>NZ_QGLE01000001.1 GCF_003173035.1 Zavarzinia aquatilis
GCCCTCATGGCCGAGGATGGTCGGGAACAGGCCTTCCGGGTCGGCGCCCGACAGCGTGTAGGCATCGGTATGGCAGACCCCGGTCGCCTTGATCTCGACCAGCACCTCGCCGGCCTGCGGCCCCTCGAGCTGCACGGTCACGATTTCCAGCGGTTTGCCGGCCTCGAAGGCGACGGCGGCGCGCACGTCCATCACGGATTCTCCCTGTCTCATGGCGGCGGGCAGTGTTCCAGAGCGGCGGCAGGGTGGCAACCGTGCCGTCCGCGCATGGCTCCCTGCGCGAGGCGGGACGGTCGCGTTGTCGCGCGGCGTCCGTTCCGCTGGCGTTCTCCCGCCAAACTCCCTATATGTGTCGTCCCTATTGAAGCCAAGACCCGGAACATAACGATGGGTAAGCCCTGGAGCCTAGACAGCTGGCGCAACCTGCCGATCAAGCAGGTGCCCGAGTATCCCGATGCCGCGCAGATCGCGGCGGTCGAGGAGAAGCTCCGTTCTTATCCGCCGCTGGTGTTCGCGGGCGAGGCGCGGAATCTGAAGAAGGCACTGGGTGAAGTGGCCGAGGGGCGGGCTTTCCTGCTCCAGGGCGGCGACTGCGCCGAGAGCTTCGCCGAGTTCCACCCGAACAATATCCGCGACATGTTCCGCGTCATCCTGCAGATGGCCGTGGTGCTGACCTATGCCGCGTCCTGCCCGGTGGTCAAGGTTGGCCGCATCGCCGGCCAGTTCGCCAAGCCGCGTTCGGCCCCGACCGAGGAAATCGGCGGCGTCTCGCTGCCGTCCTACCGGGGCGACAACATCAACGGCCCGGAATTCACCTCCGAGGCGCGGGTGCCCGATCCCAACCGCCTGCTGCAGGCCTATGGCCAGTCGGCGGCGACGCTGAACCTGATCCGCGCCTTCGCCCAGGGTGGCTATGCCGAACTCGGGCAGGTGAACCGCTGGAATATGGGCTTTGTCTCCGGCCCGGCCATGGAGCGGTACCGCGACATCGCCCAGCGGATCGAGGAATCGCTGAACTTCATGCGCGCCTGTGGCGTGACCGGCGAGACCACGCCGGCCCTGCGCCAGACCGATTTCTACACCAGCCACGAGGCGCTGCTGCTCGGTTACGAGCAGGCGATGACCCGCGAGGATTCGACCCAGGGCGGCTGGTACGACACCTCGGCCCACATGCTGTGGATCGGCGAGCGCACCCGCAATCTCGATGGCGCCCATGTCGAATTCATGCGCGGCATCAAGAACCCGATCGGTTGCAAGGTCGGCCCGGGCATGGAGCCGGACGAGCTGATCCGCCTGATCGACGCCCTCAACCCGAACAACGAGGCCGGCCGCCTGACCCTGATCACCCGCATGGGCCATGATCAGGTCGAGCGCAAGCTGCCGGCTCTCGCCCGCGCGGTGAAGCGGGAAGGGCGCAAGGTCGTCTGGTCCTGCGATCCGATGCATGGCAACACGATCAAGTCGGCGTCGGGCCTGAAGACCCGGCCGTTCGACCGCATCCTGACCGAGACGCGGGGCTTCTTCGCCGTCCATCAGTCGGAAGGCACCTATGCCGGCGGCATCCATCTCGAGATGACCGGGCAGAATGTCACCGAATGCATCGGCGGCGCGGTCGACATCGTCGACGAGCAGCTGGGCGACCGCTACATCACCCACTGCGACCCGCGTCTCAACGCCTCGCAGGCGCTCGAACTCGCCTTCCTGCTGGCCGAAGGGATCAAGCAGGAGCGGACGGGCACCGCGCTGGCCGCGGCCTCGTGACGGTGCTGTAATAGGCGCCTGAACCCGAGTCCGAGGGACGTCATGACTGTATACGCCGGCGACCCGGGGGTGATCCTCGTCGATCATCCCCTGGTCCAGCACAAGCTGACCATCATGCGGAAGAAGGAAACCTCCACGCTGGGGTTCCGCCGTCTGCTGGGCGAGATCGCCATGCTGCTCGCCTATGAGGTGCTGCGCGACGTGCCGACCGAGCTGGTCGAGATCGAGACGCCGATCAAGACCTGCATGATGCCGCAGCTCGCCGGCAAGAAGCTCTGCCTCGTCTCGGTGCTGCGCGCCGGTGACGGGCTTCTGTCGGGGATGCTCGACATCCTGCCGGCGGCCCGGGTCGGCCATGTCGGTCTCTACCGCGATCCGGCCACCCTGCAGGCGGTCGAATATTTCCTGAAGCTGCCGCGCGATATCGACGAGCGCATGGCGATCGTGCTCGATCCCATGCTGGCGACCGGGAATTCCGCCGTCGCCGCCGTCAACAAGGTGAAACAGGCCGGCTGCAGCTCGATCAAATTCGTCTCCCTGCTCTCGGCGCCGGAAGGCATCGCCACCCTGCGCAAGGCCCACCCGGACGTGACGGTCTATACCGCCGCCGTCGACGAATGCCTGAACGATCACGGCTATATCGTCCCCGGCCTTGGCGACGCCGGCGACCGCCTGTTCGGCACCAAGTAATCGCACCGCCGTTCCGCCCCCCTCCGGAACGGTCACCGCTTAATCCGGGGACACTATACTTATTTAAACGCAATTGAGTATAGTGTCCCCGGATTGAAGGGCGCGGTCAGACGGGCAGCAGCGGCGTGTGGGGAAAGTCGGGCAGGGTGACGGCGATGGTATCGCCGGGGTGGACTGGGCCGTCGGTGAGCACGATGGCCATGACGCCGGCCTTGCGCACGAGGTTGCCGGCGGCGTCGCGGTCGAGCACGGCGCGGGTCAGGCCCGGCTGGAAGCCGTCGATCTGGACGCAAGGGTTGCGCAGGCCCGTCAGTTCGATCTCCACCGCCGGGCCGAGGCGAAGCCTTGTGCCGCGCGGCAGGGCGAGCAGGTCGAGGCCCCGCGTCGTGACATTCTCGCCCAGTTCCGCCGGGCGGACGGCGAAGCCGGCCCGTGCGAGTTCGTCGAAGAGTTCGGCATGGATGAGGTGGAGCTGACGCAGGTTGGGCTGCATCCGGTCGCGGGCGACGCGCGAGCGGTGCTGGACGTTGACCCCGGCATGGGCATCGCCGATGACGCCGAAACCGGCCATCAGGTCGATGCGGGGCAGGGGCTGTTTGTGGAAGCCGTGGCGCGGACTGGCCGCGACCGCGACGACGACGGGACCGGACATGCGACACTCCCCTGATCGGCGGGCCGCACTATGGGCCAGCCGAGGGGGAGGTGCAAGGTCGCGCCCGAAGCGGCGCGGGACACCCGATCGGGCGTGCCCGATCAGGCGTGCAGGTCGTCGACCGACCAGAGGTTCAGCGGGCCCTGATGGGCATTGAGCGTGCCCTTCTGGCGCATGGCGGCGACGGCATGGGCGACCAGGTCGCGGGCCTGGGCCTCGGTCTCCTGCGCCATCATCAGGCGCTTTACCGCGGCGTCGATCACGGCGGGGCGATTGGGAATTTCGCCCAGCGCCTGGACTTTCAGAATGGCGGCCTGGATGGCTTTTTCGGCATCGGCGAGGGTCGTGGTCATCGGACTATCCTTTCCTTGCATCCGTCGATAAGGCGTGGTGCCGCTTGGTTCTGCTTTCCTTCCGGGGCGAGCTGCCCAAATTCGACTCTGATCCCCGAATGTGGTGGAACCATGACGGCGCCTGGACACCATTAATGCCGCACCACCGCAAGGATTCCTTGCGCTGCATCATTCCCCGCGCGCGAGGGCGATTTGTCGCATTTTTGCAGGGAAGAAAACAGGGAACCGCAACGTATACCCGACATGACGCAGGACACGATCAGAGCGCGGGTGATCGGGGAACTCGGCCCCATGCGCCGCTATGCCCTGGCCCTGACGCGGGACGCGGCGGCCGCCGACGATCTCGTGCAGGACGCCCTGCTGCGTGCCTTCGAGCGCCGGGCGAGCTTTCGCCCGGATGGGCCGTTGCGCAGCTGGCTGCTGTCGATCCTGCACAATTGCTTCATCGACGGGCGCCGCCGCGATGACGCGAGAGGCCGGCGCGACGCCGCCTTCGTTTCCGACGAGCACAGCGCCCCGGCGCAGGAACACGCGGTCCGCCTCGGTCAGGTGGCCGAAGCCTTCCTCGGCCTGCCGGCGGAGCAGCGCGCGGCGCTGCATCTCGTCGCGGTCGAGGGCATGTCCTATGCCGAGGCGGCGGCCGTGCTCGACATTCCGGCGGGCACGGTGATGTCGCGGATCAGCCGGGCGCGCGCGGCGCTGCGCGCGATGGAAGAGGGGCAGGGCCGCCCGCCCGGCCTTCGTCTGGTGGGAGGGGCAGATGACAACGCCGATTGATCCGATCACCGCCTTCGATCTCGACGCCTTCGTCGACGACCAGTTGCCGCCCGCAAGGCGGATCGAGGTCGCGAGCCATCTCGCCGCCGATCCCGCCGCCGCCGCCCGGGTGATGGCGGATATCGCGCGGCGCGATGCCCTGTGTCTCGCCTTTCCGCTGCCCGAACACCCGGATCCCGGCCTGGTCGAGGCCGCCGGCCGCCTGGCGGAAGGGCTGGTACCGCGCCGCCCGATCGGCATGTTGCGCCGGATCGCCGCCGTGCTGGCCATCGGCTTCGTCGGTTGGGCCGCCCATGGCGTGCTCGGGCCGCTGATGATTTCCGACAGTATCGCTTCGGCCCGGCCGCCGGATTTCGTCGAGGACGCGCGGCGCGCGCATCAGGCGGCCCTGGCCCGGTCGAGGGTACATGACGGCTCGATCGAGGCTTTCGACGCCGATGAAATCCGCGCGGCGACGGCGATCACCCTGCCCGTGCTGCCAGCCGGCTGGCGTGCCGTCGACCTGCAGATCTTCCCCTCGACCTATGGGCCCAGCGTCGAGATGACGCTGGAGACGGAGCGCCTCGGCCCGCTGTCGCTCTTCGCGGTGCGGCCGGGCGATTTCGCCGTGACCCCGGTTTCCGTCGCGCCCGTATCCAGTGCCGACGGGGATGCCGCCGCCGTCTACTGGCAGATGGGCGAGGTCGCCTATGCCCTGACCGGCGGTGCCGACGGCAAGGCCCTGGCCGCAGCCGCCACCGAAATTTCCAACAGCCTCTACTGACGACCGATCCGGAGGGAATGACATGAACAACCCGAATTATGCCTGGCAGGCCGGCGCCGCGACGCGCGGTGCCCTGTTCGACGAGGGCCTGCGCCGCCACATGCTGCGCATCTACAACTACATGGGCCTCGGCCTCGTGCTCACCGGCCTCGTCGCCTTCATCGTGGGCACGACGCCGGCGCTGTTCGTGCCGATCTTCGGCACGCCGTTGAAGTGGGTCGTCATGCTGGCGCCGCTCGCCTTCGTGTTCTTCTTCTCGTTCCGTATCGAGAAGATGTCGGCCGGCACGGCGCAGGGCATGTTCTGGCTGTTCTGCGCGGTCATGGGCCTGTCGATGGCCTCGATCTTCCTGGTCTTCACCGGGACCAGCATCGCGCGCACCTTCTTCATCGCCGCCGCCATGTTCGGCGCCACCAGCCTTTATGGCTACACGACGAAGCAGGACCTGTCGAAATTCGGCTCGTTCCTGATCATGGGCCTGATCGGCGTCATGATCGCCTCGATCGTGAACATCTTCCTCGGCTCGAGCGCGTTGCAGTTCATCGTCTCGGTCGCCGGCATTCTCGTCTTCGTCGGCCTGACCGCCTGGGATACCCAGTCGATCAAGGAGCAGTATGCCTCCAATTACGACGCGGAATCGCAGCAGAAGATGGCGGTGTTCGGCGCCCTGTCGCTCTACCTCAACTTCATCAACATCTTCCAGCTGCTGCTGAACCTGACCGGCGAGCGGGAATAATCGCCTCAGGCGCTTGAAAATGGCGGGGAGCCTTGCGCTCCCCGCTTCGCATTCGGTCCCTGGCTGCTTACATTTGTTCCCGTAGCAGGGAAGGCGTAGCCATGGCGAAATACGACACGAGTTTCCTCGAGCGCATGATTGATCAGGCCCTCGGCCGGATGGAGGCGGATGTCGTCATCCGCAACACGCGCTTCCTCAACGTCTTCACCGCCGAGATCGCCGAGGGCGATATCGCCATCTGCGGCGACCGTATCGTCGGCACCTACGAAGGCTATCGCGGCAGGATCGAGATCGACGGGCGCGGCCTGACGGCGGTGCCCGGGTTCATCGACACCCATGTCCATGTCGAATCCTGCCTGATCGCGCCTGGGGAATTCGACCGCTGCGTGCTGCCGCGCGGCACGACGACGGCGATCTGCGATCCGCATGAAATCTGCAACGTGATGGGCACAGCCGGCCTCGACTATTTCCTCGGGGCGGCGGCGGGCACGGTGATGGATCTGCGGGTCCAGCTGTCGTCCTGCGTGCCGGCGACCCATCTTGAGACCTCGGGCGCGACGCTGACCGCCGACGATCTGGTGAAATACAAGGGCCACAAGCATTCGATCGGCCTTGCCGAATTCATGAATGTGCCGGGCGTCCTCTACAAGGACCCGGACGTCCTCGCCAAGCTCGCGGCTTTCGAGGGCTGCCATATCGACGGTCATTCGCCGCTGCTCTCGGGCCGGGACCTGAACGCCTATCTTTCCTGCGGCATCCGCAACTGCCACGAGACGACGAGCCTGGCCGAGGCGCGGGAGAAATTGCGCAAGGGGATGCAGGTGCTGATCCGCGAGGGCACCGTGTGCAAGGACGTGGACACGCTCTCGCCGCTCATCACCGCCGACACTTCGTCCTTCCTCGCCTTCTGCACCGACGACCGCAACCCGCTCGACATCCACGAGGAAGGCCATGTCGACTATCTGATCCGGCGCGCGATCAGGGCGGGGGTGCCGGTCGCCCATGCCTATCGCGCCGCCTCCTGGTCGGCGGCACAGGGCTTTGGCCTGCGCGATCGGGGCGTGATCGCGCCCGGGCGCCGGGCCGACATCGTGCTGCTGAACGATCTCGACAGCTGCGATGTGAACGGCGTGATCTCGGCCGGCCGCATCGTGACCCCGGGCCTGTTCGACAGCCGTGTGCTGCCGGCGCCCATCGGGCTCGATTCCATGAAGCTGGCCCCGGTCGAGGCGGCGGATTTCGTCGTGCGGGCGTCGTCGCCCACGGGCGCGGTGATCGGCATCGAGGCGGGTTCGGTCGTCACATCGCATCTCACCATGACGCTGCCCTATAAGGACGGCATCCGGCTGCCGCAGCCGGAAAATGACGTGTTGAAGGTCTGCGTCGTCGCCCGCCACGGCAAGAACCGCAACATCGGCCGCGGCTTCGTGAAGGGCTTCGGCCTTGCCCGGGGCGCGCTCGCCTCCTCGGTCGGACACGACAGCCATAATGTCTGTGTCGTCGGTCAGGACGATGGCGAGATGGCCATCGCCGTCAACCGCCTGATCGAGATCGGCGGCGGCTTCGTCGCCGTGGTCGATGGCAGGGTGGTGGGCGAACTCGCGCTGCCCATGGCCGGCCTCATCTCGCTGAAACCCTTCGAGGGGGTGCGCAGCGACCTCGTCGCCCTGCGCAAGGTGATCCGCGAATTGGGCTGCCCGCTGCCCGAGCCTTTCCTGCAGCTCGCCTTCCTGCCGCTGCCGGTGATCCCCCATCTGAAGATCACCGACAAGGGCGTCGTGGACGTCGACAAATTCGAGCTTATCGCGGCCTGACCGCCCGTTCGCCGGCGACATAGGTGACGGCGACCGAGCGGTCGTCGCCCATGATCATCAGGACGAAGAGTTCCTGCTCGATATCGTCCTCGACCGCGGTCATGCGATGGGCCATGGCCGGCGTCGCCCGCGCGTCGAGGATGACGACATCCGCTTCCGAGCCGACATCGAGCGTGCCGATCTCGTGGGTGAGGCCCAGCACCTCGGCATTGCCGCGCGTCATCATGTGAAAGGCGTCGAGCGGACGCAGGGTCTGGCGGCGCAATTGCAGCACCTTGTAGGCCTCCCCCGCCGTCGCCAGCATGGAATAGGATGTGCCGCCGCCGACATCGGTGGCAAGGCCGATGCGCACGCCCCCCGCCGCCAGCCGGTCCCGGTCGAACAGGCCCGAGCCGAGGAAGGTGTTGGAGGTCGGGCAGAACACGGCGATCGAGCCGCTGTCCGCCAGCATGGCGACTTCGCTGTCGTCGAGATGGATGCTGTGACCGAAGAGGGAGCGCGGCCCCATCACGCCGAAGTGGCGATAGACGTCGGCGTAATTCCTGGCCCAGGGGTAAAGCTCGCGGACGAAGGCGATTTCCTTGTCGTTTTCCGACAGATGGGTCTGGAGATAGACGCCCTCGTGCTCCTGCATGAGGGCGGCGCAGGCTTCCATCTGCTCGTCGGTCGAGGTGATGGCGAAGCGCGGGGTGACGGCATAGAGCTGGCGCCCGTTGCCGTGCCAGCGGGTGATCAGATCTTTCACGGAATCATACGAGCCCTTGGCCGTGTCGGTCAGCCAGGTGGGAGCATTGCGATCCATCATCGACTTGCCGGCGATCATGCGGGTATGGGCGGCCGCGCTCGCCTCGAAGAAGGCATCGGCGGCGGCGGCATGGACGGTGCCATAGACGACGGCGGTGGTCGTGCCATTGGCCAGCAATTCGTCGATGAAGAACCGCGCCATGGCCGAGGCGACGGCGGGATCGGCGAGGCGGGATTCCTCGGGGAACGTATAGCGCTCCAGCCAGTCCATCAGCTGGGTGCCGAAGGCGGCGATGACGCGGCTTTGCGGGTAGTGGATATGCAGGTCGATGAAGCCGGGCAGGATCAGCTTGCCCGAATGGTCGTCGAGCGGCATGGCGCCGAGCGTGGGCAGGAGGTCGGCGGCCGGGCCACGCCGGGTGATCCTGCCGCCTTCCATCACCAGGATGCCGTCGTCGACAAGGCGCAGGGCAGCCGCTCCGGCGGCAGCGGGATCGGCCGTGAAGTCGAGCAGGCGGCCGCGAAGGGCGCGGGGTGCGGTCATGATCGCATCTTCAGGTCGGGACTCGGCAATCCGCCCCGCCTCTCCCTCAAGGAAGTGGCGGGGCGGGAGACGCCGTTTTACGCCGAAACGCCTTCGACGTACCAGTTCATGCCGAGCAGATCGCCGTCGGCCAGCTTGGCGCCGTCGGCGACCTTCACTTCACCCTTCTGGTCCTTGATCGGGCCGGTGAAGGGATGGATCGAGCCGTCGATGATGCCGGCCTTGATCGCGTCGGCCGAAGCACGCAGCTCGGCCGGCACGGCATCGCCGTAAGGGGCGAGGGACAGGAAGCCTTCCTTGAGGCCGTGCCAGGTGTCGGAGGTCTTCCAGGTGCCGTCGAGGGCCGCCTGGGCGCGCTCGATGTAATAGGGGCCCCATTCGTCGACGATGGCGGTCAGCTGGGCCTTGGGCGCGAAGGACTTCATGTCCGAGGCCTGACCGACGCCGAGCACGCCGCGCTGTTCGGCGATCTGCAGCGGCGCCGGGCTGTCGGTGTGCTGCGTGATGATGTCGACGCCCTGGTCGATCAGGGCCTTGGCGGCGTCGCCTTCCTTGCCCGGGTCATACCAGGAATTGATCCAGACCACCTTCACTTCCGCGTCCGGGCGTACCTTGCGCGCCCAGATGGCGGTCGCGTTGATGCCCATGACGACTTCGGGGATCGGCACCGAGGCGATATAGCCGATCTTGCCGGTCTTGGTCAGGCTGCCGGCCAGATGGCCGACGACCGCCCGGCCCTCGTAGAAGCGGGAGTTGTAGACGGCGACGTTCGGCGCGGTCTTGAAGCCCGTCGCATGTTCGAAGAAGACCTTGGGGAAGGCCTTGGCCACCTTCAGCGTCGGCTCCATGTAGCCGAAGGAGGTGGTGAAGATCAGCTTGTTGCCGTCGGTCGCCAGCTTGCGGATGACGCGCTCGGCGTCCGGGCCTTCGGCGACATTCTCGACATAGGTGGTCTTCACCAGGTCGCCGAACTTGGCCTCGACCGCCTTGCGGCCGAGATCGTGGCCATGGGTCCAGCCGAAATCGCCGACCGGGCCGACATAGATGAAGCCGATCTTCAGCGGATCGGCGGCGCTGGCGCGGTGCAGGGCGCCGCTGGCCAGGGTCAGGCCGGCGGCGGCGCCGCCGACGATGAAGGTACGTCGGTCAATGGGTCTGATCATCTGAAGGCTCCGGTGGAAAACAACGGGATGGGGTGAGAGGGGGTGAAGGAAGAGGCGAGGGATCAGCTTGCCGGACGGAAGGGTTTGCCGAGGCAGGCCGGTGCATCCAGCCTGCCCCGCCAGGGGCCGGCCGAAATCACGGTGAGCACGATGATGGTGGCGAGATAGGGCAGCATGTTCATGACCTGCGCCGGGATGCCGATGCCGCCCGCGCCCTGCAGATAGAGCTGCAGGATGGTGACGCCGCCGAAGATATAGGCGCCGCCCAGCACGCGCCACGGCCGCCAGGAGGCAAAGGCGACGAGGGCAAGGGCGATCCAGCCGCGCCCCGCCGTCATCCCCTCGACCCACATCGGCGTGTAGGACAGCGAGAGATAGGCGCCGGCGATGCCGCTGCACAATCCGCCGAACATGACGGCGAGATAGCGCACCTTGATCACGTCATAGCCGATCGAATGGGCCGAGAGGTCGGATTCGCCGACGGCCCGCAGGATCAGCCCCGCGCGCGACGATTTCAGGAACCAGGCGACGAGGACGGTGATCGCGACCGAGGCATAAACCAGGATGTCATGACCGAAGAGCAGGGGCCCGAGCACCGGAATATCCGACAGCCCGGGGATATGCAGCACCGCCAGCTTCTCGACCGGGGTGCCGATATAGCTGCTGCCGATCAGCGAGGACACGCCGATGCCGAAGATGGTCAGGGCAAGCCCGGTCGCCACCTGATTGGCCATCAGGGTCAGGGTCAGCAGGCCGAAGACGAGGGAGAGCGCGATGCCGGCGAAGGCCGCCGCGATGATGCCGAGGATGGCGCTGCCGGTGCCGACGGTGACGGCGAAGGCGATCACCGCGCCGACCAGCATCATGCCCTCGACCCCGAGGTTGAGCACGCCGGATTTTTCCGTGACCAGTTCACCGATCGCCGCCAGCAGCAGCGGCGTCGCCGCGGCGATGACGGTCAGCAGCATGGGCAGAAGGGTGTCGATATTCATGGCTCAGACTCCCTCGGCCAGCGGCTTCACGCGCCGTACCCGGTAACGCACCAGGAAATCCGACGCCAGCAGGAAAAACAGCAACATGCCCTGGAACACGCCGGTCACCGCCTGCGGCAGGCTCAGGTTGATCTGGGCGTTCTCGCCGCCCATGTAGGACAGCGCCATCAGCAGGCCCGAGGCGATGATGCCGAGGGGATGCAGCCGGCCGAGGAAGGCGACGATGATCGCCGTGAAGCCGTAACCGGGCGAGATATTGGGCACGAGCTGGCCGATCGGCCCCGCGACCTCGAAGGTGCCGGCGAGGCCGGCGAGGGCGCCGGTCAGCATCAGGCAGAACCAGGTGAGGCGGGTGCGGTCGAAACCGGCATAGCGCGCGGCGGCGGGGGCGGAGCCGAGGGTTCTGATCTGGAAGCCGATGATCGAGCGGGTGAGCAGCACCCAGCCGGCGACGGCGGCGAGCAGGGCGACGACGAAACCGATGTGCAGCCGGGTCTCTTCCCAGATGATGGGCAGGGTCGCGCTGTCGCTGAACATGCGCGACTGCGGGAAGTTGAAGCCCATCGGGTCCTTCAGCGGGCCGAACACGAGCACGGCGAGGAACAGCGTGGCGACATAGGTCAGCATCAGGCTGGTCAGGATTTCGTTGACGTTGAACTTCGTCTTCAGGAAGGCCGGGATCGCGGCATAGGCCGCGCCGCCCGCCATGCCGGCGAGCGCCATCAGCGGCAGGATGTAGAGGCCCTGTTCCTCCCAGAAGGCGAGGGCGACGGCGCCGCCGCAGACCGCGCCGAGGGTCAGCTGGCCTTCGGCACCGATGTTCCAGATGTTGGCGCGGTAACCAAGGGCGAGGCCGATGGCGATCATGATCAGCGGCGCCGCCTTCACCCCGAGTTCCGAGAGACCGTATTTGGTCTCGAGCGGCGAGATGAAGAAGACATAGAGCGCCTCGAAGGGATCGGCGCCCAGCATCATGAACAGGAAGAAGCCGGCGACCACCGTGGCGGCCACGGCGATGAAAGGCGTCATATAGAGCATACGCGTCGAGATTTGCCGGCGCGCTTCGATCTTCAGGGCCATGTTACGCGGCTCCCTTTTCCGGCGTCCCGTGGATGCCGCCCATCAGAAGGCCGATTTCCTCGACCGATACGGTCGCGGCCGGCATGGCTTCGGAGACCTGCCCCGCGTTGATGACCGCGATCCGGTCCGACAGGGTCAGCAATTCGTCGAGATCCTGCGAGATGACGAGGATGGCGCTGCCCGTCGCCGCGAGATCGACCAGCGCCTGCTGGATGGTCGCGGCGGCGGCGGCGTCGACACCCCAGGTCGGCTGGGCGACGACGAGGATTTCCGGCTTCTGCAGGATTTCCCGGCCGACGATGAATTTCTGCAGGTTGCCGCCCGACAGGCTGCCGGCGGCGGTCTCGGTGCCCGGCGTGCGCACGTCGAAACGCTTGATCACCTCGGCGGCGAAACTCCGCGATTTCGCGGTATCGAGGAAACCGCCCTTCATGAAGCCCATGCGCTTGTGGGCGGAGAGCATGGCATTGTCGGTCAGCGACATGTCCGGCACGGCACCATGGCCGTTCCGCTCCTCCGGCACGGTACAGAGGCCGAGCTTGCGGCGCGCGGCCGGGCCGAGGCGGCCGACCGGCTTGCCGTCCATGACGACGGCGCCCGCCGTCGCCGCCTTGCGCTCCCCGGCGATGGCGGCGAGAAGGTCGCCCTGACCGTTGCCGGCGACCCCGGCGATGCCCAGGATCTCGCCGCCGCGCAGGGACAGGTTGATGCTCTTCAGCGGCACGCCATGGGCCATTTCCGGCGCCATGGACAGGGCCTTCAGCTCCATGCGCACGGGGCCGGCGTCCTTGCCGCCCTCGCGCCGGGCGACGCTGCGGAATTCCGCGCCGATCATCAGCTGCGCCATGGAACGCGCCGTTTCTTCCCGCGGATTGCAGGCGGCGACCACCTTGCCGCCGCGCAGGATCGTCGCCCCGTCGCAGAGTTCCTTGATCTCGTTCAGCTTGTGGCTGATGTAGAGGATGGAGCAGCCTTCCGACTTCAGCTTGCGCAGGGTCTCGAACAGCTTGCCCACTTCCTGCGGCGTCAGTACCGAGGTCGGCTCGTCCATGACGAGGAGGCGCGGCGACTGCAGGAGGCAGCGCACGATCTCGATCCGCTGGCGCTCGCCGACCGACAGCGTGTGCACCTCGCGCGCCGGGTCGAGCGGCAGGCCATAGGATTCGGAAACTTGGCGGATGCGCTTCGCCAGGGCGACCCGGTCCTTGCCCGGATCGTCCATGCCGAGGGCGACGTTCTCGAGCACGGTCATCGCCTCGAACAGCGAGAAATGCTGGAACACCATGCCGATGCCCAGCGCCCGTGCGGCATGGGGGCTGGGGATGTCAACCTCCCGCCCGTCCCACAGGATCGAGCCGGAATCGGGCTTGAGGATGCCGTAGATCTGCTTGACCAGTGTGCTCTTGCCGGCGCCGTTCTCGCCCAGCAGCGCGTGGATTTCGCCCGGTGCGACCTTGAATCCGACATCGCTGTTGGCGATGACGCCGGGGAATGCCTTGGTGATCCCGCTCAGTTCCAGACGCGGATGCTCCTTCACGGCCTTGTCCGATGGCTCCATGCCCAACCCCAATCCCCGCAATACCCTGTAACGCCAGTGCAGCATATGGCGCTGCGTCATGACAACCATTGGCCACGGCTATAATGTTTTTCGGGTTTTCGAGACAATCAACGAAGTTGATCGGCGCGAGGGGAGGGGGCGGGGCTTCCGCATCCCTTGAAAGCGGCGCTTCGGGCGCGCACTCTGGCGGCCCGACCAGAGGTGCGCGTTCCAAAATGACTCAAGCCGGCAGCAACCGTCGTCCGTCCAACCTCTTCTATCAGAGCGGCACGCGCCGCCCGCCGGTCGATCGGGCCGAGGGCATCTATATCTGGGACCAATACGGCGGCCGCCGCATCGACGGCTCATCGGGCGCGATGGTGGTCAACATCGGCCATTCCAATCCTTATGTCCTCGACGCCATGAAGCGGCAGATGGACAAGGCGACCTTCGCCTATCGCCTGCATTACGAGAATGACCCGGCCGAGGATCTGGCGACCAAACTGTGCGAGAAGGCGGGTGCCGGCTTCGAGCGGGTGTTCTTCGTCTCCGGCGGGTCGGAGGCGACGGAATCCTGCCTGAAGCTCGCCCGGCAATATGCGCTGGCGACCGGGCAGGCCTCGCGCTTCAAGGTGATTTCGCGCTTTCCGTCGTATCATGGCTGCACGCTGGGCGCCCTCGCCATTACCGGCTATGCCGCGCTGGCGGCGCCCTTCGCGCCCATGATGCACGAGATGCCGAAGATCCCGGCGCCCACCGCCTATCTCGACCGTGACAGCCTGACCATGGAGGAGCGCGGCATCCGCTATGCCGACATGCTGGAGGCGGAAATCCGGGCGCAGGGGCCGGACACCGTGCTCGCCTTCATCATGGAGCCGGTCGGCGGCGCCTCGACGGGCGCCCTGGTCGCGCCCGACAGCTATTACCCGCGGGTGCGCGAAATCTGCAGCAAATACGGCGTCATCCTGATCCATGACGAGGTGATGAGCGGCGCGGGGCGCACCGGCAGGTTCCTGGGTGGCGATCACTGGCCGGGCGGGCGGCCCGATCTGATCGCGCTCTCGAAAGGCATCGGCTCCGGCTATTGCCCGCTCGGCGCCATGCTCGCGCCCGACTGGATGGTGCAACCCGTCCTCGACAAGGGCGGCTTCCTGCATGGCTTCACCTATGCCGGCAATCCGCTCGCCTCCGCCGCCGGCCTCGCCGTGCTCGAAGTGATGGAGAAGGAAGACCTGATCGGCAATGCCGCCCGCATGGGCGAGGTGATCCGCGACCGGCTGGAAGGTCTGAAGACCCGCTTCCCCTTCATCGGCGACGTGCGCGGCAAGGGCCTGCTGCTGGCGGCCGAGCTGGTCGCCGATCCCGAGACGATGCAACCCCTGCCGGCGCATCTCAATGCCTATCAGCGCATCGTCGACATCGCCTATGACAAGGGCCTGATCATCTATTCGCGGCGGACGCGCGGCGGCAACGAGGGCGATCACTTCCTGGTCTGCCCGCCGATGATCATCACGCCGGCGCAGGTCGACGAGGTGATGGCGATCATCGAGGACAGTCTCGATGTCCTCGCCCGTGAACTCGACCTGCCGCGGGGGGCGTGATCATGGCCGCCCGCAAGGTCGTCATTTCCTGCGCCGTCACCGGCTCGATCCACACGCCGACCATGAGCGAGCATCTGCCCTATACGCCGGACGATATCGCGGCGCAGGCGATCGAGGCGGCGGAGGCCGGGGCCGCCATCCTGCATCTGCACGCCCGCGACCCGAAGGACGGCCGACCGAGCCCGGACCCGGATGTCTTCATGCAGTTCCTGCCGCGCATCCGCCAGGCCTGCGATGCCGTCGTCAACATCACGACCGGCGGCTCCTCGGCGATGACGCTGGACGAGCGGCTGGCGGCGCCCTTAAGGGCGAGCCCCGAGATGTGCTCGCTCAACATGGGCTCGATGAATTTCGGCCTGTTCCCGGCGGTCGAGCGTTACAGCGACTGGAAATTCGACTGGGAACCCAAGCTGCTGGAGAACACCCGCGACACGATCTTCAAGAATACCTTCAAGGATATCGAAGGCATTCTGGACAAGCTGGGCAACGGCTGCGGCGCCAAATTCGAGTTCGAGTGCTACGACGTCGGTCATCTCTACACCCTCGCCCATTTCCGCGACCGGGGGCTCGTCAAGGCGCCGCTGTTCATCCAGTTCGTGCTCGGCGTCCTTGGCGGTATCGGGCCGGACCCGGAGAATCTCCTCCACATGAAGCGGATCGCCGACAAGCTGTTCGGCGACGATTACCAGTTCTCGGTTCTTGGCGCCGGACGGCACCAGATGCCGCTTGTCACCATGGGCGCGATCATGGGCGGCCATGTCCGCGTCGGCCTCGAGGACAGCATCACGCTGGGCAGGGGCCGGCTGGCGAAATCCAACGCGGAACAGGTCGCGCGCATCCGCGACATCCTCGAAAACCTGTCGCTGGACATCGCGACGCCGGACGACGCCCGGACCCTCCTCGGCCTGAAGGGCGGGGATCGGGTGAATTTCTGAGGGGGTGCGGATGGCACGTCGATGGTGGGCGCTGGTGGGATTGCTGGCCATGGTGACAGGTGGTGCCTCGGCACAGCCCGTCCGCTGTGTCGACGGCAGGGTTCCGGCCGAGGCGGATTACCCGACCCGGGCGGACATTTCTTCTATTTTCCGAGATTGGTTCAGCGCCAGTCTCACCCATCTTCGCGAGCCGCCGTTGACCTGTGCGGACGATGGCGCGGAGGTTTATCGCCTCGTCTGGCTGCGGTCGTTCGAGGGGGCTATCACCGTGCGGATAACCATCACGGATGACAAGGTCGTAGTGACGGCACGAATGGCTGCCGTGCCGATCATGAGTATCCTGGACACCCCTAACGGAATGGATCGTACTCTAAGAGAAGAAGCGGAACTCCTACGAAAGAGGCTCGAAAAAGACGAGATCAAGGAAACGTCGGTGGCGCTGGATAGGGAGAGCGTGACGGCTCTTCGACAGGCGGTTGCCGATGCGAGCTATTGGGACATGCCGACGCCGGAGCCCCCCGATCCCCCGGGCTATTACAATCCTCGATTCGATGGCGCCCAGTGGATCGTCGAGGGTATCCGCGATGGGCGCTATCATGTGGTCGATCGGTGGTCGCCCGCACCAGGGGCCTATCGCGATCTGGCGCTTCTGATGCGGACCCTGGGCGGGGTCGAAGTCCCGCCGGCAGAAGACTACTGATGTCATGAGGGATGGTGGCGTACCCATGGCGTCTTCAGCGATCCGCCTCGCCACCAGCGAGGATGCCGGGGCGATCCATGCCATGATCCTCGGCATCGGTGCCGTGCTCGGTCAGGCGCATAAGATCGCCGGCACGGTCGAGGATATCAGGCGCTGGGGCTTCGGTCCCGACCCGGCGTTCGAGGCGCTGATCGCGGAGGAGGGGGGGCGGCCGGTCGGCCTCTGCCTTTATTTCCGCTCGTTCTCGACCTGGCGCGGGCGGCCCGGGGCCTATGTCCAGGACCTTTATGTCGATCCCGCCTGCCGGGGCGGCGGCTGGGGCCGGCGCCTGCTCGCCGCCTGCGCCGCGCGCTCGGCCGAGACGGGCGGCGCCTATATCCGCCTGTCGGTCGATGCCGCCAATATCGCGGCGCAAGGTTTCTATGCCCGCGCCGGTTTCCGCCACGCCGCCGACGATCTGATCCACCAGATCGACGGCGAGGATTTCCAGCGGCTGGCGGGGGAAGTCGATTGAACATTCGGTGTTTCCCACCTCACCCCGGCCCTCTCCCCCCGAAGGGCGGAGAGGGGGATTCGAGCCCTCTCCTCCCGGGAGGAGAGGGGTGGGTGAGGAGGGAAACACCGCCCCATGGAGTGACAGAGAATGAACCTCGATCCCGCCCTGTCTGCCGATATCAAGAATGCCGTCGCCGGTCTCGCCGATGACGGCACGGCATTTCTGGCCGATCTGGTTGCCGAAGGCTCGGTGCTGGGCAGGGAGGCGGGGGCGCAGAAGCTGATGGCGCAGCGTTTCGCCGCCATGGGCCTCGACGTCGACCGTTTCGAGGTCGATCTCGACGCGATCCGCGGCCTGCCCGGCTTCTCGCCGCCGGTGACCGATGTCTACAAGGGGCGGGAGAATGTCATCGGTCGCCATGTGCCCAAGGCGGCGACCGGCAGGTCGCTGATCCTGAACGGCCATATCGACGTGGTGCCGACCGGGCCGGAAGCCCTCTGGACCGCGCCGCCCTTCACCCCCCGGGTCGAGCACGGCAAGCTGTACGGAAGGGGCGCGGGCGACATGAAGGCGGGCATCGCCGCCTATTGCCTGGCCTTCGATGCGCTCGCCCGCCTTGGCCTGCAGCCGGCCGCGCCCGTCTATCTGCAATCGGTGATCGAGGAAGAATGCACGGGCAACGGCGCCCTCGCCTGTCTCGCCCGGGGTTACCGCGCCGATGCCGCCATCATCCCCGAGCCCTTCGACCAGAGCCTGCTGATCGCGCAATTGGGCGTGATGTGGCTGACGGTCGATATGTTCGGCAAGCCGGCCCATGTCCTCGACACTTCGGCCGGGACCAATGCCATCGAAGGCGTCTATGCCCTGTTCGATGCCCTGCGTAAGGTCGAGGCGGCGTGGAACGAACCCGGTTTCCGCCATGCCTGTTACCGCGACCACAGGCACCCGGTGAATTTCAACCTCGGGCGGATTTCGGGCGGCGAATGGCCGTCGTCAGTGCCCTGCGCCGCCTCGATCGACGTTCGCGTCGGCTTCTATCCCGGCATGTCGATCGCCGCCGTGAAAAAGGCGCTGGAAGGCGCGGTCCGGGATGCGGTCGCCAAGGTGCCGGCCTTACGCGGCGCCGTGGTGAAGCTGCGCTATCGCGGCTTCCAGGCCGAGGGCTGCGCCATCGACCCGCGGGATCCGCTGCTGTCGGGCCTGCGCCGCGCCCATGAGGCGGTGAGCGAGAAGCCCATCGTCGAACTGGCCTCGACCGCGACGACGGACGCCCGTTTCTTCATCCTCTACGGCAACACGCCGGCGACCTGCTATGGCCCCAAGGCCGGCAGCATCCACGGCATCGACGAATGGGTCGACCTCGCCTCCATGGTCGAGGTCGCGCAGGTCCTCGCCCTGTTCATGGCGTCGTGGTGCGGGGTGGAGAGACGCAGTATAAAGGCAGGATTTGGAGGGATGGGGTGATATAAAAATTGACGCGATATTTATTTTGATATCGAAATATATATCAATGTTTAATATTATTTCCTTTTTGTGGGAGGGAAAAATGGAAAATATTAATGATTCTGGTAATATTTTCATATCCCTCTTTAATCAGAGGCCGCGAGACAATGTGACTCCTAGAGAGAATTTTCTCACGGAGTCATTTGTATACGTTCTTAAAAAGAACGTTGATTTTTGTAAAATTTGGTTGGTTTCAATATTGAAAATGCCGGTTCGGCATGAAAGTTTGGTTATTGATACCCGCGTAGCTGATAGATATCAAGATGATGGGGGGGCGGGGAGCATTGTTTATCCGGATGTGGAAATTGTCGGCACATTGGAGAATGGTGAAGCATTCAGAATTCTGATAGAGAATAAGTGGGACTCCGGTTACAATTATAATCAGATAAAAAATTATCTATCTTTATTTAGGTCTCAATGTAAAAATTATATGGTGTTCATGTGTCAGAATTTTAAAGATTCTTTGCGTGCGGCGAATGATCATAGTGATGTGGCGGGGATTGAGTTCAGATCAATTTTATGGGAAGATGTATATTTATCGATGAACGGTTGCATAGATAAGAGCGGTTTATTGGACGAACTAATGGTTTTCATGGAGGAGAATAAATTGAGTTCTGGAAATATTTTAACAGAAGATGGAGTGGGTAATTATATACGGGGGGTTAAATTTTTTGATGATATGAAGAAATTCGTTGATAAATTACTAAATGATTTCGATTGGATGTTTGTGAAAAAGGGATTTTCTGCAAAAATAACAAATAGATTTGGGAGGGTGGCGATTGAATTTTGGCCAAATAACACAAAAAATAATGTTTTTGTATCAGTTGGTCTTCTGTATAATAACAAGGATCATAAAATTCCGTTTGCGAAACCGTCTCAGGAGAGCATTGATTTTATATTGAGAGTGGAGGCAAACCCAAATTTAGGCGATGCTCGCATTCGGTCTTTAGATATATTAAGTTCTAGAGTTGAATCCATCAGGAAAGATGGAAGCATTGCGTATTTATTGAATGATAAAAATAACAGAAATCCACATACATTATTTATTGCGCAGAAAAATTTTTTTGATTTGGCGAAAAAAGGCGTTACGCAACGTGATCAAATAGTTTCTATATTTGAACAGTGTAATAAATGGGTTTCATTATTGTTTGATGACACTGATTTGTTGAGCGAACTTTTAGCTCTTTCTTTGAGCAGGTAAATTTTTTTATTCCAATTGTGCTGAAAGGGTAACAACCTGACACTGTCGCCTCCATGGTCGAGGTCGCGCAGGTTCTCGCCCTGTTCATGGCGTCGTGGTGCGGGGTGGAGAGACGCTGAGCAGCCAGTCGCGGAAGGCGATCAGTGCGGGCAGGCCGCGCTTCGCCTCCGGATAGACGAAGAAATAGCCCTGCCGGCTGGTCACCTTCGCATCGAACAGCACCGACAATTCGCCCCGTCCGATCTCGTCGGCGACCAGCACCTGCGGCGCCAGCGCAACGCCGAGGCCGGCGACCGCCGCCTGCAAAACTTGCGCGAATTGCTCGAAGGAAATGCGCGGCTGGCCCGGCCGGGCCTCCAGCCCCTGAGCCTCGAACCATTCGCCCCAGGCCTTCGGCCGTGTCGCCTGCACGAGCAGCGTCGCCCGGGCGAGGTCCTGCGGCCGGCGCCAGCCTTCCGTCTCGATCAGGGATGGCGCGGCGACCGGCACCAGCACTTCGCCCATCAGGGGATGCAGCACCGCGCCCGGCCAATGGGCATCGCCGAAGTGGATGGCGGCGTCGAGCCCCTCGCGCTCGAAATCGAAGGGGCGGAGGCGGGTCGAGAAGCGGATCGTCACTTCCGGGTGCTGACGGAAGAAATCGGGCAGGCGCGGGATCAGCCAGCGGGTGCCGATGGTCGGCAATATCGCGAGGTCGAGGGTACCGCCCTTGCCCTTGAAGGCGATGGTCTGGGCCGTCGCCGAGGCGAAGCGGGCGAGCGTGTCGCGCAAAGCCTCGGCATAGAAGCGGCCCGCCTCGGTCAGATGCACGCGCTGGCGAACCCGCTCGAACAGTGCGAGACCCAGGCGGGCCTCGAGGTCCTTCACCTGCCGGCTGACCGCGCCCTGCGTCAGGTTCAGCTCGGCCGCCGCCTTGGTGAAACTGCCCAGCCGCGCCGCCGCCTCGAAGGCGACGAGGCTGCCGAGCGGCGGGATCAGGCGGCGGCTGAAACTGTCGGTCATCACGGGGGCTCATGAATGATCATGCGTCGTCCCGGCGAAGGCCGGGACCTTGCGCCGATGGAGGCGCCCTGGCGGATAAAGGTTCCGGCCTTCGCCGGAGTGACGAGGCCGGTAGAGGATAGCTTGGTTGATGAGGAAAGATCATCAACTTGATGCCGCATCATGCGTTGCCCGGCGGCCTGCGCTGGTTCATCCTGCGTGCAGATAAAGCCTTTGGGAGAGAGTCATGTCCTCGTCGCGCGCCGTCTTCGCCTGGGAAGACCCGTTCCTCATCGAAGAGCAGCTGACAGAGGACGAGCGGCTGGTGCGCGACAGCGTCCGCGCCTATGCCCAGGAAAAGCTGATGCCGCGCGTGCTCTCGGCCTTCCGGGACGAGCGTTTCGACCGCGAGATCATGAGCGAGATGGGGGAACTCGGTTTCCTCGGCTCCACCCTGCCGGAGGAATATGGCGGCTCGGCCGCGTCCTATGTCGCCTATGGCCTCGCCGCGCGGGAAGTGGAGCGGGTCGATTCCGGTTATCGCTCGGCGATGAGCGTGCAGTCATCCCTTGTCATGCATCCGATCTATGCCTATGGCAGCGAACTCCAGCGCAAGAAATATCTGCCGAAGCTGGCGACCGGCGAGTGGGTCGGTTGCTTCGGCCTGACCGAGCCCGATCACGGCTCCGATCCCGGCGGGATGCGGACGCGGGCGAAGAAGGTCGATGGCGGTTACATTCTGCATGGCGCCAAGATGTGGATCACCAATGCGCCGATCGCCGATCTCGCCGTGGTCTGGGCCAAGTCTGATGCCCATGACAATGCGATCAAGGGCTTCGTGGTCGAACGCGGTTTCGCCGGCTTCTCCACCCCCGCGATCGAGAACAAACTCTCGCTTCGCGCCTCGATCACCGGCGAAATCGTGCTCGAGGACGTCTTCGTGCCGGACGAGAACCTGCTGCCCAACGCCTCCGGCCTCGGCGGGCCGTTCGGCTGCCTGAACCGGGCGCGTTACGGCATTTCCTGGGGCGCGCTGGGCGCCGCCGAATTCTGCTGGCACGCGGCCCGGCAATATACGCTGGACCGCAAGCAGTTCGGCCGCCCGCTGGCGCAGACCCAGCTGGTCCAGAAGAAGCTCGCCGACATGCAGACCGAAATCACCCTTGGCCTTCAGGCCTCGCTCCGCGTCGGGCGGCTGATGGACGAGGGCAAGGTCCTGCCGGAAGCCATCTCGCTCGTGAAGCGCAACAATTGCGGCAAGTCGCTGGATATCGCCCGGCAGTCTCGCGACATGCACGGCGGCAACGGCATCTCGGGCGAATTCCACGTCATCCGTCATCTGCTGAACCTCGAAACCGTCAACACCTACGAGGGCACCCATGACGTTCACGCCCTGATCCTCGGCCGGGCGCAGACGGGCCTGCAGGCCTTCTTCTGATCATGGCTGACGCCCCCCTCGCCGGACTGAAGGTCGTCGAGCTGGCCCGCATCCTGGCCGGACCCTGGGCCGGCCAGATCCTCGCCGACCTCGGCGCCGAGGTGATCAAGATCGAAAAGCCGGGGGAGGGGGACGACACGCGCGGCTGGGGCCCGCCCTTCATCCCGGCGGCGGACGGCGGCAGCCTCGGCGCCGCCTATTACCATTCCTGTAACCGGGGGAAACGCTCGGTCGCCGTCGATATCGCGACGCCGGAGGGGCAGGCGGCGGTGCGCGCGCTTGTCGAGGGTGCCGACGTGCTGATCGAGAATTTCAAGGTCGGCGGCCTTGCCCGCTACGGCCTCGATTACGCCAGCCTTGCCGCGCTCAACCCCCGCCTCGTCTATTGCTCGATCACTGGCTTCGGTCAGGACGGGCCCTATGCCGGGCGCGCCGGCTACGACCTGATGATCCAGGGTCTCGGCGGCATCATGAGCCTGACCGGCGAGAAGGAGGGCGAGCCGCAGCGGGTGGGCGTGCCCCTCGTCGACCTGTTCACCGGGGTCTATTCGGTCGTCGCCATTCAGGCCGCGCTGGCCGAGCGTAACCGCTCCGGTCTTGGCCAGCATATCGACATGGCCCTGCTCGACACGCAGGTGGCGATCCTCGGCAATCATGCCCATGCCTATCTCGCGACCGGCGCTGTGCCGACCCGTCAGGGCAATGCCCATCCCAGCATCGTGCCCTATCAGGCATTTTCCGCCGCGGACGGCCATCTGATCCTCGCCGTCGGCAACGACGGGCAGTTCCGCAAGGCGGCGGAAGCCCTCGGCCTTGGCGAACTCGCGACCGATCCCCGCTTCACCACCAACGCCGACCGGGTGCGCAACCGGGCCGAACTGATCCCGATGCTCGCCGCCCGCATGGCCGGCATGAAACGCGACGATCTTCTGGCCGCCTTCGAGGCCGTCGGCGTGCCGGCGGGGCCGATCAACACGGTGGCGCAGGTCTTCGCCGACCCGCAGGTCCGGCACCGGCAGATGCAGCTCGAACTCGATTTCGGCGGGGCGCCGGTGCCCGGTGTCCGCACCCCGATCCGCTTCTCGCGCAGCCCCATGGTGCTCGACCGGCCGTCGCCGGCTCTCGGTCAGAACACGGACGAGGTGTTGCGGGGTATTTGACCTCGGTCAATGACCTCTCGCACTCACCGGCCCAGTCTCCACCGCAGAGGGGCAGCGAGGAGACGGAAAATGAACAAGCTCTATCGTTACGCGGCCTTGCCTCTGGCGGCCGTCCTGCTGGCGGCAACCCCGGGACTGGCCCAACCCGCCGGACCCGGTGGTGGAATGATTGGCGGCACCTGTCCCAGCATGGGCATGATGGGGCCCGGCGGCGGAATGGGCCCCGGTTCTGGCATGGGACCGGGTTCTGGCATGGGACCGGGTTCTGGCATGGGGCCTGGTGGCGGCATGAGAGGGCGTGGCCCCGGCATGATGATGGGCGCCATGGTCGACGCCCGCCTCGCCTATCTCAAGGCCCAGCTCGGCATCACCGAGGCGCAGGGCAAAGTCTGGGCCGATTATGAGGAAGCGGTGAAAAGCCGGATCGCCGCCCGCGCCGGCAACCATCAGGCGATGATGGATGGCCGCGCCGAAGACAATGCCATTGACCGGCTGGACCTGCGTATCGCCGCCATGGAAAGCATGGTCGATCTGCTGAAGTCGACAAGGGCTGCGACGGTCGCGCTTTACGACAGCCTCAGCGCCGAGCAGAAGGCGCTGGCCGACGATCTGATCGGCAGCGACTGCGGCGCGATGTAGACGCCGCTTCCGACACCCCCGCAGCCCTTGCGGGGCGACCCCGGCGGCCCATCGCCGGGGTCCGGGGTATCCGCCGTCCCACCAAAAATCCGACCACCGACCTGTCCGTGGCTGGCCGCACTCCCCCGAAAGGTGGAGCGCGGCGCCGCGCGCTCGGGGCTAGGCTTTTCTCGCACCTGCGGCAAGCGGGGGCGAGGGTGCCAATTGGCCCCCTCGAATTCGCGCCAAGCGGCGCTTGTGAGGGGTGGCAATCGGTTTCAGCCTGACCGGGCAAATGTGGCTTACCACGGACGAGCTGGAGTGTGGGACATGTCGGACGCTATGCCTGATTTCTCGAAGGGCGCCTGCTACCTGAACGGCACCTATGTGCCGATGTCGGAAGCGAAGATCCCGGTCGGCGACTGGGGGTTCGTTCATTCCGACGTAACCTATGACGTTGTCCACGTGAAGGACGGCGCCTTTTTCCGCCTCGAGGATCACCTCGACCGTTTCGAGCGTTCGCTGAAGGGCTTTCGCCTGACGCCGCCGGTGACCCGCGACCAGATGCGCGAGATCCTGGGCCGCTGCGTCGCGCTGTCGGGCCTGAAGGATGCCTTCGTCGCCATGGTCTCCACCCGGGGCGTGCCGCGCATCTATGGCTCGCGCAAGCCCATGGACTGCGACAACACCTTCATCGCCTATGCCGCGCCCTGGGTCGACGTGATCCCGCCCGCGGTGCAGGAGCGGGGGGCCCATCTGCTGGTCGCCTCCGTGCCGCGCATCTCGCCCAAGTCGCTCAACCCGACCTACAAGAATTACTGCTGGCGCGATTTCGTGCAGGGCCTGTGGGAAGCCCATGACAAGGGCTTCGATACCGCCGTGCTGATCGACCAGGACGGCTATCTGACCGAAGGCTCGGGCTTCAACGTCTTCATCGTGAAGGGCAAACAGGTGCTGACCCCGGATCGCGGCGCGCTCGAAGGCGTGACCCGTCGCTCGGTGCTCGACCTCTGCCCGGAACTCGGCCTCGAGGGCAAGATCACCCCGATCACCCTGCAGGATCTGATGGAGGCCGACGAGGTCTTCACCTCGACCACGGCCGGCGGCGTCATGCCCTGCGCCCGGGTGAACGACCACATCATGAACAACGACCGGCCGGGTCCGATCAGCGTGAAGCTGAAGGAACTCTACTGGAAGAAGCACGCCGAGGGCTGGCACATGACCCCGGTCAATTACGCCGACCCCGATCACCCCTTCGTCAAGGCGGCGTGACGGGCGGCAGCCTGAATACAGGGGACGGGGGCAGCAACGACCCCCGTCCGACACCATCGAGGGAGCGCAAGGGAAGCAGGTTTCTTCAACGATCCACGGGGACAAGGGTGAGGGACTGCGCATGACATCGACGAACGACAGCAACAAGGCCGCCCCCCGCAAGAGCGGGCCGAGCCGCCGCGGCGCCATGAAGACCATCGCCGGGGCCGCCGCCGCCCTGGTCGCCGCGCCCTATATCCGCCCGGCTTCGGCCGCGCCGACCGCGTTGCGCGCCCTGATGTGGGAAGCCTATGCGGTGCGCGACGTGATCGGTGCCTTCGAGGAGAAGCACAAGGTCAAATTCGCTCCGACCTTCTTCGACGGCAATTCCGAGGCCTACAACAAGCTGCGTGTCGGCGGGACCAAGGATTTCGATCTCGTCCAGGCCGACGGCTTCTGGCCCAGCCTCTATTTCCGGGAAAAGCTGATCCGCGACATGGATTACGCCAAGATTCCGGGCACGGCCAATTACTTCCCGGCCTTCAAGCCGGATGCCTTCCCGCTGCTGAAGGACGAGACCTCGGGCGTCTTCTTCGGCGTGCCCTTCTGCTGGGGCTCCTACGGCATCACCTATAATGTCGGTGAAGTGCCGGTTGAAAAGGCCAAGAGCCTCGAATTGCTGTTCTCGCCCGACTACAGCGGCCGCCTCGCCACCAATGCCCGTTTCGAGGAGAATATCGCCCTCGCCGGGATCATGGTCGCGCATCGCATGGGCACGATCGACAAGCCCCGGCCCGACGGCAAGTCGTTCAACCCCTACAAGCTGACCGACGAGGAACTGGACGGCGTCGAGAAGCTGCTGATCGAGCAGAAGCCCCTACTGCTCACCCGCTATCAGGACGCGGCGACCCTCGAGCAGCTGCTGGTTTCGGGTGCCATCGTGGCCGCGCCGGAATTCGCGCAAGTCTACCGCCTGATGCTGGAAAAGAAGGCCAAGGGCGAACTCGACATCACCGTCGATCATACGCTGAAGCCCAAGGAAGGCGGTCTCGGCTGGGTCGATACCTGGCTGATCTCCTCGGGTGTCACCGATGCCGAGAAGGCGGATATCTGTCACGCCTTCATCGACACGATGATCAAGCCCGAGACCATGGTCCAGATCGGCAAGGCCAGCGGCTGTTCGACCACCATCGACATCCGCCTCCTGTCCTCGGCCGAGGATCAGGTGCTCTACCTGATGAACCGGACCGACGAATTGCGCGGCATGTATATGTTCGACCAGCCGTCCTCGACCGAGAAGTGGGAACGCGTCTGGTCCCGCGTGCAGGCCGCCTGATCACGGCCCCGGCCATCGGCCTTCGCGCCGGTGGCCCTGTATCCGTTGGTGTTGCTTGGGGAAGGGGTTGCCGCGTGTATATTTCGCTTCAGGGCATATCGAAACAATATGCCAGCGTCTGGGCGATCGACCGGGTGAACATGGCGATCGCAAAGCAGGAATTCGTTTCCCTGCTGGGGCCGAGCGGCTCGGGCAAGACGACCTTGCTGCGCGTCATCGCCGGTCTGGAAAAGCCGACCGAGGGCCGCGTGCTGATCGACGGTCAGGACGTGACCGAGTTGCCGCCGCACAAGCGCGGCGTCGCCATGGTGTTTCAGGAATTCCTGCTGTTCCCCCACCGCACGGTGCGCGAGAATCTGGCCTTTCCCTTGCGCATGATGAAGATGCCGAAGGCGGAGATGGACGAGCGGATCGACTGGGCGCTCGGCATCCTGTCGCTCCAGGGTCTCGACGGGCGCTATCCCAACCAGCTCTCGGGCGGGCAGCAGCAGCGTGTCGCCCTCGGTCGTGGCCTCGTCGGCCGGCCCAAGGTCCTGCTGCTCGACGAGCCGCTGGCCAATCTCGACCGCGAGCTGCGGCAGGAGATGGAGGTCGAGATCCGCCGCTACCAGATGAAGCTGGGCATCCCCTTCATCTATGTCACCCATAATCAGGAAGAGGCCCTGAGCATGAGCGACCGCATCGCGGTCGTGAACAAGGGCCATGTCGAGGATTTTGCCGAGCGAACGACGCTCTACGACAAGCCGAAGACCGCCTTCATCGCGCAATTCGTCGGCCGCTCGAACAAGTTCGAGGGCAAGGTGACGGCGGCGGACGGCGGCAGCTGCACCATCGACGCCGGGGGCCTGTCCCTGACTGCCAGCGGCAATGGCGGTCTGAAGCCCGGCGATGCCGCCTTCGCCTTCGTCAAGAACGAGAAGGTCGCGCTCGCCCCCGAAGGCTTCGTCGGCGAGGACAACAGCCTGCCCTGCACGGTGCGCGACGTCATCCTGCGCGGCGCCTATGCCGAATATCTGCTGGAAACCAGCGACGGCCTCGGCCTCGTCGCCAGCCGGCCGCGCAGCGGGGAAGGGCCGTCCATCGGTCATGCGGTGGTCGCCCATTGGGCTTCGGGCGATGTCGACCTCTATCCGGTGAAACCCGATCTGGGGCTGCGCCGATGATCGGGGGGCTGCGGATTTCCCGCGATCCCCGGGCCTGGATTTTCCTCGGGGTGCCGTCGGTCTTTCTCGTGCTGCTGTTCGTGCTGCCGCTCGTCTCGATGATCGTGCTCAGCTTCTGGCGCACCGAGAATTACCACATCATCCAGGACTGGAATGTCGACAATTACTACGTCATCGCCACGGCGGGGGCCTATGTCACCTTCCTGATCCGTTCCCTCGTCATGGCGGTGATTGTCTCGGCGCTTTGCGTCGCCATCGCCTGGCCGGTCGCCTACGGCGTCATCGTCTACGGTGGGCGTTACAAGCTGCTGCTGTCGCTCGGCTTCGCCATTCCGTTCCTGACCGGCGAGGTGTTGCGGGTGATCGCGTTGCAGGGCTTGCTCGGCCCGCTCGGCCTTTTCAACGGTGTCCTGATGGCGCTGGGCGCCGCGCCCTTGCGCTTCATCATGTACACCAATTTCGCCAGCGCCATCGGCCTCGTCTATCTGTATCTGCCGATCGTGGTCACGGTCATCTATCTCTCGCTGCTCAACTTCGACATGCGCCTGATCGACGCCGCGCGCATTTTCGGTGCCGGACCCTTCCGCGGCTTTATCGAGGTGACCTGGCCGCTGAACCTCTTTGGCACACTGATCGGTTTCGCCCTCTGTTTCGTGCCCTGTCTGTCGGCCACGCTGGTGCCCCGTTTCCTCGGGGGCCCGAGCGGCACGCTCTATGGCATGGCGCTGGCGCAGCAATTCGGCGAATCCGGCACCTGGGCGCTGGGCGCCGCCATGGGCGTCGTGCTGTTCCTGCTGTCCATCGCCGGCGTGTTGCTGGTCTTCCGCTTCGTCGACCTGCGGCGCAGCGGCTTTACCGGTTTCGGGAGGTCGTGATGGCGAAAGGCAATATCGCGCGGAAACTGCAGAAGCCGGCGCTGATCGGCACCATGCTGATCTGCTATCTGTTCCTCTACCTGCCGATCCTGCATATCGGTCTTGGCTCCGTTTCCAAGAACTACAGTTTTCCCTATCCGCCCCAACTGACTTGGGCGACTTTCGAGAAACTGGCGGAAAACACGCTCTATCAGACGGCGCTGGGCAATTCGCTGCTGATCGGCGTGCTGACGGCGCTGCTCTCGACCCTGCTCGCCTGCCTTGCGACCATGGGCCTGCTGCGCCACGCCGGGCGGCACACGGTGAAATTCCTCATCCTGTTCATCGCCCCGCTCTTCGTCGCCGAAGTCCTGCTTGGCCTGTCGTCGCTGATTTTCAACGGGTTGTTCCTGCAACTGGGCGGCAATCTCTTCTCGGCCATCCTGGCCAATACCGTCCATTGCTTTTCCTACGCCCTGCTGATCATCGCGACCCAGCTCTATCGCTATGACTGGCGGTTGGACGACGCCGCCATGGTCTTCGGCGCGACGCCGCTGCGCACCTTCTTCGAGGTGACCCTGCCGCTGATCTGGCCGGGGTTGTTCGGGGCCTTCATCGTCTGCTTCATCATGGCCTTCAACAATCTGGAGATTTCCTTCTATCTGCTCGGCGCGACGCCGACCCTGCCGTCGGTCGCCTGGGGCGCCCTGCGTTACGGCATCAAGCCGGAACTCTATGCCCTGGCGAGCGGGGTCAATGTCGTCGTCTTCCTGGTGCTCGGGGTCATGTTCGTCCTGATGCGCACGGGCGCGGTCCGCTTCGGCCACAAGCCGGAGCGGGAGAGGAGCGCGATCTGACATCATGCCGCCGCTGCTCGATGCCCTTGCCTTCGACCTGCAGCGCAGCGGGGGCGCGCCCCTGCACCGGCAGATCCAGTCGCGCCTCGTCGCCGAGATCACCTCGGGCGCCCTTAAACCGGGCGCCCGCCTGCCGTCCAGCCGGACCCTGGCGGAACTTCTCGGCGTCTCGCGCAACACGGTCATGCTGGTGTTCGAGCAGATGATCGCCGAAGGTTACCTCGACGGGCAGACCGGGTCCGGCACCTATGTCTCGCGCAGCCTGCCGGGCCTTGCCCGCAAGGCGCGGCCGGCGCCCCGGATCAATCCGGTGCTGCCCGCGGCCTCCAGCCTCGACCGGGGGCGGAGTTTCGCGCGGTTTTCCGACATACCCGAAACCTTCCGCCGGATGCGCCGGCCGGTCGCCTTCCGGGCCAATTTCCCGGCGGTCGATGCCTTTCCGGTCCAGCTCTGGTCCAAGCTGACCATGAATCTGTTCCGGCGCATGGATGCCGGTGCGGCCAGTCATCTGCTGGGCGAGGGCGATCCGCAGGGTTACCATCCCTTGCGCGAGGGGATCGCCGCCCATCTTGCCCTCTCGCGCGGGGTTCATTGCAGCGCCGCCAATATCGTCATCTTCGCCGGGGTGCAGCACGCGGCCGATACCGCCTGCCGCCTGCTGCTGATGCCCGGCGACGGTGCCTGGTGCGAAGACCCGGGCTATGACGGTGCCTATGCCGCGATCACGGCGGCCTCGGCGCGGCCGTGTCCCGTGCCGGTCGACGCTCAGGGCATCGACGTCGCCGCCGGGCTTGCCGCCTTTCCCGACGCCCGCTTCGCCTATGTGACGCCGTCGAAGCAATATCCCCTCGGCATGGCGATGAGCCTCGAGCGGCGGATGCAGTTGCTTGCCTGGGCCGGTGCCCACGACAGCTGGATCATCGAGGACGATTACGACAGCGAATTCCGCTATGGCGGAAGGCCGCTGCCGCCCCTTCAGGCGCTCGATACCGAGGGGCGGGTAATCTATCTCGGCACCTTCTCGAAGAGCCTGTTTCCCGCGCTTCGCCTCGGCTATGCCGTGGTGCCCGATGCCCTGATCGAATATTTCGTCGCGGCGCGTACCGTCGTCGGGCGCTACTCGCCCATCCTCGACCAGATCCTGGTCGCCAATTTCATGGCCGAGGGGCATTTCGCCGCCCATGTCGCGCGGATGCGCAAACTCTATGTCCAGCGTCAGGCGGCACTGCTTGAAGCCGTCGCCCGCGATCTTGGCGACTACATGACCGCCGAACCTTCGGATTCCGGCATGGAACTGCTGGCGACCCTGCGGCCCGGCCTCGATGCCATCGCCATTGCCCGGGCGGCCGCGGCCGAGGGGCTGGAGGTCATGCCCGTCTCCTTCCACACGCAGGGCCAGCGGCCGGACCCGCGCCTTCTTCTTGGCTTCGGCGCCTTCACGCCGGCCCAGATCGACGATGGCGCGCGGCATCTGCGCTGGGTGATCAGCGGGATGACGCCGCAATGCAACATTGCGTGAAGCTCATTGGTCGCCGGGTCGGCGGCCTGTCACGCTCTTTCTCGAATTGTTCCAATCCGTGGCGTATGGGGTTTTCATGTCTCTACCTTTGATCGCACTGGCGCTGGCGGCCTTCGGCATCGGCACGACCGAATTCGTCATCATGGGCCTGTTGCTCGACGTCTCGCGCGATCTCTCGGTCACGGTGCCGCAGGCGGGGATGCTGGTCTCGGGCTATGCCCTCGGGGTCGCGCTCGGCTCGCCCATTCTCGGTCTCGCCACGGCGCGGATGCCCCGGCGGCAGGTGCTGCTGATGCTGATGGGCATTTTCATCGCCGGCAATTTCTATTGCGCCATCGCCCCCGATTACTGGAGCCTGATGGCGGCCCGTATTCTCACCTCCTTCTGCCATGGTGCCTTCTTCGGTCTTGGTGCCGTCGTCGCGGGCGAGGTGGTGGCGCCACACCGGCAGGCCAGCGCCATCGCCATGATGTTCGCGGGCCTGACCATCGCCAACATCCTGGGCGTGCCCTTTGGCACCGCCCTCGGACAGGCCCTGGGCTGGCGCTCCACCTTCTATGCCGTCACGGGCATCGGCGTCGTCGCCGCCATCGCGCTCTGGGCCTGGCTGCCGCATAATCTGACCGTCGCGACCGGCAGCCTGATGCGCGAGGTGCGCAGCCTCGCCCGATTGCAGGTCTATCTCGCCATGCTGTTGTCGGTGCTCGCCTCGGCCAGCCTGTTCAGCGTGCTGACCTATATCGCGCCCATCCTCGAGCGCGTGACTCATGTGACGCCCGAGGTGGTGACCTATGTCCTCCTGGTGTTCGGTGTCGGCCTGACGATCGGCAATTTCGTCGGCGGGCGCCTCGCCGACCGGCGGCTGATGGCGACGGTGGTGGGCGGCTTCGTCGCCGTTGCCGCCATTCTCACGGTCTTCGGTCTCGTCACCTCGATGTTCTGGCCGACGGTGGCGACGGTCTTCATCTGGGGCGGCACCGCCTTCGCCCTGATCTCGCCGCTCCAGCTGCGGGTGGTCAGGGAGGCGGTGGGGGCGCCCAATCTCGCCTCCATCCTCAATCAGGGGGCGTTCAACCTCGGCAATGCCAGCGGCGCCTGGTTCGGCGGTATCGCCATCGACGGTGGTGTCGATTATGGCGATATCGCCTGGATCGGGGTCGTGCTGGCGCTGACCGCGCTCGGCATCGCCCTGTGGTCCTGGCGGCTCGATTTCCGCAAGGCACCGCAGGGCGCGCTGGCGACATCGGTGCCGTAACGCCGGCGCAACATGCCGCGTGCAATGCCGGTCGGCTTTTTCCTATAGTAGGGGCAGGGGCGACAGGATCGCGAGGGCAGGGGGGCTGCCCGGGGAGGCGTCGAATTGCGGGATGAGCTTATTGGGCCGATCAGCCAGCCGGCGGCCCATGAACTGGCGATGGAACAGATCAAGCGCTGCATCCAGCTCGGCCTGTTCCTGCCCGGCGAGAAGCTCCCGCCCGAACGTGTCCTCGCCGAGCGCCTGTCGGTTTCGCGTTCCACCATTCGGGAAGCCGTGCGCCTGCTGCAGGACAGCGGTCTCATCGAGGTGCGGCGCGGCGCGACCGGCGGCCTCGTCGTTCGCGATTCGCAGGTCGAGGATCCGGTAGAGCTGCGGGCCTGGATCAGGCGCCAGCGCGCCCATCTGAACGAGCTGATGGATTTTCGTCTGGTGATCGAGGGGGCGGCGGCGGAACTCGCCGCGTGCCGGCGGACCGACGACGACCTGGCGCGGCTGGAGGCGGCGATGCAGCGCATGGAACAATGCAAAATCTCCGACCTCAATCGGGTCGAGAGTGCGCAGGTGTTCAATGCCGCCGATACCGAGTTTCACATGGAAATCGCCCTGGCGGCGCGCAATTCGATGCTGGCCAAGGCGGTCGAGGATATCAGGCGCGAGATGTTCCTGCCCTTCGGCGGCTATTTCATCCAGTCACGCAAGGATGCCGACATCTACCACCGGCATATCTTCGATGCGATCTTCGACCGCGACGACGAAAGGGCGCGGGCGATGATGCAGCGTCACATCGACTCGACGAAGAAGGCGATCATCGCCTTCCTCGAAGAGGATGCTGTTCTGCTCAGGGGATCACGCGACGCTGGCGCAGGCCCGTGAACAGGCGCTGGAACATGGCCTCGCTGTCGACCATCTGATTGAAGCCGGCGAGGCGGATCTTGGTCATGCTGGAGATCACGTCGAAATCGCAGCGGAAGACGAAGTCGCCGAACCCCCAGGCCGCGATCTTGTCGTAAGCTATGTTCCGAAGACCATGTTTTTCGACGATGCGCTGCCAGATGGGCGCCTTGTCGGCCATGAATTCGGTCAGGCGGATGGTCTGGACCCCGCCCACCTCCATGTCGAACATGCGGGCGAGGGCAGGCCACAACTGATTCCAGCGGAACAGGTCGCCATTGGTCACATTATAGGCTTCGCCGCCCGCCGCATTGCCGATCGCCCAGGCCGAGGCGGCCGCGAGCTGGCCGGCGTCGGTCACCTGCGCGAGGCGGGTATAGCAATCGGCCGTGCCCGGGAATTTCAGCGGCAGGCCCAACTCCTTGCTGATCAGGGCATAGACCGCGAGCACGGTGACGAGGCTCATCGGGCTGCCGACGGCGAAGCCGCAGACAACGTCGGGCCGCAGCACGACATAATCCCACGACGCGCCCGCCGATGCTTCCTTCAGCCAGTCTTCCTGGTCGTAATAGAAGTTCGGCGGCATGTGGCGCGCATCGGATTCCTTCGCCGGGGTGGGGAAGGCGCCGAGATGGACGCCGTAATATTTCGCGCCTTCGTAGTGGACGACGCGGGACAGGCCGGGCGACGCCGCGGCGACCCCGGTCACGAGGTTGCGCAGCAGGTCGAGATTGGCCGACACCTGTTCCGCCGGGGCCTGCCGCTCCTGATAGGCGGCGTGGAAGATGCAGTCGACATCGGTGAATTGCGCCAGAACCTCGCGCGAGGACACGGGGTCGAGAAGGTCGATCGGCACATAGGTCGCCTTGCTCTCGAAATCCGCACCGCGCCGCGACAGGGCGATGATGTTCCATTCGCCGCTTTCCGACAGGTGATCGACCAGATTACGGCCGATGACGCCAAGCCCGCCGGAGACGATCGCCGTGCGGCGACCGTCCTTGGTGATTGCTGCCATGAGTTCTCTCTCGCCTGAATGACCGCCCGCTCAGGCGATGTCGTAATCCTTGGAAACGCTCTCGATCGCCTGCTTGAAGGCGGCGACGGTGCGGTCGAAATCGGCGTGGGAGGCGATCAGCGCCGGGGCGACTTCAATGGCGGTGCCCGCCGCGCCGACCAGCACGCCGAGGCTGCGCATCTTCTCGGCGATGCCCTTCACCATCTTGGGGTCGGGCAGGGCCTTGGTCTTGCGGTTGCTGGTGAAATCGACCGCGTGCCAATGGCCGAGGCCGCGGATATCGCCGACCGCGGGCATCTCGCCCAGCGCCTCGACCAGGCCGGCCTTGAAATAGACGCCGTTTTCCAGCGCCTTGGGGATCAGCCGCTCGCGCTGCTTGATCGCGATCACCGCATTGGCGGCGGCGGCGCAGCCGGCATGGCCCGAGAAGGTGTGGACATGGCGGAAATGGTCGATGGCATCGGCGATGTCGGGCCGTGTCAGCACGGCGCCGATCGGGGCATAGCCGGCGGACAGCGCCTTCGCCATCGTCGTGATGTCGGGCATCACGTCGAAATGTTCGGCGGCGAACCATTTGCCGGTACGGCCGAAACAGCAGATCACCTCGTCGATGATGAGGAGGACGCCGTATTTGTCGCAAATCTCGCGCACGCGCTGCCAATAGGCCTTGCTCGGCACCTGGGCGCCATTGGCCTGCATCAGGGGCTCGCCGATGAAGGCGGCGACCAGCTCCGGCCCTTCGTGGATGATCTGCTGCTCGAGATAATCGGCGCAGAACATGGCGTATTCTTCATCGCCCATGCCAAAGGGATTGCGATAGCAGGTCGGGTTCGGGATCTTGGAGACACCCGGCATCCGCGGGTCCGGCGTCTGCGCGACCGAGAGGTGATCGGTCAGCGCCATGGCCCCGGCCGTCGCGCCGTGATAGGCGCTCCAGCGCGCGATGATCTTGTAGGCATGGGGCTTCTTGCCGCTGCCGATCTGATACTGCTTGGCGATCTTGATCGCCGATTCGACGGCTTCGGAGCCGCCCGAGACGAAGAAGGCGCGCGACAGACCGGCATCGGGCCGCAATTCCGAAAGCGACTTGGCCAGTTGCACCATGGGCTCGGTCACCATGCTCACCGTGCCGGCGTAATGCATCTTGCACAGCTGGTCGTAGACCGCCTTGGCGATCTCCTCGTTGCCATAACCGAGCGAATTGGCGCGCGTATAGGCGCTGATCATGTCGAGATAATCGACGCCGGAGCCATCCGTGATGGTCATGCCCTTGCCCGAGGCAATGACCACCGGGCCGTCGCGCTTCACATCGGCGGCGTCGATGATCGGGAAGATGCAATGGTCGAGGGCCTGGCTGGCCAGATCGTTCTTGGGCAACGCATTCAACACCGGTTTGTCCCTCCTCAGGGTCGACGATGGGATGGGGCGCATTTTTCGCGCCATAGGTATGAACGAGGAACCATTGATGCGTTGAGGGTTCCGTCCGATTCAACCTGACCGCTTAGTCACGCAAGGCTTCAATGGCCCGACACAGTGGTATGGAGAGGTTAAAGGTGCCAATGCGTCAATATTAAAATGACAATACTGAGCTCCACCTTTTGGTGGACCCTCCACCTAAAGGTGGAATTGAAGTCCATTCCGACAGTATTGCTCGATCTTGTTAACCACAATGGTGGAAATCCGAAGACAAATTCATGAAACAACTGTGGGGGAGGGATTGACACCCCTTCGTGAATGGTCTGACAATCAGGCCAATGACGGAGGGCGCAGGCCCGTCTGGCGTGAGGTAAAGGCGTTGACAGCACTTCGTAAGGCCGATGTCGCCGTAGAGGCATCAATGGACGTCGCGGCATCGACCGCCGTCGCCGCGAACCGGGGCTCCGGCCTTTTCGTCGACAATGTCACCAAGCAGTTCGGCGGCGTCTACGCGGTGCGTGACGTGACGCTTTCGTGCGAGGTCGGGCAGATCGTCGGCCTGATCGGCCCCAATGGCGCCGGCAAGACGACCCTGATGAACCTTATCTCAGGCACGCTGACGCCGACGTCCGGCAATGTCTATCTGGGCGGTCAGCCGCTGGGCGCCACTTCGCCCGAGACCTGCGCGGAAGCCGGCATCGCCCGCACCTTCCAGAACATCCGCCTGTTCAAGCGCCTGACCGTGCGCGAGAACGTCGAGGTCGCCTCGATCACCTTCCGCCGCCTGAAGCGCGAGGGAATCGAGGTGCCGAATGTGGACGAGATCCTCGACCTGCTCGGCCTGTCGGCCATGGCCGATCTGAAGGCCGGACACCTGCCCTATGGCCACCAGCGCCGGGTGGAAATCGCCCGTGCGCTGGCGCTCGCCCCGCGGGTCATCCTGCTGGACGAGCCGGCGGCCGGCATGAACGAACAGGAATCCCATGCGCTGATCTCGTCGGTGCGCATGATCCGCGACCGTTTCGGTTGCGGCATCGTCGTCATCGAACATGACCTGAAGTTCATCATGGAGGTGAGCGAGCTGCTCTACGTCATGCACCTCGGCGCCGTCATCGTCAGCGGTCCGCCCGAAGAGGTGCGTCACGACGAGCGGGTGATCGAAGTCTATCTCGGGCGCAAGGCGCGCAAGTAATCAATGTCGTCATCCAACTTTCCGGGGCTTACAAGGGGATCGGTCATGAAACGGTATGGTGTTCTTTCATTGGCGGCGTCGCTCGGCCTCGCGACCCTGTCACCCCTTCCGGCCCAGGCCGCCGATGATATCATCATCGGTTACGCCGCCGCCGTGACGGGCATGTATGCGCCCTACGACAGCGTCGATGGTGCCCAGTGCGAGATCGACCGCATCAACGAGAAGGGCGGCGTGCTCGGCCGCAAGCTGCGCCTCGAAGCGCGTGACATGAAGTCGGACGCGGTGATGGCCGCGACCGCCGGTCAGGAGCTGATCGACCTCGGCGCGACGGCGATCCTTTCGCCGCCGTCGGACGATACCTCGATCCCGATCGCCGCCCTCGCGCTGCCGCATGGCGTTGCCGTGCTCTCTGTCGGTTCCACGCAGGTGCAGTTCCCGGCGGCGAGCCCGGAGAATGCCTATCTCGTACCTTACGGCGACAATCTCTCGGCCGGCGCCGCCGCCGAATATGCGATCAAGCAGGGCTACAAGAATGCCGTGCTGATGATCACCCGCGACATCGGCTCCTATGGTCTCGCGACGCCGGAATATTTCGGCGCGGCTTTCGAGCATCTGGGCGGCAAGGTGCTGAAGCGCATCAACTACAACACCGGCCTGTCGGACTATCGCGCCCAGCTCGCCGAAATCCAGGCCATGGACCCGAAGCCCGACGTGATCTTCGGCGGGTTCATCACGCCGGACGGCGCCGTCTTCCCGCGCCAGTTCATGGCGGCCGGCCTCGACAAGATCACCTTCATGGGCACCGACGGTTATGACGATCCGGGCATCCTGGAGATCGCTGGCGACAGCGCCAAGATGATCAAGTTCGTGACCCATGGCTTCCCGGCCCCGGGTTCCGCGCTCGAGGAATTCTACACCGATTGCACCAAGCGCGGTTACAAGATCCAGAACATCTTCTTCGGCCTCGCCGGCGAATCCGTGCTGGTGGTCAAGACCGCGATCGAGGCGGCGGGCAGTGCCGAGCCGGCCGCCGTCAATGCCGCGATCAAGGAAATCAAGGACATGAAGGGCATCACCACCGACTCGATCACCTACAAGGATCGTGGCGGCGTGCCGATCAAGCGCATGGCGGTGGTCGAGGTGGTGAACGGCAAGTTCTCCAAGATCCAGGACATCCTGCCTGAATACGTGCCGGCACCCTGATGCTGGAGCTGTCGAACATCACCGTGCAATACGGTGTCGTGAAGGCGGTGCGGGGCGTCAGCCTCAAGGTCGAGAAGGGGGAGATCGTCTCCCTTCTCGGTCCTAACGGGGCCGGCAAGTCCAGCCTGGTCTCGGCGGCGGTGGGTATCCTGCCGGTCGCCGGGGGTACCATCCGCTTCGAGGGCACCGACATCACGAAGAAGCCGGCGGAAACCGTGGTTGCCATGGGCCTGACCCTGACCCCCGAGGGGCGCCGCGTGTTCGCCGACCTTTCGGTCGCCGAAAATCTTCACCTCGGCGCGGCGACGCGCAAGGACCGCGACGGCGTCGCCGCCGACATCGAGAAATATCTGAAGATGTTCCCGATCCTCGGCGAGCGTTATCACCAGACCGCCAAGACCCTGTCGGGCGGCGAGCAGCAGATGCTGGCCATCGCCCGCTCGCTGATGTCGCGGCCAAAGCTGCTGATGCTGGACGAGCCTTCGCTCGGCCTCGCGCCGCGCATCGTCGACCGCATCTTCGAGCTGATGCTGGACCTGAAGCGCGACGGCCTGACCATGCTCGTCGTCGAGCAGAACGCGACCGATGCCCTCGGCATCTCCGATCGGGGCTACATCCTCGCCAGTGGCAGCCTGGTCTATGAGGGCGACGCCAAGGCGATGGTCGATTCCGAAGACCTGATGGAAGCCTATCTCGGCTCCGGTGTTCACTGACGGGAGCGCAGGCACCATGGAATACTTCATCCAGCAACTGGTGAACGCGCTTAGTGTCGGCAGCGAATATGCGCTGCTGGCGCTCGGCCTCGCCATCGTCTTTTCGATCATCGGTCTCGTCAATTTCGCCCATGGCGAACTGATCACCGTCGCCGGTTACGCCATGTTCTTCGCGGCGGCGACCTGGCTGCCCAATCCCTGGCTCGCCCTGCCCATCGGCATCGGTGGCGCGGCCCTCGCCGCCATCGTGTTCGAGAAGGTGGCATTCCGGGCGATCCGCAATGCCTCGACCAATACGGGGATTCTGACCGCCTTCGGCGTCTCGATCATCGTGCAGAACGTGTTCATCATTTTCGTCGCGACGCGGCCGAAGCCGGTTCAGACGCCGGATTTCCTGTCCTCGATGATCACCATCGGCGAATTGACCGTGCCGACGCTGCAGGTGCTGGAAACCGTGGTGACGACCATCGCCATCGCCGCCTTGCTGATCATCCTGAAGAAGACCACGGTCGGCATGGCCATGCGCGCCGCCTCCAAGGATTTCATGGCGGTGCGCCTGATGGGCATCAAGGCCAACTGGGTGATCCAGTCCGCCTTCATCATCTCTGGGATTCTCGCCGGCATCGCCGCCGTCTTCATCATCAGCCGGCGCGGCGCGGTCGATCCCTTCATGGGCTCTGTCCCCGTGCTCAAGGCCTTCGTCGCCTGCGTGCTGGGTGGTCTCGGCTCGCTGCAGGGGGCTGTGATCGGGGGCGTTGCCCTCGGTGTCTTCGAGGTGCTGCTGCAGGTCACGCTGCCGCAGGAAATCACCGCCTATCGCGATGCCATCGTCTTCGGTGTCGTCGGCCTCGTTCTCGTGGCTTTCCCGCAGGGCCTCCTTGGCCGGAAAGTCGAGCTGGGAGACAAGGAAGCATGAATCACCTGCTCCGCACCGCGCGCAATTCGGCCCTGCCCATCATCGTCCTGACGGCGGTGGGCACGCTGATCTACTTCTTCGCCGAAGCCTATCAGGTGCGCATCGCCTATGCCTTCTTCATGAACCTCGTGGTCGCCATCGGCCTGCAGGTGTTCATGGGGAATTCGGGCGTCGTCAGTTTCGGCCATGTCTCCTTCATGGGTGTTTCCGCCTATGTCGTCGCGATCCTGACCATCCCGCTCGCGCTCAAGAAGACGCAGATCCCGGATGCGCCCTTTGGCCTCGGCTTCGTGCAGTTCGACGTCGTCACGGCGATCCTGATCGCCCTTGCGGTCACCGTCGCCTTCGCCTGGGTCTCGGGCCTGCTGATCAAGCGCGTGTCGGGCGCGGCGGGGGAAATCCTGACCCTTGCCGTCCTCGTCATCTGCTATGTCGTCTTCAACGCCTGGATCGACCTGACGCGCGGGCCGCGCTCGCTCTATGGCATTCCGATCGCTTCCAGCCTGCCCTGGGCCATGCTGGCGTCGGCCTTCGTTATCTTCGTCGCCAAATTCTTCCGCGACTCCGAGGACGGGCTGCAGCTTCGCGCTTCGAGCGAGAACATGCTGGCCGCCCGTTCGATGGGTGTCCGGGTGGAGCGGCTGCGCCTCAAGGCCTGGGTTCTGTCGGGTTTCCTCGTCGCCATCGGCGGCGTGCTGCACGCGACCTATCTCGGCACCATCGGGCCCAACAGCTATTACTTCACCCAGACCTTCCTGATCATGGCCATGGTCATCCTTGGCGGGATGCGTTCGGTCTCGGGCGTCATCGTCGGCACGGCGCTGATCTCGGTTGGCTCGGAACTGGCGCGGACGCTGGAGAACGGCCCCATGGTCTTCGGCACCAAGCTGCCGACCATGTTCGGCCTGACCGGCTTCTTCCTCGGTGCCGTCATCGTGCTGTGCATGACCCTGCGCCGCGACGGCATCATGGGCGATGACGAGTTCGAGGACGTGTTGCGCAATCGCCGCGCCAGCAAGGCGGCCAAGGCGGCGGCCGATACCGCCGCCCAGGCGGTCTAGAGGCGCCGGATGTCAGGGGCTGCGCAGACCGATCCGCTCGGCCCCGGGGTCGAAGCCGAGGCCGGCGGTCAGCGCGGCGATGCTGGCGCGGTTGTCGACCTCGAGCTTGGCCAGGATGGCGAGGACATAGGTCTTCACCGTGGCGACACCGATGTTCAGCACCTCTGCGATATCGGTGTTGCTGGCGCCGGCGCCGATCAGGGCCGCGACCTCGATCTCGCGCGGGGACAGGCGGTAGCGGTCGCGCAAGTCGTGGCGCAGGCGCCGGGCGCGCAGGCGGGGATGAAGGCCGAGGTTGAATTCGAAATAGCGGTGCAGGGCGCCGAGGTTCAGGCAGCGCAGGTCCACGGGCGTGTCCTCCGCCCGGGGCAGCAGGCCGAGGCCGGCAACCGGCGCCCCCCCGTTCCAGAACACGAAGTCGATATTGTCGACGATGCCGTAATCGCCGAGGAAATGCCGATAGGCGTCGCCCTGATCGGTCGGCACATTGTGCCATTCCTCGGAAAGGCGGGCGATGCGTTTGCCCTGACTGGAGATCCGGCTGACCAGCAGCGGGTCGAGCTGCCTCATGCCGCCCATGTAGCGGCGCATGAAGTCGCCCGGCGTGCCGTCGGCACGGAAATCGGTCATCTCCGACGTATCGTCCACCCAGTAGAAGACGACCGAGGAGACCGCGAAGCTGCGATGCGCGAAGAGCATCATCTGCTCGATCGGGGCATCGCTGTTGACGGGCGGCTGAGCCATGACCCTTGCCTCCTGCCGGAACGGCAAATGTGCTGCGCTGCAACGAAGTGATCAGATTAGGGCCGGGCATCGCGTTTGTGAACGGTCTTTGCATCGTGCCATTGGCGAAATGCGGCGGACAGACGCAAATAAAGTGGGCTCATCCACCTTCGGATGGATACCGCGGCGGTGTTGGTAAAGCCTAGTATTGTTCAGTTGTTTTACTGGCCGGGAGAAAGTCCATGTCCCTGATCCATCTGCCATCCGATGCAAAACCCGAAGATATCGCCAAGACGATGAAGGAAAACGGCTATTGCATCGTCGATGAGCTTGCGCCCAGTTCCTTGATGGATCGCATCACCGCTGAAATGTCACCCTATGTCGAGAATTCGATGTATGGCCTCGACAATTTCCTTGGGCTGCAGACGAAGCGCACGGGCGCGCTGATCGCCCGCTCGCCCGCGGCGCGCGAATTGATCATGCTGCCGACCGTGCTCGGCACCGCCGGCCTCGTGCTGGCCAATGCCTCGACCTTCCGCCTGCACCTGACGCAGATCATCAGCGTCTACCCGGGTTCGCCCGCGCAGAAGCTGCATCAGGACGAGGTCGCCTGGGACTTCTTCCCGTTCCCGCTCGATTACGAAATCCAGTGCAACCTGCTGTGGGCGCTGACCGATTACACCGAGGAGATGGGCGCGACCCGCGTCGTGCCCGGCAGCCATCTGTCGACGCGCAAGAAATACTCGATCGAGGATTCGCTGCCGGCGGTGATGAAGCGCGGCTCCGCCCTGTTCTATACCGGCAAGGTGTTCCACGGCGCCGGCGAGAACAAGTCCGACAAGCTGCGCCAGGCGATCAACATCACCTATGCCGTCGGCTGGGTGCGCCAGGAAGAAAACCAGTATCTGACGACGCCGATCGAGATTGCCCGCACCCTGCCGGACGATCTCCTGAAGGTCATGGGCTATCAGCTCGGCTGTTTCTCGATGGGCTATATCCGCGACGGCGAAGACCCGATGACCGCGATCCGCGAGCCGGAAAAGCGCGTGCCCTACAATGTCGCCATCCTCGAGGAGACGACCAAGAAGCGCACCAGCCTCGCCGGTTTCATGCGCGACATCGAGATGATCGACCCGGGGGAGTGATCAGCCCCCCGCCTCATAGCGGCGCAGCCAGTCCTCGATGATCTGTCGGTGACGCTGGCCGCCATAGGACGGAAAATGACCGCCATGCACGGTAAGGACGGGCAGCGCCAGCAGGCGGCGCAGGCTGTCCGCATAGGCCGGGCGGTCGATGCCTTCGCCCTGGTCGATCAGCGGGCCGTCATAGACGATATCTCCGGATATCAGCGTGCCGGTCGACGCCTCGAACAGGGCGATGCCGCCCGGTGAGTGGCCGGGCGTGTGGATCACGGTGAATTGCCGGTCGCCGAGGTCGATCACGTCGCCGTCCCCGATCAGGCCGGGGGCGGCGACGCCTTTCACCGTGTAGGTCGCGCTCGTGTAAGGCTCGGGCGGCAGGCCGGTGAAGATGGCGTCGCCCACATAGGGCTCGGCCAGGGTGTTCGCCCGTGTCGGGTGGCGCAGGATTTCCGCCTCCGCCGCATGGACCAGGCAATGGCCGAATTCGTGATGGCAGCCGACATGGTCGAAATGGGTGTGGCTGGCGACGGCGACACAGGTCTTTTCGCTTACCAGCGGGATATGGGCGCGCAAGGACACGACGCCCATGCCGGAATCGACCAGAAGATCGCGCTCCCGCCCCCGGACATGCCACATGTTGCAGCGGTAAAAGGGCACGATGAAGGGCTCGTCGATCAGGCTGATGTCGTCGGCCAGACGCTGCACGCGGTACCAGTTTTCGGGGGCTATACGGTCCATGCTCACCTCGCGTGCCGACCATAGCATGGGGCCTTGAAATCCGGGCAGGGGACAAAGCCCGGGCCTTGGCGCATCATCCCCGCCATGACGACGACCGCGCCCCAACGTCCGCCACCGCGACCTCAGCCCGCCTCGGCCTCGGCTTTTCCAGCGTGGCCCATAGTTTCTCGCATCTCTTCACCCTGCTCTACGCGACGGTGGTGCTGTCGATCGAGAAGGACTGGGGCCTTGGTTACGACACGCTGGCCTTTGCCTCGGTGCCCTTGTTCCTGATGTTCGGCCTCGGCGCCGTGCCGGCCGGCTGGCTCGGCGACCGCTGGAGCGCGCCGGGCATGATCGCCGTGTTCTTCCTCGGCCTCGGTGCCTCGTCGATCCTGACCGGCCTCGCGCAGGGCCTGACCGGCCTGACGGTCGGCCTTACCCTGATCGGGCTTTTCGCCTCGATCTATCATCCGGTCGGCATCGCCTGGCTGGTGCGGGTGGCGACCAACCGGGGGCGGGCGCTCGGCATCAACGGCATCTTCGGCTCCCTCGGGACCGCGGCGGCGGCGGTGGTTGCCGGTTACCTGGCCGATCGGTTCGGCTGGCGCGCGGCCTTCATCGTGCCGGGCATCGTCTCCCTGCTGGTCGGGCTGTGGTTCGCCGTGCTGATCCGCCTGGGGCGCATCGCCGATCCGGCCCATGACGTCGCGCCCGGCGCGCCGCCCAGCCGGGGTGACGTGCGCCGCGCCTTCTGGGTGCTGTCGGTCACCATGCTGATGAGCGGGCTGATCTTCCAGGCGACCTCGGTCGGCCTGCCGAAATTGTTCGAGGAGCGGGCAGGGGGCCTCGTCGACGGCACTTTCGGCATCGGCCTGCTCGTCTCCGTCGTCTATCTGGTTTCCGCCCTCACGCAATATGTCGGCGGCGAACTGGCCGACCGCTTTCCGCCCCGCGCCGTCTATCTGATGGCGCAGCTGGTGCAGATCCCCTTCATCCTGATCGCGGTCTCGCTTTCCGGCTCGGCGCTGGTCGGGGTCGCCGTGCTCATGGTCTCGGGCAATGTCGTCGGCCAGCCGGCGGAGAATTCGCTGCTCGCCCGCTATACGCCGCCGGCCTGGCGCGGCCGGGCCTTCGGGGCGAAATTCGTTCTCACCCTCGGGGTCTCGTCGCTGGGCGTCAGCCTGGTGCCGCTGATCCACCGGCTCACCGGCTCGCTCGACGGGTTGCTGGTCGCGCTCGCCCTGTTCGCCGGGATCGGCGCCGCCTTCTGCCTGCTGCTGCCGGTCGAAGGCCGCGCCGCCGCCGCCCCGGCGGAGTAAGGCTCAGGCGCCGAACACCCCGGGCATGACGACGAAGCCCGGCAGGCGCCGCACCCGGTCCAGCCAGCGGCGGATGGCGGGATAGTCGATCAGGGGAATGTCGCCTTCCTCCGCCAGCACGATGTGTGGGAAGCAGGCGATGTCGGCGATGCTGGGCCGGGGGCCGGGGCACAGCCAGTCGTCCCCCGCCGCCTCGCCGAACCACAGACGCTCGTCGATCACGCGCAGCAGGCGCTTCGCCTCCGCCCGCGCCGCCGCGCCGTCGAGGGGCAGCATCATGCCGTCAGCCAGCCGGACCGCCCCGGCGGTCGCCGCCAGCCGCGCGGACAGCGCCAGCCCGTCGCCGATCCGGCCGAGCTGCGCCGCGTCGCCCGCCGGATACCAGTCCGCGCCGCCATGGCGGGCGGCGAGATAGCTCAGGATGCCGGCGACTTCGGTCAGCACGAGATCGCCGTCGACCAGCACGGGCAGGCTGGCCATGGGGCTCAGGGCGCGGAACTCCTCCCCCTCATGCTCGCGCGCCGGATAGAATTCGACCGGCAAGAGCCGGTAATCCAGTCCCAGCAGGGCGAGAAACAGGCGGACGGCATAACCCTCGGCCGAAAGGTCGTAATCATGGAGGGCGATCATGGCCGGGCCTCCCACGCGCGGCGGCGGCTTTCCATCAGCCGGGACATATGGCGTTGCAGGGGCAAAGCCTCGGCCGACATGTCCGCGAGGCCGTGGATGACGCAGGTCGTGCCGCTCGCCGGCTGGATCAGCAGATGGACGGTGGCGCCGCCTTGCGTTTCCGCGAAATGAAGCGGCCCTGCGGCGGCAAGGCCAGCCCCGGCGAGGGCGGCGGCGATGGCTTCCGCCGGCCGACCGACCGGCAGGGCGCGCAGGGGGATGGCTGTTTCCGGCAGCGTGGGCAGGGCGGCGGTATCGTCGCCGAGCGCGACGAAAACCAGTCCGCCCGCCTCGATGACGGGAAAGCGCCGGGCGCAGAGGGTCGCCGGGATCGGCCCCTCGGGATGGGCGGGGATATGGCTGCAGGCGCCGCTGCCGCTGTCGTAGCGCCAGCCATGATAACGGCACATCAACCTGTCGCCCAGATTGACCCCGAGGGAGAGGCGGACGCCGCGATGGGGACAGCGGTTTTCCCAGGCGTTCACCGTGCCGTCGTCGGCCCGCCACAGGGCGATGTCCTGGCCCAGAAGACAGGCTTGAAAGACATGGCGGCCAGCAAGGTCGCGCGACGAGGCAACGGGATGGTAGCTCACGACAGCACCCCGAAGCTGGTGCCGAGCTGGCGCAGCCAGCGGCGATAGGCGATGGAGGCCTTGTCGGCCCGGACCGGGGAATCCGCCCGGGGGTAGAGCGGCAGGCGGCGCGGCATCTGGTTCTCGAGGATCGGCTTGTCCTGCACGAAAATCTGCTGCTGAAAGCGGCGCAGCGCCGGCAGGGGCGTGTCGTCGTCGAGGATGAACAGGGCGAGGTTGGCGACGATCTCCTCCTCCCCGCAGGGCTGGACGAAAAGGGCGATGACATCGCTCCGCCCGGGCTTGGCCGGACTGTCCTTGTAAAGGATGGCGCACCAGGGATGCGGCACCCGGTAGCGATAGGTCACGTCCACCCCGCCGGTCGAGGCGGCGGCGGCCTTCGGTTGGTAGAAATGGCAGTTGCTGGCCACCACCTCGCGCCCGTCGGTGCTGATGGCGACATCGTAATCCTTCACGTCCGGATGGGCTTCCTCGCCCAGGATGCCGGTGTGGACGAAGGGGAAATGCGCCATGTCGAGAAAATTCTCGATGGCGCGGGGCGGCGAGGTGCGAACGAAGAAGCTGCAACCGTTCAGGTTGCGACGGTCGGCTTCGGCATGTTCCGGCAGCTCGAACAGCGGCCCGGGCGTGCCCAGCGAAGACCAGACATAACCATAGGCGACCTTGACCGGCAGGGCCCCGCCGCCGGTCAGGCGAACCTCGGCCCCGCTGCCCCGGCGCTCCACCGTGATGGCCCGGCCCAGCAGCCTCGTCGCCCGCGCGCCGTCATCCGGCAATTCATCGTGGCAGCCGACGACATGCCAGCGGTTCCATGTATCGGGGTCGATCCCGCCTGTCTCGGTCATCTTGAAGCCCATCGTTATATTGGAATCCAATATACATCAAATTGGATTCCAAAATCGACATGGGATTGCGGTGAATCCATGGCTTTCGCGTACCAATATCCTTGAACGGCCCACGCATTCCTGCGATCAAGGAAGCATGTTCGCCAGCAACGGGATTCCATCGCCGCCATGAGCAGCCGGTCCGGCGAGATCGCCACGATCCTCACCCGCGCCATCATGGGCCAGCGCCTGACCCCCGGCGCCAAGCTGGGCGAGCGCGAGCTGGCCGAGGCGCTCGGCGTCAGCCGCATCGTCGTCCGTCAGGCCCTGATCCGCATGGCCGAGGACGGGCTCGTCACCATCGAGCGCAACCGGGGCGCCTTCGTCTCCCGCCTCAGCCTGCAGGAAACCCTGCAGATCTACGAGGCGATGACGGTGATCGAGCAGGGCGCCGCCGCGCTGGCGGTCACCCGCGTCGGCACCACGGCCTGGGCGGCGATCCGGCGTCAGGCCGAATTGCAGCGTCAGGCCGCGCATGACAGCAACCACGGGCTTTCCGACCACCTCGGCATCGGTTTCCATTTCGACCTCGTCCGTCTTGCCGGCAACCGCGTGCTCGAGGACATGCACGCCCAGTTGACCCGCAGGGTTACGCTGCTGCACTCGATCTACCGCTCCGAATTCGACCAGTGTGCCCTTGCCGACGATCACCTGCGCATCCTCGACCTGATCGAGAAGCGCCAGCTGAAGAAGGCGCAGGATCTGATCGCGGAACACAACCGCGTCATCGTCAAGGGCTTCTTCCTCGAGGAAAGCGAGGCGAAACGCCCGCTGCCCCTCGCGGAAGCCATCGCGCCCTTCCTCGCCACCCCGGCCTGACCGCCATGCTCAGCGCCGGTCCTGCCGCAGGAACGGCAGGCCGAGGCTGGCCGGTTCCGCGTTGCCGCCCCGGCGCAGCAGGGCCGGCACGGCGAGCACGGCGATGGTCAGCAGATAGGGCAGCATCATCATCAGATAGGCCGGAACATCGGCCCCGACCGCCTGCAGGCGCGGCGTCAGCGCATCGGCGCCGCCGAAGATCAGCGCGCCGAGGATGGCGCGCGGCGGGCTCCAGCGCGCGAAGATGACGAGACCGATGGCGATCCAGCCCCGGCCGGCCACCATGCCCTCGACCCAGACCTGCGACGCGACGACCGAGAGATAGGCCCCGGCAAGCCCGCAGGCCGCGCCCGAGACGATAACCGCCGCCAGCTGCGTCAGCTGGACATCGACCCCGGCGACATCGGCCGCCCCCGGGTCCTCGCCGGTGGCGCGGAGACGAAGGCCCGCCCGCGTCCGCATCAGGTAGAACCAGCCGAGCAGGGCCAGCGCCACGGCGATATAGACGAAGGGGTCCTGCGCGAAGAGGATCGGCCCGACCACGGGCAGGTCCGAGAGGCCGGGAATATCCAGCCTGGCGATGCCCGTCACCGTCGTATGGACATAGGGCTTGCCGATCAGCCCCGCGGCGCCGAGGCCGATGGCGACGGCGGCAAGACCCGCCAGGATCTGGTCGGCGCGCAACACGACGACGGCGAGGCCGAAGACGAGACCGAGCAGGGCGCCCGCGCCGATACCGGCCAGGATGCCGGTCCAGGGATTGCCGCCGGTCAGGGTGACGGCGACCGCGGCCATGGCGCCCACCGCCATCATGCCCTCGGCCCCGAGGTTGAGCACGCCGGCCCGCTCGCAGACGATGAGGCCAATGCAGGCAAGCAGGATCGGTGTCGCGAAGGTCGGCGTCGAGGCGAGCCAGGTGACGAGGAAGTCGATCATCACGCCACCCCCCGCCGCGCGACCGACAGCCGATAGGTCGAGAAGAATTGCGCCGACAGCAGCGACATCAGCACGATGCCCTGGATCAGCACGACGACGGCGTCGGACAGGCCATAGAATACCTTGAGTGACGAGCCCGCCGTGAACATGCCGGCGACGCCGAAGGCGGCGACGATGACGCCGAGCGGGTGGGTGCGGGCGAGGAAGCCGATGGTGATGCCGCTGAAGGTGTAATTGTTGCCGAGATATTGGGTCAGGCGGAATTCGGTGCCGGCGACGATCACCCCGCCGGCAAGCCCGGCCAGCGCGCCCGACAAAAGCACCATCAGGGCGACGGTCGCCGTCACCGGCAGGCCGGCGGCCCGCGCCGTCGTCGGGTTGAGGCCGATGGCCCGCGCCTGCAGGCCGATCCGGCTGCGGTCGATGAAGACATAGGCGAGCACGGCGATGGTCAGGGCAAGCGCGGTGCCCATGCCGACATTGCCCCAGCCGAAGCGGGCGAGCTGTTCCGCCGGCCCCATCTGGGGCGAGACCGGAAAGCCATTGTTCGGGTCTTTCCAGGCACCAAACAGCAGATGCTGGACGCAGAGAAAGCCGACATTGGAAAGGAGCAGGGTCAGCACCGTCTCGGAAACGCCGAAGCGGCTCTTGAGGACGAGGGGCGGCAGGATCCACAGCGCGCCCGCCGCGAGGGCCGCCAGCATCATCAGCCAGACGCGGATCGCCTCCGGCCCGATGTCGAGAATGCCGACGGCGGCGGCGGCGATGGCGCCCAGCCACAGCTGGCCCTCGATCCCGATGTTCCAGAAACGCACCCGCGTCGCCAGCGCCGAGCACAGGCCGACGAGGATCAGCGGCGCGGCGGCGGTCACGGTCTGGGCGAGGCCGTCCGACGACAGGAAGACCTGCACGACGAGTTCGTCGATCAGGCTTTCCGTCGGCACGCCCGCCGCGACCAGCAGCAGGCAGGACAGCGCGATGCCGAAGCCGAGGCCGCCGAGAAAGGTGGCGGTGCGCGCCGTCCAGGGCACATCCTGGCGGCGGACGAGGGTGATCCGGTCAAACATGGCCCATCATCAATCTGCCGATGCGCTCGGCGTCGGCTTCCCGCATCGAAAGTTCGCCCGTGATGCGGCCGGCGCAAATGACCGCGATGCGGGTGGAGAGGGTGAGGATTTCCTCGAGGTCTTCGCTGATCAGCAGGCAGGCGGCGCCCCGCGCGGCCGAGGCGCGGATCGTGTCATGCACGAAATCGCAGGCCTTAACGTCGAGGCCCCGCGTCGGCGAATGGGCGACCAGCACCGACAGGTGATCGTCGATTTCCCGCGCCAGGATCAGCTTCTGGGCATTGCCGCCGGACAGCAGGCGGCTGACCCGTCCGGGCGCCGCCCCGGCGATGGCGAAACGCTCGATGGCTTCTGCCGCGCGCCGGCGCATCGCCCCCGGCCGCAGCAGGAAACCGCGGTTCAGCGCGGGGCTCGAAAGGGCGGTCAGGCACAGGTTTTCGGCGATGCTGAGATCGCCGACGAGGCCGCTGGCGAAACGGTCGGACGGGATGATGCGAAGCCCGGCCCGGCGCCGGGCGGCGACCGGCGCGGCGGAAAGGTCGATGCCGTCGATCGACAGGCGGCCGGCGGCGGTCTCGGCGAGGCCGATCAGGCCATCGGCCAGCGGCTGCTGGCCATTGCCGCCGACCCCGGCGATGCCGAGGATTTCGCCCGCGCGCAACTCGATGTCGATGCCCTCGATGCCCGGGGTGCCGTCGGGCCGGCGCACCGAAAAGCCTTCCAGCCTCAGGCGCGTGGGGCCGGGCGCGATGGCGGCGCGGGGCGGCGGGGGCGTCCGCTCCCCGACCATCAGGCGGGCGAGTTCGCCGGTGTCGAGGCCCGCCGTCGTCGCGTCGGCCAGCACGGTCTTGCCCTGCCGCATCACGGTCACCCGGTCGGCGTGTTCTAGGACTTCGCGCAGCTTGTGGGTGATCAGCACGACGGCGGTGCCGGCGGCGGCGAGGCGGCGCACGAACTCCAGCATGGCGCGGGACTCGGCGTCGGTCAGCACGGCGGTCGGCTCGTCCAGGATGACGATGCGGGCGCCGAGGATCAGCACCTTCAGGATCTCGACCCGCTGGCGCTCCGCGACCGAGAGGGTGTCGATCCGCGCCGAGGCATCGACCGCGAGGCCGACCTCCCGGCCCTTGGCCTCGATGGCGGCGCCGGCCTGGCGCAGGGTGGCGATGCCCGGCACCTGGGTGCCGGCGGCCAGCAGCATGTTTTCGGCGACGGTGAAGCGGCCGACCAGGCGGTAATGCTGGTGCACCATGCCGATGCCGGCCCTGGCCGCGTCGGCCGGGCCGCGCAAGGGAAAGTCCTGCTCGTCGACCTCGATCGTGCCGGCGTCGGCGGCATAGACGCCGGTCGCGACATTCATGATCGTCGACTTGCCGGCGCCATTCTCGCCGAGGAGGGCATGAACCTCGCCCCAGCGGACGGTGAAATGGGCCCCGTCCAGCACCTTCCTGTCGCCGAAGGCCTTGTCGATCCCCTTGAGGGAGAGGGCGGGACGCGGCCGGCCGATGCTCATTCCCGCCCTCCTGACCGTGTTCTGCTTACTTCGAGGCCGCCGGCATGGTGCCGATCACGCCCTTGACGAAGTAATCGAGCGCCCAGAGCTTCTCGTCATCCATGACCGCGCCCGCGGGCACGGCTTCGGTGCCGTCCTGCTTGACCACCGGGCCGGCGAAGGGGCTGAAGGTGCCGGCTTCGATGGCGGCGCGGGTCTCGGCGATCTTGGCCTGCGCCTCGGCCGGGACATTGGCGGTGAAGGGCAGCAGGTCGACGGTCTTGGTGCTGATGCCGACGAAGGCGCCATATTCCTCCGGCGTCCAGCCGCCGGCGATGATCTTCTTGATCGTCGGCGTCAGGTAGTTTTCCCAGCGGAACACGACCGAGGTCAGGATGCCCTTGGGGGCATAGGCGGTCATGTCGATCTGGTAGCCGATGGCGTATTTGCCCTTCTTCTCGGCGGCGTTGAGGGCCGAAGCGGCGGACAGATTGGTGGCGATCACGTCGGCGCCCTGATCGAGCATGGCTTCCGAGGTCTGGCCTTCCTTCACCGGGTCCCACCAGGAATTTGTGAAGATGGCGATCGCTTCGGCGCCCGGCTTCATCGCCTGCGCGCCGCGGGTGAAGGCATTGATGTCCCAGTTGACGACGCTGACCGGGAAGCCCGCCAGCATCCCGACCTTGCCGCTCCCGCTGACCGAGCCGGCGGCCATGCCGGCGAGGTACCAGGCCTCGTAGGTGCGGGCGTAGAAGCTCTCGAGATTGGCGGCATTGGTGGTGCCCGAGGCGTTCAGGAAGGCGACGTCGGGATAGGCCTTGGCCGCCTCGAGGATCGGGTCGGAATAGCCGTAGGACGTGCCGACGATGATGTTGTAGCCGCGCTTCACATAGAGATCGACCGCCGCCTTGAACGCCGTCGCTTCCTCGGGAATGCTTTCGGAGGTGGCGATCTTCACGCCCAGCGCCTCTTCGACCTTCACGCGGGCGGCATCCATCGCCTCGTTCCAGCCGCCGTCCTTGATCGCCGCGGCATAGATGAAGGCGATCTTGGGCGGGCCCTTCAGGTCGAAGGCATCGGCCGGCTGGGCGCCGGCGAGGACGGCAAGGCCGAGCCCGAGGGCGAGGGCGAGGGCGGTGCCCCGCAGGCGGGCGCGGGCGGCGGTAAAGACTGACATGGACATATCCCCTGATCCTGTCGGTGGCGATTGCGGAAGCAACAGCAAGGAGCGTGCCATTGCCATCCTGCAACGGGTTATTGGATATCAATTTCCCCGATTGCCTAAAATTAGAACAAATCTTGATGCAGACGGGACAAATTTTCGGCAGGGCCCGCGTGATTTTTGCCCAAAGGGTTGCAAAGCCTCGGTAAATGCTGCGAATTCCGACTCGCGCCATGCGCCGGAGGGCGCGGTTTCTGGCTGTCGAACGTCGAATATATGATATCCATGGATTATAGATTGGATATCAATCGAAGGCGCGGGCCTTGGCATGGTGTTTGCTGGTGCTTTCGGTATCGCCCCTCGCGGGCACATCAGGAACAGGGTGACGACAGTGACGGCGAAGGCGCAACTCGAAGCGGCGGGGCTCTCGGCCCGGGAAAGCGATTTCAGCGAGATCCCGCAGATCGACCTCGGCCCCATGGCGGGCGACGATCCGGTGGCGAAACAGGCGACGGCGAAGGCCCTGCGCGATGCCTGCGTTAACGTCGGCTTCTTCTACATCCGCAATCACGGCCTGCCGCAGCAGGTGATCGACGATACCTTCGCTCTCTGTCCGCGTTTCTTCGGCCTGCCGCTCGAAGAGAAGATGAAGATCCATGTGAAGAAGTCGGTGAACAACAGCGGCTATACCCCGCTGCTCGAGGAAAACACCGACGAGACCGCCCTCGGCGACCTGCACGAGGGTTTCGACATGGCGAACGAACTGCCGGCCGACGATCCGATGGCCCGGGGGCGGGAGGCGCTTTACGGCGCCAACCAGTGGCCGGACAACCTGCCCGGCTTCAAGGACCAGATGCTGACCTATTTCGAGGCGGTGAAGGCCCTCGGCCGGCGGCTGTTCCGGGCCTTCGCCCTCGCCCTCGACCTGCCGGAGGATTATTTCGATCCGATGGTGACGAAGCCCACGGGCGTGCTGCGCATCCTGTCCTACCCCAGCCAGGACGGCCCGATCGACCAGCGCCAGATCGGCATCGGCGCCCATACCGACTACGAGTGTTTCACCATCCTCGGCCAGCAACTGGGCGTTCAGGCGCTGCAGGTCCAGAACGGCAGGGGCGAATGGGTTTCGGCGCCGCCCATCCCGGGCACCTTCGTCGTCAATATCGGCGACCAGATGGCGCGCTGGACCAATGATGTCTTCGCCTCGACCCGGCATCGGGCACTGAACCTGTCGGGCAAGCCGCGCTATTCGATGCCCTTCTTCCTCGGCACCAATTACGACACGCTGATCGAGGCGCTGCCGTCCTGCGTCGGCCCGGACCGGCCGGCGAAATATCCGCCGGTCATCGCCGGCGAATACGTTCTCTCGCGTTTCGACGCGACCTATGCCTACCGGCAGGAGCCGAAGGCAGAGTGATCGCAAAGGGGCAGGGGACGTGGCCAAAGCCGCGCCCCCATCCGTTCAGCCCCGGGCGAATTCGAGGTTGCCGTCGTCGATCGCCTCGTCCAGCAGCATGACCTTGTCGCGCTTGTAGTCGTGCAGCACAGCCCAGGGCAGCTTGCGGCCCTGACGCGGCAGGGCATCCTTGGCCCGGCGGACATAACCGGACGACAGGCCGCCCATGATCGTATCGTCAAGGGCGCTGCCCTCGAGATCGCGCGGCGTTGCCACCTTGATGCCGTTGCGATCCATGTGGTTCAGCAGCCGGCAGATATAGCTGGACGCGATATCGGCCTTCAGCGTCCAGGGCGCGTTGATATAGCCGAAGATGCAGGCGAAATTCGGCAGATCCTGCACGAGGACGCCCTTGTACATCATCGCGCTGGCGACCGGCTTCGTCTTGCCGTCCAGCGAGACTTCGGTGCCGCCCAGCATCTGGACGTTCAGCCCGGTCGCCGAGACGACGATGTCGGCTTCGAGCAGCTTGCCCGATTTCAGACGGATGCCGGTCTCGGTGAAACTGTCGATCTGGTCGGTGACCACCGAGGCCTGACCGGATTTCAGCGCGGCGAACAGATCGGCGTTGGGCACGGCGCACAGGCGCTCGTCCCAGGGATTATAGGTCGGGGTGAAATGGCTCATGTCGAAGTTGGGCCCGACGGCCTTCCGCACATTCGACAGCAGCCAGCGCCGGACCAGATTCGGCCAGCGCCGCGCGGCGATATAGAGCCAGCGCTGCACCGTGATGTTGCGGCGGCGGGCAAGGCCGTAGACGAAGGATTCCGGCAGGAAGGTCTTGAGGAAACCCGAGAGCTTGTCGAGCGCCGGCACCGAGAAGATATAGCTCGGCGAACGCTGCAGCATGGTGACATGGGCGGCCTCGCCCGCCATGGCCGGGACAAGGGTGACCGCGGTCGCGCCGCTGCCGATGACGACGACCCGCTTGCCCTTGTAGTCGAGACCCTCCGGCCACTTCTGGGGGTGGATCAGCTGGCCCTTGAACTGGGCAAGACCCGGGAAATCGGGCTGGAAGCCCTTGTCATAATTGTAATAGCCGGTGGCGCCGATGACGAAGCGGGCCTTGCGGCTGAGCGTCTCGCCCGTTGCCTCGTCGGTGCCGGTCACGGTCCAGCAGCCCTCGCGCGACGACCAGTCGACGCTCTTGGTGCGGAAGCCGAAGGTGATCTTCTTGTCGATGCCGTATTCGCGGGCGGTGTCGCGGATATAGCTGCGGATCGACGGGCCGTCGGCCAGGACCTTCAGGTCGTTCCACGGGCGGAACTTGTAGCCGAAGCTGAACATGTCGCTGTCGGAACGGATGCCGGGGTAGCGGAACAGGTCCCAGGTGCCGCCGATGGCATTCCGCCGCTCGATGATGGCGACCGACTTGCCCGGGCATTCCCGCGCCAGATGGCAGGCCATGCCGATCCCTGACAGGCCGGCGCCGATGATCAGGACATCGGTGATTTCACCGCTCATGTGTTCTCTCCCTCTTTCTCTTGTGGCCCACTCGAGCGGGCGTTGACGGTAATCTAGTGACATTCGCGGGCCTTTGCATCGCCCGCGATCGGGGGGGAATGGGGGGCTGCCGATTTCGTGCAGCGCGGGCGGCGCCATTCGCGCTATACCGTCGGCCAGCCTTGGAGGGGCCGCCGTGACCGACTATGTGCGCAAGATCCTCGATGCCCGCGTCTATGACGTCGCGGAGCAGACGCCGCTCGATCCCCTGACCCGCCTTGGCGGCCGGATCGGCGCCGATGTCTTCCTGAAGCGCGAGGATCTCCAGCCCATTTTCTCGTTCAAGATCAGGGGCGCCTACAACAAGCTGGTCCGGCTCGACGCGGCGGCGCGGGCAGCCGGCGTCATCTGCGCCTCGGCCGGCAATCACGCCCAAGGGGTGGCGCTGTCGGCCAAGCGCCTCGGCCTTCGCGCCGTCATCGTCATGCCGGTGACGACGCCGCCGATCAAGGTCGAGGCCGTCCGCTACTGGGGCGCCGAGATCGTCCTGCACGGCGATACCTTCGACGTCGCCTACGAACACGCCCGCAAGCTGGAGGCCGAGCAGGGCCTGACTTTCGTCCATCCTTACGACGACCCGGACGTGATCGCCGGACAGGGCACGGTCGGGGTCGAGATCCTGCACCAGCATCCCGATCCGATCGAGGCGGTTTTCGTGCCCATCGGCGGCGGCGGTCTCGCCGCCGGCATCGCCTCCTACGTCAAGTTCCTGCGCCCCGAGACCAGGGTGATCGGGGTCGAGCCGGTCGACGCCGCCTCGATGAAGGCGGCGATCGAGGCCGGGCGCCGCGTCGTGCTCGACCGGGTCGGGCTGTTCGCCGACGGCGTCGCCGTCCGTCAGGCGGGGGAGGAGACGTTCCGCCTGTGCCGTGCCCTGCTCGACGATGTGATCGTCGCCGATACGGATGCCATCTGCGCCGCGGTCAAGGATGTCTTCGAGGATGTCCGCGTGATCGCCGAGCCGGCGGGGGCGCTGTCCCTCGCCGGGCTGAAGGCCTATGCCGCGGCGAACCCCACGCGGACGGGATCGCTGGTCGCCGTCGCCTCCGGCGCCAACATGAATTTCGACCGCCTGCGCCATGTCGCCGAGCGGGCGGAAATCGGCGAGGCGCGGGAGATCCTGCTGGCCGTCACCATTCCCGAAGTCGCCGGTTCCTACCGCCGCTTCATCCAGGTGCTGGGCAATCGCAGCATCACCGAATTCAACTACCGCTATGCCGCGGGCGACCGGGCCCATGTCTTCGTCGGCCTGAAGCTGGGCGACGCGCGCAAGGAAAAGCCGCCGATCATCGAAAGCCTGACCGGCCTCGGTTACAGCGTGCTCGACATGTCGGCGGACGAGACCGCCAAGATTCACATCCGTTACATGGTCGGCGGCCGGGCGCCCGCCGGTCTCGGCGACGAAATCCTGCTGCGCTTCGAGTTTCCCGAGCGGCCGGGGGCGCTGATGCGCTTCCTCGACGGGGTGGGGGCGGACTGGAACATCACCCTGTTCCACTATCGCAACCACGGCGCCGATTACGGCAGGGTGCTGGTCGGCCTCCAGGTGCCGGCGGGCGGCCGGGCGCGGCTGGAGGCCCAGCTCGACGCCCTCGGCTACCCGTGGGAAGACGAGACCGGAAATCCCGCCTACCGGCTGTTCCTGGGGGCCTGAAGGGATCACGGCAGATAGCCGATCTGCCGGGCGCTGATCAGGGTGAACTTGCGCGACAGCGCCGGCGACAAGCGGGCGAGGAATTGCGCCGGCCAGGCGATGGGGCCGGTGAAGATATGCGCCTTGCCCCGGGCGATACCCTTCAGCACGGCTTCCGCCACCACCTCGGGGCCGCAGCCCTTGGTGACGTAATAATGCGCCAGCCGGTCGAGCTGGGATTGCGGGACCGAGGGCAGAGCCGATTTCGCCGTCGCGATCGGCGTGTTGATGATGCCGGGATAGAGCGAATGGACCATCACGTTCCGCCCGGCGAGTTCGAGCGCCAGCACCTCGCCGAGGTTCTTCACCGCGCCCTTGGAGGCGGCATAGGCGACCATGTTGGGCGCGGGCGAGACCGAGGCGGCGGAAGCGGTGTTGACGATGTGGCGCGCGTCGCCCGCCGCCAGCATGGCAGGCAGGAAGGCGCGGACGCCATGGACGATGCCCAGGACGTTCACCCGCATGATGCGTTCCCAATGCGCCGGCTCGTGTTCCAGGAAGTCGCCGAAATAGGCGATGCCGGCATTGTTGAACAGGACATGGGGCGTGCCCCGCGCGGCGAGAACCCGGCCGGCCATGGCCTCGACCGCTTCGGCGTTGCCGACGTCGCAAACTTCGATCAGGGCGTCGGCGCCAAGGGCGCGCGCGCTGCCTGCCGTGTCCTCGAGGCCCCGGGCGTCGACGTCGACAAGGACGAGGCGGGCTTTCCGCCGCGCGAAGGCGAGGCTGGTGGCGCGGCCGATGCCCGATCCGGCCCCGGTGACGACAACGGTCTTGCCCTCGAAATTGCTGATCGGCATGGCTTCTTCCCTTGTGATTTGTTCAGACGGTTCGGGCCCGGCGGGCGGCGCGCCACCAGCCGATGGCGAGGAACAGCAGGACGGCGAGGGTCACGCTCGCCGGCACGAGGCCGGGCAGGACGATTTCGGCCCGCACCGGCACCAGGGCGAGATGCAGCGCCTGCATCTTGTAGGGCATCACCGCCCGATAGTCGGGGCGCGACAGAAGGTCGAGGAAGGCGCGGCGGCTGGGGTAGCGCATCAGGATGACGCGGCTCCAGCCGTCTTCCGCCGGATCGGCGCCGGCGACGTTGCGGCCCGCGACCTCGCCCGCGAACAGGGGCTGCGCGCCGCCTTCGAGCGCCATCGGGATGACCGCGGCCTCGTAGAGGGCGTTGGCCTCCCTCGGCGTGCCGGCATAGGTTTCGGGAATGCCCGGCGCCGGGCGCAGCGCCTCGAAATAGCGCATCAGGTTCAGCATGTAGACCGGGCGGCCGTCGTCCGCTTCGGCGAAGCGGCGGACGCCGGCCAGCAATTCGGCCTTGTCCTGGGGCGGCAGGGGCAGGTCGGCGTCGAAACCGGCGACGTAACGCTCGACCTCCGCCGGCGTCAGGGCTTCGCCCGGCGCCTGCCAGCGCCAGATGCCGAAACAGGCCGCCGCCAGCACGAGGGCGAGCAGCAGGTGGAAACGAAGGTCTTTCACGTTGGAGTCCCTTGAAGGAAATCGCACAGCAGGGCGTTGACCCGCTCCGGCGCTTCGAGCTGGAGCCAGTGGCCGGCCCCCGCGATCTCGTGGTAGCGCCACGGCCCGTTCAGCCAGCGCGCGGTTCCCGTCATCTGCTCGCGGCACAGGGCGAAGTCGCCGTCGGACCACAGGCCCATGACGGGGATCGCCGTGCGCGGCCAGTCGCGCCGGAAGAACAGGGCGAAATTGGCGCGGTAGTAATTGATCGCCGCCGTCAGCCGGCCCGGGCGCGACAGGCGGGCGATCCAGTGATCGACCTCGCCCGGGGTGCGGGTCAGGGTGCGGAACAGCCACCAGTCGGCGGCACGCAGGCTCGCCTCGATCACCCCGCGCAGTTGCAGCAGCAGGATGTAATAGGCCATCAATTTCTGCTTCAGCGGCGCGCCGACATAGGACGCCGGATGACCGACCGAGAGGGCAGCATAACGCTCCACCCGCGCCGGATGTTCGAGCGCCAGCGCCCAGCCGATCAGCGCGCCCCAGTCGTGACCGACGAGCCGCACCTTGCCGATGCCGAGGTGATCGAGCAGCGCGACCAGATCGCCGACCAGCAGCGGGAGGCGGTAATCCGCCTCGCTTGGCGGCGCCTCCGACAGGCCGCAGCCGCGCAGGTCGGGCGCGATCACGCGAAAGCCCGCGCCCACCAGCGCCGGGACGGTCCGCCGCCAGACCTGATGATCGTCCGGAAAACCGTGCAGCAGGAGGACGGGTTCACCCTCGCCCTCGATGTGGACGTTCAGTTCGATCCCGTTCAGCCGCAGCCGATGATCGCAGGGGCAAGGGCAGGGCAATTCTCCCGCCATGGCCATTTTCCTCCGCTTGTCTTGTTCTTTGTTCGCACCATAAACATACCATTCGGTATGTCAATACTGTTGAGTATGTGAATGCAGGCGACTAGTCTGGCGCCATGATCGACGCCAAATCAGCCCGTCCGGCCCGCCTGACCCGCGAGGAAAGCAAGGAACGCACGCGGGAGACCCTGGTCGCGACGGCGAGCCAGCTGTTCCTGCGCGCCGGCTATCAGGGCGCCACCCTTGACGCCATCGCCGCCGAGGCGGGCTTCACCAAGGGCGCGGTCTATTGGCATTTCCGCAACAAGGAGGCGCTGTTCCTCGAATTGCTGCAGCGCCAGCTGCAGGGCCAGATTCGCGAGCTGGACGGCTTCCTTGCCCGGGCGAACCACGACCCCCGCGTGCTGGCGGTGGAGTTGCCGGCCTGGGTCGATGCCCTCGACGAGCAGGACATTCCCCTGCTGGCCCTCGAGCTGATGTTCGAGACGCGGCGCAACCCCGCCTTCGCCCAGAGTTTCACGGCGGTGATCGAGCGCCACCAGGCGGCGCTCACCTCGGCGCTGGCGGGTTATTTCGCGCTGACCGGCAAGACGCCGCCGATGCCGGTCGACGTGCTGGCGCGCACCATTGTCGCGATGACCTCGGGCCTCGCCCTCGCCCGCGAGGCGAGGGGCGACCGCAAGGTGGCGTCGAGCGGACAGATCATCCGCATCCTGCTGGACCTGCCGCCCGGCGGCTGATGCCGCCGCCCGTCAGCGCGCCCGCCGCAGCGCCAGCCCGAGCACGACCGCGAGGGCCGCCGCCGTGGCGAGGCCAATCCCCCCGACCAGACCCCGCCCGCCATCTTCGAGACTGATGGCGAAGGCGAGGGCGAGGCAGGCAAAGCCGACGAGACGAACGCCGGTCGAGACCTTTGGGCGCAGCCGGTGGCGGGTGATTTCCGCCCGGTGGCGGTCCATCGACAGCGCCAGCAGCAGGAAACCCGAGAGGCACAGGGCGAAGAGAAGGGCGCCGGTCATGACCGCGCCGCTCCCGACGACGGCAGCCGCCGTGATGTCCGCGCCGCCGCCTGCGGCCGGGCCGCGCGCCAGGCGGCGAAGGCGAAGCCCGCGCCGATCAGCGCCGTGGTCAGGTCGACGCCGATAAAGGCGCCGTCCCCGGCCGCGAGGCTGGCGGCGAAGCCCCGCGCGGTGGTCAGGGCATTGACGACGGGAACCGACAGGAAGGCGAGGGCGGCGAGGCCCAGTCCCTCCGCCCAGGCGCGCCGCGCCGGCCGGACCAGCGCGAGGAGGAGGGCGAGGGCCCAGGTGACGAACAGGGCGAGGATTTCTGCCTCGGCCCGGTCCGCCCCGCCGAGGGGCAGCAGCCGGTTCGCCAGCAGATAGGCGGCAATCCCCGCCGGCAGCCCGGTGATGGTGGCGATATTCAGCGCCTCGACCAGGCGAAAGCCGAAGGCCGGTGTTTCGCTCTTGCGCCGCCGCTTCGCCGTCCACAGCAGGAGGCCGGTCGCCACCATGGCGGTGCCGCCAAGGCCGGACAGGAAATAGAGCCAGCGCAGGCCCGTGTCGGCATAACGGCCGGCGTGAAGGCCGATCATCACCGCCAGCGTTTCGGCAGCCCCGCCGCCCGGCGTGCCGGCGTGAAGAATGGCCCCGGTGGTGCCGTCGAAGATCACGCGGCGCCGGGCCGCGGACAGGCCGCCATCGCCCCTCGTCGAAACCTCGACCACCGCCGAGGTATCGCCTGGATGTTCGACGAAGACATAGGCGGGCGCTTCCCCGTCCAGGAAGGGCAGCGCCCGCTCGATCAGCGGCGTCACCGGGACGAGGGGCGCCGGCCGGCCCTGGTGTTCGACAGGTGCGGGCGAATCCCAGGCTTCGCTGTAGAAGGTTTCGGGCTCGTCGTAACGCGCGTCGATCCCCCAGGGCATGTAGAGGAACATCAGGCTGGCGAGGCCGGTATAGGTGATCATCAGGTGAAACGGCAGCGCGAGGACCGAGGCCGCGTTATGGGCATCGAGCCAGCTGCGCTGGCCCTTGCCGAAGCGCAGCATGAAGAAATCGGCGAAGATCTTCTTGTGGGTGATGATGCCGCTGATGATGGCGACCAGCATGAACATGGCGCAGGCACCGACGATCCAGCGGGCCATGATGACCGGTAGGTAGCGCAGGTCGAAATGAAAGCGATAAAGGAAGTCGCCGCCCTCCGTCGCCCGAACGTCGGCGGCGGCGCCGGTGCCGTCGAGGGTGCGGTTGCCTTCATCGCCCTCGGTCTCGTCCGGGCTCGCCGGCATGGCTTGCCAATAGACATGGGTCGCGTTGTTGCGCCCGCCGGGCAGGCTGACGAACCAATAGTGGCCTTCGGGCATTTCCTGCTTCAGCAGGGCCTCGGCCGAGGCCATCGCCCGCAGGGGGTCGCTGGCATTCCCCAGTTCGGGGCGCATCCAGCGGCTGATCTCGCCGTTGAAATAGGCGGCGGTGCCGCTGCAGAAGACGATGAAGAGCACCCAGCCGGCGAGCAGGCCGGCCCAGGTGTGCAGAAAGGCCATGGATTGCCGGATCGAGGGGAACATGGCACCTCTCAGAGGATGGCGAGCAGGCCGGCGCCAGCCGCGGCGAGACCGATGCCGGCCCACAGCCGGCGCTGGCCGCGCGCGGCGAAGGCCCAGATGGCGACAGCGGCGAAAATGGCGAAACTGGCCATGGTCGCGGCCAGCACCGCCTGATCGGCGTCGAGCGGCAGATGCCGCGCCAGGGCGGCGGTCGCCAGGGCCGCCAGGGCATAACCGACCGGAAGAGCGGCCAGGGCGCGCAGTCCGATGTCGAGACCCCGGCCCGCCATCACCAATCCGCCCGCAGGGTCAGGGTCACATTGCGCGGCTCGCCGTAATAGCCCATCCAGCCGATGCTGGCATAATAGGTCTCGTCGAAGACATTGTTGACGTTCACCGCGGCCGAGAGATGGTCGTTGATCTGCCAGCGTCCCATCAGGTCCAGCAGGGCGTAGGATTCCTGCGTGTAGTGGAAATTGGTATTGGTCATGTCGCTCTGCCAGCGCAGGTTTCCACCCACGGTCAGGGGCGCGATATCCTCGGGCAGGCGATAGGTGGTGAAGAGCTTGAAGCTGTTCTCGGGCACGGTCGGGCGCAAGGGCTTGCCGTCCGGGCCTTCCACCCGCGTGTGGCTGAAACCGCCGCCGACTTGCCAGCCGGGCAGAATCGCGCCCGCCAGTTCGATCTCGACACCCCGGGACTGGGCGCCATCCACGGCTTCGTATGCCTGACCGCCGGACGGGGTCATGACACCCGCGAGGGCGCTCGCGAAATTGTCCTTGGTGATGTCGAAATAGGCGATGGTGCCGTAAAGCTGGCCATCGAAGAATTCCGCCTTCAGGCCGCCCTCGTAGGCGGTGCCGGTTTCGGGATCGAGATAGGAGCCGTTCTCCCGCTGATTGCTCTGGGGCAGGAAGATGCTGGTGTAGCTGCCATAGACCGACCAGGTCTCGTCGAGATCGAAGACGATCCCGGCATAGGGCGTGAAGACGCCGTTCTCGCGCAGTTCGCCCTGCTTCCAGTTGCTGGCGCGGGCGCCGACGATGATCGACAGATCGTCGGTCGGGCGCAGGCGGGTGGCGCCATAGGCGCCGAACTGTCGCTCGGCGTTCTCGAAAGTCCCGTCCGACGACGTGTCGAACAGGGCTGCCTCGCCATTCCAGGTGAAGTAATCCGGGATGGTGACGAAGCCGGCGCTCCACCAGTCCTTGAAGTTCGGCCCAACCTCTTGCGCCTGGAAACCGGCGATGCCCAGCATCAATTCGTGCTTCCGGCCCAGCAGTTCATAGGGGCCCGAAAGGTTCAGGGCATAGGTGTTCTGTTCGGGTTCTGAGGCCCAGCGCGAGGAATAGATGAACATGCCACTGCCGTCGTGCTGCAGCGAGCCGCCGACGCCATAGCCGATCAGACTGTCGTAGGAGCGGCTGACATGCTCGAGCCGGGCTTCCGCGGTCCAGTCGTTGTCGAAACGGTGTTCGATCGCGGTCTGGACCGACAGGCTGTCGTTCTTGTGATAGGCCCAGTCGGTCGCGGAACTGGTGGAGCGGGGCAGATTCGTCGGCGTGCCGTCGGCGTAGACCAGGGGGATGCCACCGCGCGAGGCGCTGTCGGCATTGTGCTCCTGATAGTCGACGCTGAGGCTGACGGTGGTGGCCGGCGTCAGGTCCGCCTCGACGATGCCGTAGAAGACCTGCTTGTCGGTGCTCAGGCGGGCGATGAATGACTCTTCGTCCTGATAGGCGGCGACGAATCGGGCGCGGATGGTGCCGGCCTCGTTCAGGGGGCCGGAGACATCGGCCTCCGCCCGGTAATGATCCCAGGAGCCGATCTCCGCCGTCGCATGGGCGGCGAATGTGTCGGTCGGGCGCTTGTGGATCAGGTTGATGGTGGCGGAAGGGTCGCCCTTGCCGGTCAGCAGGCCATTGGCGCCGCGCAGGATTTCCACCCGGTCGAAAGCCGCCATGTCCGAAATCGAATCGTCATAGCCATAGAGGGTGGAGCGGTTCAGCCCATCGACCTGATAGGCGGAGACCGGAAAGCCGCGCGCGTAGACCTCGTCCGCGTCGGTGCCGATGGCGCCGGCGCGCTGGAAGGTGATGCCGACAGTCTGGTCCAGCACGTCCTTGATTTCGTCGGTGCCCTGATCCTCGATCTTCTGGCGGGTGACGACGGTGATCGTTTGCGGCGTCTCGCGCGGCGAGAGGGAAAGTCCCGTGGCCGAGCGGCTGACGGACCCGGCGTAGGACCCGGTGCCTTCGGTCGAGCCGTTGCCCACGCGTCCTTCGACGACGACCGTATCGAGCGCCTCCGTCCCCGATGATTCGGGCAATTTCTCGATGGTCAGGGCATTCGCCCCGGTGTAACGCCAGGTCAGGCCGGTGCCTGCCAGTAGGCGGGACAGGGCTTCGTTGGCGCTCAGCTGGCCGGACACCGCCGGGGCCATGTGCTCGTATGCCGAACGTTCGGTATAGAGGACCTGAATGCCGGTCGTGGCGGAAAAGGCGGCGATGGCGCGCGGCAGGGCCTGGGCGGGGATGCTGAACGGATAGAGCCCGTCGGTCTGTCCGGCCGCCGCGCCCGCCGTTGTCTGTTCAGCCCGCGCCGTGGCCGCGCCCGTCAGCAGGGCCAGGATCGAAGCGGAAGCCAGCAGGCGCCGAAGGCGGGCGCCGGAGCCCTTCGCCATCATGGTCATCGTCATGCGTCTCTCGATTATGCTTTTGCTAGGCAGTTGCAATTGCAATTGAGACGCGGTCGACCGTGATGTCCCCCCAGTCCGTTCCGGTTTTTTTTGCGCTGGCGCCCGATCAGCGCAGGATGACGAGATAGGGCGTGATCCGACTGACCCGTACCGGCAGGGTATGGGCCATGATCTCCAGCACCTTGTCGGGGTCGGCCGTTCCGAACACGCCGCTGATCCGGAGGCTGGAAAGATCGCCATTCGCGATCACGATGCGGCCGGGGTGATAGCGGTTCAACTGATCCACCACCGACGACAGCGGCGCATCGAAAAACACCATCTGGCCCCGGCGCCAGGCCGAGACGGCGGTATCGTCGAAGCTCGTCGTCGCCTCGGCGCGGCCATCCTCGATCCTGGCCTGCTGGCCGGGGGCGAGCGTGACCTGTGTCGTCGCCGGGGCCGATGCCGGTCGCAGGCGCACTTGTCCTTCGTCCAGGCTGACGATAGTGGCGCCGTTCTCGATCAGGACGTCGAAGCGGGTTCCGGTCACTTCGATCCGTCCCTGCGGCGTCGTCACGACGAAGGGCCGCGCGGCGTCCTTGGCGATGTCGAACCAGGCTTCGCCCCGGAACAGGTGAAGCGCGCGCGTGTCGGCCGAAAGATCGAGGGCGAGGGCGGTATCCGTGTTCATCGCCACGTGGCTGCCATCGGCGAGGTCAAGCACGCGCTGCTCGCCGGTCGCCGTGACGAAATCGCTGCGCCAATCGTCCAGCCACGGCGCGCCCACCACGGCGACCAGGCAGAGCGACAGGGCAAGGCCGAGGCCGGCGGCGGCCGCGATGGCACCGCGCCGAGCGGGCCGGCGCGCGGGGATGCGGCGCTCCGCCGCGACGAGTTTTGCCGGCGCTTCCAGCAGGGCGAAGACCTCGCCCGCCTCGTCGAAAGCGGCGGCGTGACGGGGATCGGATTTGAGCCAGGCGGCGAAGGCCGCGCGCTGACTCTCCGATCCGCCGTCGTCGCGCAGGCGGATGTGCCAGCGGCTGGCGGCCTCGATCAGGCTGTCGGGCAGATCATTTCGATCCATCGGCCGCTCTCCGTCGTCGTCTGGCGCCTGACTGTGTGACGGAAGACGACGGTCGAATCCCCCGGTCATAATTCACGTCCCGCCGCGCGCAGCTTGCGGCGGCAATCGACCATGGCGCGGGCGATGTGCTTTTCCACGGTCTTCTCGGAAATGTCCAGGCGGGCGGCGATCTCGCGCATGCTCAGGCCGTCGGCGCGGTAGAGCAGGAAGACTTGCCGGCATTTTTCCGGCAGGTCGCGCACCGCGTCCGTCAGGATCGCCAATTCCTGACGGGCGGCGACGATCCGCTCGGCGCCGGGATCGGGACAGACGAGGTCTTCGGGCAGGCCGTCGAGGTCATGGGCGACGATCCGGCCGGCGTCCCGGGCGCGGTCAGCGATCAGATTGCCGGCCATGCGGTAGAGATAGGCGCGCGGATTGTCCGGCAGGGCGACGGCCGCCGTGGCGGCCTTGACCCAGGTTTCCTGCACGATATCGGCCGCGGTCTGGTGCGAGCCGGTCCGGCGCAGCACGAAGCGCTTCAACTCCTCGTAATAGGTCTCGGCCGCCTGGGCGAGGCTATGGAAGGATTTGTCGCGCATCGAAGGCTTGGGGGAATACCGGGTCCGGGGGCTGAATATCCCCCGGACCATACAAGAATGCGAATCAATCGCAAACTTCTTCCTGCGCCGTCAGCCCTGGGTGCCGATGCGGGTCAGGATGTCGACGAAACGGTCGGCGTCGTCCAGCGTCAAGCACAGGGGCGGGCGGATTTTCAGCGTGTGGCCATAGGGGCCGGCGGCGCCGATCAGCACGCCGTCGCGCTTCAGGGCGTTGATCACCCGGCTGGCGCCCGCGCCGTCCGGGGTTGCGCCGTCGTCCCGGTCGACGATGTCGAGGCCGAGGTAGAGGCCGGCGCCGCGCACCTCGCCGATGCCGGGCACCGTGCCGCGCAGGGCGGCGAGGCGCTGTTTCAGATGGCCGCCGACCTCGGCCGCATGGTCGATCAGCCCCTCGTCGCGCAGCACGGCGAGCACGGCGAGGCCGGCCGCCGCCGCCGCCGGGCTGGCGCCGAAGGTGTTGAAGTAACCGTATTCATCGCAGAGATGCCGCAGCAGGTCGGGCCGGGTGACGACCCCGGCGAGGGGATAGCCGTTGCCCATCGGCTTGCCCATGGTGACGACGTCCGGCGTCACGCCGTGGCGGGCAAAGCCCCACATGCCGCCGCCAGTGCGGCCGAAACCGGGCTGGACCTCGTCGGCGATGAAGAGGCCACCGGCGGCCTGGGCCGCCGCGACCGCGGGGGCGAGGAAGCCGGCCGGATCGGCGAAGACCCCGTCCGAGGAAAAGATCGTGTCGACCAGCAGGCCGGCGAAGCCGATGCCCTTGTGCTTCAGGTCGGCGATGGCGGCGGTGACGGCGGCGGCGAAACCACCCGCGATATCATCGCCGTATGCCGCTGTGCCCGGCGCCTCGACGATGCGGACATGGGGCGCCAGCCGGCCCGACACGGCGGAGGAGGGGGAGACATCGGTCACCGCCGTCGTATTGCCGTGATAGGCGGTGCGGGTGACGACGAAACCGTCGCCGCCGCTGGCCAGCCGCGCGAGGCGGAGGGCGAAATCATTGCTCTCCGATCCCGTGCAGGTGAAAACGATGTTGGACAGGCCGGCCGGGAAGGTGGCGAGCAGCTGTTCCGCGTAATCGTGGATATTGTCGTAGAGATAGCGGCTGTGGGTGTTGAACAGGCCGAGCTGGGCCGAGACCGCGGCCACGACGCGCGGGTGGCAATGGCCGACCGAGGGCACATTGTTGTAAAGGTCGAGATAGGACCGGCCGTCGGCGGTATGGATGTAACACCCCTCGGCCTTCACGACGTGCAGCGGCTGTTCGTAGAACAGGACCGAGCTGGCGCCGAAGGTCGCCTTGCGGCGGCGGACCAGATCCTCGACGTCGCGGTCGAGGCCGGCGCCGCCCTCGAAGGCGTTCAGGGCCAGGATGCGTTTCTTGGCGGCGGTCATGGACTGATCCTTTCAGCGGGCATCGGCGAGGAAGCGCCGGGCGAGGGCGACCGTGCCGGCGACATAGGGCTCGCCCATCGCTTGCGCGGTCGGCGTCTCGGCATGGGAGGCGACCCAGGCGGTGAGCTGGATGCGTCGCATCATGATGAAGGTGGGAATGATCGCCGCCTCGTCTTCCGTCAGGGGGCGCACCCCGCGATAGCCTTCCCTCCAGGCATCGAGCAGGGCGGGCAGGCGCGGATCGTCCTCGATGAAGCTGATCGCCGTCGCGAAATCGTAGAGATACCAGGACAGGCCGCAGTCGTCGAAGTCGATCAGGGTCAGGCGGTCGCTGTCGACGAGCAGATTGGCGAGGCGCAGGTCGGCATGGATCAGGCCATAGCGCGCCTCGCCCTTGCCATAGGCCGTGAGGCGTTCGCGGATCAGGTCGACCGCCTGCTGCACGATGGCGATGGTCTCCGGCGTCAGGCCCGGGCCTTTCCGCCAGTCGCCCCAGTGGGGCGTGTCGCCGATCGTCGTCTCGAAATCCCAGGTGAAGCGGGTGAAGCCCGGCGGCCGGGTCCAGCCGATCGAATGGGCGTGCAGCCGGGCATGGATCGCGCCCAGCTCGCGATACCAGGGCAGAAGGTCGCCATGCGGCGGCTCCATGCCGGGCACGAATTCGAAGGCGACGACATGGCGGGTGTGGCCGTCGTCGTCGATGTCGGCGATCAGCGTGCCGTCCTCTTTTGGAACGGGCGCCGGAATGGCGAGGTCGCCGGTCGCGCGCAGGGCCTCGATCCAGGCCAGTTCCGAGACGATCTCCTCCCGCGTGTGATAGTCGGGCCGGTGAACCCGGAACACCGTCCGGTCATGGGTGATCTTATGGGTGGCGAGGAAGGTGGCGTTTTCCGAGATGGTGAGCAGGCGCAGCTCGGTCTCGTCCCCCATACCCCAGAGCGGCAGGGCGCCGCGCAGGGCGTTTTCGAGACGGGCGAGGAATTCGGCTTGATACACGGGTGTTATCTCCGGTGTTTCAGCGGGGCAGCAGGGCGCGCAGTTCCTGCGTCGCCATGACGTTGCAATAGATCATGTTGACGATGCGCAGTTCCGCCTCGTGCAGTTCCATGGTCGCGGCCGCGCAGGCATCCTCGATCACGACGACGTCGAAACTCTCGTCCGCGAGGCTGCGCACGGTCGAGGCGACGCATTGATCGGTGAAGATGCCGGCACAAATGACCGTGCGGATGCCGAGATTATGCAGAATGAGGCGCAGGTTGGTGCCGGTCAGGGCGCTGTCGGTCGTCTTCGTCACCGTGATTTCGTCGCCCCGGGGCGCGAGTTCCGGCACGATCTGCGACGGCCATTCATCCTTGGGCAGCAGCAGGTTGTTGAAGCCCGGCTTCTTCTGGCTCAGCGAGCGGTCGCGGCCGTCCCGGGTCTGGCAGGCGATGCGGGCGAACAGGCATTCGATGCCGCGCGACCGGCATTCCGCCAGCAGGGCGGCGATGTTGGGGATGACGGTGCCATTCATCCGGGCATGGAACGGCGTCCAGGCGTCATAATCGGCGAGAGTGGCCGGATCGCTCAGGGTGGCGCGGTCGGGGCGGGCCAGATAGGTGTTCTGCACGTCGATGACGAGCAGCGCCGTCGTCGCCGGGTTCAGGTCCGGATCGTCCGGCTCCGGCGCCGACGCGTAATAGAAGGAGCGGTTGCGCCGCTTCCAGTCCGTGACATCCCCGTTCATGCCCGCCTCTCCCTGCCGGCGGGGTCGTTCAGTTGCCGCCCGCCACCTTGACTTCGACCCTGCCCCGATCCAGCGCCCGGGCCAGCGGCCCCGTCGGCGCACGGTCGGTGATCAGGTGACCGATCTCGCCCCAGCGCCCCCAGATGGCGAGGGCGTGCTGCTCGAACTTGCCGTGATCGGCGACGATCACCGTGCCCGCCGCCCGCCGCATCATGGTCTTGTAGACCGAGGCCGCCAGCGGCTCCGCCTCCGAGACCCCCTCGGCCGTGATGCCCGAGGCGCCGAGGATCGCCCAGTTGGCCGAATAGCCCTCCAGGAACTCGTTGGTCTCCGGCCCGCCCATGTTGCCTTCCCTTCCGTTGTAGCGGCCGGGCGCCATCAGCACCGTGATGGTCGGATTGGCCGACAGCACGGTCGCCACGCCAAAGGCATGGGTGATCACGGTCAGATCGCGGCAGACGGCGGCGATCCGCCGTGCGGCATGGGTCGTGGTCGCCCCGCCGCCGATCAGCAGCACGTCGTTCGGCCGGATCAATTGCGCCGCCAGCTTGGCGATGGCTTCCCGTTCCGGCACCATCATGCGGTGCCGCTCGGCGACCGTCGGCTCGCTGCCCAGCGGCCGCGCCGCGCCGCCATAGGTGCGGTTGATCAGGCCCTTCTCGCCCAATTCGAACAGGTCGCGCCGGATCGTCTCGGTCGAGACGTCGAGGGCTTCCGCCAGCTCCGACACCCGCAAGCTCGACGAGGCCATCAGCTCCTTCACGATATGCTCGTGACGGGCGCGCTTGCCCAGCCGCCGGGCCGGGTTTTCCTTTTCCGTCATGCCCTTTCCCGTTCTCCCTCGCGCGCATGGTCATTGCGCCTGCCGCCGCCGATAGAGGTAAAGGACGATGCCGCCGAGGCCAAGGGCGAGGGCGGCGCCCAGCGTGCTCATGGTGCCGAGCGCGGGCACCATCGGCGTATAGCCGGCGACCATCTTGGCGTAGAGCCACTTGGGGATCGTCGAATCCGCGCCCGCGGTATAGAGCGACAGCGGAAAATTGCCCCAGGACAGCAGGAAGGCGAAGAGCATCCCCGACCAGACGCCTGGCCACAGCAGGGGCAGGGTCACCTCGCGGAAGACCTGCCAGCGGCTGCAGCCAAGGTCATAGGCCGCTTCCTCCAGCGTCGGATCGAAGCCATAGACCTGGATCGAGATGACGAGGGTGACGACCGGCACGATCCAGACGAGATGGGCGAAGACCGCGGTAAGCCAGCTGGTCTGGATGCCGAGGGCCGAGAACCACAGGAGGAGGGCGAGGCCCAGCACCGGTTGCGGAAAGAAGATCGGCAGCAGCACGATCTTCTGGAACAGCCGGCGTCCCTTCCAGTCGTAGCGGGCGAAGGCGAGGGCGCCGAAGAAGGCGATGACGACCGACAGCAGGGTGACCGTGATCGCGACCGCGAAGGAAGTGCGGGTCAACATGCCGATCTCGATGGAATCGACGGTCTTGCCCCACCATTCCATCGAGTATTCACGCACCGGAAAGCCGAAGTAGCGCCCCTTCGACAGGCTGGCCAGGGCGCCGCAGACGATGGGCAGATAGATCGCGACGAGGACGAGGATCGTCCACAGGGTGACGAAGGCGCGGGTGCGGCGGGCGTTGATATCCATTTCAGCGCCTCCCCAGCAGACGGTCGAGGTCGAGCTTGCCGAAGACCGCGAGGGTGAGCACGCCGATGAACAGCGTGATCACGACGGCAAGGGCGGAGCCGAGCGGCCAGTTCTGCGAATAGGTGAAGGCGATCTCGATATCATGGGCGATGACGATGACCGATTGACCGCCCAGGATCTTGGCCTCGGCGACCGCACCGATGCCAAGGACGAAGGTCAGCAGCATCCCGATCAATATGCCCGGCATGGCGAGGGGCAATTCCACCTCGCGCCAGATCTGCAGGCGCGAGGCGCCGAGATCGCGCGCCGCGTCGATCAGGTCTTTCGGCACCATGGCAAGGCCGAGGGTCATCGGGAACAGCATGAAGGGCAGATAGGTATAGACCATGCCGGCGAGGATCATGCCCGGGGTGAACAGGATGTCCGGCCCGCCGTCGAAACCCACGGCCTTCAGGCTGCCGTCGAGCACGCCGTTCTTGATGAAGAACAGCACCCAGCCATAGAGCCGGACATTCTCCGAGACGAAGAGCGGGAAGACGAAGAGGATCGAGACGAGGGACGACCAGCGCCCGAACAGCCGGTCCATGCCATAGGCGATGGGATAGGCGAAGACGGCCAGCAGGGCGACGGTCGCAATGGCGAAGAGGCCCGACCACAGGAAGGACAGCCAGACCGTGTTGCTGGTGTCGAAAATGCCGGCGTAATTCTCGAGCGTGAAGGACGAGAAGACATCGAAGCTGCGCGGCGTCGCGAAAGAATAGGCGATGATCGCAACCAGCGGCGCGACGAATCCCGCCGTCAGCAGCAGGGCGACGGGCAGGGCGGCTCTGGTGCCGGCGGCGGGCAGGCGCAGGGCTATGGCCTCAGCTCCCCACCACGATGGCGTCGCGCGCATCGAAGCCGAGGCGGACGCGGGCATCCCGCGCGGCATTGGCCAGCCGGCCGCGCGGCACCTCGACCAGCATCACCTTGGCCCCGACATGAACTTGATACTGCAGGCGGGAGCCGAGGGAATATTCGTTGTAGACCGTGCCTTCGAGGCAATTGTCCGCCGTCTCGCCCTCGTCCAGCAGGCGCATGAATTCCGGGCGGACGACGACGAAGGCGCGCGCGGCATCCTCGTCCTTGGGCGGGCGGATCGTATAGGTGCCGGGCAGGTCCACGCCCTGCCAGGTGCCGGCGGCGGATTTCGCCACCTCGATCACATTCACCTCGCCGACGAATTCGGAAACGAAACGGTCGGCCGGGGTCGCGTAGATTTCCTCGGGCGTGCCGACCTGCACGATCTTGCCGGCGCGCATGACGCCAATCCGGTCGGACATCACCATGGCTTCCTCGAGGCTGTGGGTGATGTAGATGAAGGTCTTGCCCGTCTCGCGGTGCAGGTCCTTCAGCTCCTTCTCCAGAATCTTCTTCAGCTTGTAGTCGATGGCCGACAGCGGCTCGTCGAAGAACAGGACTTCCGGGTCATAGGCGAGAGCACGGGCCAGCGCCACGCGCTGGCGCTCGCCGCCCGAACATTTCATCACGTTCTTGCCGTGATAATCGGCGGGCAGGCGGACCACGCGCATGAGTTCCAGCGCGCGGGCCTTCCGCGTTTCCTTGTCGACGCCGCGAACCTTCAGCGGGAATTCGATGTTGTCGCCCACGGTCTTGTGCGGAAACAGCGCGAGGGACTGGAAGACGAGGCAGGTCGGCCGCTTGTTGGGCGGCACGTCGTTGATCAGCTCGCCATGCAGGGTGATGTTGCCTTCGCTCGGCACATCCATGCCGGCCAGCATCCGCAGCAATGTGGTCTTGCCCGAGCCGGACGGCCCGACGATGGTCAGGAATTCGCCCTGCCGGACGTCGAGGTCGATGCGGTCGACGGCGACGAAATCGCCGAAGGTCTTGCGGACCCCGACCAGTTGCAGGATGGGCTTAGGTTTCTTCACGTCGATCGACATGACCCCTCACGCATTACAGAAATAGTGGCGCCGCCCCGCGCGGGCGGGGCGGCGCGGACCGGTCAGCCGCGCACGCGCTTGGCCGCGTTCATGATGTCGAGCGCCTTGTCGTAATCGGGCACGATGTCATATTCGATCGAGCGGGCCATTTCCTCCTCGAGGCTGTCCCACTGAATCGCTTCCAGCTCTTCCTTGGTGAAGAGCTTGTAACAATCCGGATTGCCCATCTGGGCGACCGGGTTGTAGGTGCCCTCGGCGAAGGCGACGGTATGCGCGACCGCCGGATCCTGGACATACTCGAGGAATTCGAGGGCGAGGGGCGAGGGCGTCGGGTTGTTGACGAGGGAGGTCACCTCGATCCACGAGATGCCGCCCTTGCCGCCGGGCATCGGCCCCTTCAGCGGCGTGATGCCGCGCAGCTGCGGATAGCCGTCGGCGCGGGCGGGCGAGACCGAATAGGTGCCGCCGGTCAGATGCAGGTCGATCTCGCCCGAGACGAGCGCCTGGTTCATGGTCGCGATGTCGCCGATCATCTTGGCGCCCTTGAACACCTTCTTCGCCGTTTCGGAGAAGGTCGCGAGTTCGGCGTCGCTATGGACCTTGAACGGGTCGATGCCGGCGATCACGAAGATACCGAAGACATTCCAGTCGTCGGATTCGAGGATGCCGTATTTCCCGGCGAGGGCGGGATCGTTGAACAGGTCCCAGCCGGTGTCTTCCGCCGTCTTGCGGCTGACCTTGTCGGTGTTGACGACGAAGGAATAGGGCCCGAAACGCTGACAGCTGCCGAGCAGATCGGTGCCGGTGTCGTCCATCGCCCACTTATAGGGCGGCTTGAACATCGGCAGCATCTTGTCGAAATAGGGCTCGAAGGTCGCGCGGGGCAGGGCCTTGATCAGCTTCTCGGGCCACATCACCTTGCGCGCCCAGGGATTGTTCACATTGATCAGGTCCCAGGTCGAAATCTCGCCAGCGCGCAGGCGGTTGATCATGGTCGGGTCGTTGGTCAGGCTTTCCGCCTTCACCGTGGCCGATTTCGCCGCGCGGAACGGGTCGAGCACCTGGGCCGAGTTGTAGCCTTCCCAGCACAGGATGTTCAGCTCCTTGTCGCGGGCTGCGAAGGCCGAACGGGATGTCATCATCGGGCCGCCGGCAGCCAGCGCCCCGGCCGCCATGCCCTTCAGAACCGACCGCCTCGAGAGATTCATGACCGTGCCCTTTCGCTGGATTGGTGCAGCGGATTCCCCGCAAGTTGTGTCACAAATGTTGAACTTGTGACCGACTGTGTTGGAGCTTGGGGGTGTTCTGCGGGCTTTACAACATTTTTTTTGCAGTGCACCCTCGGGAAATCGACAAGGATCGGAGACAGTCATGTTCGAATCTCTCGCCGGCAGCACGGTCATCGTCACCGGGGGCAGCAAGGGCATCGGCAAGGGCATCGCGAAGCGTTTCGGCAAGGCCGGCTTCAATGTTCTCGTCGTCTCCCGCCATCTCGAGGAGGCGGAAAAGACCGCGGCGGAGATCGGCGCCAATGCCTCTGCCTATGCCGCCGACGTCTCCGACCTCGATGCCTGCAAGGCCATGGCGGATGTCGCGCTGGCGCGTTACGGCAGCATCGACGTGCTCTGCGCCAATGCCGGCATCTTCCCCTCGGCCAAGCTGGGGGCGATGACCATGGCCGATTTCGACCATGTGATGGCGACCAACCTGCGCTCCACCTTCGCCAGTGTCTCGGCCGTGCTGCCAGCGATGAAGGCGAAGAGCTGGGGCCGCATCGTCGTCACCTCCTCGATCACCGGGCCGATCACCGGCTATCCCGGCTGGTCGCATTACGGCGCGTCCAAGGCGGGCCAGCTCGGTTTCATCCGCACGGCGGCGATCGAACTCGCGCCCTTCGGCATCACCATCAACGCGGTCATGCCCGGCAACATCCGGACCGAAGGGCTGGACGGCCTCGGCGCCGACTATCTGGCCAAGATGGAAGGCTCGATCCCGATGAAGCGCCTCGGCTCGGTCGACGACATCGCCAACGCGGCGCTGTTCTTCGCCTCCAAGGAAGCGGCCTATGTCACCGGTCAGAACATCGTCGTCGACGGCGGCCAGGTTCTGCCCGAATCCCTGATGGCCCTCGAAGAGATCGGCTGATCCCGTACCTGCAGCCGCAGCGCCCTTCAGGCGGCGGGGGGAGGGGGACATTGCGTGCCCCCCAAACGAAAACAGGCCCCGTCCTTTCGGCGGGGCCTGTTCGCGTTCAAGCCTTGGCGCTTACGAGCAGCCGCTGGTCGAGCCGCAGGTGTCGCACTTCAGGCAGGTGCCGTTGCGCACCAGGGTGAAGTTGCCGCAGTCGCCGCAGGCATCGCCGACGTAACCCTTCACGCGCGCCTCGCGGATGCGGGCGAGGCGGGTTTCGGCGGCCGAGGGGGCGCTGGCCACGGCGGCGGCGACGGTGATGTCGCTGCCGACCGCGACGCCGGCCACGGCACCCGCCGCCGAAGTCTCGGCGAAGGCGACCGCCTCGGCCGAGGAGGCCTTGGCCGCCTGGCGCAGGCCCTGCGCCGCCGCGTTCAGGACATAGAGGTTCGAGCGGACGTAACCGTTCGAGACCGGCGCGTTGGTCGCGGCCTTGTAGGCGGCGGCCTTGGCGTCGGTCGCCTCGCGGCGCTGGGGCGCGCCGTCGAGAGCGGCCTCGTCCGCGCCGTCGCCCATGGCGTCGAAGCGCAGGTCCGCCGGCTCGACATGGGCGAGGTCGTTGCGGGCGAGGTAGGACACGGCCAGTTCGCGGAAGACATAGTCGAGGATGGACGTGGCCATCTTGATGACCTCGTTGCCTTCGACCATGCCCGCCGGCTCGAAGCGGGTGAAGGTGAAGGCGTCGACGAATTCCTCGAGCGGCACGCCGTACTGCAGGCCGATCGAGACCGCGATGGCGAAATTGTTCATCAGGCTGCGGAAGGCGGCGCCTTCCTTGTGCATGTCGATGAAGACTTCGCCCAGCTTGCCGTCGTCATATTCGCCGGTGCGCAGGTACACCTTGTGGCCGCCGACATTGGCCTTCTGGGTGTAACCCTTGCGGCGATGGGGCAGGCGCTGGCGCACGCCCTCGGCCGGCACCACTTTCTCGACGATCCGCTCGACGATGCGCTCGGCGATGACCTGACCCTTCACCATCGGGTTGGCGTCCTCGCCGACCTCGTCGTTCACCTCGTCGAGGATCTGGCTGGCCAGCGGCTGCGACAGTTTCGAGCCGTCGCGATAGAGCGCATTGGCCTTCAGGGCGAGGCGCCAGGACAGCAGATAGGCTTCCTTGCATTCCTCGACCGTGGCCGAGGACGGCATGTTGATCGTCTTCGAGATCGCGCCCGAGATGAAGGGCTGGGCCGCTGCCATCATGCGGATGTGGCTGTCGACCGACAGGAAGCGCTTGCCGATGCGGCCGCAGGGGTTGGCGCAGTCGAACACCGGCAGGTGCTCGTCGCGCAGATGCGGCGCGCCCTCGAGGGTCATGGCGCCGCAGACATAGACATTGGCGATCTCGATATCGGCCTTGGAGAAGCCGAGGGCGGCGAGGAAATCGAAGCCCGGATCGTCCAGCTTCTCGGCCGGGAGCTTCAGCGTGTTCACGCAGAAGTCTTCGCCCAGCGCCCATTTGTTGAAGGCGAACTTCACGTCGAAGGCGGAGGCGAGGTTTTTCTCGATCGCCTCGATCTGCGCCGGGCCGAAGCCCTTGGCCTTCAGCGCGGCGTGGGAGATCGCGGGCGAGCCGTCGAGCGTGCCATGGCCGACCGCATAGTCGATGATGTCCGCGATATCCTTCTCGCCATAGCCGAGGGTGGCGAGGGCGACGGGGACGATGCGGTTGATGATCTTGAAGTAGCCGCCGCCGGCCAGCTTCTTGAACTTCACCAGGGCGAAGTCCGGCTCGATACCCGTGGTGTCGCAATCCATGACGAGGCCGATGGTGCCGGTCGGCGCGATCACCGTCGCCTGCGCGTTGCGGTAGCCGTGCTTCTCGCCGAGTTCGAGGGCAACGTCCCAGGCGCGCTTCGCCGCGGCCGACAGGGCGGCCTCGCGGACATTGGCATGGTCGAGCGCGACCGGCAGGGTGTTCAGCCCCTCGTAACCGGTGGCGAGGCCATGGGCGGCGCGGCGATGGTTACGGACGACCCGCAGCATGGGCGCGCGGTTGTCGGCAAAGCCCGGGAAGGCGCCCAGCTCCCTGGCCATCTCGGCCGAGGTGGCATAGGCGACGCCGGTCATCACCGCCGAGATCGCGCCGCAGAGCGCGCGGCCCTCGTCCGAGTCATAGGACAGGCCCGAGGCCATCAGATAGCCGCCGATATTGGCGAAGCCAAGGCCCAGCGTCCGGTAGCGATAGGACAGTTCGGCGATCTTGGGCGAGGGGAACTGCGCCATCGTCACCGATATTTCGAGGACGAGGGTCCACAGCCGCACCGAATGCTCGAACGCCTCGACATCGAAGCTGCCGTCGTCGCGCCGGAAGGTCAGCAGGTTCAGCGAGGCGAGATTGCAGGCGGTATCGTCGAGGAACATATATTCCGAGCACGGGTTGGACGCCCGGATCGGCCCCGAATTGCTGCAGGTGTGCCAGTCGTTGATGGTGGTGTGATACTGGATGCCCGGGTCGGCGCACTGCCAGGCGGCGAGACCGACCTTTTCCCACAGCTCGGCGGCCTTCACCGTCTTCGCCACCTTGCCGGTGGTGCGATAGGTCAGGTTCCAGTCGCGGTCGGCGAGGACGGCGTTCAGGAATTCGTCGGTGACGCGGACCGAATTGTTGGAATTCTGGCCCGAGACGGTCAGATAGGCATCCGAATCCCAATCGGTGTCATAGACGCGGAATTCGAGGTCGCGGTAACCCTGCCGCGCGAACTGGATCGCGCGCTGGGCGTAATTGTCGGGGATCATGGCCTTGCGCGCGGCCTTCAGCGCCGCCTTCAGGCCCTCGTTCTGCTTCGGGTCGAAGCGGGCGTCGCCGCCGACGACATCGGAATGGCAGGCCGCGAGGATCGCGTTCATATGCACTTCGGCCAGCTTGGAGCCGGCGACCAGGGCCGCGACCTTCTGCTCCTCGATCACCTTCCAGTCGATGAATTCCTCGACGTCCGGATGGTCGATGTCGACGACGACCATCTTGGCCGCGCGGCGGGTGGTGCCACCCGACTTGATCGCGCCCGCCGCCCGGTCGCCGATCTTCAGGAAGGACATCAGGCCCGACGACTTGCCGCCGCCGCCCAGCTTCTCGTTGGCGCTGCGCAGCTTGGAGAAATTGGTGCCGGTGCCCGAGCCGTATTTGAACAGGCGGGCTTCGCGGATCCACAGGTCCATGATGCCGCCGTCGTTGACCAGATCGTCCTCGATGCCCTGGATGAAGCAGGCATGGGGCTGCGGCCGCTCATAGGCCGAGGTGGAGCGGGTGACTTCACCCGTCTTCTCGTCGACGTAATAGTGCCCTTGCGCCGGGCCGTCGATGCCATAGGCCCAATGCAGGCCGGTGTTGAACCACTGCGGCGAATTGGGCGCGCACATCTGGGTCGCCAGCATGAAGGCGAGTTCGTCGCGGAAGGCGAGGGCGTCGGCCTCGGCATCGAACATGCCCGACTTCCAGCCCCAATAGGTCCAGGTGCCGGCCAGACGGTCGAAGACCTGGGTCGCCGTGCGCTCGTCACCGAAACGCTCACCCTCGGGCAGGGCGGACAGCGCCTTGTCGTCGGGGACGGAGCGCCACAGCCAGGCCGGGACACCCTTTTCCTTCACCTTCTTCAGGCGGGCGGGGACGCCGGCCTTGCGGAAATACTTCTGGGCGAGAATGTCGGTCGCGACCTGGCTCCATTCCGCCGGCACTTCCATCGCGGCGAGCTGGAACACCACCGAGCCGTCGGGATTGCGGATCTCGCTCGAAACCTTGGTGAACTCGATCCCGGCATAGGGAGAATTGCCTTCGGTCGTGAATCGCCGCTCGATCCGCATTGTTCTTGGTCCCCGCAACTTAGGTTTTTGAGCCCTCGGACGAGCCGCCCGGCCCGTCGCCCCGCCCACTGTTGTTCTGGCCAGACCCTATAGATAGGTGGCGAACCGTGGTTGGACACAAACTCTAGGCGCGGGGGCCATGAGTCGGAAGAGGAAGAATTTCGTCCGGGGCAAGATTTTGTGCTTGCCTGCATCCCCGCATACCATGGGAGCCATGAATCGGGGGGCGGCGGGGCGCCGCCGGCTTTAAGATGGCCACCATGTTCGCTGATTCTCTTGCCCCGGCTCAATCCGAATTCGCCCTTGGCGTCGCCGCGTCCTTCGCCGGGCGGCCCTGGCGTTTCCGCGTGGCGGATGACCGGGCGGCCCTCGCCATGGCGCAGGCGACCGGGCTCGATCCCGTCACCTGCCGGGTGCTGATCGGGCGCGGCGTCGATCTGGACAATGTCGACCGTTTCCTCGACCCCGTGCTGAAGACCGACATGCCGGACCCATCGGTGCTGCGCGACCTCGAGGCCGCGGCGGAGCGTCTGGCCGAGGCGATCGAGGCGGATATCCCGGTGGCTGTCTTCGGCGACTACGATGTCGATGGCGCGACCTCCTCCGCCGTCCTGATGCGCTATTTCGCGGCGCTCGGCCGCTCGCTCTTCCTCTATGTCCCCGACCGGCAGAAGGAAGGCTATGGCCCCAACACGCAAGCGCTCGAAATGCTGGTGCGGCAGGGCGTGAAGCTGGTGGTCGCGGTCGATTGCGGCACGCTGGCCTTCCAGCCCTTCGCCGCCGCGAGGGCCGCCGGGCTCGAGGTGATCGTCGCCGACCATCACCAGGCCGAGCCCCTGCTGCCCGAGGTGCGGGCGCTGGTCAATCCCAACCGGCTGGACGATTCTTCCGGCCTTGGCCAGCTCGCCGCCGTGGGCGTTACCTTCATGCTGGTGGTCGGGCTCAACCGCGCGCTCCGCCGCCGCGGCTTCTTCGAGCGGGAGGCGCGGCCGGCGCCCGACCTCATGGCCCTCCTCGATCTCGTCGCCCTCGGCACGGTCGCCGATGTGGTGCCGCTGAAGGGGCTGAACCGCACCTTCGTCACCCAGGGCCTGAAGGTGATGGCGGGGCGGCGCAACACGGGGCTTGCCGCCCTGATGGATGTCGCCCGGATCGACACGGTGCCGACCGCCTATCACTGCGGCTATCTGCTCGGCCCCCGGGTCAATGCCGGCGGGCGGGTCGGTCAGGCCGACCTCGGCGCCCGCCTGCTCGCGACCGACGATCCGGAACTCGCCGCCAGCATCGCCGCCCGGCTCGACGCCCTGAACCGCGAGCGCCAGCAGATCGAGAAAGAGGTGGAGGCCGCGGCGATCGAGGCAGTGGAAGCCCGCCTTGCCCGCGCCAATGGCCCCGGGCCGCTGGTGATGGCGGCGGGCGAGGGCTGGCACCCCGGCGTCATCGGCATCGTCGCCAGCCGCCTGAAGGAGCGTTATCACCGGCCGAGCTTCGTGCTCTCCATTCTCGACAATGGCAAGGCCAAGGGCTCCGGCCGCTCGATCCCCGGCATCGACCTTGGCGCCGCCGTCTCCGCCGCCCGCGCCGTCGGCCTTGTCGAGGAGGGCGGGGGCCATGCCATGGCCGCCGGCATAACGATCGACATCGCCCGGCTGGAAGAACTCGAACATTTCTGGGCCGGGCGCATGGACGGCGCGGTGGAACAGGCGCTGGCGGCCGACGGGCTGAAGCTCGACGCCGCCATCGGCATCGCCGGCATCAACGCCGATCTCGTCCGACGCCTCGCGCAGGTCGCGCCCTTCGGCCAGGGCAATCCGGAGCCGCGTTTCGCCGTGCCCACGGTCCGCGTCGCCCATGCCGCGGTGATGGGCAAGGGGCACCTGCGCCTTCGCCTCTCGGATGCCGGCGGCCGCTCGGCCGACGCGGTCGCCTTCCGCTCGGGCGATGGCGCCGTGGTCGATGCCCTCGACGCCGCCTTCCGCACCGGCGAGGCGCTCCACGTCGTCGGCCATGTCCGGGCCGAGACCTGGCAGGGGCGGGAGCGCATCCGCCTCTTCATCGAGGATGCGGCGCCGGCCGGGCGCGGCTAGGATGGAAGCATGACACGCTGCAACACCATGGAAGAAGTCCGCGCCGAGGTCGACCGCCTCGACCGGGAAATCGTGCGTCTGCTGGCCGAGCGGGAACAGCGCATCGCCGACGCCGGCCGCATCAAGGAAAGCCGCGACATCGTCCGCGACGAAGCACGGGTGGAGGACGTGGTGACCAAGGTCCGCGCCCTCGCGCAGAATCACGGCGCCAGCCCCGACCTGATCGAAGCGATCTACCGCGACATGATGGAGCGCTTCATCGCCCATGAATTCGTGCTGTGGGACGCAAACCGCGGGCTTTGAGCCCTTGCGCTTTTTTGTGTTGACCGCCGCGCGCGGAATATGTACTTGAGGCGCCTCGCTGATGCGAAGCCTCTGCGTCCCCTTCGTCTAGAGGCCTAGGACACCGCCCTTTCACGGCGGCGACACGGGTTCGAATCCCGTAGGGGACGCCACAAGGCCGCCGGCCGGATGACACTCACGACATCGCTGGATTTTAGGGATCGCTGCCGCTGTGGGGCAGGGGCGGGGTTGCGTTTGTTGAATTGGGTATGGCGTCCCCTTAACTGCAATGGTGTCCCCTTAACTGCTGCCTGACTTCTGGTGCGCGAACGCACACGCTAAGCACGTTCATCGTGGCGCTTGGGGCGTCAAAAGTCGCTCTCGCTTTCAGATCCTACCAGAGAGTACAACTTTAAGCGGCTGAAGACATCTGCGAGTTTGTCGCCTGCGCCAATGGACTTTGAGCGGAAGCGCGAGAGGACGCTAGGGGAGGATCCGAAATGGGGGCGGTCGACGAAATCCTGAATTGGTCCGCGACCAAGCTGGCGCCCTGGCGCCAAGACGCGCTTCGTCGATTGGCGGGTTCATCTATGTTGACCATGCAGGATGAAAGCGAACTGCTTGATTTAATCAAAGATAAAGTTGGCTTTTCTATGGCCGCGAAACCACCGACATCAACGCCGTTGAGCAAAGCTCACTTCGCGTCCGTCTCGAGCGGACCACCTCTTCAAATCAAAGGCATTCGCAACGTCAAGAACGTCAACCGTCTCGTGCCGGCCGCCGCGCTGTCGTTCACGCCCCACGGCATGACGATCGTCTATGGTCGCAACGGCAGTGGCAAGAGCGGCTTCGTCCGAATTTTCCGCACTGCCTGCCGCACCCGCACCGACAACCCAGCCAAGCTCAAGGTGCTAGCTGACGTCTATGGCTCAAGCGGGGGACCGCAAGAAGCCGAAATCATCGTCGACTTGGGCAGCGGCGATGTCGTCGTGCCCTGGACCGCCGGCGCGCCCGCTTCGGAGATCCTGCTACAGGTCGCAGTGTTCGACAGCAGTGCAGCGCAGCTCTATGTCGATGGAGGAAACCAGATCCAGTTTCTTCCATTCGGCTTGGCCCTGCCTCACAAACTCAACGAGCTGTGCCTCACCCTCAGGAATAAGCTGGAAGCTGAGCGTAAGCCCATTACGGATCAAATCGCCCTCGTCACCGTTGTCTTCGATACGCCTAGAACGACGAAGGCCCAGACCTTCTACGCTGGCCTCACTGGCAAGGTGACAGATGTGCAAATTGACACCGCGGCGACGTTTTCACCGAAAGACGAGAAGCGCGTTGACGAACTGACGCGTCTACTCGCTGCTAACACTGCCTCGGCAGCCGACGCGACCGCGCTTTCCACTTGGGTCAAAAACCTCGCATCCGAGTGCGCCAACCTTGGTCAAGCATTCAGCGATCCGCAGCTCGACAGATATCGCGCCCTCAAGCAACAGGCCATCGATGCGCGAACAGCCGCCGGCACGAAGGCCGCCGACCTCTTCTCAAGTGAGCCTCTCCCCGGTGTCGGTAGTGAAACCTGGCGGCGGCTCTGGCTTGCTGCCCGCGAATATTCGATCACGGACGCCTATGCCGGCCGCGAGTTTCCCGTCGTCAGTACGCCGGACGCAATCGAAACCTGCGTCCTTTGCCAGCAACCGCTCAGCGCTGAAGCATCGGACCGCATGGTCCGCTTTCAGGCTTTTGTCAACGGGTCACTCGCTGCAGCTGCCGACCAGGCTGAAACTGCGGTCACCCAGGCGATTACGTCCCTGCCCCAGGTCGAGATATTCGCGTCGAAGGATTGGGCAACCCGGCTCGAACAGATCCGTAAGCGCAATGCGGAACTCGCGGATACAGTGACGTCCTTCAAGAAAGGCGTGGAATCCAGACGCGCGACCGCTCTGGCCTTGCTCCAGACATCTGAGGCGCCACCGCCGCCGTTAGCAGCCGCAAGTCTGGTCTCCCCGCATGGCGCTCTGCAAGACTTGTCAGCGGTTCTATCCGCCGAAGCCGAGGCGTTGGCGAAGGCCGATCAGAGTGGGGAGCGCGCGAAACTGGAAACTGAGCGGGCTGAGCTCGCTGATCGCAAGATCCTCAATGCAGGCCGTGATCACGTGATCAAACGCCGGGACCTTCTCAAGGAGGACGCGCTTTACACCGCAGCGCTTGCTGAGGTTCAGACGAGGGGCATTACCCAGAAGGCGAATGAACTCGTTGACACACATCTGACGAAGATCGTGACAGACCATTTCGAGGTAGAACGCAAAACTTTAGAAATTGCGCACCTTAAGGTTGGTTTGGCGCGAAAGAGCGGACAGACCAAGGCCGCGTTCCAAACCAATCCGGGCACCACGCTAACAAAATTGACCTCCGAAATTCTCAGCGAGGGCGAGCAGCGCGCGCTCGCGCTTGCGGCATTTCTAACGGAAATCGCTGTGACGGAAGGAGCTGGCCCGATCGTTATCGACGATCCCGTTTCATCCTTAGACCGTGATCGCGGATTAAAGGTCGCGGCCCGCATCGCAGCAGAGGCGCAAAAGCGCCAGGTAATCGTCTTTACGCACGACTTGATCTTTTTCAACGACCTATGCAGAGAAGCCGATGATCTCGGCGTTACGACTGAAACGATCGCACTCTTCGCCGACGGCGCCAACGCGGGTAAGGTCGATCCCGCCGGGGTGTCGTGGAAAGGGCTGAGCGTGACCAAGCGCCTTGCGCGGATCCGGAGCGACTTCGCGCCATTGAAGAAGCTCCACAAGTCGAGCCCTTCGGACTACGAATTCGAGGTGAAACACCTCTATGGGCGCCTGCGAGACTGCTACGAGCGCCTCGTCGAGGAACACATCTTTTGCGACGTGGTCCGGCGCGGCGTCGACAGAATTGAGACCCAAAAGCTGCGCAGGGTGCATTTGTCCGATGTACTCGCGATCCGATTCCACGTGGGTATGACGAAAGCCAATACGCACAGCCATGACAATCCTGCTTCAGAGACGGTCTCAGTCCCAGATCCACCCGCCTTCGAGTTGGACCTAGCTTACATTGAGCAGCTTATCGCCGACCTCAGATCTGAGAGTGACTCGGCCGAACGCAACCGTCCCAGCATGAAACCGAAATAAAGATTAGGTGTTAATTTGCGGCCGTCAGGGCGTTGAGGAAGGTCTGTAGGGCCGCCTTCACGGTCCGGCCGAGAGGGCGTGCCCTCATCGGCCGGGGTACGGGAGCAAGCCCTCAGGCGTCGACCGGCGTTTTCAGGCCGGCGGCCCGTGCCGCGATCCAGCGGTTGAGTTCGGCGACATGGCCGCTCTCTTCCTCGACGAAGGCTTTGGCGAACATGATGATTTCCGGGTCCGTCGCCCGGGCGAGCACGCCGGCATAATAGTCGAGGCCCGCGCGCTCCGCCGCCAGGGCGGTCGCCAGGGCGTCGTCCGTGCCGATCATCGGGTCCGCCGCCCAGATGGCGGCGGTTTCGGGGCTTTCCGCGTCGGGCCAGGAGAACTCGCCCGGCTTCAGGTCGGGGATGTCGAGAAAGCCCGCCCGGTCGCGCGCCTCGGCCAGATGGAGCCGGGAATAATGGGCGAGCTGGCGAAACAACTGGCCCACCTCCCGGTTACCGGCGGAATCCATCGCATCGGCCAGCTGGCCGAAGCGGTCGGCGGCCTCCCGCTCCAACTGGATGGCGTGGGCCAGGAATTCTTCCACCGTTTCCATCGGATCTCTCCCCTCAGTCGAGCGCGGGCATGTCGGGATGGGCGAGGGTCCAGCGCTCCCGCGTGATCGACGCCTCGAGGATCTCGAGATGTTCCTTCTCTTCCCGGGCGAAAGCCTTGGCGAGGGCGGTGACCTCGGCGTTGTGGGTGGTGCCGGCCAGCGCGAGGTAGAATTCATAGCCGCGCCTCTCGCCCAGGATCGCCGCGTTGAGGGCATCGAGGCGCGACAGGGACGGATCGGCCGCCATCAGCGACGTCCGCTCCGGGGTCACCTGATCCGGCCAGACATAGGCGGGCGGCACCACCACTTCGGCATCGAGGGCCGTGGCGCGTTCCTTGGCTTCCTTCAGGTGCTGCCGCGAGAAGCCGGCGAGCTGATAGAACAGCTTGGCGACATCGTCGTTGCCGCAGGCCTTCATGTCTTCGGCGAGGCCATAGAAATGCGCCGCCGCGTCTTCCTCGATCTTCACGGCATAGCCGAGGAATTCATCGACCGAGGCAATGCGGATGCCGCCCTTGAAGATTTGCGCGGCATGGGTGATGTGCGGCGCCTGGGCGGGCAGGGTCTCGTCGCCCTCGAAGCGGACCAGGATGTCCTCGTTGCGCACGAAGCACTGGCAGGCGAGACGATGGCGCGGCGCCATGTCGTTCACCTCGGCCTCATAGACCTCGTCCTTGCTGATCTTGCCGATCTGCCGCAGCGTTTCCTTTTCCTCTTCGGTGAGCGCAATCCCGTATTTGCTGTATTTGGTCGGCGCGTTGAGATGCACCACTTCGACCACACAGGAGCCGCAATTGCCGTCCTGGCAATCGAAGGGGATCGGAATCTTGTGCTGCTTGGCGACGGCGAGAACGGTTCCGCGATCGCCGGCGACGGCATAGACGGTGATATCCTTCGCCATGCGCGGGGACGAAAATGTTACATTGGCCACGGCAAACTCCTGCGAGAAAGGCCGAGTGACGCCGTCGTCACCCGTTCTGCCGCCTTGAACGCAAGAGTTATGCCGGATGGTTTCTTGCGCTGATCTTCGCTCTGGATTGATCTGAATCAATCCATGGCTTGGCGATTTAGGAACGGAGCCGTGAGGCACGACAGTCGGTGCGCGTTTCGCGACGCGGATGTTGGAAACTGTTCAACGCCTGTCGCGCGGCCCGACAGCTCGCCGCCGCGACAGGCACGCTCTATTGAACGGGCATAAATTCAGTATAGTGTCCCTCCATTAAGGTTTGGTGCTGACGGAGAGGTGGCCATGGCGTCGTTGAGCAAGCGGATCGGGGTGAAGTTGACCGCCTTGGCACTGCTGGCGGGTTTGGCGGCCGCTGTTCAGGTCCAGCCGTCGCGCGCGGAAAATCAGGGCGGCAGGCTCACCTTTTATCAACCCGGGAACCCGGACTGGCCCGGCCCCAAGGACTTATATGTCTTTGACGACAAGGCAATCGTCATCAATGGGCGATCCGGGGTCATGCAAATTGAATTCTATGGGGTGATGAAGGGCGATGATCATTTAACAGGCGGCGGCAGGATATACCGCGTTCTGAATCCATCGGAATATGCCAACAAGAATATGGGCGGCGAGACATATGGCTGCCGCGGTCAGATTAAATGGGTCATTATAAAAGACGTTTCATATCAGTCTGTATGGTATACGGAGTTCGAAATGGAGAAGATTGAAGATTATAATCCTGAATCCTTGGGATTGTGTTTGGGCGTATATTATAGTTACCATAAGGATTACTGATCAAAGGTGCGGCCGGAATCGATATCCGGCTCGTGGCGGCGGTGCGCTGCGGCCCCATCCCTCACGGCAGCACCGTCTCCACCGCGACCCGGTCCTGGCCCGTGGCGTCGAGTTCCCGGCGCAGGCGGGTGGCCAACGCCTGGCCTTCGGCATTGAAGGCGGCGCGGGCTTCGTCGCTCCAGACGGGTTCGCTGCCGGTTTCGAGGTCGGGGATCGCTTCCTCATAGGCGATGTTCCAGGCCATGAGGTCTTCGGCGAGGCTGTGGGACAGGCCGAAGTCGGCGGGGTCGAACTCGCGTTCCCGCTGCTCGTCGCCTTCTTCGGGGGCCGGGATCTGCAGCGGCCAGGACAGGCTGCGGGGCCGAAGAGTGACCCTGGAGGCGTCCGGCCAGCGGCTGGCGACCGGGCGGGCGACGGGCACGAAGTCGATGGCGATGCCGGGCAGGCCAGGGGCGAGATCGGCCAGCAACTCTGCGCCCATGGCGGTGATCGCTTCCTGTGCGGCAGGATCGCGCAGGGCGGCGCGCCAGGGATCGTCCGGGTCGGCGTGGTCGGCGAACAGCTGGCACCAGGCGCGCAGCCGGTCCTGCAGTTCGTCGGGCACATGATCGGTCATGGCCCAATATTCCCACGGGCGCCCGTCGGCGGCATCGACAAGGCCGGTGCCGCGCCAGCCGGGGGTGAGGATCAGATGCGCGGGCGGCGGTGTCGCCTCGGCCGGCTCCAATGCCGGCGAGGGCCGGGCCAGCAGGGGCCGCAGCAGGAAACCGAACGCCACCACAAGGCCGAAGCCGATCCCGCCGAGGGCGGCGGGCGGAATCGCATCGAGGGGCAGCAGCACGCCGGTCTGCGCCGCCGACAGAACCGCAAGTGTCGCCGCGAGATAGACCGCGAAGGCCCACCAGGTCGAGCGGCGGCCGGCCGGCTCCGGCGGGTCGTCCGGGTCGAGCCAGCGCGGCGCGACGAGGCCGAGATAAAGCGCCTGACCGAGGGCATTGACGATGAAAAACACCAAAGCCCCCTGCCACAGCAGGAGGAGCGCGGCACCGCCAAGGGCGATGGGAATCGGCGCGGCGGTCAGCCAATGGCGGCGCAGGCGCTCCGCCCGGGGCACCGGCTTGGCCGACAGGGTGGCGAGGGCGCGGTCGAGAAAACCGCCGAAAACGGCCGCTCGCAGGGCGACCAGCCCGGCGAAGACATAGAAAGCGCCGATCAGGCGCAGCAGGCCTTCAACGAACAGGGGACCGGACATCACGATTTCGCCTATATCGACACGCAACGATGATCTTATTGCCGGAACTCGGGGGGACTTGGCGATGAAGTGTTTCACAGCGATCGGCGCGGCGGTGCTGATGGCCGGTCTCGGCGCCATGGCGCCGGCCTTCGCGACGGGAACACCCGCGCTCTATACCGTGGTGCCCGGACTGGCGCTGACGCCCCTGACGGCACTGCCGCCCGCACCCGCCGCTGCCGCCGAGCGCGGCGAATGCGCCCATTTCCTCGCTTCCCCAACCTCCGAGGCGGCGGGGATCGTTTCGGCCGCGGGCTGGGCGGTTACCGGTGAAGCCGCGGTCGGGCCCTATCAGGCGGTGGCCTTCGTCGGCCGGATGACGGCGGGCACCAGCGGCAGCTGCGAGATGGACGAGGGCAATATCGCCCTGTTCGACGGCGCGACTCTCGTCGCCATCGCCTATGCCCGGCGCGGCGCCGCCCTGAGCATCGGCGGCATCGCCCCGCTCGAGCCGCGGGGAATCCGCATCTGGACCGGGGATTTCCTGCCCCGTCCGGTGGCCGAACTCCATGTCGCGCCCGACGGCGCGGTCCTGGTCACGCCGCTGTCCGCCGAGGAAAGCCGCTGTCAGGGCCGCGTCAAGGTGCCCAATGTCTACGATCTGCCCATCGACGTCGCGCGCCGCCGGCTGATCGCGGCGGGCTGGCGCCCGGTTCCCCGCTCCGGTCCGTCAGCCGATGGCGCCGGCCGGGAAGCCACGCTGGCCGCCCGCGTGCCGGAAGTCGAATCCTGCGCCGGCACGGGCTTCGGTTTCTGCGCCTTCGAATATGACAGCGCCGCCGCCAGCCTGACGGTGATCACCGCCGGCGAGGATGCCATGCCCCCGGTGACCGACTATCGGACGACCTGCAAGTCGTCCGCAGACTAGCGGCAAAAATAATGGCGTCGATGAAGGCATCGACGCCATCAAGTCGGCCCGGCGAAACCCGCGGGCAGCGTGCATAAGGGCTCACACGCATGGGTTTGATAGCCCGCCGCTCTAAACTTGTCATTCGTCAAAATTTGCACTTTGGGACTATTCGCCGTGCAAACGGCCACAATCGTCTTCGGGGCGGTTCAATCGGTCGCTGGCGGGCCAGGCGGCAGGAAGCGCAGCAGCAGATCCTGCATCGGGCCGAGGTCGAGACCGCCGCGCAGCAGGATGTCGCGCAAGGGCGGCAGGGCGAAATTGATCGCCGAAATGCCGACCATGGCGGCAATGAAGATCGAGGCCGGAATTTCGCGCAGCACGCCGAAACGATGCGCGGCGTCGAGATGCAGGGCGATCCCGGCGACGATGGCGTTCAGATAATTATCGGCCAGCCAGTCCAGCCGCTCGCCCCCCATGGGGGATTCGCTGAACACGATCTGGATATGCTCGGGATGGCTGACGCAGAACGAGGCGTAATCGCCGATCAGGCGGATGATGTTGGCGCTCGCCTCCGCCGCCGAGGTCGCGGGCGGCAGGTCGCCCGGCGCCGGCATGACGTCGAACAGGGCGGCGGCGGCGGCCTGCCACAATTCCAGCTTGGTCGCGAAATGATAGCCGAGATGGCCGAGTTCGATCCCGGTCCGCCCGGCGATCATGCGCAGCGAGGCGCCGGCATAGCCCTTGGCGGCGAACTCCTTGATCGCGGATTCGATGATCGCCTGGCGCAGCGCCAGCGTCCGTTCCTCGCGCCCCTTGCCCTTGCGCGGTCGCCCGCGCGGGGCGGTCCTTTCGGCGTCTGTCTTCATGATCGGCGGCTCGTCCCTCGAACGGAAACTGGTCGGGTTGCCGGTCGCGCCAGCGCCTTCGCATTTACCATGCAATGTCGGCGCTTGCGAAGGGGGGCGCGGGCGCGAATACCTTGACGACCGACCAAGACTTGCGTCATGTCAGGGTCAGGCAAGGGGGGAACAGGCAATGACCGGGCATGGCATGGACCGGCGTGGCGGGGCTGCCGGGAACGGACGGCGGTGATCCTGCTCGCCCTCTATCTGCTGGGTCTATGCGCCATGGCCGTGGTGCCGCTGGCCGGGTCGCGGGCGTTGCTCACGGGTATCCGCCTGCCCCGGCGCCTGCGGGCCGACGGTCTGCTGCCACCCCTGATCGCCGCCCGCAGTGCCGAGATCGGCCGGCGGATCGGCGCCCTCAGCCTCGAAGCCGTCGGCCCCCTGAAGGAACTGGCCGTCGCCCTCGGCCCGGAAGATATCGCCGCGGCGGTGAACGAGGCCTTCGCGGCCGAGCGGGAGGCGATCCTGCACCGGGTCGCCGGCAAGCATCTCGGCGTGATGTGGCGTGGCCTGCCCGGCGCGGCCAAGGTCCAGTTCGAGGATCATCTGGCGCGCAACGTACCCCGGGCCATCGACAAGGCGCTGGTCGAGATCGTCGCCGCCATCGACGATCTGATCGACGTGCCCGCCATGCAGGAACGCTATTTCGGCGCCCGGCCGCTGGAGCTTTCGCGGATGATCGCCGTCGTGGCGACGCCCTGTTTCCGTGCCCTTGCCGTGGTGCTGCCCGCGCTCGCCCTGCTGCCCCTGCTGCTGCCCGCCTTCGCCCCCGGTCTCTTGCCCATGCTGGCCGGGGCGATCATGGGCTATGGCGCCAGCCGGCTTGCCGTCGACTGGCTGTTCTTGCCGCCGCCGGCAGGCTGGCGTTTCCGGCTGCCCCGGCGCTGTCTCACCCCCCTGCTGCCGGAGCGGGCGATGATCACCACGCTCTATGCCGATACGGTGGCCGACGAATCCTTCCGCCTCGATATCGTCATCGACGAACTGGTGGCTGGCCGGGGCGCCATCGCCACCCGCGCCATCGTCGAGCGCCGGGTGGCGGCGATCTTCGCCCGGCTGCCGGGGCGCCTGCTGCTCAATCTCGTGGTCTCGCCCCGGGCCATGCAGGGCATGATCGAGTCGGCGACGAGCGAACTGTTGAACCTGCTGACCGTCGCCGCGCGGGAGCCGGCCTTGGTCGGCCGCTGCGCCGGGCGGTTGCGCCATCGGGTGCGCGAGCGGCTGGACGCGATGGACGAGCTGGCCTTTCTGACCATGCAGCGCAATGTCCTGCGCAGCGAGTTGCCGCTGCTGCACGGCATCGTCGCCGGTGTGTTTCTGGTCATCGGGCTTGTGGCCGCGCTCCTCTGAGCGGCAAAGCCCCGAAAGCGGGTGGGTTCCGGCTTGGTCGCGGTGGCCTTGCCGGGATAATCATGCGGAAGGCGGCGCAAGACCGCCCTTTGGAAGGCGCGGGGGAGATAGATGGATCTGGGCATGTTCTGGGCCGAATTGACGAGCAGGCCGGATTTCTGGGGCTTCGTCAGCATTCCGATCGTCGCGGCCGTGGTGACCTGGGTCCACGTCTGGATGGCCATGCAGATGGTCTTTTACCCCGTGCATTATGTGGGCGTGCTCGAGCCGTTCCTCGGCTGGCAGGGGGTCGTGCCGCGCAAGGCGCGCAAGATGTCGAACATCCTGGTCGACAAGACCCTGGCCAAGATCGGCACCCTCAGCGATTTCATGCGCAAGATGGAGCCGGAGCGGATTTCGGAGCAGGTCGCCAAGGCGGTCGCCGCCCGGATCGAGGATTACGTCGACGACCTGATGTCGGAACAGAGCCCGGTGCTCTGGGCCAATCTGCCCCGGCTGGTGCGCAACCGGGTCTATAATCACGCCCGTGGCCAGTTGTCCAAGGTGATGGGCGCGATGATGGACGACATCATCGACAATGCCGAAGACCTGGTCGACATCCGCGAGATGATCGGCAATCAGGTCGAGGCGGACCGCAGCCTTGTCGTGCGCATGTTCATGGAGGTCGGTAACAAGGAACTGGCCTTCGTCATCCGCGCCAGTTTCTGGATCGGCCTTGCCTTCGGCCTGCTGCAGATGGTGCTGTTCTATTTCATCCCGGCCCATTGGCTGCTGCCAGCCTATGCCGCCGTGCTCGGCTTCCTCACCAACTGGATCGCCCTCTCCATGGTGTTCCGGCCACTGAAGCCGGTGCGTATCGGGCCGTGGCGCTTCCAGGGCGTGTTCCTGCGCCGCCAGAACGAGATCGCCGACAAATTCGCCGAACTCGCCGCCAGCGAAATGCTGACCATCGGCCGCATCACCCGCGAGATCCTGGTCGGCCGGCAATCGGGCAAGACCAAGCTGCTGATCAAGAAGCATCTCGCCCCGATGCTCGAATCGCCGGTGATCCGGACGACGCTGCAGCTGGCCATGGGGCCGGACGGTTATGCCGGGCTGAAGAGCTCCATCGCCGAGAAGTCGACCGCCATGGCGCTCGATCCGCTCGAGGACGAGGCCTTCAACAAGGACCGGGCGAAATTCCTGTCACGCTTCCTCGCCGAGCGGACACGCGCGCTTTCGCCCGAGGAATTCCAGGACCTGCTGCGGCCGGCGTTCCAGGAGGACGAGTGGATATTCTTCGTCCTTGGCGCGGTAACCGGCTTCATCGCCGGCTCGCTCCAGCTCGCGCTGGGATTCCAGTAGCGGCTTTGTCACCAATGCCTTGATTCTCAAGGGAATGGTCGCGCTAGGTTCTTGAGTTACGGCACCGCTTTGGCCAATGTGAGACTGGTTCGGCGGCAAAGGGGCGATTTTGGCATCGGGGGCTCAGACAACGGAGCAGGGGGCAGCCACGCGTACCGGAACACGGTCGGCGCCAATGGCTTCACGCGGCGGCTATACCGTTCGCGATCTGCTGATTTTCGCCTTCTACAGCTGGCGGGTGATCGTGATCGTCGGCTTGATTCCGCTGCTGATCGGGGTCGCTGCCTCGCTGACCGCGAAGAAATACTACACGGCCAACGGTCTCATCCTCGTCCTCGTCAATCGCGAGCACAGTGGCACCGAGGGGGTGAGCGACGCCGGACCCTCGGTCCTGTCGATCGACGGGCTGAAGCTCGTCCAGTCGGAGGCGGAAATCATCGTCTCCGACGGGGTGCTCGCCGATGTCGTGCGCCAGATGCGGCCCGAGGTGCTTTACCCGGCGGTCGCGAAGCGGCGGCTGTTCGGTCTGCTGCCGCCGGCCGACGAAAACGAATGGTCGCAGCGCGCGGTAGAGCGGCTGCGCGACGATCTGAAGGCCCAGGTGCGGGAAGAAAGCAGCGTCATCGGCGTCAGTTTCCGCCATGTCGATCCGCAGCTGGCGGCGGCCGTCACCTCGGCGGTGATCAAGGCCTATCAGGAACGGCGGCGGAAAGTCTTCGACGTCGTCCGCTCGCCCCTGCTGAACGAGGAGGTCCGCCGTTTCGCTGACGATCTGCAGGGTATCGACGCCCAGATCAGGGCGGTGAAGCTGAAATACGGCGCCATCGAGATCGACCAGGACATCATCCTCGCCGTCAATCAGTCGGACGTGTTGCTGCAGCGAACCCGCCAGGCACAGGAGCGCCGCGCGATGGTGATCGAGCAGGTGACGGCGGCCAGGGCGAAGCTGGCGGCCGAGCCGTTGCGTCTGTTCGACTACGGCGAGCAGACCAACCAGATCCTGAACGACGAGGATCGCAACCTGCTGACCAAGCTCGAACTCGAACTGCAGGGCCTGAAGAAACTCTACGCGCCGGATTTTCCGCTGCGCGCCCAGACCGAAAAGCGCATCGCTCTCCTGAAGGAATCCATCCGGGAGAAGGCCAAGCCGCAATATCAGATCAACCGCGAGGTGCGTAACCCCACGCTCGATTTCATGAACTCCCGGCTGTTCGAGCTGGAGGTCGAGAGCGATTCTCTCGACGATCAGATCGCCGAACTCGAGCGCCTCTCGAAGGAGGCGGCCAGCCGGGTCGACGAATTGCGCGAGGCACAGTTCCTGCTGCACGAGCTGGAGCGGACGCGGAAGGTGATGGAGGACGTCTATCACCAGTACGCCCTGCGCGCCGAAGCGGTGAAGATGGACGAGAAGGCGGCGGCGGAACAGACCAACAATGTGCGCGTGATCGAATTGCCGGAAGTTCCGGTGACCGGCGCGACCATGGCCTGGAGTTTCCTCGCCGCCGGTCTGTTCGGCGGCATTCTGGCGGGGATCGCCGGCGGCTTCCTCGCCAACATCAATCGGCAGGTCTACCTACTGCCGAGCGAGGCGGAGCGCCAGCTGGGCTTGAGCGCGCTGGCCAGTTTCATGGTTGGCGCGCCGCGGCCGAAGCACCGGGCCTCGGACGAGGAAATGGGCCATCTGTCGTCGCAGATCCTCGACACGCTGATTGGCGACCGCGGTCTCGGCAGCCTGCACATCCTGCCGGTCGACCGGGATGCGGCGGATATCGCGCTGCTGCAGGGCCTGCTGACCGAATGCGCCGTGCAGCGCAGCCTGAGCGTGCTGCTGGTCGATCTGGGCGACGGTCAGGGCATCGCCCGGGCCCTGGGGTTGCGGCCGCAGACCGCGGCGACGCGGCGGACCGCCGATGTCGGCCACGCGCCGCTGCCGGGGTTCGGGCATGTCGAGGTGGCGATCGAGCCTCTGTCGAGCCCCGTCTTCGATCTGCGCGTCCCCCTGCGCCAGGCCGTCGAGGGCGTGGCGGCGCTACAGCAGGCGTTCGATCTCGTCGTGATCGTGGCGCCGCCGTTGTCGGCCGGTCATATCGGCCGGCGGGCCTCGGCCATCGTCGATGCCACCATCCTGATGCTGAAGGCCGAGAGCAGCCGTGGGCCCGCGGCCGTGTGGACGCGAGATGCGGTGCTGGAGGCGGGGGGCGACATCCTCGGTTTCATCATGACCGGCCGTCGCTTCCATATTCCCTCGAGGATATACAAATGGCTGTGAGAAAAAGCCGCCCCCGTCCCATCGCGGCCATTCTGCTGGCGGGCGGCCTGCTGTCCGCCTGCACGGGGCAGGAGGTCTATATCCAGGAAGACGTGGTCAAACCCGATTTCTTCTCGTCCTGGGTCGACAGCAAGCCGCAGTACCGGATTGGACCTGGCGACACGCTGCAGGTGAAATTCCTGCTGACGCCCGAGATGGACGACGAAGTGACGGTGTCGCCGGACGGTCAGGTCGGGCTGCGCACCACAGGCCAGATCGTGGCCGCCGGCCTTACCCCCGGCGAATTCGAGAGCAAGATCAAGGTCGCCGCCCGCCGCTTCCTGGCCGCCGACGCGGTGGTCGCCGTGCAGGTGAAGACCTATGCCTCGTCCCGGATCTATGTCGGCGGCAGCATCGCCGCGCCGGGGGCCTATCTGGTCACGGGACCGGTTTCGCCGTTGCAGGTGATCATCAATGCCGGCGGCTTCCGCGACGATGCGCGGCCGGATGAAGTGGTGCTGATCCGCCGCGCGCCGGACGGAAAGCCGATGATGCGCACGATCGACATCCAGAATTTCATCCAGCGCATGGACCCCGCGGACGACGTCATGCTGGTGTCGGGCGATCTCCTCTTCGTGCCGCGCAGCCTCGTCGGCGAGGTCGGTCACTGGGTCGAGCAGTATCTCGACAACACGCTGCCCTGGGATCCGCAGTTCAACTACTCGATCAACCGCACCTGGCAGACCGAGACCGGCCGCACGGTACCCCCGCTATGACGACGACGGAATTCCCTCCGGCCATAGACTTCCTCGGTCTGTCGATCACGCCGGTCGACGTGAACCAAACCGCCGAGGCCGTGGCCGGGCGCGATCCGGCGTTGCCGCTCGTCTATGTCGTGACGCCGAATGCGCAGCATGTCGTCGCCCTCGATCAGGGCGACCGCAATTTCGCGCGGGTCCATGCCCATGCCTGGCTGGTCACCTGCGACAGCCAGATCCTGCGTCTTCTCGGCAAGCTGCTGTTCGGGCTCAATCTGCCGCTCGCCGCCGGCAGCGATCTGACCGCGCTGCTGCTCAGGCGCTATATCAGGCCCGACGACGCGATCACCGTCATCGGCGGTGACGAGAAGCTGTTCGCCGAGTTGCGGGCGCAATATGGCCTGACCCGCATCGCGCATCACGAGCCGCCGATGGGCCTTGTCTCCAACCCGGCGGCCATCGAGGCGGCGGCGCGTTTCATCATCGCCAATCCTGCCCGCTATGTCTTCATCGCCTGCGGCTGTCCCCAGTCCGAAATGGTGGCCTTGCGCGCGATCGAGCTGGGCGGCGCGGTGGGCGTCGCCCTCTGCATCGGTGGCTCGCTGCATTTCGCCACCGGCCTCATTCCCCGGGCACCGGCCTGGATGCGGCGTCTTGCCCTCGAATCCCTGCATCGTCTGATGCTGAACCCGCGGCGTCACGCGAAGCGTGTGTTCAAGCAGTCCCTGCCGGTGGTGTGGATCGCCGTGAAGGCCCGCCTCGGTCTCAAGTCCCACGCGCCCGCCGCCCTGCCGCCCGCCGAGGGGGGCAGGTGAACAGGCCGGAGGTGCGGGCCGTCCGGCGGCGGGGGCAGATCCTCCGTCCGGCGGGGCGCCTCGTGCCGCCGATGCCTGCGCCCCGGGTCGGTGCCCTGGTGCCGCCCTTGCCGTCCGTGGCCGAGGAACACAGGGCCGCGCTCGTCTTCCTCTTCGCGCTCACCCTGCCCATGTTCGGGCAAAGCTTCCATTATCTGATCGACGTGATGCCGGCCTATTACCTGTCCAAGGCCTGGCCGGCCCTGACGCTCGCCCTGGTGCCCGTGGGCATCGCAAGGGCGAAGCCGCCGCTCACCCTGCTGTTTCTCCTGATGCTGGCCTATGTCCTCGGCGTGACACCCATGGTGTCGATGATCCAGCTGGGCAACGGCCTGTTCGATGGCCTCGCGACCACGGCCAAGTCCTGGCCCCTGACCTATTATTTTTCCCTGCTCGGCCTGCTGATGGTGGCGAAGCCCAAGGCTTCACAGGTCGAACGGGCACTGGTGATCCTGGGCGCGACCACCTTCGGGCTGATGGTACTCCTGTGGATCGTCATGCCGGCCTCGGCCTATCAGGGCAACAACGCCGACAGCAAGCTGTTCATGTTCGAGTTCGAGCGTGGCTATCGCATCTACATGCCGATGTTCTTCGGCAATCTCTTCGTCTTCTGGTGCGCGCGTCAGGCGGTCGCCGGGCGCGGGCGGTTGTGGCTGCTGGGCCTCGCCGTCGCCTGTATTCTCGCTGAAATCCTGATCTACAAGCAGCGCACGGCGATCGCGGTCAGTCTGCTGCTGGTCGGCTGGGCGGTGACGACGGCGCTGCCGCGGCAACTGCGCAGCCTCGTCATCCTGGGCGGCGTCATGGCGGCGGCGGTTCTCATCTTCGCCGTCGCCACCGGCATGATCGGGGAATCGGCCAAGAGCAATCTGGGCGGCTCGCTGACCATCCGGCAGAATTCGCTCGCCCTCGCGTTCAATTTCATGTTCGGCGATCCCTTGCGCCTGCTGTTCGGCGTCGGCTCGATCACTAGGTTCAGCGCCGTCACCATGGCCGATGTCTTCGGCGACGCGCAGTTCTTCCTCGCCGATCTGGGCTGGGTCGGCATCATGTTCGAATACGGCCTGCTGGGAGTCCTGCTGATCGCCAGTTGCCTGCTCGGCTGTCTCTACTTCGCCTGGCGCAATGCCGCCGATGGTGATCCGATGGCGCTCGCGTTGCGCGATCTGATCCTTTACGTCTCTATTGCCAGTATCATTTATTCCGTCATGTTTACGCCCGGCGAATTCGCGACGGCGGCGGCGCTGTCGGTCTATCTTGCCCGGCGGCGCGCGCAATCGACCGTCGCGGAGCCGAGTTGACGGAGATCACGGTGCTGCGTTTGGTCAGGCGGGTTCGTAAACTACTGGCGCACCCGGGTTTCCGCTCGGCCCCGCTGGCAACGCTCTGGCGCGGCGCGGCATTGGTGTTCTGGGTCTGCCTGCGGCGCGAGCCTTTGTTTCGCATCGCGCCGGGTGCCGGTCTGCTGAAGGTGCCGGCCGATTTCCGCTATACTTCGGTCTCGTGCTACATGATGCGCGACTGGGCCGAGATCGACCTGCATTTTCTCGACCGCCTGATCGGCCCCGGTGATGTCTTCATCGACGTGGGCGCCAATATCGGCATCTACAGTTTGCGGGCGGCGCCGCTGGTGGGGCCTGCTGGCCTTGTCGTCGCCGTGGAACCGGGGCGTCTGTCGGCCGACCGGCTGGCGGCCAATGTCGCGCTCAATCCCGACTTCACCCAGATCCGGCTGGTGCGCAAGGCTGTCTCCGACCGGGAGGGACGCGCCACGTTCTTTCATGTCTTCGTCGGCGACGATCCCCAGACGTTTTCGTTGCTGACCGACGGCAGCCACCACGGCACGGAAGAGGTCGAGGTGACGACCCTGGACCGCCTGATGGCCGAACTGGCGCCCGGCCGGCTGGATTGCCTGAAGATCGACGTCGAGGGCGTCGAGGCACAGGTGATATCCGGGGCGGCGGAAACCATCGCCCGCCACCGGCCGATCATCCTGTTCGAGGTGAACGCCGACTTGCAGAAGCATCGCGGCGACGACAAGTCCGGCGCCTTCCGCGCGATCGAGGCCTTTGGCTACGACTTCTTCATCCGTCAGGCCGACGGCCGGCTGCTGGCGCGTGAAAGCGTGCCGGAGGGCTGGGGCAATCTCGTCGCCATCCATCCCGAAGGCCGGCAGCCGCGCGCCTGACGCGGGCGTCAGGGCAGAGTGGCATCGCAGCCGGAGAGGCCGAGGCCCCGGCAGATATCCTGAAGCTTGCGACGGCCGTTGGCGCTGCCGTCCGACGTGCGCTGAAGCGCGGCATAGAGCATGGCGCCCGCGCCCGGGTCGGCCGGCGTCGCCAGATCGGACAGGATGGCCTCGATCCGGGGTGGGCTCCAGTCGTCGCCCGGAATGCTGGAGACGACATTGATGCCGATGGTCAGCGGCCCCTGCCAATAATGGCGATAGGCGCGGAAGGCCTGGCGCGGATCGAAGTCCGGGCCGGCTTCATAGCTCATGATCGAGAGGAGATCGACCTCCGCCGCCTCCGGCGAGCGCAGCAGGTCGAGCATGACGCCGGTATAGGGCGAGACCGGCCGGGCGGCCGCGTAGTCGCCTTCGCCATAGGCGCCGACGCTCCAGACCGGGATCGACAGCATCGCCGGCCGGGGCAGGGCGGCCCGCGTCCGGCGCACGAGATCGCGCCAGATCGGGTCGCTGGCACAGGCGATGCGGCCCGCCTCGCCGGACGGTCGGCAATCGGGACGCGGCGGCTCGTAATCGAGGTCGATGCCGTCGGCGCCGAGATCGGCGACAAGGCGGGCGGCGGCGACGGGATCATAGGCCGGCCAGCCTTCCTTGTAACCATCGCCGCCGACGCCGAGCAGCACGCGCACTCCCGGGTTGTCGCGTTTCAGGATGGCGATCGCGTCGCGCAGGATGGGGCCGCCGAACTGATATTCGAGGCCGGTCGCCCCGAGGTCGAGCTGGCCGGGATAGATCATGTCGGGCCGGGCGAAGGCGAGCACGACCGTGTTGGCATAGGCCGGCATGAAGGCGAGGGTGGTGGCGATGGCCCCGGTCGCCGGCCGTTCCAGCCAGCTTTCATGATAGACGACGAAGGGCCGCGCCTCCGCCGCCCGCGCCGCCGTGCCGCCGAACAGGCCGGCCAGAACCACGGCGAGGGCCGTGGCGGGCCGCAGGGCCATCAGAACACGTCCTTGCCGAACAGGCCGACGATGACCGTCTTCGCCATGATCTTGATGTCGAGCCACAGCGACCAGTTCTCGATATAGGCGATGTCGAATTCGACCGCCTTGCGGGCCTTTTCCACCGTGTGGATGCCGCCGCGCGCGCCGTTGATCTGGGCAAGGCCAGTCACCCCGGGCTTCACCCGGCAGCGGAAGGCATATTGGCGCACGGCCTCGAGATAGGTGTTGTTGCCGACCAGCATGTTGGGCACATGGGGCCGTGGCCCCACCACCGACATGTCCCCCTTCAGCACATTGAGGAGCTGGGGGAGTTCGTCGATGCTGCTGCGGCGCAGGAAGGCGCCGACCCTGGTGATGCGGGGATTGTCCTTGGGCGTGCCGCGTGTGCCGTCGTCATTGGGGTCGACGGTCATGGTGCGGAACTTGAAGACGTCGAAAGTCTGGTTGTTGAAGCCGACGCGGCGCTGACGGAACAGGATCGGCCCCGGCGAAGTCAGGCGGATCGCGATGGCCGCGCCCAGCAGGATGGGCGCGGTCAGGGTCAGGCCGATCACGGCGACCACCTTGTCCTCCACCGCCTTGAGCACGCCCTGCGAGCCCTTCAGCGGGCGATGCGCCATGCACAGCGAGCGCATCCCGGCGATGGTGACGGTCGAAGCGAAACCAGTGCGCAGGTCGTGACTCTCGAGCGGGACGAGGAGGTCGGCGGCGAAACCCTGCAGCCGCTCCAGCATTCCGTCGATGCGGGTCATGGCGACCCAGGGCAGGGCCAGGATCACGACATCGACCGAGGAGGCGCTGACCGCCTTGCGCAGGTCTTCGACCTTGCCGATGACGGGAACACCCTGCACCGATTCCGCCCGGCGGTCCGGGCCGCGGTCGTCATATATGCCGAGGATCTCGTAGGTGTGGCGCTGGTCGTCGCTGCGCAGGCTCTCGATGATCGTGTCCGTCTTCTCGGTCACGCCGACAATGGCGACCCGGCGCCTGAGCAGGCCGTCGCGGAAGGCCTTGGCCACCAGGAATTTGGCGATGAAGCGATTGGCGGCCAGGGCGACCACGGCCCACCCCAGCCAGCGCAGCATCTCCGCGCCCAGGTCGAACACCTCCGGTCTATAGATGCCGACGACGATGCCCGTGACCGGCAGCGCGATCGCCGTCATCAGGGCGGGCCGCAGGATCGACGACAGCGGATTGCGGTAACGCTCCACCCGGTAACTGTTCGAGGCTTCCATCAGCCGCACGAACAGGACGAGGAACAGCAGGCCGGCGAGGCCGAACTGCAGCATATTGAAGCCAAGACCGGGACCGCGCCAGGTCACGCCGACGGCGATGAAGGCGATGGCGATGGCCGCCAGATCCCCAAGACGCACGAGGCGATTGATCAATCCGTGTGTCCAGAAAATCATGAATGCCCCGACGATTCCCTGCGTTCGCTCATTCGACGCCTGAAGCATGGCGCCGCCGTCACAACAGTCAAGGCGCGAGGCGCCGGTCGCCCCGCAATGCGGGGTGAACACTGGCGGTGGGCACCGATTTCGTGTCTTCTGTTGCCCAGTATCGCGAAGCCCCGAAGGACAATGTCGTGCTGGCACACCTGAAGTCGTTGATCGAGTCCCGGTTTCCCCGGCTGTTCGGCGTGCTCGCCGATATTCGCGATAACCGCGCGATGAAGGATGGCGAGCCCGAGATGCGCCTGTTGCCCCGCCTCGTCTCGAAGGGCGAGACGGTCTGCGACATCGGCGCCAACCGCGGTCTCTACACCTACTGGCTGCTGCGCTTCGGCACCCGCATCTTCGCCTTCGAGCCCAATCCCCGTCTGGTCCGGGTCATGGAGCTGCGTTTCAGCCGGGCAATCGCCGCCGGCCGCCTGAAGGTCGACAGCTGCGCGCTGAGCGATACGGTCGGCGAAGTCGTATTGCATGTCCCGGTGGACGCGGCCGCCCTCGGCACCGTCGAGGCGGCGGCCTTCGCCAAGCTGGGTGATGCCCCGACCGAGAGCTTCACCGTGCCCAAGCGGCGCCTCGACGATGTGCTGCGCGACAAGGTCGATTTCATGAAGATCGACGTCGAAGGCCACGAGATCGCGGTGATCGACGGCGGCCTCGGCATCATCGGGCGCGACCTGCCCACCCTGCTGATCGAGGCGGAGGAGCGGCACCGCCCCGGCGCCGTCGCCTCGCTGCGCCAACGGCTGGAGCCTCTCGGTTACACCGGCTACTTCCTCGACGGCACGGGGCTGCGCCCCATCGAAGCCTTCGATCCGGCCGTGCATCAGGATACTACGGCCCTGAACGAGGCGGGCACTCACCGGCTCGAGGGGCGAATCTACTACAATAATTTCATCTTCGTCGCCCGCGCCCAGGCCCGGGCCAAGCTGGTCGACCTCATCGCGGCCGACAGGTAACGACGGCGCCAGCGACCGAATATTGCTTCGCCTGCAGGTCGATCTGGCGCAGCTTGTGCCAGACCGGGTCACTCGGGCGCGGGCAGAAATTCAGCAGCGCCGTCCCCGGCGAGCCCTGCCAGCCGTCGGGAATGTGGATGGTCACGTCGTAGCCGACCGCGCTCGGCTGCGGGTCTTCATACCACCACATGGGCGGCAGGGTGCGGCGCAGGTAGACACGGATGTTCTCCCTGACATCGGGCGGCAATTCGGTGTTGTAGCGCGGCCGGGCCTGACCGTCCTGCGCTCGCTCGGCCAGCGCCGGCGCGGCGGTGGCGGCGTGCAGCAGGGCGAGGGTCATCGTCAGGGCGGCAGTGCGAAGCATGGCGCCAATCTGTCACGAGCCGGCGTCCCGCGCCAGCCACCGCACGCGCTCTCGACGGCCGGCAGAGAGCTGCCTAGGCTGGCGCGGCATACCGACCCGGCGGAGTTTCCTTCATGCAGCGCGTGACCATCACCCTCGATCTCGATCTGACCGCCGAACTCGACGGCTTCATGGCCGCCCGCCAGTACGAGAACCGGTCCGAGGCGATCCGCGATCTGGTGCGGGCGGGCCTGCGTGAAGCCCGATTGGGCGAGGAGGGGGATCACCCTTGCGTCGCCGCCCTCGTCTATGTCTTCGATCACGAGCGGCGCGACCTCGCCAGCCGGCTGACCCATGCCCATCACGATCATCACGATCTGTCGCTGGCGACGACCCATGTCCATCTCGACGATGCCCGCTGCCTCGAGGTCGCGCTGCTGCGCGGCAAGGCCGGCGAGGTCCGCCATTTCGCCGATCACGTGATGGCCGAGAGGGGGGTGCAGCACGGCCGTCTGGTGCTGGTGCCGACCGAGGAGGCGCCGACGCCCCACGGACACCATCATCACGACGAATAGGGACCGCGCGGGCAAAAAAATGCCCGCCGTTCGAGGGCCAGAGTGAACGGCGGGCTTAAAGTATGGGCCGCGTCGAAAATCGCGATACTGGGCCGAAGCCCCGAAATCGCAACCCGACGTTGCGCTGCGGCCGTTCCGATCAAGCAAGCGGAGGAGAGATCGCTTCACCTATCGGCGTGGCAACATAAAAAGATGATTCTCATTATGCTGCCATACGACCTTGGTATGAGCACGATTGACGCAGGGGAATCAAGGCTTTTCCAGCCCGGGGGCGGAAATAGTCCAGCCTGCGTGGCATCGGCGCCGCTACTGGCGTCCGGGCGTTTTTGGACTTACGCTGCACCGGCACAGTCGCCCTTGCCGGAACACAACCATGGCCGGAGTTGTAACCTACGTCTGGACCGCCTTCTGGGACTGGCTGGTCATCCGCTCGGACCTGCCGCCGGTCGAAATCCGCAATTCCTTCGACGATCTGCTCGATCAGGCGCAGTCGACGAACGGGATGCTGGTGATCGGCGGCGTGCTGGTCCTCGCCTGGCTGACCTTCCGGGTCTTTCGCTGATCAGCGTGGCGGGATCGAATACGTCCCGGTGGCATGCGCGACCAGGTCAGGGTCGCCATCGGAATAGAGCGAGACTTCGCCGATGACGAGCCGGCTGCCGAACTTGAGGGCGCGGCTTTCGGCGATCATGTCGCGCGGGCCGGGCTTGCGCAGGAAATTGATGTTCAGGTTGGTGGTCACCGCCAGCGCCACCGGGCCGAGGGTGCCGAGCACCATGGCATAGAGGCCGCAATCGGCCAGCTGGAACATGCTGGGGCCGGAAATCGTGCCGCCGGGGCGCAGGTGCTTCGTGTCGAAGGGCAAGCGGCAGCGCGAGAAGCCGGGCGCCGTTTCCTCGACCTTGATGTGCATCGCCTGTTCGAAGACCTGTTCGAGGAAGCTCTGCACTTCACCCGCGTTCATGGCCGCCTGTGCCGGCAAGGACATGGATTCCCCCGTCGTTTTGTTCGTTGCTGCGACAAAATAGGCGGGCGGGCAGGGGGCCGCCAGTCTTGCCTTGGCATGGCGCTTCGGCATAAAGCACGGGGCATGATCCTCTCGCGTGTCGATATCGCCGATCTGCCGGCCATCCGGGCCGCCTTCGACGCCCATCTCGAAGTCGAGGCGCCCCATGCGCGCGCCGCCTTCGCCTTCGTCATGGACAGCGCCGACCTGATCCCCCTCGGCGTCGATACGGCGGAGCACCGTGATCGGGCGGTCCGCCTCGCCCATGACTTCGGCCTCGAGACGCTGGACGAGGCCCCGCAGCAGGCGTTCTCGTGGGATGGCCGCTTCCTCCGCACCCGGTCGGAGGCGAGCGTCATCGTGCATGAGGTCACCCACTACCTGGTCTCCCCGCCCGAGCGGCGCGGGCTGCTCGATTTCGGTCTCGGCGCCGGTCCCGAATCGGGCCGGGTGGAGGAGGCGAACGCCGCCCTCTGCACCGATTTCGCCACGCGGGAGGAGGAGGAGACCCTGGCATCCCTGCTCGGCATCCTGTGGGAAGTCGAATTGGGCCAGCCGGGCGTGCTCGCCTTTCTCGAACAGAACTGGCTGGAAGGCTGGCACCGGCCGACCGCCGCCCGCCATTTCGCCCGCCATCTCGACATGCTGGTGCGCATGGGCCTGGTCCGGGCGGACGGCCATCCGGTGCCGCCGCCCGTGGGCCTGCAGGCGGCCTGACCTCGCATCGGCCGGATGGGGTCGCTATACTGCGGCGATCGCCCCTTGCAGGAAGATGCTGAATGTCGAACGTGGTGCCGCAGCCGTCGAAGAATATCGAGCTGGCGCAGACCGAGCTGTCGCGCAGCCCGTCGCCCTCGGTCGCGCTGGAGCCCGTGGATGCGGCGCTGGTGACCGAGATCAAGCAAGGCATCGACATCACCGACAGCGCCGCCGTGCTGCAGTTCGGCACCAAGGTGCAGAGCGGCATCGCCGAATTCGCCGACGGTATCCTGAAGACCGTGGCGGCCAAGGATTCGGGCGTCGTGGGCGAGACCCTGTCGGACCTTCTGATGAAGGTGCGCGGGCTCGACGCGGAAAGCCTGAACAAGTCGCCCTCCTTCATCGGCCGGCTGTTCGGCAGCGCCGCCAATGAGGTCGGCAAATTCCTCGGCCGCTACGAGAAGGTGGCGAGCCAGATCGACCGCATCGTCCTCAAGCTCGAGGAGGCGAAGGACCAGCTGCTGCGCGACGTCGTGATGCTCGACATGCTGTTCGAGCGCAACCTCGAGAATTTCCGCGCCCTCAACCTGCATATCCGTGCCGGCGAGGAGCTGCTGGCCGACATGCGGACGAAAGTGTTGCCGGCGCTCGAAGCCGCGGCCAACGACCCCGATCCCGGCCTTGCCCAGCTCAACGCCCAGAAACTGGCCGATGCCCGTCAGGCCCTCGACCGTTTCGAGAAGAAGCTGCAGGACCTGCGCCTGTCGAAGACGGTCACGCTGCAGACCATGCCGCAGATCCGCCTGATCCAGGGCAACGACACGGTGCTGGTCGAGAAGATCCAGTCCTCGATCCTGAACACGATCCCGATCTGGAAGAACCAGATGGTCATCGCCATCTCGATCGCCCGCTCGCAGGGGGCGCTGGAGTTGCAGCGCGAGGTGACGGACACCACCAACGAATTGCTGCGCAAGAATGCCGAGATGCTGAAGCAGGGCACCATCGGCGTCGCCCGCGAGGCGGAGCGCGGCATCGTCGACATCGAGACCTTGCAGACTGTGAACCGCGACCTGATCTCGACCATCGACGAGGTGATGAAGATCCAGGCCGAAGGCCGCGGCCGCCGCCAACAGGCCGAGGGCGAGCTGCTGAAGATCGAATCCGAACTGAAGGCGCGGCTGATCCGCGGCTGAGGGCGGCATGGACCTGATCCGGCACATCGCCGCCGGCCTCGGCGGCGGCGTTGCCTTCCTGATCTTCTATCTCTGGCTCGGCGACGCGCCCTCGCTTTCCATCGGGGCGGGGGTAGCGGCCTATGCCGCCCTGCAGCTGATCTTCGGTGCCCTTCTGCCCGGTGCGGATGCCGGGCAGGGCGGCGGCAGCGCGGCGGCGGATATCCTCACCCTCGCCGACGGTCACCTCGATGCCATCAACCATCTGGCCGGGGTGACGCCGTCCGCGGTGGCGCGCCGCCTGCGCCGGCTCGAGGATGTGGCGCTGCCCGTCGTCTATCAGGTGCAGGAGCATCCCGAGGAGGCGATGGCCCAGCGCCGGCTGCTGACCTTCTATCTCGGGCTGGGCCGCCGGCTGGGCGAACATGCCTTGCGGATTCACCAGCTGCGTGGCGACGCTCACCCCAGTCTTGCCAAAATCGGCGCCATGCTGGACGAGGTGACCGGGGCGTTCACCGAACGGGCCGAATCGGCGAGGGCGGCGGAATTGTCCCGGCTTGAAACGGAACTGGCGGTGCTGGAGCGCAGCCTGGAGACGGAACGCGGCGCCTGAACGCCGCGCGATTCTGATGGGGAGAGTTCGGGAATGAATGTCGCGATCCGCCGCTTCGCCCTTGGCGCCGGCCTTGTTGTCGGCCTTGCCGCGCCGGCCTTCGCCCAGGCGGGGCTGGACCTGACCGGCAATTACCTCGTCACCGGCCAGAACGGCGGCGAGCCGGGCACCTATGCCGCCGATGTCGCGGTGACGCTGGAAGGCGATGTCTATCACCTCGACTGGACCGGTCAGGGTCAGAAGGTCGAGGGTGTGGGCTTGCGCCTTGGCGATACGCTCGCCGTGACCTGGCAGGACCCGTCCAGCAAGGAGGCGGCGGTCGCCGTCTACATCATGATGCCCGACGGCGGGCTGAAGGGGCGCTGGGCCCCCATCGGCGCCAAGGCCGCCGGCACCGAAGAATGGACCCGCAAGCCCTGACCGATCTCAGATGGCGCCGCCCAGCCAGCCGCTGAGCGCGTCCCACGACAGCACGGTCATGTAAACCAGGAAACCGATGGCGGCGATGCCGCCCGCGATGCCGATCGAGGTCATCAAGCCGTCCTGTTCGATGAGGCCGAGGGCCAGGAACAGGATGGCGAAGGAGATCGGGATATTGGTGAAGGGGATCGGGCTCGCCAGCATGAGGCCGAGCAAGGCGATCAGCAGCCCCACCATGCGTTCCGCGAAAGGCCCGGTCAGCACGGAAAGCCGGGGCTTCAGCACCTTTTCCACGCGCTCGATCACCGGCAGTCCGCCGCGCACCACCTTGCGCAGGTCCTCGGCCGCGAGGCTGCGGGCGAGCACGCGTTTCGGCAGCCAGGGCCGGGGCAGGCCGGCCACCATCTGCAGGGCGATGACGGCGATGGGAAAGCCGGCGATGGCCGACAGGCCGGGCGGCGCGATGGGCAGGCAGGTCGGCAGGGCCAGCAGCAGGATCAGCAGGCCGAAGCCGCGTTCCGCCAGCATGTCGACGATGGCGCCGATGGAAATCCGCTCCTCCGGCCAGCCGAAGGCCATGACCACGAGGGTTTCGGCCGCCGAAGGCTCACGGAATACGCCGGTACCGGGTTTCTTCATGACACTCAACTGTGATCGAGGCGGCGCGGCAGGCGCCGCTCGCGGTGCACGGAGACGGAGAGGATGAGGCCGACACCGATCATCAGTGTCATGGTGGCCGAGCCGCCATAGGAGACCAGCGGCAGCGGAATGCCGACCACCGGAATGAGCCCCATCACCATCGACAGGTTGATGAAGACATAGAGGAACAGCTGCGTGCCGATGCCGAGCGCGACCAGCCGGCCGAACTGGTGGCGGGAGCCGAGACCGATGGCCAGCGCATAGCCGAAGAGGCAGATGTAGAGGAGGATCAGCAGTAGACCGCCGATCATGCCGAATTCTTCCGCCAGCTGGGGGAAGATGAAGTCGGTATGGACTTCGGGCACGAAGCGCAGCTGGCTCTGGGTGCCGAGCAGATAGCCCTTGCCGAACACCCCGCCCGAGCCGAGGGCGATCATCGACTGCAGGATGTTGTAGCCGGCGCCGAGGGGGTCTGCCTCGGGGTTCAGGAAGGTCAGCACCCGGCGGCGCTGGTAGTCGTGCATGAACTCCCAGACGATGGGCAGGGCGCTGAGGCCGGCGGCGATGACGATGCCGAATTTCCACAGCCGCACCCCGGCGAGGAAGAAGATGGCGCCCGAGCCGGCAAGCAGCAGGGTGGCGGTGCCGAGGTTCGGCTGCTTGAGGACGAGGGCGACCGGCGCCAACACCATGAGAAGCGGCACGATCAGCACCGTCGGCCGGCCAATCTGTTCCGGCATCACGCCGTGGAAATAGCGGGCGAGGGCAAGCACCAGCGCCAGCTTCATGATTTCGGACGGCTGAATCTGAAAGAAGCCGAGGTCGATCCAGCGCTGCGCCCCCATGCCGATCGAGCCCATGACCTCGACCCCGACGAGGCCGACCAGCGTGACGCCATAGAGGAAATAGGCGTAGCGGGCATAAAGGGAGATGTCGATCAGGGCGACGACGATCATGACGCCGAGGCCGATGATGAAGCGCACCAGCTGGCGCCCCGCCCAGGGGTCCCATTTGCCGCCGGCACTGGAATAGAGCATGGCGACGCCAATCGCCGCGATGGCGATGACAAGAAGCACGAGGCCCCAGTTGATCGACAGAAGACGCGATCCCAGCGGGATGCGGTCGCCTTCACGGCTGGAATAGACGCTCAAGGCGCGGGTCCGATGTTCCGGTTTTGGTGGCTTGTCCCCGTTCTAGACCGAAACGGTCGGCAGCGCAAAGCGAAGCCGACCCGGGGTCAGCGCCGGATCGCCGCGCTGACCAGCAGCCAGGCCCAGCCGATCAGCATCATGGTGCCGCCGATGGGCGCGACCATGCCGAGGCGGAGATCGGCGAGGGCAATGGCATAAAGCGCGCCGCCGAAGACGAAGGCCCCGACCGCGAAGGCAAGCGGCGCCGCGACCGAAACCCGGCCCCGTTCGACGAGCCACAGCGCGCCCAGGGTCGCCGCGGCGTGGATCATCTGATAGAGGCTAGCGGTCTGCACGAGGGCGAGCTGATCCGGCGTCGCCGTCGCCTTCAGGCCATGGGCGGCGAAAGCGCCGAGGCCGACGCCGAGCAAACCGTCGAGCGCGGCGACGACGAGGGCGAGGCGGAACAGAAGCGGCATCAGCCCACCGTGACCGCGCCGGTGAAGGCGTCGGCGAGGACGGTGGCGATCTTCGACCGGCTCTTGGCCGAGGTCAGCAGCAACTCGTCATTGGTGTTGGACAGGAAGCCGGTCTCGATCAGCACGGCCGGCACGTCCGGCACCTTCAGCACGGCGAAATTGGCCGAGCGGCGCGGATTGTCGAGCAGCCGCAGCTTGGCGCCGGCAGTCTTGACGATATGCGCCTTGCGGGCGAGGGCGGTGTTCAGCGAATGGCGCCGCGACAGATCGAACAGGATGGCGGCGACCTGCGGGTCCGACACCCCGAGGTCGAGACCGTGTAGCAGGTCGACCGCGTTTTCCCGGTCGGCGATGGCGGCGGCGAGACCGTCCGAGGCCTTTTCCGACAGCGTATAGGCCGACAGGCCGCGGGCATCCGGATTGGGCGCCGAATCGGCATGGATCGAGACGAAGAAATCCGCCTTGGCGGTCTGCGCCTTGATCGCGCGTTCCTGCAGCGGGACGAAAACGTCCTTGCTGCGGGTCAGCACCGCCTTGCAGCGGCCGCCGGCTTCGATCTGGGCGGCGATGCGCTTGGCGAGGTCGAGGGTGATGTCCTTCTCGAAGGCGCCGGAGGGGCCGATGGCGCCCGGGTCGCGGCCGCCGTGACCGGGGTCGAGCATGATGACGGGCAGGGCACGCGGCGCGGCGGGAGGCGCAGGCTTGCGCGCGGGCTTCGGCATCTGATCGTTCAGCGTCCCGGCGAGCGCCTCTGTCGCGCCCCCGGACAGGAGGAACGGCAAACCGAGCCCGAGACGCAATATGTTGCGACGATCCATGCTCATGATACCACGCGGCCCGAAGTCCATATGGTTAAGCCCAACGCCCAATGCCGGCCCGGGAGCGACCCCGTCCGACAAGACTTGAAAATGGCAGAAACATCACGCGGATTCAAGTGTTTGCGGCGTTGCACTCAGATTCCGATGGAAGCGGCCTGCCGACCTGTGCATGTGCAGCACCGATTTTGTGGCCCGGCCGGCTTGACAGAGGCGGGGGGTGCGCCTAACTCTGCTGCGTCCGTTGGCACTCGCCGAACGGGAGTGCTAACAACGCGGCCCGACTAACAGGCCTTTGTCTATTTCCAGAGGAGGTTCCCATGAGCTTTCGGCCGTTGCATGACCGTGTCCTGGTCAAGCGCATCGAAGCAGAAGAGAAGACCAAGGGCGGGATCATCATCCCCGACACCGCCAAGGAAAAGCCGCAGGAAGGCGAAGTCGTCGCCGTCGGCTCCGGCACCCGCAACGAGAAGGGCGAACTCGTCGCTCTCGACGTGAAGGCCGGCGACCGCATCCTGTTCGGCAAGTGGTCGGGCACGGAAATCAAGCTGGACGGCGAAGATCTCCTGATCATGAAGGAATCCGACATCCTCGGCATCCTCGAGACCACCGCCAAGAAGGGCAAGAAGGCCGCCTGAGCGGTCTCGCCCGTCTGATCCGCCAGAAGATTTGAAGGATTAAGCCAATGGCTGCCAAGGACATTCGTTTCAACACCGACGCCCGGTCGCGCATGCTGCGCGGCGTCGAGATCCTCGCCGACGCGGTGAAGGTCACCCTCGGTCCGAAGGGCCGCAACGTCGTCATCGAGAAGTCGTTCGGCGCGCCGCGCATCACCAAGGACGGTGTCTCGGTCGCGAAGGAAATCGAACTCGCCGACAAGTTCGAGAACATGGGCGCCCAGATGGTGCGCGAAGTGGCCTCGAAGACCAACGACATCGCCGGTGACGGCACCACCACCGCGACCGTGCTCGCCGCCGCCATCGTTCGCGAAGGCTGCAAGGGCGTTGCCGCCGGCATGAACCCGATGGACCTGAAGCGCGGCATCGACGTCGCGGTCGAGGCCGTCGTCGCCGACGTGAAGAAGCAGTCCAAGAAGATCGCCGGCTCTGCCGAGATCGCCCAGGTCGGCACCATTTCCGCCAATGGCGAGAAGGCCATCGGCGAGATGATCGCCAAGGCCATGGAAAAGGTCGGCAAGGAAGGCGTCATCACCGTTGAAGAGGCCAAGGGCCTCGACACCGAACTCGACGTCGTCGAGGGCATGCAGTTCGACCGCGGCTATCTGTCGCCCTACTTCGTGACCAACGCGGAGAAGATGACGGTCGATCTCGACAACCCCTACATCCTCCTCCACGAGAAGAAGCTCTCGGGTCTGCAGGCCATGCTGCCGGTCCTCGAGTCGGTCGTGCAGTCGGGCCGTCCGCTGCTGATCATCGCGGAAGACGTCGAAGGCGAGGCCCTGGCCACGCTCGTCGTCAACAAGCTGCGCGGCGGCCTGAAGGTCGCGGCGGTGAAGGCTCCGGGCTTCGGCGATCGTCGCAAGGCGATGCTCGAGGACATCGCGATCCTCACCGGTGGTCAGGTCGTCTCCGAAGACCTGGGCATCAAGCTCGAGAACGTGAACCTGAAGATGCTCGGCCAGGCCAAGAAGGTCGTCATCGACAAGGAAAACACCACGATCGTCGACGGCACCGGCAAGAAGGACCAGATCCAGGCCCGCGTCGGCCAGATCAAGGCCCAGATCGAAGAGACCTCGTCGGACTACGACCGCGAGAAGCTGCAGGAACGTCTGGCGAAGCTCGCCGGCGGCGTCGCGGTGATCAAGGTCGGCGGCTCGACCGAAGTCGAGGTGAAGGAGCGCAAGGACCGCGTCGACGACGCGCTGCACGCGACCCGCGCCGCGGTGGAAGAGGGCATCGTCCCGGGCGGCGGCTCGGCCCTGCTCTATGCCTCGCGCGTTCTCGACAAGCTCTCGGTCGGTAACGAGGACCAGAAGCACGGCATCGACATCATCCGTCGCGCCCTGCTGGCCCCCGTGCGCCAGATCGCCGAAAACGCCGGCAAGGACGGCGCCGTGATCTCGGGCAAGCTGCTCGAGAACAAGGATCCGAAGATCGGCTACGACGCCCAGAACGACGTCTTCACCGACATGGTCAAGGCCGGCATCATCGACCCGACCAAGGTTGTCCGTACCGCTCTGCAGGACGCCGCCTCGGTCGCCGGCCTGCTGATCACGACGGAAGCCATGATCGCCGACAAGCCCGAGAAGAAGGCCCCCGCGATGCCGGGCGGCGACATGGGCGGCATGGGCGGCATGGACTTCTGATCCAGCCTTCCAGGCAAGTTCGGAACGGGGTCGGCGCAAGCCGGCCCCGTTTCCATTTGGGCCCCTAGGGGGTGCCGGCGCAGGGCGTGCTTCGCTCGCTGACGCTGATCGCGCCGTCCCGCGCGAAGACCACCATCTCCTCGCGCTGCTCGCTGCCGTGATCGCCGCAGGCCCAGGTTTCGACCGTCTTCGGCGCTGTCGACCGCCGCAGGGCTTCCCAGGCCGCGAGGGGCAGGACGAGGGGTTCCTCCGTTCCCTCGGCCGTCAGGGCTCTCAGTCGGTCCGCCCCCTTCGGCAGGCCGATCGCCACGAATTGATGTTTGTCGCAGGGCAGGGTGCCGACCTGCAGCAGGAATTCCTCGGCCCGGCCGTCCCGGTCGTAATCGGCGAACTTCATGATCGCCGTCTCGGGCCGGCGCGCGATCGCCGCCGCCAGTTTCGGATCGTCGGCGTAGAAGCGGTCGAGATCGTCGGGCCGCGGCGCCTGCCGTTGCAGGACCGCGAGACCGCCTTCCATCAGGTCGGCCCCGGCGAACAGGGGGGTAAGGTCGAGGCGGTCGATTTCCTTGCCATCCCGAAGCCGAATGATCGACAGATGCCCCTGTTCGCCATAGGCAAAACCGGAACAGGGGCAGGTCGAGGCCATCTCGACATCATCGGCGGCGCAGACGGGCGTCGGCGGCTCGCTCCACGTCAGGCGCCATTCCTCGGCGCCCTGGGCCGTTTTTACGGTATGGGCCTCCCGCAACTGCTCGGTCGCCCCTCCCGCCCATGACGCGGGCACGCAGGCGCAAAGCGTGGCGATCGACACGACGGCGCCAAGGACACGCGGGAACATATGCATTTGCAAGTCACCTCGAATATCGCCCTTGCCGGAATCGGCTCGCTCCGGCGCTGAATAAGTGTGTGCGGCAGGCGGTGCCGCAAAAGGGATAGCGCAAGCGGACCGGCGCGGCGATCCCTGACGGTCGGCATCGCGAAATCATCATCCAGCGTGCAACCCTGTTCCCCTTCGGCGCATTGATGCGGCGCGAGGCTCCGATTTCACGGGCCGCCGGGAGTAACGGGAATGATCAGGCAGACTTGGGTTCGGCGTTCTCTGCGGCTGATGACGGCCGCCTTGATGGCCGGCGGACTTTCGGCCTGTGTCGCCTATGACGACGGTTATGACGGCGGCAGCTATGGCGGTGGCGGCTATGGCGGCGGCAGCTATGGCGGCGGGAATTACGGTGGTGGGAGCTATGGCGGTTATCGCCAGCCCTATCCCAACGACTATGGTTATGGTGGCTCCTATAACGACGATGCCGCCCGCCGCGCGGCCTGGGAGCGGCAGCACCGTGAACAGGAGCGCCGCGAGCAGGAAAGGCGCCGCATCGAATACGAGCAACGCCAGCGCGATCAGCAGATCAAGGACCGCGATCGCGATCGCGAACGTCAGGAACAGCAGCAGCGCGAAATCGAACTGCGCCAGCGCGAACAGCAGATGCGCGACCGCGAGCTTCACGATCAGAAAATGCGCGAAATCGAATTGCGCCAGCAGCTGGAGCGGCAGCAGCGCGAGCAGCAGCAGCAGGCCGAACGGCGCCAGCGCGAGATGGAGCAGATGCGCCAGTCCCGCGAGCGCGAGGCCCAGCAGCGCGAGGAACGCCGCCTTCGCGAGATTCGCATCCAGCAGGAACGCGATGCGCGCGCGCAGGAACAGGAAAGGCGCCGCGAGGACCAGGAGCGCCGCCGTCAGGAGCGCAACAACCCCTGAGCCGCGTCAGGCGCTCCCCGCCTCGGCCTCGCCGAGAATCTGCTCGAGCGGCACGGGCCGGGCGATGGCATAGCCCTGGGCCATGTCGATGCCCATGCCGCGCAGAAGTTCGATCGTCGCCTCGTCCTCGACGAATTCCGCGATCGTATAGGCGCCGAACTTGTGGCCCAGCTCGTTGATGGATTCGACGATGGCGCGGTCGACCGCGCTCGTCGTGATTTGCTTGATGAAATTGCCGTCGATCTTCAGCTCGTCGACCGGGAACTGCCGCAAATAAGAGAACGAGCTGAGGCCGGCGCCGAAGTCGTCGAGGGTGATGCCGCAGCCCGTTGCCCGGGCGCAGGCGACGAAATCATTGGCGGCGGCCATGTTGTTGATCAGCGCCGTTTCCGTGATCTCAAAGTGCAGGCGGTGGGGCGAGATGCCCGAGACTTCCAGCTCGTGACCGACGAAGGTCCAGAGGTTGGGGTCGTTCAGCGAATTGGCCGACAGGTTGATGGCGAGGGCGAAGTCACCGAGGACGGGCAGGCGCGGACCGTAGCGGCGCAGGGTGGTGCGGATCACCCAGCGGTCGATCTCGCTCATCAGATCGTAACGCTCCGCTGCCGGAATGAAATGGCCGGGGTAGAGCAATTCGCCGTTTTCGCCCTGCATCCGCAGCAGGATTTCGTAATAGCGCCGGCCTGGAGTGCTGTCCTGCAGATATTCGATACGCTGGGCGAACAGGCGGAACCGGTCCGCGGCGATGGCGGCGCGGATGCCCGAGGCGATCTGGATATCGCGGTGGTAACGACCCGCGTCGCTTTCGTCCGCGCGATAGGTGCAGACGCGGTTGCGGCCGGTCGATTTCGCGGTATAGCAGGCGACGTCGGCCCGGCTCATCAATTCGCTGACCGCGATGGTGCCGTCGGCGATCTCGGCGAGGCCGATGCTGGCCGTGACGTGATAGGGCTTGCCATCCCACGAGAAGGTGAGGGCGGAGAGCGCGCAGATCAGGGTGCGGGCAAGGCTCTCGGCCTCGTCGATGCTGCGGTCGGCCAGGAGGATGGCGAATTCATCGCCGCCGAGACGCACGGTCAGGTCATTTGCGCCAACGAGCGAGCTGATGCAGCGGGCGACTTCGACCAGCAGGGCGTTACCCGCCTCGTGCCCGGCGCTGTCGTTCAGGATCTTGAAGCGGTCCAGATCCATGAAGGCGAGGGCGAAGCGGCGCCGCGTGGCCACGACTTCATCGCAGGCCTCGACCAGGCTCTGTTCGAGGGCGAGGCGGTTGGGCAGGCCGGTCAGGACGTCGTGGCGGGCCGATTGTTCCAGTTCGTGTTCGAGTTCGCGCGCTCGGGTCACGTCCTGGAACACCAGCACGGCGCCCAGCAATTCGCCGTCGGCGTTGCGAATGGGCGCCGCCGAATCCTGGACGTTCAGGTAACGGCCCGCGCGATTGAGCATCTTGGCGTCGCTCTTGACGTAATAGGGCTTCAGTTCGCGCAGGCAGGCTTCGATCGGGTTCGGCAGATCGGCGTCGGTTGCGGTGTCCTGGAGGCGGAATATGTCTGCCGCCGGGCGGCCCAGGGCTTCGGCGGCGGTCCATCCGGTCAATTGCTCCGCCACGGGGTTCATGAAGGTGACGAGGGCGGCGGTATCGCTGCAGATGACGGCGTCGCCGATCGAATAGAGCGTGACCCGCAGCCGTTCCTTTTCCTCGAACAGGGCGGCGCTCAGATCGCGCAGGTTCTGTTCCGCTTCCTTGCGGGCGGTGATGTCGGCATGGGTGCCGATCATGCGGGTGGCCTTGCCGTCCGCGTCGCGTGACACCACTCGTCCCCGGTCGAGAATCCAGATCCAGCGCCCGTCGCGATGACGCATCCTGAATTCGGCCGCGAAATTATCCGTGGTTCCTGCGATGCAGGCCTCGTCGAGGCGGAGTGCCCGTTCCCGGTCATCGGGATGGATCAGCTCCAGCCATTTTTCCTCGTTGTCGCCGACGTCTTCCTGGCGCAGCCCCAGCATCGCCGTCCACATCGGTGAATAAAGGGTGCGGCCGACCACGAGATCGCGGTCCCAGACGCCGTGGCGCGAACTTTCGAGCGCGAAACTCCAGCGGCTTTCGCTCTCGCTCAGGGCTGCCTCGGCCTTCTTGCGCTGGTCGATGTTCTCGATCTGGGCGATCAGATGCAGCACATCCCGCGTTTCGGCATCGCGGGAGGCCGAGACCGCCAGATTGCACCAGATGACCCGCCCGTCAATCGTGACGTAGCGTTTTTCCATCCGGTAGCTGTCGATCGCGCCTTCCAGTATCCGCTCGAGCTGGCTGACATCGTGGGTCAGGTCGTCGGGATAGGTGATGTCGCGGAAATTGGTGCCGACCAACTGGGCTGGCTTGTAGCCCAGCATGTCGGCGAACGCCCTGTTGCTCTCGACGATGATGCCATTGGGGGCGACGAAGGCCATGCCGATGGCGGCATTGTCCATGGCACCGCGAAAACGTCTCTCGTTTTCCTCAAGGACGCGCTGATTGCCGCGGTGTTCCTCGATCAGGCGGGCGATGGCGTAAGGCGCCGCCAGCAGCGCGAGCGCCGGCAGCCATGACGGCAGCATCGCCAGGATGTGGCTGGCCTGCAGCGGGACTTCGACCCGATTGTCGAAAGCGATCAGGATTACGGGATTGCAGGCTGCCGCCGCCACGGCCGTGGCGAAGCGGGGCAGGCGGAGCGATGCCAGCACCAGGGTGATCGACACAAGCGCGAAGGCGGTATGGCCCGCGATGTCTGAGAAGGCGACGATGGCGAAACAGGCGATCATCGTGCCGATCAGGCCGAGCGTGCAGCGGCTCCGGGCGAAACGCCGGACCGCGGCCGCATCATAGGACAGGGCGATCGGCAGAAGCGCGATCACGCCGACGCAGGATGACAGCCACCACAGCCACCAGACTGAAAGGAAGGGCAGCGGCGAAGAGGCCATGCCGACCCTGTTGGCGGCGACGATGAAGCCGGTCAGCAACGGAACCCCGGCGGCCGCAACGAGCAGGGCGCGGAATTCACCCCCGATGCCATTCCTGTATCCGCGCGTTTTCCGTGCGAGGCCGAGCGTCAGGAGAATGTGAACGGTGACGGCGCAGGACAGGCCGGCGGCGGAGAAAAAGCTCGTCCCGCCCGCCATGTCGAACAGGAGGCAGGCCAGTCCCGAACCGACGAGGGCCGGCAGGGCGCGGTGCGGCGCGCTGCGCCACAGCAACGCGAGGACGGCAGCATTGGCGAAGCCGAGGGCAAAGGACGGATCGGCGATCTGCGCGAGGGTCGTGCCCAGGAAGGCGAGAAGGAGGTAGAGCGCCCCGGTGCCGACCAGTGTCGCCGTCGCCAGCAAGCCCCGCCGCATGGTGGCGCCTTTGCTCCGCGCCGCGTCGATGGCCGCGGCGTGCGTGTCGTTGGCGGTGATGCCGTTCACGCCGTACCGCCTTTCCCCCAAGAGGGGGTGTCACGGCGAGAACGCGAACCGCGGGGGACGAGACGTTCTGTCATTTCAAATCGGGGCGCCCAGCCTTGCGCCAGGAATGGCTTCGCAAGCAGAGTTGCGTTTATACCTTTAAGGACAGGTTAAGGCCTGGAGCGCCCGGTTGAAATCGGCGGCGCCTTGTCTGCCGACAGGGGAAATTCAGGCGGCCCGGCCGTCGTCCCGCGGCACCGCCGTTTCGGCCCCGGCGCTGCCACGCCGGAATTCGCCGGGTAACATGCCGGTCCATTTCTTGAAGGCGCGGTGGAACGAGCTGGGATCGGCGAATCCGAGCCGTTCGGCGATGTCGGCGACGCTGTTGGTGCCTTCGCTCAGGCAGCGGATGGCGAGGTCGCGGCGCAGCGAATCCTTGATCGCCTGATAGTTCTGGCCTTCGCCGTCGAGCCGGCGGCGCAGGGTCGACGGCGACATGTGCAATTCCCCGGCCAGACGGTCGAAATCCGGCCATTCGGTGGCGTCGAGCCGGCGCAGCCGCCGTCTGACCTGTACGGTCAGACTGTCGTTCGAGCGGTATTTCACCAGAATATTGGCGGGGGCGCGGCGCAGGAAGCTCTTCAGCTCGGCCTCGCTGCGCTTCACCGGCAGGTCGAGAACGGCGGCGTCGAATTCCAGCCGGGTGCGGCTTCGGCCAAAGCGCAGATCGTGGGTGAAGAGGGTGCGATAGTCTTCGGTATAGGGCGGCTCGGCGCAGCGGAATTCGGCCGCCGTCACCGGAATGCGGCGGCCCGCCAGCCAGCAGGTCAGGCCGTGGAGAATCAGCCAGAAGGTGCAATAGGTGAAGGCGCGCAAAGGCTCGCCGGTCTCGGTGAGGACGACGGACGCCCGCTCGCCCTCGCGCACCAGTCGGGGCTGGAAATCGTCGAGGATCAGCGAGATGAAGCGCAAGGCCCGGCGCAGCGCCTGCCCGACGGTTTCGGCGCCATGGGCGCTGCGCGCCATCAGGGTGAAACTGCCCGGGCGCATCGGGTGGCGGTCCATGCCGAAGAATTCGCAGTTCATCGCCCGCGCCAGGTGTATCCAGAGCGCGGCATACTGACTGGCCGGCACCCTGGCCGTGGCGTCGGCCAGAAGGCCGGGGGCGATGCCCGCAAGGGTCAGCACGGCGTCGATGTCGAACCCGCGCTGGCGGGCGACCACCAGCGCCTCCTCGACCAGATGAACCGAAATCGTGCCGCGCTGCATCATGGCCTTGGGCCGTTCCCCCTTGTCCGGCATGGCAAATTCCGTCGCCGAATTTGGAGCCTGCTGCCATTGTGGCCGACGCGCAATGGGCTTAACCCGTTCGCCAAAGGCCGAGGGCCGGAACAAGCCAAGGGAGATGCGCCGATGAAGCGTACCTATGATTCCGTCATTGCCGGGTTTTCCGTCGCCGCGCTCGAGCAGGAGCTGCTGAAGGGCAGTCTCGCCGGGGGCCTGAACGCTTGCCTCGAATGCTGCGACGCCCATGTCGGCGCCGGCAAGGTCGCTCTTCATTATGAAAGCAAGGACGGCAGCAGCGCCGATTACACTTTCGAGCAGCTGCGCGATCTGTCCGCCAAATTCGCCAATTTCCTGGTCGCCAACGGCGCGAAGCCCGGCGACCGCGTCTCGGGCCTGCTGCCCCGGACGCCGGAGCTGCTGGTCACCATCCTCGGCACCTGGCGTGCCGGCTGCGTCTACCAGCCGCTGTTCACCGCCTTCGGCTCCAAGGCGATCGAGCACCGGGTGAAGACGGCGGAAAGCCGCTTCGTCGTCACCGATCTCGGCAACCGCTCTAAGCTCGACGATGTGCCGAACTGCCCGCCGGTCCTGACCGTGGGCAAGGACGTGCCGGCCGGCGACATGAATTTCGCCGAGGAACTGGCGAAGCAGCCGGCCGATTTCGCGCCGGTGCTGCGCGGGGCGGACGACGCCTTCCTTCTGATGTTCACCTCGGGCACCACGGGCCTGCCCAAGGGCGTGCCGGTGCCGCTGAAGGCGCTGCTGTCCTTCGGCGTCTACATGCGCGACGCGGTCGAGCTGCTGCCCGAGGACAAGTTCTGGAACATCGCCGATCCGGGCTGGGCCTACGGCCTTTACTACGCCGTCACCGGCCCTCTGCTGCTCGGCCACACCACGACCTTCTATGACGGCTCCTTCACCGTCGAATCGACCTATGGCCTGATCAAGAAGCTGGGCATCACCAATCTGGCCGGCTCGCCCACCGCCTACCGTCTGCTGATCGCGGCCGGGCCGGAAGCCGCCGCGCCGATCAAGGGCCAGCTGCGCGCCGTCTCCTCGGCGGGCGAGCCGCTGAACCCCGAGGTGATCCGCTGGTTCGCCGAACATCTGGCGGCGCCGATCAACGATCACTACGGCCAGACCGAAATGGGCATGGTGGTGAACAACCACCACGGCATCGAGCACCCGATCCGCATGGGCTCCGCCGGCCTGTCGATGCCCGGCTACCATGCCGTCGTGGTCGATCCCGAGGGCCAGGAAGAACTGCCGGTGGGCCAGCCCGGCATTCTCGCCATCGACCGCAGCAAGTCGCCGCTGTTCTGGTTCCCCGGCTACCTGAACCGCGAAACCCCCAGCTTCGTCGGCAATTACTACCTGACGGGCGACACGGTCGAGCTGAATGACGACGGCTCGGTCAGTTTCGTCGGCCGCTCGGACGACATCATCACCTCGGCCGGTTATCGCATCGGGCCCTTCGATGTCGAAAGCGCGCTGATCGAGCACCCCGCCGTGATCGAAGCCGCCGTGGTCGGCAAGCCCGACCCGGAACGGACCGAGATCGTGAAGGCCTTCGTCGTCCTGTCCAAGGGCTTCGAGCCGTCGGACCAGCTTGCGGAAGAGCTGCAGCAATATGTCCGCAAGCGCCTGTCGACCCATTCCTTCCCGCGCGAGATCGAATTCGTGACCGACCTGCCCAAGACCCCGAGCGGCAAGGTCCAGCGTTTCATCCTGCGCAATCAGGAAGTGGCCAAGACCAAGGACGCCTCGGCGGCCTGATCGCGCGTATCGCGTCTTTCGTCCCAAGGTCCCGGCCTGCGCCGGGACGACGACTACAATCTTCAGGAGCCTGACGTGCAGATCACGGGCAAGACCTTCATCGTTACCGGCGGCGCCTCGGGCCTCGGCCTCGCGACCGCGCAGATGGTCATCGCGGCGGGCGGCAATGCCGTCCTCGTCGACGTCAATCCGAATGGCGCTTCGGTCGCCGAGGGCCTTGGCCCCAACGCGATCTTCGTGAAGACCGACGTCACCAACGCCGACGACGGGCAGGCCGCGGTCGATGCCGCCATCGCCAAATTCGGCGCCGTGCACGGCCTCGCCAATTGCGCCGGCATCGTCATCGGCGAAAAGGTCGTCGGTCGCGACATGCCGCACAAGTTGGACACTTTCGCCAAGGTGATCAACGTCAACCTGATCGGCGCCTTCAACATGCTGCGCGTCGCCGCCTTCGCCATGGCGAAGAACGAGCCGGGCGAGGACGGGGAACGCGGCGTGATCGTCAACACCGCGTCCATCGCGGCCTATGACGGCCAGATCGGCCAGGCGGCCTATGCGGCGTCCAAGGGCGGCGTGGTCGGCATGACCCTGCCGATCGCGCGCGAGCTGGCCCGCACCGGTATCCGCGTCGTCTCCATCGCCCCCGGCACTTTCGAGACGCCGATGATGGCGGGGATGCCGCAGGAGGTGAAGGACTCCCTGGGCAAGCTCGTGCCCTTCCCCTCGCGTCTCGGCTATCCGGCGGAATTCGCCGCGCTGGTCAAGCATATCGCCGAGAACCGCATGTTGAACGGCGAAGTGATCCGTCTCGACGGCGCGCTTCGCATGGCCGCCAAATAACAAGGAGACGCATCATGGAAGATCCCATCGTCATCGTCGGTGCCGCGCGTACCCCCATGGGCGGCTTTCAGGGCGACCTGAAGGATTTCACCGCCTCGCAGCTCGGCGCGACCGCGATCCGGGCCGCGCTCTCCCGCGCCGGCCTCGCGCCGGAGGCGGTCGAGGAAATCGTCTTCGGCTGCGTGCTGCCCGCCGGTCAGGGCCAGGCCCCGGCCCGTCAGGCGGCGCTGGGCGCCGGCCTTCCGCTCGGCGCGGGCGCGACCACCATCAACAAGATGTGCGGCTCGGGCATGAAGGCGGCCATGTTCGCCCATGACCTGATCCTCGCCGGCTCGGCCGATGTCGCGGTCGCCGGCGGCATGGAGAGCATGACCAACGCGCCCTATCTCCTCGACAAGGCGCGGGGCGGCTATCGCATGGGCCATGGCCGGGTCATGGACCACATGTTCCTCGACGGGCTCGAGGATGCCTACGACAAGGGCCGCCTGATGGGCACCTTCGCCGAGGATTGCGCGCAAAACTTCCAGTTCAGCCGCGAGGAACAGGATGCCTATGCCATCGCCTCCCTGACCAAGGCGCAGACGGCGATCAAGGACGGCTCCTTCGTCAAGGAAATCGTGCCCGTCGCCCTGAAGAAGGGCGGCGAGGTTTCGAGCGACGAGCAGCCGCCCAAGGCGAAGATGGACAAGATCCCGACCCTGAAGCCCGCCTTCCGCGAGGGCGGCACGGTGACAGCGGCCAATTCCTCCTCCATCTCGGACGGCGCCGCCGCGCTCGTTCTGATGAAGCGCTCGGAAGCCGAGAAGCGGGGCCTCGCCCCCATCGCCGTCATCCGCGGCCACGCCACCCATGCCGACAAGCCCAGCCTGTTCCCGACCGCGCCCATCGGCTCGATCGAGAAGCTGTTCGCCAAAACCGGCTGGAGCAAGAAGGACGTCGATCTCTACGAGATCAACGAAGCCTTCGCCGTCGTCGCCATGGCGGCGATCCGCGAACTCGGCCTCGATCCGGCGGCAGTCAATGTCCATGGCGGTGCCTGCGCCCTCGGCCATCCCATCGGCGCCTCGGGCGCGCGCATCCTGGTCACGCTGCTGGCCGCGCTCGAGAAATACGGCCTGAAGCGCGGCGTCGCCTCGCTCTGCATCGGCGGCGGCGAAGCGACCGCCCTCGCGGTCGAGCTGGTGCACTGAGATGAGCGACTTCGGTTACACCGAGGAACAGGTCCAGATCCGCGACGCGGCGCGTTCCTTCGCCGCCGAGCGGCTGGCCCCCTTCGCCGCCGACTGGGACCGCAACCACGAATTCCCGGCGGAAGCGGTCGCGGAAATGGGCGAGCTCGGCTTCTTCGGCATGGTCGTGCCGGAGGAATGGGGCGGCTCCGATACCGGCAATCTCGCCTATGCCATGGCGCTGGAAGAGATCGCGGCGGGCTGCGGCGCGCTTTCGACCATCATGAGCGTGCATAATTCGGTGGGTTGCCTGCCCATCCTGAAGTTCGGCACCGAGGCGCAGAAGGCGCACTATCTGCCCGACATGGCCGCCGGCAAGGCCATCGGCGCCTTCATGCTGACCGAACCCCAGGCCGGCTCCGACGCCGCCGACCTGAAGACCCGCGCGACCAGGGACGGCAACAGCCATTATGTGCTGAACGGCACCAAGCAGTTCATCACCTCAGGGAAAAACGCCAAGGTCGCCATCGTCTTCGCCGTGACCGATCCCGCCGCCGGCAAGAAGGGCATTTCCGCCTTCATCGTGCCGACCGATACCCCGGGCTACAAGGTCGCCCGGGTCGAGGACAAGCTGGGCCAGCACGCTTCCGATACCTGCCAGATCATTTTCGAGGATCTGCGCCTGCCGGCCGAGAATCTGCTGGGCAAGGAAGGGGAGGGGTACAAGATCGCCCTGTCCAACCTCGAAGGCGGGCGCATCGGCATCGCCTCGCAGTCGGTCGGCATGGCGCGCGCCGCCTTCGATTACGCCGTCGCCTATGCCAAGGAGCGCGTCACCTTCGGCCAGCCGATCATGAACCACCAGGCCGTGGGCTTCCGGCTCGCCGACATGGCGACCCAGATCGAGGCCGCGCGCCTCATGGTGCACCGCGCCGCGCGCCTGCGCGAAGCCGGCCTGCCCTGCCTGATCGAGGCAAGCCAGGCCAAGCTCTTCGCGTCGGAAATGGCGGAGCGGGTCTGTTCCGTCGCCATCCAGACCCTGGGCGGCTACGGTTACCTGGCGGATTACCCGGTGGAGCGGATCTACCGCGACGTCCGCGTCTGCCAGATCTACGAGGGCACGTCGGACGTTCAGCGCATGGTGATCGCCCGAAGCCTTTGAACTTCCCTAAGCCACCGTCAACTTGTTGCCCTGGCGGCCCAGTCGCCGGGGCATTTTTTCGTCGAGCAGGCGGGCCATGCCGCCGGCCGCCAGCAGCGCGCGGGCCTCGGCCTTTTCCGCGTCGTCCAGCCGCGCGAAGGCATCCTGCACCCGCTGCAGCATCCACAGCGAATGGCCGGCCGACATCACCTCGAACGTGATGCCCTGGATATCGAAGCGCACCGGCCCGAAGCTGGGCTGGTCCACGCCCTTGGACGAGACCGGGGTGCCGGCGGGCATGTCGGTACGCTCCGCCGCCCAGGTCCCGAACAGATCGAGCGTCGCCGCCAGTTCCGGCCCGAATTCCGCGGCCATCAGGTCGAGCACGGGGCAAAGGTCCGCCGTGATCTCGAAGCCCGGGGCGGGATCGGGGAATTCCGGCGACGTGTCCTCGCCCGCGTTCATGCGTTCGGTCCAGCGATAGACGATGGGGGCGCGGCGCTGCATCAGCGGCACGGCATGAGGGTCGCGCCCGAGGTGGGCATGGAGCGGCCCCATCAGACCGTAGTCGGCGCGGGACGGGCTGCCGCCCAGCAGATAGGGATGATGCGCGAAATGCCGGTCGAGAGCGTCGAGCAACGCGAGATATTGCGCCTCGATCGCCGGGATCGTCGCCTCGGTGATGCCGAGCGGCGGCAGATAGGCCGACATGCGGCCGGCGATGACGCGGCCCAGTTCCGATCCCTTCCCGGTGTCGCCCATGGCGATCAGGCGCGAGAATTCGCCGATGATGAAGGCTTCGTTCTCGGCCCGGAAGTTCCAGCGGTAATGCATGGCGGGCCGCAGCATGGCCCGGTCGGCATAAGCCTCGACGAAGAGTTCCACCACCCGCGCGACCCCGGCCGGGCGTGCGCCGAGCAGGTCGCGGGCTTCGAGATGGTCGAGGATTTCGGTCGAATCCTGCACGATCGGGCCGTCGGCGAATTCGAGCACCGGAATGCGCTGGTTCTGCGTCACCGGCAGGACATGGGTCCGGTAATAGGGGTGGCTCTGGAAATCCTCGCGGAAGGGCAGACGCTGCTTGCGCAGGGCCGAACGGACCTTCGCCGTGTAATAGGAACAGGGTGCGCCGAACAGGCGCAGGGCGGGTGGCGTCATCGTTTCCTCTCCTCGGGTCCGGCCCGGTGCTTCGCCGGGCGGTGACCGCCGCGACATGATGCGTGCCCCGGTGCGGCGCGGTGCTATCCTCGCCGCCGACAGCGACTCCAGGACCCGATCATGACGGTGACTATTTATCACAATCCCAAATGCAGCACATCGCGCACCACGCTTCAGCTGATCCGCGATGCCGGGGTGGAGCCCCGGGTGGTCGAATATCTGAAGACGCCGCCGAGCCGGGCCGAACTGGCGGCGCTGGCCGCGACCAGGGGCCTGTCCGTCCGTGACCTGCTGCGGACCAAGGAGCCGCTGGCGAAGGAAATGGCGCTCGCGACCGCGCCGGACGAGGCCATTCTCGACGCGATCGCCGCCCATCCCATCCTGCTGAACCGGCCCATCGTCACCTCGGGGAAGGGCGGCAGGGCGACCCGCCCGCCCGAGACGGTGAAAGACCTGCTGTGATGCGCTTCATCGACCCGAAGGGCTTCACGGCGGATCGGGCCTGGGGCGCCCTCGACATCGCCCGTTTCGACGCGGCGACGGTGCGCCTGCACTGGACCGACCGGCCCTATGTCTGGCACGTCAACGATGGCGAGGAAGTCTTCGTCGTCCTGGACGGCACGGTCGACATGCACTGGAAGGACGGGGAAGGGGTGGAGCGCGTCACGCGCATGGCCTCGGGCGACATCGTCCATGCCGGCATCGGGGCGGAGCATGTCGCCCATCCCGTCGGCCCCGCCCGTATCCTCGTGATCGAGCGGCCGGGTTCGGTCTGAGCCGATCCCGGGTCAGAATTCCTTCGTTACGCCGATCTGGAACAGATCCCGTCCGTAGGAATAGATCGGGATGTTCGAGTCGTTGTCGATGTGGGTGTAGCGGAGGCTGGGTGTCACCCGCCAGACGTTGATCCGCCGGTTGAGGATGAAGGCCGTGTATTGCCGGCTCTCGTCCTCGCGCGTTGTTGCGAAGGCGGGCTGGTAACCGTCGTACCAGGTACGGGCGACCCGGATCGAGCCGCCCGCGGAAAAACCCCAGGGCAGGTCGCCATAGATGCCCGCAGTCAGGCCCGCGCCGACATTGGCGTAGAAGGCATTGTCGAAATCCTCCCGCTGGGCGCTGGCGGCGGTGTAGAGCAACAGCTCCGGCAGCACGGCGTAGCGCAGGGTGACGGAGCCATCGGTCGACAGGCCGTCGCGTCCGAAGTCGAGGGCGCTTCGGTCGTCGCCGATGCGGAAGGCGGCTTCCGCCCGGACGCTGCGGCTGAGCAGGTAATTGCCGTCGATCTGGAGGCCGACGAAGCGGTTATAGGGATCGAGGCCGTACCAGCAATGGTAGGCCGTCAGGCCGATGCCGATCTCGCCCCGCTCGAGAAGGTAGCGGGGGCCGGTGGTGACCGAAAGGACGGTATCGTCGAATTCGGAATCGGTGAAGGTGCGCTGGCTGAGGCCGCCGCTGGTCTGCAGGCGCCAATGATCGGCGAGGTCGAAACGATAGCTGCCGTTGACCGCGCTATAGAGGCCGACACCGGATTTCCGCGTCGCGGAATCGCTCAGCTCGAACGGCCGGCCGGGGAACCACACGAGGTTCACTTCCCGGCTGTCGGGGCCGCCGTTGATGTTGCTGTCGGGCACGATGGCGAGTTCGGCCGACAGGGTCCAGCGCCGCCGCTTGCGGATGGCGTTCAGGAATTTCTCGACATTGTCCTGCACCGCCTGGGGCAGGTCGGCGGACAGCACCCGCTCGAACTGGAAGCGGGCGCGCTCGTCCTGATCCCCGGCGAGGAACAGCGCCCGGGCGAGTTCCAGCCGCACCCGGACGAGGCTGGCGTCGCGGGCCAGAATGGCGTCGAAAATCGCGATGGCGGCGGCATAGTCGCCGCCCGCGACGGCTTGCAGCCCCTCGCGGAATTCGGCCTCGGTGCGCAGTTGTTCCGCCGTCGGCTCGGCCTGTGGTTCCTGTGCCTGCGCGGGCCACACGAAAGCGAGGCCGAGCAGCAGCAAGGCGCCGCCAGCAAGGCGCGCGAGTGACGACATGCCCAGACCCCCCCGGCCTTCACGAAGTCGCGATGCCGGTCAGTCTAAATCACAGGGGCGCAGGCGTCATGCCGCCGCTTGCTGCCGGCGGTCGAAATCGGCCCTTGCCTGTTCGATTACATTCATATGGCTTTCCGCCCAGAGACGCAGCGGCTCCAGCGTCGCCGCCAGCGTGCGGCCGAGGTCCGTGATGGCGTATTCGACCGTGACCGGCACAGTTGGATAGACCGCGCGGGTCACCAGCCCGTCGCGCTCCAGGCTCTTCAGGGTCTGGGACAGGACTTTCTGCGACAACCCGTCAACGCCCCGGCGCAATTCGTTGAAGCGCATGGTGCGGCCGGCCAGCAGGCCGAGCAGCAAGACGGTCCATTTGTCGGCGATGCGGTCGAGGATCTGCCGCGTCGGGCACAGGGCGTTGAAGGCATCGGGGCTGTTCATGGCGCGGGTCCGGGTTTCGTCAGGGTTACCAGATGACCGTAAAGTGCCCTCTTCACAAGCAGATTTCAAGATGTCATCTGGTATCCATTGGAAACCTGATGACTGAAAGGAACCATTCTATGTCCAGGATTGCCCTGATCGGTGCTTCCGGCAACGCCGGCTCGAAAATCCTCGCTGAACTGGTGGCGCGCGGCCATGAGGTGACCGCCATCGCCCGCGACACCTCGAAGATCGCCGCCGGACCCGGCGTCACGCCGCTGTCGGTCGACGCCAACGACGGAAAGGCGCTCGCCGCCGCCCTGGCCGGGCACGACATCGCGATCTCCGCCGTGCATTTCCTCGCCAGCGATCCGGAAACCCTGATCGGCGCGGTGAAAGCCGCGGGGGTGAAGCGCTACTACGTCGTCGGCGGGGCCGGCAGCCTCGAGGCGGTGCCGGGCCTTCGCGTCGTCGACACGCCGGAATTCCCGGCCATCTACAAGGCCGAGGCCCTGAAGGGCGCGGTCTTCCTCGACCGGCTGAAGGCAGAGCCGGCGCTGAACTGGACCTTCCTCTCCCCCTCGGCGCTGTTCTTCGACGGGCCGCGCACCCGGACCTTCCGTCTCGGCACCGACGGGCTTCTGGTCGCCGACGATGGCAACAGCTCGATTTCCTTCGCCGATTATGCCATCGCCCTCGCCGACGAAGTCGAGGCGCCGAAGCATGAGCGTCGGCGCTTCACCGTCGGCTACTGACCGAACTTACTTGTCGTCGGTCTTGGGCAGCAGGCCGTCCAGCCCCTTGCCGCCGGAAAGGCCGACCTCGGCCAGCAGACTGTCGAGCAGCGGCGCCTGCGTGCGATAGCGCAGCGCCGCCGCCACCGCCCGGTCGGCGAGATTACCCTCGTCACCCGGCACGGACGCACCGGCCTCGGCCCCGTCGGCGAGGCGGGCGAGGCCGCCGGTGTCGACGATGCGGATCGAGTCGATCTTTTCGACCGGCTTCACCATCTGGGCGATGATCTCGGGCAGTTTCTCGATCAGGCGCTGGCGGATTTCCTGGGCGATGATCTTGTCGGTCAGGGTGTTGCGCGCGGCGTTCAGGGCCTGCTGGCCGGCGGCGTCGACTTCGTAGGAACGGGCGCGGGCTTCGGCGCCGATCCTTTCGGCATCGGCCGCTGCCTGGGCCTCGATGCGGCGGGCCTCCGCCATCTCGTCGGCGGCGCGGCGCTCGGCCTCGGCGCCGACGGTGACCTTCAGGGCTTCCTTCTCGGCTTCCTTGCGCGCTTCGGTCAATTCGACCTGGCGCTGACGCTCGGCCTTTTCAAGGGCGCGGGCGGTTTCCACCTGTTCGGCGGCGCGCACTTCCTCGGCCTTGGCCTGGGCGGCGGCGGCTTCGGCGGCAGACTTCGCCTTCGACTGTTCGGCGAGGGCGATTTCCGACTGCTGGCGGGTGATCGCCACTGTTTTTTCCGTTTCGATGCGGACCGACTGCACCTGCTGGTCGGCCTCGATGCGCGCCCGCTCGGCCGAGGCTTCGGCGGCGACCCGGGCTTCCGACTGTTTGGCGACGTCGATCTGCGATTTCTGGCGCTCGATCTCGAGATCGCGATCCTTGGCGATCTTCACCGTCTCGACCTTGCGCTGGGCTTCGATGCGGGCGTTCTCCGCCTCCTGCTGAGCGGCCGCTTCCTTCTTGGCGATCTCGGTCGCGGCGGCGGCGCGCATGAAGGCGATTTCGCGCTGCTGGGCCTGAACGGCGTCCTCGCCCTGACGCTCCAGCTCCAGCTTCTCGCGCGTCGCTTCCAGATTCTTGCGCTTGATCGCGACTTCCGTGTCCTGCTCGACGACGAAACGCTCGCGGCGCTTCAGCTCGGTCTTTTCCTTCAGCTTGGTCAGGCCCTCGGCGTCGAAGGCGTTTTCCGGGTTGAAGAATTTCTGGTCGGTCTGGTCGAGGCCGGTCAGCGAGGCGGATTCGAGTTCGAGACCGTTCTTGGCAAGATCCTCGGCGACGACATTCTGCACCGACTGGACGAAGTCGGCGCGCTTGAGGTGCAGGTCCTCCAGCGTCATCTGGGCGGCGACGGCGCGCAGCGCGTCGACGAATTTACCCTCGACCAGCTCGCGCAGGGCATCGGTGTCATTGGTGCGGGTGCCGAGGGTCTGGGCCGCCATGTGGATCGCATCGGCATCGCGCTTCACGCGGACGAAGAATTCCACGGTTACATCGGCGCGCAGCTTGTCGTTGGTGATCAGCGCCTCGCTCTCGGCCCGGCGGACGACCAGCTTCAGCGTCTTCAGGTTGACGCCGGTGATCTCGTGGAACACCGGCAGCACCAGCGCGCCGCCGTCCAGCATGACCTTGGAGCCGCCAAGGCCGGTGCGCACGAAGGCCATTTCCTTGGAGGCACGGCGATAGAGCCGGGCGAAGACGAGACCGACCACCAGAAGAAGGACGAGCCCGAGGACGACCGGCGTCAGGACGGCGAAGAGTTCTTCATTCATGGGATTTTCCCCGGCGTGTCGAGATCGGGCATGAGGGTGGCGGTGAAGACACCGCCCTCGCGGGCGAGCAGCACGATGCGGGCACCGGCGCTCAGGATTTCACCGTCCAGCGCCGGGCGGACGCGGACGTAATGGGCGTGGCCGTGCTGGTCCTTGACCATGGCCTCGGCCGGATTGTCGGCCCGGGCGGTGCCGCTGCCGACCTTGCCGATCCGGCCGACCAATGTGTCGACGCTGACCGCCACCGTTTCCTCGCGCGGCAGCACGCGGGCGATGCCGATGGAGAGCCAGCGGGTGGCGAGCACGGCGGGCGCCAGCACGGCGAGGGCGGCGCCCCAGCCGGGCAGGGGGGCGAGCACCGCGCCCGCGACTTCCTGCAGGAGAAGGCCGAAACTGGCGAAGGCGGCGCAGAATTCGGCCAGCAACACGACCAGCGGCACCTTGCCGAGGCCGATCCAGTCGAGCACGCCGCCCTCCGCCTCGGCGTGGTGATCGGCGATGTCGGCATCGTGGTCGGCGCCGTGCTCGCCCAGGCGGAAGCCGGTCAGCGCGCCCAGCAGCTCGACCAGGAGGAGACCCAGCATCAGGCCGATGGCGATGGCGAAGGGCCGGTTGGCCGGGGACAGCAGGATGTCGATCATGCGCCGATCCCCTCGCGCCGCAGCGGCATCAGGTCGTGCAGCGCCTGCCGGCCGGCCTCGGCCCGTCGCTGCTCGGCCGCGCCGGCTTCGACGGCGGCGCGCAGCAGATGCGCGCGAACGCTGTCGCCGCCGGGGCCGGGCGGCAAGGTTTCCGCCTGCGCGGCGATCCAGGCGATGGCGATCCGCCGGCCGTCGGCGGCTTCGATTTCCCGGCGCAGGCGCGCTCGCGCGCCATCGTCGCCCCGGTCGTCATCACCGGCGGGCAATGTGCCCCACAGGCGTCGGACAAGGCCGGGCCGGGCCTTTGGCCGATGGACCAGGACCTCGGCGATGGCCGCTTCCAGCGCGCTCTCGGCCGTGCCCGCCTCGAGGCAGAGCGCGGCGAGGGCATCGCTCAGCCCGGCGAGGGTCGCGGCCGGCGGGTGTCGGGACAATGTCGCGGTCATGGCCGCAGGATGCCCCAGCCCGGTGGCAATGCCAACCTTCGCCGCGCCCGCAAATTGTGATCGCGGCCGCTTTTCGGTCGATCCCGCCGCCTCAGGCGTTGCGCAGGTACCAGACGTAGTCGAGGGCCGAGACCTGGGCGTAGAAACGGTCGAGTTCGGCCTTCTTGATCGCGGTGAAGACTTCCGTATAGCGCGCGCCGAGGTAATCCCGCATCAGGGCGGATGTCTCGAAGATGGCGATGGAATCGGCCCATTGGGTCGGCAGGCGTTCCGCCGTCTCGGCATAGCCGTCGCGCGCGATGATCGCGGGCGGGGTCAGTTTGTTGACCATGCCGTGATGCGCCCCGGCGAGGACGGCGGCCAGCGCCAGATAGGGATTGGCGTCGGCGCCGCAGACCCGGTGCTCGATATGGCGGCTGTTCGCCGGGCCGATCGGCACCCGCACCGAGACCGAGCGGTTGTTGACGCCCCAGCAGGGCGCGATCGGGGCATAGGAGCCGAGGCGGAAGCGGCGGTAGGAATTGGCGCCGGGGGCGAAGATCGCCGTCGCCTCATGCATGGTCTCAATGAGGCCGGCGACGGCGCTCTGCATGATCGCGGGGCCGCGCTCGTCCTCGCTGGCATAGGCGTTGCGGCCACTCTCGTCGTTCATCGAGAAATGGAGATGCAGGCCGGAGCCGGTGCGCCCGGTGAAGGGCTTGGCCATGAAGGTGGCGATCAGATTGTGCTTCTGCGCGACGCCCCTGATGGTGCGCTTGAAGAAGATCGCTTCGTCGATCGCCTTCATGGCGTCGGGCTGGTGGCGCAGGGTGATCTCGAACTGGCCGGGGGCGAATTCGCTGATCGCGGTTTCCGCCGGCAGGGCCTGGGCATCGGCTGCGGCCTGAAGCTCGGTCAGGAAGGCGCCGAATTCCTCGAGCGCGTTCAATTCGTAGACCTGCGTCGTCACCAGCCGCTGGCCGGTCAGCGGCGATTTGGCGAGACGGACCATGCCGTCGGGGCCGATCTCCGGATCGACGACATAGAATTCCAGCTCGGCCGCGACGACGGGGGTGAGGCCCAGCGCCTCGTAACGCTTCACCACCCGGGCGAGGGCGTGGCGCGGGTCCGCCTCCTCGGGCCGGCCGTCGAGGTGCCAGACCGACAGGATCACCTGTGCCGTGGGCACGGGCAGCCAGGGCGCGCGGCGCAGGGTGCCGGGCACGGGGAAGGCCAGACGGTCGGCGTCGCCTTCTTCCCAGACGAGGCCGGTTTCATCGACATCGGCGCCGGTCACGTCGAGGCCGAGGATGGAACAGGGCAGGGGCCGGCCGTTGGTATAGACCGAGGCCAGCTCGTGCCGGCGCACGGTCTTGCCGCGGGCGACGCCGCTGGTGTCGGTCAGCACCAGCTGGACCGCCTCGATATCCGGATTGGCGGCGAAAAAGGCGGCGGCTTCGGCGCCGTCGGTTGCGGCGGGATGGGTGAAGGACAAGATCAGGCTCCGGCAAGCAGGTCGCCGCAGGCGGCGGCGATGCAGGCGACCAGGGCGTCGACATCCTCGGCCGTGGTCGCGGGACAGGTCAGGGTCATGTTGTGGAACGGGGCGATGAGGAAGCCCCGGTTCATCAGATAGAGATGGATCGCGGCTTCGAGGTCGCCATGCATCGAGACGGCCGCCTCGGCGCCGTTGCGCGGCGGCACCGGGCCGCAGACGAATTCCGCCCGCGCCCCCACCGCCGAGACATGCCAGGGCAGGCTGTTCCCGGCGATCACGGCGCGGATGCCCGCCGCCAGCCGGTCCGACATGGCCAGCATGTGGTCATAGGCGGCATCGGTCATGACTTGTTCGAGATTGGCGCGCAGCGCCCGCAGGGCGAGGGCATTGGCCGACAGGGTGGTGCCCATGCCCGAATGGCCGGGGCCGGCCTTTTCCCGGGCGATTTTCATCCCGGCGGCGATGGCGTCGGTGAAGCCCCAGACGGCGCAGGGCACACCGCCAGCGATGGCCTTGCCGACGACGAAGAAATCGGGCGACAGACCGTGCTTGCGGGTCCAGCCGCCGGGGCCGGTCGAAATCGTATGCGTCTCGTCGATCAGGAGGAGGGTGCCGGTCCGCCGGCAGGCCGCCTGCACTCCCTCGATGAAGCCCTCGTCCGGCAGGACCATGCCGATATTGGTCAGCGCGGGTTCGGTGATGACGCAGGCGACATCGCCTTCCGCCAGCGCGGCTTCGAGGGCGGGCAGGTCGTTGAATTCGACGACGTGGGCGCCCGTCGTCAGGTCGGTGACCTGTCCGAGCAGGCCCGGGCGGTGAATGACCCGGCCGTCCCGCAGACGGACGAAAGTCTCGTCCACCGTGCCGTGATAGCAGCCGTTGAACACGAGGATCTTCGGACGCCCGGTGATCGCCCGCGCCCAGCGCAGGGCGAAGCGGTTGGCGTCGGTCGCCGTCGCCGCGACCTGCCACTGCGGCAGGCCGAAACGCTCGGCCAGCAGACGGCCGATCACGGGCACATCCTCGGTCGGCAGCATGTAGGTCAGGCCGTGGCCCCCTTGCCGCGCCAGCACCTCCATGATCGGGGCCGGCGAATGGCCGAACATCGAGCCCGTGTCGCCCAGGCAGAAGTCGCGATAGGCGTTGCCGTCGACATCGGTCAGGCGGGCGCCCGTGGCCTCGGCGACGAAGAGGGGGAAAGGCGTGCCCCAGTCGGTCATCCAGTGCATGGGCACGCCGTCCGGGAAATGAGCCTTTGCTTCCTGCCCGAGCTGTCTCGAGCGCGGGTTGCGGTCGATGAAACGGGCGGTCTCGGCCTTGAGGCAGGCTTCGATGCGGGCCTTTTCGATACCGGCGATGCTGCTGCTCATTCACGGAACCCGACGGGAAAACAGGGGCCGCGATCATGCGTTGCCCAGGGGGCCGTCGGCAAGGGGCCGCCGTGGGGATCACCCCTGCGCCGCCGGCAAAGGCCATGGGCGGCCATCGTCCATCGTGCTATAGGCGGTTGCGTGCCATGACGACCGACGATCGCCCCCCACAACCGCCAGCGCCATCGCCGCCCGATCCCGGCGGCCGGATCGGCACGGGCGGCAAATCGGACATCTTCGACCTCGGCGATGGCCGGGTCCTCAAGCTGTATCACGAGCGTTTCGCGGCGGAGACCGGCCGGGGCGAATATGACCTGACCCGGGCGGCGGCGGCGGCCGGCCTGCCGGTCTGGCAGGTTCACGGGGTCGAGGAACGGGCGGGGCGCATCGGCCTCGTCGGGGATTTCGTGCCCGGCGTCGACGTCAGCACCGTGATGACCCGCCAGCCCTGGCGCACCTTCGGCCTGATCCGCCGCCTCGCCGACATCCAGCAGGCTTTCCACCGGGCGCCGGTCGATATGCAGCACCCGGCCCGGCAGATGAGCCTCGACCATGCGCTCGGCCTGTTGCGCCGGCTCGATCCCCCCTTTGCCGCCCTTGTCGCCGATATCCTGCGGCAGGAGCGGGCGCTCGCCTTCTGCCACGGCGATTTTCACGGTGCCAACGCGCGGCTGGGCGCCGGGCGGATCACCATCCTCGATCTCGAACGGGCGGGGCGGGGCGAGCCGGACCTCGATGTCGCGCGCAGCCTGTCCTGGCTGCTGCTCGGCAAGGGCGAGGGGCGTCAGGCCGGGGCCGCCGAACGGGCCTTCCGCTTCTGGATGGTGGAAATCTATCTGGCGCGCTATTGCGCCGCCGCCGGCCGGGCGCCGCTGCCCGCCCTCGCCTGGCTGGTCGCGGAAATTTGCCGCCGCCGACGCGGTATCGCCGATGACCGGACGGCCGAGGCGCACCTGCGCCGGCTGCGCAGCTGGTTGTTCCGCCTGAACGGGCGGTGAAACCCCCGGATGGACGGCGCTTCATCTCGCAACTATTGCAAGTCTGACGCATAATAAACAAAACAGCGGAAAGCGAATCCGGGTGACGACATACAGGGCCATGGTTTCCGAGCGGCGGGGGCGTCCGCTCCTGCGTTGCGAACTCGCGCGCCCGCCACTGCGACCTGGGCAGTTGCGCATCAAGGTCTTGGCTTGCGGTGTCTGCCGGACCGATCTTCATCTTGTCGATGGCGAACTGCCGGCGGTCTCGGGGCCGGTGGTGCCGGGCCACGAGGTGGTCGGCCGGGTGATCGAGGTCGGCGACGGTGTAACCCGCTGGGCCCCCGGTGACCGGGTCGGTGTGCCCTGGCTGGCCCATGCCTGCAGGGCCTGCCGCTATTGCCTGCGGGGTCAGGAAAACCTGTGCGAGGCGGCGCGCTTCACCGGTTATACCGCCGACGGCGGCTATGGCGAGGAAATGGTGGCGGAGGCGGATTTCGTCCTGCATATCCCCGAGCGTTACGACGACCGCTCGGCCGCGCCGCTGCTGTGCGCCGGGCTGATCGGCTATCGCACCTGGGCCATGGCGGGGCCGGCGCAATCCATCGGCATCTTCGGCTTTGGCGCCGCCGCCCATCTGATCGCGCAGATCGCCGTGGCCAAGGGCCAGCGCGTGTACGCCTTCACCCGGCCGGGCGATATCGCCGCGCAGACATTCGCCCGCGGCCTTGGCGCCGTCTGGGCCGGCGGCTCGAACGAGGCGCCGCCCGAAGTGCTCGACGCCGCGCTGATCTTTGCCCCTGTGGGCGATCTCGTGCCCATCGCGCTGTCGCGGGTCGACAAGGGCGGCACGGTCGTCTGCGGCGGTATCCACATGAGCGATATTCCGGCCTTTCCCTACGAAATCCTGTGGCACGAGCGGGTGCTGCGCTCTGTCGCCAATCTGACGCGGAAGGATGGGGAAGCGTTCATGGCCCTCGCCGCCGAAATCCCGCTTCATGCCGCCGTGGTGCCCTATGCCCTCGACCGGGCGAACGAGGCGCTGGGCGATCTGCGCAGCGGCCGGCTACAGGGCGCCGCCGTCCTCGTGCCCTGATATCGCGAGGGCGGCCGCGACCAGCGCGTCGAGCGGGCCGCCGGCGGCGAGCCGGCTCCAGTCCAGCGTGCCGAGGTCGTAACCTTCCTGTTTCGCGGCGACGGCGGGGGTCGCGTCCGAGGCATCGCCCCGCCGCCCCTCGATCCGCTGCTGGCGGAGGGACAGAGGCGCTTCCAGCCACAGGCCGGTGAAGGCGTCGGGGGCGATGGCGCGGGCGGCGGCCCTCTCGGCTTCATGGGCGAAGACACCGTCGAGGATCACGCTGCGGCCGGCGGCGAAACCGGCGGCGCCAGCCTCGAACAGGGCGGCATAGACCGCCTCGCTCTTGCCCGGGCCATAGGCGTCGGCGGGCAGCGGGTCGGTCTCGGCGATGCCATGCATCGCCTTGCGGATGACGTCGGTCCGCAGGTGCAGCGCGCCCGGCACCGGGCCGAGGCGGGGGGCCAGCGCCCGGGCGAGGGTGGATTTGCCGGTGCCCGACAGGCCGCCGACGGCGAGCACGCGGGGCCTTGTCTCGGCCAGCGCATCCTCGGCCGTATCGAGAAAGCCGGACATTTCCTCGACAGGGGCCGGGCCGCCGGTGGCCTGCCAGCGGGCATGGGCGACGAAGGCGCGGATCGACGCCCGCAGCGCCATGAAGCCGGGCATCACCGCGGCGCCGCCCGGCCCGACATCGCCGTATGCGTCGAACAGGGCAAGGGCGAGATCGCCCCTTCCCAGCCGCCGCAGGTCCATGGCGAGGAAAGCGAGGTCGTAAAGCACGTCGGCGGTGGCGAAATCATCGTCGAATTCGAGGGCGTCGAACGGCACCAGCCGGCCGTCGATCAGGCAGATATTGCCAAGGTGCAGGTCACCATGGCCCCGCCGCCAGAAGCCTTGCGCCGCGCGCGCCGGCATCAGGCGGTCCGCCGCCTCGAAATGCGGGGCGAGACGGGCCAGCAGCCCCTCGATCCGCCAGGCGGGGATGTCCGGCGCCATGGCGCGAAGCGGCACCCGGCAGGGGGCGAGGCGCGCGGTCATGGGCGCGGGCGGCAGCGGCGGCACCGGGCATTCGCCGTGATAGGCCTTGAGCCGCCGGCCGAGGTCGGCGATCTGCGCCCGCTCGATTCGCCCGGCCGCCAGCGCGGTGGTGCCCAGGGCGTCGTCGGGGAAACGCTTCATGACGACGACGGGCTCGACCGCCGGCCCGTCGCCATCGAGGGCGAGGCTGCCGTTCGCCGCCCGCGTGACATGGGCGAGGCGAAGGTAAAGCTCTGGCGCCGTCCGCCGGTTCAGCGTCATTTCCGCCCGGCAGGCGGCTTCGCGGCCTTCAAGGGTCGAGAAATCGAGATAGCCGAGGTCGACCGCCCGTTTCATCTTGTAGGCGAAATCCCCGGCGAGGAAGACAAAGGCGCAGGACGTGTCGATCCGATGCGGGGCAATGCCGCCGTGTGTCGCCGGCCTCTCGAGGAAGGCTATGGTCTCTGTCTGGTCCAAGTCTTTGGCCATAGCCCGTCTGTAACCCCACAGGCATTGATTCAGGTCAAGGATTGTTGCCCCGGACTGGCCCCATTTACACGAGGTATATTTTCTTCGGGAACAGGCGCGCGGGCGCGGGAAAAGGGCCGGGACATGGCGGCACAGCAGGCAGGCAGGACCGGTCGCGCCCCGGCGGAAGAGGGCGCAGGCGGCGCAAGGCGCCGTCACCCGGACATGCACACCTGCGAGCACTGCGAGGCCCGCAGCTTTAATATGTGCAACGCCCTCGATGCGGACGAACTGGCACGCCTTGCCTCCATCATGTCGGACCAGCGTTTCGAGGCGGGCACCACCTTCATCGAGGAAGGCGCCCCGGCGGACGATCTGTTCAACCTGACCTCCGGCACGGTGAAAGTGTTCAAGCTGCTGGCCGACGGCCGCTGCCAGATCACCGGCTTCATGATGGCGGGGGATTTTCTCGGTCTGTCGCGCGGCGGCACCTATGCCTATAGCGCGACGGCGATCACCCCCGTCACCTGCTGCCGGTTCCAGCGCCCGCAGCTGCGCGGGTTGTTCAACGAATTGCCCAAGATCGAGCGCCAGATGCTCGGCCTTGCCATGAACGAGCTGATGGCGGCGCAGGACCAGATGGTGCTGCTGGGCCGCAAGACGGCGCGGGAGCGTATCGCCTCCTTCCTGCTCTCCCTGTCGGACCGGGCGGTGCGGCGGGGGCGGCCGGGTAATCCGGTGGAGCTGCCGATGACCCGGGGCGACATCGCCGACTACCTCGGCCTGACCACGGAAACCGTCAGCCGCACCTTCACCCAGCTGAAGGGCGAGGCGGTGATCCTGCTGAAGGGCAATCACGGCGTCGACATCCAGGATCTCGACGCACTGGTGGAAATCGCCGGTCAGGAAGACCGCGAAGCCTGCTTCCATCCCTTCGACCAGATCGCTTGAAGACCCTCGCTTGATCCACCTCAAGGCGGTTGCATACAGCCCCTGCTAGGGTCGTTCCCAGATCAGGGAGAGGTCGGCAATGACCGCGGCATATCAGGTGTCACCATTGGGCGAAGGGCATGTCGACGCGGCTTTTCCGCTCGCTCACGCCTGCCTCGGCACACCTGACCTCGGTACTTGGCGCGGTGTCGCCAGGCGTTACGCCGAGGGGAATCGCTCGGGTCTGATCGTCGCGGAACGGGATGGTTACATCCGCGGTCTGCTCGCCTACAGCATGGTGCCCTCCCTCAAGGGCGGGTTCGAGCTGGTGGTCAACGCGGTCGGCGTGCTCGAGCTTCTGTTTCCCGAGCGGGCGGCCCTCGCCCTCGCCGACGCGACCCGGGCGATCGCGAAAGCCCATGCCTGCGATGAAATCGTCTTCGCCGTGCCCCACGACTCGGAATGGCTCACCGCGCTCCTGTCCGACCATGCCTGGCACGATGCCGGGCGCCTGATGGTCGGCCACCGGGCGATGACCATTGACAGCAGCCGCCGCAGCCTTTAGGCCGCGATAGGCCTGTCGGGGAGCGAGATCATGTCCTTCAAGACCATTCTGGTGCCTGTCGAGCGGCCGAAGACCGCGCGGCCGGCGCTGCGCCACGCCATCGAATTCGCCCGCGAGGCGAATGCCCATGTCGAAGTGTTCCATCCGCAGATGGACCCCGCCCTGCTGATGCCGCCGGTGTTCGACGGCCTGTCGGGCATCGCCTTTGCGCCGGAACTGATCGACCAGGCCCAGAAGGCCGCCGATGCCCTGAAGGGCGAGATCAAGGCGATGATCGGCGAGGTGCTCGACGAGCTTGGCTGCGGCGATATTCCCCGCGGCCGCCAGCGCGGCTTTTCCCTGTCGTTCGGCACCATGGTCGGCGCGCCGGAACGTCTGGTCGGGCGCCGTGCGCGCCTGAACGACGTCGCGGTGATCGCACGCACGCCCTCCAGCGTCAGCCGGGGCGAGACCGACAGCCTGAACGGCGCCCTGTGGTCCAGCGGGCGGCCGGTGCTGCTGGTGCCCGGGATCGAGAACGGCGATCCGGTGCCGGGTCACAAGCCCGCCCGCATCCTGCTTGCCTGGAACGGCAGCCTCGAGGCGACGCGCGCCCTGACCGCGGCGATGCCGCTGCTGGTCGACGCGCGGCAAGTCGATGTCGTCACCTTCGACCACGCGGTCGATCAGGATGGGCTGGACGATGTCGCCGCCTATCTCGCCGGCCATGGCGTCGTGGTGCGGACGGCGAATGTCCCGACCGAGGGCTATCTTCTGTCGAAGGCGCTGTTCGACCGGGTGCTGGAGCTGGGCTCCGACCTTGTCGTCATGGGCGCCTATACCCACAGCCGGGTGCGCGAATATCTGCTGGGCGGTCTGACCCAGGAAATTCTCGACGGCGCCCCGGTCCCGGTCCTGCTCGCCCATTGAGCGGGCAGGCCGGTATCAGAGGTTCCGAAAAGGCGGTCAGGCGGCCGCCTTTTCCTTTTCCGCCTTCTCGCCCTTGCCTTTGGAGAAGGCAAGCTTGTCGATGAAGGCCATGAGCAGGGTCGAGACGACCAGCGTCATGTGGATGCCGATCAGCCAGCCGAGTTCGGTCGAGGAATATTTGCCGACGCTGACGAAAGCCTTCAGCAGCTGGATCGACGAGATCGCCACCATCGAGGCGCCGAGCTTGATCTTCAGCGTGCCGGGGTCGAGCTTGCCGAACAGGGGCGGCGTGTCCGAGCCTTCCTTCACGTCGATCTTGGAGACGAAATTCTCGTAGGAACTGATCACCACCATGGTGATCAGGCCCGCGACCAGCACGAGGTCGATGAGGGCCAGCGTCTCGAGGATGATCGCGGAATCGTCGGCCGTGCCCAGCGTGCCGATGACATGGAAGAAATCCGCGTAGAACTGCCAGATCAGCACCAGCAGCATCAGCGCGAGGCCGAGATAGAGCGGCACCAGAAGCCAGCGGCTGGCCAGAATGGCCTGTTCGATCAGTCTCTCGAGCATATACACCCCCAAAGGAACACCCGCGCGAAACTGGGGATGAACGGGGCCGAGTTCAAGGGCGTATTGCGTCGCAGCATCAGAGCGGCCGGGCGGGATCGTCCATGTCGTCCGGCTCGTAATGCTCGCCGGCCTTGCTCGCGGCCATGCGGGCATTGGGATCGGCGACGGAAATGACCATGGCGACGAACAACAGACCGGCCCCGATCAGATAGGGCAGGGACGGGTCGAGCTTGTAGGCCGGCATGGCGATGAAGGGCATGATCAGGAAGCCGAAGGCATTGGTCGCGTTGTTCAGGCCGGCGATCGCCCCCTGTTCGTGGCGCCGCACGATGAGCGAGGCGACGGCGACATTGCCCGGCCGGGCCATGCCCTGACCAAGGCCGATCATGGTCAGCGCGAAGACGAGGGGGCCGATCTGGTCGGCGAAGGCCATGGCGAGAAAGGCACCGGCGGCGATCAGCAACCCGCTGCGCTCAAGGACGGGCGCCGACATGCGGAAGCGGTGCACGATCACCAATTGCCCGAACAAGGCCGCCATGGAAGCAGCCATCAGGCCGATGCCGGCATATTGCGCGGCATGGTCGAGCGGCAGCGACAGCCGGTCCATCATGTAGAAGGCGACGGTCTGGATCATGATCGCCTGGGCCGACGACATCAGGCCGCCATTGACGAGGTTCAGCACGATGCGCCGGTCGAACAGGCGCAGCTTCACCTTGGCGTGGGCGGGCAGGGGCCGCTCCTTCTCCGGCAGATAACGCCAGATCAGCGCCGCGCTAAGGAGGCCGAGCAGCACGCAGAAATAGAAGGGCACCAGGATGCCGAGGATGACGAGGCTGGCCGAAAGCCCGGGGCCGATGGTCGCGCCAAGGCCATAGGCGGCGCCGATGGTGGCGACCGCCCTTGTCCGCTCGTCCCGCGTCGTGCGGTCGGCGACATAGGCCTGGGCGGACGGATTGGCAGCCGAGACGATAAGGCCATAGAGCGAACGGGTCAGGATCAGGATCGGAAAGGCGGCCCCGATCGTCAGCCATTTCGCCTGCGCCGCCTGCAGCGTCAGGGTGAACAGCAGCATCGACAGGGAAAAGCCGAACAGGCCGATCAGCACCGACAGTTTCCGCCCCAGCTTGTCGGAGCGGCGGCCCCACCACGGCGTGGTCAGCACCCAGAACAGCGACGACAGCACGAAGATGCTACCCACCTGCATCTCGGACAGGCCGAGATCGCGGGCGATGGGCGGCAGGATGGCATAGACCACCGACTGGCTGAAACCGGTGCACATCAGGCCGATGGTCAGGACCAGAAAGGCCCGCCGCCGGTCCTGCGGCGCCATCGGAATGCTCGCCTGCTGCCCCTCGGCCGCCTTCTGCCGGGCGGCTTCGTCGTTCTTGTCGCTCATGATGTCCATATGTGCTGGCTGGCGACCATCATGGGCGAAGCGCGCCGAGTCGTCACGCGGTGGGTGCTAGGCCGTCCGGCCGGGCCAAACAAGTTATTGGCTGATGTGGGATCATGCCGCTATGTTACATGTAACCCAATGTCGGAGGCAGCCATGACAGGGGTATCACCGAGCAAGACGTCACGCGACAAGGTGCGGGCTCATCGCGAGAGGCTGCGCCGACAAGGCCTGAGGCCGATCCAGATCTGGGTTCCCGATGTCCGGGCGGCGACCTTCAAGGCGGAGGCGCATCGTCAAGCTGCTGCGATTGCCGGAAGTGAAGGGGCGGCGGAGGACCAGGCCTTCATTGACGCGATTTCGGAAGGGATAGAGGATTGAAGCGCGGGGAGGTCTGGACCGCGTCGGCCGGGCAGGACTACACGGGCAAACCGCGGCCCGTGGTGATCGTTCAGGACGATAGTTTCGACGCCACGACCTCTGTTACGATCTGCGCATTCACCTCGGATGCCACCGAAGCTCCGCTCTTCAGGCTGGAAGTCGAAGCCCGTGACGGAAATGGGCTGCGCGTGAAGTCTCGCCTGATGGTGGATAAGATCACCACGGTCCCCAAGGTAAAGCTGGGCATGAAAATTGGCGCTCTCGACGATGTCGACCTGATGCGCCTCAATCGTGCTATCGCCGTGTTCCTTGGCTTGGCATCTTCATCACGTGGCTAGACAAGGCAGAGGCCGGCACATAGCCGGCCTCCCTTGGCATTTCGCGTTACGAGACGGCTTACCGCCAGCCGGCGCGGTCGAGCAGCTGCACGGCGGCGGCGTTATTCTTGCCGAGTTCGTCGATGGGCAGGGTGTCGCGCTTGAAGTCGCCGAAACTCTGCACCACCGACGAGGGCGCGACGCCCTTCAGGACCGGGAACTCGTTGTTGGCCTCGGCGAAAATGTCCTGCGCTTCCGGGCTCGCCAGATATTCGAGGAATTTGATCGCCGCGTCCTTGTTCGGGGCATGGGCGGCGACGCCGGCGCCCGAGACATTGACATGGGTGCCGAAGCTCTCCTGGTCGGGGAAGAAGATGCCGACCTTGGCGATGATCTCCTTGTCCTCGGGCTTATCCGAGGCGGCGATGCGGGCGTAGTAATAATGGTTCACGAGGGCGACATCGGCCTCGCCGACCGCGACCGCCTTGATCTGGTCGGTATCGCCGCCCTTGGGCGCGCGGGCGAAATTGGCGACGATGCCCTTGGCCCATTCCTCGGCCTTGGCTTCGCCCAGATGGGCGATCATGGCTGCCGTCATCGACTGGACGTATTCGTTGTTCGACGAGCGGGACAGGACGCGGCCCTTCCATTCGGGCGCGGTCAGCGCCTCGTAGGTCGAAAGCTGCTCGGGCTTCACCTTGTCCCTGTTGTAGACGATGACGCGTGAGCGGGTGGCGAAGGCATACCAGAGGCCGCTCGGCTCGTGGAACTGATCGGGCACCGCCGCCTGCAGCTTGTCCGAGGTCACGGGCTGGAACAGGCCGGCGGACTGGGCGCGCCACAGGTTGGCGGCATCCGTCGTGATGAAGATGTCGGCCGGGCTGTTGGCACCTTCCAGCTTCATGCGCTCGACGAGTTCGGCCGCCTTGCCCTGGATCAGATTGACGGTGATGCCCGTCTCTTCCTTGAATTTGCCGAACAGCAATTCGTCGGACGGATAGTGGCGGGATGAATAGATGTTCAGTTCCTCGGCCTTCGCCTGGCCGGCGACGAGGCCAAGACCAAGGGCGAGTGTGGCGATCAGACGGCGCATCCAGATCCTCCGATGCAGTTCATGCAAATGGTTCGCAATAGCGTTGGCAATATGGTGCGAGGCGGCGGGCAAATCAACCCCTGCCATTGCGGCCCCCGGTCGGCTGGGCTACAAGGGCGGCAATCCGATCCCGGCAAATGCGAGCGAACAGAGGGCAGGGCCGATGGCTTCCTACCAGTACGTCTATGTGATGAAGGATCTGTCCAAGACCTATCCGGGTGGGAAGACGGTTCTGAAGAATGTCTGGCTGTCGTTCCTGCCGGGCGCGAAGATCGGTGTTCTCGGCGGCAACGGCGCCGGTAAATCGACCCTGATGAAGATCATGGCCGGCCTCGACACCGAATTCCAGGGCGAGGCCTGGGCAGCCGAGGGTGTGAAGGTCGGCTATCTGCCGCAGGAACCCCCGCTCGATCCCAAGCTCGACGTGCTCGGCAACGTCATGATGGGCGTCAAGGAAACCAAGGATCTGCTCGACGAGTTCGAGGCGGTTTCGGCCCGCTTCGGCGAAGACCTGACCGACGACGAGATGAACGATCTCATCACCCGGCAGGCCGAATTGCAGGAACAGATCGACGCCAAGGACGCCTGGGATATCCAGCGCCATGTCGAGATCGCGATGGATGCCCTGCGCTGTCCGCCGGGCGACTCCGACGTGACCACGCTTTCGGGCGGCGAGAAGCGCCGCGTCGCGCTGTGCCGTCTCCTCCTCGAGAAGCCGGACATGCTGCTGCTCGACGAACCGACCAACCACCTCGACGCCGAGTCGATCGCCTGGCTGGAAAACTTCCTCGAGAAATACGAGGGCACCGTCGTCGCGGTTACCCACGATCGTTACTTCCTCGACAATGTCGCGGGCTGGATCCTCGAAATGGATCGCGGGCAGTGCCTGCCCTTCGAGGGCAATTACACCGGCTGGATGGACCAGAAGCGCAAGCGCCAGGAAATCGAGAAGAACCAGGAAGAGTCGCGCCAGAAGGCGATCGAGCGCGAGCTGGAATGGATCCGGGCCTCGCCCCGCGCCCGTCAGGCCAAGTCCAAGGCGCGTATCGCGGCCTTCGACGATCTGGTGGCGAAACAGGGCGACCGCGAGATCGGCCGCTCGACCATCGTCATCCCGCCGGGTCCGCGCCTGGGCGGTCTCGTCGTCGAGGCGAAGGCCATCTCCAAGTCCTTCGGCGACCGGCTGCTGATCGACAATCTGTCGTTCAACCTGCCGCCGGGCGGCATCTGCGGCATCATCGGCCCGAACGGCGCCGGCAAGACCACGCTGTTCCGCATGATCACCGGCGCCGAGAAGCCCGACGCGGGTGAAATCCGTATCGGCGATACCGTGGTGCTCGGCTATGTCGACCAGTCGCGCGATGCCCTCGATCCCAACAAGACGGTGTGGGAAGAGGTCTCGGGCGGTTACGAGATGCTGACCATCGGCAAGCGCGAAATCCAGAGCCGCGCCTATCTCGGCTCGTTCAACTTCCGCGGCGCCGACCAGCAGAAGAAGGTCGGGATGCTGTCGGGCGGCGAGCGCAACCGCGTCCATCTCGCCAAGATGCTGAAGTCGCAGTCCAACTTCCTGCTGCTCGACGAACCGACCAACGATCTCGACGTCGATACCCTGCGCGCGCTCGAAGAGGCGCTGCTCGATTTCGCCGGCTCGATCATGGTGATCTCGCACGATCGTTACTTCCTCGACCGTATAGCCACCCACATCATGGCCTTCGAGGGCGAAAGCCATGTCGAGTGGTTCGAGGGTAACTACCAGCAATACGAGGAAGACCGGCACCGCCGCCTCGGCACCGACGCCGACCAGCCGCACCGGATCAAGTACAAGCCGCTGACCCGCGGCTGACCGGGTGCCCGGCCCCCCGCGCGCGGGGGCCGGGTCGGCTCAGGCCGAGCCGTAGACGTCGATTTCCTCGCCGATGAAGATGGGCGAGTCGCTATAGTCGACGAAATTGATGTGATCGAGGAACAGCTCGGAGGCGGCCCTGCCACCTTCCGGCGTGCTCAGGTGATCGAGCATGGCGCCGATCGAATCCCAATAAAGCGCGTCAATGCCGTCATAGGGCTGGGGCGTGCCGCGTGCCGCGGTCAGCGCCTGCGAGATTTCCTCATGCGCGGTCACATTCTGCACGTAGCGGCGGATCCCCAGCAATTCCGCCCGCTCCACCGCCATGGGACCATGGACATCCCGCCAGTAGTGGAGGAACTGCTCCCGGCTCATGCCCGGGTGGCGCCTCATGCAGACCATTAATTTTATCATTTCGTGCCGTTCCCCCATCTTGTTCTTCTTGTTGTCACCGTGGCGGGGGTAATCTTGTCCCCATGACGATGATCGAAAACCGCCCCTTCGACGAACTGTCCGTCGGCGATGCCGCCGCGATCGAACGTCGGCTCACCCGCGAGGATGTCGCAACCCTTACATCCCTGACCGGTGACCTCAATCCCTTCCTTGTCGACCCAGCCTTCGCCTCAGCGCACAGGTATGGCGAGCCGGTGGCGCCGGCCCCCTGGGCGCTGGCGCTGGTCTCGGCGGTGATCGGTACACGATTGCCGGGGCCGGGGACCATTATCCTTTCGCAGCGGCTCGAATACCGCCGCCCGGTCGGCCTCGACGATACGCTGCACCTGACCGTGAAGGTGCTCGAAAAGGGCGAGGGGCGCCGTGTCACCCTCGGCGTCGAGGGCGAGACCGAGCCTGGTCACCCTGTCATCTCCGGCAGTGTCGATGTTCTTGCCCCGCAGGAGAAGATCCGGCGCGAGGCCATGGGCCTGCCGGAAATCCGACTCTTGCGCAAGGGCGCCCGGCTCGCCGGCCTGATCGAGCGGGCGGTGAGCTTCCCCTCGCTCAAGGTCGCGGTCGTTCACCCCTGCGACGTCTCGTCGCTGGGCGGTGCGATCGAGGCCCGCGACCTCGGCCTGATCGAGCCGGTGCTGGTCGGACCCGAGGCGCGTATCCGCGCCGTGGCGGAGAAGATGGGCATTTCGCTCGACGGTATCCGTATCGTCCCGGTCGAGCATTCCCATGCCGCAGCCGACACCGCAGTCGAACTCGCCCAGGCCGGCGAGGTCGAGGGCCTGATGAAGGGCAGCCTGCACACCGACGAGATCATGGGCGCCGTCGTCGGTCACAAGGGGGGCCTGCGCACCGACCGCCGCCTGTCCCATGTCTTCGTCATGGACGTGCCCAATTACCCGAAGCTGCTGCTCGTCACCGATGCCGCGGTGAACATCGCCCCGACCCTAGAGGAAAAGCGGGACATCGCGCAGAATGCCATCGACCTCGCGCTGGCATTGGCGATCGAGGTGCCGAAGATCGCCGTCCTGTCCGCGGTCGAGACGGTAACCTCGAAAATCCCGTCGACGGTCGAGGCGGCGGCCCTGTCGAAAATGGCCGAGCGGGGCCAGATCACGGGCGGTATCGTCGACGGCCCGCTGGCCTTCGACAACGCGATTTCGGCCGAGGCGGCGAAGACCAAGCATATCGCCTCGCCCGTCTCGGGCCAGCCGGATATCCTGCTTTGTCCCAATCTCGAATCCGGCAACATGGTCGCCAAGCAGCTCGGCTATCTCGCCGATGCCGAGGCGGCGGGCCTCGTCCTCGGGGCGCGGGTGCCGATCATCCTGACCAGCCGGGCCGACGGGCCGGCGGCCCGCGCCGCCTCGGCCGCGCTCGCGGTACTGCGCGTCCGCTGTGCGCCGGCCAAGGGGGACTGACATGACCATCGACCCCAAGGGCATCGTCTTCGTCATCAACGCCGGCTCGTCCAGCGTGAAGTTCCGCATCGCCGACGTGACCGGCAAGCCGCTCTATGAAGGCTCGATCAGCGGCATCGGCAGCCACCCCGCCTTCAAGCTGAAGGACGGCGAGGGCAATGCCATCCCCATGCATCTCGCCCCCGAACAGATGGACGAGCAGGAGGACGCCCTCGACCTGCTGCTGACGCTGGCGGCGGAGCGGCTGCCGGGCCGGCCCATTCTGGCGGCGGGGCACCGGGTGGTGCACGGCGGCCTGGAGTTCGACAAGCCCGTCCTGCTCGACGACGAAGAGATCGAGCGGCTGGAGGCGCTGGTGCCCCTGGCGCCGCTGCATCAGCCGCATAATCTCGCCGCCATCCGCACGCTCGAGGGGCTGCGCCCCGACCTGCCGCAGGTCGCCTGCTTCGACACCGCCTTCCATTTCGGCCAGAGCCGGATTGGCCGTCTGTTCGGCATTCCGCGCGCCCTGATCGACGAAGGCGTGTTCCGCTACGGCTTTCATGGCCTGTCCTATCAGGCCATCGCCGGCCGCATGGGCGCGGTCATGGGTGAAGAGGCGAAGGGCAAGGTGATCGTCGCCCATCTCGGCAACGGCTGTTCCATGTGCGCCATGGACGACCGCAAGTCGGTCGCCACCACCATGGGCTTTACCGCGCTCGACGGCCTCGTCATGGGCACCCGCTCGGGAACCATCGACCCGGGTGTCGTGCTCTATCTGATGGAGCAGAAGGGCTACAGCCCGCGCAAGATCGCCGACATGCTCTATCGCGAATCGGGCCTGCTCGGCGTCTCGGGCATCTCGAACGACATGCGCGATCTGCTCGAATCGCCGGAACCCGCGGCGGCCGAGGCGGTCGACCTCTTCGTGCATCGGATTTTGCGTGAAATCGGCTCGCTGATGATGGTGCTGGGCGGGCTGGACGGTATCGTCTTCACCGCCGGCATCGGCGAGAACGCGGCGCCGATCCGGGCCCGGGTGATCGAGGGGCTGGGCTTCCTCGGCGCGGTGCTGGACGAAGGCGCCAACGCGGCGGGCGGCCCCCGCATCACCGCGCCGGGCAGCCGAATCGGTGGCTTCGTCATCCCGACCGACGAAGAGGCGGTCATCGTCCGCGAGACCCTGGCGCTGCTGTCCTAGAGGCCTGCGCCTATATGCCGCACTGCGGCAAATTCAGGCGGCGGCGCAGTTCGGCCGCTGCCTCGCCCGCGTCCGGCCAGGGCTCCCGCGGGGAATGACCCCAGACCGGGCCGGGCCAGGCCGGGTCGCCCTCGGTCCGCGCGATCGCATGGACATGCAGTTGCCGCACGATGTTGCCGAGGGCGCCGACGTTGATTTTTGTTCCCAAACCGCGCAGGGCGGCCATGCTTTGGTGCAATTCCTCCCAAAGCATCCGGCTGTCTTCCGGGCTGAGGTCGAGCATCTCGACGAGGCCCGGGCGGCGCGGCACGAGGATAATCCAGGGGTAGCGGCGCTCGTTCATCATCAGCACGCGGCAAAGCGGCCAATCCCCCAGCGTCACCGTATCGGCGGCAAGGCGTGGATCGAGCAAGAAATCGGTTGCGCGGTCGGTCATTTGGCCTTGTACCATATCCGTCATGAATGGAAGAGACGACCATAGCCACCAGTTTTGCGTTCGGCTTATTGTGAGTGCCGCATGATCACAATTCGCACCCTGGATGCGGCCGAAGCCTGGGCCGCCATTCCCGCCCTCGCCGACCTTCTGGTCGAAGCGGTGGACGCGGGAGCTTCGGTTTCCTTCATGGCGCCGCTCGAATTCGGCGATGCCATGGCCTTCTGGACCGAGGTGGCGGGCAGCGTCGCCCATGGGCAGCGGATATTGATCGTCGCCGAACAGGCCAACCGGCTGGTCGGCTGCGTCTATCTCGACCTGATCCCCACGCCCAACCAGAATCACCGGGCGGAAATCGCCATGCTGATCGTCGCGCTCGAAGTGCGTCGGCACGGCGTCGGCAAGCGCCTGATGGTGGTGGCCGAGGCGGAGGCGACCAAACAGGGCCGCACCCTGCTGACCCTCGACACAAGGGCCGGCGACAAGAGCGAGAAACTTTACCGCGCCATGGGTTGGACCGAGGTCGGCCGGGTGCCGCGCTATGCGCGGGCGTCGACCGGCCGGCTGGAAGACACGGTGTTCTTCTACAAGGAATTGCCGCGCGCCAAGGAACTGGCGGCGGAATAGACATGCACCCGAACCGCGCCCTGATCGGCGTCCCCGGCGGGCGCGCGGACCTTGCGACACCGGCCCTGGTGCTCGACCTCGCGGTTTTCGGGCGGAACGTCGCCACCATGGCGGCGGCGACCCGCGCCTCCGGTCTCGCCCTGCGGCCCCATGCCAAGACCCACAAGTGCAAGGCCATCGCGGCGCGCCAGCTCGCGGCGGGCGCCATCGGCCTCTGCGTCGCCAAGACCGGCGAGGCTGAGGCGCTGGCCGATACCCCGGGCCTGCGCAGCCTGCTCGTCACCTCGCCGGTGATCGGCGCTTCCGCCCTCGCGCGGCTGGCGGGGGTCGCTGCCCGCGTGCCCGAACTGCTGGTCGCCGTCGACAGCGACGCGGGGGCGAGGGCCCTGTCCGCGGCGGCTTCGGCGGCCGGCGTCCGCATCGGCGCGGTGGTCGATATCGACCCCGGCATTCACCGCACCGGTGTTCCGGGGGCGGAGGCCGCGGCGGCGCTGGCGAAAAGCGTGGCCAATCTGCCGGGCCTGTGGTTCGCCGGCCTGCAATGCTATGCCGGCCATGCCCAGCACATCGAGGATTACGCCGTCCGGGGCGAAATCGCGGCCATGGCCCTTGCCGACATGGCGACGGCGGCGGCGCTGCTGCGGGCGGATGGTCTGCCGCCACCGCTCCTGACCGGCGGCGGCACGGGCACCTTCGCGCAGGAAGCCGGCCTCGGCGTCCTGACCGAGCTGCAGGCCGGCTCCTATATCTTCATGGATGTCGAATATGATGCGGTCGCGCTCGAAGCGGGCGGGGCCGGGCCGTTCGGCGCCGCCCTCTTCGTCGACGCGCGGGTGATCAGCGCCAATTGCGCCGATTTCGTCACCGTCGACGCCGGCTACAAGGCGTTCGCCACCGACGGACCGAAGCCGAAGGTGGCGGGGGGCGCGCCCGCGGGCAGTGAATTCGCCTTCATGGGCGATGAGCATGGCGCTGTCTTCGCCGCGCTGCCGCTGGGCGCGCTGGTGCGGTTGCAGGTGCCGCATTGCGACCCGACGGTGAACCTCCACGACGTCATCCACGTCCTCGACGGCGATACGCTGGTCGATATCTGGCCGGTCGAGGGGCGCGGGCGCAGCGCCTGATCCCGCTCAGGACGACAGTCTTTCCGCGCGTCGCAGGCTGGGGAACAGATACATCCACACAAGCGCGACGGCGATGGTGCCGACACCGCCAATGATGCCGGCCTCGACCGTGCCGAACAGGCCGGCGGTCATGCCGGATTCGAATTCGCCAAGCTGGTTCGACGCCCCGATGAAGAGCGAATTCACCGCGTTGACCCGGCCCCGCATGTCGTCCGGCGTCGAGAGCTGAACCAGGCTCTGGCGGATTACCACCGAGACATTGTCGGCGGCGCCCAGCACGGTGAGAGTCGCGATCGAGAAGACAAGGTCGGTCGAGGCGGCGAAGGCGATGGTGCACAGGCCGAACAGGATGACCGAGGCGAAGAGCTTGGGGCCGGCCCCCCGGTCGAGGGCCAGCCGGTCGATGAACAGCGACATGGCGATGGCGCCGACGGCAGGGGCGGCGCGGAGCAAGCCAAGGCCCCAGGGGCCGGCCTGCAAGATGTCGCGGGCGAAGATCGGCAACAGGGCGGTGATGCCGCCCAGCAATACCGCCACCATGTCGAGCGAGATGGCGCCGAGCAGGATCGGGCGCCCCCGGATGAAGGACAGGCCACGGAAGGCGGTGGAAAGGCTCATCGGCTCTGGCGGGCGCGGGGCCTCGCGCAGGCGCAAGGGGGCGAGGGCGGCGGCGGCGAGCAGGAACAGCAGAGCGGACAGGCCAAGCGGCACGCTGGCGCCAAAGGCGAACAACAGGCCGCCCAGCGACGGCCCGACGATGGTCGCCGTCTGCATGGCCGACGAGGAAACGGCGACCGCCCGGGGCAACACCGCCAGCGGCACGATGGCCGGCAGCAGGGCGGCCATCGCCGGCCGCTCGAAGGTCCGTGCGCAGCCGAGGACGATGAGGCCGACGAAGATCGCCCCGACGCCGAGCAGCCCCGCCAGCGTGCCGAGGGTCAGCAGCAGCAGGGTGGCGCCCTGCACCGTCTGGGACAGGACGACGATGCGCCGCCGGTCATAACGGTCGGCGACGGGGCCGACGACGAAGGTCAACAGCATCATCGGCATGAATTGCGCGAGCCCGGCGAGGCCGAGCAGATAGGCGCTGTCGGTCAGTTCATAGATCAGCCAGCCGAGCGCAACCGACGACATCTGGAAGGCGAGAGAGCCGAGCACCCGCGAGGTCCAGAACATGACGAAGGGCGGGGAGCGGCGCAGTGGCAGGGGAATCGAATCGTAGGGTGTCGTCATGCGCTGCGCGTCCGGGCTGGGCGGCAAAGCCTAGCAGCGGCCCCCCCGCCCGGCACCCGCCGCAAGGGCGGGTGAGCCATGCCGCGGATGAAGGGGACTTTACGGCAGCAGGCGGGCGAGGCGGGCGAAGTCGGCGACGCCCAGTTCCTCCGCCCGCGCGGTCGGGGCGATGCCGGCCGCGTCCAGAAGGGCCTCGGGCGGAATGCCGAGGCCCTTCAGGCTCTGGCGCAGCATCTTGCGGCGCTGGCCGAAGGCTTGCGCCGTCACCCGCTCCAGCGCCGGCAGGCGGCACTCATGCTCGGGCGCGGGCAGGGGCGTCAGGCCGACCACGGTCGAGGTGACCTTGGGCGGGGGCACGAAGGCCTTGGGGTTCAGGTCGAAGTGATGGCGCACCCGGCAGCGCCACTGCGCCAGGATCGACAGGCGGGAATAGGCGTCCTCGCGCGGCAGGGCGGTCAGCCGCTCGGCAACCTCGCGCTGGAACATCAGGGTGAGGGAGCGCCACCAGGGCGGCCAGGGATCGGCCGAGAGCCAGCGGATCAGCAGCGCCGTGCCGACGTTATAGGGCAGATTGGCCACCACCTTGGCCGGCTGCCCGCCCAGCACCGCCATCTCGTCGATTTCGAGCGCGTCACCCGGAATGACGGTCAGGCGCCCGGGCTCGTAAGCGGCCGCGACCTCCGCCAACGCCTCGAGGCAGCGTTCGTCCCGCTCGACCGCGACGACGCGGGCGCCGGCGGCGAGCAGGGCACGGGTCAGCCCGCCGGGGCCGGGACCGACTTCGTAAACGAGGTCGCCGGGCGCGATTTCCGCCGCCCGGGCGATGCGGGCGGTGATGTTGAGATCGAGCAGGAAATTCTGCCCCAGCGTCTTCTTGGCGGCGAGCCCATGGCGCGCGATCACGTCGCGCAGGGGCGGCAGGTCGTCGATGTTCATGCGGCGGTGGCGGACAGGCGCGCCCGTGCCATGGCTTCGGCGAGGGCGAGGGCGGACATCAGGCTCTGCGGATTGGCACGGCCGGTCCCGGCGATGTCGAGGGCGGTGCCGTGATCGGGCGAGGTGCGCACGAAGGGCAGGTTCAGGGTGACATTCACCCCCTCGTCGAAATCCAGCATCTTCAGCGGGATCAGGCCCTGGTCGTGATACATGCAGACCGCGGCGTCGTAACGGCCGCGCGCCGCTGGATGGAAGGCGGCATCGGGCGGCACCGGGCCGAAGGCGTCGATCCCCTCGGCTCGCAGGGCGGTGACGGCAGGGGCGATGATCTCGATTTCCTCGCGCCCGAGCATCCCGGATTCCCCGGCGTGCGGGTTGAGCCCGAGGATGGCGAGGCGGGGCGCGTCGATGGCGAAATCCTGGCGCAGGGCCCGCGCCGTCGCCCGCGCGACTTCGAGGATGGCCGGAACGGAGAGAAGATCGGGCACCGCCGCCAGCGGGACATGCACGGTGACCAGGGTCACCCGCAGCCGGGGCGAAGCCAGCATCATGATCGAACGCGCGCCGCCCCCGGCGAGCGCGGCGAGGAATTCGGTATGGCCCGGATGATCGAGGCCGACCGCCTTCAGCGACTGCTTGCGAATGGGATTGGTGACGACGGCGGCGGCTTCGCCCGACTGGGCGAGGCGGACCGCCCGCACGATGGATTCGACGATGGCCGGGGCATCCGCCTCGTCGACATGGCCAGCCTCGCCCCTGATCGGCGCGTCGAGCGGCAGCACGGGCAGGGCTTCGGCGAAAAGCTCGTCGTCGACATCGCCAAGGCTGGAGACCGTCGCCAGTGGCACCTGCAGGCCCAGTTTCTCGGCAAGACGGGTCAGGCGGCCGGGTTGGTCGAGCAGCACGAAACGGGGCGATTGCTCGCCCCGTTCGATCCAGGCCTTGAGGGCAATTTCCGCCCCGATGCCCGCCGGCTCGCCGCAGGTCAGGGCCAGCGGGGCGAGATCCGACATGGGGTCAGCGGACTTCGATGGTCGCGGTCCGGCGCAGGTCGCGCAGATAGCGCCGCGCCAGCATGGCCATCTGCTGGTCCTCGAGGCTGCGCTGCACGGCGTCGCGCATCATCGCGTCCTGGGTCTGGTCGTCGCGGTCGCACAGGACGAGGAGATGCAGGCCGTCCGTGGAGCGCACCGGGCCGCCGGCCTCGCCGATGGCGAGTCCCTCGATGGCGTCGCGATATTCGACCGGCAGGTCCTTCACGTTCAGGCGCCCGACTTCGCCGAAGGTCGCGTCGGGCAGGCTGTCGAGCACGCTGCGCGGCACGGAGCAGCCCTTGATCGAGGCCTTGGCGTCGTTCAGCTCGGCGGTCAGGCGGTCGATGGTGGCGCTGTCGGCCGAGATATTGGCCGGCACGAACAGCTGCTTCAGCTCGACCAGGATCACTTCCGGCGGCGGCGGCGGCGTCTGGCGACGCTCGCGCAGGCCGATGATGTACCAGCCGCCCGAAGCCCGGACCGGCGGCGAAATCGAATTCACCTGCATCTGGCCAAGGGTATCGTCCAGTTCGCTCGACAGCTGGCCGGGCAGAATCCAGCCGATATCGCCGCCATTGGCGGCGGAGGGCGCCTGCGAATACTGCCGGGCGAGAGCCGAGAAACGGGCGCCGCCGCGAATCTGGTCGAACAGCTGCTGCGCCAGCATCTGGGCCGGGCGTTCCTGCTCCGGATTGTCGACCGCGATCATGATTTCGGACACGAGGCTTTCCGGCCGGCCGGCATTGGCCTTGATCCGGTCGATGGCAGCCTGGATCTGCTCGGCGCCGACCGACAGGCGGCCCTGATAGCGCCTCAGCACGACCTGATTCCAGGCCAGTTCCGCGGCCAGCTGACGCTTCAGCGTCGCGGCGGAGGTGCCGGCCTGCTTCATCAGCTGCTCGAACTGTTCGAGGGTCACCTTGTTGGAATCGAGCACCTGCTGGAAGCTCTGCTCGACCTGTTCCTTGGTGACGGTGACGCTCTGCTTGCGGGCTTCCTGCAGCTCCAGCGCCTCGTCGACGAGGGAGCGGAGCGCGGTCAGCCGGGCGGCTTTCGCGGCTTCGGGACTATAGGGCACGCCCGTCGTGACCAGCAGCAGGCGCACGCGCTGCTCGACGTCGAAGGCCGAAATCATCTCGTCATTCACGACCGCGGCGATGCCGACCTCGGCCGCCGCCGGAGGAGGAGCGGGCTCCCTCGTCCTTGTTGCCTGGGCCGCGGCACTGTCCGTCGTACCCGTGACTGCCACGGCCAAAGCCACTGCGTAGACCGCATTCAAGACATCAAAGCGCATTGTCGATCTATCTTCTGGTCGTTTGCCGGTCATAAGGACAAGGGCCGCCCGCGACGTGGCGCGGGCCGCAATTCAGCCCGCGCAGCATAGTCCCTGGGCGGCGGAAGGGAAAGCCCCGCGACTGCCGGTCCGCCGGGATGACGCGGGAGATTACATGCCAAGGTTGCGCAGCCGCAGCACGACATTCACGGAAGTGTCGGGCTCGATGTCGCGGTCGCGCGTCGTGTCGCGGCGATAGACGGTGCCGACCTCGATGCATTCGTCGGTGTAGAACAGGCCAAGGCCGGTCGACAGGGTCGAATTCGAATCATTCAGCCGCTGGCGGGTGTCGCCGTAAATGCTCCAGTACTCGGTCAGCTTGGCCTGGCCTGCGACATAGATTTCGTCGCGGTCGCTCTGGTTGGGCACGCCGCTCGGATCCTTGACCGAAGTATAGCCGATATAGGCCTGCACCCGCTTGCCGGTGATGATCGCCCGCAGGTCGTTCCGGTTGAACGACAGGTCGTCCTTGTCGAGACGGAAGTTGTGCTGGAGTTCGAGCCAGTAGGTCGGCGTGAAGGTGATGGCGCCGACGAAATCCGAGCGGGCGTGGCCGATGCCCGCACCCTCGTCATAGACTTCGTTGGTGTCGTTGAATTCATAGCTTTCGCCGAAGAACACCGAGAAGGTGGTGCCGTCGTCGCCGTAATAGGCGCTGCGCAGGCCATAGACGAAGCGCGAGCCCGAATCCCACCTGTCATAGCCGCTGAAGCGGTTGACGGCGAAGAGATTGGTGTCGTCGAACTCGAAGTTCTGGCTGTCCTCGTTCGAGATCTTGTTGGACAGGGGCACGCTGGGCGCCAGCACGAACTGGGCGATGGGTTCGATCACCTGCCGGCCGTGTTCGGTCGCGCGGACGAGGGGATAGCGCATTTCGAGCGACGCCTTGGGCAGGATGCGCCCGGTCGAACCCGAAAGATCGTTGCCGCTGCTGTCGTAGACGTCTTCGCTGTCGAAAATATCGCCCCGCACCGAGAGGTCGAGGGTGAAGACGGTGCCGAGATCGGTGATCCACGGCCGCTGCCAGGCGGCGCCCAGGCTGAAGCGGCGCTGGCTTTCGCCTTCGTCGCGGCTGATGGCGATGCCGCTGGCGGTCAGGTCGAGGCGGCCGCCGATGCTGTCCGGCTCGACGATCCAGCTGGCATAGCCGAGCGGCAGGACGAGGGGGGTCTTGCCCGGATCGGCCTGGCTGCGCAGGTCCTGGAAGCTGTAGCTGATGATCGAGGCATAGGACCGGCCGAAGAAGCCTTCGGCATAGAGGTCGGAGGTCAGGTAGTTGGGCGACGAGAAGTCGAAACGCTTCAGGTAAGTATCCGCCGTCGAGCGTTCGACATCGAAACCGACGCGCCAGTTGTCGTCGACCTGCCAGTCGCCCTGGGCGAAGATGTGGCCGCGGAAGGAATCCTCGCCGGTGTTGGTGCCGTCGTCCGCGTAATCGTTGCCATAGCCGGCGCTGAACTGCGCCAGCAGCTGACCCTTCGAATAGAGCTGACGGAAGTCGCCGGTGATGTAGCTGCCTTCCTTCGAGGTGTAATGCGGGGTCAGGGTCAGGTCGGTCGCATCGTCGATCGCCCAGAAATAGGGTGTCGCGATGTGATAGCCGAGGCGGCCGCTGCCGCCGACGCGGGGCGACAGGAAACCGCTGAGGCGCTTCACGCTCGGATCGGGATGGGAGAAATAGGGTGTGTAGGCGACCGGAACGCCGAAGACCTCGAAGGTCGCGTCCTCGTATTCGACCGTCTTCGCCGCCTGGTCGTGGGTCACCTTCACCGCCTTCACCTGCCACAGGGGCGGGCGCTCGGGATTGGCGACGCAGGGCAGGCAGGGGCTGTAGACCGCGTGGTCGAGGGTGGTCACATTGCCGTCGCGCCGGATGGCGCGCACCGCCGCGGCCCGCGAATCGTCGGAGAACAGCAGGCTGATGGTCTGGACGAAGCCGTCGCGCAGCTGGTCGTCCAGCTCAACGTAATCGGCGAACAGCACTTCACCCGTCGGCTCGAGCAGGGAGACGCTGCCGCTCGCGGCGACGATCCGGCTGTCCTCGAAATAGGTGATCTTGTCGGCCATCAGCACCCGCTCGCCCTGGGCGATCTCGACCTTGCCGGTGGCGGTGACCGTATGGGTGTTCGGGTTGTAGATGATCTCGTCGGCGATGATCTGGACCGGGCCTTCGGTGGTCGAGACCCCGCCCGGCAGGCTCTGCGCGACGGCCAGCGTCGGACCGCCGATGGCGACGAGGCCCAGCACCAGGGCAATGGCCGTCCGGTTGCGCAGGGTGCGCAGGCTCGGCCGGGTCATGTCGTTCATGGGGCGTCGGGCGGCCATCAACCATCTTCCATATGAAACAGCAACGAGATGCCCACCAGGGTCGCGGCGATCGCGGGGCCCCAGGCGGCCAGAATGATCGGAACACTTTCGGCGATGCCAAGGGCCCGGGCAATGTCGGAAACCACGAACAGCACGAATCCCGCGATGCCGCCGAGGCCGATCAGCATGGCGACGCCGCCGCGCCGCGAATTGCGCAGGGACACGGTCGCCGCGACCAGCACCATCGAGCACAGCACGAGCGGCAGCGAGGCGAGGCTGTGCCACTGCACGAGGTAGCGGGTCGAGGAGAAGCCGGCGGCCTCGAGCCGCTTGGCGAAATCGGGAATCGCCCAGAAGGAGATCGAATCGGGATTGGCCAGGCTCTGCTGGATGTCCTCGGGGTGCAGATTGGTCGCCAGGCGATAGACGGGAACGGCCTTGGCCTGACGGTCCGGCTCGATCAGCCAGACGTCGGACAGGGTCCAGACGTCGTTGTCGTATTTCGCGCTGAAGGCTTCCACCCGGCGCAGGAATTTCTCCTGCGGGTCGAACATGAAGACGACGACGGCGCTCAACCGCAGGCCGCCGTCCGAGGCGGCGAGGGCATGGATGACCGCGCTGCCCTGTTCGTCCGACTGGCGCAGCCAGATGCCGCTTTCGGTCACGGTGGAGAGCGAGGCCGAGGTGCCCTTGATGTAGAAGGATTCGAGCTGGCGGTAGTGGTAGTTCAGCGCCGCCGTCCACGGGTTGATGATGCCGACGGTGAAAATGCCGAGCAGCAGCGCGACCATCATCGGCGGCGCCAGGAACTGCCAGACCGACAGGCCGGCAGCCCGCGCGATGACGAGTTCGTTCGAGCGGGTCATGCGGGCGAAGGTCCACATGGCGCCGAACAGGCAGGCGAAGGGCAGGGCCATGGTGGCGAGGCCCGGCAGCTTCATCGCCGACATCTGCATCAGGGTCAGGAAATCGGCATCCTTGCCGGCGACGCGGGAGGCGCGGCGCGTCAGCTCGAGGAGATCGACCATGTAGATGAGGGCGATCACCGGCGCGAAGACGAGCGCGAGACCGGAAAGATAGCGCCGCATCATGTAGAGCGCGAAGACGGGGGCGAGGCGCAGCATCTCAGGCCACCTCGGTCTTCAGGGCGGGCGGCGCCTCGGTCGGCACCGTGCGTCGGGGCGGCCGCAGCACCCACAGGGCGACGAAAACCGCGGCCAGCGGCACGATATAGAGCAGCGGCGCCAGCGCCGGGGTCGAGGTGACGATGCCCGAGACGCCGAGTTCGCTGAGACGGAGCGCGAGGGCGAGCACGCCCGCGATGGCCGAGCGCAGGTATTTGCCCCGGCGCGAATATTCGCCCGACAGAAGGCCGCAGGCGGCGATGAGGGCGAGCGGCAGGGCATAGAGCGGCGACGACAGGCGCTTGTGCGCCTCGGTCAGCAGCTTGGCGGCATTTTCCTGATCGGCGGGCGTCGTATAGGGCGGCAGCAACTCGGTCAGGAACCGCTCGCCCGGCTTCAGCCAGCGGATGTCGTCGTCCCCGCCGAACGAGCCGAGATCGAGAACGTAACGCTCGAAACTGAGGTAGGAGCCCTTGCCGGTGAAAAGCTCGCTTTCCTGCCGGTTGCCGTTGACCAGCAGGACCTTGGTGCCATCGCCCTCGGGCAGCAGCATGCCGCGCTCGGCCATCATGGTGACCGCGGTATCGGCGCGCCGGGCGTCGTAGACGAGGATGCCGCGCAGCTCGCCCGTGCTCAGGCGCTCGCGGACATAGACCGTCAGGCCACCGGTCGGTTCGGTGAATTCACCGTCCTGCAGGAAGACAGCGGCGAGATCGCCGCGTATCTCCATGATTTCATTGCGGAAGGAACGCAGGCCGAGCGGCGTGACATAGACATTGAGGGCAAGCGAAATCGCCATGACCACCAGCGCCAGTTCGACCGCCGGCCGGATCAGGCGCCAGACCGAAATGCCCGAGGCGGACATGACGATCAGCTCGCTGTCCTGCCACAGGCGGTAGAAGGCGAACATCACGGCGCAGAACAGCGACAGAGGCAGGATCATCGACAAAGCGCCGGGGATCAGCAGGGCGGTCAGCTCGATCAGGGTCTGCAGCGACAGGCCCTTGTTCACGATCAGGTCGACGGTGCGCAGCGACTGGCCGACCAGCATCACGCCGGTCAGCATCAGCGTGAAGAAAATCATCGGGCCGGCGATCTGGCGCCTTATGTAGGAGGTCATCCGACTCATGGCGCGCGACTATAGCCTTCGCCCGGTGCGGGTGATAGAGCGGCAAGACCCCGCATCGCCCGACTTTCCGCCGAAGCCGCGCCCGACGAAGAGGTAATAGGTGCCCTTGGGATCGGCATAGGGCCGCATGTTGACCTCGACGGGCTCGCCCAGCGCCGTGAAGCGGGCGGCCAGCTCGGGCGGCAGGGTCTTCTGGCGCGTGACGACGACGGCATCGCAGCCGATGGCATCGGCGAGGTCGAGGACCATGGCGAAATGATCTTCCGGCGGCGCGCCTTCCGGCGACCAGCGCCGGATCAGGGCACCGCTGTCGCGCAAGTGATAGATGAGTTCGGCCGTCGCGCCGCGCTCGGTCGTGAGCACCGCCAGCGGGTGTTCGGGATCGGCGAGACGCAGCGCCTCGACCCGGTCCGCCAGCACGTCCCAGCCCCTGATCCAGCGGAAGGGGTCGGTCTGGCGCGACAATTCGAGGAAGGGCACATGGCCGACGGCAAGGCCGATGGCGATGACCGCGAAGGCCCCGCCGTGGAACCACAGCGCCGCCCGCAGCAGGCGCGGATAATCGAGCCGGACCAGCGCCGCGACGATCAGCACGCAAAGCGCGGGAAAGGCGACCGCCGCCCAATTGCCATGGGCACGTGACAGGAAGGCCTGCGCGATCAGCAGGGCGAGGATGGGCAGCGAAAACCAGGCGAGCAGCCGGATGCCCGGATCGCGGAACAGGCCGCGCGGCCGGACCAGGACGGCGACCAGCACGAGGGCGAAGACAGGCCCCAGAATCGCCACCTGATCGGCGAGGAAGTCGATCACGCCGGAAAAATTGCCGACATGCTGGCCGACGCTGGCGTTGGCGGCGGTGTGCTTGAAGGTCTCGAAGCCCGACAGCGCGTTCCAGACCAGATTGGGCGACAGCACGGCAAAGCCGACGACAATGGCCAGCAACAGGCCGCCGAAGGGGCGCCGACCTTTCGGCTGCAGCGCGACCAGGATCGCGGCCGGCACCATGAAATAGGCCATGGCATATTTCGCCAGCATCCCGATGCCGAGGAAGAGCCCGGTCGCCAGCCACCATTTCGCGCCCCGCAGCGCCAGCGCCCGCTCGAACGCCCAGAGCGCGCCGACCCAGGCCGTCAGCAGCAGGGGATCGGTCGAGACGATGAAGCCCGAGAAGGCGATGCCCGGCAATGTCGCGAAGGCGATCCCGGCGAGACGGCCAATGCGCACCCCGAACAGGTTGCGGGCGAAGAGATAGACGAAGATCGGCGCGATGCCATAGGCGAGGGGCGAGGCCGCCTTCACACAGGCGGAGATGTCGCCGCACAGCGCCGTCGTCCCGGCGATGGCCCAGCCGATCAGCGGCGGCTTGGAGAAATAGCCGAAGGCGAGGTCCTGCGCCCAGAACCAGTATTGCGCCTCGTCGAGATAGAGCGGCATGGCGCCGATCCACAGGACGGCGAGCCGCAGCATGGCAAGGCCGAGCGAAAGCAGGACGACGAGGCGCAGGGCCGCGCGGTCTTCCCTGTCGGCGGTCGGGGCGGGGGCGATGGTCATGCGCAGTCAATAGCCGGGCCATGCTCCGCTGTCGAGCGGGCTTCCCATTGGCCGCCGCGCGTACCAAGATGCGGCACGCCGGCCCCATGTCCGGCCAAGAAGCTTGCTGGAGTGATGATCACGATGAAGATCGCCTTTGCTGCGCCCGCGTTGCCGTCTTCGGGCACGGTTGCCGTTCTCGCCCTCGACGACAAGCTGCTCGGTCCTTCGGCCCAGACTCTCGACAAGATGTCCGGCGGCGCCATCGGCCGGGCCCTGGCCGCCAGCCGCTTCAAGGGCAAGCGCGGCGATATTCTGGAAGTGCTGGCCCCCGCCGGTCTCGAACTCGATCGGATCCTCGTCGCCGGCATCGGCAAGGCGGAGGCGCTCGATGCCCTTGCCGCGCAGGCGCTGGGCGGTGGCATTGCCGCGCGCCTTGCCCTCTCGGGCGAAACCACGGTGCAGCTCGTCGTCGACGAGATTGACGGCCTGCCCCTGCCGACCGCGGAGATTGCCGCTCATGTCGGTTATGGCGCCCTGCTGCGCTCCTATCGCTTCGACAAGTATCGGACCACCAAGAAGGCGGACGAGAAGCCGTCCCTCGCCAAGGTGGTGATCGGGGTCGAGAAGGACGGCGCCGCCAAGAAGGCGTTCCAGACCCTGGAAAAGATCGCCGACGGCGTGTTCTTCACCCGCGATCTCGTGTCCGAACCCGCCAATGTCATCTATCCCGAATCCCTCGCCAAACAGGCCAAGTCGCTGGAAAAGCTGGGCGTCGAGGTCGAGATCCTGGGCGAGGCGCAGATGCGCAAGCTCGGCATGGGCGCGCTGCTCGGCGTCGGTCAGGGCAGCGAGCGTGAAAGCCAGCTCGTCGTCATGCGCTGGCAGGGCGGCAAGGCCAAGGACGCGCCGGTCGCCTTCATCGGCAAGGGCGTGACTTTCGACACCGGCGGCATTTCGATCAAGCCGGCCGGCGGCATGGAAGAAATGAAGTGGGACATGGGCGGTGCCGGCACGGTGATCGGCCTGATGAAGGCGCTGGCCGGGCGCAAGGCCAAGGCCAATGTGGTCGGCGTCGTCGGCCTCGTCGAGAACATGCCCTCGGGCACGGCGCAGCGCCCGGGCGACGTCGTCACCTCGATGTCGGGCCAGACCATCGAAGTGATCAACACCGATGCCGAAGGCCGCCTCGTGCTGTCGGACGCCCTGTGGTACACGCAGGACCGCTTCAAGCCGCAGTTCATGATCGACCTCGCGACCCTGACCGGGGCCATCATCATCGCCCTCGGTCATGAATATGCCGGTCTGTTCTCGAACAGCGATGAACTGTCCGACCGCCTCGCCGCCGCCGGCAAGGCGACGGGCGAGGGCGTGTGGCGGATGCCGATGGGCGATGCCTACGACAAGCTGATCAACTGCGACATCGCCGACATGCAGAACACCGGGCAGGACCGCTCCGGTGGCTCGATCACGGCGGCGCAGTTCCTGCAGCGTTTCGTGAACGGCGTGCCCTGGGCCCATCTCGACATCGCCGGCACCGCCTGGACCAAGAAGGATCAGGCGACGGTGCCGCGCGGCGGCACGGGCTGGGGCGTGCGCCTGCTCGACCGGCTGGTCGCCGACCATTACGAAGGCAAGTAACCCGCCCGATGGCGGAAGTTTCCTTCTATCACCTCGAGGCGCGGCCGCTCGAATGGGCGTTGCCGCGCCTTCTCGCCCGCGTGATCGACGCCGGCCATCGCGCCGTCGTCGTCACCGGCAACGGGGAACGTCTGCCGTTTCTCGACGGCGCGCTGTGGACCTATGACGACCAGTCGTTCCTGCCCCACGGCCGGGCGCCCGACGACTTCGCCGCCGACGAGCCGGTCTGGCTGACCGCCGATCCCGCCGACCGGCCGAATGGCGCGCGCATCCTCGTCCTCGTCGACGGGGCCGAGCCTTCGGACTTCGGCCTGACCGACATCGACCGCTGCCTCGACATGTTCGACGGGCGGGACGAGACCGCCCTTGCCGCCGCGCGCAGGCGCTGGACCGGCTTTCGCCAAGCCGGCCACGCCGTCACCTACTGGCAGCAATCCGCCGAGGGACGCTGGGAGCGCAAGGCCTGAGCCCTGCGCCCTGCGACACAAGACCGCCAAAGGTATCAGAGGTCATGCCACCATTTTGGTGGTAATCCCTGATGCTGTTGCGGAGCGTGGGAGCGGCCATGGCGGATGTCAGCATTTCCTCCATCATCCAGAAGATCCAGTCGATGGTGGAACGCTTCGTTTCCATCAATGAGAAGATCGCCGGCCAGACCAATCTTCTCGCCCTGAACGCGACCATCGAGGCGGCCCGGGCGGGGGATGCCGGACGTGGCTTTGGCGTCGTCGCGGGCGAGGTGAAGCAACTGGCGAAACAGGCGGCGGAGAATTCCAAGGAACTCCGCACCCACGTCATTCACGAAATCCAGGCCCAGACCGCCGTCCTGCAGGGCCAGTTCGACGACAAGGAGCGCCAGCGCCTGGCCGAGATGGCCCAGACGCTCGTCCAGCTCATCGTGCGCAATCTCTATGAACGGACGGCGGACGTGCGCTGGTGGGCGGCCGATGAAGCCTTGTGCCGCGCGCTCGAAACCCTGGCGCCGGACGCGCTCGATCATGCGGCTTCCCGTCTTGGCCTCATCAACCGTTTCTATTCGGTCTATGTCGATCTGGTCCTGACCGACCGCCGGGGCCAGGTCGTCGCCTCTTCGGCCGGGCGGCGCTTTCCCCGCCTGCTCGGGGCGCAGCTCGGCGAGATGCACTGGGTGAACCGGGCACTCGCCACCCGGAGCGGCGACGACTATGTGGTCGACGAGATTTTCCGCGATCCGCTGCACGACAGCCGCACGGTCGCCGTTTACGCGACGGCGGTGCGGGCGGGCGGACGCATCGACGGCGCGCCGCTCGGCGTGCTTGGGGTCTTCTTCGACTGGCAGGATCAGGCCCGGGTGATCGTGCGCGACGAGCCCAGCCTCAGCGAGGAGGAATGGCGCCACTCACAGGTCCTGCTGCTCGACCATTCGCTGCGCGTCATCGCCGCCTCCGACGACAACGGCCTGCTCGGCCATTTCCCGCTCGACCACGGCGGCCGGCAGAAGGGCTTCTATGTCGCCGCCAACGGCGATCTGGTCGCCTTCGCGCGGACCCTCGGTTATCAGGAATACGATGGCCTCGGCTGGTATGGGGTGATTGTGCGCCGGCCCGGGTGACGGCGCGAAAACGAGAACAAAACGTGAAAAATACCCTTGTGCGGCGCTCGGCTTCGTGAGAGAACGAATATGGAACAAACGCGACAAGGGGAAAACGGCGATGATGCAGGCGGCTTTCGATCGGGCGTTGGTGTTTCTGGCCTGGGCCTGTCGCCCGGCGCTGTTCCTGTTTCCCCTGCTGGTGGTCGCCGAAATCGCCGGTTACATCCCGTCGGAAGTGACGATCCCCTTCGCCGCCATGGCCGCGATCCATGCCGCCGGGCGCAAGGCCTGGCTGGCCAGCCGCCGCCGCCCGGGGGTGGAGCGGGTGGTGGGCTGGGCCGCTGCCCGGCCGGTGACGCAGGCGTGATGCCTGGCGCCGCCGGTCAGCCGGCGGCGTCCATCGCTTCCAGTTCCTCGTGCAGGGCCAGCCATTCGTTCTCGGCCGTTTCCTGCGCCTTGAGCAGCTCGCCGCGCTTCTTGCCGAGGTCGGTCATGCGCCCGGCGTTGTTGTAGGTCTTGGGGTCGGCCATGTCGGCCTCGATCGAGGCGAGTTCGACGCCCAGTTTCTCGATCCGGCTTTCCGCCGCCTTGATCTTCTTCATCAGGGGGGCGCGGGCCTCGCGGGCGCGGGCCGCCTCGCGCCGGGCTTCCTTGCGGTCGCCCGCGCCGGCATCGCCCGCCAATTTCACCGGCCCATCCTCGAACGCCCCGGCGAGGACGAGGCGGCGGTAATCTTCCATGTCGCCGTCGAAGGCTTTCACCGTGCCGCCCGAAACCAGCCACAGCCGGTCGGCGCAGGCTTCGATCAGGTGGCGGTCGTGGCTGATCAGGATGACCGCGCCGGCGTAATCGTTCACCGCCTCGACCAGGGCTTCGCGCGCCTGGATGTCGAGGTGGTTGGTCGGCTCGTCGAGGATGATCATGTTGGGCGCGTCGACCGCCATCATGGCAAAGAGCAGACGGGCCTTCTCGCCGCCCGACAGCCGGCCGACCTCATTGTCGGCGAGGGTGGCGCCGAAGCCGAAGGCGCCCAGCCGGCCGCGCACCTCGGTCGGGCTGGCCTTGGGCAGCAGGGCCTGCATGTGCTGGACCGGGGTCTCGTTCAGGCGGAATTCGTCCTGCTGGTGCTGGGCGAAGAAACCGGGGCGGAGCTTGGGCGCCCGGTGCATCTCGCCCGAGACCGGGGTCAGGCGCCCGGCGATCAGCTTGGCCAGGGTCGACTTGCCGTTGCCGTTGGAGCCGAGGAGGGCGATGCGGTCGTCGGGGTCGATGCGCAGGTTCAGGCCCCGCAACACCGGCGGGCGGCCCTCATAGGCGACGGCGGCATTGTCGATGGTGACGACCGGCGGCGCCAGTTCGTCCTTGCAGGGGAAACGGAACTCCACGCGGGTTTCGCCCGGCAGCTCGGGCAGGGGCTCCATCTTCTCGATCATCTTCAGGCGGGCCTGCGCCTGTTTCGCCTTCGAGGCCTTGAAGCGGAAGCGGTCGACGAAGCTCTGCAGATGCTTGCGTGCCGCTTCCTGCTTGCCGCGCTGGGCTTCGAGATTGGCCAGCTGTTCCGCCCGCGTCTTCACGAAACGGTCGAAGCCACCGGAATAGAGCGTCATCTTGCCATGGTCGAGATGCAGGATGGCGCCGACCGCCTTGTTCAGGAGGTCGCGGTCGTGGGAGACGATGATCAGCGTCCGCGGATAGCGGGCGAGGAAATCCTCCAGCCACAGCGTGCCTTCGAGGTCGAGGTAATTGGTCGGCTCGTCGAGCAGCAGGAGGTCCGGCTCGGAAAACAGCACGGCGGCGAGGGCGACGCGCATCCGCCAGCCGCCCGAGAAGCTGCGCATCGGCCGGCCCTGCGCTTCCGGGTCGAAGCCGAGGCCGGCGAGGATGCGCTGGGCGCGGGCGGGGCCGGCATGGGCACCGATGGCGGCGAGGCGCTCGTGAATCTCGGCGAGGCGATGGCCGTCCGTCTCGGTTTCCGCTTCCGCCATCAGGCGGGCGCGTTCCTGATCGCCGGCCAGGACGACATCGGTCGGCGTCTCGTCGCCGCCCGGCGCTTCCTGGGCGACGGTGCCGATGCGCGCGCCGCGGTCGAGCGAGATGGTGCCGTCGTCGGCGTGAATCTGGCCAAGGATCAGGCGCAGCAGCGTCGACTTGCCGGCGCCATTGTGCCCGACCAGGCCGATCCGGTGGCCGTCGGGGATCATCGCGCTGGCGCCGTCGAGGATGGTGCGCCCGGCGATGCGATAGGTGAGACCGTCAATCCGTAACATGGCGCGGCTAATAGCACGGCGGCCGGGTGCCCATAAAGCGCCGCAGTTGCCAGTCGGGCGGGCGTCGGTTAAAAGGCGCCCACCGAATTGCCGTCCAAGTCGAAATGGAGCCTGTCATGGCCGTCGAACGCACTCTCTCGATCATCAAGCCGGATGCCACCCGCCGCAACCTGACCGGCAAGGTCAACGCCAAGTTCGAGGACGCGGGCCTGCGCATCGTCGCGCAGAAGCGCGTTCAGCTGACCAAGGCCCAGGCCGAAGGCTTCTACGCCGTTCACGCCGCGCGTCCCTTCTTCGGCTCGCTGGTCGATTTCATGATCTCCGGCCCGGTTGTGGTCCAGGTTCTCGAAGGCGAGGGCGCGGTCCTGAAGAACCGCGACGTCATGGGCGCCACCAACCCGGCCAATGCCGCCGAAGGCACCATCCGCAAGGAATTCGCCGAGTCGATCGAAGCCAATTCGGTCCATGGTTCGGACAGCGCCGAGAACGCGGCGATCGAAATCGCCTATTTCTTCGCCCAGACCGAAATCGTCGGCTGACGCGCCCGGCGCCCCCGGCCTGGGGGCGCCATCCGCGCCCGATCAACTGACAGGGCGCCATCCGCGCCCGAACAGATGAAGGGGCGCCATCCGCGCCCGATCAGGGCGCGAACTGCTCGGTCAGGATGCGCTCGCCCAGCGCGCCGCCCGGATCGAACAGCAGTTTCAGGGTCACCTCGCGGTCTTCCGCGATCTCCACTTCCGCGACATTGCGCACTTCGCTGTTGTCCGCGACGGCCGAGACCGGCCGCTTGCCCGGCTCGAGCACTTCGAGCCGCACCACCGCCTCGTGCTGAAGCAGCGCGCCGCGCCAGCGCCGCGGCCGGAAGGCGCTGATCGGGGTCAGGGCCAGAACCCCGGCATCGAGCGGCAGGATCGGGCCATGGGCCGAGAGATTATAGGCCGTGCTGCCCGCCGGTGTGGCCAGCAGGATACCGTCGCAGGTCAGGGATTCGAGCCGCATCCGCCCGTCGACGAAGATGCGCAGCTTGGCCGCCTGATGGGTCTCGCGGAACAGCGAGACCTCGTTGATGGCGAGGGCATCATGGATACGCCCGTCCTGCCCGCGCGCCTTCATGCGCAAAGGGTGCAGCGATGACGATTCCGCGACCGACAGGCGCAGCAGGAGATCGTCCTCGGCGTAAGGGTTCATCAAAAAGCCGAGGGTGCCCTGGTTCATGCCGTAGATCGGCAGCGGGTTATCGACGAAATCGCCCGACATGATCCGGTGCAGGCAGGACAGCATCAGCCCGTCGCCGCCAAGGCCGACGATGACATCGGCATTGTCGCCCGCCTCGCCATAGCGTTTGCGCAGGCGGGCGAGGGCTGCCTGGGCGTCCGGCGCGTCGGAGGCGATGAAGGTGATGCGTTCGCGGGGCATGGCTGGGGCGCTTCCGGGCGGATCAGCCGCCGGTGGTGTTCATGTGGCGGGCCACCGCGGGGGCGGCGCCCGGCCGGTCGATGATGAAATCATGGCCTTTGGGCTTGCGGGCGATGGCGGCGCGGATCGCCGCCTGCAGTTCGTCGTCCGTGGCGCCGCCGCGCAGCACGGCGCGCAGGTCGGCGGCATCGTCCTGACCGAGGCAGAGATAGAGCGTGCCGGTGCAGGTCAGGCGCACCCGGTTGCAGCTTTCGCAGAAATTATGGGACATCGGCGTGATGAAGCCGATGCGCCGCCCGGTTTCGGCGACGGCGACATAGCGCGCCGGCCCGCCGGTGCGATGCCCGCTCGGCGTCATCGCATAACGGCTGGCGATCCGCTCCCGCACCGCCGACAGGGGCAGGTAGTGATCGGTACGGTCGCCGTCGATATCGCCCATGGGCATGGTTTCGATGAAGGTGATGTCCATGCCCCGGCCGTGGGCGAAGGCGACGAGGGGCAGGATCTGCTCCTCGTTGATGCCTTTCAGGGCGACGGCGTTCAGCTTCACCGCGATGCCGGCTGCTTGCGCCGCGCGGATACCGTCCAGCACCGGGCCGAGTTCGCCCCGGCGGGTGATCCGGCGGAAGTCGTCGGGATCGAGGGTGTCGAGGCTGACATTCACCCGCCGGATGCCGGCGGCCGCCATCTCGCCGGCGAACCGCGCCAGCTGGCTGCCATTGGTGGTCATGGTGATTTCATCGAGCGCGCCGCTGCGCAGGTGGCGCGACAGGCTGCGCAGCAGGTCCATCAGGCCCCGGCGCACCAGGGGCTCCCCGCCGGTCAGGCGCAGGCGCTTGAGGCCAAGGGCGACGAAGGCCGAGCACAGGCGGTCCAGTTCCTCGAGAGACAGGATTTCCGCCTTGGGCAGGAAGGTCATGGCCTCCGCCATGCAATATTGGCAGCGGAAATCGCAGCGGTCGGTGACCGAGACGCGCAGGTAAGTGATCGGCCGCAGGAACGGGTCGATCAGCGGCGCGGCCAGGGCTCGGTCGAGACGGGGCAGGTTTCCATCCATCGCCCCTATATGGCATGGAAATCGCGGCGCCGCCATGGCCGCCGGCTTGACCTTTCGGGCCGATGCCGGAACCATCCCGCGCCAAGACAAAGTGGGGGAGAAAGCGATGGCGCGGCATCTACTGGCGATTGATCAGGGCACGACCTCGACGCGGGCGATCCTCTTCGCCGCCGACGGCACGCCGGTGATGGAAGCCCGCCGCGACCTGCGCCAGATCTATCCCGCCGAGGGCTGGGTCGAGCATGACGGCGAGGATATCTGGCAGGCCGTGCTCGATACGGTGCGCGAAGTCCTTGCCCGCGCCGGGCTCGCCGCCCGCGATATCGCCGCCATCGGCATCACCAACCAGCGCGAGACGACGCTGGTGTGGGAGCGCAGGACCGGCCGCCTGCTGCATCACGCCATCGTCTGGCAGGACCGCCGCACCGCCGAGACCTGCGCCCGGCTCCGCGCCGACGGGGCGGAGACCCTGGTCGCCGCCCGCACTGGCCTGGTCGTCGATCCCTATTTCTCGGGCACCAAGCTCGCCTGGGTGCTGCAGCATGTGCCGGAAGCCCGGTTGCTGGCGGCGCAGGGCGAACTCGCCTTCGGCACCGTCGACAGTTTCCTTCTGTGGCGGCTCACGGGCGGCGCGGTCCATGCGACCGACGCGACCAATGCCGCCCGTACCCTGCTGTTCGATATCCATCGCGGTGTCTGGGACGAGGATTTGCTCGCCCTGCTCGACGTGCCGGCCAGTCTCCTGCCGGAAGTCCGTCCTTCCGCCGGGGATTTCGGCGCGACCCTGCCCGATCTGTTCGGCGCCGCTATTCCCGTGCGCGGCATCGCGGGCGACCAGCAGGCGGCCGGGGTGGGGCAGGCCTGTCTTGCGCCCGGCGCGATCAAGGCGACCTATGGCACGGGCTGCTTCGTCCTCGTCAACACGGGGGATAAGGCCATCGCCTCCCGGCATCGTCTGCTCTCGACCGTCGCGCTCGATCTCGGCGGGCGGCGGACCTATGCCCTCGAAGGCTCGATCTTCGTCGCCGGGGCGGCGGTGCAATGGCTGCGCGACGGGCTGCATCTGTTCAAGGGCGCGGCCGAGACCGAGGCCTTGGCGCGGGCCGCCCGGCCGCAGGCGCAGGTCCATATGGTGCCGGCCTTCACCGGCCTCGGCGCGCCCCATTGGGACCCGGAGGCGCGGGGGGCCATCCTTGGCCTCACCCGCGATACCGGCATCGCCGAGATCGTGCGCGCCACCCTCGAATCCGTCGCCTTCCAGACCCGCGACCTGATGGAGGCGATCGGCAACGACCTCGCGGCCGAGGGCCGGCCGCGCCCCGCCTCGCTGCGGGTCGACGGCGGCATGGTGGTGAACGACTGGGCCATGCAGTTTCTCGCCGACATGCTGGGCATTCCGGTCGAGCGGCCGAAGGTGACCGAGACGACGGCGCTGGGAGCCGCCTTCCTGGCCGGGCTCGGCTGCGGGCTGTTCGCCGAACCCGCCGAGATATCGGCGGCGTGGCGGCTGGAGCGGCGCTTCGAGCCGCGCATGAGCGCGGACGAGCGGGCCGCGCGCTGGCAGGGCTGGCAGGCGGCGGTGAGCCGCGTGCTGTCGCATGGCGGACCTGCGCCCGCCCCGCGTTGACCGGCCGGGGGCCGCTTCCTAGCATTCACGGCACCGTCGGACGGGGAGGGCGATGACCGCACAGGGGCAGACGCAGGATGCGGTGGCGGCGCTGATCGCCGCGCGGCGGCGTGACGGCTCCCGTCCCGGGGCGCGGCGCGACCCCCATCGCCTCGCCCTCGTCATCGAAGGCGGCGGGATGCGCGGCGTCATCGCCGGGGGCATGGTCTCGGCCATCGAACATCTCGGTTTTGTCGATGTCTTCGACGCGGTCTATGGCACCTCGGCCGGGGCTTGCGCCGGGGCCTGGCTGCTGGCCGGGCAGGCGGTGCAGGGCACGCGCATCTTCTTCGAGGATATCAACAATCCGCGCTTCATCCGGCTTGGCCGGGCGCTCATCCGCCGGCCGGTGCTGAACACGGATTACCTGATCGACCATGTGCTGACCGATCTGCGCCCGCTGGACGTCGCGCGTTTCCTGCACGCGCCCATTCCCCTGACCATGATGGCGACCGATGTCGAAAGCGGGCGGCCGGTGGCCTTGCGCGATTTCGCCGATGTCGGTGCCGTCATGGCGGCGCTGAAGGCGACGACGAGGCTGCCCCTCGTCGGTGGACGGCCGGTGCCGGGGCCGGACGGGCGCCTGCTGGTCGATGGCGCCCTGACCGCGCCCCTGCCCATCGACATCGCGGAGGCGGATGGGGCGAGCCATATCCTCGTCCTCTCGACCCGGCCGGACGTGACGACACTGGATGGCGGGCCCAGCCGGGGCTGGTTCGCCCGGCTGCTCGCCCGTCATGTCTCGCCCGCGGTGGCGCGGGCCTATCTCGAGCGGCCGCTGGTCCATGGCGCGCTGCTCGCCCGGCTGTCCGCGCCGCAAGCGCCGGGTCGCGCCTTCATCGCGGTGGTGCGGCCGGCCGGGCGGGGCCGCAAGGTCGGCAAGACCGAGCGGCGGCGCCTGCGCCTCGTCGGCGGGGCGGAGGCGGGCTGGCGGGCCATGATGCGCTGGCTCGATCTCGCCATGCCGTCGCCGTTCCGGCGCAAACGGATATTCGCCCGCAAGGGCAGCAGTTGAACGGGGAAGGACACCAGATGGCCGAATACACGCTCTATTGCTTCGCCCAGTCGGGCAATGCCTACAAGCCCGCGCTCTATCTCAATCTGGTCGGCGCCGACTGGGCGCCGCGCTTCGTCGATTTCTTCAACGGCGAGGGGCGGACGCCGGAATTCCTCGCCATCAACGAAATGGGCGAGGTGCCGGTGCTGGAGCACGGCCCGGTGCGGCTGACCCAGTCGGGCGTGATGCTCGATTATCTCGTGGAGCAATTCGGCCAGTTCGGCTGGCGGGACGAGACGGAACGGCGCGAGATCCTGCGCTGGATCCTGTTCGACAATCACAAGTTCACGGCCAATATCGCGACCTGGCGCTTCCTGCTCAATTTCGCGCCGAAAGCCATGGCGCCCGAAGTGCTGGAGTTCCTGAAAGGCCGCGCCAGGGCCGGGGTCAAGACCCTCGCCCAGCATCTCGAAGGCCGCGCTTTCGTCGTTGGCGACCGGCCGACCATCGCCGATCTCTCGCTCTGCGGCTATGTCTTCTACGAAAATGAATATCCGATCGACTGGGCGAAGGATTTCCCGCCGATCCACGCCTGGGCCGAGCGCATCAAGGCGCTGCCCGGCTGGAAGCACCCATACGAACTGATGCCCGGATACCCGCTGAAAAAGGGCTGATGCGCCGGCGCAGGCCGGGCCTGCTGATGCCAAGGCGCCGGGCTGGCGGCCCGCCCCCTTGCGAGGCGGGCCGCCTTTCCGTCACATCCGGAAGACGCCGAAATGCGGGCGGTCGATCGGGCGGTTCAGGGTGGCGCTGAGGGTGACGCCGAGGGCGTTGCGGGTGTCCACCGGATCGAGGATGCCGTCGTCCCACATTTCCGAGGTGGAATAGAGCGCGCTGGACTGGCGGCGGTAGTCGTCGAGGATCGGCTCGCGGATCGCCGCGATCGCCTCGGCTGACAGCTCGCCGCCGCCCCTTGTTGCCTGCTTCACCTTGAGTTCGGTCAGCACATTGGCCGCCTGGTCGGCGCCCATGACCGAAATCTGGCTCTGCGGCCACATGAAGAGGAAGCGGGGGTCGAAGGCCCGGCCCGACATGCCGTAATTGCCCGCGCCGAAGGAGCCGTTGACGATCACCGTGATCTTCGGCACCTCGAGGCCGGAGACCGCCATGATCATCTTGGCGCCGTCCTTGGTGATGCCCCGGTGCTCGTACTCGCGGCCGACCATGTAACCCGTGATGTTTTGCAGGAACAGGATCGGGGTGCGGTTCTGGTCGCACAGCTGCATGAAATGGGCACCCTTCAGCGAGCTGTCGTTGAAGAGAACGCCATTGTTGCCGATGATGCCGACCCGCATCCCCCAGAGATGGGCGAAACCGCAGACGAGGGTGGTGCCATAGGCCGGCTGATACTCGTGGAAGCGGCTGCCGTCGACGAGGCGGGCGATCACTTCCCGCATGTCGAACTGCACCTTGATGTCGCGCGGGATGATGCCGTAAAGCTCGGCCGGATCGTAGAGCGGTGCCTCGGGCGCGATCCGCTCGATCTTCAGCTTCTCCACCCGTTTCCAGGTGCCGACGATGTCGCGGGCGATGGCGATGGCGTGCATCTCGGTATCGGCCGGATAGTCGGCGGTGCCGGAAATCTGGGTGTGGGTGTCGCAACCGCCGAGTTCATCGACGGTGACGACCTCGCCGGTCGCCGCCTTCACCAAAGGCGGGCCGCCCAGGAAGATGGCGCCCGTGCCGCGCACGATCACATTATATTCCGACAGGGCGGGGATATAGGCGCCGCCCGCGGTGCAATGGCCGAGCACGATGGCGACCTGCGGGATGCCCAGTTTCGACAGGGTGGCCTGATTGCGGAAGATGCGGCCGGCCAGATATTTGTCGGCGAAGAGATCGGCCTGCAGCGGCAGGAAGCCACCCGCTGAATCGCACAGATGGACCACGGGCAGGCGGTTCTCGATCGCGATGTCGAGGGCGCGGACGATCTTCTTGACCGACAGAGGATACCAGGAGCCGCCCTTCACGCTCGGATCGTCGGCATGGATCACCACTTCCTGACCGGCGACGATGCCGATGCCGGTGACGATGGCCGCGCCCGGCACCTCGCCGCCGTAAGCCTGATTGGCGGCGAGGGTGGAGAGTTCGAAGAAGGGGGTGCCGGGATCGAGCAAGGCCTCGATCCGCTCGCGCACCGACAGCTTGTGCTGGCGGGCGAGACGGTCGAGGTCACGCTGCGGCCGCTCGAAACGGGTCTTGCGGTGTCTCTCGCGCAAGGTTTCGGCAAGATTGCGGTTGTGGATCGCATTGGCCTGGAACTCGGCCGAGGTCGTGTCGATCTGGCTGTGGATGAGGCGCATGGCTCAGGCTTCCTCGAGGGGGGCGAGGGTGATCAGGGCGGCGCCCTTGTTGAAGGTCTTGCCGGCGGCGACATGGGCCGTCGCGACGACGCCGTCGCGCGGCGCCTTGATCGCCGTTTCCAGCTTCATGGATTCGATCACCATCATGATCTGGCCGGCGGTGACACTGGTCCCCGCCTCGACATTGACCGCGACGACCGAGCCCGGCATGGGCGCGGTCAGCGTGTCGGCGCCGCCTTCGGCGCCCCCCTTGGCGAAGCGGGCCATGGCTTCGCGGAATTCGACGCGGAAGGCGCGGCCGTCCAGATGGATATGGGCGACATTGCCCTCCACCGCGACATGGACCGCGTCGCGCCGGCCACCGGTCACGAGACGCGGGCCGTCGAGGGCGACCGCCAGCGTCTCGCCGCCGACGAGCAGGTGGTAAAGGCCGTCGCCGGCCGGGGCGAGGCCGGCTTCATGCTCGGCCTCGTCGATCAGAAAGAGATGGCGCATGGGCGTTTCCTGCGTCGTTCTAGTTGCGCCAGCCGCCGATGGCGGCGTGCAGGGCGGGGATGCGGTCGGCGGCGTCGCGCACCGGGCGGATGGACAGGGCGGCTGCGGCCAGCAGGCGGCGACGCAGATCCTCGGTCAGCGGTGGCTCGGCGGCGAGATCGGGCCGGGCGTCGAGCGTGCCGGTGTGCACCTCGCCCGCGGCGAAGACCGCATCGGCCAGCAGCCGGTCGAGGAAGGCGATATTGGTCTCGCAGCCCAGCACGACGGTCTCGGCCAGCGCCTTGCGGGCGCGGGCGATGGCCTCGCCCCGCGTCGCGCCATGGACGATCAGCTTGGCCAGCATGGGGTCGAAGGCGGTGGTGACCGCCTGACCCGCTGCAATACCGGCATCGACCCGGACGCCCGGACCCGATGGCCAATCGAGGGCGAGCAGGCGGCCGGTCGTCGGCACGAAACCGCGCGACGGGCTTTCGGCATAGATGCGGAGTTCAATGGCATGGCCGCTGGACGGCACGGCACCCTGCGCCAGCGGCAGGGCTTCCCCGGCGGCGACGCGCAGTTGCACCTCGACGAGATCGAGGCCGGTAATCTCCTCGGTCACCGGATGTTCGACCTGCAGGCGGGTGTTCATCTCGAGGAAGAAGAACTCGCCGTTGCCATAGATGAATTCGACCGTGCCGGCGTTGCGGTAGTTCGCGGCGCGGGCGATGCCGGCCGCGGTCTCGCAGATGTCGCGGCGCTGCGCAGGCGTCAGGGCGGGCGACGGCGTCTCCTCCACCACCTTCTGGAAGCGGCGCTGAACGGAACATTCGCGTTCCCACAGGTGGATGACGTTGCCATGGGCATCGCCCATCACCTGCACCTCGATGTGGCGCGGGTTCTCGACGAACCGCTCGACATAGAGCCGGCCGTCGCCGAAATAGCGCAGGCCTTCCGAACGGGCGCGCTCGATCTCCTCGTCGAGAAGGGCGAGGTCACGCACGATGCGCATCCCCTTGCCGCCACCGCCGGCCGACGGCTTGATCAGCAGGGGCGTGCCGACGGCGCGGGCCCGTTCGGCGAAACTCGCCGGATCGTCGTCCTCGATCGCCGAGGGGGCGACGGGAAAGCCCCGGTCGGCGACGAACTTGCGGGCGCGCACCTTGTCGCCCATCAGTTCGATGGCCTCGGGCAGGGGGCCGACGAAGGCGATGCCGGCGGCGGCGACCGCCCTGGCGAAGCCGGCGTTTTCCGACAGGAAGCCGTAGCCGGGATGGATCGCGCCGGCCCCGGCCGCCTTGGCCGCGGCGATGATCTGCGCGCCGTCGAGGAAGGCGGCGACCGGCGTTACACCCTTGATCTCGATGGCGATATCGGCGGCGGCGATGGCCGGCGCGCCCTTGTCGGCGGCGTGATGGACGATGGCGCCCTTAAGGCCCAGCCGGCGCAGGGTGCGCAGGATGCGCAGCGCGATCTCGCCCCGGTTGGCGACGAGGACGGTATCGAAGGGGAAGGACTGGGTCATCTCCTCGGACTTTCTTTTTCTTGTCAGGTGTTGGCCGGCAGGCAGATGCCGCCGCAGATGAGGGCGGTCACCGTGTCGGCCGTCGCCGCGACATCCAGCGTTCCGTCGCCGGTGACATAGGGCCAGCTGATATGCTCGACCGCGCCGAAGATGACGTCGCGAACGAGGCGCGGGGAGACGTCGGGCCGGACCTCGCCCCTGGCGATACCGTCCTCGATCAGGGCTTTCAGGACATTGGCATAGCGCCGGTTCAGGGCCTGGATGTCCGAGCCCTTGTAATCGCCGGCGACGCGCACTTCCGACAGGAACAGGCGGCACAATTCGCGGTCGGCGACGAAATTGGTCAGGTGGCGGCGGATCAGGTGGTGCAGGCGCTCGCGGAAATTCGCGCCCCTGGCCGATTCGGTCTCAAGGTCGGCGACCACCCGTTCGTAAAAGACTTGCAGCACGCGCAGCAGGAGATCGCGCTTGTTCGAGAAATAGCGGTAGATCAGCCCGTCCGAAACCTCGGCGGCGCGGGCGATCTCGGCGATGGAGGCGGCCTCGAAGCCCTTGGCGGAAAAGGTCGCCGACGCGGCCTCGACGATGGCGTCGATCCGTCCCTGCATTCTCTCGGCGCTGATCACGGGCATGGCCTGCATGTCCCCCCTTGTTTCCGTCGCCATATTGAATATGCTTCATTTTAGACATGTCAACCGGGGACATGCGGCGAAGCCGTCGCCCCGGGACGGGAGGAGAGAGAGATGAGCGCGAGCGCCGCCGCCGAAGACCTGCGCGTGAACAGCAGCAGCCTGAACGGATACCGCCTGACCCCGGACCAGCAGGAAATCCTCGATCAGGCCGATAAATTCGCCCGGGGCGAGCTGTTCGACCTCGCACCCCGGATGGACAATGAGGAATGGTGGCCGCCGCAGGCGATGCCGGCGCTGGGCCGCATGGGCTTCCTCGGCGTCACCGCCGAGCCGGAGCTGGGCGGCGCGGGCAGCGATTTCTTCACCTCGGGCCTGATCGCGCAGGGGCTGGCGCGCTGGAACCACGCCATCGCGCTGTCCTATGTCGCGCATGAGAACCTGTGCCTGAACAACATCGCGCGCAACGGCAGCGAGTCGATCCGCCAGCGTTACCTGCCGGGCCTGATCGACGGCAGCAAGATCGGGGCGCTGGGCCTGACCGAGCCGGGCGCCGGCTCCGACGCCCTCGGCTCGATGGCGACGACGGCGCGGCGCGAGGGTGATCACTACATCCTCAACGGCAGCAAGCTCTATATCACCAACGGGCCGGTCGCCGACTATCTGCTGGTCTATGCCAAGACCGACAAGGCGGCGGGCGCCAAGGGCATTTCCGCCTTCGTGATCGAGAAGGATTTCCCCGGCTTCAAGGTCGCGCAGAAGCTGGACAAGATGGGCTTCCGCGGCTCGACCACCGCAGAACTCGTGTTCGAGGATTGCCGCGTGCCGGCGGAAAATCTGGTCGGGGTCGAGAACCGGGGCGTCGCCGTCGTCATGTCCGGCCTCGATCTGGAACGGGCCATCGTCGCCATGATCAACCTCGGCATGGCGGAGCGGGCCTTCGACCTCGCCCTCGATTATGCCAAGACGCGCCAGCAGTTCGGCAAGCCGATCAGCCAGTTCCAGATGATCCAGGCCAAGCTGGCCGAGATGTGGACGACGATCGAGACGATGAAGACCTTCTGCTACCGGACGCTGGCGGAAGCCAATGATCTGGAGGAAGGCGCGGGTGGCCGGGGCGACATCCACAAGCTGACCGCCGCCTGCATTCTTTATGCGGCGGAAGGCTGCACCCGCGTGGTCTCGGACGCGGTGCAGATTTTCGGCGGCGCCGGCTACATGCGCGAGTCCGAGGTGAACCGCCTCTATCGCGCCTCGAAACTGCTGGAAATCGGTGCCGGCACCTCGGAAGTGCGCAAGCTGATCATCGCCGGCGAATTGCTGCGCTGAGGCGACAGGCCGCCGTCACCGGACGGCGGCCAAAGCCTGAAAAGTCTCAGGCGCCGTGCGGCCGGGCGAGACCCATGGGGGCATGATGGCCCCGGGCGACACGCGGCGAGGCCGGCAGGCTGCCGACGAGACCGAGCAGGCTGCTGAGCAGGACGAGGCCGACGGTCAGGCCGATCAGGCCCAGCGGGCCCTGCCACAGACCGAGCACGAGGCCGACCAGGGCCCAGGCCGTGCGGGCCAGGAAATTGCCGAACAAAGCGTCGTCGGCGCGATTGGCAAAGAGACGCAACATGGACATGGCATCACCCGAACAAACTCTACAGCCCCATTAGGTGGGGTGGGGCGGCCCCGCGACAACAGTCATTTTGTCGCGGTGCACAATGCATTTCCTGCAATGCAACTAAAGTTCAATCCGCGTCCTTGTCCGACCCTGTGCTTCCGGTCCGCATCGTTCCATGGCGTGAGGTCGGGGTCTTCGCCCCCTTCAACGCCGACAGCAGGCAAAGGCGCCGTGCGCCCACCTCTGGATCGCCGCCAGCGCATGACCTCGGAGATCAGAGGACGCAGCCGCCCGATTCCCTTCGGCGCATCGGCGGCCTCCACCGGGATGGCGATTGTCTTCTGTCGGCGCCCCGGCAGGGGGCCGGGACTCCGGGAAGGCTGGTGTTTCTAGCTGTTCAGGTCTTCCCGCGTGCAGCCCGCGATTTCGAGGATGAGATCGGCGCCATAGGCCATGCCCGGCGTCGCGTAACCCGGGCGGACATCGCCGCCCGCGACCTTGCCGGCGATCAGGAGGGCGGTCTCGATCGTGAGGGCATAGGGCTCGATCACGGTCAGGCGGCTGCGCAGGCGGGTGCCGGCGGGATTGACCGCCTCGCCCAGCAGGACGGCGCTGGCGGTCTTGCGCACGGTCTCGTCCGGGCCCGGCGGCATCAGGTTCACCGCGCGTTTCAACAGATATTGCGCTGGTGCCGTGCCCAGCAGCTTCCGCACGGCCTTGGGCAGACCCAGCATCCGCGAGAGTTCGGGCGTCGATTCGAAGAAGACCTCGATATCGGGAATGCCCGTGGTGTGAAAGGCGGTGGCGACATCGCCCCATGAAATGCCGATGGAAGGCCTCGGTCCCTTGCCGAAGTCGATATCGGCCCGGGGCACGCCGTCGATTTCCGTCAGCCTGCCGCCGCGCCGGACCATGGTGCCCTTGGATATCTGCTCGATCGAAGTCTTGGCCGTGCCGCGCGACATGTTGGCCAGGCCGCTCATGGCGAGGCGGAGGCTGCGGGCGTCGGGCAGGCGGTTGCGCATATGGGCGGCGAGGCAGTCGGACGGGACGACATCGAAGCCGACGCCGGGCATCAGCATGACGCCGGCCGCCTTTGCCTGTTCCGACAGGGCGGCGCAGGCCTCGAACACGGCGATTTCGCCGGTGATGTCGAGGTAATGCACACGCTTCCGCAGGCAGGCTTCGACCATGGGCCGGCTGGTCGCCGAAAACGGTCCGGCGACGTGAAGGACGACGGCGATCCCGTCGAGCAGCCGGTCGAGGGCGGCGGCATCGTGGAGCGAGGCGGCGGCATGGGGCAGGCCCAGCGGCCCGGCGACGGCGGCGACCCCGGCGGCGTCGCGGCCCGCCGCCAGCAGGTCGATACCGCGCTTCGCGGCGGCCTCGGCGATCAGGCGCCCGGTATAGCCGGTGGCGCCATAGAGCAGGATTCGCCCGGTCATCTCGTCTCTCTCCCCCATTTGTCGGACGACAAATAACACGAAGCGCGGCCTTCGCACGACAGTTGCGCTGCCGGGCGGCGCGCACCACAATCCCGCGGCGAGAAACAGCCGCGGGGGGATAACGCAGCGTGATCGACGTCGAGGGGCTTTGTTTCGATTATCCGGCCAAGCGGGCCTTGTCGGATGTCAGTTTCACCATCGAACCGGGCACGGTCACGGCGCTGGTCGGGCCGAACGGCGCCGGCAAGACGACCTTGCTGCGCTGCCTCGCGACGCTGGAGTTGCCCTATGCCGGGCGCATCCGCCTCGATGGCATCGACACCGGAGAGGAGCCGCTGCGTGCCCGTCGCCTGCTCGGCTTCCTCGACGAATTCTTCGGCCTGTATGACGATCTGTCGGTCCGCCGCTGCCTGACCTATTGGGCGGGGGCGCATGGGCTGTCCGGCGACACCGATGCCGCCGTGCTCGACGCCGCGACGCGCCTTGGCCTTTCCGACCGGCTGGAGGAGCGGGCGGGCAGCCTGTCGCGCGGTCTGCGCCAGCGCCTTGCCATCGCGCAGGTGATCATCCACCGACCGCGCATCCTGCTGATGGACGAGCCGGCCTCGGGCCTCGACCCGGAGGCGCGGGCGGGTCTCGCCGACCTGATCCGCAGCCTGCAGGCGGAAGGGATGACGATCGTCGTCTCGTCCCACATTCTCGTCGAGTTGCAGGACTATTCCAGTCACATGCTGATCGTCGACAAGGGCCGCATCGTCGATCACGCGCCCATCGGCGGCGCGCGGGCCTATCGGCGCAGCCGCCGCCTGCGTCTCGTACTGTCGCGCCCGGCCGATGGCCTCGCCCGCGCCCTTGGCGACGTGGCGGGTCTCGCCGTCACGCCGGATGGACTGGTCGCCCAGTTCGATTTCGCCGAAGACCTCGAGGCGCAGGCGGCATTGCTCGCCCGGCTCGTCGGCGGTGGCCTGCCGGTCGCCGCCTTCGGCGAGGATCACGAGAGCCTGCAGGACCGCTATATCGAGAAACTGAAGGCGTCGCGATGATGAGCCTGATCTTCAATCCGGAACTCCGCCGCAACCTGTGGCTCGAATTCAGCCCGGCGCGGCTGATCGCCATGCCGGCGGTGCTGTTCATGGTTCTGCTGCTCGCCTGGACCTGGGGCAAGGACGAGGGCATGGCCATCGCCGCCGCCGTCTCGGGCTGGGCGCTGCTGGTGCTCTGGGGCACGCGGCTCGCCTGCGATGCCGTGATTTCCGAGGTTCAGGGCCGGACCTGGGATGGCCAGCGTCTCTCGGGTCTCGGCCCCTTGCGCATGACCATCGGCAAGCTGGCGGGCGGTCCCGCCTATGCCTGGTACGGCGGGGCGATCTGCCTCCTCGCCCTTCTCGGCAGCGGGGGCATCGCGGGTGAGCCGCTGGTGCCCATCAGCCTCGTCGTCACCGGTTTGTTCGCGCAGAGCGTGGCGCTGTGGTTCGGCCTCGTGCAACTGCGGCTGCGCTCGGGCGTGCAGCGTTTCCATGTCACCTTCGCGCAGATCGTCGGTATCGCGGTCTCGGTCCAGCTCGCGCCCTTCGATCATTTCTTCGACGTGACGGTGACCTGGTACGGTCTGACCTTCGATGCCTTTGAATTTGCCCTCATGTCGACGGCGGTGTTCACAGTCTGGGCCTGGATCGGGTGCTGGCGCCTGATGCGGGCGGAATTGCAGTATCGCAGCTGGCCCCTCTTCTGGTGCGCCTTCCTTGTCTTCCTCCTCGTCTATTTCGATGGCTTGTCGGGGCAGTATTTCGGTCTGTTCTCGCCCATCGCCAGCCTCAGCGAGGACGAGGCCTTCCTGTGGCAGGCGGGCGGCTTCATGACCGTGGTCACGGCCAGCTGGTTCGCCATGCTGCTGGAGCCGAAGAGCATCGTCCGCCTGCGCCGACTGCTCGAGCGGCTGGGGCGGCGCGATTTCGGCCGCGCCCTTGGCGATATGCCGGTCTTCGTCGCCGGCCTGCCGATCCTCGCGATCTCGGCGGTGCTGCTGTCGCTGGGCAAGCCGGAGCCGGGCCTCATCCTGGTGCAGGCAGCCTCGCTCGTCCTGTTCCTGCTGCGCGATGCGGCGCTCGTCTATTATGTTGTCCTCTCGGGGTCGCGGCGCGGGCATCTCGCCGCGCTCGTTTACCTCGTGCTGCTCTATGGCATCGTGCCGGGCATCCTGACCGGGGCGGACGCCGGGCCGCTGCTCGCCGCCTTCGTGCCGCTGGCCGCCCAGGCGCCGGTGATCGGTCTCCTTGGCCCCGGGTTGCAGGCGGCGGGCTTCGCCTTCCTGCTCTCCACCCGGCTCACCAGGCCGAAGGCCTGACGCCGTGGCCGGCCTGTGGCGCAACTGGTCGGGGCTGCAGCAGGCGGCCCCCGCGCTTTCCTTCGCACCGGTGGAGGAGAGCGGCATTGTCGCCGCCGTGCGCGAGGCGGGGGCACGCGGCCTTGGCCTTCGCGTCGTCGGCAGCGGCCATTCCTTCACCCCGCTCTGTGTCACCGACGGCGCCCAGATCAGCCTCGCCGGCCATGCCGGTCTCGTCTCGGTCGAAGGGACGCAGGCGCGGGTAAAGGCCGGCACCACGATCCGCGCCCTTGGACCCCAGCTTCGGGCCAAGGGGCTGAACCTCGCCAATCAGGGCGATATCGACGCCCAGGCCATCGCCGGGGCCATCGGCACGGCGACCCATGGCACCGGCCTTGGCCGGGGCTGCCTGTCGGCGCAGGTCGCCGGGCTTCGCCTCGTCACGGCAAAGGGCGAGGTCATCGAGTGCGACGGGGAGCGCGACCCCGATGTCTTCAACGCGGCGCGCGCCGCCCTCGGCGGCATCGGCATCATCTCGGAAGCGGTGATCGACTGCCTGCCCGCCTATAACCTGCGTGAGGGACGGCGTGTCGCCCCCCTCGACGAGGTCATCGCGGGTTTCCGCAAGGAGGCGGCGGCCCATGTCCATGCGGAATTCTTCTGGTTTCCGCTGAGCGACAGCGCCGTGGTCAAGACCCTGGACCCGACGGACGAGCCGCCGGGGCGCTGGCGCGCACTGCGGATCGCCAAGGAAGCCGCGCTGGAGAACGGCGCGCTCTGGGGTTTCGGGCAATTGTCGCGGCGCGTGCCGGCGCTGGCGGGGCCGCTGGCCCGTTTGTCGGCGGCGGCGGGCGGTGGCGCCGGCTTCGTCGACGAGGCGCATCGCGCCTTTCCCTCGCAGCGTTCGGTCCGCTTCAACGAGATGGAATATGCCGTGCCGGCGGACGAGGGCCTGTCCTGCATCGCCGAGATCAGGGACTGGTTCCGCCGCACGGGCGAGAAGGTCTATTTCCCGGTCGAATTCCGCTTCGTCGCCGCCGACGACATCTGGCTCAGTCCCTTCTTCGGCCGGGCCAGCGCGACCATCGCCGTGCACCGCCTGGCGGGGGAGGATTTCAAACCCTATTTCGCGGCAATGGAGGCGATCTTCCGCAACCACGGCGGAAGGCCCCATTGGGGCAAGCTGCATACGCTGAAGGCGGCGGAATTGTCGGCGCTTTACCCGGCATGGGAGGCGTTTCAGGCGGTGCGCCGCCGGCTCGATCCCGGCGGCCTGTTCCTGAACGATTACCTGCGCGGCCTGTTCGGCGCTTAAGGCCCGATCATGCCCGCGACGACGAAGCCGAGGGTGATGAACTGCGCGAGGTTCAGGCCCTGGCTGAGGCCGTGCAGCCGGCTGAAGCTGGCGGCGGCTTTGGCGTCGCCGGCATCGCGCGCATCGGACAGGCGGATAATCTCGGGCCGCAGCAGCAGATGGGCGAGCACGAAGCCGATGGCGACGAGGCCGAGCAGGGCGCCCATCCAGAACGGCGGCGCCAGCAGGGCGCCGAAGCCGGTCAGGCCGATCATCGCCGGGAAATAGACAGCGAAGGCGTCGCGCATGAAGCGGGCGCCTTCCGCCTTGCCCAGCTTGCCGAAGACGAGCGGGGCGAGCATGAACGAGAAAAACGCCATGCCCCCGAAGGCGAGGCTGGAGAGCAGGGCGGCGAGTGTCATCATGACCGGATCCTAGCCGAAGGAAACGATCAGCACGATGGTCAGAACCGTCAGCGTCCACAAGACCCCATCGCCGACCCCACCGATCGAGACATAGCGGGCAAGTCCGACCGCCGCATGGCCGACCAGCCGGCCGCCGCCGCCGATCAAGCCGGCAGCAGCCCCGCCGATGGCGTCGAGCGCCGCGCCGACGCGGCCAAAGCCCTGAACCGCCCCGATCACCCAGGACGGCATGGGCACGGCGAGCGCGCCGAGGGCGCCCGGCCGCTGGCGCAGCAGGCGCCGCACCGGTGTCAGCATGACGAGGGCGGCGGCGGCGAGGGCGATACCCTGCACGATCAGCGGCGTTGCATGGAAGGCGGCTTCGGCCTGCGGGCTGAGGGCGCCGCCGAAACTGCCGAGGGCAAGGCCGGCGAGGACGAGGAGCAGCGCGGCCGCGCCTTCGCGCAGGCTCAGGCGCTCACCGCCGGGTGTGCCGAATTTCTCGACCAGCGGGCGCAGGCCAGCGGTGGCGAAGACCACGGCGCCGACGACGACAATGACGATATCGGCCCAGCCGAGGCCGGCGTCGATCAGCGCCTCGCCGATCACTGCCTTGCCGAGGTAGCCGGCAAGGCCGGGCAGGCCGATGGTCAGGGCGGCCAGCAGGGCGAAGGGCCGCAACCCGGCCGGGGCCTTGCCGCCGCGCATTTCCAGCGCCCCGGCGACGACGAACAGGAGGGTGGCGTAGACGACATGGCCGATGGCGAGCAGGCGGACACCGTCCAGCGCCTCTGCCGTGCCGAGGCCGATGCCGGCGATCATCACGCCCAGCTGGCTGACCACGGCCCAGGTCAGCAGGCGGCGCCAGTCGGATTCGAACAGGGTCGGGATCACCGCCAGCACGGCCATGGCAAGGCCGAGCCAGATCAGCGCCGGCTCGCCCGGGAACAGGCGGGCGAGGGCGATCACGGCGACCTTGGTCGCGAAGGCGGAAAGAAAGATCGAACCGGTCGGGCTGGCCGCGGCATAGGCGTGGATCAGCCAGCCGTGCACCGGCGGCGCCGCCGCCTTGATCAAGAGGGCGAGGAGGACGAAGGCCCCGGCGGTCACGGTACCGTCGCTGCCAAGGGCGATGCCGACCAGCAGCAGCACGCCGGCCAGGACTTGCAGCAGCAGATAGGCGAGACCGGCGCGAATGGCGGCCTGGGTGCCGCCGGCCATGACGATGAGAGCAGAGGCGATGGCGATCACCTCGGTCCAGATCATCAGCCCGGCGAGGCTCCGGCTGGCGAGGGCGGCGCAGGCGGCGCCGGTGGCGACGAGGCCGGCAGCGATGGCGATCCGGTCCTCATGCGCGGCGGCGAACATCAGGCCGGCCCCGGCGACGAGATGGAAGGCGATGGCGAGCGCGGCATCGAGCGGCTCAAGGACCGGCGCGCCGCCCGCCATGAACATCAGCCACAGGCTGGCCAGCAGGCCGAGGAAGCCGACATTGCGCGCGGCAATCGGGATGGGCAGCAAGCCGGCGAGAAGGCCCGCCAGCACGAGCGGCCAGCCCGGCGGCAGCAGCGCCAGATCGAGGGCGAGGGCTTCGGTCATGGCAGCACTCCAAGGCCGATGGCCGGCGCGACGAAGCGCAGGATCGCGGGCGCCGCGACGAAGAGGACGAGGCAGCCGAGCGCCGTCACGACGGGCGGGATCAGGGCAAGCAGGGGCAGATGTCCGCTGCCATGGCCGTGATCGTCGTGAGGCAGGGCGTGGGGGTCTTCCGCGCCCGGCTTGCCGAACACGGCGGTGATGAAGATCGGCGCCAGATAGCCGAGGGTCAGCAGGGTCGAGAGACCGAGGCAGCCGATCAGCAGATAGAGATCGCGCGCCGACGCCGCCTCGAGGAGCAGGAATTTCGGCCACATGCCGCCAAGGGGCGGCAGGCCGGCGACCGACAGCGCGCCGACGAGGAAGGAGGCCATGAGCAGCGGCAATTTCGCGCCGATGCCGGCGATTTCCGACAGTTTCTTCTTGTGGGTCGCGACCTGGATCGCGCCCGCGCCGAAGAACAGCGTGATCTTGCCAAAGGCGTGCATCACAAGCTGCAGGATGCCGGCCGCGATGGCGAGGGGGGAGCCGATGGCGACCGCGAGCGTGACCATGGCGAGCTGGGCCACGGTCGAATAGGCGAGCCGCGCCTTCAGGTCGTCCCTTGTCATGGCGATGACGCTGGCAGCGATGACGCTGGCGGCGGCGATGACGATCAGCACATCGCCGACGCCCCGTCCGATCACGTCAATGCCGAAGATATAGACGGCGATCTTGAGCAGGGTGAAGACGCCCGCCTTCACCACGGCGACGGCGTGCAAGAGGGCAGAGACCGGGGTCGGCGCCACCATGGCGGCAGGCAGCCAGCCGTGCAGCGGCATCAGCGCCGCCTTGCCGACGCCATAGGCGAAGAGGAGGAGGAGCACGGTCAGCGCGCCGTCGCCCAGCTTGCCGTCGAGAATGCCGCCCGCGGTGAAATCGAGGGTGCCGGCCGCGCTCCAGGTCCACAGGATGGCGCCGAGGAAGGGCACGAGCGAGGTTGCCAGCAGATAGGCGAGGTAACGCCGCGCGCCCGCGATGGCGCCTTCGGTCTGCCAGTGCACGACCAGCGGATAGGTGACGAGGGTCAGGGCTTCATAGGCGACAAAGAGCGTCGCGAGGTTACCCGCCATGGCGATGGCCATCGCGGCGGACAGCGCGAGGGCGAAACAGGCATAGAATCGGGTCTGGCGCGGCGCGTGCTCGGCCCGCATGTAGCCGATGGAATAGAGCGAGTTGAGCCCCCACAGTCCGGCGGCGACCCCGGCGAAGACGAGACCGATCGGCTCCGCCCGCAGCATCAGGGTAAAGCCGGGCAGGATCTGGGCGAGGGCGATGGTCGGGGCCGTGCCGGCATCGAAGCCGGCGATCAGCTGCCAGACGGTGAAGGCAAGGCCCGCCGCCGCCGCCAGCGTCACCGCCTCGCGCAGGTTGGGCGAGCGGCCGGCAAGGGCGATGAGCAGCGCCGCCGCCAGCGGCAGCAGGATCGCGGTCAGCATCAGGTCGGCGGTGGTCATGGCGCGGTCCCGATCATCTGGGCAGCGATCCGCGAGGCGAGGGTCAGCATCGGCTCGCTCCAGATGCCAAGGCCGAGGGTGGCGGCGCCGAGCAGGCCGGCCGGCAGGATGAAGGCGGGATGCAGGTCGCGGCGGGGGCGCGGCTTCTCGGGCACGGCCAGCATCCCCGCTTCGACGATGCGCCAGATATAGGCGACGGTGATGAGCGAGGTCAGCAGCACGCCGCCGACGACGAGCCAGTTCGCCTGATCGAAGGCCAGCTTGATGACGACGAGTTTGGAGACGAAGCCGGCGGTCAACGGCACGCCGATCAGGGCGAGGCCGCCGAGGACGAGAAGGCCGAAGGCGACGGGCATGTCCTTGGACAGGCCGGCCAGCGCCTCCATCCGGGTGGAGCCGCGGCGGTGCAGGACGGCGGCGGTGGTCGCGAACATGCCGCCCTTGATGATGGCGTGGTTGAACAGGTTGACCAGGGCGGCGGCGATGCCGGCGACCCCGCCGAGGCCGAGGGCGACCAGCATCAGGCCGAGATTGGCGATGGAGGAATAGGCCAGCAGGCGGCGCAGGTCCTTGGTCGTTACCGCGATGACCGAACCCGCGAGCAGCATGGCGAGGCCGATGGGCGGCAGCAGGGCGGCGAAATTCACCCGGCCGATCTCGCCCGGGGTGTCGAACACGAAATCCGACATGCGGATCAGCATGTAGATGGCGACCTTGGTCGCCGTCATGGCGAGGAAGGTGCCGATGGCCGCCGGGGCGTAGGCATAGGCATTGGGCATCCAGCGGTGCAGGGGCAGCATGGCCGCCTTCAGCGCGACGCCGACGAAGATGAAGGACGAGCCGACGAGAATCGCCCGCTTGGGCGCCGTCGCCATCCGCTCGCCGAGATCGGCCATGTTCAGCGTGCCGGTGACGACATAGAGGAAGGCGATGCCGATGACGAAGAAGGTCGCCCCGGTCGCGCCGAGGATCAGATAGTCGAAGGCCGCGGTCAGGGCGCGGCGGTCCGTGCCGGCGCCCATGGCGATCAGCACATAGGTCGAGAGCGAGGAGATTTCGAGGAAGACGAAGACATTGAAGATATCGCCGGTGACGACGATGCCGACAAGACCGGCGAGGCACAGCAGGAAGGCGGCGAAGAGGCGCGGCCGGTCGCCCGGCGACACCGCGCCCTGCAGCGACACCGGCAGGAACAGGGCAACCAGCGTCGCGGCATAAGACAACAGGCAGGCCATGGCCGCGGCCAGCAGGTCGATCCGGTATTCGATGCCGATGGGCGGTGCCCAATTGCCGAGGTGGTAGGAAATCACCGTGCCGTCGAGGGTCTGGCACAGCAGCAGCGTCGCCAGCACGGCGTCGAGCGCGGCGATGACGAGCGCGGCCGCGCCGGCGATGGCGGGATTGCGAATAAGGGCGACGAGCGGTGCCGAGAGCAGCGGCAGCACGACGACAAGGACGGCGGCGTTCTGGGCGATCATGAGCGGGCCTCCCCATCGGGCGGCAGCTCGGGCATGGTCAGGGGCAGCAGGTCCTCTTCCTCGATGGTGCCGAAACTCTCGCGGATGCGGACGGCGAGGGCGAGGCCGACCGCCAGCGTGGCGACGCCGACCACGATGGCGGTCAGGATCAGCACCGAGGGCAACGGGTTGGAGTAGCTGTTGAAGCCGGGCGAGAGGATGGGCGGGGTCGCCCCGTCGACGACGCCGATGGCGATATAAAGCACGAAGACCGAGACCTGGAAGATGCCAAGGCCGATCAGCTTTTTGACGAGATTGCCCTGGGCGATGACGATATAGAGACCGGTCATCATCAGCACGATGACCGCCCAATAGGGGAACAGGCCGACGAGATCGCTCATGGCTCGCTCCGACGGCTGGCGAAGCGCTGGAACAGAAGGGTCATCACACAGGTCACGGTCATGAAGACGCCCAGTTCGATCGCGGTCAGGCCGATCTGCTGGCCGGTCGGCCCGGCGGAAAGGGCGTCGTAGTCGAGAAAATTCCGGCCGAGGGCCAGGGTGACGAGGCCGGTGCCGCCATAGGTCAGCACGCCGAGGGCAGCGATCACCTGCAGCACCCGCTCAGGCACCAGCCGGTTGAGCCGGTCGATGCCGAAGACGAGGCCATAGAGGATGAGCGCGCCGCCGAGGATCGCGCCCGCCTGGAAGCCGCCACCGGGGCTATAGGCGCCGTGGAACTGGACATAGGGCGCGAGGAACAGGGTCATTGGCACGAAAAGCGTCGCCACGCTGCGCAGGATCACGTCGCGATCCGCCCGCGCCGGGGCATCGCCACGATGCAGCGGCCGCGACTGGGAGCCGCCGAGCAGCAGGAGGACACCGAGCGCGGCGGTGAAGACCACCACCGTCTCGCCCATGGTGTCGTAACCGCGATAGGCACCGAGGACCGAGGTGATGACGTTGGGAATGCCCATCTCGGCCGCGCTCTCGTTCAGGTAATGGGGCGCGACATGGAGATTGGCGGGGGCGGCGGGATCGCCGAAGCGCGGCAGCTCCAGCGTGCCATAGACAAGGGCGAGGCCGCAGACGGTCGAGACGAGGAGGCCGACCGCGGAGGCGCGCCGGCCGACCCGCTTCTCGCGCCGGCCGGTCAGGCGGATGGCGGCGAGGGTCAGCACGGTCGAGACGCCGGCGCCGACGCAGGCTTCGGTGAAGGCGACGTCCGGCGCGTCGAACAGCACGAAGATGGCGCAGCAGGTGAAGCTGAAGATGCCCGACAGCATGGTGACGACGAGAAGGTCGTCCATGAAGGCGATGGCGACGGCAAGGGCGCCGAGCGCGGCCAGCAGGCCGATCATCAGGAGCGTTTCCATCGGACTATTCCCCCGGCACGGCCGGCGGCGGCCGGTCCTCGTGCAGGCTGGGGCGCAGCCCCGACCGGAAGGCCGCCCGGGCCAGCGCATGGCAGCTGGCAGGCGAGGCGAAGAGCGCGACAATCAGCACGATGAGCAGCTTGACCGCGGTCAGGATGTCGGGCGACAGCACGGCGAGGCCGACAAGAATGCCGATGGCGCCCGCGGTATCGGTCACGCCCGAGGCATGGGCCCTTGTGTAGAAGTCGGGCAGGCGGACGAGGCCGAGCGCGCCGACGAGCGCGGCAAGGCCGCCGATGCCGATCAGCACGTCGCCGACGACAAGCCGCGCCAGGTCGAAAATGTCGGGCAGGGTCATGACCGCTCCTTGTCGCCGACGAGGTAGCGCAGCACGGCGATGGTGCCGATCAGGTTCAGCACGGCATAGACGAGGGCGATGTCGATGAAGTCATAGCGATCCGTGGCGAAGCCGAGGACGGCGATGAGCAGGATCGTCTTGGTGCCGATCACGTTCAGCGACAGCACCCGGTCGAACACCGTGGGGCCGGAAATGGCGCGAATCAGGGCGAGGGCGAAGGTCACGAACAGCGCGACGGCGACGGCTGCGAACATGTCAGGCGACCTTGCCGCGGAAATTTTCGTCGAGCACGGTGCAGCGCCGGTCCATTTCGCCGTCCTGCAGCGAAGCCAGTCCTTCGCGGTGCAGCGCGTGAATCAGGAACTGATCGCCCTCGGCGAGGACGGTGATCGTGCCTGGCGTCAGGGTGATCGAATTGGCGTAGAGCGTCTTGCACAGATCGGTCTTCTGCGAGGCGTGAACCCAGCCCATGGCGGGACTCGGCGGCTTGCCGAGGCCGAGGACACAGCGGATCACGTCGATGTTGGCCTTCACGATTTCGACCAGCAGCCAGCGCCAGTAGATCACCAGCGCCACCACCAGCGAGAAGGGCTGATAGTCCCGCGACACCAGCCCGAGGCGGGTCAGCAGGAGAATCACGCCGACCACCGAGAGAATGGAGGTGACAAGCAGAAAAGGGGAAAAATGCCCGGATAGACCCATCCACAGGAAATAGAACGCGGCACCAAGCAGCAGTCTTTGTGTCACCGGCCTCCCTTTCAGCCTTGTCGCTGTGATTTCGTTAGCCATAAATGTGCCGAAAATACCGGGGAATGCAATGCCGTTGGCTTCTGTATTGCGCGGTGCAATAGGTGCGCCGCAACAAATCTGCATCCAATCGGGTGTCAATTGATGGCGCGACAGCCCATCATTCTGCGTGACACAAAGGTGTCGTGATGTGATGATGGCGTCACAAAGGACGCAGGAAAATCTGCGCGTAAAAATAGGGGGATAGCCAGAAAAGGTGACCTGCCCGTCATCTTTTCAGTGTGGGAAGAGTAGCTCATGGAACAGATCATGGCGGCGGGTGGCGGCGCCGAATTCGCCACAATCGAAATCTCCGGTCGGGTCAAGTGGTTCGACATGACGAAGGGCTACGGCTTCGTCACGCCGGGGGACGGCCAGGGAGATATCCTGCTTCATCTGTCGGCCCTGCGTCAGGCGGGGCTCGACCACGTCGACGAGGGGGCAACGCTTCGCTGCGAGGCGGTTCGCCGGCCCAAGGGCTTTCAGGCATTGCGGGTGATCGACCACGATCCCTCGACCGCCTTGCCCTCGGACCGATTGCGACCGCCGCCCAGGCGGGCTCTGCCCCAGGTCGAGGATGCCGGGTCGCCGGTACCGGCCACGGTGAAATGGTTCAACCGTGCCCGGGGTTACGGCTTCGTCTCGCGCGGCGAAGGCACGCCCGACATCTTCGTGCATATGGAAGTGTTGCGACGATCGGGGGTGATCGAGGTGGCGCCAGGCCAGTCGGTCACGGTCCGCATCGTCGAGAGCGACAAGGGACCGCAGGTCGCGGAATTGAAACCTTCCTAGGTACAGCCCCCTCCGGGGTGTGACCAACGGCGCGTCCCGGGCAGGGCACGCGCCGTTTCTTTTTGTGACGCTCAGCGCGGCGGGGCGGCGTAATCGCCGGCATCGCCGGCCCGGGCGATCAGGCCGGCCTCCTTCAGGAAGGCGGCGATGCGGGCGAAACGCCCGGGATCGAGGGCGGCCGGGCTGGCGGCGAGGCGGGGCAGGGTCAGGCCCCAGGCTTCCCGGTTCAGGTCGTCGTTCAGCTCCGGGTGGTCCTTGACGAAGGCGGCCCAGGCGGCGTCGGGATGATTGAGCGTATAGCTGACACCGGCCTCGAGGGCGGCGTTGAAGCGGGCGATGCGCGGATCGCCCGCCTTGTCGGCGGCGGCGACCACGACCAATTCGTCATAGGCGGGCACGCCGTGATCCTCGACCGCGAAGATGCGCGCGGGCTTGCCGAGAAGGCGCATCTCCGGGATCTCGAAATTGCGGAAGGCGCCGATGACGCCGTCGACCTGGCCCGAAGCCAGCGCCGTCGCCAGGGCGAAATTCACGTTGATCAGGGTGACGTCGGACGGGGCGAGGCCGGCACTCTTCAGCATGGCCTGCAGCAGCGCGTCCTCGAAACCGGCGACCGAATAGCCGATCTTGCGACCCTTGAGGTCGGCGATGGTCTTCACCGGCCCGTCGGCCAGCACGGCGAGACTGTTCAGCGGCGTATCGACGAGGGTCGCGACCCGGCGCAGGGGCAGGCCCTCCTCGACCAGCAGCACCAGCTGCGGCTGATAGGTGACGGCGAGGTCGGCCTTGCCGGCGGCGACCAGTTTCGGCGGATCGTTCGGGTCGGACGGCGCGATCAGCTCGACCTCCAGCCCTTGCGCGGCGAAATAGCCCTGGCTCTGCGCGGCGAAGAGCGCGGCATGGTCGGGGTTGACCGCCCAGTCGAGCAGCACGGTCAATCTGTCGGCCGCCGCCGCGGGCAACGACAGCAGGCAAAGGGCGAGAAGGGGCGCGAGGCGTTTCATCATGTCGGTTCCGACTCCTTCAGGATATCCGTGGAATTGGCCCATGGCGTCGCCCGGCGCAGGGCGCCGTCAACGAGGCGATACAGCAGCAGGGCGATGACGGCGAGCAGGGCGAGGGCGGCGAACATCAGGTCGATCTTGGCCCGGGCATTGGCCTGCAGCATCAGCCAGCCGAGGCCGCCGGCCGAGCCGACCCATTCCCCGATCACGGCGCCGATGGGCGCAACCGCGGCGGCGATGCGCAGGCCAGAGCCAAGGGCGGGCAGGGCGGCCGGCCCATAGAGGTGGCGCAGCAGGCGCCAGCGCCGGCCACGTGGCGACCCGCCGCCCGTCATCACCCGCGCGAGATCGACGAGCCCGGGCTCCAGCCGCGCGATACCGTCGGCGAGGGCGATGGTGACCGGAAAGAAGATGACGATGGCGGCCATGGCGATCTTCGAGGCCATGCCATAGCCGAGCCAGAGCACGAGCAGGGGCGCGATGGCGAAGACCGGCACCGCCTGGCTGGCGATCACCAGCGGCAGCAGGATGCGTCGCAAGGGCCGCGACGCTGAGATGGCGATGGCGGCACCGATGCCGATCAGGGTGCCGATGACGAGGCCGAGGCCGATTTCGGCGAGGGTGATCAGCCCATGGTCGAGCAACAGCGCGCGGTCGAGCCACAGCCGGCGCGCGACGGCGGCGGGGCCTGGGAGGATGAAGGGGGGCGGCGCGAACAGCGTGACCGCCCCCTGCCACAGCAAAAGGATGGCGATGCCGGCGCCCAGCGCGGCGGCGAGACGGCCCATGGACTTCATCCCTGCGCGCCCCCATCGCCGAGGCTTTCGAACAGGCGGCCGAGGGCGGCGGCGAAATCGCCCCGCGCCTGATCGCGCGGGATGGCGCCGCCCGGCACCTCGATCTCGCGCAACGCGCCGGGGCGGCTGTTCAGCACCAAAACCCGGTCGCCGAGGCGCAGGGCCTCGGCGGGGTCGTGGGTGACCAGCAGCACTGTCCGCCCGGCAAGGGCACGGGCGGTCACCTCTTGCAGGCGGTGGCGCGTCACCGCGTCGAGGGCGGAGAAGGGCTCGTCCATCAGGACGACCGGCCGGTCCTCGTAAAGCGTGCGGGCGAGGGCGGCGCGCTGGCGCATCCCGCCCGACAGGGCCTCCGGCCGCAGGTCGATGGCGGGGCCGAGGCCGAGGCGGGTCAGGATGGCGCGGGCACGGCTCTCGTCCGGCGCCTCGCCGCGCAGGCGGGCACCCAGCATCGTGTTGTCGATCAGCCGGGCCCAGGGCAGCAGATGGTCGCGCTGCGCCATCATGGCGATCCTTCCGGCGAGGGGGGCGCCATCACCGGCCGACACCGTACCGGAAAGGCCCGCCGCGGGCAGGCCGGCGATGAGTTTCAGGAGACTGGTCTTGCCGATGCCGCTCGGCCCCAGAAGGCAGGTGGTGCGCCCGCCGTCGAGGGTCAGGTCGAGGCCGGCGAAATGGCAGGTGTCACCGAAGCGCAGCGCGGCGCCGGAAATCACGATGGCAGGCGACCTGCCGGCAGCGGCCGGCCCGTCGGGCACAGTCATGGAACCACCCATCCCTACGCCGGTGCGAGCCGGATCAGGTTCTAGGGGTCGTTCCGCGTGGAACCTCTCAGCCGGCGCTCCGGCTCCCCCGAGTGAAGAGGTGCGGACTATGCCCGCCGGGGACGGGCCGGGCAAGGGCTTATTGCCCATAGGACCCGCGCATGGTGGACCCGCGCATGGTCTTGACGCTGCGCCGGCCCATGGGCATCGTCGCGTCATGATCCGCCGCCTGTTTCAGTCCCTTCTGTTCGTGCTGTCCTTCGCGTCGGCGCTGCCGGCCATGGCGGCGACGCGCGTCGACGATCTGGTGATCGCGACGGCGGACGGCCGCAATCTGCCGTTCCGGGTCGAAATGGCGCTCGACGACGAGTCGCGGGCGAAGGGCCTGATGTTCCGCCAATCGCTGGCGCCCGACGGCGGCATGTTGTTCTTGTGGGGCCGGCCGGTCGGTATCGTGATGTGGATGAAGAACACGCCCATCCCGCTCGACATGCTGTTCGTCGATCAGGCAGGTGTGATCATCCGGATCGCCCGGCAGACCGTACCCTATAGTCTCGACAATATTCCGGCCGGCGCGCCCGCCCTCGGCGTGCTCGAAGTCGCGGGCGGCACGGCCGATCGCCTTGGCATCCATGCCGGCGATCGCATGGTGCATCCCGCCTTTCATTGAACCGCGCCCGGCCCTCGTGTATGAGGGCGGCGACGGGGCGTAGCTCAGCCTGGTAGAGCGCCTGCTTTGGGAGCAGGAAGTCGCAAGTTCGAATCTTGTCGCCCCGACCACGCACCCGGCCGCGACCGGCGCGGACCGACCGTCTCTCTTCAGAACCGCGTGGCGATCGACCGGACATGGCGTGGGTCCGTCGAGGGTGCCCTTGCGAAGAATTCTCAAACTCGCAGGCGGGCTTAGACTTTTGTCGGGGCGACAAGGCTTTGTCCGCTGCGCCGCGATAGGAAGACACGGTTTCGGCTGGACCGATCACTTTCTTTGAGCTAATCCGGCGCCTATACTCCCTCGATCGAAAGGGGTTGGCAGCAGAATCCGGCTTTCGCCGCTGACGCGGTTGTAAGGGCGGGGGGCTTCTGTCGGTCCGGTCGGTCCCTTCCTCGCGTTTCACGGATTCCGCATGGACGAGCTGCTGAAGGAATATCTGCCCATCCTGATCTTCCTCGGGGTGGCGCTGGGCCTGTCGATCGCGATGATCGTCGCCTCGCTCATCGCTGGCGAACAGAAGCCCGATACCGAGAAATTGTCGGCCTATGAATGCGGCTTCGACGCCTTCTCCGACGCGCGCGGGCGATTCGACGTCCGCTTCTACCTCGTCTCGATTCTCTTCATCATCTTCGACCTCGAAGTCGCCTTCCTGTTCCCCTGGGCGATCTCGCTCGGCGACATCGGCGTGTTCGGCTTCTGGTCGATGATGGCGTTCCTCGGCGTTCTCACCGTCGGCTTCTGTTACGAATGGAAGAAGGGGGCTCTCGAATGGGAGTGATCACCAGGCCGGAAGGCGCCGCCGTCCCGGTGAAGGATCCGTTCTTCACCGATATCTCGGACGAACTGGCCGACAAGGGCTTCCTCGTCACCAATCTCGACAGTCTGGTGAACTGGGCGCGCACGGGGTCGCTGTGGTGGATGACCTTCGGTCTCGCCTGTTGCGCGGTCGAGATGATGCATTCCTCCATGCCGCGCTATGACATGGAGCGTTTCGGCGTCGCCCCGCGCGCCTCGCCGCGCCAGTCCGACGTGATGATCGTCGCCGGCACCCTGACCAACAAGATGGCGCCCGCCATGCGCAAGGTCTACGACCAGATGTCGGAGCCGCGCTGGGTCATCTCCATGGGCAGCTGCGCCAACGGCGGCGGTTACTATCATTATTCGTATTCGGTGGTGCGCGGCTGCGACCGCATCGTGCCGGTGGACGTCTATGTGCCGGGCTGCCCGCCCACGGCCGAGGCGCTGCTCTACGGCATCCTGCAGCTGCAGAAGAAGATCCGCCGCACCCAGACGATCGCGAGGTAACGGGCGGATCATGGCGCTCTATCCCAATCCCGAGGCCGTGGCGGCCGAAGTCGCCACCCTCGAAGCCCTGATCGGCAACGAAAAGCTGGGCGTGACCGGCGTCTCCGTCTTCGTCGGCGAAGTGACCGTCACCGCCGAGGCGGCGAAGATCCTCGATCTGCTGACGTATCTGAAGGCAGAGCCGTCGCTGCTGCTCGACCAGCTGCTCGACGTCTGTGGGGTCGACTATCCGGAGCGCGACCAGCGTTTCGACGTCGTCTATCATCTGCTGTCGATGCGCAAGAACCTGCGTCTTCGCGTGAAGATCCGCACCGACGAGGACACCCCGGTGCCGTCCGTGGTCGATCTCTACCCGACCGCCGGCTGGTTCGAGCGCGAGGCCTGGGATCTCTACGGCATCTTCTTCGCCGGCAATCCGGACCTGCGCCGTATCCTCACCGATTACGGTTTCGAGGGGCATCCCCTGCGCAAGGACTTCCCGCTCACGGGCTATGTCGAGCTGCGCTACGACGAGGAGCAGAAGCGCGTCGTCTACGAGCCGGTGAAGCTGACCCAGGAATTCCGCCGCTTCGACTTCCTCAGCCCCTGGGAAGGCGCCAAATACATCCTGCCGGGCGACGAGAAGGCAGCGGCCCCCGCCGCGCCGCCCGCCCCCGCGAAGAACTGACGAGGCGTCCAGATGGCCGAAGTCGACATCAAGTCCTACAGCCTGAATTTCGGGCCGCAGCATCCGGCGGCCCACGGCGTTCTGCGTCTCGTCATGGAACTCGACGGCGAGATGATCGAGCGCTGCGATCCGCACGTCGGCCTGCTGCATCGCGGCACCGAGAAGCTGATCGAGCACAAGACCTACATGCAGGCGGTGCCCTATTTCGATCGGCTGGACTACGTCTGCCCGATGAATCAGGAACATGCCTTCGTTCTCGCGGCGGAAAAGCTGATCGGCTGTACCATCCCGGAGCGGGCGCAATATCTGCGCGTGCTCTGGTGCGAAATCGGCCGGATCACCAACCACCTGATGAACACCATGTCCCACGGCATGGACGTCGGCGCGCTCACCCCCATCCTCTGGGGTTTCGAGGAGCGTGAGAAGCTGATGTGCTTCTACGAGCGGGTCTGCGGCGCCCGCCTGCACGCGGCCTATTTCCGCGTCGGCGGTGTCCATCAGGACATGCCGGCGGGCCTCGCTGAAGACATCATGGCCTGGACCGAGAGCTTCCCCAAGGTGCTGGACGATCTCGAGAATCTGATCGTCGAGAACCGCATCTTCAAGCAGCGCAACGTCGACATCGGCGTCGTCTCGGCCGAGGATGCGATCGCCTGGGGCTTCACCGGCCCGATGCTGCGCGGCTCGGGCGTTGCCTGGGATCTGCGCAAGGCGCAGCCCTATGAAGTCTACGACAAGATGGAATTCGACGTGCCGGTCGGCCGCCATGGCGACTGCTACGATCGTTTCGTCCTGCGCTTCTATGAAATGCGCGAGTCGCTGAAGATCATCCGTCAGGCCATCCAGCAGATGCCGAAAGGCCCGGTGATGACCGAGGATGGCAAGGTCGCCCCGCCCCGTCGCGGCGACATGAAGCGTTCGATGGAAGCCCTGATCCATCACTTCAAGCTCTATACCGAAGGCTTCCACGTGCCGGCCGGCGAGGCTTATGCCGCGGTCGAGGCGCCCAAGGGCGAATTCGGCGTCTATCTGGTCTCGGACGGCAGCAACAAGCCTTATCGCTGCAAGATCCGCGCTCCGGCTTTCGCCCACCTGCAGGCCATGGATTTCATGGCCAAGGGGCACATGCTGGCCGACGCGCCGGCAATCATCGGCAGTCAGGATATCGTGTTCGGGGAGGTCGACCGTTGAGCCATGGCGTAGCGCCCGCGGGCCCGTTCGAACAGCCCGCCAGCTTCGAGTTCTCCGCCGAGAACAAGGCATGGGCGGATAAGATCATCGCGCGCTATCCGGCTGGCCGGCAGCAGAGCGCCATCGTGCCGCTGCTCGACATCGCGCAGCGCCAAAGCGGCGGCTGGCTGCCGCGGGCGGCCATGGAATATCTGGCCGAGCTTCTGGGCATGGCCGTGATCCGCGTCTATGAAGTGGCGTCGTTCTACACGATGTTCAATATGGCGCCGGTTGGAAAACATCTGGTGCAGGTCTGCACCACGACGCCGTGCTGGCTGCGCGGTTCGGACGCGGTGCTGGCGGCCTGCAAGTCGCGCCTTGGCATCGACATCAACCAGACGACGCCGGACGGCCAGTTCAGCCTGATGGAAGTCGAATGCCTGGGCGCCTGCGTGAACGCGCCGATGATCCAGGTGAACGACGATTTCTACGAAGACCTGACGGCGGAGACGACGCTGAAGGTGCTCGACGCGCTGGCGCGGGGCGAGAGCCCGAGGACCGGCCCGCAGATCGAGCGTCAGACGTCCTGCCCCGAAGGCGGGCCGACCACGCTGACCACCTTCAAAGCGGCAGGGGAGTGACGCGATGCTTCAGGACAAGGATCGCATTTTCACCAACCTCTACGGTTTCGAGGACTGGAGCCTGCCCGCCGCCAAGATGCGCGGCGACTGGGACGGCACAGCCGAGATCATTTCCAAGGGTCCGGACTGGATCATCAACGAGATGAAGGCCTCGGGCCTGCGCGGCCGTGGCGGCGCCGGCTTCCCGACCGGCATGAAGTGGTCCTTCATGCCGAAACAGTCGGACGGCCGCCCGAGCTATCTCGTCGTCAACGCCGACGAATCCGAGCCCGGCACCTGCAAGGACCGCGACATTATCCGTCACGATCCGCAGAAGCTGATCGAAGGCTGCCTGATCGCCGGCTTCGCCATGCGCGCGGTCGCCGCCTATATCTACATCCGCGGCGAATTCATCCAGGAGCGCCGCCGGTTGCAGGCCGCGGTCGACCAGGCCTATGAGGCGGGGCTGATCGGCAAGAACGCGGCCGGTTCCGGCTATGACTTCGACGTCTTCGTGCATCATGGTGCCGGCGCCTATATCTGCGGCGAAGAGACGGCGCTGATCCAGAGCCTCGAGGGCAAGAAGGGCCAGCCGCGCCTGAAGCCGCCGTTCCCGGCCGGCGTCGGCGTCTGGGGTTGCCCGACGACGGTGAACAACGTCGAATCCATCGCCGTGGCGCCGACCATCCTGCGCCGGGGCGGTGCCTGGTTCGCCGGTCTCGGCCGGCCGAACAACACGGGCACCAAGGTCTTCTGCATCTCGGGCCATGTGAACAAGCCCTGCAATGTCGAAGAGGAAATGGGCATTCCGCTCAAGGACCTCATCGAGAAGCATTGCGGCGGCGTGCGTGGCGGCTGGGACAATCTGCTGGCGGTGATCCCCGGCGGCTCGTCGGTGCCGATGCTGCCCAAGGCGATCTGCGACGAGGTCCTGATGGATTTCGACAGTCTGCGCGCCCAGCGCTCCGGCCTCGGCACGGCGGCGGTGATCGTGATGGACAAGTCGACCGACCTGATCAAGGCGATCGCCCGGCTGGCCAAATTCTACAAGCACGAGTCCTGCGGCCAGTGCACGCCCTGCCGCGAGGGCACGGGCTGGATGTGGCGCGTGATGGAGCGCATGGTCCAGGGCAAGGCCGAGATCGAGGAGATCGACACCCTGCTCGAGGTCACGACCCAGATCGAAGGCCATACCATCTGCGCCCTCGGCGATGCCGCGGCCTGGCCGATCCAGGGCCTGTTCCGGCATTTCCGTCCGGTGGTCGAACAGCGTATCGCGGACTACAAGGCCCGGACCGCGTCCCGGGCCGTGGCCGCGGAGTGAGGTGATCCGATGCCCATATTGACCGTTGACGGCAAGACCGTCGAAGTCCCGGCCGGCGCCAACGTGCTGCAGGCCTGCGAAGCGGCCGGCGTCGAGATTCCGCGCTTCTGCTATCACGAACGCCTGTCCATCGCCGGCAATTGCCGCATGTGTCTGGTCGAGCAGGAAAAGGCGCCGAAGCCCATCGCCTCCTGCGCCATGCCGGCGGCCGACAACATGGTGATCAAGACCAACACCCCGCTGGTGCGCAAGGCGCGCCGGGGCGTGATGGAATTCCTGCTGATCAACCATCCGCTGGATTGCCCGATCTGCGATCAGGGCGGCGAATGCGACCTGCAGGATCAGGCGATGGCCTATGGTTTCGACCACAGCCGTTACCAGGAAAACAAGCGCGCCGTGTCTGAGAAATACATGGGCCCGCTGATCAAGACGACCATGACCCGCTGCATCCAGTGCACCCGCTGCGTGCGCTTCGCGACGGAAGTGGCCGGGGTCGAGGAAATCGGCGCCATCGGTCGCGGCGAGACCATGGAAATCACCACCTATCTCAATCAGGCGGTGACCTCCAACCTGTCGGGCAATGTCATCGACCTGTGCCCGGTCGGCGCCCTGACCTCCAAGCCCTATGCCTTCGCTGCCCGCCCGTGGGAGCTGAAGAAGACCGAGAGCATCGACGTTCATGACGCGCTCGGCTCGGCGATCCGGGTCGATGCCCGGGGTGCCGGCGTGCTGCGCATCCTGCCGCGCCTGAATGACGACGTGAACGAGGAGTGGATCTCGGACAAGACCCGCTTCGCCGTCGACGGTCTCGCCAAGCGCCGTCTCGACCGGCCCTATGTCCGGGTGAACGGCAAGCTGCAGCCGGCGAGCTGGGACGAAGCCTTCGCCGCCATTGGCGCCGCGCTGTCCTCGACCCCGGCGGCCAAGGTCGCGGCGCTTGCCGGCGATCTCGCCGACGCCGAGGCGATCAAAGCTCTGAAGGACCTGATGACGGCGATCGGCTCGACCTCGACCGATTGCCGGATCGACGGCGCCAAGCTCGACGCTTCGGTGCGCGCGTCCTATCTGTTCAATTCCGGCCTCGCCGGGATCGAGGAGGCGGATGCCCTGCTGCTGATCGGCAGCGATCCGTCGGCCGAGGCGGCGGTGCTGAATGCCCGCATCCGCAAGCGCTGGCTGAAGGGCGGCTTCAAGGTCGCGGCCATCGGCCCCAAGGTCGACCTGACCTACAAGGCGGAATTCCTGGCCGACGGTTCGGAAGTCCGCAATGGTCTTGTCGCCGGGGAAGGCTTCGGCGCCGTCCTCAAGGCAGCCGCCAAGCCCATGATCATCGTCGGTCAAGGCGCACTGGCGCGCGAAGACGGCGATGCGGTGCTCGGTTTCGCACGCAGGCTCGCGGAGGCGACCGGCGTCGTGAAGGATGGCTGGAACGGTTTCAACGTGCTGCATACCGCGGCATCGCGCGTCGGCGCGCTCGATCTCGGCTTCGTGCCGGGCGAGGGCGGCCTGTCGACGGCGGATGTCGAGGCGGGCAAGGCGGATTTCGTCTGGCTGCTCGGCGTCGACGAGATCGACATGACCAACCTGAAGGCGCCCTTCGTCGTCTATCAGGGCAGCCACGGCGATGCCGGCGCCCATGTCGCCGACGTCATCCTGCCGGGCGCGGCCTATACCGAGAAGTCGGGCACCTATGTCAACACCGAGGGCCGGGTCCAGCGCACCAAGCGCGCCGTGTTCCCGCCGGGCGATGCCCGCGAGGACTGGGCGATCCTGCGCGCCTTCTCGGACCGCGTCGGCAAGAAGCTGCCCTATGACAGCCTCGCCCAGCTGCGCGCGAAGATGGTGGAACAGGTGCCGCACCTCGGCCAGATCGACGCGGTGACACCGGCGGCATGGGCGGCCTTCGGCGGCGAGGGGGAAATCTCCCCGGCGCCGCTGTCTTACGCGGTCGAGAATTTCTATCTCACCAATCCGATCGCCCGCGCCTCGGCCACCATGGCCGAATGCGTCGCGGTCAAACAGGAAACGGCTTGCGGTTGCGGCCACAGCCACGGGGCGACGGGCACTCATGGTTAATCTGTTCGCGGAGGCGGTCGTTCCTCTGATCGCGATTTCCGCCGAAGTGGTGGGCGTGCTTCTGCCGCTCGCCCTTGCGGCCATCGTCGCCGTGGCGGCCCTGGTGTGGCGCGAACTCGCGCCGCATCTGGCCCCCGCGAGCGCCTGATCTGTAGACGAGGCGGATGAAATGGGCGAAATGCTCCTCGAACTCCTGATCATCCTCGCGAAGATTTTCGCGATCGTGGTGCCGCTTCTGGTCGCGGTCGCCTTCACGACCCTGCTCGACCGCAAGGTCTGGGCGATGATGCAGCTGCGCAAGGGCCCGAACGTGGTCGGTCCCTTCGGCCTGCTGCAGCCCTTCGCTGACGGTCTGAAGCTGCTGACCAAGGAAACGATCATCCCGGCGGGCGCCAACAAGGGCGTCTTCCTGATCGCGCCGGTACTGACCTTCACCCTGGCGCTGATCGCCTGGGCGGTCATTCCCTTCGGCGACGGTGTCGTGCTGGCCGACATCAACGTCGGCATCCTCTATCTCTTCGCGATCAGCTCGCTCGGTGTCTATGGCATCATCATGGGCGGCTGGGCGTCGAACTCGAAGTATCCCTTCCTTGGGGGCCTGCGCTCGGCGGCGCAGATGGTGTCCTACGAAGTCTCGATCGGCTTCGTCATCGTCACCGTCCTGCTCTGCGTCGGCTCGCTGAACCTCAACGACATCGTGAAGGCGCAGGAACATGTCTGGTTCATGTTCCCGCTGTTCCCGATGTTCATCGTCTTCTTCATCTCGGCCCTGGCCGAGACCAACCGTCCGCCCTTCGATCTGCCGGAAGCGGAGTCGGAGCTGGTGGCCGGTTTCCAGATCGAATATTCGTCGATGGCCTTCGCGCTGTTCATGCTCGGCGAATACGGCAACATGATCCTGATGAGCGCGATGACCTCGCTGCTCTTCCTCGGCGGCTGGCAGCCGTTCTCGCCGTTCGGTCTCCTCGACTGGATCCCGGGTCCGATCTGGTTCTTCATCAAGACCTTCGCCGTCCTCTTCACCTTCTGCTGGGTGAAGGCGACCGTGCCGCGCTACCGCTACGACCAGCTGATGCGCCTCGGGTGGAAGGTGTTCCTGCCGTTCTCGCTGTTCTGGCTGGTGCTGACGGCGGGCGCGCTGGTCACCTTCGGCTGGCTGCCGGTGAAGGGCTGAGGAGAAACGTCATGGCATTTCTCGACCGTACCGCCCGCGCCTTCCTGCTGACCGAACTGGTCAAGGGGATGATGCTGACCTTCAGCTATTCCTTCAAAAAGAAGGCGACGATCAATTACCCTTACGAAAAGGGCCGTCTGTCCCCGCGCTTCCGGGGCGAGCACGCGCTGCGCCGTTATCCCAACGGCGAGGAACGCTGCATCGCCTGCAAGCTGTGCGAGGCGATCTGCCCGGCGCAGGCCATCACCATCGAGGCCGAACCGCGCGACGATGGCAGCCGCCGCACCACGCGCTACGACATCGACATGACGAAATGCATCTACTGCGGCTTCTGCCAGGAAGCCTGCCCGGTCGATGCCATCGTCGAGGGCCCGAACTTCGAGTTCGCGACCGAAACCCGCGAGGAGCTGATGTACAACAAGGACAAGCTGCTCGCGAATGGCGAGCGGTGGGAGCGCGAGATCGCGGCGAATATCGCCGCCGACGCGCCCTATCGGTAAGGGGGCGACCGTGACCATTTCGGCTCTCGTCTTCTACCTCTTCGCCTGTATCACCGTCGGCTCGGCGGTGATGGTGATCTCGTCGCGGAACCCGGTGCATTCCGTGCTGTTCCTCATCCTCGCCTTCTTCAATTCGGCGGGGCTGTTCCTGCTGCTCGGCGCCGAATTCCTGTCGATGATCCTGGTCATCGTCTATGTCGGCGCGGTCGCGGTGCTGTTCCTCTTCGTCGTCATGATGCTGGATGTGAACTTCACCGAACTGCGTCAGGGCTTCCTGCAGTATCTGCCGGTGGGCGGGCTGATCGGCCTTATCCTGCTGGTCGAATTGCTGCTGGTGCTCGGCTCGTGGACCGTGATCCCGGATGCCGCCACCTTCGCGGCGGCACGGGCGCCCGATATCGCGGCCGTGTCCAATACCGACGCCATCGGCCGGATCATGTACACGCAATATCTGCTGCCGTTCCAGACCGCGGGCGCGATCCTGCTGGTCGCCATGATCGGCGCCATCGTGCTGACGCTCCGGCATCGCCCGGGCGTGAAGCGCCAGGTGATCTCGGCCCAGGTCTCGCGCACCATGAAGACCGCGGTCGAGGTCAAGAAAGTCCAGCCGGGGCAGGGGATCTGAGCCATGGAAATCGGGCTTGGCCATTATCTGACCGTGGCGGCGATCCTCTTCGTGATCGGCGTCTTCGGCATCTTCCTCAACCGGAAGAACGTCATCATCATCCTGATGTCGATCGAACTCATGCTGCTGGCGGTGAACCTGAATCTGGTCGCCTTCTCCAGCTTCCTGGGCGATCTCGCGGGGCAGGTCTTCGCGCTTCTCATCCTGACCGTTGCCGCGGGCGAGGCGGCGATCGGTCTTGCCATCCTCGTCATCTATATCCGCAACCGCGGCTCCATCGCGGTTGAGGATATCAATCTCATGAAGGGCTGACGGCATGATCGCGGCCATTGTATTTCTGCCGCTGCTCGGGGCCGTCATTGCCGGCTTCTTCGGGCGGCTGATCGGGGCGCGCGGGGCGCAGCTCGTCACCTCGGCGCTGCTGGTCGTCTCGGCGGTGCTGTCGTGGATCACCTTCTTCTCGGTGACCGGCGAAGAGGGCGGGACCGAGAAGGTCCACCTGATGACCTGGATCCTGTCGGGCACGCTCGACGTGGAATGGGCGCTGCGGGTCGACACGCTGACCGCCGTCATGCTGGTCGTCGTCAACAGTGTCTCGGCGCTGGTGCACATCTATTCCGTCGGCTACATGGCCGAGGACCCGCATATTCCGCGCTTCCACGCCTATCTGTCGCTCTTCACCTTCGCCATGCTGATGCTGGTGACCGCCGACAATTTCGTGCAGGTCTTCTTCGGCTGGGAAGGCGTCGGTCTCGCCTCCTACCTGCTGATCGGCTTCTGGTACAAGAAGCCTTCGGCCAATGCGGCGGCGATCAAGGCCTTCGTCGTCAACCGGGTGGGCGACTTCGGCTTCGCGCTCGGCATCTTCGCGATCTTCCTCGTCTTCAACAATCTGTCGTTCGACGCGGTCTTCGCGGCGGCCGGCAGCGAGGCGGGCAAGACCTTCAACTTCCTCGGCTATGACGTCGACATCCTGACGACGATCTGCCTGCTGCTCTTCGTCGGCTGCATGGGCAAGTCGGCGCAGCTCGGCCTGCACACCTGGCTGCCGGACGCGATGGAGGGCCCGACCCCGGTCTCCGCCCTCATCCATGCCGCGACCATGGTCACCGCCGGCGTCTTCCTCGTCGCCCGCTGTTCGCCTCTGTTCGAACATGCGCCCTTCGCGCTCGAGGTGGTGACGGTGGTCGGCGCGACCACGGCCTTCTTCGCGGCGACGGTCGGTCTCGTCCAGAACGACATCAAGCGCGTGATCGCCTATTCGACCTGTTCGCAGCTCGGCTACATGTTCTTCGCGGCGGGTGTCGGCGCTTATGAAGCGTCGGTGTTCCACCTGTTCACCCACGCCTTCTTCAAGGCCCTGCTGTTCCTCGGCGCCGGTTCGGTCATCCATGCGATGCACCACGAACAGGACATGCGCCACATGGGCGGGACCTGGAAATACATCAAGCTGACCTATGCGATGATGTGGATCGGCAACCTCGCCCTTGCCGGGGTGCCGCCCTTTGCCGGCTTCTTCTCGAAGGACATGATCCTCGAGGTCGCCTATGCGGCCCATACGGGGGTCGGCAATTATGCCTTTACCCTTGGCATCATCGCCGCTGGCTTCACCGCCTTCTATTCGTGGCGCCTGCTGTTCATGACCTTCCACGGCGAGAAACGCTGGGGCGGTCATGGCCATGGCGACCACGGCCATGGTCACGACGATCACGGTCACGGGCATACCCCGCACGAGAGCCCGCTGGTCATGCTGGTGCCGCTGCTGCTGCTCGCGGTCGGCGCGGTCTTCGCGGGTTACTTCTTCTTCGACAGTTTCGTCGGCGAGGAGCAGGAAGCCTTCTGGAAGGGCGCGATCTATGTCGCCGAGACCAACAAGGTGATCGAGAATGCCCACCATGTGCCCGGCTGGGTCAAGGCCGCGCCGCTGGTGGTGACCGCGCTCGGCATCTTCGTCGCCTGGGTGTTCTATATCGCCAAGCCCAAGTGGCCCGCGGCCCTGGCCGCGACCCACCGCGAGGCCTATGCCTTCCTGCTGAACAAGTGGTATTTCGACGAACTCTATAACCTCGTGTTCGTCGGCGGTGCCCGCATGTTCGGCCGGCTGTTCTGGAAGGGCGGCGACGGCGCCATCATCGACGGCCTCGGCCCCAACGGCATCTCGGCCCGCGTGCTCGACGTCGCGCGGCGGGCGGTGAAGCTGCAGTCCGGCTTCGTCTATCACTATGCCTTCGCGATGCTGATCGGCGTCGCGGTGCTCGTTTCCTGGTATGTCTACAAGATGGGCGTGACGCCATGATCGCGGACCTGGCCCAAGGGTGGCCGATACTCTCGGTAGTCACCTTCCTGCCGCTCGTCGGCGCGCTCCTCATTCTGCTCACGCGGGGTGAGGGCGAGGCGACGGAGCGAAGCATCCGCTCGATCGCGCTGATCACGACGATCGTGACCTTCCTCGTCTCGCTCATCCTGTGGGCGGGCTTCAGGGATGGCACGGCGGAGTTCCAGTTCGTCGAGAAGCACGCCTGGATCGGCGAAACCATCACCTATCACATGGGTGTCGACGGGATTTCGATCCTCTTCGTCATCCTGACCACCTTCCTGATGCCGCTGTGCATCCTCGCGTCGGACGTGATCCACACGCGGGTGAAGGAATATATGGTCGCCTTCCTGGTGCTCGAGTCGCTGATGCTCGGCGTCTTCTGCGCCCTCGACCTCGTGCTGTTCTACCTGTTCTTCGAGGCCGGCCTCATCCCGATGTTCCTGATCATCGGCATCTGGGGCGGTCCGCGGCGCATCTACGCGACCTTCAAGTTCTTCCTCTACACGCTGCTCGGCTCGCTGCTCATGCTGCTCGCGATCATCGCGATCTACCTGACCGCGGGCACGACCGACGTCGTCGAGCTGATGAAGTTCAACTTCCCGGTCGGGATGCAGTACTGGCTGTGGCTCGCCTTCTTCGCCTCCTTCGCGGTGAAGGTGCCGATGTGGCCGGTGCACACCTGGCTGCCCGACGCCCACGTCGAGGCGCCGACGGCCGGTTCGGTCATCCTGGCCGGCGTCCTCCTCAAGATGGGCGGCTACGGCTTCATCCGGTTCTCGCTGCCGCTGTTCCCGGATGCCTCGGTCTATTTCGCCCCGCTCATGTTCGGCCTCTCGGTGGTCGCGATCATCTATACGTCGCTGGTCGCCCTCGTGCAGGAGGACATGAAGAAGCTGATCGCCTATTCGTCGGTCGCGCACATGGGCTTCATCACCCTCGGCACCTTCTCCTTCACCGAGCAGGGGCTGCAGGGCGCGATCATCCAGATGATCAGCCACGGCATCGTCTCGGGCGCGCTGTTCCTCTGCGTCGGCGTCGTCTATGACCGCCTGCATACCCGCGAGATCGCCCGCTACGGCGGCCTCGTGAACCGGATGCCGGTCTATGCCTTCACCTTCATGCTGTTCACCATGGCGACCGTCGGTCTGCCGGGCACCTCGGGCTTCGTCGGCGAATTCCTGATCCTCGCGGGCACTTTCAAGGCCAGCACCGTGGCGACCTTCTTCGCCGCGACCGGCCTCATCCTCGGCGCGGCCTATTCCCTTTATCTCTACCGCCGGGTGGTGTTCGGGGAACTGGTCCATGCCGACCTGCAGGACATGGAAGACCTGAACTGGCGTGAGAAGGTGACCTTCCTGCCGCTGATGCTGACCGCGCTGTGGATCGGCATCTATCCGACCTATTTCACCACTGCCACCGATGCCTCGGTGCAGAATCTGATCACCCAATTCCACGCCAAGATCGCCGCCAATGCCGCCGCAGCGGCCCCGGCCGACGCGGCGCCCGAGGCGGGTCAGGGGACGGGCAACTGATGACCTCGACATTTTCTGCGGACATCGCGCTGATTCTGCCTGAGCTGATCCTCGCGGTCGGCGCCCTGGCCCTGCTGCTGGTGGGCGCCTATCGCGGCGAGGGCAGCAGCCGTCTCGTCGGTCTCGGCGGCATGGCCGTGATCCTCGTGGCGCTTTTCTTCACCGCCTGTGCCGGCACGGGCGAAACCGCCCATGGCTTCAACGACATGGTGGTGGTCGACGGGTTCGGCCGCTTCATGAAGGTGCTGGTGCTGATCGGCGCCCTGGTCGCCATTCCGATGTCGGTCGATTTCCTGAAGCGCGCGGGGGCCGACCGGTTCGAGTTCCCGGTGCTGATCCTGCTGGCGACCGCCGGCATGATGCTGATGGTCTCGGCCAACGATCTGATCACCCTTTATGTCGGGCTGGAGCTGCAGTCGCTGTCGCTCTATGTCCTCGCCGCGTTCCTGCGCGACGATGCCCGCTCGACCGAGGCCGGCCTGAAGTATTTCGTCCTCGGCGCGCTGTCGTCGGGCATGTTGCTTTATGGCTGCTCGCTGATCTACGGCTTCTCGGGCACGACGAATTTCTCCGATCTGGCCAAGGGCATCGCCACGCTGGGCGAGCATGGCGCGGGCATCGGCCTCGTCGTCGGCATCGTCTTCCTGGTCGCCGGCCTTGCCTTCAAGGTCTCGGCCGTGCCGTTCCACATGTGGACGCCCGACGTCTACGAAGGCTCGCCGACGCCGGTCACCGCCTTCTTCGCGGCGGCGCCCAAGGTGGCGGCCATGGCCCTGTTCCTGCGCGCACTGACGACGCCCTTCGGCGAGATCGTCGCGCAGTGGCAGCAGATCATCATCTTCGTCTCGATCGCTTCCATGCTGCTCGGCGCCTTCGCGGCGATCGGCCAGACCAACATGAAGCGGCTGCTGGCCTATTCCTCCATCGGTCACGTCGGTTATGCCCTGGTCGGGCTCGCCGCCGGGGGCGAGCAGGGGATCCGCGGCGTCCTCGTCTATATGGCGATCTACATGGTCATGACGCTCGGCACCTTCGGCGTGCTGCTCGTCATGCGCAAGGACGGCAAGCCGGTCGAGAGCATCGCGGATTTCGCCGGCCTCGGCCGGACCCATCCGTGGCTGGCCTTCGTCATGGCGGCCTTCATGTTCTCGCTGGCCGGCATTCCGCCGCTGGCCGGGTTCTTCGCCAAATTCTACGTCTTCATTTCGGCGATCGAACACGGGCTCTACACGCTCTCGGTCATCGGCATGTTGTCGAGCGTCGTCTCCGCCTTCTATTACCTGCGGGTGGTGAAGGTGATGTATTTCGACGCGCCGGAAGGCCAGCTGGAGACGCCGTTCCCCCTCGCGTCGCGCGTTGTGGTGACGGTGACGGGTGCGGTCACGGTGCTCTATTTCATCGTGCCGGGGCCGCTGGTCGCCATCGCCGGCGCGGCGGCCAAGACCCTCGTCCGCTGACGGCATGGTGACGCCGGCCGGAGGACGGGAAGAACCCGGGATCGCCGGCTGGCGCGTCCGCCATTTCGCCGAGATCGACTCGACGAACGAGGAGGCGCGCCGGAGGGCGGCGGCCGGCGACGAGGGCGATCTCGCCCTCTACGCCGATACGCAGACGGCGGGACGCGGCCGGCGCGGCCGGGCCTGGGTCTCGCCGCCCGGCAACCTGATGTTCAGCCTGCTGCTGCGGCCGAAGGCAGGGCCGGCCCGGGCGGCGGAACTCTCCTTCGCCACGGCGATCGCCCTGCATGAGGCGCTGGCCACGCTGACCGGCGAGGGCTTCCGGTTCCAGCTGAAGTGGCCGAACGACGTTCTGCTCGACGGCGCCAAGGTTGCCGGCATCCTGCTGGAATCGGCGACCGGCAGCGATGGCGCGCTGGAATTCCTCGTCATCGGGGCCGGCATCAACCTTGCCCATTTCCCCGACAACACCCCCTATCCCGCGACCTCGGTGGCGGCCAGCCTCGGCCACCACGTCGAGCGGCGCGCCGCCCTGGCCGAGGTGCTGACCCGGCTCGGCCATTGGGTCACGGTCTGGGAGCGCGAGGGTTTCGCGCCCATCCGTGAAGCCTGGGTGAGCCGGGCCGCGGGCCTTGGCGAGCGGATCACCGTTCGCCTTTCGGACGAGACGATCGAGGGCACTTTCGCCGGTTTGCGCCCGGACGGAGCCCTCGACCTTCGGCTCGACAACGGCGCTTCGCGCGCCATTACTGCCGGCGACGTGTTTCTGCCCGGCGTCGTTGGAGCGAGTGTTTGACCAGAGCGAAGGGCGGCAAGACCCAGCCGGGATATTTCAACCGCAGGCCCCGGGCGGACGAATTGCTGTTCGTGCCCCTTGGCGGTTCGGGCGAAATCGGCATGAACCTCAATCTCTATGGTCATGCGGGCAAGTGGCTGATGCTCGACCTCGGCGTCACCTTCGCCGACAGCCGGATGCCGGGCATCGACCTGATCCTGCCCGATCCGACCTTCATCGAGGACCGCAAGGACGATCTGATCGCGCTCGTCCTGACTCATGCCCATGAAGATCATATCGGCGCCGTGCCCTATCTGTGGGACCGGCTGCAATGTCCGATCTATGCGACGCCCTTCACGGCCGCGCTGGTGCGGCGGAAATTGCAGGAAGTCGGGCTGGAGCGCGAGGTCGAGCTGAATATCCTGCCGATGAACGGCAAGGTCACCCTCGGCCCCTTCGCCTGCGAACTGGTCACCCTGACCCATTCGATTCCGGAGCCGAACGCGGTCGCCATTGAAACCGCCCTTGGCACCGTGCTGCACACCGGCGACTGGAAGCTGGACCCGGAGCCGCTGATCGGCCCGACCGCCGACCGCAAGCGGCTGGAGGAATTGGGCAGCAGCGGCGTGCTCGCCATGGTCTGCGATTCGACCAATGTCTTTTCCCCCGGAACCTCGGGCTCTGAAGCCGAAGTGCGGGAGAGTCTGATCCAGATGATCGCGCCGCTGACCGGGCGGGTCGCGGTCACCACCTTCGCCTCCAATGTCGCGCGAATCGCCTCCATCGGCGTCGCCGCCGCGGCCGCCGACCGCCATCTGGTGCTGGTCGGGCGCTCGATGCACCGGGTGGTCGAGGCGGCCAAGGAAACCGGCTATCTCACCGATCTGCCGCCCACCCTCGACGAGGACGAGGCCGGCTATCTGCCCAAGGACAAGGTGCTCTACCTCTGCACCGGCAGTCAGGGCGAGCCGCGCGGCGCCATGGCCCGTATCGCGCGGGGCGAGCACCGCCACATCGCGCTGGGCGCGGGCGATACCGCGATCTTTTCCTCGAAGATCATTCCGGGCAACGAAATCCCCCTCGGCGAGACCCATAACCAGCTGGCGACGGCGGGGGTGCGGGTGATCACCGAGAAGGGCAATTTCATCCATGTCTCGGGCCATCCCAACCGGGACGAGCTGGCGGCCATGTATGCCTGGGTGCGGCCGGAGATTTCAGTGCCGGTCCATGGCGAGGCGCGGCATCTGGTGGAGCATTCCGCCTTCGCCCGCGCGCTGCAGGTGCGCCACGCCCCAATCATCAAGAATGGCGACGTATTGCGTCTCGCCCCGGGCGAGCCGGCGTTTGTTGGCGCGGTCGAGGCCGGGCGCCTCGCCCTCGATGGCGACATCCTGGTCGAGATCGACGATCCGGCCATCGTCGCGCGGCGCAAGATCAGTTTCGCCGGCCACATCGTGGTCACCCTGGTGCTCGATGCCAAGGGCAAGCTGGCGGCCGATCCCGACGTCGTCCTCGCCGGTCTCGCCGAGGAGGAGGGGGGCGATCTCGCCGCCGACATCGTCGAGGCGGTGCAGGCGGCGCTGCCGCGTGGCCGGGGCGGTGATGCCGATACGCTGGCCGAAGCGGCACGACAGGCCGCGCGCAAGGCCGCCAACCGCCTGACCGGGCGCAAGCCCGTGACCGACGTTCAGGTGATCCGCCTGCGCGGCTGAGCAGATTCCCGAAACCGCCGCAAAGGGTTCTTGCGGCAATGCGGCGGCGATCCTAATTTCCGGTCATCGCCTTCAATCGAGTGGAAGCCATGATCGGACGCCTCAACCATATCGCCCTTGCCGTGCCCGACCTTTCGTCGGCAACCGCCCTTTATCGCGACACCCTCGGCGCCAAGGTCTCGGCCCCCATCGACCAGCCGGATCACGGCGTCACCGTCGTCTTCGTCGAGCTGCCGAACACCAAGATCGAGCTGCTCTATCCCCTGGGCGAGAAGTCGCCGATCGCCAATTTCCTCGAGCGGAACCCGGGCGGCGGTATCCACCATGTCTGCTACGAAGTCGAGGATATCCTCGCGGCCCGCGACAAGCTGAAGGCGGAAGGCGCCCGCGTGCTGGGCGATGGCAATCCCAAGATCGGCGCCCATGGCCTGCCGGTGCTGTTCCTGCACCCGAAGGATTTCCTCGGCACCCTCGTCGAGATCGAGGAAGTGGCCAAGGCGGCGTAAGCCGCCTCGGTCCCTCTGCACCATGCGGATCGCGTCATGACCGTCATCGGCGGTATCGTCTTTTTCTCGATCACCTGGTGGCTGGTGTTTTTCGCCGTCCTGCCCTGGGGTGTGCGCAGCAACGAAGAGGCGGGTGCTGCGTCGGAATCGGGCATCCCCTCGGGCATCCCGCATCGCCCGCCCATGCTCAAGAAGGCGCTGATCACCACGGGCATCACCCTGGTGCTTCTCGCCGCCTTCTCTGTCGTCGTCGAATACGATCTGCTCGGCTATCGCGCCTTCATGGAAGCGCCCTGAGCGCGGGAAAGCGGGCCGGCGTCTGCACAGAGGCCGCCGGCCCCGCCCTCATTCGTGGATCGTATAGGCGCCCAGCTGGCACAGGTCGATGCCGCGGTCGTCGACCTCGTCGCCGTCCTTGAACACGGTCTTTATGTCATAAAGGCAGGTCGTGCGGCCGTCGGCGACCGTCACATCTGTCGCCGTGCCGGCGGGCAGGGCATCATTGCCCAGCAGATTCTCTTCCCAGTCATCGACATTGGCGGGGGAGAGATAGAATTCCGTCACTGCGGCGCCGGTGGCGTTGTTCAGGGTGAAGGTCAGGTCCTCGGCGAGGGCGGGGCCCGCAGAAGCCGAAATCGCAAGCAACACGAACAATCCGCCTTTCAGCGCAGGGATTGCACGCATTTATCTGGGCCTCTTTCTTTTTCAGGGCCCGGCGGCTGCTCTGGCGCGCCGGTCGTGCCCGGGGCACTTGCCGACATTCACACGATGGCCGCACGATTGCCATGATGCAGACCACAATCGGCGCCAGATTTGTCGCGGGATGAGAGCGGTGGTGAGAACCCCCGAGGGAGGCCCCGGAAACGACACAAGGCCCCGTGGGGCCTTGCGTTAACTCTGCACTGTGCACTGTCGGCAGCCGTTATTTTTCGGCCTTGATGTCCCCGACGGCGCTTCCTCCCTAAACTTGGGTGAGCCGAGCCGGCCCCCTCTTTCGGTGAGAGGGATGCTACTCAATCGTCGCATGGGAGTCACGCGGTTTCGTCATGTGTGCCCCGAAAAAGTGCAATATGCTTTTTTATCAGGCTTAAAGGCGCGTGAATCGGCTATTCGCATACGGTTCTGTGACAGCGGGCTTCGACTAAAGTCGAGGGGGTGGCGATTCGCCGCGCCGAATCCCGCCATCGCTGGCACGGACACGGATTACAAGCGGGGGAGATTGCGCGGCGGCCCCGATTTCCCTACCTTCGCCGCCTGATCAACGAGAAATCCGCCATGCGTCTGTCCCGCTATTTCCTGCCCACCTTGCGCGAAAACCCGGCCGAAGCGCAGATCGTCTCGCACCGGCTGATGCTGCGTGCCGGTCTCGTCCGCCAGTCGGCGGCCGGCATCTATTCCTGGCTGCCGCTGGGCCTCAAGGTCCTGCGCAACATCGAGAAGATCGTGCGCGAGGAGCAGAACCGGGCCGGCGCCATCGAATTGCTGATGCCGACCATCCAGTCGGCCGACCTGTGGCGGGAATCGGGCCGCTACGAGGCTTATGGCAAGGAGATGCTGCGCATCACCGACCGCCACGAGCGCGAGATGCTGTTCGGCCCGACCAACGAGGAACTGATCACCGCGATCTTCCGCGACAACGTGAAGTCCTACCGCGACCTGCCGCGCAATCTCTATCACATCCAGTGGAAATTCCGCGACGAGGTGCGCCCGCGCTTCGGCGTGATGCGTGGCCGCGAATTCCTCATGAAGGACGCCTATTCCTTCGATCTCGACAAGGAAGGCGCGCGCAAGGCCTATGAGAAGATGTTCGTCGCCTATCTTCGCACCTATGCCCGCATGGGGTTGAAGGCGATCCCGATGGCGGCGGACACTGGCCCGATCGGCGGCGACATGAGCCATGAATTCATCATCCTGGCCGAGACCGGCGAAAGCGCCGTCTTCTGTCACAAGGATCTGGTCGATTACGACATCCTCGGCACCAAGGTCGATTTCGAGGCCAGCCTGACCCCGATCATCGAGCGCTGGACGGGCCTCTACGCCGCGACCGACGAGAAGCACGACGCCGCCCGCTTCGCCGCCGAAGTCCCGGCCGAGAAGCAGATTTCCGCCCGCGGCATCGAGGTCGGCCACATCTTCTATTTCGGCACGAAATACTCGAAACCGATGGGCGCGGTCGTCGCCGGGCCGAATGGCGAGTCGATCGAGCTCGAGATGGGCTCCTACGGCATCGGCGTCTCGCGTCTGATGGGCGCCATCATCGAGGCGAGCCATGACGAAGGCGGCATCGTCTGGCCGGAAAGCGTCGCGCCCTTCAAGGTCGGCCTGATCAACCTGAAGGCCGGGGACGCCACGGTCGACGCCGCCGCCGCCAAACTCTATGCCGCGCTCGAGGCCGCCGGGGTCGAGACCCTCTATGACGACACCGACGAGCGCGCCGGCGCCAAATTCGCCACGATGGACCTGATCGGCCTGCCCTGGCAGGTCCATGTCGGGCCGCGCGGCCTTGCCAAGGGCGTGGTCGAGGTGAAGAACCGCAAGACCGGCGAGCGCGCGGAAGTCGCCCTCGACGACGTCGTGGCCAGGTTTACCGCGGCCTGAGGCCGGCGGGGGAGATCGGGATGTTCGGTCGCTTTGAATGGATGCTCGCCGGGCGCTATCTGCGGGCCCGGCGTCAGGAAGGCTTCATCTCGATCATCGCCTGGTTTTCCCTGCTCGGCATCGGGCTCGGTGTCGCGACGCTGATCATCGTCATGGCGGTGATGAACGGTTTCCGGGCCGAGTTGATGGGCCGCATCCTTGGCATCAATGGCCATGTCGTCGTCCAGGCCCAGTTCGGTCCGCTGCCGGACTACGGCAATCTGGCGGCCAAATACGAAGCCCTGCCGGATGTGGTCAGCGCCATGCCCATGGTCGAGGCGCAGGTGATGGTCACGGCCCGGGGCCAGGCGGGCGGCGGCCTCGTGCGCGGGCTGTCGCAATCCGACCTTGCCCGGCTGCCGCTGGTCGCCGGCAATATCGTCGCCGGTTCGGTCGCCGATTTCACCGGCGACGATGTCGTGATGATCGGTCAGCGTATGGCCGAGCGCATGGGCGTCCGGGTCGGCGATTCCGTCACCATCCTGTCGCCCAATGGCACCACGACGGTGGTCGGCACCACGCCGCGCATGAAGGCCTATCGCATCGCCGGCCTGTTCAATCTCGGCATGGCGGAATACGATAGTACCTTCGTCTTCATGCCGCTCGACGCCGCCCGCGCCTTCTTCCGGACGGGGGAGGGGGTCTCGGCCATCGAGGTGATGATCCGCCAGCCCGACGATGCCGCCGCCGTCGGCAAGGCGCTGGTCGGCCTGTCGCCCATCGGTACGAGGGCGACGACCTGGCAGGTGCTGAACGCCACCTTCTTCGGCGCGCTGGCGGTGGAGCGGAACGTGATGTTCCTGATCCTGACCCTGATCATCGTCGTCGCGGCCTTCAACATCATTTCGTCGCTGATCATGCTGGTGAAGGACAAGGGCAGGGGCATCGCCATCCTGCGCACCATGGGCGCGACGCGGGGCACGATCATGCGCGTGTTCCTGATTTGCGGCGCCTCCATCGGGGTGATCGGCACTTTGGGCGGCTTCGCCCTCGGCGTCGTCTTCTGCGAGAATATCGAGGCGATCCGCCAGGCGCTGCAAAGCCTGACCGGCGCCCGCCTGTTCCCGGACGAGATCTATTTCCTGTCGAAGATTCCGGCGAAGATGGAAATCGACGAGACGGTGACCGTGGTCTTCATGGGGCTCGCCCTGTCGCTGCTGGCGACGCTTTACCCGTCGTGGCGGGCGGCGCGGCTCGATCCGGTGGAGGCCCTGCGCCATGAATGACGCTTCGCTGCGCCTCTCCGGCATCCGCCGCACCTTCGTTTCGGGCGAGGAGAAGCTCGATGTGCTGCGCGGCGTCGAGTTCGAGCTGTTCCCGGGCGAGATCGTCGCCCTGGTCGGGCCGTCCGGCGCCGGCAAGTCGACCCTCCTCCATATCGCCGGCCTGCTGGAGAAGCCGACCTCGGGCGAGGTTGTGGTGGGCGGCATTTCCGCCGGTCACCGCTCGGATCGGGAACGGACGGGGCTGCGCCTGTCCCACCTCGGCTTCGTCTATCAGTTCCATCACCTCTTGCCGGAATTCACCGCGCTGGAAAACGTGATGGTGCCGCAGATGATCGCGGGCGTGCCCAAGGCAAGGGCGCGGGAGCGGGCGATGTTCCTCCTCGACAAGGTCGGCCTCGCCGCCCGGGCCGGTCATCGCCCGGCCAAGCTCTCGGGCGGGGAGCAGCAGCGCGTCGCCATCGTTCGCGCGCTGGCCAATGGTCCCAAGGTGCTGCTGGCGGACGAGCCGACCGGCAATCTCGACGAGCGGACGGCGGACCTCGTGTTCGGCGAGCTTCTGCACCTTGTCCGCGACGAAGGCCTGTCGGCCCTGATCGCCACCCATAATCCGGCGCTGGCGGCGCGCATGACCCGCACGGTCCAGATGCACGAAGGTCGTCTGGTTCCGCTCTGAATGACATCCCCGGTCGTCGTCCCGGCGCAGGCCGGGACCAATCGACCAGAGGGCGCCCCAACGGCCGAAGATTCCGGCCTTCGCCGGAATGACGCGGCGTTGGAGAGGGGGCGTCCCTGTCCTAGACTGGGGCTTCAGGAGAATCGCTCATGGCTTATGCCCCCTTCGTGCATCTGCGCGTCCATACCGCCTTTTCGCTGTCCGAAGGGGCGATCCCGGTCAAGAAGCTGGTCGGGCTGGCGCAGAAGGCGGGGATGCCGGCGATCGCCGTCACCGACACCAACAACCTCTTCGGTGCCCTCGAATTCTCCGACACGGCGGTGAAGTCGGGGGTGCAGCCGATCATGGGCGTGCAGCTGTCGATCGCGCCGCCCGGCTCGGCCGACCGGGCCGGCCGGCGGCCCGATCCCGATCCCGTGGTGCTGCTGGCGCAGAATGCCGCCGGTCTCGCCAATCTCCTGAAACTGTCCAGCGCCGCCTATGTCGAGGCCGAGGCGGGCCGCCCGCCGGAGGTCGGCCTCGACACGCTGGCCGCCCATACCGAGGGTCTGCTGTGCCTGACCGGCGGCGCCAAGGGGCCTGTCGGCCGCCTGCTGTTCGAGGGTCAGAAGGATGCCGCGCGCGAGCTGCTGGCCCGCTTCGAGGCGATGTTTCCGGGGCATCTCTATATCGAAATCCAGCGCCACGGCATGGAGGACGAGGAGGCGACCGAGGCCGGCCTGATCGACCTTGCCTACGAGCGAAACATTCCGCTGGTCGCGACCAACGACTGCTATTTCGCCGACGAGGCGACCTACGCCGCCCATGACGCGCTGCTGTGCATCGCCGAGGGCTCGACCGTCGGCAATACCGAGCGCCGCCATCTGACACCCGGCCACCGCTTCCGCTCCGCGGACGAGATGCGCGAGCTGTTCGCCGATCTGCCGGAGGCTGTGGATAACACCCTGGCCATCGCGAAACGCTGCGCGATCCGGGCGAAAACGCGGGGGCCGCTGCTGCCGCCTTTCCCCTGCGGCGAAGGGCACGACGAAATCTCCGAACTCCGCCGCATGGCCAAGGAAGGGCTGGAAATGCGCCTCGCGCGCCATGTCTTCACCCCCGACATGGATGAGGAAAAGCGCAAGGAAGTTTCGGTAACCTATTGGGAAAGGCTGGAATTCGAGCTGGGCATCATCATCAAGATGAAGTTTCCCGGCTACTTCCTGATCGTGTCCGACTTCATCCAGTGGGCGAAGCGCCACGGCATTCCGGTCGGGCCGGGGCGCGGCTCGGGCGCGGGCTCGCTGGTCGCCTGGGCGCTGCAGATCACCGATGTGGATCCTTTACGCTTCGGCCTGCTGTTCGAGCGTTTCCTGAACCCCGAGCGCGTGTCGATGCCCGACTTCGACATCGACTTCTGTCAGGACAAGCGCGATCAGGTGATCCGCTACGTCGTCGACAAATATGGCTCGGACAAGGTCGCCCAGATCATCACCTTCGGTAAGCTGCAGGCGCGGGCGGTGATGCGCGACGTCGGCCGCGTGCTCGAAATGCCGCTCGGCCATATCGACAAGCTGGCCAAGATGGTGCCGAACAATCCGGCCAATCCGGTCACCCTGCAGGAAGCCATCGAGATGGAGCCCCGGCTCCAGCAGGCGCGGGACGAGGACGAGAACGTCAAGCGCCTGATCGACATCGCCCTGAAGCTGGAGGGCCTGTACCGCCACGCCTCGACCCATGCGGCGGGTGTCGTCATCGGCGACCGGCCGCTGGTCGATCTGGTGCCGCTCTACCGCGATCCGCGCTCCGACATGCTGGTTACCCAGTACAACATGAAATGGGTGGAGCCGGCGGGCCTGATCAAATTCGACTTCCTCGGCCTCAAGACGCTGACCGTGCTCGACCTCGCGGTGAAGCTGATCAAGGACCGCGGCATCACCATCGACCTCGCGGCCCTGCCGCTCGACGACAGACCGAGCTACGAACTGATGGCGCGGGGCGATACGGTCGGCGTGTTCCAGCTCGAATCCTCGGGGATGCGCGACGCCCTCAAGAAGCTGAAGCCCGACTGTTTCGAGGATATCGTCGCCATGGTGGCGCTCTACCGCCCGGGCCCCATGGACAACATCCCCAAATACATCGCCTGCAAGCACGGGGAGGAGGCGCCGGACTATCTGCACCCCAAGCTGGAAGGCGTGCTGAAGGAGACTTACGGCGTCATCATCTATCAGGAACAGGTGATGCAGATCGCCCAGATCCTGGCGGGCTACAGCCTTGGCGACGCCGACCTGCTGCGCCGGGCCATGGGCAAGAAGATCAAGGAGGAGATGGACAAGCAGCGCGAGCGCTTCAATTCGGGCGCGGCGGAGCTGGGCGTCGATCCCCGGAAGTCGGACGAGATTTTCGACCTCGTGAACAAATTCGCCGGCTATGGCTTCAACAAGAGCCACGCGGTCGCCTATGCCCTCGTCGCCTATCACACCGCCTATCTGAAGGCGAATTACCCGGTCGAGTTCATGGCGGCGATCATGACCCTCGACCTTGCCAATACCGACAAGCTGAATGTCTTCCGGCAGGAGCTGTCGCGGATGAAGATCCCGCTGCTCCAGCCCGACATCAACCGCTCGGACGCCGATTTCGCGGTGGAGCAGCGGGATGACGGCTCCTATGCCATCCGCTATGCCCTGGCCGCGATCAAGATCATCGGTCACGACGCGATCGAGAAGGTGCTGAACGAGCGGAAGGAGAAGGGGCGCTTCCGCTCCCTGGCCGATTTCGCCAACCGGCTGGACCCCAAATGGCTGAACCGGCGCCAGGTGGAAAATCTCGCCAAGGCCGGCGCCTTCGACAGTCTGGACGGCAATCGGGCCAAGGTCTGCACCGGGGCCGAGCAGATCGTCCGCTTCGCCGACGTCGCCACGCGCGAGCGCCAGTCCCAGCAGGAAAGCCTGTTCGGCGGCGGCGCGGCCGGTCCCGCCGATGTGCTCACCCTGCCCGAGGTGCCGGACTGGACGGCCATGGACCGCTCCGCCAACGAGTTCGACGCCATCGGCTTCTACCTCTCGGCCCATCCGATGGATTCCTACGGCAAGGTGCTCGACCGCCTCGGCATCACCCGGCTGGCGCAGGTGGAGCGACGCATCGCCTCGGGTCAGGCCAAGCTGCGCATCGCCGGCATCGTCCTGTCGCGGCAGGAGAAGGTGGCCAAGAGCGGCAACCGCTTCGCCTTCGTCAAGCTGACCGACCAGACCGGTGTCGTCGAACTGACCGTCTTCTCCGAAGTCCTCGTGATGAGCCGCGAATTGCTGGAGCCGGGCACGCCCGTCCTCGTCGAGGTCGACGGCCGCATCGACGGCGAGATGGTCCGCATGATGACCCAGAAGATCGACAGTCTCGACCGGGTGGTGGCCAACGCGGGCGCGGGCGTCCGCCTCTATCTCGCCGACATGAAGAGCATCGACGCCATGAAAGGCGTCATCGCCAAGGTGCCGAAGGGCAAGGGCCGCATCGCCATCGTCCTCGGCTTCGAGGAAGAGGCGCGGGAGCTGGAATTCGAGCTGCCCGAGCGCTTCGCCGTCAGCCCGACGGTGATCCAGCATTTCAAGGCCGTGCCGGGGGTGGAGCGTGTCGTCGAGCTGTGAGCAGGGGCTGATCGGGATTTGGTGAAATTCCGTCGTCACTCCGGCGAAGGCCGGGGTGACGAGGTGAGGCGCCGTCTTCCCCTGCACTTTTGGTCGGTGCTCCGACCCCCCGTTCTTGAAATTGCCACGAAGCATCGACAGATGCTAACCGTTAGGCATAGCCCTGCCGTTCAGATTCGGCCGTTCAGATCTGGGGCAGGGGCAGGAGACGACATGATGATGAAGGATCCGTACGAATTCACCATGAACACCCTGGTGCCCATGGTGGTCGAACAGACGGCGAGGGGTGAGCGGGCCTTCGACATCTATTCCCGTCTGCTCAAGGAGCGCATTATTTTCCTCGTGGGTCCGGTGAACGATGCGGTCTCGTCGCTGATCACGGCGCAGCTGCTGTTCCTCGAGGCCGAGAACCCCAAGAAGGACATCGCCCTCTACATCAATTCGCCGGGCGGCGTCGTCACCTCGGGCCTCGGCATCTACGACACGATGCAGTACATCAAGCCGAAGGTCTCGACCGTGTGCTTCGGCCAGGCCTGCTCGATGGGGTCGCTGCTGCTCGCGGCCGGCGCGCCGGGAATGCGCATCGCGCTGCCGAATTCCCGCATCATGGTCCATCAGCCGTCCGGCGGGGCCCAGGGGCAGGCGACGGACATCGAAATCCAGGCGCGCGAGATTCTCGCCCTGCGCAAGCGTCTCAATGAAATCTATGTTCAGCACACGGGTCAGCCGGTCGAGAAGATCGAGCAGGCGCTAGAGCGCGACAATTTCATGACGGCGGATCAGGCCAAGGATTTCGGCCTGATTGATCAGGTGTTTACGGCCCGTCCCGACCCCGAGGCGGACAAGGCCGCGGCCTGAGGACAGAAGGCGGGGCGAGACTGGCGGCTGGTATTCGCCCCGCAGCGGTTGGAATGTTTACCTGGAAGCAATGTCTTCCAACGTAAACATGACTTGATAGGCAGCCGTTAGCCATGCTCGTATCGAAGCATGGCTGGCACCGGAGCGGTGCCTGACTCGTGCCCCGTCGGGCCGGTCCGTCGCCGCGCCAAGGAAGTGGCGCAATCGGCGCTCGCCGTCCCCGGTGGTGAAAGCCCCTTGTGCGATGCACAAAAAGGCTTTTAGCATTCGGGCACGGGGAATGGGATGGAGTGAAGATGACCAAGCTCAGCGGCAGCGACTCCAAGAACACCCTGTACTGCTCTTTCTGCGGAAAGAGTCAGCACGAGGTGCGCAAGCTCATTGCCGGCCCGACCGTTTTCATCTGCGATGAATGCGTCGAGCTGTGCATGGACATCATTCGCGAGGAGCACAAGTCGACCCTCGTGAAGGGACGCGAAGGCGTTCCGACCCCGCAGGACATCTGCCGCGTTCTGGACGACTATGTGATCGGCCAGTTCCACGCCAAGCGCGTGCTGTCGGTCGCGGTCCACAATCATTACAAGCGCCTCAGCCATGCGTCGAAGAGCAACGATGTCGAACTCGCGAAGTCGAACATCCTGCTGATCGGCCCGACCGGCTGCGGCAAGACCCTGCTGGCGCAGACCCTGGCCCGCATCCTCGACGTGCCCTTCACCATGGCGGACGCGACGACGCTGACCGAGGCCGGCTATGTCGGCGAGGATGTCGAGAACATCATCCTGAAGCTGCTCCAGGCCGCCGACTACAACGTCGAGCGGGCGCAGCGCGGCATCGTCTACATCGACGAGGTCGACAAGATCAGCCGCAAGTCCGACAACCCCTCGATCACCCGCGATGTCTCGGGCGAGGGCGTGCAGCAGGCCTTGCTGAAGATCATGGAGGGCACGGTCGCCAGCGTGCCGCCCCAGGGCGGCCGCAAGCATCCGCAGCAGGAATTCCTCCAGGTGGACACGACCAACATCCTGTTCATCTGCGGCGGCGCCTTCGCCGGCCTCGAGCGGATCATCGCCGGGCGCCGTCAGGGCAAGTCGATCGGCTTCGGCGCCGAGGTCAAGGGGCCGGACGACCGCGGCACCGGCGAGATCCTGAAGGATGTCGAGCCCGAGGATCTGCTGAAATTCGGCCTGATCCCCGAATTCGTCGGCCGTCTGCCCGTGCTCGCCACGCTGAACGACCTGTCGGAAGAGGCGCTGGTGGAAATCCTCTCGGTGCCGAAGAACGCGCTGCTCAAGCAGTACCAGCGGCTCTTCGACATGGAGAACACCAAGCTCTCCTTCACCGAGGATGCGCTGAAGGCCGTCGCCCGCAAGGCGATCGCCCGCAAGACTGGCGCGCGCGGCCTGCGCTCGATCATGGAACAGATCCTGCTCGAGACCATGTTCGAGTTGCCGGCCCTCGACGGTGTCGAGGAAGTCGTGGTCAATGCCGAGGTCGTCGAAGGCCGGGCCCGCCCGCTCTACTCCTACGCGGAGCGGCGTGAAGACAAGGCGAGCGGTGCCTGACGGCGCCCCATACCGCCCCGTGACCGGCGCCCCCTTGAATGGCGGCGCCGGCACCCTCACATCGTTAATAATTCAAACCGCCGGATGGTTGCCCCGGATGGCGGAGAGAAGTCTGTCCCCCCTGCGGGCGACGGGATCGGTGCCGCGTGCGGGCCGGTCCTGCCTCGGCCCATTCTGAAAGACAGCCCATGAGCAAGACAACCGAGCACGGCGACGCCCAGGTCTATGCGGTCCTGCCCCTTCGGGACATCGTCGTCTTCCCGCACATGATCGTGCCGCTGTTCGTCGGTCGCGAGAAGTCGGTGAAGGCGCTCGAAGATGTGATGAAGGACGACAAGCAGATCCTGCTGGTCGCCCAGCGCAATGCGGCGCAGGACAATCCGACCGAAAAGGACGTCTATGACGTCGGCACCATCGCGTCGGTCCTGCAGCTGCTGAAACTGCCCGACGGCACCGTGAAGGTGCTGGTCGAGGGCGGCTCGCGCGCGCGCATCGTCGATTTCGTCGAGAACGAAGCCTTCTTCCAGGCCCGCGCCGTCGCGGTGCCGGACGAGGAGAGCGACAAGCACGAGGTCGATGCCCTCGCGCGGTCGGTGGTCTCGCAGTTCGAGCAATATGTGAAGCTGAACAAGAAGGTGCCGCCCGAGGTCCTCGTTTCGGTCAACCAGATCGACGACCCCTCGAAGCTGGCCGACACCGTCGCCTCGCATCTCGCGACCAAGGTCTCGGACAAGCAGGAAGTGCTGGAAATCACCACGGTTTCCGAGCGCCTGGAGAAGGTCTATGGCCTGATGGAAGGCGAGATCGGCGTGCTGCAGGTCGAGAAGAAGATCCGCAGCCGCGTGAAGCGCCAGATGGAGAAGACCCAGCGCGAGTATTACCTGAACGAGCAGCTGAAGGCGATCCAGAAGGAACTGGGCGAGGGCGAGGAAGGCCGCGACGAGATCGCCGAGATCGAGGAGCGGGTGAAGAAGACCAAGCTCTCGAAGGAAGCGAACGAGAAGGCCCTGGCCGAGATCAAGAAGCTGCGCTCGATGTCGCCGATGTCGGCCGAGGCTACGGTGGTGCGCAACTACCTCGACTGGCTGCTGTCGATTCCGTGGGGCAAGAAGTCGAGGGTCAAGAAGGACATCCGCGAGGCCCAGAAGGTTCTCGACACGGATCACTACGGTCTCGACAAGGTCAAGGAACGCATCCTCGAATATCTTGCCGTGCAGCAGCGCGCGACCAAGGTGAAAGGCCCGATCCTGTGCCTCGTCGGCCCGCCCGGCGTCGGCAAGACCTCGCTGGGCAAGTCGATCGCCAAGGCGACGGGGCGGCAGTTCATCCGCATGTCGCTGGGCGGCGTGCGTGACGAAGCGGAAATCCGCGGCCATCGGCGCACCTATATCGGCTCCATGCCCGGCAAGATCATCCAGGCGATGAAGAAGGCCAAGGCGGCCAATCCGCTGTTCCTCCTCGACGAGATCGACAAGCTCGGCCAGGACTTCCGCGGCGACCCGTCGTCGGCCCTGCTCGAAGTGCTGGACCCCGAACAGAACGCGACCTTCGCGGACCACTATCTCGAAGTGGACTACGATCTGTCGGACGTGATGTTCGTGACCACGGCCAATTCCCTGCGTATGCCGCAGCCGCTGCTCGACCGCATGGAGATCATCCGCATCGCCGGTTACACGGAAGATGAGAAGATCGAGATCGCCAAGCGGCACCTGATCGACAAGCAGGTGAAGGAACATGGCCTGAAGAAGGGCGAATGGTCGATCACCGACGATGCCCTGCGCGATCTGGTGCGTTACTACACCCGCGAGGCGGGCGTGCGCAGCCTGGAGCGGGAAATCGCCAACCTGACCCGGAAGGCGATCCGCGAGATCCTGCAGGACGGCGTGAAGTCGATCACGGTGACGCCCGAGAATCTCGAGAAATACGCCGGCGTGAAGCGTTTCCGCTTCGGCGAGATCGACGAGGAGGATCAGGTCGGCGTGGTCACCGGTCTTGCCTGGACCGAGGTCGGCGGCGAACTGCTGCAGATCGAAGGCGTGGTCCTGCCCGGCAAGGGCAAGGTCACGACGACCGGCAAGCTGGGCGACGTGATGCAGGAATCCATCTCGGCCGCGACCTCCTATGTCCGCAGCCGGGCCCTGTCGTTCGGCATCAAGCCGACCGCCTTCGAGAAGAGCGACATCCACGTTCACGTTCCCGAGGGCGCGACGCCCAAGGACGGCCCCTCGGCCGGCGTGGGCATGGTCACCTCGATCGTGTCGGTGCTGACCCAGATCCCGGTGCGGCGCGATATCGCCATGACCGGCGAAATCACGCTGCGCGGCCGGGTGTTCCCGATCGGTGGCCTGAAGGAAAAGCTCCTCGCGGCCCTGCGGGGCGGCATCAAGACGGTGCTGATCCCGAAGGACAACGAGAAGGATCTCGCCGAGATTCCGGACAATGTGAAGGCCGGACTCGAAATCGTGCCGGTCAGCACGGTCGACGAAGTCCTCGCCCGGGCCCTCACGCGTCCGGTCGAGCCGATCGAATGGGCGCCCGAGGCGGAGGCGAAGCCCGCCGCCGAGGTGAAGGCGGAGATCGACGCGCTGGTCACCCACTGATCGGATTGCCCAAAAGCACGCCGCCGGCACAGGTTCTCTGTGCCGGCGGCTTTTTTTTAGGCGCTCAAAATGGCGGAAATCCTCGGTTTTTGCTTTGACGCCCCTAGGGGCCGCTCTTAAGATCGCGGCGATTCCGACGGGCGTTTCGGTCGGAACGAACAACCTCATCAAGGGGGCGAGAGTGGCTAATAAGAACGATCTCATCGCGGCAGTCGCTGACTCGGCCGGTCTTTCCAAGGCGGACGCGGGCCGTGCCGTCGACGCCGTTTTCGAGGCGATCACCAATGCGCTGAAGGCGGGCGACGACGTGCGTCTGGTCGGCTTCGGCACGTTCGATGCGCAGAAGCGCGCGGCTTCCGAAGGCCGCAACCCGCGCACGGGCGAAAAGATCGAAATCCCGGCGTCGGTGCAGCCGAAGTTCCGTCCGGGCAAGGGCCTCAAGGACGCGCTGAACTGAGGTTCGCCGCGACCGGCCACAAGCCGGCCGTATCGACTTCTGTTGCCGGCCGCACCTTTGGGCGCGGCCGGTCCTCTTTCCGGGCCGTGGGTGTCCGGAACAGGCATGGGCAAGGGCGATTAGCTCAGCGGTAGAGCATCTCGTTTACACCGAGGATGTCGGCGGTTCGATCCCGTCATCGCCCACCATGCCTTCTTTTCCTTTGGGCTGAAGCCTCAGGTCGCCAACGTCGTGAAAGACGCTTGACACCCTTGGAGCCGCAGCATAAAAGGACCGCCTTCGCTGGTTCAGCGGGTGTAGCTCAGTTGGTTAGAGCGCCGGCCTGTCACGCCGGAGGTCACGGGTTCGAGCCCCGCCACTCGCGCCACCATCGAAGGTTCTCGAAAAAGGTCGCCCCCCGGGGCGGCCTTTTTTCTTGGCCGCGCGACTTTGCTGGCCGATGCCGGGAAATGTCGCGACGAGGCCATTTCAGGCTTTGACAAGAATCGAGGGCGCCGGTACAAGGGCGGCCTTCGCTGGTTCAGCGGGTGTAGCTCAGTTGGTTAGAGCGCCGGCCTGTCACGCCGGAGGTCACGGGTTCGAGCCCCGCCACTCGCGCCACCACGAAACAAGAAGCCGCCCTCAAAAGGGGCGGCTTTTTTGTTTCCGGGCCTGACGGCCGATTCTTTCTCTATTCATGACGTGGTCGGGAGACGAGGAATCAGTTCGCCTCGGGCGCCGTCGATTCGGCCCCTTGTCTTGAAGTATTGAGAGAAGAGGGGCAGGCAAAAGAAAACCCCGCATCGCGCGAAGCGATGCGGGGTTCTGATTTGGCTCCCCGGGCCGGATTCGAACCAGCGACCAACCGGTTAACAGCCGGTTGCTCTACCGCTGAGCTACCGGGGAACAGCCGGGCTAGCCGGCGAAACTGTTCCCGCCGAAGCGGAGGCCGGCCTTATACCGTCGATTCGTCTCGAAGCAAAGGCCTTTGTGCATTTATCCCTGGAGGCGACGACCGGAATCGAACCGGTATACACGGATTTGCAGTCCGCTGCGTAGCCATTCCGCCACGTCGCCTCGCAGAGAGCGGGGGATATAGCAGACCCCTTCGACCAAAGCAACCGAGCGAAGCCGTGCCAGGAGCCCTTTTGCGCCGCCGCATACGTTGAAAGCGGCCGGGCGACCTCGTATAAGTCAGGGATCATCATTCAACCGGATCACAGTCATGGCCGATTTCGCCGCGCTCCGTCGCCTGATGCTGGAAAGCCAGATCAAGACGAACAAGGTCACCGATGGCCGCGTCCACGAGGCGCTGCTCGCCGTGCCGCGCGAGGAGTTCGTGCCTGAGGCGCTGAAGCCCGTCGCCTATGTCGACGAAGACTTGAGCATCGGCGGCGGCCGCTACCTGGTGGAGCCCCGGGTCTTCGCCCGCATGTTGCAGGAAGCGGCGATCCGTTCGACCGACAAGGTGCTCGATCTCGGGGCCGGTGCCGGTTACACCAGCGCCGTGCTTGGCCATATCGCCGGGCAGGTGGTCGCGCTCGAGGCTGATGCCGGTCTCGCGGACAAGGCCAAGGCGGCGGTGGCCGGCCTTGGCCTCGGCAATGTCACGGTGGTGGTCGGCGACCTGACCAAGGGCCACGCCGCTGCCGGCCCCTATGACGTGATCCTGCTCGAGGCTTCGGTTCCCGAAGTGCCCGCGGCGCTCTTCGCCCAGCTGGCCGAAGGCGGCCGGCTGATCGCGGTGCTGCGCGATGGCCCGATCGGTGTCGCCACGCTCTACACCAAGGTCGGCGGCGTGGTCGGCAACCGTCCACTGTTCGATGCGGCGACGCCGGCCCTGCCGGGCTTCGCCCGTCCCGCCGCCTTCGTGTTCTGAGGGCATGACCGCGTTGCAGATCGAGGCGGAAGCCCTGGCGGCGCGTCTTGCCGCCGGAGACCGCCCCTTCATTCTCGACGTGCGCGAGCCGTGGGAATTCGACCTCTGCCGGCTCGACGGCGCGGTGAATATTCCGCTCGGCCAGTTGACCTCGGCGTTCGATCCCGCCGCGGTGGCGGAAGGCCAGGACATTGTGGTCGTCTGCCATCACGGTATGCGCAGCCTTCAGGCGACCATGTGGTTGCGCCGCCAGGGGATCGACACGGCGATCAATCTGTCGGGCGGCGTGGATCGCTGGGCGCAAGTCGTCGCACCCGAAATGGCGCGCTACTGACGGCTGGCGGGGCGCTGGTCAGCCATTGATAAATGGTGCTTGACTGCCCGCTAGAATGAACGCTCATTCTATGTATCTTTCGCCATCCGGCCTCGATTGTCTTCGCCGGGTGGTCCCTGTATTTTGAAGTCCATTGCTTCCGAACCGGAAGGCAGCAAGGGCGGGACGGTGAAGATGGCTAAGCGTTTGGTAAGTCTCGTGGCGCTGATGGCGATCGTTGGCGGCACGCCGGCCTTCGCCGAATCCCTGAACGACGCGCTTGCGACGGCCTATGCGTCCAATCCGACCCTGGATGCGCAGCGGGCCGCTCTTCGCGCGACGGACGAGGAAATCGCCAAGGCGCTGTCGGGCTGGCGTCCGACGGTGACCATTTCCGGCGCCGGCGGCTTCGAGTCGCAGGAAAACACCGTGCCGGCCGCTGGCAAAGTCAGTTCCGACCTCAATCCGTGGTCGGTCGCGCTGTCGGGCACGCAGCCGATCTATCGCGGCGGGCGCACCACGGCCGAGACCAGTGCCGCCGACAATCAGGTGCTGGCGGGTCGGGCCCAGCTGAAATCGACCGAGCAGAGCATCCTGCTCTCGGTGGTCCAGGCTTATGTCAGCATCATCACGAATCAGGCCGTGGTCGAGCTGAACCAGAAGAACGTGCAGGTTCTGCAGCGCGAACTCGATGCCTCGCGCGACCGTTTCCGCGTTGGCGAACTGACCCGGACCGACGTCGCCCAGTCGGAAGCCCGCCTGGCGGAAGCCGTGTCGCAGTTGAAGGGCGCGGAAGCGGACCTGAACCAGGCCCGCCAGAACTATGAGCGCGCGGTCGGAACCGCGCCCGGCGCGCTGCAGCCTCTGCCGCCGTTGCCGGCGCTGCCGCCCAGCCTCGACGAGGCGCGCGCCATCGCCCTCGCGGAGAATCCCGACCTCAATGCCGCCCGCTATGCCGAGGCGGCGGCGCGCGATGGCATCGACATCGCCCGCAGCGCGATCCTGCCGCAGGTCAGCCTGCACGGCCAGATCGCCCGCGCCGGCGATCAGAGCGCGAGCGTGTCGCGCACGGATGACGCCCTGATCGAGCTTCAGGTCTCGGTGCCGCTCTACCAGTCGGGCGCCGAATACGCGGCGATCCGGCAGAATCAGCAGACCGCCAGCCAGCGCCTCTCCGAAGTCTCGGCAGCGCAGCGTTCGGTGGTCGAAGGCGCGTCCAACGCTCTCGATCAGCTGCGCGCCGCCCGGGCGGTGATCGAATCCCAGAAGCAGGCCGTGGCGGCGAACACGCTGGCGCTCGAGGGCGTGCGGCAGGAATCGGCCGTCGGCTCCCGCACCGTGCTCGATGTGCTCGACGCCGAGCGGGAATTGCTGAACTCCAATGTGGCGCTGGTTCGGGCCCAGGGCAGCGAATATTCGGCCGCCTTCTCGCTGCTGTCGGCCGTCGGCCGGCTGACGGCGGAAAACCTCAACCTGCCGGGCGACCGCTACGACCCGCTGGCCCATTACGACAAGACCCGGGGCCGCTGGTTCGGTTACGACTGACCGGGGCCGATCCCGCATCGGCGCCTGCGCGGCCCCTTCCCATCGGCTGCCGTGTAACGTAGTTTTGGCGGTTACAAGGGTTGCCCCGGGCGGCAGGGACGTGGAATGAGCGATGAGTTGAAGCGGGACGGCGACGCGGCGAAGGGTGCCGCCGATCCGTCGATGGAAGATATCCTGGCCTCGATCCGCCGCATCATCGCGGAGGAAGGCGAGGGCAGGGAAGCCGCGCCTGCCGAGCCGGCGCCTGCCGCCGTGCTCGACCTGACCGAAATGGTGGCGGACGATGGCAGCGTCGTGTCGCTGCCACCGCACGAAGAGCGCGAGTCGCTTCCGGCCGAGGCGTCCCCGGTGGAGGTGAGGCCGGTCGATGCGCCGCCGCCGCCGGTCGCGCCCATGATCGTTCCGGATGCCGCGCCGCTCGATAATTTCGTCGAAGCCGACACAACCGTTCCGCCGGCCGCCCCGGTCGCGCAAGAGGACATGCCGATGTCGAGTGCCCCGCCGCCCCGCGAGCCGCTGGTTTCAACGCCGATCGCGAATCAGGCGCGCAATGCTTTCGCCCAGGTGGCCGATGCCGCCCGCCCCTCTGTTTCCCCGCGTGAGTCGGTCGGCGACGGCCGCACTGTCGAACAGGTGGCGGAGGATCTGATGCGTCCCATGCTGAAAGCCTGGCTGGACGCCCATCTGCCCGCCATCGTAGAACGGGCGGTCGCCGAGGAACTGGCCCGTATCACGGGGCGCGGTTCGCTCTGATCCTTTTTCGGCCGGCGCGATGCCGGCCTTCGCTCCGTCGCCGCCGGGCCCTGTAGCCCCGCTCGGGCGGTGGGGCCCTGTCCTTCAAGATTCGATCATGCTCGAAAAAACCTACGATCCCCAGGAAACCGAACCCCGGCTCTATGCGGCCTGGGAGCAGTCCGGCGCCTTCAAGGCCGGGCGGAATACGGCAGGCGAGCCCTTCACCATCGTCATCCCGCCGCCGAACGTCACCGGCAGCCTGCACATGGGCCATGCCCTGAACAACACGTTGCAGGACATCCTGTGCCGCTTCGAGCGGATGCGCGGCCGCGACGTGCTGTGGCAGCCCGGCACCGATCATGCCGGTATCGCCACCCAGATGGTGGTCGAGCGCCAGCTGGCCCAGTCGGGCGAGAATGTCACCCGGCGCGAGCTGGGGCGTGAAGAGTTCATCCGCCGGGTCTGGGCCTGGAAGGAAGTCTCGGGCGGGACCATCACCCGCCAGCTGCGCCGCCTCGGCGCCTCCTGCGACTGGAGCCGCGAGCGCTTCACCATGGACGACGGCCTGTCCGCTGCCGTGCGCCGGGTCTTCGTCACCCTGCACAAGCAGGGCCTGATCTATCGCGACAAGCGCCTCGTCAACTGGGATCCGCATTTCCTGACCGCGATTTCCGACCTCGAGGTCGAGAGCCGGGAAACCAAGGGTCACATGTGGCACATCCGCTACCCGATTGAGGGCAGCGAGCAGTCGATCGTGGTCGCGACCACGCGGCCGGAAACCATGCTGGGCGACAGCGGCGTCGCCGTCCATCCGGACGACGAGCGTTACAGGGATGTCGTCGGCAAATTCGTCGTGCTGCCGCTGACCGGCCGGCGTATTCCCATCGTCGCCGATACCTATTCGGACCCGGAGAAGGGCACGGGCGCGGTGAAGATCACCCCGGCCCATGACTTCAACGACTTCGAAGTCGGCAAGCGCAACAATCTCGAACAGATTTCGGTGCTCGACATCCACGCGCGCATCGTCGACGCCGAGTTCATTCCGGCGGCCTACCGCGGCCTCGACCGTTTCGAGGCGCGCAGGCGCATCGTCGAGGATCTTGAAGCCCAGGGCTTCCTGGTCGAGGTCAAGGACCATGTGTTGATGCAGCCCTTCGGTGACCGCTCCGGCGTCGTCATCGAGCCGATGCTGACCGACCAGTGGTATGTCGACGCCAAGACCCTGGCCCAGCCGGCGATCGCGGCGGTCGAGAAGGGCGACACGGTCTTCGTGCCGAAGAACTGGGACAAGACCTATTTCGAGTGGATGAACAACATCCAGCCCTGGTGCGTGTCGCGCCAGCTGTGGTGGGGCCATCAGATCCCGGCCTGGTACGGGCCGGACGGCCATGTCTTCGTCGAGGAAACGGAGGCCGAGGCGCTGTCCGCCGCCGCCGCCCATTACGGCGCGGCAACCCCGCTGACCCGCGACGAGGACGTGCTCGATACCTGGTTCTCGTCGGCGCTGTGGCCGTTCTCGACCCTCGGCTGGCCCGAGGAGACCGACGTCCTGAAGCGTCACTACAAGACCGACGTGCTGGTGACCGGCTTCGACATCATCTTCTTCTGGGTCGCCCGGATGATGATGATGGGTCTGCACTTCATGAAGGAAGTGCCGTTCCATACGGTCTACATCCATGCCCTCGTCCGCGACGAGAAGGGGCAGAAGATGTCGAAGTCGAAGGGGAATGTGATCGACCCCCTCGACCTGATCGAGAAATTCGGCGCCGATGCCCTGCGCTTCACCCTGGCCGCCATGGCGGCGCAGGGCCGCGACATCAAGCTGTCGACCCAGCGGGTCGAGGGCTATCGCAACTTCACGACGAAGCTGTGGAATGCCGCGCGTTTCTGCGAGATGAACGAATGCCGGATCGTCCCCGGTTTCGCGCCGGCTTCCGTGACCAACACGATCAATCGCTGGCTGCTGGGCGAGGCGGAGCGGGCGACGGCGGGTGTCGTCGCCGCCATCGAGGCCTATCGCTTCAACGAGGCCGCGCTCGGCGTCTATCAGTTCGTCTGGGGCACGTTCTGCGACTGGTATCTCGAGCTGGTGAAGCCGCTGCTGAACGGCACGGACGAAGCGGTGAAGGCCGAGACGCGGGCGGTCGCCGCCCATGTCCTCGACCGCATCCTCGTCCTGCTGCATCCCTTCATGCCCTTCGTCACCGAGGAGCTGTGGGCCAAGACGGCCGAGACGGCGGGCATCGCCCGGGCGAGCGACCTCGTGCTGGCACCCTGGCCGGCGGTCGATGCGACCATCGCCGATCCGGCCGCCGATGCCGAAGTGCAGTGGGTGATCGACCTCGTCACCGAAATCCGCGCCCTGCGCGCCGAATCCAACGTGCCGGCGGGCGCCAGGCTCGATCTGGTGCTGGTCGCGGCCGATGCGGTGGCCAAGGGCCGGGCGGAGCGTCACGGCGAGCTGATCGCCCGGCTTGCCCGTCTTGGCGGGATTTCCTTCGCCGAGGCCGCGCCCAAAGGCTCGGTCCAGCTCGTCGTCGGCGGCACCACGGCGGCGCTGCCGCTGGGCGATGTCATCGACATCGCGGCCGAGAAGAAGCGGCTGGAAAAGGAAATCGGCAAGGCGGATCAGGAACTGGCCAAGATCACGGCCAAGCTGAACAACGCCGGCTTCATCGCCAAGGCAGCGCCGGAAGTGGTCGAGGAACAGCGCGAGCGGGCGGACGAGACCGCCAAGCTGCGCGCCAAACTGGCGGATGCGCTGGCGCGCCTGAACGCCAGCCTCTAAGCGCCAGGCCAGCTTCTAAGCGCCAGGACTGCGCCCGGCAGGGGACATCCTGCCGGGTCGCGCGCTCACCAGCCCTTGGGCGCGGGCACCGCGCAGGGCCCCTCGACCTCGACGGTGGCGAAATCCGCCGGGCCGACGATCTCGAGATATTCCATGTCGGGCGAGTAATCGTAGAGATAATGGACGATGCCCGGGCGCTGGTGGACGCAGTCGCCGGCCTCGACCAGCGTGTCCTTGTCCTCATACATGAAACGGGCCCAGCCCTTCAGCATGATGACGATGTGGAAATCGGCGACGTGGCGGTGCCAGCCCGTGCCCGCCTCGGGCGCCTCGTTGGCCCTGACCAGCTGGGCAATCACCTTGCCGCCGGTCGCCGCCGTGATGCCGAGGTCGCGATAGAGGAAGAAGTCGCGCAGGCCTTCGCTGATGAAGGGCGTATCGCCTTCCTTCACATGGGAGAACTTGAGGGGAGAAGCTTCAGCATTCATGGCAGCACTCCTGAGACCGCGGGGGCAGGTCCACCCGTGATCAGTGTCCATGATATTGCGGCAGTGCGGCAAGAGGTCTTGCGCCGCAAAACGGCGGAAACCCTCAATTTCCGAGACAGAGAGCAACCGCGCGCTGGACCGAAAGTCCGTTGGCCTTGGCGAAGCACACGGCCATATCCGTATCCTCGCAGACGAAGCGCGGACCATCGTCGGCCGAGATGGCATAGGCCCAGCCGGTCGAGCCGCGGGAGTTGCGGCACATGGCATTCCAGTCGCGGCCGTCGTCGGCCTTCCAGGTGATGCGATAGCGCCAGAGCCCGGGCAGGAACGGGTCGCTGGCGGCATCGACGATGGAATAGGTCAGCGGTCCGTCCTGGAAGCTGCTGCCGACGAGATCGCGGGAATCGACGATCTGGCCATTGATGTCGCCGGTCAGGCGACCGTTGACCACAGCAATGGCATCGAGCGGGCTGGCCTCCGCCATCGCGCCGGGCAGGGCCGTGACCGCGGCGATCATCGCCGCCCGTCTCAGCCTGTTGTGCCGTTCAACCGCCACGCCCGACCCCTCGTTGCTTCGGTGCCATTGAGCTTATGCAGCAAATTGCGCTGAGACTATGGCGAAGATCACATTTCCGGCGTCAATCTGCGGCGCTCGCCCTCGATATCATCGGCCGACAGGGGAATCCTGACATAGTCGTCCGCCGCCCACAGGGGCGCCATGTCGGCCCAATGCGGTGAATAGGGATTGCCCGATTGTCCCGTGGCGATCATGAAGCGCGAGCGGCCGAGATCGGCGAGATCGTAAATCGCCCGGAAGCCGGCGCCATGGACGCTGGCATAGGGCGCGTCGTTGTCCGAGAAACGCATGGCGCCGCGCAGCAGGGTGTCGTCCCCGCCGCCGACCTGCGGCCCGATCGCGACAAGGCTGCCGACGACAGGCAGGAAGCGCAGGATCGGGTGCCGCATGTCGGCGACATGGGCCGTGCCCCAGCGCCAGCCGGCGGGATCGTCGCCATAGGCACTGCCGAGTTCTGCGAGGGCATCGCTCAGCGCCCCGCGCACCGCGGCCGGGCAATCCTCCACCCCCTCGGTCGCGGGATCGTCGCACCAGGGGGCGGTGCCGGCCAGTGCCGCGCGCAAGGGAAGCGGGCGCAGGCCGGCCCAGCGCTCGTAGTCGGGGCCGAGCCGGGCGGCGAACAGGCGCCGGTTCAGGTGGCGCGCCCAGGCCATGGCTATCAGCGGCGCCGGCTTGTCCTTCTCCAGGTTGAAATCCCAGGCCTTCACGAGGTCGAGGGCCTGCTGCGTCCGCCCCTCTGCCGGGCCATGCAGGGCGATGAGCAGGGGCATGAATTCGGCGGAGAAGGGGGAGAATGTGTCGGCCTGCCCGGCGGCGGCATCGTCCGCGGTATAGCCGTCCGGCCGCGCCGCCAGCAGGGCAGCGATCCGTTCCGCCCGGTAGGGCACGTCGTAATCCTTGCCGACCATATAGGGATAGTCGGGGCCGGTGACGGCGTTATTGGCATTCAGCACCATGCCGCTGCCGGGGCGGAGCACTTGCGGCAGGCCCTCGAAGGGGATGAAGCCGGTCCAGTCGCCGGTGCCGCTCGCCCCGTCGGCGGGCAGTCGGCCGTCGCCGCCTTTCCGGATCGGCAGGCGTCCGGCGGCGACGGTGCCGATGCTGCCCGCCGTATCGGCGAAGGTCAGGTTCTGGTGCGGGCTGTGGAACAGACGCGCGGCCGCCATGAAATCACCGGCGTTCCCGGCGTCGGCGAAGCGCAGCATGGCCTCGGCGGTCTTGTCGCCCGGCAGCAGGCCGACATGGGCGAGGGCGATCACCGTGCCGTCGGGCCGCGGCAGGTCGCCGGCCGACAGGTCGGAGATGACGGGGCCGTGGCGCGTGGCGCGGATGGTAACATGGCGCGTCTCGCCCAGGCGGACCTGGATGTTCTCTTCCCGCGTCTCGAAGGGCAGGGAGCCGTCGGGTGTCAGATAGCGGGCGGGGTCGGCGGGATCGACGGTCTCGACGAAGAGATCGGCGCCATCGCCGCCCGCCGTGGTCTGGCCCCAGGCGATTTTGCCGTTATGGCCCATCAGCACCATGGGGATGCCGGGCAGGGTGGCGCCGACCAGGGTCAGGTCCGGCGCCGAGAGATGCGCGAGATACCACAGCCCCGGCGCCATCAGGCCGAGATGCGGATCGTTGGCGAGGATGGGCTTGCCGGTCGCGCTGCGCGTGCCGTCGACCGCCCAGGCGTTGGAGGCACCGGCGCCCAGCGGCGCGACCGCCGGCAGGTCGAAGCCGCTCAGCATCGCGAGGGCGCCAGCGACAGGCGCCTGCGCGAAACCGTCGAGGGTGGAGGCGCCGTCCTGCGCCGGGCCGCCGCCGACCGGCGGGGTCAGTCCTTCCAGGGTCTCGCCGTCGAGCCGGGCGGCGAGGCGGGCGCGCAGCGCCTCGGTCTGCCAGTTGTTGGTCAGCAGCAGGCCGAGCAGCTTGCCCATCAGGAGGCTGTCCGCCGGCGTCCACGGCTCCGGCTCATACATCAGCAGGGTGAATTCCGGGGGCAGGGGGCGGTCGCGGCCCGCGATCCAGCTGTTCACCCCGGCGGCATAGGCCTCGAGCACGGCGCGCAGCTCCGGGCTGGCGGTGGCGAGATCGGCCTCGGCGAGGCGGGCGGCGCCGATCGTCCGGGCGTAGAGATCGAAGGAAACGGCCGGGGCGCCCAGCACCTCCGCCAGCCGGCCCTGGCCGAAGCGACGGAACAGGTCCATCTGGAACAGCCGTTCCTCGGCGTGGAGGCGGCCGAGGGTGAAATAGGCGTCGCTTCGCGACCGCGAAAGAATATGGGGGATTCCGCGCGAATCGTGCACAATCTCCACAGGGGCGCCCAGTCCCGCCACGACAGTCTCGCCATTGGCCGGCGGCACCGACCGCATGAGCCACAGGGCAGCGAAAAGCGCCGTAACCACAAGGATTGCGGCGAGGGCGGCGGCGCCGACCGCGATCCACTTCAAAATCCGGCCGAACTTCCCCGTCATACCCATTTCCTTGTGTTATTTTTGTGTGACGCAGCAAAATCTTGCGGACAAAGCCGGCACCCGGCGCATAATAGGGGTGTTGTGATCCAAGGTGAAAAGGTAATCCACCCTGACCCCTTCGCCCCACATCTTCCCCCCTCTCCACCGCGTCGCCGCAGCGTCGACATGCGCGTTGAAGCCGCCCGTTTCTGGCGGCTTTTTTGTTGCCGTTCCGGCCGCGCGCGGGGGTGAACGTCGCCTTCCTCTCCATCCCGATCCGAGGAGTGCCGCATGACCAAGAGAGCCACCCGCATCAAGTCCCAGAACGACGGTCACGACAGCAAGGTCCGCACCCTGTTTCAGGAAATCGCGGGTTGGGACCCGGTGGAGGAAGAGGACCGCGAGCAGCGTTATGTGCGCAAGGTCAGGCCGCAGAGTGACAACCAGCGTCTCCTGATAGACGCGATCCAGAGCCATAACCTCACCCTCGCCCTCGGCCCGGCGGGCACGGGCAAGACCTATCTCGCCATCGCCCAGGCGGTCGAGGCGCTGGAGGCCGGCGCGGTCAACCGCATCGTCCTGTCACGCCCCGCGGTCGAGGCGGGCGAGAGCCTGGGCTTCCTGCCCGGCGACATGCACGAGAAACTGGCGCCCTATCTGCAGCCGCTCTACGACGCCCTGAACGAGCGTCTGGGCGCCAAGCGTCTCAAGGCCTATCTCGCCAATGGCTCGATCGAGATCGCGCCCGTCGCCTTCATGCGCGGCCGCACGCTGAACGGGGCCTTCGTGGTGATCGACGAGGCGCAGAACTGCACCTATGCCCAGATCAAGATGCTGCTGACCCGTCTCGGCTGGCATTCGACCATGGTGCTGACCGGCGATCCGGACCAGAGCGACCTGCTCGAAGGTCTGTCGGGCCTCGCCACCATCGCGCAGAAACTGGAAACCGTGCCGGGAATCGCGGTGGTCCGTCTGTCGGACCGGGACATCGTGCGCCATCCGCTGGTCGCTTCGATGCTGGGCGTGCTCTGATCGCACGCGAGGTCCGGGGCGGGGAGGCCCGCCCCGGCACGTGCCGCCTCAGGCCGCGTCGTTGAAGGCGATGCCCTTTTCGGTCAGCAGCGCCTGCAGCTCGCCGGTCTGATACATCTCGCGGACGATGTCGCAGCCGCCGATGAATTCGCCCTTCACATAGAGCTGGGGAATGGTCGGCCAGTCCGAGAACAGCTTGATGCCGTCGCGCAGCGACGGGTCGGACAGGACGTCGAAGCCCTTGAACTTCACGCCGATGCGGCCGAGGACCTGCACCACGGCGGCCGAGAAGCCGCATTGCGGGAAGATCGGCGTGCCCTTCATGTAGAGCACGACCGGATTTTCGTCGATGTCGCGACGGATACGCTCGAAAACTTCTTCGCTCATGGGCCTGCTCCAGACGCCGCGCGCGGGCGGACGAAACGGGGACGATAGGAAAAACTAGTGCGCCCGGCCCCACCGCGCAAGAGAGCGGGCGGGGCAGGGCACGCGACCTTGTGTCAGATCACGCGGATGTTCTTGAACTGCCAGGGGTCGGCGGCGTCGAGATCTTCCTCGAACAGGACAGCGCGGTCCTGCAGCGGCGTCCAGTCGGTGAAGACGCCGACACGGGGGCCCCAGTAAACCCCGGCGACGTCGAGGCAGCGCTGGTAATCCATCTCCTCGGGCTCGACCACGCCGCGGCTCGGATTCTCCATCGCCCAGACGATGCCGGCGAGCACGGCCGAGGTGACCTGCAGGGTGGTCGCGCTGTTATGGGGCGCGAGTTCCCGCGCGGCATGGATGTCGAGGTGGGAGCCGAGCCAATAGGCGCCTTTGGCATGGCCGGCCAGCAGCACGCCCAACTCGTCGTAGCCCGAGATGATCTCGTCCATCATCAGGCGCTTGCGCTCCTGCATCTGCCAGTTCTTGCCGGCGAGTTCATGGACCGAAAGCACGGCGTCGTCGCTGGGGTGATAGGCATAGTGGGTGGTCGGGCGATAGACCGCTTTGCCGCCTTCTTCGACCGTCAGATAGTCGGCAAGGGAGATCGCCTCGGAATGGGTGATCAGAAAGCCGTGGAAGGGGCCTTCCATCGGCGTCCAGGTGCGGATGCGGACCGAGGCGCCGGGGCGCTTCAGATAGATCGCCGCGCCGGCGCCGAAGTCGTGGCGCGCGCCGTCGTCAGGGAAGTGCCGCTCGTGGGTGCCCCAGCCGAGTTCGGCGGGCTGGCAGCCCTCGCCGACGAAACCGTCGACCGACCAGGTGTTGACGAATTCGCCGATGGCCTTGGGGATATTGGCCTTCTGGCTGTCGCGCTCGGCGATGTGGATGACCTTCACGCCCAGTTTCCGCGCCAGCGCGGCCCAGCCTTCGCGGCTGTTCGGCGGGGCGGCCTTTTCGCCGACGGCGGCGGCGATGTCGAGCAGGCCCTGCTTCACCAGATGGCTGACATGGCCCGGGTTGGCGCCATGGGTCAGGACGGCGGTCGGCCCACCGGGGAATTTCGCCTTGAGCGCCAGCGCCTGCTCGCGCAGGCCATAGTTCGAGCGGGCGGAGGCGCTGAGCGAGGTGTCGGTATAGCCGCCGGCCCAGGGCTCGATGCAGGTGTCGAGATAGAGCGCGCCGCGCTCTTGCGCGAATTCGATCAGGGCGAGGGAGGAGACATCGACCGACAGGTTCAGCAGGAAATCGCCTTCCGCCAGCATGGGGCTCAGCAGGTCGCGGAAATTCTCGCGCGTGACCGGCTCCTGCATGAAGGCGACGCCGTGTTCGGCGGCGACGGACGCGCCCTTGTCCTCGGCGGTGACAATGGTGATGCGGTCCGCTGCGATGTCGATATGGCGCAGGATGAGCGGCAGCACACCCTGGCCGATCGAGCCGAAACCGATAATCACGAGCCGTCCGGCGAAAGCCGTGTGCTTGGTCTGGCGGTCCATGGTCATCGTACTCCTGAAAATCGAGCGTAAAGCACGGCGGCTAAGCTCGGTTATGGCACCCAATGCAAGGTTTGGTTGACGGTGCGGGGGGGATGAAGGTTCGATCTTGAAAAGTGCCACATTGAAATGGGCACCGATCAGAAGAAGAGCGGCACTGGCGTAGAAGAATACCAGCACCACCACGATGGAGCCTAGGCTTCCATATGTGACATTATAGTTACCCAGGTTGCGCAAAAACAACGAAAACAGACTGGCTGATATGATCCAGCCGAAGGTTGTCAGAATCGATCCGGGCAGGACGAGACGTATTTTCAGGCGCCGTGCCGGCAACGACCAATGCATGAAGACGAGGGCGGCGAAGACCAGCAGCGTGCCCGCGCCATAGCGCGCCACGTCCCACAAAGACCGGCTCCAGGATTTCGGCGCATAGGGCTTGACCAGCCAGTCCCACAGCTGCGGCCCGAGGATGACGGCGAAGGACACGCCGATCACGGCGACCGCGCCCAACACGACGAAGCCGAAGTGGATCAGGTTGACCAAGATGAAGTTGCGGTGCTCCACGGCGCCATAGGCACGGTTCAGCGCGACCCGCAGGGCGGCGATGCCGTTGGCGGCGGAATAGAGCGTGACCAGAAGGCCGATGGTCAGAAGATTGGTCTTGCCGCCGGACGAGAGCACCTGGCGCACCGCGGGGGCCAGGGTCTTGGCGACATCCTCGGGCAGGAAGGTGAAGAGCGCCTGCACCGCCTGGGTGGCGGAGGCGGCGGTGCCCAGCTTGCCGGCGAGGGCGGCGAGGGCGATCAGGAAGGGGAAAAGGGCGAGCAGGCCGGTAAAGGCGAGATAGGCGGCCAGATGGGTCGCATCCTCGCGGGTGGCGCGCAGGATCGCCCGATACAGGGCGCGAAAGGGCGAGAAGGCGAGACGAAGCAGCGAGCCGGCGCGGGCAGGTTGTGAAGACGCAGTCGACTGTTGGGCCTCGAACTCAAAATCGGACATGATGCTTCCACTAATGCCGGGGCCGGTAACCAATGGTCAAGGTTTCCTTGCGCAGACTGGGGTAGGAGCGCCGCGTCCGGCGCGAAGGACCGCACGCGCAGGGTACGGGACCAAGCCATGAGCGAATTGTCGGAGCGAAAGCTCGTCTACGAAATTCTGGTCGAACGCGCGGGCCGCTGGAACGTGGTCGACGTGATGGACAATCGCGAGGATGCGCTGGCGCTGGGCGAGAGGCTGCGCACCGGCCATGCCGCCGTGCGCGTCACGATCGAACGCTTCGATCCCGACACAAGGCTCTATTCGACGGTCACGCTGTGGGAGTGGCAGGCGGCCAGGCCCAAGGGCATCAAGGGCCCGACCGCCACGCGCGTCGATATCGCGCCCCGCCTGCATCAGGCCAAGGCTCCGGTGAGCAAGAAGCCGGCGGCCTGGTGGCGTCGCCTGCTCGGCATGAGCTGATTAGCGCCCTGTTAACCGAGGACGCGGCAGTCTCAGCTCAGACGACAGAGGAATGATCATGGCCGAGGCAGCAATCCGGGAAAACGACAGGGTCCAGAAGGGGGCCCAGGCGGGCGAGCAGCGGCAGTTCGTCACCATGACCGTCGCCGGCCAGCAGTTCGGCCTGCCCATTCTCGACGTGCACGATATCGTCGTGCCCGAGAAGGTGACAAGGGTGCCGCTGGCCCCGGCCGAAGTCGCCGGCCTCATCAACCTGCGCGGCAAGATCGTCACCGCCATCGACATGCGCGAAGTGCTGCGGGTGCCGCCGCTGACCGGCGACCGCAAGCGGGTTGGCGTCACCGTCAGCCACCGGGGCGAGACTTTCACCCTGCTGGTCGATGCGGTGGGCGAGGTCGTCGAATTGGCCAGCGCCTGTTTCGAAGCCAATCCGCCCACCCTTGACAGTCGCTGGCGTCACCTCGCCGACGGCGTGTTCCGCCTCGAACAGGGGCTGATGGTGGTGCTGAAGGTCGACCGCATCATGGCGATCGGCGCCTGACCCTGATCCCTCGGGTCTTTACGGCCATTTCACCTCGGGCGGCAGCGACATCAGGATCGCCTCCGTATTGCCGCCGGTCTTCAGGCCGAAGGTCGTGCCCCGGTCGTAAAGCAGATTGAATTCGACATAACGGCCGCGCTTGACCAGCTGCGCCTCGCGCTGCTCCGCGGTCCAGGGCTCGTCCATGTGGCGGGCGACCAGCTTCGGATAGCTGTCGAGGAAAGCCTCGCCGACCGCGCGGGTGAAGGCAAAATCCGCTTCCGGGTCGCCGCTGTCCAGCTGATCATAGAAGATGCCGCCGACGCCCCGCGCCTCGCCCCGGTGGGGCAGGAAGAAATACTCGTCGCACCAGGTCTTGAAGCGCGGGTAATAGCCGGCGTCGAAGCGGTCGCAGGCGGCCTTGAAGGCGCCGTGGAAGGCGGCGGTATCTTCCGCCACCGGGAAGGTCGGCGTCAGGTCGCCGCCGCCGCCGAACCAGCCCTTGGTCGTTTCGATCCGCCGCGTGTTCATATGGGCGGCCGGCACCAGCGGGGAGCACGGGTGGGCGACGAGGCTGATGCCGCTGGCCCAGAAGCGGCCGTCCTCGGCCGCGCCCGGGATATTCTTCGCGAATTCCGGGCTGAAGGTGCCGGAGACGGTGGAGATGTTCACCCCCACCTTCTCGAACACGCGGCCCCGCATCACCGACATCACGCCGCCGCCCCCGCCCGGCCGGTCCCAGGCCTGACGCTCGAATCGGCCCGGCGCCCTGTCCGCGTATTGTCCGGCATGGGCATCCTCGAGCGCCTCGAAGGCGGCGCAGATGCGGTCGCGCAGATCCTGGAACCAGGCGGCGGCACGGGTCTTCAGCGCGTCGGTCATGCTTGTGTCTTCTATCCGGGGAACAGGTCGGTCTGGCGCAGGGCCTCGTGCAGGACCATGGCGGCAGAAACGGCGACATTCAAGCTGCGCGCGGCAGAGACCATGGGCAGGCGCAGCCGGGCATCGGCAAGGGCCTGCACATCGGACGGCACGCCCGCGCTCTCCCGCCCGACCATGATCACATCGTCGGCGCGGAAGGCGAAACGGTGGGGGGTGAGATCGCCCGCGGTCGTCAACAGTACCAGCCGCGCGCCCGATGCGGCCCGTTCCCGCTCGAAGGCGGCGAAATCGTCGTGGCGACGAATCGCCGCTCTGGCGAGGTAATCCATGCCGGCGCGGCGCAGTGACGCATCGGAAAAGGTGAAGCCGCAGGGCTCGATCACGTCGACGCCGAGACCGAGGCAGGCGCACATCCGGATCATGGTCCCCGCATTCTGCGGGATATCGGGACAGTAGAGGGCGAGACGCATGAGGCTTCCGGCAGGCGGCACCGCTATTTGGGAAACGGTCCGCCCGCGGAAAAGCCCGTGCGGCATCGTGTCACAAGTTGCGGGGTGCTGGACAATCAAGATTTTGGATGCCACTAAGAGGGCAGATTTCTCATACCGTCAGAGGGTCTTTTATGGCGACGTCCAGCTCAGCCGGCCATGATGCGCATGGGTCGGGCCAGGCAACCCGGCGCGACTTCCTTTACGTTGCGACCATCGGCCTTGGCGCCGTTGCGGCCGGCGCAACTGTCTGGCCGCTGATCGACCAGATGAATCCCGCGGCCGACGTGCTCGCCCTGTCGTCCACCGAAGTCGATCTGTCCAAGATCGCCGAAGGTCAGGGCATCACGGTGATGTGGCGCGGCAAGCCCGTTTTCGTGCGTCACCGCACGGAAAAGGAAATCAAGGAAGCGGAAGAAGCGCCGCTGTCCGAGATGCGCGACCCGGCGACCGACGCTTCCCGCGTCAAGGAAGGCAAGAAGCAGTGGCTCGTGATGGTCGGCGTCTGCACCCATCTCGGCTGCATTCCGCTCGGCCAGCAGGGCGATTATGACGGCTGGTTCTGCCCCTGCCATGGTTCGCACTACGACAGCTCGGGCCGCATCCGCAAGGGGCCCGCGCCGCTGAACCTGGCGATTCCCGAATATCAGTTCCTGTCCGACACCAAGATCAAGATCGGCTGAGGGCAACATTCATGAGCTCGTCGACCCCGTTCCAGACCAACAGCAAGGTCATCAAGTGGATCGAAGCCCGCCTGCCGATCATCTCGACGATCGACGGTGCGCTGGTTTCCTATCCGGCCCCGCGTAACCTCAACTACTGGTGGAACTTCGGTTCGCTGGCCGGCTTCATGCTGGTCGCCCAGATCGTGACCGGCATCATTCTGGTCATGCACTACACCCCGCATGTCACCCTGGCCTTCGCCTCGGTCGAACACATCATGCGCGACGTGAACTACGGCTGGCTGCTGCGCTATGCCCATGCCAACGGCGCGTCGATGTTCTTCGTCGTCGTCTATATCCACATCCTTCGCGGTCTCTACTACGGCTCCTACAAGGCGCCGCGCGAATTGCTGTGGTGGCTCGGCATCGTGATCTTCCTCCTCATGATGGCGACCGCCTTCATGGGCTATGTGCTGCCCTGGGGCCAGATGTCCTTCTGGGGCGCCACCGTGATCACCAACCTGTTCGGTGCCCTGCCGATGATCGGCGGCGACATCGTCACCTGGCTGTGGGGTGGCTTCTCGGTCGACAACGCGACCCTGAACCGCTTCTTCTCGCTGCACTACCTGCTGCCCTTCGTGATCTGCGCCGTGGTCTTCCTGCACCTCTGGGCGCTGCACACCACGAAGTCGAGCAACCCGCTCGGCATCGAGATCAAGGGCGATCAGGACACGGTGCCCTTCCACCCGTATTACACGGCGAAGGATGCCTTCGGTCTCAGCGTGTTCCTGATGTTCTTCGCCTACTGGGTGTTCTTCAATCCGAACGCCCTCGGCCATCCGGACAATTACACCGAAGCCAACCCGATGGTGACCCCGGCGCATATCGTCCCCGAATGGTACTTCCTGCCGTTCTACGCGATCCTGCGTGCCGTGCCCGACAAGCTGGGCGGCGTCATCGCCATGGGCGGCGCGATCGTGATCCTGTTCTTCATGCCGTATCTCGACTTCTCGAAGGTCCGTTCGGCGAAGTTCCGTCCGATCTACAAGCAGGCCTTCTGGCTGTTCGTGATCGACGGCCTGATCCTCGGCTATGTCGGCGCCATGCCGGCCGAAGGGATCTGGATCATCATCGGCCGTATCGCCTCGGTCTATTACTTCGCGCACTTCATCATCATCGTGCCGCTGATCTCCTGGTTCGAGAAACCGCTGCCTGTCCCTGAGTCCATCGCCAAGGCGGTGCTCGGCGATGCGGCCAAGGCGTGAGGGAGGGGAGATGAACATGTCCTCGTTCAAGCTCGGCGCCGCGGCGCTGCTCGCCCTCGGCCTCGGTGCCGGTGTTGCCCAGGCGAATGAAGGGGCCCACATCGAGAAGCTCGACTGGAGCTTCAACGGTGCCTTCGGGACCTTCGATCGCGCGGCGCTCCAGCGCGGCTATCAGGTGTACAAGGAGGTTTGCGCCTCCTGTCACTCGATGAAGTATCTGTCCTACCGCAACCTTCAGGACATCGGCTTCTCGGAAGCCGAGGTGAAGGCGCTGGCGGCGCAGTACGAAGTCCCCGCGCTCGACGAAGCCGGCGATCCGACGACCGTGAAGGCCAAGCCTTCCGATCGTTTCCATTCGCCCTTCCCGAACGAAGTGGCGGCCCGCGCGGCCAACGGCGGCGCCCTGCCGCCCGACCTGTCGCTGATCGCCAAGGCCCGCGTCGGCGGCCCGGATTACATCCACGCGCTGCTGAACGGCTATCACGAGACCCCGGCCGGCTTCGCGCTGCCGGACGGCAAGTCGTACAACACGGTGTTCCCGGGCAATGCCATCGGGATGCCGAAGCCGCTGAGCGACGATCAGGTCACCTATGCCGACGGCACCAAGGCGACGGTCGAGCAGATGTCGCGCGACGTCGCGACCTTCCTGATGTGGGCCGCCGAGCCCAAGCTGGAAGATCGCAAGCGCGCCGGCGTGAAGGTGATGGGCTTCCTCGGCCTGCTGACCATCTTCACCTTCCTCACCTATCGCAAGGTGCGGCGGAAGGTTCAGGGTCATTGATCCAGCCTGCGGTTGGGCGATGATGAAGGGGAGGCGAAAGCCTCCCCTTTTTCTTTGGTGGCACTTGGGTCGGACGAGGAATTCATCATGGCGATGCTGGGCGTGATCGGGGGCAGCGGCCTTTACGATATCGAGGGGATCGAGGATCGGCGGGCGGTGCAGGTGCAATCGCCCTTCGGCGCGCCGTCGGACGCGATCACCGTCGGCCGCTTGGGCGGGATCGACATCGCCTTCCTGCCGCGGCACGGCGCCGGTCACAGGCTGTCGCCGACCGATATCAACTACCGCGCCAACATCGACGCACTGAAGCGTCTCGGCGTCACCGACATCCTGTCGATGTCGGCCTGCGGCTCGTTCCGCGAGGGCCTGCCGCCCGGCACCTTTGTCATCGTCGACCAGTTCATCGACCGCACCTTCGCCCGCGAGAAGAGCTTCTTCGGCAAGGGGCTGGTGGCCCATGTTTCGGTCGCCGACCCGGTCTGCACGCGCCTCGGCGACCTTGTCGAGGAAGCGGGCGATTTCGCCGAGGTCACGCTGCATCGGGGCGGGACCTATCTTGCGATGGAGGGGCCGCAATTCTCCACCCGTGCGGAGTCCCATCTCTATCGCTCGTGGGGCTGCGACGTCATCGGCATGACCAACATGCCCGAGGCCAAGCTCGCCCGCGAGGCCGAGATTTGTTACGCCAGCGTGGCCATGGTCACAGATTTCGACTGCTGGCACGAGCAACATGGCGCGGTCGAAGTCGCCGCGATCGTCGAGGTCATGCACCGCAACGCCCAGGCCGCCCGCTCGCTGGTCAAGGGCATCGCGCCGCTGCTGGCCGCCAACCGGCCGCACGTCTGTCCGCACGGCTGCGACAGGGCGCTGGAACATGCGCTGATCACGCCGCCCGAGGCGCGCGATCCGGTGCTGGTCGCCCGGCTCGACGCCGTCGCCGGGCGGCTTCTCGGCTGAAGGAGAAGAAGATGTTCGGTTGGGTCGTCCTGGGTCTCGTCGTCGCGCTGGTCGCCTATGGCATCGCGACCTACAACGGGCTGGTCGCCGGCCGCAATCAGGTCGGCAACGGCTGGAAGCAGATCGACGTCCAGCTGAAACGGCGCCACGACCTCATTCCCAATCTGGTCGAGGTCGCCAAGGATTACATGGGTTACGAGCAGGAGACCCTGAAGCAGGTGATCGCCGCGCGGAATGACGCGATGAACGCCCAAGGCCCCGCCGCCACCGGCGCCGCCGAGGCGCAGCTGGCCGGGGCATTGGGCAAGTTCTTCGCCCTCGCCGAATCCTACCCGGAGCTGAAGGCGAACGACAATGTGCGAAGCCTGATGGAAGAGCTGACCTCGACCGAGAACAAGATTGCCTTCGCCCGCCAGCACTATAACGACAGCGTGATGGCGCAGAACAACCGCATCGAACAGTTCCCCTCGAATGTCGTTGCCCGCTTCGGCGGCTTCGGCCCCCATGAGTATTTCGAGGTGCCGGAAGCGGAAACGGCACCGGTCAAGGTTTCGCTGCGCTGAGGCCCCGGCCGTGAGCACCGTCGTGGGCAGCGGCATCGCCGCGACCGATTTTCTGGGCGCCGCCCGGCGCAACCGGCGCAATACGGTCACGCTGGTCGTCGTCATGATCGGCATCGGCGCCGTGCTCGCCTATCTGCTGGGCGCGGTGATCGAGGCGGGGGAGGGCGACCCGCGGTTCAACCCGGCGGCCTCCGGTGTCGGCTTCGGCTTCGCCATGATCATGATCGCGATCAGCCTGGTCTGGACCCTGATCGCGCTGAAGGCGGGCGACCGTATCGTGCTTCGTCTCGTCGGCGCGCGCGAGGTCGGCGTGGACGAAGCGCCCCAGCTGCATAATGTGGTCGAGGAAATGGCCATCGCCGCCGGTATTCCCAAGCCCCGGGTCGCCATCATCGAGACCGACGCGCTCAACGCCTTCGCCACCGGCATGAGCCGGGACCGCGCCGCCATCGCGGTTACCCGGGGTCTGCTGAATACCCTGAACCGCGAGGAGTTGCAGGCCGTGGTCGGCCACGAGATGGGCCATGTGCTCAATCTCGACGTTCGCTATGGCACCGCGGTCGGTGTCTTCGTCGGGCTGATTGCCCTGCTCGCTGATGGCATCCTGCGCCTTGGCCGCTTCGGCCGCATGGGGCGGGGGCGGGGCAACGACAAGGGCGGCGGTCTTCAGCTCGTGCTGCTGATCCTGTTGATCGTGGCCGCGATTCTCGCGCCGCTGGCGGCGAAACTGGTGCAGATGGCGATTTCCCGTCAGCGGGAATATCTGGCCGACGCGACCAGCGCGCGGCTGACCCGCAATCCGCTGGCGCTGATTTCGGCGCTGGAGAAGCTGGGCGCGTCAGGCGTGCCTTTCGCCCAGGCGAACCGGGCGGTGCAGCACCTGTTCATCGTCAACCCGTTCCGGGACTTTTCCGCGAAGGCGAGCGCCCTGATGTCGACCCATCCGGCGCTGGCCGAGCGGATCGCCCGCTTGCGCAACCTCGGCTGAAGGCGCGACTCAGCGCAGGTGGGCGGCGAGGAAGTCGAGGGTGCGTTCCCGCGCCAGCTTGGCCGAATCTTCGTCGTAATTCGCCCGGCGATCCGAATTGAAGCCGTGGTCGGCGTCATAGACGTGAATCGCCACCTCCGGGTGCTTCTCGGCCAGGGCTTCGATCTTGTCCTCGGGGATCGTCTGATCCCTCGAGCCGAAATGCAGCATGGTCGGGCATTTGGGCGCGGCATTCATGAAATTGAGGATGGCCGTGCCGTAATAGCCGACGGCGCAGCCGAGGTTCGCCACCCGTGCTGCCGCCAGCCAGGCCACGGCGCCGCCGTAGCAATAGCCGACGATGCCGACCGGCAATTTCGCCTCGCCCTGACGCAGATGGGTGACGCAGGCGCCGACATCCAGCATCGGCCCTTCCCAACCCACCTGTTCGCGCAAGGCGCGGCCCCTGGCGACACCGTCGGTGTCATAGGGCAGGTCGACAGCCGGTTGCGCCCGGTCGTAGAGCTGGGGCGCGAGAACCTCGTAACCCTCGGCGGCGAAACCATCGGCGACCGCCCGGATATGGCCGTTCACGCCAAAGATTTCCATGGCGATGACGAGGCCGGCGCGCGGGTCTTCATCGCCCTCGGGCTTGACGTGATAGGCCTGGAACCTGTGACCGTCGCTCGCGACGAGCTCGATCCATTCACCGCTCATGGCGTCCCCCGCCGCTTGAAGAAAACCTTGCCGGTCACGCTGCACACCAGACGGCCGGCGCTGTCGACCGCGGTGAACTGCTGGGTGATCAGGCCCTGGCCCGGTTTGCTCGCCGACGGCGTGACCGAAATCGTCTCGATGAAGACATCGAACACATCGCCGGGCCGCGCCGGGCGCAGCCAGCGCAGATCCTCGAACCCGGGCGAGGCGATGAAACCGGCGCCGCCGGCCGCGACCGCCCGGCCCGAGACCAGCTTCATGATCTTCGACATCGTGTGCCAGCCCGACGCGATCAGCCCACCATAGGGCGATTGCTTCGCCGCCACGGGATCGACATGGAAGCTCTGCGGATCGAAGGCCCTGGCGAAGGCGATGATCTCTTCTTCTGTGAAAGAGATGGTGCCGGCGTGTTCGCGTGTGCCGGCGACGTAATCTTCGAGCCAGTCGCGCCGTGTCATCTCGCTCATGCCGGCACTCCTTCGCGGCAGCCCATCATGACCTTGCTGGTCATGAGCAGCACGACCTCGTCCTGCTGGTTCATCAGCTCGTGGCGGGCGGTGACGATGCCCATTTCCGGGCGCGAGGCGGAACGCCGCCGGTCGAGCACGGTGACGCGGACGCGCAGCACGTCGCCCGGCCGCACCGGCGCGAGATAGCGCACCTCGTCCACCCCGGGCGAGCCGCGCGAGGCCGAGCGCAGCATGTAGCCGTCGCACATCAGGCGCATCATCATCGAACAGGAATGGAGCCCCGAGGCGATCAGGCCGCCAAAGGCCGATTCGGCCGCGGCGACCGGGTCGACATGGATCGGCTGGGGATCGAATTCGCGGCCAAAGGCGATGATTTCCGCCGCGGTGACCAGCTTTTCGCCGTAAACCGTGCTGGACCCGACTTCGAAATCCTCGAAGTAGAGGAAATCCACCATGACCTTACCCCGCCTGACCCTCGGGCGGGACTTTAGTCGGCGGTGCGGGCGGGTGCAATGGCCGTGCCCCGCCCGCGACCCCGCGTCAGGCGTTGAAGCGGAAATGCAGGATGTCGCCATCGGCGACGGTGTAATCCTTGCCTTCCAGGCGCAGGCGGCCGGCATCCTTGCAGCCGGCCTCGCCATTGAACTTCACGAAGTCGTCATAGGCCATGGTCTCGGCGCGGATGAAGCCGCGCTCGAAATCGGAATGGATGACACCGGCGGCGCCGGGCGCCTTGGTGCCCTTCACGATGGTCCAGGCCCGGGCTTCCTTCGGCCCCACCGTGAAATAGGTGATGAGGCCGAGCAGGGCATAGCCCGCGCGGATGAGACGCGACAGGCCCGTCTCCTCGAGGCCGAGATCGGCGAGGAAGGCGCTGCGCTCTTCCGCGTCGAGCTGGGCGACCTCCGCTTCGATGGCGGCCGAAATCACCACATGGGCGGAGCCTTCCGCCTTGGCCCGTTCGGCCACCTTGGCCGTGAAGGCGTTGCCGGTCGCGGCCGAGGCTTCCTCGACGTTGCAGACATAGAGCACGGGCTTGGCCGTGATCAGGTCGAGGGTCTGGAAGATCGCCCTTTCGTCGGCCGAAACCTCGACCGCGCGGGCAGGCTTGCCCTCCCGCAGGACGAGGAGGGCGCGTTCCATCAGGGCGAGACGGACCTTGGTCTCTTCGTCGGCGCCGCCCTTCGACTTTTTCTGCAGGGCGGGCACGCGCTTCTCGAGGCTTTCGAGGTCGGCCAGCATCAGCTCGGTCTCGATGATCTCGGCGTCGGCCAGGGGATCGACCCGGCCCTCGACATGGGTGATGTCGCCATCTTCGAAGCAGCGCAGGACATGGCAGACCGCGTCCACCTCGCGGATATGCGACAGGAACTGGTTGCCGAGGCCTTCACCCTTGGAAGCGCCGCGCACCAGGCCGGCGATGTCGACGAAGGTGATCTGGGTCGGGATGATCTGGGCCGAGCCGCCGATCTTGGCGATCGTGTCGAGGCGCGGGTCCGGCACCGGCACGAGGCCGACGTTCGGTTCGATGGTGCAGAAGGGGTAATTGGCCGCGGCGGCGGCCGCGGTCTCGGTCAGGGCGTTGAACAGGGTCGACTTGCCGACGTTGGGAAGGCCGACGATGCCGCACTTGAAACCCATGTCACTCTCCTGATGGTTTGGCCGGCGGTTGTTTGGCCGGCTTCGGCGGCGCCGTCAACAGCGCAACCTTGGTCTGGAAGCCCGCGTCGTCGCCCGCGACCAGCAGGGGCAGCGCGTCGGCGACGGCGTCGAGCAGGGGATCGAGCCAGCTCTGTTCAACCTTGGCGAAATCGCCGAGAACGTGGCGCGTCACCAGGGCCTTGTCGCCCGGATGACCGATGCCGAGGCGGACCCGGCGATAGGCGGGGTCGAGATGGGCGTCGATGGAACGCAGGCCGTTATGGCCGGCATGACCGCCGCCGGTCTTCACCTTGATCCGGCCGGGGGCGACGTCCAGCTCGTCATGGAAGACGATCAGATCCTTGCTGCCCAGCTTGTAGAAACGCAGGGCCTCGCCGACCGAGCGGCCGCTCTCGTTCATGAAGGTCTGCGGCTTCAGCAGCAGCACCTTGTCGCCGCCGGGGCCCAGTTTGCCTTCGGACAATTCGCCCTGAAAGGCCCGCTTCCACGGCGAGAAGCGGTTGCGGTACTGGATGCGATCCAGCGCCATGAAACCGATGTTGTGGCGATTGCCGGCATAAGGGCTGCCGGGATTGCCGAGACCGACGAGAACGATCATCGGCATCTGTCTCCCCAGAATCCGCGCCCCGGAAGAGGGGGGCAACCCGCCGGCCCGAAGACCGGCGGGTTACGCGACTGATTACTTCTTGCCCTTCTTGGCGGGCGCGGCCTCGGCTGCGGCCGGGGCTTCCGGGCCACCGGTCGGCGGGGCGATGGTGACGACCGTGAAATCGCGGTAGGCGATGGTCGGCTTCACGCCTTCCGGCAGGGTGACCTTGCTGATGTGCACCGAGTCGCCGATCTCGAGACCGGCGAGCGACACGGTCAGCTGCTCCGGCACCGCGTCGGCGGGGGCCTTCAGCTCGACGACGTGACGGACGATGTTCAGCACGCCGCCCTTCTTGATGCCCGGGCTGGCGACCTGGTCGACGCAGACCACCGGCACTTCGACCGTGATCAGGCCGTCCTTGGCGATCCGCATGAAGTCGACATGCAGGGCGCGGTCGGTGACGGGGTGGAACTGCACGTCGCGCGGCAGCACGCGCTCGACGCGGCCGCCGATGGTCAGGTCGAACACCGTCGACAGGAACTTGCCGGTGGCGAGTTCGCGGTCCAGGAACTTCTCTTCGACCGAAACGACTTCGGCGGCTTCCTTGTTGCCGTAGATCACGGCAGGGACTCGACCGGCACGACGAGCGGCCCGGGCGGACCCCTTACCAGCCCGGTCGCGCGCCTCGACGGCGAGAGTAGCGATCTTGCGCATCTGTATCTCCAATAGTAAACGCCCGCCTCCAGGGGTGCGGGCGCCGATGAACGCGGGTTGATAGCGCAAAAGTCCGGCCGGCGCAATTTGAAACGCCGGTTTCAGCCCTCCCTCGCGCGTGCGGCGAGGCGGAACGACACTTGCGCCACCACCCCCGCGACGCTGAGCACGATCGTCGCCGCCAACACGGGGCTGGATCCCACCCCGGCGAGGGCGGAACACAGCGCGCCGACCGCCATCTGCACGAAGCCATAGAGGCCGGAAGCCGAGGCGACGGCGCGCGGATCGACCGAAACCGCCTGCGTCATGGCGGCGGGGGAGGCGACACCCATGCCGAAGGTGAAGCAGAACATGAGCCCGACCAGCGCCGGCACGGTGACGGCCCCGGCCAGAACCATGCCGAGCGCGGCGACGGCGGCAAGAAGGCTGAGACCGTTGCCGTAGGCCAGCATCCGCCGGGGTGCGATGCGGGTGGCGAGAAAGCTGGCCAGGATGCTGCCGGTCCAGATACCGAAGATCAGCAGGGCGAGGTAGATGCCGACCTCGACATCGGGGCGGCCCAGCTCGTGGACATAAATATAGGGCGCGGCCGCGACATAGGCATACATCGAGGTGGTGGCGCAGGCCCCGCCGAGGGCATAGCCGAGGAAGGCCGGCGAGCGCAAAAGGCCGAGGTAGTTGCGCAGCACCTGCGCCGCGTCGCCCGCGGCGGCGCGTGGCGGCTCGGGCAGCAGGCGCCAGCTCAGCACGAGATTGGTGAGTCCGAGGCCGCACAGCGACCACAGGACGGCGCGCCAGCCGACCGCCTCGGACAGAAGGCCGCCGACGAGAGGCGCGACACCGGGGCCGATCACCACCATCAGGTTCATCAGGGCCATGCGCCTTGCGGCATCGCTTCCCGTCGACAGGTCGCGCACGATGGCGCGGCCCAGCACGAGCCCGGCACAACCGCCCAGCGCCTGAAACAGCCGCGCCGCGATCAGCGCCTCTGCATCGGGCGCCAGCGCCGCGCCAAGGCCGGCAAGCGTATAGAGGACGAGCCCCGCCATCAGCACCGGCCGCCGGCCGAGGCGGTCGGCGAGGGGGCCGTAGAACAGCTGCCCGAAGGCAAGCCCCAGGATATAGAGGCTGATCGTCAGCTGCATGGTCGAGGGGCTGGCGCCCAGCTCGCCCCCCGCGCGCGGCAGCGCCGGCACGAAGATATGCATCGCCAGCGTGCCACTGAAGGTCAGCAGCGCCAGCAGCCAGAGCGGGGTGCCGCGCCGGGGTAGGGTCTGTTCGGCCATGATCAGGACTCCGCCTCGCCCTGCAGGGTGGCGCAGATCCGGCGCAGCACGCGGGCCGTCGTCGCGATATCGTCTTCCGACACGCCGGCGAGGGCACCTTCGCGCACGGTCATCGCCGCCGCTTCGGCTTCATCGGCGATTTTCTGACCGGCGGCGGTCAGGGTGATGGCCTTGGCCCGCCGGTCGCTGTCCTCGCGCCGGTCGATCAGGCCGCCGGCCTGCAAGGTATCGAGCAGGCGCACCACCGCCGAGCCGTCGAGATTGAGCACGGCGGCGATCTGCTTCTGCCGCATCGGCTCGGGCGTGCGGGAGAGATGGACGAGGGGCAGCCAGGTCGCCTCGGTCAGGCCGAGGGGGTGCAGCCCCCGGTCGACCGCCCGGCGCCACAGCCGTGCCGTCTGGCCCAGCAGGGCGCCGAAACCCATGCGGGGATCGGGGGATTGAGGCATGGTTCGCCAGTTCCGAGTGATGGATGACATATCAATAATTGATCTGGCGATAGTCGAGCCGTGAAGACTGCGCAGGGCACCGATGACGCGGCGGCGGTGGCGCGGGCAGGGCTTTTGTGGGATTGCCTCACCCTTCCCCCATCTGTCCGAATGCCGAGAGCCGTCATCATGTCAGCATCATCCGAGAGTCCCGCGCGCCGGCTGAGCGGCCGCGACGCCAAGACCCTGGCCCTGGCCTCCCTCGGCGGCGCGCTCGAATTCTACGACTTCATCATCTATGTCTTCTTCACCGCGGCGATCGGCCATGTCTTCTTTCCGGCCTCGATGCCGGACTGGCTGCTCCAGGTGCAGACCTATGGCATTTTCGCCGCCGGCTATCTGGCCCGGCCGCTGGGCGGCATCGTCATGGCGCATTTCGGCGATCTGGTCGGGCGCAAGCGCATGTTCACGCTCTCGGTCTTCCTGATGGCGGTGCCGACCCTGATCATCGGCCTGATGCCGACCTATGAGACCATCGGTTACGCCGCGCCGCTGCTCCTCGTCGTCATGCGCGCGCTGCAGGGCGCGGCGATCGGCGGGGAAGCGCCGGGGGCCTGGGTCTTCGTCTCGGAACATGTACCGGCGCGCCACGTCGGCTTTGCCTGCGGCCTGCTCACCGGCGGCCTGACGGGCGGCATCCTGCTCGGCTCCCTGATGGCGACGGCGATCAACAGCGGCTTCACCCCGGACGAGGTGATCGCCTATGCCTGGCGCATTCCCTTCATCGTCGGCGGTATCTTCGGTCTCGTCGCCATGTATCTGCGCCGCTGGCTGGAAGAGACGCCGGTGTTCGAGGAAATGCGCCAGCTGAAGGCGACGGCCGACGAATTGCCGCTGAAGCTCGTGCTGCGCCACCATGGCCGCGCTGTCATCGTCTCCATGCTGGCGACCTGGATGCTGACGGCCGGCATCGTCGTCCTCATCCTCCTGACGCCCGGCCTCATGCAGAAGCTGCACGGCATCCCGGCGACCGACACGCTGTTGGCCAATGTCGCCGCGACGCTGACCCTGACCGTTTCGACCGTCCTCGTCGGCATTCTGCTCGACCGCTTCGGGCCGCGCATCGTCGCCATGGTCGGCGGCATCCTGCTGATCGTGGCCGCCTACGCGCTCTATATCGGGCCGGCGCTGGACCCGGCGCTGCTGCTGCCGATCGACGCCTTGGCCGGCTTCTGTGTCGGCGTCATCGGCATCGTGCCCGTCGTCATGGTGCGCGCCTTTCCGCCCGCGGTGCGTTTCAGCGGCCTGTCCTTCTCCTATAATGTCGCCTATGCGATCTCGGGCGGCCTGACGCCACTCGCCGTCTCGCTGCTCGTCGCCGTCGATCCGCTGGCCCCGGCGCATTATGTCGCCGCCGTCACGGTGATCGGCGTTGCTGCCGTCGCCTTCGGCACCGGACGAGGTCATGCGACGCGACTGTCAGGTCTGGGCGCCCCGGCGGAATAGGCCGGGCGCAACAAAAAAGGGGCCGTCGACGCGGCCCCTTTTCATGTGGCTCCTGGCCTCCCGTTCAGTCGAACAGGCTGGAGACCGAGGTTTCGTCGTTGATGCGGCGCATGGCTTCGGCGATCAGGGGGGCGATCGAGACGCGGCGGATGTTGCGGCACAGGCGGACCGCCTCCGTCGCCTGGATCGAATCCGAGATGACCAGCGATTCGAGCTGCGAGGCCGAGACGCGGGCGACCGCGCCGCCCGACAGCACGCCATGGCTGACATAGGCGGAGACCGACTTGGCGCCCTTGGCCTTCAGCGCGCCGGCGGCATTGCACAGGGTGCCGGCCGAATCGACGATGTCGTCGACGAGGATGCAGCGGCGGCCGGAAACGTCGCCGATGATGTTCATCACTTCCGATTCGCCCGCCCGCTCGCGCCGCTTGTCGACGATGGCGAGGTCGGCGTCGATGCGCTTGGCGATCGCCCGGGCGCGGACCACGCCGCCGACGTCGGGCGAGACGACCATCAACCGCTCGTCCGTGCCGTATTGTTCCTTGATGTCATGGACGAAGGCCGGCGCGGCGAAGAGATTGTCGGTCGGGATATCGAAGAAGCCCTGAATCTGACCGGCGTGCAGGTCGAGGGTCAGGACCCGGTTGGCCCCGGCGGTGGTGATCAGATTGGCCACCAGCTTGGCCGAGATCGGCGTGCGCGGGCCGGGCTTCCGGTCCTGGCGGGCATAGCCGAAATAGGGGATGACGGCGGTGATCCGCTTGGCCGAGGCGCGGCGCAGCGCGTCGATGCAGACCAGCAACTCCATCAGGTTGTCGTTGGTCGGATAGGAGGTCGACTGGATGACGAAGACGTCCTGGCCACGGACGTTTTCCTGAATCTCGACGAAAATCTCCTGATCGGAGAAGCGCCGGACGCTGGCCTTGGTCATCGGCAGATTGAGATAGGCGGCGATCGCCTCTGCCAGCGGTCGGTTGCTGTTGCCGGCCAGCACTTTCATGAGCGCACCCGCTTGTTGATCCTGGGGAAGGACGGATTGGGACGCGAGGCCTTCGGCACCGCGAAATGCGCGCGCTTTTTAACAAGCCGTCACGGGGCTGTAAACGAGGCTGGCCATTTATCGGCGCAACTGTGGACTGCCGGCCACGCAGGGGACCGGCGCCGCGGGTTCAGAGCATGACGCAGCTGGCGAGCAGTCCGAGCACGAGGAAGAGGGTGAAGAACAGGATATGGGGCATCGCCGTCAGTCCAGCATGATGGCGGCGACTTCGCGGCCGTAATCGCCCTCGCCGCGATGGGTGGTGCGGCGGAAGGAAAAGAAATCCGCTTCCCCGGCGAAAGTGTCGAGGCCGGTCAGCTCGATGGTGCCGATGCCCGCCCGCCGCAGCCGGTCCGCGACAAAGGCGGGCAGGTCGAAATAGGGCCGGCCGGCCGGATCGGGGCGGTGGAAGAAGGCGGCCGCGGCAGCGCCGTCGCTCTCGATGAAGCGGGCCTCGAATTCCGGGCCGACCTCATAGGACGAGCGGCCGATGCAGGGGCCGATCACGGCGGATATCCGCGACGGCGCGGCGCCGAGGGCGACCATGGCGGCCACCGTCGCCTCCGCGATGCCGCCAAGGGCACCCTTCCAGCCGGCATGGGCGGCGCCGATGACGCCGGCCTGCTTGTCGGCAAAGAGAATGGGCGCGCAGTCGGCGGTCAATATGCCGAGGGCAAGGCCCTTTCGCGCTGTCACCATGGCGTCGGCCTTCGGGCCTTCGCCGGGCGCCCAGGGGGCATCGACGGTGACGACCTCGGTCGAATGAATCTGATGGAGCGAAAGCAGGGCTCCGGCGCCAAGCGCGCCCGCGATCCGCTCCCGATTCTCGAGCACCGCCTCCCGCGCGTCGGACGAGCCGAGGCCGCAGTTCAGCGAGGAATAGATGCCTTCCGAGACACCGCCGCGGCGGCCATAGAAACCATGGGACAGGCCGGAAAGACAACTTGCGCTGAAGACGGGGGGCTGGGTCATCGGATCGCGTCGAACAGGGGGGGCGGGGGCGTGGCCGCGCCGGTCAGGGCCAGCGCCTTGAACAGGCTGCCCATCTGATCGGACGCGGTCAACCGGCGATGGGCGGCCAAGACCCGCTCCGCCGCCTCGGGGTGGGCGGCGGCGAGACGCTGGGCCCGCAGGTCGATCCCGAGGCCGCGCAACAGCGCGCCCTGGGTCAGCGGGCCGAAGGCCGTGGCCCCTTGCGCCGTCGCCGCGGCGGCGAGATGGGCGAAATTCACATGGGCGGTCAGATCGGCCTCGCCCAGGGTCGAAAGGACATCGGCATAGCGATGGCGCGAGACCGCCTGCAGCGTATCGGCGAAGCCGCGATGCGCCGCGCCGTAGTCGATGGCGAGCAGCACGCCGCCCTGCGCTGCCAGCCGCCGTCCCAGCTCGGCGGCGATGGCGATCGAGGCCGGCGACCATTCGAGGACGGCACCGGCTTCCGCGATTTCATGCGGGGGCAGCAGGCCGGGCGCCAGCGCCTCGGGCGCGAGGCCGAAGGTCAGGCGATCCTCGCCGTCGAGGCCGACCATCCGCTCGTGAAAGCCGCCATCCGCGAAGACCGCCTGACGGATCGGCAGGGCATCGAAGAATTCATTGGCGAGCAGGAGAAGGGGGGCATCCACCGGCAGACTGTCGATGGCGTCGTGATGAATGACCGGCGCCTTGATCGTCTCGGCCTGAATCCGGCGCAGGCGGGGCGATGTTTCCACGAGATGGACGGGCGCAGCGAGCGGGAAGCCCGGCACATGGGCAAGGGCGCGGCGCGCATCCGCCATCAGGGTGCCCCGCCCGGGTCCAAGTTCGCCGAGGATCGCGCGGGCCGGCGATCCCATCGACTGCCAGACCGCGCCCAGCCAGAGGCCGAGCACTTCGCCGAACATCTGGCTGATCTCGGGCGCGGTGATGAAGTCGCCGGCCGAGCCGAAGGGCTCCTGCACCTGATAATAGCCATGCGCTTCATGCGCCAGCGCCTGCGCCATCACCTCGGCGATGGACAGGGGGCCCTCGGCCGCGATCCGCCGGGCGAGCAGGCGGCCGAGCGGGGTCATGCCTTGTCGGCGTCCTCGGCGAGGGCGCTGCGGTCGGGGGCCGGACGACGGCTGGCGGTGACCAGCAGCCACAGGCCGATCAGCGCCATCGGGATCGACAGCAATTGACCCATGGTCGAGGCGAAGACGAGGAAGCCGAGCTGGGGATCGGGCTCGCGGAAGAATTCCGAGAAGATTCGCGCCATCGAATAGCCAACCAGGAAGACGCCGGTCAGCGCGCCCATGTTGCGCCGGATGCCCCTGGCGTTCAGCACCATGAGCAGGGCGAACAGGCAGATGCCCTCGAAAAAGGCTTCGTAGAGCTGGCTCGGGTGGCGGGGCAATTGCCGCTCGTCGCGCGGAAAGATCATGGCCCAGCCGACGGTGGTCGGGCGGCCCCACAGTTCGCCGTTGATGAAATTGGCGATCCGGCCGAAGAACAGGCCGATGGGCACCACGGCGGCGACGATATCGCCAAGGGCGAGCAGCGGGATGCCCCGGCTCCGCGCGAACAGCACGACGGCGAGGATGACGCCGAGCAAGCCGCCGTGGAACGACATGCCGCCTTCCCAGATGCGCAGGGCCTGCAGCGGCTGGGCCAGATACTGATCGAAATTATAGAACAGGATATAGCCGACGCGCCCGCCGAGGATGATGCCGAGGGTGAGCCAGACGATCAGATCGTCGACCTCGCGCGGGAGCACCGGCGTGCCCGGACGGTTCGCCAGCCGCATGGCGAGGCGCCAGCCCAGCAGGATGCCGGCGACATAGGCGAGGGCATACCAGCGGATCACCAGCGGCCCGAGCTCGATCGCCACGGGGTCGATCGCGGGAAAGGCGACGAGGGGAAGCGTCGTGAACATCGGGCAGGCTCCGCAGGGAGGGGCGAGGCGGTTTGTCGACCGCGCCCTTCCCCATGTCAAGCGTGCGGCATCGCGGGCCGTCGCCGCCGTTGCATCGGCGCCGCGACCGGGGCAAAGTGCGAGGACCATGCAGACCGAAAATCGCTTTCTCGATGATCTCGCCCGTCTCGCCACGGGTGCCGTTGGTGCGCTTCAGGGCGTTCGTCAGGAAGCGGACGGTGTCGTCCGCCAGCTGGTGGAACGCTTCGTCGCCGACATGAAGCTCGTGCCGCGCGAGGAATTCGAGGCGGTGAAGACCATGGCCGCCAAGGCCCGCGCCGAGAACGAGGTCCTGTCCGAACGTCTCGCCGCCCTCGAGGCGAAGCTGGCCAATCAGGGCTGAGGCCCCGGCCTTGAGCCTGAGCCGGGACGTGCTGGCGGCGGAAGGCTTCGATGCCTTCATCCAGCAGATGCTGCCGCCCGGCTACATGCAATTCCTCACCCCCGAAGAGCGGGAAGCGTCGCTGCAGGCGGCACTGTCGGCAGCGCCCGATGGTGATATCTGGCTGTTCGGCTATGGCTCGCTGATGTGGAATCCGGCGATCCGCCATCTCGGCCATCAGGTCGGGCTGGTGCGCGGATGGCATCGCCAGTTCTGCCTGTGGACGCCGATCGGCCGGGGCACGCCCGAATGTCCGGGCCTTGTCCTCGGCCTCGAATCCGGCGGCTCCTGCCGGGGGCTGTCATTCCGCATCGGAAGGGCCGAGGCGGAGGAAGAATTGCGCCTCGTCTGGCGGCGGGAAATGCTGTCCGGCGCCTATCGGCCGCGCTGGGTCACGGTCGAGACCGCGGATGGCCCGCACCGTGCGCTGACCTTCGTCATCAATCGCGATAACCCCCGCTACACCGGCCGCCTCCCTGAGTCGGAGACGGTCACGGTGCTCGGCTCCGCCGCGGGCCACCTCGGCAGCAGCCGCGATTATCTGTTGCAGGCGCTGCAGGCGCTCGAGTCCTTCGGGATCGAGGACCGGCGGATGCGACGGCTCGCGCGGCTGGTCGCGCTGATCCCGGAAGCGTGAACCGTTACGTTTCAACTGTGCCGGATATGGTGTTGATATTGCATACCGAAAGCACCGTTTCGGGGCGACCCGGCTTGCGGAAAATCGGGTTTCCCGCCTAATTTAGGGGCGTAGGCCGGCACCCTCAAGCAGCGCCCGATGGTCCGGGCCAGCACCGCCAGCCTGCCGTTTCGACTAGGACATCATCCACTCAATACTGGCCCGCCGAGCCGGCAATCTCGGCGGGCCTTTCTTTGATCTTCAACGGGCGATCCATGAAATTCCTGCTCCTCGGCGCGACGGGGGCCGTCGGGCGCGCGGTGTTGCGGCAACTTCTGGCCGACGACGCGGTGACGGCGGTGATCGCGCCGACCCGCCGGCCGCTGACCCCGGCGCCGAAACTGACCAATCCGCTGACCGATTTCGCCGCTCTGCCCGGCGAGGGCGACATCTGGCAGGCGGACGCAGTGGTTTCCGCTCTCGGCACCACGCAGAAGATCGCGGGCAGCCGTGACGCCTTCCGCCGCGTCGACCTCGATCTGGTGATCGCGACGGCCGCCGCCGCGCGGCGGGCGGGCTCGGCATCGCTCGCCGTGGTTTCGTCGGTCGGTGCCGCCAGCCGCTCGCCCTCGTTCTATCTGCGGACGAAGGGCGAGATGGAGGCAGCCCTCCGCGCTCTCGGCTATCCGTCGCTGACCATCGTGCGGCCGTCGATGATCGACGCAAGGCGCGATCCGCCTCGAGGGCTGGAAGAATGGGGAACGAAGGCCTTTCGCCTGTTCGCGCCCCTGATCCCCGCGCGCTATCGCGCGGTCACGCCCGAGCAGATCGCGCGGACGCTGATCGCCGCCGCCCGCGCGGCCGCGCCCGGTGTCCGCGTGATCGAATCGGAAGACATCGGCTGACCTCTTGCCGTCATCCCGGCGCCGGCCGGGATCTTGTGCCGGCAAGGGTGCCTTCCTGGTGACGGGGCGCCGGAGCGACGAGGATGTGAGGAAAGCCGACGTCAGCCCGCCGACAAGTCCTCGCCGGCGGCGACACGGCGCAGGATTTCCAGCCAGCTTTCCGCTGGCTGGGCGCCGACCACGGCCCATTTCTGGTTGATGACATAGGTTGGCACGCCGGTCACGCCGATGCGGCGGGCGAGGTCATCCTCGCGCCGGACGAGGTCGCTGTCCTGATCGCCGGCCAGCAGTTCGGCGACGATGGCGGCATCCATGCCCGCCTGTTCCGCGACATCGAGCAGGACGACGGGGTCGGAAATATCCTCCCCCTTCTCGAAATAGCGGCTGAACAGATCTTCGATCACCGCGGGCTGGACCCCGGCGCTGCGCGCCCAGCGCGCGAGGCGATGGGCGTCGAGGCTGGAGGGCATCCTGGCGATGGCGTGGAAGTCGAAGGGAATGCCTTCCTGCCGGCCGATCTCCGCCAGCGGCTCGTGCAGGCGGGGCAGGCGTTCGGCACCGAATTTGGCGGCGAGATAGGCATCCCGGTCCATGCCCTCGGCGGGCATGTCCGGGTTCAGCATATAGGGCCGCCAGACCCGCTCCACCGCGATGTCGGGCAGCTGTTCGAGGGCGCTGTCCAGCCGGCGCTTGCCGATCCAGCACCAGGGACAGACCATGTCCGAGACGATCTCGATGGTAACGGGTTCCGTCGTCATTTACGCAGCTTCTCCCCGATCCAGGTGCCGGCAGCGGCGATGGCGTCGCGTCCCTCGCCCAGCATGGGGGCGAAGAAATGCCAGACGTGGATCATATCCGGCCAGATTTCGAGCCGGGTGTCGACCCCGGCCGCGCCCAGCCGGCCGGCGACCGTCACCGAATCGTCCAGCAGGCATTCGGCGGTGCCGACATGGATCAGCACGGGGGGCAGACCGGCGAAATCGCCGTTGAGCGGCGACGCGAGGGGCTGCAGCGCGTCCGCGCCGCCAAGATAGGCGCCGGCGAAACCGTCCAGCCGCGCCTTGCTGATCATCGGGTCTTCCGCCGCCTTGGAGGCGATGGTGGGCAGGCTGTTCGTCAGATCGGCCCAGGGCGAGATCAGGAAGGCCGCGCCCGGCAGGGGCAGGCCCGCATCCCGCGCCGCCAGCATCAGGGCAAGGCTGAGGCCGCCGCCGGCCGAATCGCCCGCGACGGCGATGCGGGATGGCGCCATGCCCCGGTCGAGCAGATGGCGATAGGCGGCGAGGGCATCGTCGACGGCGGCGGGGAAGGGCGCTTCCGGCGCCAGCCGGTAGTCGATGGCGAGGGAGGTGATGCCGGCCGCCTTGGCGATGCTCCAGGCCAGGCGCCGATGGGTGTTCAGCGAGCCGAGGCAATAACCGCCGCCGTGAAGGTAAAGGAGGGCGGCATCGCCCGCCGCGCCTTCGGGCGTCGCGAATTCGGCGCGGCAGCCGGCGATGTCCAGCAGCTCGACGGCGGTGCGATCATCGGGATCGACCGGTGGCGCGATCGTCTCGTAAAGCGCGCGGGTTTCCGCGATGGTGAGGTCTTCCCGGCCAGCGGCGGCGAGGGCGGCCCGGATCGCGGCCATTTCCTGGGTACTCATGAACGCTTGCTCTCCTTTTTGTATTTATGTTGTTGGGCGGCATGGTTGCCCGTGCTGAACGAACGGGCAAGACGCAAAAATGGGAGAGAGCCATGACCGATACCGCCACCCTGCCGCTCGCCGGCCGTCACGTCTTCATCACCGGCGCGACGTCGGGCTTTGGCCGGCGCTTCGCCCTCGTGCTCGGCCGGATGGGCGCTTCCGTCTCGGTCTCGGGCCGGCGGGTGGAGCGGTTGACCAGCCTCGTTGCGGAACTGGCGGCGGAAGGCATCAAGGCCCATGCCGTGCCCCTTGACGTCACCGATCTTGCGGCGGTTGAACCCGCCCTGCAGTCGGCGGAAGCGGCGCTCGGTCCGCTCTATGCCCTCGTCAACAATTCGGGCGTCGGCGGCGGCAGCGGCATCGAGAAGGAAACGGTCGAGAATTACGACTGGATCATGAACACCAATGTGAAGGCTGTCTATTTCCTCGCCCAGGCGGCGGGCCGGCGCTTCATCGAGCGGAAAGAAAAGGGCCGCATCGTCAACATCGCCTCGATCGCCGGGATGCGCGTGCTGCCCAAACTCTCGGTCTATTGCATCTCGAAGGCGGCGGTGGTGCAGATGACCAAGGCCATGGCCATCGAATGGGCGCGTCACGGCATCAATGTGAACGCGATCTGTCCCGGTTACATCGAGACCGAGATCAACGCCGATTTCTTCCGCTCGGAACCCGGGCAGAAGTTCATGGCCCGCTTCCCGCGCGGCCGCATCGGCAAGGTCGAGGACCTGGACGGTATCATCTCGCTGATGCTCGATCCCCGGTCCGAGTTCATGACCGGCGCCATCGTCAATGTCGACGACGCGCAGCTGCTGATGTGATCGGTCAGATCACGACGTTGCGCAGGAAGCGCAGCGGCGTATCGCCTTCGTTCACGAAGTCGAAGGCGCCGTCCGCGCGGTAAGCATGGGATTGCCCGGCGGCGAGGACGACCGTCCCGCCGGGCAGGGCGATGGTCAGCCTGCCGTCAAGGACGAAGACCATTTCCCACCAGTCGCCCGGGGCGGCCTCGGACCGATAACGCTCCCCGGGCGCGAGGCGCCATTGCCACAGCTCGGCGAGCCGGCTCGCCGGGGCGGATTGCAGCAGATGGGCCTGACTGGCGCCGGATGCGCCCTGCCAGGCGAGGACGGGGCTATGCGCCGCCGCCTCCCGGTCGACGATCAGATCGGGCAGCATTACGCCGAGGGCGGCGGCGATCCGGTCGAGGGTGGACAGGCTGACGTTGCTGTCCCCGGACTCCATCGCCACCAGCATCCGCCGGCTGACCCCGGACGCTTTCGCGAGCGCGTCCTGACTGAGGCCCGCGTGTTGCCGCAGGCGCTTCAGATTGGCGGCGAGATGGCCGAGGACCGGCGCTTGACGTTCCGATATGTGCATTATATTGCTCAAAGCCATTGTGCAGTTTATTGCGCATCCGGGGCAGGGGCAAGTCATGACGGTCGGGCAGGGGGAGATGCGGGCGGCAGCGGCGCCGATGGGGGAACTCGTCCCCGCGCTCGTCCTCCTTGGCATCACCGCGGTCTGGGGCGCCACCTTCCTGATCATCCAGACGGCGCTGACCGATTCCGGTCCGCTCTATTTCCAGACCCTGCGCTATGTCGTGGCGACCGTCTGTCTCGTCGCCGTCTCGGGCCGCCATCTGCTGGGCGTCACCCGGCTGGAGCTGTTCGTCGGCCTCGCGACAGGGGTCGCGGTCGCGGTCGCCAACGGGATGCAGGCGGTGGCGCTGCAATGGATCCCCAGCTCGACCTCGGCGTTCCTGACCGCGCTCTATGTGCCGCTGGTGCCGATCGGGCAATGGCTGTTCATGCGCGAGCGGCCGGGTAACGTCGCCCTCGTCGGCATCGCCATGGCTTTCGTCGGCATGGCGCTGCTGGCGGGGCCGGACGCCCTCGATGTCGAGGCGGGGCGCGGCCAGATCCTGACCATCGCCAGCACCTTCATCATCGCCTTCGAGATTGTCGCCATCGGTGCCTATGCCCGGCGGATGGACCCGCGCCGGGTCTCGGCGGTGCAGCTCGTCACCGTCGCCGTGCTGACCTTCGGCGCCATGGGCGTGGCGGGGGAAGGCATTCCGGACCACACGCCACTCCTGCTCGCCTGTGCCGGGGGCCTTGGCGTCGCCACGGTGGCGATCCATGTCGCCATGTATTGGGCGCAGCGCCGACTGTCGCCGACCCGGGCGACGCTGATCTATGCGATGGAGCCGGTCTGGGCCGGATTGATCGGCCGCGCCGTGGGTGAGCGACTGCCGCTGGCGGGGCTGGTCGGCGCGGCGCTGATCGTCGGCAGTATCGCGATCAATGCCCTGCGCTTCCGCCGTCGGCCCTGAGCAGGCGCAGCGGCCGGAAGTAATCCTGCACGCCCTGGTCGTTGATGAAGCCGATGTTGTAGGGATGCTCGGCCGAGAGCACGGGAAAATCCGCCGCGCCCGGAAGTTCCGCCAGCTTCATCGCGAAATTCCCGAACAGCAGCAGCTTCGCCTCCGGCCGCGCCCGGTGCAGGTTGGCGAGGAAGCCGTCCATGAAGCCTGCCCAGGCCTTGGCGTCACGCGCCTTGTTCGCGGTCAGGACCGGGATCGCATTGATGCAGAGGATGCCCTCCTGCCGGATGCGCCCGAACAGCGCCGCCATCGTCGGCACGAAGCCGAGGGCGGCGGGGTCGAGGGCGGCAATGTCTTCCGCCTTCGCCTCCGGCGAAATCAGCCCTTCGGCGACCAGCAGCATCTTCATGATGTTGCGCATGGAGGTGGCGCGGTTGACGGGCTTGGACAGGCCGGCGGGCGACCACAGACTGCCCACGGCACCATCGTTGAAGGCTTCGCCGATCGCCGCTTCCCTGCGGGGATAGGGCGACTCCCCGATCAGCACGGCCTTGACGGAAGTCAGCGCAACATGGCGCAGCGCGGCCAGCAGATAGCCAGGGCCGGGCAGCCAGTCCTGCGCCGCGAGCCCGGCGAGATAGGCGGGGTCGAGCCGCGCCGCCGGGGCTTCCAGCAGGGCGCGCCAGTCGTCGGAAAGACCCTCCGTCGCCGCGGCGAAGGGATAGCGGGCGAGCGCGCTCACAGCAGGGCCAGCGCCCGGCGCATGATCTTGCCGTTGGCGGTGCGCGGCAGGCTGTCCACCACGATCACCTCCTTCGGCCGCTTGTAGGCGGCCAGTTTTCCGGCGGCATGGGCCAGCAGGGCGTCCCGCTCGATGGCGGCGCCATCGCGTGGCACGACATAGGCGCAGATGACCGAGGTCGTCTCCGACACCTGACGCTCGGCGACCGCGACATCGGCGATGCCGGGATGGCCGGACAGCGCCGCCTCGACCTCGAGCGGGGAGACGCGGTAACCCCCGGCGTTCATCAGGTCGTTGTTGCGTCCGTGGAACCAGAGGTAACCGTCCTCGTCCAGATGGGCGAGATCGCCGCCGGCGAACCACTCGCCGCGCAGCACTTCCGCTTCCTCCGCCGGGCGCCGCCAGTAGCCGAGCATGAGGCCGGGGTCGCTGCGATGGACGGCGAGGAGGCCGATCTCGCCCGCGGGCAGCGCCTTCCCGCTCTCGGGATCGAGGATGGCGATGCGCCGGCCGGGCTGGGCCTTGCCCGGGCTGCCGGGCCGGGCGGGGCCGGGCGGCGACTGGCTGACATAGGTCGAGATTTCCGACATGCCGAGGGCTTCGTAAAGCTCGGTCCCCACCGTCTCCCGCCATTCGCGCAGGATGACCGGCGGCAGGCTCTCGCCCGCGGTCAGGCCGTGGCGCAGGCTGGACAGGTCGTGGGCGCCGGGCTCGCCGTATTTGAGGATCTGGCGGTAGAGGCCGGGCACGGTGGCGAAGATCGTCGCCCGGACCCGCTCGATCAGCCGCGGCCAGACCATGGCGTCGCGCGGCCCGTTGTAGAGACAGGCGGTGGCGCCATTGGCCCAGGGGTCGGTCAGGCCGACGCCGAGCGTATAGGTCCAGTTGAAGGCCCCGGCGTGCAGCACCCGGTCCTCGCCCGAAATACCGTACCAGCCCTGATACATCGGCCGCCGGCCAAAGGCGCTGCGCTGGCCGTGCAGCACGCCCTTGGGCTTGCCTGTGGTGCCCGAGGTATAGACGAGGAAGGCGGGGTCGTCCGCCGCCGTGTCGGCGAAATCGCCCATCGCGCCATGCGCCGCCCAGTCGCGGATGGCGGCGGCGGGAATGACCGAAACACCATCCGGCACCGCGATATCGCCCAGGCCGGCGCCGACGGCGATCGCCCTTGCGCCGCAGTCGGTCAGCAGGAATTCAGCCTCGGCCCCCGTCAGCTGCGACGAGGAAGGCAGGGCGATAATGCCGGCGGCGATCGCCCCGAACCAGGTCAGGGCATAGGCGACGTCATTGTCCATGCGGATCATCAGCCGGTCGCCGGGGCGAAGGCCGGCGTCGAGCAGGCCCCGGCCGACCCGGAGGACGGCGTCGCGCAGCGCGCCGAAGCTCCACACCTCGTCGTCATGGGCACCGGCGAGAATGAGGCCGGTCTTGCCCGCGTCATGCCCATCGAGGCAGTAGCGGGCCATGTTGAAGCGTTCAGGCACCATCGGATGAGACAAGGCTTTCCAGCAGCGGGCGATAATGATCGAAGCTCGGCACCTCGAGGCCGACGATCTTCGCCTCCTCGTCCCAGACCCGGAGGCGGAGCGCGTCGCGGCCATGGGGCAGGGCGTCGAAGGCGGCGACTTCCGCCGCCGACATCGGCCCGCCCTGCAGGGCGAGGCTGCGCACCGAGGCGGGCGACAGCCGCTCGAAATAGCCGGGCCGGGCCGCGCAGAGGTAACGCTTGGCGGCGACATGCAGGCGGACCGGATCGGCGACCTCGGCGCCGAAGAAGCGGGCCAGGTGATCGGCGCCGCCATCCTCGTGCCGGGCATCGTAACCCTCGACCGCGGCGCCTTCGCCCTTGGGGTCGAGCAGATGGCCGATATCGTGCAGCAGGGCGGCGGCGACGAGGCCGGGGGCGGCATGGGCCCGCTCGGCGCAGGCGGCGGCCTGCAGGCCATGGGCGAGCTGGCTGACCGATTCGCCGCCCTCATAGGGTATGGCGCCGCGTTCGGCATAGAGGTGGGCGATGGTCTCGACGATCTCGGTGGCGGACTTACGCGGCGTCATCGGTCTATCCTCGACAAGGGCGACATAATGCTCGTGACCTTTGTTCACGTCACGGTTAAAAACCTGTACTAACAAAGGAAGATGACAATCCGGGGAGCAGGTGATGGGTCCGTTGAAGGGCATGAAGGTCGTCGAGATCGCGGGGCTGGGGCCGGGGCCGTTCTGCGCCATGCTGCTCGCCGATATGGGCGCCGACGTGATCCGGGTCGAGCGTTCGGCCAAATTCGGCGTCGTGAACCCCAAGTTCGATTACCTGAACCGTGGCAAGCGGTCCATCGTCGTTGACCTGAAGAAGCCGGAAGGCGTCGAGACCGTGCTGAAGCTGGTCGAGAAGGCGGACATCCTGCTCGAAGGTTTCCGTCCGGGCGTGATGGAGCGTCTCGGCCTCGGCCCCGACGATTGCCTCGCGCGCAATCCGAAGATCGCCTACGGCCGCATGACCGGCTTCGGCCAGACCGGGCCGATGGCCAAGGCGGCGGGCCATGACATCAATTACATCGCCATGTCGGGCGCCCTGCACATGATCGGCCGGGCGGGTGAAAAGCCGGTGCCGCCGGTCAACCTCGTCGGCGATTTCGGTGGCGGTGCCCTGTTCCTCGCCTTCGGCCTGCTCGCGGCGGTGATCGAGGCGCGGACCAGCGGCAAGGGCCAGGTGGTCGACGCCACCATGATCGACGGCGCCGCCCTGCTCTCGACCATGATGTACGGCATGAAGGCGCAGGGCCTGTGGCGCGACGAGCGGGGCGTGAACCTGCTCGATACCGGCGCCCATTTCTACGAGACCTATGAGACCAGGGACGGCAAATGGGTCTCCATCGGCTCGATCGAGCCGCAGTTCTACGCCGAGTTGCTGCGCCTCGCCGACCTCGACGTGGAGGTCTTCGGCAACCAGATGGATATCGGCCGCTGGCCCGAGATGAAGCAGAAACTGGCCGAGGTGTTCAAGGCGAAGACGCGCGATGAATGGTGCGCGATCATGGAAAACACCGACGTCTGCTTTGCCCCCGTGCTGTCGATGGACGAGGCGGCCCGCCATCCGCATAACGTCGCGCGCGGCACGTTCTTCGAGCAGGGCGGTCATGTCCAGCCGGCGCCGGCGCCCCGGTTCAGCCGCACCGTGCCCGCCACGCCGGCCGCGCCGCCCTTGCCCGGCCAGCATACCGACGAAGTTCTGGCCGATTGGGGCATTTCCGCCGATGATGCGGCAAAGCTGAAGGTGGCGGGGGCCGTCGCCTGAAACCTGCCAATGGGGGGAAAGGGTGGCGCTGTTCTTCGATGCAGCCTGGTTCGATCAGCGCCTGCGGGTGCTCGGCCTCGGCCGGGCGTCAATCGGCGCCGTCCTTCATATCCCCGACGAAGCGGTCGATGACCTGTTCAAGGACCAGCGCGAGTTGAAACCGCTGGAGGTCGCGACCCTTGCCGCGCTGCTGGCGGTGCCGGCGGCGGAGCTGGCCAAACGGGCCGGCGTCGGCACCAGCGCGGAGCCGGAAGCCCCGGCCGCCCCCTTCGACGAGCGCATGGAGGCGGTCGAGCAGGCCATGGCCCGGCTCGAGGAACGGATGCACCGGATCGAGGATCTGTTGACCCGCGCCGTCGACACCACCCGGGCGCTCCGCGCCGACCTCGCGGCCGGCGCCGACTAGCGCCTCGAGAAGGGGAACATTCGTCGCCCCGGCGAAGGCCGGGGTCTTTGGACGAGAAAGGCACCTTCGCCTGTCCAAGATCCCAGCCTGCGCTGGGATGACGACAAGGCAAGGGGCCCGGCCGGCGCCGACGGACTACTTCTTCTGCACCGTGAGGCTCTTCGCCGTGATCACGATGTCGACGTCATGCGCCTTGCCATCCGGCCCGGCCTCGAGTGCGACCATCATGCCATTCGTCGTGAAGATCGGCGGGTCGCTGGTGGGCACCCCGCCGAGGGGCACGGTGTTCAGCGCGGTGTATTTGTCCTTGCCGGTCCATTTCAGGACCGTGGCATAACCCTTCCGCGTTTCGCCCTCGAGCAGGACGAAGATCAGGACGATGTCGTCCTTCTTGTCGCCGGTCACATCCTTGGGCAGGGCGACGGCATAGCCGACGCCGGCCTTGCGTTTCTTTGCCTCGGCCGAGATGGCGTCCTGAATCGCGGCGGCGGTCGCCGTCGGCGGCTCCGCAGCCGCGGGGGCAGGCGCGGGCGCGGGTTCTGCCGCGGCCGCTGGCGCCGGGGCGGGCGTGGGCGTGGGGGACGGGACCGGTGTCGCCCCCGGCGCATTGTCGAAGGTGGAGCCGGCAACGGCGGCTCCGGCCGACGGCTTGGCCGGGGCGGCCGCTGTCGCGGGCGCCACCTCGCGGCGGGCGACCTTGATGTCATTGGCCTCGGCGCAATGATCGAGCGCCTTGATCACCTGATCGGAGCCGGCGAGATCCAGCGCCTCGGACCGGAACTTCAACTGGTTCGAGCCGATGATGACCTTTTTGCCCCGGGCGAAGATTTCAAAGAGTTTGTCGCCCTCGGGCGAGGGCAGGGGGGCGCTCATGATTGAGGTCGGATCATAGGCGGACCCGGGAAGGCGCAAGGGCTGCCGCTCATCGACCGAGAAGCCGAAATCCATGGTGGTGCCTTCCCTCACCTGCAGCGCCGGCCGGCCGAACAGCAACCCGCGGCCCTTCTCGCCGAGGATGAGGCCGAGGCGGTCGCCGTTCGGATAGGTCCGCGTCGCGACGCAGAGCGCCTCGCTGGTGCCGGGCAGGCGGAACACGTCGAGCGACCAGTCGCCGAGGGCGAAGCTTTCCGCCTGCTGGGGCGCGGCCAGCGGGGCGGGCAGCGGGGCGGGCAGCGGGGCGGGCAGCGAATCCTGGGCGAAAGCGGGTGCCACCACGCCGAGACCGGCAAGAACAAGCGCGGACCCGGCGAGACCGGAAAGGGTGCGGAAAAAGCTCAAGGGACGACTCGCGGCGAAGCTGTTTCGATCTGTCGATCCGCGAGCATAGCCAATATTATGGCGCAATCATGGGGTAAACGCATGAGTCCGTGCCGGCGCTGAAGTCCGGTCCGGTTCATGTCTGCGGAGAAGCGGGGATTGCCGATGGTCATGTGCTTTGGTCTGTGCTGTTCGATGTCGCGCCGCGGCTTCCTCGCCGTCGCCGCATCGGCGGGTCTGGCCGGCTGCACCACCGTCGGCCGCAGTTTCGAGCCGAATGATTCCGATCTGAACCGCATGGGCCTCCAGGCCTGGTCCGAGCTCAAGGCCAAGGAAAAGGTTTCCGGCAGCGCCAAGGGGCGGGATCAGGTGGCGCGGGTCTCGCGCCGGGTGGTCGACGCTTCCGGTCTCGGCCGGGCTTACAATTGGGAATTCGCCCTGTTCGACGATCCGCAGATCAACGCCTTCGCCCTGCCGGGCGGCAAGGTCGGGGTCTATCAGGGCCTTCTCAACATCATCGGCAGCGACGATCAGCTGGCGGCCGTGATCGGCCACGAGGTCACCCATGTCCAGCGCCGCCACGCCGCCCAGCGCATCGGCACCCAGAAGGCCGGCCAGCTCGGCGTCCAGCTCGCCCAGGTCGGCCTCGGCCTTGGCGGTGTGCAGGGCGCGGACCAGATCGCCGGCCTGATCGGCGCCGGCGTCTCCTATGGCGTCATCCTGCCCTTCTCGCGCGATCAGGAATATGAGGCGGATGCCGGCGGCCTGACCACCATGGCCAAGGCCGGTTACGACCCCCACGCCGCGGTCAGCCTGTGGCAGCGCATGGCGGCCCAGAAGGGCGCCAACGGCAAACCCCTCGAATTCGCCTCCACTCACCCCTCGGACGCCAACCGCATCCAGCGCCTGCAACAGCAGATCCCGGCCGCGATGCCACTTTACGAGGCCGCCAAGGCGCGGGCCTAAGGGGGGCGCTTGGTTCTGCACGAGATCCCGACCTTCGCCGGGATGACGATTTAAGGGAGCGAGGCGAAGATAAATTCAGTTGTCGTTCCGGCGCAGGCCGGAACCTCGGCCCGGATGAGGCGCGTTCGCCGATTACTCCGCCGGGGCCTGGGTCTGGAGGGCGAGGGCGTGGAGGTCGCCGCCCATGGCGCCGCGCAGGGCCTTGTAGACCATCTGGTGCTGCTGCACCCGGCTCTTGCCCTTGAAGGCGGTGGAGGTGACCTGGGCGGCGTAGTGGTCGCCGTCGCCGCGCAGGTCCTCGATCACGACGACGGCATCGGGAAAGGCCGCCTCGATCAGGCTCTTGATCTGTCCCGCTTCCATCGCCATCGCCGTCACTCCTGAATCGCGTCTGCCCGACGCTAGCTCATCGCCCGGATCGGCTCAACCGGGCGCCGCTCGATCACTTCCTCGGTCACGACCTTGAAACCGGCGAGGGTATGGAAGCCGAAGCTGCTGCTGAGCGGCACGTCGGCCGCGTCGCGCCCGCGCCCCATCAGGATGCGGCCGATGCGCGGCTTCACATGGCGGGCATCGACGGCGTGCCAGCGACCGCCCAGGAAGACCTCGAACCAGGCGCTGAAATCCATCGGGGTGTCTTCCGCCGGCACGCCGATATCGCCGAGATAGCCGGTGCAATAGCGCGCCGGCACATTCATGCAGCGGCAGAAGGTGATGGCGAGATGCTGGAAATCGCGGCAGACGCCGGTCTTCTCGTTGTAGGCGTCGATGGCGGATTTGGTCGCCCTCGTCTTCAGATAGTCGAATTTCAGATGGTTCTGCACGAATTCGAGGATGGCGAGCACGCGGGGCCAGCCTTCCTTCGTCTTGCCGAACAGCGACCAGGCGAGGTTCGACATGCGGTCGGTCTCGCAATAGCGGCTGCCCTGGAGGTAGACCATGGTCTCGTCGGGCAGTTCCTGCACGGGGATCTGCGGCGCGTCGACGGGCTGGACCTCGGGCTTGCCGCTGTCCTCGATCAGGGTGGTGCAGGTCAGGCGCAGCTTGCCCTTGGGCGCCATCAGCCGGGCGCAGCGGTTGCCGAAACCGTCGTAATAGTAGTGCAGGGGCAGCAGCGGCTCGGTCTTGATCTCGTCGGGCTCGAGCAGGTCGCCCATGCGCGAGGCATGGATGTTCAGCATCAGCACCATCGGCGTCGGATGGGGCAGGTGATAGCTGATGTCATATCCGAGACGAATTTTCACGCCCGTCTCCTTCTTGCTGTTGCTCTCGAAAAGAAAACGCGGGGGGACCGGGTCCGATCCCCCCGCGCCGGACATGCCAGACCCTCGTCAGGAGGCCATGTAGCGGGGCAGCCAGCCTTCATGGGCGTCGCGCAGCGCCGCGAGGGTCGCCTTGTGACCGCCATCGACCGAGATAACATCGCCGCCGGTGGTGCCGATCACCTGCAGCGACACGCCCGCCGCCTTCGCCTGATCGACGATGCTTTCCACCCGGTCGACGACGACCGAGATCAGATAGCGGCCCTGGTCTTCGCCGAACCAGAAGGCGTGCAGGGGGGCGTCGGTTTCCGGCGTCGCCAGCGTGGCGCCGATGCCGCCGGCCAGCGCCATTTCGGCGACGGCGACAAGGAGGCCGCCATCGGCGACATCGTGGCAGGTGACGACTTCGCCATGGCGGATCAAGCCGCGCACGAAATCGCCGTTGCGCTTTTCGGCGGCAAGGTCGACCGGCGGCGGCGCGCCATCTTCCCGGCCCGCGAGATCGCGCAGGTAGATCGAGGCGCCCAGCCAGCCCTCGGTCTCGCCGACGAGCAGCAGGGTCTCGCCCGCCGCCTTGAAGCGGATCGAGGCGGAGCGGGTGTAATCCTCGAGGAGGCCGATGCCGCCGATAGCCGGGGTCGGCTGCACGCCGGTGCCCATGGTCTCGTTGTAGAGCGAGACATTGCCCGAAACGACCGGATAGTCGAGGGCGAGGCAGGCCTCGGACATGCCTTCGATGGCGCCGACGAACTGACCCATGATGTTCGGCCGCTGCGGGTTGCCGAAATTCATGCAGTCGGTGATGGCGAGGGGCAGGCCGCCGGTCGCGGTGATGTTGCGATAGGTCTCGACCACCGCCTGCTTGCCGCCCTCGACCGGGTCGGCGAAGCAGTAGCGCGGGGTGCAGTCGGTGGTGATGGCGAGGCCCTTGGTGGCGTGATCGCGCACGCGGACGACCGCGGCGTCGCCGCCCGGCCTGACGATGGTGTCGCCGCCGACCAGATGGTCGTATTGCTCGACGATCCAGCGTTTTGAACACAGGTCGGGCGTGCCCAGCATCTTGACCAGCGCCGCGCCGAGATCGTTCGCCGCCGGTACATCGGCGGCGAGAACCTTCGCCGGCTTCGGCGTCGGCACCCACGGTCGGTCATAGAGCGGGGCTTCGTCGGTCAGCGGCGCGACCGGTATGTCGCCCACCACCTCGCCCCGGTGCTTCAGCACGAGATGGCCGGTGTCGGTCACCTTGCCGATCACGGCGAAGTCGAGGCCCCATTTCTCGAAGATGGCCCGCGCCGCGTCTTCCCGACCCGGCTTCAGGATCATCAGCATCCGCTCCTGCGACTCCGAGAGCATCATCTCGTAAGCCGTCATGTGGGTTTCGCGCTGGGGCACGTCGTCGAGCACCAGTTCGAGACCGACGCCGCCCTTCGAGGCCATCTCGACCGAGGATGAGGTGAGGCCGGCCGCGCCCATGTCCTGGATCGCGACGATGGCGTCGCCCGCCATCAGTTCGAGGCAGGCCTCGAGCAGCAGCTTCTCGACGAAGGGATCGCCGACCTGCACGGTCGGGCGCTTCTCTTCCGATTTCTCGTCGAATTCGGCCGAGGCCATGGTGGCGCCATGGATGCCGTCGCGCCCGGTCTTCGAGCCGACGTAAACGACCGGATTGCCGATGCCCGCCGCCGCCGAATAGAAGATCTTGTCGGTATGGGCGATGCCCACCGTCATGGCGTTGACGAGGATGTTGCCGTCATAGGCCGGGTGGAAGGTGCATTCGCCGCCGACGTTCGGAATGCCCATGCAATTGCCATAGCCGCCGATGCCGGCGACGACGCCGGAGACGAGATGCTTCGTCTTCGGATGCTCGGGCGAGCCGAAGCGCAAGGGGTCGAGAATGGCGATCGGCCGCGCGCCCATGGTGAAGACATCGCGCAGGATGCCGCCAACGCCGGTCGCCGCGCCCTGATAGGGCTCGATATAGGACGGGTGGTTGTGGCTTTCCATCTTGAAGATGGCGGCGAGGCCATCGCCGATGTCGACGACGCCGGCATTCTCGCCCGGGCCGCAGATCACCTGCGGACCCTTGGTCGGCAGCTTCTTCAGATGGATGCGCGAGGACTTGTAGGAACAATGTTCCGACCACATGACCGAGAAGATGCCAAGCTCGGTCAGATTGGGCTCGCGGCCCATGATGGCGAGGACGTGTTCGTATTCGTCGGGGGCGAGGCCATGCTCGGCGACGATTTCGGGCGTGATCTTGGTCATTACGCGAGCGCCTTGGCCAGACTGTCGAACAGGAGGGCGCCGTCGGTTCCACCGACCACCGTCTCCGTCATGTTTTCCGGGTGCGGCATCATGCCGAGCACGTTGCGCTTTTCGTTCAGCACGCCGGCGATGTTGCGGATGGCGCCATTGGGCGAGGCTTCGGGCGCGATCTCGCCCGCCTCGGTGCAATAGCGGAAGGCGACGCGGCCTTCGCCCTCGAGGCGCTTCAGCGTCTCGTCGTCGGCGAAGTAATTGCCTTCGGCATGGGCGACCGGCACGCGGATCACCTGGCCCGGCAGGTAGCTGCCGGTGAAGGCGCTGTCCGTCGTCTCGACCTTCAGATGAACGTCGCGGCAGACGAAGCGCAGCGAGGCGTTGCGCATCAGGACGCCGGGCACGAGGCCGGTCTCGGCCAGGATCTGGAAGCCGTTGCAGATGCCGATGACATGGCCGCCGCGCGCCGCGTGATCCTTCACCGCCCGCATGATCGGGGACAGCGAGGCCATGGCGCCGCAGCGCAGGTAATCGCCATAGGAAAAGCCGCCGGGCAGGACGACGAGATCGGTGCCCGCGGGCAGCTCGGTGTCACCGTGCCAGACATAGGCCGGGGTGGTGTAGGACGCCCTTTTCAGGGCGAGGGCGACATCCCGTTCGCGATTGGAGCCGGGGAAGACGACGACGGCCGCCTTCATGGTCACACCAGCTCGATCGTGTAGTTCTCGATCACGGTGTTGGCGAGCAGCTTTTCGCACATCGCCTTCACCTGTTCCCTGGCCTTGCCGGCATCGGTCTCGGCCAGCTCCAACTCGAGGAACTTGCCCTGGCGGACGTCCTCGACGCCGCCGAAACCGAGGGAGCCGAGGGCATGGGCGATCGCCTTGCCTTGGGGGTCGAGAACGCCATGTTTCAGGGTGACGTGGACGCGGGCTTTCACGGGATCACCTATCGAAGATCACATCGAACGATCTGGATGCGTCACCCCGGCGAGGGCCGGGGTCTTTCGACGATACGGCTGAAAAGCCAGTCCCGGCGAGATTCCGGCCTTCGCCGGAATGACGCGAATATTGTGGGATGCAGGGGTTACTGCATCACCTCGGGGCCCTTCATGTCGCGCGGGCCGCCTTCCGGCAGGATACCGAGGCGACGGGCGACTTCCTGATAGGCTTCGGCGGTGCCGCCGAGATCGCGACGGAAGCGGTCCTTGTCCAGCTTCTCGTTGGTGCGGATGTCCCACAGGCGGCAATTGTCCGGGCTGATCTCGTCGGCGAGCACGATGCGCATCTCGTCGTTCTGCCACAGACGGCCGAATTCCATCTTGAAGTCGACGAGACGGATGCCGACGCCCAGGAACAGGCCGACGAGGAAGTCGTTGACGCGCAGCGCCAGCGCCAGAATGTCGTCGATGTCCTGGGGCGAGGCCCAGCCGAAGGCGGTGATATGCTCTTCGGTCACCATCGGGTCGTTCAGCTCGTCGGCCTTGTAGAAGAACTCGACGATCGAACGCGGCAGCTGGGTGCCTTCCGGAATGCCGAGACGGGTCGACAGCGAGCCGGCGGCGACATTGCGCACGACGACCTCGAGCGGAATGATCTCCACTTCCTTGATCAGCTGTTCGCGCATGTTCAGCCGGCGGATGAAATGCGTCGGAACACCGATCTCGTTGAGGAGGGTCATGATATATTCGGAGATGCGGTTGTTGATCACGCCCTTGCCCGTGACCGTGCCCTTCTTCTGATTGTTGAAGGCGGTTGCATCGTCCTTGAAATACTGCACCAGGGTGCCAGGCTCGGGCCCTTCGTAAAGGATCTTGGCCTTGCCCTCGTAGATCTGCTTGCGGCGGCTCATGAGTGATATAGTCCTCTGGCGGGGCCGGGGGCCTCGGGCCAGTCGAAAAACGAAGCCGGCGCGGTCAAGCCCCTAGGGCTCCGCGCGAAGCGGGACCATACAGGACGTTGCCGCCATAAACAATGCGGCGATCATCCTCATTTCGGAGGGCCGACAGGCCTTGCCAAGCAAGGGTGTGATCGACTTATATCCGCAATAACCGGACACACCGACAAGTTTTGCCGAGGAACAGACGATGGCCAGCTTCAATGACCGCGAGAAGGGCTTCGAGGCCAAGTTCGCCCACGACGAAGACAAGCGCTTCCGCGCCGTCGCGCGCCGGAACAAGCTGCTCGGCCTGTGGGCGGCGGAAAAGCTCGGTCTTTCGGGCGAGGCGGCGGATGCCTATGCCAAGGAAGTCGTGGTCGCCGATTTTGTCGAGGCCGGGGACGAGGACGTGATCCGCAAGGTTCTGTCCGACTTCATCGCCAAGGGCGTGGTGCTGACCGATCGCCATATCCGCATGGAAATCGAATCGCTCAACAACAAGGTCCTGGCCGAGATCGAATGACCGGCGGCCACGCCAAGATCTCGGTCGAGGCGCCCGATCAGCCGGATGTGATCCCGCTGATTCGGGCGCTCGACGCCTTTCACAGCGAGCTTTACCCGGCCGAGAGCAATCATTTCCTCGACATCGAGGCGATGAAGTCGGAACGGGTTACCTTTGTCGTCGTCCGGCTGGAAGGCATGGCGGTCGGCTGCGGCGCGCTGGCGCGCGATCCTGCCGGATTCGCCGAAATCAAGCGCATGTATCTGGCGCCGGCGGCGCGGGGCCGTGGCCTCGGCCGGCACCTGCTGCAATTCCTGCTGAGCTGCGCCGACGACGAGGGCCTGACCCCGGTACGGCTCGAAACCGGCATCCACAATGCCGAGGCGCTCAGTCTCTACCGCTCGCTCGGCTTCATCGAGCGCGGACCCTTCGGCGCTTATGGCGTCGATCCCAACAGCGTGTTCATGGAACGGAAAGTGCCCCTGCGCTGATCCGCCCGCTTCGGCGGATTGGACGAGGGCGACGGGGCTTCGCATGGGGCATGATCGTCCCATCCGATCGGGATGGGGGGAATCATGTCGCTAGAGCCGTTGCTGACCGCATCCGGGGCCATCCAGTTTCACGTCGTGGCCGCCCTGCTGGCGCTCGGCGTCGGCCTCGGCATCCTGCTCGGGCCGAAGGGCACGGTGCCGCATCGGGCCATGGGCTGGCTCTGGGCGTTGCTGATGGTGGCGGTCGCCGTCGGCTCGTTCTGGATTCACGAACTGAAGATCGTCGGGGATTTCAGCCCCATCCATCTTCTGTCGATCGCCACCCTGGCCGGCCTGCCGGTCCTGATCCTGGCCGCGCGTCGCCACGACCTGCGCCGGCACCGGCGCATGGTCTACACGCTCTATTTCGCGGCGCTGGTCGCGGCCGGGCTGTTTGCCTTCATGCCCGGCCGGATCATGTCCCGCGTCGTCTTCGGCGGCTGAACGACCGCCGACGGCAACTCAGCGGACGGATTCGTCCGCGAAGATCACGACGCCGGTGGCGCCGCCGGCACCGCCCGAATAGACCGCCTGCACCAGGCGAAGCTCGCGCTTCTTCTGCTGCGGCTGGGGCGCGACGACCTGCGCGGCCGGGGCGGCGGCGGTCGGGGCGGCAGTGGCGATGACGGTGGCGGCGAGGGGGCTCATGATCGGGCTCGATGGTTGGCTGACGTTATCGTCACGGGAGATAATGCAGCTTCCCCGGGTTTTGATCCGTGTCCGTCGTCACAGCTTCGTCACTGTTGCGTAAAAGTGACAATGACATGCGTCGGCCGCAAGGGGCCGTGCAGTGGCGGCCGCTATTCCGACTGTTCCGGTCGGTTATCATGGCGGCATGACCGACCAGACGATCGCGCGGCCCCGGGCGGGCCAGGGGCTGTTCCTCGCAATGGCCATCGGCTGCGGCATCGCCGTGGCCAATCTCTATTACAATCAGCCGCTGCTGGCGCTGATGGCGGCCGATCTCGGGGTCTCCCCGGCCTCCATCGGCCTGGTGCCGACCGCGACCCAGATCGGCTATGCCCTCGGCCTGCTGTTCCTGGTGCCGCTGGGCGACATGTTCGACCGTCGGCGCCTGATCCTGCTGCAGTCGGTCGTGCTCGGTCTCGCGCTGGCCGTGATGGCGGTGGCGCCCGGCTTCGCCATTGTCATCGCTGCCTCCGTCGTCATCGGCATCGCCGCGACCATCGCGCAACAGATCATCCCCTTCGCCGCCGCCCTCGCCGACGACAGCAGCCGGGGCCGGGTGCTTGGCCTTGTCATGGCGGGTCTATTGGGCGGCATCCTGCTCGCCCGGACCTTTTCCGGCTTCGTCGGCGAATATTTCGGCTGGCGCGCGACCTACGTCGCTGCAGTCGCCCTGACCCTCGGCCTGGGGCTGATGTCGGCGCGGGTGTTGCCGCGTGGCCTCGCTCCGGCGGGCCGCGGTCTTGGCTATGGCGCGCTGATGGCCTCGGTCGCCGATGTCGCGCGGCGGCACCCGCTGCTGGTGAAATCATCGCTGGTCCAGGCCTGCCAGTTCGCCTGTTTCTCCGCCTTCTGGTCGACCCTCGCGCTCTATCTCGAAGGGCCGGAATTCCATCTCGGCGCCGATGTCGCCGGCCTGTTCGGCGCGCTCGCCGTGATCGGCGTTCTGGCCGCGCCGCTGGCCGGGCGCCTGTCGGACCGGCGGGGGCCGTCGCTCGTCATCACCGTCGGCCTTGCCTGCGTCGCGGTCAGTTTCCTTGGCTTCGCCGCGTTGCCGGGAATTGCCGTGCTGGTGGTCGGGGTGGTGCTGTTCGATTTCGGCGTGCAGCTGTCGATGGTCGCCCATCAGGCCCGCATCTTCGCGCTGGAGCCGGCGGCGCGCAGCCGGATCAACACGGTGTTCATGACCAGCCTGTTCACCTCGGGCGCGATTTCCTCCACGGTGGCCAGCGCCGCCTTCGCCTCGGGCGGCTGGGTCATGGTGGCGCTGTTCGGTCTTGGGGTTTCCGCCCTCGGTCTCGCGATCCATCTTCTGTGGCGGCCGGCCGACGGCGTGCGCTGAAAACCGCCACCCCCGGCACGAGTGGTTGAGCCGGCCGGGGCCGACGCGCTACAACAACGTCTCGATCGAGCCGGAAACCGGCCATCAGGGGAGAGAGACGTGAAATTGTATCATTGTGCCGGGGCGCGTTCCTTCCGGCCGCTGTGGGCGCTCGAGGAAATGGGGCTCGACTTCGAGTTCGAGCTGATGGATTTCCCGCCGCGCTTTTCCCGCCCGGGCTATCTCGACATCAATCCGCTGGGCACGGTGCCGGCCTTTACCGACGGTCCCGTGCTGATGACGGAATCGAGCGCAATCTGCCAGTATCTCGGCACGAAATACGGCCCGACCGACCTTACCGTCGGCGTCGACGAGCCGGATTACGGCCGTTACCTGAATTTCCTCTTCATGTCGGATGCGACGCTGACCTTCCCGCAGACCATCGTGCTGCGCTACACCGCGCTCGAGCCCGAGGAACGGCGTCTGCCGCAGGCGGCGGCGGACTACGCCCAGTGGTTCGCCTCGCGCCTGCGCGGCGCGCTGAAGCTGATGGGGCCGGACTATGCCTGCGCCGGGCGCTTTACCATGGCGGATATCGCCGTCGGCTATGCCATCAAGCTCGCCGGCCTGATCGGCCTCGATCAGGCGCTGACGCCGGAAGCCCGGGCTTACTACGCCCGCATCACCGACCGCCCGGCCTTCGCCCGGGCGGAAGCGTGGGAGGCGGGACGGGCGATCGCGACCTGATCGCCCGTCGCGGTCACGGTCTTACGCCGCGCCGAAGACGCGGCGGAAGATCGTGTCGACATGCTTGGTGTGATAGTCGAGGTTGAACAGGCTCTCCAGCTCCGCGTCCGACAGGGCCGAGGTCACCTTGGGGTCGGCCTTCAGGAAGTCGAGGAAGGCGCCTTCGCCGCGCCACACCCGCATGGCGTTTTCCTGCACGATGCGATAGCTGTCCTCGCGCGAGACGCCCTTCTGCGTGAGGGCCAGCAGCACGCGCTGGGAATGGACGACGCCGCCGAGGCGGTCGAGGTTGCGCTGCATGTTCTCGGGATAGATCACCAGCCCGTCCATCATCGAGGTCAGGCGGGCCAGCGCGAAGTCGAGATGCACGGTGGCGTCCGGGCCGATGCCGCGCTCGACCGAGGAGTGCGAGATATCCCGCTCGTGCCACAGGGCGACATTCTCGAAGGCCGGCGTCGCGGCCGAGCGGACGAGACGGGCGAGGCCGGTCAGGTTTTCCGACAGGACCGGGTTGCGCTTGTGCGGCATGGCCGACGAGCCCTTCTGGCCCTTGGTGAAGGCTTCCTCGGCCTCCAGCACCTCGGTGCGCTGCAGGTGGCGGACTTCGGTCGCGAGGCGCTCGATCGACGAGGCGACGACGGCGAGGGCGGCGAAGAAGGCGGCGTGGCGGTCGCGCGGGATGACCTGGGTCGAGACCGGCTCGATCTCGAGGCCCATCTTGGCGGCGACATATTCCTCGACGCTGGGATCGACATTGGCGAAGGTGCCGACCGCGCCCGAAATGGCGCAGGTGGCGATTTCCTTGCGGGCGGCGACGAGGCGCTCGCGGCCGCGGGCGAATTCGGCGAAGGCCTGCGCCATCTTCAGGCCGAAGGTGGTCGGCTCGGCATGGATGCCGTGGCTGCGGCCGATGCAGACAGTGTATTTATGCTCGAAGGCGCGGCGCCTGATCACCGTCAGCAGGGCGTCGACATCCTCGATCAGGATATCGGCGGCGCGGGCGAGCTGCACCGCGAGACAGGTATCGAGCACGTCCGACGAGGTCATGCCCTGATGCATGAAGCGGGCTTCCGGCCCGACATGCTCGGAAACCGAGGTCAGGAAGGCGATGACGTCGTGCTTCACCTCGCGCTCGATCTCGTCGATCCGCTCGACGTCGAAGGCGCCGCGCTCCCAGATCGCCTTGGCCGCGTCGGCCGGCACGATGCCGAGGCCGACCATGGCATCGGCGGCATGGGCCTCGATCTCGAACCAGATGCGGAAGCGCGCCTCCGGGGTCCAGAGATCGGCCATCTTTGCGCGGGTATAGCGGGGGATCATGGTGCTCGTGCCTGACTGGTGATGCTGGATGGCCCGTCAATAGAAGCGGGCGCCGGTCATGGCAAGCGCGTTTTCCGCCGTCCGATGTTGCGGTGCGGTAAAACCGGCTGCTAGACTTGCGCCATGGTTGCCCTGCTTGCCGATCCCCCGCCGGATCCCCCGTTGGCCTCGCGTCTCGAGGCCGCCTTCGCCCGCCAGCCCTTCGTGGCCCTGCTGGGCATTCGCCTGACCCTGGTCGAGCCGGGCCATGTGGTGATGGAGATGGCGCCCCAGCCGCAGCTGACGCAGCAACTGGGCGCGCTTCATGCCGGGGTGACGACGACGCTGGCCGATACGGCGGCGGGTTTCGCCGCGATGACCCTGCTGGACGAGGGGGACGATCTCGTCTCGGTCGAATTCAAGGTCAATCTGATGGCGCCGGGGCGCGGCCGGCATTTTCGCGCCGACGCAAGGGTCCTGAAGGCGGGGCGCACCCTGACCACGGTCGAGGCGCGCGCACAAGCCCTGCAGGACGACGGGCAATGGACGGACTATGCCGTCTTTCTCGGCACCATGATCACGGTGCGGCCCAGGGGCTGACGCCCCCGGGACTTGCCCCTGACCTTAGTGACGATGATGGCGGCGGTGCCGGGCGTGGGCGAAGACGCCACTGCGGTCGAGCGCGCGCAGCGCCATCACCGACAGCACGACCATGATGGCGAGGGCGGCGACATGTTCCATGCCGACCCACCAGTGGGTGCCTTCATACCAGCCCGTGGGCAGAGCGTTCATGTCCATCAGCGTAGCTCCGATACATTCGTGACAACCATTGGACGGCAAAAAGCTTAACCGCGCATTGATCTTCCTCACACATCGGGGGCGGAAGGGGCGGCTTCAAGATCGCCGCTTCCACCGCATGGCGGCCATTCTCAGCGCGCGAGGAAATAGCGCCCGCCGTCGCCCCGCAGCTGGCCGTGGATCGTCATCACCTCCAGCAACTCCGCCACCCGCGCGCGCCGGCCCCGGCCGCCGGTGAAGCCCGCCGACAATGTGTCGACGGAAACCGGCGCGCCGTGGCGATGCAGGGCATCATGCACCAGGCGGATCTGGTCGGGCAGGCGCCCGGGCCAGGGGGGCAGGGGACCGGTGGGCAGGGGGGCGGCGGCCAGCGGAACCTCGATGCCGGCTTCCACCTGTTCGGCCGCCCCGCCTTCGGCGAAACGCGGACGCTGGAATTCGGGCCGCAGCCAGCGCACCTCGCCGCGCCGCTCTTCCACCTGCCGCGCGCCGTTCAGCGCGATGAGCCGCTCGAGGATGTCGGCTTCGTCCAGCGCGGCGGGCCAGCCATAGGCCTCGGCGACCGCGCCGTCGATCTCGTCGTGCAGCTGTCGCAGGATGGAGACGAGGCCGGCCTCGTGCACCGCCCGCTCCTGCGCCGTCAGCGGCTCTGCCCCCGGATCGGCGTCGAGGGCGCGCAGCCGATCCAGCTGATTGTAAAGCCCGGTCATGGTCAGGCCGGGATGGGCCGCCAGACGCTCCTTGCGGAAGGCATCCAGCCGCTCGCCGAGCGAGCGCAGGCGCGTCCGCGCGGCGGCGCTCAACACGGGAAAGGGGAAGGGGTCGAAGCAGCGGGTCTTGTTGTAACGGGGATCGTTGCCGACTCCCATACGTCCTCCCGCGGCAAGCGCCCAGACGACATGAATGCGGGAGGACAGAATGGCCAACACCTCGCCTTCGGCGAGCGCGATGGCGACCACCATATTGTCCGGCAGGATTTGGTGGTCCAGGAAAACGAAGGTCCGATGCTTCGCCGTCTCCACCGTGGCGATGTAGCGGGGAAGCGAGGCCAAGGCCTCGCGCAGATCGCCGCGCGGCTTGCCGAACAACCACCATTTGTCGGCGTAGGCGGCACTGTCCTTGGAGGCTTCGCGCTTGGCTTCTCTTTCGGGGCGGACGCGGTCGAGCAGCCTTTGATAAACGGCCGGGAATCTCGTCCGGACCTGATCGGCTGTCAGGCCGAACAGGTCGATTACCATAACGCCCCGAGGTGTCGCGGTGAGATCCCTGCCGTTGCGATAGGGGCGGATGTGGTGCTCCAGCCCGGGCACGGTGCCGAGGCCGAGGCGCGCGGCGGCCTCGTCTGGGGTGACGATGAAACCGGCACCATGGAGTTTCACACCCGGGCTGCACAGGCCCTGGCTGGCGCGCAGGGGCAGAGCCCTCGACAGGTCGGCGCCGATGGAGAGGTTGGCCCTGATCGCGCCCCGCCGCTCGGTCAAGTTCACCTGCGGCTTGTCGGTGGCGAGGTCGTTTTCCGCCGACACGGTCATCAGCCGTCCCGCCTCGGCGCCGGGGCCGGCGACGGTCATGGCGATGCGGACGGCGGCCTTGTCGGCGCTCTTCAGCCACGGGTGATCGGCGATGGCATAGAGCAGGGAAAGGGCCGGACGGGCGGCCATGTGATGCTCGATCACCCGGCGCGAGAAGGTCTGGGTGATCGAATTGGTGGTGATGAAGCCGAAGCGGCGGATGCGCCCGGCGCGCAGCAATTCGGCCGCGTGATCCCAGAACTGCATGACGAAATCGGCGCCGCCGGGGACATGGGGCCGTACCGCCCAGCAGGCTTCGGCGTAACCGTCGCCGAGTTCGGCGCGCATGTCCTTGCCGGCGATGAAGGGCGGATTGCCGATGACGAATTCCGCCTCGGGCCAGATCGCCGGGCGCGGCCGCAGGTATTGTTCGAGGGGAACGCGGGCGGTTTCGTCCGGTACCTCCTGTCCGATCAGGGGATCGGCACGCATCGTGCGGCCGTCCCAACGGCTGCGCGGCCGGCCGTCGCCGTCCAGCACCGGCACCCTGCCGTCGTGACGCAGGATGGCGTCCTGATGGCGGATATTGTCGAAGGCGCGCAGGATCGGCTCCTCGATGTCGCTGCGGCCACCGGTCCTGATCTGCCACTTGATGTAACCGATCCAGAGCACGAGGTCGGCGATCTGCACCGCCCTTGGATTGAGGTCGAGGCCGAGGAACTGGTGCGGATCGACCATGCGGTCCGACAGGTCGAGCATTTCCTGCGTGTCGCCGAGGTGCAGCAGGTAATCGAGAATTTCCCCTTCGAGGCGCTTCATCAACTCCATCGCGACATAGAGGAAATTGCCCGTGCCGCAGGCGGGGTCCAGCACCCGGACGGCGCAGAGCGCGCGGTGGAATTCACGCACCGCCGCGACCGCCTCCGCCGACTTACCTTCGCTGACCAGGGTCTCGGCCAGAGTCTGGACCTGTTGCCAGTCGCGCCTCAGCGGCTCCAGCACGGTCGGGATCACCAGCCGCTCGACATAGGGCCGGGGGGTGTAATGGGCGCCCAGCCGGTGGCGGTCGCCGGGGTCTAGGGCGCTTTCGAGCAGGGTGCCGAAGATCGCCGGCTCGACCTCGCGCCAGTCACGCGCGGCGGCGTCGCGCAACTCGCGGATATCCCCGGCGTCGAGATCGAGACCCACGGGGTTGCGGAACAGGCCGCCGTTGAAGCGTTTCACCAGCAGGCGGACCGAGGCGGCGAAACCGCCCCGGTCCATCGCCCGCCACAGGTCCTCGACCAGCGGGCGGAAATTCGCCGGGGTCGCCTCGGTCTCGGCCAGCAGGCGGGCGAAAACCCGGTCGGGCAGCAGGCCCGTGTCCTCGGCGAACATGGTGATAAGGCAGCGCATCAGGAATTCGGCGACCGTGCCGGGGGCATGGCCGCGCGCCTCCAGTCGGCGGGCGACGCGGGCCAGCCGGGCCGCGACCTCGGCCGTTACCTCGGCGGCGTGGCGGGCGGGGTCCAGTTCCTCGGGCGCGCGCCACATCAGGCGCAGGCGGGCGCGGATGTCGGGCCGGCGCAGGTCGTCGAGGGCGATGCGGAACTCGCGCCGGTCGGGGAACTGGGCGTAATTCTTGCCTTGACCCGAGAAGTCGGCATAAAGCTCGATCACATGGCCAACGTCGATGACGGCGAGAATGGGCGGCCAGCCGTGATCGCCGGGCAGGGCCTTGGCGTAATCCTCGGCCTGCCGGCGGGCGTTCAGCATGGCGCTGTCCCAGCCCCGCGTGCCGCGCCAGGCGGTGCCGCGCCGTGCGGTCGCCGTCGCGCCAGGGTCGGCCGCCATGGCCTGCCGCTTCGCGCTCTGCTTGCCCTCGATCACGAAACAGCCGCGCTTGTAGAGGTCGATGAAACCGGGCGTGTGGCTGCCATCCGGGTGATGGAAGGTCACCGGGCGCTCGAAAACATAGTCGTTCAGGCGGTTGTCGGCACGAAAGGGCTGGGGCCGGGGCAGGTCCAGCAGGTCGCAGAGGTCGCGCACGAAACTCTGGAAATTGGCGCGCTCGCCGCCGCCGGAGTCGCCCCAGGCCGCGATGAAGGCTTCGATCCGGGCTGCCCCCGCATCGCTCGACAGTTCGTCCACGCCCATCCCCCCGGTTGTGTCGCCCGGGAGATAATCAGAAGATGTATTTTATGATTCTGCAACCTTAGAGAATCGTTGCGCGTGCCGATGCGATCACAGCAATCCGAGGCTCTTGAAGCTGGCGTGGCCCTGACGGCCGATGACCAGATGGTCGTGCAGGCCGATGCCGACGGCTTTCAATGCGGTGGCGAGGTCGCGGGTCATGTCGATGTCGGCCCGGCTCGGCGCCGGGTCGCCCGACGGGTGGTTGTGCACGAGGATGACCGCCGAGGCGGCATGGTCGAGGGCGCGTTTCACCACTTCGCGGATATAGAGCGGCGACTGGTCGACCGTGCCCTTGCCGTGACCTTCATCCGCGATCAGGACATTCTTGCGGTCGAGGAAGAGCACGCGGGTCTCCTCCCGGCTCTCGCGGGCGAGGCGGGCGCGGCAATAGTCGAGCAGGGCGTTCCACGACGAGATGACGGGCCTCTGCATCACCTCGGCGGCGAGCAGGCGCAGCGCCGCCTCGCGCACGGTCTTCAGGGCGATGGCCGCGACCTCGCCCAGGCCCTCCTGCGCCTCGATCTGGTCGAGGGGGGCGGAGATCAGATTGGCGAAAGTGCCGAAGCGGGCCAGCAGATCCTTGGCCAGCGGCTTCACGTCGCGCCGGGGAATCGCGAGCGCCAGCAGGAGTTCGAGGATTTCGTAATCCGGCATTCCTTGCCCGCCCGTCTCGCGGAAACGGGCGCGCAGGCGGGCGCGATGGCCATGGTAATGGGGCGCGGCCTCGGCCACCGGCGCCTCTTGCAGCAGGTCCTTCTGGCGGTCGGACTCAGACGGCATAGGGCGGCTTGGTGTAACCGGCGGGGGAGAGGGTGAAAATCTCGACCCCGGTCTCGGTCACGCCCACCGCGTGCTCGAACTGGGCGGAGAGCGAGCGGTCGCGGGTGACCGCGGTCCAGCCGTCGCTCAGCATCCGGACGTCCGGCTTGCCGATGTTGATCATCGGCTCGATGGTGAAGAACATGCCGGCCTCGATCTTCTGGCCGGTGCCGGGCTTGCCGTAGTGCAGGACGTTGGGCGCGTCGTGGAACACCCGGCCCAGGCCATGGCCGCAAAAGTCGCGCACGACCGACAGACCGAAACCCTCGGCATAGGTCTGGATGGCGGCGCCGATGTCGCCGAAGGTGGCGCCGGGCTTCACCGCCTCGATCCCGCGCATCATGGCTTCATAGGTGACATCGACCAGGCGGCGCGCCTTCAGCGGCACATTGCCGACCAGATAGGTGCGGTTGGTGTCGCCATGCCAGCCATCGAGGATGACGGTGACGTCGATGTTCAGGATGTCGCCATCCTTGCAGATCTTGTCGCCCGGGATGCCGTGGCAGATCACATGATTGAGCGAGGTGCAGATCGAACCCGGAAAGCCCCGGTAATTATAGGGCGCCGGCCAGGCGCCGTGATCGAGGATGAATTCCCGGGCGAGGTCGTCGAGCCTTCGGGTGGATACGCCGGGCTTTACCTCGGGCGTCAGCATGTCGAGGCAGGCGGCGCCCAGCCGGCCGGCCGCGCGCATCCCGTCGAAATCCGCCGCGCCATGAATCTTGATCTTGTCCGTGCGCCGGTGGGCGTAGGCGTCTTCTTCTTCGTCGCGGGCCTTGGCCTCGGTGGTCCTGTTCATTGTCAATCCGCCATGGGAACCGGTCTGCCGAGGGTAATGCCCGCCGGTGTGACGGTGCAAGCATGGCACAGGGCCAGCAGGCCCCGCGCCCGTGCTTTTTGGAAGGCTTCCACATAGGCGGGGTCGATATCGGCGGCGGGAGCGAAGGCGGCAGCGTCGTTCCGCTGCACGAGATAGAGCAGGACGGCGCGGTGGCCCCTGTCGATCTCGGCGACGAGTTCGCCCAGATGTTTGGTGCCCCGGGCGGTCACGCTGTCGGGAAATTCGGCAAGGCCCGGGCGACGCGACAGGGTCACGCTCTTCACTTCGAGGAAACAGCGCCCCGGGCCCTCCAGCAGGAAGTCGACCCGGCTGCCGGTGCCATAGGCGACTTCGGCACGGGTGGAGGTGAAACCGGCGAGTTCGGGAATCCGCCCCGCCGCCAGCGCCTCGGCGACCACGGCGTTGGCATATCCGGTGTCGATGCCGACCAGCGTGTCCGCCGCCTCGACGAGGCGCCACGACCAGCGCAGCTTGCGTTTGGGGTCGTCCGACCGCTCGACGAAGACCCGGGCGCCCGGCGTGGCGAGGCCGAGCATGGAGCCGGGATTGGCGCAATGGGCGGTGACCGGCTCCGTCTCGCCGTCGATGATCACGTCGGCGAGGAAACGCTTGTAGCGCCGGACCAGCCGTCCGGGGACGAGGGGCGTGGCGAAATTCACAAGGGCCGCCCGGCGCAGCAGGCGTCGAATTCATCCGGGTCGTGGGCGCAGAAAATCCGCACCTCCCGCCCGCGCGACTGGCGCAACTGGCGCAGCCTTTCCTGATTGCGGCGGCGCTCGGCGCCGATCGTGTCGGTCAATTGCTGGAACAGCCGGATGCCGAGCGGGGCCGTCGGCTCGGCGTCGAGGGAATGGGTGTGGAAATAGGCGTCACCCGCGTGCAGCATCCAGCCGTCCCCGTCGCGCACCGCGACGCCGCAATGGCCCCGCGTGTGGCCATGCAGCGGGATCAGCAGCACATCGCCTTCGTCGGCGAAGAGGGCGCGGACCCCGGCGAAGCCGAACCAGTCCTCCCCCGTCGCATCGTAAAGCTGCCAGGACGGGCCATGGGCCCATTGGCCGGGGATGTAGCGGGATTTCGCCATCATGTCCTTGCGCGCCATCGCCGCCTCGTGCTCGCGGGCATGGACATGGACGCGGGCCTTGGGGAAATCGCCGAGGCCGCCCGCGTGGTCGAGATCGAGATGGGTCAGCACGATATGGCGCACATCGTCGGCGGCAAAGCCGAGGGCCTTTACTTGCGCCAGCGCGGTCTCGGCAGGATCGAGCCGGGGGGCGAGGACGGCGGTGAAGGTGAGGCCAAGGCGCGAGGGCCGGGCGATATCCCCAGTGCCGAGGCCGGTATCGACCAGGACGAGGCCCTCCGCCGTCTCGATGGCGAGGACATGGCAGACCATGGTGGCCCGTTCCAGCAGCCCGCCCTTGCCGGTGATGAGAGCGGCGCCACGCGGGCACATGGTGGCGGCATTCAGATGATGGACACGCATGGCCGATTCCCTCCCCGGTCTGTTCGGCACGGGAGCGGCGCTTCTCCATCGTTCGTCCCCCCGGCGAAGGCCGGGGTCTTCGTCCGATAAGGGCGCCCATCCCCCGAAAGGTTCCGGCCTTCGCCGGAACGACGAGGGGGAGGATAGCGAAACGCGGCCCGGATTTCGTGACAGATGATCACGAAGAGGGAAGGCGCGGCGTCAGCGGGCGATCTTCTGGCGCGCTTCCTGACCGAAGGACGACAGGCCGAGGGCGCTTTCCGGCAGTTTCAACGTGCCGGCCTCGATCCGCTTGCGCAGGTAAGTGAAGCTCTGCGCCGTCTGGGCGTGCAGATGCTCACCCGCAACCAGGGCCGGCCGGACCGGTTCGCCCTCGCGGATGAAGGCGGGCAGGGGCGCGACCCGGGTGTAGTAGTCGACATTGAAGAACAGCGGGAAGGAGTAACGCTCCTCCTGCACCTTGCGCACCCGGTGGCTGGTCGCGGTGAAGAGGCCGTTGGTCCAGGTTTCCAGCATGTCGCCGATATTGACGACGAAGGCGCCGGGCAGGGGCGGAATGTCGATCCATTCGCCGGCACCGTTCATGACCTCGAGCCCCGGTGCCGTCACATGCAGCAGGGTGAAGCACTCGTAATCCGTATGGGCGCCGATGCCGGTGGCATCGACCGCTTCCGGGTTGAACGGGTAATGGACGAGGCGGAGCTGGCTCGGCGGCTTGGTGACGAATTCATCGAAGAAGTCGGGCGCCTGGCCCAGCGCCTCCGCGAAACCGTGGAGGAGGTCGCGGCCGACCGACATCACCGCATCGTAATAGGCGCCGACACGTGTCCGGAAGCCCGGCAGTTCGGGCCACTGGTTCGGCCCGAGCATCGGATTGCCGGCGACATAATCCGCGTCGTCCGCTGGCAGATCCTCGGCGAGGTCATAGGCTTCCTTCAGGTCCTTGGAGGCACCGTAGAAGACTTCCTCGCCCACCGGGACATAGCCGCGGTGATTGGTCGACTGGCCGATATAGACCTTCATCTTCTCGTCGACCGGGCGGGCGAAGAATTCCGTCGCCGCCGCCACGAGATCGTCGAACAGCGACGGCGCCATGCCGTGGCCGGTGACATAGAGAAAGCCGATGTTCCGCGCGGCATCGCCGAGTTCGGCGGCGACCCGCGCCCGGGCGACCGGGTCGGTGCCGCGCAGGGCGGAAATATCGACGATGGGCAGGCTGGTGAAAGCGTTGGTCTTGGACATGATCGTAACCTCAGGCCCGCGCCTGATCAGCATGGCGGGCGTGCTGGCCGAATTCATGGGTGCCGCTGGCGCCCTCGGGCAGGGCGATCTCGCCCGCGGCGACCCGTTTCTGCAGATAGACGAAACCCTGCGCCGTGACGGCGAAGAGATGCTCGCCCGCCTTCACCGGCCTGTATTTCGAGGGTTCTTCGCCGGTGAAACAGGGCAGGGGGGCGACCACGGTGTCGTAATCGACATTGAAGAACAGGGGGAACGAATAGCGTTCCTCCTTCACCTTGCGCACCCGGTGCGAGGTGGCGACGAACTGGCCGTTGGTCCAGACCTCCAGCATGTCGCCGATATTGACGACGAAGGCATTCTCAAGGGGCGGCACGTCGATCCAGTCGCCCTTGCCGTTCATCACCTCGAGCCCGGGGGCGGTTACCCGCAGCAGGGTGAAACATTCCATGTCGGTGTGCGGGCTGATGCCGAAGGCATTGCCGGGCGCGTTCGGACTGAAGGGATAATGCACGAGGCGAAGCTGGCTCGGCGGCTTGGTCACATAGCTGTCGAACAGCGACTGGTCCTGGCCCAGCGCCTCGGCGAAGGCACGCAGCAGCGTGCGGCCGACCTGCATGACGCCATCGTAATAGGCGCCCACTCTCTCTTTGAAGCCGGGCAGGGAGGGCCACTGGTTGGGGCCCAGCATGGGATTGCCGGCGAGGTAATCCACGTCGTCCGCCGGCAGGTCCTGCGACAGGTCAAAGGCTTCCTTCTGGTCGGGCACGCCGCCGTAGATCACTTCCTCGCCCACCGGAACGTAACCCCGGTGATTGCTGGACTTGCCGATATAGACCTGCATCTTCTCGTCGACCGGCCGGGCGAAGAATTCCTTCGCCGCGGCCAGCAGATCGTCGAACAGCCCTGGCGCCATGCCGTGGCCGGTGACATAGAGGAAGCCGATGGTGCGGGCGGTCTCGCCCAGCGCCTCGACCACCCGCCGCTTCGCCGCCGTGTCGGCGCCGAAGAGGGGGGAGATGTCGATCACCGGAAGGCTGGTGAAATCGCCGGGCGTCGCCATGGCTGTCGGTCCTCGTGTGGTGCCGGCGGTTACAGCTTTCCTTCGGCCGCCATCGCCGTGTAGGTGTCGTCGTAGCGCAGCTTCACATTGGCCGGATCGCCCAGCACCTTGCCGCCGGGCAGGCCGAGGCCGATGGCGTCGGGGCTCTTGGCGCCTTCACCGAGCAAGCCGTGATCGAAGCTGAACTTCGAGACGAGGGTGAGGGCGTCGGCCATTTCCTTGCTGCGATAGAAGGCGACGGCTTCGGCCGGGGTCTTGAACAGATGAGTGGTGGCGAGCTGGGTCTCGAAGCCCGGGATATCGGTGCCCGCGGCCTTGGCCATGAACTCCATCGCCTCCTTGCTCTTGGCGTCGCCCTTGCCGATCAGGTCGAGGGTTTCGTACCAGGCGCCGACCAGGGCCTTGCCGAGGGCGGGGTTATCCTTGAGCATCTCGGTATGGACGATGGCGACGTCGAGGATTTCCGCCGGGATCTTCGAGCTGTCGAAGATGGGCGAGACATCGGCCATGGCCTCGATATCCGACAGGGCCGGCTTCCAGGCGACGATCGCCTGCACGTCGGGGGTCGAGAAGGCGGCGACGAAATCGGCGTCGGAGACGTTCACGGTCTTCAGATCGGCTTCCTTGAGCCCGACACTTTCGAGGGCGCGGGCCAGCAGGTAGTGCGACACCGAGAACTGCACCAGATGGACGGTCGCGCCCTTCAGATCGGCGACGGTCTTGCCCTTGCCCTTCAACACGATGCCGTCGTTGCCGTTGGAATAGTCGCCCATGACGAGGACGGTGGAATCGACACCGCCGGCAGCCGGGATGGTCAGTGCGTCCATGCTGGCGATCAGCACGCCGTCGAACTGGCCGGCGGTATACTGGTTCACGGACTCGATATAGTCGGGCACCTGCACGAGGTCGATCTCGATGCCGTATTTGTCGGCCCATTTCTTGATGATGCCGGCTTCCTGGGCATAGAACCAGGGCATGAAGCCGGCATAGATCGTGGTCGCGACCCGGAACTTCGTCTTGCTCTCGGCCGAAGCCGGGCTGACGATCAGGGCGAGACAGCTCAGAAGCGCGGCGGCGAGACAGGCCATTCGTTTCATCTATACTCTCCTCGTTACAGGGTCAGCGGGCGAGCGCCGTCGGGCGCAGGGCGGAAAAATCGACGAGATCGGTCAGGACGCCCTGAAGCGCCTCGATCTGCCATTCACGGCTGATCGGCGTGCCGTCCCGGGCGACATCCGCGGTCAGCAGCAGGGCGCCGCCGTGGCCGGTCACCGGGGCGAGGCCCATGCCTTCGCGGTAGGGCAGGCTGGACCGGGTGATCAGCCAACCGTCATCGCCGACATGACCGAAAGACAATTCGCAATCGAGAAGGTCGCGGGCATGGGCCATGTCGGGCGCCGCCTTCACGATATCGGCGAGGCTGTCCGCCTCCGGCAGGGGCGTGGCGCGGTCGCGGGCGAACATGAACTGGTCGCCGGCCCGCACCAGAAAGGCGGCACGGCGCCCGCCGGCCTCGGTCAGGCGCACGGCGCAGGACGGCAGGGTCGCTTCGGGACCACGGTGCCAATGTTCGACATAGGCGACGTCGCGGCCCCGCTCGACCAGGACATCACCCTCGAAATGCAGGAAACCGCAGTCGGAATAGGGGCTCTTCGGCTGGAAATCGAGGGCGCGCGCCCATTCGAAACAGGTGCCGTCGAAGGTCAGCTCGCCCGCGAAACCTTCCTGACCGGCCAGCCACATCAGGCCCTCGCGGTCGAGATCGTCGAGGCAGCGGATGCCGGAGAGGTCGGGCCGGCCGGCCGGCTGGCGCAGATCGGCGTAGAAACTCGGGCCCTGCAGCCAGTATACGCTGGTCGTCGTGTCGCGCAGGCCGTCGGGCCAGGCGATCAGCGACCGCTGCCAAAGTCCACGGAGAGTTGCGACAGACACCACGGCGGCCTCCAAGAACGGGCGATCCCGAAAGCATGGCGGCCCATTGTGCGGTGCGGTAGGTGGTAAATGTCAATGCAGATCATAGATAAAATCTATGACTCCAGCTTGTCGAGTTCGGCCTGGATCGCCTCGACCAGCAGGAGTGTCGGGGTGCTGCAGTCAGACTCCGCCCGCGTGATGACATAGACATGGTAACTGGGCAGGATTTCAGGCGGCAGCAGCGGCCACAGGCTCTTGCCCGCGGCCTCGGCGACCACCGTGGGCAGAAAGCCGATGCCAAGGCCGAGTTCGATCAGGCGGCGCACCTCGTGCAGGTTCTCGGCATAGCCGCCGACCCGGCGGCCCAGCCCGAAACGGCGGCGGAACTGGCGTAATTGCTCGGTTTCGTCCTCGCCGGTCAGGATGAAGCGGTCGCCGATGAAATCGCCCGGATGGCCGGGGGCGCTGCCAAAGCGGGGATGGCGCGGTCCGCAGTAGAGCTGCTGGGTCTCGCGCATCAGGGGCCGATAGGTCAGGCCCGCCGCGGGGGCGGTATCCCCGGCGAGGCCGATTTCCGCCTCGCCCTTGGACACGGCCCGAATGACGGCGCTGTGCGGGGCGATGTCGAATTTGATCTCGATGCCCGGATAAGCGGCGTTGAAGCCGACGAGGGCGCGCTCGAAGGCCGGGCTGACCAGATTGGAGATCATGTGCAGGCGGATCGCGCCTTCGACGACGCCGGCGACCTTGGCGACTTCGTGGGGGATGTCGCGGGCGGCGAGGGCCATCTGCTCGCAGATCTTGAGGAGGGCGGTGCCGGCGGCGGTCGGCTCGATGCCGGTCGCGCTTCGCGTGCACAGGCGGGTGCCGATCTGGTCCTCGAGCCGTTTCAGCGCGGCGCTGATGCTGGGCTGCTGCCGGTTCAGCTTGCGCGCGGCGGCGCCGATGCCGCCCGAGCGGATGATCTCGACGTAGAGCTTGAACAGATTCCAGTCGATCCGCTGGGCGAAGACGTGATCGTTGGTGCTGTCGGCGGCGACGGGACGGGTGATGCGCTTGGCGGACTTCGGCATGGAGGTTTCGATCTTCTGCTGATCCGCTATAGTGCGCCACCATGACGACGACGAACAACGATACTGCGCCGCGGATCTACACGGCTGCCCTTGCCATCATCGGCAATGAAATCCTGTCGGGCCGGACCCAGGACGCCAATCTGGCGCATCTGGCCAAGACCCTGAACGGCTGGGGCGTCGAGATGCGGGAAGTCCGCGTCGTGCCGGACGTCGAGGCGGAGATCGTCGCCGCCGTCAACGCGCTGCGGGCCCGTTACGATTACGTCTTCACGACGGGCGGCATCGGCCCCACGCACGACGACATCACCGCCGATTCGATCGCCCGGGCTTTCGGCCTCGCGCTGATCGAACATCCAGCGGCCATCGCTCTTCTCGAAACGCATTATCCGCCGGGCGAATTGACTCCGGTGCGCCGCCGCATGGCGCGGGTGCCGGAAGGCGCCGATCTGATCGAGAATCCGATATCGAAGGCGCCGGGCTTCAAGATCGGCAATGTCTTCGTGCTGGCCGGCGTGCCCGCGATCATGAAGGCCCAGCTCGAAGGCACGCGGCCCCATATCGCCGGTGGCCGCACGGTGCAGTCGGAAACCGTTTCCGTCCTCGTCGGCGAGAGCCGGATCGCGATCCTGCTCGAGGATGTGCAGAAGCTCTATCCCGACGTCGACATGGGCAGCTACCCCTTCTTCCGAAAGGGCAGCTTCGGCACGGCCCTTGTCCTCCGCGGGCGCGAGCCGGCGCGTTTGTCGGCGGCCATGGCGGCGCTGACGGCGGCCCTGGTCGCGGCCGGGGTCGAACCGCATCCTGGCGAGATTCCCGACTGACGGCAGCGAAGTGGCCGGAATGTGACGGTGGACGCAACCCCGCCGCATTTCAGGCGTTATAATCGGCGCAGTACCGATCCTGAATCGGGGAGAACCCTGTTGAACAAGACTGTCGCCGTGCTGGCCGCCGCGCTCGCCCTGTCGGCCTGCGCCTCGGGCTATCGTCCCGTGGTCGATCCTTCCATGTCCAAGGCGCCTCCGGGCTATTACGAGCACGATCTCGCTTATTGCCAGAATCTCGCGGATCAGGTGCCGACCGGTAACGAGGCGGCCTCCAACGCCCTTGGCGGGGCCGCGCTTGGTGCCATCGCCGGTGGCGTCATCGGCTCGTTCTCGGGCGATTTCGGCAAGGGCCTCGCCGCGGGTGCCGGTATCGGCGCGGCGACCGGCGCCGCCCGCGGCACGGTGAATGCGGAACAGGAAAAGCGCCGCGTGATCGACAATTGTATGCGTAACCGGGGCTACTCGGTCCTCAACTGAGCGAGCTTTACGCGCCGGGCCTGCGTGCTACAACCCGGGTGGGGACGGCGATGGCCGATTCCCGCCTTCCTTGCGTGCCCGCTTGGCGGAATTGGTAGACGCAAGCGACTTAAAATCGCTCGGCATTGCCGTGCCGGTTCGATCCCGGCAGCGGGCACCACGGGAAGGAACAGGAAGATGTCGCGCAAGTTCGTCTGGTTTCTGCTGGCCGGCGCCGCCGCCGGTCTCGGCGCCTGCGCCAGTCCCCGCGCCGACGCCGCGCTCCAGGCTCAGGACAGCCTGATCGGTATGCGCAAGGCCGACCTCGTGTCCTGCGCCGGGGCGCCTACCGCCGCCATGCAGACGGTGCCTGGCGAAGAGGTTCTGACTTACGAAAGCCGCAACATAACCGGTTACCCCTCGGGGCCCAGTTTCGGCATCGGTGTCTTCGGCGGCTCCGGCAATGTCGGCTATGGCTTCGGCGTGCCGGTCGGCGGCGCGCCCTATGTCGACGACAGCCAGAACTGCCGGGCCAGTTTCACGATTCGAAACGGGGCGGTCGCCCGCGTTGTCTATGGCGGCTCGGATGTCGGCCAGACCCGTCGGCTCGAGCAATGCTACCAGATCATCGAGAATTGCCTGCCGGCCACCGGCGGCAAGCCCTGACCCAAACGGGCATAAAAAGGAAGCCCGGCCAGAGGGGGATGGCCGGGCTTTACGACCCTGTGCAGGGCTGGGGTGGACCGACGAGGGGCAGGGCCGGTCCGGGGAGGTCGTACCCCTTGCGGGGCCTTTTCTGAAAGCCGCCTCGTCAGCAGCGGCATGAGAAGAGAATGTCCGGCAATTGGTACCGGTTCCGGGCCGAAATAAGGTCTTTTCGAGGCAGGGCGATTTTACCCCCGGCCCCATTACTGTGATCTCGCTCACACCTTTCTTCCCGTCTCGCATGGTTCCATCTCCGCCGCATTTGTGCCGGGATTCTGGCATGGTGTGCGTGCCTGTTTGCGGAGCCGATTCCGCAGTTGATCGAGGGACCGATGCGCAAGGCCTGGACATTCCTGAAGCAGTTGTGGGCTTTGACCGTCCCCTATTTCAAGTCGCCGGGCGGGCGTTGGGCGCTGGCTTTCTTCGCCTTTCTCGTCGGTCTCAGCTTCGTCCTCGTCGAGTTGAACGTCCGTTTCAGCTACTGGAACAATCGCTTCTTCACGGCGCTTCAGGAAAAGAACCAGGACGGCTTCTGGGTCGAAGTCGGCGTATTCGCCCAGCTGGCGGCGGTCTTCATCACCATCGCCGTGCTGCGCTACATCCTTCAGCAGGTGTTTGAAATTCGCTGGCGGACCTGGCTGACCAATCATTTCGTGGCGCGCTGGACGACCGCCGAATCCTATTACAAGCTGCAGCTCGCCGACGGTCGGACCGATAACCCGGACCAGCGTATCGCGGAAGACCTGCGCCTCTTCGTCGAACGCACGCTCAGCCTCTCGCTCAGCTTCATCTCCAATGCGGCGACCCTCGGCTCTTTCGCGGTCGTGCTCTGGGGCCTGTCCGAGCCGATCGAGACCTTCACCGTCGCGGGCACCGAGATCACGATTCCCGGCCTGCTGTTCTGGGCCGCGCTGGTCTATTCCGCCTTCATCACCTGGATTTCCCATCTGGTCGGGCGAAAGCTCGTGGGCCTCAACTTCAACCGCGAGCGCCGGGAGGCGGATTTCCGCTTCGATCTCGTCCGTATGCGCGAGAATGCCGAGGCCATCGCGCTCTATGGCGGCGCCCTTGTCGAGCGCGACCGGTTGAAGGGCCGCTTCGAGCGGGTGCGCGAAAATTTCATGGCCATCGTCAACCGCCAGAAATTCCTGGTGGGTCTGCAGGCGGCCTTCGATCAGGCGGTCGTCCTCGTGCCCTATCTGATCGTCTGGCCGGTCTATTTCGTCGGCAATGTTCCCTTCGGCCACATGACCCAGACCGCGGGCGCCTTCGGCCGGGTCCAGGATGCCTTTTCGTGGTTCGCCAGCCTCTATTCGACCCTTGCCGAATGGGTCGCGACGGTTCAGCGACTGACCGGCTTTATCGAGGCGCTCGAGGTGGCGGAGCGGAAGGCCTGTGCCGCCAAGCTGGAGCGGGGACCGCGCGACGAATGGTCGGTGGATATCGACATCCGTCTGCCCGATGAAAAGCCCCTGCTGTCGATGGACCTGACCCTGAAGGCCGGCGAAAGCGTGCTGATCGTCGGCGCCTCGGGTACCGGCAAATCGACCCTGTTCCGGGTGCTGGCGGGGGTCTGGCCCTTTGCCGACGGCAGGATCGTCATTCCGGCCTCGGCGCAGGATCGGGGCCGTCTGTTCCTGCCGCAGAAACCCTATGTTCCGGTTGGCACCCTGCGTGCGGCGGTCGCCTATCCGGCGCCCGAGGCCAGCGTGCCGGATGCCGTATTGCGCCAGGCACTGGTCGATGTCGATTTGTCCGCCCTGGCCGACCGGCTGGACGAGGAGGGGCACTGGCAGAACCGCCTGTCGGGCGGCGAGCTGCAGCGTCTCGCCATCGCGCGGGCGCTGGTGCAGAAGCCGGCCTGGCTGTTCCTCGACGAGGCGACCTCGGCCATGGATGAGGAGATGGAAAGCCGGCTCTACCGGATGCTCAAGGCGCGGCTGCCGGATACGACGCTGGTCTCCATCGGTCACCGTGCCAGCCTGAAGGCGTTCCACGACCGCGAGGTGCGACTGGAGGCCTCCTTGCCTCGCGCCGCGGAGTAAGTCCCACGGCCGGTCAGAGGCCGCGGCCGGTGGCCTTTTCGGCGAGGGCGACCATGTCGGGGTTGCGCCAGTAGCGCACCTTGGCGATTTCCGCCCGGACCGTGTTGACGTAGCCGGTGCAGAGTCGAAGCGCGACGCCGTCCAGCGGGCCGGGTTCGTCCAGCCGCGAGGCGACGATGAGCTGGGTGTGGCGGCTGGTCGGCTGCAGGATGGGCACGATGGTGCTGCCGATCACCTCGGCCAGGCGCTCGATCCGCTCGAGGTGGCGGAAGCGGTCGAGCAGCGGGTCTTCGCCATCCTCGAGCCGGGTCGCCTTCTGCACCGCGAATTCGACATCGGCCACCAGCTGGTCGCGCCATTTGTTGAGGGCGATGATGGGCAGGCCGGTCGGCCGCAACAGGGCCCGCAGCCGGACGAGCTGACCGACCAGGAACATGACGTCGGTCGTGTCGCTGGTGACATGCGCGCGGTGAAACAGGGCGGCGGAATAGCGCAGCGACGTGCGTTGCAGGGGGCTGCGCACCAATTCAGCCATCAGATTATTGGTCGCGTCGCGCAGGATCGGGAACAGGCGGGGGACATCGGCAAGTCCGGCCTCGCGCACCGCGGTCACGATCTCGTCGATCATGTTCATGCTGTTGCCGAGGCGAATCTTGATTTCGTCGGTAAGGGTTATGGGAAAATCCTCATGCCGCGTGTTGGTCGCGGCCTGCGTCATCATCGCGACGTGGGACTGGAACTGGCCCGACAGCGCGGCCACCATGGCTTCGCCCAGCCGCAGGGCCTTGCCGGCGCCGCGCTGCGCCAGCATGACGGCGACGGAGCCGAAGGCGCCCCGGCGGTTCAGGAGCGCGACGGGCAGGACATCCGCCGTCGCCGAGGGTAGATTGGCCGCCAGCAGGGCCTGCGACAATTCAGTCGTGGCCCGGGCGAGGGCTTCACCGCTCGCCATCGCCTCGGCATGAGGGGGCGTCACCCGAAGGAAAGCGGCGACGGCCGGCGCCCATATCGGCTGTGCCGCCAGCACTTCGGCCAGATCGGTCAGGTGCTGGGGGCTGATCGGCGTCATGTGACGGGTGCGCAAACCGTGCTGCTTTTCGCGGATCATGTTCGCGAGGGTGCAGAAAGCCTCGACGGTGGTGCGGTCCGCCGCCAGCTGATTGAGTTTGACGAGGGTCGCGAGGCGCAGTTTCTCGCGCATGGCCTGGGCTTCGGGCCGCTCGATCGCCTCGTCGACCAGGCATTCGGTGCAGAGCGCGTCCATCAGACTCGCGGCCTCGACCGCCTTGTCCGGGAAGGCGCCGCGGGCGAGGGCACCCCAGATGCCGCCCATGTCGGCCCGGCGGAAGCACAGCGGCATGGCGAGGGGCGAATCGGCATCCTCGGGATCATCGACCAGCAAGGGATGAACGAGACTGGTGAACAGCCGGCGGGCGCGCTGAGGCCGCTGCCGGTTGGCCTGGTCGATCAGCGCCTGACGCAAGGGGGCGGTGCGCTCGCCCTTGCCGGCCATGCCGGCGGACAGATCGGCCAGCAGGCGGGCGGCCTGATCGGCGGGCAGCGAGGCGGCGAGGGCGGCTGCCCGGGAAATCGGGTCGTCGGCCGGCCAATTCTTGTCGTCTGGATCTCGCGTCGTCATGACCAGAGCCTAGCCCCATATCGTTAACGACTGGTTCCATCCGTGCTAGGCTGGCAGCCAGTGACAGGACATGCCGGGGGCGCCAGCGTGAGTGCGAAAATCGTGAAGATCGGCCTGTGCCAAGGCGCGGGCGAGGCCGGCGCGCCGTCCCGCATCCTGTCGGGGCAGCCGACGACGAGACTGTGGAATGACTATACCGATGCCGGCGGGCGCTTCTTTTCCGGCGTCTGGTCGTCGACCGAAGGCAGCTGGGCCGTCGATTATTCGGAAGAAGAGGTCTGCGTGATTCTCGAAGGCCGGGTCCGCCTCACGGCCGAGGACGGCACGGCGCAAGACTTCGGTCCGGGCGACAGTTTCGCCATCCCCGCCGGCTTCAAGGGCACCTGGACCACCATCGAGCCGGTGAAGAAACTCTATGTAATTTACGAACCGGCCTGAGGCTTGCGCGGGCGGGGATTGGGCTGGCCCCGCTGATAACGCCGGGTCAAGGCGCGGACGACACCGCGTAAAGTCCGCACGTCCTGTCCTGTCGGCTCCGCCCGCTGGATGAAGCTGACGATGTTGCGCACCATCGAAGGTTTCTTCTCGACCGGGCGCAGGAAACCGGCGTCATCGAGTTCCGTCACCAGATGATCGACAAGGCCCTGAACCTCGGCCTGGGTGGCGGGTTCGGTCTGGCCGATGCGCAGGAATTTCTCCGGCACCTCGACCTCGAGCATGTGCCATTCATAGGCGACGAGCAGTACCGCCTGAGCGAGGTTCATCGACCAGAAGCGGGGCGAGGTCGGCACCGACAGGATCGTGTGGGCGAGGGCGATGTCGTCGTTCTCGAGCCCGGTGCGCTCCGGTCCGAACAGGATGCCGGCGCGCTGGCCCTCGTCGATCAGGGCGCGGAATTCTAGGGCGGCGCGGCGCGGCGTGACCACGGGTTTCACCATGTCGCGGTCGCGCGCCGTCGTCGCATAGACCCTTGTCAGGTCGGCGACCGCCTCGGCCGTGGTCGAATAGACTTTGGCGTCCTGCAGGATCCAGTCGGCGCCGGAGGCGGCGGAAAAGGCACGCTCGTTCGGCCAGCCGTCGCGCGGCGCGACGAGGCGCAGTTCGGTCAGGCCGAAATTGGCCATGGCACGGGCGGTCGTGCCGATATTCTCGCCCATCTGGGGCGTGACCAGGATGACGATGGGGCCGGGGCCTTCCTTCGGTCCGACGCCGACACCCTTGGGCTTCGGGCGGGAGCCGATGCCGACGCCGAAAGGATTGGCGCCTTCGGCGCGCAGCGGCCGGTCTTCCTCGTCGCTCATTCGGCGGGGCCCGTGCCGGCCGGGGCGCCGTCGCGATAGAGCTTGAAGACGATGGCATCGGCGAGGGCCTGGAACGAGGCTTCGACGATATTGGCCGAGACGCCGACGGTCGACCAGCGGTTGCCCGCCTTGTCCGCGCTTTCGATCAGCACGCGGGTCACCGCGCCGGTGCCGGCCTGCCAGCGGTCGACGCTGACCGGCGCCTCGCTCTGCGCGGTGCCATTGCCGAGCTGCAGGATGCGCACCTTGAAATCGACCAGCTCGAGATCGTCGATATAGGATTGATATTTGCCGAGGTCCTGACGCAGGGCGGCGTCGAGGGCGTTGACCGGGCCGTTGCCTTCGCCAACCGACAGCATCCTGTGACCGTCGACCTGCACCCGGACGATGGCTTCCGAGACGGTGACCAGCTCGCGCCGGGCGTTGTAACGCCGCTCGACCAGCACCTTGAAACTGTCGACGAAGAAATAATCGGGCACCTGACCGAGCACGCGGCGCGCCATCAGCTCGAAGGAGGCATCGGCGCCGTCGTAGGAGTAGCCCTGGAACTCGCGCTCCTTCACCTCTTCGAGGAGGCGGTCGATGCGGCTGTCCTTGGGGTCCAGCTCGATATCGACGTCGCGCAGGCGGGCAAGGATGTTCGATTTGCCGGCCTGGTCGGAAATCAGCACCTGCCGCTCGTTGCCGACGGCCTCGGGCGGGACATGCTCGTAGGTCTTCGGGTTCTTGAGGACGGCCGAGACATGTAGCCCGCCCTTGTGGGCGAAGGCGGCCTGACCGACATAGGGCGCGTGCTTGTTCGGACTGCGGTTCAGAATCTCGTCGAGCAGGCGCGAGGTCGGCGTCAGATGCGCCAGCGCCTTTTCGCTGATCCCGGTCTCGAACCGGTCGGCGAAGTCGGGCTTCAGGCAGAAGGTGCCGATCAGGCTGACCAGATTGGCATTGCCGCAACGCTCGCCAAGGCCGTTCAGCGTGCCCTGGACCTGACGCGCGCCGGCCAGCACGGCAGCCAGCGAATTGGCGACCGCATTATCGGTATCGTTATGGGCATGGATGCCGAGGCGGATGCCCGGGATGGCGTCCACCACGGTCGACACGATGCGCGAGACTTCATGGGGCAGGGTGCCGCCATTGGTGTCGCACAGCACGACCCAGTCGGCGCCAGCACCATGGGCGGCACGCAGGCAGTCGAGGGCATAGGCGGGATTGGCCTTGTAACCGTCGAAGAAATGCTCGGCGTCGAGCATCGCCTCGCGGCCTTTGGAGCGCAGATGGGCGATGGACTCGCCGATGATGTCGATATTCTCGCTGCGCGGAATTTCCAACGCGACATCGACCTGGAAATCCCAGGTCTTGCCGACGATGCAGATCGCGGGCGCCGTCGTCCCGGTGAGGCCGGCGAGGCCCGGGTCGTTGTCGGCGCTGCGGCCCGGCCGCCGCGTCATGCCGAAGGCGGTGACGCGGGCGCGGGACAGGGCGGGCGGCGCGGCGAAAAAGGCGCTGTCGGTCGGATTGGCGCCCGGCCAGCCGCCCTCGACATAATCGACGCCGAGCCGGTCGAGGGCGAGGGCGATGTTCCGCTTGTCCTCGACCGAAAAGTCGACGCCCCGCGTCTGGGCGCCGTCCCGCAGCGTCGTGTCGAACAGATACAGCCGTTCCTTGCTCATGACCCTATGCCCGTTTCCACTTGGTCCCTGTCGGCCCGTCCTCGAGGATCACGCCTTTTGCGGCGAGATCGTCGCGGATACGGTCGGCTTCGGCGAAATTCTTCGCCTTGCGCGCGGCCTTGCGCGCCTCGATCAGGGCTTCGATTTCATCGTCGGTCGGGCCGTCTTCGCTGCCCGCCGGTTTCCAGCGGAACCATTGATGCGGCTCCTGCGCCAGGATGCCGAGGGCTTGCCCCCCGGCCTTCAGGCGGGCGGCGGCCTCAACCAGGGCATCGCCCGTGCCGCACTGGTAGCCTTCATTGGCGATGGCGTGCAGCTCGGCGATCGCCTGCGGCGTGTTCAGATCGTCGTCCAGCGCCGCCTCGACCGCTTGCGGAACGGCGGCGGGGGCGATGGCGCGGCCAAGATGCGCCTCGGCTTTCTCGATCAGGCCGTACCAGCGGTCGAGCGCCTGACGGGCGCGGACGATACCCTCGTCGTTCCAGTCGATGGGCGCGCGGTAATGGGTCGAGAGCATGTTGAGGCGCAGCGCCTCGCCCGGGGCCTTGGCCAGCGCATCGCGCACGACGACGAAATTGCCGAGGCTCTTCGACATTTTCTCGCCATTGACGGTCAGGAAACCGTTGTGCACCCAGTAGCGGACGAAGGGCGCGCCATTCGCCGCCTCGGATTGCGCCACTTCGTTCTCGTGATGGGGAAACACGAGATCGCGGCCACCGCCGTGGATGTCGAAGGTCTTGCCGAGTTCGGCAAGGCTCATGGCCGAGCATTCGATATGCCAGCCCGGCCGGCCCCGGCCCCAGGGGCTGTCCCAGCCCGGGATGTCGGGCGCCGACGGTTTCCACAGGGTGAAATCCGCCGGGTCTTTCTTGTAGGGGGCGACATCGACGCGGGCGCCGGCGATCAGCTCGTCGCGGCTGCGGTTCGACAGTTTGCCGTAGTCGGCCTTGGCGCCGACGCTGAACAGGACATGGCCCTCGGCGACATAGGCGAAGCCGCGTTCCACCAGGCGCCCGATCATGGCGATCATGTTGCCGATATGCTGGGTCGCGCGCGGCTCCACATCCGGGGGCAGGGCGCCCAGGGCGGCCATGTCCTCGTGAAAGGCGGCGGCGGTGCGCGAGGTGATGACGCCGATGGGCTCGCCCGACTGGGCGGCGCGGGCGTTGATCTTGTCGTCGATGTCCGTGATGTTGCGGACGTAGCGAACCTCTGCGTAGCGGCGCTTCAGCAGGCGGTAGAGCACGTCGAAGACGATGACCGGGCGGGCATTGCCGATATGGGCGAAGTCATAGACCGTCGGTCCGCAGACATACATGCCCACGGAATCCTTGTGCAGGGGGACGAATTCCTCCCGCTTGCCCGTCGCGCCATTGTGCAGAACCAGAACCACGACCCGATCTCCCGTCAAGGCGACAGGCTTTAGCAGATCGGATCAGGCCGGTCCATGATCCGGCTCGATTTTCACATGGTGCGCAGTGTGTGGGGCGCGCGGCGTCAATAGTCGTGATTGTCGTCGTCTTCCCAGACGACGGCATTGCGGCCGGCGTTCTTGGCGGCATAGAGACGATGGTCGGCCCGCGCGGCCAGGGTCGACAGCGTATCGCCCGGCATGAATGAGGCGACGCCGATGCTGATGGTGACGAAGACGGTTTGTCCGTCGAAGGTGAAGGCATGGGCGGCCAGACGCTTGCGCAGGCGGTCGGCGACCTCCGCCGCCCGGAATTTCGGCATTCCCGGCAACAGGATCATGAATTCCTCGCCGCCCGTGCGGCCGACCAGATCGCCGCTCCTGACCGTCGTCTTGATCAATTCGCCGCAGGTGCGGATCACTTCGTCGCCCGCGGCATGACCATAGCTGTCGTTGACCCGCTTGAAGTGATCGAGGTCGAGGGCGAGCACGCTGCCGCTCTCGCCCCGGACACCGCCCGCGGCGACGAATTGGCCAAGGCTGGTCAGAAATTGCTCGCGCCGGAGCACGCCGGACAGGCCGTCGGTGACGGCCCGCGCCTTCGCGGTCAGAAAACTCCGATAGGCCCGGCGACCAAGGGCATAGCCGAACAACCCGCTGGACAGGATGATCGCAATCGCGAGGCCAATGACCGGCGGGGTGTGGATCAGGCTGCCGGCGGTGATTTCTCTTCCCGGCCGGAAGCCGACCAGGGTCGCCATCCGGCCGCCCTCGTCGGTCTTTCGGGTGGAGATCAGGACGAAACCTTCCAGGGCACTGCCATCGCCAGCAATGCCGATTTCACGGCCTTCGCAGGACTGAGTGGCGATCCGCTGCAACTCGCCTTCGGGCATCAGCGGAACAACGGGTCGTGAGGCATCACGCAGTTGCCCGACGCAGGCGTCGACGCTCCCGGACACCAGAGGAAAGGTCGCGACCGTGGTCGCGACCATCTTGCCGGTGGAATGCGGTGGCATGTCGCCGCCTTCGATCGCCTGCCGGATCTGCTGCGCCGCCTGCGCGAGGTCGTCATCAATCCGGCGGCCGGATTCGGCGATGAAAACCGCCGTGCCGATGGTTGTAAGCACGGCCCCGAAGCTCGCCGCGAGGATCGCCACATGAAGGGGCTTGAGCGCCTTTACCCGATCCAACGCGAGACCCCTGAGTAATGGTGTTTCGCAGGCGCGCGGTCTTCCTCCCGGAAACCTGCCGCTCCTGTCCAAAGAGACAACGCGAACGCCGACTGCGTCATGGACTTGACCGTTCAGAGGGGATGGCGTCTGCTTCCGCTTGCCCCCCGGCAGGAAGAGAAGTAGCGAAAATGAACCACGGCGTATCCCTCGATTCAAGTCGATTGCCTGTAGTGCACGCGAGAAAGTGCGAGCCGGTGGGAAAAGAAACGCGATTTATCGCGCCATCTGGCAAGTGCTGCGAACGCAGCCGGTCTTGTCCTCAGGTGATGAACAACGGTGTGTCATGACCAGTGTCGGCGCGCGGCTGTCTCGCTTCCGGCAGAAATTGGGACTCAGTCAGGAAGAACTGGCGGTTCAGCTCGGCGTCGCCGAGCGCACCTATCAGGCCTACGAGCGCAATGAGACCGAGCCCCGTTGCCACGTCCTCAAGGCGCTCGCGGATGTCGGCGGCGATCCGACCTGGCTCGTCACCGGGCGCACGCCCGCGGTCGGTCGGGATCGTGCCGAGGCCACGGGCTCGCCGATGTTCCTCGCCATCCCTCATTTCGCCGAAACATTGCGTCTGCCGGGGGAACAGGACGTTGATGGCGAGACGAGCCACGCGGCGCTGAGCCTGACGCATGATTGGGCTGCCGGCCTCACCGGCTGCAATCCAGCCGATCTGGTCCATGCCTTCGCGGGCGATGACGCCATGGCGCCGGTCATCGCGGTGGGCGATCTGCTGCTCATCGACAACTCCGACTGCGATTTGCGCCACGGACGCCTCTATGCCTTCCTTTCGTCTGACATCTTGCTGATCCGGCGGATTGGCCGAACTGTCGCCGGTCAGCTTCTGCTCGTGACGGAAGACGTCCGCTATCCGGCCGAACCTCTGCCGATAGCCAATGGCGAAGCCTCCTTCAGCGTCATTGGGCGTGTTCGGTGGCACGGCCGGCGCCTGCCGGACTGAGTGGGGCCGGGCGTTTCAGTAATCGTGGTTGTCGTCGTCTTCCCAGACGACGCAGTTGCGGCCATGGGCCTTGGCCAGATAGAGCCGGCGGTCCGCGCGGTCCATCAGGGCTTCGATCGAATCCGTGCTCATGAGCGACGCCACCCCGGTGGACATGGTGACGAAGAGGTCGCGGCCGTCGAAGCAGAAGGCGTGCGACGCCATCTGCTTGCGCAGGCGGTCGGCGACTTCGGCGGCGATATATTTCGGCAGGTTGGGCAGCAGGATGGCGAACTCCTCGCCACCGACGCGGCCGACGATATCGCCGTCGCGCACCGCCGCCGACAGCAGACGCCCGCAACTGCGGATCACTTCGTCGCCGGCGCCGTGGCCAAAGCTGTCGTTGATCGACTTGAAGTGGTCGAGGTCGATGGCGAGAAGGCTGACCGTGCCGCCCATTTCATGCACACGGTCGACCGTCTGCCGGACATTGGCAAGAAACTGCTCGCGTCGCAATGCGCCGGATAATTCGTCGGTGAAGGCCTGCTGCCGGATGTTCACATAGGCTCGATACTGGCTGCGCCGCAGGAAATAGCCGAAGAGGCCGGCGCTCAGGCTGATCGAGATGGCCAGTCCCATCATCGCTGGATTGCTCAACAGAAAGCGGATGCCGGTGATATCGCTCTGGCGGATCGTGGTCGCCTCGACGCGGACGGAACGGTCGTCGCCGCCGAGGGCCCTTAACACCGTGAAGGCGCCGCCTTCGCCCTCGGGCGTCACGACGACGGCCGCGCCACGACAGACGCCGCCAGCGAGGGCGGTCCGGGCCTCTGCCAGGGAGACCTGCGCCTGTCCGTCCAGCCATTGAACCAGCCGCTCCGTGCAGATATCGGCGGTCGAACGCGGCACTTCGGTTCTCGATTTGGCGATGCTGACCATCGGGCTCAATGTTCCGGACGATGTCGACCCGTCGGGAGCATTGCGGATGGTCTCGGCCAGGGTGCGCAGATCGGATTCGACCTGGGCGTGCAGGATCTCGAGCATGATCTGCAAGCTTACGAGGGCGAGGACGAACCCGAATAATCCCGACGCCAGCGCAACGAAAATCGGCTGGAGACGGCGTTCCGACTGCAGGGGATGTTCTGGCGTCGAGCGAGGCATGGTTGGAAAGTCAGGCCCTCTGGGTCAGCGATCAAGAGGGCATGAACGCCCGTCCCTGCCACAATCTCTTTGCACCCGAGACGGCAATGAACATTGATACTGATCAAGTAAAACCCTGGGGACAAGGTTCATTCACGCCAAACGCGACTTAATTTCCTGACTTTTTATCAGAGGGAGAATTGTCTTCATTTCGGGGCCATGGGCGCGGCCGGTCAGCGCGAGGCGGAGCGGCAGGAACAGCGCCTTGCCCTTGGCCCCGGTCGCCGCGGCGATGGCCGAGGTCCAGCGCCCCCAGCTCTCGCCATCGAGCTCGGCCGGCAACAGGTCGGCGGCCACGGCGAGGACGCCCCTGGCATCCTCGATCTCCACGCGCTCGACGGGGCCGGTCACCACCTGCCACCAGTCGGCGGCATCGCCGACGACGGCGATATTGCCGCGTACCGCCTGCCAGAACGCGGCATCCGCGCCCGCCGGCAGGCGCTCTCGCACCGTCTCGAAGTCGAGATGTTGCAGGACATGGGCGGACAGGGTGCGGAGTTCCGATGGATCGAAGCGTGCGGGCGCCTTGCCGAAACGGGACAGGTCGAACCCCTCGATCAGGGCGTCCCGCGCCGCGACCGGTTCCACCGGATCGGCGGTGCCGAGACGGGCGAGCAGGGCATCGACCGCCAGCGCCTCGATCCCCTCCGCCCGCAGCGAGGCGAGCGATAGCGAGCCAAGGCGCTTGGACAGGCCGGCGCCCGTGCCGTCGACCAGCAGCGAGAGATGGCCGAAGGCGGGCACCGCGCCGCCCAGTGCCTCGAACAATTCGATCTGCACGCCCGTGTTGGTTACATGGTCTTCGCCGCGGATGACATGGCTGATGGCGAAGTCGATGTCGTCGACGACCGAGGTCAGGGTGTAGAGCGGCTGGCCGTCGCTGCGGATCAGCACGGGATCGGACAGGGAGGCGGTATCGACCACCGTCTCGCCCTTGACGAGGTCGGGCCAGGACAGGCGCCGGCCGTCGAGACGGAAGCGCCAGTGCGGGGCACCGCGTTCCGCCGTCAGCCGCGCCTTGTCGGCCTCGCCCAGCTTCAGGGCGGCGCGGTCGTAGACCGGCGGACGGTGCTGCGCGATCTGCAGCTTGCGGCGGAGTTCCAGCTCTTCCGCCGTCTCCCAGGCGGGGTAGAGCCGGCCGCTGGCCTTCAAGGCGGCAATGGCCTCGTCATAGCGGGGAAAACGGTCGGACTCGCGGGCGAAAGCGTCCCAGTCGAGGCCGAGCCAGCGCAGGTCTTCCTCGATGGCGGCGGCGAATTCGGCGGTAGAGCGTTCCCGGTCGGTATCGTCGAGGCGCAGCAGGAAGCTGCCGCCGTGCTTCCGGGCGAAGAGCCAGTTGACGAGGGCGATGCGCGCGTTGCCGACGTGAAGCCGGCCGGTGGGGCTGGGGGCGAAGCGGACGGCGACCATGTCAGGCGCGGCGGGCGAGGGGGCGGGTCATCATGGCGGCAAGGATTAGCCGCCGGCGCGTGGCTTGGCTAGGGTCTGATCTCGATCGGGGTGCCGTCGGGCACCAGCGACCAGATTTCCCGGATGGCGTCGTTGGAGACGGCGATGCAGCCGGCCGTCCAGTCCCAGGGCAAGGTCACGGCGTCGGGCAGGGCGTTGGGCTGACCGTGGATCATGATATCGCCGCCCGGGGACAGGCCCCGCTTCGAAGCTGCGGCGAGATCCCACGGCTCGGGATAGGAAATCCGCAGCGAGAGCGTATATGCCGAGGCGGGATTGCGCCCCTCGATGCGGTAGAGGCCTTCGGGCGTCCGCCCGTCGCCCTCCACCTGCTTGCGGCCCTCGGGGGCGGAGCCGAGGTGGATGTCGTATTCGCGGACCAGGGTCTCGCCTTCGTACAGGCGAAGTTTCCGCTCCGCCTTGGTCACGAGGATACGGTCGACATCGGCGCAGGCCGGCGTCGCCGTCAGCAGCATCAGAAGGGAAAGGGCGGCATATCGCATCGACATGCCGCCGAGACTATGGCCTCGCCGCCATCCCTGCGGTGAGGCGGATCACAGGTCGCGCGCCGCCTTTAGCCGCTCGGCGAGGGCGAGGGTCTGCACCGCCTGATCGGGGGTGACCCGGGGCGGGCGCCTGTTGCGGATCGCGTCGAGGAAATCGGCGAGTTCATCGAGCAGGGGCTCGCGCCGCTCGATCGGAACCGGCGTCTCGACCACGCTGCCGCCTTCGCCCGGGCGGCGGATCACCAGGGTCTGGGCGATATAATCGGCGACGGCGCCGGCTTCGGTGCCCAGCACCTCGAGGGTGCGGATGCGGATCGGTGTCATGCGGCTGGCGCTGATCGCGGCGAGAATGCCGCCCGGAAAGCCGACGAGGGCGGTCGCGTAATCGTAGCCGGGGACATCGGCGCCGCGCAGGCCATCGACCTGCGCCCTGACCGCCTCGGGCCGGCCGAGGAGGTCGAGCACGACGTCGATGTCATGCACCATCAGGTCGTCGATCACGTCCACATCGACGATACGGCCGGCCTTGGCCAGGCGCCGGGCGGTGACGGCGTGAAGGGGGCCGAGCTGCGGCAGCGCCGCCTTCAGCGCGACCACGGCGGGATTGAAACGCTCGAGATGGCCGACGGCGAGGGTGACGCCCGCCGCCTTGCCGAGGTCGGCGATGCGCCGGCCTTCCTCGGCCGACAGGGCGAGGGGCTTTTCGATCATGCAGTGGATGCCGCGGCGGATCAGATGATCCGCGAGGTCGGCATGGGTGACCGAGGGCGTGACGATGGAGACCGCGTCGACCTTGGGCAGGCGGTCCAGCGTCTCGAAGGTGGTGACGCCGAAAGCCTTGGTCGCCTCCGCCCGGTTGGCTTCGCTCGGATCGACGGCGCCGACGATCTCGACACCCGGCAGACGGGCGTAGCAGCGAAGGTGATTGCGGCCCATCATGCCGCAGCCGATGACGGCGACACGAAGCGGTGAGGGGGGTGCGGCGGTGGCGGTCATGATCGCGTCGATTAGACCCTGCCCGGGCAAAAGGCAATGGCCCGCCGTAACTTCGCCGCAGCGCGATACGAATGTTCTGCCATGACGACGACCGCTTCCTCTCCGGTGAAATCCCCGGCCTTTCCCTGGCAAGACCGGCGGGGCCGGCTGTCCTGGCTGAAACTCGCGGTCTTCGCCGCGCTGTTCGTGCCGGCGCTCTTCATCGCCGGGCAATGGGCGGGCGGCGACCTCATGCCGCGCCCTCTCAATGCCGTCATCCATCTGACCGGCCTGTGGGGGATGCGCCTGCTGTTGTTGTCGCTGTGCCTGACGCCGCTGCGCGCCGGTCTTGCGGTGCCGGAATTCGCCCTGCTGCGGCGGATGCTGGGGCTCGGTGCCTTCGCCTATATCGCCGCGCATTTCCTGCTCTATGTCGGCGATCAGGCCTTCGATCCGGTCGCGATTGTCGCGGAAATCGTCGGGCGCTTTTATCTCACCATCGGCTTCATCGCCCTGATCGGTCTTTGTCTGCTGGCCGCGACCTCGACCGATGGCATGGTCCGGCGCCTTGGCGGTGTGCGCTGGCGGCGGCTGCACCGGATGACCTATGGCATCGGGCTGCTGGCCCTTGTCCATTTCTTCATGCAGTCGAAGGCCGATCCGGCGGAAGCGACGGTGGCCGCCGGGCTCTATCTCTGGGCGCTGGCGCGGCGGCGCTGGTCTTCGCCCGTCGCGATCCTGCCTCTGGTCGCCGTCTCCGGGCTCGGCGCGGCCTTGGCCGAGGCGCTTTTCTTCTTTGCCTTACGCGGCATCGACCCCTTGCGCGTGCTGGCAGCCAATCTCGATGTCGAATTCGGCCTGCGCCCGGCGCTCTGGGCCGGGCTGATCGCCGCCGCGGTCGAGGTCGCCGGGCTTATTCGCCGGCGCGCCGCGCGGACAGCACACGGTGCACCTCGGCCAGCCGCGCCGCGTCGAGCGGGAAGCGCGCCATGATCGCCGCTGCCGCGAGATTCATGGCGAAGGGCAGGAACACGAAGACCGCCATCAGCGCCCCGGTGCCCGCGATCGGCTGACCGGCGGGGGTGCTGGCCGCCGCCTCGGGCGAGAAGCCGAACAGGGCGAGCAATGGATAGGTCACGCCGACGGCAAGGGCGAAGCCGACCTTGTTGGTCATGGTCAGCACGCCGAAGAACAGGCCGGTGCGATTGTGACCGCTGCGCATTTCGTCCTCGTCCGCGACATCGGCCATGATCGCCTTCAGCAGGAACGTGCCGGAGGCATAGCCGAGGCCATAAAGCAGGGTGATCACGGTCAGCGTGGTCGAATCCCCGGGCTCGATCAGCAGGAAACAGAGGGCGAGGACGCAGTTCCACAGGGCGCCCAGGGCAAAGGCGCGGTGCTTGCCGAACCGCTGCGATATCGCCATCCAGGCCGGAATGCCGACGATGCCGGCAACGAAATAGCCGAGCAGCAGGGTCGAGGTGATGCCGGGCGTCCGCGCCACGGCCTCGATCATGAAGATGAAGAGCGCGCCGGTCACCGCCGGCGGCACGCCCGCCAGCAGATCGGCAAGCAGCACCCGGCGGACCAGCCTGTTGCGGGCGACGGTCAGGACGGTTTCGCGCAGCCCGGGATGGCTGGACGGTCCTGTCGTGGCGGTGGACGGATCGGGCACCTTGATCGCGCACCACAGCACGCCCAGCGGGAAGATGGCGATGATGAACCAGCCCATGGCGGCGATATGCTCCGCCTTGGTGCCGCCGCGCATCTGCTCGATGAGCGCGGGCAGGGCGAGCAGGGCGACGATGCCGATGATGCCGGCCATTTCCCGCCAGCCCTGGATCCGGCTGCGCTGGTGATAATCGGGCGAGAGTTCCGCGCCCCACGACATATGGCTGATGACCCCGAGGGCATAGCCGGCATACATCACGACGAGCCAGCACAGGACATAGAGCGGTCCGGCGCCCGCGGGCGGCATGAACATCTGCCAGGCACCGAGACCCATCAGCGGCACCGCGAGCACGAGCATCGAGCGGCGGCGGCCGAAGCGGCTGCGCACCCGGTCGCTGACGGCGCCGAGGCCAAGATCGGCCGCGAGGTCGAACAGGCGGCACAGCATGAAGATCTGCCCGACCACGGTCAGGCCGAGGCCGAGATCATTGGCGTAGAAGGGCGGCAGATAGACCGCGACGGGCAGCCCGACGGCATAAAGGCCGAGGGCCGGCGCCGCGAAGGCGAAAAGCGTGCCGACGCCGACGGGCCTGGACGCGGCCCCGGCCGCACGATGGACGCTGCTCATGCCACTCTCCCCGCGGCGCTGCTTTGTCATTCTTGTCGGTGCGCCGCCGCAGGCAGGTTTGCAAGCCGGCCAGGTGAAGGTCAAGGCAAACCGCTTACCTTTTATTCACGTTTTACGCGCATGATCATCATCAGAAGGCCCTGAAACATCCCCTCAGGCTTCTTCGTTTCCTCTCTTTACTGGTCAATGACCCAACCCTTCGCCTGACCCCTCGGTGAAGGGTTTTCTTTTTCCATTTAAAATGACAATTTATCAGAAATTGGAGGGGGGGTTAGAGTCATGCCAGCCTTGTCGCGTCTGCCGGCTGTTGCCGTGTGCCGGGAGCCGGAAATTCTGACGGCGCCGGTCGTCGATGCCCCCGCGCCCTGGGCGATCCGGGGCCGGGGCTATGTCTCGCTGATGCGGGGCCCCGCGGCGGTGCTGGATGGCGATCCCTTCATCGCCCCGGCCTTGCGTGGCAAGCGGCGCCCCGGGCGGCTGGCCATCCTGATGCTGGTCGATTACGCCGACACGCCCGCCGGCCCTTATCGCGAACTGCTCTATATTCCCGGCAGCTATGACTTTCACGGCCAGCATTTCTGGTCGATCAGCCGGATCTTCGTCTCGACCCTCGACAGCGTGGTCAACGGCCGCCGCAACTGGGGCATTCCCAAGGACAAGGCGGATTTCAACTTCACGCCGACGGCGCGGGGCGAGCGGATCACGGTGACCGTGGACGGCCGGGAAATCGCCGGTTTCGACTATGACCGGGCACGTTTCACGCTGCCGGTGACGACGGCGATCATTCCACGATCCTTCCGATGTCTCGGCCAGGTGATGGGCGATCATCTCTTCACCCTCGCGCCCGGGGCCAGGGGCCGGGCGGGATTGTCGCGCCTGCGCGATTGGCGCACCGACGGAGAATTCATGCCCGATCTCTCGGCCCTGAAACCGGTCCTGTCCGTCGCCATCCCCCGGTTTCACATGAGCTTCCCGGTCGCTAGTATCACGCCGCTCTGAGGGAGGCAGTCATGGTGGACAGGCGTGCGATTCTGCTGGCGCGGGCGATCGTCGTCCTGTTTCGGGATTTCGAGCTGGTGGCCCGGGAAGCAGACATTACCGTGCCGCAATACCGTTTCCTGCTGTTCCTGAAGCGGGGGCCGAAGCGGGCAGGGGACCTCGCCCTGCAGGCGGCGGTCGGCAAGCCCACCGCCTCGGCCCTGATCGCGGAGATGGAAAAACGCGGCCTGATCACCCGCGAGCCCGATCCCATGGACGCCCGAAGCATCCGCCTTCGCCTGACCGAGGAAGGCCTCGCCCGCCACGGCGCCTTCGAGGCGGCGCTCGCCCGCAAGCTCGAAGACCTGATGGGCGAGAAGGCCGACGACATCCTGGGCGCGGCGACCGAACTCGCCTATCTGATAGACGCCCGACGCGATCTCGCCTCCCTCGAACAGGTCGGCGACCTCATCGCTTGACTCACCGGCGCTTCCGCCAAATAGTTCGTGCCACGAACTATAAAATCGGGAGAGAGCCATGGAGCTGACCAGCCAGCACGAAGACCTGCGCCGCACGATCCGTCGCTTCGTCGAGGACGAGATCAATCCGCAGTGCGATGCCTGGGAGGAGGCGGAAATCTTCCCGGCCAAGGCGCTGTTCCGCAAGATGGGCGCCCTCGGCCTCCTCGGCATCAACAAGCCGGAGGATTTCGGCGGTCTTGGTCTCGACTATTCCTATGCCGCCGTGGCGGCGGAGGAATTCAGCCGCATCCGCTCGGGCGGCGTTTCCATGGCGATCGGCGTGCAGACCGACATGGCGACCCCCGCGCTCGCCCGCTTCGGCTCGGACGAACTGCGCCGCGACTTCCTCGTGCCGGCGATTTCGGGCGATGCCGTCGCCTGCATCGGCGTGACCGAGGCCCACGCGGGGTCGGATGTCGCGGCGATCCGCACCAGGGCCGTGCCGGACGGCGACGACCTCGTCATCACCGGGTCCAAGATCTTCATCACCAATGGCACGCAAGCCGACTGGATGTGCATGTTGGCCAATACGTCCGACGGTCAAAAGCACCAGAACAAGTCGCTGATCATGGTGCCGCTGAAGGACGACAAGGGGAACCGGGCCCGGGGCGTCACCGTTGCCCGCAAGCTGAAGAAGATGGGGATGCACTCGTCCGACACGGCCGAGCTGTTCTTCGACGAGGTGCGGGTGCCGAAGCGCAACATCATCGGCGAGCCGGGCATGGGCTTCGTCTACCAGATGCTGCAATTCCAGGAGGAGCGGCTCTACGGCGCCCTGTCCTCCATCGGCGGCTGCGACTGCACGATCGAGGAAACGATCGAATACACCCGCAACCGCAAGGCTTTCGGCAAGTCGATCCTCGACAATCAGGTGGTCCATTTCCGCCTGATCGAGCTGATGACCGAGGTCGAGGCGCTGCGCGCCCTGACCTGGAGCGCGGTGGAAACCCATGTCAAAGGCGGCGACTGCACCGTCCTTGCCTCCATGGCCAAGCTGAAGGCGGCCCGCCTGACGCGCGAGGTGAACGACAGCTGCCTGCAATATTGGGGTGGCATGGGCTATATGGCCGAGACCATGGTCTCGCGCCGCTATCGCGACGGGCGCCTGACCTCGATCGGCGGCGGCGCGGACGAGGTGATGATCGGCATCATCGCCAAATTCAAGGGGCTGCTGCCCGGCCGGGGCTGACCGGCGTCATGCGCGGTCGCCCCGGCGTGGGCCGGGGCGACCGCTACGGTCTCAGCCGAACTGGACCTTGAGGATTTCGTAGGACTTGTGACCGCCGGGCGTCGTCACTTCGATTTCGTCACCGACGGTCTTGCCGATCAGCGCGCGCGCGACGGGCGAGGACACGGACAGGCGCCCGGCCTTCACGTCCGCCTCGTCGACGCCGACGATCTGGTAGACGACCTCGTCATCCGTGTCGATGTCGACCAGGGTGATGGTCGCGCCGAACTTGATCACCTGACCCGAGAGTTTCGAGACGTCGATCACCTGGGCGCGGGAAATCTTGTCTTCAAGCTCGATCACGCGGGTTTCGATGAAACTCTGCTTTTCCTTGGCGGCGTGATACTCCGCGTTTTCCGACAGATCGCCGTGTTCACGCGCAGCGGAAATGGCCTGGATCACCGCGGGCCGGTCCACCGTCTTCAACCGCTTCAATTCGGCTTCGAGGGCTTCATACCCCCCCGCCGTCATGGGCACTTTTTCCATCGCCCCTCTACCTGATTATGGGCACGCCCCAACTGTAGGCCACCGGAGTTGCGACCGCCCGGCCAGCCTGACAGGGCCGACCGGGCGGTCGCGGGGATCAAGTGTAGGATTGCAGCGGGGCAACTTCAAGGCGCCCGAGGCGAAGCGCCGCAATGGCCAGAACCGCCGCCTCTGCCCCCGCCGTTGTCGTGTAGTAGGGGATCTTGAGGGTAAGGGCGGTGCGCCGGATCTCGTAGGAGTCGTGGATCGACTTCGAGCCTTCGGTCGTGTTGAACATCAGCGCGATCTCGCCGTTCTTCATCGCGTCGACGATATGCGGCCGGCCCTCGAGCACCTTGTTCACGCGCTTGGCGGGAACGCCGTTTTCTTCGAGGAAGTCGGCGGTGCCCTTGGTCGCGACGATCTCGAAGCCCATGGCGACGAGCTGGCGCGCCGGCTCAAGGATCTGATCCTTGTCGGCCTTGCGCACCGAGATGAAGACCTGGCCCGATTGCGGCAGGCGCGTGCCCGAAGCGAGCTGCGACTTGGCGAAGGCCAGCTCGAAGGTCTTGTCGAGGCCCATGACCTCGCCCGTCGACTTCATCTCGGGGCCGAGCAGGATGTCGACGCCGGGGAAGCGGGCAAAGGGGAAGACCGATTCCTTGACCGCGACATGGTCGAGCTTCTTCCAGGCGAGGCCGAAGCTGGCCAGCTTCTCGCCGGCCATCACGCGGGAGGCGATCTTGGCCACCGGCTCGCCGATGGCCTTGGCGACGAAGGGCACGGTGCGCGAGGCGCGGGGATTCACCTCGAGCACGAAGATATCGTCGCCCTGGATCGCGAACTGCACGTTCATCAGGCCGACGACGCCGAGCGCCCGGGCCATCTGCTCGGTCTGACGCTTCAACTCCTCGACGACCTCTTTCGAGAGCGTGTAGGGCGGCAGCGAGCAGGCCGAGTCGCCCGAATGGATGCCCGCTTCCTCGATATGCTCCATGATCCCGGCGACATAGACCGTCTCGCCGTCGGCGAGGGCGTCGACGTCGACTTCCGTCGCCTGGTTCAGGTAGCCGTCGATCAGCACCGGATTGTCGCCGGAGACGACCACGGCTTCGGTCATGTAGCGGTTGAGGCCGGGGATATCGCGCACGATTTCCATCGCCCGGCCGCCGAGGACGTAGGACGGCCGGATGACGACGGGGAAGCCGATCCGCTCGACCACGGCGCGCGCTTCCTCGGCGGAGGTGGCGATGCCGTTGTTCGGCTGGCGCAGGTCCAGCTTCTGCAGCAGGGCCTGGAACCGCTCGCGGTCCTCGGCGACGTCGATCGCGTCGGGCGAGGTGCCGAGGATGGGAATGCCGGCGTTTTCCAGCGCCTTCGACAGTTTCAGCGGGGTCTGGCCGCCGAACTGGACGATGACGCCATGGACCGTGCCGTTCTGCTTCTCGGTCTCGATCAGCTCGAGCACGTCTTCCGCGGTCAGCGGCTCGAAGTAGAGCCGATCCGAGGTGTCGTAGTCGGTCGAGACCGTCTCGGGGTTGCAGTTGACCATGATGGTCTCATAGCCCGCTTCGGTCAGCGCGTAGCAGGCATGGACGCAGCAATAGTCGAACTCGATGCCCTGGCCGATGCGGTTCGGCCCGCCGCCCAGGATGACGACCTTCTTCGCGTCGCTCGGCTGGGCTTCGCATTCCGGCTCGCCGAAATCGGCCGACTCATAGGTCGAATACATATAGGGCGTGCGGCTGTCGAATTCCGCGGCGCAGGTGTCGATGCGCTTGAACACCGGGCGGACGCCGGCAGCGCGGCGCGCGGCGCGCACCTTCTGCTCCGTCGTGTTGCCGAGCTTGGCGAGGCGCTTGTCCGAGAAGCCCATGGCCTTCAGGCGGCGCCAGCCGGCGGTGGTCTCGGGCAGGCCGCCCTCGATCACCCGGGCTTCCTCGGCGACGATCTCCTCGATCTCGCGCAGGAACCAGGGGTCCATCTTGGTGATCTCGGCGATCTCCTCCATGGAGAGGCCGGCGCGGAAACCGTCAGCGACGACGACGAGGCGGTCGGGCACGGGCTTGCCCAGCTCGACCTCGATCAGGTCGCGGTCGCCGTGCAGGCGCTCGACGGGATCGAAGCCCGAGAGGCCGGTTTCCATCGAGCGCAGGGCCTTCTGCACCGATTCCTTGAAGGTGCGGCCGATCGACATGGCTTCGCCGACCGACTTCATCGCCGTGGTCAGCAACGCTTCCGAGCCCTTGAACTTCTCGAAGGTGAAGCGCGGCATCTTGGTGACGACATAGTCGATGGTCGGCTCGAACGACGCCGGGGTAACGCCGGTGATATCGTTCATCAGCTCGTCCAGCGTGTAACCGATGGCGAGCTTGGCGGCGACCTTGGCGATGGGGAAACCGGTCGCCTTCGATGCCAGGGCGGAGGAGCGCGAGACGCGCGGATTCATCTCGATCACGACCATGCGGCCGTCCGCGGGATTGATCGCGAACTGGACGTTGGAGCCGCCGGTCTCGACCCCGATCTCGCGCAGCACCGCCATCGAGGCGTTGCGCATGATCTGGTATTCCTTGTCGGTCAGGGTCAGCGCCGGCGCGACGGTGATCGAATCGCCGGTGTGGATGCCCATCGGATCGACGTTCTCGATGGAACAAATGATGATGCAGTTGTCCGCCTTGTCGCGGACGACCTCCATCTCGTATTCCTTCCAGCCCGCGACCGACTCCTCGATCAGGACTTCGGTCGTCGGCGAGGCGTCGAGGCCCGAGGTCACGATGCGGTCGAATTCTTCCCGCGTGTAGGCGATGCCGCCGCCGGTGCCGCCCAGGGTGAAGCTGGGGCGGATCACCGCGGGCAGGCCGATGTCGGCGAAGGCGTCCATGGCTTCCGCCATCGAATGGGCGACCCGGGACTTCGGGCTTTCCAGTCCCAGCTTGTCCATCGCGTCGCGGAAGCGCAGGCGGTCCTCGGCCTTTTCGATCGCCTCGCGGTTGGCGCCGATCAGCTCGACATTGAACTTCGCGAGGGTGCCGTCGTCGGCGAGGGCCATCGCCGTGTTCAGCGCGGTCTGGCCGCCCATCGTCGGCAGAAGGGCGTCGGGCCGCTCCTTTTCGATGATCTTGGCGACAATCTCGGGCGTGATCGGCTCGATATAGGTCGCATCGGCGAGACCCGGGTCGGTCATGATGGTCGCCGGGTTGGAGTTGACCAGGATGACCCGGTAACCCTCGTCCTTCAGCGCCTTGCAGGCCTGGGTGCCGGAATAGTCGAACTCGCAGGCCTGGCCGATCACGATCGGCCCCGCCCCGATGATCATGATCGAGGAAAGGTCGGTACGCTTAGGCATGGGACTTCACCAGGTCGATGAACCGATCGAAGAGATAGTGGCTGTCCTCGGGGCCCGGCGAGGCCTCGGGGTGGTACTGGACCGAGAACACCGGCTTGTCCAGCATCCGCAGCCCCTCGTTGGTGCCGTCGAAGAGGGAGACGTGAGTCTCCTCGGCATTGGCGGGCAGGGTCTCGGGCAGGACCACGAAGCCATGGTTCTGGCTGGTGATTTCCACCCGGCCGGTGGTCTTGTCCTTGACCGGATGATTGGCGCCGCGGTGGCCCTGCTTCATCTTGGCGGTCCTGGCGCCGAGGGCGAGGGCCAGCATCTGATGGCCGAGGCAGATGCCGAACACCGGCTTGCCGGTCTCGATCAGGCTGCGGATGACGGGCACGGCATAGACGCCGGTCGCCGCCGGATCGCCCGGGCCGTTGGACAGGAAGATGCCGTCGGGCGAAAGGGCGAGGATCGCCTCCGCCGAGGTATCGCCCGGGACGACCGTCACCCTGGCGCCGGTCGCGGCGAGGCAGCGCAGGATGTTCCGCTTCACGCCATAGTCGATGGCGACGATGTGGAACTGCGCATTCTCCTGCCGGCCGTAACCCTTGCCGAGGGACCACAGGGTCTCGTCCCAGGTATAGGACTGGCGACAGAACACCTGCTTCGCGACATCGAGGCCTTCGAGGCCGGGAAAGGCCGCGGCCTTGGCCTTCAGGGCGTCGAGGTCGAAGGTGCCGGTCGGGCTGTGGGCGATGACACCGTTGGGCGCGCCGGAAGCGCGGATCAGCCGGGTCAGGCGGCGGGTATCGACCCCGGCGAGGCCGACGAGACCACGCTGCTTCGCCCAGGCATCGAGATGGCTTGCCGCGCGCCACGAACTCGGCTCGGTCACGTCGGCGCGCAGGATCAGGCCGCGGGCGGCGGGGCCGACCGATTCGATATCCTCGAAATTCGTGCCGACATTGCCGACATGCGGGAAGGTGAAGGTGATGATCTGGTCGGTATAGGAGGGATCCGTCAGGATCTCCTGGTAGCCGGTCATCGAGGTGTTGAAACAGACTTCGCCGACCGCGTCGCCCGTGGCGCCGAGGCCGCGGCCCCAGAGGGTCGTGCCGTCGGCGAGAACGAGAACGCCGGTCGGCTTGGCGCCCGCCGCCTGGTCGGCGGTTGGGCGCGCGTCGTCAGGAATGCTGCCCCGCGGGGGGAGCGGGGGCATGGTGTCTGGCGTCGTAGGCATCAGGGAACTCCGCGGCGGGGGGTACCCGCCGGTCAAATCGGGCGGACCATAAAGGCGGGTGGCGCCCGCGTCAAGGGATCGGTCACGATAGAAAGTGCCATTTTGGTCAACGGCTTATGGTCTATGCATGACAGGTGCGCTAATGTGCCGGCCCTTGAGAGAAGAGGATGGGAACCATGCTGCGCGATGAACTGAATGCCGCCCTGAAGGAGGCGATGCGCGCCAAGGAGATGCTGCGGGTGACGACGATCCGCATGATTCTGGCCGCCTTCAAGGACCGCGACATCGCCGCCCGCACCGATGGACCCGATGGCGGCGTCGGCGAGGCGGAGCTCGTTACCGTGATGCAAAAGCTGATCAAGCAGCGCCGCGATTCGGTCGAGGCCTATGAGAAGGGCGGCCGCCCCGAGCTTGCCGACAAGGAAAAGGCGGAAATCGCCGTCATCGAGGGCTTCATGCCCAGGCAGATGGACGAGGCCGACGCCAAGGCGGCAATCGCCGCCGCCATCGCGGAGCTGGGCGCTTCGGGGATGAAGGACATGGGCAAGGTCATGGCCCTGCTGCGTGAACGGCACGGCGGTGTGATGGATTTCGGCAAGGCCAGCCCCTGGGTCAAGGCGGCGCTGGGCTGAGTCAAGGGGTTAATGCCTGGTAACACAAAAGATATCGCCAAAATGAGGTGGATATAGTCTAATCGGTGCGAAATGGATCAGGCCCGGCGGACCTTCGCGCCTGTTGGTTCTTGCCCTTGGAATGACCCGCTCGATGACGTCGACCACATCCGCAGATCTCGGGAGACCCGGCATCCGGGCCGGTTTATTCGCGTCGCTGCTCCTGGCCGCATTCGGTCTTGGCGTGCCGCTGGGTGGCGCCGTCGCGCAAAACGCGCCGGCTGGCCCGGCGGCGGCCCCGGAAGCCACGTCGCCGTCGTCGCTGCAGTCGCTGCAGTCGCTGCTCGACCGCGCTTCGTTCTGGCGCCAGCATGGTCGGCCCGATCTGGCGCAGCAACTGCTCGAACAGGTTCTGAGCATCGACCCGGCGAATGTCGAAGGGATCTATCAATCCGGCCTCGTCGCGATCGAGGCAGGGGAGGAGCAGAAGGCCGCCGGCTTTCTCGAAAGGCTGACGGCCCTGGCGCCTTCGGACACGCGCGTCGATCGCCTGAAGCAGTCGCTCGCCCGGGGACGGATTTCTCCGGCCCTGATCGAACAGGCACGCGCGGCGACGAAGGCGGGCGATGCCGCCGGGGCGGTTGCCTTCTACCGGCAGGCCTTCGCCGGATTGCCGCCGCCCCTCGAATTCGCGGTCGAATATTACAACGCCCTGTCCGGGACCGAGGAGGGGTGGGCGGAAGCGCGGGAGCGGTTGGGCGCGCTCGCGCGGCGCAGTCCCGACGACAAGGGCCTGCAGCTCGATTACGCCAAGGCCCTGACCTATCGCGAAGTCACCCGGCGTGACGGGATCGCCATGCTCGCCCGCCTCGCACCGACATCGGAAGAGGCGGTGAGGGCGTGGCGCAACGCGCTGCTCTGGCTGAACGCCGCACCGGCGGACGAGGTGCTGTACCGCGACTATCTCGCCGCCCATGCCGACGACAAGGACGTGGCCGACCGGCTGACCGTGCTGACGGCGCCGATGAAGCCGGATACGGCGGACAGGGCGGTTTCGCTGGCCTATACCGCCGTCGCCGACAAACGTTATGCGGAAGCCGAGAAGCTGTTCCTGATCGCGCTCGGTTTCGATGCCAACAACACATCGGCCCTGACCGGCCTCGCCAGCCTGAAGATGAACGCCGGCCGCCAGAAGGAGGCGCAGGACTACATGGACCGGGCGGTGGCGATCGACCCCAGCCTGAAGGAGCAATATTCCGACCTTTATCGGGCGGGGGCCTTCATGTCCGGTTATGGCGCCGCGCAGGCCGCCGCACGGGCCGGCCGGCTCGACGAGGCGGAAAGGCTGCTGCGGCCGCTGATCGGCGCCGGCTACAAGGAACAGAGGCTGGCAGTCGCGCTCATGGCCAGCGTGAAGGAGCGCCAGCGGAAATACGCCGAGGCGGAAAAGCTCTATCGCTCGGTCCTGAAGGCACGTCCCGGCGACAAGGATGCCACGGCCGGGCTCTATCGCGTTCTCGTCGCCCAGAACCGCATGGCCGAGGCGAAGGCGCTGGAGGCGCGCGTGCCCGCCGACCTGCGGGAGCGGATGCAGGGCAGTCTCGCCGCCGCCGAGGCTGACAAGCTGCGCAAGGAAGCGGAGGCGCTGGCCCAGGCCGGCAATGCCGCCGGTGCCCGGCAAGCCTATAATCAGGCAGTGTCGAAATTGCCGGGCGATCCCTGGCTGCGCCTGTCCTACGCCCGCTTCCTGCTGCGGCAGGGCGATTATCAGGGCGCGGACGGGTTGATGACCCTGGCGTCGACAGGCCCCGCGCCCAGCGCCGAAGCCCTTCATGCCGCCGCGCTCTACGCGCTCGACCGCGGGAAGCCGCAGGAAGCGGCAGCCCTGCTGAACCGTATCCCGGGGCCGAAACGTACCCGGGACATCAAGGCGCTGGCCGACGATATCGCGCTGAAGAACACACTGAAGGCCGCGCAGCTCGCTGCTGCTTCCGGCAATCGCGATCAGGCGCAGGCGACCTTCCGCAGCCTTGCCCAGCGCAAGGATCTGACCCCCGCCATGCAGGGCGAGATCGCCAATGCCCTGTCGGAACTCGGCGACAAGCCGGGCGCCCTCGCGCTGGCGCGCCGGGAATTGGCCAAGCCGCTGCCGGCAGGTGCGAAATTCGGCGACTACGCCGCCCTGCTTGGTGTCGTCGCCCGGGAAGGCAACGAGTCCGAGATCGAGCCGCTGGTCGCCCGTCTTCAGCCGCTCGCCCGCAATGACGACGACCGGCGCCAGCTTTCTGCCCTGCGCAACGGCCTCATCGCCGATCGGGCCGACCGGGCGCGTCAGGCCGGCCGCCCGCAGGAGGCCTATGATCTGCTCATCCCCGCGTTGCAGGCCGATCCGAACAACGAAGGCCTTCAGGCGGCGCTGGCGCGGGTCTATTCCTCCGCCGGCATGTATGGCGAGGCGACAGCGATCTACGACCGGCTGCTGACGCGGGCACCGGGTGACCGCGATCTCGCCCTGCAGGCGTTCTGGGCCGCGATGGGCGAGGGCGATCACGACCGCGCGCGCGACCTGATCGACCCGCTGCTCGACAGCGGCTGGCAGAGTTCGCAGCTTTATTATGCCGACGGCTTGCTCGCCCGGGCCGAGGGCGACACGGGGCAGGCGATCCGATCCCTCGAAAAGGCGCAGGCCCTGCGGGCTGGCGAACTCGGTGTCAGTCTGACGGATATGTCCATCCGGCCGGGCAGCCCGGGGACCGCCCCCGTCCCTGCCACCTATCCCCCTCTCAGGTGAGAAGCAGAACAGATGAGTGCAATTCTGGCCGGCATGGTCATCCTGCTGATCGGCGACAGTCACATGGTGCACGAAGGTGGGCTGATCGACCTTTTGCCCCCGGCGCTGACGGCGGATGGCGCCAAGGTCTATGCTTACGGCGCCTGCGGCACGACACCGACCGATTATCTGACGCCAAAGACGACCGATTGCGGCATCTCTTCCCGTGTCGGCACAGGTCCTGTCCAGCGCGCCAAGGGCACCGGACAGCCGGTATGGGATGCGCGGGAGCTCATCGCCAAGACCAAGCCGAACCTCGTGATCGTCGTCATGGGCGATACCCTCGGCGCCTACAAGTCGGCTGACTTTCCGAAGGCCTGGGTGTGGGATCAGGTGACCTCGCTGACCGGCGAGCTGAAATCCGCATCGCTGTCCTGCGACTGGATCGGCCCGCCCTGGGGCACCAATAATCCGGCTTTCGGCAAGACCGAAGGCCGCGTGACCGAGCTTTCCGGTTACCTCGCCCAGATCGTCGGCCCCTGCCGCTATGTCGATTCGACCGCCTTCGCCGCGCCCGGCGCGTGGAAGAGCATCGACGGCCAGCACCTCGATGCCGCCGGCTACAAGGCCTGGGCTGCTGCCCTGCGCACGGCGATCGAGCAGAAGGCCGCCGCCCCGGCCGCCGCCGCGCCGGCCAAGCCGGCGGGGAGCGACGAGCCATGGTAAGGCGCGCCGCTGTCCTATTCCTCGCGATGATCCTCGCGCCGCTGGCCGCGCGGGCGGAGGAAATCCGCCTCTACCCGACGGGGCCGGGCGTCATTTCGGGCTATGTCCGCTTTCTCGACGCGGCGGCGGCGCCGGTCTCGGTCTCGACCGGGCCGGCCAGCCTGTCGCTGGGGGACGGCGGCGACAATCTGATCGGGCGTTTTCAGGCGGTGCCGGCGCGTGCGGCGCAGCGCGCAACCCTGACCGCGCCCGGCGGCAGCAGCGTGGTCGAAGTGACGGTGGAGCCGGACGAATTCGTCACCATCGCCATTCTCGCCGACGGCAAGAGCCTGGTGATCCGCGACAAGCCGCAGGATTTCAACGCCCTGAAGGCCGACATCGCCTTTCTGAACGCCGATCCGGCCTGCGTGGACGCGAAGCTGCGCGCGGGTGTGAAGAAGGTCGTGGTCTTCGACAAGATCGCGCCGGGCGGCATCGCCCGCCGACTGGTCAACCCGGCCGCCGCCGTGGTCGAGGCGGCCTGCGGTGATGTGGACATCGCCGGCCCGCTCGACCTCGGCACGCTGGAGCCGGCCGGGCGGTACAGTATCGTCATCGTGCCCGACGGGGCCGGTGGCCGGCGCCTGATCGGCGGCCGCGACGAACGCGCCAACTACAACTGACGACCGCGACCAGCGCCCGGGACATTCGCATCCATGGTTTTCGCCTCCGTCGAGTTCCTGGCGCTCTTTCTGCCGCTGTTCTTCCTTGCCTATCTCGCCGTGCCGCGGGGCTGGCGGAATCATGTCCTGCTGGCGGCCAGCTGGATTTTCTATGGCTGGTGGAAGCCGATCTTCCTGCTGCTGCTCGTCTTCGTCACGACCTTCAGCTTCTATTGTGGGCAGGCGATCGAAAGGGCGCCGGACGATCACGGAAAGCAGCGGGCGCTCGCTTTCGGCGCCGTCGTCAATCTGCTCACCCTAGGCTGGTTCAAATACGCCAATCTGCTGGTCGGCACGGCGAATGGCGGTCTGTCGCTGTTCGATCTCGGGGCCATCGCCTGGGACCCGGTGATCCTGCCCATCGGCCTGTCGTTCTATGTCCTGCAGTCGATTTCATACCTCTACGACATCCGCCGCGGCGTGGTGAAGGCCGAGCCCCATTACGTCGCCTTCGCCGTCTATATCGCCATGTTCACCCAGCTGATCGCGGGTCCGGTCATTCGTTACAGCTGGGTCGACGCCGAGTTGGCGTCGCGGCGGCTCGCGCTCGGCGGCTTCATGGCGGGTGCGCGCCGCTTTTCAATCGGCTTCGCGATGAAGGTGATCATCGCCGATTCCCTGTCGCCGCTGGTCGAGCTGGCCTTTAACCTGCCGCAGCCGACCGCCGTCGATGCCTGGCTGGGGCTTCTGGCCTATTCGCTGCAGCTTTATTTCGACTTCGCCGGCTATAGCGCCATGGCCATCGGCCTCGGTCTCATGCTCGGCTTTCATTTCCCCGAGAATTTCAACCATCCTTATCTCGCGACCAGCATTCAGGATTTCTGGCGCCGCTGGCACATCAGCCTGTCGGGCTGGCTGCGCGACTATCTCTATGTCGCCCTCGGCGGCAATCGCCAGGGCGCGGCGCGGACCTACGTCAACCTGATCCTGACCATGGCCATCGGGGGCCTGTGGCACGGCGCGGCCTGGACCTTTCTTGTCTGGGGGCTGATCCATGGCATCGCGTTGGCGGTGGAGCGGGCAGCCCGGATGCGCGGCATCCGCCTGCCGGTGTTCATCGCCTATCCGCTGACCATGCTGGTGGTGACCACCGCCTGGATTGTGTTCCGCTCGACCAGTTGGGGCATGGCCGAGGCCATGTTGCTCGGCCAGTTCGGCTTCAACGGCCTCGGCATCGGCGACACAATGGCGGTTGCCCTGCGGCCGTCGATGATGCTGTGGATGGCGGTCGGCCTTGCCGCGGTGTGGTGGCCGGCGGCCTCCGACACCTGGAAGGCACGGGTGCCGCGCTGGTGGCAGGCGCTGTGGCCGGCGCTGGCCTTTGCCTATGCGCTGGCCTTGCTCGAAGGGCGGGAAACCGTGCCCTTCCTCTATTTCCAGTTCTAGGGAGGGCCAGCGATGGAGACCGCTGAGGACCGCGAAGCCGCCCGCCTGGGCCGGCCGGCCGCTCTGGTGATGGGGCTGGTGCTCTTCGTCGGTCTGATGTCGTCGGTTGCGGCGTCTCTGTCGGACAAGGGACAGGCACTGATCGCGGAGACCGGCGTCAGTTCCCTGCTGGACGGCGAGGCCACGGGCAAGCTCGCCCGGCTGCTGAATGAAGACCTCGTCGGCGGCCATGAACTCGCCACGGCGGCCCGGGCGCTCGACTGGGTGGTGCTCGGCGATCTCGGGCCGCAGGTCCGGCGGGGCTGCGCCAACTGGCTGTTCCTGCGCGAGGAACTGGACGTCCACCCGGACGGTGCTGCCGCGTCGGCCCGGCGGCTCGCCATGGCGGCGGGAGTCCAGCGCCTGCTGGCCGCGCGCGGCATCCATCTCGTCGTCGCGATCACCCCGGACAAGAGCCGGATCAAGGCGGATGCGCTGTGCCGCGTGGTCCGTCCCGAGAGTCTTGCCGGTCGTTTCGACGCCTTCGCCGCCGGCCTGTCGGCGTCGGGAATTGACACGGTCGACTTGCGCGCCGCGATCGCCGGCGCTGCCGAAGGCGGCTATTTCCGCACCGACACCCATTGGAGCGAGGCGGGCGCCCGCGCCGCCGCCGATGCCATCGCCCGCCATCTGGGGGCCGAGGGCAAGGCCCCGGCGCGGGGCGCGGATGTTCCCATCGCGGTGGGCGAGGTCGCGGAGCGGGTGGGCGATCTCATCCGCCTCGCCGGTCTCGACGGCGCGCCACTGCCGCTGCGGCCGGCGGGGGATAGGGTGGCGACGAGCACGATCGCCCTGCCGGCCATCGTCGCCGACGATCTGTTCGGCGACATGGCGGGGCCGCCGGTCGCGGTGATCGGTTCGTCCTATGCGCGGACGGCCAATTTCATTGGCTTCCTCGCCGCGGCGCTGGCCGTGCCCGTCGCCGACATGGCGCGGGACGGTGCCGGTTTCGCCGGGGCGGCCGTGCCCTATTTCGCCGATGGCGCCTTCACCGCGACACCGCCCCAGGTGGTGGTGTGGGAAATCCCCGAACGCATCCTCGACGCCCCGCTGACCGAACAGGAGAGGGCGTGGGAGGCCCGCCTCGCCGGGGGCGCCCTGTAACCCGTCAGGGCTTCAACCCGTCAGGGTTTCGGCTTTTCGCCCAGCAGGGCGGCCAGCGTCGGCTCTATCGCCTCGGCCATGCGGCCTTGCGCGGCGGCATCGGGATGCAGCGCGGGCAGGGGCGGTGTGTTGCGCGGGTCCATGAACAGCGATGTGTCGGTCACGCCGTCCTTCAGGAACAGATAGCTGACATCCATGAAGGTGACCGTCCGGCTGCCCGCATAGCGATTGCCAAGGCGCAGGTTCACCGTCTGGTCGAGCGCGGTCTTCAGTGGGCTGACGTCGCTTGGCAGGATGCCCAGCAGCAGGATCTTCGTCCTCGGCAGTTTCTTCGCCAGCAGCGATAGGACGGCGACGATGCCGGCCTCTGTCTCTTCCGCGCTCTGGCCCTGGATCGTGTTGTTGGTGCCGATCAGCACGACCGCCGCCTTCGGCGCGATCCCGTCGATCTCGCCGTTCTGCAGGCGCCACAGCACATTGGCCGTGGTATCGCCGTTGAAGCCGAGGTTGACCGCGTTGCGGCCGCCATACATCCGCCGCCACAGACCAAGGAAATCATACTGCGGCGCCTCGCTCGGCAATTCGTAGTCATGGGTGATCGAATCGCCGACGAAGATCAGGTCGACCCGGCCCTTGCGGATTTCTTCCAGCTTCTGGCGGTGCCGCTCCGCCCACCAGCCGGTGTCGAGGCGGGGCAGGGGCGTAGTCGCGACATCGCCCGCCATGGCCCCGCGCCCCGTCGCGAGGCCACCGAGCATGGCCGTCAGGCCGATCAGGGCGGCGCGCCGGCTTGGCGCGGGCAGGGGGGCGCCACGAAAGGGGATGCTCAAGGCGAGGGGCCTCCGGCTGGGGGACGATGTATCCGCATCGGTGATTTTCGGTGCTGCGGCGCGCGCTTTCCAGCGGGAAATCCACGATAATTTACAGAAGGCGGCGATGGGATCGGTTGATCGTTCGGGCCATTGTTTCCGTAACGGAAACGATCCCTTAACGTCAGTCCGGTTTTTCCGGCGCCGTCCGACCGGCATGGTGGCGTCAGGCGCGGATGTGCCCTGTCCCGTCCCCTGTTTCCTGTTCGCCGAAGGATTGCCCCATGAAGAAAGCCGCCCTCCTTGCCGCCGCGCTGTTCCTGACGCCGGTGGCGGCCCTCGCGCAGGTCTCGCCGCCCGCCGACATGCCGGCGGGGACCTACACGGTCGATCCCACCCACGCCAGCCTGACCTTCAAGGTGAACCACTTCGGCCTGTCGAATTACACCGCCCGCTTCCGCCATTTCGACGCCAAGATCGAATTCGATCCCGTCGACGTGACCAAAAGCAAGGTGACCGCCAGCATCGACACGCTGTCGCTCCAGACCGACTACCCCTATCCCGAGAAGGTCGATTTCAACAAGGAGATCGGCGCCGGCGAGAAGTGGCTGAACGGCGACAAGTTCCCGACCATCACCTTCACTTCGACCAGGCTCGAGAAGACGGGTGAGACCACGGGCAAGATGCATGGCGATCTGACGATGCTGGGTGTCACCAAGCCCGTCGTGCTCGATGTCACCTTCAACGGCGGCTATCCGAAGCACCCGATGTCGGGCAAGCCGATCATGGGCTTTTCCGCGACCGGCAGCCTGAAGCGCAGCGACTTCGGCCTTTCAACCTTCGTGCCCGCCATCGGCGACGAGGTGACGGTGATCATCGAAGCCGAATTCCCCAAGGCGGAGTAATTCCACCATGACGAAGCCCGCTGACCGCTATGCCGGCATCGCCGTCGCCCTGCATTGGGTGATGGCGCTGGCCATCCTGCTGATGCTCGCCAGCGGCTTCGTCATGGCCTTCGGCGACATCGGCCCGTCGCTGAAATTCCGCCTTTATCAATGGCATAAATCGCTGGGTGTGCTGGTGCTGGTCGCCGCCGCCCTGCGTATCCTGCTCCGCCTCGTGCTGAAGGCGCCGGCTCTGCCCGGTTTCATGCCGGCGTGGGAGGCGAGGGCGGCCAAAGCCGGCCATCTCGCGCTCTATGTTCTGATGGTCGCGATGCCGGTGACCGGCTGGATCGTGGTTTCTGCCAGTGTCTTTGGCCTGCCGACCATCGTCTTCGGCCTGTTCGAATGGCCCCATGTTCCGGGCATCGCCGGGGATGCCGCGGTCGAGGGCGCGGCCAAGGGGGCGCATTTCTGGCTGGCCCTCCTCATGGCCGTCACCATCGCCGGCCATATTGCCGCCGTGATCAAGCATATCGTGATCGACCGGGAAAACATCCTGGCCCGCATGTGGTGGGGCCGGGGAAGGACCATGCCATGAAAATCGCCGCCCTTGCCGCCGCTCTCGCCCTTCTGTCCGCCCTGCCGGCCGCCGCCGCGACCTATGTGGTCGATCCCGCGCGCAGCAGCGTCGGCTTCTCGGGCACCAACAGCGGCGAAGCCTTTACCGGCACCTTCAAGAGCTGGACCGCCGATATCGTCTTCGATCCCGCCGATCTCGCCGGAAGCCACCTGAAGGTCGTGTTCGACACCGCCAGCGCCACGACCGGCAATGCCATGTACGACGGCACGCTGCCCCAGGCCGACTGGTTCGCCGTGAAGGATTACCCGACCGCCAGCTTTACCTCGACCGCGATCACGGCCAATGCCGATGGCAGCTATACCGCGACCGGAAAACTGCAGATCCGCAATGTGACCAACGAGGTCAGTTTCCCCTTCACCCTGTCGCTGCCGGCGAATGGCCCGGCGGAAGCGAAGGCCAGCCTGAACCTGAACCGCGTCGCCTATGGCATCGGCGTGCAGTCGGATCCGGCCGGCGGCTGGGTCGGGCCCTATATCGCCGTCACCATCGACGTCGTCGCGACCCCGAAGCCCTGATTCTCCCTCAAGCCCTGAGTGTTGTTCCCGCCGGCCTGACGTATCATAGTCCCCGCTTTGTTGCGGGGCCGCGTCGCCGGCCGGAGTGGACATGGCTGACGACGTCACCGCCGAGATCAAGTCGCGCCTTCTCCTGTCGACCGTGGTCGGCCGGCGCACCAAGATCACGCGCAAAGGCCGGGCCGATTTCATGGCCCTGTGCCCGTTCCACGGCGAGAAGACCCCGTCGTTCCATGTGATGGACGACAAGGGCACCTATTACTGTTTCGGCTGCGGCGAGAAGGGCGACATCTTCAGCTTCGTCCAGAAGACCGAGAATCTCGGCTTCCGCGAGGCGCTGGAGCGGCTGGCGGCGGAAGCCGGTGTCGCCCTGCCGGCGCCCAACCCCGAAGCGAAGCAGCAGGCCGAGAAGCGCCAGACCCTGCAGGACGCGCTGGAGGCCGCCTGCACCTGGTACGAAGCGCAATTGCAGACCGGGGCGGGGGGCGCCGCCCGGGAGTATTTCGCAAGGCGGGGCCTGACCCGCGAGACCATCGCGCGCTTTCGCCTCGGCTATGCCCCGGGCGGGCATACCGCCCTGATGGACGCGCTGGTCGCCCGCGGCTTTCCGCCAGCCCTCCTCGTCGAGGCCGGGCTGGTGCGGAAGCCCGACGACGGTCGCAGCCCCTACGACTATTTCCGCGATCGGGTGACTTTCCCGATCCGCGACGCGCGGGGACGGGTCATCGCCTTTGGCGCCCGCACCATGGGCGACGGCGAGCCGAAATATCTGAACTCGCCCGAGACGCCGCTGTTTCACAAGGGCGACACGCTGTTCAACCTGAACCTCGCCCGGGAAGCCGCGCTGAAGGCCGGCCGCGTCATCGTCTGCGAAGGCTATATGGATGTGATCGCCCTCGATCAGGCCGGCATCGCGGAAGCTGTCGCCCCTCTTGGCACGGCCCTGACCGAAGGCCAGATCGAAGCCCTGTGGCGCCTCGCGCCCGAACCCACCTTGTGTTTCGATGGTGACAAGGCCGGCCAGCGCGCGGCCAGCCGCGCCCTCGACCGTGCCTTGCCCCTGCTGAAGCCCGGGCATTCCCTGCGCTTCCTCACCCTGCCCGACAACCTCGACCCGGACGAGCTGATCCGCCGCGACGGCGCCCCGGCGATGCGCGCCGCCCTCGACCGGGCGGTGCCGCTCGTCGATTACCTGTGGCAGCGGGAAAAGGCGGCGGCGGATTTCTCGACACCGGAGCGCCGCGCCGCCTTCGAGACGCGAATCGGTCAGGTCCTGCGCGAGATCGGCGATGGCCGGGTGCAGGCCTATTACAAGGATGAATTGCGCGGCCGCCTGCGCGGCCTGATGGACGAATTGCGCCCGCGCCGGCAAGCCCCGCAACGGGATCCGCGCGGCGGCTTTGGCGGGCGCGGCGGCTCCGGGGGCCGTTTCCCGCTGGTTCCGCCCGGCGCGAGCAACTTTTTGCGGGCCTCTCGCCTCGGTCAGGGGCAGGACAGCGGTGCGGATGCCACGACCAGGCTGCTCCTCCTCTGTCTCGTCCGGCATCCCCGGCTGTTGCCGCGGGTCGACGACGAGCTGGTTCGCCTCGAGATTGATTCGCCGCCTCTTGACAGGCTGCGTTCCGCCCTTTTAAGCATGTCTTTTAACGTGCCCGGCCTTGACAGCGACAAGGTCAAAGGCCACTTAGCGGATGTGGGATTGGCCGAGACGTTTGCCCACCTCGAAGACGATCGTTTCCTCGGGCTGCACGGCATTGCCCGAAGCGATATGACCATTGATCTGGTCGAGGAAGGCTGGCGGCATGTCTTGGCGCTTCACCGCAGACAAACGGGATTGAAGGCGGAGCTGAGCGAGGCGCAGGCGAGTTACGAGGCTTCGCCGACCGATGCCGGCATCCGGCGGGTCCAGGCGATCAAGGAAGAACTGAACCGCATCGAGTCCCAGGTCCAGGCGGCCGGGGTCGATAGCGGCTTTTCGGCATGAGTTGACGGCGGCGTCCGCTGGCGGCGGGGCGCAAGGCCAAGGGGCTGATTACATGGCGAGCAAGAACGCAGAAGCGACCGGCAACGAGGAAGCCCGCGAAGAAGGCGCGGACGGCCCGCTGCTCGATACCGCGGGTCAGGCGGTCAAGCGCATGATCGCCCGCGCCAAGGAGCGCGGCTACGTCACCTATGACGAGATCAACGCCGTCCTGCCGCAGGAACAGGTGTCTTCGGAACAGATCGAAGACATCATGGCCATGCTGTCGGAAATGGGCGTGAACGTCGTCGACGGGGAAGAGCAGGAAGACCCGGAACGCGCCGCCGGCAAGGAGGAAGAGGACGGCGAGGCCCAGGGCTTCCAGACCTCCGGCGCCGAGGAACTGGATCGCACCGACGACCCGGTGCGCATGTATCTGCGCGAGATGGGCTCGGTCGAGCTGCTCTCGCGCGAGGGCGAAATCGCCATCGCCAAGCGGATCGAGGCCGGCCGCGAGACCATGATCGACGGGCTGTGCGAAAGCCCGCTGACCTTCCAGGCCATGATCGGCTGGCGCGATGAATTGCTCGCCGGCAAGGTTCTGCTGCGTGACGTGATCGACCTCGACGCGACCTATGGCGCCGGCCCCGGGGCCGAGGGCGAGGATCTGCCGGGTGCGGCCGAAGCGGCGGAAGGCGGCGACGAGGCCGAGGCCGAAGCGGGCGCCGAGGACATTCCCCCGCCGGGCGAGGACGACGAGGACGAGGAGGGCGGCATCTCGCTCGCCGCGATGGAGCAGGCGCTCCAGCCCGTCGTGCTCGAGATTTTCGACAAGATCGCTGTCGCCCACAAGAAATACGCCAAGCTGCAGGAGAGCCGCCTCGCCGTCGCCATGGGCGCGCCCGAGGACAGCCAGGCCGCCAATGCCGAGAAGCGTTTCCAGAAGCTGAAGGTCGAACTCGTCGAGCTGATGCAGTCGATCCACCTGAACAACGGCCGGATCGAGGCGCTGGTCGACCAGCTCTATGGCATGAACCGCCGCCTGATCGGCCTCGAAGGCCGGCTGCTGCGTCTCGCCGAGAAATACAAGGTCAGCCGCGAGAGCTTCCTCGAGCATTACATCACGCACGAGATCATTCCCGACTGGCTGGGCAAGGTCGGCAACCTGCCGGGCCGCGGCTGGAAGGATTTCGCGCGCCAGGAAGCCGAGGAGATCGAGAAGCTGCGCGGGTCGATCGCCGGCGTCGCGACCGAGGCCGGCCTGACCATCCCCGAGTTCCGCCGCATCGTGACGACGGTGCAGAAGGGCGAGCGCGAGGCCCGTCAGGCCAAGAAGGAAATGGTCGAGGCGAACCTGCGTCTCGTCATCTCCATCGCCAAGAAATACACCAACCGCGGGTTGCAGTTCCTCGACCTCATCCAGGAAGGCAACATCGGCCTGATGAAGGCGGTCGACAAGTTCGAGTATCGCCGTGGCTACAAGTTCTCGACCTATGCCACCTGGTGGATTCGTCAGGCGATCACCCGGTCGATCGCCGACCAGGCCCGCACGATCCGCATCCCGGTGCACATGATCGAGACGATCAACAAGCTGGTGCGGACCTCGCGCCAGATGCTGCACGAGATCGGCCGCGAGCCGACGCCGGAGGAACTGGCGGAAAAGCTCGGGATGCCGCTGGAAAAGGTGCGCAAGGTCCTGAAGATCGCCAAGGAGCCGATTTCGCTCGAAACCCCGATCGGCGACGAGGAAGACAGCCACCTCGGCGACTTCATCGAGGACAAGAATGCCGTCCTGCCGCTCGATGCCGCCATCCAGTCGAACCTGCGCGAGACGACCACGCGGGTTCTCGCCAGCCTGACCCCCCGCGAGGAGCGCGTGCTGCGGATGCGTTTCGGCATCGGCATGAACACCGACCACACCCTCGAGGAAGTCGGCCAGCAGTTCTCGGTCACGCGCGAGCGTATCCGCCAGATCGAGGCCAAGGCCCTGCGCAAGCTCAAGCACCCGAGCCGCAGCCGCAAGCTGCGCAGCTTCCTCGACAATTGAGCCGCGTCTGAACAACCCCCGGTGACGGCCGCGCGCCGTTGCCGGGGGTTTGTCATGCCCGAAATCCCGAGGCTCGATCATTGGAGGGTGGACAGGCCTGCTGCACCGCGTCATGGTCGCGCCGTTTGTGAACCAGGTTCAGGAGGACGCGGTGGAGCGGCTGATCGAGGGGTATCGTCGGTTTCGTGGCGGCCATTGGCCCGAGTATCGTGATCTCTACAAGGAACTCTCCAAGGGCCAGAAGCCGCCCACGCTGGTGATCGCCTGTTCCGACAGCCGGGTCGACCCCGCGGTGATCTTCGACGCCCAGCCGGGCGAGATGTTCGTCGTGCGCAACGTCGCCAATCTGGTGCCGCCGGCCGAGAAGGGCGAGGGCCTGCACGGCACCTCGGCCGCGCTCGAATTCGCCGTCCGCGTGCTGAAGGTCGGCATGGTCCTCGTCCTTGGCCATGGCGACTGCGGCGGCGTCGGCGCTGCCCTCAAGGGCATGCCGCTCGACGATTTCGAATATCTCGACGACTGGATCGGCCTGATCGCCCCCGCGCTGGAGCGGCTCGGCGACATCGACCGTTTCGCCCCCGAATCGAAGGACATGCTCGAGCGTGAGGCGATCAAACTGTCGCTCGACCGCCTGATGACCTTCCCCTTCGTCGCCAACGCCGTCGGCGAAGGCCGCTTGAGCCTGCAGGGCGCGCGTTTCCGCGTCTTCGATGGCCGCCTCGAATGGCTGGACAAGGCGACCGGCGAATTCAACCGCGTGGCCTGACCCGCCGCCAGCCTGTTGGCAGCACCGCGCGAGCCTGCTAAACCTCGCTTCCCGCGAAACGCGCGGGAAGCGACGGTGGGGCCTGTAGCTCAATGGTTAGAGCCGGCCGCTCATAACGGTCTGGTTGCAGGTTCGAGTCCTGCCGGGCCCACCACACCGACAACAGCCCCTGGCCGTCTAGAAGGTCCGACTTGCGCGATGGCATCCATCGCGCTTACACGCCCCTCGCATTCGTGGCACGGCCATGGCGCGAAAAGCTGAAAGCCGATGAACCGTGACCGGGCGCCGGCTTTGGGATTGTCGTCTGATGGGGTTGGAAGAGACCGGCGCCGTCACTAATGAGGGGGGAGCAACCACCGCGGATGGTGCGGCCCGTCTCGGCCCGTCGCCGGCCTCCACCGTCATTTTGGGGAAGCTCTTCGCCGGTGTCAACATCGAGGTCGATCCCCGCGTGCGGGGAGCCGGGGGGCCGGCGGCGGCGCGAGGGTCGGACAGGCGCAGATTGCCATCGAGGGGCGAAGCGTCTGGGTCTGGATCAAAGGTGGTGCCAATGCCCAAGTTTTTCGAGCTCGATACCCGCGTCGCCGTGCTCGATGACGACGACAGGCTGTTCGTCTGGAGCGACGACCGGCGCGTCTGGTCCGAGATATCTTCTGCCGCGCTGACCTTTGAAGGGCGGAGAGTGTCGGATGCGGAGGCGCTGGAATTCCTCGCGTCCGACAAGGCGCCGCTCTGGCCATCGGCGCTCGCCAAGACTTCGTAGATCCTTCGGATATCTTCAGGCAACGCCTTCCTCGCTTTCGCGAAGAGCGCGCGTTGTTCGGCCAGCCCCGGAATGCGGCTGTTGCGCGTCAAGCTCATGGTCAAGGACGCCCGGACCGGGTGTCGCATCTAAAATCATCGGCTGACGGAAGTGGAAGAGGCCGGCGCCGTCACTAATGGGGTGACATCCGACGCCATGGTCGCCGCAGTGGAACATCCCGGCCCGGCGCCGGCCTCCGCCGTCAAACTGGGGAAGTTCTCCACCGGTGTCAACGTCGACAATGACCTGCCGGCTTGGGTGACCCCTGTGTCCCCCTTGCAATTCCGGCGAGTCCTGACGAAATAGGGGACATGGAAAGCGTCCTGGGCATTCTCATCGCCATCGGCTTCTTCCTGCCGTCGATTATCGCCGGTCAGCGCCGTGTTCTTGGCCACAACGCGGTCATCCTGCTGAACCTTATGGTGGTGACCTGGCCTTGGGCTCTTGCGTTCGCGTTCAGCCCCTTTACCCGTGATTTTCTGGACGGCTGCGATCGCCCGCCGAGGTGACGCCGACGGGTGGCCTGAATTTCATTTCCAGGGCGGGCAGACGGACCGGTAGCGCGCCGGGCGTAGTGGGGCCGTATCCAGCTGACGCCGGTGGCGTTGGTCTTCAGCGGTCGCGCAGGTGGTGGCCGCTGATTTCGTTGCCGGCGTCGGGGGCGAGGCGGGCGTTCCACAGGATCGACAGCAGGGAAAGGCCGGTGACCACCAGGAAGGCGGCCCGGAAATCGCCGAGGACCGGCGTGTCCCGTCCACCCAGCGCCATGCCGACATGCAGCACGCTGGCGGCGATGCAGACGCCGGCGGACAGCATCAATTGCTGGAAGGTCGTGTAGAAGCCGGTGGCCGCGCTCATGCGCGGCGGCGCGATCTCGTCATAGGCGACGGTGTTCAGCGCCGTGAACTGCAGCGACATGGAAAAGCCGCTGGCCACGAGCACGGCGAAGATCGCTGCGTGGGGCCAGGTCGCGTCGAAGAAGGCGCAGATGCCGTAAAGCAGGCTGCACAGCACGCCGTTCGCCATCAGGCAGGCGCGAAAGCCGAAGGCGCGCAACAGGCGCGGCGCGAAAGCCTTCATGGTCATGGCGCCGACCGCCGTCGCCAGCACGAGCGAGCCGGATTGCGCCGGGTTCAGCCCGAAGGAAAGCTGGAACATCAGCGGCAGCAGGAAGGGATGGGCGCCCTGCGTCACCCTTGTCAGCGAGCCGGCGATCATCGACAGGCGAAAGGTCGGGATGCGCATCAGCGAGACGTCGAGAATGGGCGACGGGTGGCGCCGGGCATGGCGCAGGTAGGCCGCGCCGAAGACAAGGCCGGCGGCGACGAGGCCGATGGCGATCCGCCCCTCACCCTCGCGGCTGGCGAGTTCGGCGCCGAAGAACAGACTGCCGAGGGCAAGGCCGGACAGGATCATGCCGAAACCGTCGAAGCGGCTGCCGGGGGGTGCCGGCTCCCTTGTGTTCTCGAAATAGATCGAAGACAGCACGAGCCCGGCGAGGCCGATCGGAATGTTGATGTAGAAAATCCAGCGCCAGTCCGCCCAGGTGACGATGAAGCCACCCAGCGGCGGCCCGATGATCGGCCCGATCAGGGCCGGCACCAGCAGCCAGGCGGTGGCGGCGACCATGTGCTGCTTGTCAACGGCGCGCAGCAGGATCAACCGGCCCACGGGCATCATCATGGCCCCGCCCAGGCCCTGCAGCAGGCGGGCGGCGACGATTTCCGACAGGCTGCCGGCGAGGGAACAGAGGGCCGAACCGGCCATGAAGACAAGGATGGCGGCGCGAAACACGGTCAGCGCGCCGAAACGGTCGGCGACGCGGCCCGAGGCGGGAATGAAGATCGCCAGCGACAGCAGATAGGATGTCATGGCGAGGCTGAGGTTCGCCGCCGAAGTGCCGAAATCCCGCGCCATGGCGGGCAAGGCGGTGGCGAGGATGGTGATGTCCAACTGCTCCATGAACATCGCGGTCGCGATGATCAGGGCGATGGTGCGAAAGCCGGGCTTTCCGGCGGGGTCACGCTCCTGCGCTGGCATCATGTCCCTGGCGGCTGCGGGTCGAGCCATTCTTATGCCGTGCCGCGCGGCGCTATCGAAGCCCCCCGTCGGCCATGGCTGCCATGCACTTTCGAGTCGTTCGGAAGTGGGCGTGTCGCTCAGAAATGGGACAGATAGCCGCCGTCGACCGCCAGTGTCTGCCCGGTGATATAGGAGGCGGCGGGCGAGGCGAGGAAGACCACGGCCCCCGCGACCTCCGCCGGCTGGCCCCAGCGGCCGAGCGAGGTGCGCCGCGCCAGCCAGTCGCCGACCGCCGCGTCCTCGACCATGGCCTTGTTGGCCTCGGTGGCGAAATAGCCGGGCGCGACGGCGTTCACCGTGATGCCGCGCGGGCCGAGTTCGGCGGCGAGGGCGCGGGTCAGCGCGTCGAGCCCGCCCTTGGCGGCGGTATAGGCGGCGTCGCCGCCCCGGGCGATCGGCCCCGCGATCGAGGTCACGTTGACGATGCGCCCGCCCGGCATCATGGCGGCGGCGACGCGGCGGCACAGGTCGAAAGGCGCGACCAGGTCGATTTCGAGAAGGGCACGCACGGCGCCCCGGTCCAGCTCGGCGAGGGGGCGACGATCCCGCGCGCCCGCATTGTTGACGAGGATGGTGACGGGGCCGAAGCGGCGGGCGGCGTCATCGAGGGCGGCCATGACCGAAGCCTCGTCGCCGAGATCGAAGGCGAGGGCGGCGGCCCTGCCACCATCCGCCGCGATGGCGGCGACGGTTTCGGCCAAAGCCTCGATCCGGCGGCCGTGCACGAGGACGAGGGCCCCGGCCCGGCCGAGGGCGAGGGCGATTTCCCGCCCGAGGCCGCGGCCCGCCCCGGTGACGAGGGCGATGCCGCCGGAAAGATCGAAGGACATGACGCCTCGCCCGCCATTGCAACAGGGGGGCGAGCCTATACCATGCGGCGGTGAACAACAGGGGGCTTCATGCTCGACCGGCTGCATCATGTCGCGATCATCTGCGGCGATTACGCCCGCTCCCGCCATTTCTATACCGAGGTGCTGGGCCTGCCGGTGATCCGCGAGGTCTGGCGCGAGGCGAGGCGTTCGTGGAAATGCGATCTCGCCGTCGGCCGTCACGCCATGATCGAGCTGTTCTCCTTCCCGGGCGCCCCCGCGCGGCCCAGCCGGCCGGAAGCGCAGGGCCTGCGCCACCTCGCCTTCGCGGTCGAGAGCCTCGAGCCGGTGATCGAACGGCTGACCGCGGCCGGCATCGCGGTCGAGCCGGTCCGGGTCGACGAATACACGGGAAGGCGTTTCACCTTCTTCGCCGACCCGGACGATCTGCCCCTCGAGCTTTACGAGGACTGAGGGAAGCGGAAGCGCAGCAGGCGTAGCGCGTTCAGGGTAACGACCACCGTCGCCCCGGTATCCGCCATCACCGCGATCCACATGCCGGTGAGGCCAAGGACGGTGGTGACCAGGAAGATCGCTTTCGCCCCCAGCGCGATGGCGACATTGGCGTGGACATTGCGCAGGGTCGCGCGCGACAGGGCGACCAGATCGGCGACACCGCCCACCCGGTTGTGCAGCAGCGCGGCATCGGCGGCTTCGAGCGCGACATCGGTGCCCCCGCCCATGGCGATGCCGACGCTGGCGGCGGCGAGGGCGGGGGCATCGTTGATGCCGTCGCCGACCTTGCCGACGGGGCCCGAGCCATTGGCGCCCAGTTCGCGCACGATGCGGGCCTTGTCCTCGGGCATCAGTTCGGCATGGGCCGTGATGCCGAGCGCGCCGGCGATGGCGTCGGCGGTGCGCCGGTTGTCGCCGGTCAGCATGACGCCGGAAATGCCCATGGCCTTCAGCCGGGCGAGGCCTTCGCGGGCATCGGCGCGGGCTTCGTCGCGGAGCGCGATCAGGCCGAGGGCGACACCCCCTTCGACGAGAACGGCCACGGTCTTGCCCTCGGCCTCCAGCGCCGCGGTCACGGCGGGGTCGAGGGCGGGCGCCCGTTCCGCCGCCGCGCGCGGCTGGCCGAGGAAGAGGGCGCGGCCGCCGACCGTGCCGGTCACGCCCTTGCCGGGCAGGGCCGCGACATCGCTCGCGGGCGGCAGGGCGCCTGTTCCCGCCGCGCCGAGGATGGCGAGGGCGAGGGGATGACTCGACCCGACCTCCAGCGCGGCGGCGAGGCTTAGCACTTCCTCCTTCCCGGCGGCGAGGGGGACGACGTCGGTGACCACGGGCTTGCCCGCGGTCAGCGTGCCGGTCTTGTCGAAGGCGATGGTCTTCAGCTTGCCGAGGGCTTCAAGCACGCCGCCGCCCTTGATCAGCAAGCCGCGCCGCGCGCCCGCCGACAGGCCGGCGGCGATGGCGGCCGGGGTCGAGATGACGAGGGCGCAGGGGCAGGCGATCAGCAGCAGGGCAAGGGCGCGGTAGACCCAGGTGCCCCAGTCCTGCCCGAGCGCCAGCGGCGGCACCACGGCGACGAGAAGGGCAATGCCGACCACGGCCGGCATGTAGATGCGGGCGAAACGGTCGATGAAACGGGCGACCGGGGCGCGGGCTTCCTGCGCTTCCTCGACCAGGCGGATGATGCGGGCGATCGTATTGTCGCTGGCGTCCCGCTCGATGCGGACCCGCAGCACGGCACCGCCGTTGATCGAACCGGCGAAAACCGGATCGCCGGGCGCCTTGGCGCGGGGCACGGATTCGCCATTCACCGGCGATTCGTCGACCTCCGACATGCCGTCGACCACGGCGCCGTCGGACGGGATACGGTCGCCGGGTCGGACCAGGACCAGGTCGCCCGGGCGCAGCTCCGAGGCCGGCACTTCGCGCGTGGCCTCTCCTTCGATGCGGAGCGCGGTCTTGGGCGAGAGTTCGGCCAGCGCGGAAATCGACTGCCGGGCCTTCGCGGCGGCAAAGCCTTCCAGCACCTCGCCGACGGCGAAGAGGAAGACGACGACCGCCGCTTCCTCGCCCGCGTCGATGGCGAGAGCGCCAAGGGCGGCGATGGTCATCAGCATCTCGATGGTGAAGATCGAGCCGGAGGTCGCGGCCGCGAAGGCCCGCCGCGCCACCGGAATCAGCGCGAGGACCGTCGCGGCACCGAAGGCATAGCGACCGAAAGCGGGGGCGAACTGGTCGACCAGCATGGCCGCGGCCAGCAGGACGCCGGCCCCGATGACCAGTCGGCCCTTGCCCGTGCGCCACCAGGGCTTGCCGGCATCGGCCGGATCGTCATGGTCGTGATGATCGTGGTCGTGGTCGTGGTCATGGTCATGATCGTGGCCATCGTGCTGCTCGTGCTTGTGGCCGCTGCTGCCATGGTCGTGGGCGTCGCCCTCGATCACCTGGAAGCCGAGACGACGAATCGCCGCCTGCATGTCGGGCAGGGAGGGGGGCGCGCCATCCTCGGTCACGGTCACGGTGCCGCCAGTCACGCTGACATTCACCTCGCCGACACCGGGCAGCCGCTTCAGTGCGTTTTCGATCTTGATCGCGCAGCTCGCGCAATCCATGCCCTCGACTTTCAAACGATGTCGAGCGAGGCCCTTGTCCATGACGTCAATCCTTCACATCTAGTGGACATGACCATGGAACCTAAAGCCACTAGAGCTACAAGAGGAAAATCGCGATGACGAAAATGGCGGAAATCCGGGACCTCGCCATCGGCGATCTGGCAAAGCGGACCGACACGAAGGTGCAGACCATCCGCTATTACGAGGAGATCGGTCTCTTGCCGGCGCCCACCCGCAGCCTCGGCAACCAGCGGGTCTATGGCGAGAGCAGCCTGCGCCGCCTCGCCTTCATCCGCCATGCCCGCGATCTCGGCTTCTCCATCGACGCCATCCGCGAGCTGCTGAAACTGTCCGACCATCCGGATCTGCCCTGCGATGACGCCGACGGCATCGCCCGCCGCCACCTCGACGAGGTGGAAGACCGGATCAAGCGCCTGCGCGCCCTCGAAAAGGAATTGAAGCGGATGCTGGCCGAACACCGCGACCACGGCGGCCGCATCGCCGACTGCAAGGTGATCGAAGTGCTGTCGGACCATTCCCTGTGCGGGCACAGCCACTGACCGGCCGGGCGGCTTGTAGCATCTTCAGGCGAAGTGGAATCCGGTTCGCCGTCCGAAGATGCGTCAAATCAAAAGGTGGAGCATCGGCGGAATGATGCTCATTCCGCCGATGCTCTAGTCCAGCCGGCGATAGGTCGCCTGGACGAGGCCGGTCGGGTAATGCCGGCTGCCCAGCAGCTGCCAGCGACCATAGGGCACGTCGGGGCCGAACAGCGGCCTGCCCTTGCCCAGCATGACCGGCACGCGCGACAGGGTCATGTCGTCGACCATGTCCTCGGCGAGGCCCTGGCGGATCGCTTCGCCGCCGTCGAGATAGATCCGACGCGTGCCCTCGTCGCCGAGCCGCGCGACGAGAAGGGCGAGGGGGCCCTCGTAACGCTCTACCCCGTCGGGCGCGGGGCCGAGATCGCGGTGCGACAGCACGACGACGCGCTTGCCCTCGAAAGGCCAGGGATCGAAGCCCGCCACCATGTCATAGGTCTTCCGCCCCATGACGAGGGCATCGACATCGGCGATGAATTCGCCATAGCCGTAATCCTCGCCATGTTCATCCTCGACCGTGGACAGCCATTCGATACCGCCCGCCTCGGTCGCGATGAAACCGTCGAGGCTGGTGGCGATGAAGACGGAAATGCGCGGGCGGGCCATCGTGTCGATCCGTGTTGCCGGGGCCGCGACTTTGGGCGATTCGCGCATGGCTTCCAAGCGCGGGCTTCGCGCCGTTTGACTTCACCTTTCGCATCTGCGATAAATCCCTGGTCGGATGAACCGGCATCAGGCGCTCCAGCCGCGTAAGGGACCTCCTCGGTCCATCCTGTTGAGCGCAGCGATCTTCCCCCATACGTCGATGGCCCAGGCACGCGGGGCCGTTGTCAGGACCTGCCGACATTCGTGTCCGGCGCCACAGGGGCGCGGGGCGCGGCCGGCTTCACATGAAAGTGTGTCTGTGACTCAATTTACGGACCTCGGCCTGGCCGAGCCTCTCCTCCGCGCCCTCAAGGAAGAGGGTTACGAGACCCCGACCCCGATTCAGGCGCGCGCCATTCCTGCGCTGCTCGAAGGGCGGGATATCCTGGGTATCGCCCAGACCGGCACCGGCAAGACCGCGGCCTTCGCCCTGCCCATCCTGAACCGCCTGCTGGCCAATCCGGTGCGCCTGCAGCCGAAGACCGCCCGCGTTCTCGTGATGGCGCCGACGCGCGAACTCGCGGCGCAGATCGCCGACAGCTTCCGCGCCTATGGCCGCTTCGCCAAGATCAGCGTCGCCGTCGTCGTCGGCGGCGTGCCGCACGGCGGGCAGATCCGCGCCCTGTCGCGCGGGCTGGACGTGCTGGTCGCGACCCCGGGCCGTCTGCTCGACCATGTCGAGAGCGGTCACTGCCGCCTCGACCATACCGAGGTCGTGGTGCTGGACGAGGCCGATCACATGCTCGACCTCGGCTTCGTCGTGCCGATCCGCAAGATCATCAGCAAGCTCGCCATGCGCCGGCAGAGCCTGTTCTTCTCGGCCACCATGCCGAAGGAAATCGCTACCCTCGCGGGCGAGATGCTGCGCGATCCGGTGAAGGTCGAGGTGACCCCGGTCGCCACCACCGCCGAGCGCGTGACCCAGCAGGTCTATCTGATCGAAGGCGGCGGCAAGCGCGGCCTTCTGCTCGAAGTCCTCTCGGGCAAGGACGTCACCCGTCCCATCGTCTTCACCCGCACCAAGCGCGGCGCGGACAAGGTGGCGGAACATCTGGAAACCTACGGCATGTCGGCCGCCGCGATCCATGGCAACAAGAGCCAGGGCCAGCGCGAGCGTGCCCTCGACGGCTTCAAGTCGGGCAAGGTCCGCGTCCTCGTCGCGACCGACATCGCGGCGCGCGGCATCGACATCGACGGCATTTCCCATGTCGTCAATTTCGAGCTGCCGAATGTGCCGGAGCAATATGTCCACCGCATCGGCCGCACCGCGCGCGCCGGCAATGAAGGTGTCGCCATTTCCTTCTGCGACCGGGACGAAGTTCCCTATCTTCGCGATATCGAGAAGGTGACGCGCCAGAAGCTGCCGGTCATCGACCGCCGGGCCAATCCGAATGCCCCGGCTGAGGCCGCGCCGGCCCAGCAGCAGCGCCGTCCGCAGCAGAACCGGGGTCAGCGTCCCGGCGGCGGTCGTCCCCAGGGCCAGCCTCAGGGCCAGAAGCAGGCCCGCCCGGGCGCCGGCCGCCCGCAGGGCGAGCGCCGGCCGCAGCGGGCGCGCGGCTGACAACGTCATGACACCGTCTCCCCTGTCGTGGCACCATGCCGGCGACAGGGGAGGTGGGCCATGATCGACCTGCATCAGTTTCCGCCGGCCTGGGGCATCAACCCCAGCCCGTTCTGCCTGAAGCTCGAAACCTTTTTCCGCCTCGCCAGGGTGGACTACAGGGCGGTGGAAACGCTGCCCTTCCTCGCCCCCAAGGGCAAACTCCCCTTCATCACCGATCAGGGCACGCGCATCGCCGACAGCGCGACGATCATCGCCCACATGAAGTCCGTCCATGGCATCGACCTCGACGCCGGGCTGGACGAGACGCAGCGGGCCCGGGCGCATCTGCTGCGCCGGACCATCGAGGAAAGCCTCTATTTCGTGCTGCTGTACGCGCGCTGGATCGACGAGGCGGGCTGGTCGGCGGCGCGCCCCGCCTTCTTTGGCGCGATGCCGCCCGGCATCCGCCATACCGTGCCGCACCTGATCCGGCGCGGCATCGGAAAGACCCTAAAGGCGCAGGGTTACGGGCGTCACGCGCCGGCCGACATCTATGCCCTCGGCATTGCCGATCTCGATGCCATCGCGGGCGCGATCACGGCAGACGGTTTTGCCGTCGCCGGGCGCCCGACGGCGGTCGATGCCACGCTCTATGCCTTCCTCTCCAGCATTCTCGATCCGCCGATCGACAATCCGCTGAAGCGTCACGCCGCCGGCCTCGCGCCGCTTGCCGCCTACCTTGAACGGATGGCGGCGGCATTGGCCTGACTGAGGCGGCGTTTCCCCTGGTCGTCATGCCGGCGAAGGCCGGCATCTTGGGCCAATAAAGGCGCTTCCCCGGAGGGAGACCCCGGCTTTCGCCGGGGTGACGAGGGTGTGGGTCAGATCACGCCGGCTTCGCGCAGGCGCCCGATGATCTGGTCCGCCGCCGCCTCGACCGAGAGGTCGGCCGCGGCGAGGTGGATTTCGGCGTGTTCCGGCGCCTCGTAGGGGCTGTCGATGCCGGTGAAATTCTTGATCTCGCCGCGCCGGGCCTTCTTGTAGAGACCCTTCACGTCGCGCTCCTCGGCGACCGCCAGCGGCGTGTCGACGAAGACCTCGAAGAATTCGCCCTGCTTCACCAGCTCCCGCGCCATGCGCCGCTCCGACCGGAAGGGCGAGATGAAGGAGACCATGACGATCAGCCCGGCATCGACCATCAGCTTCGAGACTTCCGCGACGCGGCGGATATTTTCCACCCGGTCGGCATCGGTGAAGCCGAGGTCCTTGTTCAGGCCATGGCGGACATTGTCGCCGTCGAGCAGATAGGTATGCCGGCCGAGGGCATAGAGCTTCTTCTCGACCATGTTGGCGATCGTGGACTTGCCGGCGCCGGAAAGGCCGGTGAACCACAGGATCGCCGGCTTCTGGCCCTTGAGTTCGGCGCGCTGGTCCTTGGCGACGTCGACCGCCTGCCAATGCACGTTCTCGGACCGGCGCAGGGCGAAATGCAGCATCCCGGCGCCAACCGTCGCATTGCTGATCCGGTCGATCATGACGAAACCGCCGGTATCGTGGTTCTCGGCGTAGGGATCGAAGGCGATGGGCCGGTCGGTCGCGACATTGACGATGCCGATCTCGTTCAGGTCCAGTTTCTTCGCCGCGAGATGTTCCAGCGTGTTGACGTTCACCTTGTATTTCGGCTCGGTCACCGAGGCGGAAACGGTGGTCGCGCCGATCTTGAGGAGATAGGGCCGGCCGGGCAGCATGGCCGCGTCGCTCATCCAGACGAGGGTCGCCTCGAACTGGTCGGCGACATGGGCCGGGCTGTCGGTGCGCGAGATGACATCGCCGCGCGAGATGTCGATTTCATCGGCGAGGGTCAGGGTGACCGACTGGCCGGCGACGGCGACGGGCAAGTCGCCATCGTGGGTGACGATGCGGGCGACGGTGCTGGTCTTGCCCGAGGGCTGGACGCGGATAGCATCGCCCGGACGGATTTCGCCCGAGGCGATCTGGCCGGAGAAGCCCCGGAAATCGAGGTTGGGCCGGTTCACCCATTGCACGGGCAGGCGGAAGGGGGCCTGGCGCGCCGCGTCCTCGACGTCGACGGTCTCGAGATAGCCCATCAGGCTGGGGCCGTGATACCAGGGCGTTTCCGCCGCCTCTTCCAGCATGTTCACGCCCTTGAGCGCGGACAGCGGAATGGCCGTGATGTCGGTCAGGCCGATGCGGGCGGCGAAGGCCCTGTAATCCTCGAGGATGCGCTCGAACACCGCCTTGTCGTAATCGACGAGGTCCATCTTGTTGATGGCGAGCACGACCTTGCGGATGCCGATCAGCGAGACGAGATAGGAATGGCGCCGGGTCTGGGTCAGCACGCCCTTGCGGGCGTCGATCAGGATCACCGCGACATCGGCGGTCGAGGCGCCGGTGATCATGTTGCGGGTATACTGTTCGTGGCCCGGGGTGTCGGCGACGATGAACTTGCGCTTCTCGGTCGAGAAGAAGCGGTAGGCGACGTCGATGGTGATGCCCTGTTCCCGCTCGGCGGCGAGGCCGTCGACGAGAAGGGCGAAGTCGATGTCGCCGCCTTGCGTGCCGACTTTCTTGGAATCGCTTTCGAGGGCCGTCATCTGGTCCTCGAAGATCATCTTCGAGTCATAGAGCAGGCGGCCGATCAGGGTCGACTTGCCGTCGTCGACCGAGCCGCAGGTGATGAAGCGCAGCAGCGACTTCTTCTCGTGGACCTTCAGGTACTGGTCGATGTCGGTCGCGATCAGGTCGGAGATGTGGGACATCAGAAGTAACCTTCCTGCTTCTTCTTTTCCATCGAGGCGGACTGGTCGTGGTCGATCATGCGGCCCTGACGCTCGGATGTCCGCGTCAGCAGCATTTCCTGAATGATGTCGGTCAGCGTGTCGGCCTCGGACTCGATGGCGCCGGTCAGCGGGTAGCAGCCGAGGGTGCGGAAGCGGACCTTCTTCATCATCGGCGTCTCGCCGGGGTGGAGGGGCATCCGCTCGTCGTCGACCATGATCAGCGTGCCGTCACGCTCCACGACCGGCCGCTCGGCGGCGAAATAGAGCGGCACGATGGGGATCTTCTCGAGGTGGATATATTGCCAGATGTCCAACTCGGTCCAGTTCGACAGCGGGAAGACGCGGATCGACTCGCCCTTGTTCTTGCGCGTGTTGTAGAGATGCCAGAGTTCCGGCCGCTGGTTCTTCGGGTCCCAGCGATGCTGGGCCGAGCGGAAGGAGAACACCCTCTCCTTCGCGCGCGACTTTTCCTCGTCGCGCCGGGCGCCGCCGAAGGCCGCGTCGAAGCCGTATTTGTCCAGCGCCTGCTTCAACCCCTGGGTCTTCATGATGTCGGTGTGAAGGCCGCTGCCATGGACGAAGGGGCTGATGCCCATGTCGACGCCTTCCTGGTTGATATGGACGAGGAGGTCCATGCCCAGCGTCTTCGCCATCTGGTCGCGGAAAGCGATCATTTCCCGGAATTTCCACGTGGTATCGACATGGAGCAGCGGGAAGGGCGGCTTCGACGGGTAGAAGGCCTTCTGCGCCAGGTGCAGCATTACCGCGCTGTCCTTGCCGATCGAATAGAGCATGACCGGATTTTCGGTCTCCGCCACCACCTCGCGCATGATGTGGATGCTCTCGGCCTCTAGGCGCTGCAGGTGGGTCAGGGTGTCTTGGGACACGATGGGCTTCCGGAAATTAGATATTGGACGCTCGGCATTCGTAAAAACGGTCAAATGCCGGTTGCGCGGGAGAGAACGCCCGCCGGACGGCCGAGTCAAGCGCCGGACAGCTCGGGTTCCCGATTTGGAAAATAATGATTTTCCGAACGAGGGAAGTCAACCCCTGTCGTCGCCCCAGCGCGCGGTCGCCCTGTCGTCACTTTCCTTGGCCTCGACCCAGGCACCGGCACCGTCAGCGGTGATCTCGCGTTTCCAGAAGGGCGCCCTGGTCTTCAGCCAGTCGATCAGGAAGGCGCAAGCGTCGAGCGCGTCGGCTCTGTGCGGCGAGGCGGTGGCGACGAGAACGATGCGCGCGCCCAGCGGCAGGCGGCCAACCCGGTGAATGATCACGCAGTCGTCGAGGGCGAAGCGCCGTCTCGCCTCCGCCTCGATGGCGGCGAGGGCGCGTTCCGTCATGCCCGGATAATGTTCGAGTTCGAGCGCGACGACATCCTGCCGGTCGCCTTGGCCGCGGACGAGACCGACGAAGGAGGCGATGGCGCCCGATTTTCCGGCCCCGCCGAGCGCGTCGAGCGCCGCCCCGACGTCGAAATCCTCCTGCTGCACTGCAATTGTCATGCCGAGGCACCTTCAAGCATTGATTCGAGCGGTCATCATTGAAACAATCGCGTGCGCCGAAAAACGGGGCAAGAGAGCCGAGGACAGGAAAGGATACCGATGCCACATGAGACACCATTGATTGCAACTGTGGCCATCGGTTTCGTGATCGCTTTCATCTTCGGTTTCTGCGCCAGCCGGCTGCGCATGCCGCCGCTGATCGGATATTTGCTCGCCGGGGTCGCGGTCGGGCCTTTCACGCCCGGTTTCGTGGCCGACGCGGGTCTTGCGGCGCAGCTCGCGGAAATTGGCGTCATCCTGCTGATGTTCGGGGTCGGCCTGCATTTCTCCGCCGCCGACCTGCTGGCGGTGCGCTGGATCGCCCTGCCGGGCGCCATCGGCCAGATCGGCGTCGCCACCCTGATGGGCGTGGGCGTCGCCTATCTCTGGGGCTGGAGTCTCGGCGCCGGGATCGTCTTCGGTCTTTGTCTGTCGGTCGCCAGTACCGTCGTCCTCTTGAAGGCGTTGGAAGAGCGGAACGCCGTCAATGGCGTGAACGGGCGCATCGCCGTCGGCTGGCTGATCGTCGAGGACCTCGCCATGGTGCTCGCGCTCGTGCTGCTGCCCGCCTTCGCCGAGGCGCTGGGCGGGCAGGGGGGCGATGCCGGGCATGGCGCGGCGGCGGCCGGGTCGATCTGGCTCGACCTCGGTCTCACCCTCGGCAAGGTCGCGGCCTTTGTCGCCATCGCGCTGCTGCTCGGCCCGCGCGTGGTGCCCTGGCTGCTGGCCCAGGTCGCGCGTACCGGCTCGCGCGAGCTGTTCACCCTGTCTGTGCTGGCCATTGCCCTTGGCATCGCCTTCGGCTCGGCGGCGCTGTTCGGTGTCTCCTTCGCGCTTGGCGCCTTTTTCGCCGGTGTCGTGCTGAACGAATCCGATTTCAGCCAGAAGGCGGCGCATGAATCCATGCCGCTGCAGGATGCCTTTTCCGTCCTGTTCTTCGTCTCGGTCGGCATGTTGTTCGATCCCATGGTGCTGCTGCGCGATCCGCTGTCGGTGCTGGTCGTGCTCGCCATCATCATGCTGGGCAAGTCGCTGATCGCCGCCGCCATGGTGCTGGCGCTCGGCTATCCGCTGGGGACGGCGCTGACGGTGTCGTCCAGCCTCGCGCAGATCGGCGAATTCTCTTTCATTCTCGCGGGGCTCGGCATCGCCCTGGGGCTGTTGCCGCCGGAAGGGCGGGATCTGATCCTGGCGGGGGCGCTGTTCTCGATCACGCTCAATCCGCTCGTCTTCCTGGGCTCGGACTGGCTGACCCGGCGCTTTGCGCCCGAGGAAGGGGAGGTCCGGGGCGCCGCCCGCCTGCGCTCGCTCGAGCGTGAGTTGATGAAGGCCCATCTGCGGACCGAGGCGCGCGATGCGGAACGGGTGCTGAAGGCGCGGGAGTTGGCCGAGAGCTTCCCGATGTTCGCCAGTCTCGACCCGCAGGGCATGCAGGATCTGCTGCATACTTTCCGTCACCGCACGGCCAATCCTGGGGCGCGGCTGATCCGGCGCGGCGATCGGGCGGATACCGTGTTCTTCATCGCCGCCGGTCAGGTGGAAGTCGCGGTGGCGGGCCGCAAGATCCGCCTTGGCCCGGGCGAGCATTTCGGCGAGATGGCGCTGATGTCGGGCGAGCCGCGCTCGGCCGATGTGACGGCGGTCGACTATTGCCAGTTCTTCACCTTGGACCGGCGGGACTTCCGCCGTTTCATCGCCCAGCACCCTGAGATCAGGACCGTGGTCGAGGCCACGGCCGCCGCCCGCCGTCAGATGAACGAGGAAAAAGCCGCCGCCGGGGCCTGATCAGGGCTCCGACGGCACGGTGGCGATGCCCGGGGGCAGCACCGGGCTTTCGCGCAGCAGGGTGATGGTGATGCGCCGGTTGGCGGGGTCGAGCGGATTGTCGGGGTTGAGGGGCTCCGACGCCGCGCGGCCCGAGACCTGGAAGATGCGCGACGGCGCGACGCCCGCCTCGGTCAGCACGCGGCGGCTGGAATTGGCGCGGTCCGCCGAAAGTTCCCAGTTGGTGTAGCCCGTGGTGCTGCGATAGGGCGCGGAATCGGTATGGCCGGCGATGGCGATGCGGTTCGGCAGACGGCCGATGATGCCGGCGATCTTGCGCAGCAGGATCACCATCTCGTCTGACATGCGCGACGAGCCGGACTGGAACATCGCCTTGCTCTGACCATCGACCAGCTGGATGCGCAGCCCTTCGCGCGTGACCTCAAGCAGGACCTGCGACGCGATGGCCTGCAACTCCGGCTGTTCCTGCAGGGCCTGGCGCAGTTGGGTCGCCGTATCGGCGAAACGCTGCGCCTCCGCCCGGGCGAGGGCGGCGTTGCGGGCGGCCATGTCGGCATCGGCGGCGGTGACGCCCGGCGGCGGCGTCTGCTGTCCAAGGGCGTCTGCGGGGCGCGGGTTCTCGGTCCTTGCGTTGGCATCGCCGGGGGCCGGCGCGTCGATGGCCGAGCTGGCCGGACCACCGGCGGCGGGCTGGTGGCTATGGTCGGCATTGTCCTGCTGGGCGAGGCCGCTCACGGGCTGGCTGTCGTCGTTTTCCTCCTGGTCGGAGGTCTGACTGTCCGGCTCGATCCGGGTGATCAGGGCGGTGACGCCGCCCGAATTGCGGTTGCCATCCTGCGCGATGGTCTGGCCGCCCATGACGCCGCCCGCGCCGGACGTGGTCTCGGAAACGCTGACCGGGTCGAAATAATCGGCGATACCCTGCTTCTGTGCTTCCGATGTCGCGTTCAGCAGCCACAGCAGCAGGAAGAACGCCATCATCGCCGTCACGAAGTCGGCATAGGCGACTTTCCAGGCGCCGCCGTGGTGTCCCCCGGCGACCTTCTTCACGCGCTTGATGATGATCGTCGGCTGGTTGTCGGTGGCCATCGCGGATCAGACCGGCTGAAGTTTCTGGGTCGCTTCCTCGACCTCGTAGAAGGTCGGGCGGAAATGGGTCTGCAGCGCCTTGCGGGCGAATTCGACCGAGACCGCCGGCGGATAGCCCTGAAGATGGGCAAGCAGCCCGGACTTGATGCAATGGAGGTAGCGCATCTCCGAATCATGCGTGGACCGGATCGCGTTCGAGATCGGCGCGATGAAGCCGTAGGAGGTCCAGACGCCGACGAAGGTGCCGACCAGCGCGCCGCCGATCAGATGGCCGAGCACTTCCGGCGGCTCGGTAATGGCGCCCATGGTATGGATGACGCCCAGCACGGCGGCGACGATGCCGAGGGCGGGCATACCGTCGGCCATGTTCTGGATGGCGTGGGAAACCTCGTGTTCTTCCTGCGCGTGGGTTTCCAGCTCGATGTCGATCAACGCCTCCATCTCGTAGGAATTCTCGGTGCCGAGGGTCATCAGGCGCAGGTAGTCGCACAGAAAGGTCACCGCGTGGTGATCCTTGGCGAAGATCGGGAACTGGTTGAACAGGGTGCTGTCGTGCGGATTCTCGACATGCTGTTCGAGGGCCAGCATCCCTTTGGTCTTGGCCAGTTTGAATACAGAATAGAGCAGGGACAGCAACTCGAGGAAGGCGGCCTTGTTGTAGCGCGGCCCCTTGATCGCCGAGACGACGGCGCCGCCGGTCTTCTTGAGGACGGTCGAGGGATTGCCGATGATATAGGCGCCGGTGGCGGCGCCGAAGATGATCATGAATTCATAGGGCTGCCACAGCACCGCGAGGTGACCGCCGGCGAGGGCATAGCCGCCGATGACGCACACGAGGACGACGACGAATCCGATGATCAGCAGCATGGGGCGGCGGGCCTGTGCGAAGCGAGGTGGTTGTTGCACTCTGGGCCATGGTGGTTAACAAACCTCTTAGCGGGGCATTCTTCCCGCCATTCCGGGTGGGGGGATGAGATGAAACCGATGGCCGCCATTGCCGCGATCCTGTGCGCCGCGTTGATCGTCGGCGCCTGCGCGCCGAGGACGAGGGGGCGGACACCGGTGGCGGCGCGCCCGGGGACCGTGACGGCGACGGTCGATGCCGGTGGCATTCCGGTGCCCTATGCCTGCAGCGGACGCCAGCCCGCCCTCGCGCCCGGCGGCCTCGCCGCTGCCATGGTCGGTATCGCCCGGGGCGAATGGCAGAAATGGGGCGCCCGCACCATCGACATAAGGCCGGACGCGACCGTCCTGACCCTGCCCGGGCGCATCCCCGCGGTCTGGGAACAGGAGCGGGAAAGCTTCCCCATGCTGGCGGAATATTGGTGCGCCGTGCCGCCTTACCGGAATTACTGGGAGCAGGCGGCGAAAAGCGCCGGCTTCTCCGACATCGTCGCCGACGACGGCGGCATCGACGACGATGCCTTCAAGCGCCAGTCGGTCGGCGGCAGCCCCTTCGGCGAGCCGTGGTCGGCTGCCTTCACCTCCTGGGTGATCCATATGGCGGGCCTGCCGGAAAGCCGCTTCCGCTACAGCGATACCCATTGGGATTATGTTTCCGATGCGATGACGGCGGCGCCCGGCACCCGCGCCTTCCGCGCCCTTGGCATCGCGCTGGCGCCGCCCGCGCCCGGCGACCTCGTCTGCGCGACGCGGAGCGGCACGCCCCCCGCCACCTGGCAGGACCTCGCCCTGCAAGGCACGCGGCCGATGCATTGCGACATCGTCGTCGGCTACACCGCCTGCAATTTCAGCCCCTCGGGCCGCTGTATCGAGGCGATCGGCGGCAATGTCCTGCAGGCGGTCTCGCTCTCGCGCATCCCGCTCGACAGCGCCGGCCGTGTGGTGCCCGGCCTGCCCGGCACGGGCCGGGACTGGCTGGTGGTGCTGAAGAACCAGGGCGGGTGAGAGCGGTAAAAGGGAGTGAACGTGTCAAGCGATCTCGTTTTCTCGAAGGGAAAATTCGGCCGTGCCGTTTCAATTGCCGGTCGATGGAGAGAATCATATCTGCCGATTTTGAAGAAAAAAGGTGTCTCTGAAATCGAAATCAACGATGGTAAAGGTTGGCGCGGTTCGGATTGTTCGTTCCTGAATGAATTTCTTGATATTTATTCTTTAAATATAATTGCATTGAGGCTTGAAGATTATTCGATTGTCAATGAATTGCACAATTTGGAAGAGCTGGAAATTATAAGTTATGGAAAATCTCCGGTCGATTTCTCGAATTTTCCAAAATTAAGAAATTGTGCGCTGCAATGGCATTCAAAAATGACATCGCTATCAGTTTGTCGCGAGATCGTGGAACTCTTCATTGATGGATATGATGGACGATCCCTTGAGTATTTTTCCGATCTTTCTCAGATTGAATCTATAGCCATATTAAATTCGAAACTCGAAAATCTGAATGGCATTTCTGGTTTGAAAAATTTGAGCAGCTTACGTTTGGCCGGTTGCAGACATTTGACCTCGCTCGACGGAGTTCAGTACCTAGCGATGTTACAGTCGATCAATCTGGATACCGTCAGGGGAATTTCATCGGTGAAAGAACTGGCGCTTTCCACTGCATTGAAAAGGGTCAATTTGAATAATCTGGGTGCAATAGACACACTCAAGCCGCTTCGTGCGCTGCCTGAAGTCGAGATGTTGAACTTCGTGGAGAGCACGAATATTACCGATGGCGATATCGCTGTTCTGGCCGAATTTCCCATGCTCAAAATATGCGGCTTCATGAATCGCCGGCATTACAACATGACGAGAGAGGAACTTTCTCGCCAACTGGCGATCAGGGGCTGACCGCCGTCGTCGCCAGTTTGCGCACGGGAAAGCCCGCGGCCTCGATGCGCGCGATGATTTCGGCGAGGTGATCGGCGTCGCGGGTCTCGATCACCAGATCGAGGTCGGCGTTCTTGACCGGAACGTCGAGGAACAGGCGCTGGTGCGAGACCTCGAGGATATTGCCGCCGCCTTCGCCGATCAGGCTGGCGATGCGGGCGAGGGTGCCCGGGCTGTCGGAAATCATCACCCGGAGGCCGGCGATCCGCCCCTCGCGCACCAGATTGCGGCGGATGACCTCGCCCAGCAGCCGGGGGTCGATATTGCCGCCCGAGAGGACGAGGCCGACCTTCTTGCCCTTGAATCGCGCGGGGTTCGCGAGCACGGCGGCGAGGCCGGCGGCGCCCGCGCCTTCGACCACCGTCTTCTCGATGGCGAGGAGGAGGCCGATGGCCCGCTCCAGCTCGGATTCGGTGACCAGCAGCACGTCGGTGACGAGGTCGCGGCAGATGTCGCGGGTCAGGCGCCCGGCTTCCTTGACCGCGATACCCTCGGCGATGGTCATGCCGCCACAGACCTCGGCCTTGCCCTTGAGGGCGTTGTGCATGGAGGGGTAGAGCGCGGCCTCGACCCCGATCACCTCGACCGCCGGGTTGATCGCCTTCGCGGCGACGGCGATGCCGGCGATCAGCCCGCCACCGCCGATGGGCACGACGATGCAGTCGAGATCGGGCACTGCCGCCAGCATCTCCAGCCCCGCCGTGCCTTGCCCCGCGATGATCAGGGGATCGTCGAAGGGATGAACGAGGGTCAGGCCTTCCTCGGCGGCGACGCGCAGGGCCGCGGCAAAGGCATCAGCCAGCAGATCGCCTTCGAGGATGACGCGGGCGCCATGGTCCCGGGTCTGGCGCACTTTGACGAAGGGCGTCGGCTTCGGCATGACGATGGTCGCCGGAATGCCGAGGCGGGCGGCGTGATAGGCGACGCCCTGCGCATGATTGCCGGCCGACATGGCGATGACGCCGGCTTTCCGCTCGGCCTCGGTCAGGCTTTGCAGCTTGTGGCAGGCGCCGCGATCCTTGAACGAGGCGGTGAACTGGTGGTTCTCGAACTTGAGGAACAGGCGGGCGCCCGCGATGGCGCCGAGGGTGCGGCTCTCGGCACAGGGGGTCGCGACGATCTGGCCGGCCAGACCGCGGGCGGCGGCTTCGATGTCGGCAAGGGTTACGATGGCGGTCATGGGGGAATCCTCGGTCGGCCCCCGGACTTGATCACATCGGGGTCGGCTTGAGGAAGTCCCCGTTTCGCGCCGTCAGCGTCATGGCGGTCTGCCACAGGCGCAGGGCTGTCGCCGGATCTGGTTTCAGCTTCTTGTCCGCCCGGGCTGGCGGGCCGCGCATCCCGCCGAGGCGGCTGGGGCCATAAAGCTCGCCGCCCGAGGCCGACGGGTCGGTCGCGGCGAGAATGCTGGGGGCCGCACCCATGGCCGGGCTTTGCGCCATCAGGGCATTGCCGAGGGCGAGCATGATCGTCTCGGCGAAGGTCGGCTTCATCGAGCGACCGCCCCAGGCGCTGTTGGTCGCGGCATAGCCGGGGTGCGACAGCAGGCTGAGGACGGGGATGCCAGCGCCATCCAGCCGGCGCTGCAATTCTTCCGCCAGCAACAGATTGCCCAGCTTGGAATCGGCATAGGCTTGCCACTTGGAATAGGGCCGGCGCCGCCAGTCGAGATCGTCGAAATCGAGCTTGCCGCGCCGGTTCATGGCGCTGGTCACGGTGACCACGCGCGCCCCCGGCCGACGGGCGAGCAGCGGCAGCAGATCGAGGGTGAGGGCGAAATGGCCAAGGCAATTGGCGCCGAAATGCCATTCGAAGCCCTGCGCCGTATGGCCATGGTCGATGCCGAACACACCCGCGTTGCAGACGAGGATGTCGAGCCCGTCGAGGCTGTCATAAAGCGCATCGACGCAAGACCCGACACTGGCGAGATCGTCGAGCGCTAGGGGGACGGCCCGGTGCTCCGCGTCCGGGCATTCGGCTCGCAGCGTCGCGACGGTCTCGCTGGCGCGGGCCGCATCGCGGCAGGCGATGACGACCGCCGCGCCCCGGGCGGCGAGGCCGCGCGCGGTCTCGAGGCCGATGCCCCGGTTCGCGCCGGTGACGAGGGCGGTCTTGCCCGCGAGTTCACTCTGGCCTGTCATCCTGCCCTCCCTTTCGGGGCAGATTGGACGAGCCGCGCCCGTTGCGGATCGTCCGTTTGGAGGCGACATTTTTCCGACATGGTGCGAGGCCAGAATGGCGCTCGCATTTCGTTCGGGGGCAGGCATGGCCTACAGGCGGTTTACCAGTGTCGACCAGGTGATCGAGACGCTTCACCCGTCTTATCCGATCCTCTGCGTTCATCCCGACCGGCTGGCGCGCAGCGCCAACGTCTTCCTGAAGGGCTTTCCCGGCCGGGTGCTCTATGCCGTCAAATGCAATCCGCACCCTCTGGTGATCCAGTCCCTGTGGCGGGCCGGCATCCGGCATTTCGACACGGCATCATTGAACGAGATCGCCCTCGTGAAGGAGTTGCTGCCCGAGGCGGAGTGTTATTTCAACCACCCGGTCAAGGGCATGGCGGCGATCGAGGCGGCCGACCGGATCTATGAGATGGGCGCCTGGGTGGTCGATACCGTCGACGAACTCGACAAGATCGAGGAAGAGGTCGGCAAATTCCCGGACGTGGTCCAGGTTCGCCTGCAGACCGCCTCTGGCTATGCCGCCTTCGACCTGTCGCTGAAATTCGGCGCGACCAGGGACGAGGCGGTCGCCCTGCTGCAGGATGTCGCCGCCCGGGGATATGTCCCGGCCATCAGCTTTCATGTCGGCAGCCAGTGCCGCACGCCCGAAGCCTGGTCGCGGGCAATCCACGACGCGCGCGAGGTCATGCAGCGCGCCGGGGTGCCGATCCGCTTCCTCAATGTCGGCGGCGGTTTTCCGGCGCATTACCGGGGCACGCAGATCCCGCCGCTCGACGCCTTCTTCGCGGCGATCAAGCAAGCGGTGGCCAAGCTCGACCTGCCCGAGGGCTGCGAGTTGATGTGCGAGCCGGGCCGCGCCCTCGTCGTCGAGGGTTGCACCCTTCTGGTGCAGGTCCATCTGCGCAAGGGCGCCAGCCTCTATATCAACGATGGCATTTACGGCAACCTGTCGGAACTCAACATCGGCAAGCTGACGCCGCCCGTTCGCCTCATCCGCCGGGGCGACCGGCCGAGTTCGCGCGACTTCGCGCCCTTCCGCATCTTCGGGCCGACCTGCGACAGCCTCGATGTGCTGCCCGAGCCCTTCGTCCTGCCCGACGACGTGACCGACGGCGACTGGATCGAGATCGGTCAGGTCGGCGCCTATTCCAACGCCCTCGCCAGCCCCTTCAACGGCTTCTACACCGACACGGTGGTGGAGATCGGCGACGACCCGGCCTGAGCGCCTTGCCGCGGGCGACGCAGAACAGGCTTGAAATTGCCGGGCGTTGAACCAAACTAAGTGAACTTAGTCCGTTTGGCGGGGTCGGCCATGCGCATGGTCAATATTCATGATGCCAAGACGCAGCTCTCCCGCCTCGTCGAACAGGCAGCGCGGGGCGAGTCCTTCATCATCGCCAAGGCTGGCCGGCCTATGGTCAGGGTTGTTCCCCTCGATGCGCCCGTCGCCGGCAAGGCACGCCGTATCGGCTTCCTTGCCGGTCAGTTCGAGGTCCCGGACGATTTCGATCGCATGGGCGAAGAGGCCATCGCGATGATGTTCGGCGACGGCGAATGAGGCTGCTGCTCGATACCCATCTGCTGTTGTGGGCGGCATCGGCACCGGATCGCCTCGCCCCTGCCGTGGTCGACCTCCTCGAGGACGGCAACAACAGTCCGGTCTTCAGCGCGGCCAGTCTCTGGGAAGTGACGATCAAGCGCGGCCTCGGGCGGGCCGACTTCACCGTCGATCCGCGCCTGCTGCGGCGTGGCCTGATCGACAATGGCTACGCCGAACTGGCGATCACGAGCGAACACGCCGTGGCGGTCGATGGACTGCCGCCGCTGCACAAGGACCCCTTCGATCGCATCCTTGTTGCGCAGGCGCAGGTCGAAGAGCTGCTGCTGCTGACCGCCGACGCGGCGATCGCGCGTTATCCGGGACCGATCAGGCTGGTCTGATCACGACCGCAGCAGTTTCGCCGCTTCCGGCGCGAAATAGGTCAGGATGGCGTCGGCGCCGGCGCGCTTGAACGACAGCAGGCTCTCCATCATCACCTTGGTGCCGTCCAGCCAGCCGTTGCGGGCGGCGGCCTGCAGCATCGCGTATTCGCCCGAGACCTGATAGGCGAAGGTCGGCGCGCCGAATGTGTCCTTCACCCGGCGGATGATGTCGAGATAGGGCATTCCCGGCTTCACCATCACCATGTCCGCGCCTTCGGCGAGGTCGAGAGCGACCTCGCGCAGGGCTTCATCCGAATTGGCCGGGTCCATCTGATAGGTGCGCTTGTCGCCCTGGCCGAGGTTGGCGGCCGAGCCGACCGCGTCGCGGAACGGGCCGTAGAAGCCGCTGGCGTATTTGGCGGCATAGGCGCAGATCTGCACATCCGTATGGCCCGCGTCATCGAGGGCGGCGCGGATGGCGCCGATGCGCCCGTCCATCATGTCGGACGGGGCGACGACATCGGCCCCGGCGGCGGCGAGGGTCAGCGCCTGCTGCACCAGAAGCGCGACCGATTCGTCGTTCACGATGCGCCCGTCGCGCAGCACGCCGTCATGGCCGTGGCTGGTATAGGGATCGAGGGCGACATCGCAGACAAGGCCGAGCGGCAGTTTGGCCGCCTTGATCGCCCGCACCGCGCGGCACACCAGATTGTTCTCGTCGAGGGCATAGGTTCCCGTCGGGTCTTTCAGCGCGACATCGGTCTGCGGAAACAGGGCAAGGGCGGGAATGCCGAGGGCGGCCGCTTCCTCCGCCGCCTCGACCGCGCCCGCGACATCGCGCCGGAACACGCCGGGCATGGAGGCGACTTCCTTGCCGGCATCCGCCCCGTCGGTGATGAAGATCGGCCAGATCAGATCGTCGACCGACAGCTGGTTTTCCCGCACCAGCCGGCGCGACCAGTCGGTGGCGCGGTTGCGGCGCATACGGGTGGTCGGGAAACCGGGGACGGGCGAGGGCAGGGGGGCCATGGTGCTCAACTCTTCGGGACCGATCCTTGTGCAGTAATCCCTTGCGCGGCGGGGTGCAAGCATGGCGTCGCCGCACAATGGTTCTGCATGGGGGTGGAATTGACACTATCCTGCCCGGCCATAAAGTCACGCCCAACCGGGAGGAAGCATGAATTTCGAGCTGACCGAAGACCAGGGCGCATTCCGCGACACGGCCCGCGCCTTCGCCGAAGACCGCATGATGCCCCATGCGGCGGAATGGGACGAGAAGAAGCATCTTCCCGTCGATGTCCTGCGCGAGGCGGCGGCGCTCGGCTTTGGCGGCATCTATGTCCGCGACGATGTCGGCGGCTCGGGCCTGCAGCGCATCGACGCCGCGATCATTTTCGAGGAACTGGCGGCGGCCTGCCCCTCGACCGCGGCCTTCATTTCGATCCACAACATGGCGTCGTGGATGATCGACACCTATGGCGCGGACGAGCTGCGGCAGACCTATCTGCCGGCGCTGACCACCATGGACAAGCTCGCCTCCTACTGCCTGACCGAGCCGGGGGCGGGATCGGATGCCGCCTCGCTGAAGACGCGGGCGGTGCGCGACGGCGATCACTATGTCCTCAACGGCGCCAAGGCCTTCATCTCGGGCGGCGGCGTCTCGGACGTCTATGTCTGCATGGTGCGGACGGGCGACAATGGTGCCGGCGGCATCACCTGCATGGTGGTCGACAAGGGCACGCCGGGCCTCTCCTTCGGCGCGCAGGAGCGCAAGCTCGGCTGGAACTCCCAGCCGACCGCCCAGGTGATCTTCGAGGATTGCCGCGTGCCCGTGACCAATGTCGTCGGCAAGGAAGGCGACGGCTTCAAGATCGCGATGAAGGGCCTTGACGGCGGGCGCCTCAACATCGCTGCCTGCTCGATCGGCGGCGCGCGCCGCTCGCTCGAACTCGCGACCGATTATGCCCGCGACCGCCAGCAGTTCGGCAAGCCGCTGGCCGCCCTCCAGGCGATCCAGTTCAAGCTGGCCGACATGGCGACCGATCTCGATGCCGCCCGGCTGATGGTCCATCGCGGCGCCTGCCTGCTCGACGCGAAGGACCCGGGCGCCACCGTCGCCTGCGCCATGGGCAAGCGCTTCGCCACCGACGCCTGTTTCAACATCGTCAACGACGCGCTGCAAATCCACGGCGGTTACGGCTACCTGAAGGACTTCCCGATCGAGCGTTATCTGCGCGACCTGCGCGTCCACCAGATCCTCGAAGGGACCAATGAAATCATGCGCGTCATCATCGCGCGCAAGCTGATCGAGGGGCGCTGAGCCATGGACGCGGAAGTTCTGTTCGAAATCCGGGGCGCCATTGGCCTGATCACCCTCAACCGGCCGAAGGCGCTGAACGCGCTGACCGTGCCCATGGTCGACGCCATGCGCGAGATGCTGGCGGAATGGGCGGCCAACGACGCGGTGAAGGCGGTCGTCGTCACCGCGGCGGGCGACAAGGCGTTCTGCGCCGGTGGCGATATCCGGTTTCTGACCGAGAGCGGCAAGGCCGGCGACGGCGGCGCGGCCCGCTTCTGGGGCGACGAATATCGCCTGAACACCGAGATCAAGCGTTATCCCAAGCCCTATGTCGCGCTGATCGACGGCATCACCATGGGCGGCGGCGTCGGCATTTCGGTCCATGCGCCTTACCGCGTCGCGACCGAAAAGACCCTGTTCGCCATGCCCGAGACCGGCATCGGCCTGTTCCCCGATGTCGGCGGCGGTTACTTCCTGCCGCGCCTCAAGGGCCGCATGGGTTACTTCCTCGGCCTGACCGGCGCGCGGCTGAAGGCGGCGGACACGTTCCACGCCGGTATCGCGACCCATTACACCGCCTCGGCCAACCTGCCCGGCGTGATCGAGCGGCTGGCGGCGGGCGAGGATGTCGCCGCCGTGCTGGCGAGCGTGCACAATGACCCCGGCCCGGCGCCGATCGACGCCCATATTCCCGATATCGACCGGCTGTTCGTCGGCGACACGGTCGAGGGCATCCTGGCCGCGCTCGACGCCGACGGCGGCGATTTCGCCAAGGCGCAAGCAGCGACCATCCGCACCAAGTCCCCGACCAGCCTGAAGCTGACCCTGCGCCAGCTGCAGCACGGCGCGACCGCCGAATTCGAGGACAACATGAAGATGGAATTCCGCCTCGGCCAGTTCGTGCTGAACGGCAAGGATTTCTACGAGGGCGTCCGCGCGGTCATCGTCGACAAGGACCAGTCGCCCAAATGGAACCCGCCGAGCCTCGCCGAGGTTTCGGACGCCGCCATCGAACAGGCCTTCGCCCCGCTCGCCACCGGCGACTGGACGCCCTGACCAGACCCTTCGCGCAGAATTCATCTAGAGGAAACGCCCCAATGGCAAAAATCGCCTTCATCGGTCTCGGCAACATGGGCGGCCCGATGGCCCGCAATCTGGTCAAGGCCGGCCATGCCGTCGCCGTCTTCGATCTGAGCAAAGCCGCGGTCGAGGCTCTGGTGGCCGATGGCGCCACCGCCGCCGCGAGCCCGGCGGAAGCCGCGAAGGCGGCCGAGGTTGTGGTTTCCATGCTACCGGCCGGCGCCCATGTGAAATCGGTCTATGCCAGCGAAGGCGGTGTGATCGACAGCATCGCCAAGGGCGGCCTGCTGATCGACTGCTCGACCATCGACGTCGCGACCGCGCGCGAGGTGATCGCCGTCGCCGACAAGGCCGGCGTCGACATGGTCGATGCCCCGGTCTCGGGCGGTGTCGGCGGCGCGGCCGCGGGCACCTTGACCTTCATGGTCGGCGGCTCCGACACGGCGTTCGAGCGGGCGAAGCCCTTCCTCCAGGCCATGGGCAAGACCATCGTCCATGCCGGCGGCCCGGGCAACGGCCAGGCGGCCAAGATCTGCAACAACATGCTGCTGGGCATTTCGATGATCGGCACCTGCGAGGCTTTCGCCCTCGCCGAGAAGCTGGGCCTCGACGCGCAGAAACTGTTCGACATTTCCTCGACCGCCTCGGGTCAGTGCTGGTCGCTGACCTCCTATTGCCCGGTGCCCGGCCCGGTGCCGACCAGCCCGGCCAACCGCGATTACGCCCCCGGCTTCGCCACGGCGATGATGCTGAAGGATCTGAAGCTGGCGCAGGAAGCGGCCTCCAAGGCCGGCGCGGCCATCCCCCTCGGCAATCAGGCGGCCAGCCTCTATGCCCTGTTCGACGCCGCCGGCAAGGGCGGGGTCGACTTCTCGGGCATCATCAACATGCTGCGCGGCAAGATGTAGGGCTGCCGGCCAGACGTGGAAAGCCGGTTTCATCGGGCGGCTTTCGTCGGTTGAACGGGGGGCGATGCCCCCCGTTTTGCTGTCGGATCAGAACTGATAGCCGAAATTGACCGTCAGTCCAGAGTAGTCGTGTGCACCGAACGAATAGGTCAGGCCGAAACGGGCGAGGTTATAGAGCGAATTCTCGTCGTCGTCAGCGAGGCCGATCGACAGGGCTATGTCGGTATATTGGTCGATATAGACATCGTCGCCGGTGATCGTCGTATTGACGATGGCGATATCGGCCGTCGTCGGCATGTCGAAAATGGTGATGTCGGTCGGATAGACGACGCCGACGCCATTGCGGAATATCGTGTTGGCGACCTCATAGTCGATTTCATAGTCATCGACAGTGACCGATGCGGTCTGCGACAGGGTGACGGCGTTGCCGACGCTGAACTGGAACTCGTCGATGGCGAAGGTGACGTTACTGGTCAGGCTGCCGTCATAGACATAGGCGAGGGCGCCGAGATCGGCCGAGCCGACAGCGCCGATACGAGCGCCGGGGGTCAGCGTCCAATAAGGCAGGATCGGCAGGCGAACGCCGAGACCGATGGAGCCGCTGTAGGAATAGGCTTCTTCGACGGAGACGATGGTGATCGGCGCGTCGAACACGATGCCATAGCCGTCGTCCGTCAGTCTGGCGAAGTAGCGAATGGGCAGATCATAGACGCTGGTTTCCTGATCGCCCACGGTAAAGCGGCCGAGACGGGCGCCGAAGGCGACGGCGGAGTTGACGCTGCTCGTCGCCGGCAAGGTTCCGCCGACCGATGTGCTCGACGAGAAATCGGCAGCCGCGGTCCTGTCGACCAGCGACGAGGGGTTGCCGGCCACCGGGTCGGTCGCTGTCTGGGACACTGTGTAATCGGTGATTTTCTGGGTAATGTTGCTGTCGTTCGACTGCAGATAGTCGATGAAGAGATTCTCGCTCTCGTCGCGGTCGGCGCCGACGAATGTTTCGTCGATGTCGATGACGGAGGAGGTGAAGTGCAAGGCCGCCGTATCGTCTCGATATTCGATGACGAAGGGCAATCCACGGAAATTGGCCCGGGCCGTCGCCACGGACGTTTCCGTGTAAGCACCGCTCAAGGACGAAAACACGCTGTTCTCGAGCCGGTCGAAAAAATCGACGGCGGAGGCAAAGGTTTCGCCGCTGGTTACGCCTTCCGTGGAGATGGTGATATCGAACAAATCTTTGGCCATGGCCGGCGCGACCATGGCGTTGCTGGCCATCGCGATGATGGCGACGAATTTCATCCGCAAGTTTGCCCCCTGCTTGTACTGCCTAACCCCGAACCGAAAGCGGTGGCCGTCAGCCGTTGGTTCCCCGATAGGCCAACAGTTGCTTTCGTTTCGGGTAACAGTGTCCGTAATGCAGCGGGATACGCGCATCACCCGGACGGGGGACTTTTTTATGTTTCCGGATGTGTTGTTGCCGTGCAGCACACGCCGGACGGGGATCACTCGTGCCGCAGCGCGTCGATGGGGTCCATTCGCGCCGCGCGCCGCGCCGGGAAATAGCCGAAGCCGACGCCGACGAGGCCTGAGAACAGGGTGGCAAGCACGATCACGCCGGGGCTGATCAGCAAAGGCAGGTTGAGAATGGCGGTGCCCGCCGCCGACAGGGATAGGCCGAGCACGACGCCGATCAGTCCGCCGAAGAGGGAAAGCAGCACCGCCTCGGTCAGGAACTGGGCCAGCACCTCGCGCTCGAGGGCGCCGATGGCGAGGCGGATGCCGATCTCGCGCGTGCGCTCGGTCACCGCGACCAGCATGATGTTCATGATGCCGATGCCGCCGACGATGAGCGAGATGGCCGCGATGGCGCCGAGGAAGGCGGTCAGCACCACGGTGACGCCGCCGACGATGGCGGCGATTTCAGAGACGTCGTTGACCTGGAAATCGTCGGTCTTGTTCGCCGTGATGTGACGCCGCTCGCGCATCAGGGCGAGGATGTCGTCCTTGACCTTCAGCGTCTCCTCGGCGCTCGCGGCCGAGACCAGCATGAGCGAGACATCCTGATTGCCGGAAACTCGCCGCTGGAATGTCTTCAGCGGCATGATCACGACATCGTCCTGATCGGTGCCAATGATCGAGCGGCCCTTTTCCGACAGGGTGCCGATCACGGTGCAGGGGAAACCGCCGACGCGAAGCGGCGCGCCGATCGGGTCCTGCGCGCCGAAAATCTCGGTCACCACACGCTGGCCGATGACGCAGACCGTCTTGCCGGAACGGATTTCGCCCTCGTCGAAGGCGCGGCCGGAGACGAGGGGCCATTCCCGGACGGCGAAGTAATTGGCGTCGGCGCCGATCGCCGTCGTCGACCAGCTGTTGTTGCCGAGGACAACCGGCGCGGCCCGGGTCGAGACCGCGGCGATGGCGACGATGCCCGAAACGTCCCGCTCGATCGACTTCACGTCGGCGAGCTTGAAGGGCGCGGCGGCCTGCGGCGGTCCGCCCTTGCCGGCATTGCCGGGCGCGACGATCAGCAGATTGCGACCGAGGCTGGAAATCTCGTCGGTGATGCTGGCGGTCGCGCCCTGGCCGAGGGTGACGAGGGCGATCACGGCGGCGATGCCGATGACGATGCCGAGCGTCGTCAGGATGGAGCGCATCAGGTTGCGCTGCAATTCCTGATAGGCCATGCGCAGGGTGGTGGCGAAGCTCATCATGGCCGCACCTCGTCCGAGACGATGCGGCCGTCCTTGAAGCGGATCTGCCGCTTCGCGAATTCCGCCATGTCGGGCTCGTGGGTCACCATCATCACGGTGATGCCGTGGTTGCGGTTCAGGTCGACGAGAAGTTCCATGATCTCGCGGCTGCGCTCGCTGTCGAGATTGCCGGTCGGCTCGTCGGCCAGCAGCAGCTCGGGCTCGGTCACGATGGCGCGGGCGATGGCCACGCGCTGCTGCTGCCCGCCCGAAAGCTCGGCCTGGGTATGCTTCTCCCGCCCGGCGAGGCCGACCTGGGCAAGTGCCGCCGCCGCCTTCGCCCGCCGCTCCGCCCGGGCCATGCCGCGATAGACGAGGGGTAGCTCGACATTCTCGATGGCCGACGTTCGCTTCAGCAGGTTGAAGCCCTGGAACACGAAACCGAGATGGTTCCGGCGCAACAGCGCGAGGCCGTTGCGGTCGAGGCTGGTCACGTCGATGCCGTTGAAGCGATAGGTGCCAGCGGTGGGCGTGTCGAGGCAGCCGATGATGTTCATCGTCGTCGATTTGCCCGAGCCGGAGGGCCCCATGACGGCGACGAAATCGCCCCGCTCGATCACCATGTCGATCCCGGCGAGGGCCACCACCTCGGCCTCGCCCTGACCATAGGTCTTGCGGATGCCGGAAAGTTCGATCAGGGGCATGACGGCCTGCCCGTCACTTCGTCTTCGCGCGGACGATATCGGTGATCACCGGCGTGTCGGGCGACAGGTCGGGGGCGATCACCTCGGTCTGGCGCCCGTCGCTCAGGCCAAGGCCGACCACCATCGCCTTTGGCGCATCGCCATCGGGCAGCCAGACCCGCGCCTTGTCCGGCGGCAGTTTGTCGAGTGTGTCATAGGCGATGCTGGGCGGGGTGAAGCGCAGGGCGCCGTTCGGCACCAGCAGCGCATTCTCGCGCACGGCGCCGATGACATCGGCGGTCGCCGTCATGCCCGGGCGAAGCGCGAGGTCGGGGTTGGCGACCCGGGCCAGAACCTCATAGGTCACCACGCCCTGATCGCTCTTCGGCGCGAGGCGGACCGAGGTGACGACGGCATCGAACAGTCGGGTCGGATAGGCGTCGACGGTGAAGGTCGCCTTCTGCCCCTCGGCGACATGGCCGATATCGGCTTCGTCGACATCGAGGCTCAATTCCATGTCGGTCAGGTCGCGGGCGACGGTGAACAGGACCGGCGTCTGCAGGCTGGCGACGATGGTCTGGCCGACTTCCACTTTCCGCGAGATCACCACCCCGTCGACCGGGGAGCGGATGGTCGCCTTGTCGAGGTTCGAGCGGTCGGAGGTCAGGATCGCCTCCGCGACCTTCACGCCCGCCTGCGCCGATTGCAGCGCCGCCTGCGCCCGGCCGAGTTCGGCAATGTCCTTGTCCCGTGCCGAGGCCGAGGCATAGCGGTTGTCGGCGAGGGCCTGGGTGCGCCGGGCGGTGACTTCGGCGAGGTGAAGCGCCGCCTGCGCCTCCGCGACGCCGGCCTGCGCCGACAGGAGATTGGCCTCCGACTGGCGGACCTTGGCTTCGAGCAGGGAAGTGTCGAGCCTGGCCAGAACCTGCCCGGCCTTCACCTGGTCGTTGTAGTCGACCAGCAGTTCATTCACGAGGCCGCTGATCTCCGCGCCGACGTCGACCTGATCGACGGGCTTCACGCTGCCTGTCGCGCTCACCGTCACGGTCAGGGTGCCGCGGGTTACGGTCTGCAGCTTGTATTCGACGCCAGAGGAGCCCCTGAGCAGGAAGAAGGCGCCGATGACGAGGACCGCCGCCGCCCCGGCGATCCAGGGCCAGCGCCGACGCCGGGCAGGGGCCGCGGCAAGGCTGCTGCTGTTCGTCATGGGCTCGGGCTCCGCTTGCGATCCAGAAATTCTTTCATCAGATGGAACGGATCGGGCGCCGAAACAAGAGCATTTACAAAATGTTACATTCCAGGGGCGGGGCTGCGGCGGCGTGTCGCTTGACCGATATACCGAAAGGTACAATATGGACTGAATAGTACAAACTGGAGTGCCCGAGATGTCCGACCGTCCCCCCTTGCCGCCCTTCACCGCCGAGACCGCCGCCCTGAAAGCCCGCATGGCCGAAGATGCGTGGAACAGCCGCGATCCCGCGCGCGTCTCCCTCGCCTATACGCCGGATAGCGTCTGGCGCAACCGGGCGGAATTCGTGACCGGTCGGCCCGCCATCGTTGAATTCCTGCAACGGAAATGGACGCGGGAGCTGGATTACCGCCTGATCAAGGAAGTCTGGTGCCATGCCGGCGACCGGATCGCCGTCCGCTTCGCCTACGAATGGCGCGACGATGCCGGCAACTGGTTCCGCTCCTATGGCAACGAGAATTGGGAATTCGATACCCACGGCCTGATGCGGCGTCGCTTCGCCAGCATCAACGACCTGCCGATCCAGGAGGCGGAGCGGAAATTCCACTGGCCTTCGGGCCGCCGACCGGACGATCATCCCGGTCTTTCCGACCTCGGCCTGTAGGGGACGACCATCGTCGTCCCGGCGAAGGCCGGGACCTCGAGACGGAAGGGCGCCCCTCCTTGATCGAGATGCCGGCCTGCGCCGGCATGACGAGGGGACGGGGTTTAGAGGGATCATGGCAAGACAGGTTCACGAGCGCGCCGATGTCGTGCCCCTGCTGGCGGAAGTGTTCCGCGAGCATGGCTATGAAGGGGCGAGCCTTGCCCGCATCGGTGCCGCCACCGGCCTTGGCAAGGGCAGCCTCTATCACTTCTTCCCGGGCGGGAAGGCGGAGATGGCGGCGGCGGTGCTGGACGAGATCGGCGGCTGGTTCGAGCGGGAAATCTACGCCCCTTTGCGGGATGGCGACGCGGGGCCGGCCATCGACCATATGTTCGCCGCCTGCGAGAGCTATTTCCGCACGGGCCGCCGGGTCTGTCTCGTCGGCGCCTTCGCCCTCGCCGACACGCGGGACCTGTTCGCCGCCGCGCTGCGCGATTATTTCGCCGCCTGGGTCGAGGCGCTGGCGGCGGCCCTGACCCGTCTTGGCAGGGCGAATGCCGCCACTCTCGCCGAAGCGGCGGTGGGCGGCATTCAGGGCGCCATCGTGCTGTCCCGCGCGCTGGACCGGCCGGAGGTCTTCAGCCGCATCCTCGAAGGCTTGCGGCGCGACCTTTCGGCCGGTTGAAGTCGCGGGACTATTCCAGCTCCGGCGCCATGAGGCCGCCTTCGGGCAGGATCTGGCCGCCGTCGACCACGATCGACTGGGCGGTGACATAGGACGCTTCGTCGGAGGCGAAATAGATCGCGGCATTGGCGATGTCGAAGACATGGCCGAGGCGCTTCAGCGGCACCGAAGCCTCCATCTTGGCGACATGCTCGGCGCCGAGGCCGAGCAAGCCTTCGGTCGCGATATTGCCGGGCAGCACGGCGTTGACCGTGATCCGCCAGGGCGCGAGTTCGAGCGCCGCCGCCCGCATGAAACCGAGCTGACCGGCTTTCGATGCGGCGTAATGGGTCATGAAGGGAACGCCGGTGATCGGCCCGGTGATCGAGGAGGTGAGGATGATGCGACCCCCGCGCTTCTGCTTCATCGCCGGCAGGCAGGCCGCGACCGACAGGAAGGTGCCTTTCAGGTTGGTGTCCATCACCGCGGCGTAATCCTCCTCGGTCATTTCGGACAGGGGCACGGTCGGGAAGATGCCGGCATTGGCGCAGAGAATGTCGATGCCGCCATGCAGCTCGACCGCCTTCGCCGCCATGGCCTTGGTATCGGCCGCTTTGGCGACATCGGCGGCGAAGCCGCTGGCGCTGCCGCCGGCCGCCACGATTTCCGCCGCGACCGCTTCGGCCTCGGCCAGCTTGCGCGAGACCACGAGGACCTTCGCGCCGACCTCGCCGAAGCGAAGGGCGATGCCCCGCCCGATGCCCTTGCTCGCCCCGGTGACGATCACACTCCGCCCGGTCAATGGTGTCAGCATTTCCAAACCCTCACGCCAGAACCGGCGTGAAGCCTAGGGGCGGGGGCGGAGGCCCGCCATCCGCCTTCGGGTGGAGGGCGGCTCAGGCTGCCGGGCCTTCCTCGCGCCGGCTGAGGGCGACGGCAAGCCAGAAGGCGAGGGCAAGCAGGCAGGCGCCAACGATCATCGCCCAAAGCACCGCGCCATAGGACCCGGTCGCGGCCCAGAGCAGGGCCGCCGCCGCCGGGGCCAGCGCCTTGCTGACCAGCGCGGGCGCGGCCAGCAAGCCATTGATGGCGCCGTAAGACCGCCTGGTGATCATCTCCGGCACGGCAAGGCCGCGCACGATGGTCATGATGCCGTTGGCGGCGCCGTAAAGCGCGGCGACCAGCGCCGCCGTGGCGAAGACCGGCGGCAACAGGGCGAGGGCGCCAAGGGCAAGGGGGAAGACCACGACAACGCCGGAGCCGATGCGCCGTACCGAGGCGCGGGGCGCCAGTACCCAGATGGCGATCCTTCCTGCGACCTGCGCCGGCCCGATCACCGCCATGGCGGCGACCACGCTGCCCGCGTCGAAGCCCTGTTCGGCGAGCAGCGGATAGAGGTGGAAGGTGAAGGCGGAAAAGGTCGCGGCATAGGCGGTGAAGGCGATGGCGAGGCCCCAGAAGGCTGGTTTCGCCATGGCTTCCGCGGCGGCGCCCCTGGCCGGCGCGTCGCCCGGGGGTGGGGGTTCGGGCACCGCGCGCGGGGCATCGCGGCGCCGGTCGATCACGATGGCATAGAGCACGGCGCAGACCGCGATATTGACGAGACCGAGCACCAGCAGCGTGTCGCGCCAGCCCATCCGGTCGAGCAGGAGTTGGTCCAGCGGGATGAAGACGGTCGAGGCAAAACCGCCCCACAGGGTCAGCGCGGTGATGCCGCCCCGTGCCTCCAGCGGCCCGGTGCGGCGGGCGACCACGGCGAAGGCCGGCTCGTAAAGCGTCATCGCCTGCAAAAGCCCGAGGCCCGCCACGGCAAGATAATAAAGCGCGAGACTGTCGACCCGCGACCACAGGAAGAACAGCGCCCCGGCGGCGAGGGAGGCAAGGCTCATGACCTGCCGGCCATGGCCCCGGTCGATGGCGGCGCCCACCGGCCAGGCGGCAAGGCCGGCGAGCAGAAGGCCAAGGGTCGCCGCGCCGTAAAGCGCCGTCTTCGACCAGCCCAGCTCCGCCTCCATCGCGGCGGCGATCTGGGGGAAGCTGTAATAGAGCGTGCCCCACGAACAGACCTGCCCGATGCCGAGGCCGGTGATGAACCAGCCGCGGGCGCGGGGCGGTCGGGCGGGGTGCGGGGTCACGTCGGCGGTCCTTTGGCGGACGGGGGCGGGGTCAGCCGTGCCGGCCCTCGTACCAGCCCTTGCTGCGATTGACCAGGGCGACCACGGTCAGCATCACCGGCACTTCGATCAGCACGCCGACGACGGTGGCAAGCGCCGCGCCCGACTGGAAACCGAACAGGCTGATGGCGGCCGCGACCGCAAGCTCGAAGAAGTTGGAGGCGCCGATCAGCGCCGACGGCCCGGCGACGCAATGGGCTTCCCCGGCCAGCCGGTTGAGGGCATAGGCAAGGCCGGCGTTGAAATAGACCTGGATCAGGATGGGCACGGCGAGCAAGCCGATCACCAGCGGCTGGGCCAGGATCTGTTCGCCCTGAAAGCCGAAGAGGAGGACGAGGGTCGCCAGCAACGAAAGGAGGGACAGCGGCTGAACCCGGGTGAGGAAACGCTCCAGACCGCCCCTCGCCAGCAAGGCGCGGCGCAATCCTTGCGCGACGATCACCGGCACGACGATATAGAGGCCGACCGAGAGGGCGAGCGTGTCCCACGGCACAGAAATGGCGGAAAGGCCCAGCAGGAAGGCGACGATGGGCGCGAAGGCGACGATCATGATGGCATCGTTCAGCGCCACCTGCGACAGGGTGAAGACGGGCTCCCCCTTCGTCAGGTTGGACCAGACGAAGACCATGGCAGTGCAGGGCGCGGCGGCGAGGATGATCAGGCCGGCGATGTAACTGTCGATCTGTTCGGCGGGCAGCCAGTCCCGGAACAGATGGCCGATGAAGAGCCAGCCGAGCAGCGCCATCGAAAAGGGTTTCACCGCCCAGTTGACGAAGAGGGTCACGCCAATGCCGCGCCAGTGCTTCGCGACCTGACCGAGGGAGGCGAAGTCGATCTTCACCAGCATGGGCACGATCATCAGCCAGATCAGCACGGCGACCGGCAGGTTGACCTTCGCGACCTCGGCCGCGCCGATCGCCTGAAACACCCCGGGGACCAGATGGCCGAGGGCGATGCCGGCGACGATGCACAGAAAGACCCAGAGGGTGAGGAAACGCTCGAACAGGGACATGATTTCAGCCTTGGGATACGCGGTTACCGGTGCCATCGAGCACCAGCTCGCCGTCTTCCTTGCGGAATTCGGCTGCGGGCGGCGGGGGCAGGAGGTCCAGCACCGCTTCCGAGGGGCGGCACAGCCGAACGCCGAGCGGGCTGATCACGACGGGCCGGTTCAGGAGGATCGGATGCGCCTCGACGGCATCGAGCAGCGCCTCGTCCGAAAGCGCGGGATCGCCGAGGCCGAGCTCGTCGAAGGGCGTGCCCTTGCGCCGCAACAGCTCGCGTAAGCGCAGGCCGCAGCGGCGGGCGAGGTCGCGCACCATCGCCTGGCTGGGCGGCGTCTTCAGATACTCGATGACATGGGGTTCCACCCCGCAATGGCGGATCAGGGCGAGGGTGTTGCGCGAGGTGCCGCAGGCCGGATTGTGATAGATGACGACGTCCATGGTCACGAGGGTCCCGGTCAGGCGATGTCGGCGCGAGGCTGGGTAGAGCCTTCGCCCTTACCGATCTCGCGCAGGCGCGCGCCCAGCGTCATGCGGTCGAGACTGGCGAGGGGCAGGGCGGTGAAGGCTGCGATCCGGTTGCGCAGGAAGCGGAAGGCGGCGACGAAGGCGGCTTCGCGCTGCAGGTCGTTGCCCGTCACGGCCGCCGGGTCCTCGATCCCCCAATGGGCGGTCATCGGCTGGCCGGGCCACACCGGACAGACCTCGCCAGCCGCGTTGTCGCAGACGGTGAAGACGAAATCCATCACCGGCGCCTCCGGTCCGGCGAATTCCGACCAGCTCTTGGAGCGCATTCCCTCGACCGGACAGTCGTAACCGGCAAGGACCTTGAGCGCGAGCGGGTGAACCTCGCCCTTCGGCATGCTGCCGGCGGAAAAGGCGCGAAAGCGGCCGGCGCCGTCATGGGCGAGGATGCTTTCGGCCAGGATCGAACGGGCGGAATTGCCGGTGCACAGGAAAAGCACGTTGAAGATGCGGTCGGGCATGGGGGCCTCCCGTCGTTGGGGGGAACAGAGGTCGGGCCGGCCGGCGCAGCAATCCTCGAGCAGATAGGCGGCCAGCCCCCGCACCCGGTCGAGCTGGGCACGGTAGAGGATGGACCGGCTCTGCCGCTCGGCCGTGACGAGGCCGGCGCGGGCCAGGATGGCGAGATGGCTCGACATCGTGTTGTGCGGGGTATTCAGGGTCCGCGCGATGTCGCCCGCGGCCATGCCCGCCGGCTCATGCCGGACGAGAAGGCGCAGGACTTCCAGCCTCGTGGCTTGCGCGAGGGCGGCGAAGGCGGCAAGTGCGTCATCAATGTCCATATGTCGAGAATAATGGACATATAGCGTGAGGTCCAGCGTCTTTCAGACCTGCCGCCAGACGTCAGGTCGAGGTCTTGCCCACCAGGTTGAAGATGCCGTCGTCGAGACAGTCGCCGAACATGCGCGCCGCCATGACCGCGATGTCCTGATAGAGCGCGCGATAGATCGGGCCCTGCACCACACCCGGCCGGATGATGAAATCACCCTTGCCGCGCCGGATCAGGATATCCATCTCGACCAGCCGCAGCATCTTGCGCCGGACGGTTTCGCGCGGCAGCCCGGTCGCCTGCGATATCGACAGGGCGTTGCAGCCGCGCTGCCGCTCGGTACCGACGATGGCGTCGAGACTGCGGAACTCTTCCTTGAAATTGTTTTCGCGCAGCAGGGCTTCCACCGTCGAAATCGCCACCGCCTGGGCGATGATCGCCATTTCCATGTCGCCGTCGAAGGCCTCCGTCATCTGGCGCGAGGCGCGCAGGAAGAAGCGCAGGAAATGGATGGTGAAGAGACGGGAATTGTCCATCTCCTCCGACCGGGTGACCATGAACGGCGATTGCACGGAAGTCCGCACTCCATGGAAAGAATCGGGTCGCCGGCCGGAAGCGGTTCCGCTGACACCCGAAGCACGCGATTTACACTAATTTACGTTAACACCGACGGACCAATACCCAAAATGGGTAATGGGGATGCGGTGTCGCGGCCGGGATCGAATCGTCTGTGCCTTCCCGATGGCTGCGCTAGTCTGAAGCCCTGACCGGGTGGTGAAGACATGACGCAAGCAGTTGAGGGCCACGCAAGGCCGGGGCGTTACGACATCCTGTTCGAGCCGGTGAAGATCGGCCCGGTGACGGCGAAGAACCGCTTCTATCAGGTCCCGCATTGCAACGGCATGGGTTATCGCGATCCGACCGCGCTCGCCCATATGCGCGGCGTGAAGGCCGAAGGCGGCTGGGCCGTCGTCTGCACGGAACAGGCCGAGTTCCACCACAGCTCGGAAATCACCCCTTTCATCGAGGCCCGGTTGTGGGACGACCGGGATATCCCCGCGCTGGCGCGGACGGTCGAGAAGATTCACGAGCACGGCAGCCTCGCCGGAATCGAGCTGGCCTATAATGGCATGAACGGCCCCAATCTCTATTCCCGGGAGGTGCCGATGGGCCCGGCCCATCTGCCGGTCGCGACCTTCACCTACGATCCCGTGCAGGCGAGGCGCATGGACAAGGAAGATATCCGCAACCTGCGGCGCTGGCATCTCGCCGGGGCGAAGCGGGCGAAGCGCGCGGGTTTCGACCTTATCTATGTCTATGCCGCCCATGCCCTCGGCTTCCTGCATCATTTCCTGTCGCGCCGCTTCAACGACCGGATCGACGAATATGGCGGCCCGATCGAGAACCGCATCCGTCTCCTTCGTGAAATCACCGAGGACACCAAGGCGGCGGTGGGCGATACCTGTGCCGTTCCCTTGCGCATCTCGGTCGACGAATTGCTGGGTGAGGGCGGTCTCCACCGCGAGGAGGTGGAGGACATGATCGGTCTGATGGCCGAATTGCCCGACCTGTGGGATGTCACCCTGGCCGGGTGGGAGAATGACAGCCGCACCTCTCGCTTCGCCGAGGAAGGCGCGCAGGAGCCGTTCATTTCCGGCATCCGCCGCCTGACCAGCAAACCTGTGGTCGGTGTCGGGCGTTACACCTCGGTCGATCGCATGGCCAGCCTGGTGCGGAAGGGCGTGCTCGACATGATCGGCGCGGCGCGGCCGTCCATCGCCGACCCCTTCCTGCCCCGCAAGATCGAGGAAGGCCGGATCGACGAGATCCGCGAGTGTATCGGCTGCAATATCTGCGTCTCGGGTGATTTCACCTCTTCGCCCATCCGCTGCACCCAGAACCCGACCATGGCCGAGGAATGGCGGAAGGGCTGGCACCCGGAAAAGGTCCGCCCGCGCCAGACGACAAAACCCGTTCTGATCGTCGGCGCCGGTCCCGCCGGCCTCGAGGCGGCGCAGGTATTGGGCAAGCGGGGTTACGACGTCACCCTGGCCGAGGCGGGCACCGCGCTCGGCGGCCGGGTGCGGCGGGAAGCGCGGCTGCCCGGCCTCGCCGCCTGGATGCGCGTCGTCGATTACCGCAAGGGCCAGCTCGACCGCCTGCCCAATGTCGGTATCTATTTCGACAGCCGGCTGACCGCTGACGATGTCCTCGGTTTCGGCATTCCGCGCATCGCCATCGCGACCGGCGCCCACTGGCGGGCCGATGGCGTCGGCCATCTGCACACGAAGCCGATCCCCATCGACGCGGGCGCGGCTGTGTTCACGCCCGGCGATATCATGGACGGGCGCCTGCCGGCGGGCGGCCGTGTCGTCGTTTTCGACGACGACCACTATTACATGGGCGGGGTGATGGCCGAACTACTGGCCGCGCGCGGCTGCGAGACGACCTACGTCACACCCGCGTCCGAGGTTTCGACCTGGACCCGGGCAACGATGGAACAGCATTTCATCCAGAAGCGCCTGATCGAGAAGGGCGTGACGATCCGCCCCTTCACCGCCCTCGATGCTATCGGCCGGGGCGAGGTCGGCCTGTCCTGCACCTTCACCGGCCGGGCGGAGCGTCTCGCCTGCGATGCCGTCGTGCTGGTGACCGCGCGCCTGCCTGAGGAGGCGCTGGCGCTTTCGCTGAAGGCGCGGCAGGCGGAATGGGCCGATGCCGGCATCGAAAGCGTGAGCGTGATCGGCGATGCCCTGGCCCCGGCGACCATCGCCCACGCGACCTATGCCGGCCGGCGCTATGCAGAAGAACTGGACACTCCGCCGCGCGACGACGAGGCGGTGCCCTTCCGCCGCGAGATCGCCGAACTCCTGCCCCTCGACAGCGAAGGGCAGGGGTGACGGTCCCGGTGTTCCGGCGATGCCCTTCGCCCGCTGACCGGGCGATCCCCGGTCAGACCAGATTGATGTCGCTGTCGATCGCCAGCACTACCGTGCCGCCGACGGCATAGAGGTCCCAGTCGTTGCCGCCGAAGGATATGGAGCCGGCGGTGGCGAGGCCGGACAGGGTGACGGAATCCGCCGCGTCGCCCGCGATCGTCAGGACATTGTCATGCGTGGTCCCCAGCACATCGGTATTCACGGCCCCGAAGGCGAGGACGTCGGTCGCGTCGAAGGTCAGGGTCTGGCCGCCGTTGCCGGTGATGTCGATGATCTCGATCCCCTGGATCATGACGTCGTCGAGCTCGGTGAAGTCGAGGCTGGCCGTGGTCGCCAGCGTGTCGCTGCCGGTGCCGCCGTCGACGCGGAAGAAACTGCCCGCGCCGATGTCGATCAGATCGTCACCCTGGCCGCCGACGAAGACATCCGCGCCGCCATTGCCCACCAGCGTGTCGTTGCCACGCCCGCCGATCAGGCGTTCCGAGGCGGCGGTGCCGGTCAGCGTGTCGTCGCCGTCGCTGCTGCCCGCCACCTGCGCCAGATCGAAACCGGCCGGCCCGCCGAAGATGACATAGGCCTCGCCGGCAGCGTTGCCGCCGTCGTCACCCAAACTGGCGCCGACGATCAGGTCGGCGAAGCCGTCGCTGTTCACGTCACCCGCAGACGAGACACTGATGCCGGCAGCGTCCCCCGCCGCGTCGCCCTGGATGGTGAAGCCCTGGACCGCCGACAGCGTCGTCAGGTCGATCACCTGGCGACCGCCCACATCGTTGCCGAATCCGCTGCCGGAGCCAAACACCACATAAGCCTCGCCGGCATGGTCGCCGCCGTCGTCGCCGAAGCTAGCGCCAACGATCAGGTCGTCGAAGCCGTCGCCATTCACGTCACCCGCCGACGAGACACTGGCGCCGGCACGGTCGTCGCCCGTGTCGCCCTGGATGATGAAGCCCTGGGCCACCGACAGCGTCGTCAGGTCGATCACCTGCCGGCCCGAGACATCGGTGCCGAAGGTGTGGCCGCCGAAGATCACGTAGGCCTCCCCCGCATTGATGTCGCCGTCGTCGCCCTGGTAAGCCCCGACGATGACGTCGTCGAAGCCGTCGCCATTCACGTCACCCGCCGACGAAACGCTAATGCCGGCACGGTCGTCGCCCGTGTCGCCCTGGATGATGAAGCCCTGGGCCACCGACAGCGTGGTCAGGTCAATCACCTGGCGGCCGTCTAGCTCGTTGCCGAAGGTGCCGGCACTGCCGAAGACCACATAGGCCTCGCCAGCCCTACCGTCTCCGTCGTCGCCTCCATTGGCGCCGACGATCAGATCGTCGAAGCCGTCGCCGTTCACGTCACCCGCAGACGAGACGCTCCGGCCGGTATAGTCCGCCACGGCATCACCCTGGATGATGAAGCCCTGGGCCGCCGACAGCGTGGTCAGGTCGATCACTTGTCTGCCGCCCACATCGGTGCCGAAAGTGGCAGCGCCGCCGAAGACCACGTAGGCCTCGCCGGCTGAGTTGCCGCCGTCGTCGCCGTAGGGCGCGCCGACGATCAGGTCGTCGAAGCCGTCCCCGTTTACGTCACCTGCAGACGAAACGCTCCTGCCAGCATTGTCCTGGGCTGCGTCGCCCTGGATGATAAACCCCTGGGCCGCTGACAGCATGGTCAAGTCGATCACTTGGCGGCCGCCCACGTCGGTGCCGAAGGTGTCGACACCGCCGAAGACCACATAGGCCTCGCCGGCTGCGTTGCCGCCGTCGGCGCCCCCATATGCGCCAACTATAAGATCATCCAATCCATCGCCGTTCACGTCGCCCGCGCAAGAAATGCTAAAGCCGGCTACGTCACCCAACCTAACCCCGGGTGGGAAACCATTACGATGATCACCGGCGTCCCCCTGAATGATGAAGCCCTGCTCAGCTGATAAACTGGTCAGGTCAACTACTTCACGGCTGCCCACTGCGGTACCGAAGCCTCCCACCCCGCCGAACACCACATATGCCTCGCCGGCAGCCAGGCCACCGTCACTACCAAATGGCGCACCGGTGATGAGATCATCGAACCCGTCGCCATTTACGTCGCCCGCCGACGAGACGCTCCAGCCGGCCCGGTCATAAGCCGTATCGCCCTGGATGATGAAGCCCTGGGCCGCGGCAAGGTTGGTCAGGTCGATCACCTGGCGGTCGTAGCCGGCGGTGGTCACCGTGGCGCCGATCGGGACGATCTGCACGCCCGACGTGTCGATGGCGGCGTCCACCGTCATGGTGACATTGCCGTTGACGAAACGCTTCACCAGCACGCCGTCCAGCAGCGCCGTGCCCGCCGCCAGCCAGCCCGTGTCCGTGGTCGAGAGACTGTCGGCCGCTTCGCCGATCACCCGGATCGTGCCCGTGCCGCCGCCTCTCACGATATAGCTGTCCGCGCCGAAGCCGCCGTCCAGCGTGTCGCCTGTCGCGCCATGGATCGTGTCGTCACCGCCGCCGCCCGACAGAACATTGGCGCCCGCGTTGCCGAAAATCTCGTTCGCCAGCTCGTTGCCCGTCACGTCGATGTTGGCGCTGCCCCGCACCACCAATTGTTCGACATGCTGGCCGGCGCCGAGGGTCCAGGTCGTCTCGATCAGGACGCGGTCCGCGCCTTCGCCCACGAGTTCCGTCACCGTGTCGCCGGCATCGTCGACGTAATAGGTATCGTCGTCCGCGCCGCCCGCCATGGCGTCCGCGCCGGTGCCGCCGATCAGCACGTCATCGCCGGCGCCGCCGTCCAGCGTGTCGGCACCGCCGCGCGCATTGATGCGGTCGTCGCCGTCGCCGCCCGACAGGAGGTTCACCGCGTCATTGGCGACGAGTGCATTGGCGTATTCATTACCCGTCAGATCGATCGCGCCGGTACCCTGCGAATAGAGTTCCTCGACCTCCACCCCGGCGCTCAGGGCGTAGCTGACGCTGGCCACGACGCGGTCCCGGCCTTCGCCCGCCAGTTCCGTCACCATGTCGCCCGCATCGTCGACGGAATACTTGTCGTCGCCCGCGCCGCCCGTCATGATGTCGGCGCCTGTGCCGCCGTCCAGCAGGTCGCCCAGCGCGCTTCCGGTCAATGTGTCGTCGCCGCCCCGGCCATAGAGATTGTCGCCGCCACCGCCGCCGATCAGCACGTTGGCGGCGTCATTGCCATAGATCGCATTGGCGAATCCATTGCCCGTCAGGTCGATCGCCGAGGTGCCGGCCGCTACCAGTCGTTCCACTTCGACCCCTGCCGCCAGCACGAAGCCGACAGAGGCGGTCACCGTGTCGCGGCCCTCACCCACCGCTTCCGTTACCGTGTCCCCGGCATCGTCGACCACATAGCTGTCATCGCCGGACCCGCCCGTCATGGCATCGGCGCCCAGGCCACCGTCCAGCCGGTCGCTGCCTTCGCCGCCCGACAGCGTGTCGTCGCCGCCCTTGCCGTAGAGCTTGTCGTCCAATTCGAAGCCGGCGATCAGATCGGCCCCGGAAGTCCCCACCAGGCGGTCATTGCCCGCCGTACCGTCGATGTTCGCCAAGATGAAGAACTCCGTGCCTTCGCTGCGAGAAATAAGATCAACTTATCTCTATCACGCTCACGCCGTTTTTCTTCACCCTACCGGGTGATGGCGTCATCTAAATTCCAGCCGAAGTGGGATGAATGACAGGGGCGGAAATCTCGCAGGACCCACGCGATGCCGCCTTCGATGGCCAGCACCCTGCCGAGGAGCAGGATGGCCCGCCGTGAAATCGCCGAACCCTTGCCCCTCGGAAAGGGGGGAGGGGCAGGGTTGACCGCCCGGCTGCCCCGGCGCCACTCTGCGGGAAGCGTCCCCGCCAGAGGGGCGATCGAGGCGAGGAGAGCGGCCGTGGATATCCTGCGTACACCCGACGAGCGTTTTGCCGGCCTGCCCGGTTTCGAGTTCGCCCCCCATTATCTCGACGATCTGCCGGGCTTCGCGGGTCTGCGGATGCATTATCTCGACGAAGGGCCTGCGGGGGCGGCGGAGACGTTCCTCTGCCTGCACGGCCAGCCGACCTGGAGTTACCTCTACCGGCGCATGATCCCGATCTTCGCCGCCGCCGGCGCGCGGGTGGTGGCGCCCGACATGTTCGGCTTCGGCCGCTCCGACAAGCCGGCCGACGACGGCGCCTATACCTATCATTTCCATCGCGACAGCCTGATGCGCTTCATCGAGCGGCTGGACCTGCGCAACGTGACCCTGGTCTGTCAGGACTGGGGCGGGCTCTACGGCCTGACCATCGTCCCCGACATGGCCGAGCGGTTCTCCCGCCTGATCGTCATGAACACGACGATCCCGGTGGGTGAAAGCCCGGGGCCGGGCTTCGATGCCTGGAAGGCTTTCAACCGCAGCCAGCCGGACCTCGCCATCGGCCGCATGATCGGGCGCGGCACGCCGCATCTGACGCCGGCCGAAATCGCCGCCTATGACGCGCCCTATCCCGATGCCCGCTACAAGGGCGGTGTTCGCCGGTTCCCCGAACTCGTGCCGGTCTCGCCCGAAATGGACGGCGTGGCGGAAGGGCTGCGGGCACGCGAATTCTGGTCGAATACCTGGCAGGGACAGAGCTTCATGGCCGTGGGCATGGCCGATCCCGTGCTGGGGCCACCGGCCATGACCTTCCTGCGCGGCCTCATCCGGCATTGTCCGGCGCCGCTGGAGATCGCGGGCGGGGGCCACTTCGTGCAGGAATGGGGCGAGGAAATCGCGATCCGGGCACTGGAGAGTTTCGCCTGACGAGGGCGCTCCGCGTGGTTAAAAAAACGCAACGACGGTAACCATCTGGAAGGTGTTTGCTCCTTAAGTTCCGGTCAGACAGCAACCGGAGACCGCGGGAATGAAACCTGACAGCACGATCCTGGTGACGGGCGGCACAGGCTCGTTCGGCAATACTTTCGTCCCCATGACGCTCGATCGCTACAACCCGAAGAAGATCATCATCTATTCGCGCGACGAGATGAAGCAGTGGGAGATGGCGAAACTTTATGCCGGCGACAGCCGTGTGCGTTTCTTCATCGGTGACGTGCGGGATCGGGAGCGACTTTATCGCGCGCTCGATGGTGTCGACTATGTCGTTCATGCCGCCGCGACCAAAATTGTGCCGACGGCGGAATACAACCCCTTCGAGTGCGTGAAGACGAATGTGCATGGCGCGATGAATCTGATCGATGCCTGCATCGACAAGAAGGTCAAGCGCGTGGTCGCCCTGTCGACCGACAAGGCCAGCAGCCCGGTCAATCTTTACGGCGCGACCAAGCTGGTGTCGGACAAGCTCTTCGTCGCCGGCAATTCCTATTCCGGCGCGGCGGATACACGTTTCGCCGTCGTCCGCTATGGCAATGTCATGGGCTCGCGCGGCTCGGTCATTCCCTTCTTCCTGTCGATCAAGGACAAGGGCGTGCTGCCGGTGACCGATTCCCGCATGACCCGCTTCATGATCACGCTGGAGCAGGGCGTCGAACTGGTCTGGCACGCTTTCAACGACATGGAGGGCGGCGAAATCTACGTCCGCAAGATCCCGTCGATGAAGGTGACCGACATCGCCAGGGCGGTCGATCCCAAGGCGCGGCAGGATATCGTCGGCCTGCGTCCGGGCGAGAAACTGCACGAACAGATGATCAGCGCCGAAGACAGCTACTACACCTATGAATATGACGACTATTACAAGATCCTGCCCTCGATCCACACCTGGACCCAGCGCATGGCGAGGGTGAACGGCGGCCGCAAGGTGCCCGAAGGCTTCGTCTACGCCAGCGACAACAACGAGGAGTGGATGTCGCCGGAACAGCTCGGCCACTGGATCGAGGACAACAAGGCGAAGATCGGACACATCTGATGATCCCCTATGGCCGGCAGGACATCACGCAGGCGGATATCGACGCGGTTGGCGCGGTCCTGCGCTCCGATTTCCTGACGCAGGGGCCGATGGTGCCGCGCTTCGAGGCAGCGGTGGCGGATCGCTGCGGCGCGCCCCACGCGATTGCCGTCAACAGCGCGACCTCTGCCCTGCATGTCGCCTGCCTCGCCCTTGGCCTCGGGCCGGGCGATATCCTGTGGACCACGCCGGTTACTTTTGTCGCCTCGGCCAATTGCGCGCTCTATTGCGGGGCCGAGGTCGATTTCGTCGATATCGACCCGGCGACCTATAACCTCTGCCCCCGGGCGCTCGAAGCGAAACTGATCGAGGCGAAGGTGGCGGGAAGGTTGCCGAAGGTGGTGGTGCCCGTGCATCTCGCCGGCCAGTCGCCGGACATGGCCGCGATCCACGACCTCGCCACGCGCTTCGGTTTTCGCGTGATCGAGGATGCCTCCCACGCCATCGGCGCGACCTACCTCGGCGCAGCGGTGGGCGATTGCCGTTACAGCGACATCACCGTCTTCAGCTTTCACCCGGTGAAGATCATCACCACGGGGGAAGGGGGCATGGCCCTGACCCGCGATCCCGCGCTCGCCGCGCGCATGGATCTCCTGCGCAGTCACGGCATCACCCGCGATCCCGCCCTGATGAGCCACGCGCCCGACGGCCCGTGGTACTACCAGCAGGTCGATCTCGGTTACAACTACCGCATGACCGACATTCAGGCCGCCCTCGGCCTGTCGCAGATGACCCGGCTCGGCGATTACGTCGCCCGGCGGCGTTTGCTGGCGCGGCGTTACGATAGACTGCTCGCGGGCCTGCCGCTGCGCGTGCCGTTTCAGCATGGCGACGGCGAATCCGCCTGGCATCTCTATATCGTCCGGCTCGACCCCGCGCTCGACCGCCGCGCGGTGTTCGAGGCGTTGCGGGCCGCCGGCATCGGCGTGAACCTGCATTACATACCGGTGCACACCCAGCCCTATTACGCCGCGAAGGGCTTCGCCCCCGGCGATTTCCCGGAAGCGGAGCGTTACTACGCCGAGGCGATCAGCCTGCCGCTCTATCCCGGCCTGACCGAGGCGATGCAGGACGAGGTGATCGCCGCCCTGCGCCGGGCAGTGGCGCCATGAGGATCGCCGTCATTCCGGCCCGGGGCGGCAGCAAGCGCATCCCGCGCAAGAACATCAGGGCTTTCGCCGGTCGGCCGATGATCGCCTGGACCATTGCCGCCTTGCGGCACAGTGGCTGCCTCGACCGCATCCTGGTCTCGACCGATGACGCGGAAATCGCCGAGGTCGCAAGGGCAGAGGGGGCGGAAGTGCCCTTCCTGCGCCCGGCGCATCTGGCCGACGACCACACCGCGACCGCGCCGGTGATCGCCCATGCCATCGACGAGGTGACGGCGGCGGGCAGGGCGCCCGATGTCGTCTGCTGTGCCTATGCGACCGCGCCCTTCCTCGACCCCGGCGATATCCGCGCCGGTCTCGAGGTGCTGATCGACAGCGGCGCCGACTACGCCTTCTCGGCGACAAGTTACGGCTTTCCCATTCAGCGCGCCCTGCGCCTGCGCGGCGATGGCGGGGTGGAAATGTTCCAGCCTGCGCATTTCGCGACCCGCAGCCAGGATCTGGAGCCGGCCTTTCACGATGCCGGACAATTCTACTGGGGCCGGCCGGAAGCCTTCCGGGAGGGCCGGCCCTTTTTCACGCCCCGCTCGCGCGCGGTGCTGCTGCCGCGCTGGCGGGTGCAGGACATCGACACGCCGGAAGACTGGGAGCGGGCGGAGCTGATGTTCGCCGCCCTGAAGCTGCGAACGGGAGCGGCATCATGACGGCTATAACCCCAACGATCACCATCGACGGCCGCGTGATCGGCGGCGATGCGCCGCCCTATGTCATCGCCGAAATGTCGGCCAATCACAACGGCAGCCTCGACACCGCCTTCGCCATCATCGACGCGGCCAAGGCGGCCGGGGCCGACGCGGTGAAGATGCAGACCTATCGGCCGGACACGATCACCCTCGACAGCGATGCCCCGGAATTCCGCATAAGGGGCGGTCTGTGGGACGGCCGCACCCTCTACGACCTCTACGCCGAGGCCCACACGCCGTGGGACTGGCACCGGCCGCTGTTCGACCATGCGCGGGCACGCGGCATTACCATCTTTTCCTCGCCCTTCGATACGACGGCCATCGACCTTCTCGAAGACCTTGGCGCGCCCGCCTACAAGATCGCGTCCTTCGAGGCGGTGGACCTGCCGTTGATCCGCTATGCCGCGGCGACCCGCAAGCCCATGATCATCTCGACCGGCATGGCCGACGACGAGGAGATCGCGGAAGCCATCGCCGCCGCCCGCGATGGCGGCTGCCGCGAGCTGGCGATCCTGCATTGCGTCAGCGGCTATCCGGCGCCCGCGTCCGATTACAACCTGCGCACCCTGACCGACATGATCGGACGCTTCGGCTGCGTCACCGGCCTGTCGGATCATACGCTCGACAATACGACCGCCATCGCTGCCGTTGCGCTGGGCGCCGCCATCCTCGAGAAGCACTTCACCCTCGACCGCACGGGCGGCGGCCCGGACGACAGTTTCTCGCTCGAACCCGCCGATCTTGCCGCCCTGTGCGGCGCCGCCCGCACCTGCTGGCAGGCCCTCGGCCGCATCGACTACGGCCGGAAGTCGAGCGAGGCGGGCAACATGCAGTTCCGCCGCTCGCTCTATTTCGTGAAGGACCTGAAGGCGGGCGAGATCGTCCCGCCGGATGCGGTCCGCAGCGTCCGCCCCGGTTACGGCGCCGCGCCCAAGTTCCTCGACCGGATCGTCGGCCGCCGGGTAACCCGGGACGTCGCCGCCAAGACCCCGGTCCGCCTCGACGCGGTGGAATAGCCATCACGCCCCCGAAACTCGGCGTCCCGGCGCAGGCCGTGACCTTGCGCCGGCAGCGCGCCTGATCGTCGCAGGATGCCGGCCCTCGCCGGCATGACGAGGCAGGGGCGAGAGTTCAGCCGGCGGCGTCCCTTGCCGCCGCCTCGCCGGACGAGAGTTCGATGATCTCCGCCGTGATTTCTTCCTGGCGGATGCGGCGGCGCAGGGCTTCGAGTTCGGTCATCTGTCGCTCGATCTGGCTGTGGGCGCCGGCCATGGCTTCCATGCGCGCCTCGTTCTCGGCGGCGAAGGCGTGAAGCGCGGCGTTGCACAGCTGGGCATGGATATAATCCCCCACCAGTTCCGACAAGAGCACGGTCGGCGCGAGGTGAACCAGCGGTGGCTCCCGCGTCGCGGTCAGGGAAAAGGCGGCATAATCGAAGGGCAACAGGGGACGATGGGTCATTTCGGTACCGCCGCCCGGTCGCCAATGGGCAAAGACGGCGTCGAGCCGGGTAATCTCCCCCGCCGCGATGGGGGCCTCCAGCGTCTCGACGATGCGCTCCGCCAGGGTGGGGATCGCGGGGGTATGGGCCGGCATTTCCAGGGTCCAGCGGGGCGCAAGGCCGCGCTCCCGCGCCAGCATGATGCCGCGCGTGCCGATCAGGAACAGATCGGTCTCTTCGAGTTCCGCCGCCGCCCGGTCCAGCACTCTTTCGTTGAAGGCCCCGGCGAAGCCCTGTTCGGCGCCGAACAGCACCATCGCCCGCCGGCCCCGCCCGCCGCCGCTGTCCCGAGGCACCTCGGTCAGCAGGGACAGGGCGCGTCCCAGGGCACCGGCGATCATGCCGGCATGGGCGTCGATGGCCGCGACCTGATTGCGCGCCTGCTGGGCCCGCGCCGCGGCGATGCCACGCATGGCGTTGACCACGGTGCCGAGCTGGCCGATGCCGGCGATCCGTCCCTCGATCTCGGCCAGCCGCCCGGTCATGGCGGGCCGGCCTTCAGGTGCCGGGTCAGGATCTCGGTCAGGCGCTCGCGCTCGCCCGGATCGAAACGCCCGCCGGCCTCGATATGGCGGACGATGTCGGGGGCCTCGCGGTCGAGCAGGGGGCCGAGGTCGTGGCGGAACTGGCCGACCGCTTCGACCGGCAGGGTATCGAACAGGCCGGCCTGCAGCGCGAGGACGAGGGCGACCTCCTCGACGAGGCGGGACGGCGCGTGCTGGCCCTGGCCGAGGATGGCGCGGATGCGCGCGCCATGGGTCAGCTGGTCGCGCACGCGCTGGTCCGGCATCCCGCCGAAGCGGGTGAACATCTCGAGTTCCAGAAACTGCGCATAGTCGAGGCGCAGGGTTTCCGCCACGTCGCGCAGGGCCCGCGCCTGGGTCTTGCCGCCGACGCGGGAGACCGAGGTGCCGGCATCGACCGCCGGCTTCTGTCCCTCGTGGAACAGCCGGGCGTCGAGCACGATCTGCCCGTCGGTGATCGAGATGAGATTGGTCGGGATATAGGCCGACAGATTGCCGGCATCGGTCTCGGCGATGGGCAGGGCGGTGAGGGAGCCGCCGCCCTTTTCCTTCGACAGTTTGGACGCCCGCTCCAGCAGGCGGGCATGGACATAGAAGACATCGCCCGGATAGGCCTCGCGCCCCGGCGATTGCCGGGTGAGCAGGGCGATCTCGCGGTGGCTGGCGGCGTGTTTGCTCAGGTCGTCGAAGACGATCAGGGCGTGCTGGCCCCGGTCGCGGAAATATTCCGCCATGGTGGTGCCGGCGAAGGGCGCGATCCATTGCAGGCCGGGCGAACTCGCCGCTTCGGCGACGACGACGATGCAACGCTCGAAGGCGCCGTGTTGCTGGATGGCGTCGATGGCGCGGCGCACGCTGGTGCTCTTCTGGCCGATGGCGACATAGACGCAGATGATGTCGCTGTCCCGCTGGCTGATGATCGTGTCGACGGCGATGGTGGTCTTGCCCGTGGCGCGGTCGCCGATGATCAGCTCGCGCTGGCCCCGGCCGAGGGCGAACAGCGTGTCGATGACGAGGGTGCCGGTCTGCACCGGCTCGGTCACCAGATCGCGCTCGATGATCGAGGGGGCGGGGCGCTCGACCGGCAGGGTCTCGTTTGCCTCGACCGGGCCGAGACCGTCGAGCGGACGGCCGAGCGGATCGACCACCCGGCCGAGCAGGGCGGGCCCGACCGGCACGCGGACGACATCGCCTGTGCCGCGCACCCGGTCGCCCGCGACGACGGTGTCGACCGCGTCGAGAAGGACGCAGCCGATGCGTCCCTCGTCCAGCACCTGGGCATAGCCGAACTGGCCCTTCTCGAAGCGCAGCAATTCGTCAAGCCGGGCGCCAGGCAGGCCCGAGACGAGGGCGATGCCGTCGGCGACATGCTCGACCCGGCCGATTTCCTCGGCGGCCGGGCCGAGACTGGCCCCGGCGATACGGCTTCGCGCCGTGGCCAGCCAGTTCTCGGGCCCGGGATCAGGAGGCGCGGTCATGGTTCAGTTCCGCTTCGATACGGGCAAGGTCGGCCCGCCAGTTGTTGCTGATGACGAAATGCGGGCCATGCGCTTCGAGGCCGGCGATCAGCGCGGGTTCCACCCGGAAGCTGAGCCGGGGCGTGCCGCCGAGGGCCAGGGACAGCGCGTCGCGGCAGGCCGCCTGCGCCGCCTCGTCGAGAGGGGACGCGCTCTCGATCGCGATTTCCGATTCTTCGGCGATGGCGCCGGCACGCAGCTCGGGCGGCAGCGCGCGCGCCGCCTCGGCAAGGCCGGTCAGGAAAGACTGGAACAGCGGCGCCGGCGCGAGGCGGCCGGTCAGCCGCGCGGCGATGCCGAGGGCCAGCTGCCCGGCCTGCGCCGCCCAGACGCCCCGCGCCGCGATGCCATCCTTTTCGATCTGGTCCCGGGCGGCTTCGCGCGCGGCGGCGATGTCCCGCGCCGCGTCGTCGCGCAAACGCCGCCCCTCGGCCTCGGCCGCCTCGCGCGCGGCGGCGAGCATCGCCTCGCGCTCGGCGGCGAGGCCGGCGCGGGTCTCGGCGATCTTCGCCGCTTCCGCCGTGGCCTCCGCCTTCTTCGCCTCGGCCTCGCTCAGGGTCGCGGCGACGATCTTGCGCCGCTCCTCGACGATGGCGGCGAGCGGACGCCAGAAGAAGCGCGCCAGCAGCCAGATCAGGACGGTGACATTGACCGCCTGCAGGCCGAGGGTCCACCAGTCGACGGTCATGGATCAGCCGAGCAGGGGATTGGCGAAGAGCAGCAGGAGGGCGATCACGAGGCAGTAGATCGCCATGGTCTCGATCATGGCGAGACCGACGAAGAGCGTGCGCGAGATCGTGTTGGCGGCTTCCGGCTGGCGGGCGATGGCATCCATCGCCGCGGCGACCGCCCGGCCCTCGGCCAGCGCCGGCCCGATGGCGCCGAAGCAGACCGCGACGGCGGCGGAGATGATGCTGACGAGGGCGAGCCAGTTCATGGGTCTTTCCTTTGCTGCGATGGGCGGTGTTCCGCTTCCCCCACCGCCTCGGCGATGAAGACCATGGCGAGAACCGCGAAGATATAGGCCTGGACCGCCCCGGTGAGCAGGTCGAGGGCCATGAGCGGGATGGGCACCAGCAGCCCCGCGAGGGACAGCACGATGCCGATGACGAAGACGCCGCTCATTACATTGCCGAACAGGCGAACCAGCAGGGAGAAGGTCCGCGTGATGTTCTCGATGAAATTGAGCGGGATCATGATCGGATTGGGCGCGGCGAAACTGGCAAGGTAACCCCGCACGCCCCCGGCGCGGATGCCGAAGACGATGACCGCGATGAAGACGAGCAGGGCGAGGGCGGCATCGGTCTCGAGCTTGGCCGTCGGCGGCTCCACCCCCGGGATCAGCGACGACCAGTTGGCGGTCAGGATGTAGAGGAACAGCGTGCCGACGAAGGGCCGATAGGCCGCCGCGGGCACGCGCATGGTCTCTTCGATCTGGCCGTCCAGCGTCTCGACCACGGTTTCGAGCAGGGCCTGAACCCTGGTCGGCCGCAGCGACAGGCGCCTTGTAAGGAAGAAGCCGCCAAGCGCGAGCGCGAGCATGATGCCCCAGGTGACGAGCACGGCGGCGGTCACCGGCACGGGGCCGAGGTGGAACAGCGCGACGCTTTCGAGCGGCGAGGTCATGGCCTTGCTCCCCGCACCTGACGCATCACGAGCCAGCGCCCGGCCAGAATGCCGACGGCGGCCGAAAGCAGCGGCACCGCCCCGGCGAGGGCGGCGAGCAGCAGGCCGCCGCCCAGCAGGGCAAAGCGCAGCACCATCACACCGACGAGGGCGAGCGTGCGGCGCCGTGCCTCGAACCGGCGGACCTGCCACCACAGGCCCTTGAAATAGAGCAGGCCGAAGGCGACACCGGCGGCCAGCCCGGCCAGAACCTGCAGCAGCATGGTGGCGCTATCCGCCGGCATCACGCCCGCCCCATCCAGCGCCAGGCCGACCAGCAGCCGAGGCCGAGGCCGACCATGAGGAGGGGCGCGGTCCAGAACAGCCCGCTGGCCAACTCCCGGTCGAGCCAGCGTCCGAGGAAGAGACCGAGCAGGGCGGGCGTCACGATCATCCAGCCGAGCACGCCGATCTGGGCGAGGCGGCGCAGGGCCGAAGCCTCGCCTTCCGCCTCGTGGCGCCGGCGGCGGTCACGCCGGACCCGGGTTTCCTTCACCAGGGGATCGGCTTCGTCGGGCGGCGGGGGGACGGGCGGGTTCATGGCAGAATGCCGCCGTCCGGGTGCAGACGGCTCATGATCTGGCGGATGGCGTTCAGGTGCAGCCGCGTGCTCTCGACATGCTGCTGCCGCTCTTCCTCATAGGCGGCGCGGAAGCGGGTCAGCACCACCTCGTCGAGGCTGGCGAGGGAATCGCCCGCGACCGCCTCGCGCGTCGCGATCTCGATATCCTTGCCGCCCCTCATGCTCAGGATGCCGCCGCGCACGGCGCAGAAACGCTGTTGGCCATCGGCGCGGCGCCAGCTGACGACACCGATGCTCAGCGCGGTCAGGAAATCGGCATGGCGGGGCAGGATGCCGAAGCTGCCCGTCGAGTCTTCGGCGCGCAGGGCCGCCACATCGTCTTCATCGACGACGACGGAAAGGGGGGTAAGGATGCGCAGTCTCATGCCGCCTTGCCCTTGGCGGCGGTGGCTTCCTTCTCCCGCGCCTCGTCGATGGTGCCGACCATGTAGAGCGAGCTTTCGGCCCAGTCGTCGGCCTCGCCCGCGAGGATGGCGCGGCAGCCGGCCAGCGTGTCGGCGCGCGACACGCTGCGTCCCGGCGTTCCGGTGAAGGCTTCGGTCACGGTGAAGGGCTGGCTCAGGAAGCGTTGCAGGCGCCGGGCGCGCCGCACCACCAGCCGGTCGGCGCTGCCCAATTCCTCGACGCCGAGCAGGGCGATGATGTCGCGCAGGTCCTTGAAGCGGGCGAGCACTTCGCGCGCCTGTTCGGCCACCCGGTAATGCTCCTCCCCGACGATCAGCGGATCGAGCAGCACCGACGACGAGCCGAGCGGATCGACCGCAGGGTAAAAGCCTTCGGCGGCGAGGGCGCGGGACAGCATGATGGTACTGTCCATATGGCTGGAAATGGCGGTGACCGCCGGATCGGTGAAATCGTCGGCCGGGACGTAGACCGCCTGAATGGCGGTGACCGCGGCCCCGGCGACCGAGGCGATGCGCTCCTCGAGGGCCGCGACCTCGGTCGCCAGGGTCGGCTGATAGCCGACGCGGGACGGCAGCCGGCCGAGCAGGCTGGACACCTCGGCCCCGGCCTGGACGAAGCGGAAGATGTTGTCCATCAGGAGGAGGACATTCTGGTGCCGCTCGTCGCGGAAATATTCGGCGATGCTGAGCGCGGTCTGCGGCAGGCGCCAGCGCGCGCCCGGCGGCTCGTTCATCTGGCCATAGACGAGGACGGTGCGGGCCAGCACGCCCGAGCCCTGCATCTCGGTCAGCAATTCGTGGCCCTCGCGCGAGCGTTCGCCAATGCCGGCGAAGACCGAAGTGCCCTGATATTTCTCGACCATGGCGTGGATCAGTTCCATCACCAGCACGGTCTTGCCGACACCGGCGCCGCCGAACATCGCCGCCTTGCCGCCCCGGGCCAGCGGGGCGAGCAGGTCGATCACCTTGATCCCGGTCTCGAAGACATCGGTCGCGCCGGTCTCGTCCTTCAGGGCGGGCGGCGCATTGTGGATGGCGCGGCGGGGCGTGTCGGCGGGCAGGGGGGCGCCCAGATCGCGGACCTGGCCCGTGACGTCGAGCAGCCGGCCGAGCACGGCAGGACCGACCGGCACTTCCAGCGGTTTGCCGCTGGCGGCGACGCGGGTGCCGCGGGCAAGGCCGGACGTCGATTGCAGGGCGATGGAGCGCACCACCTCGTCCGAGAGATGGCCGTGGACTTCGAGGACAAGGGATTCGGCCCGGTCCCAGGCGACATTCAGGGCGGAATGGACCGGCGGCAGATCGGCCGGCGCGAAACGGACGTCGACCACGGCGCCCCTGACGGCGACCACGATACCCTCGGCGCCTGCCGGCGATACGCTGGAACCTGCTGTCATGGCGACCCATGACCCCCTTTCCTGGCGAAGGCGATACCGTCAGCGTTGCACCTTTGGCGCCGCGCGGCCACCCTCAGATGGCACGCATGACAAATCCGCAGGCTTTGCGCCGAACGCATGGCGGCGGATGTTAGGCTGACAGGGTGAACTCGATGTTAAGATCGGCCGGTGGACAGGGATAAACGCATCGGGCGCCGCCGATGGGCGCGCATCTTCGCCTGCGGGCTGGCGGGTCTGCTCGTCCTCGCGGGGGGACTCGGGCTCTGCGCCTGGCTCTGGCGGGTCGATCTGGCCCGCTGGAGCCTTGCCCGCGTGCTGGAGGATCAGGGCTTCGGCCCCGTCGCCCTGACCGTCGATGGGGTCGATTTCGGCCGAATCGATGTCTCCGACCTGTCCTTGCGCGGTGGCGCGGTCGCCGCGTCGCATCTGGCGGTCGATTTCGAGCTGTCGGCCCTGCTCGACGGTCGGATCGGCGCCGTCACCCTGGCCGGCCTGATTCTCGATCTCGCCGATGGGCCTTCCGGCCTCGAAGCCGGCGGCCGGCCCTTGCTCGCACCGGACGGCGGGGGCGGCGCATCGGGTGGTGGACTTGGCATCGAAATCGGCGCCTTCGCTCTCGATCAGGCCCGCATCACCTATCGCAGCGGCGCGGATGTCTGGACGGTGGGGGCGTCGACCACGCTCTCGCTCGCGGGGAGCCATGTCGCCGCCGACACGCTGACGGCCTCGGTCGAAGGTCCGGTGGGCAAGGCCGCGCTCACGGCCGGGGCGGTGTCGCTGGACCTGCCGGCCGAAGGCGGCGTCGCGCTGCAACTCGCCGCCGCCGCGGTCGATCTGCCGGATCTGCCCTGGGCCCTGTCGGGTGCCACCATCGGTGTGAAACTGACGGACGGGGGCCTGCAAACCACGGTGACCGGGGCCGTGCTGCGGAACCTTCAGCAGCCGCCGCTCTTGATTCCGGTAAGCCTGTCGGGCCAAGCCGGCCTAGCGGGCGATATCGTGGAGTTCACGGTGCAAGCCGCAACCCTGACCGCGGGGCCAGCCCGCCTCGACATTGCCGGTCGTTACGACACCGCCAAGGCGGCACTGGACGCCAGCATCGCGCTGCCGCCGGTGCGTTTTGCGAAGGATGGCCTGCAGCCGGTGGATTTCAGCCCGCGACTGGGGGCACTGCCGGGAAAGCTCTGGGGCGGCGTCGGTCTTTCGGGCAAGGTCACCTGGCAGGGCGGCAAGCTTGCTTCCGATCTCGCCCTCGCGCTCGACGACCTCGGCTTTGCCGGCGAGGCGGCGACGGTGAGCAAGCTGAAGGCCACGCTGCGCATCACCCGGCCCTGGCCGCTGGTCACCGCCGCCGGCCAGCGCCTGACCGCGACGGTTTCGAGCGCGGGTGAAAGCGCGGATATCGAATTCACCGGACAGATTCTGGCGAAGCCCGCGCTGAAGACCGAGAATATCGCGATCCAGGCCGCGGGCGGAACCCTGCGCGCGGGCGGTTTCACGACCTCGCTTGACCGGCCGGCGATCGACACGGTGGTCGAGGTTTCGCACCTCGATCTTGCCGAGGTCACCCGCATCCTCGGCATCGACGGACTGACCGGCACGGGGTTCCTCGACGGGCGGGTGCCGATCCGGGTCGCGGGCGACAAGGTCACGCTGACCGACGGCGCGCTGAAGGCGCAGGGGCCGGGGACCCTGTCCTATCGGCCGGGCAACCTGCCGCCGCAGATCGCCGCCGCCGGCCGCGAAATGGAACTGACCCTGCAGGCCCTGTCGGACTTCCGTTACGACAGCCTCGCCATCGAATTCGCCAAGGCGGCGGAGGGCGAGGGCTATGTCCTGCTGAAGATGGCGGGCGGCAACCCGGTGCTGCTGCCCGGTCAGCCGTTCAATTTCAACATCAGGCTGGAGAGCAATTTCGCCCGGCTTGCCGATCTCGTCCTGCTCGGCCTAAGGTCGGCGCAGGATTTCTTGGGCCGGGCAGCAGGGAGGCAGAACGAGTGACGGATCAGCCGATGGACCGCGCGAGGATACCCCTCCGCCTCGTACCCGTGGCCCTCGTGGCCGCGGCCTGCGCGCCGCGGGTCGAGGTGGTCGCCCCGCGGGAGCCGATCACCATCAATCTCAACATCAAGCTCGACGCCGACGTTCGTCTGCACATCGAGGAAAAGGCCAAGCAGGATGTGGAATCCAAGTCGATCTTTTGAGCCGAAGCGCCGGCTTCTGCTGCTGGCGGCCGCCGGTATCGCCCTGGCCCCTTCGCTCGCGCTGGCCGAAACCCGGCCGCTCGACGCGCCGCGTGCCGCCGGCTCCGTGGGTGAGCGTTACGACGGCTATGCCGTCACCCGCCCCGGCGCGACGCCCGATATCGCCGCCCTGGTCGAGCGGGTGAATGTCGAGCGCCGGGCGCTCTATACCGAAAGGGCCAAGGCGCAGGGCGTGCCGGTCGAGGAAGTGGGCAAGATCTACGCCCTCGAAATCATCAAGTCGGCGCCCAAGGGCACCTGGTTCCAGGCCGAGGACGGCAGCTGGACGCAGAAGTAGCGGTCGCGCCCCGGCGGCGCCAGAATGGCGCCCGGATGGCAACCGGGGAGCGATTCCGTGCTGACACCTGAGGCCGCGGTCGACCGGCTGGAAGTTCTCTATGGCGAGGCGGTCCACGCGCTGACGGCGGCGGTGGACCGCTATCTGCACGACCGCACGGTCCCGACAGCCGAAGAGAAGCGGGCGTTTCGTTATCCGCTGCTGCGGGTGACCTGTCATCAGCTGGGCGGCGCGACCCGCAACCGCCGGGCCTTCGCCAAGTTCCAGCGCCCCGGCGTCTACGAGACGACGATCACCCAGCCCCGGCATTTCCGCGCCTATCTCCTCGAACAGCTCACCCCGCTCGTCGAGGAATATGGCGCCGAGATCGAAGTGGTGCCGGGCGATTGCGACATCCCCTATCCCTATGTGATCGAGCGGGTGGAGGAAATCGCCCGGGCTGGCGTCACAGCGACGGAACTCGGCCTGTATTTTCCGAGGCCGGACCTCACCCTCGTCGGCGACGAGGTGCCGGACGGACAATGGGTCGTCCCGGCCGAGGCGCCCCGGCCGCTCGCCCTGTTCGATGCCGTGCGCATCGACTTCTCGCTGCGCCGGCTGGTGCATTACACCGGCGGCCATTGGCGCCACGTCCAGAAATGGATCCTGCTGACCAATTACCATCGCTATGTCGATGAATTCGTGCGTTGGGGCCTCGCCCGTCTCGCCGAGGACAATGCCTATACCGCCCTCGTGCTGCCCGGCGGCGCGCGGATCGAGCGCGGCATGGCCCGCGAGACGGCGGAGGGGCTGATCGCGTCAAGCCCCTGGCACCGCTTCCAGATGCCCGCCTATCACCTGATCGCGCGGGACGGGCAGGGGGTCACGCTGATCAATATCGGTGTCGGCCCGTCCAACGCCAAGAACATCACCGATCACCTTGCGGCGTTGCGGCCCAATTGCTGGCTCATGGTCGGTCACTGCGCGGGTCTCCGCCAGTCGCAGCAGATCGGCGATTATGTCCTCGCCCATGCTTACCTGCGGCAGGATCGCATCCTTGACGAGTTGCTGCCGCCGGACATTCCCGTTCCCGCCCTCGCCGAGGTGCAGGTCGCGCTGCAGGATGCCGCGGCCATGGTCACCGGCGAGGCGGAGGATGTGCTGAAGGAACGGCTGCGCACGGGCACCGTCGTCACCAATGGCGACCGGAACTGGGAGCTGCGCTACACGCTGGAGAGCCGGCGCATCAATCTCTCCCGCGCTGTCGCCCTCGACATGGAAAGCGGCACCATCGCCGCCAACGGCTACCGGCTGCGCGTGCCCTATGGCACCCTGCTCTGCGTCTCCGACAAGCCGCTGCACGGCGAGATCAAGCTGCCCGGTGCTGCCAATGCCTTCTATGAAAAGGCGGTGGCGCAGCATCTGGTCATCGGTCTGACCGCGCTCGACCTGCTGCGCGAGCGGCAGGACATGCTGCATTCCCGCAAACTGCGCTCCTTCGACGAGCCGCCGTTCCGATGAAGGGTGCGCTCACCATCCTCGTCGACGGCGACGCCTGCCCGGTGAAACCCGAGGTGTTCAAGGTTGCCGAGCGTTACAATGTGCCGGTCGTCGTGGTCGCCAACAGTTTCGTCAACCTGCCGCGCCATCCGCTGTTCAGCCGCATGATCGTCGGCGACGGGTTCGATGCGGCGGACGACTGGATCGCGGAGCAGGCCGATGGTGCCTCCATCGTCGTGACCGCCGACGTGCCGCTGGCCGCCCGCGCGGTAAAGGCGGGGGCTACGGCGATTTCGCCCGCCGGCAAGCCTTTCACCGAGGCGGGCATCGGCCTTGCCCTCGCCACCCGCAACCTGATGACCGAACTCCGGGCGGCGGGGGAGGTGACAAGCGGCCCGCGCGCCTTCTCGGCCCGCGACCGCTCCACTTTCCTGTCCGCCCTCGACGAGGCGGTGAACCGTCTGCGCCGGAAGGGCCTGTGACATGAGCGAGCGACGACTGATCACCTCCGGCTCCCGCTTCGAGGCGGAGATCGGCTATTCCCGCGCCGTGGTGCAGGGCGACTGGGTCTTCGTCTCCGGCACCACGGGCTTCGACTATGCGGCCATGACCATCGTCGACGATGTCGCCGGACAATGCGAACAGGCGCTGCGCAACATCGCCGCGGCGCTTTCGGAGGCGGGTGTCGCGATGGCCGATGTCGTCCGCGTGCACTACTACCTGCCCGATGCCGGCGATTTTCCCGCCTGCTGGCCGGTGCTGCGGCGCTGGCTGGGCGATATCCGGCCGGCCGCGACCATGCTGGTCAGCGGCCTCGCCGATCCCCGCATGAAGATCGAAATCGAAGTGACGGCGCTGAAGCGATGAGTGGACGGGACGAGACGCCCTGGCCCCATGTGACGCTGGTGCTGGGCGGCGCCCGTTCGGGCAAGAGCCGCCATGCCGAGGCCCTGGTGCGCGCGGCCGGCCCCGCGCCCTGGACCTATGTCGCGACGGCCGAGGCCTGGGACGACGAGATGCGCGCGCGCATTGCCCATCACCGGGCGGAGCGGGCGGCAAGCGGTGGCGGGGGCTGGGTCACCGTCGATGCTCCGCTCGATCCCGGGGGCGCCTTGCTGGCGGCCCCGGCGGAATCGCCGGTGCTGGTCGATTGCCTGACCCTGTGGCTGACCAATCTGATGCTGGGCGGGCACGATGTGGATGCGGCGTCGGAGGTGTTTTTCGCCGCGCTTTCGGCGCGACGCGGGCCGGTGGTGCTCGTCGCCAACGAGGTCGGCCTCGGCATCGTGCCGGAAAACGCCCTCGCCCGGGCTTTCCGCGATGCGGCGGGGCGCCTGAACCAGCGGATTGCCGCGCGGGCGGGCCGGGTGCTGTTCATCGTCGCCGGCCTGCCCATCGTGGTGAAGTGATCACGCCCGACCAATTGCGGGGCCGAGCGGCCCTTTCGCATTTGCCATACAAGGTGCGGGCGCGGTAGAAGGTCGGGATAGGCCTACATACGGAACCGCCATGAATTTCCTTCTGCGCGCCCTGACCTGGTGGCACGATTCCACGCTCGGCACGGCCCTGTTCACCTCCCGCAAGGGCGAGCAGGTCGGCAAGGACGAGCAGGGCAATCGCTATTACCGCGAACGCGGCGGCGACCGCCGCTGGGTGATGTATAATGGCGAGATCGAGGCGACCCGCATTCCGCCGGAATGGCACGCCTGGCTGCACGGCCTCAGCGATGCGCCGCCGTCGGAAAAGCCGCTGCCGACCAAGGCCTGGGAAAAGCCGCATCACCCCAATCTGACCGGCACGGCCGCGGCCTACCATCCGCCGGGCAGCCTGGTGTCCGAAGGCCAGCGGGCGCGCGCCGTCGGCGATTACGAACCCTGGACCCCGGCGTGACGCGGTCGCCGCGCTTTCGCCGCAAAGCCGAGGGAAGTTCAGCGTCATGAATTCGAATCTGGTCGAAACCCTGATCGGTGCCATCGTCATTGGCGTGGCGGCGGTATTCCTCGTCTTCGCCTATTCGACCGTCGGCCCGAAGACCGGCGGCGGCTATGCGCTGACGGCGAAATTCGATCGCGTCGACGGGCTGCCCGTCGGTGCCGATGTCCGCATCAGCGGCATCAAGGTCGGCAGCGTCACCGGGCAGGATCTCGATCCCGTCACCTATCGGGCGCTCGTCCGCATCAGCATGTCGTCGACCATCGAGCTGCCGGATGACAGTTCGGCCAAGGTCGCGTCCGAAGGCCTGCTGGGCGGCGCCTATATCGCGATCGAGCCGGGTGGCAGCGACAAGCTGCTCAAGGCCGGTGGCGAGATCAAATATACCCAGAGTTCGGTCGACCTCATGGGACTGATCAGCCGCGCGGTCTTCGGCGGCGCGACCGACAGCCAGGGAACGGCGCCGGCCAGCGGCGGCAACTGAGATCATGAAGGCGGCACATGCTCTGGCCCTGGCCGCGGCTCTGACGCTGGCCGCGCCGGCCCTGGCGCAGACGGCGACCGAGTCACCGGCCGATGCCGCGCCGCCGACCGAAGATGTGCCGACCGATGTCGAGCCCGTGGTGCCGCCGGGCGGCGAATCTCCCTCGGCGCCCGCGCCCGTGGTGGGCGGCGTCGTCACCGGCGTCATTCTGCAGGGGCTGGACAAGGTCTCGGCCCGGACGTCGGTGGTCGAGGTGCCGCTCGATGGCACGGCGACCTTCGGCACCCTGACCATCCGCGCGCGCCAGTGCATCACCGCACCGCCGGACGAAAAGCCCGAGACTTCGGCCTTCCTCGAAATCGCCGACACGCCGCCGGGTCACGACCCGCTGCCCGTCTTCTCGGGCTGGATGTTCGCGTCGAGCCCGGCGCTTTCCGCGCTCGAGCACCCGGTCTATGACGTCTGGGTCACGGCCTGCAAGATGGCGGCCCCCGGCAAGCCCTGAGGCAAGGCGAAGAAATCGCCGGGCGGCGCGTTCAACGCGGCGGCGAGCAACTGCCGGTACTGGTCGCGCGGGATTTCGCGGGCGCCGAAACGCTTCAGATGCTCGGTGACGAACTGCGTATCCAGCAACGTGAAGCCGCCCGCCCGCAACCGCGCGACGAGATGGACGAGGGCGACCTTCGAGGCGTCGGTCTCGCGGCTGAACATGCTTTCGCCAAAGAAGGCGGCGCCCAGCCGAACCCCGTAAAGCCCGCCGACCAGCCGCCCGTCCAGCCGGGCCTCGACCGAATGGGCATGGCCGGCACGGAACAGCTCGGTATAGAGATGGCGGATGCGGTGGCTGATCCAGGTGGTGCGCCGCCCGGCGGCCGAGGCGGCGCAGGCGGCGATCACGGATTCGAAATCCCGGTCGATCGTGACCTCGAAATTCCCGCTTCGGATGACCTTGGCGAGGCTGCGCGGGACATGGAAATGGTCGAGCGGCAGGATGCCCCGCCAGTCGGGGTCGACCCAGAACAGGTCCTGATCGTGAACGTGGTCGGCCATCGGGAAGATCCCGGCGGCATAGGCCCGCAGCAGCACGGTGGGGGTCAGAAGCTCGCTCATGCCTCTACAGCCTAAAGGCCCCCACAGCCTAAAGGAAGTCCGGCCGGACCGGAATGCCGGCCGGAGTCCTGTTGGTCGTCCTGTTGGTCGTCCCGTCAGTCGTCACTGCGCTTGTTGCGTTCGATGAACTGCTCCAGCCAGTGGATGTGGTAGTCGCCATTCATGAAATCGGTATCGCCGATCAGCCGCTGGTGCAGCGGAATCGTCGTCTCGATGCCGCCGATGACATATTCGTCAAGGGCGCGGCGCAGCCGCATCAGGCACTCGTTCCGGCTCTTGCCCTGGACGATCAGCTTGCCGATCAGGCTGTCGTAATAGGGCGGGATGCGGTAGCCGGTATAGGCGCCCGAATCGATGCGCACGCCCGGGCCGCCCGGCGGGTGATATTCGAGAATCTGGCCGGGCGACGGGGTGAAGGTCTCCGGGTTCTCGGCGTTGATGCGGCATTCGATGGAATGGCCGGCGAAGACCACGTCGTCCTGGCTGAACGACAGGGGCGCGCCCGCCGCGATGCGGATCTGTTCGCGCACCAGGTCGATGCCGGTGATCGCCTCGGTGATCGGATGTTCCACCTGCAGGCGGGTGTTCATCTCGATGAAGTAGAATTCCCCGTTCTCGTAGAGGAATTCGACCGTGCCGACGCCGAGGTAGCCGAGCTTGCGCATGGCATCGGCGACGATGTTGCCGATGCGGCTGCGCTCGTCCGCGTTAAGGGCGGGCGAGGGGGCTTCTTCCAGCACCTTCTGGTGGCGGCGCTGCAGGGAACAGTCGCGCTCGCCCAGATGGCAGACATTGCCGAAACTGTCGGCGATGACCTGGATTTCGATGTGGCGCGGCTGGCCGAGGTATTTCTCGATATAGACCGCGTCGTCGCCGAAGGCCGCCTTGGCCTCCGAGCGGGCGGTCGACAGCGCGACCGCGAGGTCGTCGATGCTGCGTGCGACCTTCATGCCGCGGCCGCCGCCACCCGCCGCCGCCTTGATCAGGACGGGAAAGCCGATGTCCTTGGCGATTTCCATCGCCTGGGCTTCATCCGAGACGCCGCCGTCCGAGCCGGGAACGACCGGAATGCCAAGCGACTTGGCGGTCTTCTTGGCGACGATCTTGTCGCCCATGATGCGGATGTGCTCGGGTTTCGGGCCGATGAAGGTGATGCCGTGCTCGCCGACGATCTGGGCGAATTTGGCATTTTCCGACAGGAAGCCGTAACCGGGATGGATGGCGTCGGTGTTGGTGATCTCGGCCGCCGAAATCAGGGCCGGGATGTTCAGGTAACTCTTGTTCGAGGGCGGCGGGCCGATGCACACGCTCTCATCGGCGAGGCGGACGTGCATGGCGTCGGCGTCAGCGGTGGAATGGACCGCCACGGTGGCGATGCCCATTTCCTTGCAGGCGCGGTGAATCCGCAGCGCGATTTCGCCGCGGTTGGCGATCATGACCTTGTCGAACATGGGGCGGCTCCCGTCCTTCACTCGAGGACGACCAGGATCTCGCCATATTCGACCGGCTGACCGTTCTCGACCGCGAGCTTCTGCACGACGCCGTCGCGCGGGGCGGGGATCGGGTTCATGGTCTTCATCGCCTCGACGATCAGCAGGGTCTGGCCCTTGCTGACGCGGTCGCCGGCCTTGACGAAGGTCGGTGCACCCGGCTCGGGCGCCAGATAGGCGGTGCCGACCATGGGCGAGGTGACGGGCGTGCCGGTGATCGCCGGGGCCGGGTTACCGGCGCCCGCGGGGGCGGTGGCGGCCGGGGCGGCGACGGGGGCCGCCGCGAGCGCCGGGGCGGCGACGGCGGCGCTGGTGATCATCGTCACCTGGCGGGCGACGCGGATGGACCGGCCGCTTTCCGTGACCTCGATTTCGGTCAGATCGGCTTCGACCAGAAGCTCTGCGAGTTCGCGGATCAGCGTCTTGTCGAGCGACATCTTGGCAACCAAGGAAATTCTCCGATTTGCAGGGGACAGCCTCGGGCTTGTTCCGGCCCGCCGGTCAATTGCGCGGGGGCGGTTCGAGCGACACCAGGCCCTTGATCGCTTCGAGAGCGAGCAGGTAGCCCTGGACACCCAGCCCGCAGATCACGCCCTTCGCCGCGAGGGCGATATAGGAGTGATGGCGGAAGGCTTCCCGTTTGAAGACATTGGACAGATGGACTTCGATCGTCGGCACTTCGGCCCCGAGCAGGGCATCCATGATCGCGATCGAGGTGTGGGTATAGGCACCCGCGTTGATGACGATGCCGGCGGCGCGGCCTCGCGCACCATGGATGAGGTCGATCAGCTCGCCTTCGTGGTTGCTCTGGTGGAATTCGACATCGAGTCCGAAGCCGGCGCCCCAGGCCTCCACCATCGCCTTGATGCCGGCGAGCGTGTCGTGGCCGTAGATATGCGGCTCGCGCAGACCCAGAAGATTGAGGTTGGGTCCGTTCAGAACGAGAACGATCGGCCGCATTCCGCCCCCGGCTGTTACGCCGGCAAGGGCCGGCTGCGTCATGAATCACCGCTCTTGCGGCAGCCGCACATTACAGTGAGCCGTGTGCGCGTGCAAACGCCCTGCCTCGATCGGACCGCGAACGGGGCTATCCGGCGGTAAGTCAGGCTTTCCGGGCGTGTTCCAGGATTTTCTGCACGATCTGGAAGAGGGCGCCAAAGTCGACCGGCTTCGAAATGTAGTCGTCCATCCCGGCTTCGATATAGCGCTCGCGGTCGCCGCGCATGGCGTGGGCGGTCACGGCGATGATGGGCACCGTGCCATGGGGCGAGGGCAGGGTGCGGATCGCCGCCGTCGCCTGAATGCCGTCCATGACCGGCATTCGCACGTCCATCAGGATGATATCGAAAATCTCGGCCTTCGCCTTGGCCAGGGCTTCGGCGCCATCGTTGGCGATGGACACCCGATGGCCGGCGCTGCCCAATCGGGCCAGCATCAGTTTCTGATTATAGGGATGATCTTCAGCCACCAGGATATTCAATGGCTTATCATTGGAAACTTCGGATACGACATCCGCGTTCCCTGCCTGATCGCGCAGCTTGCGACCGACCTGTTCCTCGTCCTCGACGACATCGAAGGGCAGGGTGATCCAGAACGTGGAGCCACGCCCCGGGGCGCTGACGAGGCCGATATGGCCGCCCATCATTTCGGTCAGCTGCCGGCAGATGGCGAGACCGAGGCCGGAGCCGCCGTAGGTTCGCGCCGTCGCCGCGTCGGCCTGCTCGAACTTCCGGAACAGGCGGGGCTGAACATCCTCGGCGATGCCGATGCCGGAATCCTTGATCTCGAATCGCAGCACGATCTTGTCGCCCATCGCCGCTTCGCGCTTCACGCGGAGGGCGACGAAGCCCGAGGAGGTGAATTTCACCGCGTTGGAGACGAGATTGACCAGGATCTGGCGCAGCCGGTCGGGATCGCCGATCAGGGTCGAGATGCCGCGCAGGTCGTTGGTGACGAAGAACTCGAGGCCCTTGCGGTTGGCCTGGCTTTCCCAGACCGCGGCGATGCCGTCGAGCACCTCGTTGGGATCGAATTTGCGGTCGTAAAGCTCGAAGCGGCCGGCCTCGATCTTGGACAGGTCGAGGATATTGTTGAGCAGGGTGAGCAGGGTCTCGCCCGATTTCAGCACGGCTTCAGCATAATCCCGCTGTTCCGAGGTCAGCGGCGTGTCGAGCAGCAGGCCGGTCATGCCGAGGATGCCGTTCATCGGCGTCCGCAGCTCGTGGCTCATGGTGGCGAGGAAATCGGATTTGGCGCGGTTGGCGGCCTCGGCCTGTTTCGCGCTGCTGACCGCTTCCATGGCCTCGATCCGCTCGGAAATGTCGCGGATGATGCCGACGAATACCTTCTTGCCGGCGGCGATGGCTTCGCCGACCGAAAGCTCCATGGGAAAGGTCGAGCCGTCCTTGCGCTGGCCGACCACTTCGCGGCCGATGCCGATGATCTTGCGCGTGCCGGTGCGATGGTAGTTGGCGATATAGCTGTCGTGCTCGTCCCGGTAGGGCTGGGGCATCAGCATCCGGATATTGCGGCCGATCACCTCGCCCGGGGCATAGCCGAACAGGCGCTGGCAGGCGGTGTTGTAGATCTGGACGAGGCCCTGGGGGTCGATGATGATCACGCCATCGACGGCGGTTTCGATGACCGCGCGCAATGTCGCTTCCGAGGTGCGCAGGTCGTCCTCGTTCTTCTTGCGCTTGGAAATGTCGCGGATGATGCCGACGTAGACCGTACTGCCCTGGGATTCGGCCTCGCCGATCGACAGTTCCATCGGAAATGTCGAGCCGTCCTTGCGTATACCGAGGGTTTCCCGGCTCGATCCGACGATGGTGCCGACATCGGGCGCCAGCGCGCCGCCCGCGTCGGGTTCGGAAATCAGCAGGCGCAGGTTCCGACCTTCGACCTCTTCGTGGGTATAGCCGAACAGGGTCTCGCAGGCCTTGCTGAAAACGCTGATCGCGCCCTGGCCATCAATGATGACGATACCGTCAACCGCTGTGTCGATGACGGCCTTCAGCTGTACGGCGCTGCTTTCCACGGTCCCACCTGCGGTAACTTTGCCAAGGCAGCTTGTCACCTTGGCCTCACCAAAAGGTTAACTAGAGCCTTCCGATCGCCTATATGTGTCGCAGGGAATCGACGGGCACGAGGCGATGATGAACATCACGGTCAACGGCGACAACATGACCTTGCCGGATCAGGCCACGGTCGCGGCCCTGATCGGCCGGCTCGGTCTCGACCGCGGCAAGGTCGCCGTCGAGCGCAATCTCGAAATCGTGCCCCGCTCGACCTTCGACAGCGTGGCCCTCGCCGAGGGCGACCGGATCGAGGTGGTGCATTTCATCGGTGGCGGCGAGGCCGGGGCGGCCGGCGACGATCCCCTGGTGATCGCGGGGCGCAGCTTCAATTCCCGCCTCCTCGTCGGCACCGGCAAATACAAGGATTTCGAGGAAACCCGCGACGCCATCGCCGCCTCCGGCGCGGAAATCGTCACCGTCGCGGTGCGCCGGGTGAATCTCGCGACCCCGGGCGCGCCCATGCTGGTCGATTACCTCGACCCCAAGGTCTACACCTTCCTGCCCAATACCGCCGGCTGCTACACCGCCGAGGATGCCATCCGCACCCTGCGCCTCGCCCGCGAGGCGGGGGGCTGGAACCTCGTGAAGCTCGAGGTTCTCGGCAATGTGAAGACGCTCTATCCCAACATGCCCGAGACCCTGCGTGCCGCCGAGATTCTGGTGAAGGACGGTTTCGAGGTGATGGTCTATTGCGCCGACGACCCCATCGCGGCCAAGCGCCTCGAAGAGATCGGCTGCTGCGCCATCATGCCCCTGGCGGCGCCCATCGGCTCGGGCCTCGGGGTGCAGAATCCGGTGAACATCCGCCTGATCATCGAGGAGGCGAAGGTGCCCGTCCTGGTCGATGCCGGTGTCGGCACCGCGTCGGATGCCGCCGTCGCCATGGAACTGGGCTGCGATGCCGTGCTGATGAACACGGCCATCGCCGAGGCGAAGCACCCGATCCTGATGGCCCGGGCGATGAAGGCCGCCATCGAAGCCGGCCGTCTCGCCTATCGCGCCGGACGGATGCCCCGCAAGCTCTATGCCGACCCGAGTTCGCCGCTCGCCGGGCTGATCTGAACGACGGTCAGCACCCGGTCCACACTGCCTCGCGCTTCTCGATGAAGGCGCCGATGCCTTCCTGGGCGTCGCGCGCCAGCATGTTGCGGGTCATCACCGCCGAGGCATAGGCATAGGCGTCCTCGACCGGCTTTTCCGCCTGGCGGTAGAAGGCTTCCTTGCCGATGGCGAGGGTGAGGGGGGATTTCGAGGCGATGCGGCGGGCCAGCGCCAGTACCGCACCGTCGAGCTCGGCCGCCGGCACCGCCCGGTTGATCAGACCGAAACGCTCGGCCGCGGCGGCGTCGATGGTCTCGCCGGTCAGCAGCATTTCCATCGCCTGCTTGCGCCCGATGTTGCGGGTGAGGGCGACCATGGGGGTGGAGCAGAACAGGCCGATGTTCACGCCTGGCGTCGCGAATCGCACGCCTTCGGCGGCGATGGCGAGGTCGGCGGTGGCGACGATCTGGCAGCCGGCGGCGGTCGCCATGGCGTGGACGCGGGCGATCAGAGGCTGACGGATGGTCTGCATCCGCAGCATCAACTGGCTGCAGCGGGCGAAGACGGCGCCCAGCTTCTCGGCGTCCAGTCCAAGGCCGCGCATTTCCTTCAGGTCGTGGCCGGCGCAGAAGGCGGGGCCTTCGGCCGCGATGACGACGACTTTCACCGAAGGGTCGGCATCGACCGCGTCCAGCGCCTCGATCAGCGCGGCCATCATCGCCATCGACAGGGCATTGCGCGCCGCCGGCCGGTTCAGGGTCAGGGTCGCGATTCCCTCGTTGTCGTCGCGCAAGACCAAAGCTGCGCTCTTAGCCGCGTGCATGGCTGATCCTCCCTCTCGGTTTTGTCCTTGGCGGCTCCCGCCCGTTGGGGCAAGGCTAGACCGGCAGTTTTCCATGGCGGAATTAGACGATGATCGAACTCTATACGTCGAAGACCCCGAATGGCCGCAAGGTCTCGGTCATGCTCGAGGAACTGGGCGTGCCCTATAAGGCGTTCATGATCGACCTCGGCAAGGGCGAACAGTTCGCGCCGGACTTCCTGGCGATGAACCCCAACAACAAGATCCCGGTGATCAAGGACCTCGACAATGGTCAGGTGGTGTTCGAATCGGGCGCCATCCTCATCTATCTGGCCGAAAAATATGGCCGCTTCCTGCCCGCGCCGGGCACGGCCGACCGGGTCGCGGTGCTGGAATGGCTGTTCTTCCAGATGGCGTCCATCGGCCCGATGATGGGCCAGCTGTTCCATTTCCGGAATTATCAGGGCGAGCCGCAGGCCTATCCGATCGAGCGTTTCTCGACCGAGGTGAATCGCATCTTCAAGGTGCTGGAAACCCGGCTGGCCGCGGCGCCCTACCTCGGCGGGGCCGAATATTCCATCGCCGACATGGCGGCCTACCCCTGGGCCAAGCTGGGCGGCTTCCTCGGCGTCGATCTCGACACGCTGCCGGGCGTTTCCGCCTGGCTGGAGCTGGTGGGCGCGCGGCCGGCCGTGCAGCGCGGTATCAATATACCGGAGTAATCGGATCACGGAAAATCAGTCACTTAAGCGGCGGTAACATGATACCGTATTGATAAGTGACTGATTTTGCTTGCACAGAACCTCTTGCAATATGGGGCCGGCTCTGTCTATATGCCGGCCTTCGCCGGGTTCGCCCGACAGCAGAGGTTTCCGAGCAATGAAGACCTATTCCGCAAAGCCCGCGGAAGTGACGAAAAAGTGGGTGGTGATCGACGGCGATGGCCTCGTCGTCGGCCGTCTCGCCTCCATCGTCGCCAACCGCCTGCGTGGCAAGCATCTTGCCACCTTCACGCCCCATGTCGACATGGGCGACAATGTCATCGTGATCAACGCCGAGAAGGTGCAGTTCACGGGCCGCAAGCGCGAGCGCCGTGAATTCTTCTGGCACACCGGCCATCCGGGCGGCATCAAGTCGCGCACCATGGGCCAGATCCTCGACGGCAAGCATCCCGAGCGCGTGCTGATGAAGGCCGTGGAACGCATGGTTCCGCGTGGTCCCCTCGGCCGCCAGCAGATGTCCAATCTGCGCGTCTATGCCGGCCCCACTCATCCGCATCTCGGTTCGCAGCCCGAAGTCCTCGACGTCGCGGCGCTGAACCCGAAGAACAAGAGGTAAGCCATGGCCGATAACCAGGCTCCCCGTACCCTCCAGGATCTGCGCACCCTGACCGGCGGTCAGGCCAGCGCCGCCACCGCCAGCAACACCCCCGACGCCAAGAAGGCCGTCGACGCCAAGGGCCGCACCTATGCGACCGGCAAGCGCAAGGACGCGGTCGCCCGCGTCTGGGTGAAGCGCGGCACCGGCAAGGTCACGATCAACGGTCGTGACATCGGCGTCTATTTCGCTCGCTCCGTCCTGCGCATGCTGCTGAACCAGCCGTTCCAGGTCGCGAACCGCGTCGGTCAGTATGACGTCGACGCCACCGTCTCCGGCGGCGGTCTGTCGGGCCAGGCCGGCGCCGTCCGTCACGGCGTCTCCAAGGCCCTGACCTATCAGGAACCCGAGCTGCGCTCGGTCCTGAAGGCCGGCGGCTTCCTCACCCGCGACAGCCGCGTGGTCGAGCGCAAGAAGTACGGCAAGGCCAAGGCCCGCCGCAGCTTCCAGTTCTCGAAGCGCTGATCGCTTTACATTCGGGATCGCCCGGCTTCGCGCCGGGCCGCCCTTCGGAACCCCGCCGTATCCCGGCGGGGTTTCTTTTTGGTCGGCTGGCGGTTGCTTTTGCGAACGAGGTGGCGTTTTCATTGACACCGTCACGTCCCGACGGTGGTCAAAACGGGCAGAGGAATAGGGAAGACCGCTTGGCCCTTGGCACATTTCGATCGACGGCGTTGATTTTGCTCGTGGTCGTGGCGACGGCTTTCGTGCTGTCTGCACTTTGGCGCGTGCCCTATATCTGCACCGTCACTGCCTTCGCCGCGCTGCCCTTTTTGCGGACTTCTGATCGTATTCGATGAGTTCCTGCCGGGGGGCTGGGGCAATCCGGTCGATGCTGAGCCCGAGCGCAGGCCGACAGGGATTCTGGCCTTTCGTGCGATGGCCTTTTTTCTGCTGCTGGGGGTGGCGCTGTCTCCCGCAGCGAGAACCTTTGGCGATAGTATTTGGCGGGTAGAGTTCGGCGATATCCGCGCAGTTGACGATTGACCGTCAATGCCTCTCCGGCTCGATAGCGGCGAGACTTGATTTAGCCGCGATGGACGGTGAATCAGCGTTCGTCGCGGCGTCTGGCAAAGGCCTGCGCGAGGCCGAGGGCGATGCCCCAGAGCGCGAAGGGCGGCACGGTGCTGAGGGCGTAGATCGTCGTCTGGCCCAGTTCGGGCTGTTCGGCGAACAGATGCTGCATCAGGAACCAGCCCAGGATCACGCCGACGATGCCGGCCCAGAAGGCGATGCGGCGGGGCGTGTCGATGGCATTGTCCTGCATGGCGGCGGTATCTCCTCCGGTGGCTTTTCACCCCCCATAATGGGGAGCGTGACCGGGCCGCATTCTTCACCCATCCTGATCACCGACGCAAGGTTGGACAGAGATTGGCCTTTGCGCGCTGAAAAAATCTAGGGTATACACCCTACATAAAATAAGCACAGGGAGAACATCATGGCTGATGCAGCGGTCGAACAAGAATTCGGTAAAGGCTCCGGCCCCTGGTCCATGCCGATCGAGCAGTTGGACCCCAGCCGTCCGGAGTATTTCCTTGCCAACGAGCATGGCGAATATTTCCGCCGTCTGCGCAAGGAAGACCCCATCCACTTCACCCCGCAGAGCGCATTCGGCGCATTCTGGTCGATCACGAAGTTCGACGACATCGTGAAGGTGGAGACCAATCCCGGCGTCTTCTCCTCCGAACCTTCGATCATCATCGGCGACGCCAGCGACAATTTCGAGCCGCCGATGTTCATCGCCATGGACCCGCCGGTGCATGACGTGCAGCGCCTGGCCGCGTCGCCCGCGGTCGCGCCGCAGCGCCTGTCGGAGCTCGAGGACCTGATCCGCCAGCGCGCGGGTGTCATTCTCGACGGTCTGCCGGTGGGCGAGAGCTTCAACTGGGTCGAGCGGGTGTCGAAGGAATTGACCACCCAGATGCTGGCGACCCTGTTCGACGTGCCGTGGGAAGACCGCTACCTGCTGCCCTACTGGTCGGATATCGCGACCTCGGCCGAAGCCGTCGGCTCGACCTTCGATCAGGCCGAGCGTCAGCGCATCATGTTCGAGTGCCTGGTCTATTTCCAGAAGCTGTGGGTCGAGCGCGCGGCGGCCGAGCCGAAGTTCGATTTCATCTCGCTGATGGCCCATAACCCGCAGACCAAGGACATGATCAGCAATCCGCTGGAAATGGTCGGCAATCTGATGCTGCTCATCGTCGGGGGCAACGACACCACCCGGAATTCGATCTCGGGCGGCGTCTACTTCCTGAACAAGAACCCGGGCGAATACGCCAAGCTGAAGGCGGATCCGTCGCTGATCCCCAACATGGTCTCGGAAATCATCCGCTACCAGACGCCGCTGTCCCACATGCGCCGGACCGCGAAGGAAGACTTCGTGCTGAACGGCAAGCAGATCAAAAAGGGCGACAAGGTCGTCCTGTGGTACTGCTCGGGCAATCGGGACGAAACGGCGATCGACAACCCGGACGCCTTTGTCATCGACCGGGGGCGGGCGCGCCATCACATCTCGTTCGGCTTCGGCATTCACCGCTGCATGGGCAACCGCATGGCGGAAATGCAGCTGCGCGTGCTGTGGGAAGAGATCATGAAGCGCTTCGAGAACATCGAGCTGGTGCAGGAGCCGAAGCGCGTGCTCTCCAACTTCGTCAATGGCTACGAGGAGCTGATGGTCCGCGTGCATCCCCGCGCGGCGTAAGCCGCGAATAGGGACGCCCGCGGCGTTAGCCGCGAGTGAGGAAACCCGCGGCGTAAGCGCCGGGCTGACAAGCGGGCGGAATTCGCCTATGCCTTGGGGATGGACGGAGATCGCCCCCCCAAGGCTCGTAGCCGCAACACCCGCCAGCGCATCGTCGAGACCGCGCTGCGGCTGTTCAACGAGCGCCATTTCGGCAATGTCACCACGGCGGAACTCGCGGCCGAGGTCGGCATTGCCGAAGGCAACCTGTGGTATCACTTCAGGAACAAGCGCGCGCTGCTCGACGAGCTTTCGGCGCTCTATGTCGAGCGGGCGCGGGCGCGCCTCGTGCTGTCGCCGGGGCAGGGCGATATTCTCGATTCTTATGCCGAGATGCTGCAGGCCCTGACCGCCGAGGTACAGGATTTCCGCTTCATCTTTCGCGACCGCGCGGATTTCGGCGAACTGTCGCCGCCGCTTGCCCAGAATCTGGCCTCGATCTATGGCGGCACCTGGCATCAGATGTCGGATTTCTTCAGGGCCTTGCGCGATGCCGGCCATCTCGCCATCGCCGACGAATGGATCGGCGTTCATGTCTCCAACGCCATTCTGATCATCCGCTTCTCGCTCGAGTTCTTCCGCGAGCTGAATGTGCCGGAGCGGGGCGGGGATCAGGCGGCCTGGGGCGTGGTGCAACATCTGGCCGCCCTCGGTGAAATGCTGCGACCTGGCGCGCGCGACCATCTCCTCGACCGGCTCGGCCTTGTCGAGGCGTTCCGGCAGGCCAAGGCCATGCCCTTCGCGCTTCTGCGCACCGCCTGATTTTCCGATATCGCGGCCACTGGCCGCATTTTTCCCACAACAGGGCCACTGGCCGTGGGGCGGACGATCCCCTATCGTGCCGGCCGAAGTGAACATGAGGATCGGGCATGAGCCTTTCCGGTGCCTATCAGCAGCAATCGCAAGCCGCGCTGGCCGCGCCGCTGCCGCCGGCCGTCAACCGTCCGGTCGCGCGCTGGCTGTTCTTCGTCTCCTTCCTGCTGCTGTGCATGGTCGTGCTGGGCGGGGTGACGCGGCTGACGGATTCAGGGCTGTCGATCACCGAATGGAAGCCAGTCACCGGCGCGATCCCGCCGCTGTCCGAAGAAGCGTGGCAGGCGGAATTCACCAAGTACCAGCAGATTCCCCAGTACCAGCAGCTGAACCAGGGCATGAGCCTTCATGAGTTCAAGCAGATCTACTGGTTCGAATGGGCGCACCGGCTGCTCGGCCGGCTGATCGGCTTTGCCTTCTTCGTTCCCTTCCTCTGGTTCCTGTTGCGCGGCAAGCTGGACCGCCCCATGGCCTGGCGCCTTGGCGGCATTCTGGTCCTGGGTGGATCGCAGGGGCTGCTGGGCTGGTTCATGGTGGCGTCGGGCCTGACCGAGCGGGTCTCGGTCTCGCAATACCGGCTGGCGGCCCATCTCTCGCTCGCCTTCATCATCCACGCGGCGGTGTTCTGGACCGCGCTCGACCTCTGGCGCGGGCGCGTCGTCCGCGTCGCCTCGGCCGGCCTGTCGCGGGCGACGGCCGTGGTCATCCTGCTCCTCTTCCTGCAGATCGTGATCGGCGCCTTTGTCGCCGGGCTCGACGCCGGGCTTGCCTACAACACCTGGCCCCTCATGGATGGCGAGATCGCGCCCGCCGGCATGTTCAGCCACACGCCCGCCTGGCTCGACCCGTTCGAGAACACGATCACCATCCAGTTCCTGCACCGCCGTGGCGCGGAACTGGTCGCCCTCGCCATTCTTGGCCTGTTCCTGGCCGTGCGCGCCCGGGTGGCCGATCCCCGGGCGAAGGCGGCGGCCCATGGCCTGTTGGCCATGCTGGTCGTCCAGTTCCTGCTGGGCATCTGGACGCTGATCGAGGTCGTGCCGGTCTCCCTCGGCGCCGTGCATCAGGCCGGGGCCTTCGTGCTCTTCACCCTCGGCCTCAACCTCGCTCACCGTCTGCGGCGGGCGGCGGCGTAACGCTCCAGTACCGGCGCGGTCGGACGCCAGCCCGCCCGTTCGGCCCACAGGGCATGGGCGAGGCGGTGCTGGCCCGATTTCTCGGCGGCGTCGATCAGGGTCTGGGTCAGCAGGTCGCGCTGGGCGTGGCTGCCGCCGATGCGGATCCATTTGTAGCGGCAGGGCAGCAGGTGGCTGACGGCACCCGCATGGTCGCCCTCGGCGTGGGCCAGCACGCCTTCGATCACCGAACGGCCGACATCGCGGGTGATGACCCGGTTGTCGGCATCGTCGTCGCCGGCCTGATAGGCATCGAGCGAGCGGCGCAGGGCGGCGACATCGTCGCCTCGCCCGGCCCGCGCGGCAGCCATGGCGATATGCAGATCGTTGAAGGCCAGCACATGATCGTCGACATGGGTCAGCCACTGGGCGGCGATGGCCTGCCAGCGCGGACCGACGTCGACCCCCGCCAGTTCGAGGCGCCACAAGAGCGCCGAAGCGTCGACGAGGTCGAGCAGGCTGTCGCCCCCGATCTTGGGCGCGACATGGGCATCGTAATCGGCCAGCACTTCGCCACCACGGCCAGCCTCGATCAGATAAAGCGCGAGGTGCCAGCCATTGTGCACCGAAAGCCAGATGCCCTTCGACCAGTCGGGCCTGGTCTCGCGCAGGAAGGCGATGCCCTCGGCCTGACGGCTGGTCATTTCGAGGACATGGGCGACGGCGTGGACCGCCCAGGCATCCTCGGCATTGCGGGCGAGGGCGGCGCGGCCCATGGCCTCGGCCTTGGCGAGATCGCCCGCTTCCTCGAGGCCGAAGGCATATTGCCCGAGGACGAAGCCATAAAGCGGGTCGTCGCGATCCCATTGATCGAGCACGCGGGCGATGGAATCGCGGATGCTGAAGGAGTGGCCGAGGTAGAAATAACTGTCGTGAGCGAAGCGCAGGGCCAGCGCGTCGGTCGGATAGTCGATCAGAATCGCTTCCCAGATGTCGGTCGCCCTGACCATCGCGCCGGCGGCGAAGGCCTGCGCCGCGGCGAGATGGGCGCGCTCGCGGGCATTGGCGGGCAGGGCGGCGGCGGTATCGAGCCGGGCGCGGACGTCCTTGTTGCTGCCCGGCACGCCCCCCAGCACCATCAGCGAGGCAATGGCGGCATGGCCGAGGGCGAAGCCCGGGTCGGCCTCGGTCGCGCTCGCCAGCGTGCCGATGGGGTCGCCGCGCCAGGCGAAATAATCGTGGATCGCCTGATCGAGAAGGGGGGCGATCTCCTCCCCGGCGCTGAGCGCCAGGCCCTGGGCATCGGTCGTCATCGCAGCTACTCGCACAAGAGAGACGCGATCAGCGTTTCAGATCGCGCGCGAGACTGTCAACCGCGACCGAGCAAAAGCGCCGCCCGGAAGGGTCTCCGGGCGGCGCCGCGCCGACGTGCCGCGGCTCAGAGCGCGGCGAGGGCCTGGTCGAGGTCGGCGATGATATCGACCACATTCTCGATGCCGACCGACAGGCGGACGACGTCGTCGCCGGCACCGGCCGCGGCGCGCTGGGCCGGGGTCAGCTGCTTGTGGGTGGTCGAGGCCGGATGGATGATCAGGCTGCGAACGTCGCCGATATTGGCGAGGTGAGAGAACAGCTTCACGTTCTTGACGAGGCCGACACCCGCGTCATAGCCGCCCTTGAGGCCGAAGGTGAAGACGGCGCCCGCGCCCTTGGGCGCGTATTTCTGCTGCAGGCCGTGGTACTTGTCGCCCTCGAGCCCGGCGTAGGACACCCAGGCGACCTTGGCGTGGCCCTGCAGGTGGCGGGCGACGGCGAGGGCATTCGCCGTGTGGCGCTCGATGCGCAGGGCCAGGGTCTCGATCCCGGTCAGGATCAGGAAGGCGTTGAACGGCGCGAGCGACGGCCCGAGATCGCGCAGGCCCAGCACGCGGGCGGCGATGGCGAAGCTGATGTTACCGAAGGTCTTGCCCAGTTCGAGGCCGGCATAGGACGGATTGGGCTTCGAGAGCTGGGTGAACTTGTCGTCCGCCAGCCAGTCGAAATTGCCGCCGTCGACGATCAGGCCGCCGATGGAATTGCCGTGTCCGCCCAGGAACTTGGTCGCCGAATGGACGACGATGTTGGCGCCATGCTCGAAGGGGCGGACCAGATAGGGCGTCGCCAGCGTGTTGTCGACGATGAGCGGCACATGGTGCTTCTTCGCGATGGCGCCGATCGGGTCGAGGTCGGTGACGACACCGCCGGGGTTGGCGATGGATTCCACGAAGATCGCCTTCACGCCGGGCACGAAGGCGCGGTCGAAATTCTGCGGATCATCGGAATCGACCCAGATCACTTCCCAGCCGAAGGACTTGAAGCTGTTGCCGAACTGGTTGATCGAGCCGCCATAGAGCTTCTTCGAGGCGAGGAACTTGTCCCCGGGCGAGAGCAGGGTGTGGAACACCAGGAACTGCGCGGCATGGCCCGAGGCGACGGCGAGGGCGGCGGTGCCGCCTTCAAGGTCGGCGATCCGCGATTCCAGCACCGCGTTGGTCGGGTTCATGATGCGGGTGTAAATATTGCCGAAGGCCTGCAGCCCGAACAGCGACGCCGCATGGTCGACATCGTCGAAGACATAGGACGCGGTCTGGTAGATCGGCGTGACCCGCGCGTTGGTCGCCGGGTCGGGGGCCGCACCGGCGTGGATGGTGCGGGTTTCGAAGGCAGGCTTGTGCTCGCTCATTCCTGGTCTCCATCAAGAATGTCGCCATTTAGGCAACACGCGCATCGGCTGTCCAGTTATTTCCTGTTACAGCCTGTTTATTAGAAAATAATAACAGTGAATTTATGTCTATAAGCCGAGGCGGGGGATCTCGATCTTGGGGCAACGGTCCATGACGACGGTCAGGCCGGCGTGTTCCGCCTTTGCCCGCGCGCTGTTGTCGGCCAGGCCGAGCTGCATCCAGACCGACTTGGCCTTGATCGCGATGGCTTCGTCGACGACACCGGCGAGCGCCGATTCCTCGCGGAAGATGTCGACCATGTCGATGGGCTCCCCGATGTCGGCGAGTCGCGCCACCACGGTCTGCCCGAGGATGGTCTGCCCCGCGAGGCCGGGATTGACCGGAATCACCCGGTATCCGCGGTGCAGCAGATATTCCATCACCTCGTGGGAAGCGCGCGCCGGCTTGGCGCTGGCGCCGACGAGGGCGATCACCCGGGTTTCGGTCAGAAGGCGGCGCAGGGCGGCGTCGTCTCGGGGATAGGCCATGGCGGGTCTCCTTGTGCCGCGGCAGTGGACCCCCGCGCGCGGCGATCGTCAATCGCGGACAAAGGGGGGAGCGCGACATCTGTCCGTCGGGCGGGCGATGGACTACACTGCGCCGCCCGGCCGGAACCGGCGGGGCTGGCGGCCGTTGCTACCAGGGTAATCTTCAGCGGGCGATCATGACGCTTGTCGCAACCACCAGGATCGACCGGGTCGAGGCCATCGCGGTCGAAGGCCGCGCGCCCCGTCTCGCCCGTGACACCATCGCCGGCCACATCGGGGAGCGTCTGGGGCCAGCCCATGCCGCGCTCTTCACCCGCCCGCGCGAGGCCGGTGCCTTCATCGAATGGCACAGCGTCGCCGATGGCGCGCCCGTGCGCTTCGTCGACCTGCCGCCGGAGGCGCGGGCCGAGGTCCAGAGCCGGCTCGGCCGGCTGGTCGGCGAAATTCGCGGCGAGGCGGGGCGACTTGCCGCCTCGGGCGCGGCGGAGGAACGCGAACTCGGCGCGCTGATCGCGGCCGCGCTGGAAATCCCGGGCCTCGACCGCGTCTATCTGGTCGGCGATCAGCCGGTTTTGACCGACTGGGGCAGCATCGCCCTCGATCCCACGGGACGCGGCGTGCCATCGCCGCGCGGCGTCCTGTTCGCTTTCGCGCCGGTCATCCGGCCGATACCGCGTGCCGGCGATACCGCGCCGCTGCCGGGCGCGACGCCCACGGCGGCGGCGGTCCCGGCGGCCGCGGTCGCCCGGGCCGCCCCGTCACGCTGGACCTGGCCCGTGGTCGCCACCCTGCTGGCGCTTCTCGCGCTGGCGCTCGGGGTGATCGCCCTTTTCGCCTGGCAGCGCGGCTGGCTCTCGTCGTTCCTCGACAAGCCGGCGCTCGTCTGCGAGGTGCCGGAAAGCGAAATCGGCCTCGCCGCCGATCTCGAGGGGCTGAAAGCGCGGGAGCAGGATTTGCGACGCGGCCTGTCGGACCTGCAGCGCCAGCTGGCGGAAAAGGCCGCGGCCTGCCGCCCGGCGATCCCGGCCCAGCCTGTTTCCCCGCCCGAGCCGGCGCCTCAGACCCCGCCGCAGCCGACACCAGCCCCGGAGCCTCCGGCGCCCGAGCCGCCGGCGCGCCCGCCAACCCCGACACCCGCGCCCACGCCGCCGCCCACCCCGGCCCAGCCGGCGCCGACAGCACCGCCCCGTGCCGAGGCCCCGCAGGACCGTCAGGTGGCGGAGGACCGCCGCCGGGTCGAGGAGCGAGGCGGGGCCAAGGGCCGTCTGGAGTTCATTCTCGCCTGGGACAATGCGGCGGATCTCGACCTGCATGTCGTCTGCCCGAGTGGACAGATGATCTGGTCGCGCCAGCCGAGCGGCTGCGGCTCCGGCCGGCTCGACATCGACGCCAACGGTTATGCCAACGCGGGCGGGCTGGTGCTGGTGCCCGATCCGGTTGAACACATCACCTTTTCCGGCAATCCGCCGCTCGGCGATTTTCAGATGAAGGTGCGGATTTATCCGGACCCGCAGCGCCCGCGGCCGCCCACCGCCTCTTACCGCCTGACCGTGCTTTACGACGGCAAGGTGATCGCCGAGCGGCGCGGCACCATCGCCTCGCCGCCGCCGGGCAGCCGCAGCAGCGGCCCGACCCTGACCATTCCCGGAATCGGCAGTTTCGGCGGCGGTTCGGAGCCCGTGTTCAACGAGCAGCCGGCCGGCAGCGTGCGGGTGCCGCCGCCGGCCTGAGGCATAGAAGGATCAGCAGCTGCCGGCGCAGGCGCCACGGGCGGCGGCCACCAGCTTCTTCAGCGTGTCGAGATCGACGGCGCCCGGCACCAGCTGGTCGCCGATGATGAAACTGGGCGTGCCGTTGATCGCGAGTTTCCCGGCCAGGGCATGATTGTCGTCGATGTGGCCGGCGATGGCCTGGTCCTGCATGGCCGCCTTCAGTTTATCGGTGTCGATACCGACGCCCTTGGCGATTTCCATGATCTTGTCGTCGCCCAGAGCCCCCTTGGAGGCGATCAGGGCGGCGTGGAATTCCTTGTATTTGCCCTGCGCGACCGAGGCGAGGGCCGCCCGGCTGGCAACGAGGGAATCGGGCCCGAGGATGGGGAATTCCTTGAGGACGACACGCAGCTTGGGGTCGGATTTGATCAACTCGTCGAGGGTGGGCTGGGCCTGTTTGCAGTAGCCGCAGCGGTAGTCGAAAAATTCGACCAGCGTGACGTCACCGTTGGGATTGCCGAGCACCTGATCGCGTCCGTCGCGCAGCAATTTCTCGCGCAGGGCCGCGATCTGGCCTTTGGCCTCGTCCGCCTTGGCCGCGTCTTCACGGGCCTGCATCGCCTGCACCGATTCGATGATCACCTCCGGATGTTCCATCAGGTAGTCCTTCACGATCTGGCGGATTTCCTCCTTGCTGGCATCGTCGAACGAGCCGGCACTGGCGGGCAGCGCGGCGCCCGTCAGCAGGAGGGCGGCCAGACTGGAAGCGAGAAGGCGACGCATGGGGCAGATACTCCGGTTCAACGGCGGTCGCGCCAAAGGCGCAGGGAGAGGTCGCGGATATCGGCGGCGCGCAGGGCGCCCGGCGATCCCGGCGGCAGGTCGGCTTCGGCGCGCTGGGCCTGCTGATAGGCATCCTCCAGCTTGCCGATGAGAAGGAAGCGTTCGGCCGAGGCGAGGGCGGCGAGACCGATCTTGTCCTGCCGCCCATAGGCGATGGCGAGTTGATACCAGGCCATGGAATTGTCCGGGTCGGCCCGCGTCGCGATTTCGAGATCGCGCACGGCATCCGCCGTCTGCTTCGCATCTTCCGTCGCGATCATGGCGCTGGCGAGGCCGACACGGATCAGTGGCTCGTCCGGCGCATATTTCACGGCGAGGCGGTACGGCTCGATGGAGGCCTGGATTTGTCCATTCTCCAGCAGCGCCTGACCCTTCAGCTCAAGCAGATAGGGATCGTTGGGATAGGAGCGCAGCAGGGCGTCGATCTCGGTCAGGAAGGTCGGCATGTCCGGCTTGCGATAGAGCGCGACCACGCGGGCGTAACGGTCGGCGATGCCCGTCGCCGAGGAGGGGATGCGGCGGATGGTGGAATCCGGATTGTCGATGAAGCCGCGCAGCTTGCCCTGCATCCGCGCCAGCATCTCGACATAGACCGGCGATGCCGCGGAATCGACGTAAGGCGACTGGTTCACCCGCGTCTCCAGCGCCGCCATGCGCTCGGGGGTCAGCGGGTGGGTATAGACGTAAGGGTTCTGGTCCGAGCGGATGCGCAACTGGTCGCGGTCGATGATGCTCAGGAATTCGCCCAGCCCGCGCGACGTGACGTGCAGCTTGTCCAGAAAGGTGATGGCGGCCTGATCGGCGGCGGATTCCTGGGTGCGTGAATATTGCAGGAAACTGCGCGTGGCGATCTGGCTGCCGCCCATCATGACGGCCGCGCCCGCCTCACCGCCACCGCCGATGATGGCGATGGCGCCGAGCACGGTCGCGATGATCTGCTGGATCGAGGCATTGCGCAGGGCCTCGGTGCTGCGCACCAGATGGCCGCCCGCCATATGGCCGGTTTCATGGGCGATGACGCCCATCAGCTGCTCCGGTGTCGTCACGGCGATCAGGGTGCCCGTGTTCAGGAACAGGTTCTGGCCACCGGCGACGAAGGCGTTCAGCGTCGAATCCTGGATCAGGATGACCCGCACGGCCGCGTCGTCGAGCCCGGCGGCGCGGAAGATCGGCACGGCCATGGCGCGGATGTCGTGTTCGATCTCGGCGTCGCGGATCAGGTTCAGCGACCGCTGGGCCTGCTGGGCCGAAGCCAGTGGCGCGAGGGCGGAGATCCCGAAGAGGAGGGCGGTGGTCAGACCGGCGATCCGCCTCGCGAGGGAGGCCGGGGCCGCGAAGTGCCGAAGGCGGGCAGGCGACGACAGCAAGTGAGATTCTCCGTTCAGCCCCCAAGCCCGGACTGAACCCTAGCACAATTGAAAAAGGGGCGGCAGGCCTGGTTCGGTCCGCCGCCCCCTCTTTCGTTTGGCGCCCGTTCGTTTCGCGCCCGGCGTCTCCGCCGTCAGCCGTTGAAGCGGCGCTGCCACCAGCCGCGGCGCGGCGGCTGCGGGGGCGTTTCCGGATCGGGCTGCTGGCCGGAAACGATGGTCTCGACCGGCTTGTTCACCGGAGCCGGGGGCTCGGCCGTGCCGACGGACTGGGCTTCCGCCGAAACTTCGACCTCGGTGCCTTCCGGCTCGGGGCTATGCGCCGCCGGGAACACTTCCGCCACCGTTTCGGGCGCCACCGTTTCGGGCGCCACCGTTTCGGGCAGCGGCGCGGACTCGGGGGCCGGAGCCGCCGTTTCGGCCGTTTCCACGGCCGGAGCAGGCGCTTCCTGGATTTCGATCTCGATGCGGGTCACCTCGGCGGGAGCCGCTTCGGCGATCGCTTCGGGGGCCGACTCGGGAGCCGGCTCCGGGGCCACAGCGGCATCGTCCGCCACGGCTTCCGCCGGTTCCGCGCTCTCGCCCTCGGCGCTTTCGCTCTCGCCTTCGGCGGCGTCGCTGCGCCGGCGGCGGCCGCCACGGCGGCCACGACGGCGGCGACGGCGCGAACCATCCCCGTCACCCTCGGCGTCGGTTTCGCCCTCGGCGCCCTCGCTCGCGTCATCGCCCTCGGCGGCTTCGGCTTCCGGGGCATCGGCGGCCGGCGCGGCTTCACCCTCGGCGCCGACTTCAGACGCGGCCTCGGCGTCGTCGGCCGAATCCTCGGCGTCGTCACCCTCGCGCGCGCCCTCGGAGGTCTCGCGCTCCTTGCCGTCCTTGCCACGACGGCGACGACGACGGCGACGCGGCTTCTTGCCATCGCCTTCGGCGCTTTCGGCCGGGGTTTCGGCTTCGCTCTCGGGGTTTTCGGCCTCGGCCTCGACCTCGGTCTCTTCCTCGACTTCGGCGCTGTCCTCTTCCTCGAGGTCAGGCATCGGGAAGGTGCCGGAGCGGATCGCCAGCACGGCCTCGGGCACCGGGGTGCTGCGGTTGGCCAGGCGCTCGATCCGGTAGTCGGGGGCGATCAACTCGGGGTCGATCTCGACATAGATCTTGAAGTCGTAACGCTCTTCGAGCGAGCGCAGGGCGTCACGCTTGTGATTGAAGATATAGAGGGCGATGGCCTCGGGGATCTTCACGGCGATCTTCGAGGCGCGCTCGCGCATCCCTTCGTCCTCGATCCCGCGCAGAACGTGCAGCGCGGTCGATTCGGTCGAGCGCATCAGGCCGACGCCGCGGCAATGCGGGCAAACGACGGTGGAGGCTTCGAGCAGCGAGGGGCGCAGGCGCTGGCGCGACATCTCGAGAAGGCCGAAGGGCGAGATGCGGCCGATCTGGATACGGGCGCGGTCGGTCTTCAGGCAATCCTTCATCTTGCGTTCGACCGCGCGGGCATTGCGCTGGTCTTCCATGTCGATGAAGTCGATGACGATCAGGCCGGCGAGATCGCGCAGGCGCAGCTGGCGGGCGATTTCCTCGGCCGCCTCGAGATTGGTCTTGGTCGCCGTTTCCTCGATATTGTGCTCGCGCGTGGCGCGGCCCGAGTTCACGTCGATCGAGACCAGGGCTTCCGTCGGGTTGATGACGATATAGCCGCCCGAGCGCAGATGAACCGTCGGGTTGAACATCTGGTCGAGCTGATTCTCGATCTGGGCGCGGTGGAACAGCGGCACCCGGTCGCGGTAGAGCTGGACATTCTTCGCGTGGCTGGGGATCAGCATCCGCATGAAGTCCTTGGCCTGGCGATAGCCTTCCTCGCCGTCGACCTGGATTTCCTCGATGTCCTTGGAATAGAGATCGCGGATCGCGCGCTTGATCAGATTGCCTTCCTCGTAGACGAGGGCAGGGGCCGAGGACTTCAGTGTGAGTTCACGCACCGAATCCCACATGCGCATCAGATATTCGTAGTCGCGCTTGATCTCGGGCTTGGTCCGGTTGAGGCCGGCCGTGCGCACGATGACGCTCATGCCCTTGGGCAGCTCGAGTTCCGAGGTGATCGACTTCAGGCGCTTGCGGTCGGCCGGGTTCTGGATCTTGCGCGAAATGCCGCCGCCGCGCGGGGAATTCGGCATCAGCACGCAGTAGCGGCCGGCGAGCGACAGATAGGTGGTGAGGGCGGCGCCCTTGTTGCCGCGCTCTTCCTTGACGACCTGCACCAGCATGATCTGCCGGCGCTTGATCACTTCCTGAATCTTGTAGGAGCGGCGGGGCCGGAAGCGCGGCCGCTGCTGGTATTCGCTCTCGGCCGCCGGGGCGGCGTCGGACACGGGGGCCGGCGCCACGAAGGCGGGGATCTCGACAGCGGGGATTTCGGCGACGGTCTCGGCGGTCTCCTCCGGTGCGGCCGGTACGTCGGCCGGCGCCTCGGCGACCACCTCGGTCTCCGCGACCAGGGTGCCCGGCGCTTCCTCGGCGATCACGGCGGCTTCGGCCGGCTCGGGGGATTCCTCGACGATGGCCGTGGCGGCTGCAACGACCGGGGCGGTTTCCTCGGCCGGCGCCGCTTCGGCGACGACGGGGGCCGGCTCCTCGGTGAGAGAAGGCTCCTCGATGGGGGCGGGGGCCTCGATGGGGGCCGGGACTTCTTCAGGGGCGGCAACGGCTTCGGGCGCGGGCGCGTCCTCGGCCGGGGCCTCGGGTTCGACCACCTTCAGCGTCTCGGGATCGCCTTCGAGCACCGGGTCTTCGAATTCGGAGTCGGCGCCGAGGGACGAACCGTCGCCGTCCTCGTCGTCGCCACTGCCGGCGCCGACGACCTCGGTCGCGGTATCGACTTCGACGACCTCGATCAGGCCGCCGTCGTCGTCCGCGTCGGCCGAGGCTTCCTCGCCGTTCTCGTCGACGTCGCCGATATCGTCATCGTCGTCGTCATCATCGGCGTGGGCCGCCGCCTCCTCGTCGAGCAGGGCCTGACGGTCCGCGACGGGGATCTGGTAATAGTCCGGGTGGATTTCACTGAAGGCGAGGAAGCCGTGGCGATTGCCGCCATATTCCACGAAGGCCGCCTGGAGCGAGGGCTCCACGCGGGTGACCTTGGCGAGATAGATATTGCCCTTGAGCTGCTTCTTGTTCGCGGATTCGAAATCGAATTCTTCAAGACGATTGCCGCGCACCACGACAACCCGGGTTTCCTCCGGGTGCGTGGCGTCGATGAGCATACGGGTTGCCATTAGGAAGCTCTCCTCGATCCCGGGCGAGGGGCCGCGAACGGGCCGCCGGATGCCTGGGGATCGGCTGGTTGGCACAGGTCAAGGCGCCCGGAATGCCTCCGGACCGCGGGCCGCGAGGCGCAGGGTCGAGACTTGGGCGCAAGAGACGGCCGTCGCCCGGAACCGGGCGGTGGCCATGCGCGATGCGCCGAGCGCAGGGGCCGCCGACAGCGCGCCGGCCGGCGTAAACGCCGGGGCGATGTGCTTCGGAGGGGGCCAGTTTGCGCTCTGACGACACGGGCGGAACTTGTCTCTGTGCAGGGTGAATGATTGGGTTTGAATGAGCATTGCCGGAAAGGCGCCGCGTTGCTGACGTCGCATGTCCGTCCGTCGGCTGATGAGCCCCACGGCCGACTCGACAGGTCGGAGAGCAACTGGCCCGAACTCGCACACCGATCGCGGTTGTCGTCCCGGAAGTCGGGGCAATCCTGACCGAAAGGTGGCGCTGGACCGGCACCTTTTTTCGCGTGACTAACATATGACCCCCCGACTGTCGCGGCAATGCCTATCTGCCGAGAAAAATGGCACTGTCGCCTTCGGCTTACCGTTTCCCGAGGATGACCGTGCCGACCATCGCGCTGCTGATTGCTTCCAACGTCTTCATGACCTTCGCCTGGTATGGCCACCTGAAGTTCACGAGCCAGCCGCTGTGGAAGGTGGTGCTGATCAGCTGGGGCATTGCCTTCTTCGAATATTGCCTGATGGTGCCGGCCAACCGGATGGGCTTCGGCGAGTTCACGGCGGGTCAGTTGAAGACCATTCAGGAGGTCGTCACCCTGCTCGTCTTCGCCGCCTTCTCGGTGCTGTATCTGGGCGAGGCGCTGCGCTGGAACCATCTTGGCGCCTTCTGCTGCCTCGTCGGCGCGGTGTGGTTCATGTTCCGGGGGTGATGCAGTGATGCCACAGCCGTGCCATATTCACGGAACAAGGTCCCCGCCAGCTCTCGATCGGATATAAGGACGGCGCTGGCGGACCCATGCAACGGCGGTACATGCGCTTCCTCGGATTCATCTTCGGTGCCTTCGCGATCCTCGCCGTGGTCGGCTTGCTGGCCGGGCTGTGGGTCGTGCACCACTATTCGCAGGACCTGCCGGACTACCGGCAGCTGGCGGTCTATGAGCCGCCGGTGACGACGCGCCTTCATGCCGGCGACGGCTCGCTGCTGGCGGAATATGCCCGCGAGCGCCGGCTGTTCGTGCCGATCACGCAGATCCCGCCCCGGGTCATCGGCGCCTTCCTCTCGGCCGAGGACAAGAATTTCTACGAACACGGCGGCATCGACTTCTCGGGCGTGATGCGCGCGGTCTTCACCAACCTGCGCCACATGGGCAGCGACCGCCGGCCGGTCGGCGCCTCGACCATCACCCAGCAGGTGGCGAAGAACTTCCTGCTCGGCAACGAGGTTTCCTACGGCCGCAAGATCAGGGAGGCGATCCTCACCTTCAGGATCGAGCGGACCTTCTCCAAGGACCGCATCCTCGAGCTTTATCTGAACGAGATCTATCTCGGCATGGGCTCCTACGGCGTCGCCGCCGCCGCGCTCAACTATTTCGACAAGCCGCTCGACCAGCTGAGCGTCGCCGAGATGGCCTATCTCGCCGCCCTGCCCAAGGCGCCGTCCAACTACCATCCGGTACGCCAGCACGATGCGGCGGTGAAGCGCCGCAACTGGGTGCTCGACCGCATGTATGAGGACGGCCGCATCACCCGCGAGCAATGGGACGAGGCCAAGGCGAGCCCGCTCGCCGTGCGCGACCCCGGCCAGTCCTCGACCACCTCCGCCGATTATTTCGCCGAGGAAGTCCGGCGCGAAATCGCCTCGCTCTATGGCGAGCAGTCGCTCTACGAGGGCGGGCTCAGCGTCCGCACCTCGATCGACCCCACCATGCAGGCCATCGCCGACAAGGTGCTGCGCCGGGGCATGATCGACTACGACCGCCGCCACGGCTGGCGCGGCCCGATCACCCGCGTCAATATCGCCGCCGGCGACTGGCTCGACGTGCTGCGGGCGACGCCGGTGCCGCCCGGTCTCTCCGTGCCCGGGATCGAGGGCTGGCGTCTCGCCGTCGTCACCGCCATCAATGCCAAGGCGGCCGAGATCGGCCTTGCCGACGGCAGCCGCGGCGTCATTGCCATGAGCGAGCTGACCTGGGCCCGGCCGACCACGGCGGGGCAGGGCGCTGGCGCCGCGCCGCGCAATCCCGGCGACGTTCTGTCGGTCGGCGATATCGTCGCGGTCGAGGCGCTGCAGGCGCAAGGCAGCTTCGCCCTGCGCCAGATTCCCAATGTCGGCGCGGCCTTTGTCGCCCTTGACCCGCACACGGGCCGCGTGCTCGCCATGGTCGGCGGCTGGTCCTATAACGAAAGCCAGTTCAACCGCGCGACCCAGGCCCTGCGCCAGCCCGGTTCGACCTTCAAGCCCTTCGTTTATGCGACCGCGCTGGAATCGGGCCTCACGCCCTCGACCCTGGTCGAGGACGGTCCCTTCACCGCCGATCAGGGGCCGGGCCTGCCGCCCTGGCGGCCGGCGAACTACGGTCACGATTTCCTGGGGCCGATCACGCTCCGCGTCGCGCTCGAGAAATCGCGTAACCTCGTCACCGCGCGTCTTGCCTATTACATCGGCATGGACAAGGTGAAGGCCCTGGCCGAGCGGTTCGGCGTCGTCACCGACCTGCCGCCCTATCTCGCCATGTCGCTCGGCGCGGGCGAGACCACGCTGCTGCGCATGACCGCGGCCTATGGCCAGTTCGTCAATGGCGGCAAGAAGATCACGCCCAGCCTGATCGACCGCATCCAGGACCGGCGCGGCCGCACCGTGTTCAAGCACGACATGCGGACCTGCGAAGGCTGCGGCCCGACCAGCTACAACGGCCAGCCGCCGCCCGTGGTGCCGGACAACCGGCCCGAGGTGATCGACGCCGGCACCGCCTATCAGATGGTCTCGCTGCTGCAGGGCGTCGTCGAGCGCGGCACGGGCGGCAAGGTCCGCGCCGTCGGCAAGCCGCTGGCCGGCAAGACCGGCACGTCGAACGATTCCAAGGACGTCTGGTTCATCGGCTTCTCGCCCGATCTCGTCGCCGGTGTCTTCTTCGGTTTCGACCAGCCGCGCACCCTCGGCGGCAAGGAAACCGGCGGCTCGGTCGCGGCGCCAGTGTTCCGCGATTTCATGGCCGCCGCCCTGCGCGACAAGCCGGGCATTCCGTTCCGCATTCCGCCGGGCCTGCGCCTCGTCCGCGTGAACCCGTCGACCGGCGCGCCAGCCGCCCCGGGCGAGCGGGCGATCTTCGAGGCGTTCAAGCCGGGGACCGAACCTTTCGGCCCGCGTCCCGTGCTCGACGGCTCGACCGACGCCGCCTTCACGGGCGGCGATGGCAGCTTCGGCAGCGATCCGGATTTCCTCGGCGCCATCGGGGCGCCGGTGCCGGCCGCCCCGGGTGCGCCGGCGGCACCGCCCGCGGCGGGGGATTCCGCGACCGGCGGCCTCTACTGAGCTTTCGCGCGGCCTCGCGGTTGTCGGCGGGGCCAATCCCCGCTATACCGTGCCCCTTCCTGAACGAAGGGCCGGAGACATGCGCGCCGACGTCGAATCCCTCAACGCCGAAATCAAGCAGTCGCTCGAACTGCTGAGGAGGCATCTTTGACTGGGACGTTGCCAACGTCCGACTCGAAGAACTGAACGCGCGGGTCGAAGACCCGTCCCTGTGGAACGATCCCGCCGAAGCGCAGAAGATCATGCGCGAGCGCACCCGCCTCGACGATGCGATCGGCGCCTACAAGCGGCTGGAAGCTGAACTCCGCGACATGCTCGAACTCGCCGAAATGGCCGAGGTCGAGGGTGACGAGAGCATGATCGACGATGCCGTCGCCAACCTGCGGCGCGTGCGCGACGAGGCAGGCGAGGCCGAAGTGAAGGCGCTGCTGTCGGGTGAAGCCGACGGCAATGACACTTATCTGGAAGTCAATGCCGGCGCCGGCGGCACCGAGGCCCAGGACTGGGCCGAGATGATGCTGCGCATGTATACCCGCTGGGCCGAGCGCAAGGGCTACAAGGTCGAGCTGATCGAAGACAGCCCGGGCGAACAGGCCGGCCTCAAGTCCGCGACCATCCTGGTCAAGGGCCTGAACGCCTATGGCTGGATGAAGACGGAATCGGGCGTGCACCGGCTCGTCCGCATCTCGCCCTTCGATTCCAACGCCAGGCGCCAGACCAGCTTCGCCTCGGTCTGGGTCTATCCGGTGGTCGACGATGCGATCGAGATCGAAATCCTCGACAAGGACCTGCGGGTCGATACCTACCGGGCCTCGGGCGCGGGCGGCCAGCACGTCAACAAGACGGACTCGGCGATCCGCATCACCCATATCCCGACCGGCATCGTCGTTGCCTGCCAGGCCGACCGCTCGCAGCACAAGAACCGCTCGCAGGCCATGTCCATGCTGAAAGCCCGGCTCTACGAGCGCGAGCTGCAGATCCGCGAGGAAGCGGCCAAGGCGACGGAAGAGACCAAGACGGCGATCGGCTGGGGCCACCAGATCCGGTCCTACGTCCTGCAGCCCTATCAGATGGTGAAAGACCTGCGCACCGGGGCCGAGACCTCGGATACCCAGGGCGTGCTGAACGGCGACATCGACCGCTTCATGGCGGCGGCGCTGGCCGCCCGCGTGGAAGGCGGCGGGGCCGAGGTCAGCGACCTCGACTGATCGCGGCTTCAGGAATTGGTGACGACGAGGGCGGGTTTGCCGCCCTCGGCCGGCTTTTCCTCCGCCGCGGGCTTCGCCTTGTGGCGACGCTTCAGGTGGCCTTCGATGCTGGCGCCGGCTTCGACACCGACACTGTCGTGCAGGATGTCGCCGACAACGATGGCGCTGGCCGCCAGTTCGACCACCGCGGCGTCGATCCGGCCTTCGATCCGGCCGCGCACGTGAATGGTCTCGGCGGCGATGGCGCCCTTGACCAGCCCGTCCTCGCCGAGGGTGAGGGTGCGGCAGGCGATATCGCCGACCACCGTGCCGTCGATCTGAAGATCGCCCGCGGTTTCGATATTGCCGGTGACGCTGAGCCCTTCGGCCAGGATCGAGGGGCGGGAGATGGCCTCGCCCCGGCGACCGCTAGTCTTCGGCTTCGTCTCGCGCGCGTTCTGTCTGTTGTTGAACATTGCGGCCTGCCTCGATGAAGCGCATGGGATCGCCCGGGATATCCTGCAGGCGCACTTCATAATGAAGATGCGGCCCGGTGGAACGCCCCGAAGATCCGAGTTTGCCGATCACGTCGCCGACGTCAACCTTGTCGCCCACCTTCACCGACAGGGCGCTGAGGTGGGCGTATTGGGTCTCGAGGCCGAAGGCATGGCGAACGCGAACGGCGCGGCCATAGGCACCGGCCCAGCCGGCGAGCACGACTTCGCCCGGGGCGGTCGCGAAGACCGGCGTGCCGATGGTGCCGCCGAAGTCGATACCGGCATGGAAGGCGGCGCGGCGGTTGATCGGGTCGCGGCGGTTGCCGAAATTGCTGCGCACCTCGATCCCGTCGAGGCGCACGGGCAGGGCGATGGGCATGGAGGAAACGGCGCTGCGCAGCGCGTCGAGCCGGGCGGTCGAAGCGGTCAGATCGCTGAGGCGGGCGTTTTCGACGGTCGGGGCCAGATCGTCCATCACCGGCAGCAGGGGGCCGCCGCTGCCTCCATCGGCCACCTCGGACACCACCTTGTCGAGATCGAGGCGGGTGGGGGCCAGTCCTGTTTCGAGCAAGGCGATCTCGACATCGGTCGCCGGCTTCAGCCGCTCGACGAGATGGCCCTGCATGAGTTCGAGGGTCGACACCTTGTCCTTGAGCTGCGTCGCCTGACGGCCGGTGACCGCGACCATGTCGCGCAGGCCCATGGCCTTGTCCTCGAGGGCGGCGATGCGGTCGTCGGCGACGGCGAGGCTTTCGGCCATGCCCTGCTGCTTCAGATAGGCTTCGGCCAGCTCGCTTTCGAGGGCGGTGACGCGGGCGTCCTCGGGGCTCTGTCCGGGGGCGGGCAAGGCCGCCGCCAGTTGGCTTTCGGCCACGGCCCGCGCCGCATCGGCCACGGCCTTTTCCTCGCGCAGACGCGCGATGTCGAGCCGGAGAGCATCGGCGTCGCGCGCCCTGCCGGCGATTTCGGTCTGCAGCCGGGCGATGGTCTCGGCCTGCCGCAAGGGATCGTCGGCCGGGACCAGCGTGGCCACGGTCGCATGGGCGACCCAGGCAAGGGCGGCAACGCCGAGCGCGAGCGCCGAGACCTGTGTCCGCCGTGACAGCCGCAGCCAGCGCACGCCCCAGGGATCGCGAATGGCGATCTCGCGGGGGGCGAGCCACTGCCGGCGTGAAGCGAGCGGGCGAAGTCGGGCGTCGTGGGTCATGCGACGGTGTTTACCTGTCAGTCTCAAGTCGGCCGCTATTGCCGCCAGAGTGGCGGCACCATGTCAACCCAAGCTGTTCCCATCGTGACGAATCGCCGCCGATATGGGGGGCGATCAGAGCGCCTGTACCGCCGCCAGCACCTCGTCGGCGTGGCCCTTCACCTTGACCTTGCGCCAGATGCGGGCGATGCGGCCATCGGCCCCGATCAGGAAGGTGGCGCGTTCGATGCCGAAATATTTCCGGCCATAGTTCATTTTCTCGACCCAGACGCCATAGGCTTCGGTCACAGCGCCGTCCGTATCGGCGCCCAGGACGATGCCGAGGTTATGCTTGGTGGCGAACCTGTCATGGGCGGCGAGGCTGTCGCGCGAGACGCCGACGATGCTGGCCCCGGCAGCTTCGAAGTCCGCGAGGCGGGCGGTGAAGTCGATGGCCTCGGTGGTGCAGCCCGGCGTGTCGTCCTTGGGATAGAAATAGAGCACGACCTTGCGCCCCTTCAGCGCGGCGAGGGAGACGGTATCGCCGCCCTTGACCGGAAGGGTGAAGTCGGGGGCCGGGCTGCCGGCTTCGAGCGTATCGGTCATGATGTCAATTCTCCTCGATGGGCAGACCCGCGGCAGCGGGGGCGTTGTCGTCGGGGGCCGCGGCGGGATCGCCGATCCGTGCCGTGAAGATGGCGCGAACTTTCGGCCGCGCTTCGTCCAGCAAGGCTTCGACAGCGGCGAAATCGGCAACACCGGTCTGTCGCGCCAACAGGATTTTCAGGCTCTCGGGCGCGATCGCCGGCTCGAAATCGTCCCCGGCGGTCAGCCGGATCGAGGCCGACAGGCCGGCTTCGAGGTCGAGGGCGGAGCACAGTAAATCGGCCTCGCCAGCCTCCAGGGCGCCAAGATCGCGCAGCAATCCGATCATGCTGGCGGTATCCGTCGGCCAGGGCCTCTGACCGCCCGTGGCCAGCAGCAGGCCCTGAGCGATGAATTCGATATCGACGAGGCCGCCCGCGCTCAGCTTCAGATCCCAGCTGCCGCGGGGTGGACGGTCCCGGTCCATCCGTCCGCGCATGGCGGCGGCATCGGCCAGCACCCGGGCGGGCGGGCGCTTCAGCCGCTTCATCTCGTCGAGCAGCTGGCCGGCCCGTTCGGCGAAGGCATCGTCGCTGGCGGCGACCACGCGGGCCCGGGTCAGCGCCATATGTTCCCAGGTCCAGGCATCGCCCCGGTAGTAGGTCGCGAAGGCGCCAAGCCCGGTCGCCAGCGCGCCGGCACCGCCCCCGGGGCGCAGCGCCATGTCGACCTCGTAAAGGCTGCCCTCGGCGGTGAGGGCGGAAAGGGCGGCGATCAGGCGCTGGCCGAGGCGGGTGTAATAGACCCCGGGCGACAGCGGTTTCGCGCCGTCGGAGCCCACCGTCCCCTCGGGAACATGGCACAGGAAGACAAGGTCGAGGTCGGAGGTGACGGTCAACTCCCGCCCGCCCAGCTTGCCAAAGCCGAGCACGGCGAAACCGCCGCCCGGAATGATGCCGTGGTTGAGGGCGAAATTGGCCATCACGGCATCGACCAGCCGGCCGATCACCGCGTCGGCGACAAGGGTCAGCGCCCGGCCCGCCGCCCGCTGGTCGGTCAGCCCGCGCAGAAGCTGGACCCCGACGGCGAAGCGCCGGTCGGCGGTCCAGCGCCGCACCGCGTCCAGGAGGTCCTGGTAATCGGTGACATCGCACAGCGCCTGGGCCATGTCGGCGCGCAGCGCCTCGGCGTCGGTGATGGGGCGCAGCGCCTCGCCGCCAACGACGGTATCGAGCAGCAGGGGCCGGCGCGCCAGCATTTCCGCCAGCATGGGGGCTGCCCCCATGATTTCCGCGAGGAGGTCGAGCAGGTTGCGATTGGCGTCGAGCAGGGCGAACAGCTGCACACCCGCCGGCAGCCGGGTCAGGAACTGGTCGAACAGGAGGAGGGCGCTGTCCGGCGCGGCGGTCTTCGCCATGGCCTTGATCAGGATGGGCGTCAGCCCCTCGACGAGGGCACGGGCGCGCTCGTGGCGGAAGCAGCGATAGCGACCGACCCGCCAACCCGCGATGATGCCGGCGCCCCGGGCGCCGTCCTTGAAGCCGGCCTGTTCGAGATAGTCGGCGATGGCGTCCTCGCCCACCGGCAGGGCACTGCGCGACGGCGCCTCGTCGCCTTCCTCGGCCGCGAACAGGCTGGCGAAGCGATGTTCGATGGCCGAGAGATGACCGAGCAGCGCGAGGCGGAATTCATCCGTGTCGCCATAGCCCATGAAACCGGCGAGGCCGGGGACCAGCGCCGGATCATTGGGGATTTCGTGGGTCTGGGCATCCTCGATCATCTGCAGCCGGTGTTCGAGGTGGCGCAGGAAGCAGTACCCCTCGGTCAGCACACGGCGCTCGTCGTCGGGAATGCGGCCCAGGGCGGTGAGGCGGTCGAGCATGGCGAGGGTGCCGGGCTCGCGCAGCTGCGGCTCACGCCCGCCGGAAATCAACTGCTGGATCTGGACGAAGAACTCGACCTCGCGGATGCCGCCCGGGCCCAGCTTCACATCCTGCCCCTCGACCCTGATGGCGCCATGGCCATGGTGATCGCGGATGCGCTCCTTCATGCGCTGGAGATCGCGCATGGCGACGAAGTCGAGATGGCGGCGCCAGACGAAGGGGCGGATGCGCTGCAGGAATTCGCGCCCGGCGGCAAGATCGCCCGCCACCGGCCGCGCCTTGATCATGGCCGCCCGCTCCCAGTTCTGGCCAAGGCTCTGGTAATAGATTTCGGCGGCGTCGGTCGACAGGGCGACCGGCATGGCCCCGGGATCGGGGCGCAGTTGCAGGTCGACCCTGAAGACGTAGCCATCCGCCGTCCGCTCCTGCAGCAGCTTGACGAGGCCCTTGGTCAGACGGACATAGGTTTCGGTCGGGCTGCGCTTGCCCGTGGGTTTCGCCACTTCGCTGTCGAAGAAGACGATCAGGTCGATGTCGCTGGAATAATTCAGCTCGCCCGCGCCGAGCTTGCCCATGCCGAGGATGATGAGGCCGGACTGGCGCTCCGGGTCGGCGTCGTCGGCGAGGGTGATTTCGCCCATCCTCGCCCCGGCGCGCAGCATGTGGGCGGCGGCGGCGGACAAGGCGACCCCGGCGAGACGCGAAAGCGCGCCCGTCGTCCGCATCACAGGCCAGCCAAGCGCAAGATCGCCCACCGCGGCAGCGAGGGCGACCCGCGCCTTGGCCTTGCGCAGAACCCGCATCAGGGCATCGGTGGCGAGGCCCGCCGTCGCCTCGGGTGTCAGGGTCGGCCACAGATCGTCGAGAACGGCTTCGGGACCGCGTTCGACGATGTCGGCGAAGCCGGCCGGATCGCGACGCACCAGCGACGAGAGATAGGGGCTATAGGCGCCGAAAATCCGCAGGATCGAGACGAGACGGTCGGCATCACCCGCGGCGGCACCGACAATCGAGGCACGGAAGTCCTCGACGAGGTGAAGCGCGCCGGCATTGTCGTCGGCGGGGGGGACGGGAGGTCGAGCAGGCAGGCCGTAATTCACGCGCATCACGCAGTCTTCGTGTTAGGGTGCACACGCTGCGATTTGCAGTCGCCGCCGTCAAGGATTCCGGGACGGCGCCGTCTCCACCAACCGGTTTTCGGCGATGGTCCGTGCGAGGGCGATCGCCAGCAGGGCGTTCAGATTTGGTCAGGCGCGCATCCCGTTTCGCAGCCCATGTTTTCGGCGGCCTTCTGACCGCGCTGATGATTGCCGCCGTCGCCCTCGGCCTGCGCCTGTCGGTCGGGCCGATCTCCCTCGGCTTTCTGTCGCCCTTCATCGAATCGGCGCTGGACGGCAGCAGCCTCGGTCTCAAGGTCAGCGTCTCCGACACGATCCTGACCTGGAGCGGGGTGGACAACGATATCGCCCTGCAGGTTGTCGGTATCGAATTGCAGGGGGCGGACGGCAATCGACTGGCTCGTTTGCCCAGCGCCGGCATCGACCTGTCGCTGCGTGCGCTTCTCATTGGCGAACTGGCGCCGACGGGTATCACACTTGCCGGTGCCGAGGTGACCATCCGCCGCAACCCCGGCGGTCTCGTCGAATTGGGCCTCGGCGGCACCCTGTCGAGCAGCGAGACTCCGCCGGTTTCGGGCGCGGAATCGCCCATTGCCGATGTGCTGGCGCTGTTGCGGCGTGGCCCTGGCAATGCGCCATCGCTGCGGCGGCTGGAGCGGCTGTCGCTGGTCCGCTCGCGCCTGATCGTCGACGACGAAATGACGTTGCGCCGTTGGTCCGGCAATAATGTGAGCGGTGAATTGCTGCGCCGCCCGACCGGCGAGGTCAGGCTGGATTTCAATCTGGGTGTCGCCAGTGACGGGGAGCAGATCGCTCTGCGGTTGAGCGGTGTGATTCCACCCGGCGACACGGGCGATGCTCGACTTGCGCTCGATTTCGACAATCTTGTGCCGGCGTTGTTCGATTCTGGCCAGCGCGTCCTCGGTCCGGTGGCGGGCGTCGTCATGCCGCTGTCGGGGACGATGGCGGTCACGGTCGCCGCCGATGGCGCGCTGCGCGATGTCGCCTTCGACGTGACGGGCGCGAGGGGCGGTCTGGACTTGCCGACGTTCTTTCCGGAAGGGCTGACCCTTGACCGGATTCACGCCGCGGGCCGCTACGACATGGCAACCGCGACCCTGAGCCTGAAGACTGTCGAGCTGCGGCGGGGCGACCTCGGTATCGTCGCCGATGGCACGGTGGTCATGTCCGACGGCGGCGCCGCCATCGACCTGACCGCGCGGCTCGATGGCCTGCCGGTCGATGACATCGGATCGCTCTGGCCGGTCAAGCTTTCCGCGCCGGGCCGGCGCTGGGTCATGCAGAATATACGGGGCGGCCGGGTGTCCGATGGCGTCTTCCGCCTGAAGGTCCCGGCGGGTGGGCTCGCCGCCAGTCCGTCGCCCCCGGACATGTTCACGGCCGAATTCGCCGTCGACGGGGCCGCAACGACCTTCATGGCCGGACTGCCGCCGGTGTCCGGCATGAAGGCCATGGCCCATATGACGGCGGATGGAATCGAGGTCGCGATCGCGTCCGGCCGCGTCGATCTGGGCGAGGCCGGGATCATCGCCCTGAACGACGGCGTGGCGAAGATCACCGATTTCACCAAGACGGATCAGACCGGTGACATTTCCTTCACCGCATCCGGTCCGGTACGGGCGGCATTGACCATGCTCGACATGGCACCGCTCGGCTATGCGCGCAAGATCGGGGTCGATCCCGCGAAGACTGACGGCACGCAGCAGACCAAGGCGCGCTTCGTGTTGCCGCTGGTTGCGGAACTCGATCTCGACAACCTGAATTTCCAGACCAGCAGTACGATTGGCGGGCTGCTTCTGCCGGGTATCGTCGGCCCGCTCGACCTGACGGACGGAGCGATCACGGTCGAGGTCAATCAGAACCGGGCCTCGGCCAAAGGCACGGCGAAATTGGCCGGGGCCCCGCTCAATCTCGAGTGGACAGAGGAATTCAAGGCCCCCTTGGGCAAGCCGACGACGAGGCTGACCGCTCAGGGCACTTTCGACGATGCCTTGCGCGATAATCTGGGTGTTGGCCTCGGCGGGCGTCTGGCCGGCCCCGTCGATGCGAAGGTGACCCTGGTCGGCCGGGGGCAGAGTATCGGCGCCATCGACGCCGAGCTGACGCTCGACGCGGCGACGATGAATATTCCCGAAGCCGGTTTCGCCAAAAAGGCGGGGGAGCCGGCAAGCGTCGCCTTCCGGGTGACGACCGGCAATCAGCGTCTGAAATTCGATGGGCTGACGGCGAAAGCCCGCGGCCTGACGGCGACGGGCAGCGCGGAAATCACCACGGACGGAGATCTGATCGGTGTGACGCTCTCCAGCGCCAAGCTGGGCAAGAGCGATGTCTCGCTCGATTTTCGGCGGGCGGCGCCCGGGCAACGCTATGCCCTGCGTCTGCGTGGGCCGATGCTCGATCTGGCGCCCTATATGGACCAGGACGCCCCGGCGCGTCGGCCAGAAACCGAGCGGCCGGACCCGTCGTCGCCCGACGGTCTGCCCGATTTCGATTTCGATATCGTGCTCGACCGCATACAGCTCGATGACAAGACCGCATTGGCCGGCCTCAAGGCCGTGGGCAGTCACGAGCGAGGGCGCTGGCAGGCGATCGACGGCAAGGGGACGCTGGGGCCGACGCGGGCGCCGCTCTCGCTGAAGCTGACGCCGGTGGCCGGCGGGCGCCGTCTCGATGTCGCGGCGGGCGATGCCGGCGCCGTGGTGCGGGTGGCGCGGCTGTATTCCGATGTCGAGGGCGGCAGCCTGACCTTCCATGGCACCATCGACGATACCAAGCCGAACCGGCCCATGACCGGCGCCCTCGACATGCGGGACTTCAAGCTGGTGAAGGCGCCGGTGCTGGCGCGCATCCTGACCCTCGGCTCGCTCACCGGCATCGCCGAGGCGATCGGCGGTCAGGGCATTTCGCTTGAAGCCCTGAAGGCCGACGTGGTGCAGGAAAGCGCGGTCATCCGTATCGTCAAGGCAAGGGCCTATGGCGATTCCATTGGCCTTACCCTGGCCGGGACTTACGATACCTGGGGCCGCTCGGTCAGCGTCGGTGGCACCATCGTGCCGTCCTATGGCCTCAACCGCATTCTCAACTCGATCCCGCTGGTCGGCGATATTCTGACCGGCGGCGAGGGCGGCGGACTCTTCGCCTTCAATTACAGTGTGGTCGGCCCGACCGAGAATCCGGATGTGACCGTCAACGCCCTCTCGGCCCTGGCGCCGGGCATCCTGCGCGACATCGTCTCGGCGGTCGACGGCACCAATTCCGCCGCCGACGCCGTGGCCCCGCCGGTGATCGAAGTGCCGCCGAAATAGGGTTCAGCGGAAGCTGAAGTCGAGGCCAAGATCGAGGGACGGCGCCGAATGGGTCAGCCAGCCTAAGGACAGCATGTCGATGCCGCTGGCGGCATAGGACGCGACCATCTCGGGCCGGATGCCGCCCGAGGCTTCGGTGACCATGCGCCCGGCGACCATGGCGACGGCCTGACGCAGCATGTCCGGCCCCATGTTGTCGAGCAGGACGGCATCGACCGGCCGCTTCAGCAGAACCTCGAGCTGGTCGAGGGAATCCACCTCGACCTGGACCTTCACCATATGGCCGACCCGGCCCCGGATCCGGTCGAGCACGGCGTCGAGCCCACCGGCTGCGGCGATGTGGTTGTCCTTGACCAGAATGCCATCGTCGAGGCCGAAGCGGTGATTGACGCCGCCGCCGACCCGGACGGCATATTTCTCGAGCGCGCGCAGACCCGGCGTGGTCTTCCGCGTGCAGGCGACACGGGCGCCGTGTTTCGCCGCGTCGCGGGCGGCGCCCCGCGTCACCGTGGCGATGCCCGACAGGCGCTGCAGGATGTTGAGGGCGACGCGCTCGCCGGTCAGCACGGCGCGCGCCGGGCCTTCGACGACGGCGATGACATCGCCGGGCTTAACGTCCGAGCCATCGGGCCGCAGCACCTCGACCGTGATCTCGGGCGAGACCAGACGGAAAGTGTCGAGGGCCATGGGCAGGCCGGCGATGCGGCCGTCGTGCCGCGTGTTGATCTCGGTCCGCGCCCGCGCCGTCGCCGGCACGGCGACTTCCGAGGTCAGATCCCCGGCGAGGCCGAGGTCTTCCATCAATGCCGTCTTCAGCAGGTTTTCGTAAACGAGATAGGGCGGCGGCGTCAGATCGGACATGGTGTCGGCAAACTCATTCGGCGGCGAGACGGCCCTTGGCGAGGGCGATGGTGTCGAGATGGGCGCCCGCGGCGTCAAGGCACACGGTCTGCCGGTGCAGCCAGCGGGCATCGGCCGCCGGATGGTCGGTGCGGGCATGGGCGCCCCGGCTTTCCGTCCGCGACAGGGCGAGCAGCGCGACGAGGCGCCCGACGGTGATCAGGTTGCGCAGCTCGCTCGCGGCGCGGATCGCGGCATGGCCATCGCGCGCCGGGGCCGAGGCCAGCGCCCCGGCGAGACCGTCGATGGTCTCGAGCGCGCGGCGCAGGCCCGCGTCGGTCCGCAACATGCCGACATCGCGCATCATGGTTTCGCGCAGGGCTTTCCGCACCGGCGCGACGGCGGCGGGGTCGACCCCGACGAAGGGTGCGACCTCGGCGGGCAGCGCGGGCAGGGCCGCATGGTCGCGCGCCATGACGAGGGCCGTACGGCGCCCGGCGACACAGGCTTCGAGCAGCGAGTTGGAGGCGAGGCGGTTGGCGCCGTGAACCCCGGTGCCCGAAACTTCGCCGCAGGCATAGAGGCCGGGCAGGGTGCTGCGCCCGTCGGTATCGACCAGAATGCCGCCCATGTGGTAGTGGGCGGCCGGGGTGACCGGCACCGGCTCCAGCTCGGCGTCGAAGCCCGCCTCGCGGCAGCTTTCGATCGCCTGGGGAAAGGCGGCGGCGCCCTTGGCGGCGAAGGCCGGCCGCAGGTCGAGCCAGACCCGGCCGTTCGCCGCGATCTCGCGCTGGATGGCGCGGGCGACGACGTCGCGGGGCGCGAGGTCGCCCTGCGGATGCTTGCCATGGAGCAGCGGCGTCGCCTTGTCGGCGCACAGCAGCCGGGCTCCGGCGCCGCGCAGCGCCTCGGTCAGCAGGGGCAGCGGCTCCCGCCCCTCGACCAGAAGGGCGGTCGGGTGGAACTGCATGAATTCGAGATCGACCAGTGTCGCCCCGGCGCGGGCGGCGAGGGCGAGACCATCGCCCGTCGCTTCGGCCGGGTTGGTGGTGTGGGTCCACAGCCCGCCGAGGCCGCCGGTCGCCAGCAGCAGCTTGCCGGTCTGGATCACGGCGGGGCCAGCTTCGCCCGAATGGACGGCGAGACCGGCGAGGCGGCCCTCGGTGACGATCAACTCGGTGACCACGGTATCGGCCATCACGGTGATCGACGGCGTCGCCCGCACCCGGGCGGCGAGGGCGAGGACAACGGCACGGCCGGTGCGGTCGCCATCGGCATGGGCGACGCGGGCACAGGAATGCGCGCCCTCGCGGCCGAGCAACAGGCGACCTTCAGCATCGGTGTCGAAGACGACGCCCAGCTCGCGCAGGGTCGCGATGGCCTGGGGGCCAGCATCGGTCAGCCGGGCGACGGCGACGGGATCGCACAGTCCGTCACCCGCCGCCAGCGTATCGGCGGCATGGGCGGCGGTGCGGTCACCGGCGCCGATGGCGGCGGCGATGCCGCCCTGGGCGTGCAGGCTGGAGCCGCCTTCGAGGGCTTCCGTCTTGGTGATCAGCACCACCTTGCGCGGGGCAAGGGCGAGGGCGGCCGAGAGGCCCGCAAGGCCCGAGCCGACGATGACGATTTCCGCTTCCAACCGGCGCATGACAGGCACTCCCGGACGTAACGACAGACTATTTACGGCGACCGACCGCGATCATCCGCTCGACCGCGCGGCGGGCCTTCACGGCCACGGCGGGGTCGACCTCGACGCGCGGCTCGAGGGTTTCGAGCGCGTGCAGGATTTTCGGCAGGCTGATCCGCTTCATGTGCGGGCACATGATGCAGGGGCGGACGAAATCGGTCGTCGGCGAGGCGGCGGCGATATTGTCCGACATCGAGCATTCGGTGATCATCAGCACCCGCGCCGGCTTCTCGTCGCGGACATAGTCGATCATCTTGGCGGTCGAGCCGGCGAAATCGGCGGCGGCGATCACCTCCGGCGGGCATTCCGGATGGGCGATGACGACGAGATCGTCATAGGCCCGGCGAAAGCGGCGGATTTCGTCGGGCGTGAAGCGCTCGTGCACCTCGCAGTGGCCCTTCCAGGTGAGGATCTTCACCTTGGTCTGGGTCGCCACCCAATTGGCCAGATATTCGTCGGGCAGGCACAGCACGCGCTCCGCCCCCAGGCTCTCGACCACTTCGACGGCATTGCCCGAGGTGCAGCAGATATCGCTTTCCGCCTTCACCGCGGCCGAAGTGTTCACATAGGTGACCACCGGCGCGTCGGGATAGGCTTCGCGCAGCAGGCGGATATCCTCGGGACGGATCGACTCCGCCAGCGAGCAGCCGGCCTCCATGTCGGGCATCAGGACGATCTTGTCCGGGTTCAGCAGCTTGGCGGTTTCCGCCATGAAGTGCACGCCGGCCATCACGATCACGTCGGCGTCGGTTTCTTCCGCCCGTTTGGCGAGGGCGAGGCTGTCGCCGACGATATCGGCGACGCCGTGGAAGATTTCCGGCGACATGTAGTTATGGGCGAGGATGACCGCGTTGCGCTGCTTCTTCAGGCGGTTGATCCGCTCGATGAAGGGCGCGTGGAGGCGCCATTCGTCTTCCGGCAGCACGCGCTCGACCTTGGCCCAGGTCGCGGCCGTCGCGGCCGCCACTTCGGGCGTGTAGGGCAGGATTGCGGCCGGGGGGGCCTGCAGGATAACGGTCATGGGGCGATCCTCGACGGAGGGGTGCGCGTTTCCGAATTATAATGCTCAACTTGAGCATATCTTACATATGCTCATATCGAGCATAATCAAGCCTGTCAAGAAAATGTCGCGCATGGCCGCCCGCGTTTTCGCGAGGCGGGGCCTGCGTCGCGCGGGCTGGCGGCCGTATCGTCCCGGGGCAATTTCCGGCAGAGTGATGGCCATGATCCGCCTGTTTCTCGCCCTTCTCCTGTTCGCGCTCGCGCCCGTCACCGTCCGGGCCGGCACCATCGAAGCCTATCAGGTGGTGCAGCACGAAACCGGGCTGCCGCTGGTCGCCTCAGTGTACCGGCCGTCGGGGCCGCCGCCGGCCGGGGGCTGGCCGGTGCTCTACCTGCTGCATGGCTATAATGGCGACGAGCGGAGCTGGCCCGACCTCGGCGGCATCGGCCCGACCCTCGACCGGCTGATCGGCACCGGCGCGATCCCGCCGCTGCTCGTCGTCATGCCGCGGGCGGGCAATTCCTGGTATGTGAATTCCCGGGACGTCGGCGGGCCTGGCGATATCGAGACGGCGATCGTCGACGACCTGCGCCAGGGGATCGAGGCCGCCTATCCGGTGCGCCACGACCGGGGCGGGCGCGCCATCGCCGGCCTGTCCATGGGCGGCTTCGGCGCGCTTCACCTCGCCTTCGCTCATCCCGACCTGTTCGCCGCGGTCGCCAGCCTGTCGGGCGCGATCTGGCACAATGTCCCGCCCGAGGACATGGACAAATCGCCGGACGCGCTGGCGCTTATTCAGGACAGCGCCTATTTCCACCGGCTCGACGCGACCACGGTGACTTCGGGCATCGTCCTCCTCAACGACGGGCCGCATTTCAACGGCGCTTTCGGCACGCCCTTCGATCCAAGGCGGTTCAACCGGCTGAACGTCTTCACCCTGCTGGAGGAGCAGCGGGCGAGGGGCCGGACCCTGCCGGCGATCTATCTCGCATCGGGCGACGACGACGGGCTGCAACTCTGGCGCGGCACGCTCGCGCTGTTCGAGACCCTACGGGCCGACGGCATCCCGTCGCAACTGCGCATCACCGACGGCGCCCATGACTGGTCCTTGTGGCGCCAGTCGATCGAAGGCGCGCTGATCTTCATCGCCGGTAATCTGACGTCGCCGCCCTGAGACGTGCGGAAAAACATGGATGGCGGGAGTTAAGCCGCTTCCTGATCTTCGGCCGTGTCGGACCTGCCTTGAACTGCGTTTGTGGCCGGGCAACAAATTTGACGAGGCCCGTTGAGGATCGACATGGCCTGCAGAGCCTTGGTCGTCTTGGATGGTGCCAGGCTTGGGTCGAAGGATTTGTTGGGCGGAGATATCTGGGGGGCAGCCGCCGTCCGGCGGCAGCGCCGGTGCGCCGTTGGCGCTGCATGTCGAAATCGAGCCGGATCTTCCCGGGGCGACGAGATGCAGCAGGCGGTGGGGCTTCGACAATGATCTGCGTCGGCGCTTCCGGTTTGCGATGGCGCAACCATGTGCCGAGAATGACGGGCCAGCCGCTGTAGGTGAAGTTCCAGTATATGCGGCGACCGTCGGCACTTTCGAAGAAATAGTCGCTTCCCCGCGTCCGGCCGAAGCGCGCAATTTCTGGCCAGAGAAGCCGCCGCCTTGGGACCCGTGATCGCAGGCTAAAGGCCCGGGCCGGACCTTCGATACCCCATTCGTTCCAGTGGATAGCATAATGGGCGGTCAGGAGAGGCGCTATGGCCGCAACAATTGATCCGAAAAACAAAGCTACGCCGGCGGCGGCCCAATTCTGACGGTGCGCCGTCAACAGTCCCCAAGACGCCGTGCCAAAGAGCAGTAATCCAAGCACGAGCACAAAGGCGATCAATCCGCGATGCGGGCGGACTGTGCCAAAATGTGCGCTGTCGATCGCCGGCCTGGCACGGAACAGGAGCCAACCCATGTCAGTCATCAGGGCGATCACCAGGAAAATGACGATCAACTGCTGCAGGCCAGGAAGCACGGTTGAATCCATTTTGAAGTTGTCCCCTAGGATAGCGCCATGCGTTGTCGGGGACAGCCTCCGATCTTGGGCGGCACCAGGTAAGTAGTGGCGCGCCAGCGCCGCCCGATCGCGAATTACGCGTCAGGTGGTGAGGGCACGCTGATCCAAGGTGACTGTAGGACCGCCGCCGCCCTGAATTGCGCCGCAAGGCATCGCAAGACTGAAGGCGCCCGCGCCCGCCATGGTTCCGGGATCGGGACTGGAGGAAGGCGCCAACATGGCTGATCTCGGCATGACGAACGGGCAGACGGTGGACCTCGGTGTCGATTGGGACATCGCGCGCGCCGCCATCGACGAGGTGGGCCATGCGGTCGTGCCGGCGGTCCTGTCGGCCGGGCAATGCCAGGCGCTGGCGGCGCTTTATGATCGGCCGGATGGGTTTCGCTCCACCGTCGTCATGGCGCATCATGGCTTCGGCCGGGGCGAATATCGCTATTTCGCCTATCCGCTGCCGGGTCTCGTCGAAGACCTGCGCCGGTCGCTCTATCCCGGTCTTGCCGCGATCGCCACTATCTGGGGCCGGCGCCTCGGTCGGGATGACGGCTGGCCGGCGGAACACCAGGAATTGCTTTCCCTGTGCCGCGATGCCGGCCAGTCGCGGCCGACACCCTTGCTGCTGTCCTATGGCGTGGGCGATTACAATTGCCTGCATCAGGATCTTTACGGCCCGGTCCATTTCCCCTTGCAGGCGGCGATCCTCCTCGATGCGCCGGGGCGCGACTTCACCGGCGGTGAATTCACCCTGGTCCAGTCGCGACCCCGCCAGCAATCGTGCTGCGAGGTCGTGTCGCTCGGCCAGGGTGACATGGTGATCTTTCCCGTGCGGGAGTATCCGCGCGCTGGTCGTCGCGGCTGGTACAGGGCCCAGATGCGTCATGGTGTCTCGAGATTGCTGAGCGGGCGTCGCCGTGTTCTCGGCATCATTTTTCACGACGCGAGGTGAGCGACAACACGGAATGGGCGTGCGGGTCAACGCTGCGGACGCCCGGCGATTGCATACAAATTTGAACCCAATACGCTCTTTCTCGGCGTTGAAAATTGCATACAATTCCGCTCATCGGGGTGACGTGTTCGAGAGTGGCGGCCACTGAGTCGTCTCTGGGGGGAGTTTCATGGCTGACTTTACGGGGACCACAGGCGCGGACCGTCTGGTGGGTGGGGATGCTGCGGACCTGATCCAGGGCTTGGAGGGTAGCGACAGCCTGTTCGGCAAAGCCGGCGACGACACCCTGGAAGGTGGCGACGGTGACGACCGTCTGGATGGCGGCACGGGCGCCGATGTCATGACGGGCGGGCTCGGTAACGACAGCTACACGGTCGACGACGCCGGAGACACGATTGTCGAGGCCGCGGGCGAGGGCCGGGACACGGTGACGGCCTTCGTCAGCTACACGCTCGCGGCGGGTGTCGAGGTTGAACGCTTCGTTGCCAGCGGCAGCGCGGCTATCGACCTGACCGGCAATGAGTTTTCCAATCAGATCTATGGCAACGATGCTGCCAACGTGCTGACCGGCGGCGGCGGTGGCGACAATCTGTCGGGACGCGGTGGCGACGACACGCTGGTGGGCGGCGACGGGCGGGACGTGCTTGACGGCGGCACGGGGACCGACGCCATGAGCGGCGGCGCGGGCGATGACGTCTATATCGTCGACGATGCCGGCGACACGGTGACGGAAGCCGTGGGCGGCGGCACGGACCGGGTGCAGGTCTCGGTGACCTGGGCAGCGGACGTGTCGGCCGAGATCGAGAAGATCCTGTCCCGCGGTCTGGCCGCGATCGACATCACGGGCAGCGACACGGCGAATGTCATCGTGGCGAACGACGCGGCCAATGTGCTGTCAGGTCTCGGCGGCGCCGACCGCCTGAACGCCAAGGGTGGCGACGACACGCTGCTGGGCGGTGACGGCGACGATACGCTGATCGGTGGCACCGGCGCCGACGCGATGACGGGCGGTGCCGGTGACGACATCTATTATGTCGACGACGCGGGCGATACTGTCGTCGAGGTCTCGGGGGAAGGCACGGATAGCGTTCGACTCACGGCCAGCTGGACGCTGGGCGCGGGGCAGGCGGTGGAGCAGTTGATCGCGCGGGGCAGCGCGGCGCTCGACATCACCGGCAACGAGCTGGCGAACGAGCTGTTCGGCAATGCGGGCGCCAATGTGCTGACGGGCGGCGGCGGCGACGACACGATCCATGCCGGCGCGGGCGACACGGTGGACGGGGGCTCGGGCGCCGACAGCATCATCGTCACCGGCGGCGGTCTGGGCCAGATCCGGGTGACGGGCGATTCGGCGGACAATCTGTCGACGACCGACGCGGGCTGGCAGGCAGCGGGCACCGTGGTGCTCGACGGCACATCCGTTGAGCGCTTCGTCAAGGGCGGCGTCACGCTGCTCGTCGACGCGGCGGTGGACACGAGCGGGGTACAGACCGCGGCCATGTTCGGCGCCACGGTCACGACCGCCGGCTTCGACCGCCAGGTGGTCGACACGACCACCTTTGGGGCCGATCGCGGCTTCATCATCCAGGGCGTCACGGGGACCACCCAGTCCGGAGCGTCCGTGGCGGCGGCGGATGTGAATGGGGACGGCTTCGACGACATTGTCACCGGCATTGTGGGCGGAGGTGGCGGCACAGAGGGCGAGGCCGATATCGTCTTCGGTGGCGCGGGGGTCATGGGCAACGATGTCGGCGGCCGCCAGGTAGTCAATCTGACCACCCTGTCCGCTGCCCAGGGTTTCGCCGTCCGGGGCGGTGCATTTCTGGACCTCTTCGGCTACTCCTCGGCTTCGGCCGGCGACGTCAACGGCGACGGCTACACCGATGTGATCGTGGGTGCACCAGGCGGCGACGATGCCGGCGGCGATGCCGGCGAAGCCTATGTCCTGTTTGGCGGGGCTGGCGGTTTCGGCACCGATGTCGGCGGCCGACAAGTCATCAACACGACGACGCTGACCGCCGCGCAAGGCTTCATCATCCAGGCCGACTCGGCGGGCGACGGCGCGGGGTGGAGCGTTTCCGCGGCCGATGTGAACCGCGACGGCTTCAGCGACCTGATCGTCGGCGCCCGTGGCGGTGACGATGGCGGCAGCAATGCGGGCGAAGTCTATGTCGTGTTCGGCGGGGCGGGGGGCTTCGGCACCGACGTCGGCGGGCGACAGGTCATCGACCTGACCAACCTCTCCGCCGCGCAGGGATTCATCATTCAGGGTGACTCGGCGGGCGATCTTCTCGGGCGAAGCGCGTCTTCGGCGGGTGACGTCAACGGCGATGGCTTTCAGGATATCCTTGTCGGGGCACCTTATGGCAGCGACGGGGGCAGCCAGGCGGGCGAGGCCTATGTGATCTTCGGCGGGGCGGGGGGCTTCGGCACCGACGTCGGCGGCCGCCAGGTCATCGACCTGACCAACTTCACCGCCGCGCAAGGCTTCATCATCCAGGGCGACTCGGGGGGCGATCGCGCGTCATGGAGCATCTCGTCGGCAGGCGACATCAATGGTGATGGTTTCGCCGATGTCGCCGTCGGCGCGCGCTATGGCGACGATGGCGGCACCAATGCCGGCGAAGTCTATGTCGTGTTCGGCGGGGCTGGCGGCTTCGGCACCGACGTAGGCGGGCGGCAGGTGATCGACCTGACCGGCCTTTCGGCCGCGCAAGGCTTCGTCATCCAGGGCGACACGGGCAGCGATCTCGCGGGCAGCAGTGTGGCGGCGGCGGGGGATGTGAATGGCGACGGTTTCGCCGACATCATCCTCGGCGCCATCAATGGCGGTGACGGCGGCAGCCAGGCGGGCGAAGCCTATGTCCTGTTCGGCGGCAGCGACGGCTTCGGCATCGACGTCGGCGGGCGCCGCGTGATCGACCTGACCAGCCTGTCGGCGGACCTGGGCTTCATCATCCAGGGCGACACGACGGGGGATAGTCTGGGGACGGACGTCGGGGCCGGTGACGTGAACGGCGACGGCTTCTCCGATGTCATCGTCGGGGCAAAAAACGGTGACGACGGCGGCGGCACTGTCGGCGAGACCTATGTGATCTACGGCGGGCCGGCGGGCTTCTCGCTCGCGCAGGTCGCCGGGGCGACAGATGGTGACGACACGCTGACGGGCACGGCGGCGGCCGAGCGGCTGATCGGCGGGCGCGGCAACGACACGCTGGTCGGCGGCGGCGGCGCGGATGTCTTCGTCGGCGGCGCGGGCAACGACACGATCGACGTCGGCACGGGCAATTTCTTCCGCATCGACGGAGGACTGGGCGACGATACGCTGCTCACAACCGGCAATCTCGACTTCACCCTGATCGACGATGTGGCGATCAAGGGCATCGAGACCATCGACATCACCGGCAATGGCGCCCAGGCGCTGGTGCTGGACAGGAGCGATGTGCTCGCGTTCGAGGCGGACAATCGCGATGTGCTCGGCACCACCCATGACGGCGTGCTGATCCTGGCGGGCGATGCCACCGACAGTGTCACCCTGACCGGCCTGACCGCGGCGGGCAGCGTCAGCTTCGGCGGCGGGGACTGGAACCTCTATGCCGTCGGCTCGGTCGTCGTGCTGGCCGTCGACAGCGACATCACGCTGGTCTGATCAGCCGCCGATCTTGGGCAGGGGCAGGGGAATGCCGACGTCGTGCTTCTCCTGCATCACGTCGCGGCGGAAGCGATAGGTTTCCGCCGGACGCCCCCGGCCGGAGGCCTCGATCTGGCCCGTGGGCTCGACCAGGTCGCCGGCCGTCACCGTGCGGCGGAAATTCTGCTTGTGCAGCTCGATGCCCGACAGGGCCTCGACCACCTTCTGCAGGCGGAACAGCGTGAATTCGGGCGGCAGCAGGTCGAAAACCACCGGCCGATAGTCGATCTTGCCGCGCAGCCGGCCCAGCGCCGAGGCGAGGATGCGCCGGTTGTCGAGCGCCATCGGCGTGCCGAGGGCGCGCGCCGCCTCGCGCTGTTCCTCGGGCGTCTCGGGCGCCTCGCGGCCGGCGGCAGTGGCGGTGATCGCGGCGTCGCGGATCGCCTCCTTCACGAGGCCGGCGGAATAGAGCAATTCGTAGCGGTCGAGGCAGCGCAGCAGGTCGAAATGACCGGTGCCGGCGACCGGACCGAAGGCGATCGCCGTCCGCTCCATGCGGTTGCGGGCGCTGCGGGCGTCGGGCGCGGCGTCGATCCAGCGGGTCAGGGCCGGGCGGATCACCTTGTCGATCAGGGCCGGGCGCCCCTCGCGCCAGTCTTCCCAGGGCAGGAAGGAATACCACGAACGCCACTGCGCCTCGCCGGTGCCGGCCAGCGGCGTTTCCTGCGTCAGCGCCAGATAGGCGATGGAGACGACGCGGGGCCCGCCGGTCAACTCGCGCGGGTCGCGGTTCTGGTTGGCGAAAGTGTAGAGCTGCTCGACATAACGCATGGCGACGCCGGTCTGCTCGGTCACCCATTGCCGCAGGCCGAGTTCGAGGGTGCGGTGATGCTCGGGCTCGAAGGGGCCGAAGGGCAGGGTCTCGGGCGTATCGAAAGCGAGGGGCAGCAGGCCCTGCTGGGCCGGCGTCGCCAGATCATGGGTCATGCGCCGGGCGACGAGGACGCGTGGGTCTTCCTCCGTCACCGCGACGATGACGGCGGTCAGGCCGATGCTGATGCCCCTTGCGTTGTGTTCGCCGTCCTGCGCCATGCCATCCCCCCTGCCGACGCCGGTAGATCGCCGGCTCAGCCGGCGACGATCAGGGCGTGGCGTTTCTTGCCGGCCGAGAGCTTGACCGTGCCCGTGCTGCCGAGCGTCGTCACCTTGGCGAATTCGTCGGTCACCGCGACATCGTCGAGACGGACGCCATTGCCCTTGATCAGGCGACGGGCTTCACCGTTGGAGGCGGCCATGCCGGCCTTGACCAGCAGTTCGTAGACCGGGACACCGGCGCCGACCTCGACCGCGACCTTGGGCAGCGTGTCGGCGGCGGCGCCTTCCTCGAAGGTCTTGCGCGCGGTCTCGGCCGCGGCCTCGGCGGCGTCCTGACCATGGGCGAGGGTGGTCGCCGCGGTCGCCAGGATCTTCTTGGCGTCGTTCAGCTCGGCACCCTGCAGGGCTTCGAGGCGGGCGACCTCGGCTTCCGGCAGTTCGGTGAACAGGCGCAGGAACTTGCCGACGTCGCCGTCTTCGGTGTTGCGCCAGAACTGCCAGTAGTCGTAGGGGCTGCGGGCATCCTCATTCAGCCAGACGGCGCCATTCGCCGTCTTGCCCATCTTGGCGCCGGACGCCGTGGTGATCAGCGGCGAAGTCAGGCCATAGAGCTGGAGGTCGGCGGCTTTCCGGCCCAGTTCGACGCCCTGGATGATGTTGCCCCATTGATCCGAGCCGCCCATCTGGAGGCGGACGCCATAGGTCTTCGCCAGTTCGACGAAGTCATAGGCCTGCAGGATCATGTAGTTGAATTCGAGGAACGACAGGTTCTGCTCGCGGTCGAGGCGGATCTTCACGCTGTCCTGCGACAGCATCCGGTTGACCGAGAAGTGCCGGCCGTAATCGCGCAGGAAGGCGATGTAGTTGAGGCCGGACAGCCAGTCGTCGTTGTTGACCATGACGGCGTCGGTCGGGCCGTCGCCGAAGGTCAGGAACTTCGAGAACACCCGCTTGATGCCGGCGAGATTGGCGTTGATCCGCGCATCGTCGAGCAGCGGACGGGATTCGTCGCGGAACGAGGGATCGCCGATCCGCGTGGTGCCGCCGCCCATCAGGACGATGGGCTTGTGCCCGGCCTGCTGCAGCCGGCGCAGCATCATGATCTGGACGAGGGAGCCGACATGCAGCGAGGGCGCGGTCGCATCGAAGCCGATATAGGCGGCAAAGGGCGCCTTTTCCGCGGCGAGGGCGTCGAGCCCCTCGAGGTCGGTGCACTGGTGGATGTAGCGGCGTTCCGTCAGGAGCCGCAGGAAATCGGATTTCACGCTCGTCATGGTGCGGGGGATGTAGCATGAAGGCGGTCCCGGCTACAATCGGCCGCGGCCGTTGAATCGTCCGACACGCGCGAAATGGCCGATGTTCAGGCTCGTCATCCCGGCGCAGGCCGGGATCTCGTGACGATAAGGCGCCTTGTCCTGTGAAAGGTTCCGGCCTGCGCCGGGACGACGAGAGAGTGGAAGCGACGATGAAGGCGCTTGGACTGATGAGCGGAACCTCGCTCGATGGCATCGACCTCGCGGTGATCGAGAGCGATGGCCTGCGCGTGACTGCCTTCGGCCCGGCCCTGACGGTGCCCCACCTGCCCGCGACCCGTGCCGCCTGTCGTGAGGCGAGCCGGCAGGCGGCGGGCTGGCGTCGGGGCGATCCGGTGCCGGCCGCGGTCGAAGACGCAGCAGCGCGCATCACCGAGGCCCACCGCCTCGCCATCCACCATTTCCTGGCGACGAGCGGGGAGACGGGCATCGAGTTGATCGGCTTTCACGGCCAGACCGTGTTGCACCGCCCGGCCGAGCGCCTGACCTGGCAGATCGGCGACGCGCAAGCGTTGGCCGACGCATTCGCCATCCCGGTCATCGGCCAGATGCGCCTCGCCGATGTCGAGGCGGGCGGGCAGGGCGCCCCCCTCGTGCCGCTCTATCACCGGGCGCTTCTGCTCTCGTCGGCGGCGCAGGGACAGCCTGTCGCCGTGCTCAATCTCGGCGGGGTCGGCAATGTCACCTGGCTCGATGGCGAGGCGGAGCCGGTCGCCTTCGACACCGGGCCAGGCAATGCCCTGATCGACGACTGGGCGCTTCAGCACACGGGCGTGCCCATCGACCGGGACGGCGCGCTGGCCGCCGCCGGCCGGGTGCATGGCGACGTGCTGGCGGCCTTGATGGATCACCCCTATTTCGACCTGCCGGCGCCGAAATCCCTCGACCGGGATGATTTCACGTTATCGGCCGTGCGCGGCCTGTCCACCGCCGACGGCGCGGCGACCCTGACCGCCTTTACCGCAGAGACGGTGGCGGCGGCCTTCGCGCAGTTTCCCGCGCCGGTGTCTCGCGTGCTGGTGACGGGGGGCGGGCGGCTCAATCCCACCCTGATGGCGATGCTGAAACGGCGCCTGGGCCTGCCGGTCCTGCCGGTCGAGGCCATGGGCTGGCGCGGCGACAGCCTGGAGGCCGAGGCCTTCGCCTTTCTCGCGCTGCGCAGTCTGAAGGGTCTGCCGCTCAGCGTGCCGGGGACGACGGGCGTGCCCCGGCCGCTGACCGGCGGTCAGCTGTTTCGGCCGAGCCGCATGTCGAGATAGGCGCCGACGCTGCGGTTCAGTTCGTCCATCTGCTCTTCAAAGAAGTGGCCGGCGCCCTTGATGGTCTCGTATTTCACCTTGATACCGCGCTGGTTCGACAGGCGGGTGGCGAGTTTCGCGACCTCGGGTTCGGCGACCACCTGATCCTCGGTGCCCTGGACGATCAGACCGTCGGACGGGCAGGGGGCGAGGAAGGTGAAGTCGTACTTGCTGGCGGGCGGCGAGATCGAGATGAAGCCGTTGATTTCCGGCCGCCGCATCAGGAGCTGCATCCCGATCCAGGCGCCGAAGGAAAAGCCGCCGACCCAGCATTCCGCGGCCGACGGATTATAGGTCTGCATCCAGTCGAGCGCCGACGCGGCATCGGACAATTCGCCCGCGCCATTGTCGAACCCGCCCTGGCTGCGCCCGACGCCGCGGAAATTGAAGCGCATCACCGAGAAGCCGCGGTTCACGAACGTATGAAACAGGTTGTAGACAACCTTGTTGTTCATCGTGCCGCCGAACTGCGGATGCGGATGCAGGACGAGGGCGATCGGCGCCCCCGTGCCGGCATGGTGATAGCGGCCTTCGAGTCGCCCGGCCGGGCCATTGAAAATGATTTCAGGCATCCCGGTCCCCTTGACACGATATCCGACCAAAATAGTCAACCGCTCGTGCTTTGCACAGGCCAGACCCGCGGGACATGGCCGCCTTGCCGTCGCATATACTTGACTGTTTCAGTCGGACAACCTAAATCTGACCTCGGCGGTCGGGCATTGAAATACCCGTCGCCAAAATGCGTGGCGGGGCGGGTTTATACACGGCCGGCTTTCGCCGATGCAAGGAATCTCGACTCGCGGCGCCCGGTGGCGACGCAGATCCCAAGGAATGCCGAAATGTTCGCGCGCCTGAAGGACGAAATCGACAGCTACATCGCCCGCGACCCGGCCGCCCGGTCGCGGGTCGAAGTGCTCATGTCCTATCCGAGCTTCCATGCGATCACGTTGCACCGAATCTCGCACTGGTTGTGGCTGCGGGACTGGCGCCTGACCTCGCGCTGGCTGTCCTATGTCGCGCGCCTGTTCACGGGCATCGAAATCCACCCCGGCGCCACCATCGGCAAGCGCCTGTTCATCGACCATGGCCTTGGTGTCGTCATCGGCGAGACGGCCGAGATCGGCGACGATGTCACGCTCTATCACGACGTCACCCTGGGCGGCTTGCTGCCGTCGGTGAATTCGCGGGCGCAGGTCGGGGTGAAGCGTCATCCCACCTTGCGGGACGGCGTCATCGTCGGCTCCGGCGCCCAGATCCTGGGGCCGATCACGGTCGAGGCGGGGGCGCGCGTCGGCGCCAATGCCGTCGTCGTCGCCGATGTCGCTTCGGGCACCACGGTCGTCGGCATCCCGGCCAAGGCCGCGGGCGCGCCCCGCCTTGTCGACCGGGCGCTGGACTTCTGCGCCTACGGCACGATGGCCGGGCGGATGCCCGACCCGACGGAAGAGGAAATCGAAAGCCTGGTCGCCCGAGTGCAGGCCCTGTCGGCCCGCGTCTCGGAACTGGAAGCCCGGCTCGGCGGTGTCGCCGAGGTGCGGGGGGAAGTGGTCGAAGGGCCGCGCCCCGCCGGCGCCGGCAATCACTGAGGAACCGGGTCATGAAACTGTCCACCCGCGGGCGTTACGCCGTGATGGCCATGGTCGATCTCGCCGCCCATACCGAGGACGGCAAGCCGGTCTCCCTCGCCGATATCGCCGAGCGCCAGGAAATCTCCCTGTCCTATCTCGAACAGCTGTTCGGCAAGCTGCGCCGCGGCGGCATCGTGAAGAGCGTGCGCGGGCCGGGCGGCGGCTATGTCCTCGGCCGCGCGGCGGGCGAGACCCGTATCGCCGACATCGTCCTCGCCGTCGACGAACCGATCACCGCGACGCGCTGCCAGCTCGGCACCTCGGTCGGCTGCCGGGGCAACCGCAGCCGCTGCGCCACCCACGACCTGTGGGAAGAACTGAGCCATCAGATCCATCTCTATCTCTCCAGCGTCTCGCTCGCCGATGTCGTCGCGCGCCGGGTGCTGGGCGCGCCGGGCGTGGCCCGCGACGCCGTCGGCCGCGTGGCCTGAAGGGGATAACGGCATGAACGCGGTCTCGACCTATCTCGACCATAACGCCGGGGCGCCGATCCGCCCCGCGGCGGTCGAGGCCATGGTCGCGGCCCTCGCCATCGGCGGCAATCCGTCCTCGGTGCACCGGGCCGGGCGTCTTGCCCGCCGCGCGATCGAGGAGGCGCGGGAAGCCGTCGCCGCCCAATGCGGGGCCGAGAGTTCGGAAGTGATCTTCACCGGTGGCGGGACCGAGGCGAACAACCTTGCCCTGCCCGGTGCCGTCCGTGGCGGCCATGCCGCGCGCCTGCTGGTTTCTGGTATCGAGCATGACTCGGTCCGCGCGGCGGCGGGTGGTGCCGGCGTGCCGGTGACCGTGCTTCCGGTCGACCGCGACGGTATCGTCGACCTTGCCGAACTCGACCGGCTGCTGGGCGAAGGGCAGGGGCCGGCGCTGGTCTCGGTCATGCTGGCGAACAACGAGACCGGGGTGATCCAGCCGGTCGCCGAGGTCGCGCGCGTCGCGCGGCGCCATGGCGCCCTGGTTCATACCGATGCCGTGCAGGCTTTCGGCAAGACTTTGGTCGATTTCCCCACCCTCGATGTCGACATGATGAGCCTGTCGGCTCACAAGATCGGCGGGCCGGCCGGGGTCGGCGCGCTGGTGAAACGGGCGGGGATCGACCTTGTGCCGCTCGCCCTTGGCGGCGGGCAGGAATACGGCCGGCGGCCGGGGACCGAGAATCTGGCGGGCATCGCCGGCTTCGGCGCGGCCGCCAAGGCGGAGCGGCGCCGCGACCTCGGCCCCTTGCGCGACCGGCTGGAGCGGGAAGTGCTGGCCCATGTGCCGGGCACGCGGGTTTTCGGCGCGGGGGCGGCGCGGGTGGACAACACGAGCTGCATCGGCCTTTCCGGCGTCAAGGCCGAGACCCAGGTGATGGCGCTCGACCTCGCCGGTGTCTCGATCGGCGCGGGGGCGGCCTGTTCCTCAGGCAAGGTCCGGCCGAGCCCGGTGCTGATCGCCATGGGCGAAGATGAGGAGACGGCGCGATCCGCCATTCGCGTCAGTCTGGGTTGGAATTCGGAAGCGGCCGATGTCGAACGCTTCCTCAATGCTTACATGGAATTTGCAGGCCGGGCGCTGAAGGCGCGGGGCCTGCGCGGTGAAAAGGAAACGCATCATGGCTGACGGGAACAGCGATCAGATCGGCGGCGAAGTCCGTCCGAACATCCAGTTGCCGATCTATCTGGACTACCAGGCGACGACCCCGCTCGACCCCCGGGTGCTCGACGCCATGATGCCCTATTTCACCGGCAAGTTCGGCAATCCTCACAGCCGCAGCCATTCCTATGGCTGGGACGCGGAAGAGGCGGTCGAGGCTGCGCGCGAACAGGTCGCCAAGCTGATCAACGCCGACCCGCGCGAGATCATCTTCACCTCGGGCGCGACGGAATCGAACAATCTCGCGATCAAGGGCGCTGCCCTGTTCAACAAGGACCGCCGAAACGAGATCGTGACCGTGGTGACCGAGCATAAATGCGTGCTCGACACCTGCCGCCACCTGGAACAGGAAGGCTTCAAGGTCACCTATCTGCCGGTGAAGCAGAACGGCCTGATCGACCTCGACGAGCTGCGCGCCGCCGTCACCGACAAGACCGTGCTGGTCTCGGTCATGGCCGTGAACAACGAGATCGGCGTCATCCAGCCCATTGCCGAGATTGCGAAGATCGCTCACGAGAAGGGCGCGCTGTTCCACACCGATTGCGCCCAGGCCGTCGGCAAGATCCCGCTCGACGTTGGCGCCATGGGGATCGACCTGATGTCGATCTCGGGCCACAAGATCTACGGGCCGAAGGGCATCGGTGCGCTCTATGTCCGGCGCAAGCCGCGCGTCCGCCTGGTCGCCCAGATGAATGGCGGCGGGCAGGAGCGGGGGATGCGCTCCGGCACCCTGTCGCCCGCGCTCTGCGTCGGCATCGGCGAGGCCTGCCGCATCGCCCGCGAGGAAATGGCGGCCGAGGCGGTGCGTCTCGATGCCCTGGCGCATCGTTTCTACGACAAGGTGAAGGCGAAGCTGCCGGACGTCTTCCTGAACGGCGACGAGACCCAGCGCATCCCCGGCAACCTCAATCTCTCCTTCGCCTATGTCGAGGGCGAGAGCCTGATCATGGGCATCAAGGACCTAGCGGTCTCGTCCGGGTCCGCCTGCACCTCGGCCTCGCTTGAGCCGTCCTATGTGCTGCGCGCCCTCGGTGTCGAGGAGGAGCTGGCCCATACCTCGATCCGCTTCGGCTTCGGGCGCTTCACCACGGAAGCCGAGATCGACTATGCCGCGGAGACGATCATCGGCCGCGTCAGCAAGCTGCGTGAAATGAGCCCGCTGTGGGAAATGGTCCAGGAAGGCATCGACATCAAGTCGATCCAGTGGGCCGACCACTGAGCGGCGAGAAACAAGGAGTTACAGCCATGGCCTATAGCGAAAAGCTCGTCGACCACTACGAGAATCCCCGCAACGTCGGCTCCTTCGACAAGGGCGACGACAGCGTGGGCACCGGCCTCGTCGGCGCGCCGGCCTGCGGCGACGTGATGAAGCTGCAGATCAAGGTCTCGCCCGAGGGGCTGATCGAGGACGCGAAGTTCAAGACCTTCGGCTGCGGCTCGGCCATCGCCTCGTCCAGCCTCGTCACCGAATGGGTGAAGGGCAAGAGCCTCGACGAAGCGGCGACGATCAAGAACACCGACATCGCCCAGCATCTGGCGCTGCCGCCGGTGAAGATTCATTGCTCTGTGCTGGCCGAAGATGCGATCAAGGCGGCGATTGCCGATTACAAGGCCAAGCACGGCCAGTCGTAAGGAGTAGGGATCATGGCGGCCCCCGCGCGTCAGATCATGGAACTGACCGATCCGGCGGCAACCCGGGTGAAGGAATTGCTGGACAAGCGCGGCAAGCCTTCCGCGGGTGTGCGCATCGGTGTTCGCACCGCCGGCTGTTCGGGCATGCAATACACGCTCGAATATGCCGACGAGAAGGGCAAATACGACGAGGTGGTCCAGGACAAGGGCGTGACCATCCTGGTCGATCCCAAGGCGGTGATGTTCCTGATCGGCACCAAGATGGATTTCGAGACCGACAAGATGAAATCGGGTTTCGTCTTCATCAATCCGAACGAAAAGGCCCGCTGCGGCTGCGGCGAGTCCTTTCACGTCTGATGGGTCACGTTTGATGGGCGTCGAGATCACAGCACCGGTCTCCTGCAATTCCTGCGGGGGACAGATCGAGGACGCCATCTGCGGCGGCTGCAAGAGCCTGCAGCCGCCCGGCCAGCTCGACCATTTTGCCCGCCTCGGCCTCAGCCGGGATTTCGCCATTGATGGCCAGGCACTGGAGCGCGCCTATTTCGCCGCCCAGCGCCGCTTCCATCCCGACCGTTTCGCCGGTCGGGGCGCCAAGGAAAAAACCTTCTCCCTCCAGCACGCCACGCTGATCAACGAGGCTTACGAGACGCTGCGCGAGCCCCTGCCGCGCGCCCGTTACCTCCTCGAGATCGAAGGCCGGCCGCTGCCGGGCGACGATGGCAAGACCATCGCCGATCCCGAACTGCTCATGGAAGCGATGGAATGGCGGGAGGCGCTGGAAGATGCGGCGCCCCATGATCTGCCCGCCCTGAAGGCGAAGCTGGATGGTGAACTGACGGCGGTCGAAGGGGCGCTGTCCCGCGCCTTCGCCGGTCACGACCTTGACGGCGCGACCCATCAGGCGCTGCGCCTGTCCTATCTCTCGAAACTCGGGGCCGAGCTGCGCCGCAAGGCCGCCCCCCGGATCGCGGTGCCCTGATGCTTCTCGATATCTATGAACCGGGGGAAACCCCGCTGCCGCACGCCGGGGATTCGGACCGGGCGGCGGTGGGCATCGACCTCGGCACCACCAATTCGCTGGTCGCCGTCTCGGTGAACGGCCGGCCGGAAATCCTGCGCGATGCCCTCGGCGACGGCATCGTGCCCTCGGTCGTCGCCTATCTCGAAGGCGATGACGAACCGGTGGTCGGCCGGGTCGCCACCCGCATCCTCGAACAGGAGCCGGAACTCGTCGTCGCCAGCGTGAAGCGCCTGATGGGCCGGGGCACCGGCGATGTCGCCAGTGTCGGCGGCCATCTGGCGCAGAAGATCCGGGACGACGGGCAGGGCGGCATGGTCCGCCTCGATGTCGGCGGGCGCATCGTCTCGCCGGTCGAGGTTTCGGGCGAAATTCTGCGCACCCTGCGCCAGCGCGCCGAACTGGTGCTGGGCAAGACCGTCGATCAGGCGGTGATCACCGTGCCCGCCTATTTCGACGATGCCGCGCGCACCGCGACGCGGGATGCCGCGCGTCTCGCCGGAATCGAGGTGCTGCGCCTCGTGAACGAGCCGACGGCGGCCGCGCTCGCCTATGGGCTCGATCAGGGGGCGGAAGGCCTCTATGCCATTTACGACCTCGGCGGCGGCACCTTCGACGTCTCTTTGCTGAAGCTGGAAAAGGGCGTGTTCCAGGTTCTCGCCACTGGCGGCGATGCTGCCCTCGGCGGTGACGATTTCGACCGCGCCCTCGCCGAACAGCTGATACAGGAGCGGGGCGGCGGCATCGCGGCCGGCGACGTGAAACCCGTGCTCGCCGCCGCGCGACGGGCCAAGGAAGCCCTGACCGAGGCCGACACGACAACCCTCGACCTCGAATTCGGCAGCCGCGCCACCCGCCACACGGTGACCCGCGCCGGCTTCGATGCCCTGATCGCGCCGCTGGTCGCCCGCACCATCGCCGCGGCGAAGGCGGTGTTGCAGGATGCCGGTGTCGGCCCGGGCGAGCTTTCGGGTGTCGTCCTCGTCGGCGGCTCCACGCGGGTGCCGCTGGTGCGCGCGGAAGTGACCGCGCTGTTCGGGCGGGAGCCTTTGTCGGATATCGACCCGGACGAAGTGGTGGCGCTGGGCGCCGCGCTTCAGGCGGAGGCGCTGACCATCGGCTCCGACACGCTGCTGCTCGATGTCGTGCCGCTGTCCCTCGGGCTGGAGACCATGGGCGGCTTGATCGAGAAGGTGATCCCGCGCAATACGCCGATCCCGGTCAGCCGGGCGCAGGATTTCACCACCTATCAGGATGGCCAGACGGCGATGGCGATCCACGTCGTGCAAGGCGAGCGCGAGATGGTCGAGCAGAACCGCTCGCTCGCCCGCTTCGTCCTCGCCGGCATTCCGGCCATGGTCGCGGGCGCCGCGCGCATCCGCGTCACCTTCACCGTCGATGCCGACGGGTTGCTGACCGTTTCCGCCCGCGAGGCCCTGACCGGCGTCGAGGCGCGGGTCGAGGTGAAGCCGACCTACGGCCTGACCGACGACGAGATGACCGGCATGTTGCGTGCCTCGCTGGAAAACGCGCGGGCCGATGTCGTCACTCGCCTGCTGGCGGAAGCGCGGGTGGACGGCCGTCGCCTGATCCTTGCCCTCGACGCGGCGCTGGCGGTTGACGGCGACCTGCTTTCCGCCGAAGAGCGGGCGGCGATCGAGGGCGCGAAATCGGCGCTGGAGACGGCGATGACTGGCGACGACCGCGAGGCGGTGGTGGCGGCGACCGAAGCCCTGGAAGCGGCGGGTCGGCCTTTCGCCGAGCGCCGCATGGACCGCAACATCAGGCGCGCGCTGTCCGGCGTCGACGTCAGCCGGCTTGAATCCCGCTTGCAGGCGGGCTAAGCCTCCCGATCAGATTTCTGGAGAGAGTTTCCATGCCCAAGATGATTTTCGTGAGCCCCGACGGCAAGACCAGGACCGAGGTTGACGCCCCGCTTGGCCTGTCGGTGCTGGAAATCGCCCACCGCAACAAGATCGACCTCGAAGGCGCCTGCGAAGGCTCGCTGGCCTGTTCGACCTGCCATGTCGTGATCGACCCGGAATTCTACGCCACCCTGCCCGAGGCGACCGAGGAAGAGGAAGACATGCTCGACCTCGCCTTCGGCCTGACCCATACCTCGCGCCTCGGCTGCCAGATCATCATGTCGGAAGAGCTCGACGGCCTGATCGTCAGCCTGCCGGCCGCCACCCGCAACATGATGGTGGACAAGTAAGTCCATGCGCTGGACCGATGTTTACGATATTGCCGCCGGGCTGGAAGAGCTTCACCCGGAAGCCGATGTCGTGAACCTGCGCTTCACCGACCTGCACAAGTGGGTGCTGGCGCTGCCCGGTTTCGCCGATCATCCCGACCGCTCCAACGAGAAGATCCTCGAAGCCATTCAGGCCGCCTGGATCGAGGAGCGGGCGTGAGCCGTTTGTTCGACCGCCTGCGCGATGGCGCGGCGGCGGACTGGCAGGCCTATGTCGGTCATCCCTTCGTCGACGGGCTCGCCCGCGGCACCCTGCCCGAGGCGGCCTTCCGCCACTATCTGGTGCAGGACTATCTGTTCCTGATCCATTTCGCTCGCGCCTATGCCCTCGCCGTGGTCAAGGCCGATGACCTCGCCGGGATGCGCTCGGCGGCGGCGACGCTCGATGCCCTGATCAATCACGAGATGGGCCTGCATGTCGAATTCTGCAAAGCCTGGGGCATCTCCGCCGAGGAGATGGAACAGGCGCCGGAAGCGCCCGAGTGCATGGCCTATACCCGCTATGTCCTCGACCGCGGGCTGGCGGGCGACGTGCTCGACCTCAAGGTCGCGTTGAGCCCCTGCGTTATCGGCTACCGCGACATCGCGGTCGCCATCACCGAACGGCCCGATTTCCGGGGCGAGGACAATCGCTACCTGCCCTGGATCGAAATGTATGCCGGCAAGGACTATGGCGCCGTCGCCGACGAGGCCATTGCCGAACTTGACCGCCTCGCCGCGGTGCGGGCGACCGAGGCGCGGATGCCGTCCCTCATTCGCACCTTCGCCGAAAGCTGCCGGCTGGAAGCCGCCTTCTGGGAGATGGGCTGGCGGGCTGGAAAGCCCGCCGCGCCCGGTTTCTGGTCGCGCCTGTTCGGGCGCTGACCCCCTCGTTACTTGCCGGTGAACTGGGCCGGGCGCTTCTGCAGGAAGGCGGCGACGCCTTCCTGGAAGTCGGCGGTCTGGCCGGCGGCGCGCTGCAATTGCCGTTCGAGATCGAGCTGCTGGTCGTAGCTGGCCTCGAGGCTGGCCTGCATCATCTTGCGGATGAAGCCGAGGGCGCGGGTGGGGCCCTTGGCGAATTTGCGGGCGAGTTCCGTCGCCGTCGCCATCAGCTCGCCATCCTCGACCACGCGGTTGATCAGGCCCCAGTCGAGGGCTTTTTCCGCCGGCAGTTTCTCGGCCATCATGGCGAGTTCCATCGCCCGGGCCCGGCCGACGAGGCGCGGCAACAGCCAGGACGAGCCGCCGTCGGGCACGAGGCCGATCTTGGCGAAAGCCTGCAGGAAGCTGGCCGATTTGCCGGCGACAACGATGTCGCCCATCAGGGCGAAGCTCATGCCGACACCGGCGGCGGGGCCGTTGACCGCCGTGACGATGGGCACGCGCAGGTCACGCAGGCGCTTGAACACCGGATTGTAATATTCCTCGAGCACCAGACCGACGTCGGGCACGCCCTCGTTGGAGAGGCCGTCGGGATCGGCGAGATTGGCCCCGGCGCAGAAGCCCCGGCCGGCGCCGGTGATCAGCAGGGCGCGGACACCGCCGGCCGGATCCTCGGCCCGGGACAGGGCGGCGCCGATCTCGCGGATCATGACCTTGGAGACGGCGTTCAGCGCCTCCGGCTGGTTCAGGGTCAGAGTCATCACGCCGTCGCCATCGACGTCGACGAGAATTCTGGTAAAGGCACTTGTCATCGGCTCAGGCTCCGGTGAACACGGGTTTGCGCTTCTGCAGGAAGGCGGCGATGCCTTCCGGCGTGTCATGGGTATTGAAGGCGCGGCGCTGGGATTCGGCTTCCAGCGCCAGCTGCGCCTCGAAACCATTATGCTCCGACGCCGTGATCGCATTCTTGATCAGGCCGAAACCCGTGGTCGGGCCCGTCGCCAGCTTCTGCGCCATGGCCTCCGCCGTGGCCATCAGCTCGGCATCCTCGACCGCGCACCAGATCAGGCCCCAGTCGGCGGCCTTTTCCGCCGTCAGCCGCTCGCCGGTCAGGGCAAGGCCGAGCGCGCGGGCGCGGCCGACCAGGCGCGGCACCATCCAGGTGCAGCCGATATCGGGCACGATGCCGAGGTTCGGCCCGAAGACCTGCACGAAATAGGCGGACTTGGCCGCGATGACGATATCGCAGGCGAGGGCGACGCCGACGCCACCGCCGGCCGTCGCACCATTGATCGCGCCGATCACCGGCTTTTTCAGCGCGGCGATGCGTGCCACCATCGGATTGATCAGGCGGTGCATCGCCTCGGCGACGCCATCGCCGATGGTGCCACCATCGGGGATGGTGAAACTGCGCGACAGATCTGCGCCCGAACAGAAAGCCCGGCCGGTGCCGGTCAGCAACACCGCGCGCACTGACGGATCGGCGGCGATACGGTCGAAGGCATCGGATATTTCCCGATACATCGGGAAGTTCAGGGCATTGAGCACGTCCGGGCGGTTGAGGGTGATGCGCGCGACACCGCCCTCCTGCTCGAACAGGATGGTTTCGTAAGTCATTATGTCCTCCCCGCGCGGAATGGGGAGATTATGACCGCGGAACAGGGCTTGTGAACCCCGTTCACTTTGACCGAGGAGGACGCGACGGCAATCAGGCCTTGCGGCGTCTGGGCTTCGGCCGGGACTCGGGAGAATCGACCGGCCAGTCCGGATCGGGCAGGGCCTCGAAAGCCGCGAGGATGCCCTTGGACCAACCGTCGGAGAGGGCCGTCATATAGGGATCGTTGCGCGGGATGCGGCGGTAATGGCCGACCTTCAGGCTGCCCTTCTCGTAGATCAGCACGTCGAGCGGCATGGCGACCGAAACATTGGAGCGCATGGTCGAATCGAAGGAGATCAGGGTGCATTTCGCCGCGACCGTCAGCGAAGTATCCGGGCGGACGATGCGGTCGATGATCGGTTTGCCGTATTTCGTCTCGCCGATCTGGAAGTAGGGCGTGTCCTTGCCCGCCTCGATGAAATTGCCGGCGGCATAGATCTGGAACAGGCGCGGTTTCTCCTCGCCGATCTGACCGCCGAGGATGAACATGGCGTTGAAGTCGGTGCCATGGGCCTGGAGATATTCACCGTCGAGCGCATGAACCTCGCGCAGGGCCGCGCCGACGATGCGTGCCGCCTCGAACATGCTGCCGGCCCGGCTGATCGCGCGGTTGGCGCGGGCGCGGGCGGCGCCGGTCTTCGGCACGGCCTGGTTCCAGGCGTGCAGCTGGCTGACCACCGACTGGGTGATGGCGAGATTGCCCGAGCCCATGAGCACGATCACCCGCTCGCCCGGGACCTCGAAGACCGTCATCTTCTTGAAGGTCGAGACATGATCGACCCCGGCATTGGTGCGGGTATCCGAGGCGAAGACGATTCCGGCGTCGAGAAGCAGGCCGACGGCATAGGTCATGGAGCGTGTATCCGGCAGACAAAGAAAAGGGGCGGCACGAGGCCGCCCCTATAACATGCAATCGCCGGAAGATTAAGCGACGCGGCGCTTCTCGACTTCGGCCGCGAGGGCGGCGAAGCGGGCGTGCAGCGGCTCGATCGCGGCGCGGACCGCCGAAGCGGTGGTCTCGGCGATCTTCTGGCTGTGGGCCAGATAGAGGTCGATCGCGGTCTTGGTGTACTTGTCCTGCAGATCGACGGCCTCGCCGATGGACTTCACGGCCCACAGCTTCTTGGCGGTGTCGACATTCTCTTCGGTCGCGACCTTCACGGCCTCGACGACCGCTTCGCCGACCGACTTCAGGCCCTCGGCCGCGGCCTTGCCCGAAGCGACGACGTCGGCGACGGAGGCCTTGCCGAATTCGGCGGCTTCGGTCGCATTGGTCTTCAGGGTCTGGTAGCGGCTGCGGCTCCAGTCGGTCGCCTTCGCGAAGTTGTCCTTCACCTCGGCAACGGCCTTCTTGGTGTTTTCCTCGACCTTGGCCGAGACTTCGGTCACCTGCTCGCGGCTCCAGGCAATGGCCTTCTCGAGCTGGCTGCCGGCGTTGTCGATCGCGGTCTCGACCGCTTCACCGGCCTTCTGGGTGGCTTCTTCGACGGTTTCGACGGATTCCACGACAGTCTCCATGACATCGCCAGCAACGTCACCGGCGGCGGTCTTCTTCTTGGTGGCCATTTTAACTCTCCTGTTCGGATAGTCGGATGAATAGGGGGTTTGGCTACGCGGTTACCTGCCGCCGCACGGTTGCATAATGGTGCGACGCAACATGAAGCGTAGATATGCTTTCACGTGCAGGACGTCAACGGGGATTTTTTCGCACTGCACAAAAAATCCGTCATATTGCAGTCGGGGTGAAAATATTGCGCGGTGCCGCGCTTGCGCGCATAGTCTGACAAATTATCGGATGAAAGAGGCCTTACGGCCCGGGGAGAGGAAACATGAGCACTGCGGAAGCGAGAATCGAAGTCGGCGGCGTCGCCGCGGCCCTGCGCACCACGCTGGACCGGCAGCGCAAGGATTTCCTGAAGATGGGGCCGCCCTCGGTCGCCCTGCGCCGGGATCGCCTGGCGCGCCTGAAGAAGGCCCTGCTCGACAACAAGGACGCGTTCCTCGATGCCGTCTCGGCCGACTTCGGCCATCGCTCGAAGCACGAGACCATGCTGACCGACTTCGTCGTGACCGCCGAAGGCATCAAGCATATGTCGAAGCATCTCGCCAAATGGATGCAGCCGGAAAAGCGGCCGACCTCGATCAACTACTTCCCGGCCTCCAACCGCATCATCTTCCAGCCGCTCGGCGTCATCGGCATCATCTCGCCGTGGAACTATCCGATCCAGCTCGCCTTCGGGCCAATGGCCGCGGCCTTCGCCGCCGGCAACCGGGTGATGCTGAAGCCGTCGGAATTCACCCCGCGCACCTCGGACCTGATGGCCAAGGTGCTGGGCGCGGCCTTCTCCGACCTCGAGGTTTCGGTGATCACCGGCGGGCCGGACGTGGGTGAGGCATTCTCCAAGCTGCCCTACGACCACCTGTTCTTTACCGGCGCGACCTCGGTCGGGCGCCATGTCATGCGCGCGGCGGCGGAGAACCTCGTGCCGGTCACGCTCGAGCTCGGCGGCAAGTCGCCGACCATCGTCGACCGCGGCGCCCGCATGGAGGCGGCGGTGGGCAGCATCGTGCAGGGCAAGTTCCTGAACGCCGGCCAGACCTGCGTTGCCCCCGACTATGTCTTCGTTCCCGAGGAGAAGCGGGAGCAGTTCGTCGATCTCCTGTCGAAGCAGGTCGCCAAGTCCTATCCCACCCTGAAGGACAATGACGACTACACCTCGGTCGTGAACCAGCGCCACTACGACCGCCTGCGCGGCCTGATCGCCGACGCCAAGGCCAAGGGCGCCAAGGTGGTCGAAGTCAATCCGGGCAACGAGAATTTCGAGCAGCAACCGAGCCACAAGATCCCGCCGACCCTGATCCTCGACGCGACCGAGGACATGAAGGTGATGCAGGACGAGATCTTCGGCCCGCTGATGCCGATCAAGACCTATCGCCAGATCGACGAGGCGATCGACTATGTGAACGACCACGGCCGGCCGCTCGCGCTCTATGTCTTCTCCGACGACAAGGCGGTGCAGGACAAGGTGCTGAGCCGGACGACCTCGGGCGGGGCCTGCGTCAACGAGACCGTGATGCATGTCGCCCAGGAAGACCTGCCGTTCGGCGGCGTCGGCCCGTCGGGCATGGGCTCGTACCATGGCCGCGACGGCTTCCTGACCTTCAGCCACAAGAAGGCGGTCATGCACCAGTCGAAGTTCAACCTGCTCTCGATGATGCGGCCGCCTTTCGGCCCCCGGATCGAGAAGCTGATGGGCTTCATGCTGAAGTGATCCGTCGGCCTTAGGCGAAACGGAAACGCCCCGGCCTCGCGGCCGGGGCGTTGTCGTTTGCGGGGATCACAGACCCATCAGGCGGGGCAGGAACAGGACGATATCGGGCACATAGGTGATGATCGCGAGGAAGGCCAGCACGGTCAGCAGCCAGGGCCAGGTCGCCTTGGTCACCTCGGTCAACCCCAGGCGGGATATGGACGAAGCGACATAGAGGTTGAGCCCGACCGGGGGCGTGATCAGGCCGATCTCCATGTTGACCACCATCATGATGCCGAAATGCACGGGATCGACGCCCAGTTTCACCGCGACCGGATAAAGGATGGGCGCCATGATGAGGACGATGGCCGAAGGCTCCATCACCATGCCGATGACGAGCAGGATCAGGTTGACCGCGAGCAGGAAACCGACCTGGCCGAGGCCGAGGCCGACCAGCCATTCCGACAGGGCCTGCGGGATCTGTTCCGAGGTCAGGACGAAGGCGAACATCACCGCGTTGGTGATGATGTAGAGCAGCATGGCCGACATCGCCGCCGACGACAGCAGCACCTTCGGCACGTCGCGCAGCTTGATGTCCTTGTAGACCCAGGTCGCGATGACGAAGGCATAGACCGCCGAGACCGCCGCCGCCTCGGTCGGGGTGAAGATGCCGCCATAGATGCCGCCCATGATGATGACGATCAGCATCAGGCCCCAGACGCTCTCGCGGAAGGCCTTGAGCCGCTCGCGCCAGCTTGCCCGCGCCATGCGCGGATAGCCGCTCTTCCAGGCGCGGTACATGGTGGTGCCGCCCAGCATGGCCGCCAGCATCAGACCGGGCACCACGCCCGCGATGAAGAGCGAGCCGATGGAGGCGGAGAGCACCTGAACGCCGTCCGGCCCGGTGACCACCATGCCCGAGGTCGCGACCGAATACATGACCATGACGATGGAGGGCGGGATCAGGATGCCGAGACCGCCCGCCGTCGCGACCGAGCCGACACCGAACTGCGCCGGATAACCCTGCTTGACCATGGCGGGGATCAGGATCGAGCCGACCGCCATCACCGTCGCGGGCGACGAACCGGATATCGCGGCGAAGAGGGCGCAGGCGAGGACCGCGGCGAGGCCCATGCCGCCGTACCAATGGCCCACCATCGAGGTCGCGAAACGGATCATCCGCCGCGCGACGCCGCCGTGCGTGAGGAAATTGCCGGCGAGGATGAAGAAGGGGATCGCCATGATCTCGAATTTCTCGATGCCCGTGAACAGCTTCAGGGCGATCGAATCCATCGGGACATTGGTGAAGGCGAAGAGAAAGGTGAAGACCGTGAGCCCGAGCGCGATGGACACGGGCATCCCCGTGATCAGCAGCAGGGCGAGAATGATGAAGACGATGATCGCGGTCATGCGCGGCCCCCGTTCGGCTGCGCCGCCGGCTCGTCGTCGAGGCCGTCGACCGCGCTGTGGTCGTGATGGGCGATGTAACCCGTAGTGACATAGGCCTTCAGCGCCTGGAAGAAGCGCAGGCACATCAGTGCCGAGCCGAGCGGCACCGCGAGATAGACGATCCACATCGGCATTTCGAGATCGGGCGAGGTCTGGCCGCCGGCCGCGACATGCCAGACGAAATCGGCGCCGATCCAGGTGACGAGGGCGGTGAAGATCACGCCGCCCGACATGGCGATGATGGTGACCGGCCGGCGCCGCGCGGGCGACAGCCGCTCGACCAGGATGTCGACCCCGACGTGGATGCCGGCGCGGACGCCATAGGCGGCGCCGAATTTGGCCATCCAGACGAAGAGATAGATGCAGGCTTCCTGCGCCCAGGTCAGCTTGAGGAGATTGATGGTCTTGAAGGTCGCGCGGGCGGCGTCGGCCAGGTCCGGCATGTCGTTGCGACGGGCGAAGGAGACCAGGTCGGCGGCGAAGCCGAGCGAGAAGCGATGGACGACCGCGACGAAGATCAGCGCGACGGCGACCGCCATCAGCACCGAGATGATCACCTCTTCGAACCGGTCGAGGATGCGCAGGATCATGGCGAACCTCGAAGGGAAGGGGGCGCGTGACGCGCCCCCGGGGTTGCGGCGGTGCCTCAGCGGCCGAGGGCGGCGTAGGCCTGCTTGATCAGGTCGGCGCCGATGCGGCCCGACATCTTCTCGTGCACGGGGGTCAGCACCTCGATCCAGGCCGCTTTTTCCTCGGCGGTCAGCTCGTGGAACTCCGTCGTCCCCGCCACCTTCATCGCGGCCAGCGATTTCTCGTTTTCTTCCTTGGCGATCGAATTGGCGAAGACCGTCGATTCCGCCAGCGCCTTGTCGAGCTGTTCGCGGACCGCCGGGTCCAGCCCTTCCCAGAACGCCTTGTTCACGATGACGGCATAGCCGAGATAGCCATGGTTCGACAGCGAGGCGTGTTTCTGCACCTCGTGCATCTTCTGGGTATACATGTTGGACGGCGGGTTCTCGGTGCCGTCGACGACGCCGGTCTGCAGCGCCTGATAGACTTCCGAGAAGGCCATGACCTGCGGCACGGCGCCCAGCGCCTGCATCTGCGCCTCGAGGATCTTCGACGACTGGATGCGCATCTTCAGGCCAAGGAAATCGTCGGGCGTGCGCAGCGGAGAATTGGCGGACATGACCTTGAAGCCATTGTCCCAATAGGCGAGGCCCTTGATGCCCTTGGCTTCCAGCTTGCCCAGCAGCATCTTGCCGACATCGCCATCGGTGATCTTGCGCAGGTCGTCGTAGCTCTGCATCAGATAGGGCAGGTCGAACAGCTCGAATTCCTGGACGCCGAGCGGGCCGAACTTGGCCAGCGACGGCGCCAGCATGTGGACCGCGCCGAGCTGCAGGGCCTCCAGCTCTTCCTTGTCCTTGTAGAGCTGGCTGTTGGGATAGACTTCGACGACGACGGCGCCGTTCGTGTATTTCTCGGCCAGTTCCTTGAACTTCTGCGCGCCCTTGCCCTTCGGCGTATCGGGCGCCACCACATGGCTGAACTTGATGACGATGGGGGCGGCGAAGGCGGGCAGGGGCGCCGCCGCGGCGAGGGCGGCCGTGCCGGCGAGTTTGGCGAATTGGCGACGGTTCAGCATCGTGTTTCCTCCGGTTGATCCGCGTTTCCGCGCGGTTAGGCTGTCTGCTTGCCACGTCCGGAAAGGCGTCGCTATTGTGGGTTACCGCAATGGACCGGGGGCAACCCGGCGATGACCATGGGTCTGGGCACGGTCGGGGGGGCAGCAGTGCCGCGGGACGGCAAGGATAAAACCAGGAGCGAAAGCCCGTGGGTGATCCAGGACGGATGGACGACCAGCCGGGTCGACCTTCTGTCGCTGGTGCCGCTCGCCGCCATTCTCGCGCTCGTTGCCCTGATCGGGGCCTTCGTCTGGGTCGTGGACCGGGGCGAGGCGGAGCAGCTGCGCACCAAGCTCGCCACCGACGCGCTCTGGGTCGAGCAGACCCTGCGCTTTCAGCTCTCCGTCGACGAGGATATGCTGGCGCGCCTCGCGCTTGATGCCGCTGGCGGTGGCTCGCCCGATATCCTGGAGGCGCGGGAGCGACTGCACATCGCGTCCAACCCGGAAGTGCTGTCCATCGTCTGGTACGATGCCGGGGGAAAGGTGATCCGCGCCGTTCCCGGCCTGCCCGACCCGGAGGACGCGGCCCTGCCGCAACTGATCCTGCGCAGTGGCAAGATCGTATCGCGGCCCATTTATGGCGACATCGCGGGCGATACGGTGACCCTGGGGCTGGCCATCGCGGGCGGCGGCGTAGTGACGGCGACCATCTCGCTGCCGCTCCTCCTCGAGCGGCATATCCCGTGGTGGATTGCCGAACAATATGGCGTCCGCCTCGCCGACACCGGCGGCAACGCCCTGGCGGTGCGCGCACGCCGCGCGCTCGATGCCACCGCGCCCAGCCATTCCATCGCCTTCGATCCGCCTTTGCGCGGAACCGTGCTGACCATCACGCCCTACAAGCGGCCGGCGGGTTTCCTCGATACGCTGCTGATCGCGGTGATCGCCAGCCTGGCGCTTTTCGCCATTTTCGCCCTGCTCACGCTCCAGCGCAGCGCGCGGCGGCGGCGGCGGGCGGAGAAGCTGCTGCAGGGCGAGATCGCCTTCCGCCACTCGATGGAGGAAAGCCTGACCGTCGGGCTGCGGGCCAAGGATCACGAGGGGCGCATTCTCTATGTCAATTCGGCCTTCTGCAAACTGGTCGACTGGCCGGCGGAAGACCTGGTCGGACATCTGCCGCCCATGCCCTATTGGGCGCCCGAGCGGATGCAGGAAACCCTCGACCGGCAGATGGCGCTCGCGCAGGGTCACGCCCGGCCGCAGGCCTTCGAGACGGGTTTCAGGCGCCGTGACGGCACCATGATCGACGTTCAGGTCTTCGAGGCGCCGCTGATCGACGCAGGCGGCGTGCATCGGGGCTGGATGGGTTCGGTGATCGACATGACCGATGTGAAGCGCGCGGCCCGCGCCGCCCGCCTGCAGGACGAGGCCATGGCTCGCACCGGCCGTCTGGTCACCCTGGGGGAAATGGCCTCGACCCTCGCCCATGAACTGAACCAGCCCTTGTCGGCCATCGCGGGCTATGCCACCGGTGCCCTCAACCTGCTGGACCAGGGCCAGACCGATGGCGTCATGATGCGCCTCGCGGTCGAGAAGGTGGCAGCCCAGGCGGGCCGGGCGGGGCAGATCATCCGGCGCATCCAGGATCTCGTGAAGAAACGCGAACCCCGGCTGGACCCCTTGTCGCTGCCCGACGTCATCATCGAGACGGTCGGCTTTCTCGCCGCCGAGGCGCGGGAATTGCGCGTTTCGATCGAAACCGCGCTGCATTCCGCGCCCCCCGTTCGCGCGGACGGCATCCTGATCCAGCAGGTGCTGATCAACCTGATCCGCAATGGCATGGAGGCCATGGCCGAGGGGCGGCGCCACGGCGACATGCTGCGCGTGACGCTCGACACCACGGCGGAGGGCGATGCGCAAATCGAGGTCGCCGATCTCGGTCACGGCATCGAGCCGGCGCTGGCGGATCACGTCTTCGACGCCTTCACCTCGACCAAACCTCACGGCATGGGCATGGGCCTGAACATCTGTCGGACACTCGTCGAGCTGCATCGCGGGCAGCTGACCTTCCGGCGGGGCAGGGAGGCGGGAACAATATTCACCGTGATCCTGCCGGCGCTGGCCAAAGGGTCGGAACAGGCGGCGGAATGACCGGGACCATCCACATGGTCGACGACGAGGAAAGCATCCGCGATGCGCTTGCCTTTCTCTTCGCCTCGCGCGGGCTGACGGCTGTCGGCTGGCACTCGGGCGAGGCCTTTCTGGAGGCGCAACCGCTCGACGATTGCGCCTGCATCATTCTCGATGTGCGGATGCACGGATTGTCCGGCCCGGAAGTGTTCGAGCGCCTGCGTGCGATGGGCAGCGAGGCGCCGGTGATCTTCCTGACCGGCCACGCCGATGTGCCGGTCGCGGTCAGCACCCTGAAGGCCGGGGCCTTCGACTTCGTCGAGAAGCCGTTCAACGACAATCAGATCGTCGACCTCGCCAAGGCCGCGATCGCCCGCTTCGTCAAGCGCCAGGGGGAAACGCGGGAGGTGGACGCCATCGCCCGCAAGATCCGCGGCCTGTCCGCCCGGGAAGCCGAAGTGATGGAGCGCATGATCGACGGCAAGCTGAACAAGCAGATCGCCGGTGAACTCGGCATCGCCATCCGCACGGTTGAAGTGCATCGGGGCCGGGTGCTGGCGAAGCTCGGCGCCGGCAATGCCGCCGATCTGGCCCGGCTGGTATCGCCGGTTCTCCCCTTGTTGCGGCCGCTTACGGGTGAAGCCTAGCCCGGGGACCGGACATGAAAAACCCCGGGCAATCGGCTTGCCCGGGGCTGATCTCCAACGAAACGGGAAGCTCAGGCTTCGTTCGTGCGCGCAGTCTCCTTCGCCGGATAGACCGGGCGCAGGATGAAGGCGGGAACATGGTCGCCGAAGCCGATCACGCTCGGGCCGAGGTCGTCGTCCCGGCGGCGGGGGCCGCGGCGGTCGTTCCGGTCGTTATAGTCACGCCGCTCGGGCTGGTCGCGGAAATCGCGGGGGCGCTCGTTGCGTTCCTCGCGGGGGCGGTCCTCGCGCGGGCGCTCGTCACGGGCACGTTCCACCGGCTTTTCCTCGCGCGGGGCCGCTTCCGCCTCGGGGCGGCGCTTGCCGCGACCGCCGCTGCGGCCGCGTTCGCCCTCTTCGTTCAGGGAGGCGACGTGCACGGTCTCGATCTCGATGTGGCCGTCCTTGGCCTTGCCCTTGCCCTTGCCGAGCTTCACGCCCTTCAGGGTGGAGGAGGGCTTGCCCCGGCCGCGCTTGTGCGCCTTGGCTTCCGAATCCGACAGAAGCTCGCAAGGGTTGATGCCGTCGATGTTCAGGCGCGGAATCTGCTGCTTGGTCAGCTCTTCGATCGCCTTGACGAACTTGGTGTCGAAGGGGCTGGCCAGCGTGTAGGACTTGCCTTCGCGTCCGGCGCGGCCGGTACGGCCGATGCGGTGCACGTAATCCTCGGCATGGATCGGCACGTCGAAATTGAAGACATGGCTGATCTCGGCGACATCGAGGCCGCGCGCGGCGACGTCGGAGGCGACGAGGATCGGCACTTCACCGGCGCGGAACCGCTCGAGGACCGCATTGCGCTCGCTCTGCGCCATGTCGCCATGGAGGGCGGCGGCGTTGAAGCCATGCTTGACCAGCGACTTGCCGACGATGTCGACGTCGCGCTTGCGGTTGCAGAAGATGATGGCGTTGCGCACGGTCTCGGAGCGCAGCAGGCTGCGCAGGGCTTCGCGCTTGTCCATCTCGTCGACGACGGCGAGGGCCTGGACAATCGTGGTCGCGGTCGAGGACGCGCGGGCGACCGAGATTTCGACGGGATCGGTCAGGAACTTGTCGGCGAGGCGCTTCACTTCCGGCAGCATGGTGGCCGAGAAGAACAGCGTCTGACGGCTGGGCGGCAGCAGACTGCAAATACGCTCGAGATCGGGAATGAAGCCCATGTCCAGCATGCGGTCGGCTTCGTCGACCACGAGGACCTTGATGCCCTGCATCATGATGCGGCCGCGCTCGAAATGGTCGAGCAGGCGGCCTGGCGTCGCGATCAGCACGTCGACGCCGCGGTCGAGCTTCTTGGTCTGATCGTCCATCGAGGTGCCGCCGATCAGCAGCGCCATGGAAAGCTTGTGGTACTTGCCGTATTTCTCGAAATTCTCGGCGACCTGGGCGGCCAGTTCGCGGGTCGGCTCCAGGATCAGGGAGCGGGGCATCCGCGCCTTGGGACGGCCGGCTGCCAGGATGTCGATCATCGGAAGGGTGAAGGAGGCCGTCTTGCCGGTGCCCGTCTGGGCCGTGCCCAGAACGTCGCGCCCCTGCAGCACCTGGGGGATGGCCTGGGCCTGAATCGGCGTGGGCTCGGAATATCCGGCCTCGGACACCGCCTTCAGCACCTCGGCGCTGAGGCCCAGTTGTTCAAAACTCATTGACCCGTTATCCGCTTTCCAGGTGCAGCAGCCGTCCGACCATCGGACACGCCCGGCCGTTTCCGGCCTTGTTTCGCTGCATTGCACAATGCACAGCAAGGGCGACGATAGCCGATTGGGCGATCAAGTCAACCGCCGGGCAGGCAGCCCCGCCATGCGCGCGGCCATGTGTTGCAGGGGGGCAGCGCCCGATCAGGGCATTTGAGGCAGCTCGCGCGGCACGGTCAGCGGCAGGATTTCGGTCAGGACTTGCGCCATGATGCCGGCATAGGCCGGGTCGGAAACGGACTGCGGGGCCGCGGCGTGGACCAGCGCGGTCGAGACCCTGCGACTGCCCTGGCACAGCGAAACGAGAGCGGTAAAGCCGCCTTCCGTCCCGGGGGCGCCGACGTGGGCGCGCAGGTCGGCGGCGGGCGCGCAGGCATCGGCCCGGGACAGCGGCCCCCGGGGATGGAAGATCAGCACGACCCGTGCCCCCGCATCGTCGGCGGGCGCGAAGCCCCGCGCGGCGACCGAGGCGGGCGGCGTCAGCGGGGCGAGGGCGGCGGCGGCGCCGACGCCAGGGAAAGGTTCACCGACGACGGTCACGGGGGCGAGGCCGTCGCGGACGGCCGCGTTATAGCCATTACCGCGATAGAATTCCTGATCGAGGTCCTGATGGGTGATGACGGTCGATGGCGTCGCGGCGCAGGCGCCGAGGCCCAGAAAAGTCGCGACGGCGATGGCTGGCAACAGTCTCATGGCGGAATCCTCGCATTCAAATGTCGAGGTCGGTGGCCCGGGCGGCATTCTCCTGAATGAAGGCAAAGCGGGTTTCGGCCTTCTTGCCCATCAGGCGGTCGACCAGGCCGACCGTATCCTCGATCTCGTCTTCCATCACGGTGACGCGCAGCAGGGTACGCTTGTCGCGGTCCATCGTCGTCTCCCGAAGTTGCGCGGGAGGCATCTCGCCCAAGCCCTTGAAACGGCTGATTTCGATCTTCGCGCCCGACTTGAAGTCGCGTTTGATGCGGCGGTCCTTGTCGTCGTCGTCCATCGCATAAACCGTCTTCGCCCCCTGGGCGATACGATAGAGCGGCGGCATGGCGAGATAGAGATGCCCGCCCCGGATCAGGCCCGGCATTTCGCGCCAGAAAAAGGTCATGAGCAGGGACGCGATATGGGCGCCGTCGACATCGGCGTCGGTCATGATGATGATGCGTTCATAGCGCAGGTCCGGCGCCTTGAACTTGGCGCCGGAGCCACAGCCGAGCGCCAGCACAAGGTCGGACAGTTCCTGGTTCGCCTCCATCTTGCCGGCAGCGGCGGAGGCGACGTTCAGGATCTTGCCGCGCAGGGGCAGCACCGCCTGGGTCGCCCGGTCGCGCGCCTGCTTGGCCGAACCACCGGCCGAATCGCCCTCGACCAGGAAAATCTCGGTGCCGGCCGCCTGATCCTTGGCGCAATCGGCCAGTTTGCCGGGCAGGCGCAGCTTGCGGGTCGCGGTCTTGCGGCTGGTTTCCTTGTCGGCGCGCTTCTTCAGCCGCTCCTCGGCGCGGCTGACCACATGGTCGAGCAGGGCGTTGGCGGCCGTGGGGTCAGAGGTCAGCCAATGCTCGAACCGGTCCTTGATCGCCGCTTCGACGAGGCGCGTCGCTTCCACCGTGGCGAGCTTTTCCTTGGTCTGGCCCTGGAACTGCGGCTCGGGAATGAATAGCGACAACAGGACGGTGGCGCCGCCCATCACGTCTTCCGCCGTGATCTGGGCTGCCCGCTTGTTGTTGGTCAGCTCGCCGAAACCCTTGAGCGCGCGCGCGAGGGCGCCGCGCAGGCCGGCCTCATGGGTGCCGCCTTCCGGCGTCGGAATGGTGTTGCAGTAGGAATGGACGAAGCTGTCGGCGTCGAGCGGCCAGGCAATCGCCCATTCGACCTCGCCCGCGTCGCCGCCGGGCAGGCGGGCCTGTCCGGTGAAGGGCTGAGGGGTGACCATGGCCTGCCCCTCGATGGTCGCGGCCAGGAAATCGGCGAGACCCCCGGGGAAATGCAGCGTCTCGCTGGCCGGCGTGGCGTCGCCGGACGGGATCAGCTCTGGCGCGCAGGACCAGCGGATTTCGACGCCGCGGAACAGATAGGCCTTGGAGCGCGCCATGCGGTAGAGGCGGGCGGGCTTGAACTGCAGGCTGGTGCCGAAAATCTCCGGATCGGGCCGGAACATGACCGTGGTGCCGCGCCGGTTCTGCACCGCGCCCAGCGACTCGATCTTGCCCGTCGGCTTGCCCCGGACGAAACGCTGGCGCCAGAGCTGGCGGTCGCGCGCGACCTCGACCACCATTTCCTCCGACAGGGCATTGACGACGGACGAGCCGACGCCGTGCAACCCGCCCGAGGTCTTGTAGGCCTTGCCGCTGAATTTGCCGCCGGAGTGCAGCGTCGTCAGAATCACCTCGAGGGCGGACTTGTCCTTGAACTTGGGGTGCGGGTCGACCGGGATGCCACGGCCATTGTCGCGCACGGTCAGCTGCCCGTCGGCCGACAGCTCCATCTCGATCCGGCTGGCATGGCCGGCCACCGCCTCGTCCATCGCATTGTCGAGGATTTCCGCCGCCAGATGGTGATAGGCGCGCTCGTCCGTGCCGCCGATATACATGCCCGGCCGCTTGCGGACCGGCTCCAGTCCCTCGAGGACTTCGATATCCTTGGCGGAATAATCGCTGGTGGCGGCGGCTTTCTCGAACAGGTCGGCGGGCTTGCTCATTGTCACGCTTTGTCAGAACCGGGCAGGCCAGTATAGGGTTTCCCGCTGCGCCGCGCCAACAATCGAAAGGGAGAGTTCATGAGCAAGGACGAAACCGCCGCCGTGCATCCGGCGAGCCGCGGGCTCGAAGCGATCATTCGCACCGCGCCGCTGCCCAAGGATGTGAACGGCAATGGCGACATTTTTGGCGGCTGGATATTGAGCCACATGGACATCGCCGCCGGTGTCGCCGCGGCGCGCCGGGCCGAAGGCCGGGTGGCGACCGTCGCCATCGACGCCATGACCTTCCACAAGCCGGTGTTCATCGGCGATCTGGTCTCGATCTATGGCGAAATTCTGTCGGTCGGGCGGACGTCGATCAAGGTGAAGCTGGAAACCTGGGTCGACCGCCAGCGCCGCCGCGACGGCAGCCTTGGCGCGCCGGCCTCGGTCAAGGTGACCGAGGGCACGTTCGTCATGGTCGCGATCGACGACGAGGGCAAGCCGCGGCCCGTGCCGGCCTGACAGTCGCGGCTCCCCCCAGGGAAGGGGGAGCCCGCCGGCGGGGGGGGGATGCCGGCGGGCGAAGGTGCCACCCGGGGGGGGGGTGTGGCACCAACAGGGCGATGCCCCTCAAGGACTATAAACGAATTGACCGCCGACTTCCTACGGGCCCGCCGTAAAAAATGAGGGGGCCTCGGAAGTGGAAATATGACAATTAAATGAATGACTTGGCGCAAGGACGACAGGTTCGCGCCATGCTGCTATGCACACCACGAAGGGTTTTTCGCGGGAGTGCGGCGTGACAGTAAAAAGCGAAATCGTCGAGCGGCTGGGGGAGCGGGCGGTCCTGTTGCCCAGCCTGTTGAGTGCGGCCCTGGTCGCCAACGACAGGATCAAGGGTGCCTTGAGCCGGCTGCAGGACGCGGTGCATGGCCAGGGCGAGGGCAAGGCGAAGGCGCTGGGCGGGGGGCAGGTGCTGCTGCCCGGCCTCGGCGCTCTGCTGAGCGCACTGGCGGATGATCTCGCCGCCATGCTGGCCCCGCTCGACGCGGCCCAGGCGGAAGAGAGCGCGGCCCTCGCCGACAGGCTGGCCGCCATCCTCGCCGCCCTGCCCGGGGGCGAGGGGGAACGGATCGACCAGCGTGCGGTCGATGCCCTGACCATGGCCCATCGCGGTGGGGCCGACAGCCTGCATCTGCTGGTCATGGACCTGCACAAGGCGATCAACCGCCTGTCCGCGGCGACGGCGGTCGAGACGCTGGACGGGGCGAAGGTCCATGCCCTTGGCGAGCGCGACCGGGCGGCGGTGCGCGCCTTCATGGCGGGCCTCAACCGGACGGCGCCGCTCGCCTTCGGCCATCCGGGCCTTGGCACCACGGCGGTTCATACCGGCGATCGCCTGACCATCCAGAACGATATCGGCACCACCGACGCCCACGTGCTGGTCGTCCATGTCGATGCCGGCGAAGTTTCCGTCACCTACACCGACATCCACCGGCCGCGCGCGAAATTCTTCATTTCGCTGTTCGAGGGGCAGGGCGTGACCTGGACCCCGCTTGACGAGCAGCGGGGCGACGGTCTGTCGGAGGACATCTTCTACCTGGTGACCGGGCGCCTGACGACCGCCGATGCCAAGGCGCAGGATCGTTTCCTGTCTTTCCTTGGTTCGCGCATCGTCTTTCTGATCGACTGGAACAAGGCACGGAAAGCCTTGCAGGGCTTTGTCGGGCGCAACGGCGCCATCGGCCTGCTGACCTGGGCGGCCCGCCTCGACCTCGGCCACCGCGCCTTTCTCGAGATGGGCGGCGATCAGCTGGTGGTCGAAGCGGTGCAGCGCACCGCCGCCGGCCGCATCCCTTATGGTGTCCGGCTGGACGAGGCGCTGGGCGAGGGGCCCTGCACCGAATTCCTGCAGAATGTCCTGCGCAACACCTCGGAAGGCCTGTCGGCCGGGCGTACCGCGCGCCTGATCCGCGACGAGATCCAGGCCGAATTGTCGCGCCGTTTCGAGACGGCGGAAAGCGCCGTGCTGACCGTCCTCGTCCGGCATCTGGGCCTCACACGCATGTTGGCGGGCGCGATCAGCGATTCCCTCAGCCCGGCGGGGCCGGACGGTCCCGCCGCCCGTGCCCGTCTCGCCGAGCGGGCGAAGCGGATCGAGGCCAAGGCCGACCTGCTGACCGTCACGGCCCGGGATATCGCCGCGCGCCTGCGCCAGGCCGACCTGCTGCGCCCCATTGTCGACGAGGTCGAGGATGCGACCGACGCCTTCGAGGACTGTGCCTATCTGCTCAGCCTGCTGCCGGCGGAAATGACACCGGTGGCGGCCGAGCCTCTGTCTCGCCTCGCCGCCATCGCGGTCGAAAGCGCGGGCTGGCTGGTGCGGGCGGTCGAGGCCGCCTCGCGCCTGCCCGAGGGCCAGCGGGCCGACGCCATCGCCGCCCTGCAGGCGATCGACGCCGTGACCAACGCGGAACGCGCCGCCGATGCCGCGGAGCGCGCGGCCCTTGCCGGCCTCGTCGCAACGCCCAGCGCCGATGCAAGGCCGCTCATCCTCGGCATCGAGGTCGCCCGCGCCATCGAAACCGCCACCGATCATCTGTCCCACGCCGCGCTGTCCCTGCGCGATCGCGTGCTCGAGGAGTTGTCCGCATGAGCCGCCTGAAACCGCTGTTCATCGGCACGAATGATGCCCATGCCGAACTCACCGCCGAACTTGCCGGGGCCAAGGCGGCCCAGCTCTGGCGCATGGCCCAGCTCGGCCTTGATGTGCCGCCGGCCTTCGTGCTGCCCACCACCCTGTGCACGGCTGTGAACAGCGGCGATCCTTCCGCGCTCGAAGCCCTCGACGAAGCCCTGGCCGAGGGGATCGCCGGGCTCGAGGCGGCGACAGGACGGCGCTTCGGCGACAGCCGGACGCCCTTGCTGGTCTCGGTCCGCTCCGGCGCGGCCAAGTCGATGCCGGGCATGTTGGAGACCGTGCTGGACGTCGGGCTGAACCCGGTCTCCTTGCGCGGCATCATCGCCATGACCGGCAACCCGCGCCTTGCCTTCGACAGTTATCGACGGCTGATCCAGCTCTATGGCGAGGTGGTGGCCGGCGTTCCCGCCAGCGCCTTCGAGGAGCGACTGATCGCTTTGATCGCCGCCGAAGCGGCGGAAGGGGAAGCGGAACTCGATCCCGAGGCGCTGGAGCGTCTGGCGCACGACTATCTGGCGATTTTCCAGCGCCACACCGAAAGCGCCATGCCGGCCGAGCCGATGGCCCAGCTGCGTGCCGCCGCCCGTGCCGTCTATCGGAGCTGGGAAGGCGACAAGGCCCGGGAGTACCGCCGCCTGAATGGCTTGGAAGGTTTGGCCGGCACGGCGGTCACGGTTCAGGCCATGGTCTTCGGCAATGCCGGCGGCGCTTCAGGCGCCGGTGTCGCCTTCTCGCGCAATCCGGCGACGGGCGAAAAGGGGCTCTATGCCGATTTCCTGTTCGATGCTCAGGGGGAGGATGTCGTCTCTGGCCGCCGCGTGCCCGGGGATGCGGCCCTGCTCGCGCGCCGCCTGCCGGTTCAGTCGGCGGCACTGTCCCACGGGGCGGATGTGCTTGAGCGTGCCTTCGCCGACATGCAGGACATCGAGTTCACCGTGGAAAACGGGCGGCTGTGGTTCCTGCAGACCCGTTCGGCCAAGCGCACGCCCCGGGCGGCCCTGCGCTTTGCCGTCGACGCCGTGGCGGAAGGGTTGATCGACGCGGCGACGGCGCTCGACCGGCTGGCTGCCATTGACCTCGAGGCGACCGGGATCAGCCGTTTCGCCGAGGCACCGCCGATCCTGGCGGCGGCGACCGTGGCTTCTCCCGGCGTGGCCTGTGGCCGCGTCGCCTTCGACAGCCGGCGGGCGGCGGAGATGGCGGCGGCGGGCGATCCGGTGATTCTCGTCCGTCACGATACGTCGACCGACGATGTCGCGGGTTTCGCCGTCTCGGCCGGCATCCTGACCGCCGTCGGGGGCCGCACCGCCCATGCCGCCGTGGTCGCCCGCCAGATGGGCAAACCCTGTCTCGTCGGCTGCGCCGGTCTCGTCATCGGTGACGAGGTGCGCCTCGGCGGCGAGGTGCTGCGCGAGGGCGACTGGCTGTGCCTTGACGGGCAGAGCGGCGAAATCGGCCTCGGCCGGCGGGAGATTGTCGTCGACCGCCCCGAGGAAGCCCTGCGGGCCATCGAGGGCTGGCGCAAGGCCGGCTGAGCCGGGCAGGGGCCTGAAACGAGAAAGGGGCGGCATCTCTGCCGCCCCTCCCATCGCGCGATCCGGAAGGATCAGGCGGTGTAGTACATGTCGAACTCGATCGGGTGCGGGGTGTGCTCGTAAGCGTACACTTCCTGCCACTTCAGTTCGATGTAGGCGTCGATCAGGTCGTCGGTGAAGACGCCGCCCTTGGTCAGGAACGAGCGGTTGGCGTCCAGTTCCGTCAGGGCTTCGCGCAGCGAGCCGCAAACGGTCGGGACCAGCTTCAGCTCTTCCGGCGGCAGGTGGTACAGATCCTTGTCCATGGCTTCGCCCGGATGGATCTTGTTCAGGATGCCGTCGATGCCGGCCATCAGCATGGCCGAGAACGCCAGATACGGGTTGGCCAGCGGATCGGGGAAGCGCACTTCGACGCGCTTCGCCTTCGGGCTGGTGCCGTAGGGGATACGGCAGGAAGCCGAGCGGTTGCGGGCCGAATAGGCCAGCAGCACGGGGGCCTCGAAGCCGGGGATCAGGCGCTTGTAGCTGTTGGTGGTCGGGTTCGTGAAGGCGTTGATCGCCTTCGCGTGCTTGATGATACCGCCGATGTAGTACAGGCAGGTGTCCGACAGGCCGGCATATTTGTCACCGGCGAAGGTGGTGTTGCCGTCCTTCCAGATCGACTGGTGGACGTGCATGCCCGAGCCGTTGTCGCCCTTGATCGGCTTCGGCATGAAGGTCGCCGTCTTGCCGTACTGGTAGGCGACGTTCTGCACGACGTACTTGTAGATCTGGATGTAGTCGGCGGCGCGGACCAGCGTCGAGAACTTCATGCCCAGTTCGTGCTGCGAGGCCGCCACTTCGTGGTGATGCTTCTCGATCGGCAGGCCCATGTCGCCCATGACCGACAGCATTTCGCCGCGCATGTCGTTCAGCGAGTCGACCGGCGGAACCGGGAAGTAGCCGCCCTTGACGGCGGGACGGTAGCCGAGGTTGCCGCTCTCGTAGGACTTGTCGGTGTTGTAGGGGCCTTCGATGTCGTCGATCTCATACGAGACCTTGTTCATCGCGACCTTCCACTTGACGTCGTCGAACACGAAGAATTCGGCTTCCGGGCCGATGTAAACCGTGTCGCCGAGGCCGGTGTAAGAGACATAGGCTTCGGCACGCTTCGCGACCGAGCGCGGGTCGCGGCTGTAGCCTTCGCCGGTCGCCGGCTCGATGATGTCGCAGAACACGACCAGGGTCGGCTGCGCGCAGAACGGGTCGATCACGGCGGTGGCCGGGTCCGGCATCAGGATCATGTCGGAATCGTTGATCGCCTTCCAGCCGGCGATCGACGAGCCGTCGAACATGGTGCCGTCGCTGAACAGGTCCTCGTCGACCACGCTCTCGTCCATGGCCAGGTGCTGCCACTTGCCCTTGAAGTCGGTGAACCGCAGGGAAACGTATTTGATCCCCTTGTCCTTGATAAGCTGAAGGACGGTCTTGGCGTCTGACATGATCTCAGGTCCTGGTTGTTGGGTTGGACTGAAACAAACTCTGAATTTCGCGATCAGATCGCGTCCGTGCCGGTCTCGCCGGTACGAATGCGGATCGCCTGTTCGACGGGGCTGACGAAGATCTTGCCGTCGCCGATTCGGCCCGTGCGGGCCGCGGTCTGGATCGCCTCGATCGCGCGGTCGACAAGGTCGTCTTCCAGCACGATCTCGAGCTTCACCTTCGGGAGGAAGTCGACGACATATTCGGCGCCGCGATACAACTCGGTATGGCCCTTCTGCCGGCCGAAGCCCTTGGCCTCGGTCACGGTGATGCCCTTGAGCCCGACCTCGTTCAGCGCCTCTTTAACTTCGTCGAGTTTGAACGGCTTGATGATGGCCTCGATTTTCTTCATCGCACCTGGTTCGCCTTGGCAGGTTTGGTACGGCACGAATAAGCCGCCCGCAGGATTAATGCACGCATTGTGCCAATCGTGGCTCACCCACGATTCCGGGTTGCAAATCCGGGGCGGCGTGGCGAATTCGCGACGGCGCAGCCGCGCCAATGCCTAAATAATAGACGAATTGCCTAAAAAATGTCCTGCAGAGGGTTGTCGTCCATGGTGTTCGGCACTGGATCGAGCCCGGCCGCCTGCCTATGATCCGGCCATGCAAGCCCTCAATCCCCGTTTCGCCGGCCTCGGCACCACCATCTTCACCGTGATGTCCGCGCTCGCGGTCGAACACCGGGCGGTCAATCTCGGCCAGGGCTTTCCGGACGAAGACGGGCCGGAGGAAATCCGCGCCGCCGCCGCCAGGGCGCTGATCGAGGGCCCCAACCAATATCCGCCGATGACGGGCCTGCCTGTGCTGCGCCAGGCGGTGGCCGAACACGACCGGCGTTTCTATGGCCTCGCCTATGACCCGGCCCGGGAAGTGCTGGTCACGTCCGGGGCCACGGAGGCACTGGCGGCCGCGCTGTTCGCGCTTCTGTCGCCCGGCGATGAAGTGGTGGTGTTCGAGCCGCTCTACGACTGCTATGTGCCGATCATCCTGCAGGCGGGCGCCGTGCCGAAGCCGGTGCGCCTCGTGCCGCCCGACTGGTCGATTCCGCAGGCCGAGCTTGAGGCGGCCTTTTCGCCGCGCACCAAGCTGGTTCTGATCAACACACCGATGAATCCGACCGGTAAGGTGCTGGCCCGGGCCGAGCTGGAGCGCGTCGCCGCGCTTGCCATCGCCCATGATGCCTATTTGCTGTGCGATGAAGTTTACGAGCATCTGGTCTATGGCGGTCACCGCCATGTGCCGGTCGCGACCTTTCCGGGCCTGCGCGAGCGCACGGTGCGCATCGGCTCCGCCGGCAAGACCTTCTCCCTGACCGGTTGGAAAGTCGGCTACCTCAGCGGCCCGGCCGAACTGATCGGGGTGATCGGCAAGGCCCATCAGTTCCTGACCTTCACCACGCCGCCAGGCCTGCAGATCGGCGTCGCCCATGGCCTTGGTCTCGGCGACGATTATTTCGAATCGCTCGCCTCGGGTCTCGAGCGAAAGCGGGACCGTCTGGTCGCGGGTCTGCGCGCCGTCGGCTTCGAGACGTTGCCGGTCGAGGGCAGTTATTTCGTCACCGCCGACATCCGGGGGGTCGGACCAGAGTTGCCCGACGACGACTATTGCCGCTGGCTGACGACGGCGGTCGGTGTCGCGGCCGTGCCGGTCAGCGCGTTCTATTGGCAGGCGGACCCGCCCCGCCATCTGATCCGCTTCTGCTTCTGCAAGACCGAGGCGACCCTCGACGCCGCGATCGAGCGCCTGCGCACAAGGCTCCATTCGGTCGCTTGACGACGGGCGCGGGGCAGCGTATACGCACGGCCTCTGTGGCGGGCGTAGCTCAGTTGGTTAGAGCGCCAGATTGTGGCTCTGGAGGTCGCGGGTTCGAGACCCGTCGCTCGCCCCAGTTTTCCTGGAAGTACGAAATCGAAGGCCGCGCGGCACCAGCCGTTGCGGCCTTTCGTTTTTGCCGCGCGCCCCAGCGCGCGCCGATCTTCATTTGCAACGCAGCATTACGCCCAGCACAGTAATATTATGAAAAACATGCTGTAACTGGGGCGTGTTACCCATTTTGGGTTTCGATCATATTGAGAAAATCAGAATCTAATTGCCCAGCCCTTGACTCCATGCAGAGCTATGGTTTGATGGTGCACCGCAGCAAACTCATGTATGGCTTGGGGGGCATCATGAAGCGTTTATTTTTACTTAGTGGACCTGTGGGTTTGACCATTGTCCGGCTGTCTTATTGGGCTGGTATTTCGCTTCTTGTCATGTGTTCTGTCACAATCTGGCATAATAATATATCCGTCCAAGACGTAACCGAAATGGATTACGCCAAGGCGGCGATTCTGGCTGGCGGTGTTTTTGTTTTCGGCGTCATTTTCTTGCGCTGCCTGGCCGAAATCATCATCACGGTAATGGAAGTTCGCGACAAGCTCGGTGCGATCGAGCGTAATACTCTGACGCGCTGATACCGTCGTGGCTTGGGTAGACCTCGGGGCCGTCGCGCCGAGGTCAATCCGGTTGACCGAGCCGGCGGATTGTGAGAATGGGGCAGCAGCACGGGCCGTGCGGCCAGTTGTCCCGAGGAAGTCTGCGCGATGGTCGAGCTTGCCCGCAATCCGCTGGTCGAGTTGCCGGAGCGGCGCGACGGTATCGTCTTCTGTTACCATGTCGTCGACGGCCGGAACGAGCGCCTGATCGGCTGGGATGCCGTCGAGACGGCGATGATCGCCGGTCGCGGTTTCGTCTGGCTGCATCTCGATCTCTCGGTGCGCCGGGCGCGCGAATGGATCGCCCAGGCCCCCGCCATTCCCGAAGACTTGCGCGCGGAACTCGGCTCGTCCGACGTGCGGACCCGGCTCGAGAGCTATCAGGGCACGCTGTTCGGTGTCTTCACCGACATGCAATACGACATCGACCCCGACCTGACCGAGATTTCGACGGTCCGCATCTTCGGCTCGGACCAGCTGGTGGTCAGCGCGCGGCGCCACCCGTCCCGTTCCATGGACCGCCTGCGCCGCGCCCTGCACGAGGGCAAGGCCTTGCGCGGTCCGGCCGACCTGATCTCGACCATGCTGGCCCATCTGGCCGAGACGGTCGAATCGGCGGTGGTCGAACTGATCGATTCCCTCGACGATATCGAGGACCGGCTGCTCGAAGGCCGGCGCGGCAGCGCGCGGGAAGATCTCGGCGCGATCCGGCGTTTCGCCGTTCGCCTGCATCGTCACCTCGCATTGAAGCGACGGGCGGTGTTCCAGGTTTGCGCCCGGCCGCCCGCCTTCTTCGCCGAAGAGGACGCGGTCGACCTGCGCGAGGCGATCGAGCAATTGGGCGCCGTGGTCGACGACCTCGTCTCGGCGCAGGAGCGGGCCAAGCTGCTCTATGAAGAAATGGCCGCCCAGCAGGCCGAGGTCGCCAACCGCAACCTGCTCATCCTCTCGGTGCTGACCGCTGTGTTCCTGCCGATGACCCTCGTCACCGGCATATTCGGCATGAATGTCGCCGGCCTGCCCGGCCTCGTCGCGCCTCATGCCTTCTGGTGGACCATGCTGTTGATGGCCATCGTCGGCGTGCTGTCGTTCCTCGGCCTGCGCCGCCTGAATATTTTCTGATCATGGGGGCCCCGAAGCGACCTCTGGTGTTCTATTCGCCGCCGCTGCGGGTTGTGGTCGAGAATGGCGCCGAATGGACTTTCGAGACGCTGGTGGTCGGCTCCGACGGTCACGCCCGGCGCCTGCCCGGCGGTGCCCGCTTTACCGAGGCCGAGGGGCGAAAGGCCTGCGCCGCCCATGTCATCGCCCAGATGCGCGTCGACCGCGACGTGACCCAGCGGCGCAAGGATGCGCGCATTGCCCTCGTCGCCATCGTCGACCTTGCCTCATGGCAGGACCTGTGCCTTGCCTATGGTCTCGATAACGAAGGCGAAGGACGGCAATCGTGAGCGGCGTCGGCTTCATCCTGGTGCGTCACGGACAGCAGAGCGCGGGATTTCACGTCGATCCCGATCCGGGTCTCGACAAGACCGGTGTCGAACAGGCGGCCGCGATGGCGGCACGCCTCGGTGCCGACGATGGCCGCCTGCTGTTCACCAGCCCCTTGCGCCGGGCGCGGGAGACCATGGCCGCCCTCGAAGTCCGCTGGGGCCGCAGCGCCACGGTCGAGCCGCGCATGGCCGAGGTGCCGACGCCGGGCCTCAGCCTCGACGCGCGGGGCCATTGGCTGGATGGTTTCCTGCGCGGCGACTGGTCGGATCAGCCCGATTACCTGCAGGCCTGGCGCGCCGGGATCGCGGCCTTTCTGACGGGACTGGAACGGCCGGCCGTGATCGTCAGCCATTTCGTCGTCGTCAACGCCGTGATCGGCCTCGCCACCGGTGACAGCCGCGTCACCCCGTCGATGCCCGATCATTGCTCTCTCAACCGTTTCGAGCTGCGGGACGGCGCCTTCCATCTGGTCGAGAAGGGTGCCCAGCGCAAGACGGTGATCGGATGACCAGCGTCCCGGCCGATCTCGCCCTGCTGACCACCGAGGAGATGGGCCGGGCCGACCGCCTGACCATCGACGGCGGCATTCCCGGCACCACGTTGATGGAGAATGCCGGCCGCGCCGTCGCCGACGCGATTCTGGCCCGCTATCCGGCGCAGGCGACGCTGGTGCTCTGCGGCCCCGGCAATAATGGCGGCGATGGCTGGGTGGTCGCCCGGCGCCTGAAGCAGGCGGGCTTCGATGTCGCTTGCAGCGCCCTCGCACCCGTCGCGGCCCTGCGGGGCGACGCCGCCGTCATGGCGGCGCGCTGGAACGGCCCGGTCCTGCCCTTCGAGCCGGCCGCGCTCGACGGACGCACCCTGATCGTCGACGCGCTCTTCGGCGCCGGTCTCGCGCGCGATCTTGATTCTGCCGTCCTTCGCATGATCGAGGCGGTGGGCGAGGGGCGCCGCGTCGTCGCCGTCGACCTGCCGAGCGGGGTGAATGGTGACGACGGCACCATCCGGGGCGGCGCCTTCACCGCCGATCTGTCGGTCACCTTCTTCCGGGCCAAGCCCGGACACCTGCTTTATCCCGGACGGGCGCGGACCGGGCAGCTCGTCGTCGCCGACATCGGTATTTCACCTTCGGTGCTCGAGAGCATCGACCCCAAGGCGGCGCGCAACGGCCCCGCGCTCTTCGCCCGGCATTTTCCCGTGCTGCGCCAGGACGGCCATAAATACGACCGGGGCCATACGGTCACTCTTTCCGGCGGCGCTTTGCACACGGGCGCTGCCCGGCTGGCGGCGCGGGCGGCCCTGCGTATCGGCAGCGGCCTTGTCAGCACGATCGGCGATGCCGAGGCGGCCCGCGTCATCGCCGCCCATCAGACGGCGGTGATGGTGGCCGAGGTCGACGGGCCGGCCGGCCTTGCCCTGTTCCTCTCCGACCGGCGCCGCAACGCCGCCGTGATCGGCCCGGCGGCGGGCGTGGGCGATACCACCTTCGCGCATTGCCGGATGGCGCTGGCGGCGGGATGCGCCTGCGTCTTCGATGCCGATGCCCTGACCTCCGCCGCCGGCCGCGCCGATATCCTGTGGCGGGAGCGGACGGCCGACCTCGTGCTGACCCCGCATGACGGTGAATTCGCCCGGTTGTTTCCCCAACTGTCGGGCCTGCCGTCGCGCGCGGCGCGGGCAGTTGCCGCGGCGAAGGAAAGCGGCGCCGTCGTCGTCCTGAAAGGTGCCGACTGCTGCATCGCCGCGCCGGACGGCCGGATCGCCATCAACGACAATGCCCCGCCCACGCTGGCGACCGCCGGATCGGGCGATGTTCTTGCCGGGATGATCGGCGGATTGCTGGCCCAGCACATGCCCGCCTTCGAGGCGGCGGCCGCCGCCGTCTGGCTGCACGGCGCCGCGGCGGAGGGCTTCGGGCGCGGCCTGATCGCCGAGGATCTGGTCGAACGGCTGCCGATTGCCCTGCAGATCGCTGAAAATCACTTGCGGGGCAGGGGGCAGGCGGGCTAAATCCCGCATCCACCATGGGTCGCGACGGGCGTGCCGGCGCGGCGGTGTTCCAATGCGGGCGTGGTGGAATTGGTAGACACGCCAGATTTAGGTTCTGGTGGCGCAAGTCGTGGGGGTTCAAGTCCCTCCGCCCGCACCAGAGAGATCCCGGAAGAAAGAGCGATGAACGTAACCGAGACCGCCTCCGACGGCCTGAAGCGCGAATTTCTGATCAGCATCGGTGCGGCCGCCATCGACGCCGAAGTGAAGGCGAAGCTGCAGGACCTCTCGACCAAGATCCGTATGCCGGGCTTCCGTCCGGGCAAGGTGCCGATGAGCCTGGTCGCCAAGACCCACGGCGACGCCGCCCTCGGCGAGGTGCTGCAGGAAAAGGTCAACCAGTCGATCCAGTCGACCCTGACCGAGCGCAACCTCCGCCCCGCGACCGAGCCCAAGGTCGAAGTGACCAAGGCCGGCAAGGGCGAAGACCTGGAATTCAAGATCGCCCTTGAAGTCCTGCCGGAATTCGAGCCGGCCGAAGTGAAGGACATCACCCTCGAGAAGCTGGTCACCCCGGTCTCCGACGAGGAAGTCGAGACCATGATGAAGGGCTTCGCCGACCAGCGTAAGAACTTCGTCGCCGAGGAAGGCCGCGTCGCCAAGCATGGCGACCAGCTGACGATCAATTTCGTCGGCCGCGTCGACGGTGAAGTGTTCGAGGGTGGCTCGGCCGACGGCGTCGACCTTGAGCTCGGCTCGGGCCGCTTCATCCCCGGCTTCGAGGAACAGCTCCTCGGCGCCAAGGCGGGCGACATCGTGAAGGTGAACGTGACCTTCCCGGCCGATTACGGCGCGAAGGAACTCGCCGGCAAGGACGCCGTGTTCGACGTCGAGGTGAAGGAAGTGAAGGTCGCCGCCGAAGTGGTGATCGACGACGAATTCGCCAAGGGCTTCGGTCTCGACGATCTCGAGGCGCTGAAGAAGGCCATGCGCGAACAGATCGAGCGTCAGCATGGCGCCCTGAGCCGCCAGCGCCTGAAGCGCGACCTGCTCGACGCGCTGGCCAAGCTGCACGACTTCGCCGTGCCGGAGAGCCTCGTCACCATCGAAATCGAGCAGATCACCCGCCAGCTCTCCGAGGACGGCGAAGCGCCGTCGGACGAGAAGAAGGCGGAACTGGTCGCCGAATACCGCCCGATCGCGGAGCGCCGCGTCCGTCTCGGCCTGCTGCTGGCCGAGGTCGGCCGCCGCAACAACGTCCAGGTGAAGCCCGAGGAAGTGAACCGGGCGATCATGGAAGAAGCCCGCCGCTGGCCCGGCCAGGAGCGTGAGGTGGTCGAGTTCTTCCGCAAGAACGAACAGGCCCAGGCCCAGCTGCGCGCCCCGATCTATGAAGACAAGGTCGTCGACCTGATGATCGAGCTCGCCCAGAAGACCGAGCGCGAAGTCTCCCTCGAGGAGCTGCGCAAGGATCCGGACGAGGAAGCGACCGACTCGGCCGCCGCCTGATCCTTCGGGATTTTCAATGAAAGGCGTCCCGGGCAACCGGGGCGCCTTTTGTGTTTAGCCGTGCAGCCCACCTCTCCCCCCGCAAGCGGGCGGAGAGGGCCGGGGTGAGGTGGGTCAGGCCGCCCGGCGCAATGCCGCCCGCAAGGCCGCGCCCGTCATCGCCGGTCCGCCGGCCTCGCGCGCCCGGATCAGCTCGATCACCCGCGCGTTCACCGGCGCCGTCCGGCCGAGACGCCTGGCGAGGGCGACGACCTCGCCGTTGATGTAATCCACTTCCGTCTTCCGTCTGGCGACGAGATCGTCGGCCATGGAGGAACGGGCGAGGCGGTCGATCTTCGGGGTGCCGCCGCGCCGGCTCAGGCGACGGAACAGCCAGTCGGGCAGGGACAGCATAAACGGCATCCGCGACGGGGGCAGGGGGCCGAGCTGGGCCGGCACGATCCCGGCCGCCGCCATCAACTTCAGGGCCTCGCGCTGGCACAGGGCGAAACAGCGCCGATAGTCGCGGTCGGCGAGTTGGGCTGCGAGCGGCAGGCCCGACAGGGCATTGATCGCATTGTTCAGGTTGATCAGCAGCTTGGCCCAGGCGACCGCCAGCATGTCGCTGTGCAGGTCGAGGGGCAGGCCGGCGGCGGCGAACAGCGGGACGAGGGGGGCCGTCTCCGGCCGGTCCTCGATCGCGATATGGCCGCTGGTGCCCTGATGAACATGGCCGGGCGCCGGCTCCGCCACATTGAAGGGCACCATGCCGGCGATCACCGGATGATCCGCCAGCAGGGCGCGCAGCCGCTCGGGATTGGAGACCCCGTTCTGCAGGCTGACCACGGGCGTGCCGGGCCGGGCATGGGCGGCGATATCGGCGGCCGCGCCCTCGGTCGCCGGGCTCTTCACCGTGAGCAGGATCATGTCCGCGTCGGCGAGGGCGGCGGCTTCGGTCGCGAGGGCGAGTTTGCCGGGAGGGATGACGACCCGCCGCTCGTCGAGGTCGCTCAGGGTCAGGCCCGTCTCGCGCAGCACGTCGATCTGACGCGGACGGCCGATGAAGGTGACGTCGGCACCCGCCGCGGCCAGCCGCCCGCCGACATAACCGCCAATCAGCCCGGCCCCCAGAACGGCGATTCGCATCTTGCTCTCCCTCCACCTGTTTTGCTTTTCGATATCATGCCAAAGGGGGCGAAGGGCGACTGTCCCCTTGTTTACAGTTCGCGCAATCCCACATGAACCTTGCTTTTGCCGCCGTTCAGGGGTAATAGCCGCGCCATTCCACACGTGGGGTCGCGGCTGCGGAGAGGTTCCGCCGTCGCTCCGGTGTTCGGATTTCCGAACGACACCCTGCGGAGGCTCAACCGGAAAAGGTACATACGATGTCCGTTCCTTCGTTCACCATGCGCCAGCTGCTCGAGGCCGGCGTTCACTTCGGCCACCAGACCCACCGCTGGAACCCGCGCATGGCGCCGTTCCTGTTCGGCGTGCGCAACAACGTCCATATCATCGACCTGGGCCAGACGGTGCCGATGCTGCACCGCGCCCTGCAGGCGATTCGCGACGTCGTCGCCGGTGGCGGCCGCGTGCTCTTCGTCGGCACCAAGCGCACCGCGCAGCAGCCGGTCGCCGATGCGGCGGCGCGCTGCGGCCAGTATTACGTGAACCATCGCTGGCTCGGCGGGATGCTGACCAACTGGAAGACCATCTCCCAGTCGATCAAGCGCCTGAAGACCCTCGAGGAGCAGCTTCAGGGCGAGGCCCTCGGCCTCACCAAGAAGGAACAGCTGAACCTGCAGCGCGAGAAGGAAAAGCTGGAACGCGCGCTCGGCGGCATCAAGGAGATGGGTGGCCTGCCGGACATCCTCTTCATCATCGACACCAACAAGGAAGACATCGCCGTCCAGGAAGCCAACAAGCTGGGCATCCCGGTGGTCGCGATCGTCGACTCGAATTCCAATCCGGCCGGCATCACCTATCCGGTGCCGGGCAACGATGACGCCCTGCGCGCCATCACCACCTATTGCGATCTGGTCGCCCGCTCTGTCCTCGACGGCATTCAGGCCGAGTTGACCGCGGCTGGCGTCGACATCGGCGGGATCGAAGACCTCGTCGATATCGAGGCGGAAGAAGCCGCCCTCCAGGCTGCCGAGGCCGACGCCTCGGGCGAGGCGGCCCAGGCGTAACGCCCGGGCCCCATCCCCGATCGCAGAACCGAAGAAAGGTAGATCCCATGGCTGAGGTTTCAGCGGCCCTCGTCAAAGACCTGCGCACCAAGACCGGCGCGGGCATGATGGACTGCAAGAAGGCGCTGGCGGAGAACGGCGGCGACATCGAGCAGGCGATCGACTGGCTGCGCAAGAAGGGCCTGTCGGCCGCCGCCAAGAAGGCCGACCGCGTCGCCGCGGAAGGCCTCGTGGCGGTCGCTTCGGCCGGCGGCGTCGCCGCCGTTGTCGAGGTGAACTCCGAGACCGACTTCGTCGCCCGCAACCCGGCGTTCCAGTCCTTCGTCGCCAATGTGGCGAAGGTCGCGACCGAGGTCGGCACCGACATCGACGCGATCGCCGCCGCGACTTATCCGGGCTCGGAAAAGTCGGTCAAGGAAGAGCTGACCAATCTGATCGCCACCATCGGCGAGAACATGAACCTGCGCCGCGCCGCCGTGATCAACGTGCAGCCGGGCGCGGTCGCCACCTACGTCCACTCGGCCGTCGCGCCGGGCCTCGGCCGTATCGGCGTTCTCGTCGCGCTGGAATCGGAAGCCCCGGCTGACAAGCTGGAAGCCCTTGGCAAGCAGATCGCGATGCATATCGCGGCGACCAACCCGGCGTCGCTCGACGTCGGCTCGCTCGATCAGGCCCTGATCGCCCGCGAGAAGGACGTGCTGAGCGAGCAGGCCCGCGCTTCGGGCAAGCCCGAGAACATCATCGAAAAGATGATCGAAGGCCGCATTCGCAAGTTCTATGAGGAAGTCGTGCTCCTGGAGCAGGTCTTCATCATCGACGGCGAGACCAAGGTCGGCAAGGCGGTCGAGGCTCTGGCCAAGGAAACCGGCAAGCCGGTGAAGGTGATCGGCTTCGTGCGTTTCGCCCTCGGCGAAGGCATCGAGAAGCAGGCGAGCGACTTCGCCGCCGAAGTGGCCGCGCAGGCCGGCCGCTGATCGCGCGAACATCGAGGCCCGGCGCTTCGCGCGCCGGGCCTTTTTTGTGCCCGCGCGCTAAATTCGTCCCGTGCAGCCGTCATCGTTGGCCGGCTGCCGCCCAAGTGTTATACCCCGTGACCAGCCCGGCCGACCGGCGGGGCCGGAAGCGCCTGTGCCTGGATTGATGCCCATGACCGCCGTGCCGAAATTCCGCCGCATCCTGCTCAAAGTATCGGGCGAGGCCCTGATGGGATCGCAGGCTTATGGCATTGACCACGTCACGGTCGACCGCATCGCCGCGGATATCCGGGGGGTCTACGATCTCGGGATCGAGGTCTGCCTGGTGATCGGCGGCGGCAATATCTTCCGCGGTGTCTCCAAGGCGGCGAGCGGGATGGAGCGGGCGACGGCCGACTACATGGGGATGCTGGCGACGGTGATGAATGCCCTTGCGCTGCAGAACTCTCTGGAAAAGCAGGGGCTGCAGACCCGCGTCATCTCGGCCATTCCGATGACTTCGGTGTGCGAGCCCTATATCCGCCGCCGGGCGATCCGCCACATGGAAAAGGGCCGGGTGGTGATCTTCGCCGCCGGCACCGGCAATCCCTTCTTCACGACCGATACCGCCGCCACCCTGCGCGCTGCCGAAATGGGCTGCGACGTCATGCTGAAGGGCACGCAGGTCGACGGCGTCTATTCGGCCGATCCGAAAAAGGATCCGACGGCGACCCGCTTCGATGAACTGACCTATCACGATGTGCTGGCCCAGGATCTGCGGGTGATGGACGGTTCCGCCATCGCGCTGGCGCGCGACAGCCGCATTCCCATTCTGGTCTTCAACCTTGCCGAACCCGTGGCCTCCGTCCTGCGGGGCGAGGTCAAGTCCACCATCATCAGGGAAGGGGAGTAACGCCTTGTCCGACGAGCCCGATCTCGATTCGATCGAGAGGCGCATGAACGGCGCCGTCGAAAGCCTGCGTCACGAATTCGCCGGTCTTCGCACCGGCCGGGCTTCGCCCAGCCTGCTCGATCCGATCACGGTCGAGGTTTACGGCGCGACCATGCCGATCAACCAGGTCGGTTCGATCTCGGTGCCGGAGCCGCGCATGTTGTCGGTTTCGGTCTGGGACCGCGGTTCGGTCAGCGCGGTGGAAAAGGCGATCCGCAATTCCGGCCTTGGCGTCAACCCGGTGGTCGACGGCACCCTGATCCGCATTCCGATCCCCGAGCTGAACCAGGAGCGCCGTCAGGAGATGGTGAAGCTGGGCCACAAATATGCCGAACAGGCCCGTGTCGCCGTGCGCAACGTGCGCCGCGACGGCATGGACCAGCTGAAGAAGCTGGAAAAGGACGGCAAGATTTCCGAGGACGATCAGAAGATCTACGCCGACGAGGTCCAGTCCCTGACCGACAAGGCCATCGCGGTGATCGACGCCACGCTGGTCTCGAAGGAAAAGGAAATCCTGCAGGTCTGAGGGTGACGATCCTGGGCCAGGGAGCGACGATGAACCAGCTGGTGGAGGCCAAGCAGACCGCCGTGCCCCGTCATGTCGCCGTGATCATGGATGGCAACGGGCGCTGGGCCAAGGCACGGCACCTGCCGCGCATCGCCGGCCACAAGCGCGGCGCCGACGCCGTGCGCCGCGTCGTCGAGGCCGCCTGGGACTTTGGTGTCGACTATCTCACGCTCTATGCCTTTTCTTCCGAAAACTGGAAGCGGCCCGAGGAAGAGGTCGGCGGCCTGATGTCGCTGCTGCGTCTTTATCTGCGCAGCGAACTCGACGAGTTGGACCGCAACGGCGTTCGTGTCCGCGTCATCGGCGACCGCGGACGTCTGCCGCCGGATATCCGGACCCTGATCGCCGAGGCCGAGGCCCGAACCGTCGCCAACAGCCGGCTGACCCTCATCCTCGCCGTATCCTATGGCGGGCAGGGCGAGATCGTGCAGGCGGCCCGCCGTCTCGCCGAAGAGGTGGCCGCGGGCCGCCTGAAGCCCGAGGACATCGACGAGAGCCGCTTCGCCATCAATCTCGAGACCGCGGGCATTCCCGATCCCGATCTGGTCATCCGCACCTCGGGCGAGCAGCGACTGTCGAATTTCCTGCTGTGGCAGGCGGCATATGCCGAATTCGTGTTCACGGATACGCTGTGGCCCGATTTCGGCCGGGACGAATTCGCCGCGGCTCTGCGCGAATTCCAGTCCCGGGATCGCCGTTTCGGTGCCAACAAGGAATGACGACACCGACCAAGCCCGAACGCGGCAGCGGCGCGCCGGGCAGCGATATCTGGGTCAGACTGGCTTCGGGCGTGGTGCTGGCCGTGGTCGGCCTCGCCGCCGTGCACGCGGGCGGGATGTGGTTCCTTGCCCTGGTCGGCGTCGTCGGCCTGCTGCTGATCCACGAATGGAACAGCATCACGATACGCGGCGGCCATGGCGCGATGGCGGCGCTGCACGCGGCCTGTTTCCTCGGCGCCGGGGCGGCGGGAGTGGCTGGCCGGTTCGACCTTTCGCTGTGGCTCGTCCTGGCGGGCGTGCCGGCTTCCGCGCTGCTGGCGCGAGGTCTGGGCAAATCGGTGCTGTGGCCGGCGCTGGGCCTGCCCTATGTGGCGCTGCCCTGCCTTGCCATGATCTGGCTGCGTTTCGATGCGACGTTGGGCACCGCTCAGGTCTATTGGCTGCTGGCGACGATCTGGGCGACGGATACCGGGGCCTATGCCGCCGGTCGCAGCATCGGCGGGCCTAAACTGGCGCCGTGCATCAGCCCCAAGAAGACATGGGCCGGGTTGATCGGCGGTATGGCGGCGGCAATGGCGGTCGGCGGCGCGACGGCGGCCGCGGTCGGTCTGCCCCATCCGCTCGGTCTTGCCCTTGTCAGCGGCGTGGTCGGCGGCTGGAGCCAGGTCGGCGATCTTAGCGAGAGCGCGATGAAGAGACATTTCGGGGTCAAGGACTCCAGCAACCTCATTCCGGGCCACGGTGGTTTCCTCGACCGGCTCGACGGTTTGCTGTTCGCGGCGCCGGTCGCCGCGGCGGCGATCGGCTTCGGATGGTTGTGATGACCGAGGGCAAGCGGCGGCTGACCGTGCTCGGCTCGACCGGTTCGGTCGGCACCAGCACACTCGATCTCGTTGGCCGCAATCCCGACCGATTCGAGATTGCCGCGCTTGTCGCGCACCGCCGGCTCGATGTGCTGATCGAGCAGGCGCGGCGCTTCCGCCCGGCCTTGGTCGTCAGCGCCGATCCCGCCGCCCTGCCGGTGCTGCGGGATGCCCTCTCGGACCTCGGGATCGCGGTCGGGGCGGGGCAGGCCGCCGTGAACGAAGCCGCCGCCATGCCGAGCGACCTCGTGATGGCGGCCATCGTCGGCGCGGCGGGTCTCGCCCCGACGATGGAAGCTGTGCGCCGGGGCGCCGTCGTCGCCCTCGCCAACAAGGAATCGCTGGTCTGCGCGGGCGAACTGGTCACCGCTGCCGTCGCCATGCATGGCGCCACGCTGCTGCCGGTCGATTCCGAGCACAATGCGATTTTCCAGGTCTTCGATCCGGCCCGGCGCCACCGCATTTCGCGCCTGATCCTGACCGCGTCCGGCGGGCCGTTCCGCTCGGCCGATCAGGACGCGATGGCGCGCGCGACCCCGGCCGAGGCGGTCGCCCATCCCAACTGGTCGATGGGGGCGAAGATTTCCGTCGATTCGGCGACCATGATGAACAAGGGTCTGGAGCTGATCGAAGCCCACCACCTGTTCGCCATGCCCGAGGAGCGGATCGACATCCTGGTTCATCCCCAGTCGGTCATTCACAGTCTGGTCGAATATGTCGATGGCTCGGTGCTGGCGCAGCTCGGCTCGCCCGACATGCGGGTGCCCATCGCCCATGCCCTGGCCTGGCCGGACCGCATGGAAACGCCGGTCGCCCGGCTCGACCTCGCGGCCATCGCCCGCCTGACCTTCGAGCCGCCCGATCCGCAGCGGTTCCCGGCACTGCGGCTGGCCCGCCACGCCTTGAAATGCGGCGGGGCCGCGCCTACAATTCTTAACGCCGCCAACGAAATCGCGGTCGCCGCTTTCTTGAGCCGGCGCATCGGCTTTCTCGACATCGCGGCCGTGGTGGAACAGGTCATCGCCGATTGCGCGGGCAATTTCGGCGCCGGTTGTCTGGACGAAGTCATGGCGGCCGATCAGGCCGCGCGGGTCAGGGCGGAAGCAGTCGTTCTCCGCCGGGCGTCATAAAAATCGGGAAGCCGGCGCGGTTCACGGGCCGCGCATGAGGAAAGGCATCAGTCCTTGGGCGAGATCATCGGCGGCATCGGCTCGTCGCTTCACACCATCGTCTTCTTCGTCATCGCCATCTCGGTCCTGGTTTCGGTCCATGAGTTCGGCCACTTCTGGGTCGCGCGGCGCTGCGGCGTGAAGGTCGAGGTGTTCTCCATCGGCTTCGGGCGCGAACTCTTCGGCTGGACCGACCGGCGGGGCACGCGCTGGCGGGTTTCGGCCCTGCCGCTCGGTGGCTATGTCCGCTTCTTCGGCGACGCCGACGCGACCTCGGCGCTGCCCGACGGCACCATCTGCATGACCGATGCCGAGCGGCAGGTGAGCTATCAGGGGCAGAGCGTGGCCAAACGATCGGCCATTGCCGCCGCCGGCCCCATCGCCAATTTCCTGCTGGCCATCGCGCTGTTCTTTGGCCTGTTCATCACCCTGGGCCAGCCTTTCACCGCGCCCGTCGTGGACACGGTGTCGCCCGGCAGCGCCGCCGAGGCTGCGGGCCTGCGTCAGGGTGACCGTTTCCTTGCCGTCGACGGCCGCTCGGTCGAAAGTTTCGAGGACCTGCGCCTCTACATGCGGCTCAATCAGGGCACGCCCGTCAGCGTCGAGATCGAGCGCGACGGCAAGCCGCTGACCGTCGAGGTGACGCCGACCGTGACCGAGATCGACGACGGCCAGGGCGGCAAGCAGAAGATCGGCCTGCTCGGCGTCGCGCCGGCCGGGGTCGAGTTCAAGGAACGCGGCTTCTTCGACTCGATCTGGTATGCGACGCGGGAAGTCGGGACGGTGGTCCATGTCACCGCGACCGCGGTCGGCCAGATGATCGGCGGCACGCGGGGCACCGAGGAGCTGGGCGGCCCGTTGCGAATCGCCGACATGTCGGGTCGCATGGCACGGGCCGGACTCGAGAATTTCATCTGGTTGATCGCCGCACTTTCGGTAAACCTCGGTTTGTTCAATCTTTTGCCGGTACCGATGCTGGACGGCGGACACTTGTTGTTCTATGCGTTTGAAGCCATGCGCGGACGGCCGCTGGGCGAACGGATTCAGGAATTCGGTTTCCGCATCGGTCTTGCCATGGTGCTGACGTTGATGGTGTTCGCGACCTGGAACGATCTCGTCCAGCTTCGGGTCGTTGATTTCATCAGCCGGCTATTCACCTGATCGGCGGCGGCAGAGGGAGTTCTGGGGTGTCCTCAATGTTGCGCGTTGCGCGTCGGCTCGTCGGGCCAGCATCTCTGGCCGTTGGTCTTGCGGCGGCGCCTGTCGCTTTCGCCCAGGTCGGATCCACGGCGGCCGAATCCGCCGCGCCGCTCGTCTCGGCCGTCCGGGTCGAAGGCAACCAGCGTGTCGAGCCGGAGACGGTGGCCTCCTACATGACGATTCGGGCGGGTGACCGGTTCGATCCTTCCAAGGTCGACGAGTCGCTGAAGGCGCTCTATGCCACCGGCCTGTTCGGGGACGTGCAGATCCGTGCCGAAGGCAACGATCTGGTCGTGACCGTGGCCGAGAACCCGATCATCAACCGCGTCGTGCTCGAGGGGAACAGCAAGCTCTCCGAAGATCAGCTGACCAAAGAACTGCAGGTCAAGCCGCGCGCCATCTTCACCCGTTCGAAGGTGCAATCGGACGTGCAGCGTATGCTCGAGCTTTATCGTCGCGCGGGCCGTTTCGCCGCGACGATCGAGCCCAAGATCGTGCAGCTGCCGCAGAACCGCGTCGATCTCGTGTTCGAGATCAAGGAAGGCCCGAACACCGGCGTGGAGCGCATCAGCTTCATCGGCAACAAGGCCTTCTCCGACGGCGATCTGCGCGAGGAAATCGCGACGCGCGAATCGCGCTGGTATCGCTTCTTCTCGTCGGAAGACAATTACGACCCCGATCGCATGACCTACGACCGGGAACTGCTGCGTAAGTTCTATCTGATCAATGGCTATGCCGACTTCCGCGTGCTGTCGTCGGTCGCCGATCTGACGCCGGAGCGTGACGCCTTCTTCATCACCTTCACGGTCGATGAAGGCCCGATCTACAAATTCGGCCCGATCGACATCGAAAGTCGCATCCGCGATCTCGTCCCCGACGAGCTGCGCGCCAGCCTGCTGCCGGTTGAGGGCGAGACCTATAACGCCGAGCTGATCGAGAAGACGATCGACAAGCTGACGGATGCCGCCGGCAATCTCGGCTATGCCTTCGTCGACATTCGCCCCGTGCTGAAGCGTGACCGCGAGACCCAGACGGTCTCCATCACCTTCCAGATCAACGAAGCACCGCGCGTCTATGTCGAGCGGATCAACATCACCGGCAACGTCCGCACCCTCGACGAGGTGATCCGCCGCGAATTCCGCCTGTCGGAAGGCGATGCCTTCAACACGGCGAAGAAGGAGCGGTCGCGTCAGCGTCTGCAGGCCCTCGGCTTCTTCGACAAGGTCGACGTCACCCAGGTCCAGGGCTCGTCGCCCGACCGCACGGTGATGAATGTCGACGTGCAGGAGAAATCGACCGGCGAATTGCAGATCGGTGCGGGCTTCTCGTCGTCCGAGGGTGTCGTCGGCGAGGTGTCGGTGCGCGAGCGCAATCTGCTCGGTCGCGGCCAGGACATCCGCATTTCGGCCAGCGTGTCGCAGAAACGCACCCAGTTCGACTTCGGCTTTACCGAGCCTTACTTCCTCGGCCGCAACGTCGCCGCCGGCATCGACCTGTTCAACATCAACCGCGATTACCAGGACGAGGCGCAATACGACCTTGAGCGCAGCGGCTTTGCTCTGCGCGCCGGCTTCAGCCTGTCCGAATATCTGCGCATGACGACGCGCTACACGCTGCGTCTCGACAACATCACCAACGTGGGCCAATACGCCTCGACCTCGGTCAAGGAAGCCGGCGACCGGGGCGAGACCCTGACCTCCATGGTCGGTTACGTCCTGTCCTATGACCGGCGCGACCGGCCGCAGCGCCCGACCGACGGCTACTACCTGTTCCTCGGTCAGGATTTCGCGGGTCTGGGCGGTGATGTCACCTACATCCGGACGACGGCGGGCGCCAATTTCTACTACCCGATCACGGATTCGGTCGTCGCCTCGCTGTCGGGCGAGGGTGGTTATATCCATGGCCTTGGCCAGGACATTTACCTGAACGACCGTTTCGACGTCGGCGGTCAGAATTTCCGCGGCTTCGAGGATGCCGGTATCGGCCCGCGCGACGCGAACACGACCGACTCCCTCGGCGGCAATATCTATGCCATCGGCACGGCCGAGGTCAGCTTCCCGGTTGGCCTGCCCGAGGAATACGGCATCCGCGCCAGCGTATTCACCGACTTCGGCACGCTGTTCGAGGTGGACGCGACCAGCGCCACCAGCGTGCTGGACGATTCGTCTCTGCGCCTGTCGGCCGGCTTCGGCATTTCCTGGGATTCGCCCTTCGGTCCGATCCGGGTCGACTTCGCGCAGGCGCTGCTCAAGGAAAGCTACGACAAGACCCAGGTCTTCCGTTTCAGCTTCGGGACCAAGTTCTGATCATGAAAAAGACGCTCAAGGCCGTTCTGGCCGCTGTCACCCTGTCTCTCGGCGCCGGCCTCGGTGCGGCGGCGTTCGTGTCGCCGGCTTCGGCGGAAGGCTTTCCGCAGGCGGCGCCGCTGATCGTCGATTATCAGCGGCTGCAGACCCAGTCCAAGGCCGCGCAGGATGTGCGCCGTCAGATCCAGGCCGTGCAGACCAAGTTCCAGGCTTCGGTGGACAAGGACCTGCAGGCCCTGCGTGACGAGGAAAAGAAGCTGCGCGACGCCGCGCCGAAGCTCTCGCAAGCCGAGCGAGACAAGCGCCAGAAGGCCTTCGAGGACAAGGTGGCCGAAGCCCAGCGCCGGGCCCAGGCGATCAACAAGGCGATTTCGGAGGCGGTCGACAACGCTGGCGGCAAGGTGCGCGACGCGCTCGAGCCGATCTTCGCCGAGTTGATGACCGCGCGCGGCGCCAATGTCCTGCTTGGCACCAATGAAGTCATCTATTTCGACCCCAAGCTCGAGATCACCACGGAAGTTCTGGCCGCGCTGGATGCCAAGCTGCCCTCGATCAAGGTCGAAGTCGCGCCTGTGAAATGACCATGGCCGAGGCTCGCTTTTTCGTAGCGAGGGGGCCGTTCAATCTGGCGACCGTGGCGGAAATCGCTGGCGCGACCCTAGCCGAGGATGCAGATCCCGGCCAGGTGTTCACCGGCGCCGCGCCGCTTGAATTCGCCGGTGCAGATCACATCAGCTTCCTCGGACATGCCCGACATGCGTCGACACTGGCGAAAACGGCCGCCGGCGCGGTGATCCTGCGCGAGGAACACGCCCACAAGGCGCCCCACGGCGTCGCCCTTCTTTATTCCCGGCAACCCGCCGTCGCCTATGCCAGGGTGGCGCAGTTGTTCCATCCGAGACGGGAAGCCCGGTCCGGCATCGACGTGACGGCCCGGATAGGCAAGGACGCGCAACTGGGGGAGGGGTGCGAAATCGGGCCCGGCGCCATCGTCGGCGCGGGAGCGCGATTGGGCCGCCGTGTCATCCTGGATGCCCATGCCGTGATTGGTGAGAATGTCGTGCTGGGCGACGACGTTCACGTCGGCCCCCTGTCGAGCGTGCAATGCGCGATCATCGGGGCGCGCACCACTTTGCTCGGGGGCGTGCGCATCGGCGAGCCGGGCTTCGGCTTCGTGCCCAATCCGCCTGCTGGTCACCTGCGCATTCCGCAGATTGGCAGCGTCGTCATCGGCTGCGATGTCGAGATCGGCGCCAACAGCTGCATCGACCGCGGGGTCTATGGCGATACGGTGATTGGCGATGGCACGATCATCGACAACCTCGTGCAGATCGGTCACAACGTGAAGATGGGCCGGGGCTGCGTGCTGGCGGCCCATGTCGGCATTTCCGGGTCCTGCATTATCGGCGATTTCGTCGCTTTCGGTGGCGAGGCCGGCGTCGCCGACCATGTCACCATCGGTACCGGCGCGCAGATTTCGGGCAAGGCCGGGGTCATTCGCGACGTTCCGCCGGGTGTCACCGTCGGGGGCACGCCGGCCGTGCCCATCAAACAATGGTTCCGCGAGGTGGCGACCCTGTCGCGCCTCGCCCAGCACAAGGGGGATGACAATGTCTGAGGCCGGCGAGACCAGCGGGGCGACGCTCCAGGCCGTCGACATCGCGCGGATCATGCAGATGATCCCGCATCGCTATCCCATGCTGCTGGTCGATCGCGTGGTCGACCTGATCGGCGGGGAAAGCGCGACCGGTATCAAGAATGTGACGATCAACGAGCCGTTCTTCCAGGGCCATTTCCCGTCCTATCCGGTCATGCCCGGGGTTCTGATCGTCGAAGCCATGGCGCAATGCGCCGGCATCACCGTGATCCAGGGGCTGGGCGAGGCGGCGGAAGGTCGTCTTGTCTACTTCATGTCGATCGAGGACTGCCGGTTCCGGAAGCCGGTACAGCCGGGCGACCAGATGCGCATCCATGTCCAGAAGGTGCGTCACCGCGCCAATGTCTGGAAGTTCAGCGGCACCGCCAAGGTCGACGGCACCCTCGTCGCCGAAGCCACGGTCACCGCCATGATCCTCGACCGCTAAGGAGCCGGTTTTGTCCACCATCCATGCCAGTGCCATCGTCGATCCGGCCGCGAAGATCGGCGAGGGGGTCGAGATCGGCCCGTTCTGCATCGTCGGTCCCCAGGTCGAGCTGGCCGACGGTGTCGTGCTGAAGGGCCATGTCGTCATTTCGGGCAATACCCGCATCGGCGCCGGCACGCAGGTGTTTCCCTTCGCCGTGATCGGCGCGCCGCCGCAGACCCTGAAGCCGATCGGTGACGACACGCGCATCGTCATCGGCGAGAATTCGATGATCCGCGAGCACGCGACCATCCACCCGGGCACGGTGGGCGGCGGCGGTCTGACCTCCGTCGGCAACAACTGCCTGCTGATGGTCAGCAGCCACGTCGGTCACGACTGCCATGTCGGCAACAACGTGGTGATGGCCAATAACGGCACGCTGGGCGGTCATGTGACGCTGGGCGATTTCGTCTATATCGGCGGTCTGTCGGCGATCCACCAGAATGTCCGCATTGGCGCCCACGCCATGATCGGCGGCATGTCGGGTGTCGAGCAGGATGTCATCCCCTATGGCTCGGTCATGGGCAATCGCGCCTTCCTCGCCGGGCTCAATATCATCGGCCTGAAGCGCCGGGGCTTCAGCCGCGACCAGATCCACGGTCTGCGCCGTGCTTATCGCCTGCTCTTCGCCGACGAGGGCACGCTGGCCGAGCGCCTTGCCGATGTCGCCGAGGAATTCGGTGACAGCGACGTGGTCATGGATGTGGTCGCCTTCATGCAGGCCGATTCCGCGCGCTCCTTCGTGTTGCCGCGCGCCGATCGTGGCGGCGCCTGAGGCGGTCGCCGGCCGGGCCGTCAGGCTCGGCATCGTCGCCGGGGGCGGCGACCTGCCGGTGCGTCTGGTCGCGGCCTGCCAGCGTCAGGGGCGCCCGGTCACGGTGGTTGGCCTGACCGGCTCCGCCGCGCCGCGCCCGGATGAAGGCATTGCCGATGGCTGGGCCTCGATCGGCGAGGTCGGCAAGATTCTCGCCCTGCTGCGCGCGGCGGGATGCGGCGAGGTCGTCATGGCCGGCAATGTCGCCCGGCCTGACTTCGCCACCCTCCGCCTCGACTGGAAGGGTATCCGGCTGTTGCCCCGGGTGGTCGCTGCCGCCCGCAAGGGCGACGACAATCTGCTGAAATGCCTGGTCGAGGTTTTCGAGGAAGAGGGCTTCCGCGTGACCGGCGCGGATCAGGTGCTGGACGATCATCTGATGCCGGCGGGGCCGCTCGGCCGTCTCGGCCTGACGGCGGAGGTCACGGCTGACCTCGAGCGCGCGATCGAGGTCGTGGAGGCGCTGGGCCGGGTCGATGTCGGGCAGGGGGCTGTGGTCGCTGACGGCGACGTCTTGGCGATTGAGGCGAAGGAAGGTACCGACCGGATGCTGGCCCGCGTCGCCGAGCTTCGCGCCGGTTGGGAGCGGCGCGCCGGTCTGCTCCTGAAACTGCCGAAGCATCAGCAGGAACGGCGGGTCGACATGCCGGTCATCGGTATCGCCACGGTCGAAGGCGCCGCCGCCGCTGGGCTGGCCGGTATCGTCGCCGCGGCGGGGGCCACGCTGGTCATGGACAGGGCCGGAGTCGCCGCGCGGGCGGATGCCCTCGGGCTTTTCGTCGTGGGGATTTCACGGTGACGGACAAGGTCAATCTGCCGGGGGTTAACCCCTTGCATGTCTTCATCATCGCGGGGGAGCCCTCGGGCGATGCCCTGGGCGCGCGGCTGATGGCCGCGCTGAAGCGCGAGGTGGGCCGGCCGGTGCGTTTTTCCGGTGTCGGCGGGCCGTTGATGGCGGCGGAGGGACTGGAGAGTCAGTTTCCCATGGGCGAGTTGACCCTGCTCGGCGTCATGGAAGTCCTGCCCAAGGCGGCGCATGTGCTGCGCCGGGTGCGGGAAGTCGCCGCGCGCATCCTCGAGACCCGGCCCGACGTCGTCGTGACCGTCGATGCGCCGGCCTTTTCCTTCCGGGTCGGCAAGAAGATCAGGGGCCATGGCCTGTGCCACATCCATTATGTGGCGCCTACGGTCTGGGCCTGGCGGCCGCGGCGGGCGAAGATGGTGGCGGGCTTCCTGTCCCATCTTCTGGTGCTGTTCCCGTTCGAGCCGCCTTATTTCGAGGTCCATGGCCTCGGCACCACCTTCGTCGGCCATTCGGTGGTCGAAGGCGCGGCGGACGCAGCGGAGATGAAGGCGGCGGGGCAGGCCCTGCTGGCCCGCCTCGGGATCGCGCCGGATCGCCCCGTATTGGTCGTGCTGCCCGGCAGCCGGTCGAGCGAGGTGCGCCGCCTGGCGCCCGTGTTCGGCGAGACGCTGGCCTTGCTGAAGGCGAGACTGCCGGAACTTGCCGTACTCGTGCCGACGGTGCCCAACGTCAGCCGGCTGGTGCGGGAGATGACGGCGGACTGGCCCGTCACGCCCCATATCCTCGAGGCGGCGGCGGACAAGCTGCCGGCCATGGCCATCGGCCGCGCCGCGCTCGCCGCTTCGGGCACGGTCGCGCTCGAACTCGCGCTGACCGAGACGCCGATGGCCATCGCCTATCGGACCAGCCCGCTGTCGGCCATGGTGTTCCGCATCATGGCGAAGCTGCGTTTCGCCAATCTGATCAACATCATGGAGGACCGGGCGGTGGTGCCCGAATTCCTGCAGGATCAGTGCACGGCGGACAATCTCGCGGCGTCCATCGAGACGTTGATGACCGACGAGAAGGCGCGTGCGCTGCAGATCGAAGCGATGCAGCGGGTGATGACCGCGCTTGGCCGGGGCGGCCCGGCGCCCTCGACCCGGGCGGCCCGGGCCATCGTCGAGATCGAGGCGGCCCAAAGGCCGGCCGTCAGAACAGCCTGATAATTTCCCAGACCGCGAAGCCGGCGGCCACCCAGGGCAGCGCCAGCATGACGCCCCGCGCGATACGCTTGCGCAAGGGGGCGATATTGTCGTTGGCCGGCCGCTCCAGCCGGACCCAGCGCGGCGCCGAGCCCGGCGGAACGAGGCCGGCGCCCGGCGAGCGTCCGCGGGCGCCGGAGCGCCGCGGAGTTTCGCCGGACACCTTCTGGTCCATATTCGTCAGCCGCGCTCGCCGACCGGCGTGTAGTTGCGCCGGGTGGCACCCGTGTAGAGCTGACGCGGACGACCGATCTTCTGGGACGGATCGGCGATCATTTCCGACCACTGGGCGATCCAGCCCACGGTACGCGCCAGGGCGAACAGCGGGGTGAACATGGTGGTGGGGAAGCCCATCGCCTTCAGGATGATGCCCGAGTAGAAGTCGACGTTCGGATAGAGCTTCTTCTCAACGAAATAGGGATCGCTGAGGGCGATCTTTTCCAGCTCCATCGCGACCTGGAACAGCGGATCGTTGTGCACGCCGAGTTCGTCCAGCACTTCGCGGGCGGTCTGCTGCATCACCTTGGCGCGCGGGTCATAGTTCTTGTAGACCCGGTGACCGAAGCCCATCAGGCGGAACGGATCGTTCTTGTCCTTCGCCTTGGCGATATACTCGGGGATGCGGTCCGGCGTGCCGATCTGCTGCAGCATGTTCAGCGCGGCTTCATTGGCGCCGCCATGGGCGGGCCCCCACAGGCAGGCGATGCCGGCGGCGATACAGGCGAAGGGATTGGCACCCGACGAGCCGGCGAGACGCACGGTCGAGGTCGAGGCATTCTGCTCGTGATCCGCGTGCAGGATGAAGATCTTGTCGAGCGCGTTGGCGAGAATGGGCGAGACCTTGTAAGGCTCGCAGGGCACGCCGAAGGTCATGTAGAGGAAGTTCTCGCAATAATCGAGATCGTTCCGCGGATACATGAAGGGCTGGCCGATCGAATACTTATAGGCCATGGCGATGATCGTCGGCATTTTGGCGATCAGGCGGTGGCTGGCGACCAGCCGCTGGTGCGGGTCGTTGATGTCGGTCGAGTCGTGGTAGAAGGCCGAGAGCGCGCCGACCACGCCGCAGATCACCGCCATCGGATGCGCATCGCGGCGGAAGCCGCGGAAGAACATCGACAGCTGCTCATGCACCATCGTGTGATAGGTGATGGAGCGCAGGAACTTTTCCTTCTGCGCGCCCGTCGGCAGTTCGCCGTTCAGCAGCAGATAGCAGACTTCGGGAAAGTCGCTCTTGTCCGCCAGTTCGTCGATCGAATAGCCGCGATAGAGCAGCACGCCTTCGTCGCCGTCGATATAGGTGATCTTGGATTCGCAGGACGCGGTCGAGGTAAAGCCCGGGTCATAGGTAAAGTGACCGGTTTCCGCGTAGAGCTTGCGGATGTCGATGACCTTGGGGCCGACCGTCCCCTCCATCAAGGGCAACGCGATCGTAGTGCCACCATCATTCAGGGTTACTGAGGTCCGTTCGGCCATTCGCTGCACTCCGTCTAGCGCGTTCTGACTGGGGATTGACGAGAGCGGGACCGGCGTTGGGGGGAGCGGTCCCGAACCCTTCGGTTGAATTCGGCCCTATTATACTGCGAAGCTTTTCGGCACGAATAGGGCTGACGTGGCCGAGATGCATCTTTTCAAGTCATCGGCGGGCGCATGACTCCTAACGCCCCAGGGCATCGTCGATCCGGCCGAGGCTTTCGACCCGGCCGAGGATTTCCGCCACCTCGAAAATAGGCGGCGAGACATTGGAGCCGCTGAGGGCGGCGCGCAAAGGCTGGGCGAAATCGCCGAGCTTGGCGCCCGCCGCCTCCGCCATCGCCCTGGCCGCGCCCTCGATCTGGGCGGCCGAGAAACTGTCGAGATCGGCGACGGCGGCGCGAAGCGCGGCGAGCTTGTCCTTGCCATCGACCGACAGGATCTTCTCCGCCCTGGCATCAAGGGCGAGAGGCCGTTTCGAGACAAGGAAGCGAGCAGAATCAGTCAGTTGCACCAGGGTCTTGGCACGCGCCTTCAAACCGTCCATGGCCTTCGCGATTCGATCGAGGCCCGTGGCGTCGACCTCGATCCCGGCCTTGGCGAGATCGGCGGCGACGAGCCCGGCGAGGCGGGTGTTGTCGGCGACGCGCAGGTAATGGCCGTTCAGATTGTCGAGCTTGGCGAAATCGAAACGCGCGGGCGAGCGGCCGACGCTCTCCAGCCCGAACCATTCGATCGCCTGCTCGGTCGAGATGGTCTCGTCGTCGCCATGGCTCCAGCCGAGGCGGAGCAGATAGTTGCGCATGGCTTCCGGCAGATAGCCAAGGTCGCGATAGGCATCGACGCCAAGGGCGCCGTGCCGCTTGGACAGTTTGGCGCCGTCGGGGCCATGGATCAGCGGGATATGGGCGAAGGCCGGCACATCCCAGCCGAGGGCAAGATAAAGCTGGGTCTGACGCGCGGTGTTGGTCAGGTGGTCGTCGCCGCGAATGACATGGGTGATGTTCATGTCGTGATCATCGACCACGACCGACAGCATGTAGGTCGGCGTGCCGTCCGAGCGCAGCAGGATCATGTCGTCGAGTTCGGTATTGGGGAAGCGGACCTCGCCCTGGACAAGGTCCCCGATCACCGTCTCGCCCTCGCGCGGGGCCTTCAGGCGCACCGTGGGCTTCACGCCGGCCGGGGCCTCCGCCGGATCGCGATCGCGCCAATAGCCGTTGTAGCGCGGCGGCAGACCCTTCGCCTTGGCATCCTCGCGCATCGCGGTCAGCTCTTCGGGCGTGCAATAGCAGTAATAGGCCTTGTCCTCGGCGATCAGGCGCTGCGCCTGCGCGGCATGGAGCGGGGCGCGGGCGAACTGGTGCACGACATCGCCGTCCCAATCGAGGCCGAGCCAGCGCATCCCCTCGAAAATCTTTTCGATCGCATCATCGGTCGAGCGTTGCCGGTCGGTATCTTCGATGCGCAGGCGGAAGGTGCCGCCGAAGTGGCGGGCGAACAGCCAGTTGAACAGGGCCGTCCGCGCCCCGCCGATATGCAGGTAACCGGTGGGCGAGGGGGCGAAGCGCGTGATGATGGAGGACATGACCGACTGAAGCTGAATTTCGACTCCCGCTTCTTACCATGGCGAATTGCCTGATCACACCCCGTTAAGGGCTTGATACCATGCGTCGATAGTCGCATTCCGCAGGGCCGGCCTCTTGAAATTCGCGCTCAATCCCGCTGTCGCCCTGCTCGATCCCCTGGTCGGGATGCGCGACCGCTGGTTCCTGTGGCTGCCGGTCGGCATCGGCGCGGGCATCGCGCTTTATTTCGCCCTGCCGGTGGAGCCTTCACCGCTGGCTTCGGCATTGCCGGCGCTGGTCTTTGGCGCCGCCTATGTGGGGCTTCGCCGGCACAAGGGGCTGGCGGTCGTGCTTCTGGCCCTGTTGGCGCTGAGCCTCGGTTTCGGCGCGGCCAAATGGCGTGCCGAACGCGTCGGCACATCGGTCCTCGCCCAGCGTCTCGCCCCCCTCGAACTCGAGGCCCGGGTCCATGAAATGGAGGCCCGGCCGGGAGAGCGGCCGCGGGCGGTGCTGGGCGATATCCTGGGCGGCGATGGACATGCGCCGCTGCCCCGGCGCATCCGGGTCACCTTCGATCCCGACATGTTGGCGGCGCCGTTTCCCCCCGGCGCCCGCATCCGCTTCACCGGCATTCTGTTGCCCCCGCCCGGTCCGGTGATGCCCGGTGCCCCGGATTACGGCCGCAATCTGTGGTTCGACGGCATCGGTGCCGTCGGCTATGCCACGGCGGCGCCGCAGCTCCTCGCCGGGTCGGCCGGCGGCCTCGACGCCTGGCGCCAGCGGGCGGCGGACGGGCTGGTGCTGGCGATGCCGGCGCCGGAGGGGGGCATCGCCGCCGCCCTGATGCTGGGCCTGCGCGGCGCCGTGCCCGAGGCGGTGGAGGCGCGCTGGCGGGCGGCGGGCATTTCTCACATCCTCTCGATCTCGGGCCTTCATATCGGTCTTGCCGCCGGGGTCATCCTGTTCAGCCTGCGCCTGCTGCTGGCGGCGGTGCCCTTCCTGTCGCTGCGCTTTCCCGTGAAGAAATGGGCGGCGGCGGCGGCCATCCTCAGCGCCGGGGCCTATATGGTGGTCGCGGGCATGGATGTGCCGGCGCAGCGCTCCTTCATCATGACCGGGATCGTCCTCTTCGCCGTGCTGGTCGACCGCCTGGCCATCACCCTGCGCCTCGTCGCCATCGCCGCCGCCATCGTCCTGCTGATCGAGCCGGAGAGCCTGACCGCGCCCGGCTTCGGCATGTCCTTCGCCTCGGTCACCGCCCTTGTCGCGGCTTACGAGGCGGCGCGGACGCGGGTCGCGAGTTGGCGCGCGGGTGGCGGCTGGCTGCGCCGGGGTCTGCTGGCGCTCGGCGGTATCCTTGCTTCCAGCGTTATCGCGACGCTGGCGACCGCACCCTTCGCCATCGCCCATTTCGGCCGTTTATCGGTCTATGGCCTCGCCGCCAATCTGTTGGCGATTCCGGTGACCGGCTTCGTCATCATGCCCGCCGCGGTCGCGACCGCCGTGCTCGCGCCCCTCGGGCTGGAGGCTCCGGCGCTCGCCGTGCTCGGTTTCGGCATAAGGCTGGTCGACGACCTTGCCATCGCCATCGAGCCCCTGCCGGGCGCGGCGATGGCGGTGCCGGCCATGGGGCAGGGGGCTTTGCTGCTCTTTGTCCTCGGTGGTCTCTGCCTCTGCCTGTGGCGCGGCGGCTTTCGCCTGTCGGGCCTGCCCCTGATCGCGGCCGGGTTCGCGCTGTGGCTGGCGGGGACGATGCAGACCCCGCTTCTTCTCATTCATGGCGAGGGGCGGGCGGTGGCGGCGCCGGTCGGCGGCCGGCTTCTGGCGCTGCCGCCGGCCAGCCCCCGTTTCGTCGTCGAGCAATGGGCCGAGCGCCTGGGCCTGCCGGCGCCCGATATCCTGCCGGCGCGCGACGTCTGCCGCCGGGGCATCTGCACCCTGAAGCTGGGAACAGGAGGCGAAGTCACGGTGGCTTCATCGAGGGCGACGGAAGCACCCGCCTGCACCGCCGTCGTCATCCAGTTGAAGGACGAAGCCCTGGATTGCCCGGCGAACAGCCTCGTCCTGACCGGGAACGATCTCGCGGGCAGCGGTGTCCTCACCGTCGCGGTGGACGGCGAAACCCGGTCGGTGGAAGCAGGGCGGGGCCTGCGGCCCTGGACCCCGGCCTACTGGGCGCGGAGCGCGCCGACGGCTCAGTGATAGCGGCGGAACAGGCCGACCAGCCGGCCCTGCACCTTCACCCGGTCGGGCCCGAAGATGCGCGTTTCATAGGCGGCGTTGGCGGGTTCGAGGGCGATGGTATTGCCCTTGCGGCGCAGGCGTTTCAGCGTCGCCTCGGCATCGTCGATCAGCGCGACGACGATAGTGCCATTCTCCGCCGTGTCGGTCTGGCGGATGATGACGATGTCACCATCGTTGATGCCGGCCTCGATCATGGAATCGCCCTGAACCTCGAGGGCGTAATGCTCGCCCCGGCCCAGCATGGTGGCGGGCACGGTCACGCTGCGCGAATTATCCGACAGGGCCTCGATCGGCGTGCCGGCTGCGATCTTGCCATGCAGCGGCAGCGAGACGGCGGCCAGACTCTCGTCCGTGCGGGCGGCGGGCAGCGGGGTCGAGAAGGTGCCGGTGATCACCTTGCCTTCCGACGTCGCGATGCGCGGGGCGCGGGGCGCCTTGATCGGATCGGGCAGACGCAGCACTTCAAGGGCGCGGGCGCGATGGGCGAGGCGACGGATGAAGCCCCGTTCCTCCAGCGCGGTGATCAGGCGGTGCACGCCCGATTTCGATTTCAGGTTCAGTGCGTCCTTCATCTCGTCGAAGGACGGTGACACACCCTTTTCCCGCAGACGGGCGTCGATAAAGACGAGCAATTCATATTGCTTCTTGGTCAGCACGTCTTCGCCCCCCGTCAGAATCGCCTTGGGAACATAAAAGGAACACCTGAGATGTTCTATTTTGGTTCCCCCGGCCCGTCAAGCCGACAGTTTCTTGAATTTCTCGCAGGCGGCGACGAGGGCGGCGCGCACGCCGGGCTCGAAGGCATTATGGCCGGCATCGGGCACGATCTGATAGACCGCCTCGGGCCAGGCCTGATGCAGATCGTCGGCCGAGCGGATGGGGCAGACCATGTCATAGCGGCCCTGCACGATCACCGCCGGAATATGTCGGATACGCTCCACATCCTCGATCAGCTGGTTCGGGCGCAGGAAACTGTCGTTGATGAAATAATGCGCCTCGATCCGGGCGAGGCCGAGGGCGGTCACGTCATCCGCGAAACCCTGGACCACGGCGGGGCTGGGCAGCAGGGTCGAGCAGGAACCTTCATAGGTGCTCCAGCTGCGGGCGGCGGGCATATGCACGGCCGGGTCGGGATCGACCAGACGGCGGTGGTAATGGGCGAGCAGGTCGCCGCGTTCATCTTCCGGCAGGAAACCGGCGAAGGCGCGCCAGTTCTCGGGGAAAACTTCCCGCATACCATAGAGGAACCACTGAATTTCGCTCGGCCGGCACAGGAAGATGCCGCGCAGGATGAGGCCGACGACCCGGTCCGCATGAGCCTGCGCATAGGCAAGGCCGAGGGTCGAGCCCCAGCTGCCACCGAAGACCACCCAGCGGTCGATGCGCAGATGCTCGCGCAGGCGCTCCATGTCGGCGACGAGGTTCTGCGTCGTGTTGCCCGCGGTCGAGCCGAGCGGCTTGGAGCGGCCGGCGCCGCGCTGGTCGAAGACGACGATGCAATAGGTCTCGGGATCGAAGAAACGCCGGTGCACCGGTTTCGCCCCGGCGCCGGGGCCGCCATGGACGAAGACGACAGGCAGGCCGCGCACATTGCCCGAGACCTCCCAATAGAGGGAATGGCCATCGCCGGTGTCGAGGAAGCCCGACAGCACGGGGTCGATCTCGGGGTAGAGCTCGGTACGCATGATCAGCCTTCGTTACAGGTCGAGCGGAAGGGCATCGACGATGCCCCCCGCCTCGACGGCGGGTGCCAGGGGCGGACGGACGATCAGGGCCTGCGCGCCCGCGAAGGTGCGCAGCTGCGAGGAATCCTGCACCGGGGCCGGCCGGGCGACGGGAATGCCATCGGCGCCCGGCTCGACCGTCGCACGGATGTAGTCCTGGCGGCGATCGTTTGCCCCGATCGGGGTGGCGAGGCGCATCGGGATGCAGGACGCCTGCAGGCTTGGCCGGCCCGACAGGCGGTCGATGGCCGGACCGAGGAAGAGGAGGGCGCAGACGAGGGCGGACACCGGATTGCCCGGCAGGCCGAGCAGGGGCGTCGCGCCGAAGCGGCCGAACATCAGCGGCTTGCCCGGGCGCATCGCGATCTTCCAGAAGTCGAGATCGGCGCCGCCCCCGGCGAGGACGCGGGCGACGAGATCGCGGTCGCCGACCGAAGCTCCGCCCAGCGTGACCAGCAGGTCGGCGTCGACGGCGCCCGATGCCTTCTCGAGGATATCGTCCTCCCGGTCCCGGGCGATGCCAAGGTCGAGGGCGATGCCGCCCTTCTCGCGGATGAAGGCGACGAGGGCAGGGCGCGCGGCATCGACGATCTGGGCCGGGCCGCGGTGGGCGCCTGGCGGCACCAGTTCGTCGCCGGTGGCGAGCACGGCGACGCGCGGCCGCCGCACGACGGCGACATCGGGAACATCGGCCGCGGCCAGCAGGGCGACATCGCGGAAGGACAGCGTCCGCCCGGCGGGCAGCAATTCCTCGCCGGCCGAGAAGTCGAGGCCGAGGGGGCGAATGAACTGGCCGGGCCAGGTCTTCGCGGTCAGGGTCACCCTTCGGTCGCAGACGGTCGAGTTTTCCTGGATGACGACGGCGTCGGCCCCCTCGGGGATGGGCGCGCCGGTGAAGATGCGGACAGCCTCGCCGACATCGACCCTGCCCTTGAAGCCGAGACCGGCCGGCGCCTCGCCGACGATGTCGAGGGCGACGGGCGTTTCCGTCACGTCCTCGGCCCGCACGGCCCAGCCGTCCATGGCGGAAACCGGCACCGGCGGCTGGGTGCGGCGGGCGGCGACCGGCGCTGCCAGCACCCGGCCGAGCGCGCCCGAAAGCGGAACGATTTCCGCCGGCAGGGGCGAAAGCGCCGCCGTGATGCGGGCGAGGGCGTCCTCGACCGGGATCATGGCGCGGTCCAGTCCCCGGATTTGCCGCCCGATTTGGCGAGCAGGCGAAGGTCGGAAATGACGATGCCCTTATCGGCGGCCTTGGCCATGTCGTAGATGGTCAGGGCGGCGATGCTGGCGGCGGTCAGGGCTTCCATCTCGACCCCTGTCTTCGCCGTCGTCTTCGCCGTCGCGGTGATCGTGACGGTGCCGGCCCCGGCGTCCAGCGCGAAGTCGATGCCGACGAAGGAGATGGGCAGGCCGTGGCAGAGCGGGATCAGCGTGTCGACCCGTTTCGCCGCCATGATGCCGGCGATCCGCGCCGTCGCCAGCACGTCGCCCTTGGGCAGGCCGCCGGCGGCGACAAGGGCGAGGACTTCGGGCTTCATGGTGACGAGGCCGCGGGCGGTCGCGCTGCGCGCCGTCTCCCCCTTGGCCGAGACGTCGACCATGGCGGCCCGGCCGTTTTCGTCGATATGGGAAAGCGCGCTCACGCCGCCTCGGTGCCGAGCAGGCGGCGGGTGGCGGCGGTCACATCCTGCTGGCGCATCAGGGATTCGCCGACGAGGAACGTCTTCACCCCGACGGCGGCGAGGCGCTGCAGGTCGGCATGACTCTCCAGACCGCTTTCGCCGACGCAGATGCGGTCGCGCGGCACGCGCGGGGCCAGCGTCTCGGCGGTGGCGAGATCGACCTTCAGGGTCTTGAGATTGCGGTTGTTGATGCCGATCAGACGGGACGGCAGTTTCAGCGCCCGCTCCAGTTCCTCGGCGTCATGCACCTCGATCAGGCTGTCCATGCCCCAGCCATGGGCGGCATCGACCAGCTCGCGGGCCAGACCATCGTCGAGCGCGGCCATGATGACGAGGATGCAGTCGGCGCCCAGCGCCCTTGCCTCCGGCACCTGCCAGAGGTCGACCATGAAATCCTTGCGCAACGCGGGCAGCGATACCGCCTCCCGCGCCTGCGTCAGATATTCGTGCTGGCCCTGGAAGGACGGCGTGTCGGTCAGTACCGACAGGCAGGCGGCGCCACCGGCCTCGTAAGCGCGGGCGAGCGTTGCCGGATCGAAATCGGCGCGGATCAGGCCCTTGGACGGACTCGCCTTCTTCACCTCGGCGATGAGGGCGAAACGCTTGTCCTGATGGGCCGCGGTCAGGGCGCGGGCGAAGCCCCGGGGCGCGCTGGCCGCGCGGGCGCGGGCTTCCAGCTCGGCGAGGCTGGACTTGGCCTTCGCGGCCGCCACTTCCTCGCGCTTGTAGGCGCAGATGCGGGCGAGAGTGTCGCTCATGGCTTGTTCGAGACCTTCACCAGGGTTTCGACCGCCTTCTTCGCCCGTCCGTCGTCGATGCAGCCTTGCGCCAGCGCGACGCCTTCCTTCAGGCTCGAAGCCTTGTCGGCGACCATCAGGCCGGCGGCGGCATTCAGGCAGACGACATCGCGATAGGCATTCTTCACGCCATCGAACAGCGCCCGCATGGCGAAAGTATTCGCCTGCGGATCGCCGCCCTTCAGTTCCGATGCATCGACCCGGGGCAGGCCGGCGGCCTCGGGCGTGATCTCGAATTCGCGGATCGTGCCGTCGGTGCCGAGTTCGGCGACATGGGTCGGCCCCGTCGTGGTGATTTCGTCGAGACCGTCGCTGCCGTGGACGACCCAGGCCTTCTCGGTGCCGACGACCTTCAGCACTTCGGCGATCGGCCGCACCCAGGCGGGCGAGAACACGCCGAGCAGCTGGCGCTTCACCCCGGCGGGGTTGGACAGGGGGCCAAGCAGGTTGAACAGCGTGCGGGTGCCGAGTTCGGTCCGGACCGGGCCGACGAAGCGCATGGCGCTGTGGTGATTGGGCGCGAACATGAAGCCGATGCCGGCCTTCGAGATGCAGCGCGAAATCTGCGCGGGCGACAGGTCGAGCTTCACGCCCAGCCCCGCCAGCACCTCGGCCGAGCCGGAGCGGGAGGAGAGGGCGCGGTTGCCGTGCTTGGCGACCGGCACGCCGAGCCCGGCGAGGACGAAGCTGGTCGCGCTCGAGATGTTCCAGGTGCCGGCGCCGTCGCCGCCGGTGCCGCAGACGTCGATGGCGCCGGCCGGCGCCTCGACCTTCAGCATCTTGGCGCGCATGGTCTCGACGCCCGCCGCGAGTTCGTCCACCGTCTCGCCCCGGATGCGCAGCGCCATCAGGAAGGCGCCGATCTGGGCGTTGCTGGCATCGCCCGACATCATCAGGTCGAAGGCATCGCGGGCCTTCTGGCGCGACAGCGGCTGGCCCCCCGCGACCTCGCCGAGGATCGACTTGAAGGCGGTCGTCGTGGGCGCCCGCATCTTGCGCTGATTGCCGGGCAGGGCATTGGCGAGGCCGAGGAAATTCTCCAGCAGCACCATGCCGTGCTCGCTGGCGATGCTTTCCGGGTGGAACTGCACGCCATGCACCGGGTGGACCCGGTGGGCGATGCCCATGGCGAGGCCGTCCTCGGTCTCGGCCGTCACGTCGAGGTCTTCCGGCATGTTCTCCCGGGCGACGATCAGGCTGTGATAGCGAGTCGCCCTGAAGGGTGTGGGCAGGCCCTGGAACACCGACTTGTTTCGGTGGTGGATGGCGCTGATCTTGCCGTGCAGGGGCAGGGGCGCGCGCTCGACCGTGCCGCCATAGGCCTGGCCGATGGTCTGATGGCCGAGGCAGACGCCGAGAATCGGGATCTTGTGGCCGAGGCGACGCACGACGTCGAGGCAGATGCCGGCCCGGTCCGGATCGCAGGGCCCGGGCGAGAGCACGATGGCGCGGGGCTTCTGGGCCTCCAGCTCGTCGACGGTGATCGCGTCGTTGCGCCAGACCTCGACCTTCGCCCCCAGCTCGCCCAGAAAGTGGTAGAGGTTGTAGGTAAAGCTGTCGTAGTTGTCGATCAGCGCAATCATCGGGCCTGTCCAGCATTGTACGGCCGCCGCAACCATCGCGGCGGGAAGGGCGATCCAACCGCCTGCCGTCGTCCCCGTCAAGGGCCGCAAGCGTCTGGCGGCCCCACGGCATTGTCGACCGGCGCCAATCGTGGCCCTATCAATGCTGATCTTCAGCGAATCGAAGGCAATGGCGAGCAGCAAGGGCAAGACAAAGCGGCCGGCAGGCCGGCGGAAAGGCAGCGGCCGGCGCCGGGGCGGCGTGCTCGGCAATCGTGCCGTGCGCCGGGCCATCGTCGGCGGCTGGGCCGTCGTCGTCGCCGTCGCGGTCGGTTTCCTGCTGATGCGCGCGATGGACGAGCGGATGCCCTCGATCCAGCCGATCGCCGCCCGCGATCCGGCGCCCGTTGCCCCGGTTCGTCCGTCGTCGCCGACCGATGCCGTCGACAGCGCGCCCAGGGTGACCGCCCGCCCGGTGGAGCGGCCGGCCGATATCGCCGCCGTGCCGCCGCCGCCGCCGGTCGCGGCCGAGGAACAGGCCTATGACAGCCGCCCGGCCTGGCAGCGCTTCGCCATGGCGCCGCCGGCCCAACTGGGCAAGAAGCCGGTGATCGCCATCGTCATCGACGATGTCGGCGTGACCAAGCGCGAGCTGGACAGCCTGCTGGCGCTCGATGCCGGGGTCACCTTCTCGATCATGGGCTATGCCGACAACATGGCCGATTTCGCCCGCAAGGCGCGGGCGGGCGGCCATGAGCTGCTGGTCCATGTCCCGATGCAGCCGGAGGGCAATGCCGATCCGGGGCCGAAGGCGCTGACGCTTGGCCTGTCACCGGCGGAAATCCGGGCAAGGCTGCGCTGGCAGCTCGACCGGCACGACGGGTTCGTTGGCATCAACAATCACATGGGCAGCCGCTTTTCGGCCGATGCCGCGGGCATGGCGGTCGTCATGGCCGAGCTGAAGGCGAGGGGCCTGTTGTTCCTCGATTCGCGCACCGCGGCCGGCAGCGTCGGCGAGGAAAAGGCCAAGGAAGCGGGCCTGCCCACGGCCTCCCGCGATGTCTTCCTGGACAATGAGATCGGCGCCAACGCCATCGAGGCGCAGCTGGTCCTGGCCGAGCGGCGGGCGCGGGACAAGGGCACCGCCATCGCCATCGGCCACCCGCATGAGGCAACCATCGAGGCCCTCGCGCGGTTCATCCCGCAGGCCCAGGCCCGCGGGATCGTCTTCGTGCCGGTCTCGACCGTGATCGCCCGGCGCTCCGGCCTCGACCTGCCGACGGCGGCGGCGGCCGGGGCCGCCGCGGGGACTACTGCCGGTCCCGGGAAGCGAAGCGAATTGCCTCCTCGGCCGCGCGGATGACCGCCCGCGCCTTGTTGCAGCTTTCCTGATATTCGGCTTCCGGATCGCTGTCGAGGACGACGCCGCCCCCGGCCTGAACCACCAGCGTGCCATCCTTCACGACCGCGGTGCGCAGCGCGATGCAGGTATCCATCGAGCCATTGGCCGAGAAATAGCCGACACCGCCGGCATAGAGATTGCGCTTCTCCGGCTCCAGCTCGTCGATGATCTCCATCGCCCGGACCTTGGGCGCGCCCGAGACCGTGCCCGCCGGGAAACCGGCCAGCAGGGCGTCGACCGCGTCATGGCGCGGGTCGATCTCGCCTTCGACGTTCGAGACGATGTGCATCACATGGCTGTACCGCTCGATCACGTTGCGCTGGGTGACCTTGACGGTGCCGACCTTGGCGACGCGCCCGACGTCGTTGCGCCCGAGGTCGAGCAGCATCAGGTGCTCGGCCAGCTCCTTCGGATCGTTCAGCAGATCCTTCTCGAGGGCGATGTCCTGGTCTTCGGTGATGCCGCGCGGCCGGGTACCGGCGATGGGGCGGATCGTCACCCGGCCGTCGCGCAGGCGGACGAGGATTTCCGGGCTGGAGCCGACGATGGAGAAGCCGTCAAGGTCGAGATAGAACATGAAGGGCGACGGATTCAGCCGGCGCAGCGAGCGATAGAGCGCGATGGGCGGCAGCGCGAAGGGCAGGCGGAAACGCTGGCTGGGCACCACCTGGAAGATGTCGCCAGCCGCGATATATTCCTTCGCCTTGGCCACCATCGCGTGATAGTCGCCCCGGCTCATGTTCGACTGCGGCTGGGTGATCTTGTGCTGAACGCCTGCGTCGCTACGGGTCACCGGCAGGTCGCGCTCGAAATCGGCAACCGTGTCGGCGATACGCTCGGCCGCGCGATTATAGGCGGCGCGGGCGTCGACCCCGGATTCGACCCACGCAGGCGAGACGACGGTGACGACATCCTTCACCGAATCGAAGATCGCCATGATCGACGGCCGGATGAACAGCGCGTCGGGAATGCCGAGATTGTCGGGATTGGCCGACGGCACCTTGGTCTCGACCAGGCGCACCATCTCGTAACCGAAATAGCCGTAGAGGCCGGACGCCATGGGCGGCAGCTCGTGCGGCAGGTCGATGCGCGATTCGGCGATCAGGGCACGCAGCGACGACAGCGTGTCGCCCGGGCAGGGCCGGAACTTGTGGCGGTCGGCGCGGGCGATACGGTTGATTTCCGCCTGATTCCCCCGGGCGCGCCAGATGATGTCGGGCTTCAGGCCGATGATCGAGTAGCGGGCGCGGGTGGCGCCGCCCTCGACCGATTCGAACAGGAAGCGGTAGGGCTCCCCGTCCGTCAGCTTCAGCATGGCCGAGACCGGCGTTTCCAGGTCGGCGACCAGCGTCGTCCAGACGACCTGCGGCTTGCCCTGTTCGTAAGCGTCGCGGAAGGTGTCGAAATCGGGCTGGATCGTCATGGCGTGGTCTGGCCGAGCAGGCTGTTGAAAACGGTTTCGTGGACGGAGACGCCATAGCGCCGCCGCAGGTCGGATTCGAAGACGGCGGCAAGATCGCCAGCGAAATCGGGCTTCAGCTTGTCGGCGACGGCCTTCACGCCATCGGCGTCGGCCGCGGGGTCCGCCGTCTCGATGGCGCGAACGGCGCCGACGACGATGTCCTCGCCATTGATGGCCGCTGCGGTCGCCGCCTTGCCCTGTTCCTTGCCGAACAGGCTTTTCACCAGATCGGGCGGCAGGGCGTTGAAGATGGGATCGTTGGCGCGAAGGCCGGGACCGACGGTGCCGATCGTCGTGCCGACGCTGGCCGCCAGGGCCTCGACCGGCTTGCCACTGTCGATGTCCGCCGCCAGCTTCTCCGCCAGCGCCTGCTGGCGCTTCTTGCGCTCGTCGGCCTGCCAGCCGGCAATCACCTCGGCCTTCACCGCATCGAGCGCCTTGAGCGCGGCGGGCGTCACCGCGTCGACGCGGGCGACCAGATAGCCGCCGGCGGCCGTGTCCATGATCTCGCCGTCTCGCCCGGTCTCGGCCTGGAACAGGTTCTGCATCAGGCCGTCCGCGGCCGGCAAGGTCACTGGCTTGCCTTCCGGATCGAGGCCTTTCGCGTCCATGGCGGCGATCTTGATCACTGGCAGGTTCAGGCTCTGGCCCGCTTCCTCGAGGGTAGCGCCACCGGCGAGGGCATCCTGCAGCGATTTGCTGATGCCCGCGACCTGCCCCATCGCCTCTTCGAGGGCGAGGGCGTCGCGCAGCTTGTCGTGCACGTCGGCGAGGGGGGTGACCTTGCCGGCATTGACCTTCTCGATCCAGAAGACATGCCAGCCCAGCGGCGTCTCGACCGGGCCGCCATAGGCGCCGTCGGCGGCGGCGAAGACCGCGTCGCCGAGCGGGGCGGGCAGGTCGGCCTTCTTCAGGGTGCCGAGCTTGGTATCAGCTTCCTCGCTGCCGGCAGCCTCCTTGGCGACGGTGGCGAAGACGTCGCCCTTCGTTAGCCGGGCGAGGGCGGCATCGGCCTCCTCCTTGGTCGGCAGCACGATCTGGGCGACTTCGCGGGTTTCCTCGGTGCCGAATTCGGCGAGGCGTTCCTCATAGGCCTCGGCGATCGCCTGTTCGGTCGGCTCCATCGTCTTGGCGACATCGGCCGGCTCGATCGACAGGATGGTGACGCCCCGATATTCGGGCGCGGTGAAGCGGGCGGGATTGGCCTGATAATAGGCTTCGGCCGCCGCCGCGTCGGGCGCCGGGATTTCACCCGCCGCCTTCGGCGTCACTGCGAAATAGTCGATGGAACGGCGCTCGTTGCGATAGCGGTACAGGGTCTCGGCGACCGCTGTCGGGGTGCGGGATCCGCCAATGGCGGGACCGAACAGCTGGGCGCGCAGCATTTCGCGCCCGACCTGATCGGTCAGCATCGCCTCGTTCATGCCGGCCTGATACAGCACCTGGGCGAATCGGCTGGCGTCGAACTTGCCGGAAATATCCTGGAACGCCGGGATCGCGGCGATTTCCCGGGCGATCAGGCTTTTCGGCGCGCGCAGGTCGAACTGGCGCGCGGCTTCCGATACGGTCGCGTCCGAGAGCAGCTGGGAGAGCACGGCGCCCTGGACATTGAAGGCCAGCGCCTGATCCCGGGTGAAGCTGCCGCCGAACTGGCTCTGCAGCTGGCGCACTTCGCGGTCGAAGGCGATCTGGAACGCCTGGGCGGGGATCTCCGTCTCGCCCACTTCGGCCACGGTCGTGTCCCGCCCGCTCTGGAACAGGCTGTTGCCCTGCCAGATGCCGATGCCGAAACTGACCATGAGAATGCCGAGGAAGACGCGGACGACCCAGGTCGACGCGCCCTTTCGTAGGGACTGGAGCATGATAAACCGTGTTCCTTCAGGCGGCCCGCCTGACCTGCGGGCGGCGCATGATAGGGGCGGGGCTTGACGGTCGCAAGTTTTGGCGGCTGCCTGTCGCAGCTTCGGGCGGGGAATCGGTCATGCGCTTTCTGATCACGGGTACGGCGGGCTTCATCGGCTTCCATCTGGCCCAGCGTCTGCTGGCCGATGGGCACGACGTCTTCGGCCTCGACGGCATGACGCCCTATTACGACCTGCGCCTGAAGGAAGCGCGGAACGCGGTCCTCGCCGAATCGCCCCGCTATCGCTTCGAGACGATGATGCTGGAGGAGGGCGGGCGCCTGCTCGACTATGCCCGCGAAGCCGCGCCAGACGTGATCTTCCATTTCGCCGCCCAGGCGGGGGTGCGCTACAGCCTCGAGAACCCGCGGGCCTATGTCGACAGCAACCTGGTCGGCACCTTCAACGTGATGGAAGCGGCGCGCGAGCTGAAGCCGCGCCATTTCATCATGGCCTCGACCAGTTCCGCCTATGGCGGCAACCGCGAGATGCCGTTCCGCGAGACCCATCTGACCGATCATCCGCTGACGCTCTACGCCGCGACCAAGAAGGCGACGGAGCTGATGGCGCATTCCTATGCCCATCTGTGGCAGATCCCGACGACGGCCCTGCGCTTCTTCACCGTCTACGGCCCCTGGGGCCGGCCGGACATGGCGCTGTTCAAATTCGTCGACGGCATTCTGAACGACCGTCCCATCGACATTTACGGTGAAGGCCGCATGTCGCGCGACTTCACTTATGTCGGCGATCTGGTCGAGGCCATGGTCCGCCTCGTGCCCTGCATCCCGCCCGCCGACGGGACCGTGGTCAGCGACGACGATTCCCTCAGTCCGGTGGCGCCGTTCCGGGTCGTCAACGTCGGTGGCGGCCAGCCGGTGCCGCTGATGGATTTCGTCGAGGCGATCGAGACGGCGGTGGGCAAACCGGCCATTCGCAACATGCTGCCGATGCAGAAGGGCGACGTCACCGACACGTTCGCCGCCGCCGATCTGCTGCTCGCCCTGACCGGCTACAAGCCCGCGACCCCGGTCGCGGAAGGCGTCGCGGCCTTCGTTTCCTGGTATCGCCGGTACAGGGGCAACCAGTAACGGCTTTTCCAATCCGCCACACTTTGCTAGAGGGACGCGGTCCCGAAACTCTCGCGCAGGAATATCGCCATGGCCCGTCGTCCCTTCGTTGCCGGCAACTGGAAGATGAACGGGCTGATCGCCTCGCTGACCGAGCTTGAAGCCATCGCCGGCAAGGCGGGCGCGGTTGCCGACGCCATCGACGTCGCGATCTGTCCGCCCGCCACGCTGGTCGCGCCCGCGGTCGCGCAGGTTGCCGGCTCGGTCCTGAAGATCGGCGGGCAGGATTGCCATGCCAAGGCGAGCGGCGCCCATACCGGCGACATTTCGGCCGAGAGCCTGAAGGATATCGGCGCGACCTGCGTCATCGTCGGCCATAGCGAGCGCCGCACCGATCACGCCGAAAGCGATGCGACGGTTCATGCCAAGGCGCAGGCGGCCTGGCGCGCCGGGCTGATCGCCATCATCTGCGTCGGCGAGACCGAGGCGGAGCGGGACGACGGCCGCACCCTCGACGTCATCGGCCGTCAGCTCTCGGGCTCGGTGCCGGATGCGGCGACCGCCGCCAACACGGTCGTCGCCTACGAGCCGGTCTGGGCCATCGGCACCGGCCGCACCCCGACCAACGAGGAAATCGTCGAGGTCCATGGTTTCATGCGGAAGGCACTGGCCGCCCGCCTTGGCGCCGCGGTCGCGGGCGGCATCCGCCTGCTCTACGGCGGCTCGGTGAAGCCGTCGAATGCCGATGTCATCCTGAAACTGGCGGATGTCGATGGCGCGCTGGTGGGCGGCGCCAGCCTGAAAGCCGGCGATTTCCTGCCGATCATCGACGCGGCGCGCTGATCGCCGGTCACGCCATGAGCGCCGCGCAGGGGAGCGCGGCGCCGCGGAACTGGCATTGACCGTCGCAAACGTGTAAGAGACCGGCTCAACGACGGGCGCTTTGCCGTCCGACCTTCATCCTATCGGAACCGACATGGCCTATCTGCTTGTCCTGCACCTCATTTTGGCCGTCGCCCTGATCGGCGTCGTTCTCGTCCAGAAGTCCGAGGGCGGCGCGCTCGGCATCGGCGGCAGCGGCGGCGGCTTCATGTCGGCCCGGGGCGCGGCCAACTTCCTGACGCGGGCGACGGCGATCCTGGCTGGCCTCTTCATGCTGACCTCGCTCGGCCTCAGCCTGATGGCGTCGGGTCACAGCAGCGGCTCTTCGATCGTCGATCAGATCCAGCAGCAGCAGGCACCGACCCTGGTGCCCAGCGACGTGCCGGCGGCGCCTGCCGCGCCGGCCCCGGCGGCGGGCGATTCGGCCCCCGCACCCGCAGCGACCCCGGACGCCGTTCCCCCGGCCCCGGCTAACTGACGGAAACCCTTGGTGCAACGCGCCGTCGTTGAGTAGCGACGGCGCCATTTGGTATGCTGTACGCCCATGGCGCGGTTCATCTTCATCACCGGCGGCGTGGTTTCCTCGCTCGGCAAAGGTCTGGCCTCGGCGGCACTCGGTGCCCTGCTGCAGTCCAGGGGTTTTTCCGTTCGCTTGAGGAAACTCGACCCCTACCTCAATGTCGATCCGGGGACCATGAGCCCCTATCAGCATGGCGAGGTCTATGTGACCGACGACGGGGCGGAAACCGACCTCGATCTCGGCCATTATGAGCGCTTCACCGGCGTTCCCTCCCGGCGGTCCGACAATGTGACCACCGGGCGCATCTATCAGACCATCCTGACCAAGGAGCGGCGCGGCGATTATCTGGGCGGCACCGTCCAGGTGATTCCCCATGTCACCGACGCGATCAAGGAATTCGTCCTCGCCGACACGGACGACACGGATTTCGTCCTGGTCGAGGTTGGCGGCACGGTCGGCGACATCGAGAGCCTGCCGTTCCTTGAGGCGATCCGTCAGCTCGGCAACGATCTGCCGCCGCAGCACGCGGTCTATGTGCACCTGACCCTGGTGCCCTACATCCCGTCCGCGGGCGAGCTGAAGACCAAGCCGACCCAGCATTCGGTGAAGGAGCTGCGCTCGATCGGCATTCAGCCGAACATCATCCTGTGCCGCTGCGACCGGGAAGTGCCGGAGAGCGAGCGCAGGAAGATCGCGCTGTTCTGCAACGTCCGGCCCGAGAACGTCATCCAGGCGCTCGACGTCGGTTCGATCTACGAAGTGCCAATCTCCTATCACGCCGAGAAGTTCGACGACCGCATCCTCGACGCCTTCGGCCTGACCGCGCCGGCGCCGTCGCTGGCCCGCTGGCAGGAAATTCACCGCCGCTGGACCCAGCCCGAGGGCGAGGTGACCATCGCCATCGTCGGCAAATACACGGGGCTCAAGGACGCCTACAAGTCGCTGGCCGAAGCCCTCTATCACGGGGGCATCGCCAACAACGTGAAGGTCAATCTCGAGTGGATCGAGTCCGAGACCTTCGAGAAGGAAGACGCGGTCGCCCATCTCGAGGAGGTGGACGGTATCCTGGTGCCCGGCGGCTTCGGCTATCGCGGGGTCGAGGGCAAGATCGCGGCGGCCAATTTCGCCCGCAATCACAAGGTGCCCTATTTCGGCATCTGCTTCGGGATGCAGATCGCGGTGATCGAGGCGGCGCGCAATCTCGCCGGCTTCAGCCATGCCTCGTCGACCGAATTCGGTCCCTGCGACGAGGCGGTGGTCGGCCTGATGACCGAATGGGTGCGCGGCAACGAGAAGGAAACCCGCACGGCGGAGGGCGACCTCGGCGGCACCATGCGCCTCGGCGCCTATGACGCGGTGCTGAAGCCCGGCTCGCACGCGGCGGAGATTTACGGCACGACGCAGATCAGCGAGCGCCACCGTCACCGCTACGAAGTGAACATCAACTACGTGCCGAAGCTCGAACAGCACGGACTGCTGTTCTCGGGCCTGTCGCCCAATGGCCAGTTGCCCGAGATCGTCGAGATCCCGGATCATCCCTGGTTCGTCGGCGTGCAGTTCCATCCCGAGCTGAAATCGAAGCCCTTCGATCCGCATCCGCTGTTCGCCAGCTTCATCAAGGCCGCACTCGACCAGTCCCGTCTGGTCTGACAACTCAGGAGAAGGCAGATGACCGCGCCGCGCCATGTTGCCGTTGGCAACCTCACCATCGGCAACGATCTGCCTTTCACCCTGATCGCCGGGCCCTGCGCCATGGAAGGGCGCGAGCACGCCCTCGAGATGGCGGCGGCGCTGAAGGAGATCACCGGTCGCCTCGGCATCGGGCTGATCTACAAGTCGAGCTTCGACAAGGCCAACCGCACTTCGGTCAAGTCGAACCGTGGCATCGGCCTCGATACCGCGCTGTCGATCTTCGCCGAGGTGAAGGAAAGCTTCGGCCTTCCCGTGATCACCGACGTCCATCTGCCCGACCAATGCGCGCCGGTCGCGGAAGTGGTCGACGTGCTGCAGATCCCGGCCTTCCTCTGCCGGCAGACCGATCTCCTGATCGCCGCGGGCGAGACGGGCAAGGCGGTCAACGTGAAGAAGGGCCAGTTCCTGGCGCCGTGGGACATGAAGAATGTCGCCGCCAAGATCGAATCGACCGGCAATCCGAACACGATGCTGTGCGAGCGGGGCGCCTCCTTCGGCTACAACACGCTGGTCTCCGACATGCGCTCGCTGCCGATCATGGCCGAGACCGGGCACCCGGTGATCTTCGACGCTACCCATTCGGTGCAGCAGCCGGGCGGGCAGGGCACCACCTCGGGCGGCGACCGCCGCTTCGTGCCGACGCTGGCCCGGGCCGCCATCGCGGTCGGCGTCGCCGGCGTCTTCATGGAAACCCACGAGAATCCGGACAGCGCGCCTTCCGACGGCCCCAACATGGTGCCGCTCGACAAGATCGAGGGCATCCTGGCCGGTCTCGTCGACCTGGACCGCCTGACCAAGGCCTATAACGCAAAACAGCAAGCCTGATTTCGAGGACCATCAAGATGACCGGCATTGTCGATATCCACGCCCGCGAGATTCTGGACAGCCGCGGCAACCCGACCGTCGAAGTGGACGTGGTGCTCGAATCCGGCGCCTTCGGCCGCGCCGCCGTGCCCTCGGGCGCCTCGACGGGCGCCCATGAGGCGAACGAGAAGCGCGACGGCGGCAGCCGTTACATGGGCAAGGGCGTGCAGCAGGCGGTCGAAGCCGTGAACGGCGAGATTTTCGATGCCCTCGCCGGTCAGGACGCGGAAGACCAGCTGTCGCTCGACGCGCAGATGATCGAGCTGGACGGCACCCCGAACAAGGCCCGCCTCGGCGCCAATGCGATCCTCGGCGTTTCCATGGCGATCGCCAAGGCGGCGGCGGAAGAGCAGGGCGTGCCGCTGTACCGCTATATCGGCGGCCCGACCGCCCGCGTGCTGCCGGTGCCGATGATGAACATCGTCAATGGCGGCGCCCATGCCGACAATCCGATCGACATCCAGGAATTCATGATCCAGCCGGTGGCCGCCGAGACCGTGGCCGACGCCGTGCGTATGGGCGCCGAAATCTTCCACCGCCTGAAGGCCGAGCTGAAGACCGCTGGTTTCTCGACCAACGTCGGCGACGAGGGCGGCTTCGCCCCCAACCTGAACGGCACCGTCGCCGCCCTCGACTTCATCATGAAGGCGATCGAGAAGGCCGGTTACAAGCCGGGCGTGGACGTTACCCTGGCGCTCGACGCCGCCTCGACCGAATTCTTCAAGGGCGGCAAATACCACCTCGAAGGCGAGGGCAAGGTGCTGGAATCGGCCGCCCTGGTCGATTACTGGAAGGGCCTCGTCGAAGCCTATCCCATCGTCTCGATCGAGGACGGCATGGCCGAGGACGACTGGGCCGGCTGGAATCTGCTGACCGAGACCATCGGCAAGAAGGTCCAGCTCGTCGGCGACGATCTCTTCGTCACCAACCCGAAGCGCCTCGCGGACGGCATCAAGGCGGGCACCGCCAATGCGATCCTCGTCAAGGTGAACCAGATCGGCACCCTGTCCGAGACGCTGGAAGCGGTCGATATGGCGCATCGCGCCGGCTACAAGGCGGTGATGTCGCACCGCTCGGGCGAGACCGAGGATTCGACCATCGCCGACCTCGCCGTCGCCACCAACTGCGGCCAGATCAAGACCGGCTCGCTCGCCCGTTCGGACCGCACGGCGAAATACAACCAGCTGATCCGCATCGAGGAAGAGCTGGGCAACATCGCCCGCTACGCCGGCCGGTCGATCCTGAAGGCCTAAGCCTCCCGATCCGAAAGCAGCCCGCCCCGGTCGACCGGGGCGGGCTTTTTTGTGCTTTACGCCACGCGCTCGCGCGCCGTCTCCAATGCGGCCGCCTCGTCTTTCGCGGGCCGCAGGCAGCGATAGGCGATGAGGGCGGGCACGATCATGGCGCCGAGCACGCCGACATAGAACAGGAAGAAGGCGATCTGGTTGGTCATCGGGCCGCCGAACTGCAGGCCCCGGCTGTTGGGGAACAGCGGGTCGATGGCCGAGGCAATGACGATGGTCCAGGCGATCACGATCATGCCATAGGCGATGCGCTTGCGGGCCTTGAAGGCGAAGGGCAGCAGCGGCAGCACCACCGCCGTCAGCCACAGCAGGAGGCCGTTGGCGATGCCTTCCATATGGGCCATGCGCCAGGCGTCATAGGTGCCGGGCATCTTGTAGTCGATCTCGCCGGGGATCGGCCACAGGGCGATCTTGCCCATCAGGAAGAACAGAAAGCCGAAGCCGATGACACCCGCCGTGAACAGCAGCAGCGCGCCATGTCCGATCAGAACCCTTTGCAGCCTCGAAAGCTCTGGTGACGTCGCCAATTCTTTTCTCCTTGTCATTGTTCAGGCGAAGCGCGCGGGGATTTCCGGGTCGCGCGTGTCGAGCAGCGGAATGTGGTTCTCGGGCAGGCCGGCATAGGCATCGGCCCATTGCCGGACCCAGTCCGGATCGGTGACGCGGCTGGGGTGATGGCCCGGCAGCATGGAGCCGACGAGCACCTTGCCGACATTCCACAGCATGTCCGCCGCCCGGCGCCAGACTCGCAGCCGGCTGCGCGGATTGCGCCAGCGGCCGTCCCTCTCCAGCATCAGGATATAGGCCTTGCGGCTGTATTTGATGACATGAAGGCTGCCGCAGAACACGCCCCAGACGCGGGGCCAATAGTCGCCGAAGACGGCCTGATAAAGATCGAAGGCCGCCGTCTTGTGCTCGGTCTCCTCGACCATGTGCCACAGGACGAGCGAGGTCACCGAAGGATCGGCATCGGCGAAGAAGGCGCGCCGGTTGCCGATCAGCCATTCGGTCAAGCCGACGGTCATGGTCTCGAAGCCGGCGGAATAGGCGAGACGCCAGCGCAGGGACTTCTTCTGGAAGCGTATGTAGTCGGCCTCCATCTCGTCCTCGACCGCGGCCAGATCGGCATAGCCCCGGGCCTTGAGCATCTCGTTGTAGCGGCGATGGTTCTGGAAGTGCTGGCCTTCCTGACCGATGAAGCCGCGCGCGTCTTCCTTCAGGCCCGGATCGTCGACGAGGGCCATGGCCTCGCGCATGGTGCGGATCAGGAAAGGCTCGAGATAGGGCATGGTCAGGGATGCCCCGTTGACCATATGGCTCCATTCCGGCTGTGCCGGGTTCCAGATCGGCTCGATCCCTTCGTCGAAGGCGAAGGGTATCTTGCGGACGATGATGCCGTGAGGCGTCGTCGCCTCGCGCTGTCCGGCGGCTCGTGCGGTCATGGCTCGACCTCTCCTCCCTGATTGTTTTTCTTTGTCACGGCGCCTTAGACGCCCGCCACCCTGCGAATAATCACGGTTATGAAAAGACTGGGGCAGCCCCCCATGCGGGTGGCGGGCCGGACAATGGCCTCCGGGCGCCTTTTCCGGCGCGAGATCCCGGCCTTCGCCGGGATGACGCTTTCATTTAAAGTCGTCGCTCCGGCGCAGGCCGGAGCCTTGTGACGAGGGGGCGCTGATGGGCCGGCAGGGTCTATATGCTCGCGACGCGCAAGGACGGTGTGCTTTATGTCGGCACGACGAATGATCTGGTTCGCCGCATCCATGAGCACCGCACCCATGCGGCTCCCGGCTTCACCAGTACCTAAAACGTCGACAAGCTGGTCTGGTTTGAGCGCCACGAGACCATGCAGCTGGCGATCGAGCGTGAGAAGCGCCTTAAATCGTGGCGTCGCGCCTGGAAAATCCGCCTGATCGAGACAGAAAATCCGGATTGGCGCGATCTGTGGCCCGATATCCTGAAATGAGCCTTGTCCGGCGCGTCATCCCGGCCTTCGCCGGGATGACGCCTTATGTTTATCGTCGTCGATCCGGCGCAGGCCGGAGCCTTGTGACGAGGTGTGCTGGCCGCTAGGCCGCCGCTGGCACCACGCCCAGCCAGGCGGCGAGGTCGCTCAGCGCCCGGGCGGACATGGCGGCCTTGCGGTCGCCCTTCTTCGTCCGGGTTTCCATGGGCGGGAACAGGCCGAAGTTGACGTTCATCGGCTGGAAGGTCTTTTCGTCCGCGCCGCCGGTGACATGGTTCAGCAGGGCGCCCAGCGCCGTGGTCGGCGGGGGCGGGGCGGGCAATTCGCCGAGCGCCTGCGCCGCGGCGAAGCGGCCGGCGATCAGGCCCATGGCCGCGCTTTCGACATAGCCTTCAACCCCGGTGACCTGGCCGGCGAAGCGCAGGTCCGGCCGTGCCTTCAGACGCAAGTTGCCGTCGAGCAGGCGCGGGCTGTTGATGAAGGTGTTGCGGTGCAAGCCGCCGAGCCGGGCGAAAGAGGCATTCTCGAGACCGGGAATGCTGCGGAAGATGCGGGTCTGTTCGCCGTGCTTCAGCTTGGTCTGGAAACCGACCATGTTGTAGAGCGTACCGAGGGCATTGTCCTGGCGCAGCTGAACGACGGCGAAGGGGCGCCGGTTGTTATGCGGATCGGTCAGGCCGACCGGCTTCATCGGACCGAAGGACAGGGTGTCCGGCCCGCGTTCCGCCATCACTTCGATCGGCAGGCAGCCCTCGAAATAGGGCGTGTTCTTTTCCCATTCCTTGAAATCGGTCTTCTCGCCCGCCAGCAGCGCCTCGATGAAGGCGTAATACTGCTCGCGGTCCATGGCGCAGTTGATGTAATCGGCGCCGTCGCCCTTGTCGTAACGCGACTGATACCAGGCGCGCGACATGTCGATCGAATCCTTGTGCACGATGGGGGCGATCGCGTCGAAGAAGGACAGGGATTCTTCGCCGGTGAAGGCGCGGATCGCCTCGGCGAGCGCGGGCGAGGTCAGCGGCCCGGTGGCAAGGATCGTGTTGCCCCAGTCGGCGGGCGGCAGCTCGGGCACTTCCTCGCGCAGGACAGTGACGAGGGGGGAGGCGGTCAGGGCGGCGGTGACGGCGGCCGAGAAGCCTTCGCGGTCGACGGCGAGGGCGCCGCCCGCCGGCACCTTGTGGGCATCGGCGGCGCGCAGGATCAGGCTGCCGGCGCGGCGCATCTCCTCATGCAGGAGGCCGACCGCGTTCGAGACCGGATCGTCCGAGCGGAAGGAATTGGAGCAGACAAGCTCGGCGAAGCCGTCGGTCGCATGGGCGTCGGTCGGCTTTACCGGGCGCATCTCGTGCAGGATGACGGGGACGCCGCGGCTGACGATCTGCCAGGCGGCTTCGCTGCCGGCGAGGCCGCCGCCGACGACGTGAACGGGAAGGGGCAATCTATCGGTCATGATGCCCCTTCCTATAGCCTTGTCCGGGCCTCCCGTCAGCCCCAGATGGGCGGCTTGCGACCGGCCCAGGGCAAGGCGCGTTCGAGATCGGCGCCGAGGCCGATCAGCGTGTCCTCGGCGCCGAAGCGGCCGACGATCTGCACGCCGACCGGCAGGCCATCCGCGCTCTGGTGCAGGGGCAGGCTGATCGCCGGCTGGCCGGTGAAGTTGAACACCGGCGTGTTCACATAGTCGCCCGCCTTGGTCAGGGTGCCGACGTAATCGGGCGAGGTCACGTCGAAGAAGCCGATCTTCTCCGGCGGCCGGGTCAGGGTGGTGGTCAGCAGGACGTCGATACCCTCGAAGAACTGGGCGATGAAACGGCTGATCCGCTGCAGCATGACCTGGGCGATGACATAGTCGGCGGCCGTGGTCTTGCTGGCCGCTTCGACGAGGGCGAGGGTCATGGGCTCCAGCGTGTCCGGTCCCGCCATCTTGCCGCCCATCAGCGCGGCGCCCTGGGCAAGCGCGGCCATGCCGGCGGTCCACAGGGTCATGAAGGCATGGGTGACCATGTCGGCGGGCGCGGCGGGCATCCCCTCGTCGAGGTGATGGCCCATGCCCTCGAGGGTCTTCGCCGTCTTGTCGATGGCGGCGACGCATTCCGGGTGCAGCGGATTGCCCATGAAGTCGGTCCTGGCGACGGCGATGCGCAAGGGCCGCTTCACGCCTTCCAGCGCCTCGGCGAAGGGCCGGGCCGGCGGCGGCGCCCAATAGGGATCGCCGATATCGGGCCCCGCCGTGGCGTCGAGCGCATAAGCGGTGTCACGCATCGAGCGGCTGACCACATGGTCGCAGACAAGGCCGCCGAGGGCATCGCCGAGGTCCGGGCCGAGCGGGTTGCGCGCCCGCGTCGGCTTCAAGCCGACGAGACCGCAGGCCGAGGCGGGAATGCGGATCGAGCCGCCGCCGTCATTGGCATGGGCGAGGGGGACGCAGCCCGAAGCGACCATGGCGGCGGAGCCGCCGGACGAGCCGCCGGTGGAATGATCCGTGTTCCAGGGGTTGCGGGCGGGGCCGTAGAACAGCGATTCCGTCGTCGGCAGGATGCCGAATTCGGGTGCGTTGGTCTTGGCCAGGATGTTGAAGCCCGCCTTCTTGTAGCGGGTGGTCAGTTCGCTGTCGTGATCGTCCGCGACATCGGCGAACAGGCGCGAGGCCTGACGGGTGGAAAGGCCGACGCAGAGCGCGTTGATGTCCTTGAGCAGGAAGGGCACGCCGGCGAAGGGGCCCTTGGGCAGGCCGTCCCCGGCGGCCTTGCGGGCCATGTCATAGGCCTTCTGCACCACGCCGTTCAGGGCCGGGTTGTGCTTTTCGATGAGGCCGATGGCAATTTCGAGCAATTCGGTCGGCTTGACCTCGCCCTTGTTGACCAGCTGGCCGAGGCCGATGCCGTCCTGCGCCAGATATTCGGAGACCTGCATTTCCGTCCCTCCCCGTTATGATTGTGACGGAGTGTCATGTTTCTGAGCGGGAAGGCAAGGGCCGTCGTGAGACAATTTCACGACGGCCCCCAAGGTGTCAGCGGACAGGCATCAATAGGTGAAGGTCAGGCCGATGTTGAAGGAACGGCCTTCGCCTTCGAGCGCGCCGATGGTGCCGCCCTCGCGCTTGAAAGTGGCGAAATCGACGCCGGCCAGCGGATCGTACCAGCGCTGGTCGAAGAGATTGTCGATCCCGGCGTCGAGCCGGACACCCGGCCACTGATAGGCGGTCTTCAGGTTGACGAGGGCGTAGCCCGAGGTTTCCTGTTCGCGGCGGACATCGTTCACATCGGTCTTGGTGGCCGAGGCGACGAGTTCGATGCCGTTGCTCCAGTCGTCCAGCCGGTGTTCGAGGCCAAGGCGGACATGGAGCGGGGCGATGCGATAGAGATCGTCGTCCGTGTCGCGGTTCTCGCCCCGGACGAAGCCCGCCGCCGCGGAGAGGTCGAGGTCGCCGAAGGACGCCCCCCGCGCGAGGGCGAGGCTGCCCGAGACATCGACGCCATAGAGCAGGGCATCGTGATTGGCGAACTTCAGGATGACGAACTGGTTGCCCGGCCCGAAACGCCGGCCGGTATCGTCCGCGTCGATGAAATCCTCGACGTAAGAGACATAGGGCGTGACCTTGAGGCGCCAGACACCGCCGCCCTGCCAGTCGCCGGTGGCCGAGAGCGTATGGGCGACCTCGGGGTCGAGGTCGATATTGCCGATATAGCCATTGGCATCGCCGAACCAGTTGTTCATGGCCGCCGCCATGTTGCCCTCGCCCCAGGAATAGCGCTCGTACAGACTGGGGGAGCGGGTCTTGCGGGCATAGCCAAAGCTGTAGGTCGCGCCCGGGCCGGCCTCGTAGGAGGCGACGGCGGTCAGGTCGAAATTGACATCGGTGCGCGAACGGTCACGGGCGTTGAAGGCCTTGGCGGCGGCGATGTCGGCGGCCTGCATCATGCCGGTCCAGGCATAGGGCCGGACCTCGCCCGTATCCATCAGGACGATATCGTTGCGCAGGCCGATCTGGCTGCTCCATGCCGAAGTCCAGCGGGCATTCCATTCGATGAAACTACCGATGCGGGTGCGGCTGCCGCCGTTGATATTCTCGTAGGTGTCCGGCCCCATCATCATGGAACCCGCGACCGGCGGCCACCAGTCGTCCAGGGTAAGGTCATGCAGTTCGGTGCCGAATTTCAGCGTGTCGGCCTCACCCACCGGCACTTCGGCGGTCAGGTTGTAGCCAAGGTCGGTCGCCCGCGTGTTCATGGGCATGGCGCCGCCCTTGTCCTCGAGCATGTCCATTTCGTGCTCGACATGGCGCCAGTAGGCGCGGGCATCGACGTTGCCCCAGGCGAAGGTGCCTTCGTAACGGCCGTTCAGGTACTGGCTCTCGTTATCGGTCAGATCCATGCGCTGGTTCGGGAAGGCCTCGTAGGGCGTGTATTGCAGGCCGCCCCGCAGGGTGAGCTGATCGCCGCCCCGGCGCAGCGCCAGGGTCAGATTGTGATCGTAATTCTCGGATTCCGTCGCATAGACGGTGCGGTTGTTGCCGCCCCCCTCGTAGTCGAGGGTGCGCGACCACGAGCCGGCATAGGCCATGCTGAAATCGGACGTCGCCACCGTGGTATCGCCCGAGACCGACAATCCGTCGCCATTGCTGCGATAGGCGGTGGTCAGGCGGGCAGCGGTCAGCACCTGTTCCGCCTCGGCCGCGAAACGGGGCGCGAGCGGCTCGACGACGATGCTTCCGCCGATACTGTCACCGCCGAGGCTGACCGGGGACAGGCCGGCATAGACGTCGATGCTGCCGACGCGGCCGGGGTCGATATAGGACAGGGGCGGGTTCATGTGATTGGGGCAGGCCGAGGTCACGGTCATGCCGTCGACCGTCACGCGCACCCGGTCGTCGGCGAGGCCGTGGATCGCCGGCAGGCTGGAGATGGCGCCGCCGGTCGCGAGCGAAATGCCCGGCAACTTCAGCAGGAGACTGGCGGCATCGGGACGGGCGGTCGCCGTGTCGGCGAGATCCTCGGCGCCAAGGCCGGTGGCGAAGGGCTCGGGCGAGGCGGTCACGGTGACCGTGGGCAGGGCGGTCGCCTCTTCGGCGAGGGCGGGCAGGGGAGACAGCGCGGCAAGCAGCGCCGCCGCGGCGCAGCCGCAGGACAGGGCGTGAGTCATGATTTCCAATTCCGGATCTGGACAGGCAGGGGCCTTGCGGCCGGTGGCTGGGGTCAGATCAGGTTTGGCGGTCCGCGCGGCTGGACACCGACGGCATGAGCGAAGACTCGCGCCTCGAGCGGGGACGTCTGCCAGGCCGCAACGCCCGTCACGGCGGGCAGGACGAGGGGCGGGACCGACGGCGCGAGGAAATGGCCGGTGACGGCAAGGGTCAGGCAGATCTGGCACGGCAGGCCATGGCCGGAGCCATTGTCGCCCTTGTCGGACGGGGCCTCGCCCGGGCGGCACAGGTCCGACAGCGCCAGCACCAGGCTCTCGGCCGTGGTGATTCGCATCGCCGGCATGGGCGACAAGGGCGCGAAAACCTGCAGCAGCAGGGCGAACAGGGCCATGAACGCCAGTCGCTGGCGCCTGAATCTGCCCCCGATGCCCTCAACAACCTGCACGTCGCCCGCCCTTCTTGCTAAAAGGGGGAGTAGGCCCTGCGCCCGGCCGTCTCAATGAGACAGAAGCGCGCAGGCACGAGGCAGGCACATCATGGCACGAACGAGAAGCACGACGGCATCCGCGACGAAAGATGCCGAGACCCTGCCGGACGCGGGGGCGCCGCGCCGACGCCCGGTGCAGGCGCGCGGGCGAAAAAGGGTCGAGACCATCCTGTCGGCGGCCGAGGGATTGATCCGTGAAAAGGGCGTCGACGCCCTGAAGATGAGCGAGATCGCCAGCGCGGCCGAAGTGCCCATCGGCTCGATCTATCAGTTCTTCGCCGACCGGGGGGCGATCCTGCGGGCGCTGGCCGAGCGCTACATGGAAAAGAACTGCCGGCTGATGGAAACGACCCTGCGCAACATCCGGACGATCGAGGATGCCCGGCAGAAACTCTGGCTGGCCATCGACCAGTCGATCCAGGTCACGCTGGCCGATCCCGCCTTTCGCGACGTCTGGTTCGGCCTGCTCGCCGACCGCGACCTGCAGAAGCTGAACCATGCGGCCGCCCGACGTTCGGCGGTGATCATCGTCGGCGCGCTTAAGCCGCTGTTTCCGCATCTGTCCAGCGAGCGGCTGATGCTGGCGGCCGAAACCATGGTCCATATGTCGGAAGGGTTGGTCCGCTCCGTCAGCCTCGAGGATGCGAGCATCGGTCAGGCCATGATCGGCGAGTTCAAGCATCTCGTCGCGCTCTACCTGCGCGACCTCGCCACCGGAACCTGAGGGCGCCGACGGGTTGTTGACAGTATCGGCACATTCATGTCATTTATACTGACATGAATGTGCCGACGAAAACCTATGACTCCCCGCTCCGCCGCCGCCAGCAGGCGGCGACGCGGGATGCCATCCTCGAAGCCACCGGCCTCCTCGTCGAGGCGGAGGGACTGGATGCCCTGTCCTATGCCGCCATCGCGGCCAAGGCCGGCGTGCAGGAGCGGACGGTTTACCGCCACTTCCCGACCAAGGGCGAGTTGCTGGAAGCCTTCTGGCGCTGGGTGAACGGGCAGGCGGGCATCGCCGGCTTTCCGACCAGCGAAGCCGAATTGCTGCGCCTGCCGCCCGAGGTCTATGCCCGTTTCGACGAACGGGCCGGCATGATGGCCGCCCTGGTGTTTTCCGAAGCCGGGCGAAAATTCCGCCTGCGGGTGAACGCCGAACGGCAGGATGCCTATCGCGACATTCTTGCCGCCCGAACCGAAGGCCTGCCGCCCGAAGCAGCCAATCGTCTGCGCGCCATCGTCCAGTTGCTTTACAGCGCAACGGCCTGGGCGACCCTGCGCGACCATTGGGGCCTCGACGGACGCGCCTCGGGCGAGACAGTCAGCTGGGCCATCCGCTGTCTGCTTGACGCCACGGCCCGGGGCGATCTGCCGATATCGCCGCCATCCGCCACCGACATTTCCGGAAAGTGAACCGCGCCATGTTGTTCCACGCCTCCATTCCCGCCCGCGATCCGGCCAAGGTCGCCGCCGTGCTGGCCGACATCTGGCAGGGCGAGGCCATGCCCTTTCCGCCGGTGCCCGGTGCCCATGTCGTCTTTGCCGGCGACGGGCGGGCGACCACGCTGGAAATCTATCCGCACGACCGGACGCTGGTGCCGTCCGATGCTGGCGTCGCCATCGGGACCGCGGCGCCTGTCGCGGGCGCCGTGGGGGACCATGTCGCCATCGCTTCGCCCCGGTCCGTCACCGAGATCGAGGCCATCGCCGGCAAGGCCGGCTGGCGCGTCCAGCTGGCCACGCGTGGCGGCATCTTCGATGTCGTGGAGCTCTGGCTGGAGGATCGCTATCTGGTCGAAGTGCTGACCCCTGACATGCAGGCAGCCTATATCGACCGTGTCACGCCGGGAAACTGGCGGGCCATGCTGTCCGCGCCGCTTCTGGCCCCGGGCGGGGTACTGCCGGGCTGACAGGCCCGGCGCGGAGCCTCTGGACAGGGCGTTCTAGAATCTCTATTCTAAATGCCATCATGGTCAGATTAGCTCAATTCTCCGCCGACTGCTTCGTCAGCGCGGCCATCGCCCTCGTCGCTGAAGCCGGTCCTTCGGCGGCCTCGATTCCGGCCATCGCCCGCCGGGTGGGCGCGCCCACCGGCTCGCTCTATCACCGCTTTCCGTCCAAGGCGGCCGTGCTCGCCGCCGCCTGGGCCGAGGTGCATGGCGATTTCACCGCGGCCCTGGTGCCGCCCCTGTTCGAGGGGCGGGCGCGGGACGCCGCCATGACCCTCGTCGACTGGTCGCGGGCGCGGCCCCTGCGGGCGCGGTTCCTGCTGCTGAACGATTTCGGGGCGCTGGTCGACGGCGCGCCGGTGCCGGACGATCTGCGGGCAGAAATCGCCCGTCAGGAAGATGTGCTCGACCGCGCCTTCCTGTCGCTGGCCGGGGGCCATGCCTCCGCGGCCGAAGCGGCGGCGCTGCGCTTTCGCGTGTTCGACGCGCCGGTCGCCGCCCTGCGCCCCCATCTGATCGGCCGCGGGCCGATCCCCGAATTCGTCGACGATCTCGTCTCTGGCCTGTTCGACAATGGCCGGGACGCCCTGCAGGGACAGGCCGCATGACCATCCGCTATTCCGCCCAGACCGAGGGCGGCCGCAAGATCCCGCTGCATGACGGGGAAGGCTTCGAAGGGATGCGCAAGGCCGGCCGGCTGGCTGCCGCCACCCTCGATTTCATCGCGCCCTATGTGAAGCCGGGGGTATCGACCGCCGCCCTCGACAAGCTGTGCGAAACCTATATGCGCGATCACGGCGGCATTCCGGGCACCATCGGCTACCACGGCTATCAGCACGCCAGCTGCATCTCGGTCAATCACGTCGTCACCCATGGCATCCCCTCCGACGACAAGATCCTGGTCGAGGGCGACATCCTGAACATCGACGTAACGCCCGTGCTGGACGGCTGGTTCGGCGATGCCAGCCGGATGTATGCGGCGGGCGACATGGGGGTGAAGGCGCGCCGCCTCGTCGACACGACGCTCGAATCCCTGCTCGCCGGGATCGCGGCGGTGAAGCCGGGCGCGACGCTCGGCGACGTCGGCCATGCGATCGAGCGGATCGCAAGGCGCGAGCGTTTCTCCATCGTCGAGGATTTCTGCGGCCATGGCGTCGGGCAGGTGTTTCACGACGCGCCCAACGTCCTGCACTACGGCCGGCCGGGCGAGGGCATCGTGCTCGAGCCCGGCATGATCTTCACCATCGAGCCGATGCTGAACGCCGGCCGGCCCGACGTGAAAATCCTGTCCGACGGCTGGACCGCGGTCACCCGGGACCGCTCCCTCTCGGCCCAGTTCGAGCATTCGGTGGGCGTCACCGAAACGGGCGTGGAGATTTTCACCCCCTGGCCCGAACCGGCGGCCCTGCGCGCCGCGATCTGATCAGGCGGTCTTCCGGCCGCAGCCCTCGGCCTTGAAGACACGGACCGTCGAGGCCGGGGAGCGGGCGAGGGCGGCGGCCGGCCGCACCGGGCGCCGCACCAGTTCGCCCGAGCAATTGGGGCAGATGCCGCCGAGGACAGTCTCGGCGCAGTCGCGACAAAACGTGCATTCGAACGAGCATATCAGGGCATCCCGGCTGTCGGCGGGGAGGTCCTTGTCGCAGCATTCGCAACCGGGGCGCAGGTCAAGCATGGCGATTTCCGCTTATTAACGAACCGTTCACCCTGATGCGCCATGATGCGGTCAGGGCAAACCGGGAAGCGGGAACATCTTGGCACACAGACCCGATCTTGCCGATCACTTGTTGCAGGCGGCCGAAGGCCTGGCACGTGGCCATTCGCTGGGCGCGGTCACGCTCGAGAGCGCGGCGCGCCTTTCCGACGTCAGCCTCGACGAGGCCCGCGAGGCCTTTGCCGACGACGATGCCCTGCGCCTCGGTCTCGTCCGCTTCTATCATGCCGCCAACCGCGAGGTTCTGGCCTTCGCCCTGCGCGAAGTAGCCACGGTCGATGATTTCGTGCGGCAGGCGCAGCAGGCGGTCGAGAACTACTACCAGATCTTCCACAACGATCCGGACATGCGCGATGTCTGGACGGAAATCCTGACCGACCGGCGAATGCGTGCCCTCAATGTCGAGCAGGTGACCGAGAACGCCGGCATGGTGCACCATTTCCTGCGCGAACTGCTGCCCCATGTCACGGAACTTGAACTGTCGGCGACCGTCGAGCTGATGATCCACATGACCGACGTCGCGGCGCGCTGGGCCGCCGCGCGCGACGCGGCCAAGGGCCGCGCCATGCTGCACGCCTTCTGCCGGGTGATCGCCCTGATGGCGGACGATTTGCTCCGCCTGGAGCAGGAGCGCGCCTTTGCCGGCGCTAACGCCGCGCTGCAGACCGCTTCGCGCTCTTAGCCTTCGGCCCCGGCTTGCCGGCGAGCAGGGCGGAGAGATAACGCCCGGTGTGGCTGCGCGGCGAGGCCGCGACATCCTCGGGCGTGCCCTCGGCCACCACTTCACCGCCGCCGTTGCCGCCTTCCGGCCCCATGTCGATGATCCAGTCCGCCGTCTTGATCACTTCGAGATTATGCTCGATGACGAGGACGGTATTGCCGGTCTCGACGAGGGCGTGCAGCACCTCCATCAGCTTGCGCACATCCTCGAAATGCAGGCCGGTGGTCGGCTCGTCGAGGATGTAGAGGGTGCGGCCGGTCGGGCGTTTCGACAGCTCCTTGGCCAGTTTCACGCGCTGCGCCTCGCCGCCCGACAGGGTCGTCGCCTGCTGGCCGACCTTGATGTAACCAAGGCCGACACGCTTCAGGGTCTCCATCTTGTCACGGACCGCCGGCACCGCCTTGAAGAAATCCGCCGCCTCGTCGATCGTCATGTCGAGGACATCGGCGATCGACTTGTCCTTGAAGGTGACATCCAGGGTTTCGCGGTTGTAGCGCCTGCCCTTGCAGACGTCGCATTGGACATAGACGTCGGGCAGGAAGTGCATCTCGATCTTGATCATGCCATCGCCCTGGCACGCCTCGCAGCGCCCGCCCTTCACGTTGAAGGAGAAGCGCCCGGCCTTGTAACCCCGGGCTTCCGCCTCCGGCAGGCCGGCGAACCAGTCGCGGATCGGCGTGAAGGCGCCCGTATAGGTCGCGGGGTTGGAGCGGGGCGTCCGCCCGATGGGCGACTGGTCGATGTCGATCACCTTGTCGAGATGATCGACGCCGAGGATGTCGTCATGGGCGCCGGCCAGCTCGCGGCTGCCGTTCAGGCGCCGGCTCAGGGCCTTGAACAGGGTCTCGATGACGAGGGTGGACTTGCCGCCGCCCGAAACGCCTGTGACGCAGGTGAAGGTGCCGAGCGGGATGTGCGCGGTCACATTCTTAAGATTGTTGGCCCGCGCGCCGACGACGGACAGCACGCGCTTCCTGTCGAAGGGCCGGCGCAGGGCAGGGATGGGCACGCTGCGGGCGCCGGACAGATATTGCCCGGTCAGGCTGTCCGGGTTGGTCATGATCTGGGCCGGCGTGCCTTGCGCGATGATCTGGCCGCCATGGACACCGGCGGCCGGGCCCATGTCGATGACATGGTCGGCGGTGCGGATCGCGTCCTCGTCATGCTCGACCACGATCACCGTGTTACCGAGATTGCGCAGGCGTTTCAGCGTCTCGATCAGGCGGTCGTTGTCGCGCTGGTGCAGGCCGATCGACGGCTCGTCGAGGACATAGAGCACCCCGGTGAGGCCCGAGCCGATCTGCGAGGCGAGGCGGATGCGCTGGCTCTCCCCGCCCGAGAGGGTGCCGGAGGCCCGGGCGAGGGTGAGATAGTCGAGCCCGACGTTGACGAGGAAGCCCAGCCGCTCGTTGATTTCCTTGAGGATGCGGGCGGCGATCTCGGCCTGTTTCGGCGTGATGCGGTCCGAGAGGTCGAGGAACCATTGCGCCGCCTCGGCGATCGACTTCTCGGTCACCTGGCCGACGTGCAGGCCGCCGATCTTCACGGCGAGGGCTTCGGGCTTCAGGCGGTGACCGTGACAGACCTCGCATTCCGAGGCGGACTGATAGGCCGAGAGCTCCTCGCGCATCCAGTCGCTCTCGGTTTCCTTCCAGCGCCGCTGCAGGTTGGGAATCACGCCCTCGAACGGCTTCGTCGTCTGGAAACGACGGGTGCCGTCCTGATAGGTCATGGTGATCGCCTCCTTGCCCGAGCCGTTGAGGAGGAGGTCGCGCACCTTCTGCGGCAGGTCGCGCCAGGGCTTGTTCACATCGAACTTGTAGGCGGCGGCGAGGCTTTCGATGGTCTGGGTGAAGAAGGCGGAAATCGTCTTGGCCCAGGGGGCGATGGCGCCTTTGGCGAGGCTCACCGTCTCGTCCGGCACGATCAGGGCCGGATCGAAATAGAGCTTGTTGCCGAGGCCGTCGCAGGCCGGGCAGGCGCCGAACGGATTGTTGAAGGAGAACAGCCGCGGCTCGATCTCGTCGATGGTGAAGCCCGACACCGGGCAGGCGAATTTCTGCGAGAACAGGGTGCGCTCGCCGCTCCCCGCGTCTTCCGCCACGGCGAGGCCGTCGGCGAGGTCGAGTGCGGTCTCCAGGCTGTCGGCGAGGCGCGACGCGATGTCGGGCCGCACCACGACGCGGTCGACGACCACGTCGATATCGTGCTTCACCTTCTTGTTCAGCGTCGGGGCATCGGCGATTTCATACAGGGTGCCGTCGATTTTCACCCGCTGGAAGCCGCGCTTCTGCAGGTCGGCCAGTTCCTTGCGGTACTCGCCCTTGCGGCCGCGCACGAAGGGCGCGATGACGTAGAGCCGGGTGCCCTCGGGCAGGGCCAGGATGCGGTCGACCATCTGGCTGACGGTCTGGCTTTCGATCGGCAGGCCGGTCGCCGGGGAATAGGGCACGCCGATACGGGCGAACAGCAGGCGCAGGTAGTCGTAAATCTCGGTGACCGTGCCGACGGTCGAGCGCGGATTGCGCGACGTCGTCTTCTGCTCGATCGAGATCGCCGGGGACAGCCCCTCGATATGGTCGACATCCGGCTTCTGCATCAACTCGAGGAACTGCCGGGCATAGGCCGACAGACTCTCGACATAGCGGCGCTGGCCCTCGGCATAGATCGTGTCGAAGGCGAGGGAGGATTTGCCGGAGCCGGACAGGCCAGTGATCACCACCAGCTGGTCGCGGGGAATGTCGACGTCGACATTCTTGAGATTGTGTTCGCGGGCGCCGCGGACGCAGATGAACTTGGACGACATGGGGCCTCAGCTACGCGGTACGGCGCCGGCGGGAAGAGAGGATATGGGGTGGAGGAGCGACACTGTCCATCCTAGCTTGATTATGGGAACAAAGTCCGCAAGATGCCACTTGAGTCGCGGTATTCGTTCTTATTATGTTCCAGTACGGCGGCGCCGCAAGCACTTAAGGGGAAAGCCATGGCGGGCAGTGTCAACAAGGTCATTCTGGTCGGCAACCTGGGGCGCGACCCGGAATCCCGCAATCTGCAGGATGGCAATCCGGTCGTGAATCTCTCGATCGCCACCTCCGAGACCTGGAAGGACAAGATGTCCGGCGAGCGCAAGGAGCGCACCGAGTGGCATCGCGTGGTGATCTTCAACGAGAATCTGGCGCGCATCGCCCAGCAGTATCTGCGCAAGGGCAGCAAGGTTTACATCGAAGGCTCGCTGCAGACCCGCAAGTGGACCGACCAGCAGGGCCAGGAACGCTATTCGACGGAAATCGTGCTGCAGCGCTTCCGCGGCGAATTGACCATCCTCGATGGCCGCGGTGAAGGCGGCGGTGGCGGCGACGACTTCGGCGGCGGCGGCGGTGGCGATTTCGGTGGCTACGGTGGCGGTGGCGGTGGCCGTTCGGGTGGTGGTGGCTTCGGCGGCGGTGGCCGCTCGGGCGGCGGCGGCGGTGGTGGCGGCGGTCGCAATCCGGGGCCGGACCTCGACGACGAAATCCCGTTCTAAATCCGTCCAGCCCGGATCGCGGCCATGGCCACATCGGCTCTTTCGCCGGCCTCTGTCCCCTTCGGTCGCGTCGCCGTCGTCGGGGCCGGGGCCTGGGGTACGGCGCTGGCGCTGACCGCCCTGCGGGCCGGGCGCGCCGCGTCGCTCTGGGCGCGTGAAGACCATGTGGTCGCGGCCGTGGCGGCGAGCCGGCGCAATCCCTTCCTGACCGTGCCGGTCGACCTGCCGGCGGCGCTGACCGTCAGCGGCGATCTCGGCGCCGTCGTCGGGGGCGCCGATCTCGTGCTGCTGGTCACGCCGTCGCAGCATCTGCGGGCCATGGCCCGGCGCTGCGCGCCCCTCCTGGGGTCGGGTGTTCCCGTCGTCGTCTGCGCCAAGGGTGTGGAAGGCGACAGCGGCGCCCTGATGAGCGATGTGGTCGCGGCGGAATTGCCCGGCCATCCGCTCGCCGTGCTCTCGGGCCCCACCTTCGCGGCCGAGGTCGCCCTCGACCTGCCGACGGCGGTCACCGTGGCGACGGCAGGCGGCGGCGCCTTCGGACCTGAACATCTGGCGGCCCGCATCGCCGTCACCTTCGCCTCGAGCACGTTCCGGCCCTATCTCTCGGACGATGTCGTCGGTGTCGAGATCGGCGGCGCGGTGAAGAATGTCATCGCCATCGCCTGCGGCATCGCCGCCGGCCGCGGCCTCGGCAGTAATGCCCGGGCGGCCCTGATCACCCGGGGCCTCGCCGAACTGACCCGGCTCGGCGTCGCCCTCGGTGCCCGCCCCGAGACTCTGGGCGGTCTGGCCGGGGTCGGCGACCTGGTGCTGACCTGTTCCAGCGAACAGTCGCGCAATTTCTCCTTCGGCAAGGCTCTGGGCGAGGGCAGGGCGCCCCAACGCTCCGACGATGGCCCGGTGGTCGAGGGCGCGGTCAACGCCGCCTCGGTCGGCGCCCTGTCGCGCCGCCTCGGCATTCCGATGCCGATCTGTGCCGGGGTGGAAGCCATCCTCGGCGGCGCCGCCATCGACGAGATCATGGCCGGCCTGATGGTCGGTGACCTGAGGCCCGAAGCCCTGACCGCCGAAAACGCCGTCCGCATCGCCAATCCGGCCTCCACAGACCGCTGACCTTGAGTGCTGCACGAAAACTGGATTGAAATTCCGGAACTGAGTGCGCGTTTCACGGCCTGCTGAAGGCCCGCTATTCACCTGCGCTACCCGCCGCCCTTCTTGAAGGCGAAGATGAAATGCGCGCCGACGACGCTGCATCGCCGCCTTTTTGGCGCGGGCCGACGAAATTGTGCGGCGCGTTATTTTTCAGACCCCCGATAATCTGGCCGCTTTTGCGTGAATATACAAGATCACTCGATCAGTATTTTCCGATGCAATATTTTTATTCATTGATGCTAAGGGCGATAATGCGTTCATCTGCGTCAGATGGCTACCAATATATCATCATCGACAACTCGAAAAATTAGGCTGATTTACTGAAATATCCGTCGCGGATATTGACATTTCTGGAGCTTTTTGGCACGGTTCATGCATTGGACATTTGCTCAATTCTGAGCGGATCAAGGGGAAGTTTGGGCGTCAGCGAACGCCCGGGAATGGAGGACATCCATGCAGGAATTCGGCTCCGCCGGATCACCGGCCGTAGAACCTGCGGCATTCGACCGGATCGCCTTCATCGGCGCCGGTGCTCGGGGCACCGCCCTGGCTCTTACCGCCCATCGGGCAGGACGGCATGTCTCCCTCTCGGCGCGCGATGCGCCACCTCTCCACACTGTGGCCGCGACGCGGCGCACCCCTGTCCTGATCCGTCTCGCCGGCTGCGGTCTCCTGTCGGCATGACCGGCTGGGACTGCGTGCTGGCGACCGATCTCGATGGCACTTTCCTTGGCGGTGACGCGGCCTCCCGGGAAAGCCTCTATCGGTCGCTGTCGGAGCGCGACGACGTGCTGCTGGTCTTTGTGACCGGTCGCGATATCGCTTTCATCGCCGATCTCGTCAGCCGGCCGCCCATGCCGCGGCCGCGCTATATCGTCGGCGACGTCGGCACCTCGGTCTATGACGGCATGACTTTAGAGCCGATGGCGGCGCTCGAAGAGGACATTGCCGCGCGCTGGCAGGATGCCGGTCCCCGCGTGGTCGAGATGCTGAGGGACGAGCCGGGCCTGCGCCTGCAACCGACGCGGTTCCGCCACCGCGTGAGTTACGATTGCGAACCGGCGCTGCTGGCGCCCGACCTCGGCGCACGGGTCGAGGCGGCGGGCCTCGACGGCCTGCTGTCGGCCGGCCGTTTCTTCGATGTGCTGCCGCGCGGCATCGCCAAGGGGCCGACGCTGACCCGGCTGGTCGATCATCTGGGCATCGACCGGAAGCGCGTGCTGGTCGCGGGCGATACGATGAACGACCTGTCCCTGTTCGAGACGGGATTCAAGGGCGTTGCCGTCGGCAATGCCGAACCGGCGCTGGCCCTTGCCGTCTCCGACATGCCGAACGTTTACCGCAGCAGGGGCGAGGGGGCTGCCGGTATCGCGGAAGCCCTGAAACATTTCGAGTTCCGGGCAGGAGGGGCGACATGAGTAAATCCGCCATGGCCATCGTCTATCATCGTCAGCCTTTCGAGGAGATCGAGGTCGACGGCCGCATCGAGTTCCGTGCCAACAGCAGTCCGAACGGCATCGTGCCGACGCTGAAAAGCCTGTTCCGGCGCATCGACCCGGGGCGGGGCGCCTGGGTCGCCTGGAAGACCTGCGATCCCGAAGCCGGCGCCGATTTCGAGCGTGTGGTGCATGTCGACGACGACAATGGCGGCTTCACCGTCTCGCGCCTTCCCCTGACCGCCGAGCAGGTAGAGAGCTTCTATCACGTCACCTCGAAGGAGGCGCTGTGGCCGATCCTTCATTCGTTTCCGCAGGCGTTCCAATATGACAATGTCGACTGGGAGACCTTTCGCGAGGTCAACCGCCTCTTTGCCGAAGCCACGGCAGAGGTGCTGGCGGACGATGGCCTTGCGTGGATTCACGATTACAATCTCTGGCTCGTGCCGCATTACCTGCGTCAGCTGAAGCCCGATCTGCGCATCGCCTTCTTTCACCACACGCCGTTTCCAGCCGCCGACATCTTCAACATCCTGCCCTGGCGCGAGGAGATCATGGCAAGCCTGCTCGCCTGCGATCAGGTGGGTTTCCATATTCCGCGCTACACGAAGAATTTCGCCGAGGTCGCGCAGGCCCTGTGCGGGGCCGGGATTGTCGCGACCGAAGCCGTGTCCGACGGTCTGTCGCCCTGCGGCAAGGCGCTGTCGGAACCCGAAGTGCCCGTTTCGCTGTGCCACCGGGGGCGTCTCGTCCGCCTCGGCACGACGCCGGTGGGAACCGACCCGAACACCATCCAGCGCCTGCTGGAGACGCCGGAGAGCGAAGCCCTGCAAAGCCGCCTGATCCGCGAGATGGGGGGGCGGCGGTTGCTGGTCGCCGTCGGGCGCACCGATTACACCAAGGGCATGGCCGAAAGCCTGCTGGCCTTCGAGCGCCTGCTCGAGCGGCGGCCCGAGCTGATCGGCGAGGTAAAGCTGCTGCTGACCTCGGTCCGGGCGGCCTCGACCATGACGGTCTACGAGAAGACCCAGCGCGAGATCGAGGGCCTGGTCGGGCGCATCAACGGCCGCTTCTCCCGCCTGGAATGGACGCCCGTGGTGCTCTATTCCCAGGCCATTCCCTTCGATCAGCTGATGGCGCATTACCGGATCGCCGATGTCTGCCTGACGACGCCGCTGCGCGATGGCCTGAACCTGGTCGCCAAGGAATATGTCGCCGCCAATTTCGGCCGTACCGGCGTCCTTGTCCTGTCGGAATTCGCCGGCTGCGCGGTCGAACTGGACGATGCCTTGCTGATCAATCCCAATTCCCACCGCTCGATGGATCGCGCCCTCGACCGCGCCCTCGACATGTCGGTGGACGAGGCGCGGCGGCGCATGAATGGGATGAACAGGGTGGTGCGCGAGAACGACGTCGCCCGGTGGAGCGACCGGATCATCCAGGAGTTGAGCCTGATCGGCGCCTGAGGCGCCGGGATCAGCCGAACAGCCCGCTGCCCTTCAGGCCGTCGAAGACGAATTGCACGGCGAGGGCGGCGAGCAGCACGCCGAAGATGCGGCTGATGACATGGACGCCGGTGACGCCCAGCGCCCGCTGCACGCCGGTCGCCGCCAGCATCATGAGATAGCCGAGCAGCAGCACGGCGAAGAGGCCGGCGAAGACCATGAACTCGCGGCCGACATCATGGCTGTTGGACGAGACGAGCAGGATGGCCGAGCCGATGGCGCCAGGGCCGGCGAGCAGCGGCGTCGCCAGTGGCACGACAGAAATGTCGGGCCGGGTCATCGCCTCGTCCTTTTCCTCGTCGGTCGCGGTGCTGCCGCCGGATTCCCGCACGAACACCATGTCGAGCGAAATGAGCAGGAGGAGAATGCCGCCCGCGACGCGCAGCGCCGGCAGCGAAATCCCGAACATGCGGAGCAAGGGCTCCCCCGCGAGGCCGAAGACGAGCAGGATCGCCCCGGCGAACACGCTGCCCTTCAGTGCCATGCGCCGCCGCTCGACGGGCGTGTGCCGTGCCGTCAGGGCAGCGAAGAGCACCACCACGTCGGCGGGGCCGATGGTGGCGAAGAAGGTGGTGAAGGCGGTCAGGAAGGTCTCGAACATGCGGCGACCAGTGTAACGCCTTTCGCCGGCCTGACCAGCCCCGCGGCTCTGGACGATGGCGCCCCGAACGGGTCATCATCGCCGTCTCGAATGGCCAATGTAAGGAGTAACGGGCATGGCGGGACGTCTGGCGGGCAAGGTCGCGATCATTTCGGGGGGTGCCACCGGCATGGGGGGCGCGGCCTCCGAGCTCTTCGCGGCGGAAGGGGCGAAAGTCGCCATCATCGACCGCAACGAAGAAGCCTCGCAGGAAACCGCCGCGCGCATCCGCGCCGCCGGGGGCGAAGCGGCGGTCTTCGCCGCCGACGTCTCGGACGAGGCTCAGGTGAATGCCGCCGTCGCGGCGGCGACGGCGCATTTCGGCCCGGTGACGGTGCTGTTCAACCACGCCGGCTCCATCGTCATCAAACCCTTCCTCGAGACGACGCTGGCCGATTGGGAATGGCTGCACGCGGTCAATGTCCGCTCGATGTTCCTGATGACGAAAGCGGTCCTGCCCGGGATGATCGCGGCGGGCGGCGGCGCCATCGTCTGCACCTCGTCGATTTCGGCCATTCTCGGCACGCCGATGGAAGTGCTCTACGACACGACGAAGGGCGCCTGCCACATGTTCGCCCGGGCGATCGCAGTCGAATTCCGCGACAGGAACATCCGCTGCAACGCGGTCTGCCCCGGCTTCGTCCGCACGCCCCACGGGCTGCGCGAGGTCGCGGCATTGCAGGCCCTCGGCGTCGACGTCTCGGAAGCGGCCATCGCCGCCCAGCAGGGCCGCATCGCCGAGCCCGAGGAAGTGGCCCGGGCGGCCCTGTTCCTCGCCTGCGACGACTCGAGCTTCGTCAACGGCACCCACATCTATGTCGACAACGGCTTCAGCGCCATCTGAACGGCTTCGTCGCCCCGGCGTAAGGATTTCCGGGGCGACGAAGCGGCGTTACAGTTTGCGCAGGGCGACGGATTCGACCTTGTGGTCCTGGCCCTTGGTCAGGATCAGGTCGGCGCGGAAACGGGCCGGGCGGACATTCTCGACGAGATTGCGCTCGTTGATCCGGGTCCAGATCGACAGGGCGGTCGCCCGGGCTTCCTCGTCCGACAGGTCGGCATAGCGCGAAAAATAGGAGTCCGGATTGCGGAAGGCGGTCTGGCGGAAATTGAGGAAGCGGGCGATGTACCAGTCGCGGATCATCTCGGTCTCGGCATCGACATAGATCGAATAATCGAAGAAGTCGGAGGCGAAGATCACGTCCTCGAGGCCCGGCGTCGTGTTGACCTGAAGCACGTTCAGCCCTTCGACGATCAGGATGTCGGGCTGGTCGATGTTCTGGAACTCGCCGGGCACGATGTCGTAGACGATATGGCTGTAGACCGGCGCCTTCACGTTGCGCTTGCCGGCTTTGACGTCGGCGAGGAAGTTCAGCAGGGTGCGGACGTCATAGCTTTCGGGAAAGCCCTTGCGTTCCATCAACCCGCGCGACTGCAGGACCGCATTGGGGTGCAGGAAACCGTCGGTCGAGATCAGCGCGACATTGGGGTGCGACGGCCAGCGCGCGAGCAGGGAACGCAGGATGCGCGCCGACGTGCTCTTGCCGACCGAAACCGACCCGGCGAGGCCGATGATATAGGGCACCTTGCTGAGCGAGGCGCCGAGGAAGCGGAAGGTGGAGCGGTACAGCTCCATCCGGTGGGAGACATGGAGATTGAGCAGCCGCGACAGGGGCAGATAGATATCCGCCACCTCGTCGAGCGAGATCATCTCGTCCGCGCCGCGCAATTGCAGGAGATCATCGTGGGACAGGGTCATCGGCGTATCGGCACGATGTGCCCGCCATTCCTCCCGGTCGAACAGGTTGAAGCGCTGTTCGATCGAGGGTTTCAACTTCGGCTCGGGCATGATGTGCCAACCTTCGCGACCCAGGGCACGTTCCTCGTCGGGGATGGCGGGCATCTCGCGGCCCGGCGTTTCCCCAAATTTCCGATGGTGATACCACGGTGGTATCGGGGGCAAAAGCCCGGTTGCAATATATTTGTCGTGCCTTTCGTAGGGGGTGGGGAGCGGTGAATGGACTGGCGTGACCGGGGTTTCGTGCTCTCCATGCGCCCGCTGGGCGAGCGGGACGCCGTCGTTTCGCTCCTGACCCGGGACCACGGCCGCCATCCCGGCCTCGTCCGGGGCGGGGCGGGGCGGCGCCTGGCCCCCATGCTGCAGCCGGGCAACGAGGTGCAGGCGGTCTGGCGCGCCCGGCTGGCCGACCATCTTGGCGCCTATGCGCTCGAGCCCGGCGCGGCCCATGCGGGCGCCGTGCTCGATTCGCCCCGGCGGCTGGCCGGGCTGGCGGCGATCTGCGCCCTGACCGACCTCTGCCTGCCGGAGCGCGAGCCTCATGCCGCCCTGTTCGAGGGTTTCGCCGTCCTGATGGCGGTGCTGGCGGCGGACGGTCCATGGGCCGCGCTGATGGTCCGGCTGGAGCTGGAAATCCTGAAGGACCTCGGTTTCGGGCTGGATCTGTCGGCCTGCGCCGTCACCGGGGTGACGGAAAGCCTCGCTTTCGTCTCGCCGCGCAGCGGGCGGGCGGTCACCGCCGGAGCGGCCGCGCCCTATGAGGACCGGCTGCTGCGTCTGCCGGCCTTCCTGACCCCGGCGGGCGGCCCGGCGGAGGCGAGGGATCTCGCCGATGGTTTCGCCCTGACCGGCCATTTCATCGAGCGCCACATCCTCGCGCCTCAAGGTCGAAGCCTGCCCTCGGCGCGACAGCGGCTGCTCTCCCTCTTGGGATCGGGGGCGGCGATCTGCTAGGGTCCGGCCATCATGACCGATGTGACCCTGGATTCGGGCGAGATTCGCGACGTTTCGCTGTCGAGCGCCCTTGGCGAGCGTTATCTCGCCTATGCCCTGTCGACCATCATGGCGCGTTCGCTGCCGGATGTGCGCGACGGCCTGAAACCGGTGCACCGGCGCCTGCTCTATGCCATGCGCCAGCTGAAGCTGGACCCCAAGTCGGGCTACAAGAAATCCGCCCGCGTGGTCGGCGACGTGATGGGCAAGTTCCATCCCCATGGCGACCAGTCGATCTATGACGCGCTCGTGCGCCTCGCGCAGGATTTCGCCGTCCGCTACCCGCTGATCGACGGTCAGGGCAATTTCGGCAATGTCGACGGCGATAATGCCGCGGCCATGCGCTATACCGAGGCCCGGCTGACCCGGGTGGCGGAGCTGCTGCTCCTTGATATCGACGACGACACGGTCGACTTCCGCCCAACCTATGACGGCGAGGAAAAGGAGCCGGTGGTCCTGCCGGCGGCTTTTCCCAACCTGCTCGCCAATGGCGCGCAGGGCATCGCGGTCGGCATGGCGACGGCGATCCCGCCTCATAATGTCGCCGAACTCTGCGCCGCCATCACCCTGCTGATCGACAAGCCCGATGCGGGCATCGACGAACTGGTCGCGCTGGTGCCCGGCCCCGATTTCCCCACGGGCGGCATCCTGGTCGAAGGCGCTGCCTCGATCCGCGAAGCCTATGCGACGGGCAAGGGCGCTTTCCGCCTGCGCGCCCGCTGGCATCAGGAAGACCTCGGCCGGGGCACCTGGGCCGTGATCGTGACCGAGATTCCCTATCAGGTGCAGAAGTCGCGCCTGATCGAGAAGATCGCCGAGCTGATCGAGCAGAAGAAACTGCCGCTGCTCGAGGATGTGCGCGACGAATCGACCGATGTCGTCCGCATCGTCCTTGTGCCGCGCAATCGAACGGTCGCGCCCGAAATGCTGATGGAGGGGCTGTTCAAGCTCTCCGACCTTGAAACCCGCGCCCAGCTGAACATGAATGTTCTCGACAAGGGGCAAATGCCGCGGGTCATGGGCCTGCGCGAAGTTCTGCAGGCCTTCGTCGATCACCGGATCGAGGTGGTGGTGCGGCGGGCCAACCGGCGCCTGTCCGAGATCGCGCATCGGCTGGAAATCCTCGGCGGCTATCTGATCGCCTATCTGAACCTCGACGAGGTGATCCGCATCATCCGCGAGGAAGATCATCCGAAGCCCGCGCTGATGGCGCGGTTCGAGCTGACCGACGTGCAGGCCGAGGCGATCCTGAACATGCGCCTGCGCTCCCTGCGCAAGCTCGAGGAATTCGAGATCCGCAAGGAAAACGAGGCCCTCCTCAAGGAACGCGCCGGGCTGGAGCGGCTGGTGGCGGAACCCGCGCGCCAGCGCAAGGCGGTGGCGCAGGGCGTCGCCGAAATCGCCAGGGAATTCGGCCCGGCCACGCCGCTGGGCAAGCGCCGCACGAGTTTCGCCGATGCCCCCGCGGTCATCGACCTGCCCTCGACTGCCTTCATCGAGCGCGAGCCGATCACCGTCGTCTGCTCGGCCAAGGGCTGGCTGCGGGCGCTGAAGGGCCATGTCGATACCGACGCCGACGTCCGCTTCAAGGAAGGCGACCACGGCCGTTACCTGATCAAGGCCGAAACCACGGACCGTCTGATCGTCTTCGCCACCAATGGCCGTTTCTTCACCCTCGGCTGTGACCGCCTGCCGGGTGGGCGCGGCCATGGCGAGCCGGTCCGGCTGATGGTCGACCTCGGCAACGATCAGGACATCGTCGCCATGTTCGTCCATAAGCCCGGCTCGAAACTCCTGCTCGCGGCGAGCGATGGCAAGGGTTTCATCGTCGCCGAGGACGATGTGGTCGCCCAGACCAAGGCCGGCAAGCAGATCATGACCCTGGGCGAGGGCGCGGAAGCCGCCTTCTGCCGCCGCATCGAGGGCGATCACGTCGCCGTCGTCGGCGAGAACCGCAAGCTGCTGGTCTATCCGCTGGCGGACGTGCCGGAGCTGGCGCGCGGCCGGGGCGTTACCCTGCAGAAATACAAGGATGGCGGCCTGTCGGATGTGACCGTCTTCGCCCTTGCCGCGGGCCTGAGCTGGCCCTATGGCACGGGGACGCGGACCGAAACGGCGCTGGCCGACTGGATCGGACCGAGGGGCAGCGCCGGACGGCTTGCGCCACGCGGCTTTCCGAAGTCCAACCGTTTTTCCTGACCCCGGAATCGCTTGATCGCCCAGGGTCCGCGTGATTCAATCGCCGCCATGTCTCTTGCCCAGGAAATACGCCGCCATTCCCGCCAGGCCGTGGTGCCGACGGTCGCCATCTGCGTGGCGGCCTATTTCGGCTATCACCTGGCGCAGGGCGATTATGGCCTCGTTTCCTGGCTGCGCCTGACCCACGAGATCGAGCAGACCAAGGCCGAACTCGCCCAGGTCAGCGCCGAGCGCGAGGCGCTGGAGCGGCGGGTGACCCTGCTGCGCCCCGAGAGCCTCGACCGCGACATGATCGAGGAACGCGCCCGCGTCATCCTCGGCTTCGCGCATGAGAATGACGTCGTCATTCTGACCCCCGCCCAGTAACAGGGCCGCCGGGTCGCCGGTACTGCTTCCGGTATCTGCTTTTCCTGACCGTCGCCCGAGCCTCTTTTTCGCTGCGTCGGCGGGGCGGTTTCGCATCGAAATTTCTACGTCTCAGGCCGTTTTATGGTCCCGAAGGCATTTTTGCTCGCGTGTTGGCAACCAATTCATGCGATTGCGCATGATTGTCCCGATTGCGTCGCAGCACATCATTCAAAAACGCCCTCTTTCACCATTTGCGAAGTTGCCCGGGATGTGAACGTGGTTATTGTCGCGCCCAACGGTTGCGTAAGGCACGACTTCACGGAGGATTCCATGGCCAAGGCAGGGCAGAAGAAGCAGGCGGACGAGCCGATCGTGGCGGGTCCGGGGCCTGAATTGATCGACTATTACCGCGAAATGCTGCTGATCCGCCGCTTCGAGGAGAAGGCGGGCCAGATGTATGGCATGGGCCTGATCGGCGGCTTCTGCCACCTCTATATCGGTCAGGAAGCGGTCGTCGTCGGGATGCAGGCGGCGCTGAAGGAAGGCGACGCCGTCATCACCGGCTATCGCGATCACGGCCACATGCTGGCCGCCGGCATGGACGCCAAGGGTGTCATGGCCGAGCTGACCGGGCGCAGCGGGGGCTATTCCCGGGGCAAGGGCGGCTCCATGCACATGTTCTCGAAGGAAAAGCAGTTCTACGGCGGCCACGGCATCGTCGGCGCCCAGGTGCCGCTCGGCACCGGCGTCGCCTTCGCCATGAAGTACCGCAAGACCGACAATGTCTGCCTCGCCTATTTCGGCGACGGCGCGGCCAACCAGGGCCAGGTCTACGAGAGCTTCAACATGGCCGAGCTGTGGCGCCTGCCGGTCATCTATGTGATCGAGAACAACCAGTACGCCATGGGCACCGCCGTCGCCCGCGCCTCGGCCCAGACCAAGCTGCACCGCCGGGGCGACAGCTTCAACATCCCGGGCCGGGAAGTCGACGGCATGGATGTGATCGCCGTGCGCGAAGCCGGCCGCGAAGCCGTGAAATGGGCGCGCGAGGGTAACGGTCCCTATCTTCTCGAAATGAAGACCTACCGTTACCGCGGCCATTCCATGTCCGACCCCGCGAAATACCGCACCAAGGAAGAGGTGCAGAAGATGCGGACGGAACATGACCCCATCGACCACGCCCGCGAGCAGCTGCTCACTGCCGGTCTCGTCGACGAGGCGGGCCTGAAGGCGATCGACGCCGAGGTGAAGAAGATCGTCGCCGAGGCGGCGGACTTCGCGCAGACGAGCCCGGAGCCCGATCCGAGCGAACTCATGACCGACATCCTCCTCTAAGGCCGGGCAAGACGGAAAAAACATCATGGCAATCGACATTCTGATGCCCGCGCTTTCGCCGACCATGACCGAAGGCAAGCTGGCCAAATGGCTGGTGAAAGAGGGCGACACGGTAAAATCCGGCGACGTGATCGCCGAAATCGAAACCGACAAGGCGACGATGGAAGTCGAGGCGGTCGACGAGGGCAAGATCGAGAAGATCCTGATCGCCGAAGGCACCGACAATGTCGCCGTCAACACGGTGATCGCCCAGATCGCGGGCGAGGGGGCTTCGGCCAGCCCGGCCCCGGCACCGGTCGCCGCGCCCGCCGCACCGGCCCCTGCGCCGGTCGCGGAAGCGCCCCGGGTCTATGCCGCGCCGGCCGCCGCGCCGGTCAGCGACCTGCCGGCGGGTCCGACCGTGACCATGACCGTGCGCGAGGCCCTGCGCGACGCCATGGCCGAGGAAATGCGCACCGACGCTTCCGTCTTCGTGATGGGCGAGGAAGTGGCGCAGTACCAGGGCGCCTATAAGGTGACGCAGGGCCTGCTCGATGAATTCGGGCCGGAGCGGGTGATCGACACGCCGATCACCGAATATGGCTTCGCCGGTCTCGGCGTCGGCGCGGCCTTCGCCGGGCTGAAGCCGATCGTCGAATTCATGACCTTCAACTTCGCCATGCAGGCGATCGACCACATCATCAATTCGGCGGCCAAGACGCTCTACATGTCGGGCGGCCAGCAATCCTCGCCCATCGTGTTCCGCGGCCCCAATGGCGCCGCCTCCCGCGTCGGCGCCCAGCACAGCCAGTGCTATGCCTCGTGGTACGCCCATTGCCCGGGCATGAAGGTGGTCGCGCCCTATTCGGCGGCCGATGCCAAGGGCCTTTTAAAGGCGGCGATCCGCGATCCCAACCCGATCGTCTTCCTCGAGAATGAAATCCTCTACGGCAAGAGCTTCGAGGTGCCGACGGCCGATTACGTGCTGCCCATCGGCAAGGCGCGCATCGCCCGGCCGGGCAAGGATGTCACCCTGATCGCCTTCTCGATCAGCGTCATGCACGCGCTGGCCGCCGCCGAGATCCTGGCGGGCGAGGGGATCGACGCCGAGGTGATCGACCTGCGCTCGGTCCGTCCGATCGACGTCGAGACCGTGGTGCGCTCGGTCCAGAAGACCAACCGCGCCGTCACGGTGGAAGAGGGCTGGGCCGCCTGCGGCATCGGCTCGGAAATCGCCGCCCTGATCATGGAAAACGCCTTCGACTGGCTCGACGCCCCGGTTGCCCGGGTCGCTGGCAAGGATGTGCCCATGCCCTATGCCGCGAACCTCGAGAAACTGGCGCTGCCCCATGCGGGCGACATCGTGGCGGCGGCGAAAGCCGTCCTCTACCGCGTCTGAGAGGGAGAGCAGACATGGCCATCGAAATCCTGATGCCCGCCCTCTCGCCCACGATGACCGAGGGCAAGCTGGCCAAATGGCTGGTGAAGGAAGGCGACACCATCAAATCCGGCGACGTCATCGCCGAGATCGAGACCGACAAGGCGACCATGGAAGTGGAAGCCGTCGACGAAGGTACCGTCGCGAAAATCCTGGTGCCGGAAGGCACGGATAATGTCGCGGTCAACACCGTGATCGCCCTCGTTGCCGGCGAGGGCGAGGATGCCTCGGCCGCCGCCGCGCCGAAGGCCGCGCCCGCCGCCGCACCTGCGCCTGTCGCCGCCGCGCCTGTCGCGGCTGCCGCCCCGGCACCCGCGGCCGCATCGGCCCCGGCACCCGCCGGTGCCCGCGTCTTCGCCAGCCCGCTGGCCAAGCGCATCGCCAAGGATTCGGGTGTCGACCTTGCCGCCGTGAGGGGCTCCGGCCCCCATGGCCGCATCGTGAAGGCGGATGTCGAAGCCGCCGCCATGGCGCCCAAACCGGCACCGGCCGCTGTCGCCGCTGCCGCCCCGGTCGCGGCGCCGGCCCCGGCGCCGAAGCCCGCCGTCTTCCCGTTCCCCGAGGGCTCCTTCACCTCGGTCCCGAACGACGGTATGCGCAAGACGGTGGCGAAGCGCCTGACCGAGGCGAAGTCGACCATCCCGCATTTCTACCTGACCATTGACTGCGAGCTGGACGAGCTGCTGGCCCTGCGCAGCCAGCTGAACGCCAAGTCGCCGGCCAAGATTTCGGTGAATGACTTCATCCTGCGGGCCTCGGCCCTCGCGCTGAAGAAAGTGCCGGCGGCCAATGCGACCTGGACCGACGACGCGATCCTGCGCCACAAGCACGCCGATGTCGCGGTGGCGGTCGCCATCGACGGCGGCCTGATCACCCCCATCGTCTTCAACGCGGAGGCGAAGGGCCTCGCCGCCATCGCCGCCGAGACCAAGGACCTCGCCGAGCGGGCGCGGTCGCGCAAGCTGAAGCCGGCGGAATATCAGGGTGGCACCTTCTCGATCTCCAACCTCGGCATGTTCGGGATCAAGGAATTCGCCGCCGTGATCAACCCGCCCCATGGCGCCATCCTCGCCATCGGCGCGGGCGAGAAGCGGCCGGTGGTGAAGGGCGGGGCCCTCGCGGTCGCGACCGTCATGACCGTCACCCTGTCCTGCGACCACCGGGTGGTCGACGGCGCGGTGGGCGCCGAATTCCTCGCCGCCTTCAAGGGTCTGATCGAAGACCCGATGACCATGATGCTGTGAGGAGACGAAGATGGCTGAGAATTTCGATGTCATCATCGTCGGCGGCGGCCCGGGCGGCTATGTCGCGGCGATCCGCGCGGCGCAGCTGGGCTTCAAGACCGCCGTCGTCGAGAAGAAGCACCTGGGCGGCATCTGCCTGAACTGGGGCTGCATCCCCACGAAGGCGTTGCTGCGCTCGGCGGAGATTTACCACTACATGCAGCACCCCGGCGACTACGGGCTGTCGGTCACCGGGGCCAGCTTCGACATCAAGAAGATCGTCGAGCGTTCGCGCGGCGTCTCCAAGCGCCTGAACGGCGGCGTCGCCTTCCTGATGAAGAAGAACAAGGTCACCGTCATCGACGGCGTCGCCAAACTGACCGGCGCGACCTCGGTCACCGTCACCAAGGATGGCGCCAAGGTTGGCGATTATGCGGCCAAGCACGTCATCCTGGCGACCGGCGCCCGGCCGCGCGCGCTGCCCGGCCTCGAGCCGGACGGCAAGCTGGTCTGGACTTACTTTGAAGCGATGGTGCCGGAGTTCACGCCGAAGTCGCTGCTCGTCGTCGGCTCGGGTGCCATCGGCATTGAATTCGCCAGCTTCTACCGGACCCTCGGCGTCGACGTCACCGTGGTCGAGGTGATGTCGCAGATCCTGCCCGTGGAAGACGAGGAAATCGCCGCCCATGTGAAGAAGCGCCTGGAAAAGCAGGGGATGAAGATCATCACCTCGGCCAAGGTGCTGGGCCTGAAGAAAGCCGCCGACAGCGTCACCGCGACCATCGAGGATGCCAAGGGCGTCAAGTCCGAACTCACCGTCGATCGGGTGATCTCGGCCGTCGGCGTCGTCGGCAATATCGAGGACCTGGGGCTCGAGGCGCTGGGTGTTACGACCGAGAAGGGCTGCATCAAGATCGACGGCTTCGGCCGGACCAATGTGCCCGGGCTGTACGCCATCGGCGACGTCGCCGGCCCGCCCATGCTGGCCCATAAGGCGGAGCACGAGGGTGTGATTTGCGTCGAAGCCATCGCCGGCAAGCATCCGCACCCGATGAAGAAGGAACAGATCCCGGGCTGCACCTATTGCAACCCGCAGGTCGCTTCCGTCGGCCTGACCGAAAAGAAGGCCAAGGAGGCCGGCTACGAGGTCAAGGTCGGCCGCTTCCCCTTCACCGGCAACGGCAAGGCGATTGCCCTTGGCGAGGATCAGGGTCTGGTGAAGACCATATTCGATGCCAAGACCGGACAATTGCTGGGCGCCCACATGGTCGGGGCCGAGGTCACGGAACTGATCCAGGGCTTCGTCGTCGCCATGGGGCTGGAAACCACGGAAGAGGAGCTGATGCACACGGTATTCCCGCATCCCACCCTCTCCGAAATGATGCATGAAGCGGTGCTTGACGCTTACGGTCGGGCCATTCACATCTAGGGCATGACGATGAACGATCTTCCGGCCATCAAGGACGTGAGCGATCAGGTGACGGCGCGCATCCGCACGCCGAAACCCGACTGGCTGCGCGTCAAGGCCCCGACCAGCCCGGAATATGCGGAAACGCGCCGGCTGATGCGCGACCTCCGCCTCAACACGGTGTGCGAGGAGGCGGCCTGCCCCAATATCGGGGAATGCTGGAAGAAGAAGCACGCGACGGTGATGATCCTGGGCGATACCTGCACCCGGGCCTGCGCCTTCTGCAACATCAAGACCGGGATGCCCGCGCATCCCGATCCTGACGAGCCCGACAATGTCGCCATCGCGGTCGGCGAGATGGGCCTCGAGCATGTGGTCATCACCTCGGTCGACCGGGACGACCTCGCCGATGGCGGCGCCGACCAGTTCGTCAAGGTGATCACCCGCCTGCGCGAGACGGCGCCGCGCACCACCATCGAAATCCTGACCCCCGATTTCATGCGGAAGGACGGGGCCGTCGAGGCGGTGGTGAAGGCGAAGCCCGACGTCTACAACCACAATCTCGAGACCGTGCCGCGGCTTTATCCGACCATCCGGCCGGGCGCGCGTTACTTCCATTCGCTCCGCCTGCTCAATCAGGTGAAGGAACTGGACCCGACGGTGTTCACCAAGTCGGGCATCATGGTCGGCCTCGGCGAGACCAAGGCCGAGGTCTATCAGGTCATGGACGATCTGCGTTCCGCGGATGTCGACTTCATCACCATCGGCCAGTATCTTCAGCCGACACCGAAGCACGCCGCCGTGGACCGCTTCGTCACGCCCGAGGAATTCGCCGATTACGCCAGCATGGCGCGGGCGAAGGGATTCCTGATGGTTTCCGCCTCGCCGCTGACGCGCTCCTCCCACCACGCGGGCGAGGATTTTCTGAAGCTGAAAGCCGCGCGGGAGGCCAGGGTCGCCGCGCGGGCGTGACCGAGACGGATGGATGCCGCGTTATACCGAAGTCAAGACGCTCCCCTATAGCGCGGCGCAACTCTTCGATCTGGTCGCCGATATCGGTCGCTACCCCGAATTCCTGCCCTGGTGCGTCGGCGCCCGGATCAGGGCGCGGGGCGACACGCTGATCATCGCTGACCTGATGATCGGCTATAAAGCCTTCCGCGAGCGTTTCACCTCCGCCGTCTCGCTGATGCCGCCCGACAATATCGACGTGACCTTCACCGAAGGCCCCTTCGCCTATCTGAAGAACCACTGGCGCTTCCTGCCGACGCCGGACGGCAGCCCGGGCTGCGTCATCGACTTCCTCGTGGACTTCGAATTCAAGAACAAGGTCTATCAGCAGGTCATCGGCGGCGTGTTCGAGGACGCCGCGCGGCGCATGGTCGCCGCCTTCGAGACCCGCGCCCACGCCCTCTACGGCGACGCCGGCGCCGCCGCCTGACGTCAGACCCGATCCAGCCCCGCCGGTAGCTCCCGCGTGAACATCCGATGTTACGGCGCCGGCTTGGCGCAGCCATAATCAACTATAAAAACATGTATTTAGAAATTTATAACTAATAAAATTTGCGTTAATTAATCTGAATCCGTTGACTCCGTGTTAAATCCTGCCTATCCCTGATTTCACAGTAAATTTGTTTCGCCGAAGGGAAAGTGCCGTGTCCACAGGTGAAATCCGCTTTGGGGTCTGGGCGCCGGTTCACGGGCCGCGCGCGGCGTTGCAGGATCCGGCCGAGCCGTTCGATGCGTCCTGGCAGCACAACAAGGCCGTGGTGCTCGAGGCGGAGGCCCTGGGTTTCGACTCCGTGCTGATCGCCCAGCACACGGTCAATCCGCATCTGCCCGAGAACGATCAGCTGGAAGCCTGGACCGGGGCGGCCGCCCTCGCGGCCCTGACCCGGCGGATCGACCTGATCGCGGCGATCAAGCCCTACATCCATCATCCGGTTTTCCTGGCCAAGATGGCGCTGCAGATCGAACACATCAGCGGCGGCCGTTTCGGCCTCAATCTGGTCAATGCCTGGAACAAGGTCGAATTCGAGAAGGCGGGCATCGCCTTCGGCGAACACGACGACCGCTATGCCTATGGACGGGAATGGATTTCCATCGTCTCGCGATTGATGCGGGGCGAGCGGGTCCATCACCAGGGCCGGCATTTCCAGATCGACGACTACAAGCTGACTCCGGCGGACCCGTATCGCCCGCGGCCGCTCATCTATGTCGGCGGCGAATCCGAGCCGGCGCGCGAGCTGGTGGTGGCGGAAGGCGATCTCTGGTTCATCAATGGCCAGCCGCTGGAGCGGGTCGCGGCGCTGGTCGACGATGTCAGGCGTCGCCCCCGGGCGGGGGCCCCGTTGCGCTTCGGCCTCGCCGCCTTCGTCATCGCCCGCGAGACCGAGGCTGAAGCGCGCGCGGAATACGCCCGTCTGCTCGAACTCAGCCACAAGGACGCGGAGGTGCGGGCCGTCCAGCGCCGTAACACCGATCCCCATGCGGTGATGTTCCAGACCATCGCCAAGGCCGAACATGTCGGCAGCAATGGTGGCACCGCGGCCGGCCTCGTCGGCAGTTACGACCAGGTGGCGGAGCGACTGGGGGCATTCCATCGCTCCGGCATCGAACTCTTCATGCTGCAGTTCCAGCCCATGCTGGACGAAATGCGCCGCTTTGCCGCCGAGATCATGCCGAGGCTCGACCGCCGCGCCCCGATCCTGCGGCCGGCGGCCTGGACCGAGCCGGGCCGGGAGGTCGCCCGATGACCGCCATCGAGCGGGGCGGACGGCCGCACCGACCGGTATCGGCGCGCCAGCTGAGCGCGCGGGGTTACCTCGTCCTGTCGTGGGTGGTGCCGGTGCTTCTCCTTGCGGGCTGGGAAGCCATGGCGCGCTTCGGCTTCATCCAGCCCCATGTCCTGCCGGCCCCCAGCAAGGTGGCGCTCACCGCCTGGAAGCTGACGATTTCGGGCGCGCTGCCGGGCGATCTCGGGGTCAGCCTGATCCGGGCCGCGGTCGGCTTCGCCATCGGCGGCGGGATCGGCTTTGCCCTCGGCATTCTGGTCGGTTTCTCGCGCATGGCGGAAGCGGTGATCGACCGCAGCGTCCAGATGGTCCGCGCGATTCCCTTCCTCGCGCTGCTGCCGCTGGTCATCGTCTGGTTCGGTGTCGGGGAAAGCCAGAAGATTTTCCTCGTCGCCCTCGGCGTTGGCTTTCCGATCTATATCAACACGGTGCTGGGCATCCGGCAGGTCGATGCCAAGCTGCTGGAACTCGGCCGGGTGCAGGGGCTCGGCACCCGCGAGCTGATCCGCCGCATCATCCTGCCGGGCGCCATGCCGTCGATCCTGACCGGGGTGCGTTTCGCGCTGGCCACGGCCTGGCTCGCCCTTGTGGTCGCCGAGACGATCGGTTCGCAATCGGGCCTCGGCTTCCTCGCGATGGACGCGCGGGAATTCCTGCGTACCGACGTCATCGTGCTGACCATCCTCATCTATGCGGCGATCGGCGTCCTCGCCGATACGCTGGCCCGCTCGCTCGAAAAGAGACTTCTGCAGTGGCATCCCAATTTCGGGAGCCGGCGATGAACGCCCACGCCGAGGTGGCGACCGCGTCGGCCGTCACCGTCCGTTCCCTGCGCCGCGCCTATGGTGCGCGCGTGGTGATCGAGGGGCTGGACCTGCGCATCGCGCGCGGCGAATTCGTCGCCCTGTTGGGCCAGAGCGGATGCGGCAAGACCACGCTGCTGCGCGCGCTCGCCGGGCTCGATCCGATCGAGGGCGGCGATATCGAGGTTGCCGGACGACCCGCCGTCGTGTTCCAGGAACATCGGCTGCTGCCGTGGGAATCCCTGTGGCGCAACGTCACCCTCGGCCTCGATGGAGCGGACGCGCGGGACCGGGCCGAGGCGGCGCTGGCCGAGGTCGGCCTTGGCGGCCGCCTCGACGACTGGCCGCGCAACCTCTCCGGGGGGCAAGCCCAGCGTGTCGCCCTCGCGCGCGCCCTCGTGCAGGAGCCCGCGCTCCTGCTGCTCGACGAGCCCTTCGCGGCACTCGACGCGCTGACGCGGATCAGGATGCACGCCCTGGTGCGCGATCTCGTCGACCGGCATCAGCCCGGCGTGCTGCTCGTCACCCATGATGTCGACGAGGCGATCACCCTGGCGGACCGCATCCTGGTGATGCGCGATGGCCATATCGCGGCCGAGCACCGCTCGACCGAAAAACACGTCACCCCCGAATTCCGCGCCCGGCTGCTGGCCGAGCTCGGCGTCTCCTCCGATCGCGACTGAAGGACTTCGTCATGTCTGAAGCTGGTTTCCTGCCGCAATCCCGCCGTGCCTTCCTGGGGACGGCCGCCGCCGGTGTCGGCGCCCTGGCGCTGCCCGGCATCGGCAAGGCGCGGGCGGCGGGGCGCACGACCGACACGCTGCGCCTGACCTGGGGTTATTTCGGCCTGTCCTATCTCGCCCACGAGCGCGGGGCGCTGGAAAAACGTCTTGCCGAACAGGGCATCAAGGTCGAATGGGTCGGGCCTTTCCCGAATCATGCGCCAACCCTGCAGGCCGTGACCGGCGGCACCGCCGACTATGCTTTCGGCGGCAGCACGACGCCGGCGCTCGCCGCCATCATCGCCGGCTCGCCGCTCGTGTTCAGCCAGTTCTTCATCTATCAGCCGCGCACCACGGCGATCATCGCCAAGCGCAGTTCGGGCATCAGGACGGTGGCCGATCTGGTCGGCAAATCCGTGGCGGTCAATCGCTCGGGCCTTGGCGAATTCCTCGTCGTCGCGGCGCTGGAGCAGAATGGCATCGACCGCGCCAAGGTGAATTTCGTCTATCTGAACCCGCCAGACGCCGCGCCCGCGCTCGCCGCCGGCAAGGTCGATGCCTGGTCGATGTGGAGCCCGGGCGTCGACATCGCCCGCGTCGAATATGATGCCGTCGACATTTTCTACGAGGAACGCGACCTGCCGTTCCAGATCGACTTCAATTCCTATCTGACCCGCAAGGATTTCGTCGAACAGAACCCGGACCTGGTGAAAGCCTTCAATGCCGCCATCGTGGCCGAGGCCGAATGGGCCAGCGCCAACAATGTCGAGGCGGAAGAAATCGCCTTCAAGGGCCTGAAATACAGCGAAGCGGTGCGCGACCACTTCGTGTCCCTGAAGCGGAAATACACACCCTATGCCGCCAACGACCCGGCCTTCCTCGAGAAGCTGCAGAATGCCGCGAACTGGCTGACCGAGCGCAAGGTGCTGCCCGAGACGATCACGGTCGCCGACCATATCGCCAACCTGTGAGGACCGCGCCATGACCCTTGCCGCCGCGCGTCTGCACGCCCCGGGGCCGTCCGGTGTGCCGGACTTCCAGCCGCTGTTCGACGAGATCGAACGGGGGGCGGCGCTGCGCGAGCGGCAACGCATCCTGCCGTTCGAGACCGTCGAACAGCTGAAGCGCGCCGGCTTCGGCGCCTTGCGCAACGCGAGGGTCGGGCAGGGGGGTGTCGATTTCCGCGGCCTGTTCCGCCTCGTCATCGCCCTTGGCGCGGCCGATGCCAATGTCGCCCATATCTTCCGCAACCATTACACCGCGGCGGAACAGCAGGCGCGCAATCCGCGCAACGCGGTCGGCCGCCGCCTGCACGAGGCGGTGGCGCAAGGGGCGTTGATCGGCCTCGGCAACGGCGAGTTGGGCGACCGCAGCGTGGGCGGGGCGGGGGCGCAGGAAACGCTGCTGGTGGCCGATGGCGCGGGCTACCGGCTGAACGGTCGCAAGTATTACACGACCGGCACGCTCTATTCCGATTATGTCCTGGTCCGGGCCGCGACCCCGGCGGGGGAGGCCGCTTCGGCGGTCATCCCGACAAAGCGGGCGGGGGTCGAGGTGGTCGACGACTGGGATGGTGTCGGCCAGCGCCTGACGGCGTCCGGCACCACCTATTTCCGCGACGTCGCGGTCTCTGCCGATGAGGTGGTGCTCGATTCCACGGGCATCGGTTACGGCCTCGCCTATTTCAACACGCAGGCGCAATTGTTCCTGACCGCGGTCAACGCCGGGATCGCCCGGGCCGCGCTGACCGATGCCAAACGGCTGCTGCTGGGTCGTGGCCGCAATTTCTACCACGCCCCGGTGGCCGAGGCGGCGCAGGATCCGGCACTGCATCAGGTCATCGGCCAGCTCGCCGCCAATGCCTTCGCCGCCGAGGCGGTGGTACTGGCGGCGGCGGACGAACTCGACGCCATCGCCCTTATCCGCGACGACGGGCGGGAAGATGCCGAGCGGGCGCATCGGGCCTCCTTCGCCGCCGCGCGGGCCAAGATCGTCGTCGACGAACTGGCGATCCGGAATGGCAGCCTGCTGTTCGAAGTGGGCGGCGCATCCGCCGCCACGGCCGGCCACAACCACGACCGCCACTGGCGCAACGCCCGCACGCTGGCCAACCATAATCCGGGGATCTACAAGGCGATTGCCGTCGGTGCCCACGAATTGCATGGCACGCCATTGCCGCATCTGGGCTTCTTCTGACCCCGTTCCGAAGCGGTTGACCCCGAATTGCGAGCGGCCTAGCGTCGCCCCCCATAATCAATGGGAGAGCGAAAACATGGTCGTCGTCGCAGCGGGCGGGCAGGGCAGTGACATCGGCGCGGTGCGCGAGGCGCATCGCTTCGACGAGGCAAGGCTCGCCACCTATCTCGAAGGGGCGATCCCCGGTTTCGCCGGACCGATGGAGGTCACCCAGTTCAAGGGCGGCCAGTCCAACCCGACCTTCCTGCTGACGACACCGGCGCGGCGTTACGTTCTGCGCAAGAAGCCGCCGGGCAAGCTGCTTGCCTCGGCCCATCAGATCGAGCGGGAATACAAGGTGATCGAGGCGCTGGCGAAGACCGACGTGCCGGTCGCCGCCGCCCTCGTGCTGTGCGAGGACGCCGAGGTGATCGGCACGCCGTTCTACGTCATGGGCCATGTCGAGGGGCGAGTGCTGCGCGATCCCCAGCTGCCGGGCCTGAGCCCGGCGGAGCGGGCGGCAACCTATGATTCCATGAACGACGTGCTGGCACGGATGCACAGTGTCGACGTGAATGCCGTCGGCCTTGGCGATTTCGGCAAGCCCGGCAATTATTTCGAGCGCCAGATCGGCCGCTGGTCCAAGCAGTACGAGGCGGCCCGCACGGGCGACGTGCCGGCGATGGACCTTCTGATGGCCTGGCTGCCGGCGAATATTCCGGCGGGCGACGACGTCTCCCTCGTCCATGGCGACTACCGGCTGGAGAACACCATCTGCCATCCGACCGAGCCGCGCATTCTTGCCGTGCTCGACTGGGAACTGGCGACCCTCGGCCATCCGCTGGCCGACCTTGCCTATAACTGCATGCCCTATCACATCGCCGATCCGACCATGGGCAGCCTGAAGGGCGTCGATTTCGCGGCGACCGGCATCCCGAGCGAGGCGGATTATCTCGCCGCCTATTGCCGGCGCACCGGGCGCGACGGCATTCCGCATTGGGAATTCTATCTCGCCTTCTCGATGTTCCGCCTGTCGTCCATCGCCCAGGGCGTCTACAAGCGCGGCCTCGACGGCAACGCCAGCTCGGAAAAGGCGACCATGTATGGCGCGGTCGCCGTCTTCCTCGCCGACCTTGCGTGCCAGACCCTGCGCGACGCCGGCCGGGACATCTGACGTCCCGGCCTCTTGCATTTGTTCGTGATGCCGGCGAAGGCCGGCATCTCCCGCCGACAAAGGCGCCTTTTCCGCGAAGAGGCCCCGGCCTGCGCCGGGGCGACGAAGATTGATCTACCGCCTCAGAACTGGCGGGTGATGCGCAGGAAGGCCTCGTCGGCGAAATCGACGGTGGAGAGGGCGTTCTTGTTGTCGTCCTCCGCCTCGAAGATCGTCGCGTAGAGGTCGACCTGCCAGTCGCCGTCCGGTTTCCACTTCACGCCGGGCTGGAACATGGCGCCGCCCCGCAGGTCGTAGAGCACCGAGAAGTCGAAGCGCCATTCGAGAGTGGGCGAGGGCTGCTGGATCGCCAGCGCCACGGCATGATAGCCGTTCACGCCGCCCGGATCGTGATCGGCATCGCCGCCGTAACCGTCGAGATGGCGGCCGAACAGATCGCTCTCCGACTTGTAGAGATATTGCGCGACGATATAGGTCGCCGGAAAATCCTCGGTGAAGCGGTGGTATTTCTCGAAGACGAGGGCGAAGCTGACCTCGTTCGCCGTGATCGGCTTTTGCGACAGCGATGGGCTGGTGAACTTCTTGTCCGGCGTGTAGGAGGCTTCGGCCCGCACGATCAGCTGATCGAACAGCGTGCCCGGCTCGTCCTCGAAGATGTAATTGGCGCCGGCACCAAAGACATTCTCATAGGGGTAATAGCGCTCGATATGGCCGCGCAACCCGCCGAACAGGGCGAAGAACGTGTCGAGTTCCGCCCCCGCCAGCGTATGGTTGTTGCCGACGTCGAAGGCGCCGAGGGCGCCGGTCGCCGGCTGGAAATCATTGACGGCGGCATTGAGCCCGGTGGTGCCGTTCAGGCGCACCTGGGTCGCATAGTCGAACCATTCCTGCGCCGAGGTGACGCCGTTGACGGGGTCGATCTCGAAGGGCGTATCCGCCAGGGGGCCGACGCCGGATTTGGTCCAGCGGTAGATACCGTCCGGGTTGCGCCGGCTGGTCGCGACGAACTGCAGGCCCAGCTGCTCGAACTGCGCGCGCAGGCGACCGCCCACGTTCCAGTTTGAATCGGTCCAGCCATAGCGGTCATGCACCGTGAACTGGTCGGGAATGACGTTGTAGGGCGTCGACGGATTGTTGGTGATCGAAGGGTTGAACTGCTGGATATAACCTTCGACTTCCCACTGGGAGTCGATCTGGTAGGACGTGCGGAGCGCCAGCGCCGGCACCCGCTTGTCCGAGAATTCCTCGGCCGCCGGATCGAGGATCAGGTGGCGCCGGAGGTCGAGGCCGTTCGGCAGGTCGAGCACGCGGAAGAACAGCGATTCGCCCCAGGCGATCTGCTGGTTGCCGGCCCGGATGAAGAGCGGACCATCCGAGAAATCGAGATAGGCCGCCGGCAGGTCGAGCATGTAATCCTTGCCGGAAACCTCGAGCAGGGAGCCGCGGTTGCCGCCCCGGACCGGGGTCTCGAAGAAGCTGGTGTTGCTGTTGTCGTCGTAGATATTCCAGTCGAAATAGCCGCGGCCGGTGATATGCGCCTTCACATTCTCGTTGAAGGCCGCGTCGAGGTTCAGCTCTACCCGCGTGGCGAAGAGGTTGAAATCATTCTCCGCGCTGCGGGCCGGCCGATTGGCGGTGGTCGGCAGGCCGGCGATCAGCGGGTTCATCGGCACGGTGACGCCGTTATAGGTATTGCCTTGCGTGTTGAAGGGGTTTTCCTCGTCGCCCAGCTTCACGGCCACTTCCTGCCGGACATAGCCCGAAAAGCTGATGTCGACCGCAAGCGCCGGTGTCGCCGCCGCGCCGAGCAGCGTGCCCAGCAGCGACAGGCCGATGGCCTGGTAACTCGTCCGGTTCATAATGCCTCCCTGGCCCATTGTTTTCGTTGTTTCATCGGGTCCGCGGGCATGGCTCCGCCCTTGGGACGGGGCAGGGGTTTCAGCCGCCGTCCGGGGATGAGTCCGGCCCTGTCCCGGTGATTCCTCCGTTCGTTGTCACCAGAATGGAGGCAATTGTCGGCGAAGCCTCCCCCCCGATCGGGGTGGCATCATGGGGGGACGCGGGGAGGGCGGGGGGAGCGGACCTCCGCCCGCTCAGGCTCGGCCAGCGCCGGATTCCGCCGCCAGCGGCTGGTAGAACGCAGGCGGCAGACCGGCCTCGGCGCGCTTGTCCGCGTTGAAGGGCGGCTTCAGGGCGCCGTGGAAATAGCAGCGGGCCAGAGCGTGAAACGTCTCCTCGACGGCAAGGCCGGCCTGCGCGCAGAGGAAACGGAACCATTTCGCGCCATGGGCGACATGGCCGACCTCTTCGGCATAGATGGTTTCCAGCGCGTCGACGGCGTCCTGCTCCCCGGCCTTGCGGAACATCGCGATCATGGGCGGCGTCACGTCGAGGCCGCGCGCCTCGAGGATCATCGGCACCACGGCGAGCCGGGCCATCAGGTCACCGGCCGTATCCTGCGCGGCGCGCCACATTTCGGCATGAGCGGGCATGTCGCCATAGAAACTGTCCCGCGCGCGCAGACAATCGTTCAGCAGCTGGAAGTGCTTCGCCTCCTCGTCCGCCGTTCGCACCCAGTCGTCATAGAAGTCGAGGGGCAGGGGGGTCGCCGTGAAGCGGGCGATGATGTCCCAATGCAGATCGACGGCATTCAGCTCGATATGGGCGACCGCGTGCAGCAACGCCTTCCGGCCTTGCGCCGAGCCCGGTCGCCGCCGCGGCACGTCACGCGGCGCCAGCAATTCGGGCGTCTCCGGCCGCGCCGGATGCGCGGGCGGCACCGCCTCGCCGACAGGCATCGGCCGCCCCGCCGCCCGGCCTTCGAACCAGGCCCTGGCATGGGCCCGCGACTTCACGGTCTTCGCCAGCGCGTCCGCCGTGGTCAGGACATCGACGGCACAGGCGGCGAGACTATCGGGGGCAGGGAACATGGCGGCGAAGATAGGGGAAGGCGGGGCGGGAGGCCAGAGGGCGCGCTTCGGATTGTCTGGCAGCGCCGCAAGCGTTAATGCTGTTCCGCATCCTCGTTACTACCGCCGGTCATCGACAATGCTTCAGATCGCCCGTTCTGCCACGCTGCTGGCCATCGCCCTGTTTGCCGCAGCCTGCGTTGACATGAAGAACCCGACAACGACCCTGCCCGACAATGTCTTCTACTATCGAGGCAAGGCGAAGGACATGGCCATGTGTTGGCTGGACAAAGGGCCGGTCAACGATCGCTGCATCGGATCGAATGCCATGACCGCCGCCGCGGCCGAGGATGGCAATACCTATCTGATCCGCTGCCAGCGCACGGGGGTCGTCGGGCCCGGGGCGGGCGCGGCGGGCGCCGGTCTCATGGGGTTCATCATCGGGCAGGCCGTCGACAGCATGGTGGAGTCTTCCTTCGATCCGGCGGCGGATAAGAACACGGTCTTCATGGCGGCCTTTCGCGACGTTGCGGACGACAAGGTCGAAACCCGCCTCTGGATGACCGAAACACTCCTTAACAACGATGCCCGCTTCACTGACCTGAAAACCGCTCTCGACACCTGCGGCGGCGGTGCTCCCTTGTCGGATGAGCCTGCCGCCACCAGCGCGTCACGCCCGCTCCAGCCGACCACCGTCGTCGTGCCCAATATCGACCCGGCACTGCTCGGCAAGACCGAGACCCCGGCGACTTCCTCGCCCGCCCAACCCAAGACGACCCCGAAATAGCAGGCGGCGAGAACGACAGGCCCGTGGTCACATTCGCGATCATGGGGATTACACCGCTGAAGCTCGATGGGTGGAACCATCAGAATGTTCTGTCCAGGCTCCGGGTCGATCGAACGGACGGCGGCTATGTCCTCCATCGGCCCGAAATATATGGCGTGGGCGGGCAGATTGGTGCGACGGGCATCAGCGTCGCGATCGAGGCTTTCGATCCGCGATGAGGAACGTCTCCCGATGAGAAAGGCACCGTCTCGCTTCAGCCGCTGGTGGTAAATTCGATATCGCGTCCTTCCGATGTCGCGATCAGTAGAAGCCGGCCACGAAGCTCGTGGCCGTGAGCGTGACGTGTGCGTCGAGCGGGGGGTAAAGCTCGAATGCTTTCGGCTCGCGCGAGAAGTTCCAGAGCCGGAACAGGCACCATTCGGAACGATGCTCCTCGGCGACCGCAAGTTCATTGCGGGAGATATGAAAGGGCGTGCGTTCCCACCCGTTGGTCGTCTTCACCTCGATCAGGCGCGTCTGGCCGTCAGGCCGAAAACTGGCGATGTCGTAGCCTGCGCCATCGCCGTCCTCTTCCGACACCCAGCGCACCTTGCGCGCCAGGTCGTCACGCCCGGCCGACCTTAGGGACGCTCGCTCACCCGCCAGCACACGTTCCTCGCCCGCGCGACCGAGAGCACGGTTTCGCTGGTCCCTGCCGGCCACATCGAACTTGCGGGCGATGTGCAGCATCTGTTCCAGCTCTTGTGGCGGCGGCTGGTTCGAGAGCGTGGGGGGCGGGCCGACCCAGATCGGCGCCGCCTCCCTCAGGCCCGCCACCGCGCCCGCGTGCGGTGGACGCCCGAGCCAGTCAGGGTGCTGCGTCAGCCAGCGCGCCACCGCATCGGCGAGAGACATCTGGAAATTGAGCGCCGGCTTGTAACCAGGGATCCAGTCCTCTCCAAGGCCCTTCAGCACGGCGCTGATGTTCTGATGCTTGAACTCGACCGATGCCTCGGAACGGTCATTCAGGTGCGGCAGAAGATTCCGCCGGTGCCCTGCCTTGTTGTAGGGGTGGCCAAGGATATCGTCGGCCAGCATCGCGAAATAATCCGCGACGATCCGGTCGTTCTCCTCGTCAGTCCACGGCCCGCTTGACATGGCTTGAGGGTAGCGGTGTTGGAACCGATTGTCACCGAACGACGCGGGATGTGCCGCGGCGGCACAGGCAACGGGACTTCCCCCATTGCAGAAACCGCCCGCGTCCCCATATCTAGGAAACGCGGGGCGGCGATGGTCGCCGCGCGGGTCCATGGAGACTGGATGTCGGAACTTGTGCGATAGGGCTCTCTGAAATTCGGAGAGCCTCGTGATGTCGAACCCGCCGGGTGCTTGTGCGCCGGGGCGTTTCTTCACGTCTGTCACACGAGACGACCATGAATATCTCACGGCACGAACAACGGGCGCTGCATGTTCTCGCCCTTGGCGGCTGCATTCTGCACGAGCGCGGCGATGGCCGCCTGATCACATCCGTTACCTGCGTCACGCGCGAGGGCATGATCCTCGCCGGTTTCGACCTTGGCCTGTTCAACCGGCTGCGGCGGAAACGGCTGATCGAATCCCGCGCGGGCAGCCCTTACCGCCTCTCGAAGCGCGGCCGCGTTTCGGTCCGCGCCCAGCTCGACAATCAGGGAGCCTGACATGCTGATCCGCGATGAAACCCCGGGCGACATCCCGGCCATCGGCCCCCTGATCACCGAGGCCATGCGCCTTCTGCCGCAGGCGACGGGGGGCGAAGCCGCCATCGTCGAGCGGCTGCGAATGGCCGGGGCGCTCACCCTTTCCCTCGTCGCCGAGGACGGGGGGAGGGTGGTCGGCTATCTCGCGGCGTCCGCGGCACGCATTGGGCCGCAGGACGGTTGGGGCCTGATCGGGCCGCTCGCCGTCCTGCCGGCACGGCATCGACAGGGCATCGGCTCGGCCCTGATGGCGGAAGCCCTGCACCGCCTGCTGACGACCAGCCGGGGCGCGGCGCTGGTGGGCGATCCCGGCTATTACCGGCGCTTCGGCTTTCGGGCTTTCCCAGGCTTCGGCGTCGCCGGCTGCCCGCCGGAAGTGGTTCAGGCCTTGCCCTTCGACGGCAACGTGCCGCGGGGCGAATTGATCCACCACCCGGCCTTCGGCCTCGACCAGACCGCCTGAGGGCCGGTCGGGCGGTGCCCCCGTGGGTGCCGCCCGGCCATGCCCCTCAACGGGAGGCGATGAAGCTGTCCAGCTTGCCCAGCGTCTGCAGGCCGAGTTCGATGGCACCGAAACCCTTCGCCGTCTGGAATTCGGCCTCGGTGCTGAACACCATGCCGAGGGTGACCCGGGTTGCCCCGCCTTCCGCCTCGAAACTGGCCCAGGCGTCGGCGTGCTTCGGGCCGTTCTCGCCCCAGTGCAGCGTATAGGCGATGCGCTCCTCCGGCCGGACCTCGGCATAACGATGGTGATTGGGGAAGACAGTGCCGTCGGGCCCGATCATGTCGAACACCCATTCGCCGCCCGCGCGCAGGTCGATCCGCCGGGTGCGGCAGGAAAATCCGTCCGGTCCCCACCATTGCGGCAGGGTCTCCGGGTTCATCCAGGTGTTCCAGACGATACGCGCGGGCGCCTCGATCACCCGTTGAAGCACCATGGTACGCCGGGCAACAGCCGCGAGATTATCCAGCCCCGCCTCGAACCCCTGCCGGTAACCGGCCGCCATGTCGGCGCCGAGGGAGGAGAGTTGCACCGTCACGTCGAGCCGGCTGCGCACCCCGGCGCCGGAGAATGTCGCGGTGACCAGCGCCGCCGACTGCGCCGCGCCCCCGGCCGAGACCACTTCGTAATTCACGCTGCGCAGCAGGGGCTGCACGTCCAGCCAACCGCATTCGCAGCGGATATCCGGTTGGCCCGCGACCTTGCACAGCGAGACCTCGCGCCCGCCCACCCTGGTATCCGCCTCCAGAAACTCGACGGTCACGGCCGGCGAGGGCGCCGCCCAGATCGCCCGGGCGGCCGGGGCGGTCCAGACCTGCCACAGGGTGGCGAGCGGCGCGGAAACCTCCCGCTCGAAGCGCAGCGTCGCGAAGCGGTCGTCGTCCGCCCTCTGTTCCGATGTCATTCCATGCTCTCCCTCGCCGCCTTCATCGCCAAAGCCTCCAGCCGGTCGAGCCGGGCCTCCCACAGGTCGCGCTGTTCGTCGAGCCAGGCCCGGGCCGGCGCCAAAGCCTCGGGGACGAGGGCACAGGTCCGCACCCGCCCGTCCTTCGCCGTGACGATCAGCCCGGCGTCCTCCAGCACCGCCAGATGCCGCATCACCGTCGGCAGCCGCAATCCCGTCGGGCCTGACAGCTCCGTGACCCGCGCCGGCCTCTCGGCCAACCGGCTCAGGATCGACCGCCGCGTCGGATCGGCCAGGGCATGGAACAGCTGCGACAGCTCCGGATAATGCTTAGTCATGTCGCTAAGTATGATCGCGGAACGATGGGGCGCAAGGGATAGTTTGTTATTTGGCTAAGTGATGTCGGCTGTCGCGGCGGCCCGGGGCATGTTCAACCGGCGGCACCTTCGTTGGCCGACAGGAGATAGGCGAGGCAAACGCGGGGCAGCTCGCGGCGCAGGCGGTCGAGGTCTTCGTCCGAGGGCTGGACCTCCAGCACCACCCTGACCGCGCCGCCGAGCATCGCCATCAGCATGAAGGCGACGCCATGAACATCGGCGAGGCGGGCATCGGGCGCGGCGGCCAGCAGTTCCGCGATGACCTGGGTCATCAGGTCCATGGTCCGCTTCATCACCTCGGTCAGGTCGAACTCCGCCGCGATGCCATAAATCGCGCGCGACGCCACCATGTCCGCGGTCTTGGCGTCGAGCCATGCCGTCGTCAGGCCCCTGGCCAGGCTCGCCAGGTCATGGCCCTTCAGGCGATCCGCCGCCGTCAGCATGGCCTCGATGATGGATTGCAGCTGCCGGTCGACGATGGCGTAAAGCAGCGCCTGTTTGTGCGGGTAATATTGGTACATCGTGCCGACCGACACGCCCGCGCGCTCCGCCACCCGCGTTGTCGTCAGACGGCCCACGCCATCGGCCAGCAAAACCTGAATGGTGGCTTCGTGAATGGCCGCGATCGTCACCGCCGAGCGCGACTGCTGCGGGGCTTTCCGGGGCTTTAGCAGGGCCGGCGCGGGGCGGGTCATATGCGAATTCCGAAACTGAAGAATCCTTCATATCCTTGCCTCCTACACGATCTCACGCAAGGAGTTTTCAATGGGAACCGTCCTGATCACCGGCTGCTCGACCGGCTTTGGCCGCGAGACCGCGCTGCATTTCCTCAACCAGGGCTGGACTGTTGTCGCCACCATGCGCAATCCGGCCGCCAGCACCCTGCCGCCGTCGGAAAGGCTGCGCGTGCTGCCCCTCGATGTCACCGATCCGGACAGCATCGCGGCTGCCGTAGCAATGGCGGGGCCGGTCGACGTGCTGGTGAACAACGCCGGCATCGGCTGGTTCAATGCGCTCGAGGGCACTTCGCTCGGGGCGGCGCGGCGTATCTTCGAGACCAATCTGTTCGGCGCCATCGCCATGATGCAGGCTGTGCTGCCGGGGATGCGCGAAAGGGCCTCGGGCGCGATCGTCAACGTCGGCTCCAGCGTGATCTACATGCCCTTGCCGATGCTTTCGGTCTATCGCGCCAGCAAGGCCGCGCTGACTGCACTGACCGAGTCCATGGCGCTTGAGCTTGCCCCGCTGGGCATCCGCGCCCGCGTTGTCGCGCCGGGCATGGCCCCCGATACCGCCTTCGCCGCCACGACGACCAACGAACTCGCGGTGGGGGCCGGCATCCCCGAGGCTTACGCCGATCAGGCGCAGCAGATGTTCGCGCAGTTCGAGGCGGCGGGAAGCGGCGAGATCACGACGGCGCGGGATGTGGCCGAGGCGGTCTTTCGCGCCGCCACCGAAGCGGATTGCCCGGCGGTGTTGCCCGCCGGGCCCGATGCGATCGCCTGGTCGCAGCAGCACTGACGACCCATCGGCGGACCCTAGACCGCGGCGCCGAAGAGCGTGCCAACGCCCGCGGTCACCGCCATGGCGAAGGCGCCCCAGAAGGTCACGCGAAGGGTCGGCCGCAGCACCGCGGCCCCGCCCGCCCGCGCCCCGATCGTGCCCAGCAGCGCGAGAAAACCGAGCGAGGCGAGGGCAACGCCCGCCACCAGCCAGGGCCGCGGCAGCACCGCGACCATGAGCAGCGGCAGCGCGGCGCCGACCGAGAAACTCGCGGCCGAGGCCAGCGCCGCCTGGATCGGCCGCGCTGTGGTCACCTCGGAAATGCCCAATTCGTCGCGGGCATGGGCCGCCAGCGCGTCCCGAGCCATCAGCTGCGCCGCGACCTCATGGGCAAGCCGCTCGTCGAGCCCGCGCGCGCGGTAGATCCGCGCCAGTTCCTCGCGCTCCAGCGCCGGCTGGGCCGCGAGCTCGGCCCGCTCGCGGGCAAGATCCGCCTGCTCGGTATCGGCCTGCGACGAGACCGAGACATATTCCCCGGCCGCCATCGACATGGCCCCGGCGACGAGCCCGGCGATGCCGGTGACCAGCACCTGTCCCGTCGCGACCGAGGCGGCCGCAACCCCGAGAATGAGGCTGGCGGTCGAAACGATGCCATCATTGGCCCCTAGCACCGCGGCCCGCAACCAGCCGATCCGCGAGACGAGATGCATCTCCCTGTGCCGAAACCGCGCCACCTCGAATCTCCCGCCGTGAACATGCCCCGAGGATAAGCGGATTCTGGGTGCCGGTCTTCGCTGCAAATTAAATATAGCGTCCCCATAATATCCTGGTGTCCAAAAAACCGGCTGCAGGCCAGTCATCATGGTTGATCAATCTGACGTGGCTCGGTCGGAGATTTCCATCCGGGAGGCAGCGGCTCGCTGTAACCGGCGGGTCGCTGAAAAGCGGCTCCGTAGGCAAACTGTCCAGTAGCCCCCTTAAAGCCGAGAATATACCAAATCTCGATCATATAATTTGCGGCACGATCTCTATCTTCTGTTTCAAGAAGACGGACTCGGCTCATCGCCCGGCCGATCAAATCAGATACCGATTCTGCAGAAATGGATTCATCCTTGAACAATAATATAGCGTCGATAGCGTCGTTCACCGCTGCCTGTGCGATCGCCCCTTCCTCCGGCGTTGCGATACCCGTGTAACCTAGAGGCGGATAATCATGCGGCTTGAATTTATCCTCATGCCGCAATCGCTCGAGTGCCTGCCTTTTTTCTGGTGTGAGCAGCACATTTTCTTGAGAGCCCGGCGGAAATGAACGCGCATATAGCCACCATCCAGCAGCGCCCCCTGCTAGAAGAATCGCAATGACGAGAAAGATGATCAGGTTTCGCATCGACAGATGTTGGCCTTGTTTGCGTCGGCTTTCCAGCAATCTCCAGTGATGCCGAGCGGCACCGGCTGCTCTGTCAGCAGGCCCATGATCGACCGCCGCGTCGGATCGGCAAGGGCATGGAAGAGTTGGGACGGTTCCGGATAATGATTAGTCATTTCGCTAACTATTATTTCGTAGGAAGGGGCGCAAGAGATTGTTTGCAGGTGGTCTAAGTGATGAAACAGGGTCCTTGTGGGTAAGGTAAGGGGCGCGGGTGGAAGAACGATAAATTATATATAACGTCCCCTCAATTCGTGCCGAAACCGCGCCACCTCGAATCTCCCGCCGTGAACATGCCCCGAGAATAAGCGGATTCTGTGTGCCGGTCTTCGCTGCAAATTAAATATAGCGTCCCCATAATACCTAGCGTCTCCATAATACCCTGCGGCGAAGGAACTGTCACAACGGACGGTCAAGGCTATCAGCGACACGGCCGACGCGCTGAAAGCCCGCGCCGCGATCCTGCAAAGCGACGGGCAGTCGAAGGCGGATCATTTCTTCGCGCCGCTGCCCGGCTATAGCCATATTGAAAGCGAAGTCCGCACTTGGCTTCGCGAGCAAGTCAAATCTGAAACCGGACTGGGCAAGGTCTTGTCGCTCGCGAAGGAAGACCGAACCCTTGCGTCGGTCATCTATCATAGCCCGCATTATCTCACGGGGCTTGCGCCGGACCTTCAAGCCAAGCTGCGGTTGGATATGACGGAACACTTCATTCCCGAAGCCTTCGCCTTGGTGAACGAAGGCATCGAAATCGAAGCGACGGCTTTGCGCTATGACAAGACCGCTCGCGAAATCAACGCCGCGTTCTACACGCCCGCAATTGCGGACAAAGCCAACAGCCGCGTTGAATTGGGGACCGTGTGATGCCCGCAAGCACCATCCCGCTTACCGACGAAGACGGCGTGACCCGCTCTGTTCGTGTGGGCACCATCGCCTTTGTGGATCGCAACTACGACGGGGGCAGCTTCGTCACGTTCAAGGATGGAAGCGAACGCTTATTCCGCGAGGAACCCGACGAAGTTTCCCGCCGCATTGACGAAGTGAACGGCGTTCCCGGCACCAAGCCCACACACAACCACGGACGGACAATCCCGGCGCACCGTTTGGGATGGAAGGAGTGATTTGAGATTGGCCGGGGGCGTTGTGGTTGGCGCTGCCTCGCCCCGGCCGATAGCGGCGTGTCGTTCCTGCCCATGATCGGGCACGCCGTTCCTTGCCCGCCAGCCCGAAAAGCTGGCGGGCTTTTTCATGTGCTACGTTTCAGCGAAGATAAGACGAATGATTCGGAAGCTCTTGGGATGAACCACGCCGAAGTGAAGCGCGCAATTATTGATCGGGCTAACTTGCCGCCCATGTTCCCTACACATAGGCATTCGCCGCAGTTTTGGGAACAGCTTGGCCGCACCATCGCAACCTTCGGATTTCTGGAAGAAGTCTTAGGCAAAGCAATTTTTGCGTTCACGGCAACCCGGCAATATAGCCCCGAAGAAATCGACGCAGCCTGTCAAGCTTGGCTACCGCAGCTTGAGCGAGCATTGACGGATCAGCTTTGGAATTTGGCCGAATCCTACGGAAAGGCCGCGCGGGATAACCCGGCTACTACAACCGAAAACATAGACGAACTGGTCGAAGACATTAAGAAAGCAGCCGTTATTCGTAACGTGCTTTGTCACGGCTCATGGCGAATGCCGGATGAAAACGGCGCGTCCATACCGCTATTTATCAACCGACAGAAAGAAAAATTCGATACCGCAATTGACCTTGCATATTTGAAACAGATTCAGGGGCACGTCGTAGAATTGGTTTGCAGCGTCATAGACACGGTGACGCATATGGGTTGGCAGTTTCCCGGCGGCGCAGGGCTGGGAAAGCCGATCATGTAGCGAAGTTATGTGGTGGGTTCGCCGCACCTGTATCTTGTTCAGCCCGCACTTTAGGCGAATGATACAGGCTTCATGCGCCCCTCGCGAGCCATTCCCGTCGTTCACGTCCGCGTGATCGCAGGGGCCGCGCGAGCCGCCAAGTGTGGGCAAAAGCCCCGATCCTACCGCCCGATTTCCTGTAGTAGATTCTGAGTAGGATTTTTGGAAATTAGAAAACACCAACAAAATCAACAGTATATGGCGGATGGGGTGGGATTCGAACCCACGGTGAGTTGCCCCACGGCGGTTTTCAAGACCGCTGCCTTAAACCACTCGGCCACCCATCCTCGGGCGCCCTTTTAGCCTTGTGCGGGGTTTTGGCGCAACCGGTTCATGCGAGGCCGAAGAAGGGCGCGAGGTCGGGCAGGGGGCCGTCGTCGGCGAAGGCGAGGATGCCGGCGCACAGGCGCCCGGCGAGGGCGCGGCCGAGGCCGCCCGTGGTCATCAGCATCAGGGCCTTGTCGATCATCGCCTCGCGCGACAGCGGGGCTTCCGGATCGCCGAGGGCGTGGGCGCGGCGGGCGGTGAGGGTTACACCGCCGAGGGTTTCGCCGCCTTCGAGGGTCACGGTGACCGCGCTGCCCCAGGCGGCCGGATAGGCGGCGGTGAATTCGGCGGTGGCGGCGAGGCGCACGCGGGCGCGGAGGGGGGCGTGGCGGTTTCGTGCCTCCGCTTCGAAGCTGGCGAAATCGACATGGCCGTCGTTGAGGGCGGCGGCGACGCAGTGGTGGAGCGAGAATTTCGCCTCGTAAGGGGTTTCGGGCGCCGGGCGGTCGCAGACGTCGAGCGCGGCGGGATAGGTCTCGACCGCCACGGCCTCGATGGCGCGGCCCGCGATCCGGCCGTGCAGCTCAAGGGCGGCGTCGATGGCGGGGTGAGTGTGACGGCACGAGGGCCAGGGCTTGATCGAGGTCTGCGTCAGGGCCCAGGGACCGGCGGGATCGGCGAGGACATTTTCCGGCACGGCATCCGGGCAGGCGGCGCGGAAGAAGCCCTTCTCGCCCTCGAGAATGGCGGGCGGGCCGGAGAAGCCTCTGCTGGCCAGATCGGCGGCGAGCAGCCCGGCCGAGGCGGCATGGCCGGCGTGGAGATGTTTGGTCATCGCCCCGCTCGCCATGAATTGCCACAGGCCCGACGACTGGCTGCCGGCATTGCCGAAGGCATCCACCAGGGCGGGGGCGGACAGGCCGAGCAGCTTGCCGGCGGCGGCGGCCGAGCCATAGGGGCCGCAGGTCGCCGTGTTGTGCCAGATCCGGTAATGGCCGGGGCCGACGCCAAGCCCGACCCGGCAGGCCGCCTCGAACCCCCAGAGCACGGCATCGAGGAAGCCGTGGCCGCCGATCTCGAGCCGGCTGCCGAGGGCGAGGGCAGCGGGCACGACGACACAGCCGGGATGGACGACCGAGCCCCGGTGCAGGTCGTCGACCTCGAGAATATGGGTGAGGGCGCCCATGACGAAAGCGCGGCCGGCGGTATCGCGCGGCTCGGCCGCCGCCCAGCCGGTCAGGATGCGGCCCGGCGCCGTCCGCCGGCCGCCGATCGCGTTGGCGATGGCGTCGAGCACGAAGAGGGCGGCGGCCTCGCGGTCGGCCGCCGTGATCGGCTTCGCCGACAGAAGGGCGGCGAGGCCGGCGGTCAGGGTGTCGTTTCTGGGGGGATCGTCGGACATCGTCATCGGCGGAAGAATGGCCCCGGGGCCGCAGCTGTGGCAAACAGGATGTAGCAGCGATTCGAGCGATACCCATGATTCCCGAGGTCAAACGCGGGTGGCGCAGCCGCCGCCCCCTGATGTTTCTATTGCTGATCGGTCTGTCCGCCTGCGCGGCGCAGCCGGCGCGGCCCGGCTCCGGCCAGCAGGTCCAGCCGCAGGCGCCGGCGGTCTCGCCCCGGCCGCCGGGGGTGGCGACGGCGCCCGATGCCGATTTCGACACCTGGCTGGACGCCTTCCGGGCCGAGGCGCGGGGCAAGGGCATCGCCGAGACGACGCTGGCCGCCGCCTTCGATGGCCTCACCCCCAATCCCCGGGTGATCGAACTCGACCAGCGCCAGCCCGAAGGCCGCGTCACCTTCGCCCGCTATTTCCAGAACACCGTCTCGGATGTCCGCATCCGCAAGGGCCGCAGCCTCCATGCCGAGAATGCCGATGTGCTGCGCCGGGTCGCCGGCACTTACGGCGTACCGTCCAAGGTCGTCGTGGCGCTTTGGGGCGTCGAGACCAGCTATGGCGCCAATACCGGCAATTTCTCCATCGTCCGGTCGCTCGCCACCCTCGCCTATGAGGGCCGGCGGGCGGAGTTTTTCCGGGGCGAATTGCTGAAGGCCCTGCAGATCATGGAGGCGGAGCACTACAGCCCCGAGAAACTGATCGGCTCCTGGGCCGGGGCGATGGGCCAGTGCCAGTTCATGCCGTCCAGCTACCTCAAATGGGCGGTCGATTTCGATGGCGATGGCCACCGCGACATCTGGGCGACAAGGGCCGACGTCTTCGGCTCCGCCGCCAATTACCTGAAGCAGAACGGCTGGGTCGCGGGCGAGGGCTGGGGCCGCCCGGTGAAAGTGCCGGCGGGCTTCGCCAAATCCATGACCGGCCTCGAGGTGAAGAAGAGCCTCGCCGACTGGCAGGCGCTCGGCGTCCGCCTGCGCGATGGCGCCGACCTGCCGGTGGCCGACATGACCGCCTCGCTGATCAATCCGGGGGAAGAGGGGGCCTATTGGCTGGTGTACGAGAATTTCCGCGTCATCATGCGCTGGAACCGCTCGACCTATTTCGCCCTGTCCGTTTTGTCGCTGGCCGATCTGATCGGCCAATGAGAATGAGACCCCGATCTGATCGGGCCATGAGACCGGATATGTTGAGCCAGTCTGCCCTTGGCCCGCAAAATGCTGTAGGCATTCTGCTTGTCCTGACGCCAGCCGGAGCGCCAAAGTGATTCCCGCCCGCAGCTCCCTGCGAACCTTCGTCGTCGTGACGGCCCTTGCCGCCACGCTGGGCGCCTGTGCCCGCGACCGGGTGGACAGCAACCAGACGACCCGCCCCGGCGTGGTCGAGGCGACCCTGAGGCCCTATCAGATCAAGGGCGTGTGGTATTACCCCAAGGTCGACTGGTCCTATGACGAGACCGGCATCGCCTCGTGGTATGGCGAGCCGTTTCATGGCCGCAAGACCGCCATCGGCGAAGTCTACGACATGAACGAAATGACCGCGGCGCATAAGACGCTGCAACTGCCGGCCGACGTCCGCGTGACCAATCTCGAGAACGGCCGTTCGGTCATGGTCCGGGTCAACGACCGCGGCCCCTTCGTGAACGACCGCATCATCGACCTGTCGCGCCGCGCGGCCCAGTTGCTCGGGTTCCAGAACCAGGGCACCGCCCGGGTTCGGGTGCAGGTGGTCGATGAATCCGGCCGGCCCGGCGTCAGCACGCTGCCGGTGCCGCAGACGACGCCGGAGGAACGGACGGCCGCCGCCGCCGCCCCGGTCGGCACGGTCACCGCCGCGCCGCTGGCGCCGCCGCCCGGCGCGCGCGGCGTCGCCGGCACGCCGGCCCGCCCGGCGACGCCCGCGCCCGCCGTCACCCCGGCTTCCGCCGTGCCGGCGACGCCGCCGCCCGCGGTCTATACGCAAGGGCCGGTGCGCCAGACCGGCATCTATATCCAGGCCGGCGCCTTCCTGCAGCCGGCCAATGCCTATCGCCTGCAGACCAAACTGTCGCGTTACGGCAAGGCCTTCATCGCCCGCGCCTTCATCGACGGGCAGCAGTTCTACCGGGTCCGGGTCGGGCCGATGCCGAGTGTCGACGCGGCCGATGCCGCGCTCGACCAGATCATCGCATCGGGCGAAACCGGCGCCCGCATCGTCGTCGAATGACAGTACCGGAGGCGAAACCCATGTCGCACCGCTTCAGCCGCTTTCTCGCTCTCGCCGCCGCCTGCCTGATGCTGGCGGCCGCGCCTCTCGCCGCCGCAAGGGCGGAGGCGCTGGAAACCCCGGCGCGCGAGGCCATCCTGATCGACCTGTCGACCCATACGGTGCTGTTCGAAAAGAACGCCGATGAATCGATGGTGCCATCGTCCATGACCAAGCTCATGACGATCTACATCCTGTTCGAGAAGCTCGCCAAGGGCGGGATCAAGATGGAGGACATGCTGCCGGTCTCGGAAAAGGCCTGGCGCATGGGCGGCTCCAAGATGTTCGTGAAGGTGGGGGAGCGGGTCGCCGTCTCCGACCTGCTGCGCGGCATCATCGTGCAGTCGGGCAATGACGCCTGCGTCGTCGTCGCCGAAGGTCTTGCCTCGACCGAGGAAGCCTTCGCCGCGCAGATGACGGCCAAGGGCAAGGAACTGGGCCTGAAGGGCAGCACCTTCCGCAATGCCAGTGGCTGGCCCGATCCGGACCATCGCATGACCGCGCGCGACCTCATGGTCCTCGCCGAGCATCTGATCGAGGATTTCCCGCAGTATTACCCGCTGTTCGCCGAAACCTCGTTCAAATACAACAACATCGACCAGGCCAACCGCGATCCGCTGCTCGGCGTCGTGCCCGGCGCCGACGGCCTGAAGACCGGCCATACCGACGAGGGCGGCTATGGTCTCGTCGGCTCGGCCCAGCGCGACGGCCGCCGCCTGCTGCTGGTCATCAACGGCTTGAACAGCATGAAGGAGCGGGCGCAGGAATCCGCCCGCATCATGGAATGGGGCTTCCGCGAGTTCCAGACCTACACCATGGCGAAGAAGGGCGATGGCCTGGCCGAGGCCAAGGTCTGGCAGGGCGAGGAAGAGACGGTGCCCCTGACCGTCGCGGCCGATGCCCTCGTCACCCTGCGCCGGGTCGACCGCGCCTCGATGGTGGTGAAGGTTGTCTACGACGGGCCGGTGCCGGCGCCCATCGCGGCCGGGCAGCAGATCGCCGCCCTTGAGATTTCGGCGCCCAACATGCCGGTGATCAGCCTGCCGCTGGTCGCCGCGCGCGATGTCGAGCGGCAGGGCGTGTTCGGGCGCATGTTCGGCTCGCTGCGCTATCTCCTGACCGGCGAAGCCGGCTGATACCCATGCGCGGGCGCTTCATCGTCCTCGAAGGCGGGGAGGGCGCGGGCAAGAGCGGCGCCATCGCCGCGCTTCGGGCCGACTTCGCCCGCGACGGCCTCGACCTCGTCACTACGCGGGAGCCGGGTGGAACGCCCGAAGGCGCCGCCCTGCGCCGCCTTCTGCTGGCCGAAACCACCCATGACTGGACCAGCACGGCCGAACTTCTGCTGATGACCGCCGACCGTGCCCAGCATGTCGAGCGGGTGATCCGGCCGGCGCTGACCGCCGGGCGCATCGTTGTCTCCGACCGCTATGTTTCCTCGACCCTTGCCTATCAGGGGGCGGGACGGGGGCTCGACGCTGACCTCATCCTCGACCTGCACAGCCGGGCGATCCGCGACCTCTGGCCCGACCTGACCGTGGTGCTCGACGTGCCGCCCGAGATCGGCCTTGCCCGCAGTCAGGCCCGGCTCGGCAATGCCGGCATCGACGAGGGCCGCTTCGAGGGGCTGGATCTCGATTTCCACCGCCGGGTCCGACAATCCTTCCTCGATCAGGCCGCGGCCGCCGGCCGCCATGGCGTCGTCATCGACGCCAGCCGGGACAAGGCCACGGTCGAGGCGGCGGTGATTGCCGCCGTCCGCGCCGCCGTGGGCTAAAGCCATGGCCAAGGCCGAGGCCCCGCCCGCGAGCCAGATACCGCTGCCCCGGGCCAATCCCGATCTGATCGGCCATGAGGAGGCGGAGCGGGTGCTGCTCGACGCCGTGCAGGGCGGAAAGCTGCATCACGCCTGGCTGATCACCGGGCCGCGCGGCATCGGCAAGGCGACACTGGGCTATCGCTTCGCCCGCTTCCTCTTCGCTCATGGCCTCGATGCGCCCGTCGACATGTTCGGCGGGCCGCCGCAACCCCTGCAGCAATCGCCGGACGATCCGCTGTTCCGCCGCATCGCCGCCGGCTCCCACCCCGACCTCGTCACGCTGGAGCGGGAGGAAAACCCGCGCACCAAGGCGCTGCGCGACGAAATCGTGGTCGATCAGGTGCGCGACCTTGCCGGTTTCTTCGCCATGACCCCGGCGGAGGGCGGCTTTCGCGTCGCCATCATCGACGCCATCGACGAGATGAACCGCAACGCGGCCAATGCCCTCCTCAAGCTGCTGGAAGAGCCGCCGCCGCGCAGCCTGCTGATCCTGATCGCCCATGCCCCCGGCCGCCTGTTGCCGACCATCCGCTCGCGCTGCCGGCGGCTGGCCCTGCGTCCGCTGCCCGAGGCGGAAGTCGGCACCATCGTCAACCGGCTGGCCCCCGGCCTTCCGGCCGACGAGGTGCGGGGCCTGTGCCGCCTCGCCGACGGCAGCCCGGGCCGCGCGCTCGCCCTGCAGGCGGCCGGCGGACTGAAACACTATCGCGCCCTTGGCGATCTGCTGGCGCCGCTCGCCCGGCGTCAGGGCCTCGACATCAAGGCGGTGAACGCGCTCGCCGACCGCTTCGCGGGGCGAGAGGGCGGCGACCTGTTCCGCCTGACCTTCGAGTTGCTCGGGCTGTGGCTGGTGCGCATGATCCGCCTCGCCGCGACCGGCAGCATCGACGAGGCGATGGTGGGCGAGGGGGCGGCCATGCGCGCCCTTGGCGCCGCCGCGCGGCTTGAACGCTGGAGCGAGGTATGGGAGAAGATCAATGCCTTGGCCGCGCGCGCCGAGGCGGTCAATCTCGACCGCAGGCAGGTTCTCGTCGCAGCCCTCGGCTTGATCGAGCGTTGCGCGCGCCAGTCTGTTTCCTGACGGCGGGCGCGGGCAGCGCCCTCTGGAGTTCCGAATGGCCGATTCTTCCCCGTTCTACATCACGACGGCGATTTCCTATCCGAACGGCGTGCCCCATATCGGCCACGCCTATGAAGCGATCGCGACCGATGCGCTGGCGCGTTTCCAGCGCCTCGACGGGCGCCGCGTCTATTTCCTGACCGGGACCGACGAACACGGCCAGAAGATGCTGCAGACCGCGCGGCGCGAAGGCCTGACCACCGAAGCCCTGGCCGAGCGCAACTCCGCCCGCTTCAAGGCGATGGTCGAGACCCTGGGCTGTTCCAACGACGATTTCATCCGCACCAGCGAGCCGCGCCATCACCTGTCCAGTCAGGCGATCTGGCAGCGCATGGTCGATGCCGGCGACATCTACAAGAACACTTATGCCGGCTGGTATTCGGTGCGCGACGAAGCCTATTACACCGAGGACGAGACCGAGGTCCGCGCCGACGGCATCCGCTACGGCGGTCAGGGCACGCCCGTCGAATGGGTGGAGGAGGAAAGCTATTTCTTCCGCCTGTCCGACTATCAGGAGCGCCTGCTCGCCCATTACGAGGCGAACCCCGACTTCATCGGCCCGAACGAGCGCCGGAACGAGGTTGTCAGCTTCGTGAAGCGCGGGCTGAAAGACCTGTCCGTCTCCCGCACCACCTTCGACTGGGGCATTCCGGTGCCGGGCGATCCCAAGCATGTGATGTATGTCTGGGTCGACGCCCTGACCAATTACATCACCGGCGTCGGCTTTCCCGACGAGACCTCGCCGTTGTGGTCGTTCTGGCCGGCGAATGTCCATGTCATCGGCAAGGATATCGTCCGCTTCCACGCGGTCTATTGGCCGGCCTTCCTGATGTCCGCCGGCATCGCCCTGCCGAAGCGGGTCTTCGCCCATGGTTTCCTGTTCAACAGGGGCGAGAAGATGTCGAAGTCGGTCGGCAATGTGATCGACCCGTTCAATCTGGTCGAAGCCTATGGTCTCGATCAGGTGCGCTACTTCTTCCTGCGCGAAGTGCCCTTCGGCCAGGACGGCAACTACAGCCACGAGGCGATCGTCAACAGGATCAACGCCGACCTCGCCAATGACCTCGGCAACCTTGCCCAGCGGTCTTTGTCGATGATCGGCAAGAATGTGGGCGGCGTCGTGCCAGCCTGCGGCGAGCTGTCGGACAACGACAAGGCGATCCTCGCGCAGGCGGACGGTCTCTACGAGATCGCCAAGACCGCCATGGCGAAGCAGGAAATCCATGTCGCCCTCGCCGCGATCTGGGCCTGCGTCGCCGACGCCAACCGCTATTTCGCGGGGGAGGCGCCCTGGGGTCTGAAGAAGACGGACCCCACGCGCATGGAAACCGTGCTTTACGTGACGGCCGAGGTGATCCGCCAGATCGCCATCCTGGCCCAGCCGGTCATGCCCGCGTCCTGCGGCAAGCTGCTGGACCAGCTGGCCGTGCCGGCGGATGCCCGGCTGTTCGCCCAGCTCGGCCCCGTGGGCCGGCTGACCTCCGGGGCCGCGCTGCCGGCGCCGCAGGGTGTGTTCCCGCGTTATGTGGAGGCGGTTGCGTAAACCATGCTGATCGACAGCCATTGCCATCTCGATTTCCCGAATTTCGCCGCGGATCTCGACGCGGTGATGGAACGGGCGCGCCTCGCCGGGGTCGGCGCCATGCTGACCATCGGCACCTCGCTGGCGAAATCGGCGCAGGTGATCGCGGTGGCGGAGCGTTTCCCCAATGTCTGGGCCTCGGTCGGCATCCACCCGCATGAGGCCGAGGCGGAGGCCGGGGTGCAGGCCCGCACCCTGGTCGAGCTGTCGAGGCATCCCAAGGTGATCGCCATCGGCGAAACCGGCCTCGACTATTTCTATGAACATGCCCCGCGCGAGGTGCAGAAGACCAGCTTTCGCGCCCATATCGAGGCGTCGCGCCAGACCGGCCTGCCCATCATCATCCACACCCGCGACGCCGACGAGGACACGGCAGAAATCCTGCGCGAAGAAATGGCGAAAGGGCCGTTTCCCGGCCTGATCCATTGCTTCACCTCGAGCGCCTGGTTCGCCGATGTCGCGCTCGACCTCGGGCTCTATATTTCCTTCTCGGGCATCGTCACCTTCAAGACGGCCGAGAACCTGCGCGCCGTCGCGGCCCGGGTGCCGGCCGACCGCCTGCTGGTCGAGACGGATTCGCCCTATCTCGCGCCCATTCCCCATCGCGGCAAGCGCAACGAGCCGGCCTTCGTCGCCGCGACCGCGGCGGCGGTGGCCCGGGAACGCGGCGTGACGGTCGAAGACCTCGCCCGCCAGTCGACCGAGAATTTCCGCCTCCTGTTCGCCAAGGCCGATGTCGCGGCCGTCCTCGCGGCGGCGTGAGCAGCGCCATGAAGGTCACGGTTCTCGGCTGCGGCACCTCGGGCGGGGTGCCGTCGATCACCGGCAACTGGGGCCAGTGCGACCCCGACAACCCGAAAAACCGTCGCCGCCGGGTCTCGATCCTGGTCGAACAGGGCGAGACCTCGCTGATCGTCGACGCATCGCCGGACCTGCGCGAACAATGCATTTCGGCCGGGGTAAAGCGGCTCGACGCCGTGCTGCTGACCCATGACCACGCCGACCACTGCCATGGCATCGACGATTTGCGCGGCATCGCCGGCGTGATGCGGCGCCGGGTGCCGGTCCATGCCGATCCGCGCACCCTCGGCACGGTCAGCCGCCGCTTCGGCTATATCTTTCAGGGCAATGGCGGCTATCCGGCGATCTGCGACGGGATCGAGATCGACGGGCCGTTCTCGGTCGGCGAGATCGACGTCCGGCCCTTTCGCCAGATCCACGGCGAGATTGAATCCCTCGGCTTTCGCTTCGGCAGGATCGCCTATTCGACCGATGTGAACGAGCTGCCGGACGAAGCCTTCGCCGCCCTCGAGGGGGTGGAAATCTGGATCGTCGATGCCCTGCGCCACACGCCGCATCCGAGCCATGCCCATCTGGAAAAGACCCTGTCGTGGATCGAGCGGGTGAAGCCCGCCCGCGCCATCCTGACCCATATGACCTGGGAAATGGACTACGACAGCCTGATCCACAGCCTGCCCGCCGGGGTGGAACCCGCCTTCGACGGTATGGTCATCCCTGTGGACTGAAGCGGAATATCAATTCGATATTTCATATGAATCAGTCTGTTATGACGACTCATTGATTCTTTTTGTCGGTGGATAACTCGGCCCTCCGGCGGAAGGCGGCGAGGCGGTCCTCGACCTCTTCCGCATCCTTGCCCTGGACGCGCAGCGCCCCGCCAGCAAGGGCAAGGCTGGCCTCGATGGTCTCGGGCACCACGTCCGTCGCGCCCGCGCGGCGCAGGTCGCGGGCGGCGGCGAGGTCGCGGGCGCGCACGATCACCGGCATGTCGGGCACGAGTTGACGCACGGCGTGCAAGGTGGCGAGGCTGGCCGGCACATTGTCGAGGGCGACGATGACGACGCTGGTACGCATGATGTCGATCGAGCGCAGCACGGCCGGCAGGCGGCAGTCGCCGAAGAAGGCGGGATAGCCTTCGGCCCGCGCGGCGGCGACGGCATGGGTCGAGGAGTCGATGGCCATATAGGGAATGTCGGCGGCCTTCAGCACCTCGGCCACCGTGCGCCCGACCCGGCCGAAGCCGGCGATCAGGACATGGGACGGCACTTCCGGAATGTCGTGGGGCGAGAGTTCGGGATCGCGCGTGCGGTCCTCGACCCGTCTGGCGACGCGCGCGCCGATGGTGACCACGAAGGGCGTGAGGGCGAGGGACAGGGCCGCGACGATGGCGACGAGCGATGCCGTCTCCTGGTCCATCAAGCGGCTGCCGAGGGCGAGGTTGACGGCGACGAAGGTGAATTCGCCCGCCTGCGCCAGAAGCGTGCCGAAGCGGATCGCCGGTCCGGGATCGAGCCCGAACAGCCGGCCGAGGCCGGCGGCGATCCCGGCCTTCAGGGCGATCAGCGCCAGGGTCAGGCCGATCACCAGCAAAGGCTGGTCGATCAGCATCCGCAGATCGAGCATCATGCCAAGGGTGACGAAGAAGAGGCCGAGCAGGAGGCCGCGGAACGGCTCGACGTCGGCATCGACCTGATGGCGGAAGGGCGTGTCGGCGAGGGCGAGACCGGCGAGGAAGGCACCGAGTGCCATCGACATGCCGGCAAGCTCGGCGACCATGCCAAGGCCAAGGACGACAAGCAGGGTCAGGCCGGTGAAGAGTTCGGGGCTGGCGGCATCGGCGACGAGATGGAACAGCGGCTTCAGCACGATCCGCCCGCCGAACAGGATGAGGGCGATGGCGGCGATGCCCTTGGCAAGGCCAAAGGCGGCGGCGAAGAAGTCGAAATTCCCCTCCGGCGTCGCCAGCACGCCGATCAGGGTCAGCAGTGGCACCACGGCAAGATCCTGCAGCAGCAGGACGGCAATGGTCGCCCGGCCGAAGCGGGTCATGGTCTCGCGCCGCTCGACCATGAGGCGAACCACGGTCGCGGTCGACGACAGGGCAAGGCCGCCGGCGATGGCGATCACCATGCCCGCGCTGGGCGCCATCAGGCCGAACAGGGTCAGCAGGCCGAGAAGGGCGCCGATGGCGAAGAGCGTCGCCAGAACCTGCGCCGTGCCGAGGCCGAAAATGAAGCGGCGCATCGCCCGCAGCCGGTTCAGCGGGAGGTCGAGACCGATGGCGAAGAGCAGGAAGACCACGCCGAAATCGGCGAAACTGCTCAGGCTTTCCGGATCGCCGACGAAGCCGACCCCGGCCGGACCGATGACGACGCCGGTCACGACATAGGCAAGCAGGGGCGGCACTTTCAGGCGCCCCAGAAAGGTCGCCGCCAGCACCGCCGCCGCAAGCAGGATCAGGATGCTGGGCACATCGTCTACACTGACATTCATGAACTGCGCCCTGGCCCGGCGGGCGATTCGGTGCGAATTGCCCTCATTCTTGCAAAGCCGGATACGAAACTCCAAGCCCGGCGGCGGAACAGCCGACCACCTCCCTGTGTTGTTTCGGGCGACAGGGGCATCGCCCCGATGCGGTCCGGCCGAGAAAAGAGCTGAAGTCCATGCGTTTCCTTGCCGGGGCGGTCAGCCTCCTCCTTGCCCTTCTGGCCCTGCTGGCGCCCGCCCTGTGGAACGGCTATCCGATCAGTTTCCACGATACCGGCGGCTTCATCGCCCGCCTGTTCGAGAACGAGCCGGGTTTCGGCCGGGCGACGCCTTACGGCCTGTTTCTCGACGGGCTCTACTGGCACCTCTCGTTCTGGCCGGCGATCGTGGTGCAGAGCCTGATCGTCATCGGTCTGGTGGCGGAGACGGGGCGCAGCCTTCTGGCCTTGCGCGGTAACAGGCTGGCACTTCTGACCGGCGCCGGCACGCTGTTGCTGGCCGCGATCACCGGCATTTCCTGGTATACGTCGCAGCTTCTGCCCGACCTTGCCGCGGCGACCGCCGTGCTCGCGCTGTTCCTGCTGATCGAAGGGCGGGAAGGGCGAAGCCTCGTCGTCACCATCCTGCTCGGCCTCGTGGTCATCCTTGGCGCCGCCAGCCATACGGGGACCGTCGCCCTTCTGCTCGGCCTCGTCCTCTACAAGGCGTTGCTGATTGCAGGCGCGCGGCTGCACGCCCCCTTGCGCCACTGGAGCCGGCGCACGACCTGGCGCCTCGGTGCCGGCGGACTCGCCCTCGCGCTCGGGGTGCTGACGGTGCCGCTCAGCAATCAGGCGCTCTACGGCCAGTTCCGCTTCACGCCGGGCGGCGACATCTTCCTGTTCGGCCGTCTGGTGCAGGACGGTATCGCCAGTCGCTTCCTCGCCGACCGTTGCCCGGACCCGGCCTTCAAACTGTGCGATTACCAGGCCGAGCTGTACGAACCGGACGGCAGCCAGCGCAACAACGACAGTTTCCTGTGGTGGGGCGGCAGCCCGCTGTACAAGATCGGCGGCTGGGAAGGCGCGGGGCCGGAGCTGGCGCAGATTACCCGGGAATCCCTCGTCGCCTATCCGGGCCTGCACCTGGCGGCGGCTTGGCGCGCCTTTGTCGAGCAATTGGGCCTGATCGCCACCGGCGACGGGCTGAACGAGACCCATTGGCACACGCAGTGGATCCTCGAGCAATATTTGCCGCAGGAAGTGCCGGATTTCCTCGCCGCGCGCCAGCGGCAGAAGGATTTCCCCTTCGAGGCGCTGAACCTCGTCCATATCCCGGTCGGCTTCGCCGCCTTCGCCGCGCTGCCCTTCCTCGCCTTTGTCAGCTTTCGGCGGGGCCGGGCGGGGGCAGGGCGCTTCACCGCCTTCGTCTTCGTCGCGCTGATCGGCAATGCCTTCATCTGCGGCGTGCTGTCCAATCCGCACGACCGCTATGAGAACCGGCTGATCTGGCTGGCGTTGCTCGGCTGTATCGTGGCCTGCCTGTCGCTGTGGCGCGGGCGGAAACTGACAAATAATCAGTTGGATTGACCCAGCTCAATGCAAGGCGAGCATCCCTCGTATTCTCTGGACGCAGCCCGAAAGCGGCCAAGAAGCGGAGGAAACAGATGCGTTTGCGCCTTGTCGAACAGCCCCCCCAGGAAACCCGGATTTTCAACGAGAACGACCTGACCGGGCGTCTCGATCAGACGGATGTCGAAACCATCCGCGAGATTTTCCACACGCCGCTGACCGGGTCCTACAATTGGGACTACGACAGCGCCAACGCCAAGATTCGCCGCCTTTACGAACTCGGCAAGCGGCACAACTGGAATGCGACGCTGGATGTCGACTGGGATATGGCGGTCGACTACGACGATTATCCGATGGAGCCGGCGACCAATCCCTTCAACGGCTATCCCGAATATGAAGCCCTGCCGGAAGCGGAGAAAATCCGTTTCTCCTGGAAGGCCCATGCCCAGACCGTCGCCCAGTTCCTGCACGGCGAGCAGGGCGCCATGCTGGTCGCCTCCCAGCTCGTCTCCTGCGCGCCGACGGCGGACGCCAAGCTCTATGCCGCCAGCCAGACCTTCGACGAGGCCCGCCACGTCGAAGCCTTCAACATGTATCTGCGCAAGCATTGCGGCGAGCTGTACCGGATCAATCCGAACCTGAAGGCCCTGATCGACAAGGTGCTGGAAGACCCGCGCTGGGATCTGAAGTTCATCGGGATGCAGCTGATCATCGAAGGCCTCGCGCTCGCCGCCTTCGGGACGATGACCCAGACCACGCGCGACAACCTGCTGCGCCAGGTCGTGGAACTCGTGATGCGGGACGAGGGCCGGCATGTCGCCTTCGGCGTCAACTACCTCGAGGACTGGATCAAGACCCTGCCCGAGCAGGAGATCGAGGACCGGGCCGAATTCGCCTATCAGGCCAGCCTGATCATGCGCGACCGGCTGTTCGGCATGGATGTCGCGAGGGAATACGGTTTCGATGTCGACGCCGCGCGGGAGCACATCCTGAAGAGCCATGTCACGGCGATCTTCCAGCACCTGCTGTTCGAGCGCCTGATCCCCAATTTCAAGCGCGTCGGCCTGCTGACCGAGAAAGTGCGCGCGAAATATGAGGCGATCGGCGCCCTCCAGTACGAACACGCGGCCGGCGACATCCTGATCGACTGGCAGAAGCTCGACGAACCCCTGCCGGTGAAGGGCGTCTTCGCGGCAGAATAAGGGCGGGCGGGAAGGGGGCCTCGGCCTGCGCGGGCCGAGGCCCCTTTTTCCGCCCCTTGATTCCAATATATTGGAGTTTATGATGCTCATATGAGCACGACAGACTCCGATATCGACCGGCGCCTCGGCACCCGCATCAAGGCGCTGCGGGCCGGCGCCGGCCTGACCCTCGATGCCCTCGCCGAAACCGCGGGGGTGAGCCGGGCCATGCTGTCGCGGATCGAGCGCGGCGAATCCAGCCCGACGGCCCAATTGCTGGGCCGCATCTGCGGCGGTCTTGGCATCACCCTGTCCACCCTGTTCGCGGCGACAGAGGCGGCGGTCAGTCCCCTGTCGCGCCGGGCCGATCAGACGGTGTGGCGCGATCCGGCGACCGGCTATGTCCGGCGCAACATCTCGCCCGCCGGCACCGGATCGCCGGTGGAGATCGTCGAGGTGGAGTTTCCGCCCGGCGCCACCGTCGGCTTCGACAATCAGCGTTTCACCGGTATCGACCAGCATATCCATGTCCTCGAAGGCCGGCTGGATTTCAGCCTCGGCGACGAGAATTTCATGCTCGAGGCCGGCGACTGCCTGCACATGCGCCTCGACCGGCCGACCCTGTTCCGGAATAGCAGCGGCAAGACGGTCCGCTACCTCGTCACCCTCGGCCAGGGAGGGCCGCGCCCGTGAGCATCCGTATTTTCCCGCTCGACGCCCGGGCGGCCGAAGCGCGCCTGCCTGAACTCGCCACCGTCCTCGCCGATGCGGTCGAAAACGGCGCCTCGGTCAATTTCATGGCCGGCCTGACCCTGGAGGATGCCGCCGGCTTCTGGCGCCGCCAGCTGCCCGGCCTCGCCGACGGGGAAAAGCAGCTGCTCGTCGCGGAGGAGGGCGGCGTCATCGTCGGCACCATCCTCCTGATGCTGGCGCAGCAGCCGAACGCTCCGCACCGGGCGGAAATCGGCAAGATGCTGGTCCAGTCCAGCCAACGCCGTCGGGGCCTCGGCCGGCGCCTGCTGGCCGCGGCGGAAAGTGCCGCCCGGGGCGCCGGCCGCACCCTCCTCATGCTCGACACCGAAAGCGGCAGCGCGGGCGAGCATCTCTACAAGGCCTGCGGCTGGACCGAATTCGGCCGCGTGCCGGACCATTCCCACAAGCCGGACGGCCCGCTGGCCGAAACCACCTTCTTCTACAAGCGGCTGTGAAGCGATCCGGTCCGCCGCTCGCCGTCAGTGGAAATTCCGCCCCCTGGGCATGACCTCCACCGCCTGGCGATTGCGGGCGAGGGCGTCGAGCAGGGCGCTTTGGTCGTCGATCCGCTCGGCGATCACATGGATGACATTTTCGGCCGATTGCAGGCGCCCGCTCACGGTGACGAAGCGGGCGCCCATGACGATGGGGCGATAGGTCTCGAACACCTGGGGCCAGACCACGATATTGGCGATGCCGGTCTCGTCCTCGAGGGTCATGAAGATCACGCCGCTGGCGGTGCCCGGGCGCTGGCGGACGAGGACGAGGCCGGAAACGGTCAGGCGCCGGCCGTCGCGCATCTGCGTCAGCCGCTCGTTGCGGGTGATGTCGAGGGCGTTCAGCTTTTCGCGCAGGAAAGACACCGGATGCGCCTTCAGCGACAGGTGCAGGCGGCGGTAATCCTCGATCACCTGCTGGCCGGGGGCGAGGGCGGGCAGATGGGCGTCCGGCTCCACCGCCCGGGTCGCGGCATGGCGGAACAGGGGCAGGTCTTCCTTGTCGCCCGCCCGGCGCAGGCCCCGCACCGCCCAGAGCGCGTCGCGCCGGTCGAGCCCGAGGGAGCGGAAGGCATCGGCAAGGGCGAGGCGCTCCAGCACGGCGGGGGCTAGGCCGCTGCGCAGCCACAGGTCGCGCACGGAATCGTAACCCGCCCCACGCCGTTCGGCGATCAGGGCGGCATCGGCGGCGCGAAAACCGTCGATCTGACGAAAGCCGAGGCGGACGGCATGGCTGGCCCGGATTTCGCCCGCCATCGCCCGGTGACGGGGATGCAGCGCGCCCCGGCCGTCCGGCTCCAGCACCGCATCGAAATGGGAGGCGTTGATGTCGACCGGCCGCACCTCGACACCATGCTCCCGCGCGTCGCGCACCAGCTGGGCCGGGGCATAGAAGCCCATGGGCTGGCTGTTCAGGATGGCGGCGCAGAACACATCCGGGTAACGGCACTTGATCCAGGACGAGAGATAGACCAGCAGGGCGAAACTGGCGGCATGGGATTCCGGAAAGCCGTAGTCGCCGAAGCCCTCGATCTGGGAAAAGCAGCGCTCGGCGAAATCGCGGGGATAGCCGCGCGCCGCCATGCCCTCGACCAGCTTGTCGCGGTAGAGATGAATGGTGCCGACCCGGCGGAAGGTCGCCATGGCGCGGCGCAGGCGATCAGCCTCGCCCGGGGTGAATCTGGCGGCGACGATGGCGATCCGCATCGCCTGTTCCTGAAACAGGGGCACGCCGCAGGTCTTTTCCAGCACGCGGCGCAATTCGTCCGGCGCGCCATGCTCGGGGGCAGGGGAAGGATAGTCGACCTTCTCCTGACCGCTGCGTCGGCGCAGATAGGGATGGACCATGCCGCCCTGGATCGGGCCGGGGCGGACGATGGCAACCTCGATCACCAGGTCGTAATAGCTCCGGGGCTTCAGCCGGGGCAGCATGGTCATCTGCGCCCGGCTCTCGACCTGGAAGACGCCGGTTGAATCCGCCCGGCACAGCATGTCATAGACCGCGGCCTCGTCGCGCGGGATGGCCGAGAGTTCGGCCGTCATGCCGTAATGGTCGCGTAAGAGGTGCAGGGCCTTCCGGATACAGGTCAGCATCCCGAGGGCGAGCACGTCGACCTTGAGGATGCGCAGGGCATCGAGATCGTCCTTGTCCCATTCGATCACCGTGCGGTCCTGCATCGCCGCGTTCTCGATCGGCACGATTTCGTCGAGCCGGCTTTTGGTGACGACGAAGCCGCCGACATGCTGGGACAGGTGGCGGGGAAAGCCGATCAACTCCCGCGCGAGGTCGAGGGCCCGGGCAAGGCGCGGATCGCGCGGATCGACCCCGGCGCGGGCGGCGGCTTCGTCCGACAGGCCCTTGCTGCTCCAGCCCCAGATGCTGCCCGACAGGCGGCCGGTCACGTCTTCCGACAGGCCGAAGACCTTGCCGACTTCGCGGATCGCGCTGCGCCCCCGATAGGCGATGACGGTCGCGGCGAGACCGGCGCGCTCCCGCCCGTAGCGGGCGTAGATATACTGGATCACCTCCTCGCGCCGCTCGTGTTCGAAATCGACGTCGATGTCCGGCGGCTCTTTGCGCTCCTCGCTGACGAAACGCTCGAACAGGAGGTCGACCTCCTGCGGGTTCACCTCGGTCACGCCAAGGCAGTAGCAGACCACCGAATTGGCGGCAGAGCCGCGACCTTGCGCGAGGATGCCGCGCTCTTTCGCGAAGCGGGAAATATCATAAACTGTAAGGAAATAGGGGGCGTAGTTCAGCTGTCCGATGAGCCGAAGTTCATGTTCGATCGCAACTTGAACCTTGGCCGGCAGCCCGGCCGGAAAGCGCCTGCGGGCCCCTTCCGCGGTCAGGGCGGCGAGGGCGCTCTGGGCATCGGGATAACCGGCCAGCACTTCGTCCGGATAATCGTAGGACAATTCGTCGAGCGAGAAGCGGCAGAGGTCGAGAAAGCGGCCGGTTTCCGCGATGGCCTCCGGCGCGGCGGCGAAAAGCCGGGTCATTTCCGCCGGCCCCTTCAGGTGGCGCTCGGCATGGGCGTCGAGGCGGCGGCCGGCCGCGTCGATGGTGACATGCTCGCGGATGCAGGTCATCACGTCGGCGAGCGGGCGGCGCGCAGGGTTGTGATAAAGCACGTCGTTGGTCGCGATCAGGGCGACGCCGCAGGCCCCGGCGAGGCGGCGCAGGCGGGCGAGGCGGCGGTGATCGTCGCCCCGGTAGGTCATGGCGGCGGCAAGGCGGATTTGCCCGGAAAAGCGCCGCAGCACGGGGGCGAGGGCCGCCGCCTCGATGCGGGCGGGCGGGCACAGGATCAGGTTCAGCCCTTCGGCGAAACCGGCGAGATCGTCGAGGCCGAGATGGCAGTCGCCCTTTCCCGCCCGCCGCTTGCCGAGGCTGATCAGCCGGGTCAGCCGGCCCCAGGCCGCCCGGTCGGCGGGATAGGCGAGGATGTCGGGCGTGCCGTCGCAGAAGACGAGGCGGGCGCCGACGGCGAGGCGAAACCCCGCCTCCTTCGCCGCGACATGGGCGCGGACGACACCGGCGACCGAATTGCGGTCGGCGATGCCGATCCCCGCCATGCCGAGAGCCCGCGCCGTCAGCACCAGTTCGTCGGCGTGGGAGGCGCCCCGCAGGAAGGAATAGGCACTGGCCACGGCCAGTTCGGCGTAACCCCCGGTCACAGGAAGAACCCGTGCAGATGCCAGTCGGGCCGTTCCGTCTCCCGGCCGTAGAGCCCGGCGCGGAACAGCCACAGGCGCAGGCCCGCCTCGGTCTCGACCCGGAAATAATCCCGGGTCGGCGGCATGTCGCCGCCAAGCGCCCGCCACCATTCGGGCGCGATCCGCTCCGGCCCCTCGGACCGGGTCACCAGATGCCAGGCCCCGCGCCAGCGAAAGCGCCGGGGCGGGCCGTCCGGCACTTCGGCCAGGGCCTCGACCGGCTCCGGCCGGTCGAGCAGGCGATAGGGCCGGACAGGCACGGCGCTGTCCTGATCGGGCGGGGACAGGGTCGGCGCCGCCGCCGTGCCGAGGGCCGGTAGCACCATCGCCCCCTCGGGCACATGGGTGTCGCGCCCGCCGAGGCGGCGGATGCGCCCGGGGCCGAGACGGGCGGCGAGGTGATCGACGAGGCCGGCGAAGGCGATATCGGCGGCGACGGCGGCCGTGCCGTCTAGCCCCGGCTGCAGCGGGCGCAGCAGGGCGGTCTCGACCGCGGCAAGGCGGATCAGGTCGAAGCCGAAGCCCGCCTCCCATTCGTCGCTGGCGGCAATCAGCCGGTCGGCGAAGAGGCGGCGCATCTCGGCGCCCTGGCGCAAGGGCCGGCTGCTGCCGACACAGATCCGGCGCAGCACGCCATCGACCCGGAACAGACTGGCCTCGATCCGGGTCGCGCCCCGGCCCGCGGCCTCCAGCCCCCGGCCGAGACTGTCGCCCAGCTGGCCGATGGCGTCGAGAACATGGGCCTCGAGGCTGATCGGCTCGGCCAGGCGGCGCTCGGTCATGTGGTCGGGCACCGGCAGACGGGGCGAGATCGGCTCGTCGATCCGGCCCAGCGCCTGATCGAGCCGCAGCAGGAGCGAGGCGCCGTGACGGGCCGCCAGCGGCGCCCGTGGCCGGTCGAGGAGGTCCGCCACGGTCTCCAGCCCGGCCTCGGCGAGGCGGATAACCTGATCCCGTTCGAGGCGCAGCGCGGCGACGGGCAGGGGGCGCAGCAAGGCTTCCTCCCGCCCGGCGGCGGCGGTTACTTCCCGGCCATGGCGGGCGAGGGCATGGGCGCAGCCGACCGTCGCCGCCAGCGCCAGCCGCGCCTCCAGCCCGGCCGCGCGCAGCCGGCGGCGGATCGCCCCGGCCATGGCCGCCTCGCCGCCGAAGAGATGGGCGCAGCCGGATATGTCGAGCAGCAGGCCATCCGGCGGATCGAGGGCGACCAGCGGCGTCCAGCGTTCCATGTCGTCGGCGACCGCCTCCAGCAGGGCCCGGTCGGCCGCCGGGTCCTCGTCGGCGGTGGCGAGTTCCGGATACATCGCCCGGGCATCGGCAAGACCGAGCCCCGGCACGAGGCCGAGCGCCGCCGCCGCCCGGTTCAGGGCGATCAGGCGCAGGGCATTGCCCTGCCGGCCGGTGACCGCCAGCGGCGGCAACTCAGCCGGCGTGGCGGAGGGGGAAGACGGTGCCGCCCGCTCGATCCGGTCGGTCGCCAGCCGGGGCAGCCAGATCGAGAGGTGGCGCCGCGAGGCTGAAACACCGGTCATCGCGGCTCCAGACGATGCGCCAGCGCCCCGTCGGGCCATGGCGATTCTTGGTCAGGTGAAGATCGAAGGCGGTAGCGCCAAGGCCGCCCAGCCCGTCGGCCGGGCCGGGCGCGGCCGCGATCCGCCAGCGGCTGGTCGCGGCCACGGGCGCCGTCAGCGCCCGGTGCCGGACGAGAAAGGCGAAAGCGCCGCCCTCCCGCGCGGCAAGGGCAAGGCGCCGTGTCGCGATCAGGTCCGCCGCCCTTCCGTCGCCCGGCAACTCCAGCACGACGGCGGCCAGCGCCGGGCAGCGCAGGGCTTCCTCGGCCGCCCAGAGCGCCTCCGCCGCCTCGCGGGCAAGGACGAGATGCAGCCGCCCGGGGTCGAGGCCAAGGCCGGACAGGCCGGGGCCATAGGGATAGCCCGCCGTGCGGAACCCCGCGCTCGTCCCCGCCCAGAGCAGGGGGCCGGGCAGGGCATCCGCCATCAGCCGCAGGCACAGCCCGGTCCCGGCCGGCCCCGCCCATTCGTGCAGACAGCCGGCGGCCAGACCGCCGCCCAGCGCATCGTCGAGGCCGGCGATCCCGAAGCGGGCAAGGCCCGCCCGGCCGCCCGCCCGGGATCCCGGGGCCGCCGCTTCGAGACGGGCGATGGTCTGGCGCAACTGGTCCTGCGTCGTCATGGCGGTCGGTTTGTTCATGATACGTTCCATATATTCACCCCGCCGACGGGGCGAGTCAATGGCCCCGGCGATGGGCGACGAAACGGATGCATCCGACCAAGGCGATGGTTGACGACGTTGGGAAATCCTGCACCATGCGGCCATGGGTGCGACAAAATGACCAACCACCCGATCTGATCTTGTTACAGGGAGCGCAGCGTATGGCCCAGGCCACCATCCACCCCGCCGAGCATGACTATTCCCGGGCCCCGGTCGCCCGCCGCATCACCATCGACGACCTGAAGGCGAGCCTCGTGTCCGGCCTCGCCGACTATAACCGTCACATGGTGCCGGGCCTCGGTTTCGGCCTGTTCTATGTCGTCCTCGGCGCCATCGGCATCTGGATCAGCTTCCAGATGGGCTGGGGCCACATGATTTTCCCGGCACTGTCGGGCTTCCTGCTGTTCGGGCCTTTCGCCGCCCTCGGCCTTTATGAAATCAGCCGGCGCGATCAGGCGGGCGAGAGGATCGAGGGGACGGAAGTCATCCTGTCCTTCACCCGCCACGGCGGCGGCCAGATCGCCCTGTTCGGTCTTTACCTGTTCATCGCGACCTTCGCCTGGGACAAGGTCTCGACCATGATCTACGGGCTCTATTACGGCATGGAGCCGGTCGCCATCGACGATCTGCTGATCCGCGTCTTCACCACCAGCCACGGTTTCCTGTTCGCCGTGACCGGCATCGTTTCGGGCGGGATCATCGCCGGTGCGATCTTCGCGACCAGCGTCTTCGCCGTGCCCATGCTGCTCGACCGCGACACGGACGTGCTCACCGCCGCCATTTCCTCCCTGCGCGCGGTCGAGGCCAATCTGTTCGTGATGGGCGTCTGGGGCGTCATCGTCTGCGGCCTGACCACGGTCGGCATCCTCGCCGGTTTCATCGGCCTCGCCGTCGTCCTGCCGATCCTCGGCCATGCCACCTGGCATCTCTATTGCAAGGTGCTGCGCTAACCCGCCGTGACCTGAGCAAAAGAACAAACGGTCGGGTCTCGACCGATGTCAGGGAGGATCAAATGAGCGACTACAAGGGCGGTTGCCTGTGCGGCAGCGTGCGTTACACGCTGGCGCAGGCGCCGGTGGCGACCATGGTCTGCCACTGCACGCATTGCCAGAAATCGACCGGCACCGCGTTTTCCGTGGTCGCGCTGGTGCCGGAACCCGCCTTCGAATGCACCGGCGAGCTGAAGACCTATGCCGACATGGGCGACAGCGGCAATGCCGTCTCCCGCTCGTTCTGCCCCAACTGTGGCTCGCCGGTGACGACGACGGCCATGACCTTGCCGGGCATGGTCATCGTCAAGGCCGGCACCTTCGACGACACGAGCTGGCTGCAGCCCAGCGCGGAAATCTTCTGCGCCAGCAGCCAGTCCTGGGTGCCCCATGTCGAGGGCGCGGCGCATCACGCCCGGATGCCGGGCTAAACCGGCAAAGCCCTTGCGGATGGCGCTTCCCGGTCACAGACTGGGAATCGTCATCCGACAGAGGGCCAGCCCATGCGCGAGCCGAAACATCATGCCCCGCCCGGCGGGGCAGGGCTGCCGCCCCTGGTCCGGCTGCTCGCCCGCAACGCCGCTTTCGGCTTTCTCGTCGCCATCTGCTTCGTCGCCGCCATGCTGCTGCTCGACATCAACGGGCTCGGCACCCTGATCCTTCATTCGCCGGATGGCATCATCGCCACCTTCGCCCTGACCTTCGCCACCGGCCTGACCTTCGGTGGCGTGCAGATGGGTATCGCCATCATGCAGCTGGCCGACGACGACGCGGACGAGGGGGCGGCAGATCCGGGCGGCGGATCGGGGCGAGGGCACCGCGACGATACCTTCTATCGCCATCGGCTGACCGCCGCGGCGGTTTGAGTCCGTTCCTTCTAACCAAATCTTCAGCTTCCGACGGCATCTTGATCCCCAAAAGCGAACGGGGGAACGGTCCCATGTCGATCAAGCTGAAACTGGTGCTGCTGACGGCCGCGGCCATCGCCATCGTGCTGGGATGCGGCGTGGTCGGTATCCTGTCGACGACGAGGCTGGGCAATACCCTGACGGACACCGCCCTGGTGTCGAGGGCGCAATATAACTTCATGATCTCCGACATGATGCACGACGCCCTGCGGGCCGATGTGCTCTCGGCCTTCATGGACAAGGCGGATGGGGACGCGGTGCGCGCCGACCTCGCCGATCACGCCACGACCTTCCGCAATGCCCTGGCGGCGAACCGCGCCCTGCCGCTGCCGCCCGCCATCGTCGAAGCCCTGACCAAGGTGAGCCCCGCGCTCGAAGCCTATATCACGCAGGCCAATACGATCGCCGAACTCGCCCTGCGCGACCGCGGGGCCGCCGAAGCCCGCATCGCATCGTTCCAGTCCGCCTTCGAGCAACTGGAAACCGCCAATGGCGCGATCGGTGACATGATCACCGCCTCCGTCGAGACCGCCTCGGCCGAGGCGAGCGACAGCGCCGGGGTCAGCCGCGCTACGATCCTCGTCGGCGCTCTCGTCGGCACGCTGCTGCTCGGCCTCGCCAGCATCGTCAACATGCGCTCCATCACCCGGCCGCTGGGCGCGGTGCTGACCGGGCTCGACCAGATCGCCCGGCGCAACTGGCAGGCCCATATCCCGGGAACCGAACGGCGGGACGAAATCGGCGATATCGCCCGGGTGGTCGACCAGCTGAAGACGGCCGGCGCCGAAGCCGAGCGCCTCGCGGCCGAGAATCTCGCCGCCCGCGCCCGCGAAACCGCCGAAGCCCACGAACGGGCCGAGGCGGAACACCGTCTGGCCGAAGCCGAGCAGGGCCGCCTGCGCGACGAACAGCGCCGCAGCCGCGAGCAGGCCGAGCGGACCGAAGCGGTCGCCACGGCCTCCCGCGGGTTCGAGCAGGATGTCGGCCGCGTCATCAAGAGCCTGGTCGATGCCGCCGGCACCCTCGACACCAATGCCGGCAGCCTTACCCGCTTGTCGGCGCGTACCGTCGAAAAGACGGAGCGTGCCGGGCACCTCGCCACCGGGGCCAGCACCAGCGTGCAGGCGGTCGCGGCCGCGACCGAGGAAATGGTGGCGACCGCGCGGGAAATCGGCCGCCGGGCCCAGCAATCCGCCGACCTGTCCGCCCGTTCCGTCGAAGAGGCCAATCAGACCACGGACAGCATGAAAGCCCTGAGCGAGACCGCGGGACGCATCAGCAATGTCCTGAAGCTGATCGACGCCGTCGCCCGCCAGACCAACCTCCTCGCCCTGAACGCGACCATCGAGGCGGCCCGGGCGGGCGAGGCGGGCAGGGGCTTCGCCGTCGTCGCGACGGAAGTGAAGACCCTGGCCGATCAGACCGCCCGCGCGACCGAGGAAATCGCCCGCCAGATCGCCGACATGGAAAACTCCACCCGTGCCACGGTCGGCGCCATCGGCCGCATCGACGAGATGATCCGCGCCATGGCCGAAGCCTCGACCGGCATCGCCGCCGCGGTCGAGGAGCAGATCGCCTCGATCGACGAGATCGCCCGCAACATCGACCGCACGTCCGACGACACGGCCGCCGTCACCACGGAACTGACCGAAGTGGCCGAAGCCGCGAGCCAGACCGGCGATGCGACCGGCAGCGTCCTGAGCTCGTCGAAACAGCTGGCATCCGAGGCTCACGACCTGAAACGATCGGTCGACCGTTTCCTGAGTATTGTCGCCAGCTGATCGAATTTGTCTGGCTCAGGCCCTGGAGGCCCCTGCGGGGCTAATGCCGTGATTCAGATGCGGGGAGAGCGGATACATAGTCGAACGCGGCCGACAGGAAAAAGCCGGTCGGCACGACATGGCAGGATTGCTCGACGATCTTCATCGTGCTGCCGTCGGGAAAATGCCGGGTGAGCCTTTCCGCCAGCGCCAGCGGGATCACGGGATCGCTCCGGCAATGCAGCTGGAGCACGGGGGATGTCACCATCGGCGCCGCGAGATCGGCCCGGAATCTATCCAGCATCAGCCGCCGCACGGGCAGCCAGGGATAGGTTTGCGCGGCGATATCGACCGCCGAAGTAAAGGCGCTGTCGAGGATGACGCCAGCAGGCCGCACGTCCGCCGCCAGCATCGTGGCGATGCCGGTGCCGATGGATTCGCCGACGATGATCACCCGCGCGCCCGGCGCCGCCTTCACCAGGGCGGCGTAGGCTGCCCTGGCGTCGGTCATGAAGCCGGCCTCGCTCGGCACGCCCGTCGAGCCGCCATAACCCCGCCAGCTCAACCCCATCACCCCATCGCCGGCGGACGCAAGGCCGCGCAGGCGGGGCAGGCGGTACGCCAGATTTCCGCCGTTGCCGTGCAGATACAGGAAGACCGGCCGCGCGGGGTCCGCGGGCGGTGCCCACCACGCGACCAGTCGTTCCCCATCGGGGGTCGCGAGGGCGAGGGCGGAAAAGCCCGCCCCGGGCGGCGCCATGGGTGCCGGATCGGGGAAATACTGCAGGGACCGCTGGAAAATGAACATCAGGCCGCAAACCGCGACATAGAGCGCCGCACACACGGCCCCTCTTCGTACAACCTTAAGAATGATCTTGCGCATCGTCGAAGCCATCGGCCACAGACTACCGCCGATATCCGTAGACGCACAGACCGGGGAAGCGGTCGGTCGGCCGCTTCCCCGGCCGGTATCGTCGCTTCGCGTCAGATCGCCTGACCGCCCGAGACCTCGATCCGCTGGGCATTGATCCAGCGGTTGTCGGGCGACAGCAGGCTGGCGATCATCGGTCCGATATCGTCAGGCACGCCGACCCGGCCAAGGGCGGTCATGTCGGCGAAGAGCTTGTTGATATCCGCGTTGTCCCGCACGGCACCACCGCCGAAATCGGTCTCGATCGCGCCCGGCGCCACCGTGTTGACCGCGATGCCGCGCGCCCCCAGCTCCTTGGCCATATAATGGGACAGGACCTCGACCGCGCCCTTGACCGCGGCATAGACGGCATAGCCCGGAAAGGCGACCCGGGTCAGGCCGGACGAGAGATTGACGATGCGCCCACCGTCGGCGAGCAGCGGCAACAGGGTCTGGGTCAGGAAGAACACGCCCTTGAAATGGACGTCGACCAGACGGTCGAAACTGTCTTCGGTGGTCATGCCGATCAGCGTCAGGTCGCCGTGGCCGGCGTTGTTCACGAGGTGGTCGAAGGCCTGACGCTGCCAGGTCGCGGCGAGGGCGGCCTTCAGTGTTTCACCGAAAGCGCCAAAGCTGGCGACATCGCCGGTATCGAGCGGAAGGGCGACGGCTTTCCGCCCCAGCGCCTCGATCTCGGCGACCACGGCCGCGGCCTCGTCCGCCTGGCTGCGGTAGGTGATGACGAGGTCGCCGCCACGCCGGGCGATGCTGAGCGCGGTATTGCGGCCAAGGCCGCGGCTGCCGCCGGTGACGAGGGTGATCTTGGTCATGTCGCTCTCCCTTGCTGGACCGGACGACTATGCCGCCGGGATCGCCCCGGCTGTTGCCGGATGCGGCGGCTTCTTTGCCTGATCCTGCCAAAGCGCGTGCGCCAGCGGTCGGAACCGATTAGGCTCGGGACATGACGACGACATTGCTCGAGACGGTTCGCCGCTACGCCGACATGAATGCCGATGCCACGGGCATCGCCCGAACGCCTGTACCCGGCCTCGGTCTGGTGCGGGCGACGGCGCCGAGCGGGCTTCAGCATTCGATTTCGCGGCCACTGGTCTGCCTCGTCGTTCAGGGCGCCAAGCAGGTCACCATGGGGCCCGACAGCCTTGCCTTTTCCGCAGGCGATTCCCTGCTGATCACCGCCGATGTGCCGACGGTCAGCCAGATCACGCGGGCCAGCGTGGCGGCGCCCTATCTCTCCCTCGTGTTGCAGCTCGATCCTTCGGTGATCGCCGATCTGGACACGGACATGAGGGCAGGGGGCGGCCATGACCATGCCCCCGTCCGGGTCGAACCGACCGAAGCGGAAGTCACGGACGCCGCGCTGCGCCTGATGCGGCTGCTGGACCGGCCGGCGGCCGTGCCGGTTCTGCAGGGCCAGCTCGTGCGGGAAATGCATTACTGGCTGCTGATGGGACGGCACGGCGCCGCCATCCGTCGCCTCGGCTGGCCCGACGGCCACGCCCGGCGCATCGCCCGGGCCGTCGCCCTGTTGCGCGCCGATCTCCGTCAGCGGCTGTCGGTCGGGCAATTGGCGGATGCCGCCGGCATGAGCCCGTCATCCTTCCACCGCCATTTCCGCGCCGTTACCTCGCTGTCGCCGCTCCAGTTCCAGAAGCAGCTCCGCCTGATCGAGGCGCGGCGCCTGATGCAGGCCGAAGCCGCCAGCGCGAGCAGCGCCGCTTTCGCCGTTGGCTATGAAAGCGTGCAACAGTTCACCCGCGAATACGGCCGCCTGTTCGGCCTGCCGCCGGTGCGCGACACGGAAGCCGCCCGCGACCGCGCCGCCGCCTGAGCTGCGGGCGAGGATCGTCGGGCAAGGGCTTGAAACTTCACCATCAATGCTCGTCGGCGCCATCCAGCTTCAGCATCATCTATTTTCCATAATATATATTATGCGACTGTCGGATATAGCGATGAACAGCGCATTTCGGGCGGCGCCTTCACCCTTCCGCCGGCCTGTGATACCGGTGGAGGCCGCTTGTGGCGCAGGTATCGTGCGATGACGGAAAATCTCTCCAAGCCCCGGGCCAGCTGGCGGCAAATCCCGGCCGGCATCTGGGCGCTCGGCTTCGTTTCGATGCTGATGGATATTTCCTCCGAAATGATCCATGCGCTGTTGCCGATCTATCTCGTCACCGTGCTCGGTACCTCGGTCGCGACCGTCGGCATCATCGAAGGCATCGCCGAGGCGACCGCCGCCATCACCAAGGTGTTCTCGGGCGCGCTCAGTGACGGGCTGGGCCGGCGCAAGCTGCTGGCTGCCATCGGCTATGGCCTCGCCGCCTTCACCAAGCCGATCTTTCCGCTCGCCTCGTCGGTCGACTGGCTGGTGGCGGCGCGGTTCATCGACCGGATCGGCAAGGGCATCCGGGGCGCGCCGCGCGATGCGCTGGTCGCCGACATCGCCCCGCCGCGGCTGCGCGGCGCGAGTTTCGGCCTGCGCCAGTCGCTCGATACCGTGGGCGCCTTCATCGGCCCGCTGGCCGCCATCGCCCTCATGTGGGCGACGGCCGACGACCTGACGGCGATATTCTGGGTTGCCGTCATTCCGGCCTTTCTCTCTTTCGGCCTGATCGTGATCGCCGTTCCCGAGCCGGCGCGACCGCCGGGTCGACGACCGATCCGCATTCCCCTCGGCCGGGCCGAGTTGAGACGCCTGAGTCCGGCCTATTGGCGGATCGTCGCCATTGCCGCCGTCTTCACGCTGGCGCGCTTCAGCGAGGCGTTCCTCGTGCTGCGGGCCCAGTCGCTCGGCCTGCCGGTCATGTTGATTCCGGCCGTCCTGGTGGCGATGAATATCGTCTACGCCCTGTCCGCCTATCCGGTCGGCGCGCTGTCCGACCGGGTGAGCCGAACCGCCCTCCTCGCCATCGGCCTCGTGCTGCTGATCGCCGCCGATGTCGTGCTGGCGCTGACTGTCGGCATTCCGGGCCTCGCGCTTGGCGTATTGCTCTGGGGCCTGCACATGGGCTTCACCCAAGGGCTATTCGCCGCCCTCGTCGCCGATACCGCACCGGCGGAACTCCGGGGCACGGCCTTCGGCATGTTCAATCTCGTCTCGGGCGTTGCGATGCTGCTGGCGAGCGCCGTCGCCGGCCTCCTCTGGGACCTGTACGGACCGGAGGGGACTTTCCTCGCCGGGGCCAGTTTCGCGTTTCTGACGCTCATCGGTCTGCTGGTGGCGGGACGGCTGGCCGCATCGCCCCCCTGAAGGCCTCCTCCACCCCCTTGAGATTGCCCGCACAGGTTGGCAACATGAAACGATGTTCGTCCAGGAGGGGGCGTGGAAGAACACGAGCTGCTGATCGACGATCTCTATTCGGCTGCCTGGTTGCCCGAATTATGGCCGCGTGTGCTCGATCGCATTTCTGGCCTCGCCGACGCCCATGGCGCCGTCTTTTTTGCGATCGGCAATGGCGAACCGCGCTGGGTCGGCAATGCCACTGGCTCGCGGGTCATGGAGGCCTATCTCGAAGGGGGCTGGCAGACGCGGAATCGCCGGGCCGAGCGGGCGGCGGCACTGAACCATCCCGGTTTCCTGGGCGATCTCGACATTTTCACCATGGAGGAAATTGCCCGCGATCCGCTCTATACCGAGTTCTTTCGCGGCCTCGGCCTCGGCTGGTGCATGGGCACGACGGTGTTTTCGCCGAGCGGGGAAATTCTGGTGCTGAACGTGGAGCGTCGCTACGAAAAGGGACCGATGAGCCGGGCCGCCCTTGAGGCACTGGACCCCTTGCGCCCCCATTTTGCGCGCGCCGCGCTGATGGCATCCCGACTTCAGCTCGAGCGGGCGGTCACCACCACGAAAGCCCTCGAGATGGTCGGACTGCCCGCCGCGGTGATCGCGCCCGATGGCGTCGCCCTCGCCGTCAACAGCCTGTTCGACAGCCTCGGCACGCATGTCGTCGCCCGCGCCCATGGGCGCATCGGTCTTCACGCGCGGGGGGCCGATCAGCTGCTGCAGGCAGCCATCACCGAACTCGGTCGCCCGGGCGGCGGCTCGATCCATTCAATCCCCCTGCCCGCCAGTGAAGATGCCGCGCCCCTCATCGTGCATCTGGTGCCGGTGCGGCGCGAGGCGCGTGACCTGTTCGGCCGGGCAATGGGCATTTTCGTCGCGACGCCGATCATGGCCGGCCCGAACTTGCCCACGGCCCTGCTTCAGGGCCTGTTCGACCTGTCCCCGGCGGAGGCACGCATCGCAGGCCTGGTGGGCAGTGGCATGACGCCGGAAGCGGCGGCGAAGGCGCTGGGCGTCGGCAAGGAAACCGTGCGCCATCACTTGAAGTCCGTATTCGCCAAGACCGGGACCGGGCGTCAGGCGGAACTCGTGGCGCTGTTGTCGGGCAAAGTGGTGCCTCGCACCCGCGCCTAGCCCCCCTGCCCGGCGACCCGGGCCGTCCCCGTCCGGCAGTCGAGCACGCAGAGCAGCGCGTTTTCCGCCGGCCAGACCACGTCGACCTCGGCGAAGCCGGCACCCGACAGATGGCGGGCCGCCTGATCGGCCGTGCGGAAATGAATGCCGGCATGACTGCGTGAAATCAGACGCAGCGCCGCGGCGCCCGCCCCTGCGACGGCGCGCAGCAGGCGCGGTTTTGGCGCCGGATAGGTTTCCATGACATAGCCTGCGCAGGGAAATCCTCGCAACGCCTCCGCGAGGCGGCGCCAGACATGGGTGGCGACCGGGCGCGGGAAGTAATTCATCAGCCCTTCGGTGATGACGATCAGGGGGCGCGTGCGGTCGAAATAGCCGGTCAGCACAGTCTCCAGGGCATGAGGACCGGAGGGCGCCAGAATGTCGATCGGCACCACCTCGTGCCGGCGCGAGCGGCCCGGAATGCGGGCAAGCGCCCGCGCCTTGTTGGCCGCCATCGCCGGCAGATCGGCCTCGACATAGCGCAGTTCGGGAAACTGACGGGCAAAGCGGCAGCCGCGCGCCGACAGACCGCAGGCGATCTCCAGAATTTGGGCATCGGGCCAGTCCTGCAGATGGCCGATGACGAGGCGGTCGATCAGCGCATGGCGCGCGACCAGCGATTGCCGGAGATTGGTGCCGAATACGGCGTTGGCGGCCCATTCCGCGGGGCCGAGCAGCCGGTACATCACGTCACCCGCCGGGGTGCGGAGTTCCGGCAGGGACAGGCCGCTGGCCTGCCAGGTCTCGCCCGTATAGAGCGCCGTGAAGCTGAAGGACGACGATTCCGCCATATTTCCCCCTCGCCGCGCGCCGGCCCGCCATGCCGCGATGGCCCGTATCGCGGCGCTGACAGGCCGTGCGCCGGCCGTTATTCTTATCCCCATGTATGACGATGACGGCGCTTCGCGCAACCCCGGCCGCTCCCTCGATGCCCTGCTCGCCCTGATGGCGCGACTGCGCGATCCCGTGACGGGCTGCGACTGGGACAAGGTGCAGCGGTTCGAGACCATCGCCCCCTACACCATCGAAGAGGCCTATGAAGTCGCGGACGCCATCGCCCGCGGCGACCGCGCCGACCTGCGCGAGGAATTGGGCGACTTGTTGTTCCAGGTGGTGTTCCACGCCCGCATCGCCGAGGAGGAAGGCGCCTTCGCCTTCGCCGATGTCGCAGACACCATCACGGCGAAGATGACCGCCCGCCACCCCCATGTCTTTGGCGACGCGACGGCCCATGATGCCGCCCGCTGGGAAGACCAGAAGGCCGCTGAGCGCGCGGCCAAGGCCAGGGGCGGTCTCCTTGACGATATCCCCCTCGCCCTGCCCGCCCTCCTGCGCGCCGCCAAGCTGCAGAAACGGGCGGCGCGCATCGGTTTCGACTGGCCGGACCTGTTGCCCGTCCTCGACAAGCTGGAAGAGGAAATCGGCGAACTGAAGGCCGAGATCGCGGCGCAATCGGCTCACGAGCGGCTGGAAGACGAATTGGGCGACGTGCTCTTCGTCATCGCCAACATCGCCCGCCACCTCGGCGTCGAGCCCGAAGCCGCCCTGCGTTCGACCAACGCCAAATTCGAGCGCCGCTTCCGCCATATCGAGGCACGGCTGGCGCAGCAGGGCCTCACCGGACGGCAGCCACTCGACCGGCTGGACGCGCTGTGGGACGAAGCCAAGGCGCTCGAAAAGAAATAGCCAGCCTGCCGGCCGGCTTACCGGCCAGCTTAGGCGCCGAAACGTTTCTCGAAACGGCCGAGATCGGCGGGGTCGATGCCGACGGTCAGATGGGCGGTGCCATCCTCGCGGTCTTCGCGGGCGATAACCTCGCCATGCTCGTAAAGGAAGGCGAGCGCGGCGCCATCGGCCAAGGCGACATCGAGTTCCACCATCTGGCGATGCTGACCCAGCCGCTCGTCGAGGAGATCAAGCAGCCGCTCCACCCCCTCGCCCGTCAAGGCCGAGACAGGCATGATCGCTGGCAGGCGCGCCGCCGTATTGTCGAGGCGAAGACGCTCCTCGGGCTCGAGCAGGTCGATCTTGTTCAGAACCTCGACCATGCGCTCGTCCTGCGCGGCGCTGTCGACACCGAGATCGGCCAGCACCGCCAGCACGTCGGCTTTCTGCGCCTCGCTCTCGGGATGGGCGACGTCGCGGACGTGCACGATGATATCGGCTTCCAGCACCTCCTCGAGGGTCGCGCGGAAGGCGGCCACCAGATGGGTGGGCAGGTCGGAAACGAAGCCGACCGTATCGGACAGGATGATCTTGCGGCCCGACGGCAGCGTCACGCCCCGCATGGTCGGATCGAGGGTGGCGAACAGCAGGTCGGCCGCCAGCACGTCCGAACGGGTCAGCCGGTTGAACAGCGACGATTTGCCGGCATTGGTATAGCCGACCAGGGCGACAATGGGGTGCGGCACCTTGCGCCGGTTGCGCCGGTGCAATTCGCGAGTCCTCGTCACGGTTTCGAGTTCGCGCTTCAGGCGCGTGATCTTTTCCGAGAGAATGCGGCGATCCGCCTCGATCTGGGTCTCGCCCGGGCCGCCGAGGAAGCCGACGCCGCCGCGCTGACGCTCGAGGTGGGTCCAGGAACGGACCAGCCGGCTCTTCTGATAGGACAGATGGGCCAGTTCGACCTGCAGGCGCCCTTCCCGCGTCGCCGCCCGCTCACCGAAAATTTCGAGGATGAGGCCGGTGCGGTCGATGACCTTGGTCTTCAGTTCACGTTCGAGATTGCGCTGCTGAACCGGCGACAGGGCGCAGTTCATGATCACCACGTCCACCTCGAGCGCGGCGACGGCGGCGTGCAATTCCTCGACCTTGCCGGTGCCGATGAAGGTCGCCGGCCGGATACGGTCGACCGGCACGAGCACGGAGTCGACGACGTCGAGCGAAATCGCCGCGGTCAGGCCGACCGCTTCATCGAGACGGGCCGCGGGCATACGCATGGACGCGCCGGCGGATTCCTCGCCGGGCGGCCCTCCGCGCACGAAGGGATGGACGACAATGGCACGTCCTGCCGCCGGCGCATGGGTGGCCGTCGCGGCAGGGTCGAAACTATCGGTCAATGGTCGCGCGGAGCCTCGGTCGTCTGCGGGTCGAACAGCTGGATCGGCGCCGCCGGCATCACGGTCGAAATCGCGTGCTTGTAGACGAGCTGGATATGACCATCCCGGCGCAGCAGAACGCAGAAATTGTCGAACCAGGTGATCACACCCTGCAGCTTCACACCGTTGACGAGGAAAACCGTGACAGGGGTCTTGTTCTTGCGGACGTAGTTTAGAAATACGTCCTGAACATTCTGAGACCGCTCGGACATCGTTTTCACCTTCTTCTTTTTGTTGCGTCTGACCGCATATGCCGCCTTTGGCGGTCCGATGCGGAGACCATCAAGTTAATCGGCAGCAACACACACATTTTTGCTGCACCGCACAAAATATGGCAAGCCTTGGGCCGGACCGCAAGTGAAATCACCGGCGCCGGCTTGTCGCACCCCGGATTCGGCGATGCGGCTGCATCGGATAGAGCCTTTGCGGGGCACGGGCAATAGCCTATTCGAGGGATCGGACCGCCGGATCAGACCGGACCGCGGTCGTTGACGGCGATCCCCAACGATTTCAACTTGCGATGCAGGGCCGATCGCTCCATGCCGATGAACGTCGCGGTCCGGCTGATGTTGTTGCCGAAGCGCGCGACCTGGGCCAGGAGATAGTCCCGCTCGAAGGCTTCGCGCGCCTCGCGCAGGGGCAGCGCCATGATCACCTCGCCGCCATCACCGCCGCGCAGGGTGGCCGGCCCCGCCCCGCCCACTTCCGCCGGCAGCATGTCGGCCCCGATCGCCTGTTCGGCATCGTCGGTGGCGAGGATCAGCAGCCGTTCGCAGACATTGCGCAGCTGCCGGACATTGCCCGGCCAGTCATAGGCCTGCATGACCGCCAGCGCCTCGCTGGAAATGGTGCGCGGCGGAATGCCGTTGGCGAGGCTGATGCGCTGGATGAAATGGGCCGCGAGTTCAGGAATATCCTCGCGCCGGTCGGCCAGACGCGGCACGCGGATCGGCACCACCGAAAGCCGGTGAAACAGGTCTTCCCGGAAACGGCCTGCAGCGATCTCGGCATGAAGGTCGCGGGCCGAGGCGGAAACGACGCGGACATCGACCTGCACCCGGCTGCGCCCGCCAACCCGCTCGAAGGTCTGATCGACCAGCACGCGCAGGATCTTGGCCTGGGTCTCGGGCGGCATGTCGGCGACTTCGTCGAGGAACAGCGTGCCACCGTGGGCCTGTTCGAACAGACCGACCCGGGGCATTCCGTCGGGACTGGCCGCGGCCTCGACACCGAAAAGCTCCGCCTCCATCCGCTCCGGTGCCATGGTCGCCGCGTTGACGACGACGAAGGGCCCGTCCGCCCGCTTGGACTGGCGATGCAGCAGCCGGGCGACCACTTCCTTGCCCGAGCCGGAGGGCCCCATGATCATGACCCGGCTGCCCATGGGCGCCGATTTCTCGACCATGGCCCGAACCGTGTTCATGGCCGACGAGCGGCCGATCATCTCGTCGTCGAAATTGCTGCGGGCCTTCAGGGCACGGTTTTCGCGCCTCAGCTGCGCCGCCTCGATCGCCCGCTGGACGAGCAGCAGCAGCCGGTCGGCCTTGAACGGCTTTTCGATGAAGTCATAGGCGCCACGCTTGATGGCGCCGACCGCGGTTTCGATGGTGCCATGACCCGAGATCATGACGACCGGCATGTCCGGATGCGCCTTCTTGATGGCGTCGAGGATTTCCAGACCGTCCATCCGGCTGCCCTGCAGCCAGATGTCGAGGATCACCAGCGACGGCAACCGCGCTTCCAGCGCGGCGAAAGTCTCGTCCGAATTGCCGGCGGTCCGCGTTTCATAGCCTTCGTCCTGAAGGATGCCGGCCACGAGTTCGCGGATATCCGCCTCGTCGTCGATCACCAGTACTTCACGCGCCATGCGCAGTCCTCGCCTCGGCTTGTGTTGCATCCAGGGCGGTTTCCTGCCGCCACGGGAAACTTAAGGTGACGACGGCCCCGCCCGTCGGATTATCCGACAGGGCGACGGCGCCGCCGTGTTCTTCCAGGATCTTGCGGACGATGGCGAGACCAAGGCCGGTGCCCTTCGCCCGGGTCGTCACATAGGGTTCGGTCAGGCGGTCGCGCTCGGCCTCGGGCAGGCCACGTCCGTTGTCGCGGATTTCGATGCGCACGAGATCGCCTTCCGCCGTCAGCACGGTCTCGATCCGGCCCTGCGGCAGATCGGGCGCCTGATCCCGGCCCTCGATCGCCTCGGCGGCGTTCTTGAGGACATTGGTCAGGGCCTGACCGATCTGACGGCCATCGAACAGGGCATGAACCGCGTCTTCGGGCAGCCTGGTCTGGAACAAGATCCCGGGCGAGGCGACATGGGCAAGGAAGACCGCCTGCCGGATCTGCTCGCTCAGATCGTCCATGCGGAATACCGCGGTCGGCATCCGCGCGAAGGACGAGAATTCGTCGACCATGCGGCCGATATCGCCGACCTGGCGGATGATCGTCTCGGTGCATTGGTTGAAGACTTCGGGATCGCTGGCGATTTCCTTGCCGTATTTTCGCTTCAGGCGCTCGGCCGAGAGCTGGATGGGAGTCAGCGGATTCTTGATCTCATGAGCGATGCGCCGGGCGATATCGGCCCAGGCGGCGCTGCGCTGGGCCGAAACGAGATCGGTGACATCGTCGAAGGTCACGACGAAACCGCGGACCGCCCGGCCCGACTGCTCGCCCACGATGCGAACGCTGAAATGCCGTGACTGGCCGCCGCGCGTCAGATTGATCTGGGCCTGAACCTCACGCTCGGGCCGCGCCCGCGCCTCGGCCAGCAGCGCCGACATCTCGGGCACAACCTCGTCGATCAGTTCGCCGACCAGATGGTCGGCGGTCGTGTTCAGAAGCTCCACCGCCGAGCGGTTGGGCAAGGTGATGCGTCCCTCGGTATCGACGCCGAGAACGCCCGCCGATACGCCCGCCAGCACCGCCTCGGTGAAACGACGGCGCTCGTCCAGTTGATGATTGGCGTCCCGCAAGGCCCCGTGCTGGGCCTCGATCTGACCCGCCATGCGGTTGAAGGCCCGGCCGAGCGAGGACAATTCGTCATCCGAAGTGCCGGTTTCGACGCGGGCGGCCAGATCGCCGTCGCGCAGGCGCTCGGTCGCGCCGAACAGGCGCGCCACCGGCTCAACCAGCCGCGTCGCCAGCCACAGGCCGGCGAGGATCGCGGTCAGCAGGATCAGCAGGCCGACCAGCACGAAGACAAAGGCGAAGGTGACCTGGATGCCGAGCCGGCGCTTCTGCAGCTCGTTGTATTCCGCGACCGCGGCCTGGGTACGCTCGACATAGGCGATGACGCGGGGGTCGACGAAGCGCCCGACATAAAGATAGGCATCAAGAAAAGAATCCAGCCGGATCAAGGCCCTGACCCGATCATCCTCAGTCGTGATGATAACGACTTCGCCGTTGCGGGCACGGTCGAGCGTGCCTGCGGGCAGCCGGTCGAATTCCATGCCGAAACTGAGCGCGGTGCGGGCCAGCACCTGCCCGGTCGAATTGATCACGATGGCTTCGGCAAGACCGCGCACCGCCGACTGGTTTTCAAGCATCAGGCCGAACAGTTCGGGATTGTTGTCGATCAGCAAGGCCTTGCGGTTCACGTCGTTGGCCATCGCCCGGATATCGGCTTCGATGGTCTTGCTGTGTTCCTCGACATAGGCCTTGGCGATGACGACGCTGTCCGAGACCGCGCCCTGCACCCGGGCGGAAAACCAAGTGTCGATGATCAGATTGAAGAACAGCGCGGAAGCAATGCCGAGAAAGATCGTCGGCACCGCCGCGATCGCCCCGAACAGGGCGACGATGCGGACATGCAGCTTGGCCCCGGCAAGGCCAGAGCGCCGCGCCCACCACAGTTGGACGAGGCGAGCGGCGACCAGGCTGGCCAGCGCGAGAATGAGCACCAGATCGAGCAACAGGAGCGGAATGATCAGCGCCGTGTTGCCATCCTGTACCGTCGGATCGCGCAGCGCGAGATAAGTGGCCGTACCGGAAGCCGCCGCGAGCAGCACCAGCGTGACGACCAGCCGCCGGCTGATCGAGCCGCTGCTGATCCAGGTCTCGATCCGGGCGGCGCGACTGGCTCTCGGGTTCTCGGCGACGTTGGTCAAGACAACTCCCATGATCCGTCCCCGCCGTGGCCCTATGGACACAGGGACGAAGCTCAGATTCGCGATCTTGTTGTCATATTACCACAGCGTGATGCAACTGCATCACTTGATGCTGCGCAAAACCTGAATATCGAGGTCGCGGATCTTCTTGCGCAGGGTATTGCGGTTAAGGCCGAGAAGTTCGGCAGCGCGGATCTGGTTGCCGCGGGTGGCTGACAGGCTGATTTCGATCAGCGGCCGCTCGACCTCGCGCAGGATGCGATCGTAGAGACCGGCCGGTGGCAGGCCTTCGTCATGGGCGGAGAAATAGCGCGCCAGATGCCGCTCGACCGCGACCGACAGGCTGACCGGCTCGTCGCCGCCACCGGCGCGGAACTGGATTTCCGGCTCGATCAATTCGGCCTTCACCACGTCGAGGCCGATTACCTCTTCGGCATAGAGCGCGGCGAGACGGCGGATCAGGTTCTCGAGCTCGCGGACATTGCCCGGCCAGCGGTAACGCTTCAGGAATTCCATCGCCTCGCCGTCCATCAACTTGGCGGGCAAGCCCTGGGCCACCGCCTGATTGAGGAAGTGGCGGGCAAGATCGGGAATATCCTCGCTGCGCTCGCGCAGGGGCGGCAAGCGCAGGGGCACGACGTTGAGTCGGTAGAACAGATCCTCGCGGAACAGGCCCTGATGCACGAGCTGGCGCAGGTCGCGGTGCGTGGCCGAGACGATGCGGACATCGGTCTTGATCGGGCTGCGACCGCCGACCGTGGTGTATTCGCCCTGCTGCAGCACGCGCAGCAGGCGGGTCTGCGCCTCGAGCGGCATGTCGCCGATTTCATCGAGGAACAGGGTGCCGCCCTCGGCCTGCTGGAAGCGGCCGACACTGCGCGCGGCGGCGCCGGTGAAAGCGCCCTTCTCGTGGCCGAAAAGCTCGCTCTCGATCAGCTCGCGCGGGATCGCCGCCATGTTGATCGCGACAAAGGGGCCGTTCCGCCGCTTGCCGTAATGATGCAGCGCCCTTGCGACCAGTTCCTTGCCGGTGCCGGACTCGCCCGTGATCATCACGGTCAGGTCCGTGCCCATGAGTCGGGCGAGCACGCGGTAGATTTCCTGCATCGCCGGCGAGCGGCCGATGAGCGGCACCTTGTCGTCGCCATCGCCGAGCGGATTGGTCTCGGCGCTGGGGGATTTGGGCAGGGTGAGCGCGCGCTGGACGACGGTGGTCAATTCCTTCAGGTCGAAGGGCTTCGGCAGATATTCATAGGCCCCCCGCTCCGCCGCCTTGACCGCGGTCATCAGCGTGTTGTGCGCCGACATGACGATGATCGGCATTTCGGGCCGGATGCGCTTGATCCGCGGCAGAAGGTCGAGGCCGTTCTCGTCCGGCATCATCACGTCGGTGATGACGAGGTCCCCTTCCCCGCCCGAAACCCAGCGCCACAAGGTCGCCGCGTTGCCGGTGGAGCGGACGTGGTAGCCGAGGCGACCGATGGCGCGGTCCAGCACTTCCCGGATCGCGCGGTCGTCGTCCGCGATCAGGATGGTCGGTGTGTTGCCGTCGGATACGCCGGGGACAGCCATGGGATACTCGCTCGTTACTCGTTGGCGACCGGCAGCAGCACGCGGAACACCGTGCGCCTCGGTTCGGATTCGCATTCAACCATGCCACCGTGATCACCGACGATCTTGGCGACCAGGGCAAGGCCAAGCCCCGTGCCCGAGGATTTCGTGGTGACGAAAGGCTCGAACAGATGGGGCTTCAGATCGGGTGGCACGCCTTCGCCGTTGTCACGCACGGTGACTTCAAGCGGCAGGCGCAGCCGCCGCCTCGTGCCGGGTACGGCCATGCGCACACCATGGCGATAGGCCGTGGTCAGGGTGATCTCGCCGCCCTTGCTGGGCGCCGCCTCGGCCGCGTTCTTGACGAGGTTGAGGAAGACCTGGATCAGCTGGTCCCGGTCACCCGAGACGGGCGGCAGCGACGGATCGTAGGATTCGATGAAGCGAAGGCCCTTGGCGAAACCGGCGAGGGCGATCTTCTTCACATGCTCCAGCACCTGATGGATGTTGACCGGCTCGCGCTTGGCCGGTCGGCCCTCGTTGAAGGCCTCGATCCGGTCGACCAGCAGGCAGATGCGGTCGGTCTCGTCGCAGATGAGACGGGTCAGGTCGCGGTCGCCCTCGGCGATGCCCTGTTCGAGCAACTGGGCCGCGCCCCGGATGCCGGACAGCGGATTCTTGATCTCATGGGCGAGGATCGCCGCCATGCCGGTGACCGAGCGGGCCGCGCCCCGGTGGGTGAGCTGACGGTCGATACGCTGGGCGATCGCGCGCTCCTGCAGCGAGACGAGCAGCAGGCCCGAGCGGTCGGCGAGCGGCGTCACCTGCATGTCGACCGGACGCTGTCCGGTCCGGGGCGAGCCGAAGTCGACCTCGTATTCATAAACGGAGATACCGCCCTGCTTCACCTGCTCGACCACCGACAGCAGGGGATGGGCGAAAGGCGTCACCTGATCGAGGCGCATCCGCGTCAGCATGGTCGCGCCCGTGGCAAAGAACTGCTCGGCCGCGGCATTGGCGTAGCGGATGAAGCCCTCCTCGTCGACGAGGAGGATCGCCTTGCCGAGGGCATTGAGCACCAGTTCGGGATCGAAAGTCACGCCGCGCTCGGCCTTGCCCGCTTCCGCGGCCGGTCTGGCTTGAGACGTCTTGGCCATCAGGCCGCCTTCCGTTCGAGCACAGGGGCATAGAATTCCCGGATGTAAGCCTTGACCGCCTCCGGGTCCTCCATCCGGTTGATGGTGGAGCGGAAGACGGCGGAGCCGGGCAGGCCCGCCGAATACCAGGCGACATGCTTGCGCGCCATGCGCATCCCCGGCACGGACCCGTAATGCGCCAGCATGTCGTCGTAATGATCGAGCAGCAGGGCCAGCTGATCCTCGAGCGCGGGATCGGCCAGCCGCTCCCCGGTCTTCAGGAAATGGGTGACCTGGGCGATGATCCAGGGCCGGCCATAGGCGCCGCGCCCGATCATGACCCCGTCGGCCCCCGATTGCGCCAGGGCCTCCACCGCGTCGTCGCAGGTATTGATGTCGCCATTGGCGATCACCGGGATCTTCACCTGTTCCTTCACCTTCGCGATGAAGCCCCAGTCGGCATGACCGTTGTAGAGCTGGCAGCGGGTGCGGCCGTGCACCGTGATCATGCGGATGCCGCAATCCTCGGCGATCCGGGCCAGTTCCGGCGCGTTGCGATTGCTGTGGTCCCAGCCGGTGCGCATCTTCAGGGTGACCGGCAGTTTCACCGCCTTCACCGTCGCCTCGATCAGGCTCTGCGCGTGCTTCAGGTCGCGCATCAGGGCGGAGCCGGCGTGCGAATTGATCGCCACCTTCTTCACCGGACAGCCCATGTTGATGTCGATGATGGCGGCGCCCCGGTCCTCGTTCATCTTCGCCGCCTCGGCCATGTGCTCGGGCACGCAGCCGGCGAGCTGGACCGACATCGGGAATTCCTCGGCGCAGTTGCTCGCCATCTTCATCGACTGGCGGCTGCAGCGGATCATGGCCTCGGATGCGATCATCTCGGACACGACAAGCCCAGCGCCCAGACGCTTCACGACGCGGCGGAACGGCATGTCCGTGACGCCGGACATGGGGGCGAGAATGACCGGATCGTCGATCCTGACCGGGCCAACCTGGATGGGGCCGACCCCACGGGGGCCGCTCGTGCTGTTCATTACTTGGGCACTTTATTCAGCTGCGCAATAAACGAGCAATCTAGGCCCATTGCTTGTGCATCGCAATGGCCATGAGTCCCTGGAAGCCCATGGAGTCGCGTTTTGTAATCAAGCAGACACTAGGCCGGGAGGCGCGGCGGGGCTAGTGTCTCGCCATGGTCGATTCTCGTTCAACCGCAGGCGTTGCCGTCGTCATCGCCGCTGCCGGAAGTGGCGCGCGAATGGGCGGCGGCATTCCGAAGCAATTTCGCCCGCTCGCCGGCAAGCCCATGCTGCGCCGGACGGTGGAGGCACTGCGGCGGCACCCGGCGGTCGGCCCCATCGTCATCGTCGGCGATGCCGGGCCCGCGCGTGAGGCGCTGGAGGGGATTCCGGACCTGGCCTATGCTGCCGGCGGTGCCGAGCGGCAGGACAGCGTGCGCGCCGGGCTCGAAGCCCTGGCGGCGCAGGCACCGCCCCCCCGCCTCGTCCTCATTCACGACGCCGCCCGCCCCTTCGTCGATCCGGACCTGACCGGCCGCGTGCTCGCCGCGCTGGAACATCACGTCGGCGCCATTCCGGCACTGCCCGTCGTCGACACGCTGAAACGCGGGCAGGCGGGCCTCGTGGGCGAGACCGTGCCGCGCGACGGCCTGTTTCGTGCCCAGACACCGCAGGGCTTTCGCTTCGCGGCGATCCTCGATGCCCACCGCCGGCAGTCGGGCGCGCAGATGACCGACGATGCCGCCCTCGCCACCGCCGCCGGCCTCGATGTCGCGCTGGTGCCGGGCGCGGAGGAGAATTTCAAGGTGACGACGGCGGACGACCTCGATCGGGCGGAGCGGGCCTTGCTCCATGGCCTCCCCGATATCCGGACGGGTTCGGGCTTCGATGTCCATGCCCTCGGCCTCGGCGACGGGGTCTGGCTGGGCGGTGTGAAGATCGCCCATGACCGCGCCCTGATCGGTCATTCCGACGCCGATGTCGCCCTGCACGCGCTGACCGACGCCCTGCTTGGCGCCATCGGCGCGGGCGATATCGGCCAGCATTTCCCGCCCTCCGAACCGCAGTGGCGCGGCGCATCGTCCGACCGTTTCCTCGCCCATGCCGGCAGCCTCGTCGCGGCACGCGGCGGCATGATCGCCCATCTCGATCTCACCGTGATCTGCGAGCGGCCCAAGGTCGGCCCGCACCGCGAGGCCATGCGCCAGCGGATATCCGCCATCCTCGGCATCGCGCCCGACCGGGTCTCGGTCAAAGCGACCACGACCGAGAAACTGGGCTTCACCGGCCGGGGCGAAGGCATCGCCGCGCAAGGCCTCGCCACCGTGAGGTTGCCTTGATGCTTCCCCGTCTCCACCCCGCGCGCATTGTCTCGACCGGCTTTTATGTCGGCCATCTGCCGGGACCGGCCGGCACCTGGGGCTCCATCGCCGCCCTGGTCCCGGCGTGGTTCATCCATCAGGCGGGCGGCGCCCTCGGCCTCGCCCTCGCCGCGGTCGCCGTGACCGCGCTCGGCATCTGGGCTTCGGCGATCTATGCCCAGGCCCTCGGCATGAAGGATCCGGGCAGCGTCGTCATCGACGAATTCGCCGGGCAATGGTTCACCCTCGTCCTCGTGCCCAATGATCCCTGGCTTTACCTGATCGCCTGCGCCGTGTTCCGCGGCCTCGACATCATGAAGCCCTGGCCCGCGAATTGGGCCGACAAGAATTTGCCCGGTGGCTTCGGTATCGTCATCGACGACGTGATCGCCGGGATCATGGGCCTGGTGCTGATGGGAGGATTGATCGAGCTATGGTGACGAGTCTTTTCCCCGACAATCTCGAGCAGCGCGCCACCGCCCTCATCCGCAAGGCGACCGAGCGCGGCCAGCGCATCGCGACGGCCGAAAGCTGCACCGGCGGCCTGATCGGCGGGTTGCTGACCGAAATCGCGGGCTCGAGCGCGGTGCTCGAGCGGGGCTTCATCACCTATTCCAACCATGCCAAGGCGGAAATCCTCGGCGTGCCCAAGGACATCCTGCTGCTGCACGGCGCGGTGTCCGAACCCGTCGCCCGCGCCATGGCGGAAGGCGCCCTCGCGCGGAGCCGCGCCCATATCGCCGTCGCGGTAACCGGCATCGCCGGACCGGGCGGCGGCTCGCCGGAAAAGCCGGTCGGCCTTGTGCATTTCGCGCTTGCCCGCGAACTCCGCGAAACCCTTCATGTCGAGCGCCGCTTTGGCGACATCGGCCGGGCGGCGGTGCGCCTCGCCACCGTCGATCAGGCGCTCACCCTTCTCGAACAGGCGCTGGAAGCCCCGCTGCTCGCATGACCTCACCCTCGCCCACCCTGCCGATCGGGATCTTCGATTCCGGCATCGGCGGTCTTTCCGTGCTCGACGCCATCGCGAAGCGCCTGCCGACCGAAGACCTGCTCTATCTCGGCGACACTGCGCGCCTGCCCTATGGCACCAAGAGCCCGGAAACCGTCGCCCGCTACGCCGTGCAGGCCGCCGGTCATCTGGTGGAGCGCGGGGTGAAGCTGCTGGTGATCGCCTGCAACACCGCCTCCGCCCATGCCATTCCGGCCCTGACCGCGGCCTTTCCCGAGATCGAGGTGATCGGCGTGATCGAGCCGGGGGCGCAGGCCGCCGTCGCGGCGGCGCCGTCGGGCCGGATCGGTGTCCTTGCGACCGAAAGCACCGTCGCTTCGGGCGCTTATGACCGCGCCATCCATGCCCTCAGTCCCGGGGCCGACGTTCGCCAGCAGGCCTGCAGCGTCTTCGTCGCCCTTGCCGAGGAAGGCTGGATTCGGGGCGATGCCGTCGAAGCCGCCGCCCGCCGCTATATCGAGCCGCTGCTCAACCACGGCCGGCCCCGGCCCGAGGCGCTGGTGCTCGGCTGCACCCATTTCCCGCTGCTGCGCGAGACCATCGGTGCCGTCGCCGGCCCGGATATCGCCCTGGTCGACAGCGCCTCGACCGCCGCCGAGGCGGTCGCCGTGGCCCTTGATGCCGACCGTCTTGGCAATAGGGCCGGCGCGGGCCGGGTGAAATTCATGGCGACCGATTCGGCCAGCCGCTTCGCCCGCGTCGCGACGATCTTCCTCGACCGCCCGGTCAGCCCGGAGGATGTCGAGATCGTCGACCTGTGAAAACCGGCCGAGGTTGACAGATTTGCCCCCGGCGGCCCCTTATGGCCCCAGCGCCCATCTGTGGGGACCGCCATGATTCGCCATCTGTTCCTCATCCTGCTCGTCATTACCGGCGGCATCGGCGCCAGCCAGCTGCCGAGTTTCGCCCGTGCCTACGAGCAGCGGCTGGGCGGCGCCCTCGGCGAAGTGCAGAAGATGGTCGATGCCTTCGCGCTGCAGGCTTCGGCGGAAGGGCTGGATTTCCAGCAGCTGGCCGAGCGCCATCGTCAGTCCGGCGATACTGCCGTCCGCGGCACCGCCGATCGCATGACGGCGCTGGCCGACCGCAGGGGCGTTCTCGCGGAGCAGAAGCGGATGCTGGATGCCGCGCCGACCAGTTTCGACAAGCTGGTGAGCATCGCCCGCTTCGGCGACGGCGAGCTGGTGCGCGATACGCTCTCGACTTATGAAATCTCGGCGACGCTCGATCCCGCCTTCGGTGCCGCCGGTGTCGGCCTCGGCTGGCTGATCTATGGCGCGGCCGGCAGCCTGTTCGGCCGTCGCCGCCGCTCCACGCCGGGTGGCCTGGTCCGCCGCCGCCTTCCCAAATAGAAACGGCGCCCGCTCGCACGGGCGCCGTTCCTGAGCGGAGACCCGAGACCGGATCAGGCCGCGCGCGGCAGCCGGGCCTTGGTCCAGATGCGGTCGAGGGCGGCGACCAGCTGGTCCATCATCTCGTCGTCATGGAAGGGCGACGGGGTGAAGCGCAGGCGTTCGGTGCCGCGCGGCACGGTCGGAAAATTGATCGGCTGGACATAGATGCCATCGACCGACAGCAACTCGTCGGAAATCGCCTTGCAGCGCACTGGATCGCCCACCATCACGGGGACGATATGCGACTGGCTCTGCAGCACGGGCAGGCCGGCGGCGGCCAGCTTGCGCTTCAGGGTGGCGGCGCGCTCCTGGTGCTTCACGCGGAGTTCATTGTGCTGGCGCAGGTAGCGGATCGAGGCGCAGGCGCCCGCCGCGATCACCGGGGCGAGCGAGGTGGTGAAGATGAAGCCCGGGGCATAGGAGCGCACACAGTCGACCATGACGGACGAGCCGGCGATATAGCCGCCCATGGCGCCGAAGGCCTTGCCCAGCGTGCCTTCGATCACGTCGATGTCACCCATGGTGCCCGTCGCCTCGGCGACACCGGCGCCATGCTCGCCATAGAGGCCGACGGCATGGACTTCATCGAGATAGGTCAGGGCGTTGTATGTCTTGGCGACCTCGACGAAATCGGCGATCGGCGCGATGTCGCCGTCCATCGAATAGACGCTCTCGAAGGCGATGATCTTGGGTGCCGCGGGATCGGCTTCCTTCAGCATCGAGACGAGGTGCTTCACGTCGTTGTGGCGGAAGATGCGCTTGGGCGCGCCGCCGTGACGGATGCCCTCGATCATCGAGGCGTGGTTCAACTCGTCGGAATAGACGGTCACACCCTTCAGCACGCGGGACAGGGCGGACAGCGCCGCCTCGTTCGAGACGAAGCCCGAAGAGAAGATCAGCGCCGATTCCTTGCCGTGCAGGCTGGCCAACTCGTCCTCGAGGAGGACATGGGCGCGGCTGTTGCCGGAAATATTGCGGGTGCCGCCAGCACCGGCGCCGTAGGTATCGAGCGCCTCGTGCATCGCCGAGAGGACTTCGCTGTTCTGACCCTGACCGAGATAATCGTTGGAACACCAGACGACGATGTCGCGGGCGCCGTTGGGGCCGCGCCAGGTGGCCCGGGGGAAATTACCGCAATGGCGCTGCAGATCGGCAAACACGCGATAACGGCCTTCCTGCTTCAGGTCGGCAATCGCATTCGCAAATTTATCGTCGTAAGTCATTCGCCCTGTCCCAGTTGCCTCGATCCGCGCGCACCGGATGCCCCCGGCCATCGTGTCAGGCTGGAGCCCATGTCCATCGTCCCGGACATTGGTTCACAAATCCTATATCGGCGGTTTGATCCAAGGCAAAGCCGATCACCATTTTGTGGCGGCCATGTTGCCGCAGGCGATCGTTTTCACATACCCCCTTAAAGGAGTAGGAGGACGGCGGGCCTGCCCCCCCGGACATCCCCGCCGCCCAGACCGCCAACCCCCCGGCAGGCGGCCACCGGCGACAAGGCCGCCGGCAGGAGGGGACTATGGCGCGACCGCACGGGTGTCGCTGTGATGTTTGACACACAAGCCCTTATTTGCCCCGGCGCTTTCGCTCGTCGGCCAGTTCTGCCGCCGAAATCTGGATGCCACCGATCAATTCGAAGGCATAGGGCGACTTGCCGTCGAGCGGTACCGTAACCGTCAGGTGCTCGACGACACCGCCGCTGGCGGCCCCCTTATCGAGAGCGACCTGCGTCTCGTAGGAGGCGCGGCTGATCACACGGGTGTTGGTCTCGGTCAGGGCGAGGAAGAAGGGCACGGTCACGCCGGTCAGATCGCGCCCGGCCGGCCCGCGCCGGACGTAGATCGACATGCCAACATTGGCGACCACCTGGCCATTCGCCGCCGGCTCGCACAGGACCTTGGCGTCGATCATCTCGATCTCGTAGAGCACGGAATCCGGCGTGCGCGGCGCGCCCTCCGCGAAACGGGCCAGGCTGGCGGCATCAGCGAGAACCGACATGGCCGGACAGGGCGCCGCCTGGGCCGCGGTCGCCGGTGCCGAATCGGAAGAGGAGCCGCAAGCGGCGAGGCCGAAGGCGGCGAGCGCGAGGGACGCGGCCATGGCGGCCGGCTTGCGCCCTGCCCGGACCTGCGAAACGATGCCCATCCTTTGCTTTCCTTTGGCTGGCGTTAAGGATTATGGTCGGCGCACTCTAGACAAGCACCCCTATCGGCACAAGCAGGGCGGCCCCCTGCCCGCGAGCTTCCGGACAGCATGAGCAAACCCGCCCTGACCCTCATTCTCGCCGCACCGCGCGGCTTCTGCGCCGGCGTCGACCGCGCGATCCAGATCGTCGAGCTGGCGCTGGAGCGTTTCGGCCCGCCGATCTACGTCCGCCACGAGATCGTCCACAACCGCACGGTCGTCGAATCGCTGGAAGCCAAGGGCGCCATCTTCGTCGAGGAACTGGACGAGGTGCCGGAAGGCGCCCATGTGGTCTTTTCCGCGCACGGCGTGCCGAAATCCGTGCCGGCCGATGCCCGGCGCCGGGGCCTCGCCTATCTCGACGCCACCTGCCCCCTCGTCTCCAAGGTCCATGTCGAGGCCGAACGGCTCCATGCCGAGGGGATGCATCTCGTCATGATCGGCCATGAAGGCCACCCGGAAGTGGTCGGCACCATGGGCCAGCTGCCGGACGGCGCGATCAGCCTGGTCGAGACGATCGAGGATGTCGCCCGCCTGTCGGTGCCCGACCCCGCGCGCCTCGGTTACATCACGCAGACCACCCTGTCGGTCGACGATACTGCCGGCATCGTCGCCGCCCTGCAGGCGCGCTTCCCGGCGATCCTCGCCCCGCACAAGGAAGACATCTGCTACGCGACCACCAACCGGCAGGCGGCGGTGAAGACCATCGCGCCCGATTGCGACGCGCTGATCGTCATCGGCGCGCCCAATTCCTCGAACTCGGTGCGGCTGGTCGAGGTTGGCGCAAGGGCCGGCGTCGCCACCGCGCTGCGCATCCAGCACGCCGGCGAACTCGACTGGTCGCGCCTTGACGGCGCGCGCCGCGTCGGCATCACGGCGGGGGCTTCCGCCCCGGAAAGCCTGGTCGAGGCATTGATCGAGGCCTTCCGCGCGCGATTCGAGGTCACGGTCGAACAGGTGACCGTGACCGAGGAACGCATCCAGTTCAAAGTCCCCCGCGCCCTGATCGGCTGAACGGAATCATGGCTGTTTATACCGACGTCGACGACGACGCCCTCGCCGCCTTTCTCGCCGAATACGATCTCGGCGAAATGCTCAGTCTCAAGGGCATCGCCGAGGGGGTGGAGAATTCCAACTTCCTCCTCGAGACCACGCGGGGCCGTTTCATCCTGACCCTGTTCGAGAAGCGGGTGGCGGAAGCGGACTTGCCCTTCTTCATCGGCCTAATGGACCATCTCGCCCTGTCCGGCCTGTCGTGCCCGACGCCGATCCACGGCCGCGACCGCAAGGCGCTGCGCCAGCTGGCCGGGCGGCCGGCGGTGATCGTCTCGTTCCTGACCGGCATGTGGCCGCGCAAGCCTAATGTCGCCCAGTGCGGCAGTGTCGGCGCCGCCCTCGCCGGCCTGCATCTTTCGGGCGCGGGCTTTGCCCTGAAGCGGACCAATGCCCTGTCGCTTCCCGGCTGGCGCCGCCTCGCCGCCGATTGCCGCGACCGCGCGGACAGCGTGCGCCCGGGCCTCGCCGCCGAAATCGACGCGGAGCTGGCCTTTCTCGAGGCGAACTGGCCGGCGGCTCTGCCGGGCGGGGTCATTCACGCCGATCTCTTCCCCGACAATGTCTTCTTCATCGGGGACGACGTCTCGGGCCTGATCGACTTCTATTTCGCCTGCAACGATTTCTATGCCTACGACCTCGCGATCTGCCTGAACGCCTGGTGTTTCGAGCCGGACGGAGCCTTCAACGCGACGAAGGCCCTTGCCCTGTCGCGCGGCTATCTCGGCGGCCGGCCCTTGAGCGAGGCCGAGGCAGCGGCGATCCCGCTGCTGTGCCGGGGCGCTGCGCTGCGCTTCCTGCTCACCCGGCTGTATGACTGGCTGAACCAGGTGCCGGGCGCCCTCGTCCGGCCGAAAGACCCGCTCGAATATCTGTCCAAACTGCGCTTCCACCGCACCGCCGAAGGGCCGGGTACCTATGGCATCGGCCATGACTGAGACCAGTGACGATATCGTCGTCATCCATACCGACGGCGCCTGTTCGGGCAATCCCGGCCCCGGCGGCTGGGGCGCCCTGCTCTCCTTCCGCGGTACCGAGAAGGAATTGTCGGGCGGCGAGCCGGCGACGACCAACAACCGGATGGAACTGATGGCGGCCATCGCCGCCCTCGAAGCCCTGACCCGGACGACGAACGTCCGTCTGTTCACCGACAGCCGCTATGTGATGGATGGCATCACCAAATGGATCGCCGGCTGGAAGCGCAACGGCTGGAAGACCGCCGACAAGAAGCCGGTGAAGAACGAGGACCTGTGGCGTCGTCTCGATACGGCGGCCGCGCGGCACCGGATCGACTGGCGCTGGGTGCGCGGCCATTCGGGCGATCCCTGCAACGAGCGGGTCGACCAGCTCGCCCGCGCCGCCGCGCCCCGGCGGGGCTGACGCAGGACCGTCAGATCCGCCAGGACAGGCTGAGCGCGCCGAAGACGTCGCCATTCTTCTGGCCGACATATTCGGTGGTGCGGAACACCTGGGTATAGGTCAGGCGGGCATCGCCCAGGGTGACCGAGGCGCCGACCTGAAGATCGGCAACGAACGTGTGCTTGTCGACGCTGTGGCTGTCCTCGAAGGAATTGCCGTCGAGGAAGATGTTGCGGGCGACGGCGCGACCCTCCAGACCGGCGAAGACATACCATTCGAAATCATGGACCGGCTTGAAATAGCCGGTGCCCGACAGCGCCGTGCGGATGCGCGGCGCGCCCCAGTCGCTGGAAACGTCGCTGCCCAGTTTCACCGTCGCGCTGGCCGAGGCATAGGTATGGACGTTGCCGAGGGTGAAGCCGACGCTCGGCTCGACCGCGACGCCAAGACCGCCCGGGTGATATTCCGAGATGAAGCGCCACTTGCGTTCGTAAGACAGCACCGCGCCGAATTCGTCGTTCAGCTGCGAGTCCCAGCCGTCGAACGGGCGGACGCCGATGGTGTCGTGGAACCAGGTCTGTGTCTCGGCCGCGCCCGAGCTGGGGCCGACGACGCCGAGCTGCAGCTCGAAGGTGTCGAGCTGCTTGCCCGTGTCGTTCGTGATCTGCACGCCGCCATAGAGCCAGCCGGCGAAGGGACGCCCCTTGTTATCGCCGCTGCTCGCTTCCTTGCGGCCCGGGGTGAAGATGCTCTGGCCGACCGAGACGCCGACGCGGACGACGCCTTCCGCGGGAACGAAGGGCAGTTCGCGGGCGATATCGCCGACGAAGCGCGGCGTATCGTCCGAGCTGAACAGATAGGAAGCGCGCAGGCCGTTGGTGTAATGCTGGTCCGTGCCGCCGCCGAACTTGTCGTTCTCGACCTGGATCGACAGGGTACCGCGGTCATCGCTGGGGTCTTCGCCCGCGGTCGCCGTGCGCTTCGGCTCGACATTCTCGGTGCCAGACGCCGCCGTTGGGGCGAGGCGTGCCCGCCCGCCGTCGGCCAGACCGCCTTCGCCGCGACCGTCGAACGCCAGCTTCAGCGAGGCGAGCAGCGAAGGCGCGCCGCCCTGACCGCCGTGAAACGAGATCGGACCAAGATCAAAGGACGAGGTGGCAGCCCCGGAGAAGACGGCCGCGCCAACGACGGCGCCGATGGCGGCAGACATGATGGTCCCGTTCAGGACCGCGTGGGATGCGATCATGGCAGTTACTCCGGTACATGTTTCAATGGTTCGGCACGTGGCCGCTGTTGGGAGTAACTTGCGCCAGACCGGCGTCAGTTTCAGTCGAAAGCCCAACCGAAACCGGAGCCAAACGGGCGCATTAGCGCCGCATCGGCGGGTCTATGGCTAAGATTCGGTTAACTGCCGATCAATCGGCGAATCTGGCGGAAAACTGCCCTTTGAGAGTGGCAATGCCGGCGGGCGCGAAGCCCGCCCACGGGCGTTTCCAGCCTGAAATTCTTAAGCGGAGATTAATTCCGGAATACAGATGAATTGATTCCGATATGGCGGCATTCGGCTACCACCTCACCCGCTCACCGCTCGTCGCCGGAGCCGGCGATCACGCCGCGCCGCTGGCGGTCGGACAGTTTCCGCATGTTGGCGGCGAAGACGGCGGCAAGGTCGAGGCCCGCCGCGTTACACAGTTCAGAGAGATACCAGCAGACATCGCCCAGTTCGGCTTCGAGCTTCGCCTTCAGGGTCTCGTCGTCGGTCCCATCGCGGATCCATTTCTTGATCACGCCCGCGACTTCCCCCGCTTCCGAAGCGAGGCCGAGGCCGAGATATTCGAGGGCACGGTCGGCCGGAAAGATCGCCGTCGTCCGGGTGAAAGCCTGATAGTCGTCGAGAGTCATGGTGCCTTTCCCGCCGGGCGGGGCCACTCGGTCAGGAACCGGGCGGCCCCGAGGGCTTACAGCTGCTTCAGGACCGCTTCGGCCGAGGAAACGTCGAGGGCGGAGGGATTCGGTTCGACCGACAGCGCCTCGACCTTGCCGTCTTTGGCGATCAGGGCGTAACGCTTGGAGCGCAGCCCCATGCCAAAGCCCGAGAGGTCGAGATCGAGACCGAGCTTCTTGGTAAAGTCCGCGCTGCCGTCGGCCAGCATCACGATCTTGTCGCCGACCCCCTGGTCCTTGCCCCAGGCGCCCATGACGAAGGCATCGTTCACGGAAAGGCAGGCGATGGTGTCGACCCCCTTGGCCTTCAGCGCCTCGGCGTTGGCGAGATAGCTCGGCACATGCTTGGCCGAGCAGGTCGGGGTGAAGGCACCGGGCAGCGCGAAGAGGACGACGGTCTTGCCGCCGAAGAGTTCGGACGACGGCAGGGGCGCCGGGCCCTTGTCGGTCATCGTCATGAAGGTGGCTTCGGGCAGCTTGTCGCCCACCGAAATCGTCATCGGTCGTCTCCGTTTTCGTTGCGCCGGCCGGGAAGCGCGGCGGCGACGGCATTAAGCATGACGTCCGGGCTCACGCCAAGGCAGCCTCGATGGCCGAGGTGATGTCGGGCGACAGCGGATCGAGGCGGGAGCCGAAACTGCCAGCGAGGCTGCCGTCGGGCCCGATCAGATATTTGTGGAAATTCCACTTCGGCGTGCCGGCCTCGCCCAGTTCCGCCGCCGCCCAGCGATAGAAGGGATGGGCGCCCTCGCCGATCACCACCTGTTTCGCCGTCATCGGGAAGTCGACGGCGAAGCGGGTTTCGCAAAAAGTCTTGATCTCGGCCTCCGTCCCCGGCTCCTGCGCGCCGAAATCATTGGCCGGCACGCCGAGCACGACAAGCCCCTTCGGCCCATAGGTCCGGTACAGCGATTCGAGCCCGGCATATTGCGGAGTCAGGCCGCAGGCCGAGGCGGTGTTGACGATCAGCACCGGCTTGCCGGCGAAATCCTTCAGCCGGATGTCACCCCCGGCAATCCCCGGAAAGCTGAAATCAAAGGCATTGGCCATGGCTTTTCCCCGCAATGGTTCTTGTTGGATCGACAGTTTGTGGATCAACCGGACCGTATGGAACAGTTCCATCTGGTCCAGTTGCACCACGGGCCCCATAGAAAGAGGCTGCCCAGCCTGCTATTTCAAGGGCGCAGGAGAGATTTGGGATGTGCGACACCATGGTGGTGCCGCCTTCGGGACCGGGCGGAACCATGCTGTTCGCCAAGAACAGCGACCGCGAAGGCGACGAAGCGCAGGCGATCGAGATCATCCCCCGGCGCACCCATGCGCCGGGCACCCTCGTCCACGCCACCTATCTGACGCTGCCGCAGGTCTATGAGACCGCGGCGCTGCTGATCTGCCGGCCCTACTGGATGTGGGGCGCGGAGATGGGCGTCAACGAGCATGGCGTCGCCATCGGCAACGAGGCGGTGTTCTCCCGCCTGCCCCATGACGGCACGCCGGCGCTGACCGGCATGGACCTCGTCCGTCTCGGACTGGAGCGGGCGCGCAGCGCCGAAGAGGCGGCCGCGACCATGATCGTGCTGATCGAGCGGCACGGCCAGGGCGGCAATGGCGGCCATGGCTATCGCTTTCCCTATGACAGTGCCTTCATGATCGCCGACGCGACCTCGGCCTTCGTGCTCGAAACCGCCGGCCGGCACTGGGCGCTGGAGCGCGTGACCGGCGCGCGGGCGATCTCCAACGCCTACTCCATCGGCACGAACTTCATCCGCCTGTCGGCCAACGCCAAGGAAGCCGCCCGTGACAAGGGCTGGTGGAGCGAGGGCACCCCCTTCGATTTCGGCGCCGTCTTCGGCGAAAAGGTGAAGGGCTGGGCCGCGCGTGGCCGGCGGCGGGCCGCACGGGCCTGCGCACTCATCGCGGGCGGCGTCGACGGGCCGGCGCGGCTGATGTCCATCCTGCGCGACCACGGTCCATCGGGCGAAAAGCCCCACTGGCGGCCGGGCGGCTTCCTGCCCGATACGCTCTGCGCCCACGGCAATGCCGGACCGGCGCGGCGGGCGGCGCAGACCACCATGAGCCTCGTCGCCGTGCTCGACCGGAATTTGCCTGTCGCATGGTCGACCGGCGGCTCCGCGCCCTGCACCGGCCTGTTCCGGCCCTTCTTCATCGAGGCCGGCCTGCCGAGAGCCGAACCACCACCCAAGGCGCGGGCCGATCTCGCCACCCTGTGGTGGCGGCAGGAGCGGCTGCACCGCACCGTCATCCGCGACCACGCCACGCGCCTTGCCACCTATGCCCCGGCGCGCGATGCCCTCGAAGCCGCGCTGATCGACGAGATCGCCCGGGCGACCGCCCTCGCCGCCGACCGTCCGCGGGGCGAGCGAAAGCGCCTGCTGCAGGATGTTTCCCGCGCGGCCTGGGATGTCGCCGAAGATGCCCTCGCCCGCTGGACCCGCCTCGCCGAGGCGACCCCGGTCGCCCGTGCGCCGGGTCTGGTCTTCCGGCACCACTGGCGCCGTCTCGCCCGCCGCGCCGCCCCCATCGGATCGTGAGCCGCCATGCCCCTGCCCATTCAAGCCCTGCTCGTCATCTCTTATGTCCTGGTCGCCTGCGCCGCCGGTTTCGCCGTGCACGACTTCTGGCCGGCGATCGACGGCACCATCGTCGGCATCGCCCTGTTCTTTGCCGCCCTGCAGGGCCATATCCTGATCCTGCGCGCGGGTGACCGCGCCGAACTCCAGGCGGAAATCGAGTTGCTCCGCCGCAGCCATGGCGAGACCCTGCGGGAACTCGCCGACCTGAAGCTGACCCTGGCCAAATGGACCGCCCGCGAGGATTGAGTTATCCGCTTATGTCGTATCTTCCCCATCTGGTCGATCATGCCGGCCCCGTCATTGAATCGGCCCGCGGCGCGATCGTCGATCTCTGGGGCGTCATGCACAATGGCGTCGCCGCCTTTCCCGAAGCCGTCGAGGCCCTGACCCGCTTCCGTGCCGGCCGGCAGGCTGGCGTCGTGCTGCTGTCCAACGCGCCGCGACCGTCACCGGTGGTGCGGCAGCAACTCGACCGGCTGGGTGTGCCGCCTTCGGTCTATGACGCCATCGTGACTTCGGGCGACGCCACCCGCCTCGCCCTCGCGGAGCGGCGCGGTGCCGCCGTGCGTCATGTCGGCCCGGCGCGCGACCTGCCGCTGTTCGAGGGTCTGGACCTGTCACTGGTACCCGACCTGAAAGATGCCGATCTGCTGGTCTGCTCTGGCCTGCTCGACGACGAGAGCGAAACCGCCGAGGATTATCGCCCCCTGCTCGAAGCCGCGCTGACCCGCGCCCTCCCCCTCGTCTGCGCCAATCCGGACCGTATCGTCGCCCGGGGCGCGCGGACCATTCCCTGCGCCGGGGCCATCGCCAGCCTCTATCGCGACATGGGCGGGCAGGTCGAATGGCACGGCAAACCCTATGATTCGGTCTATGACCGCAGCCTTGCCCTGCTCGGCACCGCGCCGGCCGAGACCATCGCCATCGGCGATGGCATCGAGACCGATATTCCGGGCGCCAATCGCCAGGGAATTCCCGCGCTGCTGATCACCGGCGGGGTCCACGCCCCGCTGTGGGGCGATCCGCCCGATGCGGCCCGCCTCGGCGCCGTGCTCGGCGATCACGGCCTTTCGGTCGCGGCCGCCATCGACCGCCTGCGCTGGTAGTCAGCGCGCCTTGCCGAGGCGCAGCGCCACCACCCGGTAGGCGCTGCGCATGACGGGGTTCAGCCGGCCGAGCCAGCCGGCGAAGCCGTAGATCGCGTTCAGATGGCGGGCGATCGGCTCGTCCGCCGTGATCTTGAAGTCGCGCCCCCAGGATTCGCAGGACTGCGGCCGATCGAGCCTCCAGGTGAAGCGGGAGCCGGTCACCGCGATCTCGGGGTAGAAGATCGAGCCCATGGCAACCCAACTCGCCATGGCGTCGAACACCAGCGTCGCCCCCGGAAAGCGTTTGGCGATCCGCCGGCACAACAGACGCATCCGCGCCTCCGACAGATACATCGAGACCCCTTCGAGGATGAACAGCGGCACGTCATCCGCGCCGATATGAAGGGATTCCAACAGATCTTCCGCCTCGATGGAGGCGGTGACGAAATGACGGCGGGAATCGTGGCCGGCGAAGGCGAAACGCCAGACCGGCTCGACCGCCGACAGGTCGACGTCGATCCAGCGCACCGCGCCATCGTCGATCCGGTCGAACCGCGTGCAGAGACCGCAGCCGAGATTGACGACCACCGCGTGGCCCCGGTTCCGGCGCATGTGAGCGGCAACGAGGCCGTCGATGATTCGCTTGCGCAACACGACGACCGAACGGTCGATCGGGCTGGGCAGGAATTTTTCGAAGGGTGGCTTCAGCCGCGCGACGATGTCGTCGACCTTGTCATCCCGCAATACCGGCCGCCGGCTGCGATTTTCGCGCCATTGAGCGTAAAGCGGTATGATCAGCGTCTCCGAGACGCCCTTGAGTTCCACCGACCATTTCCTCCCGTTTTCGGGGAGATCATAGGATCAGTCGAACAGGGCGTCGATGTCTGCTTGGCTCGCCTTTGTCGCAGGGGCCAGCGGCGCGGGCGGCGCGGGCGGCGGCGCGACCTCGCCCATCAGCTTGTCGATCTCGTCCTGGGCGATGCCTTCTCCGTCCAGCGCCGGACCGTTCAGCAGGGCCGAATCGCCGGTGCGGGTTTCTTCGGGATGTGCCGGCTCATCGGCGAGACCGCTGCCGAGGGCATCCTTCAGCCGCCCGACCCGCTCCTCGATATAGGTCAGGGTGTCGACGACCTTGGAAATGCGCTGGCCGGTGATGTCCTGGAACGAACAGGCCTCGAAGATATCCATGCAGCGGGCGGACACGAGGTCGCTATAGCCGGGATCGGACGGGCTGCCCGCCATGATCGCCTCGGCCGCCGCCATGATCTTGTTGGTCGCGTCCTCGGTCGAGCGGACGATGGCTTCGAGTTCGCGGCCCGCGCGCGGCAGGCGCTCGTTCTGCAGGTCGCCCGGACGCAGCGAGGCGATCTCGCCCCTGGCCTTGGCGATATAATCCGAGAGTTCGCGGAATTCGCGGTAGATCGAGGTGTCGATGGAGCGGAAATAGGCCTGCATGGTCGCGATCAGGACTTCCGTCACCGAGGCGACCTCGACCAGGTTCGGGGGCGAGGACTCGCCCCTGCGACGCAGGTGATCGACGAGGGCGCCGATCTGACCCGACAGGTTTTCGCCGAACATGGGCGCCTCCTTTCCCGGGAGCGATCAGAAATCGCCGAGCACGGCGCGCATCTTGGCCTTCAGCGTTTCGGCCGGAAACGGCTTCACGATGTAGTTGTTCACGCCAGCCTGCTTGGCCGCGATCACATTCTCGGTCTTCGATTCGGCGGTGATCATGATGAAGGGCGTCGCCTTCAGCGTCTCATCGCCGCGGACTTGCTTCAGAAGCTCGTAGCCCGTCATGGGCTCCATGTTCCAGTCGGATATGACCAGGCCAAACGGCTTGCTCTTCAGCTTGGCCAGCGCCATCTGCCCGTCGGTCGCTTCCTCGACATTATCGAAACCGAGCTGCTTCAGCAGGTTCCGGATGATGCGCAGCATCGTCTTGTAATCGTCGACGATGAGGATCGGCATTTGCATGTCGACTGCCATGGCGGTGATGCCTCGCAACACTTTCTTAAGGCCTTCAATACACCGGCCCGTCCGGCCCGGCGGTGCGGCATGTGCTGCCGCGACAAGGGGCATCCTCGGACCATCAGGCTAAGAAACGGTAAACTCCCGGCTCTCAGCGCGCCTCCCTTGCGCAGCCGTTGGGGCGCCATTAAGGTCGCCAGCCTCGACACCCGAGACGGGTGTGCCCACAGCGACCGCGAGGACCAGCGATGTCACAGCACCAGGGTCTCTACTTCGAAGACCTCTCCATCGGCCAGTCGGCGACCTTTTCCAAGACCGTGACCGAAGCCGACATCCTGATGTTCGCGGGCGTCTCGGGCGATACCAATCCGGTCCACCTCGATGCCGAATACGCCGCGACGACCCCGTTCAAGGAGCGCATCGCCCACGGGATGCTGTCCGCTGGCCTCATCTCCGCCGTGCTCGGGACCAAGCTGCCCGGCCCGGGCGCGATCTATGTCGGCCAGACCCTGAAGTTCAAGGCGCCGGTGAAGATCGGCGACACCGTCACCGCCAAGGCCGAAGTGGTCGAGCTGGACGCCGCCAAGAAGCGCGCCGTCTTCGCGACGACCTGCAGCATCCGCGGCAAGACCGTGGTCGAAGGCGAGGCCACCATCATGGTCCCGGGCCGTCCGGTCGCCGTCTGATCCGACGCGGTCATCCGTTCATGCTTGTTGTCGACAGTCTCGACCGTGTCCCGCCCCAGGCGCAGGGCGCGGTGCTGGCTGTCGGCAATTTCGACGGCGTGCACCGCGGTCACGCCGCGCTGATCGCGGAAACGCGCCGACTGGCCGACGAGATGGGCTCCATCGCGGCGGTCATGACCTTCGAGCCGCACCCTCGCGTCCTGTTCAGGCCCGACACGGCGCCCTTCCGCCTGACCCCGCCCGCCGACAAGCTGCGCCTGCTGGCCGGTCAGGGGGTCGATGCCGCCATCGTGCTGCCGTTCACGACCACCCTCGCCGCCATGCCGGCCGAGGACTTCGTGCTCGATATCTTCGTGAACAGGCTGAAGGCGGTCCATATCGTCATCGGCTTCGACTTCTGCTTCGGTCAGGCGCGCAGCGGCGATATCGCCCTGCTGCGCTACATGGGCGAGATGGAAGGTTTCGGCCTTTCGGTCATCGCCCCGGTCGGCGACAACGACTGCAAGCCCGGCGCCGGCTACTCGTCGAGCGCGATCCGCAAGGCGCTGGAAACCGGCGACATCGACGCCGCGACGGCCCAGCTCGGCCGGCCCTGGTCGGTTACCGGCACCGTTCAGCAGGGCGACCAGCGCGGCCGCACCATCGGCTTTCCAACCGCCAACCTCGGCCTTGGCGATTACCTGCGCCCTGCCCTCGGCGTCTATGCGGTCGAAGTGGTGCTGGACGACGGGCGCCTGGTGCCCGGCGTCGCCAACATCGGCCGGCGCCCGACCTTCGGCAAGCTGGACGAAAACCTCGAAGTCCATCTGTTCGATTTCGCCGAAGACCTTTACGGCCGGCAGATCGAGGTTCGCCTGCTCGGCTTCATCCGGGCGGAACGGAAATTCGCCGGTCTCGACGAATTGAAGGCGCAGATCGCGGCCGACAGCCTGGCGGCGCGCCGAATTACCGCCGCGTCGGCCTGATTCGCCGACGCAAGACCCGTGGGTGCCCCCGGCTGGACGGCCCGGAGCCCGCCTGTTAAAACCACACACTTCGTTTTGGGTCTCTGGTACCCATCACCTCTCAGTATTGGCTAGTTCCACAATGACGACCGATTACAAGGCGACCGTATTCCTTCCCGCCACGCCCTTCGAGATGCGGGCCGGGCTCGTGAAGAAGGAACCGGCGCTCATCGAACGCTGGGATCGTCTCGACCTTTATGGCCGGCTGCGCGCGACCCGCAAGGGGCGCGAGAAATTCGTCCTGCACGATGGCCCGCCCTATGCCAACGGCAACATCCACATCGGCACGGCGCTGAACAAGATCCTGAAGGACGTGATCAACCGCAGCCAGTCGATGCTGGGCAAGGACGCGCCCTATGTCCCCGGCTGGGACTGCCACGGCCTGCCCATCGAATGGAAGATCGAGGAAAAATACCGCGCCGCCGGCAAGTCCAAGGACGCGGTGCCGGTCGCCGAATTCCGCCAGGAATGCCGGGCCTTCGCCGATCACTGGATCGGCGTGCAGAAGGCCGAGTTCCGCCGCCTCGGCGTCGAGGGCGACTGGTCGAACCCTTACCTGACCATGGACTTCAAGGCCGAGGCGAAGATCGTCGACGAATGCCTGAAGTTCCTGATGAATGGCGGCCTCTATCGCGGCGCCAAGCCCGTGATGTGGTCGGTGGTCGAGGAAACCGCGCTGGCCGAGGCGGAGGTCGAATATCACGACCACACCTCGACCACGATCCATGTCCGCTTCCCGGTGGTCTCCGGCCCCGACGTCCTGAAGGGCGCCAGCATCGTCATCTGGACGACGACGCCCTGGACCATGCCGGCCAACCGCGGCATCGCCTGCGCCGCCGACGCCGACTATGTCCGCGTGAAGGTGACCGAGGTCGCCGAAGGCAGCCGGGCCAAGGTTGGCGAAGCCCTCGTCGTCGCCGGCCCCCTGCTGACGGATGTGCTGAAGGCCGCCGGCATCACCGGCCACGAGATCGAGGCCGGCTTCCTCGGCGGCGAGATCGCCTTCAAGACCGTCTGCGCCCATCCCCTGCGCGGTCAGGGTTATGATTTCGACGTTCCGGTACTGGCCGGCGATTTCGTCACCATGGATACCGGCACGGGCTTCGTCCATATCGCGCCGAGCCATGGCGCCGACGACTTCGAGCTGGGCCGCAAGCATGGCCTGCCGGTGCCCGAACTGGTCGGCCCCAATGGCGCCTATCTCGACGATGTGCCGCTCTTCGCCGGCAAGAAGGTGCTGTGGCCGAACGGCAAGGAAGGCAACGCGAATTCGAGCGTGCTCGCCGCCATCGACGAGGCGGGCGGTCTGCTCGCCCAGGGCAAGCTGGTCCATTCCTATCCGCATTCCTGGCGCTCCAAGGCGCCGCTGATCTTCCGCGCGACGCCGCAGTGGTTCATCTCGATGACCACCAACGACCTGCGTGACAAGGCGCTGACCGCCATCGACCAGGTGCAGTGGGTGCCGGCCGCCGGCCGCAACCGCATCCATTCGATGATCGCCAGCCGGCCGGACTGGGTGATCTCGCGCCAGCGCGCCTGGGGCGTGCCCATCACCCTCTTCGTCGACAGGAAGACCAACGAGCCCTTGCGCGACCCCGCGGTCAACGCCCGCATCGTCGAGGCGGTGGCGCAGGAAGGCGCCGATGCCTGGTTCACCTCGGCGCCGTCGCGCTTCCTCGGCGACGCTTACGATCCGGAAGGCTTCGAGCAGGTGATGGACATCCTCGATGTCTGGTTCGACTCCGGCTCGACCCATGCCTTCGTGCTCGAGGAGCGCGAGGAGCTGAAATGGCCGGCCGATCTCTACCTCGAAGGCTCGGACCAGCATCGCGGCTGGTTCCATTCCTCGCTGCTCGAGGCCTGCGGCACGCGCGGCCGCGCGCCCTATGAAGGCGTCGTCACCCATGGCTTCGTCGTCGACGGCCAGGGCCGCAAGATGTCGAAGTCGCTGGGCAACACCATCGCGCCGCAGAATGTCATCGACCAGAATGGCGCCGATATCCTGCGCCTGTGGGTCGCGACCTCGGACTTCTCCGAAGACCTGAAGATCGACAACGACATCCTGAAGGCCAAGGCGGAAATCTATCGCAAGCTGCGCAACACGCTGCGCTACGTGATGGGCAGCCTCGACGGCTTCACCGAGGCAGAGCAGCTGGCCCCTGAAGACATGCCCGAACTCGACCGCTGGGTGCTGCACCGGGTGGCCGAACTCGACAAGGCCATGCGCGAGGGTTACCAGACCTATGAATTCCACCGTGCCTTCATGGCGCTGACGGATTTCTGCATCGGCGATCTCTCGGCCTTCTATTTCGACATCCGCAAGGATGCGATCTATTGCGATGCCCCCTCCTCGATCCGCCGCCGCGCGGTGCGCAGCGTGCTCGACATCCTCTTCAACTGCCTGACCGCCTGGGCCGCCCCGGTGCTGTGCTTCACCATGGAGGAAGCCTGGCTGACCCGGAACCCGGGTGACGAGGAAAGCATCCACCTGCGCGAGTTCCCGACGGTGCCGGCCGAATGGCTTGACCCCACCCTCGCCGCCAAATGGACGCGCCTGCGCGACCTGCGGCTCGTTGTCACAGGCGCCCTCGAGATCGAGCGTCAGGAGAAGCGGATCGGCTCCAGCCTGCAGGCACGGCCTGTGGTGCACATCGCCGACGAGAGCCTGCTCGCCCTCGCCCAGACGGTCGATTTCGCTGAACTCGCCATCACCTCGGGCCTCGACCTCGTCGCGGGCGAAGGTCCGGCGGAAGCCTTCCGCCACGAGGAGGTAAAGGGTGTCGCGGTCGAGCCGAGGCCGGCCACGGGCGAGAAATGCGTCCGCTGCTGGATGGTCCTGCCCGAGGTCGGCAGCCATGCCGACCATCCGGGCCTGTGCCACCGCTGCCACGATGTGGTCGCCCATGGCTGAGCGGCGCCTCCGGCTCTTCGGTCTCGTCCTGTTCGCGGCGATCCTCGTCTCGGACAGGCTGTTGAAGGAGTTCCTTGTGCCGTTGCTCAACGGGCAGGACCCGATCGTCGTCACCCCCTTCTTCAATCTCGTCATGGTGTGGAACCGGGGTGTCAGCTTTGGCCTGTTCCAGCAGGGGGACGATATCGGTCGTTACCTGCTGACGGGATTCGCCATCATCGTCGGGTTGTTCCTCCTCGTCTGGATGTTGCGCTCTCATACCCGGCTCGCGGTGACTGGCCTCGCCATGGTTGCGGCAGGGGCTCTTGGCAACGCCTATGACCGTATAGTCTTCGGCGCCGTCGCCGATTTTCTGGACTTTCACCTTTCGGGCTATCATTTCTGGGCTTTCAACGTGGCCGATTCCGGGATCACCATCGGCGTCGGCCTGTTGTTGCTCGACGCCTTCCGCGCGCGACCGGATTCGGTTGCTGCGTCCAAGGAGCAGTGAAGATGAGTGTGGTCATCCGTTCGTCCCGCCGGCTCGGCCTTTGCGCCGTCGGCATCGGTGCCATTCTGCTGACCGGCTGCGGTGGCGGCGACGTGCGCGAGCAGCTCGGTCTGTCGCGCCGGGCACCCGATGAGTTCGCGGTCGTGACCCAGGCCCCCCTGGCCATGCCGCCGGATTATACCCTGCGTCCGCCCGCCCCCGGCGCCCTGCCGACCCAGCAGGCCAATCCCGAGCGCTCGGCCTCGGCCGCCGTCTTCGGGGCGACCCTGCCGGAAGGCCCGGCCGCCGGCGCCCCGGTCGGGGTCGGCGCGGCCCAGCCGCCCGGCTCGCTCGAACAGCAGTTCCTGTCCGCGGCGGGCGCGGGCAAGGCCGACCCTTCGATCCGCGAAACCCTGAACCGCGAGAGCGGCGCCCTCGCTGAAAAGAGCGGCACCTTCGCGCAGGAGGTTCTCGGCATCACCAACGACCCCACGGAAATCCTGGTCAACGCTCCTGAGGAAGCCCGGCGCCTCCGTCAGAACGCCGCGGCCGGCCTTCCGGCGACCACGGGCGACACGCCCGAAATCAAGCGAGGGAACCCGGGGCTGCTTCAAGGTGTTTTCTGATCGTGCATGAGCCATGCACGTCCACACCTGGGCACCCCGATGTTCGCTACCGACGCAACTCTTGATTTCGGCACCCGCATACCGCTTCGTTCGCAAAGGCGATATTTGCCCGCCTCCGGGCGACCGACGACTGGGGCATTGATGTTGAGGACCACCCCTGTGGAGCAGACTCCGGGATCGACCGAGCCCAGCTTCGTCCAGGCGATCGGCGAATGCGCGAACGGCAAGCTCGCGAGCGGTGATATCGCGCGTCGTCTGTCGGAGACCAGGGCCGTGCTGGCCCGTCTTGGCGATCAGGTGCGCGATGGCTCCCTGCCCCATTTCACCATTCCCTATCGCACCGATGACCTGATCGAGCAGGCCCAGGTCGCGCGGGCCATCGTCTCGACGGCGGAACAGGTCGTGCTGCTCGGCACCGGCGGTTCGTCGCTCGGGCCTCAGGCCATTGCCCAGCTGGTCCAGACCCCGTTCAGCGGCGCCCCCGGCCGGCCGCGGCTCGGCTTCCTCGACAATCTCGATCCGGCCGGCCTCGCCGCCGCGATGAATGCCAGCGATCTGCCCAACATGCATTTCCTGGTCGCGTCCAAATCCGGCACCACGGCCGAGACCATCGCCCAGTTGCTGGTCGTCATCGACGCGCTCGAAGATGCCGGTTATCGCCGCGATGCCATCGGGCGTCATTTCACCGTCGTGACCGAACCCAAGGACAGCCTGCTGCGCCAGATCGGCCAGCATTTCGGCGCCCGCATCATCGACCACGACCCCAATCTGGGCGGCCGCTACGCTGTCCTGTCGGTCATCGGCATGTTGCCGGCGATGATCCTTGGCCTCGACCCCATCGCCTTCCGGCGCGGCGCGGCGCGGGTTCTCGAACAGAACATCAACGCGGCGAACCCCGCGGACGCCCCTGCGGCCGTCGGCGCGGCGATTTCGGTCGCGGCTTCGGATTGCGGCCTGTCGCAGACCGTCATGCTCGGTTATGGCGACCGGCTGGAGAAACTGGCCGCCTGGTGGCGCCAGCTTTGGGCGGAATCCCTCGGCAAGCAGGGCAAGGGCACGACGCCGATCACGGCGATCGGTCCGGTCGATCAGCATAGCCAGCTCCAGCTTTATCTGGACGGCCCGGACGACAAGCTGTTCACCGTCATCGACCTCGCCACCAAGGGCAGGGGCACGGTGATCCGGCCCGACCTCGCCGACGATCCGTCGCTGTCGTTCCTGGCCGGGCGTCGCATCGGCGACGTCGTCGCCGCTCAGGCGCGGGCCACTGGCGATACGCTGGTGCAGTTCAATCGCCCTGTGCGCCGCCTGACCATCCCGCGCTACGACGAAGAGGCGCTGGGTGGGCTGTTCATGCACTTCACCCTGGAAACGCTGATCGCCGCCGACCTGCTCGGGGTCGATCCCTTCGACCAGCCGGCGGTCGAGAATGGCAAGCAGCTGACCCGCCAGTATCTGGCGACCGGCAGCTACTGACTGCAAGGACGGCGCGCATGGGGCATGATGGCCCCATGCGCATCCGTCTTCTGCCCGAATCGACCGTCAACCGTATCGCTGCCGGCGAGGTCGTCGAACGTCCGGCCAGTGCCGTCAAGGAACTGGTCGAAAATGCCATAGACGCCGGCGCGGGCCGCGTCGATGTTGTCGTCGAGAACGGCGGCCGGACCCTGATCCGTGTCGCCGACGACGGCTTCGGCATGAGCGCCGATGAACTTGCCCTGGCGATCGAACGCCACGCCACCTCGAAACTGCCCGACGACAATCTCGACGCCATCGACAGTTTCGGTTTCCGTGGCGAGGCCCTGCCCTCCATCGGCTCCGTCGCCCGGCTCGACATCGCCAGCCGCGCCCGCGGCAGCGACGAGGCCTGGTCGATCCGCGTCGATGGCGGCGCCAAGCACGAGGTGGAGCCGGCGGCGATCAATGCCGGCACGCGGGTCGAGGTGCGGGACCTGTTCTACGCGACACCGGCACGCCTGAAGTTCCTCAAGAGCGAGCAGGCGGAATATCAGGCCATCGCCGACGTGATGCGGCGCATCGCCCTGTCCCACCCCGGTGTCGGCTTCACCCTGTCGGACGGCGCCCGCCTCGCCCTGCGCTTTCCGGCCGAGACCGCGCTCGACCCCGAGGATGCCCGGCGCAACCGGATCGCCGCCGTGATCGGCCGCGACTTCGCCGACAATGCCCTTGCCATCGACGCCGAGCGGGAAGGCCTGCGGCTGGTCGGTTTCGCCAGTCTGCCAACCTATGCGCGGGCGACCGCCGCCCACCAATATCTCTTCGTCAACGGCCGGCCGGTGAAGGACAAGCTGCTGACCGGGGCCGTGCGCGGCGCCTACGCCGACTTCCTCGCTCGGGACCGGCACCCGGCGGTCGCGCTCTATCTCACGCTCGACGGCCGCCTCGTCGATGTGAACGTGCATCCGGCCAAGGCGGAAGTGCGGTTCCGCGATCCCGGGCTGGTGCGCGGGCTGATCGTCGGCGCGCTGCGCCACGCCCTGTCCGAGGCCGGTCACCGCGCCTCGACCACGGTCGCGGGCGCGGCCCTGGGGGCCTTCCGTCCCGCCGACCTGCCCTTGCCGCCGCGCAGCCCGGGCTTTGCCTTCTCGGGCGGTCCGGCCCGGCCGAGCCTGTCGGAGCGCACCGCCGCCTATGCCTTTCAGGCGCCCATGGATGCCACACCGGGTGTCGCCACGCCGCCGCCCGCCGCCGTTACCGCCCATGACGAGGTAGCGGCACTGGCGCAGCCGCTGGGCGTGCCGCGTGGCCAGCTGCATCTGACCTATATCGTCGCCGAGACCAGCCACGGCCTTATCCTCGTCGACCAGCACGCGGCGCACGAGCGGCTGGTCTACGAGCGGATGAAGAAAGCCATGGCGTCAGACGGCGGCGTGAAGCGACAGATGCTGCTGATCCCCGAAGTGGTCGATCTCGATGGCGACGGCGCCGCCCGCATCGCCGCCAAGGCCGACGATCTCGCCCGTCTCGGCCTCGTCGTCGAGGCTTTCGGCCAGGGCGCGGTCGTCGTCCGGGAAGTGCCGGCCCTGCTTGGCCGGCTCGACGTGCCGGGGCTTGTCCGCGACCTTGCCGACGAAATCGCGGAACTGGGCGATTCCTTCGCGCTCGAGGAAAAGCTGGCCGATGTCTGCGGCACCCTCGCCTGTCATTCGGCGGTGCGGGCCGGGCGCCGCCTCACCCTGCCCGAAATGGACGCGCTCCTCCGCGAGATGGAGGCGACGCCCCATTCCGGCCAGTGCAACCACGGCCGCCCGACCTATGTCGAGTTGAAACTGCCCGATATCGAACGGCTGTTCGGCCGGCGCTGATCAGCCGCGCGACAGGAAGGTGACGGCGCCCTTGCCATAGGTCCGCCGCTCCTCGGCCACGAAGCCTTCCGGCCAGACCGGGTCTTCCCGCCGGTCGTGTTCGGCGATGACGAGCACCCCCGGCGACAGCCAGCCGCCAGCGTCGAGGGCGGAGAGCGCGGCCTCGCACAGGCCCTTGCCATAGGGCGGGTCGAGAAAGGCGATATCGGCCACAAAGCCGGGCGGCGGCGCGCCGGGTTTGGTCGCGTCGCGGCCGAGCACGACACAGGCCCCCTCGCCCCGCAGCCGCTTCACATTCTCGGTCACCAGCTTCAGCGCGGTGCCATCCTTCTCGATCAGGACGACCCGGGCTGCGCCTCGGGAATAGGCTTCCAGCCCCATGGCCCCGGTGCCGGCGAAAACATCGAGCACCCGCGCCTCCGCCGGCAGGCCGCGCGTGCTCAGGATGTTGAACACCGCCTCGCGCAGGCGGTCGCTGGACGGGCGGATGCTGCGGTCCTCGGGCTCCGCGAGGAGCTTGCCGCGATTACGGCCGGCGACGATTCGCATCGCGCGGTCCTTTCGTCGAACGGGTGGGACGGTCACCGGCGGGGCGGGCCGGCTTCTCGCCGCGCGGCTTGTCGCCGGTCGGCGGACGGGAGGCCGGGCGGCGCCCTTCTGTTTTCATGCCTTCGGGCTTAGGCCCGAAGGGCTTTCGACCTTCGGACTTGGCACCTTCAGGCTTCGCGCCGAAAGACCGGCGCCCCTCCGGCCGCTCCCCTTCGCTCTTCGATCCGAACGGCTTCCGACCCTCGGGCTTGCCGCCTTCGGGTTTCGCGCCGAAAGACCGGCGCCCCTCCGGCCGCTCCCCTTCGCTCTTCGATCCGAACGTCTTCCGACCCTCGGGCTTGCCGCCTTCGGGTTTCGCGCCGAAGGACTTACGGCGCTCCGGCCCCTCCCCTTCGCTCTTCGATCCGAACGGCTTCCGACCCTCGGGCTTGCCGCCTTCGGGTTTCGCGCCGGAGGACTTGCGGCGCTCCGGCCTCGCCGCTGCATCGCGGCCGGCGGGCGCGGCCTTGCCGGCGCGGGCAGGCTCGGCCGGGGCTTCGGCCTTGTCCGCGCGGAGCGGTTTCGGCGGCTTTGGGGCGGGCTTTTCGTAGAGGACTTCCTCACCCCGCAGGATTTTGTCGACGATGGCCTGCCCAATGGGCGCGACGTCGCCCGCCTCCAGCTTCTCGATATCGAAGGGGCCGTAGGACACGCGCAGCAGCCGGTTCACCGACAGGCGCAGATGGTCCATCACCTTGCGGATTTCGCGGTTCTTGCCCTCGGTCAGGCTGACATAGAGCCAGGCGTTCAGGCCGCCGATACGGTCGATCTCGACCTCGATCGAGCCGTAACGGACACCGTCGATGGTGATGCCCTTCTTCAGGGCTTCCAGCCGGCCGACGTCGATCTCGCCCGCGACCCGGACCTTGTAGTGGCGGACCCAGCCGTTGCTGGGCAATTCCAGCTTGCGGGCCAGCTCGCCATCGTTGGTCAGCAGCAGCAGTCCTTCGGAATTCAGGTCGAGCCGGCCGACCGAAATCACCCGGGGCAGGCCCTGACTGCGCAGGAAGTCGAACACGGTCACCCGGCCCTGATCGTCCTTGTGCGAGACGACGAGGCCACGCGGCTTGTGAAAGCGCCACAGCCGGGCCTTGGCCGGGGTGCCCACCACCTTGCCATCGACGGTGATCCGCTCCGCACCCGTGACCTTGAAGGCCGGGCTGTTCAGGGTGACGCCGTCGACCGCGACCTTGCCCTCCTCGATCAGCTTCTCGGCGTCGCGGCGCGAGCAGATACCGGCGCGGGCGAGATATTTCGCGATTCGCTCCGGCCCGTCGTCCACCGCCGTTTCGGGCGGGGTGGCGGACTTGGCCTCTGGCTTGGCCTTGGCGGCCGGGGTCTTGCGGGGTTTTTCGTTTGTCGACATGGCGGGATCATAGTCGTGTAATTTCGTTATGCCATGACCAAGACGCCGATGGATATCGCCCTCGACGAAGCCCGGGCCGCCGCCGCGCGCGGCGAAGTGCCGGTGGGTGCCGTCATTCTCGATCCCGCCAGCCGGCAGGTGGTCGCCGCCGCCGGCAACCGGACGCGCGAATTGAACGATCCGACCGCCCATGCCGAGGTGCTGGCGATCCGCGCCGCCTGCGCCCGCCTCGGCGACGAGCGCCTGACCGGCCTCGATCTCTATGTCACGCTGGAGCCCTGCGCCATGTGCGCGGGCGCCATTTCCTTCGCCCGGCTGCGCCGGCTTTACTTCGGCGCCGACGATCCGAAGGGCGGCGCCGTCGCCAGCGGCCCCCGCTTCTTCGCGCAGGCGACCTGCCACCATGCGCCGGAGGTTTACGACGGCATCGGCGGCGAGGCGGCGGCCGAGCTGCTGAAAGCCTTCTTCCGCGACAGACGCTGAACCGTCACCGCGCCGGGGCGAAGACCCCGGCCACCTCGTTGATGGCGCAGACGATGTGATAGAGGCTGGTGGTGCGCGCCGGCTCGCTTAAGGGCTTGCCGTCGATGCCGAGGTGCTCCCACCACGCCCCCTTCAGCGGATGGTCGAAATAGCGGCGCAGGCCCGAGGCGGCCCGCGCGGCGAGAACGGCGGCGGCATTGCGGTCATCCGCGTCGGCGGCGCCGGTCAATGCGGCGACATGGGCCTTGATGCGCTCCGTCTGCGGCCACAGGCGGCACAGGCCATCGCGCAAGGACAGATCGGCGTTCAGCTCGTTCATGGCGAGGTCGCGCACCGGGCAGACGCCCGGCCCCTCGCCGATGGCGGCCAGACGCTCGGCCACCGCGAGGGCATCCGCCCGGCCGCGCAAGGCGCCCCAGCGCCGCATCAGCCAGGACCATTCGAACTGGTGACCCGGCTCGACCACCGTGTTCTCGAATTGCGCCAGCAACTGCCAGTCACCGTCAAAATATTCCCGCAGGGCGCCGGTCGCCGGGTCGATGAAACGGGCAAGGCAAAGCTCGGCGATCCCGTCGGCGAGACGACCCCAGCCCGGATCGTCCGAAACCGCCATCCAGGCCAACGCCGCCTCGAGGATATGCATGTGCGGATTGGCCTTCAGCGGCAGGCTGCGCGGCTGGCTTTCCTCGAAACCGGCGACGGGGTGGCTCCAGCCGGCGATCATGTCGTCGCGCAGGCGGGCCGCGCGCGCCGAGAGCTCACCGGTCCTTTCGCCCCGGGCGGCAGCGGCGGCGAGCCCGAACAGGATGAAGGCGTGGTCATAGAGGTCGAAATCCGCCCGGACGACGGCACCGCCGGCATCGACGGTCGAAATCACCATGCCGTCCGGGGGAAGATAGCGGCGGAACAGATTGTCGAGCGCATAGCGCATCATCTCCTCCGCCGGACCACGCCAGCCAAGGCCGCCCGCGATGGCGAAGGCATAGACCTGCCGGCCGGTCACCCGTGCCCGCCTCGGCTCATGGGTCGGGCGGCCATCCGGGTTCAGCTTCTCGAAAAAGCCGCCGTGTTCACGGTCGAGGCCCCGGTCGGACCACAGCGGCAGGGCCTCCTCGAACAGCCAGTCGCGCAGCAGGTGAAATTCCCGGCTCAATGCCGCCATGCCGTCGGTCATGCTCGTGTCTCCGTCAGCAGGGGTTTCACGAAATCGTCGAGGTTACCGCCGCCGAACAGATGACCGGCGATGCCGGCGGCCGCGGCAGCAGCAAGGTCGCTGTCGCGATCGCCGACCAGCAGGCTGTGTCCGGCATCGACCGGCCAGCGGCGCAGGAGGTCGAGCAGCATGCCGGGCGCCGGCTTGCGCCAGTCGCTGTCGCGGCGATAGGCCTCGATGGCGGCATCGACATGGAACGGGCAGAAGCGTTCGTCGTCGATATGGGCGCCGATCTCGGCAAGACCAGCCCGGACATGGGCCTTCACCGCGCGGTAGTCCGCTTCGGTGTAGTAACCCTTGGCGATACCCGCCTGATTGGTGACGACGAAGACGTAATAGCCGAGGCGGTTGGCCCGCAGGATGGCTTCCCGCGCGCCCGCCACCCACTCGAACCGGTCGATGCTGCCGACATGGCCGTGGTCGAGGTTGATCACGCCGTCGCGATCGAGAAACAGCGCCGGGCGGCGGCGATGGGCGGGAATTTCCGTCTGCGCCCGCGCGTAATCGTCGGGAATGCCGATGTCGAGGAAATAGCCATCGGCGGGCAGGCCCGCGAGGCGCCCCTGCGCCGCGAGCACGGCCAGCCCATCCTGCTCGAGCGAGCAGAGCGGCGACAGGGCATCGACCAGGGTACGCCGGAACAGATAGACCCCGGCATTGACCAGCACCGGCCCGCTGCCGGCTTCCGCCTTGGCGGCGAACTGGTCGATACGCCCGCCCGACAGAGTGACGACACCGTAACGCCCGGCCTCGGGCAGGCGGCGCAAGGCCAGCGCGCCGACGACCGCCGGATCGGCCGGCAGCGCCCGCGCGAGTTCGGCCAGCGGCACGTCGAACCATGAGTCGCCATTGAACAGATAGAACAGATCGTCCAGCTGCTCCCGCGCGTGCCAGATCGCGCCGCCGGTGCCGGCCCGGTCCGGCTCGATCGCGAGTTCGACCGTCATGTCGAAGCCGAGCTTCGCGGGCAGCGCGGCGGCGAAGTCCCGCACCTGATCCGAGGCGAAGGCGGCCAGCAGCAGAATGCGGCGGATGCCCTGCCGGGCGATTTCCTCGATCAGGATTTCGAGGAAGGGCCGACCGTCGACGGGCAGCAGCGGCTTCGGGGTCGACGCCGTCAGGCTGCCGAGCCGGCTGCCGAGTCCGCCGCACAGGATGACGGCCTGGTTAACGCGAGGAATCATGGGCATCCCGGACTGGAGAGCGAATTTGGCCACACAGCCTAGCGAAGCCCGCTCCCGGAAGCACGGTCGGTTTGCGTGGTGGACAGCGGCCTCAGTCCCTCAGCAAGCCCTCGACCACGTCGTCGATGGCGCTTTGCCACGGCCGCAGCCGAATGCCGAAGGCGTCCTCGAGGCGGCGGGTGGACAGCCGCGAATTTGCCGGACGGCGGGCCGGCGTCGGGTAATCGCGGGTCTCGATCGGCAGTACCTCGGGCACCGGCCGCCCCTTGCGCGCTGCCACGGCGAAGACATGGCAGGCGAGGTCGAACCAGGTCGCCTCGCCGGCGTTGACCGCATGGAAGGTGCCGGTCGGCCCCGCCGGATCGGCGATCAGGCGCAGCGTAACCTCGGCCAGCGCATGGGCGAGATCGGCCGCCGCGGTGGGCGAGCCGTGCTGATCGGCGACCACCCGCAACTGCGGCCGCTCGGCTCCCAGCCGCAGCATGGTCTTGACGAAATTGGCCCGGTCCGTGCCGACGACCCAGGCGGTACGCAGGATGGCGTGGCGCGGGTTGACCACCCGCACCGCCTGCTCCCCGGCTTCCTTGCTGGCGCCATAGACGCTGATCGGGCGGACCGGGTCGTCGACCTCGTAAGGACGGGTCTTGCTGCCGTCGAAGACATAGTCGGTCGAGACATGAACGAGCGGGATGCCCAGGGCTTTCGTCGCCTCGGCCAGCGCGGCCGGCGCCATGGCATTGACGGCGAAGGCAGCGACCACATCGCTCTCCGCCTTGTCGACCGCGGTATAGGCCGCCGGATTGATCACGGCCGCGAAACCGCCGTCGGCGACATATCGAGCGATCGCCGCCGGATCGGCGAGGTCGAGTTCCGCCCGCCCCGGCGCGTGGAGCCGGACGCCGTCCGGCCAGGCCAGCCGTTGCAGGGCGAGCCCGACCTGACCGGAGCCGCCGGTGACGAGGATATCCATCACCCCCTCCGGGCGAGGCCGAGACGCCCGCCGTCATAGCGGCCGGCCTGGATGTCCCGCCACCAGGTCTCGTTATCCAGATACCAGGCGACGGTCGCGGCGATGCCGGTCTCGAAACTCTCACGCGGGGACCAGCCCAGCTCGTCGCGGATCTTGCGCGGGTCGATGGCGTAGCGATGGTCATGTCCCGGCCGGTCGGTCACGAAGCCGATCTGGTCGGCGTAGGGCCTTCCATCCGCGCGCGGGCGCAGCCGATCCAGCGTTTCGCAGATGGTATGAACCACCGTCAGATTGGTCCGCTCGGCGTTACCGCCAACATTATAGGTCTCGCCCGTCCGGCCGCGTTCGAACACGGTGCAGATGGCCCGCACATGGTCATCGACGAAGAGCCAGTCGCGGATATTGTCGCCCTTGCCATAGACCGGCAGCGTCTCGCCCGCCAGGCCCTTGATGATCATCAGCGGCATCAGTTTCTCGGGAAACTGATAGGGGCCGTAGTTGTTCGAGCAATTGGTCAAAACGATGGGCAGGCCATAGGTATGATGCCAGGCCATGACCAGATGATCGGACGCCGCCTTGGAGGCCGAATAGGGCGAACGCGGCGCATAGGGCGTCTCTTCGGTGAAATAACCCTCGGGACCGAGCGAGCCGAAGACTTCATCGGTCGAGACATGATGGAAACGGAAGCGGCCCTTCCGCTCCGCCGGCAGGTCCCGCCAATAGGACAGGGCGGCATCGAGCATCGTGTAGGTGCCGACGACATTGGTCTCGACGAAAGCCCCCGGCCCCTCGATGGAGCGGTCAACATGGCTTTCCGCCGCCAGATGCACGACGACATCGGGCGCAAAGTCGGCCATGAGCCGGCCAACCAGGGTCCGGTCGCAGATATCGCCCTGGACGAAGCGATAACGCGGGCTGTCCGCGACGCTCTTCACCGACGTCAGCGTGCCGGCGTAGGTCAGCTTGTCGAGGTTCAGTACCTCGTCGGCGGGACGTTCCGCGACGATGTGGCGGACCAGGGCCGAACCGATGAAGCCGGCGCCGCCGGTGACGAGGATCTTCATACTGTCTCCAGGGTCAGAGGGGTGCCGTCGTAGGCGAAGGGGCTGTCGAAGTCCCTCAGGAAGGGCAGCGCCGTGTCCTTGTCGGACAGGACCGCGCCGCCCGGCGGCAGCGGCCAGTCCACGCCGATATCGGGATCGCTCCAGCGGATACCGCCGTCATGGGACGGGGCGTAGAGGCTCGTCACCTTGTAGGTCACCTCGCTATCCGGCTCCAGCGTGACGAAGGCATGGCCGAAGCCAACGGGAACGAACAGCTGATCGCCATTTTCCGCCGACAATTCGGCCGAGACCCAGCGGCCGTAGGTTGGCGAACCCTGGCGCAAGTCGACGGCGACATCGAGGATACGCCCGCGGATGCAGCGCACCAGCTTGGCCTGAGCGTGCGGCGGCGTCTGGAAATGAATGCCGCGCAGCGTGCCGATAGGCTTTGAATAGGAATGATTGTCCTGGACGAAGACCTCGTTCAACCCGAACCCAGCGAAACGGGCCACGTTATAGGTTTCGCTGAACCAGCCGCGGCTGTCGCCGAAGCGTTTGGCCTTGATCAACAGCACTTTCTGCATGAAACCCTCGATCCGGCGCTTTAGCCGGCCTTGCCGGCGCCGCGCTGTGACGAATGCCACGCGGCTGCCGTGCGAATGATCGTGTCGACGTCGGACCAACGGGGCTCCCAGCCCAGACGCCGATGGATGGCGCTGGCATCGGCGACCAGCGACGGGGGGTCGCCCACGCGCCGCGCCGACAGGCGATGGGGAACGGCATGGCCGAGCACTTCCGCCCCTTTGGCCAGGATTTCGGCGACGGACAAGCCCTTTCCGGTACCGACGTTGAGGGTCAGGCTCTCCCCGCCGGCCAGCAGGTGGCGCAGGGCCGCGACATGGGCCTGAGCAAGATCCCCGACATGAACATAATCCCGGATCGCCGTGCCATCCGGTGTCGGGTAATCGGTGCCGAAGATATCGAGGACAGACCCCGCCCCCAGACCGGCCAGGACCATGTTGGGGATGAGATGGGTTTCCGGTTCATGGGCCTCGCCGATTTCGCCGTCGCCATCGGCACCGGCGGCATTGAAATAGCGCAATATGACGTGGCGCAGGCCGTATGCTCCCTGCAAGTCGCGCAGGGCCCCTTCGAACGCCAGCTTCGTCGCGCCGTAAGGATTGATCGGCCGGGTTGGGTGGTCCTCGGCCATGGGCAGATGCACGGGCATCCCGTAGACCGACGCCGTCGAAGAAAAGACGAATTGGTCGATACCGGTGTCGATCAGGGCGGCGGCGAAGGCCAGGGCCCGGGTGACGTTGTTGTCGTAATATTTAAGCGGATCGCGCATGGATTCGCCGACCAGACTGTGCGCCGCGAAATGCAGCGCCGCGACGATACGGTAGCGATCGACCGTTTCCATGACCACGGCGCGATCGGCGATGTCCGCTTCGATCAGGGGCCCCCATTTCACCGCCCAGCGATGCCCCGTCGACAGATTGTCGAGCGTGACCGGCAGGAAGCCGGCAGCGGCCAGGCATTTGCAGGTGTGAGAGCCTATATAGCCAGCGCCCCCCGAAACGAGGACAGCCGGCGCGATCATGGCCACGTCCCGCCCCCCGCCTTCGCGGCCGCCTGCCGCGCCAATCGCCGGATGTAATTGCCGTAGTTAGATTTGCCGTAACTCTCGGCCATGTCATGGAGCTGGCGGGCGTCGATCCAGCCCCGCTGAAAGGCGATCTCTTCGAGACAGGCGACCTGGAGATTTTGCCGGCTCTGCACCACACGGACGAATTCGCTGGCGTCGAGCAGGGAATCATGGGTGCCGGTATCGAACCAGCAATATCCCCGCCCCATGCATTCCACATGCAGCCCGCCCTCGGCCAGATAGGCGGCGTTGAGGCTGGTGATCTCAAGCTCGCCACGGGCGGAGGGCACGATGCCGCGAGCGATTTCGCAGGCCCGTTCGTCATAGAAATAGAGCCCGGTGACCGACCAGTGCGACTTCGGCTCGGCCGGTTTCTCCTCGATCGAAAGGGCCTTGCCCTTCTCGTCGATCTCGACGACGCCGAAACGGCGCGGATCCTCGACATGATAGGCAAAGACCGTCGCCCCGGACGGGCGGGCCGAGGCGACCCGCAGCATTTCGGTCAGCCCGTGGCCGAAATAGATATTGTCGCCCAGCACCAGGGCCGACGGACGCCCGGCGATGAAGGCTTCCCCGATGATGAAGGCCTGGGCCAGACCATCGGGCGACGGCTGCACCGCATAGGAAATGTCGATGCCCCAATCGCTGCCGTCGCCCAGCAGACGGCGGAACTGATCCGCCTCATGGGGCGTGGTGATGACCAGAATATCCCTGATCCCCGCCAGCATCAGCACGCTCAGCGGGTAATAGATCATCGGCTTGTCGTAGACCGGCAGCAACTGCTTGGACACCGCCTTGGTGATGGGGTGCAGCCGCGTGCCCGCGCCCCCCGCCAGAATGATCCCGCACCGACCAGCCCGCATCGCGTCCCCCAAGTCCCGACGCGCCTAGGGCGCCCACCAGTCGCGGGCACCGGCCGACCGGCCGGCGTCGTCGGGCCATCGCCCGGCTCGACCGGGACAATAAACCGATAATCGCCCCGAAACTCGCTCGAAGGCCGATGCGGCGCAACCTGATTTCGTTCCGTCTCGCCACGCGCGGACCGATCAGTGGTGGCCGGCCATATGTTCGCCAATGGTCTGCACGCTGGCGGTCGCGATGGGGGTCTCGTAGACAAGGGCGCCGTCGGACATGACGAGGATACGATCCGAAAGCTCCAGCAACTCGTCCAGATCCTCGGAAATCAGCAGGACGGCGGCGCCTTCGTTGCGTGCCTTCATGATCCGCGCCCTGATTTCGGCGACGGCCGAGAAGTCGAGGCCGAAACAGGGATTGGCCACGATCAGCAGATCGACCCGCCCGGTCAGCTCGCGCGCCAGCACCGCGCGCTGGACATTGCCGCCGGACAGAGACTGGATCGGCGAGGCGAGCGATGCCGTCTTCACCTTGAAGCGGGCGACCAGATCGGCGGCGAATCGCCGGATCGCGCCCGCTGAAATCCAGCGCGCCGGGCGCCCCTCGCTGTCGAGGTCGAAAGTGCGGAAGGCCATATTCTCGGCGACCGTCATGCGCGGGGCGCAGGCGTTGCGCAGGGGCTCTTCCGGGATATAGCGGACGTTCAGCGCCCGCGATTCCCGTCGGCTGGCGCCATAAGCTTTCGACTTGACCGCGATGGCGCCGGTCTCGGGCGGGCGCTGGCCGGCGAGGATTTCGAAGAACTCCTTCTGGCCATTGCCGGAAATGCCGGCGATGCCGACGATCTCGCCCGAACGGATGGTCAGGTCCGCGATCTCGATGGATTTCAGGCCGCTGCGGTCGGGCGCCTTCACGCCTTTCACCTCAAGCACCGGGGCGGCATCGGGTGCGACGGGCTTTCGCTGGTCGAGGGTGGCGATGGGCTGGTCGCCGATCATCATCGCCGCCATCGCCTTGCGATCATGGTCGGCCACCTTGCCACTGCCAGTCAGGCGGCCCTTGCGCAAGACGGTGAAATCATCGGCGAAGGCGGTGATTTCGGGAAACTTGTGGCTGATCATGAGCACGGTCAGGCGCGCGGCCTCGGTCATGCCGCGCACGATGCCCAGCACCTCCTCGGCTTCGCCCGGGGTCAGCACCGAGGTCGGCTCGTCGAGAACGAGGAAGCGCCGGCCGAGATAGAGCTGCTTCACGATTTCCAGCTTCTGCTTCTCGCCCGCGGCGAGTTCGCGCACCGGCACGTCGAGCGGCAGACGGAACGGCATGGTTTCCATGAAGGTGGCGAGATCCTTGCGCTCCCGCCGCCAGTCGATCACCGCCGGCACTTTTTCCCGGGAGATGACGAGGTTTTCCGCGCCCGTGAGCGACGGCACCAGGGTGAAATGCTGATAGACCATGCCGAGGCCGAAACTGGCGGCATCGCGCGGGCTGTCGATCGTCGCCTCGCGGTCCTCGACCAGCATCTGGCCGCTGGTCGGGCGATAGAAGCCCATCATGCATTTGACCAGGGTCGACTTGCCCGCGCCATTCTCGCCGAGCAGGGCATGGAAGCTGCCGGCCGGCACACGCACGGTCACATCCTCGAGCGCGGTGAAGCCGCCGAAGCGCATGGTCATGCCGACGGCTTCGACCCCGACGGCGGAAAGCCCCTGCCCGCTCATCGCCCCGCCCTCACGGCAATTGCGCGACGAAGGTCGCGGCATTGCTTACGGCACCGAAAACCCCGCCCTGCATCTTGATCATCTTGATCGCGGCGGCGTGATTGCCGGGATCGGTCGCGGCGCAGCAATCCTCCAGCAGCAGGCATTCGTAACCCCGGTCGTTCGCCTCGCGCATGGTGGTGTGGACGCAGACGTCGGTGGTCACGCCGGTCAGCACAATGTTGCGGATGCCGCGCTGATTCAGGATCAGCTCCAGGTCGGTCGCGCAGAAGGAGCCCTTGCCCGGCTTGTCGATGATCACTTCGCCGGGCAGCGGATAAAGCTCGGGGATGATGTCCCAGCCCTTCTCGCCCCGGATCAGGATACGACCGCAGGGGCCTTCGTCGCCGATACCGGCGCCGATCCGCTGCGAGCGCCAGCGCTTGTTGGCCGGAAGGTCCGCGAGGTCGGGCCGGTGCCCCTCCCGCGTGTGGATGATGGTGTAACCCTTGGCGCGCATGGCGGCGAGCACCGCCCTGATCGGCTCGACCGGCTTTCGCATGGCGGAGAGATCGTAACCCATGTGGTCGACATAGCCGCCGGGGCCGACGAAATCGGTCTGCATGTCGATGACGATCAGGGCGGTATTGCCGGGACGAAGGTCGCCGTTCCAGGGCCAGGCATAGGGATCGGCGGCGATGGGGCCCGTCTCGGCGCTTGGGGTGGCGGTCATCGGCGGGTCTCCTATTTCGTGATCGACAATTCGCCCGGTGCCCCGGCGAGGCTGCGGCCTGGCGACGAGGTCGCGACCATGATCGCCAGGGTAAGGATGTAGGGCGCGGCATAGAACAGATAGTAACCCTGCGTGACCCCGACCGACTGCAGCGCGGGACCGAGCGCCCCCGCCCCGCCGAACAGAAGCGCGGCGGCGAAGCAGCCGAGCGGGTTCCAGCGCGCGAAGATGACGAGGGCGACCGCCATCAGGCCCTGACCCGAGGAAATCCCCTCGTTCCAGCTGCCGGGGTAATAGAGCGAGAGATAGGCCCCGCCGACCGCGGCAAAGGCGCCGCCGACCGCCGTCGCCAGCAGGCGGACGGTATCGGGATTGAGGCCCATGGCCCGCGCGGCATCGCTGCTGTCGCCGACGACGCGGACGATCAGGCCGGCGCGGGTATGGCGAAAGGCCCACCACAGGGCGAAGGCGAGCGCGGCGCCGATCAGGAACAGGACGTTCACCGAAAGCGCCGCCTGCACCTGCGGGATATCCGACCACCAGCCAAGGGAAATCGCCGGCAGGTCGGGCGCCGAGGGCTGGATGAAGGGCTTGCCGAAGAAGAACGCGAGGCCGGAGCCGAAGAGCATCAGGGCGATGCCGATGGCGATGTCGTTCACCTTGGGAAACTTGCAGATCCAGCCATGGAACAGGCCGAACACGGCCCCCGTCCCGGCCGCGCCGAGAACACCGAGCCAGGGCGAGCCGGTCATCACCGCGATGGCATAGGCCGCCATGGCGCCGAAGACGAGGATGCCCTCGAGGCCGAGGTTGATGCGGCCCGACCGCTCGGTGATCGTCTCGCCGAGCGAAACGAAAATGAAGGGGGTCGAGACGCGGATGGCGCCACCGAGAATGGCGAGCGGCACGCCCCACAGGCCGATATCGACGGGCTCCATCAGCGCCTCCTCTGCCAGAGATCGGGATTGAAGGCCTTGAAGCGGCCGTAGAAGGTCTCGCTGAACAGGATGACCAGGAAGATCATGCCCTGGAGCACCTGCACCGTGGCGTCGGGCAGGCCCATCCGCCGCTGCAACAAGCCGCCCGAGGCGTCGATCCCGCCGAGCAGCAGCGCGACGGGAATGATCGCCAGCGGATTGTGCCGGGCGAGGAAGGCGACGAGAATGCCGGTATAGCCGTAACCCGCCGCGATCGAGGCATTGGCGTTGCCCTGCACGGCGGCGACCTCGATCATGCCGGCGAGCCCGGCGAAACCGCCCGCCAGGGCGCAGAAGCCGACGATCAGCGGCCCGACGGCCAGCCCCTGAACCTGCGCCGCGCGGACATTGCCGCCAGCGATGCGGGCGGCGAAGCCCCAGCTCGTCTTCTCGATCAGGATCGAGGAGATCACACAGGCGACGATACCGACGACGAGGCCCCAATGGACGTCCATGCCCGGAATGTCACCGATGGCGAAGGCGGGGTCGATCGGATGGGTCGACGGTTTGTTGAGCGAGGCGGGATCGCGCAACGGCCCTTCGACGAAATGGTTCATCAGGGCGATGGCGATATAGGCCATCAGCAGGCTGGAAATCGTTTCGTTGACGGCGCGGTAATGACGCAGCGCGCCGACGGCGCCAATCCACAGCGCACCCGCCGCCATGCTGGCGAGGCCCATGGCCACGATGCCGACGAAGGCCGGCGCGCCCGACAGGGCGTAACCGGCCGCGGCCGCGGCGACACCGCCCAGGACGATGGCCCCCTCCCCGCCGATGACAACGAGGCCGAGGCGCGCCGGCAGCGCGACGCAGAGCGCGGAGAGGAGCAGCGGCGCGGCCCGCGACAGCGTGTTCTGCACCGAGAACCAGCTGCCAAAACCGCCCCGCCACATCAGCTCGAACAATTGCAGCGGCGACTTGCCGAGAAAGAGGAGAAAGACACTGAACGCCAGCAGGCCGACGATCAGCGCGGCCAGCGGCAGCACAAAGGCTTCCGCGCGCCGCGCCAGCCATTCCACGGCCCCGGCTGAAGGGCTTGCACGTTCGGACATGATCCCCCCGCTATCGACAAGGACAGGCTGCAACCGACCGTGTTACGAGGTCGAGCCGAGCACGCCTTCGACGAGGTAACCCATGCTCTCGAGTTCGATCGCGGTCTCGACGAAGGACTGGCCCGCGGTCGCGACGACATTGCCCTTGTTGTCCTTCAGCGGACCCTTGAAGACGGCGAAGCCGCCTTTCATGATCTCGGCCAGGGTCCCCTCGAACTGCTTGCGCGCCGCCTCGCCCACCGCGGGGCCGAGGGCGCTCATCTTCACGAAACCGTCGGACAGGCCGCCGCGGGTGAAATTGGGCAGGGTCTCGCCCGCCATCAGCTTGGTGACATACATCTTGTAGACGTTGGCCCAGTTCCATTCCGCGCCGGTCAGATATTTCTCGGGCGCGAGCGGGGCCTGATTGGCGTGATAGCCGCAGACATAGGCACCGCGCCCGGCCGCCGTCTCGACCACCACCTTGGGGCTGTCGACATGGCAGGTGACGACGTCGACGCCCTGGTCGATCAGAGCATTGGTCGCCTCCGCCTCCTTGACCGCCAGCGACCATTCACCGGTGAAGATCACCTGACAGGTGATCGCGGGATCGACAGACCGGGCGCCCAGCAGGAAGGAATTCACATTCTGCAGCACCTGCGGAATCGGCTTGGCCGCGACGAAGCCGATCTTCTTCGACTTGGTGGCGTGACCGGCGGCGATACCGTTCAGATATTGCCCCTGACCGATGTAACCGAAGTAGGAACCGGTGTTCTTCGGGTGCTTGCCCTCGGTCCACAGGCCGCCGCAGTGGCGGAACTGGACTTCAGGGAATTTCGCCGCCATGGCCAGCATGTGCGGATCGAAATAGCCGAAGGAGGTCGGGAACAGCAGCCTGGCGCCGTCGAGATTGATCATGGATTCCATGGTCTTCTGGACGTCGACGGTCTCGGGGACATTTTCTTCCTCGACCAGGGTGACGCCCTCCATCGCCTTCAGGGTCGCGGCGCCTTCGGCGTGGGCCTGATTGTAACCGTAATCGTCCTTCGGCCCGACATAGATGAAGCCGATGGTCAGATCAGCCGCGAAAGCCCGGCGCAGGGGCAAGGATGTACCTGCGACGCCAAGGGCCGCGCCCATGGCCGTCGTCTGCAGAAACCGGCGGCGATTGATCATCAGAGGCTTTGCCATTCTTCGCTCCTTGCCCTTCCCTTGGCGCCCGGCGCCGTTGCAAGGAAATTGTATGCAATAGCCATACCAATCGCGGCACTCCAATACTGTCATTGTATACAATGACTTACCGAGGAAATGGAAAGCCTTGCAGGAAGCCGACCAGGCCATATTAAGGTTATTTTTTAGGCATCAGCACAGGATGCAAGCAGATTGGGCAACGCGAAGGGTCCGGCGTCAGACCGGATCGGCCTTCGTGCGATTGCGCCCGGCATGTTTCGCGCCATAGAGCGCGACATCGGCGCGGGCCAGCAGCGCCTGCGCACTTTCGCCCCGCCGCAAGACCGCGACCCCGGCGCTGACCGTGACCGGCCGTCCCAGCCCGAATTCCATCCCTTCCATATGCTTGCGGATACGCTCGGCCGCGCCCACGGCTTCATCCACCCCGGTGTCCGGGCAGATGACGACGAATTCCTCGCCCCCCATGCGGCCGGCGAGGTCGGCCCTGCGGACGGAAGCGGCAATCAGCCGGCCGAAGCCGGTCAATACCCGGTCGCCCGCGGGATGGCCGAAGTCGTCGTTCACAGCCTTGAAATGGTCGATATCCATCATCACCACCGCGAGCTTCCGCTTCTGGCGCAGAGCGCGTGCCACTTCCGTCTCCAGCCGGGCGTCGATGGCCTTGCGGTTGACGAGGCCGGTCAAGGCATCGGTCCGCGACAGGCGCGCGAGTTCCCGGTTGAGCCGGCTCATGCGCCAGATCACGACACCGGCGACCAGCAGCGCGCCCAGCGCGGCGGCGCCGATCCGCAGCATGAAGCCGATCTCCGAGGACTGCTCGACACGGATCGAGACGTAACGATTGACGATCCCGTCGCGGTCCTCTTCGGTCAGGGTGGCGACCCCGCGGTCGAGGATATCGCGCAGCACGTGATCGCCCCCGGACACGGCGATGCGAAGCTGGTTGGTATAATCGGGTAACCGGCCGGCGATCTTCAGATTGAACAGTCCCTGTTTCTTGATCGTATAGGCCGCGACGATGAGCGAGCGCAGCGTCATGTCCGCCCGCCGCTCCGAGACCATCTGCATCGCCTCATCCTCGGTCGCGGTCAGCACGATGGCGATTTCAGGGTAATCTCGGCGGACCTTTTCCTCGATGGACGTGCCTCGCGGCAGAGCCATGGTCTGACCGGCGAGGGCATGGAGGTCAGTCACCGCCGCGTGTTCCTCGCGGGTGATGACCACATTGGGGTCCGAGAAGACCGGTTCGGTGAACAGCAGCCAGCTTTCCCGGTCCGGTGTCCGGTTGAGAAAGCTGAGCAGGCGGCAGCGGCCATCGGCAGCGGCGGCCAAACTGTCATCCCAATCCTTCGTCGGCTGCAGGACCAGCGTCAGCCCTGCGCGGCGGGCGACGAGAGCCAGCAAATCGGCGCCGATGCCGCGATGGCGGCCTTCGCCATCGACCCATTCGAAGGGCTGCCAGTCAGGATCGACACAGAAACGCACCACGCCCAGGTGCTCGGCATGGGCGCGCTCGAAAGCGGTCGCGCGTCCCTGATCCGCCTGGACAGCGGTCGCCCCCAGGAGCGTGAACAGGAAGATCGGGACAAGCCTGCGCCAAGGCGTCAGGAACAGGGCTAGGGCGCCCATCGGGCAAGGCACTCCGGAACGGGTACCCCACGCAGGGTCGCGGGGACCAGGTCCAAGCCTGCCACACCGCGATGAAAAAACGGTAAAGCCCGGCCGTCACCGGCCGGGCTCGTCCCGGAAAGAGGTCGGGGCGACGCAGGCCGCCCCGCCGATATCAGGGCAGCAGGCCGCCCAGGATGCCGCCGAGACCCGGGATCGCCGAAATCTGCGCGGTGATGTCTTCGGGGCTGGTCCCGCCACCGAGGCCGACGAGCACTTCGTTCAGCGCATCGACCAGCGGCGTCAGCGCCGAATTGTCCGTCCCGACCAGACCCTGGACCAGTTCGGTGACCGCGCCGAGGGCGCCGTCGACATTGGTCAGATCGGCGAGCTGGCCGGTCAGGGCCGACAGCGCGCCATCGGTCGGATCGACCAGCGTGTTCACGAGATCGGTCACCGGGTCGAGCAACGACTGGTCGGTCAGGCCGCCCAGCGTGTCCTGCACGGTGCAGATCAGGTCGGCGCAAGTGGTGCCGTCACCATTGCCGTTGCCGTCATCGCCCGGGACGTCGCCGAACGGATCGCCGCCGGTCGCCGCGCCGCCGGCCCGGCTGATCTGGCGGACACCGAAGCCGATCGGATCCGACAGGAAGAAGTTCGGCCGCACCAGCTTGCGGTGAATGTCGATCAGGGTCGGCGTCGACGCCTGCTTGGTGCGGTCGTCGCTCAGCAGGTTGGTGGCGCTGTTGAAGTAGAAGCGCACGCCGCCATAGCCGGTCGCGCCCTTGTCGTCAAAGGCGCCGGTGGCGAACAGGGCCATGCCGGGGATGTCGGTCAGCAGGGCTTCGGCCTGGATGTCGCCGCCGAGGCCGACCACGTCCGAATACATCAGGCCGCCGCCGATGCGCAGGTTCGGGTTCGGATAGATCGAGATGCCGGCGCGGCCATAGAACTGGTCGGGCACGACCTCGCCGAGGGTGTAACCGGCGGTGCCTTCGAGGGTGATGTTGTCGATGTAATATTCGGCGATGCCGGCGACGGCATACTGCTCGTAGTCATCGACGAAATAGCCGGCGCCGACGATGCCAACCATGAAAGTCTCGGGTTCGCGGTAGAACAGCTGAGCCGCGCCGCCGGCGAAGCCCACCTCGTCGGCGACGAAACCGGCGATACCGTCGATCTGCAGGCCGACATTGTCGCCGAGCGGCAGGGTGAGGCTGGGCGCGCCGCCATAGAGGCCGCCATTCTCGTCACCGCCGCCGAAAATCCCCAGCTGGAAATTGGTTTCGGCAACGCCCTTGCCGGCACCGAACTGATCCGGGGAAACCGGCACCGCGTCCTGTGCGAGAACGAAAGGTGCGGCCGAAGTCGCGGCGACGAATGCCGCCGACAGAGTTATCGCGCGCATGTTCATGGTGTCTGGTTGCCCCTTGCAAACTTTACTGTCCCCAGCCGCCCCAGCGAAGGCGCGCGAGACTCCGGCCGTCAGGCGTCCGGTTCGTCCCGAGTCCCGTCATCGGGGGACTTACTCGTGGGACTTTGCGCCAGTACAGTGCATTTGCGCAGGCATTCTGGTTCAATGTGATGGGCAAATGAATTCAAAACGGATGTCGAAAAATCCATATTGAACGAAGTGGTTGCGCTCGTCGGCGATTTCCCGCCGCGCATGTTGCCTCATCGCAGCAAGTTTACGTTGCGTTGCGGCACATCCCTGGAATTAACCAAATTTTCCCGAAAACAACTCTGTCCAAAACGGTGTCGATAGCGGCGCCCCATCGCGGGGCGCCGCCGAAGCGCCGTCAGTTACCCGCCACCATGCGCGCGACGAGCGAAGCGAGACGACCGATGCCCGCTTCGATCTGCTCGGGGCTGGACAGGGAATAGGACAGGCGCAGCTTGTTGTCCTGCCGCCCTTCGCCATAGAAGGCGCCCCCCGGAACGAAGGCCACGCGACATTCCTCGATGGATCGGGCCAGCAGGGCCGCACCGTCGACAGCTTCCGGCAGGGTGACCCAGACGAACATGCCGCCTTCCGGCCGCGTCCAGGACACGCCTTCGGGCATATGACGGGCGAGGGCCGCCAGCATCGCGTCCCGGCGCTCCCGATAGGCGTCACGGTTGCGGGCGACCTGCGCCGCGAAGCCCCCTTCCGCGACCTGATGCATGACCATCTGGTTGATGGTCGCGCAATGCAGATCGGCGGCCTGCTTGGCCAGCACCAGCTTGGCGATGACGGCAGAGGCGCCGCAGACCCAACCGACGCGCAGGGCCGGCGCCAGCGTCTTCGAGAAGGTGCCGCAGTATAGAGTACGCGTGCGCTCGATCCCGCCGGAGCGGGCGACGTCGAGCGCGAGAAGCGCCGGCACCTCGACCCCGTCGTAACGAAGGGCCGAATAGGCGGCATCCTCGACCACGACCGTGCCGAGGGCATCGGCGAGGTCGAGCAGCCCTTCCCGCGCCACGAGGCTGACCGTCTCGCCCGACGGATTGGCGAAATCGGCCACCAGATAGGCAAGGCCAACCCGCCCACCTCGCGCCGCCGCCTGGTCGCGGTAACTCTCCGGCGTGCGATTGCCGCCTTCGGGCATCAGCGTGTCGTAATGCGGCTCGTAGGGATTGAAGGCCTGCAGGGCGCCGAGATAGGTCGGCGCGGTGACGAGGGCGGTATCCCCCCGCGACAGGAACAGCTTGCCGATGAAATCGAGGCCTTGCTGCGAGCCGGCGGTGATCATGATGTTGCGCTCGTCGCAGGGCACGCCGCGTTCCGCCATATGGCCGGCGATCCAGCGCCGGAGCGGCAGATAGCCCTCGGAGACCGAATATTGCAGCGCCTGGGCCGCGCGGACGGGATCGCTCAGGATCGACCTGTAAGCCTCGCCGATCGCCACCGCCGGAAACAGCGCGGGGTCGGGAATCCCCCCCGCGAAGGAGATGATGTCGGGCTGGTCCAGCAGTTTCAGCAACTCGCGGATTTCGGAGGCGTTCATGCGCCTGGCGCGGTCAGCGAAACGATCTTTCCAAATGATATTCTCGGCGGTCATTTTGTTATGGCCTTTCACGTCCATACGCATCTATATGCCACGCTTCCGGCTATAGGTCAACATTGCTGTCATAAAATCCACTGCCGGTCCCCGCTGCCGGCACGGTTGATCTTGCCGCCAAGGACCGTTATTGACGGCGCGACCATGGCCGCTCCCCTTCTCACGCTTCGCGATATCCATGTCGGTTACGGCGGCGCGCCGGTGATCGACGGCGCCGAACTCATCGTCGGCGAAGGCGACCGGCTGTGCCTCGTCGGGCGCAACGGCTCGGGCAAGTCCACCCTGCTGAAGATCGCCGCCGGCCTGATCGAGCCCGACCGCGGCGAGCGGATCGTGCAATCCGGCATCACCATGCGCTACCTGCCGCAGGAGCCGGATCTGTCGGGCTTCGCCACCACCCTCGCCTATGTCGAGGACGGCCTTGCCCCGGGCGACGACCATCACCGGGCGCGCAGCCTGCTCGAAGCCCTCGGCATGACCGGCGAGGAAGACCCGCGCACCCTGTCGGGCGGGGAAATCCGCCGCGCCGCCCTCGCCCGCACCCTGGCGCCGGAGCCGGACATCCTCCTGCTCGACGAGCCGACCAACCACATGGACCTGCCAGCCATCGAATGGCTGGAAGAGGAATTGCGCCGCTGCCGCTCCGCCCTCGTGCTGATCAGCCACGACCGGCGCTTCCTCACCGCCCTGTCGCGGGCGACGGTCTGGCTCGACCGGGGCATCGCGCGGCGGACCGAGCGCGGCTTTTCCGCCTTCGAGGACTGGCGCGACGACGTTCTCGAACAGGAAGAGAAGGAGCGCCACAAGCTCGACCGCAAGATCGTCGCCGAACTGGACTGGCTGCGCCATGGCGTCTCGGGCCGGCGCAAGCGCAACATGCGCCGCCTCGGCCAGCTCCACGCCATGCGCAAGGACCGCCGGGAAGAGCGCAAGGCCGTCGGCACGGTGAAGATGGCGGTTGGCGAGGGCGAGACCTCGGGCAAGACCGTGATCGAGGCCCGCCATGTCTCCAAGGCCTTCGAGGGCCGGCCGATCATCACGGACCTGTCCTTGCGCCTGCGCCGGGGCGACCGGCTCGGCATCGTCGGGCCGAATGGCGCCGGCAAGACGACGCTGATCAATCTGCTCACGGGCGCGCTGGCGCCCGATGGCGGCGAGGTTCGTCTCGGCACGAATCTCGAGATGGTCACCCTCGACCAGAAGCGCGAATCCCTTGCCCCGACGACGACGCTGCAGGATGCCCTGACCGGCGGCGGCAGCGACCAGGTCGAGGTCGCGGGCCAATACAAGCATGTCATCGGCTACATGAAGGACTTCCTGTTCGGCCCCGAACAGGCGCGCACCCCCCTCGCCGTGCTGTCGGGCGGCGAGCGCGGCCGCGTGATGCTCGCCCGGGCGCTGGCCAAATCGTCCAACCTCCTCGTCCTCGACGAGCCGACCAACGATCTCGACCTCGAAACCCTCGACCTGCTCGAGGAAATCCTCGCCGATTATCAGGGCACGGTGCTGGTGGTCAGCCACGACCGCGACTTCCTCGACCGGATCGCGACCTCGATTCTCGCCTACGAGGGGCCGGGACGCTGGACCGAATATGCCGGCGGCTACAGCGACATGGTGGCGCAGCGCGGCCACGGCGTCGAAGCGCGCGAAATCGAGGGACAGGCCCCGGCGGCGAAAGCCGCCGCCGCGCCCGCCACGGCCCCCAAGGCCGCGGCCAAGCGCAAGCTCTCGTTCAAGGAAAAGCACGCCCTCGAGACCCTGCCCGCGCGGATCGAGGCTCTGGAGGCGGAAATCGCCCGCCTGCAGGCCCGCCTCGGCGACAGCGGCTTCTTCGCCAAGGACCCGGCCGGCTTTCAAAAGGCCGCGGCCCGAATTGATGCGGCGCAAAGCGAGCGCGATGCCGCCGAGGAAGAATGGCTGACCCTCGAAATGCTGCGAGAAGAGCTCGAGGGCTAGACCTTCGTTAACCAAGGCCGGACATAATTCACGCTGCGCCGCAAGATCGACTAGGCCATGATCACCCGTCGACCCCGTATCTCCCTGAGCAACCGGAGCAAGCGATGAGCAACGCCGCCCAGGCCAAGCCGAACGGCGAACAAGGCGCCGACAACGGCAAACGCCGCTTCTGGGCGCTGACGCTCGGCAGCGTCGGTGTCGTCTACGGCGATATCGGTACCAGCCCGCTTTACGCCTTCCGCGAGGCTCTGGCCCATACCGCCAGCCGCGAGGCGATCACCGAGCCGATGGTGCTGGGCGTCCTGTCACTGATCCTGTGGTCGCTGATCCTGATCGTCTGCGCCAAATATGTCCTGATCGTGCTGCGCGCCGACAACAACGGCGAAGGCGGCGCTCTGTCGCTGATGGCGCTGGCGCGCCGGGCGATGGCGCGGCGCAGCGGCTTCGTTCTCGGTTTCGGCGTCGTCGGCGCCGCGCTGTTTTACGGCGATGCGGCGATCACGCCCGCGATCTCGGTCCTGTCCTCGGTCGAGGGTCTGAAGCTGGTCACGCCCATCTTCGATCCTTACGTCGTTCCCATCACCATCGGCATCATCCTCGGCCTGTTCCTGGTGCAGAGCCGGGGCACGGCCAAGGTGGCCGTGCTGTTCGGCCCGATCACAGTGGTCTGGTTCCTCGCCCTCGCGGCCGCGGGGGCTAGTCACATCGCGGACGAGCCCGCCGTACTGAAGGCCTTCAATCCGCTTTATGGCGTCGAATTCCTGATCCAGCATCGGACGGTCGGTTTCATCGCCCTCGGCTCCGTGCTGCTGGCGGCGACGGGGGCGGAATCGCTTTATGCCGACCTCGGGCATTTCGGGCGTAAGCCCATTCAGGTCGCCTGGCTCGGTCTCGTCTTTCCGGCGCTGACCCTCAACTACCTCGGTCAGGGCGCCCTCGTCCTGTCCAACCCGGAAGCGGCCGAAAATCCCTTCTTCCTGCTGGTGCCCGAGTGGGGGCTGGTGCCCCTCGTCCTTCTCGCGACGGCAGCAACCACCATCGCATCGCAGGCGGTGATCACCGGCGCCTTCTCCCTGACCCGTCAGGCCATCCAGCTCGGCATCCTGCCGCGCATGGAAATCCGCCACACCTCGGGCGAACACGCCGGGCAGATCTATCTGCCACGGGTGAACAAGCTGATGATGGCCGCGGTCATCATTCTTGTCCTGGCGTTCCAGGAATCCGGCCGTCTGGCGGCGGCCTATGGCATTGCCATCACCGGTTGCATGGTCGTCACCTCGCTGCTGCTCTTCGTCGTGATGCGCACGCGCTGGCGCTGGCCACTTGCCCTGTCGATCCTGGTCATGACGCCGTTCATGACCATCGAACTCGCCTTCATGATCGCCAATCTGCTGAAAGTCGCCGACGGTGGCTGGGTGCCGCTGGTCATGGCCAGCAGCCTGATCGTCCTGATGATCACCTGGATCAAGGGCACCGCGATCCTGGCCGAGAAATCGCGCCGCGACAGCCTGCCGCTGCTCGACGTCGTCGCCATGCTGGAAAAGAGCCACCCGCATCAGGTGCCCGGCACGGCCATGTTCCTGACCTCGACCCCCAACGTCGCCCCGGTCGCCCTGATGCACAACCTGAAGCACAACAAGGTGCTGCACGACCAGAATGTCATCGTCACCATCGAGGCGGCGCAGGAGCCCTATATCGACCCCGAATCCCGGGTCTCGGTGCAGTCGCTCAGCCCCCGGGTGATGATGATGCGGGTTTCCTACGGCTATATGGAAAGCCCGAACCTGCCGAAGGCTCTCGCCGCCGCCCGCAAGCTCGGCCTCAAATACGACATCATGAGCACCTCCTTCTTCCTCGGAAGGCGCTCGCTGCGGGCGAGCCCCCGGGGCGGCATGCCGCTGTGGCAGGACCGGCTCTATATCTCCCTTGCCCGCAACGCCTCGGACGCCACGGAATTCTTCCAGATCCCGTCCGACCGGGTGATCGAGCTCGGCACCCAGATGACGATCTGAGGCGATGCGCACGATCGCCATCGACAGCGCCCAGAACGAGCGTTTCCGCACCTGGGAAAAGCTGCTGGACGGGCGCGGCATCCGCAAGCACGGCGCCTTCCTGCTCGCCGGGCGGAAGACCGTGCCGGAGGCGCTGCGCGCGGGGCCCGGCCGCTTCACCGCCGTGCTGGCGCCGGATACGCCGGCCCTCGAAACCCTCGATCCGCTGTTGCCGGAGGGTATCGCCCGCCACGTCCTCGCCCGCCCGCTGTTCGAGCGGCTGGACGTCTCGGGCACCGGCCTGCCGATCCTCGTCGGCACCGTGCCGGAGATGCCCGCCATCGACCCGGCGACAGCGCCGCAGGGGCTGGAACTCGTCTGCGCCCTCGGCGATCCGGCCAATCTGGGCGCCCTGCTGCGCAGCGCCGCCGCCTTTGGGGTGCGCCGGGTGCTGCTGCTGCCCGATTGCGCCCATCCGTTTCATCCGAAATGCCTGCGCGCCGCCGCCAATGCCGTGTTCCGGCTGGAATTCCGCCGTCTCGCCGGCTGGAAGGCGCTGGACGGCGCGACCGGTCCGCTCTTCGCGCTCGACGGCGGCGGCCACGATCTGACCGTCTTCGCCTGGCCGGACGACCTCCGCCTCGTCCTCGGCGAGGAAGGTCAGGGCCTGCCCGACAGCCTCGCCGCCCGGCGGCTGGCGATCCCGACCAGCGGCGCCGTCGAATCCCTCAACGCCACCGTCGCCGCCTCAATCGCCCTGCAACACTGGTTCAGCCGCCGATCCGCCTGAGCGGGCTGCGGGGACGAGACACCGGCGCGCGCCTCGGCCGGCGCAGACGGATCGCGGCCCCGAAACCGGCGATGCCGCCGAAGAGCGCGACCCCCAAACCGATGCCGACACCGCTCAGCGGCCTCAGTGGCCAGCTCACCAGGCGCGCATCGTCGCCCGGAAAGATCGTCACCCGCACCTCCTGCCCCGGTTGCAGGGGCAGCGGCGGGGTCTCGCCCGGCAGCGCCAGCACCGCGTCCAGCCCGCGAAGCGCTTGCGGCGCGCTCCGTGTCGCCAGGCTCACGGAGATTTCTGGCCTCAGCAGCTGGGGCCGGCTGGGCGCCGCGCTGACGAGACTTTGCCGGCGCCAGCCCGCGTACTCGACGACGGCGGTCTGAACGTCAGAGGTGAAACGGTCGAGCAGGCGGACCGGTCTCTCGGTCGCGAAAGACCAGGCGATACCAAGGCCGAGAACGACCGACAGCGCCCCGACCCCGACGGCATAGAGACGCAGCGGCAGGCGCAAATCACGGCTCGACGACGTCGCGACGGCCAGCAGCACGGTCACGCCGACCGGCAGCATCAACAGGAAAATGGCGAGCGCGAACAGACCGCCGGCGAGCTGGAACAGGGAGACCGTTCCCCGATAGGCGATATCGGGCCGTTCCGGGTCGAAGCGGACTTCCATGAAGCCATCCTCGATCTCGTCGCCCAGCACACGTGCGACATCGGCCAGCGATTGTTCCCACTCATAGCCAAGGACTTTGGCCTCCGTCCCGACATTCACAACGTCGATATCCAGCCGATAACTCTCGTAATTGGCTTTCTGCGAAACGAGGCGCGCGTCTGCGAACCAGACTTGCGTCTGCTCGCGAGGCAGCAGAAGCGTGGCCGGCGGCGCGTCGCCGAACCCCGCCAGAAACCACCAGGCGACAAAGGCGGCGATGGCCGCGATCAGCAGCGGGATAGCGGTAAAGACTCGCGTCATCGGACTTACACGCCGTCGATGCAGGCAAGCGCGGCGGCGACATCGGTCAGGCGGCAGGTCGTCCGGACTTCCTCGCCCTGCGGCGCCTTGCGCGCGAAGGTGATCGACAGCACTCGCCCCTCCCCGTCGGTTTCCGCCGCCCGGACGACCACGCCCGGATTATCCACCGGCAGCACCATGCCACCGCTCGGTGTCAGCGCGACAAGAAGCGAGATCGCCTGATCGTCCCCGGCGACGATCAGCGCCGCGCCGCCCGCCGCGTCATCGAGGGGCAAAGGCGAGAACAACCGCGGACACCCCTCGACCGCCGCCGACCCCAGCTCACCGCCATAGCGGTCGAACAGGCTCAATCGGCCCAGATCATTGGCAGCGCATGTCATCCTGGCCTGGCCGAGCATGCTTCCGCCCGGCCTGCCCAACGACCATGTCTCGTCGGCCAGCGCGCTTTGACCGACGACTACCGTCAGCGCCATGCCGGCCCCGACAAGGCGAGCCATTCCCACGATCCTGCGCATTCAATTCACCCGATCAGCCATGCAAGGCTTGGACTTGCGGCCTTGCCGCAGTTGGTCCAAACCCTGTGGCACACACTAGCCGCTTCGAGACTCGAAGGAAGTGACCATGACCACCGCCCCCATCCCCTTCATCGACCTGCAGTCCCAGCGCCTCGCCATGGGTGCCGCCGTCGACGAGGCGATTTTGAAGGTGGTGCATTCCGGCGCCTATATCATGGGGCCGGAGGTGACCGAACTCGAGAAGCAGCTCGGCGAATTTTGCGGCGCGAAGCATGTCCTGTCCTGCGCCAATGGCACCGATGCCCTCGGCCTTGTGTTGATGGCGAAGGGTGTCGGGCCGGGCGATGCCGTCTTCGTGCCCGCCTTCACCTTCGTCGCCACCGCCGAAGTGGTGGCCTGGGTCGGGGCGACGCCGGTCTTCGTCGATGTGCTCGAAGACACGTTCAACATGGACCCGGCCCATCTCGCCGCCTCGATCAAATGGGCGCGGAACAATGGCCTGCGCCCCGTCGCGGTCATTCCCGTCGACCTGTTCGGCCAGCCCGCCGATTATCAGGCCATCCTGCCCATCGCCGAGGCGGAAGGCCTGTGGCTGATGTCCGACGCGGCGCAGAGCTTCGGCGCCAAGCTGAACAACCGCGCCGTCGGCACTTATGGTGTCGCCACGGCGACCAGTTTCTTCCCGGCGAAGCCCCTTGGCTGCTATGGCGACGGCGGCGCCGTCTTCACCGACGATGACGAGCTGATCGAAATCCTGCGCTCGGTCCGCATCCACGGTCAGGGCAGCGACAAATACGAGAATGTCCGCATCGGCATCAACGGCCGCCTCGACACCATCCAGGCCGCCGTTCTGATCGAGAAGCTGAAAATCTTCCCGGCCGAGATCGAGGCCCGCCAGCGTGTCGCCGACCGCTATAACGAAGGCCTGCAGGATGTCGCCAAGGTGCCGCGCCTGATGGCGGGCGCGACCAGCGTCTGGGCGCAATATACCTTGCTGCTGGAAGACCGCGCCAAGGTCGCCGCCGCCTGCAAGGAAGCCGGCGTGCCGACCGCGATCTATTACCCGATCCCGCTCAGCCATCAGGAAGGCTACAAGCATTTCCCGACTGGCCCCGGCGGCGTGCCGGTGTCGGAGCGGCTCTCGGCCCAGGTGCTCAGCCTGCCGATGCATCCCTATCTGACCGAAGAAGCGCAGGACCGCATCATCGCCGCCGTCCGCTCGGCGGCCTGAACAAAAACAGCAAAAGAAAAGGCGGGAGGTCGAACCTCCCGCCCACGTTGGCACCTGCCGCCCACCGATGGCCTTGGCCGCCCCCCGGCAGCCAGCTCTGTCCTCACGCGGGGGCATCGCGCCCGGACAGGCTTTCGACATCATGGCTTCGAGGATCGGCTTTCCTTGCCCCCCGGCACAGGAAAGCGGCGTCGATCGACCCGGCACCACGATGCGAAACGGCACATCGATGGCAGGCAGTTCTGCCGAAATTGAAGCTACGCCAGGCCGCGCCGCGCCGGTATCCCCGGAACAGGGGTATTCAGGGGGTCAGACCAGGCCGCGCCGGGCCGCCTCCAGCGCCGCTTCGGCCCGCGACGAGACCTGCAGCTTGCGATAGATGCTCTTCACATAGCCGGCCACCGTCTGGTCGGCGAGACCGAGCACGCCCGCCGCCTCGCCGACCCGAAGACCCCGGCCGATCAGTTGCAGCACCTCGATTTCCCGCTTGGTCAGGGCGACCTCGTCGAGCATCGGCGCCGGCATCGCCGTGGGCGAGGACACGCGGAAATGACCCAGCATCCGCCGCGCGATGGAGGGCGACAACGGCGGCTCGCCCTGACGCATCCGGCGCAGATAGCGGCCGAGGACACCAGCATCGAGATCCTTGAGCAGATAGCCCTGCGCCCCGGCGGCCAGCGCCTCGAACAGATGGGCATCGTCGTCGAAGATGGTTGTCACCACCGGCATCACCCTTGGATAACCCCCGGCGAGCAGATGCAGAAGCTCGATACCCGAGCCGTCCGGCAGCGCGAGATCGACAAGCGCGATGGCCGCGCTTTCCGCCTGCAGATGGCCGGCGATCCAGCCCCGCGCCGCGCCCAGGGTCTCGAAGGCATGAATGTCGATGCCCGGAAAGGTCTCGTGCAACACCGCGACCAGGGCGGCGCGCGTGTCCGGCTGATCCTCGATCACAAGGCCGAGGCGATAAGGGCCATCCGGCGTCACGCGGCGCCCGCCTTGGCGTGCAGCGGAATGGCGAGCGTGACCCGCGTTCCCGCCTCCACCGGCGGAAAGTCGATCCAGCCGCCGATGTCCCTCATGCGATCGGAGAGGTTGCGCAGGCCATTGCCCGAGCCCTTGCCACCAAGACCGACCCCGTCGTCGGCGATGCTGGCCCGCAGTCGCCGGTTATCCCAGTCGATGGCGACGGAAATGCGCTGTGCGCTGGCGTGGCGCAGGCAGTTGCTGATCACTTCGCGCACCGCCGACACGAGGTGGCGGTACAGCGCGTAATCGACCATGACCTCGGGCAATTGCGCCTCGTCCGCCAGCGGCCAGTCGAGGGCGAGGCCCGCCGCCTCGACCCGTTGCGCTGTCTCGTGCCGAAGGTCGGCAAGGACCGACGACAGCGGCAGCCGGTCCCCGGCGAGGGCGCCGGCAATGGTCCTGATGTCGGCGATGGCCTCGCGCAGGATTTTCCGTGTCTCGCCGATATCGCCGCGATGCAGGCCCGACAGCAGGCGGGCGCCGACATCGTCGTGCAGATCGCGGGAAATGCGCTGCCGCTCCTCGGTCGCGCCCCGCTCATAGGCATGGCGCCCCACTTCGGCCTCGGCCAGCAGATGGGTGATCTGGCGGGCAAGGCCAAGATGAACGGGCGAGAACAGCGAGCGCCCGCCGAAGGGATGGCGCAGCATCAGCGCCGGCCCGTCGGCGGTCGGCGGCAGCCGCATTTCGGTGCCATCGTTCAGCAGGCGGACAGTGCCGACCGGATCGCGGATCGACTGGACCTCGAGCGGATCGAACAGCCGGACCAGCAGCTTCTGCCAACGCCCCGCCCGCTCGGCCGGAGAAGCGGAAAAGGCGACCTCGACCACAGCACGGAACAATTCCGCTTCCGGCATCCGCTTTCGCGCCACCGTGCGCCGCCACAGGTAATCGCGCAGCGGCAGATAAAGGAAGGCGACAAGGATGAGCGAAAGACCCAGCGACGACTCGTGACCGAGCTGCAGCAGATAGATGAGGCCGGCGTCGAGCAACAGCATGGCGAAGACCGCGCCGCCATAGAACAGCACCCGGAATGACCATTCGCCGATGGCGAACAGCCGGTAGCGCCGAAGCCCGAGCGCGATGCCGAGATAGATCAGCAGGAAGAAGCCGAAGGCGTAACCCTGGGACATCACGGGTTCGAATCCCGACAGTGCCGGGGCCGCGATCACCAGGATGAAACAGCCGGCACCGATCGAAATCGTCAGCCCCAGCCAGCGCAGCGCCGCCCGCGCCGCCGCGTCGCGCCGGGTCGCGAACCATTGGGTGGCGACAAAGGCGACGATCATCGCCATGGTCGCCGCGATGGGGACATAGCGCAGCAGGCTCTGGTTCTCCGGCACCCGCAGCACGTCGAGCACGACCACGGGCACCAGCACGGCTGGAATGGCCAGCAGGAGCGCGGGCCGGACCAGCGGCCTGGGGTAAAGCAGGAACAGGGCCATGGCTGTGCCGCCGAAGCCGAGCGAGCCGACGAAATTCAGTGCCGAGAGGACGCGGAACAGGTCACTGCCGATGGCGAGTTCGCGCGAACTGTAGATCGCCGCCGCATGGGCCGACAGCACCATGGCGATACCGCTGATCATGAACAGGCGGGGCGGCCAGTCCCGCGGCCGGATGGCATAGACCCAGCCGCAAATCAGCAGCGACCCGGCGCCAGTCAGCAATTGCACCCAGAAATCGGCCGGAAGATCCTGCAACGGCCGGTCGGTGGGGCGCACCGTCACGACCTGCCCGCCGTCGAGACCGATGGCGATCTCCCCGCCATGCAGCATGGCGGACAGCTGATCCTGGCGGTGCAGGAAACGCTCCACCTCGGCATAGGTGCCGAGGACGTCGGGTTCGTGAATGATGTCGCCGGCTTCGAGGGCGATCGGGGCGCCGGTCGCACCGCGCAGGGTGACCACGCGACTGCCCGGCCGGATGGCGGCGCCGGGTCCATCTTCAGTGACCTCGGTGACGACGACGCCGCCGTCGGCCGTTTCGCCGAAGCGAAGCCCCAGCCACGGCTGATGAAGCGAAAGAACGAGGGTGACGACGATGGCGGCAAGGCAGAGGCCGACGATGCCCAGCATGTAAAGCGCCGGCCTATGGGCTGCCCCTGCAACGGATTCAGCGGACGACAGCACCGGGGCCTCGGCCCCCTCGACATGCTCCGCCCCGACGGACATCGACTTCATGCCCTTGTCTTACAATGAATTTTCCCTCATGGGCAGGGTCTAGAAGGCCTTGCCCCCGCCTTAACTGGCGAGGGCGCTGCGCACGGTTTCGACCAGCTCCTCGGAAGCGACCGGCTTTCCCAGAATATGGGATGTCAAGGGGCGCAGATCGTCCATCGACTGGGGCGCATTGGCACTGACCACGACGACAGGCACGCCAAGATCCTGTACCAGATGCCTCGTGGCGTGAACGCCGTCGATATCGCCCTTCAGCCGGATGTCCATCAGGGCGAGATCGGGCCTCTCCTCGGCGGCGAGGCGCATGGCGACGCGGGCGTCGTCGACCGGGCCGATCACTTCGTAACCGGCATCGGTCAGCACGGAATCGAGATAGAAGGCAATGAAAGCCTCGTCCTCGACCACCAGAATGCGTTGCGCCATCTTTGCAGTCCCGTTAGTCCGGCCGCACTGGCCGTCGCTTGCGGGATGAAATGCGGCGAAGCTGCGGCAAGTTCCCGTCCGCCCGACGCACGCGCCCATGTGTTGCACGCAAACCTCACTTTCCCGTCCCCGCGGGGGTGGAGCGCCGGGCCGGACTCGGCAATACTGCCGCCATCGCCCACTGACGCCGGTGTCCTCCGACTTGTCCAGCGAACCGACTTCCGCCCTCCCGCTGCGCAATGCCCCGCTCCGCATTGCCATGTGGTCCGGTCCCCGCAACATCTCGACCGCCATGATGCGCGCCTTCGAGAACCGGGCCGATACCACCGTGGTCGACGAGCCGCTCTACGGTCATTACCTGGCGGCGACCGGGATCGAGCATCCGGGCCGGGACGCGATCGTCGCCGCCATGAACTGCGACTGGCGCGCGGTCGTGCGCGACCTGACCGAAGCCCCCATCGCCCGTGGCACCGTGCATTACCAGAAGCACATGACCCACCACCTGCTGCCGGTCATCGACCGGGGCTGGCTCGACCGTGTGGTCAATTGCTTCCTGATCCGCGATCCGGCGGAAGTCGTCGCCTCCTATCTCGAGAAGCGCGACAGCGTCAGCCTCGCCGATATCGGCATCCGCGAGCAGGCGGAGATTTTCGAGCGTGCGGCCGACCGGCTCGGCCAAGCCCCGCCGGTGATCGAGGGGCGCGACATCCAGGCCGATCCCCGCGCCTTGCTGACCGCGCTTTGCGCCGCCATCGGCATTGCCTTCGATCCCGCGATGCTGTCCTGGCCCGCCGGCCGCAGGGCGACGGACGGGGTCTGGGCCCCGCACTGGTATGCCGCCGTCGAAGCCTCCACCGGCTTCGCCCCGCCCAGCCCGGCGAAACCGCCACCGCCCGGGCATGAAGCCCTGATCGACGAAGCCCGCCCCTATTACGAGCGCCTGCGCGCCCACCGCCTGACCGGAGCAGCATGACATGTCCATCGGCAGCCAGTCCTACGCCGACGATCCGCGCAACGAGACCGTCCTCGTCCATGTGAACGGGCAGCTGGTGCCGCGGAGCGAGGCCAGGGTCTCGGTCTTCGACGCGGGCTTCGTGCTGGGCGACGGGGTGTGGGAAGGCTTCCGGCTGGTGCGTGGCCGCGTCGCCTTCATGGAACGCCATCTCGACCGGCTGTTCGCCGGGGCCCGCGCCATCGACCTCGACATCGGCCGCAGCCGGATCGAACTCGCCGCCGCGCTTTACGAGACCGTGGTCGCCAACGACATGGTCGACGGCGTGCATATCCGCCTGATGGTCACGCGCGGCCTGAAGAAGACGCCGAACCAGGATCCGCGCATGACCGTGGGACCGGCCACCCTCGTCATCGTCGCGGAATGGAAGGAGCCGGCCCCTGCCCTGTTCAAGCGCGGCCTGCACCTCGCCTCGACCCCGATCCGCTGCACCCCGGCCGATATGTTCGACATGCGCCTGAACAGCCATTCGCGCCTGAACCTGATCATCGCCCTCAACCATGCCATCAAGGCAGGCGCGGACGAGGCCCTGATGCTCGACCCGCAGGGCTTCGTCTCGAGCTGCAACGCGACCAATTTCTTCATGGTGAAGCGCGGCGTGATCCTGACCTCGACCGGGGACTACTGCTTCAACGGCATCACCCGGGCCCATGTCATCGAACAGGCGCGCGCCAACAACATCCCGATCGAGCTGCGCAATTTCACCCTGTCCGATGTCGCCAACGCCGACGAGGCCTTCGTCACCGGCACCTTCGGCGGCGTGACCCCGGCGACCAAGCTGGACGGCAAACCCATCGGCACCGGCAAGCCGGGACCACGGACGGAAGCCATGGCGACCTTCTACAAGCGCCTTCGGGACGCCGAAGGCGCCTGAGTTCTGGCGGCAAAGGCCGCCGGGTTACAAGCGTCTTCGGGACGCCGAAGGCGCCTGAGTTCTGGCGGCAAAGGCCGCCGGGTTACAAGCGTCTTCGGGATGCCGAAGGCGCCTGACCCCGCCCGTCAGGCTGCGGCCCGGACTGCCGGGGCCGCCCGGCCGAGGATCATGTCCGCCGCCTTTTCCGCGATCATGATCGTCGGCGCGTTGGTATTGCCCGAGACGACATTCGGCATGATCGAGGCATCGACGACGCGCAGGCCCTCGATGCCGTGCACTTTCAACTCGGGCGAGACCACGGCCATCGGATCGGTGCCCATGCGCGCCGTGCCCACCGGGTGATAGGCGGTTTCCGCCTTGGCCCTGATGTAACGGCGGATCGCCTCGCGGCTCGAGCAATCGGGGCCGGGCCGGACTTCCCGCCCGCGATAGCCATCGAAGGCCCTGGCGGCGAAAATCTCGCGTCCGATCAGGATGCTCTCGACCATCACCTCGAGGTCTTCCGGCGCCTCCAGGTAATTCGGCTGGATGAGCGGCGCGGCCAGCGGATCGGCCGAATGCAGGCCGAGGAAGCCGCGCGAGGCCGGCCGCACCGGATAGAAATCGAGCTGCGAACCCTTGCCGCCCAGATGCTGGCGGCCATGATCGACGGCGAGGCTGGACAGGAAGAAACCCTGCAGGTCCGGCGCCTCCAGCCCCGGGCGGGACGAGGCATAGACCCCGGATTCGAAACCGTGGCTCGCCCCCGCGCCCTTCTTGGTGAAGACATATTTCGCCAGCGTGCGGATCTGGCCCCAGGGCGTCAGCAGCTCGTCGTAAGAAACACCGGCCGGGCAATCGTAATAGAGCCCGATGCCGAGGTGATCCTGCAGGTTCCGCCCCACCCCCGGCAGGTCGAGGACGACGGGAATGCCGTGGCGGCGAATCTCCTGCCCCGGGCCGATGCCGGAGAGGAGGAGGAGCTGGGGCGAATTCACCGCCCCACCGGACAGGATCACCTCCCGCGACGCCCGCACCACCTCGCGCCGGCCGCCTCGGGCGATCTCGACCCCGGTGGCGCGGCCGCCCTCGACCAGCACCTTTGTCGCCTGCGCCCGCGTGATCACGGTGAGGTTCGTCCGCCCTTCGGAGGCGCCGAGGAAGGCGCGCGCGGTCGACCAGCGGCGGTTGTTCTTGCAGGTTCGCTGATAGACGCCGACGCCATGCAGATGGTCGCCGTCGTTGAAATCGGCGGTATGGGGCAGCCCGGCTTGCTTGCCCGCCTTGATGAAGACATCGACGAGGGGATTGGGTTCGGCGAAATCCTGCACGTTCAGGGGGCCGCCCTGACCGTGCGACGCATCCGCCCCGCGCTCGTTGTGTTCGGAGCGCATGAAATAGGGCAGCACCTCGTCCCACGACCAGCCACGACAGCCGGCCTGCGCCCAATTGTCGTAATCGGAACGGTGGCCCCTTATATAGACCATGCCATTGATCGCGGAGGAGCCGCCGAGCACCTTGCCGCGCGGCCAGAACAGGCGCCGCCCGTCCAGATGGGCCTGCGGCTCGGTCTCGAAATGCCAGTTCACCGATTTGCCGCCGACCAGCACCTTCATGCCCGTCGGCATGTGGATGAAGGGATTCCAGTCCTTGCCGCCCGCCTCCAGCAGAGCGACCTTCACGGCGGGGTCGGCCGACAGGCGATGCGCGAGGACGCAGCCGGCGGAGCCCGCGCCGACGATGACATAGTCGTACATGTTTCCTCTCCCCCGCCCTTGTCGATGCAGGCGGTTATTGTGATTATTCGTCACATTCTGCCGCAGGAAACGAGAGCGCGGCAAGGGGAGAGAAACATGAACGACGGTCTCTACAAGGCGGTGCTGGTTTTGCTCGGTCTCGGCTTCGCCGTGGCCTTCGCGGTCATCTGCCTGCCGCCGCTGATCGCGAACCCGGATATCCTCGGCGCGCTCGGCCAGGGGTTCGTCAATCCCTATTCGACCGGCTATTCGCTCGACGTGCTGACCTGCTGGGCCGTGCTCGCCGTCTTCGTCCTGTGGGAGCGGCAGACGCTCGGCATCCGCCATGGCTGGATCGCCCTCGCGCTCGGCGTCGCGCCGGGTGTCGCCACCGGTTTCGCCTTCTATCTGCTGCTGCGCGCCCACGCGCTGCGCGGCAGGGCTTGATTGGCGGGGCTTGACCGGCGGCGGCGGCGGGCAGATGGTCGGGGCATGATCATTCGCGCCCTGCCCCTTCTCGGCTTCCTCCTCGCGACGCCGGCCCTGGCCGCCAATCCGCCTCCCGGCGGCAGCGTGCCGCTTGGCCTGCGCCTGCTCTTCGTCGCCGTCGACCGCAACGCCGACGGGCGGATTGACGATGCCGAGGCGGATCAATTCGTCGACCGGCTCTTCGCCGCCGCCGATACCAATGGCGATGCCCGGGTCAGTCTGGCCGAAGCCCTGGCCTTGCAGGAAAAGCTCGCCCCCGGCGCGCAGAGCCGGAAACAGGTGAGCGCGCAGTTCAAGCGCCTCGACCTCAACCGCGACGGCGTCCTCGACGGGCGGGAAGCGAACAAGGCCGCCCTCGCCCATTTCGCCTTTCTCGACACCGACAAGGATGGCGCGGTCACGCTCGCCGATCTGGCCGGCCGCGACCTGACCGCCCCCGACCTCGGCACGCTGTCCGCGCGCTGAAGCCCCTTGCCTCACCCGCCGGCCGGCCACAATCTGCGGCTGTCGCGATCACGGAGGGGCCGCATGAGAAACCACATCCTGGCCCTGCTGGCCACCGTCCTGCTCGCGGGCTGCGCGGCCGCGGACGTGCCCGCCACCGATGATCCGGCCGTAAAATTGCAGCAGGCCCGTCAGCTGTTCAGCGTGGAAGGCCGCCCGGCCCAGGCGGAGCGCCTGATTCAGGAAGCCATGGCGACCTATCGGGAGAGCGGCGATGCGCAGGGTCTCGCCCTCGCCCACCGCGAATACGCCTATTTCCTCAGCACGCCGGGCACCGATGCGATCATCGCCAATCCGGGCGGCGCGCAGGCCCCGGCATCGCCCGAGCGTCTGAAGCGGGCGCTGGGCGAAATGCGCGAGGCCAGCACGCTCTTTGCCCAGCTGAATATTTTCGACCGTCTGTCCAACACCGCCATGGGGGAAGCGCGCATCGAACATGATCTGGACGACACGGCCGCCGCGTGCGCGTCGCTGACCCGCAGCCTCGCGGCGAGCGATAAACAGACCGCGCTCCATCCCGACCGGAAACCCAATCTGCCGCCGGGCATGAACAGTTTCGCCGATCTGATCGGCCACTTCCGCAAGGAATACGGTTGCCCGCCGTGACCCGCCGCCCCCGCCTGATCGAGATCGCCCTCGTCGCCGCGCTGGCCTTCGGCACCGTGGTCGTCGCCCTGGCGGCGCCGCTGATCGACTGGTCGCGGCTGCCCGGGCGGGCCAGCGTGCGGCCGGGCTATGTCACGATCTATCTGCCGCCGGCGCAGATCCGGGGCATCGACATCGGCTTCGCCCCCCTGCCCCTGCCCGCCCCCAAGGACGAGGCGGACTGGCAGCGACTGGAGGCGGATACCGCCCTGCCGCGCCTGTTGCGGAACGGCGCCGTGGCGGCGCTGGTCGGCGGGGTGGCCGGCTTGCCGCTTCTGCTGATCCTCGCCCTGCGCCGCATCCTCCGCAGCAGGGCCTGAGGTCAGGCGCCCCGGATCAGGCGCAGCAGGCCTTCCGCCCCGGCGCAGACATCGGCCCAGGCGATTTCGAAATCGCGCTCGCCGCCATAATAGGGATCGGCCACCGCTTGGCCCTGCCGCCCCGGCACGTGATCGAGCAGCAGCGACAGAAGTGCCCCTCCGTCCGCCGGGCGCAGCCGGCGCAAGGCGGCGAGATTGTCATGGTCGAGGGCGACGACGTGGTCGAAGCGCCGGAAATCCCCGGCCGTGACCTGCCGCCCGCGCAAGGTCCCGATCTCGACGCCATGGCGCCGCGCCACCGCCTGCGCCCTCGGGTCCGGCGCCTCGCCGACATGCCAGCCGCCGGTGCCGGCGGAATCGACCGTCACCGCCACCCCGTCCCGCGCCGCCAGATGGCGCAAGGCCCCCTCGGCCAGCGGCGAGCGGCAGATATTCCCGAGACAGACGAAAAGCACGGATGGCACGAGGCAGGCTCCCCTGATGGCGCAAGCCCGGCTTAACCGCCGGACCGGTCCCGATCAAGCCCGGAAGTCATGCCCCCAAAACAAGAAGGGGACAGGCCGCAGCCCGTCCCCATTTGGTGCCTGTTCGGCTTGTTAACGGATGCCCCCAGTCACCAGACCGCTAAGGAATTTCAGGTGTTTGGCCAACCATTAATCGACAGTGAGACGAGTTTTCCACTTTGACCTGTGGCTGTCAACCGGCACGCTGGGGGCACGGAAACAAGAACGACAACCGGAAGACGATTCATGAGCGCTGCCCGTCCCTACCGCCTCGGCCTCGATCTCGGCTCCAATTCCATCGGCTGGTTCATGGTCTGGCTCGATGCCGTGGGCGAGCCGGTCGAACTCGGCCCCGGCGGGGTCCGCATCTTCCCCGACGGGCGGGACGAGCGTTCGCGCGAGTCGAATGCCATGGCACGGCGTCTGGCGCGGGGAATGCGGCGGCGGCGCGACCGTTTCGTGCGGCGGCGCACCCGGCTGATGGCGGCGCTGATCGAGAGCGGGTTGATGCCGGCGGAAGCAGCGGCGCGGAAGGCGCTGGAGCCGCTCGACCCTTATGGCTTGCGGGCGGCGGCGCTCGCGGGGCCCCTGCCCCTCGGCCAGATCGGCCGGGCGATCTTCCACCTCGACCAGCGGCGCGGCTTCAAGTCGAACCGCAAGTCCGACAAGGCCGACGGCGAATCCGGCCTGATCAAGCAGGCGGCCGGGCGGCTGGAAGAGGCGATGAAAGCAGCAAACGCCCCCAGCCTCGGCCATTATCTGGCGGGGCGGAAGGCGGCGCGGCTGCCGGTGCGTACCCGGATGCAGGGCAGCGGCGCCAAGGCGTCCTATGATTTCTATCCGATGCGCGACATGGTCGAGGCGGAGTTCGAGGCGATCTGGGCGGCGCAGGCGCCCCATCATCCCGAGATGACGGCGGCGGCCCATGACCGGCTGCACCGGCTGATCTTCTTCCAGCGTCCCCTGAAGCCGGTGCCGGCCGGCAAATGCAGCCTGTCGCCCGCCGTGGCCCGCGACGATGCAGAGGGCTTCCGCTGCCCGCGCGCCCATCCGCTGGCCCAGCGTTTCCGCATCTGGCAGGAGGTGCGCAACCTGCGTGTCCAGATCGCCGGCCAGGCCGACCGCGCCCTGAGCATCGAGGAGGGCGACCGTATCGCCCTCGCGCTTCTGGGCTCGAATGGCGTGTCCTTCGACAAGATGCGCGCCTTGCTGAAACTGCCGTCCGGCAGCCGCTTCAATCTGGAAAGCGAGAAGCGCAAAGAGTTGAAGGGCGACGAGACGGCCAAGTGCCTAGTGAACGGCAAGCTATTCGGCAAGGCCTGGCGCGCGTTTCCCCTGGAGCGGCAGATCGAGATCGTCACCCGCCTGATCGAGGAGGAGGACGAGAGCCGCCTGATCGACTGGCTGCGGGCGGAAACCGGCGTCGATGCGGAGGTGGCGGAGAAGATCGCCGGCACGCTGCTGCCCGACGGCTATTCCCGCCTCGGCCTGCGCGCGATCAAGGCGATCCTGCCCGAGATGGAAAAGGGCCTGCCCTATGACAAGGCCTGCATCACTGGCCTCGGCACCGCCCATTCGCCCCGCCCGACCGGGGAGCAGCGGGACCGCCTGCCCTATTACGGCGAATGGTTGCAGAACGAGGTGATGGGCAGCGGCGAGCCGTCGGACCCGCCGGAGAAGCGTTTCGGCCGCCTGCCCAACCCGACGGTCCATATCGGCCTTGGCCAGTTGCGTCGCCTCGTCAACGCGCTGATCGAACGCTTCGGCCCGCCCGCCGAAGTCGTCGTCGAGATGACGCGGGAATTCCGCTACTCGCCCCAGAAGCTGAAGGAGATCGAACAGGAGCAAGCCAAGAACCAGCGGCGCAACGATCTGCGCCGCGAGGAATTGACGAAGTTGGGTCAGGCGGTCAATCACCGCAACCTGCTGAAACTGCGCCTGTGGGAGGAGTTGAACCGCAACGATCCAGCCGACCGCCATTGCCCCTTCAGTGGCGAGCGGATTTCGGTCGAGACCCTGCTGTCCGACGCGGTGGAGATCGAACATCTGATCCCCTTCCAGATCAGTTTCGACGACAGTCCGGCGAACAAGACCGTGGCCATGCGCTATGCCAATCGCCACAAGGGCCGGAAAACGCCCCATCAGGCCTTCGGCAACAGCCCGACGATCGAGGGCAAATCTTACCTCTGGTCGGACATCGTGGCCCGCGCCGCGCTTTTGCCCCGCAACAAGCGCTGGCGCTTCGCCCCCGACGCGCTGGAACGGGCGGACCGGGAGGGCGGCTTCCTCGCCCGGCAACTGAACGAGACCGGCTGGCTGGCCCGCATGGCCAAGGATTACATGGGCGCGGTCTGCGACCCCAACAAGGTCTGGGTCATCCCCGGCCGATTGACCGCGCTCATCCGGGCGAAATGGGGCCTGAACTTCTCCGACGCCAAGGACCGCAACGACCACCGCCACCACGGCATCGACGCGCTGGTCGCCGCCCTGACCAGCCGCAGCCTGCTGCAAGCCATGGCCTCGGCCTTCGTCGAGGAGCAGGACCGGATCATCGTGCCGGAACCCTGGCCGGGCTTCCGCGACCAGGTGCTGCGCTGGCGGAACACGATGACCGTCTCGCACAAGCCGGAACACGGCACCGCCGGCCGCCTGCACGAGGACACGGCCTATGGCCTCGTGCGCGATCCGGCAGCGGAAGGGGGCAAGAACCTTGTCTACCGCAAGGCCTTCACCAGCCTGACCGAGAAGGAAATCGGCAATATCCGCGACCGCCGCCTGCGCGACATGGTGGCGGTGTATTGGGCGACCGCCAAGGCATCGGGCATCAAGCTCGACCAGGCCCTGCAGGATTTCGCGGCCGAAGTACGCGACCGCGACCCGCATGTCCGCGACGGCATCCGCCACGTCCGCCTGCTGAAGCCCGAGAAGGCGGACTATCTGGTGCCGATCAAGGGGCCGGACGGCGTGCCCTACAAGGCCTATGCCGCGGGCGAGAATGCCTTCATCGACATTCTGGAGACGGCGGACGGCCGCTGGATCGGCGAGGTGACCACGGTCTTCGCCGCCAACCGCCCGGATTACCGGCAGGCCTGGCGTGACGATGCCGGCCTTCGTTTCATCATGCGGGTGTTCAAGGGCGATTTGCTGCGCATCGAAATCAATGGCCAGCACAAAATCGTAGTCGTGAGGCGTCTGGAGCCTTCCAGCAGTGAATTGCGAATGGCAGATCATTTCGAGGCTGGAAAATTGGCTGACCGACACGCAAATCCGGATGACTCCTTTGAATGGATACGTAAACGATACTCGGCACTAAAACACATGAACGCCGAACGGGTGCGAGTGGACGAACTCGGCACGATCTGGCGCATCCCGCCGGAAGAAGGCCTGCGCCACATCCTGAACCGGGAACAGCGCGATGATCGGCCGCGTCGTTGAAATCGCGAGTGACGGCCGTTTCCTCGCCCTCGACCGGGGGTTCCTGACCGTCTCGGACAAGGGCGAGGAGGTGGGCCGCGTGCCGCTGGACAGTATCGCGGCCGTGGTCGCCAATGCCCATGGCCTCGGCTTCACCAACAACATCCTCGTGGAGCTGTCGCGGCGGGGCGTGCCCGTCGTGCTGTGCGGGGCCCATCACCGGCCGGAGGCAATCGTCTGGCCGGTGGAGGGACACCATCAGCAAGCGGGCCGCATCGCCGACCAGATCGCCGCCTCCCTGCCCCTGAAGAAGCGCCTGTGGGCGCAGGTGGTGAAGGCGAAGATCCTGGCCCAAGGCGCCAGCCTCGCCGCCGTCGGCGCCCGTCACGGCGGCTTCCAGCTGCTGGCGGCGAAAGTGCGCAGCGGCGATCCCGACAATGTCGAGGCCGAGGCTGCGCGGCGCTACTGGCCCCTGCTGCTGGGGGCCGACTTTCGCCGCGACCGCGATGCCGCGGGCGCCAACGCCCTGCTGAATTACGGTTACGCCGTGCTGCGGGCAGGCATCGCCCGGGCGGTGATGGCGGGCGGCCTGCATCCCTCCCTCGGCCTGATGCACGCCAACCGGGGCAATGCCATGGTCCTCGTCGACGACCTGATGGAGCCATTCCGCCCCATCGTCGACATCGAGGTCTGGCGCCTGCTGCGGGCCGGCACGGCCGAGGTGGACCGGGAGGCCAAGGCGGCCCTCGCCCGGGTGATGATCCTGGACCTGCCGACCATCGAAGGCACCAGCCCGGTGATGACCTGTGCGGAGCGGCTGGTCGCCTCCCTCGCCCGCGCCTTCGCCGGCGAGGGCGACCGCCTCGCCCTGCCCCTGCCCCGCCTGCCGCTGGAGGGATGGGGTGAATGACGCCCGCCCACCCCCGCCAGCTCCCCCCGCGCCGGCCCCGGGCGCGCTCAGCGGCTATCGCATCATGTGGCTGATCGTGCTCTTCGACCTGCCCGTGCTGACCAAGCCGGAGCGGAAAGCGGCGACATCGTTTCGCCACGCCCTGCTCGATCTTGGTTTCGAGATGAGCCAATATTCGGTCTATCTGCGCTTCGCTGCCGGCAAGGAACAGGCCGATGCCCTGTGCCGCCAGATCGAAGCCGCGATGCCGCGCAGCGGCAAAGTCCACGTCGTGCAGATCACCGACCGGCAATACGAGATGATCCGCACCTATCGAGGAAGGAAACGTGAACCCGGTCCGAAAAATCCCGGTCAGCTCACCCTGTTCTGACCCCGAGTCGCGCCGTGCGCCAACCCGGCCAGACACGAAAAAAGGCCTTGTTTCCAAGGCCTTGATCCGTAGTCCAGTTTAGCGGTCTGGTGACTGGGGGCCAACCGCAACTGCAGGGTTCTCATATACGCGCACGCGCGAAGTTTAGCGGTCTGGTGACTGGGGGCCAACCGCAACACAGATCGCCCGCTATATCGACGACCCCAAAGTTTAGCGGTCTGGTGACTGGGGGCCAACCGCAACCTCGGCCATAGTCACTTCTTCTCCAGGGGTAGTTTAGCGGTCTGGTGACTGGGGGCCAACCGCAACAGTATATGCCCGGCACTGCGTCGCCGTGCAAGTTTAGCGGTCTGGTGACTGGGGGCCAACCGCAACCCGGTCACCTACGTCGTCAATACCGACTACAGTTTAGCGGTCTGGTGACTGGGGGCCAACCGCAACGCGCGACGTGAGCGAGATGATCTCGGGAGAAGTTTAGCGGTCTGGTGACTGGGGGCCAACCGCAACAACCCAGCCCGGCATGTTCTCGTAGCGGGTAAGTTTAGCGGTCTGGTGACTGGGGGCCAACCGCAACCAAGCAGGAGATCAGGAGGCCATCCGAACTAGTTTAGCGGTCTGGTGACTGGGGGCCAACCGCAACCCAATGGGTGGGCAGATGGATTTTGATGGGAGTTTAGCGGTCTGGTGACTGGGGGCCAACCGCAACAAGATCATCGAGCGGTCCTGGTGGGCCGGAAGTTTAGCGGTCTGGTGACTGGGGGCCAACCGCAACGGATTTCCTGGCCGATCTTGGCCAGGGCCGAGTTTAGCGGTCTGGTGACTGGGGGCCAACCGCAACAACGGAACGGATTGGGCGCCAAAATCGGCAAGTTTAGCGGTCTGGTGACTGGGGGCCAACCGCAACCGGTAAACCCTTTTTATAGTTAACAAACTAAGTTTAGCGGTCTGGTGACTGGGGGCCAACCGCAACATCGCCGCATCGCGCTGCGCGTTCAGTTGGAGTTTAGCGGTCTGGTGACTGGGGGCCAACCGCAACCTGATAGCCATTCGGGCGCGACATCAGCACAGTTTAGCGGTCTGGTGACTGGGGGCCAACCGCAACTCACAGGGCGACGGCTGGGCGCGTCGAGATAGTTTAGCGGTCTGGTGACTGGGGGCCAACCGCAACTGCAGGGCCGTCGGCGGGGAGGAGAGGGACAGTTTAGCGGTCTGGTGACTGGGGGCCAACCGCAACTTCATCTTGCTCAACTTCCGATTCCCGGCCAGTTTAGCGGTCTGGTGACTGGGGGCCAACCGCAACGGACCTGGCCGAGGGTCGCAGCGTCGGTATAGTTTAGCGGTCTGGTGACTGGGGGCCAACCGCAACGACGCTCATTCGGCAATAAGCCCGGAGTTTAGTTTAGCGGTCTGGTGACTGGGGGCCAACCGCAACCTGGTACACCATCGACATCTCGAAGGTCGAAGTTTAGCGGTCTGGTGACTGGGGGCCAACCGCAACGAGCTGTTGAAGCGAGCGATCCTCTTCGTCACGCACGAGGATATGGCTGCCGAGCAGGGGTAAGGAAGGTGCACCGCCTGCTCACGCTCGCCAATTTCGAGGGCAAGCTCTACCGGGGCTTGATGATGGTGAAGGAAACGACAAGCGGCCGGTTCCTGTACGAGCAGGCGCTGACGGAATGGCAGGAAGTCGGAGCCAGCGGCATTGGGTACAGGGCGGCTTCGACCCCCGCGGAGGTCTCGTCCCTGATCACACCGGCTCCGGAGGTCAATCTGCGTTCGCTGGCATCCGATGTAAAGATCAATTTTTCGCGCGGCACCCCCCCCAGCCTGTAGTTCAGCGATCCGACGAATGGGGGCCAACCGCAGGCGAACTGCCCCCTCGCCCTTGCCTCAGAACAATCGGCCGCCGTTGGGGACGTCGCGTTCGGGGGTGACGAGGACGACGGCGCCGGTCTCGTCGGGCAGGCCGAGGACGAGGACTTCCGAGATGAAGGGGCCGATCTGGCGGGGCGGGAAATTGACGACGCCGAGCACGCGGCGGCCGATCAGGCTTTCGGGTGTGTAATGCACCGTGATCTGGGCCGAGGATCGGCGCAGGCCGATCTGCGGGCCGAAGTCGACCGTCAGCTTGTAGGCGGGTTTCCGGGCGGCGGGAAAGGCTTCCGCGGCGACGATGGTGCCGGCCCGAATGTCGAGCTTCAGGAATTCGTCGAAACTCGCGAGCTCGGTGCTGGTGGATTGTTGATCCGCAGGCATGACAGGCAGCTCTCCACCGATACACAAGGCGCGGGACGCGGGCAGCCCGAGGGGGCCGCCCGCAGGCGCCTTACTTGTCGCCCTTGGCCTTGGCGGTCAGGGACTTCAGCTCTTCGATCGAATCGGTGACGCGCTTCTGGATCACGTCGAAGGCTTCGGAATTGGCCTTGGAGGTCATTTCCGCCAACTCGCGCATGTTGGCCAGCGCCGCCTCGAACGCCTTCTTCAGCACTTCGGGGGCGACCTTGGCGTCGGACGGATTGCCCGACATGACGTTGCGCAGCACGCTCGCCGCCTCGGTCATGGTCTCGCGCATGATCTCGACCTGGCGCTTGGCCACCGCCTGGAAGCCCTCGAAGGCGATGCGGTTGGCCTGGGTCAGCGCCTCGATGTTCTTGCGCGACGAGGCAACGATCGAATCGAGATCCACGTTGGGCAGCTTCAGATCGCCCGCGAATTTCTTCACGTCGAAATTGAAGAACGGGAATTCAGGCTTCTCGGAGGCCATAACGAATCCTTTCGTCGGAGGCGACTGTGCCGGTGTGACGTGGGCGAGGCTGGACTATATCCGCCGCCATACCGCGACTGCACAAAAATCGACGGCGGCGCACAATAACACAATTATTCCTTCTTTTCCCGCATCCCCTTCAACTCGGTCAGCGTCGCCTTCATGCGCTCGTTGATCAGGGACAGGGCTTCGCCATTGGCCTTGGACGCTGCCTCGGCCAGATCCTTCATGTTCTGGACCGCCATGTTCAGCGCCATCTTGGCGATTTCGGTCGAGGACGGGCCTTCGGCGCCGCTGTCTTCGCCGCTCTTCTTCGCTTCGCGCTTGGCCTTGATGGCGGCCTGGGCCATGTCCATCGTGTTCTGGAAAATCTCGACCTGGCGGCGGGCGAGGCTGGTATAGCCATCGGTCACGGAACGCTGGGCGGCGATCAGCGCGTCCATGTTGCGACGATTGGTCTCGATGAGCTGGCCGACGTCGACGCTCGGCAGGCGGAAGCTGCCGAGCAGCTTGCCGACATCGAGCCCGAGCAGGTTGGAATTGGTCTTTTCGTCGCTCATCGGCTTCCGTCCTCCGTTTGTCGCCCCGAGTCGTGGGGATTTATTTATTTACTATAGCCGAGCGTCATGTCGCGTCGATTGCGGAACTGCGACGGAACAGCCCGGACGGGAGTCGGCGCAGCAGCGCCTCCGCCTGTTTTGTCCGCCGGTCGAGCGCGACCATGGTGCGCGACAGATCGGCGCTGTCGTCGGCGAGAAAGACCGGCACCACGGACAGGAACATGGCCGCGACACCGCCCCGGCAAAGCCAGCCCGGCCCATCGGGATCGCCGTCGCCCAGATGCGCCGCGCGCGCCATCCACGCCATCGAGCGCGCGAGGCCGGGCAGCCGCGCAAGGGCGGTCAGCGGCGCGCGCCGCTCCGCCGTCAGGATCGAGGCGAGACCGGGACGGTAAGGCGCCAGCGCCTCGAAGCGGCGCATCAGCACATCGAACAGGCGGTCGCGCAGCGGCTCGGCGGCGAGGCTGACGTCGTCACCGGCCAGAACCGCGCGGTCGATCATCGCCATGAAGGCTTCGAGCACAGCCTGCCGGCTGCCATAGCGAGGATAGAGCGCGGCTAGCTCGACCCCCGCCCGGCGCGCGATCAGGGCGAGACTCACCCTGTCCCACGGCCCTTCGGCGGCAAGGGCGAGCGCGGCCCGCGCGAGACGGTCGCCGACATCGGCCCCCTCTTCCGCGTCGCATCCGCCCTGCTGGTCCATGGCCATCCCCTTCGTCATGCTGCGCAGCATGACCGGGAACAGCGGCGAATTCCAGCGCCGGAATTTCAGCCCGCAAGTTCGCGCGAACGCGCCGTGGCGGCTTCGATCGCGCGGTCGAACAGGGGCTGCAGGCCGTCCGCCGCCATCAGCACGTTCAGCGCCCGCTCGGTCGTGCCGGCCGGGCTGGTGACATTGCGGCGCAGCTGATCGGCGGGCTCGGACGACAGGCGGGCCAATTCGCCCGAGCCCGAGACGGTCTGCCGGGCAAGGCGCATGGCGAGATCGGGCGAAAGGCCCAGCTTCTCGCCCGCCTTGGCCAGAACCTCGATCATCAGGAAGACATAGGCCGGCCCACCGCCCGAAAGCGCGGTGACGACGTCGATCAGCGCCTCGTCCTCGACCCAGCCGATCTCGCCGACGGCGGCGCAAAGACGGCCAGCCAGGTCGCAGTCCATGGCGCCGGCGGCCCCGCCGGCAACCAGCACGGTCATGCCCCGGCCGACCGCGGCCGGCGTGTTGGGCATGGCGCGGACGACCGGCGTGCCGGCGCCGAAGGCCCCCTCGAACAGGGCAAGCCGCTTGCCCGCGGCGATGGACAGAACGAGGCTGCGCGGCCCGGCGATGCCGGCGAGCACGGGCAGGACCTTGTCCATGGTCTGGGGCTTCACCGCGACGACGATGGCCGCCGGGTCGAGCCCCGCCGGCACCTCGTCGAGGCTGGACAGCACGGTAATGCCCCGGGCGGCCAGCGCGGGCGCGCCCGCCGGCTCGACCACGAAGGCCTTTTCGGGCGACAGCCCCCGGGCCAGCCAGCCCTCCAGCATCGCCCCGCCCATCTTGCCGCAGCCGATGAGCAGCAGCGGCCGGTCCAGCGCGAAGCCTTGAGCCGGCGCAGCTTCACCCGTCATGTCGAACCCCTGTCGAGAAAACGATCAGGCCTCGCCCATCGTCTCGATCATCGACGCGGCCAGGGCCTCCTGCGCGCTCTTACCGCCCCAGAGGACAAATTGGAAGGCCGGGTAGAAGCGTTCGCAGGTTGAAATGGCGATGTCGATCAGTTCTTCGCAGACACTGACCGAGACATCGTCGCCCATCAGGCTGGCGTGGCGGTAGAGCAGCGTGCCGTCGTCCGACCACAGATCGAAATGGCCGAGCCAGAGCTGCTCGTTGATCAGCCCCATCAAATGATAGATCTCGGCCCGGCGCGCCGGCGGCACGCGCATGTCGAAGGCGAGGGTCAGCTGCAGCGCCCGCTCGGGCTCGCGCCAGGAAAAACCGAAATGGTAATCGCACCAGGAGCCGTTCACGGCGACCGAAAGCTCGCCATCGCCGGCACGATCGAAGGGCCATTCGTTGGCGGCGACGATCTGCTCGATCACGTCGATCGGGTCGACGCCGGACTGTTCGTGTTCGGACAACAGCATTCCCATGGCCCTACTCCTCGTGCTGAGCGGCCGGACGGCGTGCCATCCGGCGGTGCGGACTAGATCAGAATGTGGGAGTCTCTTGTGCATTGCCACATAAATACCGCCCGCCGATCCGGTGCCCGGGGCATCCGGCATATATTGTGGGTCGGGTCTGCGGCATCCACCATGGATAAGAGGCTGCCCAAGCCCGCGATTCGGGGCAAGGCCGTATACCCGAGCGAGGCGCTAAACTTTGATGACGGCGGCGGACTTCACCGTCCGGCTTGCACATCGGGGCGCGAATCCATATGTTCCCGCCACTCGCGCGACCGGGCTTTGGCCTCGCGGTCCTGCTGGGGCGTCGCCAAGTGGTAAGGCAGCGGTTTTTGGTACCGCCATTCGGAGGTTCGAATCCTCCCGCCCCAGCCAGCAAGCCATGAACGGCGAGGCCCTCGTCCATAGGCGCTACGCCTTGGCCCAATCCTCCAGTCTCAAACCGTCCACGCGCGCGAATTCCGGCGTGTTGTTGGTCACCAACAGGCAGTCGGCGGCAAGGGCATGGCCGGCGATCAAGATGTCGTTACCGCCGATGGGCGTTCCCTTCATTGTTAGGCGACACTTTGGATGAGCACACCGGGGATCCGGGATTTGCCGGGATATTCGGGGACCAGGTGGGACGCCACCCGGAATTCTCCATTATAAATCAATGGCATTCAGAAAAAATTTGTCCGCCAACAGCGTGTGCTCAAGCAAAGCGTCGCGACGTTTTGAAATTGCGCTATCGGGTCTAGAGCGGGTTGCCCAGGTGATCCGTCAGCCTAATGATCGAGCTCGCCGTGGGCCTGCCGCTGTCGAAGATCGCGACGTCGCACTGCGCAATGCCCCGGAGTGGAACGCCCATTCGATTTTTCGCGTCGAAGGTTATTTCGTACACGGCATCGCGGCCGATGGACGTCCTCTCCGAGGAGACTTCCTTCACATCAAGAAATTCAACAGATGAGGGGGAGACAGCCATCTGCCGAATTTTATCCTTGCAGTCTGAAACCCCGCCATCGAGGTCGCATCCACACAGAATAAGAGCGAATATTAATATAAATTTTTTCATTTTCCCTATCTCGCCTTATGGCCCCACCACACAACCTGCCCAATAACTTGAATTTCAGTGGATGTGTTGTGGTCTATCTCCTCTGGGTCATAATCTTTGTTGTCAGAAATAAGTTTGATGATGCCAGAAACGGATAATTGTATCCGTTTCACCAGAAGAGTTCCCGCCACCGACAGCGCGTAAATCTTGCCGTTCGTAAGCAGTCGGTCGGTAATATCAATCAGCATCTCGTCGCCGCTACTGATCGTTGGCTCCATGCTGTCACCCTCGGCTTGGGCCATAATTAGGTTCTTTGGCGACCGACCCGTGACGCGACGCACCCAATCCTCCGGCAGCTTAACATCTTGGCTCCATTCATTTTCCGGCGGCAGAAGACCTTTTCCCGCTGAAAACTGGGCATCGTAGAGGGGGATGGCTCTGGTTGCCGGTGCATCAAGTTGTGGTTGGCTCACTGGTGCGGGCATTGGCGCCGCCGGGGTGCCCGTTATCAACCAGGCAATATCGCAACCTAGTTCAGCAAGTCGCTGAAGATACGCAAATTTCGGCGTAGACGAGCCAGATTCATAGCTCTGGAATGTCCTGAACGGCACGCCAATTTTCGCGGCCATTTCCTGCTGAGTTAGGCCTAGGGCCTCTCGAAAGGCCCTAATTCTATCCCCGGCGTTCACGGGCATGAAAGTGCGAACACAATGTTCGCACTTCCCTTCGCGGTTCGCGCTTTCTGGAATGCATTTGTCACCAATGACTTACGCTGTTTTTCGCGTATCGAGGTCATGGGCGAAAGTGCGAACGCTAAAATCGGCGTTGACACGCTAATTTCGGCGCGCCAATCTCCTTGGCATGACAAACAAGCGTCCAAGGCTAGACATCCCCAAAAAGCCCGCCGAACGGCGGGCGTGGATCCAGTATCGTCTGCGGCTCATCGGCTCGAACTTCCGCGCCTTGGGGCGGCAGTTGGGCGTCAGCCAGCAGGCGGTGTCATACGCAGCGGCGGGCTACCCCTCACTGGCCATTGAGCAGGCGATCGCCAAGGCGATCGGCGTGCCTCACCAGGAGCTGTTTCCCGAACATTTCGACGATGCAGGGGGGCGCATACCCCTTGCCCGTACAAGGCAACGCAAGCCTACCCGCGCCGCGTCGCAGCGCAATGTCGAAAGTTCGGAGGCCGCCTGACATGACAAGCAATCGGAACGAGAAGCCGACCGAGGCTGCGATCGCCGCGATCGAGGCTGTCGTCGAGAAGTTGGCCCGCGCCTGCCTGGATGCGGCCTATGTCCATCGAGCGGCAGTTGAGGCCGCGCAGGATATGGGCGTGGCCAGTGCTCTAGCTCTGCTTGAGGCCGAGCGGGCGCATCATTCGGCCAGGCGAGTGATGCACGGCGCTTGCCTGTGCCTCGTCGCCGTGAAGGCCGGGGAGGAAAGTAGGAGCAGCGAGGCGCAAGAAAACGAAGCCGAGCGCAACGGGCAGATGCGCGCGGTCATTTGGTCGCCGATGTCATCTACGAAAGGCGGGCAGGCTGCACTGGCGCAGCAGCGAAATCTGGTCGATCGCGCCCTGCAGAGAGTCAAATGCGCGCGGCGTCGGTCGATTGAATCTCTCGCTGAAGAAGCGAAATCGCCCGACCAAGGACGATCCGCTTGATGTCCAGCAGCGTCATATCCGGCGGCACGATCAGCAAAAGTTGGATGCTGATCTCTTGGCCCAACTCGTCCTGCGCCCAGTCAGAGAATGAAATGGTCACGGAAGTTCTTGGGTCGTCTGTTTGCCGCGGCCGAGGCGCTACCATCATCACCGACAATTCCAAATCCGGGTACATGCTTTCCTCCATCGACTCGGTCTCGCAACCGTCGATGGTAGGGGCCGGCCGGGCCGGCGTCACCTGCTTCCCTGCTCCCCCGCAGGTGGTGCCGGCCCGTGTCGCGCGGAGGGCCGCCTGAATGGCGGCGCGAGGCCATCGCGACCCTCGGCAGGGCGATCTGCTGGGCTGGGAGCCGCCGGCCCTGGTCGAGCGCTATGACGAGCGGCGGGTGCGGGCAGGATCGTTGCGCGGTCAGATCGCGCGGGCCGTGGCCGAGACGCTGACAGACAGTGAGCTGGACCGGGATGAGATCGCCCGGCGGATGTCGGACTACCTGGGCGAGGATGTGTCTCGATCGATGCTGGACGCCTACGCGAGCCAGGCCAAGGAAGATCATACGATCAGCTACGTTCGGCTGGTCGCCCTGGTCGAGGTGACGGGCGACCCCCGGCCGCTGCAGCTGGCCGCCGAACTGACGGGACGGGCCGTGATCGAGGGGCGGTATGTCCACGCGATCCGGGCCGAGATGATCCGTGAGAAGCGCGAAGAGCTCGACCGCGAGGAGAAGTCCGCCCGCCGCCTGTGGAAGGGGGCACGGCGATGAAAGCGGGCTACGTCACGATCGGGATGGTGGCCGCGGCTCTGATCATCTCCAAACGAGCTGCAGAAAAAAGGGCTGATCGCGAAGGGTGGCGCTATGACGAGGCCCCGATCCGGGGTGGTCGCCGCCGCCTTTATACCGTTTCCGCCCTCCCCCGCGAGATCCAAGATGCCCTGTCTCGCCACCAGATCGAGGCCGTGCAGGCCGAGCTCACCGCCAAGGGCGTGATCAAGGACAAGTCGGCGGCACCGGCGCCGGCGGCCCTGGTCGCGGCCGAGAAGATTTCGGCGACGCCGAAGGCCGAGCAGCGCCGGGACGGGCGGCTCGAGCTCTATCACGCTTACGTCGATTATCGGCTGGCCGCCGGGGCCTCCGACCGGCAGGCGATGCCGTCCTTCGCGACGCTGTGGGTCCACGCCGCCTCGGCGATCAAGGCCGGGCAGCCGCTACCCGCCGCGCTGCCCGAGGCCATCTCGAAGCAGCCTCGATGGGTGTTCGAGGCCCAACCGAGACTGTCGGTCGCGACGCTGCGGCGGATCGCCGAGGCGGTCAAGAAGGGCGAGATCGGGGCGCTCGCCGGCCGATATGGCGGGCGGGCCGACACCGGGATCATCGACCGTGCCTATGACGGCCGGGCGGTCGAGATCGTGCTCGCGCTGTTGAGCAAGAGCGATCACCTGTCCGCCTATGAGGTCCGGCGCCAGTTGCGCGGCAACCTCGGCGAGGACGCTGTTATGCCTGATGGCCAGGTGGTGCCCTGGCCCAGCGTCAGGCGCTTCCAGGCATGGATCGCCGAGGCGAAGGTGAAGTTCGCCGACGTCCTGATGGCCCTGAAAAACCCGGACGGCTGGCGGAGCAGATACGAATTCGCTTTCGGGGAGCAGCCTGTCGGGGAAGGCCTCAACGACCGCTGGCAGATCGACGCCTCCCCGGCCGATGCCCTG
>NZ_QGLE01000010.1 GCF_003173035.1 Zavarzinia aquatilis
AGCAAGATCAAGCACTTCAGGCGAGTCGCCACGCGCTTCGACAAGCTCGCTGCCAACTTCCTCGCAGCTGTGTCGCTCGCCGCAACCCGCCTATGGCTCAGGTCTTATGAGTCCAGAACCTAGACGGAAGACCGGGCGCGCATGTTCCGGCCGCGGCGTGGGCGCATCATCTGGGCGGCGACGGCGCTGCTGGCCGCACTTTATGTCTGCGCCGCGCTGTATGTCGTCGAGCAGGTGAACCGGGCTGGGGACCACATCGAACACGGCGTGCGCGCTGGCGGCTGGGCCCTGTCCGAACTGATCCGGGACTACGACGGCCTGACCATCGCCAGTTATCGCGCCGACAGCGAGCGAAGCCCCGCGGCCTATGACGACATGCAGCGGCACCTCGGTGTCCTGCGGAATCGGATCGACCGGCTCGGCGCCGACGAGACTGCCGCCGGCCTGAGGGCGGTCGACGGCGTCGTGCCGACGTTGAATGCCCTCGGGACCGCGCTTGCCGCCCTGCATCGACGCCTCGGCACGACGGCGATCGGTGAACTGGCGACCCCGGCGGAGACCCCCACCCTGATCCGCCGGACCCTCGCCCCCTTCGAGGACAGCTTGCGGGATCTGCAGCGCAAGATCCTGCTCAGCGACGAAGGCGCCGCTGAACACCGCGAATTGGGCCAGGCCGCGGCCCACCTCGGCCTGCTGCTCGGCGGCATGTTCGCGCTCGGGCTGGCCATCGTCGGCCTGGCCATCGGACAGGCCTGGCGCACGCGCGTCCTGAAGCGGGAGGCCCAGGCGGCCCAGGCCCAGACCCAGCGCCTGAAGCTCGCCATCGGCAATTCGAGCGACGGTATCGCGCTGACCGATGGCGATGGCTGCTTCACCCAGATGAACGACGCCCACCTGAAAATGTTTGGCATCGCTTCACCCGGTGCCATCGTCGGCCGGCACTGGAGCGCGCTTTACGGTCCGGCCGAGGCCGAGCGACTGCAGAATGACATGATCCCGGCGCTGCGGCGGGACCACCGCTGGCATGGCCTCGCCATCGGCCTGACAGCCGCCGGCACCCCGGTCGAACAGGAAATCAGCCTGACCCTGCTGGACGATGGTGGCATCCTGTGCATCACGCGGGACGTGACCACCAGCCGCGTCGAGCAGCGCGCCCGGCGCCTGCTCGAAGAGCAGTTGCTGGTGGCGCAGAAGATGGAGGCGGTCGGCCGGCTGACCTCCGGCTTTGCCCATGATTTCAACAATGTCCTCGCCTCGATCCAGGGTTACGCCGAAATCCTGCGCGACGATGCGCCCGAAGCCTCGCCCCCCCGCCGGTTCTCGGAACAGATATTGACCGCGACCAAACGGGGCCGCGGCCTGGTCGAGCGTATCCTGGGCTTCGGTCGGCCGGCCCGGGACCATGTCGAATCCTGCGATCTCGGCGCCGCTGTGGAAGAGGCCATCGGCCTGCTGTCGGGCGCCCTGCCGCCCTCGATCGCGCTGACGTCCGAGGGCGCTGTCCCCGGGGTCGTCGTTGCCCTGTCGTCGGACCAGGCGATGCAGGTTCTCATGAATCTGGGCGTGAACGCGAAGGATGCGCTGGGCGAACATCAGGGCACGATCCGGATCGCGATCGGCGAGGCCCCCCTGCCGCCGGGCTGGCCCCATGTCCTCATCGGCCGGCGCCGGACCGGCACGGACTGCGCCTGCCTTCGGGTCGAGGACAGTGGCGAAGGTGTCGCCGAAGACCAGCTGGTGCGCATTTTCGAGCCCTTCTTCACCACCAAGGCCGAAGGCTCCGGCACCGGACTGGGGCTTGCCGCCGTGCATTCGATCGTCACCGGCTGCGGCGGCGAAATCGTCCTTGCCAGCAAGATCGGCCAGGGCACGCGCTTCGATCTCTATCTGCCGCTGAGCACCCCCGACCTGCCGCCGGCCGAAGCGGACACGGACCCCGCGGTACCCCGCCAGAAATTGCGGGTCCTCATCGCCGAGGACGACGAGTTGCTCAGCGAAGCCCTGGGGGAGGCGCTGGAGCGGCAGGGCTTCACTGTCCACGTCGTCCACGACGCCCGCTCGGCGCTGGCCTACCTTGCCCGGCATTCCGGGCAGATCGACGTCCTGCTGACCGACGAGGCGATGCCCGGGATGCGGGGCTCGGAGATGATCCGCCAGCTCCGCTCGGCCGGCAGCCGCCTGCCCATCGTCCTGTGGTCCGCCAATGCCGACCCCACGCTGCTCGGCGCCGCCGGCCTGCTGGGCGCGAATTCCCGCGTCGAATTCTGCCGCAAGCCGGCCTCGACCGGCGATCTGATCGCCGCCATCAACCGGGCGGTCGCCGCCCCCTGAGGCCGGCAGCCGATTCAGCCGAGCGGGATGCGCGTGTCTCCCGAAACCAGGGTCATGTCGGCGAAGATCGCCTGCCCCTCGCCCCGGCCGAACAGGCTGTTGGCGATCAGCCAGATGCGCGTGACGCGCGCGGGCTGCGCCCCGCCGATGGCGGCGGCATAGTCGGCGTCGATATCGCGGGATTCCCGCTGCCACTGGCCAAGGCCCGCGCCGCCGCTGCGCAGCACGACATGGGTCTCGCGCGTTTTCCAGGTCGGCAGCGGACAGCGATAGACCGTTCCCACGGGGAGGGCCGCCGACCAGTAGTAGGTCAGATCCTGGCCATTGTCGTATTCGACCGCGATCGACATGTAGTCGTGGCTGGGCAGCGAATCCTCGCGGAAGCTGGTCGGCAGGCGGTCGACCTTCCAGCTCCATTCGAGGCGCAGGCCCGGCGTCAGCGGCCGGTCCACGTCATGCTGCAGGATGGCCACATCGCGCCGCGTGTGGCAGGCGATCGCCCGCTCCCGCCCGGCGACCTCGCAACGGAAGAAGGTCTCGCTGTCGCCGAGGAACCACAGATGTTTCCAGCCGTCCGGCACCTGCCGGCCATGGCCGAGACGGTCGAGTTCCCCCGCGACGAGACCCCCATGGTCGCCAAGGGCGAGCAGTTGCTTCAGCCCCTCCTCGATCGGCACCGCCCAGACCAGCACCGCGACCAGCATGGTGCCCGAGACCTTGGCATAGTCGGCCGGATCGGTGCCGAGGCGGCCGTCCGTCGTCGACCATTCACCGGGGAAATAGCTGGCCAGCGACAATTCGCCCCCGGCCCCGGTCACGACATGGGAATGGCTGGCGCGCGTGCCGCGGAACACCGGCCCCGCGCCGATCTTCAGCCACATCTGGAATGGCGGCGCCACCCAGATGTCGAGCGGTTTCGCCAGATGAGTGCGGCCGACGGCGAAGGTCGTCACCTTGTCCCCGGCGTCGAGCCGGATGCCGGTCGCGGTCCAGGGGGCGCGGGTCGCCGGCAGTTCGACGAGGCGGGCATCGACCAGCGTGCCCGGCGGCAGTTTCTTCAGGGCGGCCGAGAAATGGCGGCGGAACCCTTCCAGGTCCGGCTCGGGGTCGAGCCTTCCCTTCAGGCTCTTGCCCAGCCGGCGCAGGGCGAGGCGCCCGGCGATGCCGAGTTCGGTCGTCTTGGCCGGCGTATAGGCCCGCGGCAGGCTTTTCGGAGCTTCGGTCATGATGCGTCCATGTGACAGGACCGGTTGCCACCGGCCAATGGTACTAAAGGCCGAGGACGAGTTTCGACATGATGTTGCGCTGAACCTCGTTCGCCCCGGCATAGATCGACATCGCCCGATTGTTCAGATATTGCGCGATCATCACCGGCGCTTCCTGCGGGCCGAGGGGGGCATCGTTGGCGCCCGGGCTGATCCAGCGGTGCTCGTAGGGCATGACGGCATATTGCAGGGCTTCGAGGCCCAGCTCGTTCACCCTCTGCATCAGCTCCGTGCCTTGCGTCTTCAGCATCGAGGACTCGGCCGCCATCATGGCGCCCTGGCTGATCGCCGCCATCACCCGGTGCTCGGTCACGGTCAGCGCCTCGAGGGCGACGCCCGCCTCGGCGAGGCGCATCCGGAAGGCGTGGTCGTCGAGGGCGCCGGTCGCCCCCGCGACCTCGCGCACCCGCTTCAGGGAAACGCGGATGCCGGCGCCATAGCTGCTGCTGCGCTCGTGCACCAGCAGATATTTGGCGATGGTCCAGCCCTCGCCCTCGGCGCCGATGCGATTGGCCTTGGGCACCCGGACGCCGTCGAAGAAGACCTGGTTCACCTCGTGATCGCCGGCCAGCGTGATGATCGGCTGGATGGTGATCCCGGGCGTATCCATGTCGATCAGGATGAAGGTGATGCCTTCCTGCGGCTTGCCCGAAGTGTCGGTGCGGACCAGCGCGAACATGCGGTTGGCGAAATGGGCCTGGGTGGTCCAGATCTTGGTACCGTCGATGATGTAATCGTCACCATCGCTGACCGCCCGGCATTTCAGCGAGGCAAGGTCGGAGCCCGAACCCGGCTCGGAATAGCCCTGGCACCAGTAATCCTCGCCCGCGAGGATGCGGGGCAGGTAGAAGGCCTTCTGGTCCGGCCGGCCGAAGGCCATGATCACGGGCGAGACCATCTTCAGCCCCATGGGCGACAGGTTCGGCGTCTGCGCCAGGGCGCATTCCGTGTCGAAAATATAACGCTGGGTCACGCTCCAGCCGGTGCCGCCGTATTCGACCGGCCAGTGCGGCGCCGCCCAGCCCCTGGCGTTCAGCACCTTCAGCCAGCCGATGTTCCATTCCTTCTCGGAAAAGGCGCTGGCGGCGGCGCGGCCGGCGGCGCGCAACTCCTCGGTCAGATTGTCGCGCAGGAAAGCGCGGACGTCGGCGCGAAAAGCCTCGTCCGCTTCGCTGAAGCGCAGATCCATCGTCTCTCTCCCCGTCGCGTCGGCCGGGGCCGCGCGTTTGTCGTTGGGGATATTCTGGCCGAGGCGACGGGTCCGCTCAAGCCTGCCTTCGGAAACGCCGCGTCCCGCTGGTCTTACGACGCCTTCTTGCGCGGGCCGCCCGCGATCTCCTCGACCGTGCCCTTGATTCTGCCGGCGCCGAGGGCGGGGGCCGGCCGGGCCGCGACGGCGGCGGCCTTTTCCTCGGCCACGGCCTCGCGCGCCTCCGCCGCCCGTTTCAGCGCGGCGAGGGATGCCTCCATGAGATCGGCCATATGCTCGACATCGGGCACCGCCTCGCGGTCGGCGATGAAGCCGACGTCGATATTGTCGGTATAGGACTGGACCGTGATGTTGACGCCGACACCATCGGCCGGGATCGACACCGGATAGGTGTGCAGCAGTTTCGCGCCGGCGAGATAGAGCGGAAAGCCCGGCCCCGGCACGTTGGAAATGACCACGTTGAACACCGGCCGGTGATAATCGGCGATCTTGTAGCGGGAATAGAGCCGGGCCGCCCGCGCGGCGACGAGGGGCGCCGCGAACAGGGACCAGTCGCGCAGCATGTCGGCCGGCATCGCCTTGTAGGATTCCTTGGCGCCCTGGGTCGATTCGCGGATCGCGGCGATGCGCTCGATCTCATCGTCGATATCGGTCGCGAGGGAGACCAGCATGGCGGAGACGCGGTTGCTCATCTCGCCCTTGTCGGCTTCGCTGCGCACCGAGATGGGGCACATGGCGACCAGCGGCCGCTCCGGCAATTCGCCCTGTTCGTCGAGATAGCGGCGCAGGGTGCCGGAACAGATGGCCAGCACCACGTCGTTGACCGTGCAGCCCAGCAGGTTCTTCACCGCCTTCACGTCGGCCAGCGGCAGGCTGCGCACGGCGAAACGGCGGTGCGGGGTCAGGGCCCGGTTGAAGGGGGTGCGCGGCGCCTGGAATGGCGCGGGCGGCAGATGGGCGCCGGGCTCCAGGGCCCGACGGCCGACATTCAGCAACGTGCCCGCCAGTTTCGGCAGGCGGCGCAGCATGGAGACGGGCTGAACGATGCCATGGACCGCGGCCCGCGCCAGCACCTCGATGTCGTTGGGCGAGCGGTCGGGCACCCAGGGCTGTTCCGGCGGCGGAACATTGCGCGGCTCCGGCCCGAAATCGAGCAGCGAGACCATGAGTTCCGCGCCCGAGACCCCGTCGATGCAGCAATGGTGGATCTTGGTGTAGATCGCGACCTTGCCCCCGGCGAGGCCCTCGATGACATAGAATTCCCACAAGGGGCGGGAGCGGTCGAGCGGACGGGAATGCAGCCGGGCGACCAGTTCCATCAGATCGGCGTTGTTGCCCGGCGGCGGCACGGCGATATGGCGCATGTGGAAATCGAGGTCGAAATCCGCATCCTCGATCCACAGGGGATGGTCGATGTCGAGCGGCACGAACTGCAGCCGGCGGCGATAGGCCCGCGCCAGATGCAGCCGCCCACCCACCAGCGCCTTCACCTCGTCGAAGATGTGACCCCTGTAGCCCTCAGGCAGCTCGAGGATCAGCAGACCGCCCACATGCATGTGGTTGGTCGGCGTCTCGAGATACAGAAAGGACGCATCAAGGCCGCTCAACCGCTCCATGCTCTCTCCCCCCGCGCCCCTCGGGCTTTGCTCAAGGGGTAGCGGGCTTCGGCGCGGCGATCAATCGGTGATTGAGGAGCGGGGATTGAGCGGCTCTGCCGCGGGTGTCGTCGGCAGCGGCACGAAGGGGCCCTGCCGGCTCGTCGGCAGCGCCGGGCGGACCCGCATCCGATAGAGCGTGAAGAGGGCGGCGGCGGCATAGATCGCCGCGACGAAGACATAGAGGCCGAAGGGCCCGACCCAGCCCATGATCTGGCTGCCGACCGGCGGCCCGACCACGGCGCCGATGGCCCAGCACATCAGAAGTCCGGCCGAAACGCCGACCACCTGATCGGGCTCGATATAGTCGTTGGCATGGCCGACCGCGAGCGGATAGATGACGAAAGCGGCGCCGCCGAAGATGAAGCCGAGGACATAGAGCGCCTCGGCCGAGCGGCCCACGAGGGCCATGGCGATGGCGGCGGCCATGGTCGCGATCATGGCGAACAACAGCACCGTGCGCCGGTCGAAGTGATCCGAGGCCCAGCCGATGGGCCATTGCAGGGTCAGGCCGCCGACGAAGAGCAGGGTCATGAACAGGGCGATCTGCGCGGGGTCGAGGCCGATGGCCGAGGCATAGGTCGGCCCGGCCATGGAAACCGCGCTGTTGGCCGCGCCGCAGGCGATGGTGGCGACGATGCCGACCGGCGAGACCTTGATCAGCCGCATGAGGCCATAGCGCGTGGTGGAGGAGACCACCGGCGCGGCCGAGCGGGTCATGGCGACCGGCACGAGACAGAGCGCGAAGAGAATGCCGGCGATCATGAACAGCACCGGCGACATCGGATCGGCGGCGGCGACCAGCGCCTGCCCGCCGGCATAGGCGACCTTGTCGGTGATCATATAGGCGGCGAGCACGGCGCCCCGTGTCGCCATGGTGGCACGGGCGTTCAGCCAGCTTTCGGTGACGGTATAGAGCCCGGCGGCGCAAAAGCCGCCCGCTGCCCGCAGCAGGGTCCAGACGTAAGGGTCGTCGGTCAGGGCAAGGCCGAGCGCGGTCGTCGTCGCGAGGCCGCCGAAGGCGGCGAAGGCGCGCACGGGACCGATCGCGCCGATCAGCTGCCGACCATAAAGACAACCGATGAGGAAGCCGAGCGGATAGCCGGTGAGCACGATCGAGACCAGGGTCGTCGGCACCGATTCGAGCCCCATGCGGATGCCGACCGTGGTCGCGACCAGCCCGGTGCTGGCGGAGACGAAGGAAATACCGAACAGGACGGCGGCGACGGCAGCCAGCGAGCGCAGCATGAGGACCCCATGATTTTGCGGCCCGATACTGGGGTTTGACCGCCGGGGCCGCAAGTCGCCTTCGCCGCACGGCTGGAATGCGGCGCTTCCGCGCGGCCCATCTTGAAGCCCCCCGCGTTCCGTGATCCAACAGGGGCATGATCCGTCAGGCCACCAAAGCCGATCTGCCCGCCCTCCTCGACATCGAGGCCAGGGCCTTTTCCGGCGACCGTCTGTCCCAGCGCAGCTTCCGCCACCTGCTGACCAAGGCCCATGCCGTGACCCTGGTCGCGGAAGAGGGCGGCGTCCCGCTCGGCTATGCCAGCCTGCTGTTCCACGAGGGCACCTGGATCGCCCGGCTCTATTCCCTTGCCCTCGCGCCGGAAGCCCGGGGCAAGGGCCTGTCCCGCCCCCTGCTGGAAGCCGCGGTCGAGGCGGCGCGGGCGCAGGATTGCGCCGTCCTCCGCCTCGAGGTGCGGGAAGACAATGCCGCCGCCCGCCATCTTTACGAGAGCGCGGGTTTTCGCCGCTTCGGCAGCCACGCCGATTATTACGAGGATGGCGCGACCGCGATCCGCATGGAACGCTCGCTGGCCGCCGCCCCGGCGCCCAAGGCGCGCCGCCTGCCCTATTACGCCCAGACGCTGGATTTCACCTGCGGCCCCTCGGCCCTGATGATGGCGATGAAGGCGCTGGACGAGACCGCCGCCTTCGACCGGCGGGAAGAACTGCGCCTGTGGCGCGAGGCGACGACCATCTTCATGACCGCGGGCCACGGCGGCTGCGGTCCCCATGGCCTCGCCCTCGCCGCCTGGCGCCGGGGTTTCGAGGTCGAGCTGTTCGTCAACGACGAAGGCGCCCTGCTGGTCGATACCGTGCGCGGCGAAGAAAAGAAGGCTGTCGTCCGCCTCGTCCACGACGACATGGCGGAACAGGTCGAGGCCGCCGGCATTCCTGTAACGCACGGCGCCCTCGGCCTTTCCGCCCTGGTCGAGCGTGTGGCGAAGGGCGAGGTGCCGATCGTGCTGATTTCGACCTGGGCCCTCGCGGGGCAGAAGCAACCCCATTGGGTCGCCATCTCGGATATCGACGAGCATTTCGTCTATGTGAACGACCCCGAAGTCTACGACGGCCGCTCGCGCAGCGATTCCATCCGAATGCCCATCGCCCGCCCCGCCTTCGAGCGCATGGCCCGTTTCGGCCGTGGCCAGCAGAAGGCCGCCGTCATCGTCAAGGGCCGACACGGCCCGACCTGAACCCGGAGATTATTGGATGCCCGCCCATGCCATCGTCGTCGAGAAGCGCAGCGATTTCCGCTGGGACGATCCGGGCCAGAGGGTGATCACGGTCATCGACTATCTCGACCACGCGGAAGAGCTGAAGCTGCGCGGGGCCAAGATCGTCAATCTGTGCCGCGATTTCGACTATCTCTCGGTCGGCTATTACTGCTCGCTGCTGGCCGAGGCGCGGCGCGACCGGGTCATTCCCACGGTCTCGACCATCCTCGAACTCGACCAGCGGGCGATCTACAAGGGGGCGCTGGCCGAACTTGACCAGCACCTGCGCCGCTGCCTGAAGCATCAGGCGGTACCGATGGCGCCCGATATCCTCCACGTCTTTTTCGGCAAGACCGAACAGGCCGATTTCGAGGATCTGGCCGAGGCCCTGTTCGACCGTTTCCGCACCCCCCTGCTGCGTCTCGAGATCGCGACCGACGAGAAGGGCAAGCGCCATATCGCGAAGATCCACGCCCTTTCGCCCAAGGAGGTGCCGGTCGAACTGGACGGACTGTTCCTTGCCGCCCTCGAGGCCTATACCCAGAAGCGCTGGGTGAAGCCGCGCATGAAGGCGGTGCCGCGCTACGACCTCGCCATCCTGCACGATCCGGACGAGAAATTGCCGCCGAGCGATGCCAAGGCGCTGGCGAAATTCGTCCGCGTCGGCGCCGAGATGGGCATGGATGTCGAGCTGATCACCCGCAAGGATTTCGCCCGCCTGCCCCAGTTCGATGCCCTGTTCCTGCGCGAGACGACCTCGATCCCGCATCACACCTTCCGCTTCGCCAAGCGGGCGGAAGCAGAAGGGATGCCGGTGATCGACGATCCGACCTCGATCCTGCGCTGCGGCAACAAGGTCTATCTGGCGGAATTGCTGCGCGCCAATGGCATCAAGGCGCCGCACACGATGATCTTCGCCAGGAACCGGGTCGACGAGATCGAGAAGGAATTCAACTACCCCGTCGTCCTCAAGATTCCCGACGGCTCGTTCAGCCGGGGCGTGAAGAAGGCAACCAATGCCGACGAACTCGCGGCCATCCTGAAAGACATGTTCCGCGAGAGCCAGATGGTGCTGGCGCAGGAATATATGTTCACGGAATACGACTGGCGGGTCGGCATCATCGACCGCGAACCCCTGTTCGTGTGCCAGTATTTCATGTCCAAGGCCCATTGGCAGATCGTGAAGCACGAGGCGGGCGGCGGCTTCTCGGAAGGCGCGGCGCGCAGCTGGGCGGTCGAGGACGCGCCGAAAGAGGTGATCGAGACGGCGCTGAAGGCGGCCAATCTGATCGGCGACGGGCTTTACGGCGTCGACCTGAAGCAGAATGCCGACGGCGTCCACGTCATCGAGATCAACGACAATCCCAACATCGACTTCGGCATCGAGGATGCGATCCTGAAGGACGAGCTGTACCGCCGCGTGCTGCGCTCCTTCCAGCGTCGCATCGACCAGCGCCGACAGGCGGCCTGAACCTGTGCGGCGGCTGGCGGCGGCCCTGCTGATCGCGCTTGCCGCCGCCCCGGCCGCGGCGCAGACCCGCTACGACACGCCCTGGGCCCATGTCGAGACGCCGTCGCAAGGGCCCTCCCACTCCATCGGCGGGCCGGCGCGCGGCTGCATCGCCGGGGCCGTCGCCCTGCCGGCCGAGGGCGAGGGGTTTCAGGTTCTGCGGCGCTGGCGCAACCGCTTCTGGGGCAACCCGGAACTGACCCGTTTCATCACCCGCTTCGGCGCCGCCGTGGCCGCGGCGCAAAAGCGCCCCGTGCTGATCGGCGACATGTCGCAGCCGCGCGGCGGCCCGATGGCGACCGGCCACCGCAGCCATCAGATGGGTGTCGACGTCGACATCCTGTTCACCCTGGGGCCGATGGCGGCGAGCGCGCGGGAAGCCTTGACGGACCCGCCGTCGATGCTGCGCCCGGGCGGTCTTGCGGTCGACACCACCCGCTTCGGCGCGGCCCAGGTCGGCCTGCTGCGCCTCGCCGCGCAGGACGCCGATGTCGCCCGCATCTTCGTCAATTTCCGTCTGAAGAAACGCCTGTGCGAAACCCTGCCCGCCGCCGACCGGGCCTGGCTGAACAAGGTCCGGCCCTGGGCCGGCCATGACGAGCATTTCCACGTCCGCCTGCGCTGCCCGGCCGACAGTCCAGCCTGCGAGAATCAGGATCCGGTGCCGCCGGGCGATGGCTGCGACGAGACGCTGGAGGCCTGGTTCAAGCCGCCCCCGCCGCCCGATCCCAACGCGCCGAAGCCGCCGCCGCCCAAGGTGCCGCAAGTACCGGCCGCCTGCGCCGCGGTCCTCGCCGCACCCTGAAACGAAAATGCCCCCGGCCGAAGCCGGGGGCACGCTTGTCGTTACCGCCGGATCAGACCGGCAGCATCCCGAAGGCAGGGTCGGACACGCCGTCGGCGCCCGTTTCCATGCGGCCGGCGAAGCGGCGGGTGAAGCCGACTTCGTCGTGGTCGATCACGGTGTAATCGTACCAGTTATCCTGGTCCTTCAGCTCGCGCCGCAGCACCACCTTCTGACCCGGCTCCAGCCGCTGGTTGACCGAGAAGGTCTCATAAGCGTTGGCGCGGACCTTGAGCAGGCAGCTGCGCGTGCCCGTGTTCGACAGGGCGATGGTCAGGCGCTGACGCGCGACATCGTAGCTGAGATCGACCTCCGGGATCGCCCGGCCCGGTTTCCCCGCCTCGTTCACGTCACCGACATAGTGGCGATGGAACCCGTTGGGACCGAGAACCCAGAGATCGTATTTGCCGGCGTCGGCGGCGATATTCCATTCGCCGGCCAGATGCTTGCCCGCCTCGACCGAATAACGGCGCGGCACGCGATCGAGATGCAGCTTGTCGTAGACGTGGAACACGGCACCGACCGCGCCCGTGTTGCGGAAGCGCAGGCGAACCGTGGTCGCGTCGGTCTTGGCGTCGACATCGAGTTCATAGGGCAGCGCGCGCGACAGGCGGATGCCGGCCGGCTGGACCGGGATCGTCTGCTCGCCCTCGGCCGGGATTGGCACCTGGGCGCGCTGTTCCTGCTCGGCGCGGATGGCGTCCGCGGCGATCTTGGAACGTTGCGGCAGGGCCGGGATTTCCGCGTTCGGCGTCAGGAAGTTGAAGGTCGAGGTCAGATCGCCGACGAAGGCCCGGCGATAGGAGCTGATATTGGTTTCGGCGACACCGAAGCGGGCTTCGAGGAAACGCAGGACCGAGGTGTGGTCGAACATTTCCGAATTCACCCAGCCGCCCTTGCTCCACGGCGAGACGATGTAGCAGGGCACGCGCGGGCCGGGGCCATAGACGCGGCCGTCCGGCGCCGGCTGGCCGCTGGTGCCTTCGGGTTTCGGATGGATGAAACGCTCGACGCCGAGTTCGCTCGCCTTGATCGTGGTCGCGCCGGCCGGGGTGCCGTCAGCGTTCATCGAGAACAGGCAGGGCGGCGGCGCGTGGTCGAAGAAGCCGTCGTTTTCGTCGAAGTTGACGATGAAGACGGTCTTGCTCCAGACATCCGGATAGGCGACGAGGGCGTTCAGCGCCTCCTGGATGTACCAGGCCCCCTGCACCGGGCTGGACGGACCGGGGTGCTCGCTATAGGTCTGGGGCGCGACGATCCAGGTTACCTGCGGCAGGCGGCCGGCCTTGACATCGGCGGCGAATTCCTCGAGCAGGCCGCCCTTCGGCATGGTGTTGCCGCAGCCCTTGTAGAGCGGATTGCGGCTCTCGTGGTTCACCCGATAGGGGATATAGGGCGAGCCGTCCGAATTGTTGCCGACGTCCTCGTTCGCCTTGCGGAAGGTACGGAAGCCGTGCAGCGAGTTGTCGGTGTAGTTGTCCGGCATGTTCTGGTAGACCTTCCAGGTCACACCCGCTTCCTGCAGGCGTTCGGGATAGGTCTTCCAGGTGAAGCCTTCGGTGGACGGACCGAGATCGTCCCATTCGTTCAGGACTTCGGCGACACCGGCGCCGGTCGGGCCATTGGTGCCGGTCCACAGGAACAGGCGGTTCGGGTTGGTGCCGGCGTGAATGGCGCAGTGGTAGGAATCGCAGACCGTGAAGGCATTGGCGAGGGCATACTGGAAGTCCAGTTCGGCTTCCTCGTAGTGGCCCATCGACCAGTCGCGCTTGTAGCGCGGCCACTGGTCCATGCGGCCATTGTCCCAGGCATCCTGGGCGTTGGGCCAGCTGTGCGGCGTGCCACTGACGCGCTGGGCGTTGCCGATGCTCTGGTCGAGGTGATACGGCGTAACGATACGGGTTCCGTTCGACTGCTGGAACACGTTGCGGCCACCCGGCAGCGGAATGCCGAAGCGATCGCCGAAGCCGCGCACGCCCGGCATGGTGCCGAAGTAATTGTCGAACGAGCGGTTTTCCTGCATCAGGATGACCACATGCTCGACGTCCATGATGGACTTGGTCGCGTTGTTGGCGGGAATCGCCAGCGCCTCGCGGATGACGGCCGGGAAGGCGGACATCGCGGACGCCATGCCGGCGATGGCGCCGACCCCCTTCATGAAATCTCGCCTGTTACTGTCGGTCACGATTTCGTATCCCTTCTCGTTACGCAACTGGACGCAGGCCGGCCTCGCGGCCGGAATTGCCCCCCGGCCGTCGTCGTTGTTTGCGCCGAAATCGAGCGCCGATTGCGTTTGCGCCGCGGAAACCCCGTCGCGGGGCCCGTCCTGGCGCGGCGGATGGTGGTCGCCCTTGATTGCAGGGGGATTTCAGAACGACCGCGCTTTTTGGAAATATTAGAGACAGCGCCCGAAGCCGAAGGCCGTGCCACAACCCTGCCGTTCAGGACAGGGGCCGGCACCGCATCTGGCCAGACGGCGCGGTGTCGGGCATGATGAAGCCCTGCGATTCACCAGAGGCCGAAATGCCCGGTCGTGTCGGATTTTCCCCCGCCCTGTCGCGGCGCGCCCTGCTGGCGGGCGGCTGCGCCCTCGGCCTTGCCGCCTGCGCCACCGCGCCGCCGCCGGCCATGGTCACGCGGCGGCGCGATTTCGGCCTGCTGCAGGACGACGGCAGCCGCGTGGTACTGCCCCCCGGGCACGAGACCGGCGGCCCCTGGCCGACCGTCGTGTTCCTGCCGGCGACCGACGGCACCGCCCCCGATCTCTACCGCTATTACGCCGAGGCCCATGCCACGCGCGGGGGCTTCGTCGCCCTGCTGCCGCCCGGCTCCTCCTCATCCGCCGATTACGCCAGCGGGGAGCGTTTCGCCGCCACGGTCGACGAATGGCGCGACCGGGTGGCGGCCATGGTCGCGGCGCAGAGCGGGCGCTTCGGCCTCGACCCCGAGCGGGTCGGCCTTGCCGGCTTCTCGCTGGGCGGCGATCTCGCCTGGGCGCTGTCGCTGGCCAGTCCTGCCGCCTATTGCGGCGCCATCGTGATGGGCAGCCGCTGCGGCTGGCGCGATGGCGATGGCCTGTCGGTGCTGGCGTTTCGCGGCTATCGCTTCGCCCTGCTGCGCGGCGCCGACGAATCGGACGCGCGGGCCGGCGGCATGGAGGCGGCGCGCCGCCTGCTCGATACGACCGGCATCGCCAACCTGTTCGACGAAATGCCGGGCGAACATGTGCGCGCCCCGCCGCCCCTGTTCATGCAGGCGGCCGATTTCGTGCTGGGATCGGGAGCGGTCGCCGGCCTCACGGCGGATCGCTGGCGAGGAACAGGATCGACCTGAATGCGCACCGCATCCGGCGCGATGAGGCGGTCTTCATCCAGCCCTCTTCCGGCCCCCGCCGGATGCAGGAATCGAAACGGGGCCGCGAAGGCCCCGTTACACTCCAGCGCAGGCTGGCGGGATCGTCAGGCGCGGGTCTTCTTGGCGCCCCAGGTGCGCACCGGGCCGGTGTCGACATGGACGAAGCCCGAGCGGCGGTAGAAGCCGACACCGCCTTCACCCATGGAGACGGCGGTGTTGTAGATGCCCTTCAGGTCGCGGCCCGGCAGGCGGATGTCGAGGGCCATGCCCTGGATGTGGAAGGAATTCTGCGCGACGCCCCGGCTTTCGGCGGCGCGCATCGCATTGGTGCGGGGCGCGCGATAGGCGGAGACGATCTGGATTTCCGAGCCGCCGAGGCTCATGCGCTGGCCCATGGCGGTCAGCAGGTCGAACAGCTGCGGGTCGATGCGATGCACTTCGTTGGCCCGGTGATCGCGCAGCAGGATGTTCAGCTTCTGCAGCGAGTCCTGGACGTAATAGCCGTCGCGCCAGTAGACGCTGCTGAAATTCTCGCCCGTGTTCATGTTGCGCAGCGACAGGCGGCGGGGACCGCCGACGGCGGCGAGGACTTCGGCCGGCTTCATCGCCGCGCCCGTGGCGACCACGGCGGCGGCAAGACCGAGACCGGCGCCGAGGAAGGAACGGCGGCTGGTCGTGATGTCGGGATTATGGTCGGGGCTAGGGACGATCGAGGAGGCCGGGGAGTTAAACGCAGTCGCACCCACGCGGCGGAACAGTCGCTCGAACGCCATCTCTCGCACCCTTCGTTACGCCACCGCGAAGCACGTTTGCTCCTGCCCGCAGCCGGATTGCCCTTAGGTTCCAGCGTCTTGCCCGACGCCTTGGTATACCCTGCTCGAATCAACGCAGCCATGCGCTGACGGCATGAGATTACTCACGCCGGGTCATGTTGCAACCCCGATACGGTCAACTCGTCTTCGTTTTGGATGCGAATTTTCTCCCCATGCGGGGCATTTCCGCCACACCCATTCAGGGGAGGCCATCTCGGCGGCGAGACCGTCGCGAGCCGCGCCGCCGGACCTGCCGGGCCTAGAGGCCGCTGGCCAGCATCACCGGCCGGCCGAGGCCCTTGTCGATTCGGGAATCGATGCCATAGAGGTCCTGGCGGAACTCTACCGTACCGTCGGCGTCGACCCAAGCGGTGACATAGGTCAGACGCACACCGATGTCGTGCTTCACCGTGACATAGAGGGTGGTGGTCGAGCTGGCGAGGGTGGTGTCCATGCGCTCCCGGCTCCAGCCGGGGACGTCGCGCAGCAGCCGGGCGCCCAGCGCCAGCGGATCGCGCACCCGCACGCAGCCCGACGACAGGGCGCGATAATCGCGGGCGAACAGATGCTTGTCCGGCGTGTCGTGCAGATAGACGGCGTAATCGTTCTTGAAGTTGATCTTCAGCCGGCCCAGCGAATTGCCATCGCCCGGCGCCTGACGCAGGCGGTAGGGGATGGAGCGGCTGCGCGGCACCTGGGTCCAGTCGATGGTCGTCGGATCGACCGCCTCGCCGTTGAAATAGACGGTATAGCCGTGATCGGTCAGATAGTTCGGGTCGTTGATCTGCTTGCGCACGATGTCCTCGCCGGCGTTGCGGGCCGGCACGCTCCACGGCGGATTGAGGACGACATTGGTGACCTTGCTCTGCAGCAGCGGCGTCTTGCGCTCCTGCCGGCCGATGACGACCGGGGTCTCGAAGGCGATGACACCGTCTTCCCAGTAGCGCAGGGTGAATTCGGGAATGTTGACGATGATCCGGTTGGGGCCGAGATCGTCCAGCCGCTGGCGCTTGCGCTCCATGTTCACCAGGATCTGGCGGATGCGGTATTCGACCGGCTTGCCCATGTGCTCGAGGGTGAGCTTGCCGATGACGCCGTCGCTCTTCAGGCCGTGGCGGGTCTGGAACCGCTTCACCGCGGCTTCGAGGGCGGCGTCGTAATGGTTGGGATGCGCGCTCTCCGTCGCGGCGCCATCGGTCGCCGACAGGCGGGCGCGGATCGCCGGGATGCGGCTGTCATAGGCGCCGGGCTCGATCTTCGCCCCGTCGGCGGGCACGGCGGCCCAGCCCCCGGCGGCGGCGATGGCGCGGTAATCGGCGAGGAGTTTCTTGAGCGCGAGATAGCCCGCGTCCTGCGGCCCCACGGCCTGCAGGGCGGCGACCGGATCGGCCGAGGCGACGATGGCGGCGGCGAGCGCGGGACCATCGACCGGCGCCCCCAATTCGCGCATGTCGACCGGCAGGCGCACGGAAGCGAGGCGGGCACCCGCCCTCTCGGCGGCATAGCGGATCAGCGTATCGGTGAACAGCACCTCGAAGGTGCCGGCCGCGCCTTCGGCCTGCAGCGCGGCGAGCGTCGCCAGCGGGAAGGCGGCGACGTCCAGCCCCTCGGCCCCGGCATCGGCGATGATCGCGGTCAGCGCGGGCACCTGGGCGGCCAGACGGCCGTTGGCGGTCCACAGCGGCGACAGGCCGGCAGCGGCATAGAACCGCTCCACATCGACGCGGGCGATGGCGGTCGGGCCAAGGCGGGCGGCATCGAAACCGAAAGCGGTCTCGAGCGAGGTGCCGGCGGGCAGCACCGGGGCAGCCACGACCGGCGCCGCGACGGGCGCGGGCGGCACCGGATCGTCGTCGATGCCGGTGGTGCGCGGTTCGTCCGTGTCGGCGGCCGGCGGCGCCACCGTGGTGGCCGGATCGGCGGCCGGGGCGGCGGGGACAGGGGGCGTGATGGCGGCGGTGACCGCCGGCGACGGCGTCAGGATCAGCGGGCCGGTCGTGCCTTCCTGCGCCCGTGCGGCGGCCAGCGGCGCGGCGACCGCGAGGCCGAGGCAGAGGGCAAGAGTGGAAAATTCACCGACGGATCGCATGGACTACACCTGTTCCCGCGCCATCCCCCTGGCGCGGGCCCATTCTGGAACATCCATCGAACAATGCAAGTAACGGCGGTCACAGACCGCCCATGCACCCGCCGATGTGGCCGGCGAACCACAGGCTCAGGCCGCCGCCGCGGCCGCTTTCAGATAGGCGATCAGGGTCGCGGCGTGATGGGTCATGCCCTTGTAGGCCAGGGTTTCCGGCGGCATGGCGGCGAGGGCGTCGGCCAGCAGGGCGGCATTCGCCGGCTCGGCCGCGACCTCGGCCACCGGGCACTGATAGGTCCTTATGGTGAACAGGATGGCCTGCGTCACCGGCAGCCGGCGCAGGGTCTGCCGTTCCGAGCGCAGGTGCAGGCGCTGGCCGACATCGGCGGCGGTGATCGGCGGCACCGCCGGCCGGTCGCCATGGCCCGCGGGCTGGAACAGGGCGGGATCGTCATGCAGCGACCAGTTGGTGCGCACCACCGGCCGGTCTTCCTTCAGCAGGGGAAAGAAGCGATCCATCGGCGCCGCCAGCTTGTCCTTGTAGAAAGGCACCGGGCCGTGGATGCCCTCGAGCGGCTGGCCCAGCTTGTCGGCGAGCGCCCAGCGCGAGGGAAAGCACAGCGAGGCCCCGACGAGGCGATAAGGCTCGCCCTCGCCGGCCGAGGCCATCAGCGCGAGGTCTTCCTGCACGAGGCGCCCCGCCCGGTCGAGCGGATGCAGCGCGGCGTCGCGCAGGTCGTGGCGGAGGCCGGCGATACGGTCGACCAGCACCTCGTCGTCCCCCTCGACCGCGAAACGCTCGGGATAACGGCGGGGCAGATGTTCGACGAGCAGGGCGAGAACCTCGGCCCCCATGCGCTCCGTCCCCGGCTGGGCGCCGAAGACGGCGGCGTGATTGCCGGACAGCAAACGGTATTTTTCCGCCATCTCGACGTCATGGCGATCGTCGATCTGGATCCATTCGGCGAGGTCGAGATTGGAGAGCCCCATCTGGATGCGATAGGGGCCGGCAGAAAAGGGCACATAGGGGATCACGACGCAGCACTCCCGCAGGCGGCCGCCGCAACCTCCGGCGCGCCGCGCTCAACGATCGGGAAACACTCGTATATTTCGGGGCGCCAGCGCAACCCTCGCCCCCCGGGTCAGCGACAATCCGTCCACCCCCTGGCGCATGGCCTCGACCTCGACCTGCAGGTCGACGGCGACATGGACCGCCGGCACATTCACCTCGATGCGCAGGATGGGACCATTGGCGAAGACATGGGCGATCGTCCCCTCGATCCCGCCATAGGTGCCGGAAGGCCGAAGATCGAATTCATGGGGCCGGACGAAGGCGATGCCCGGGCCGTCGGGCACTTCCGCCGCCGGCACCAGCAGCCCGGCGACATTGGCGACGCCGCCCCGCACCGAGGCGGGCAACCGGTTGGTATTGCCGAGGAAGTCGTAGACAAAGGGCGTCGCCGGCTGGTCGTAGACTTCCTGCGCCGGGCCGACCTGTTCGATCACGCCCTTGCTCATGACGACGACGCGGTCGGCGATTTCCAGCGCCTCTTCCTGATCGTGGGTGACGAAGACGGTGGTGATGCCCATCTCGTCGTGCAGCTTGCGCAGCCAGCGGCGCAATTCCTTGCGCACCTTGGCGTCGAGCGCGCCGAAGGGCTCGTCGAGCAGCAGCACCTTGGGCTCGATGGCAAGCGCCCGGGCGAGCGCGACGCGCTGGCGCTGCCCGCCCGAAAGCTGCGACGGATAGCGCCCGCCAAGGCCAGGCAGCTGCACCAGCTGCAGCAGGCGCTGCACCCGCTCGTCGATGTCCTGGCGCGACGGGCGGCTCGCCCGGGGCCGGACCTCGAGGCCGAAGGCGATGTTCTTGGCGACGGTGATATGCTTGAACAGGGCATAGTGCTGGAACACGAAGCCGACGTGACGGTCGCGCACCGAGCGCTCCGAGACGTCATGGCCATCGAACAGCACCTGCCCCTCGTCGGCGAATTCGAGGCCGGCGATGATGCGCAGCAAGGTCGTCTTGCCCGAACCCGAGGGGCCGAGCAGGGCGAGGAATTCCCCGGGCGCGACCGAGAGATTGACGTCGCGCAGCGCCTCGAACCCGCCGAAGCGCTTGTTCACCGATTTGATGTCGATACCCATGAAGCCTGCCGATCAGTGGCGCGCCGAAGCCGCGATCTCGTCGCCGTAACGCCATTCGAGCACGCTCTTGAGGACGAGCGTGACGAGCGCGAGCAGCGCGAGCAGGGACGCGACCGCGAAGGACGCGGTGAAATTATACTCGTTGTAGAGGATCTCGACATGCAGCGGCATGGTGTTGGTCAGGCCGCGCACATGGCCGGAGACGACCGAGACCGCGCCGAATTCCCCCATCGCCCGGGCATTGCACAGGAGGACGCCGTAAAGCAGGCCCCAGCGGATGTTGGGCAGGGTGACGCGCCAGAAGGTCTGCCAGCCCGACGCGCCGAGCGACAGCGCCGCCTCCTCCTCCGACGTGCCCTGTTCCTGCATCAGCGGGATCAGCTCGCGCGCGATGAAGGGGAAGGTGACGAAGATGGTGGCGAGCACGATGCCCGGCACGGCGAAGATGATCTTGATGTCGTGCTCCTGCAGCCAGGGTCCGAGCAGCCCCTGCGCCCCGAACAGCAGGACATAGACAAGGCCCGAGATCACCGGCGAGACCGAGAACGGCAGGTCGATCAGGGTGATCAGGAAGCTCTTGCCCCAGAATTCATATTTCGCGATGGCCCAGGCGGCGGCGACGCCGAAGACGAGATTCATCGGCACCGAGATCGCCGCGACGATCAGGGTGAGCTTCACGGCAGAGAGGGCGTCGGGCTCGGTAATCGCGGCGAGGAAGGGGCCGAAGCCCTTGGCGAAGGCCTCGACGAAGACCGCGACCAGCGGCAGGACGAGGAACAGGGCGAGATAGAGCAGGGCGATGCCCGACAGGCCGAAGCGCAGGAAAGGGCCTTCGGTGGTCGCGTCATTGCTGCGGGGGGCGCCGTCCATGGGGTCTTTCCGGGTCAGGCCCGCATCCGCGCCTGGTTCCAGCGCTGGAGCAGGTTGATGACGAGCAGCAGCACGAAGGAAATCGCCAGCATCACGACCGCGATGGCCGCCGCGCCGGCGTAATTATATTCCTCGAGCTTGGTGACGATGAGCAGCGGCGCGATTTCCGAAACCATCGGGATATTGCCGGCGATGAAGATCACCGAGCCATATTCCCCGACCGCCCGCGCGAAGGCGAGGGCGAAGCCGGTGGTCAGCGCCGGCAGCAGGGCGGGAAAGATCACCCGGATGAAGGTCGAGAGGCGCGAGGCGCCGAGGCTGGCCGCCGCCTCCTCGGTCTCGGCATCGAAATCGGCCAGCACCGGCTGCACGGTGCGGACGACGAAGGGCAGGCCGACGAAGGTCAGCGCCATGATGACGCCGAGCGGCGTATAGGCGATCATCAGGCCCTTGGGGCCGAACAGCGAGCCGACCCAGGTCTGCGGCCCGAACAGCGACCCGACCCAGCCGTTCTTGGCATAGAGCGTGGCGAGCGTGATGCCGGCGACCGCCGTCGGCAGGGCGAAGGGCAGGTCGACGATGGCATCGACGATCTTCTTGCCGGGAAAGCGGTAACGCACCAGCACCCACGCCAGCATCAGGCCGAAGACGCCGTTGATCAGCGCCGCGACCAGGGAAGCGCCGAAGGACAGTTTCAACGCCGCCAGCACCCGGCGGTCGACGGCGATGTCGAGAATGCCGCCGATGCCGAGTTCGCCCGCCTTCAGCAGGAGGGCGCCAAGCGGAATGAGGACGATCAGGAACAGATAGGCAAGCGAGAAGCCGAGCGTCAGCCGGAAACCCGGAATGACGCTCGGCTGCCGCAACCGGGCCGTGGACCAGCTCATGCAGTAGGCTCGCGGTTGCGGATCATCGGCACGCCCTGTCCTTACTTCGGCTTGTAGATCTGGTCGAAGATGCCGCCGTCGCCGAAATGCGTGGCCTGCGCCTTGCGCCAGCCGCCGAAGGCCGCATCGTCGATGGTCACCAGTTCGACCTTCGGGAAGACATCCTTATACTTGGCCGCGACCTCGGGGTCACGCGGGCGATAGAACCACTTGGCCGCCAGCTCCTGACCTTCCTTGGAATAGAGGTAGTTCAGATAGGCTTCCGCCTGCTTGCGGGTGCCGCGCTTGTCGACCACCTTGTCGACCACGGTCACCGGCGGCTCGGCCAGGATCGAGAGCGAGGGCACGACGATCTCGAATTCGCCGGGGCCGAGTTCCTTCAGGGCGAGGAAGGCCTCGTTTTCCCAGGCCAGCAGGACATCGCCGATACCGCGCTGGACGAAGGTCGTGGTCGAGCCGCGCGCGCCGGTGTCGAGCACCGGGACATGGGTATAGAGCTGGCCGACGAACTCCTTCGCCTTGGCCTCGTCACCGCCATTGTGCTTCAGGGCATAGGCCCAGGCCGCCAGATAGTTCCAGCGCGCGCCGCCCGAGGTCTTCGGGTTGGGCGTGATCACCTCGACGCCGTCGGCGACCAGGTCACTCCAGTCCTTGATGCCCTTCGGATTGCCCTTCCGCACCAGGAAGACGATGGTCGAGGTATAGGGCGAGCTGTTGTCGGCGAGGCGCTTCTGCCAGTCGGGCGCGATCAGGCCCTTGTCGGCGATGGCGTCGATGTCGCTGGCGAGGGCGAGGGTCACCACATCGGCCTCGAGACCGTCGATGACCGAGCGGGCCTGCTTGCCCGAGCCGCCATGCGAGGCCTGAATGGTCAGGGTCTCGCCGGTTTCCGCCTTGTAATGGGCGACGAAGGCTTCGTTGAATTCCTTGTAGAGTTCGCGCGTCGGGTCATAGGAGACGTTGAGCAGCGTCGTATCCGCCCGTGCCGCCAGCAGGGGCGCCGTCGCCACGGCGGCCCCGAGCGTGAGCACCGATGCGAGGCGGCGGATCGCCCCGGCCAGCGACCGGCCTTGCGGGTGCCGGTTCCCCTGATGCGTATCGACCATGATGCCCTCCACCCCTCGCGGGGACTGTTGTGCCATATCAATGCACAAATCACGACTGATTTCATCGTGTTTGTCAAACACAGTTTGTGGAGAATTATTTATACTACACTACAATAATGATTAAATGAGGGCGCGCAGCGCCTCCCCCTCCCCGGCATCCGCCAGCGTGGTTTCGTCGAGCACCTGAACCATGGCGCCATAGGCGCGGGCGAACAGGCGCCGGACGCCGCAGGCGGCTTCGTCGCCGCAATCGTCGCAAGGACGGTAGTGATGCTGGGACAGACAGGGCAGGGGCGCCACCGGCCCGTCGATGACCCGCAGCACGGCGCCGATGGTCACACTGTCGGCGGCCCGGGCCATGATGTAGCCGCCGGCGCGGCCGCGCCGGCTGGCGATGAAGCCGGCGCCCTTCAGGTCCAGCAGGATATGTTCCAGGAATTTGCGGGGCACACCACTGTCTGCGGCGACATCTTCGATCGCCACGGTCTCGCCGCTCCGGGCAGCGAGGATCAGCAGGGCCTTGAAGGCGTATTTGGCCTTTTGCGAAATCATGACCGCCACCTAAGGCAGCGGCGCGCCTGCGGTCAATAGAGACCGAAGACCAGCATCAGCACGAAGGCACTGGCCCCGGTGAAGGCAAGAAGGCCGGCCAGATTTTCCAGACGGGCGGCCGCGATGGCCTGACTATTTTGCACAATTCAACCTGTAGATAACCAAATATCTACAGGGATATTTTCATTTCTCGGGCCAAATGTCGAGAATAGAATTTAATTACACTATTTGTCCTGTTTTATAACGACCTCAAGTCCCCCCAGCCGCGACCGCCGTTCGGCTTCCCGCTTGCGACCGGGCGCCGAATCACCCGCGCCCTCGCCCCCCATCAGGCGTTCGACCTGCCGCAACAAGGCAGAGAGAGAACCAAGAGTCGAACCGGATTGCCAAATGAACATGTCACCACATCCCCGAGTCGCCGGTCGCCTTCCCCGCCCCGCTCGGCGGCGAGATATTCGACCGTCGCGATTGAGAACCAATCGCATATTCCTCGACAATGCGCCGAACTCACGCTATATGCAAGTGCAAGCGCTTCTCAACTGCGGCGCGGCACTGATCTCTCGGCTTGGCAATCGTCTTTTGGACAGGATTCGAACGGGCGCCCGATCATGTATGTCTGCAACTGCAACGGACTCAACCGCCGCGCTGTGGATCAGGCCATCGCCGACGGCGCCCGTTCGCCTGGCGCCATCTTCCGGGAGTTGGACTGCAAGGCCCAGTGCGGCAAATGCGTCGGGGAAATGCGCGGCCTGATCACCGCCTGCCGCCACCTGGACGCCAAGGGCCCCGCGCCCTGCCACGATCACGTTCACGCCGCCCCGGCGCACTACCTGCTCGCCGCGGAATAGGCCCGCGCCCTCTCTCTGCTTCAGACTTTATTGAAGCGGCTCACTGGCGATGTAATACTTTCGCCATGGAGCGGCGCATTTGCATGAGATTGTGCGAAGCGGTCGCAATAAACCAAGGAGAGAGATCATGAAGGGCGACCGGAACGTCATAAAATTCCTGAATGAAGTTCTGACCAACGAACTGACGGCGGTGAACCAGTATTTCCTGCACGCCCGCATTTACGAAAACTGGGGCTTCGAGCGGCTGGCCAAGCACGAATACAAGGAATCCATCGAAGAGATGAAGCACGCGGACAAGCTGATCAAGCGCGTCCTGCTGCTCGAGGGCCTGCCCAACCTGCAAGACCTGCACAAGCTGGGCATCGGCGAGACCGTGCCCGAGGGTCTCGCCGCCGACCTCGTCGTGGAGAAGCGGGGCCACGCGGTGCTGCTGAAGGGCATCGAAGCCTGCGAAGCGGCGCAGGACTATGTCTCGCGCACCCTCTTGCGCGAAATCCTCGACGATACCGAGGAACACATCGACTATCTCGAAACCCAGATCGAGCTGATCGAGAAGGTCGGCCTGCAGAATTTCCTGCAGACCCAGATCGGCGAGCCGAGCTGAAACGACGATTCGCGTCGCGGCTGAAGGTCGAAGTCGGCCTCAGCCGCGGTGGCCGATCACCAGATAGCGGCCCTTGAACTGGGATTTGCCGTGCTCGATCCGGGCGAAATCGTCCTGCCGGCGCAGCAGCAGATTCTTCATGGCCGCTTCGGTGATGTAATATTTCACCTTCGGCCGGTCGCGGCCCGCCACCGGCTTCTTCTCCCGCCCGACGTAAATGACGGGACTGCGCGAGAACAGCACGGTGAACAGCGGCAGCATGGACAGGCGCCGGCGCACGGTATGAAAGCCGAGGCCGGCCATCTCCATCACCAGCTTTTCCCGAGTCGCCGCGATCAGCTGGTCGAGGACGAGCAGCGGATTGTCGAGATGGTGCAGCACATTGAGGCAGAGCACATAATCGAACCGCTCGGTCAGCGGATCGCTGTTCCAGTCACGGACCTGAAAATCCGCCTCGACCCCCAGGCATTCCGCCAGCTTGCGCGCGCCCCTGATCGCCGTCGCGCTGTGGTCGACGCCGACGACGCGGACCGCGCCCCGCCGCAGCGCCTCGAAGCAGAAGTAACCGGAGTTGCAGCCGAGATCGAGCACGCTCTTGCCCGTCATGTCGGCTGGAAAGATGCGATCCGCCGTCGGGCGCCGGTCGTCGCCCGGCGTGGCAAGACCGAAAGGCAGTTCGATGCGCTGATAACCGAAGGGTTCCGTTTGCAGCAGGTCTTCCACCTGCGCGCGGCTCCAGGAAGAATTCATCGAACGTCCGACTCACACGATGCCCCGCGCCCGGGGACATGACCGCACCCGAGTGCACCGACAGTCATCGAGCCCACTCCGCCCGCCATGGAATACGAATTCCCGTGCGGGATCAATGTCCCGCTTCATGCCCGGAAAAAAGAGAAAGCCCCGCGAGTTCATGGAATCTCCCGAAATCCAAGAACTCGCAGGGCTGGGTAAACCTGGTGGGCCGTAAAGGATTCGAACCTTTGACCTAGTGATTAAGAGTCACCCGCTCTACCAACTGAGCTAACGGCCCCGACGTCATCGACGCGAGGCCGGCCTTATACTAAGCATCCGCGCCCTTGTCGAGGGTTCATTGCAAAAAAAAATTCAGCCCGGCTCCTTGCGGCCCGGCGCGGCGGTGCCGGACACCGGCTCCGCGGGCGCTTGCGCCGTGCGCGCCAGCGGATCGAGACGCATGGCCTCGCGCAGGATCGAGGAGGCGACGGGCGCCGCGGCCGACGAGCCGCCGCCGCCATGCTCGATGATCACGGCGCAGGCATAGCGGGGATTGTCGACCGGACCATAGCCGACGAAGAGCGCATGGTGACGCTCGTTCCACGGCTTGTCCTGCTCGCGCCGACGCACGCCCGACAGGCGTTCGGCCCGGCTGATGCGAACGACCTGGCTGGTGCCGGTCTTGCCGCCGATCTGCATCCCGGGTTCGGTGATGCGCGAGCGGAAGGCGGTGCCGGACGGACTGTTCATCACCCGGTTCATGCCCTTCAGCATGAGATCCAGCCAGCGCCGGTCGACGTCGATCGCCGGGGCTGCCTCGGCCGCGCCGGGCGGTGCCTTGGCGAGGCGGGGCGAGACCGCCCGGCCGCCATTGACGAGCCGCGCGGTCATGGTCGCGAGCTGCAGCGGTGTCGCCAGGACATAGCCCTGCCCGATGCCGGCGATCACCGTCTCGCCCTGCAGCCAGGGCTTCTTCAGCGCCCTTTCCTTCCAGGCCGTGTTGGGGATGAGGCCCGGCTTCTCGCCCGGCAGCTCGATGCCCAGCTTCTCGCCAAGGCCGAACTTGCGGGTGAAGTCGGACAGGCGGTCGATGCCGACCTTGCGCGCGACATCGTAGAAGAAACAGTCGCAGGACTGTTCGAGCGCGGCCTGGACGTCGACCGTGCCGTGACCGCCCTTCTTCCAGCAATAGAAAGTATGGGTGCCGAGCTGCATCGAGCCCGGGCAGAACACGGTATAACCGGGGCCGACCACCCCGGCCTCGAGCGCGGCGAGGCCGACCACCATCTTGAAGGTCGAGCCGGGCGGATACTGGCCGGCGATCGGCTTGTTGATCAGCGGATTGCGCACATTGTTGCGCAGCGCGTTCCATTCCGTCTTGGACAGGCCGACGTTGAAGGGTGTCGGGTCGTAGCCGGGGGTCGAGGCCAGCACGAGCACTTCGCCCGTGTGCACGTCCATGACCACGGCGGCGCCGCTTTCCTCGCCCAGGGCCTGATAGGCGAAGCGCTGCAGGGCGAGATCGAGCGCGAGGGTGACATCCTCACCCGCCTGCCCCTCATCGCGCGACAGCTCGCGGATCATGCGGCCATAGGCATTGACCTCGACCTGCGAGGCGCCGGCCTTGCCGCGCAGATTCTCGTCGAAAATCTTCTCGACGCCATTCTTGCCGATCTTGAAGCCGGGCAGCTGCAGCACCGGGTTGGCGTCTTCCGCCAGATCCTTGTCGCTGACCGACGAGACATAGCCGATGACATGGGCAAGTTCAGGCCCATAGGGGTAGTAGCGGGTTTCACCCACGTCGGGCTGGATACCCGGCAATTCCGGGCTGTGCACGTTGATCGCGGCGAATTCTTCCCAGCTCAGGTTTTCGAGCACGGTGACCGGCATGAAGGCGCGCACCCGGCCCATCTCGCGCCGGACACGGCGCAGCTGGTGCTCGGGGATCGGCACGATGGCGTTCAGCCCGGTCAGGGTCTCGTCGACATCGTCCGACTGCTCGCGGATCAGCACGACGCGGAAATTCTGCCGCCCCGTCGCCAGTTCGTTGCCGAAGCGGTCCAGAATGCGGCCGCGCAGCGGCGCGATCAGGCGCAGGTTGATGCGGTTGTCTTCCGCCAGCATCTGGTAGCGGTCGCCGTCGACCACCTGCAGCTGGTACATGCGGCCGGCCAGCACGCCCAGCATGGCGAGCTGCCCGCCGGCCAGGAACAGGGCACGCCGGGTCAGCATCTTGGCCCGAAGGTTGTCGTTCTTCTCGTTGCTCACCGCGCCTCCTCCAGGGATTTCAGGACGCGGACGATCTGCCCGAACAGCCAGCTGACCAGCGGATAGAGGGTGATGGAAAACAGCATCTGCATGACGAAGGGCTGCAACTCGATGCCGCGCCCGGCGTGAAGCGAGCCGAGCAGCCAGCCGGCCGCCGTCGCGAGGAAGGCAACCATGCCGAAGCCGAACCAGGCGATGCCGAAGGTGCGCGCGGTGAACACCCGTCGCTCGTGACCGACGAACTGCTGCACGCCGAGCAGGATCAGCGTGCCGAGGCCGATCGGCGCGCCCGACAACGTATCCTGCAACAAGCCGACCAGGAAGACCGCGGCCGGCGGCAGCAGGGCAGGCTGAAAGATGGTCCAGAAATAGACCAGCATCAGGGTGAGCGCCGGCCCGGCGGCGTCGAGACCGGAAATGCCCGACGGCGCGACGCCGATCAGCACGCAGACGAGGCCGACGAGGGGCGGCACCAGCATGACGAGACTGGCGAAGGCGCGGCGCGACCAGGGTTCGGTCATGGCAGCGGCCTAGCGATCGTCGGCCGGCGCCAGCAGGGTCGGCTTCGGGGTGGAGGTGACGATGGGTGGTGGTGCAGGCGGCGGGGCCAGTTCGGCCGGCCGGGCTTCCGCGGCGCCGGGGGTGTTCAGCGCGGGCAGGGGCGCGCCGCTGGGCGGCGCCGGATCGGGGATCGGCCCCGGCTCGCCCTTGTATTCGACGATCTTGATGAAATCGAGCTTGTCGAAACGCACCCACGGCCGCACCCGGACGACGCCATTGGCAACCGTCTCGACCGCGCCGACGGGCAGACCCGGCGGGAACATGCCGCCGATGCCCGAGGTCACCACCCGGTCGCCCGGATGAACCTTGATGCCGGCCGCGAGATAGGACAGCCGCGGCAGGGCCGAATTGTCGCCTTCGAGCACGCCGCGCGCCTGCGCCCCCTCGAGGGCGACGGGAACCCGGCTGTTCAGGTCGGTGAGCAGCAAAAGGCGCGACGATTCCTCGCCCGCCGCCAGCACCCGGCCGACGACGCCGGTGCCCGAGATGCCGACCTGTCCGGCCTCGACCCCGGCATTGGTGCCGGCATCGACGACGACGGTGCGCACGAATGGCCCGCCCCCTTCGGCGATGATGCGCGCGGTGACGAAGCGCACCTGCGGCTCGGGCCGGACATGCAGCAATTCACGGTAGGTCGCGTTCTCGATGGCGAGGCGCCGCGCGGTCGAGGCCCAGGCGCGCAGGCGCTCGTTCTCCTCGTGCAGGGCGCGGTTCTCTTCATAGAGATTGAACCAGCTGTCGACGGCGGCGATACCGTCCTTGGCGGTCAGCAGCGGCCGCGCCGCGAGTTCGAGCACGGGCGCCATGGCGTCGATGACGACCGCGCGGCCGCGTTCGATCAACACGGAATCGACCTTGCCGAGGATGACCAGCCCGACCGACAGCAGCAGCAGCGCCAGAAAGGCGAATCGCTGCATCAGCACCTTGGCAGGTGCCGTGAAGCTGTTCACCCGGAGTTGCGGCTGGCGCACGGCTCAAATCCCTTCCCGGGGGCGTCGAGTCGCCCCCCAGAAGCCTGTGGATCGTTCTGAATTAGTAAGCCTGCGTCAGCACATGGCGCAAGGTCTTCATCTCTTCCAGCGCCCGGCCCGTGCCCTTGGCGACACAGGTCAGCGGATCGTCGGCGATCGAGACCGGCAGGCCGGTCGCATGACGCAGCACGAGATCGAGATTGCCGAGCAGAGCGCCGCCGCCGGTCAGCACGATGCCCTTGTCGACGATATCCGCGGCGAGTTCGGGCGCCGTGTGCTCAAGCGCGACCTTCACCGCCTCGACGATGGCCGAGACCGGCTCGGCCAGGCTTTCGGCGATCTGGCGCTGGCTGATGATCAGTTCCTTGGGCACGCCGTTCATCAGGTCGCGGCCCTTGATTTCCATGGTCATGCCGTGGCCGTCTTCCGGCGGGCAGGCGGAACCGATTTCCTTCTTGATCCGCTCGGCCGAAGCCTCGCCGACCAGGAGGTTATGGTTGCGGCGGATATAGGCGATGATCGCCTCGTCCATCTTGTCGCCGCCGACGCGGACCGAGCGGGAATAGACGATGCCGCCCAGCGACAGGACGGCGACTTCCGTGGTGCCGCCGCCGATGTCGACGACCATGCTGCCCGTCGGCTCGGTCACCGGCAGATTGGCGCCGATCGCCGCCGCCATCGGCTCCTCGATCAGGAAGACGCGGCGGGCGCCTGCGCTTTCCGCCGATTCCTGGATCGCCCGGCGCTCGACCGCGGTCGAGCCCGAGGGCACGCAGACGACGATCTGGGGCGAAGCGAAGGAGCGGCGGTTGTGAACCTTGCGGATGAAATGCTTGATCATTTCTTCCGCGACTTCGAAGTCGGCGATGACGCCATCGCGCAAGGGCCGGATCGCCTCGATGTTGCCCGGGGTGCGGCCCAGCATCATCTTGGCTTCGTCGCCGACGGCGAGGACCTGCTTCTTGCCGCGATTGTTGACCATGGCGACCACGGACGGCTCGTTGAGGACGATGCCCCGGCCCTTCACATAGACAAGCGTGTTGGCGGTACCAAGATCAATAGCCATGTCGGCGGACAGAACGCCGAGCATCTTCGAAAACATCGAAAGTGCACTCCGGTGGAGGGGCGGGCACGTCGCGATACCGCCCGCCGCCAAGCTTGCGCCCTTCTTTAAAGACTCATTCGTCCCGGCTCAACGCTGAATCGTCCCAGCCTCCGTCAAGAGGACATGGCCGTCATGCCGGGATGAAGGGATCGAGCACGGCGACCACCAGCGGCACCACCCCGGCGATGGCCGCGGCATCGACTGTCTCGCCCCGGGACAGGAGATAGGTGATCCAGCTCGTGACCATCAGCCAGATCGCGCGGGACAATTCCGCGCTGTCCGGCGCCACCCGCCGGCCGCCCTGCAGCGCCGGCCGCAGGAAATCGTCCAGCTGGCGGGCGATGGCGGCGACGACATCGGCCTGCAGCCCGGTGAAGGCTTCGGCCACCCGCTCGTCCCGGCGCAGGATCGCGGTCTGATCGGGAAAGAAGAAGCGATATTCGCCCAGCAGCTCGGCGATGGCGGCCAGCTGCCGACGCATCAGGGCAAGGCCCGTTTCAGCGAAGGGCGGTTCGATGAACAGCGCCCGCACCCGCGCCTCGACCCGCTGGAACAGATACCACAGCACGTCTTCGCGATGGCGAAAGTGGTAGTAGAGACTGCCCGTGGAAATCCCGCAGGCTTCCGCGATGGCATTGGTGGTGACCGGCGTGTAGCCGAGGTCGTTGAACAGGTCGAGGGCGACATTGGCCACCCGGTCGCGGGTGACGTCCGAACGGCGCTGGCGGGGTCGCGACGGTCCGCGAACCGAGGTCATGCTGCGAATCCTCAAGGGCGTTTCCCCCGACCCTAGAGCCGATTGCCGATTCCTTGAATCGGCAATCGGCGCCCGGTCTTCAATTTTGCCGAAAACCGCGCGGGCTCGTCAGGCGGCGCTGCGCTCGAGCCCATCGCGGGCATCGGCGAATTTGTCGAAGCTGATCGCCGACGGGGGCAGGCCGCGCGCTGTCAGCACGGCGACGGCGGCGTCGATCATCGCGGGCGGGCCGCACAGGGCCGCGGTCTCGGGCAGGTCGATCGCGGCCAGCGGCTCGGTGACGAGGCCGCGCTCGCCGCGCCAGCCGCTGTCCGCCGGCTCGGCCGAGAGGATCGGGCGGACGGCGAGATCGAGCCGGTCGCCCAGCGCCGCCAGCCGGTCGAGGTCGTAGAGATCGGCCGCCGTTCGCGCGCCGAACAGCACCGTCAGGCGCCGCCGCTCCCCCGCCGCCGCCAGGGCTTCGAGCAGGGACAGCACCGGACCGAGGCCCGAGCCACCAGCGATCAGCAGCGCGGGCCCCGCCCCGGGCTTCAGCCCGAACTGGCCGAAGGGCCCGTCGAGCAGCACGGTCTCGCCCCGGCGGTCGGCGGCGAACAGCCAGTCGGTCAGGGCGCCGCCCGGGACATGGCGGATGGTGAAGGGGATGCGGGTCTCGCCCGGGTGGGGCGCGGCGGCGAAGGAATAGGCCCGTCCGGCGGCGATGCCGGGCACGGTCCAGGACGCATATTGCCCGGGGGCGAAGGGCAGCGGCGCGTCCAGCTCCAGCACCACGCGGCGGATGTCGGCGGTCAGGGGCACGACTTCGAGGATACGGGCGGGCAGGCCGGCGGCGGCCCGCCCGTCGCCGGGAAGATCGCGCAGCGGCAGTACCGGCTCGACCGTCACCGGCCCCTTCGGCACCGCCTGACAGGCGAGAATGCAGCCCGCGGCGAGGTCTTCGGCCGAGAGCGTGTAGGAGAAGTCGGTCAGCGCCTTCACCTTGCCCTCGACCAGCGTGCTGCGGCACTCGCCGCAACTGCCGACCCGGCAGTTTGACGGATAGGCGATGCCGGCCTTCAGCGCCGTGGCGAGAATGGTGGCACCGCTTTCCGCCTCGAGGCAACGGCCGGCGACGGGGATGGTGACGGTGGCGGCCGCCTTGCGACCGAACAGGCGGGACAGCATGGCGGCGCCTCCTCTATCCGCTTACTCGGCCGCGGCCAGGGTTTCGCGGCGACGCGGGCCGGCCAGCAGCGCGCGCTCGGCCGGGGTCGCGTGGCGGCTTTCCCAGTCGCGCAGCTTCGGCTCCATCACCCGGAACCACAGGGGCGGCACAAAGGCGATCAGGATCATCACGACATAGCCGAAGGGCATGGTCGGGGCATCCAGATAGGGCTTCAGTTCCCAGAACGGCTTGTCGCCATGGGCGTGATGGTCGGAATGGCGGGTCAGGTTGAACAGGATCTTGGACGAGACCGCGTGGTTGGAATTCCACGAATGGTCCGGCCGGACCAGGGTGCCGGGCACGCGGACGATGCCGTAATGCTCGATATAATTCACATATTCGAGCCAGCTCTTGCCGATGAAGGCAGCCACCGCATAGGCGCCGGCACCGATGGGGCCCGTCGCCAGCAGGAAGGCGGCCGTGATGCCCGCCTGCATGGCGATGCCACGCAGGAAGCGGTTGGCCGGGTGCAGCCAGGGCAGGCCCCGGCGCGACAGGCGCTCGCGCTCCAGCAGGAATTCGTTGCGATACTGGCCCCAGGCGGAGCGGAAGACGAAGGTATAGAGCGTCTCGCCCCGGCGCGAGGTCGCGGGATCGTCATAGGTCGCGATATTCTTGTGGTGGCCGTAGACATGCTCGATGCCGAAGCTGGCGTCATAGGCCGCGGCCAGCATCCAGCGGCCGAAGACCATCGACACCGGATCCCAGGTGCGGTGGGTCAGTTCGTGGCCGACGTTGATGCCGGCGACGCCCAGCATGGTGCCAACGGAAATCACCGCGCCGGCATAGGTCACCGGGCCGGCGTCGGCCCGCGCCGCGAGGACATCGTAACCCGTCAGCCCGCCGAACAGCGCGCCGAGACCGAGGAGATCGGTCTCAGGCCCGGCCACGAACCAGGCGAGACCGACCAGCATCAACCCGATCATGGGCAGCACGCCATAGAGCAGGATGTCGAGCACCCAGGTCTGGCGGTATTCCGGCTCGCTGGTGTCGGCGCCGAACAGATAGTCGGCCGCGCCGCCCAGCAGCAGCGTCAGGGCAAGGCCGGCCCAGACATAGGGCCCGCCGAGAAACAGGCCGGCGGTGGCGGCCGCCAGCACCGGATAGCACAGGAAGAACTGGCTGTAGCGCAACATGGGTCTTGTCCCCTCTCCCGGGCGGTCGCGGGCGCCGCCGTTGTTTCGAGTAATTACTCTAAACAGAGTATTTACTCGGATTAGAATGTCAAGCACCCGTGCTGCGGACAAAAAAAGGCCGGCCGCACCCGAAGGCGGACCGGCGAAAGTCAGGGAGGAAACGGGGGAGGAAAACGGGGGACGGCGGCTTCAGACCGCCGCGAGAATCCGCGCTTCGAGCTGCGCCAGCTGGGCATCGCCATGGCCGCGCGGCCGCTGGCGGGGCACGTCGACATCGAGCGCCAGCGCCCCTTCGCGCAGTACCAGCACCCGGTCGGCGAGGGCGATGGCCTCGCCCACGTCATGGGTGATGAGCACGGCGGTGAAGCCCCGGGCCTGCCAGATGCGCAGCAGCAGCGTGTGCATCTCGGCCCGGGTCAGGGCGTCGAGGGCGCCGAAGGGCTCGTCCAGCAGCAGAACGCCGGGGTGGGAGACCAGGGCCCGGGCGAGGGCGACGCGCTGGCGCTGCCCGCCCGACAGCACGGCCGGCCAGTCCCGCGACCGGGTGGCGAGGCCAACGTCGGCCAGGGCCGCCTCCGCCTTGCCGCGCCAGCCAAGACCGCGCGAGATCCCGACATTGTCGACCACCCGTTTCCACGGCAGCAGGCGGGCATCCTGGAACATCAGGCGGACATCGGGCTGCAACCCCGCCACCTCGCGCTCGGCGAGGCGAAGATGGCCGGCGCTCGGCGCCTCCAGCCCCGCGATCAGGCGCATCAGCGTGGTCTTGCCCCCGCCCGAGCGGCCGACGACGGCGACGAACTGGCCGGCGGGGATATGAAGATCGAGGCCGGCCAGCACCCGCTGTTCGCCGAACGACTTGGCGACCCCGGACAGGGATATGTCGAGACCGCGCGCGGGCGCGGTCGCCGGGGCCGGAGCCGGAACTGGCCGGGTTACCGGGCGCGGTGGAATATCGTCGATCACGCTGCGCTCGAGACGGTTCAGGAACGTGGTCATCGCGGGTTCTCCTTCAGCGCATAGGCCGGATGCCAGGCCAGGGCCCAATGTTCGACCAGCCGGGTGGCGACATCGGCGAGCTTGCCCAGCAGGGCATAGACGATGACGCCAAGGATCACGACATCGGTCTGCAGGAACTCGCGGGCATTCATCGTCATGTAACCGATACCGGACGAGGCGGAGATGGTCTCGGCCACGATCAGGGTCAGCCACATGATACCGAGGGCGTAACGCAGGCCGACCAGGATCGAGGGCAGCGCCCCGGGCAGGACGATGCGCAGGTAAAGCTCGACCGGCGAGAGACCATAGACCCGCCCCATCTCGACCAGGCCGCGGTCGACGGTGCGGATGCCATGGAAGGTGTTGAGATAGATCGGAAACATCACGCCGATGGCGACGAGGAAGATTTTCGCCTCCTCGTCGATGCCGAACCACAGGATGACCATCGGGATGATCGCGAGATGCGGCACGTTCCGCAGCATCTGCACCGAGGAATCGAGGAACTTCTCGGCGATCGGGAAGGCCCCGGTCAGCACGCCGAGAAAGAGCCCGATGCCGCCGCCGATGGCGAGCCCCTTCAGCGCGCGCTGGGTGCTGATCAGGGCGTGGGTCAGCAGGCTGCCGTCCTCGATGCTGGCGAGAAAGGCGACGGCGACCGCGCTCGGCGCCGGCAGGGTGCGGGCCTCGATGAGACCGGTGCGGGCCGCCGCCTCCCACAGGATCAGGAGGACGACGGGCAGGGTCCAGGCGGCGGCCACGCCGCCCAGCCGGCGCAGGGCTTCGCCCCCGCGCGATCGCCGCCCGCCGCTCACGATGCGGCCTTGCGCACGACCTCGGCGATGGAGATCGCCTTGGGAATGAGGCCGAGGCCGAAGAAAGTGTCGGCGATGCTCTGCTGTTCGGCGATCACTTCCGGCGACAGCGCCTTGACGCCGAAGGCCTGGCGCGAAATCGCGGTGGTCAGGATCGGCGCCGGAATGCCGACGCTGGCGGTCAGCTGCCTGGCGGCGGCGGCGGGATCGGCCTTCACCTCTTCGCCGATGTCGTAGAGGCCCTTCAGCACGATGTCGACCACCTGCGGATTGGCCTCGGCGAACTTCTGTTCGGCCAGATAGAACTGGTGATTGGCAACGAGGCCGGTGCCATCGACCAGCGTGCGGGCGCCGGTCGCGGCCTGCGCGGCGGCGAGGAACGGATCCCAGATCGCCCAGGCATCGACCGCGCCCTTCTCGAAGGCGGCGCGGGCGTCGGCCGGCGGCAGGAACACCGGGGTGATCTCCTTGTAGTCGACCCCGGCGGCGGCCAGCGCCTTCACCAGGAGATAATGGACGTTGGAGCCCTTGTTGAGGGCGACGCGCTTGCCCTTCAGGTCGGCGACCGTGGCGATGGCGCTGTCCTTCGGCACGATGATCGCCTCACCCTGCGGCGCCGGCGGCTCATGCCCGACATAAAGCAGGGGCGCGCCCGCCGCCTGGGCGAAAATCGGTGGTGCCTCGCCGGTCGTGCCGAAGTCGACCGCGCCGACATTCAGCGCCTCGAGCAGCTGCGGCCCGGCGGGGAATTCGGTCCAGGTCACGGTAAAGCCGAGGGGCGCCAGCGCGGCGTCGAGGGAGCCCTTGCCCTTGAGGAGAACCAGCGAGCCGTATTTCTGCACGCCGATGCGCAGCACCTTGCCCTCGGCCCGGGCGTCACGCGGCCGAAGACCGGCGACCAGGCCAAGGGACAGGGCGGATGCCGCGCCCAGAAGGCCGCGGCGGGTCAGACGAGACGACATTTTCCAGCTCCGATGCGTAATAAACTTCAAATCACGTGAATATATGAAGATATACATTTCCAAATGAGTCAAACCGACAGAATACTTATTTTTAGTGTTATTTATGGGCGAAACAGGAACGGCCACCGGTTGCCCGGCGGCCGTTCGGGGACACCTCCCGATGGGGGGAGGGAGGCGTCGGGGGGGCTTGTCCGGTTACTCGGCGGCCTTGGCCACCGGCACCGAGGTGCGGATCAGATGGTCGAAGGCACCGAGCGAGGCCTTGGCCCCTTCGCCCATGGCGATGATGATCTGCTTGTAGGGCACCGTGGTCACGTCGCCCGCGCCGAAGACACCGGGGACCGAGGTCTGGCCCTTGGCGTCGACGATGATCTCGCCGCGCGGGGTCAGGTCCACCGGGCCGCCCTTCAGCCATTCGGTATTGGGCACCAGGCCGATCTGGACGAAGATGCCTTCGAGCTCGAGCGTATGCGCCTCGCCGCTCTTGCGGTCCTTGTAGGCAAGGCCCGTGACCTTTTTGCCGTCGCCGATCACCTCGGTCGTCTGCGCCTCCATCACGATGGTGACATTGGGCAGGCTCTTCAGCTTGTTGACCAGCACGGCATCGGCGCGCAGCACGTCCATGAATTCGAACAGGGTGACATGGGCGACGATGCCGGCGAGGTCGATCGCCGCCTCGACACCGGAGTTGCCGCCGCCGATCACCGCGACGCGCTTGCCCTTGAACAGGGGGCCGTCGCAATGCGGGCAATAGGCCACGCCCTTGGTCCGATATTCCTTCTCGCCGGGCACACCCATGTCGCGCCAGCGCGCGCCGGTCGCCAGGATGACGGCCTTGGAGCGCAGGGTGGCGCCGGATTCCAGTTCGATCTCGATCAGATCGCCAAGGTTGAGCTTGCTCGCGCGCTGGAGGTTCATGATGTCCACGTCATAGGACTTCACATGTTCCTCGAGCCCGGCGGCGAGGCGCGGCCCCTCGGTTTCCTTGACCGAGATGAAATTCTCGATGCCGAGGGTATCGAGCACCTGGCCGCCGAAACGCTCGGCGACCACGCCGGTGCGGATGCCCTTGCGCGCGGCATAGATCGCCGCCGCGGCACCGGCCGGGCCGCCGCCGACGACGAGCACGTCGAAGGGCGCCTTGGCGTCGAGCTTGGCCGCCGCGCGCTTCACCGCGCCGGTGTCGATCTTGGCCAGAATCTCGCCCACTTCCATGCGGCCCTGACCGAAGACCGCGTCATTCAGATAGACGGTCGGCACGGCCATGATCTGAAGCGCCGTCACCTCGTCCTGGAACAGGGCGCCGTCGATCATCTCGTGCCTGATGCGGGGATTGAGCACGGCCATCAGGTTCAGCGCCTGCACGACTTCCGGGCAGTTCTGACAGGTCAGGGAGATATAGGTGCGGAAGGTGAAATCGCCGTCCAGCGCCTTGATCTGCGCGATGGTGTCGGCATCCACCTTGGGCGGATAGCCGCCGACCTGCAGCAGCGCGAGGACGAGCGAGGTGAATTCATGGCCCATCGGCAGGCCGGAGAAGCGGATGCCGACCGAGCCGTCCGGCCGGTTCAGGCTGAACGAGGGTTTGCGCACGTCGGCGGCGTTATCCTCGCGCACCGTGACCAGGGACGAGACGTCCTTGATATCGGCGAGCAGCGAGCGCATCTGGCCGGCGGCTTCGCTGTCGTCAAGGGAGGCCACGATCTCGATCGGCGACGTGGCCCGTTCCATGTAGCCCTTCAACTGGGCCTTGAGATTGGCGTCCAACATGACAACACACTTTCTTTCTGCGGGGAGCGCGAGCGGCGCGCATCACCCTCGGGAGGGTGGCGCCCGGGGCGAATTCCCCGGGCACCTGAGTCAAAGCCGGCGGGTCAATCCCTGCCGACAGAGGGTCGGCGGGTCAATCCCTGCCGACAGAGGGGCGGCAGGTCAGATCTTGCCGACAGAGGGTCGGCAGGTCAGATCTTGCCGACGAGGTCGAGCGACGGCTTCAGGGTCGCTTCGCCCGGGGTCCACTTGGCGGGACAGACTTCGCCCGGATGCGAGGCGACATACTGGGCCGCCTTCACCTTGCGCAGCAGCTCCTTGGCGTCGCGGCCGATGCCATTGTCGTGCACTTCGATGATCTTGATCTGGCCTTCGGGGTTGATCACGAAGGTGCCGCGATAGGCGAGGCCTTCTTCTTCGATCAGCACTTCGAAAGCGCGCGAGATCGCCAGGGTCGGGTCGGCCACCATCGGATAGTTGATCTTGGCGATCGTGTCCGAGGTGTCGTGCCAGGCCTTGTGGGTGAAGTGGGTGTCGGTCGAGACGGAATAGATCTCGACGCCCAGCTTCTGGAATTCGGCGTAATTGTCGGCGAGGTCGCCCAGCTCGGTCGGGCAGACGAAGGTGAAGTCGGCCGGATAGAACACGAAGACCGACCACTTGCCCTTCAGGGACTCGTCGGTCACTTCGACGAACTTGCCCTGATGGTAGGCCTGGGCCTTGAACGGCTTCACAGTGGTATTGATGAGCGACATGAGAACGTTTCCTTCTCGGGTTGAGGTCTGGCGAAAGGCTTGAGCCTGCCTGCCGCCAGCGGGAAAGTGTTATACCTAACCGCCTGACTGCGCGCCTAACTTGGCACCTAGATTAGAATTATTCAAGAGGTTGCCGAGCAGCTTCGCGCGATCGGGCGATCAGCCCGGCCGATCACCGGCGATACCGCTTTGCACATCGTTTCACCGAACGCCATGGCCCGCCTTGCGCCAGATCATGCGGCGCGCGGCGGGCGGGACAAAACGCCTCCTCCGGGCGTAGAATGGCGCCACGGGTCACGGCCGCGCCGTGGCTGCTGGTGGGTGAGGCGTGATGCCGCGGTGCCCGGTGTCCCCGAATCAGGCCGTGCCCCAACAGGGCCGGCCGGCAGATTTTCGGGAGGAAACCTCATGACCATCCGGAATCCCGTTGAATGGAGTGCCGACCTGCTGGCCGGCACGGCCCGCGCCCTCAATGCCGCCGGCCACGACATCTACCGCGAAGACCTCGAAACCGGGGGGCGGCTGCCCGCGATCCGGCGGATCGAGCTGGCCGATCTCGGCGTCGCGCTGCGCCGGGGCATCGACGATTTCGCCGCCTGTCGCAGCGACGTCGTGTTTCTGTGCCTCGTCTATCCGCTGATCGGACTGGTGCTCGGGCGGGCGGCGATGGACGGCGGATTGCTGCCCCTCGTCTTTCCCCTGGCGTCGGGCTTTGCCCTGATCGGGCCACTGGCTGGCCTTGGCCTCTACGAAATCAGCCGGCGGCGCGAGCGTGGCGAGTCCGTCGGCTGGCTGCAGGCCTTCGGCGTCCTGCGCTCCCCCGGGTTGCCGGGCATTCTCGTCCTCGGCCTGTTGCTGGTCGCCCTCTTCTTTGGCTGGCAATATGCGGCGCAGACGATTTACGACGCCACCCTCGGCCCGCAGCCGCCCGCTTCGCTCGCCGCCTTCCTGCACGATGTCTTCATGACCAGCGCGGGCCTCGCGATGACGCTGGCGGGGCTTGCCGTCGGCTTCCTCTTCGCCGTCGCCGTGCTGGCGATCAGCGTCGTGTCCTTCCCGATGATGCTGGACCGTCATGTCCGGGTCGACATCGCCATCGCCACCTCGGTCCGCGTCGTCGCCACCAATCCGGGGGTGATGGCGGCCTGGGGCGTGATCGTGGCGGGCGGCCTGCTTCTCGGCACATTGCCGCTGTTCACCGGCCTGATCGTGGTGTTGCCCGTGCTCGGCCACGCCAGCTGGCACCTCTACAGGCGGGTGGTCGCGCGCTGAAAGCTGGTGTAGGGGATGGGGCGGCGGCGATTGCCGCCCCAGAGTCGTTGCCGCCCCGGAGACGACGAACCAAAAACGGACGACAGGACGGAAACGCCATGCCCCGACCCCAGCGCAAGCCCGACCAGCCCCCACCCCGCCGCCTCGACCTGCGGCGCCTGCGGCTGGTCATGATCGTCCTGTTCACCGTCGCCGTGCTGGCGCGCATCGGCGTCGATATCGCCAACGGCAACTGGTAGCCGTCAGGTTACAACGCCGCCTTGCGCGGACCGACGAAGCCGACGGCGGCACCCTGCAGGTCGAGGGCGACGATGATGAAGATGTTGCCCGGCACTTCCTGCGGCCCGTGCAGGATGGTCGCGCCCCTGGCCTTCAGCACGGCCGCCGCCGCGTCGATGTCGGCGACGCCGAAATAGAACAGCCAGGCCGACGGCGCGCCTGTCACCATCTGCGGCATCATCGCGCCGATGGTGCCCCCCGCATGGTTGATGAAGCGGTATTCGCCGGCAGGCCCCATGGGCATGGCATCGCCCTTCGTCCAGCCGAAGTGGCGGCCGTAGAAATCGAAGCCGGCGACCGGATCGCTGCTCGACAGCTCGTTCCAGTGGCAATGGCCGGCGCGACTCTGGGCGAAGGCGTCGCTGACGCCGTCGGAAAAGCCGCGCATGACATAGAAGGGCGCGCCCTGCGGATCGGTCAGCAGGGCAAAGCGCCCGACGCCGGGAATGTCGGTCGGCGGCACGATCTGGCCCCCGCCGTCGCCGACGATCGCCGCCGCGGCGGCATCGACGTCGGCCACGGCGACATAGGCCATCCAGCCGGGCCGGGCGCCGCAGGCCGCCATCTCGGGCGTCAGGGTCATGGCACCACCGACATCGACCCCGTCCATCGAAAACAGGTGATAGGGCATGGCCGGATTGCCGGCGTCGCGCTGGCGCCAGCCGAGCACGGCGCCATAGAGATCGGCCGCCGCCACCGGGTCGGGACAGGTCAGTTCGTACCAGATGAAATCGCCGACGATATTGGCCATGTCCCGCCCCTGCCATGCCAGACTTGTCTTATAATGTTGATATCAACATAATAGACCCATGTCAAAGTCCGTCCCCTTCGCCACGACGATCGAGGTCCGGGACCGCTGCCTGTGCCTGCGGCTTCAGCGGGCGGCCCGGACCATGGCCCGCCATTTCGACGAGGTGCTGCGTCCGGCGGGCCTGACCAACGGCCAGTTCTCGCTGCTGATGGCCCTGAACCGGCCGGAGCCGCCGCCGCCCGGCCCCGTCGCCGAGCTTCTGGCCATGGACCGCACCACCCTGACCGCCGCGCTGAAACCGCTGGAGCGCCTTGGCCTTGTCGTCGTCGAACGCGCGCCGGAGGATCGCCGCCGTCGCCGTCTGGTGCTGACGGCGGAGGGCCTCGGCCGGCTCGCCGCCGCGCTGCCGCTCTGGCGCGCCGCCCATGCCGACCTCGAGGCGGCGCTGGGGGAACGGGTCACCCTTCTGCGGGACCTCGACCTTTGGGGGAGGCCGGCGAAGCCGCGGCCTTAGCTGAAAATTAACGCTTGTCTGGTGTCGTGGGCCGACCCCCATGAGCCCTCTTGACGGAGGACGCGGCTGATGCCGACCGAATCCCGCAGCATCGCCTTCTCGCCGCAAGAAATCGTCACGGCCGTGGCCGATTTCCATGTCCGTCGCAAGCTGCCGATCCCCAAGGGCAAGGTCGTCGGCCTGGAGTTTTCTCCGCCCCCCGATATCGAGGGCACGTTCCAGATTCTCGCCGACGGCGCGGATACGCCCGCCAATTTCGTGCTGAACAGCACCACTCTCGCGGCGGCGCTGGTGTTCTACTGCATCAACCGCAGCATTCCCCTCCCGGCGCTCGCGACCAAGCAGTTGCGCCGCAAGGGGGACGGTCTGGAACTCGTCGTTTCCAACATGCGGCGCGGCTGAGGCAGCACCACCGCCCGGTATTGCCCCTTTCGACAACGCTCGCGCGAAGGCGTGATCGCGCGGAGCGATCAGACCGAAAGTTGATGGCCAGCCCCCGTTCGCTGTAAAGTCGGCAACCAAAGGCGTCGGCGGGGGGAACGACCGGCGCGAACACATGGGGGCTCAGATGGCTGACTTTCCGGCAACGGTCGCGCTCGCGACTCTCGACGGCACCAACGGCTTTCGCCTGATCGGCTGGGACTCGGAACTCAGCGCCAGCGCGGTCGCCGGTGTCGGCGACGTCAACGGCGACGGTTTCGACGACCTCGTGGTCGGCTCCCCCTGGAATGGTTTCACTTACGACGGGATGGCCACCCTGGTCGAAGGCTCGGCCGGGCCTTTCGCCGCCGACGGCAGTCTGTCCGGCCCGGTCTTCTTCGGCACGGGCGGTGAATATCAATATTTGGGAAGCCGCCTCGGCGGCCTCGGCGACGTCAACGGCGACGGCTTTGACGATTTCTACTATGGCGGCGGCGCCAGCACCCTCGGCCCCGCCCCCCTTAGCTACATCATATACGGCTCGGCGAACGGCTATGCCCAGGTGGGCACCTACCAGCCGCTTCTGGCAGCTGCCGGCGATGTGAACGGCGACGGTTTCGACGATATCTTCGCCGGCAATACCATCGTCTTCGGCAGCGCCGCCGGCCTGCCCGCCGAACTCGATCCCGCCGTCGTCGACGGCAGCAACGGCTTCACCCCGACCGGCGCCTTCAGCCGCATGGCGGCGGCCGGCGATGTGAACAGCGATGGCTATGATGACCTGATCTTCGGCGATGCCGATACCGCCGGCTATGTCCTGTTCGGCAAGGCCGGCGGCTTTGCCGCCACGGTCGATGTCACCGCCGTCGACGGCAGCAACGGCTATCGCATCACCGGCGCGGCGGGCAGCGGCACCGCCGCCTTCGTCGGCGGCGCGGGCGACGTGAACGGCGACCGTATCGACGATCTCATCGTCGGCGCCGCGGGCGAGAACAAGGTTTACATCGTCTTCGGCCGGGCCGGCGCGACGCAAACCGATATCGACCTTTCCGCCATCGACGGCAGCAACGGTTTCGCCATCACCGGCGGCGGCTTCTCGGCCAAGGCCGCGGGTGACGTGAACGGCGACGGCCTCGCCGACATCATCGTCGGCGCCACCGGAGTCCTGTTCGGCCGCACCGGCAACGCGGGCGCCAGCGTCGCCATCGGCGCGGTCAACGGCGCCAACGGCTTCCTGATCAGCGGCGCCGGCTTCGATGCCCGCAGCCTCGCCATCTACAAGGCCGGCGATTTCAACGGCGACGGCTTCGACGACATCGCCGTGGGCACGCCCCTCGCCGACGATCCGCGGCCCTATTACGCCGACTATGGCTTCGGCAATGCCGCTGGCATCACCCATGTCATCCTCGGCCATGCCGGCGCGGCGCAGCACTGGGTCGGCACCTCCGCCGACGATTTCCATGTCGGCAGCGGCGATGACGACATCCTGAACGGCGCGCGCGGCAACGATCATCTGAAGGGCGCGCTCGGCGACGACGTGCTGATCGGCGGCTCGGGCAGCGACATCCTCGACGGCGGCGCGGGCACCGATACCGCCAGCTTCGCCGGCTCGTCGGCCGGGGTCGCGGTCGATCTCGCCGCCGGCACGGCGACCGGCACGGGCCTTGGCAACGATACGCTGATCGACATCGAGAATGTGATCGGCACCGCCGGTGCCGACGATATCGCGGGCGATGAAGGCGCCAACCGTCTGGATGGCGGCGCCGGTGACGACATCCTGCGCGGTCGCGGCGGCGACGACACCTATGTCGTCGACAGCGCGGGCGACACCGTCGTCGAGGGGCGCGATGACGGCCATGACACGGTGCTGGCCCTTTCCAGCACCTACCGGCTCGGCGCGCGCGTCGAGGATCTGACCTTTATCGGCGTGGGCGACTTCAATGGCGTGGGCAACACGCTCGCCAACACGATCACCGGCGGCGCGGGCGACGATGTCCTGAACGGCGGGCGCGGCGCCGACCTGATGCGCGGCCTCGGCGGCGACGATACCTATATCGTCGACGACGCGGGTGACATCGTGGAAGAGGCGGCGGACGGCGGCATCGACACGGTGCAGAGCACCCTGTCCTACAGCCTCGGCGCCGAGATCGAGAACCTGCTGCTGCGCGGCAGTGCCCGGATCAACGGCACCGGCAACGAACAGGACAACATCCTGACCGGCAATGCCGGCAACAACATCCTGCAGGGCCTCGGCGGCAGCGACGCGCTGTTCGGCAAGGCCGGCAACGACAAGCTGGAAGGTGGCGACGGCGGCGACCTGCTCGACGGCGGCAGCGGCGACGACCGCCTCTACGGCGGCCTGGGCGACGACCTCTATGTCGTCGATTCCAGTCAGGACGTCGTCAGCGAAGCCCATGGCGGCGGGCGCGACACGGTTCTCACCAGCGCGAGCTTCACCCTCGGCTCCGGTCTCGAAGATCTCGTCATGACCGTCTCGGCCGACATCGACGGCACGGGCAACGGCGCGTCCAACATCATGGTCGGCGGGGCCGGCGACAATGTGCTGCGCGGCATGGGCGGCTCCGATTTCCTGATCGGCGGCCGTGGCGACGACACGCTGGACGGCGGCACCGGCGCCGACCTGTTGATCGGCGGAGCCGGCAACGACACGCTGATCGGCGGTGGGGTCAATGGCGGCAGTTCGGATACTTTTGTCTTCGGCGCCGACTTCGGCTTCGGCCACGATCGCATCACCGATTTCGTCGCCGACAGCAATGCCGCCTATGACATCATCGCCTTCAGCGAAGGCCTGTTCGACGATTTCACCGATGTCCTGGCCCACAGCGCCCAGGTCGGGAACGACGTCGTCATCACCTACAGCACCCGCGATTCGATCACGCTCGAGAATGTGAACATGGCGGCGCTGACCGCCGATTCCTTCCTGTTCTACGTCTGACCGGCGCGGAACCCGGGATCAGATCAGCGCCGGCTCGTCCGGGCAGAAGCGCAGGGCCTCGGCGAGGCGGGCGAGGCCGTCGCCGAGTTCGGCCATGTCGCCGGCCGCCGACAGGCTGACGCGCAGGGCCTCCGGCGCCGCGCCCCGACCGACCTGAAAGGCGGCGGCGGCGGCGACATGGACGCCCAGCGCCCGGGCGGCATCGACCACGTCGGCGGCCCGGCGACCGTTCTCGACCGGCAGCCACAGATGGAAGGAACGCACCCGGCCTTCCGCCGGGGTGGCCAGGCCAAGCAGCCGCTCGGCGATCTCGTTGCGCCGCGCGCTCTCGCCCACCTGCCACTGGGTCAGGCGCTCGGCGGTGCCGTCGCCGATCCAGCGCGCCACGATTTCCGCCATCAGGGGCGGCGCCATCAGGGTGGTCGCCCGCATGGTCTCGGTCGCGGCATCGACCAGCCGGCGCGGCAGCGCCATGTAGCCGACGCGCAGGCCCGGCATCAGCGCCTTGGACACCGAGGTGACGAAGATCGTCCGCTCGGGCGCCAGCATGGCGATGGGGATCTGCTTCGGGGCGAGGAAGCCGTGGACGTCATCCTCGATCAGGAAGGCGTCGTTGCGCTCGGCGACGGCGGCGATGGCCCGGCGCCGCTCTCCCGACATGACGACGCCGGTCGGATTCTGGATCGTCGGCGTCAGATAGACGAAGCGCCGGCCACCACCCCGGCAGGCGGCATCGAGCGCGTCGGCGCGCATCCCGTCGCCGTCGATCGCCACCGGCTCCAGCGTCAGGCCGAGCCGCCGGGCCAGCGACGTCAGGCCGGGATAGGCGAGGGCTTCGGTCAGCAATATGTCGCCCGGCCGGGCCACGGTCATCAGGGCGATGGTCTGGGCATTCTGGCAGCCGGCGGTGACCAGCACGCGGTCCGGCGTCACCTCGACCCCCGAACGGCGCAGCCAGGCCGCGCCCGCCGCCCGATGGGCGGGCGCGCCGGCCGGAAACTGATAGCCCATGACCGATGACAATTCGGACGAATGGGCCAGATGGGCCAGGCTCGCCTGCATCGCCTCCAGCTGCGGCCCCATGGCCGGGCGGTTCACCGACAGATTGATGACCGTGCTGCCGCCCGTCGGTTTCTCGTGATCTATGCCGACGAGACCGCCCGCCCCCGGCAGCACCGGATCGCGCCCGCGCACGAAAGTGCCGCGCCCCACCGTGCCGTCGGTCAGGCCCCGGCGCGCCGCCTCGGCATAGGCGCGGGTGACCGTGCCGATGGTGACGCCAAGGCGCACGGCGAGATCGCGATGCGTGGGCAGGCGCGTGCCCGCGGGCAGGGTGCCGTCGGATATCGCCGTCGCCAGCGAATCCGCAATCGCCAGATAAAGCGGCCCGTCATGACCGTCGAGATTGGGATTCCAGGCGTCAGCCCCCCGGCGAGCGGGCGGCGACAGGCGGGCGATGGTGGCGGCGGTCATTGTCATGAGGACAATATTTATCTTGTCACGATTGTTTTGTCAAGATATAGAGACAATGCCTTGAAAGGAGAGGCGTCATGACCAATTGCATCGAGACAAAAAGCCCCGCCCTGTCGCCCGTCGAGACCCGGAAAGAGACCACCGGCCGCGTGACCGTGTGGACTCTCGCTGCCCGTGCCGTGACCGCCCTCCTTGTCTGGCAACGCCGGGCCATGGAGCGACATCACATGCGGCGCATGGATGATCGCCTGCTGCGCGATATCGGCCTGTCCCGCGCCGATATCGAGTCGGAAGCCGCGAAGCCGTTCTGGAGGCCGTGAGCAAAACCATGAAAAGCCTCGATATCTTCGAGGTCGAAGCCTTCGGTGCCGGTTTGCCCTTCAGGGGCAACCCGGCCGCCGTGGTGCCCCTCGACCAGTTCCCGCCGGACGAGACGCTGGCCGCCATCGCCGCCGCCAATAATCTGGCGGAAACCGCCTTCATCGTGCCCAATGGCCGTGAGGGACACTATGCCTTGCGCTGGTTCACCCCGACGGTCGAGGTGCCGCTGTGCGGCCATGCCACGCTGGCGGCCGCCTTTGTCATCATGACAATCCTGCAGCCCCATCTGCCGGCGGTGACATTCGACACGCTGTCCGGCCTGCTGGCGGTGACAAAGGCGGGCAATGTCCTGACCCTGGACTTCCCGTCCTATGGCGCCGAACCCGCCGCCCTGCCCGCCGGCTTCGCCGGGGCGCTGGGCGCGGCGCCGCGCGAATTCCACCGCTCGGGCGGCTATTTCATGGCGGTGTTCGAGACGCCGGCCGACATCCTCGCCCTCGCGCCCGACTTCAAGGCGCTGAAGGCCGCGACCCCCATCGCCGTGATCGCCACCGCCAAGGGCACGGCGGACATGGGCGCCGACTTCGTCTCGCGCATGTTCGCCCCGGCCCAGGGCATCGACGAAGACCCGGTGACCGGCTCCGCCCATTGCAGCCTCGCCCCCTTCTGGGCGGCGCGGCTGGGGCGCGACCGGCTGGAGGCCCGCCAGTTGTCGAGCCGGGGCGGCTTCCTGTCCGTCGAGTCGCAGGGCAGCCGGGTGGCGATTTCCGGCCAGTGCCGGCTCTATCTCGAGGGCCGCATCCATATCTGACGTCGCGTCCGACAGGCCCGCGCGCGGGCCTGTTGTGACGTGCGCGTCAACCATGCATCCTTGCCCTCAACCAATAAGACGGAGGGGAATGCCATGGGCGAATTCAGCCAGGTCACGCGCGAAGGTCATCTGCTGATCGTCACCATCAATCGGCCGGAGGTGATGAACGCGGTCCATCCGGCGGCCAATTTCGAGCTGGCCGCCGCTTTCGACGCCTTCGCCGCCGATCCCGACCTGTGGGTCGCCATCATCACCGGCGCCGGTGACCGCGCCTTCTGCACCGGCAACGACCTGGTGTTTCAGGCCAGGGGCGGCGCCATCGAAGTGCCGCCGACGGGCTTCGGCGGGCTGACCAGCCGTTTCGACCTGACGAAGCCGGTGATCGCCGCGGTCAATGGCTATGCCATGGGCGGCGGTTTCGAGATTGCGCTGGCCTGCGATCTGATCATCGCCGCCGACAATGCCGTCTTCGCCCTGCCGGAGCCGCGCGTCGGCCTCGCCGCCCTTGCCGGCGGCCTGCACCGCCTGCCGCGCCAGATCGGCCTGAAAGCCGCCATGGGCATGTTGCTGACCGGGCGCCGGGTGCCGGCCACCGAAGGCAAGGAGCTCGGCTTCGTCAACGAGGTGGTGCCGGCGGCCGAGTTGATGGCGGCGGCGCGGCGCTGGGCCGGCCTCATCATGGAATGCGCCCCCTCGTCCATCCGCGCGACCAAGGAAAGCGCGATGTGCGGCCTCGATCAGCCGGGGCTGGAGGCCGCGATGCTGGGCAATTACCGGGAAGTCGGCAAGATGTTCATGTCGAAGAACTTCCGCGAAGGCCCCCGCGCCTTCGCCGAGAAGCGCAAGCCCGAATGGACCGGCGAGTGACGGGAGGACGAGAGCATGACCCTGCACACGCCCCTGTGTGATCTTCTCGGTATCGAACATCCGGTGATGCTGGCGGGCATGGGCGGCGTCGCCTTCGCCGAGGTCTGCGCCGCCGTCTCGAATGCGGGCGGTTACGGCTGCCTCGGCATGGCGGCGCTGCCCGCCGACCGCATCCGCGAGGAAATGCGGAAAGTGCGCGGGCTGACCGCGCGGCCCTTCGCCGTCGACCTGCTGACCGCCCTGCCCGAGACCCTGACCGCCGCCGTCGACATCATCATCGAGGAAGGCGCCAGCGCCTTCGTCGCCGGCCTCGGCGTGCCGGCGCCGATCATGAAGAAGCTGAAGGATGCCGGCCTCAAGGTGATGGCGGTCTGCGGCACGGTGAACCACGGCCGCAAGGCGCAGGATGCCGGCTGCGACGCGGTGATCGCGCAAGGCACCGAGGGCGGCGGCCATACCGGCAAGGTCGCGGGCATGGCGCTGATCCCCCAGATGGTCGACGCGCTGGATATTCCGGTGGTCGCGGCGGGTTCCATCGTCGACGGCAGGGGCCTTGCCGCCGCGCTGTCCTTCGGCGCCGTCGGCGTTTGGATGGGCACGCGCTTCATCGCCTCGGAGGAAGCCAATGCCGCCATGGGTTACAAGCAGGCGATCATCGCCGCGCGGGACGAGGACACGGTGATCACCCGCTGCTTCACCGGCAAGACCCTGCGCGCGATCCGCAACGATTACACGGCGGAATGGGACGGCAAGCCGGAGCAGATCCAGCCCTTCCCGCTGCAGGCGATGATTTCCGCCCAGGCGGGCGCCAATCTGACCCTGATGGGCGTGACCGAAGGCATCGACGCGAAGCGCGCCTGCCTCGCCGCCGGGCAGGGGTCGGGGGCGATCCACGACATCCTGCCGGCCGCCGAGATCGTGCGCCGCACGGTCGCCGAAGCCGAGGCCGTGATCGCCCGCCTGCCCGGCATGATACGCCGCGCCGCCGCGGAGTGAGCTAGCGGCAGGCGACGAAGAACACCCGGCGGAAGGGGAACAGCACCCTTCCGTCCGCTTCCGCCGGATAGGCTTCGGTCAGCGCCGCGCGATAGGCGGCAAGGAATGCCGCCGCGGCCGCCTCGTCCAGCACATCGAGATAGGGGCGAAGGGCGGTGCCCTTGACCCATTCCAGCACCGGGTGGCTTTCCGGGGCGGGGGGCAGGGCATGGACATAATCGGTCGCCCAGGCATCGACCTCGGACGCACCCGCCGCCGTCAGCAGGCGGGCGTAATCCGCCGGCTCGTCGACCGGGCGGATGCCGGCGACGCCCGAAAACGCCGATGCCCAGCGGGGCCGCGCCGCCACCTCGGCCAGCAGGCGGTGCGAGGGGGCGCCATGGTTGCGCGGCATCTGCACGGCGAGAACGCCGCCCGGCGGCAGACCCGCCATCAGGGCGGAGAGCACCTTCCGGTGATCGGCCAGCCAGTGGAAGGCGGCATTGGAGACGATCAGGTCATGTCCGGCGGCGAGACCCGGGTCGCCGATATCGCCGAGGCGGAAATCGACATCGGGCAGGGCCTTGCCGGCGACCGCCAGCATGTCGGGCGAATTGTCGATCCCGGCGAGAGCAAGGCCCGGGAAGCGGCTGCGCAGCAGGGCGGTGACCTGTCCGCCGCCGCAACCGAGGTCGATGCCGGCGCGGTAGGCCCGGTCCGGCAGACGGGCGACCAGGTCGGCGGCAGGTCGCAGGCGCGGGCCGGCGAATTTGGCGTATTGTCCCGGATCCCAGCTTGCCATGGCGCGTTCCCTTGCCGACCATCGTGGCCTGTGCCGAAGGATAGCCGATGCGTATCACCGTCGTCATGAACGAGAAGGCGGGCACCCTCGCCGGGTCCGACGCGGGCGCCGTCGCCAACGGCGTGCGGACCGCCTTCGCCCATGCCGGCCACACGGTCAATATCGTATTGACCAAACCGCAGACCATGATGGGCGCCCTGCGCCGCGTCTTCACCACCCCGCCCGACGCGGTGGTGGTCGGCGGCGGCGACGGCACGCTGAACGCGGCGCTCAATCTGATGGGCCGCGCGCCGGTCGCCCTCGGCGTGCTGCCGCTCGGCACGATGAATCTGACCGCGCGCGACCTCGGCCTGCCGCCCGATCCGGTGGACGCGGCCAAGGCGCTGGCCCGGGGCGACATCGCCGCCATCGACGTCGCCACCGTGGGCGACCTCCGCTTCCTGCACGCCGCCGTGCTCGGTTTCTATCCCTGGATGGTGCTGGACCGGGAACGCGCGCGCCGACGCAAGGGGCTCGCCAAATGGCCGGCGATGATCCGGGCCGGCTGGCGCGCCCTGTTCCGCCGCCATGAACTCGAAGTCGAAGTCCTGCTCGACACCGACACGGGCGAGACCGCGCGCATCACGACGCCGCTGCTCGTCGTCGCCAACAACCGCTTCATCGACGGCGCCGGGCCGGTGCCGAGCCGGGCCAGCCTCGCCGACGGCGAACTCGCGGTCTATGTCGCCGAGACCAGGGGGCCGCTGTCGCTGCTGCGCCTCGCCTTCGCCGTCGCCGCCGGCCATTGGGAGACGGCGCCCGGCATTCATTTCGCCGCCTGCCGCTCCCTCACCGTCGCGACCAAGCGGCGGCGCCTGCGTCTCGCGATCGACGGGGAGCTGACCCACATGGTGCCGCCGCTGCAGTTCCGCCTGCAGCACCGGCGGCTGGACATGATCATGCCGGCGGGGGAGCGACGGCCCGCAAGGTGAGGGTCCAGCGCGTGCCGCTGCCGGGCGCGCTTTCCAGCCGGCTTTCGCCCCCCATCTGCTTGACGAGACCGGGCACCAGGGCGAGGCCGAGGCCGCCGCTGGCGCGGGGATCGAAGCCGGCGCCGTCGTCGATCAGGGTGATGGTGACCATCTCGCCCTCGCGCCGGCCGGCGAGGCGGATGGTGCCGCGCCGCCCGTGCAGACCATGGACGATGGCATTGGTGATCAGCTCGGTCACCAGGAGGGCAAGCGGCGTCGCCCGGTCCTGTTCGAGCGCGAGGGGCGGCAGCTCGACCTCGAGCGCGACATGGCCATCGGCGTTGGCGGCGGCGACGATGCTGGCGGCGAGTTCCGAGAGCAGCGTCGTCATGTCGACGAGGCTGGTCGCATCGTCGAGATAGAGGTGGCGCTGGACAAGGGCAAGGGCGCGCACCCGCACCTCGGCCTCGGCCAGGGCGGCGCGCGCCGCGGTGTCGCGCTGGCCGCGCAGGCGCAGCGACAGCATGGACAGCACGGTCTGCAGATTGTTCTTCACCCGGTGATGGATTTCCCGGATCAGCACATCCTTCTCGCCGATGTTCCGCTTCAGGTCGGCTTCGCGCAGGGCAATGCGCCGGGCCATGACGGCGAAACCGTCGCCCAGCTCGCGCAGTTCGGCCGGCGCCCCGGCGAGGTCGGCCCGCTCGTCCAGCTTGCCGGCGGTATAATCGGCGACCAGACGGCGCAGCGCCCGCACCCAGCGGATGACGAGGAGATGGCCGCCCACCAGCGCGGCGGCAAGGGCGGCGGCGAGGGTGATGCCGATGACGGCGAGGCGCGAAGCGAGATCCCGCTCGATCCAGGTAAAGGTCGATGCCACGGGCAGGCCGAACAGGACATGGATCGCCCCGCCCTGCAGCACCACGGTCGAATAGGCCCTTTCCTTGCTGTCGAGGCCGGCGGCGCGGAATTCCAGCACCTCGTCCGCCACCACCTGGGCGACCAGGTCGGGCTGGGGCAGGCCGGCATCGCCGACGACGGCCCCCGTGCGCCGGGTCAGCACATCGCCCCGCCGGTCGAGGACATAGACGACGCCGTCGTCGGGCAGGCCCGAATCGCGCGCCACCTGTTCCATGCGGTCGAGCTTGATCCAGACCGCGATCACGCCGACCAGCGAATCGCCCTCGCCGATGATCGGCATGGCGGCGACGAGGCTGGGATTCGCCCCCGCGGCGCCGAGGGGGACGAGGTCCGACAGGGTGAAATCGCGGCTGGCGATCAGGCGACGATACCAGTCCTCGCCGCCGAACTTGACCGGCCCCTTGTTGCCGCGGTCGGTCGAGCAGACCTGCAAGCCTTCGGGGTCGATCAGGGCGAGGCTGCCGTATTCGGGATAGATGTCGAGAAAGGCGCCGAACAGGCGCGGACAGCGGCCGCCCGGCTCGGGCAGGCGCAGGTCGGCGGCGAGGCCGACCAGCAGGCGCCAGGTGTCGAAGAAGAAATCCCGCTCGTGCGAGGCGGCGAGGGTGGCGAGCTGGTGGACCTGGGCCTCGGCGCGCTGGGTCTGTTCGTCATAGGACTGGACCGCGATGAGGACGCCGCCCGCCACCGGCGCCGCCAGCACGAGCAGCATCAACACGCTGAGGCGGACCCTTAAAGGGTCGAGCAGGCGGGCCAGCCAGCGCACGCGTGTCAGCTACCCGGGTGGTGGAACAGGGCCTGGGCGATGGTGACGACCAGGGTCTGCGGCTCGAACGGCTTGGAGACGAGATAGGTCGGCTCCATCCGCTCGCCGGTCAGCAGGCGCTCGGGGAAGGCGGTGACGAAGATCACCGGCACGTCGAGCGACTGCAGAATCTCCTGCGCCGCCTCGATCCCGGTCGAGCCGTCGTCGAGCTGGATATCGGCGAGGACGAGGCCGGGACGATGTTCGGCGGCGAGAGCGACCGCCTCGCTCTTCCGCGTCGCGATGCCGATTACCTCGTGACCCGCCTCGCGCACGATCTCGGCGATGTGGAGCGCGATCACCGGCTCGTCCTCGATGACGAGGACGCGGGCCGGCGCCTGACGCGCCAGGTCTTCCTGCGCGCTGGCCAGCAGGCCGTCGATGGCGTCGATCCCGATGCCGAGGGCGGCGGCGGCTTCGGCCCGGTTCAGCCCTTCGAGGCTGGTCAGCAGCAGCGCCCGCCGCGCCGCCGACGGCAGGGTCGACAGGGTCGCCTGCAGCTTCGCCTCGCCCGGGCCGGGGGACGGCGCCGGGGCCGGGGCCCGGTCGGCGGCGGCATGGATGAGGCCATAGAGCTGGGGTTTCAGATCGCGCGCGGGATCGAGGCTGGCGGTGCCGGCGCCCAGCGCCAGCAGGGCCTCGCGAATCAGGCCGTCGCCCGCGGGTTGCGACCCGGTCAGCGCCCGCGCATAGCGGCGCAGGAACGGCAGGAGACGGGCAATGGCCTGCTTCCGGTCAGTCATCGGTACGGATTCCCCTTGGGCGTGTCGCCGCTCGTTGTGCCACAAAAGCCCCAAGGAACCAATGCAGGGGCTTCCCCGTTGGTTCCAAGGCCGTTAGCGTGGAACGGCACTTCCGGGACGGGTCATGGCCGACAAAGACGGAAATACCAGGCGTAAAGGCGGGACCAAGGGCGCCCGCGGCAAGGCATCGCCCGAAGGCTGGGTGGAGAATCAGCTCCGCCAGCTCTATGACGATGTCGCCGCCGAACCCCTGCCCAAGGACCTGCTCGACCTCCTCGACAGCATCGACCTCGGCGATACGCCGGACGATACCCCTGACGGGGGCAAGCGTTGAGCGGCGAGACTCCCGCCGCCGCCGCGGACAAGACGGTGAAATTCGACGTCCGGGCCGAGGTGATCGCGGTCCTGCCCCATTTGCGCGCCTTCGCCCGCTTCCTGACCGGACACCGCGAACGCGCGGACGATCTGGTGCAGGACGCCGTGGTGCGCGCCCTGACCGCCGCCCATCAGTTCCAGCCCGGCACCAATTTCAAGGCCTGGATGTTCACCATCCTGCGCAACCTCTTCTACAACGAGGGGCGCAAGGCGCGGATGAAGACCGACAGTCTCGACGACATGAACGAGGCGCAGCATTCCATGGGCCCGACCCAGGAATCCGGTCTCGAATTCGACGATTTCCGCCGCGCCTTCTGGCGTCTGACCGAGGAACAGCGCGAAGTGCTGATCCTCGTCGGTGCCAGCGGCGTTTCCTACGAGGAAGCGGCGGAGATTTGCGGCGTCGCCGTCGGCACGATCAAGAGCCGGGTCTCGCGCGCCCGCAGCCAGCTGACCCGCATCCTCTCGGGCACCGAGATGGGCTCGCGGCTCGAGGAGGCGGGGCCGATCCCGGCCGAAATGGCCGCCTTCCTCGCCCTCGGCGGCAGCCCCGGCAAGCGCAGCTGAGGCGGCTGCCGCCCCCTCGTCACCAGATCCCGGCCTGCGCCGGGATGACGCCTTAATTTACATTCGTCGCTCCGGCGAAGGCCGGAGCCTTTTCGGCGCTGAACCCCGGTTAGCGCCGAGCCCTGTCAGCGCAGGGCGAGCCAGACGAGGACGAGCGCCCCGGCCCCGATCCGGTACAAGGCGAAGGGCGCGAAGCCGTGGCGCTCGATGAAGCCGACCGCGGCCTTGACAACGAGGGCGGCGACGACGAAGGCGATGCCGAAACCGATGGCGATCGCCCCGGCGCCTTCATGGGTCAGGGTGCCGGCGGTCTTGTAAAGATCGTAGGCCGTCGCCGCGACCATGGTCGGAATCGCCAGGAAGAACGAGAATTCCGCCGCCGCCTTGCGCCCCAGGCCGAAGCCGAGCCCGCCCATGATGGTCGCGCCCGAACGCGAGACGCCGGGCACCATGGCAAGACACTGGACGACGCCGATGCCGAAGGCGGTGGCCGGCGCGAGGTCATCGACCGAATGGATGCGCGGGCGATTGAATCGCTTTTCGAGCAGGAGGATCGCGATGCCGCCGACGATCAGCGCGATCGCGACCGTCAGCGGGCTTTCCAGCAGCACCTCCTTGATCACCTTGTAGGCCAGCAGCCCGACCACCATGGCCGGCAGGAAGCCGACCAGCAGATTGATCGTGAAGCGGATCGCCCGGGGATCGCGCGCGACCAGCCCCTGCAGGGTCGAGGTGATGCGCCGGTGATAGACGGTGCAGACGGCGAGAATGGCGCCCAGCTGGATCGCGATCAGGAAGGCCTGCGGCAGATCGACCCCGAGGGCTTCCTTCAGCACGATCAGATGCCCGGTCGAGGACACGGGCAGGAATTCCGTCAATCCCTCGAGCGTGCCGATGAGGACGACGGACAGCAGCAGGAACAGATCCATGGCGGTTACAGCCAGCCTTTGCGCTTGAAATAGAAATAGGGCAGCACCGCCGAGACGATCATCAGCACGATCGCCATGGGATAGCCGAAGTCCCAGTGCAATTCCGGCATGACCTCGAAATTCATGCCGTAGATCGAGGCCATCAGGGTCGGCGGCAGGAACACCGTGGCGCCGACCGAGAGAATCTTGATCACGCGCGTCTGTTCGATGTTGATCATGCCGAGGGTGGCGTCGAGCAGGAAATTCACCTTCTGGGCGAGGGCCGAGGCATGTTCGGCGATGGAGCGGATGTCGCGCGCCATGGTCTTCAGCCGGGCGCGATAATCCTTCTTCACCTCGGGCGCCAGCACCTGGGTGAGGAAACTCACCACCCGCTCGATCGAGGCCAGGCTTTCCCGCACCTTGCCGGTCAGGTCGTCGAAACGGCCGAGGGAGCGCAGGGCTTCCTCGAGGTCGACGCTGTCACCATCGTTGATCTTGGAGCGGAAGACATTGCGCGACAGCGTGTCCATCTCGGTCGCGACATTCTCGAGAACGTCGGCCGCCCGGTCGATGATTGCCTCGATCAGGCCGGCGAGGGCGGTTTCGCCGCTTTCGCATTGGCCGGGCAGTTTCAGCGCCCGCGCCGCGAAGATGGTGAAGGCCAGCGGATCGGAATAGCGCAGCGAAACGAGGACGTGATTGGCCATGACGAAGGTGATCGCGCCGGCCTCGGCCAGCGGCGTGTCGGCCTTGGAGACGACGGTCGCGGTCATGAAACGGGCGCCGTCGACCTCGTAGAGGCGGGACGAGACCTCGATCTCGCGCATTTCCGCCCGGGTCGGCAGGTCGAGGCCGAGCAGGGCCTCGAGCGAATGCTCCTCGTCGGTCGAGGGCTCCATGATGTCGGCCCAGACCAGCCGCTCGGGCAGGGCGGAGCCGAGCAGCCAGGGCGTGCGCACCAGCTTGCCGTCGAGGATATGGTAGAGCGTGACCATCCCGCCGACCGTCCCTTTCCGGCGTTGCACTTCGGAACCCTTCTAGGCCCGGCGACCCCGGCCTGCAAGCCGCGCGATGTGGCGACCAGCGACGCGCAGACGCTGGCGCGCCCGCGCCACCAGCCGGGCGACGGTCGGCCGCTCCGCCTCGGGCTCCAGCGCGAGGCCGACATGTTCGACCGTGCCGTCATCGTCGACGCCCTGCACCACCAGTTCGACCGGACCGTAGGCGAGGCGGTCGCCCGCCACCGGCTTGCCGCCGAAGGCCGCGGCCAGCACGGCGCCGATGGTCTTGCCCGCATCCTGCGGCCGCACCTCGATGCCGTAGAGCCGGCCGAGATCGTCGATGGCCTGGCGCGCATCGACGGTGAATTCGCCCGCCTGCACGCTGCCCGCGCCGCGCCGGGGCGCGAACAGCCGGTCGAGGGTATGGATCTGCTCCGGATCGGCGATGATGAGGACATAGTCGCGCGGCGCCAGATGATCGACGTCCGAGGTCTCGACCACCGCGCCGCCGCGCAGCACCGAAAGCACGCGCGCCCCCTCCGGCAGGGCAAGGGCGAAGAACGGCCTGTCGAGGGCGCTGGAGCCGGGCAGCACGGTATAGCCGACGATGTCGCGATGCGCGCCGAGCGGCACGTCGACATCGCGCCGGTCGGCCTGCGCCTTCGACGGCGGCAGGGCGAGATTGAGGAAGCGGGCGGCCGGCGCCACGGTCCAGCCCTGCAGCATGAGCGAGGTCAGAACGACGACGAAGGCGACGCCGAACAGCGTCTCGCCCCCCGGCATATGCTCGATGATCGGCGGCAGGGCGAGATAGATCGGCACCGCGCCACGCAGGCCCACCCAGGCCGCGAAAGCCCGCTCGCGCATCGAGAAGCGGAACGGCCACAGGCACAGGAACACCGCGAGCGGCCGCGCCACGATCATCAGGACGGCGGCGACGCCGAGCGCGGGCAGCAGCACCGGCAACAGCTTGGTCGGCGTCACCAGAAGGCCGAGGGTAAGCAGCATGGCGATCTGGGCCAGCCAGGCGATCCCGTCGTTGAAGCGCAGGATCAGCTGGCTCGCCCGGTGCCGTTCGTTGCCGAGGATGAAGCCCGCGACATAGACAGCGAGAAAACCCGAGGTATCGAGCAGCTGCGCCCCGGCGAAAATGGTCAGCGCCGACATGACGACGAGAATGGGATAGAGCCCGGCCGCGATTTCCAGCCGGTTGACGAGAAAGACCAGCAGCCGACCCCCGGCCCAGCCCGCCAGCGCGCCGCCGCCGATCTGGACGAGGAAGGTCAGCGCCCCTTCGCCCAGCGACAGGCCGCCCGCGCCGATCATCTGGATCGCGAGCAGGGTGAGAAAGATCGCCATCGGATCGTTCAGCCCCGATTCGACTTCGAGGGTGGAGGCGACACGGCGCGCGATGTCGAGTTTCTGCAGGCGCAGGAGAAAGAACACGGCCGCGGCATCGGTCGAGGCGACGATGGCGCCGATCAGCAGGGCGCCGGCCGGCGGCGTGCCGAACATGGCCCAGGCCGCGAGGCCGACGATCCCCGCCGTCATGGCGACGCCGACCGTGGCGAGCACAAGGGAGGGCAGGCCGGCGACCGCGATCGTGCTGCGCTGGGTGCGCAGACCGCCGTCGAACAGGATGACGGCGAGCGAGACCGAACAGACGAAATAGGCGCCCGAGACATCGTTGTAGCGGATGCCGAGACCGTCTTCGCCCGCCAGCATCCCGAGGCCGAGGAAGACCAGCAGGACCGGCGCGCCCAGACGGGACGAGACCCTTCCGGCGACGATGGCGAAGACGCCCATGAGGGCGCCGATAAGGATGATCTGATAGGTGAGACTCATGTCCTCTCCAGCGGGCTGCCGCTACTTTAACGAAGGGCGGCGCCCCCGCCATGGGAGGTCGGGACTTTATTTCACGGCAGGAACAATTCCCGGGCCATGCGTGTCTCTTCGACCACAAAGCGGCTGACCGCGCGAACGCGCGGCAGGTCCTTCAGGTCGGAATGGGTGAGCATGTAGAGGGAACGGGTCAGGTCCACCGCCCCGGGCAGCACGGGGATCAGCGACGGCTCGGTCACCGCCGCGAAATGGGGCAGCACGCAGAGACCGAAACCCGCCTTCGCCGCCTGCAGCTGGGCGACCAGCCCGGCGCTGCGCAAGGACGCCCGGATGCCCGGGTGGATTTCGGCGAGATAGTCGAGCTCGGGCGTGAACAGCAGATCGTCGATATAGCCGATGAAGGTGTGATAGGGCAGATCCTCGACCCCCGCCGGCGTGCCCCGCTGGCCAAGGTAACCTTCGGCGCCGTAGAGGCCCAGCTTGTAATCGGTCAGCTTGGTCGCGACCAGCCGGCCGGAGCGGGGCGGCGACAGGCTGATGGCGAGATCGGCCTCGCGCTTGGACAGCGAGAAGACACGCGGCATGGCAATCAGCTGCAATTCGAGCCCGGGGTGCTGCACGACCAGCTTGCCGAGGCGCCCGGCCAGGAACAGGGTGCCGAAGCCGTCTGGCGCGCCGACCCGGACCGCGCCCGAGATCTGCGCGTCGACCCCCGAGATCTGGTCGAGGGCGCCAAGGGCCATGGTCTCCATCTGCTCGGCCGCGGCGACCAGGGTGACGCCCCGGTCGGTCAGGTCGTAACCCGTCGGCCCGCGATCGACGAGGCGGGCGCCCAGGGCCTCTTCCAGAACGCCGATGCGACGGATCACGGTCGAATGATCGACGCCGAGTCGCTTCGCCGCCAGCGAGACCCGCCCGGCCCTGGCGACGGCGAGGAGATAGCGCAGGTCGTCCCAGTCCAGCCGCCCGGTCATCGGTACTCCCCGGTCATCGACATGCCTGCATGAAATCGCTCCCCGCCCCTCTGCGTTTCCGCACAATGATCCTGCGGCAACGCCTGTGGAAGAAAAATGCGGGCTGTGCCAGTTTTCCGGCCGAAGAATTCAACCGGGGAAACGCCATGGCGACGCATCTGACCCACTTCATCAACGGCGAACATCTGCAGGGACAGAGCGGCCGCTTCCAGGACGTCTTCAACCCGACCCTGGGCGAAGTGATCCGCAAGGCCCCGCTCGCGACCAAGGAAGAAGTCGAAGCCGCGATCTCGGCGGCCGAGGCGGCCTTCCCGTCGTGGGCGGCGCAGAACCCGCAGAAGCGCGCCCGCGTGATGTTCAAGTTCAAGGAACTGGTCGAGCGCGAGATGGACAGTCTCGCCCGTCTGCTCTCGGAAGAGCACGGCAAGGTGATCTCGGACGCCAAGGGCGACATCCAGCGCGGCCTCGAGGTGATCGAATTCGCCTGCGGCATCCCGCATCTGATGAAGGGTGAGTTCACCGAGGGCGCCGGCCCCGGCATCGACATGTATTCGATGCGCCAGCCGCTGGGCGTCGTCGCCGGCATCACGCCGTTCAACTTCCCGGCCATGATCCCGATGTGGATGTTCGGCGTCGCCATCGCCTGCGGCAATACCTTCGTCTGCAAGCCTTCCGAGAAGGACCCGTCGGTGCCCCTGCGCCTCGCCGAGCTGTTCCTCGAGGCGGGCGGGCCGAAGGGCGTGCTGAACGTCGTCATCGGCGACAAGATCGCGGTCGACACCATCCTGACCGACCCGCGCGTCCACGCCGTCTCCTTCGTCGGCTCGACCAACATCGCGTCCTACGTCTATGCGACGGGCACGGCCAACGGCAAGCGCGTGCAGGCCATGGGCGGCGCCAAGAACCACATGATCATCATGCCGGACGCCGACCTCGACCAGGTCGCGGACGCGCTGATCGGCGCGGGCTACGGCTCGGCCGGCGAGCGCTGCATGGCGATCTCGGTCGCGGTGCCGGTCGGCCAGGAGACCGCCGACGCCCTCGTCGAGAAGCTGGTGCCCCGCGTCGAGGCGCTGAAGGTCGGCCCCAGCTTCGACCCGACCTCGGATTACGGCCCGGTCGTCTCGGCCGAACATCTGGCCAAGGTGAAGGGCTATATCGACCTCGGCGTGCAGGAAGGCGCGAAGCTGCTGGTCGACGGCCGCAACTTCAAGCTCCAGGGTTACGAGAAGGGCTACTTCCTCGGCGGCTCGCTGTTCGACCATGTGACGCCGGACATGCGCACCTACAAGGACGAGATTTTCGGCCCGGTGCTGCAGATCGTCCGCGCCAATACCTTCGACGAGGCGATCGACCTGCCGACCAAGCACGCCTACGGCAACGGCACCGCGATCTACACCCGCGACGGCGACTCGGCCCGCGAATTCGCCAGCCGCGTCCAGGTCGGCATGGTCGGCATCAACGTGCCGATCCCGGTGCCGCTGGCCTATCACTCCTTCGGCGGCTGGAAGCGTTCGGCCTTCGGCGACACCAACCAGCACGGCACCGAGGGCGTGAAGTTCTACACCAAGATCAAGACGGTCACGAGCCGCTGGCCGACCGGCATCCGCTCGGGCGCCGAATTCTCGATCCCGACGATGAAGTAAGCGCCGCAAGATCAAGCGGAGGAGACGCTGCGCGCGGTCGGACCCAAAAGGTCCGGCCGTTGTCGTTTGCGGGGCCGCCCTACGGCCGGCCGAACAGGGCGGTGCCGGCGGCGCGGAAGCTGCGGGCGGCGAGCAGGCGCCGGGCGAGGTCGTGCCAGCCGCGAAGGGCGATGCGGAAGGGATTGCGCGTCGCCTCGCCCGCCGCGGTGCCATAGCGCAGGGGCTCGGCCGGCAGGGGTTGATAGGTGCCGAACAGAAGGTCGAAGACGACGGTGACGCCGCCGAAATTGCGGTCGAGACAGATCGCGTTCGACGCATGATGGACATGGTGGTTGCGGGGCGTGTTCAACACACGGTCGAGCGGGCCGAGGTCGGGCAGCCAGCTCAGGTGCAGGAACAGCTGATAGAACAGATTGGCCGCCAGCATGGCGAGCACGGCGAGCGGCGGAAAGCCGATCAGGACGAGCGGCAGATAGAACAGGAAACCGCCGGTGAGCTGGCCGCCCCAGCCGAGGCGGAAGGCCGCGAGCAGATTGAGCCGGGTCGAGGAATGATGCACGCCATGGGTCGCCCACAGCAGGCGAAAGCGGTGCATTGCCCGGTGATGCCAATAATAGCTGAACTCGACCCCGAGAAAGAGCAGCAGGACGCCGGGCAGATCCATGGCGATCTGTCCGAAGGGCCGGAGCTCTGCCGCCGCGAAGAACAGACCGGCGACGAGGGGCGCCGCCGCGAGACCGATCAGGCGCTGACCCAGCATGATGACGCCGGTCGCCAGACTCTCGCGCAGGTCATAGGCCGGACGGTGCCGAAGGGCGCCGAGACCCGCCTCGGCGAGGATGAGGGCGAGCAGGACGGCAGGCCCGATCCAGCGCGGGGCCGCCCCGGCGAACAGTCCATCGGTCAGCCCGTCCATGATCGGCCCCCGTCCTCGCGCGCCGGATTACTGCGCCGTGCCGGCGGCACGGGCGGCCTGGGCGTCTTCGATCGCCGACAGGCAGTCCTTGGAGACCTGATCCTGCTTTGCCTTCAGACATTGCAGGATGCGGCCGCCGCCCGGCTCGACGTCGGCGCAAAGCGCCTTGGCGTCGGCGGCGCAGGCGGCGCGCAGTTTCTTGGCCATGCCCTGCTGGGCGAAGGCCGGGCTGGCCGCGGCGAGGATCAGGGCGGCGACGGCGAGGGTGCGGGTGATCATGGCGCTTCTCCGGTCAGGACGATCAGTTGGCGGGGGTGACGCTGCGGCTCTTGTCCACGGTCACGGTCTGGCCGTTGGGGCCGGTCGCCGTGCCCGAATAGCTGTAGGTGCCCTGACCGTCGGTGGTACCGCTGCCCGTATAGCTGCCGCCGCGCCGGCCTTCGCCGCTGCGGTTCACCGAATAGGTGCCGTCGCCATTGTTGCTGACGCTGCCCGAGCGGCCCCAGCTGTTGCCGGCCCGGCCGACGCCTTCGCGGCTGCGGCTGCAGGTGCCGTTGGCGCAGCCGCTGTCGAGCTGGCGCGAATAGGAATGGCCACCGGCGCCGGTGCCGGAGACGGAACGCTGGCGGGCGAGGGCATCGGCCGAGACGGCGGCAAGGGCGAGGCTGGCGGTCAGGGCGGCGAGGGCGAGGCTGCGCATGGTCATGGTGGTGTTCCTCAAGGTTGCGGCAGGTCCATCCCGCCGCCGATGGGATGGATCATGCGGGGCCGACTTTGCCCGGATATTGCCGGCGGGCGCCGATTTGTAACGATTTGTAACGGGCCTTGGCGCAGGTGCCGGCTTCGATGACAATCCCGGCCATGACCGACAAGACGATCCTTCTCGTCGAGGACGACGCCGAAATCCGCGACCTTCTGTCCGCTTTCCTGCGGCGCGAGGGTTTCGCCGTCGAGACGGCGGGGGATTCCCGGGCGATGGATGTCGTGCTGGCCCGCCTGTCGCCCGACGCCATGGTGCTCGACATCATGCTGCCGGGGGAGGACGGCCTGTCGATCTGCCGGCGCATCGCGCCAAGGGGCGATATTCCGATCATCATGCTGACCGCCAAGGGCGACGATATCGACCGGATCGTCGGCCTTGAACTCGGCGCCGACGACTATCTGCCGAAGCCGTTCAACCCGCGCGAATTGCTGGCGCGCCTCAGGGCCGTGCTGCGCCGGGGCGGACGGCCGGCACCGGCCGCCACCCCCACCCGGCGGCGCCTCCGCGTCGGCAGCCTGACTGTCGACCTGGATGGCCGGCTGGTCGAGGACGCGGGGGGCCGGCGCGTCGCCCTGACCTCGGCCGAATTCGACCTGCTGGCCTGTTTCGTCGAACACCCGCGCCGGGTGCTGAGCCGTGACCAGCTGCTGGACTGGACGCGGGGGCGCAGCGCCGATCCCTTCGACCGCACCATCGACGTCGGCATCTCGCGCCTGCGCCGCAAGCTGGAGGCCGCGGACGCCGCCGTGCCCGCCCTGATCAACACGGTACGCAACGGCGGTTACATCTTCTCGGGCGATGTGACCGAGGTTCGGTCAGGGGAGGCCCGGCCATGATGGCCCGGCTCGGCATCGTCTGGCGGCTGGTGCTGATCCTGCTGGCGGCGCTGATCCTGGTGCAGATGATCACCACCGCGCTCTATTTCTGGCGGCGGGAACAGGCCTTCGATGCCCGCCTGCGCTCGCCCATCGCCGATCAGGTGGCGGCCATGGCCAGCCTCGTCGACGAGGCCGACCCGCTGGAGCGCGAGGTCATGCTGCGCGCCTTCAACAGCCAGGACCTTCTGGTCAGCATCAATGCCGAGCGCGGCGCCGACCTGCCCGACGGGCGCCCGCTTCGCCCGATGGAGGGCCGCGTGCGGGCGGAGCTGCCGGCGCTGACCCCGCCCCGGCTGGTCGTCATCCGCATGGAAACCGACATCGAGCAGAGCCGGCGCCTGCCCGTGCTCAGCCGGCTGTTCGCCGGCAAGGTGGCGGCGACGGTCGGGCTGGCCGACGGGCGCTATCTCCATGTCCTCGCCGACGGCGACCTGATGCCCCGGCTGTTCGGCCTGCAGCCCGGCTTCTTCGCCGGGGTGATCGGCTTCATGGTCGCGCTGCTGGTCGTCGTCCTGTTCACCCGGGAATCGAAGCCGCTGCGCCACCTTGCCCGCTCGGTGCAGGATTTCGGGCGCGATGCCGAACCCCGGCCGGTCAAGGAAGCCGGCGCGGCCGAGGTGCGGGTGCTGATCCGCGCCTTCAACGACATGCAGGGGCGCCTCGCCGAGCTGATGCGCAACCGCGCCTTCATCCTGGGCGCCCTCGCCCATGATCTCCGCACCTATCTCACCCGGCTGCGCCTGCGCGCCGAATTCCTGCCGGACGCGGCGGAGCGGGAACAATGGATCCGCAATCTCGACCACATGGGCCGCATGGTCGAGGACAGCCTGACCTTCGCCAGGGTCAGTTTCGGCGCCGACCGCGATGCCCGCAGCGACCTCGCCCTGATATCCCGCCGCGAGATCGAGGAGCGCCGCGCCCTCGGTCTCGCGGTTACGGGCAGCATCGGGCCGGATGCCGCCCCGGTCGCCGGCAGCGAGACGGCGCTGGCCCGCGCCCTCGCCAATCTGGTCGACAATGCCCTGAAATATGCCGGTGGCGCCGAAGTCTCCCTGACCCGGGACGGCAAATTCTTCATCCTCGCGGTCGAGGACCGGGGGCCGGGCCTGCCGGTCGAGGCGCGCGCGCAATTGGCGCAGCCCTTCCAGCAGGCCGATACCGCCCGCACCAAGGGGACGGGCGCCGCGGGGGCAGGGGCTGGCCTTGGCCTTGCCATCGCCCGGGAAATCGCCGCCGGTCTCGGCGGGGCGCTGGAGCTGGGCGACCGGCCGGGGGGCGGGGCACGCATCCTGCTGCGCCTGCCCGCCATATCTCCTTGAACCGGGACGCGCGGCGCACGATATTTGGGCCATCGTTCAATCGTGAACAGAGGAATTCCCATGGCTGACTATAATCGTTATCCCACCGGCTCGGTCGCGGGCGGGCGGGCATCGGCGGTCAGCTTCGACGCCGGCCTTCGCGCCTATATGCAGCGGGTCTATCAGTTCATGGCGATGGCGACCGGCCTTTCGGGCGTCAGCGCCTGGGCCGTGGCCAACACCGGCCTGCGCGACATTTTCTTCGCCTTCAACCCGCAGGCCAACGCCTGGGGCCCGACCGGCATCGGCCTCATCGCCATGATCGCGCCGATCGCCCTCGTCTTCTTCCTGTCGTTCCGCATCCAGCAGATGCGGGCGTCGAGCGCGCAGCTCGCGTTCTGGGTCTATGCCGGCCTGACCGGCCTGTCGCTGGCCTCGATCCTGCTGAACTTCACGGGCGAGAGCGTGGCGCGGGTCTTCTTCATCTCGGCCGCGACCTTCGGCGGCATGAGCCTGTGGGGCTATACGACGAAGCGCAGCCTCGATGCCTTCGGCTCGTTCCTGTTCATGGGCCTGATCGGCATTCTGGTCGCCTCGGTGGTCAACATCTTCCTCGCCTCCTCGGCAATGCAGTGGATGATCTCGGTGATCGGCGTCCTCGTCTTCTCGGGCCTGACCGCCTATGACACCCAGAAGATCAAGGAAATGTACGCCGAGGGCGACGATGGCGAGACCGCGACCAAGAAGGCCGTGTTCGGCGCCCTGCAGCTCTACCTCGACTTCATCAACCTGTTCATCATGCTGGTCCGCCTGTTCGGCGACCGCCGCTGATCGAATACACAGGATAACGACGAACGCCCGGCGGCTCCCCCCGCCGGGCGTTTTCGTTTAGGCTGAGGGAAAGGCGAAACAAGGGGACCGCAGTGATGAGAGTGCTCGTTGCCATGATGAAACATGAGACGAACACCTTCTCGCCCCTCGTCACCGATCTTGCCCGTTTCGAGGCCTGGGGCCTCCACTACGGCCCGGCGGCCGAGCGCGCCTATGCCGATACCGCCATGCCCATGGGCGCCTATATCCGCCTGTGCCGGGCGCGCGGCGCCGAGGTGATCACCCCGGTCGCGGCCGAGGCCATGCCCGGCGGCATCGTCACCCGCGAGGCTTACGAGACGCTGGCCGGCGCCATTGTCGAGACCGCCCGGCAAGGGGTCGACGCCATGCTGCTCGACCTGCATGGCGCCATGGTCGCCGAGCATGTCGCCGACGGCGAGGGCGAATTGCTGCGCCGCCTGCGCGCCGTCGCGCCCCATGTCCCCATCGCCGTCACCTGCGACCTGCATTGCAACCTGACGCAGGCCATGGTCGAGAATTGCGATGCCCTGATCGGTTACAAGACCTATCCCCATGTCGACATGGCCGAGGTGGGCGAGCGGATCGCCCGCGTGCTCTTCGACGCCATCGACGGCAAATGCCGCCCGGTCATGGCCTTTTCGCCCATCCCCGTGCTGGCCCAGACCCTGCGCATGGGCACCGACGATGCGCCGATGAAGGATGTGGTCGGCGAGGCGCGCCGGCTCGAGGACGCGGGCCTGCTGGCGGCCACCGTCTTCGGCGGCTTTCCCATGGCCGATGTCGCCCATGCTGGCATGGCGGCGGTCGTCGTCGCCGATGGCGACGGCAAGGCGGCGCAAGACGCGGTCGACCATCTGGTCGATTTCACGCGGGCAAGGCGCGACGATTTCCTCTACGACCACGAGCCGATCGAGACCGCCCTCGACCGGGCAGCCCTGCTGGGCGAGGCGGGCGGGCCGGTGATCCTGCTCGATCACGCCGACAATTGCGGCTCGGGCGGGACGCAGGACGTCATGGGCGTGATCGCCGCCGTGATCGACAAGGGCCTGCGCGATGTCGCCGTGGGCGCTGTCTTCGACCCGCAGGCGGTGACCGCCATGGCGGCGGCCGGGGTCGGCAGCACCATCACCCTCGATCTTGGCGGGCGGATCGCCATGCCGGCCCTTGGCCTCGAAGGCCGGCCGCTGAGCGTGACCGGCCGGGTGAAGGTGCTGACCGACGGGCGTTTCATCGTGCGGGGGCCGATGTACACGGGCGTCACCGTCGAGATGGGACCGACAGCGGTCCTCGCCATCGACGATGGCCGGGTGGAAATCGTCATCACCTCGCGCCATCACGAACCCTGGGACCGCGGCGTCTTCACCAGCGTCGGCATCGACCCGGCGGCCAAGCGTTATCTGCTGCTGAAATCCCGCATCCATTACCGGGCGGGTTTCGCGCCGCTGGCGAAGGCGACCCTGACCCTCGACGGCGAAGGGGTGACGACGTCGGACAACAGCAAGCTGTCCTACGGCCGGCTGGCCCGGCCGATCTATCCCTTCGATCGGATCAACTGACGGCGGCACGCCGCCTGCATCAACTGACGGCGGAACGCCGGCCCGGCAGCAGTCGGGCCACCACTTCGGCATCGGCGCCGGGACCGGCAACGGCCCTGACGTCGCGGGGGCCGAGGATGCGGCCGTCGGCGGCGCGCACCTCCAGGGGGGCGATGGGCCGGCCATCCCGCCGGTCGGTCAGCACGACGGGCGCCGGGTCCGGGTTGGCATGGGCATCGCCCCATTGCAGCAGGGCGACCAGCACCGGCATCAGGGCTTCGCCCTTCGGCGTCAGGCGGTATTCGACGGTGGCGGCATCGGGCTCTTCCCGCGCCAGCACCCCGGCCGCGACCAGTTTCTTCAGGCGGGCCGACAGGATGTTGCGGGCAATGCCGAGGCGGTCGGCGAAATCCTGAAAGCGCCGGCAGCCGAAGAAGGCTTCGCGCACCACGAGCAGGCTCCACCATTCGCCGACCACGTCGAGGGCGCGGGCAAGGGAACAGTTCTTCTCGGCGAAGGAATGGCGGGTCATGACCGGGGAGGATAGGGCGCATGGTTTCGTCATGCAACTGCGCCACGGTCATCGCAGGCCTGCGGCGGGCGCAGTTGCATGATGCAACTACATGACCTTCAATCGTCGCCATGATGTTCGATGGGGACTTGTCATGAACCATACCAACCGGGGCGGCTTTGCCGACGTGAAGGTCGAGCGCCTGTTTCCGCCCCACGCCGGGGAAGCGGCGGAAGCGGCGCCGCCTGAAACGGCACTGCCGCCCGCCGAAGGCCTGTTCGCCCGCGACGGCGAAGATTACCTGCCCCTGCCCCTGTCCCATGGGCCGTTCGATGCCCTGCATGGCGGCGCCATCGGCGGCTTGCTGGCCAATGCGGCCGAGGCCCTGGCGGCGCGGGAGGACATGGGCACGCCGATCGCCGCCCATATCCAGTTCCTGCGCCCGCTGAAATCCGATCACCGGCTGATCGTCTTCGCCGAAGTGGCCCAGCCCGGCCGGCGCCTGAACCTGGTCGATGCCTTCATCGAGGTCGAGGGCGCCCTGCGGGCCGAGGGGCGTTTCACCTTCGCGCGGGACATCGACATTCCGGGCCTCGCCGAATTGCCCAATGCCCCGCAGCACGATCCCCTGTCCTTCCCGGTGATCGAGCCGCCGCATCGCCCGGGCCGCACCTGGTTCAAGGACGCGCTCGAATGGCGCGAGGCGCCGGGCGGCACGGTCTGGATCCGGGGGCTGACCGAGCTTGGCCCCGAGGCCCATGCCCTGCCCCGGGTGATCGCCGCCGCCGACTGGTCCGCCGGCATCAGCCGGCCCGACGGCTGGTCCCGGCCGCGCGCCGCCGCCTTCCCCAATTCGGCCCTAAGCGTCAACCTGTGGCGCCGGCCCATCGGCGACTGGATCGGCCTGACCCCCCGCAGCCGCTGGGGCCGCACCGGCTTCGGCATGGCCGAGGCGATCCTGTCGGACAGTCACGGCGAGATCGGCGCGGCGACGATGCCGGTCATCCTGCTGCCTTTCCCGGAGAAAACCGCCCCCACGGCTTGAGACGCCGCCACAAATGCCTATACTGCGCGCGCCCGACGACGGGCGGATCCAAGGATGGATGTTATGGCGCGCGACGTGAAGAAGGTCGTGCTCGCTTATTCCGGCGGGCTCGACACCTCGGTTATCCTCAAGTGGCTGCAGGAAGCCTATGGCTGCGAGGTGGTGACCTTCACCGCCGACCTCGGCCAGGGCGAGGAACTGGAGCCGGCGCGCAAGAAGGCCGAGATGTTCGGCGTGAAGGAAATCTTCATCGAAGACCTGCGCGAGACTTTCGTCCGCGACTACGTCTTCCCGATGTTCCGCGCCAATGCCCTTTATGAAGGTGTCTATCTGCTCGGCACCTCGATCGCGCGGCCGCTGATCGCCAAGCGCCAGATCGAGATCGCGCGTCAGGTCGGCGCCGACGCCGTCGCCCATGGCGCGACCGGCAAGGGCAACGACCAGGTCCGCTTCGAGCTGTCCTACTACGCGCTGGAGCCCGGCATCCATGTCATCGCGCCCTGGCGCGAATGGGACCTGACCTCGCGCACCAGGCTGATCGACTTCGCCGAGAAGCACCAGATTCCGATCGCCAAGGACAAGCGCGGCGAGGCGCCCTTCTCGGTCGACGCCAACCTGCTGCACACCTCGTCCGAGGGCAAGGCGCTGGAAGATCCCTGGCAGGAGCCCGAGGAATTCGTCTATTCCCGCACGGTTTCCCCTGAAGCCGCGCCCGACAAGCCGACCTATGTCGAGATTGAGTTCGAGAAGGGCGACGCCGTCGCCATCGACGGCGAGAAACTGTCGCCGGCCGCCCTGCTCACCCGGCTGAACGACCTCGGCGGCGCCAATGGCATCGGCCGCCTCGACCTCGTCGAGAACCGTTTCGTCGGCATGAAGTCGCGCGGCGTCTACGAGACCCCGGGCGGCACCGTGCTGCTGGCCGCCCATCGCGGCATCGAGTCGATCACCCTTGACCGCGGCGCCATGCACCTGAAGGACGATCTGATGCCGCGTTACGCGGAGCTGATCTACAACGGCTTCTGGTTCAGCCCGGAGCGCGAGATGCTGCAGGCCCTGATCGACAAGAGCCAGGAGCATGTCTCGGGCACGGTGCGGCTGAAGCTCTACAAGGGTTCGGTCCGCGTCGTCGGCCGCAAGAGCCCGAACACGCTCTACAGCCTCAGCCATGTCACCTTCGAGGAAGACGCGGTCTACGACCAGCACGATGCCGAAGGCTTCATCAAGCTGAACGCGCTGCGCCTGAAGCTGCTGCGCCGCCGCGGCATGAACAGCTGAAGACCGGTTGGGGGCGTCTCGCCGCCCCCCTTTGAGCGGATTGCCTGTTCATCGAATCGGCAAGCCGCTCAAAAGTCTTTTAATCGTGCGGTTTCCAGCGGCAAACCGGCATCCACCTTGCCGGAAACCGCACCCATCCGCGAGGGGCCATGAGCGACCGTCACGACGCCAACCGCCGCCATTGGGACGAAGTCACGGCCCTGCACCGCGACTCGGCCTTCTATGACGTCGAGGGCTTCCTCGCCGGGCGCTGCACCGTCGGCCCCCTCGAGCGGGAGGCGCTGTCGCCCCTGCTGCGTAAATCCCTGCTGCACCTGCAGTGCCATTTCGGGCTCGATACCCTCAGCCTGCTGCGCCTCGGCGCCTCGCGGGTGACCGGGGTCGATATCTCGCCCGCCGCGATCCGCGAGGCGGAAAGCCTCGCCGAGAAGCTGAAACTGTCGGCCTGGGCCGATTTCGTCGAAGCCGACGTGGCGGCACTCGACCTCGGCAGCCGTTTCGACCGTATCTTCACCTCGCATGGCGCCATCAACTGGCTGTCGGATATTGGCGCCTGGGGCCGGGTCATCGCCCGCCACCTCGCCCCCGACGGGCTGTTCTACATGATGGAGGCGCATCCGCTCGGCCTCGCCCTCGACGTGGACGAGACGGGCCGGCTGTACCAGCGTTTCGACTATTTCCACAAGGACGAGCCGGTCGCCCTCGACGGCGTGCCCGATTACGCCGTGCCCGACTATGTGCCGCGCGAAGCCGGCCTTGGCTGGACCTGGACCATCGCCGACATCATGGCGGCGCTGGAGGCGGCCGGACTGACCGTGTTCGAGTTCCGCGAATATCCCTTCGCCGCCTGGGCGGCCCTGCCCGGCATGGTGCCCGACAAGAGCCGCGCCTATTGGCACCGGCCGGCGGAAGCAGGGCCGGACACGCCCCTGCTGTTCAGCCTGAAGGCCCGCCACACCGCTTGACTCTTCGCCCGCCCGGAAAGAACATAACAGGAACAAACGGGAGGCGAAGATGGTGAAGGCGATACCGGATGGCTATGAGGCCACCACCCCCTATCTGATCGTCGACGGCGCGGCGGCGGCGATCGACTTCTATGTCGCAGCCTTCGGCGCGACCGAGCTGTTCCGCATCGCCGCCCCGGGCGACCGTATCGGCCATGCCGAACTGCGCCTTGGCCGGGGCGTGATCATGCTGGCCGACCCCTTCCCCGAAATGGGCGCCCTGCCGCCGGAGAAGGGCAAGCCGGTGCCGGTCAGCTTTGTCTTCTACTGCGCCGATGTCGACGCGGTGGCGGCCAGGGCGGTGGCGCTGGGCGCGCGTTTGCGCGGCGCGATCGAGGACAAGTTCTATGGCGACCGCATGGCCAGCCTGATCGACCCCTTCGGCCATTGCTGGCATGTCTCGACCCATGTCGAGGATGTCGCCCCGGACGAGCTGGACCGCCGCGCCAAGGCCGCCATGGGCGGCTAGGGCCGCCTGCCCCAGCCCTCGTCGCCCCGGCGCAGGCCGGGGCCTTCGGACGAGAAAGGCGCCCTTGCCGGCCCGAGATGCCGGCCTTCGCCGGCATGACGAAAGGGGAGAAGCCGCCCTTCTTGCGACGAAGGCGGCCCCGGGCGTTACATGGTCACGACCACCTTGCCGGTGACGCGGCGCTCCATCATGTCGCGGATCGCCTGGCCGCCCTCGGCCAGGGGATAGGTCTTGCTGACCAGCGGCTTGATCTTGCCTTCCTCGTAAAGGCGGATCAGTTCGGCGACATTCTCGCGGTGCAGATCCGGCTCGCGCACGGTGAAGGCGCCCCAGAACACGCCGACGATCTCGCAGCCCTTGAGCAGGGCGAGGTTGAGCGGGATCGACGGGATCGGGCCGGACGCGAAGCCGACGACGAGGAGGCGGCCCTTCCAGGCCATGGAGCGCAGCGCCTGTTCGGAATAATCGCCGCCAACAGGATCGTAGACGACGTCGACGCCATCGGGCGCCAATGCCTTCAGGCGCTCGCGCAGGCCCTCGCGGCTGTAGACGATGGCTTCGTCGGCGCCGTGGCGCTTCGCCAGTTCCGCCTTCTCGTCGGTCGAGACCCCGGCGATCACGCGGGCGCCCATGGCCTTGCCCAGTTCGACCGCGGCGAGGCCGACGCCACCCGCGGCGCCCAGCACCAGCAGGGTCTCGCCCTTCTGCAGACGGGCGCGCTGCTTCAGCGCGTGGTGCGAGGTGGCATAGGTCATCAGGAAGGCCGCGCCCTCCTCGAAGGACATGGACGGCGGCAGGGGCGCGAGCCGGTCGGGGGTGACCGCGATTTCCTCGGCGAAGGCCCCCCAGCCGGTCATGACGATGACCCTATCGCCCACGGCAAAGCCCGAAACCCGCTCGCCCACCTCGGTCACGACACCGGCGGCCTCGCCGCCCGGGGCGAAGGGCATCTCCGGCTTGAACTGATACTTGCCCTGGATGATCAGCACGTCGGGAAAATTGACCCCGGCGGCGTGCAGGCGCACCCGGACCTCGCCCTTGCCCAGCGCGGGCGCCGGGCCATCCTCCAGCATGAGGGATTCCGGCGGGCCATAGGCCTTGCACAGCAGTTGCTTCACCACGGGCTCTCTCCTCCCAGACTTTCATTGTTCGAGTTCTGGGGTGTCCCGTTCGGAAAATCCGGTCAAGCCCAATCCGGGGCGAGGCGCAGCGCGCCGACCTCGTCCCCCGCCCAGTTGCGCAACAGGGGCGCCAACAGGTCGGCGATGTCGCCCCGCGCCTCCGGCCGGATCTGGCCGAAGCGGTCGAGCAGGGCGGCGACGAGAAGTTCCGCCGCCCTTGTGCCGCCGTCGTCGATCTTCAACGCGAGTCCAAGCCCGAGGGCAGGCAGGATACCGATATAGACCGCCTCTGCCCCGACCTTGACCACGGTGCCGGGCGCGGCGGCCCGCATCAGCCGGGTGCAGGCCCGGCCCGTGCCGGCGACCAGTTCGGGGTGGGCGGCCATGGCGGCGCGCAGGCGCGACACCGCCTCCGCCCGGGCCGGGGGCAAACCGTCCGGCGCCGCGATCCGCGCCATGGCGAGGGCAAGGCCCTGCAAGGGCAAGGCGGGTGCCGGGGCGGCGCAGCCGTCGATGCCGAAGGCCATGTCCTCGCCTGCGCCGGTCAGGCCGGCGACGGCGGCGAAGACCGCCTGCTGCACCGGGTGCTCCCGGCGGTTATAGCCGGCAGCCCGGGCGCCGAGGTGCCGCGCGAGGGTAAGGAAGCCCGCGTGCTTGCCCGAGCAATTGTTGTGCAGGCGGCAGGGGTGGCGCCCCTCGCGGATCATCGCCTCGGCCGCCGGGACGTAGGCCGGCATCTGCGGTCCGCAGACAAGGTCGGCCTCGCCCCGACCGATCCGCGCCAGCCAGGCGCCAACCGCCTCGACATGCATCGCCTCGCCGCTGTGACTGGCGCAGGCAAGGGCGAGTTCCGCCGGGGTGCAGGCGAAGGCGTCGGCCGCGCCGCTTTCGATGAGCGGAATGGCCTGCAGGATTTTCATCGAGGAGCGCGGGAAAGTGACGCGCCCGATCTCGCCCCTTGCGGCGACCAGCCGGCCGGCGGCGTCGACCACGGCATAGGCGCCGCGATGGCGGCTTTCGACGAGGCCACCCCGCGTCGCTTCGACAAGGACGGGGTTGGCCGGGCTCAATTGATGACTTCGTCGGCGTAGATGCCCCAGAGCCAGTCCCGCTTCAGCCAGCCCCGGCTGTCCTGCACCTTGACCCGGCACCAGTCCGCCTTGCACCGCTCCACGCGGACGATCACGCCGGGCTCCAGCCGCAGCAGGGGCCGCGCGTCCTCGCCCGCGTCGTCGCGCAGCACGCGGATCGCGCCTTCGACCGAGGCGAAACGCTTGCCCGAGAGCAGGCTCTTGTGCACCCAGCCGACCGAACCATCGTGGTCGCGGATTTTGCGCCAATATTCGAATTCGGCCACGATCTCGACCGGCAGGCTCGAGCGGACATATTTCCAGGCGATCGGATATTGCGAGCCGGGGCCGGTGCGGACGTTGATCTCGCTCGAGCCGAGGGAGGCGAAACGCGGCAGGCGCGGCCCCGCTTCCCCGGGCTCGCCCGCCGGTGCCTCCTCGCCGGACGCGGGCGCGCCGGTGCCGTCCTGGGCGAGGGCCGGCAGGGCGCCCCCGAGCGCGAGGACGAAAAACAGGCAGGCGGGAACAAGCGAGGACAAAGGGATCATCTCGAAATATCGGCAGGCACGCCGGGGGTCGAATCGTCTTGTCGCCACTGTCGTTGCGCGGCGCGCCGCGGTCAAGGCGGCGCCCGTCGCCGCAGTCCCGGATTTCCGGCGAACGCCGGCTTTGAACCTGTCGCCAAACCTGCTAGGAAGGGCCATGTTCTGCCGCGGAAGGCAAGGTCCGCAGCACCCAGGGAGAGGATGATGCCAGTCAAGAAGCCGCTCGTGATCGTCACGCGAAAACTGCCCGAAGCGATCGAGACGCGGATGATGGAGCTGTTCAATACCAAGCTCAATCCCGACGATCACCCCCTGAGCCAGGCCGAGCTGATCGAGGCGGTGAAAACCGCCGACGTGCTCGTTCCGACGGTGACCGACCGGATCGACGGCCGCATCCTCGCCCATGCCAATCCCAATCTGCGGCTGATCGCCAATTTCGGCACCGGCGTCGACCATATCGACCTCGCCGCCGCCCGCCAGCGCGGCATCACCGTGACCAACACCCCGGGCGTCCTGACCGAGGACACGGCGGACATGACGATCGCCCTCATCCTCGCCACCTCGCGCCGCCTGGCCGAGGGCGAGCGGGTGATCCGCACCAGCGAATGGGGCGGCTGGTCGCCGACCTGGATGCTGGGCCGCCGCATCTGGGGCAAGCGCCTCGGCATCATCGGCATGGGCCGCATCGGCACCGCCGTCGCCCGCCGCGCCCGCGCCTTCGGCATGTCGATCCACTACCACAACCGCAACCGGGTGTCGGAAGACATCGAGCACGAACTCGAGGCGACCTATTGGGAAAGCCTCGACCAGATGATGGCCCGCATGGACATCCTCTCGGTCAATTGCCCCCATACCCCGGCGACCTATCACCTGCTGTCGGCGCGGCGCCTGAAGCTGCTGCAGAAGCATTCGATCCTGGTCAACACCGCGCGCGGCGAAGTGATCGACGAGAATGCCCTGACCCGGATGCTGGTCGGCGGCGAGATCGCCGGCGCCGGCCTCGACGTGTTCGAGCACGAACCGGCGGTGAACCCCAAGCTGGTCGCGCTCGACAATGTCGTGCTGCTGCCGCACATGGGCTCCGCCACCATCGAGGGCCGCCTCGACATGGGCGAGAAGGTGATCATCAACATCAAGACCTTCGCCGACGGCCACCGCCCGCCGGACCGCGTGCTCGAAGGCCTGCTGTAAGCGACCAGCCCCGCCCTTACCGGCGGGGCTTTTCGTTTCTACTCCGAACGGACGTTGCTTCCGGCCGTCTCCGACCGCACTTCTCAGGGCGGGGATACGCAAGGGAAGACGCCATGGCCAGCCGCAACATCAGCTTCAACGTCACGATCAGGGCGCCGCGCCCGCTGGTCTATTCCTGGGTCGGCGATCACGAGAAATTCGGCTCGCTGCTGCCCGGCCGGACGACGCGGATCGTCGATGGCACGGGCGCGGGCGGCGTCAATGGCGAAGGCTCGGTCCGGCGGGTGTCCTTCGGCGTCAGCTACACCGACGAAAAGGTAACGGCGGCGGTGCCCGACGAATATGTCGAATACACGGTCGTCGACGGCAGCCCGGTGAAGAACCACCTCGGCCGCATCCGGCTTTCAGATGCCCCGGGTGGCGCCACCGCCATCGACTACCGGATCGAGTTCGACCCGCGCATTCCCTTCACCGGCCTGCCGACGGAATGGCTGGTGCGCGCCATCATCGGCGGCGGCCTCGCCAAGCTGAAGCGCAAGCTGGAGGCGGCCTGAGATGCGCGACACGCCCAACGGTAGTGTTAGATTCGTGGATGTTTAAAGAAAATTAACACCCGCTTCGTTGACCCCCAACTCCAGATTGCTATCTTAAATTGAGCAATTGGGGTTGGGTGCGAATATGGCCATTGTAAACGGGACGAATAAGGCGAACACGCTTACGGGCACGGACGCCGCGGACGAAATCAACGGCGAAGGCGGCAACGACGTTCTGATCGGTGGTGAGGGAAGCGACGCGCTTGACGGTGGCGGTGGCAACGACACGGCTGTCTATGAAGGTCCACGATCACGCTACATCGTCTATGCCGATCCATGGGACACTTATTATGTTGTTGATACGCTTTCAGTTGCCGGCAAATCCAGTACCGACAGCCTGTGGAGCATTGAGTATCTGCAATTTTCCGATGGTCAGGTAAGCACCACCGCGACGGCGACAGCACTCGGGCAATTGATCCATGTCGACGGCGATAGGGCCGAGGAGGAATTCGCCACTCCGACCTATACTGACCTCCCTATCGCCACGGATGGAAATGATTCGCTGGAAGGAGGCACTGGTTACGACGTCATTGCCTTCGGCCGGGGCGAGGATTTCGTCGATGGCGGCGCCGGAAACGACATCATTGAAGGATATGGCGCTGAGGTTGTCAAAGTTGCCGACAGTGACACCTATACAGTAGTTGGCAGCGACAACCTCAAGGGTGGGGCCGGGGACGACGAAATCTTCGCTGGATATGGCGCCTATGTCGATGGCGGCGCCGGGTATGACCTCGTTCATCTTGAACTGATCGTTCAGTGGGAGCACTGGGTCGCGCATTCGATTCTGGCAACAGCGAACACTCTCGGTCTGAACGTCGACCTCCGTCAGGCTGATGCGGGGACTGTGGCTCTTGCAATCGGCGGTCTTGGCAACATCACCGTGACGCTGAAGGATATCGAGCGGTTTGAAATTACCTTCGGTAGCGGCGCGGACACCGTGACAGGTGGCGAGGGCGATGACGAACTACACGGTGATTCCTACAATTTCCCCGGGGGCGACGACTTATTGCATGGCGCTGGTGGGCACGATGTTCTTAACGGCCAAGACGGAAGTGACCGCCTCTACGGCGATGCCGGCAACGACACCCTGGATGGCGGCACGGCCTCTCCCGGGTATGACGACGACGAGACAGACTTCCTTTTTGGGGGCGACGGCGACGACAGTCTGATCGGACGAAGGGGCGACAATCTCGATGGGGGCTCGGGATATGACACCGCAACTCTGCTCCTTTGGGCTTCCGATTTCAGCTACGCGATCGACCTCAGTGCACTGTCCGCGCCCGACACCCCCTTGGTTCTTGGTGACGGGACGTCTGTGGTCCGGGTGGAACGGATCACTCAGATCTCATTCGGGAGCGGCAGCGACAAAAGCCTCGGCACCTCTCAAGCGGATGAATTCTGGGGAGATGCCGGTGACGATGCCCTTTATGGTCGCGGGGGCAGCGATCTTCTTTTCGGTGAAACAGGCAACGATATTTTGAATGGCGGCGCCGGAGTCGACAAAATGTATGGCGGCGCGGGTAATGACATTTATTACGTCGACGAAATCAATGATGTGGTCGACGATGACGAAGGCACTGATACAGTAAGGTCTACCGCTACAGATTACACCTTGCCCGATGGCGTAGATAATCTCGCGCTGATAGGCGCCGAAAATATAAACGGATCTGGAAATTACGGATCAAATATATTGACCGGCAATGCGGGCAACAACTATCTCTTTGGCCTCGCAGGAAAGGACACACTTATCGGCGGCAATGGCGATGACCTCTTGGATGGCGGCACCAGCACCGATGTGATGCGTGGCGGAAGAGGCTCGGACATTTATATTGTTGATAACGCTGGTGACGTGATCGAGGAAGTGTCCGGAACGGATACAGTCCAGACCAAATTAACAATTTATACGTTGACCGATGGGATCGAAAATCTTGTCTTCACTGTTGGCCGCGACAACGTCGGGTTTGGCAATGCCGCAGCAAATACTGTGACGGGGAACAGCAAGGCCGACGACCTGTCGGGCTTGGATGGAAATGACATCCTTTCGGGCGGGGCTGGTAACGACACGCTTAGAGGGGGGGCAGGAGCCGATCTGCTGAAAGGCGGCGCCGGGGCCGACCGTTTTGTTTTCGACATGCCCGGCGATGGCGCCGATCAGATCGACGATTTTTCGTTTGGCGACCTAATCGTCCTGGACAGAACGGGCTTTGGCATCGCGCCGGAAAGCACCCTTGCATTGACCGTCGGTGGCAGTTCAAGGGGACTGCAAGGTGACCGTCTCTATTATCATGACACGACCGGACGCCTGTTCTGGCACGATGGCGAAACGGACACGCTTGAGTTGATCGCGAAGATAGCGGGCAAGCCTGTGCTCAGGATTGAGGATTTTGCCCTAGTCTGAACCTGTCGCCGAAGCCGTGGAGCGGTGTAAACGCGACATGGCAGCCTCAGTAACCGAGGCTGCGCTGGATGAAGCCGAGGGCGCCGGTCAGGCGCAGGGGGGCGTCAGTGACGGCGAGAACCATGCAGGTCTCCCCCGGCTCGGCGATCGGCTTGTGCTTCACCGACGGGTCGGTGATCTGCAGGTCGCCACGGGCAAAGCGGCCCGCGTGATCGTTGAAGGCGCCTGACAGGACGAGCGTGTATTCGTTGCCCAGGTGAGTGTGGCGCGGCACGCCCTTGCCGGCATCGACCCGCAGAATCTGCGCCGAGCCCCGACCGCCGGTGGGCACGTCGAGATCGAGCACCTTCACGCCGGGGACGAGGCGGCGCCACGGGGCCCTGGCCAGGCTGCGCCGGCCGAGCGGGCGCAGCGCGGGCGGCAAAACGTCGATCAGGGGATCGGCCGGCCCTGAAACCACCGTGCCTTCGGGCCGGCGGTAAGATTCCCATCCGCCATCGCCGGCGTCGATCCGCGCCATCAACCGATCCAGCGCGCCGTCGCTCATGGCGACCGGCTCGATCGTATCGAGCAGCGCGCCACCGACCGCCATGAACCCGCCGGCCTCGGCCCGGCACTGGCGGCACAGCGCGATGTGACCCTCGACCAGCACGGCCAGCGCGGGATCGAGCGTGCCGGCGGCATGATCGAGTAGCAGCTCGGCGGGCAGGTGATGGGACGGCATCACTGGTACGACTCCATGGCACGACGCAATCGACTGAAAGCGAGACGCATTCGAGACTTTACCGTACCGAGCGGCAGTTTGCGTAGCTCCGCAATCTCGACATGTGATTTTCCCTCGAAGAATCCGAGTTGCAGCAGGTCGAGTTGTTCCGGCGGCAAGGTCGAGATCGCCGCGCGCAAGGCAGCATCGCGGCGGGCCTCGTCGGCGACGGTGTCGGCGGCGACCGGGGCCGCGGGTTGCAGCAGCGGCTCTTCGGGGTCGAGGGCGGGTTTCGATTCGCGCCGGATCAGGTCGATTCGCCGGTTGCGGGCGATGGTGTAGACCCAGGTCGAGACGGAAGACTGTCGGCGGTCGAAGCTCGCGGCCTTGCGCCAGACCGTCAGCATGACCTCCTGCACCAGTTCCTCGGCGGTCGCGTCATTCGAGCCGAGGCGGCGCAGGAAAGCCTTGAGCCGGGGCGCCAGATAGGCGAAAAGTCGCGCAAAGGCCGCCCGGTCGCCCGTTTCGGCGACGGCTTCGACCCAATCGGCCAGGACTTCCCGTTCGTTGTTATCCGGGCTTTGCATGGGGCTGAAATCTCACGCGCGCGGCCGCGGGGACAATGGGCAAGGCCAGGGGTGGAAATGCGGGACCCGGGCAGCTATCTTGTGGGCTCTCGACAAAGGTTGTGATCAGGCGCCATGAAACGCTCCCTATTCGCCGCGTTCGGCATGTTCATGTCAATGGTCGCTGCAACCGCAGCGATGAATTCCGCCCGCGCGGAAGATAATCCGCTGATCGGCAGCTTCGGCGACTGGCAGGCCTACAAGACGAAGCAGGGCGGCAAGGACGTCTGCCTCGTCTCGTCCAAGCCGTCCAAGTCCCTGCCCGAAGGGGCGAAGCGGGGCGACATCTTCTTCCTGATCTCGCATTTCCAGGAAGGCGGCGTGCGCAATCAGGTACAGGTTCTGATCGGCTATCCGTTCAAGGCCGGCTCCACCGCCAAGGTGAAGATCGGCAGCCAGACCTTCGAGCTGTTCACCGACGGCGAGAATGCCTGGGCGCGCGAAACCGCGACCGACGAGAAGATCGTGCAGGCCATGCGCAAGGGCTCGTCCGCCGTCATTTCCGGCACCTCCCAGCGCGGCACCGACACGACCGACACCTTCAGCCTGAAGGGCATTTCCGCCGCGCTCGACGCGATCGGCAAGGCCTGCAATCTCTGACCCCGACCGGAAACCCCATGACCGCCGACACGCAAGGCCCGATTCTCCCCGCCGACGGCTCGAAGCTCAATCTGATCGGGCTCGACCGCGAGGCGCTGGGCCGCGTGCTCGACGAACTCGGCCAGGGCGGCAAGCCCCGGCGAATGCGCATCCAGCAGCTCTGGCACTGGATCTACAGCCGGGGCGTCACCTCGATCGAGGAGATGACCACCCTGTCCAAGGACCTGCGCGCCGCCCTGATCGAACGGGCGACCGTGGCCCGGCCCGAGATCACCAGGGCGCTGCTGTCGGTCGACGGCACGCGCAAGTGGCTGGTGAAATGGCCGGACGGGCAGGAGGTCGAATCGGTCTTCATCCCGGACGAGGACCGGGGCACGCTCTGCGTCTCGTCGCAGGTCGGCTGCACCCTGACCTGCCGCTTCTGTCATACCGGCACCCAGACCCTGGTCCGCAACCTCGGCCCGGCCGAGATCGTGCAGCAGGTGATGATCGCGCGCGACGCCCTCGGCGAATGGCCATCCTCGCCCGACGGTCGGCTGCTGTCCAACATCGTCATGATGGGCATGGGCGAGCCGCTCTATAATCTCGACAATGTCGCCGCGGGCCTGCGCATCGTCATGGACAACGAGGGTATCTCGCTGTCCAAGCGGCGCATCACCCTCTCGACCGCCGGCGTCGTCCCGATGATGAAGCGCGCGGGCGACGAGCTGGGGGTCAATCTCGCGGTCTCGCTGCACGCGGTGACGGACGAGATTCGCGACCGCATCGTGCCCCTGAACAAGAAATATCCCATCGCGGAACTGATGCAGGCCTGCCGCGACTACCCGGGCCTGAACAACGCCCGCCGCATCACCTTCGAATATGTGATGCTGCGCGATGTGAACGACAGCCCGGCCGACGCCCGCGCCCTCGTCAAGCTGATCAAGGGCATTCCGGCCAAGGTCAATCTGATCCCCTTCAACCCCTGGCCCGGCGCGCCCTTCGAGCGTTCGACCCCCGAGGCGATCAAGACCTTCTCCCAGATCGTCTTCGACGCGGGCTATGCCAGCCCGGTGCGCACGCCCCGGGGCGAGGACATCATGGCCGCCTGCGGCCAGCTGAAATCCGATTCGGTGCGCCAGCGCAAGGCCGACCTCCTGCGCCAGCAGGTCGACGCCGCCTTCGCCGCCAAGGACGCCGCCGCGGTGGCGTAAGCCACGGCTGATATTGCTTGCAATATCATGAGGGTCGGCAAGAATGACCCATGCGGCTGGTTCTGGATACGGCAGCCTTCATCGCCGCGCTTCGCAGCGAGGCCGGGGCTTCCCGTCGTCTGCTGATCGCGGCACTCGAACGGCGACTGACGCTGGTCGTCTCGGTGCCGTTGATGATCGAGTATGAAGCGGTGGCCCTGCGACCGGAGCATCTGGATCGGTCCGGCCTGACGGTCGGAGAGGTCGGCGTTCTGCTCGATGCGGTCGCCGCCGTCGCGGAGCCCATCCGTCTCGCGTTTCTGTGGCGACCGATACTGAGGGACGCCAATGATGACATGGTCTTGGAAACCGCGGTCAATGGGCGGGCCGATGGCATCGTGACGTTCAACACCCGCGATTTCGCCGATACCCCGGCCCGGTTCGGGATAGACCTATCCTCCCCGGGCGAAGCCTGGGCACGATTGGAGGCTGGCCGATGAAGAAGAGCAATTTCGCCCTCCGGCTTCAGACATCGTTGCTGGAGGAAGCGCGCAAAGTGGCTGAGGCCGAAGGCGTGGCCCTGAACCAGCTCATCAATGTCGCCGTCGCCGAAAAACTCTCCGCCTTGCGGACCGAGGCCTATTTCGCCGAACGGGCTGCGCGGGCAGATATTCCGGGGGCCATCGAGATCCTTCGCCGGGCGGGTACGGGTCGGGAGCCGGACAAGGGTGACGAGCTGACAAAGCCGGCCGGACAAGACCCGGGAGGGGCGCCATGACCACGATCACCAATATCGAAGACCTGCGGCTGCTGGCCCGGAAGCGCATTCCCCGGGCGATTTTCGATTATGCCGACCGTGGCTCCTACGACGAGCGGACGATTTCGGCCAACCGGGCCGATCTCGCCGCCCTCGCCCTGCGCCAGCGGGTGATGGTCGACGTTTCGGACCGCACGACGGCGACGACCCTGGTGGGCGAGGACGCGGCCATTCCGGTCGCCATCGCGCCCACCGGCCTCACCGGCCTGTTCCATGGCAATGGCGAGATTTGCGGCGCCCGCGCGGCCGAGGCCTTCGGCGTGCCCTTCACCCTGTCGACCATGTCGATCTGTTCGATCGAGGATGTCGCCGGCGCGACGACGAAACCCTTCTGGTTTCAGCTCTATGTCATGCGCGACCGGGAATTCTCGAAGAGTCTGGTCGAGCGGGCGATCGCCGCCAAATGCTCGGCGCTGGTGCTCACCCTCGACCTGCAGATTCAGGGCCAGCGTCACCGCGACCTGAAGAACGGCCTTGCCGTGCCGCCGCGCCTCACGCTCGCCAACGCCCTCGACATCGCGACCAAGCCTGCCTGGGCGCTGCGGGTCCTGATGGGCAGGCGCCGCAGTTTCGGCAATCTCGCCGGTTTCGTCTCGGGCGCCGATTCGCTCACCACCCTGTCGTCCTGGATCGCCCAGCAGTTCGACCCTTCCCTGTCGTGGAAGGATATCGAATGGGTGCGCAAGATCTGGCCCGGCAAGCTGATCCTGAAGGGCATCCTCGACGTCGGCGACGCGCGGGCCGCCGCCGCGACCGGGGCCGATGCGGTCGTCGTCTCCAACCACGGCGGCCGCCAGCTCGATGGCGCGATTTCCTCGATCAAGGCCCTGCCCCGCATCGTCGACGCCATCGGCCACCAGACCGAAATCCTGTTCGACGGTGGTGTGCAGTCGGGTCAGGACGTGCTGAAGGCCCTCGCCCTCGGTGCCCGGGGCTGCCTGATCGGCAAGGCCTTCCTCTATGGTCTCGCCGCCATGGGCGAGGCCGGGGTGACGCGGACGCTGGAGCTTCTCGCCAGGGAACTCGACGTCTCGATGGCGCTGACCGGCACGCGCCATGTGCGCGAGGTCTCGGCGGCCGTCCTCGATCGCTGATGCTCTAGACATCTAGACCACTGCGACGCAGCATCCATCTTCACGAAGCCGTCATGTCGGGCGCATGATGGGGGCACAACACGAGTGCCCCCATCATGCCCGCCCTCTCCTGGTCCGTCCTTCTCCTCGTCCTCGCCGCCGCCGCGCTTCATGCCGGCTGGAACACCGCGGTCAAGCGGGCGGGCAGCGCCGAGCGGGCGACCGCGCGCATCTGCGTCGGCGGCATTCTGATCGCCTTCGCCGCCCTGCCCTTCATTCCCTGGCCGGCGGCGGCGGCCTGGCCGTTCCTCGCGGGGTCGGTCGCCGTCCATATCGCCTATTTCGCCCTGACCGCCGCGGTCTATGCGAGGGCTGACCTTTCCGTCGCCTATCCGATGATGCGGGGCGGCGGCGTCATGGTGACCGCGCTGCTTGCCCCCTTCATCTTCGACGATCCGCTGCCCTGGCCGGGGCTGGTCGGCATCGGCTGTGTCGGCCTTGCGCTGGCGGGCCTTGCCTTCGGCGGCGGGCGGGGGGCCTTCGGGGCGCGGGGCCTGCCCTTCGTACTGGCCAATGCCCTGATGATCGGGGCCTATTCCCTGCTGGATGGCCTCGGCGCGCGGGCCTCGGGCGCGCCGCTGTCCTACACGATCCTGGTGTTCTCGCTTGGCGCTTTCGGCAATCTCGCGCTGATCGCGGCCCGCGACGGCATCGCCTCGCTGCGGCCATTGCTGGGGGCGCGCGATCTTGCGCTCGCGCTGCTGGGCGGGGCCTGCTGCATCGGCTCCTACGCCCTCGTGCTGACGGCGATGACGCTGGCGCCGGTCGCCCTCATCGCCGCGCTGCGCGAAACCTCGATGCTGTTCGCCGCCGGTTTCGCCGCCGTGATCCTGCACGAGAAGGTGGGCCGGCGGCGGCTGGCGGCGGCGCTGCTGGTCGCCGCCGGGGCCGTCGCCATCAAGCTGACCTGATCAGGCGCCCTTGCCGTCGAAGCGGAACTCGGCGAAATCCGGGTGCCGCATCATCCACCAGTAGGTGACGGTGAAGCCGGGCCAGTTGTTGGTGATCTTGCCCGCCGCGTTCTTGTACCAGCTGTTACACCCGGTGTTCCAGACGGTCTTGTCGAAGTCGTGCTGGATGTGGGCGTTGTAACTGCTCATGGCGCCCGGCGTCACGTCGAGGCTGGCGGCGCCGCGCCTGTCGACCTCGCGCAGGCACTGCAGGATGTAGTTCACCTGACGCTCGATCATGAAGATGATCGAATTGTGCCCGAGGTTGGTGTTCGGCCCATAAAGCACGAAGAAATTGGGGAAGCCGGCGATGGCGACGCCCTTGTGCGCCTCGGCGCCGTTCCGCCAGCGCTCGTTCAGCTCCGCGCCCTGACGGCCCCAGACTTTCATCGGCGCGATGAAGCTCTGGGTCTCGAAGCCGGTGCCATAGATGATGCAGTCGACCTCGTGCAGCTTGCCGTCGGTGGTGACGACACCCTTTTCCGTCACCTCGGCGACCCCGTCGGTGACGACGTCGACATTGCGCTGGGACAGCGCCGGATACCAGTCGTTGGAAATCAGGATACGCTTGCAGCCGACGGGATAATCGGGCTGCAGCTTGGCCTTCAGGACGGGATCGCTCACCTGCTTGTCGAGCTGGGCCTGGCACTGCTTGCGGGCAAGGGTGGCGAACAGGCCCTTGGCCCGGCGCAGCGAGGGGAAACGCGACTCGAGCAGCAGATAGGTATAGTTGCGATAGGCCCGCTGCAGCCCCGGCACGTTGCGGAACAGCCATTTGGCCCAGCCGGGGAACATGTAGTCGTCGCGCGGGATGATCCAGGCCGGGCTGCGCTGGAACAGGGTCAGGCGGCCGACCTTGGGCTGGATTTCCGGCAGGAACTGGATGGCGCTGGCGCCGGAGCCGATGACAGCGACGCGCTTGCCGGTCAGGTCGTAGTCATGATCCCAATAGGCGGAATGGAAGGCCTTGCCCTTGAAACGGTCGAGGCCGGCGATCTTCGGGAATTGCGGCCGGCTGAGCTGGCCTAGCCCTGAGACGACGAATTGCGCGTCGATCGTCTCGCCATCGGCGAGGATTACCGTCCAGCGGCCCCGCGCCTCGTCGAAGCGAGCTTCCTGAACCTCCGAGCGGAAGCGGATATGGCGGTCGAGACCGTATTTCCGCGTGCAATGTTCGATGTAGTCGACGATTTCCGGCTGCTTGGCGAAGCGCCGCGACCAGTTCGGGTTCAGCTCGAACGAAAAGGAATAGAGATGGCAGGGCACGTCGCAGCCCGCCCCCGGATAGGAATTCTCGCGCCAGGTGCCGCCGACCTTGTCGGCCTTGTCGAGGATGACGAAATCCTCGATCCCCGCCCGCTTCAGCTGGATGCCGGTGCACAGACCGGCGAAGCCGGTGCCGATCACGCAAACCTTCACGGATGCCATGGCTGCTCTCTCCTCCCGAAAGACCGGTCTCGCGCCGTCCTCTTGCACAGGAGAATAGGTAAAAGGCGCAGGCGACACCACGTTCGCATCGGCCAGACACTTGATAGTTTCGGCCAGACTGGCACAATGACCGGCCATGACACCCGATCTGACCCGGCGTCGCTGGCCCGTGACCAGCCTGTGCGTGCTGCGCGACACGCTGGCGGCGCGGGGGATCTCGCTCGCGCCCTTCCTCGCGGCGGCCGGGCTGCCGGCAGACCTGCTGGACGATCCGGCCAACGAGGTGGCGGCATCGGTCGAACTGCGGGTAATTTCGGCGGTGCTGCAGGCGCTGGGCGATCCGCCGGGCCTTGGCCTCGACGTTGGCCAGCGCTACCGGGTGGCGGCTTACGGGGTCTGGGGCTTCGCCCTGCTGGCCAGCGCGACCCTGCGCAGCGCCCTGACCCTCGGCCTCGAATATCAGGACCTGACCTATAGCGTGATGCCCATCACCTTCGTCGATCAGGCCGAGGGCAGCGCGGTCAATTTCGACGACCGGGGCCTGCCCCCGTCCTTACGGCGCTACATGGTGGAGCGGGATATTGCGGCCGCGCGGCGCATCGCCATCGACCTGTGGGGCGAGCCACCGCCCAGCCGGGCCGCCCGCTTCCGCTTCGCCGAGCCTGAAGGCATGGCCCCGCTCTACGAGGCCGCCCTGCAATGCCCGGTCAGCTTCGGCGCGGAGGGCAACGAATTGCTCTATGACCGAATCGACCTCGACCGGCCGCTGCCGCAGGCGAACCCGGTGGTCGCCGCGCTGCATGTCGAAGCCTGTCACGAGCGCCTGCGTCGCCTGCGCGGTCAGGCCCCTTTCGTCGAGACGGTAACGGCCTGCATCCTGGCCCGGCCCGGCCGTTTCCCCGACCTGCCGGAGGTAGCGGCCGAGTTGCGCCTGTCGGAGCGCAGCCTGCGCCGCCGGCTGGCCGAGGCGGGCATCGGTTACCGCGATCTGGTGGCGCGCCTGCGCCACGATCTCGCTGTCGACATGCTGACCGAGACCGGCATGGCGGTGGAGGCCGTGGCGGAGCGGCTCGGCTATGCCGAAACCGCCAGTTTCACCCACGCCTTCCGGCGCTGGACCGGCCAGAGCCCCAGCCGCTTCGGCGGCCGGCGTCCGGGCGTTCAGTAACGCAGGCCGCGACCCGCTCCCTGCGTGTCGATCGCGTAGCCGGCCGAGCGGACGGTGCGGATCATGTCCTTGCCGCCATGGGCGTTCAGCGCCTTGCGCAGGCGGCGGATATGGACGTCGACCGTGCGCTGCTCGATATAGATATCGCGGCCCCAGACGGCATCGAGGATCTGCTCGCGGCTGAACACCCGGCCCGGATTTTCCAGGAAATGGCGCAGCAGGCGGAACTCGGTCGGGCCGAGATGGATTTCCGAGCCGCCCCGCATCACGCGGTGGGCCGACAGGTCCATTTCGACATCGGCGTAGGTCAGGCCCTCGTCCGACAGGGCAGGGCGCGAGCGGCGCAGCACGGCGCGGATGCGGGCCAGCAGCTCGGTCGGCGAGAACGGCTTGGTCACATAATCGTCGGCGCCGGATTCGAGGCCGCGCACGCGGTCGCTTTCCTCGGTGCGGGCGGTCAGCAGGATGATCGGCACCTGCCGCGTCGCCGGCTTGCGGCGCAGCTGGCGGCAGATTTCGATGCCCGAAACCGAGGGCAACATCCAGTCGAGCACGATGAGATCGGGCAGACGCTCGTCAACGAGGACGAGAGCTTCCTCGCCGTCCATGCCGACGCGCACCTCGAAGCCGTTGGCTTCGAGGTTGTAACGCAGCAGGTCAACGAGCGCGGGTTCGTCCTCGACGATCAGGATGGAGGGCTTCATCGTGGCTCCATGCGATCAGGCGACATGGCCGGGATCGGCCATTTCGGCGGTGACGTCGGCCTTGGGCCGGTCGCTGACCATGCGCTGGCCGCGGACGATGTAATAGATCGTCTCGGCCATGTTGGTCGCGTGGTCGCCAATCCGCTCCAGGTTCTTGGCGATGAACAGCAGATGGGTGCAGCCCGTGATCGTGCGCGGGTCTTCCATCATGTAGGTCAACAGCTCGCGGAAGACGCTGTTGTAAAGCTCGTCCAGCACCGGGTCGCGGTCGCGCACGGCGGTGGCCTTTTCCGCGTCCTCGCTGGAGATCGCGTCGAGCACGTCCTTGATCATGCCGAGCACGAGTTCGCCCATGCGCGGAATGGCGTGCATCGGCTGCTGCGGCACGGCGACGCCGAGCGCGGTGGAACGCTTGGCGATATTCTTGGCGTAGTCGCCGATCCGTTCGAGGTCGGTCGCCATCTTCATCGCGCCGACGATGAAGCGAAGATCGACCGCCATCGGCTGGCGCAGGGCGAGCAGCCGGGTGACGAGATCGGAGATTTCGCTGTCGAAGACGTCGATGCGCTGGTCCGAGGAGATCGTGCGCTCGGCCAGGGCCCGGTCGCGGCGCACGATGGCCTGGATCGCGGAAGCCACATTGGCCTCGGCGATGCCGCCCATGCGCAGGATCTTGGTCTTCAGCGCATTCAATTCCTGGTCGAACGCGGAGACGATGTGATTGTCGGCCATCTGAATGCTCCCTGCCGGCTCAGCCGAAGCGGCCGGTGACGTAATCCTGCGTCCGCTTGTCGACGGGGCTGGTGAAAATCCCCTCGGTCGGACCGTTCTCGACCAGCACGCCCAGATGGAAGAAGGCCGTGCGCTGCGAGACGCGCGCCGCCTGCTGCATCGAGTGGGTGACGATGGCGATGGTGAAATTCTCGCGCAATTCGTCGATCAGTTCCTCGATTTTCGCCGTGGCGATGGGATCGAGGGCCGAGCAGGGCTCGTCCATCAGGATGACTTCGGGCGAGACCGCGATGGCGCGGGCGATGCACAGGCGCTGCTGCTGGCCGCCGGACAGGCCGGTGCCGGGCGCCGACAGGCGATCCGACACTTCCTTCCACAGGCCGGCCCGCTCCAGGCTCGACTTCACGATGTGCTCCATATGGTCCTTCGACTCGGCGAGGCCGTGCAGCCGGGGGCCATAGGCGACATTGTCGAAGATCGACTTCGGAAAGGGATTGGGCTTCTGGAACACCATGCCGACCCGGGCGCGCAGATGCACGACATCGAGTTCGGGGGCATAGATGTCGTCGCCGTCGATCCTGATGTCGCCCTGGATGCGGCAGATCGAGATCGTGTCGTTCATCCGGTTGAGGCAGCGCAGGAAGGTCGACTTGCCGCAGCCCGAGGGGCCGATCAGCGCCGTCACCTGATGCTCGGCGATTTCGAGGTTGATGTTGTAGAGGGCCTGCTTCTCGCCATACCAGAGGTTGACGTTCTTCGCCGAAATCTTGGCCTTGCCGTCCAGGGGAACGGTGTGGGTGGTAAAATCGAGGGCAGTCATGGCACTCACCACTTACGTTCGAATTTCTTGCGGAGATAGATCGCGATCGCGTTCATGCACACCAGGAACACCAGGAGTACCATGATCGCGGCCGAGGTCTTTTCGACGAAGGCGCGTTCCGGGCTGTCGGCCCAGAGGTAGATCTGCACCGGCAGCACCGTCGCCGGCGAGGTGAAGCCCGACGGGATGTCGACAATGAAGGCGACCATGCCGATCATCAGGAGCGGCGCCGTCTCGCCCAGCGCATGGGCCATGCCGAGGATGGCGCCGGTCAGCATTCCCGGCATCGAGAGCGGCAGCGTGTGGTGCATCACCGTCTGGATGGGCGAGGCGCCCATGCCGAGCGCGGCCTCGCGGATCGAGGGCGGCACCGCCTTGATGGCGGCGCGCGACGCGATGATGATGATCGGCAGGGCCTGCAGCGCCAGCACGAGACCGCCGACGATGGGCGCCGAACGGGGCATCCCGAAGAAGTTCAGGAACACCGCGAGACCGAGCAGGCCGAAGACGATCGAGGGCACCGCCGCGAGGTTGTTGATGTTCACCTCGATGATGTCGGTCAGCCGGTTCTTCGGCGCGAATTCCTCGAGATAGACCGCCGCCATCACGCCGAGCGGGAAGGCGATGCCGAGGGTGACGACCAGGGTCAGGAACGAGCCGACGACGGCGCCCCACAGGCCCGCGTTCTCGGGCTCGCGGCTGTCACCGGTGGTCAGCAGTTCGGTGTTGACCGCGCCCGACAGGGTGCCGTCGGCCACCAGCTTGTCATAGATGCCGATCTGCAGGTCGTTCAGCTTGCGGTCGGCCTCGGGCACGTTGCGGTCGATGTAACCCTTGCGCAGCATGTCGACGAGATCGTCGGTCAGGACTTCGAACGTGATGGTCTGGCCGATCAGGTCCGGATTGTCGCGGACATAGGCCGCGACCTCGTAACCGGCACCCGAGGAGATGAGCGCCATCATCTGGCGGGTCGGCTGGCGGCCGGTGACCTCGGGGAATTTCTTCTGCATCGCCGCGCGGATGATCGCATTGTAATCCGCGTTGGCAATGACCTTGGGATCCTTCGTCCCCTGCGGGTCGATGACCGCCGGATCGAGGGTCAGCTCCAGCTCGACCTTGGTGGTCACGAAGGCGGAGGAGCCCTGCAGGACGATGGAGCCGATCAGCAGGATCAGGAACACGACCGCGACGGAAACAGCCGCGATGCCCCACATCTTGAAGCGTGCCTCGGCGGCATAGCGCTTCTTCAGCAGGCGATTGAACTTCTCACGCTTTTCGGTCGAGGCCGAGAAGGGCTCGACGACGAATTTGTTCGCGACGTCGGTCATTCGTACTGCTCCCGATACTTGCGGACGATCCGCAGCGCCACGATGTTGAGGCAGAGCGTGACGACGAACAGCACGAGGCCGAGGGCGAAGGTCGCCAGCGTCTTGGGGCTGTCGAATTCCTGGTCGCCGACCAGCAGGGTCGCGATCTGAACGGTCACGGTGGTCACCGCCTCGAAGGGATTGGCGGTCAGATTGGCGGAGAGGCCGGCGGCCATGACGACGATCATGGTCTCGCCGATGGCGCGGGAAATCGCCAGCATCAGGGCGCCGACGATACCGGGCAGCGCCGCCGGGATGATCACCCGCTTGATGGTTTCGGACTTGGTGGCGCCAAGACCGTAGGAGCCGTCGCGCATGGCCTGTGGCACCGCGGTCATCACGTCGTCGGAGAGCGACGAGACGAAGGGCACGATCATCACGCCCATGACGACGCCCGCGGCGAGCGCGGATTCGGAGGCGACGTCGAGCCCGGCCATCTGGCCCAGCTGGCGCACGAAGGGGGCGACGGTCAGGGCGGCGAAGAAGCCATAGACCACGGTCGGGATGCCGGCCAGCACCTCGAGCACGGGCTTCAGCACCGAGCGGACGCGGCGGTCGGCATATTCAGACATGTAGATGGCCGACATCAGGCCGATCGGCGCCGCGACCAGCATGGCGATCGCCGTGATCAGCAGGGTGCCGGCGAACAGCGGCACCGCGCCGAAGGCGCCGGTCGAGCCGACCTGGTCGGCACGCATCGCCGTTTGCGGGCTCCACTGGATGCCGAACAGGAATTCGGTGAAGGAGACCTTCTCGAAGAACAGCGCCGATTCGAACAGCAGCGACAGGATGATGCCAACGGTGGTCAGCACCGCGATGGTCGAAGCGGCCATCAGGGTGATCATCACCGCCTTCTCGACCCGGGGCCGGGCGCGCAGGCGGGGGGTGATCCGGCTCTGCGCGAAGGCGAGGCCGATGATGCCGACGGCGAGGGCACCGATCGCCATGGCGATCGACGAATAGTCCATCAGCTGCAGGTAACGGTCGGCGGCGGCGCGCAGGGTGTCCGTGACCTCGCCGGCGATGGTGCCGTTCAGCGCGAGATTGTGAACGTCGGTCATGAACAGCGAATGCCGTTCGACCGGGATGTCGGCGGGAATGCCGGCGCGCAGGATGCCGTCGACGATGCTGCCCTCGAAGATCAGCCACAGGCCGGCGACGAGGAGGGCGGGCGCCGCGCACCACAGGGCCATGTAATAGCCGTAGTAGCCGGGCAGGGAATGCAGACCCCGCGTCTTGCCGCCATTGCGGCCGAGGACGGTGGAACGGCCCATGTAGAAGCCGATCACCGACAGGACGAGGATGGTCGCGATGACTATGTAACTCGGCATCTTTGCGTCTTTCGCAGGCCCCGGCGTCGGGGGGAGGCGCGGGCCGCTACGGGAAGCGGCGGCCGATATTGGGCCGCCGCCGTGTTGCGATGTCGCTTACTTCACGCTCGCCGTGTCCATCGGCACGAGGCCGGTGGCATCGGCGCGCACCTTGGCGGCTTCTTCCGCCGGCAGGGCGATCAGGCCCTTGTCGGCGAGATAGCCATTCTCGCCCATGGCCTTGTCCGAGGTGTATTCGACGAGGAATTCCTGGATGCCCGGCACGGTGCCGACATGGGCCTTCTTCACATAGACATAGAGCGAGCGGGAAACGCCGTATTTGCCCGAGGAGATATCCTCGTATTCCGGCTTCACGCCCTCGATGGTCGCGCCCTTGATCTTGTCGGCGTTCTCTTCGAGGAAGCTGTAGCCGAAGATGCCGAAGGCGTTCGGGTTGGCGACCAGCTTCTGCACGATCAGATTGTCGTTCTCGCCGGCTTCGACATAGACGCCGTCTTCACGCACCTTCATGCAAGCCTTGCCGGCGTCCTTCTTGTCGACGCCCGAGGCGACGATGGCGTCGATCGCGCCCGCTTCCTCGCAACCCTTTTCCATGACGAGTTCGTTGAAGGCGTCGCGCGTGCCCGAGGTCGGGGGCGGGCCGAGGACTTCGATCTTGGTCGCCGGCAGCTTGGCGTCGATCTCGTTCCACATCTTGTAGGGATTGGCCACGAGCTTGCCGTCGACGACGACCTGGGCCGCCAGGGCCTTCCAGATCACCGCCTTGTCCACGTCGAAGGCCGGGCCCGACTTTTCGTTGGCGAAGACGATGCCGTCGAAGCCAATCTTCACCTCGACGATGTCGGTGACGCCGTTCTTGGCGCAGGTCTCGATTTCCGAGGCCTTGATGCGGCGCGAGGCGCCGGTGATGTCCGGGGTGTCGACGCCGACGCCGCCGCAGAACAGCTTCATGCCGCCGCCGGTGCCGGTCGATTCGACGATCGGGGTCTTGAAGGCGCCGAGCTTGCCGAAGGCCTCGGAAACCGCCGTGGTGAACGGAAACACGGTCGAGGAGCCGACGATGCGGATCTGGTCGCGCGCGGCGGCCTGACCGGCGAAGGCGGTCGCCAGCACGGCGGCGACGCCGAGGGCGGCGAGGCTGTTCTTGGTGGCCATGGTTCTATCCTCGAGATGTTTCAATGGACGCAGAATTCAGGCCGCAAATAATGCCGCCACGGGACGCGCGAAAGGCTTCCGCGCCGTCTCGCGTCGGACCATAGTCAGCCGACGGGACGTTCATATGACATTCCGATTGCTGTTTTATGACAGTCGGCCCGCCGCCGCCGCATAGACCTCTGCCGAAGGTCATCCGCGACCTTGCGCCCCGCGGATGGGTCAATCCCTTCCCCGAACGGGGAAAATGGTGGCTGCCAGCGCAATCGCCAATCTGTATGCTCTGGCCGTCGCTTCGTGACCTCGGGCGTGCGTCGGCGAATCGCGCGCGCCTTCGCCGTGGTCTGGGCGCCGGTACAGATCGAGGTGCATGATGGCAGTGACCTACGGAACGAATGGTGCGGACACGATTTCCGGCACCAGCGGCAATGACCAGCTTTACGGCTATGCGTCGGGTTCGCCCGATACCGATACCGGGGCCGACACGATCAGCGGCGGCGCCGGCAACGACACGATCGAGGGCGGCGGCGGCGACGATATCCTCGACGGCGGCACCGGCGACGACACGCTGCGTGGCGGTGCCGGCAATGACATCCTGAAGAGCGGTGGCGGCAACGACACGCTCGACGGCGGCCTGGGCAACGACACCTATATCTATCAGGGCGGCAGCCTGACCCTGTCGGACGCCGGCGGCACCGACACCATCGACATGCAGGTCTCGGGCACCACCAATTTCAGCCTGAGCGGCGCCTTCGAGATTGTCCTCGGCGGCACGGGCGACGACACGATCGCAGTTCTCGCCGGCACCACCACGGCCATCAGCTATGCCGGCCGGGGTGGCAACGACACGCTGACGGGCGGCAATGGCAACGACACGCTCGACGGCGGTGACGGCAACGACATCCTGAACGGCGGCAAGGGCAACGACACGCTGATCGGCGGGGCCGGCAACGACACGCTGAACGGTGGCGACGGCAACGACATCCTGAAGAGCGGCGGCGGTACCGACACGCTGAACGGCGGCCTCGGCGACGACACCTTCATCTATCAGGGCGGCAGCCTGACCCTGAGTGACGACGGCGGCAACGACCGGGTGGAACTGCAGGTCGCGGTCACCACCAACTTCACCTTCAGCGCGGCCTTCGAGACCGTGGTCGGTGGCTCGGGCGCCGATACGCTGAGTGTCGCGGCGGGCGCGACCACGGGCGTCACCTATTACGGCAACGCCGGCAACGACATCCTGAATGGCGGCGGCGGCAACGACACGCTCGACGGCGGCGCCGGCAACGACACGCTGAACGGCGGCGCCGGTATCGACAAGATGACCGGTGGCGCGGGCAACGATCTCTATGTCGTCGACAATGTCCGCGACGTGGTGACCGAAGCGGCGGACGGCGGCACGGACACGGTGCAGACCACCCTCGCCGCCTATACGCTGGCGGCCAATGTCGAGAACCTGACCTATACCGGCACCGGCGCCTTCGCTGGCACGGGCAACGGCCTGGCCAACACGATCACCGGCAGCGCGGGCGACGATACGCTGGACGGCGGCGCCGGCAACGACACGCTGATCGGCGGCGCCGGCAATGACACCTATATTCTCGATAGCGCCAGCGACAAGATCACCGAAACCAGCACGGGCGGCATCGACACGGTGAAGGTCGGCTTCTCCTACACCCTCGCATCCCGCCTCGAAAACCTGACCATCACCAGCGCCGCCAACGGGATTTCGGGCACCGGCAATTCGGTCGCCAATATCCTGACCGGCGCGGCGGGTGACGACATTCTGTCCGGCCTCGGCGGCAACGACACGCTGAATGGCGGCGACGGCAAGGACCGGCTGAGCGGCGGCACCGGCAACGACACGTTCCTTTTCGTCGCGGGCGATGCGCATGGCGACACGGTCACGGATTTCGCCGGCAACGGTGCCTCGGCCGGCGACAGCATCGTTTTCGACGGCTACGGCACCCTGGCGCAGGGCGCCCGCTTCGTGCAGATCGACGACACGACCTGGCGCGTGACCTCGGCGGATGGCTCGATCCGCGAGCGCATCTACTTCAGCAACAGCGCCCATATCGACGCCAGCGACTTCGTCTTCGTCTGATCGAAAAATCCGCAGGGCCGCTTCCGTCGAGACCGGAAGCGGCCCTGTTTTTTGCAGACGGAAGCAAAGAAAACGGCGGCCCGCAGGGGCCGCCGTTCATCGTTTCAGCCCTGGGGGCTGGATCAGAAGGCCGCGGTATCCATCGGGGTCAGGTTCTTGACCACGTCGCGCTGCTTGGCCAGTTCGGCCGGCGACAGCAGGATCAGGCCCTTGCCCTCGAGGTAGCCATTGGCGGCGATCGCACGGTCCGAGAAAAACTCGTTCATGTATTCGGCGATGCCGGGGACGGAGCCGATCTGGTACTTCTTCACATAGAAGAACAGCGGGCGCGAAACCGGATAGGTGCCGGCCTGGACGTTCTCGTAGGTCGGCGCGACGCCGCCGATGTGCGAGCCCTGGATCTTGTCCTCGTTCTCTTCGAGATAGCTGTAGCCGAAGATGCCGAGGGCGGTCGGATTGGCGACCAGCTTCTGGACGATCAGGTTGTCGTTCTCGCCGGCTTCGACGAAGACGCCGTCTTCACGGATCTTCATGCAGTCCTTGCCCGCGATCAGGCCCTTGTTGTCGGCGATGTCCTCGCAGCCCTTTTCCATCACGAGTTCGTTGAAGGCGTCGCGGGTGCCCGAGGTCGGGGGCGGGCCCAGGACTTCGATCTTTTCCGCCGGCAGCTTGGCGTCGATCTCGTTCCAGGTCTTGTAGGGGTTCGGCACCACGGCGCCATTGACAACGATGCTGGCCGACAGGGCCTTCCAGATCTGGGCGCGGCTCAGGTCGAAGGCCGGGGCCTTCTTCGAGTTGGCGAGGACGATGCCGTCATAACCGACGGTCAGCTCGATGATGTCCTGGATGCCGTTGTTCTGGCAGGTGTCGATCTCGGACCGCTTGATCCGGCGCGAGGCATTGGTGATGTCGGGATAGCTGTCGCCGACACCGGCGCAGAACAGCTTCAGGCCGCCGCCCGTACCGGTCGATTCGACGATCGGCGCCTTGAAGGTGCCGGCCTTGCCGAAGGCTTCGGCGACGGCGGTGGCGAAGGGGAACACGGTCGAGGAGCCGACGATGCGGATCTGGTCGCGGGCTTCGGCGGCACCGGCGAAGCCGGTCGCGATCACGGCCGTCGCGGCCAGCGCGACAAGGGTGGATTTCAGGGTCATGGAGCCAATCCCGGGGGTTGATTTCGGCGCGGACGTTACGCCGCGTCGACGACCGCTCCATGACGAACCGGTTTCACTTTCGTGACTCCGCCAGGCTCACGCCTTCGCGGGAAGATAGATGGTGAAGACCGTGCCGACGCCCACCGTCGAGTCGATGGTCAGGGCGCCCCGATGGCGGTTGACGATATGCTTGACGATGGCGAGGCCGAGGCCCGTGCCGCCGAGATCCCGGCTGCGCGCCGCGTCGACCCGGTAAAAACGCTCGGTCAGGCGCGGCAGATGCTCGCGCGCGATGCCCGGCCCCTGGTCGGTGATCGCGATCGAGACCGGGCGGGAATCGCCGGTCCAGCCCGAGCGCGCGGGCACATGGTCGATCAGCCGCGCCTCGACCCGCACCATGCCGCCCTGCTTGCCGTATTTGATCGCATTGTCGATCAGATTGGTGAAGACCTGTTCCAGCTCGCCTTCGTCACCGACCACGGCGGGCAACCCGTCCGGCAGCACGATGTCGACCTTGCAGTTCTTGGCCTGGGCGCGGAATTCCAGCGACTGGACCACGCGCCTGAGCACGATCCCCAGACTGACCGGATCGTCCGGCGGGGTGTGTTCGGTCAACTCGACCCGCGACAGCGACAGAAGATCGCCGACCAGCCGGGTCATGCGCTCGACCTGCGCCGCCATGGTGGTCAGGAAGCGGGCGCGGGCCACCGGATCGTCCTTGGCGGGGCCGAGCAGGGTTTCGATATAGCCGCCGAGGGCGGCGAGGGGCGTGCGGATTTCGTGGCTGGCGTTGGCGACGAAATCGGCGCGCATCCGCTCCACCCGCTTCGACTGGGTATGATCGCGAAACACCAGCGCGGCGACGATGCCACCAGCCAGCGGCTTCTCGAAGGCGGCGATGCTGCAATTGAGTTCGCGCGCCACGGGGACCGGCAGGGAAAGCTCGATTTCCGCCCTTTCCTCTTCGCCGTCGATCACGGCATCGACCGATTCCAGCACCTCGGGATGACGCAGCACGGCCGCCAGCGGCCGCCCGGGCGCGGCATCGCCGAACAGGCCGCGCGCCGCCCGGTTGATCAGCCGGATGCCGTGATCGCGGTCGATCAGGATCAGCGGATCGGGCAGAAGATCGAGCACGGCCCGGTGCCCGCGTTCCGCCTCGGCCTTTTCCTTGCGCAGGTTCGTCACCTGCGCCGAGAGCCGGGCGACGGCCTCCCCGGCCTCCTCGATCTCGGCGGTGACGACGGTTTCCACCGTGACACGCCGTTGCCGGCGGATCATTTGCGCGATGACGGCCGCAACCAGCGCGATGGCGAAAATGCCGAGGCCCGCGCCGCCGGCGCCGAGTTGGCCACCGGCCGTCAGCAGCGCCAGGGCGACAAGCCCCGGCGCCGCGAGACGAAGCGCCATGACGATGAACCCCGAATCCACTTTGCCCATCGTCGCTCCGGAACCGATTCGGTCCCTAGCGTGCCATATAGGCGGTCAGGGCCGAAAGGTTCACGAGGTCCGACACCGCGGTGCCGAGGGGCACGATCTGGATCGGCTGCGACATGCCGACCAGCAGCGGCCCGATCACCGTGGCGCCGCCCAGTTCCTTCAGGATCTTGGCGACCGTGATGGAGGTCGAGAGCGAGGGCATGACCAGCACATTCGCCGGCTCGGTCAGGCGCATGAAGGGATAGAGGCCCATCAGCTGCCGGTTCAGGGCAACATCGGCCATCATTTCGCCGTCATATTCGAAATCGGTCTCCTGCTGGTCGAGCAGGGCGACCGCCTCGCGCACCGTCGTCGACGAGGTGCGCGGCCGGTTGCCGAAGTTGGAATAGGACAGGAAGGCGACCCGGGGCTCGTGGCCGAGGCGGCGCACGACGTCCGCCGACTGGCGGGCGATGTCGGCGAGGGCCTGCGGCGTCGGCTGTTCGTCGACCGCGGTATCGGCGAGATAGATCGTGCGGCCCTTGGCCAGCACCACGGACAGACCGAAGATGCGGCTGCCCGGCACCGGATCGACCACCTTGCGCACATCCTCGAGCGAGGCGGCATAGGAGCGGGTGAGGCCCGTCACCATGGCGTCCGCATCGCCATTCGCCACCATGCAGGCGGCGAAGATGTTGCGGTCGTTGTTCACCAGACGCTGGCAGTCGCGATACAGCTGGCCCCGGCGTTGCAGCCGGGCATAGAGGAAGTCGCTGTAGCGCGTGGTATGGGTCGAGTTGCGGGCGTTGTGGATTTCGAGCCCCGCCTCGGTATCGAGGCCCATGTCCTCGATGGTCTGGCGGATGCGCTCTTCCCGGCCGACCAGGACCGGCGTGCCATAGCCCGAATTGCGGAAGGCGAGGGCGGCGCGGATGGTCTTTTCCTCCTCGCCCTCGGCGAAGACGACGCGCTTCGGCGTCGCGCGCACCTCGTCGAAGACCCGCTGGAACAGCCCGACCGCCGGATCGAGACGGGCGGACAGCTCGTCGCGATAAACCTTCATGTCGATGATCGGCCGGCGGGCGACCCCCGTGTCCATCGCCGCCTTGGCGACGGCGGGCGGGATGTGGCTGATCAGGCGGGGATCGAAGGGCACCGGGATGATGTATTTGGCGCCATATTGCGGCCGGCTGCCGGCATAGGCCGCCGCGACCTCGTCCGGCACGTCTTCCCGGGCGAGATTGGCGATGGCATGGGCCGCCGCCAGTTTCATCTCGTCATTGATGGTCCGGGCACGGACATCGAGCGCGCCGCGGAAGATATAGGGAAAGCCGAGGACGTTGTTCACCTGGTTCGGATAGTCCGAGCGGCCGGTCGCGACGATGGCGTCGGAGCGGACGGCCTCGACCTCTTCCGGGGTGATTTCCGGGTCCGGGTTGGCCATGGCGAAAATGACCGGCTGGGGCGCCATGGCGGCGACCATCTCGCGCGTCACCGCGCCCTTGACCGAAAGGCCGAGGAAGACGTCGGCGCCCTGCATCGCATCCTCGAGGCTGCGCTTGTCGGTGACGACGGCGTGGGCCGACTTCCACTGGTTCATGCCCTCGGTGCGGCCCTGATAGATGACACCCTTGGAATCGCACAGGATCGCGTTCTCATGCGGCAGGCCAAGGCGCTTGATCAGCTCGATGCAGGCGATGGAGGCGGCGCCGGCGCCATTGACCACGACCCTGATGTCCTTGATCGACTTGCCGGTGAGGTCGAGGGCATTGATCAGGCCGGCGGCGGCGATGATCGCCGTGCCGTGCTGGTCGTCGTGGAACACCGGAATGTCCATCATCTCGCGCAGCCGGCTTTCGATGACGAAGCATTCGGGCGCCTTGATGTCCTCGAGATTGATGCCGCCGAAGCTGGGGCCGAGGTAGCGGACGGAATTGATGAATTCCTCCACGTCCTCGGTATCGACCTCGAGGTCGATCGAATCGACATCGGCGAAACGCTTGAACAGCACCGCCTTGCCTTCCATCACCGGCTTCGACGCGAGCGCGCCGAGGTTGCCGAGACCGAGAATCGCCGTACCGTTGGAAATCACCGCGACCAGATTGCCCTTCGACGTGTAGTCATAGGCGGTGCTGGCGTCGGCGGCGATGGCATGGACCGGAATGGCGACGCCCGGCGAATAGGCGAGGCTGAGGTCGCGCTGCGTCGCCATCGGCTTGGTCGCCACGATCTCGAGTTTGCCCGGCCGGCCCTGGCTGTGAAACAGCAGGGCTTCCTGTTCCGAGACGACGGTGCGCTTGGTGCTCATGGTCCTGTCCAATCGGGCGCGCTCTGCGCCCTGCTCCCACTATGTGACGATTGCGGCGGATGCCGGAGGGAGCGGACTATCCTACCCTTTCCATTTATTGTCCAGTAAAGCCTAAAAACTTTTCGTTTCTTCTCAATGACGGTGCAGAAATATCCACACGGCACCGCCCGCCACAAGTCCCCAGAAGGCGGAACCGATACCGCCGAAGCTCATGCCCGAGGCGGTGACGAGGAAGGTGATCAGCGCCGCCTCCCGCTCGTTCGGGGCCGACAGGGCGGCATTGAGGGCATTGCCGAAGGCGCCGATCAGGGCGAGGCCGGCCACCGCCTGAATGAGCACCGGCGGCGCCGCGGCGGCGACGAGGGCCGCCAGTGTCGCCACCATGCCGATGACGACATAGCCAAGGCCCGCCACCACCGCCGCCAGCCAGCGCCGGCCGGGATCGCGCGCCGCCTCCGGCCCGGCGCAGAGCGCGGCGGTGATCGCGGCGAGGTTGACCGCGTGGCCGCCAAAGGGCGCCGTCAGCGCGGAAACCAGCCCGGTCGAGACGAAAAGCGGCCCGGGCGCCGGGCGATAGCCATTCGATTGCAGCACGGCGAGACCGGGCACGTTCTGCGACGCCATGGTGACCAGGAACAGCGGCAGGGCGATGCCGATCGTGGCCTGCAGGTCGAAGACCGGCAGGGTGAATTCGAGATGCGGGGCGAGCGCCGCCCCGGGTGCGAGACTGTGCGCCGCGCCGCCGTCGATGGCGACGGCGATCACCGTGACCAGCAGGGCGACCGGCACCGCCCACAGGCGCCGGATACGCATCATGACGAGCCAGGCCACGACGATGGGCAGGGCCAGCAGCGGCAGCGCCGCCACCGCCTTGAAGGGTGCGAGACACAGACCAAGCAGCACGCCCGCCAGCATGGCCCCGGCGATGGTCGGCGGGATGGCCGAGACCAGCCGCCCCAGCGGCCGCCACAGGCCAGCGACGACGACGAGAAGTCCGGCGATCATGAAGGCGCCGACCGCGACCGGAAAGCCTCCCGCCGGCACCGCCGTCGCCGCCAGCAGCGCCGCGCCTGGCGTCGACCAGGCGATGCTGACCGGCAGGCGCAGGCGGAAACTGAGCCCCGCGCCCAGCAACCCCATGGCGAGACAGAGCGCGAGCAGGCCCGAGGCCGCCTGGCCGGGACTGGCACCCATGGCGCGCAGGCCTTCCAGCACCACGGCGAAGGACGAGGCGAAACCGACCACCGCCGCCATCAGCCCCGCCGTCACCGGCTGCACCCAGTCCTGCCTGTCCATGACTTGCCCTCGGCTCTGCGTCACCCCGGCGAAGGCCGGGGTCTCGCGACAAGAAGGCACCGCGCCCCCCGACCGCGTCACCCCGGCGAAGGCCGCGGTCTCGTGACGAGAAGGCACCGGGCCTCACCGTCCGGAGATGCCGGCCTTCGCCGGCATGACGAGGAAAGGGCGGGCGTCGCGCCTCCCGTCTCCCCTCCTCCTCTAGCAAGATTGGATCCAATCGACAATCGCCTTGATTCGCATCCAGCCGCGTGCTGTCCTGCCCGCATGGATATCGCCGACCTGATCGCCCGCGACCGCCCGCGCTTTCGCACCGCCACCGCTTTCGTCGAATCGGTGCTGCGCGAGGCGATCCTGAGCGGCGCCCTGCCCGGCGGCACGCCGCTGCGGCAGGAAGAACTGGCGGCCGGTTTCGCCGTCTCGCGGATGCCGGTGCGCGAGGCGCTGCGCCAGCTGGAGGCGCAGGCCCTGGTGGATTTCACCCCGCACAAGGGCGCCGTGGTCACCGACATCTCGGCACAGGACGCGGCCGACAATTACGCCATCCGCGCCGCGCTGGAGCCGGCGGCCCTGCGCCTGTCGGTGCCGCATCTGACGCACGAGGATTTCGACCGGGCGGAGGCCCTGATCGCCGAAATGGACGCGGAAGGCGACCTTGCCCGCCTCGGCGAATTGAACCGGCGCTTCCATCTGACGCTTTATGCCAGGGCCGGGCGGCCCCGGTTGCTCGCCCTCGTCGAGCAGCATCTGGCCGCCGCCGACCGTTACCTGCGCTTCCATTTCGCCGCCCTCGGCCGCGATCACATGGCGCAGGACGAACACGCCGCCCTGCTGGCCGCCGCCCGCGCGGGCGATGCCGAAGGCGCGGCCCGCATCGCGCAGGCCCATGTCGAGACCGCCGCCCGCAACATCGAAGCCTTCTTCGCCCGGCGGTAGGCAGCAGTCGCATCTGGTAGTAAGATTTGCTACCCAATGCGAGGGGTGTACCCATGGCCGACATCCAGAAGATCAGCATCGCCGTCACCGCCGAGCAACTGGCCCAGATGAAATCTGCCGTGGAGTCCGGCCAATATGCGACGATCAGCGAAATCGTCCGGGAAGCGCTGCGCGACTGGCAATACGGGCGGGAGCGGCATCTGGCCGATATCGCCCGGCTGCGCGAGCTGATCGACGAAGGCGAGGCAAGCGGACCCGCGGTCCCCTTCGACGGCGACAGAATCCTCGATGAAATGATCGCGGAAACGAGTAGGCGCAAGGCCCGCGCCTGACCATGGCGGCTGTCGTCATCCGGCCCCGGGCGGAAAGCGACCTGCGGTCGATCTGGCGTTTCATCGCCGCCGACAACCCCGTCGCCGCGACCGCCGTCTATCAAACCTTGCGACGACGGATCGACAGTCTCGGCGACATTCCCCGCCTCGGCCCCCGGCGCGACGATGTGAAGCCCGGCTACCGCTGTCTGGTCGAGGGGGCTTACCTCATCCTCTATCGCCTCGCGCCCGATGGCGAGGGGCCGGTCGAGGTGGTGGAGATCGTCCGCGTGATCGACGGGCGGCGCCATCTTTCCCGTTTGGTTTGAGCGGGCCGCCGCTTAAGTTACCCGCCATGTCGAGCGAGATTGACCCCAGCGATTCCGAAGCCGTGAATGCCCCGGACCTGTCCGGCGCGACCCCGATGATGCAGCAATATCTGGGCATCAAGGCGGCCCATCCGGGTTGCCTGCTGTTCTATCGCATGGGCGATTTCTATGAATTGTTCTTCGAGGACGCGGAAGCGGCCTCGGCCGCCCTCGACATCACCCTGACCAAAAGGGGCAAGCATCTTGGCCAGGATATCGCCATGTGCGGCGTGCCGGTCCATGCCGCCGACGCCTATCTGTCGCGCCTGATCCGGAAAGGCTTCAAGGTCGCGATCTGCGAACAGGCGGAAGACCCGGCGGAAGCAAAGAAGCGCGCCGGCAAGACCCTGGTCCGGCGCGAGGTGATCCGTATCGTCACCCCCGGCACATTGACCGAGGAGACGCTGCTCGACGCGCGCTCGAACAATCTGCTCGCCGCCCTCGGCGGGGCGGAGGGCCGCCTCGCCCTTGCCTTCGCCGATGTCTCGACCGGACTGTTCGAGGTCGTCGCCGTCGCCCCGGGCCAGCTGGGCGCCGAACTCGCCCGCATCGCGCCCGGCGAATTGCTGGTCTCGGACCGGCGGCTGGACGAACCTGCCCTGCTCGCCCTCGACGGCGCTTTCGACGACCGCCTGACCCCCCTGCCTGCCGCCCGTTTCGATTCCGGCGCGGCCGAGCGGCGCCTGCGCGAAGTCTTCGGCGTCGGCACGCTGGACGGTTTCGGCGCCTTCTCCCGCGCCGAACTCTCCGCCCTCGGCGCCGTCCTCGCCTATGTCGAGCTGACCCAGAAGGGCCGCCTCGCCCGGCTGCGCCCACCCCGGCGCCTCGCTGGCGGAGCGAGCATGGCGATCGACGCCGCGACAAGGCGCAGCCTCGAGCTGATCCAGGGCCCGGACGGCGGCCGGAGCGGCAGCCTGCTTGCCCTCATGGACGAGACGGTGACCGGCGCCGGCGCCCGCCTGCTGAAGCAATATCTCTCGGCGCCGCTGACCGAGGTCGCGGCCATCGAACGCCGGCTGGACATGGTCGGCCACCTGCTGAACCAGGGGGAATTGCGCCGGCAGTTGCGCGCCCTGCTGCGCCGGGTGCCCGATCTCGAGCGGGCGCTGGCCCGGCTGGCGCTCGGTCGGGGCGGCCCCCGCGATCTCGCCGCCATCGGTCAGGGCCTCGCCCTGCTGCCCGATGTCGCCCGCCTGTTCGGCCAGGCCGATCTGTCGCCCCCGCCGGAAGGCCTCGCCGCGGCACTGGCCCGTTTCGGCGATCAGGGCGAACTCGCGCGCCGCCTGACCGAGGCGCTGGTGGCGGAGCCCCCTGCCCTCGCCCGCGACGGCGGTTTCGTCGCCGCTGGCTGGTCCGCCGCCCTCGACGAGGAACGGGCGCTGCGCGACGAGGGCCGCCGCCTCGTCGCCGCCCTTGAAGGCCGGTTGCGCGCCGATACCGGGATTTCGATCCTGAAGGTCCGCCACAACAATGTGCTCGGCTATCATATCGAGGTGACGCCGCTGCACGCCGACAAGCTGGCGACCGACAGCCGCTTCATCCATCGCCAGACCCTGGGCAGCGCCGTCCGCTTCTCGACCGTCGAACTGAGCGAACTCGCCGACCGCATCGCCCGGGCGGGCGACAAGGCCATCGCCCTCGAGGTGCAGATTTTCGACGGGTTCGTCGCCGAGGTGCTGGGCGCGGCCGAGGCCATCGCCGATGCCGCCCTCGGCCTCGCCGAGATCGACTGCGCCGCCGGCCTTGCCGAGCTGGCGGAAAGGCGCCGCTACACCCGGCCGGTGCTGGAAGACGGCACCGCCTTCCGCATCGAGGGCGGGCGCCACCCGGTGGTCGAGGCCGGCTTCGGCGCCGGGCGCGAGGGCGATTTCGTCGCCAACGATTGCGATCTTGGCCCCGGCAACCGGCTGTGGCTGCTGACCGGCCCGAACATGGCCGGCAAATCGACCTTCCTGCGCCAGAACGCGCTGATCGCGGTGATGGCCCAATGCGGCAGTTTCGTGCCGGCGGCGCAGGCCGAGATCGGCATCGTCGACCGGCTGTTCAGCCGCGTCGGCGCCGCCGACGACCTGGCGCGCGGGCGCTCCACCTTCATGGTCGAGATGGTCGAGGCGGCGGCGATCCTCAATCAGGCGACGCCGCGCAGCCTCGTCATCCTCGACGAGCTGGGCCGGGGCACCGCGACCTATGACGGCCTCTCCATCGCCTGGGCCGCGATCGAGCATCTGCACGAGGTGAACCGCGCCCGCGCCCTCTTCGCCACCCATTATCACGAGCTGACCGCCCTCGCCGAGAAACTGCCCGAAGTCGCGGCCCATACGGTGAAAGTGCGGGAATGGAAGGGCGAGGTCGTCTTTCTGCACGAGGTGGTGCGCGGCACCGCCGACCGCTCCTATGGCATCCAGGTGGCGAAACTGGCCGGCCTGCCGCCCGCCGTCATCGCCCGGGCGGAAGACGTGCTGCACCGGCTGGAATCGGGCGGGGCGGGTAATGGCAGCGGGCGGCCCGACATGGCCGCCCTGGCCGACGACCTGCCGCTTTTCGCCGCCCTTGCCGCGCGGCCGAAACCGGCGGCGCAGGCCCCGGCCGATCCGGCCGCCGCCGCCCTCATGGACGCGGTGAAGGCGGTCGTGCCCGACGACCTGACCCCGCGCGAGGCGCTGGACGCGCTTTACCGCCTGAAGGCGCTGCTCGGCGCCTGAGCCGTCAATGGGCGGGCGCCGGCACCGCCCGCGCCGCGCGGCAGACCCGGCGCACCCGCGTCTCCCACCAGGCGACGCCGAGCATGATCAGGGTGGTGACCCAGCCCATGACGAGAAAATCGGCAACGAGGCCGAGCGGGCCGGCCGCCGCCAGCACCAGCGCGCCAACGACATGGGAGGCCGGCACCGCGTCATAGACGATCTTCTTGTAGATGGCGCTGCCCGCGAGGTAGATCGCCGGCCCCGCGACCATGACGATCATCTGCGCGACTTCGGCCATGCCGTGGGGATGGACGAGCACCAGATCGTTGCCGACCGCGGTCACGATGATGCCGGCGACCAGCACCGCGTGGACATAATGGAAATAGGCACCGATCCGCCCCGGATCGTCGGAGCCCGTGATGGTCGCCGTCGCATCCTCGCCCGAGGTGCCGAAATAGAGCCACCACATGGCAAGCGTGCCGAGAAAGGTCGAGCCGAGGGCGAGCAGGACTGGCCCGTCCCAGACCGCCGCCTCGGCCAGCGGCACGCCCGTGGCCAGCACCGTCTCGCCCAGGGCGACGATGACGAAGAGCTTGCAGCGCTCGGACAGATGGCCGCCCTCGATGGTCCAGTCGCGGGTCCGCGAGCGGCCGAGGCCCGGCAGCGCGAAGCCGAACATGGGCGAGACATATTCGCAGAGCACGGCGATCGCCCAGAGCAGCATCCGCGTCTCGTGATGGGCGAAGGCGCCGGCGATCCAGAACACGGCGGAAATCACCATCCAGCCGAGGATGCGGCGGTAATTGGCCGACAGCGCCTGATCGCCGCCCAGATGAAAGAGGACATAGGCGCTGCGCCCGACCTGCATCGTGGCGTAGCAGGCGGCGAAGATCAGGCCCCGGTCCTCGAAAGCCTCGGGGATGGCGGAGGCCATGGCGAGGCCGACCAGCATGGAGACGAACAGGAGCGCGCGGATCGCCGGGGTTTCCGGATTGAACCAATTGGTAATCCAGCAGGTGTATTGCCAGCCCAGCCAGACGGCGAACCAGAGGATCAGCACCTCGACCGCGCCGGCGAGCGAGAGATGATGCAGCAGTTTGTGACTGAGCTGGGTAACGGCGAAGACATAGACGAGATCGAAGAACAATTCCTCGAAAGTCACCCTGGCGTGGTGACCGTCCCGGTGCCGCAACAGGGGATGCGGGGTGGCGGCATGGGTCGTCATCGGCGTCTCCGGGGCATCGGGCACGACAGGATTCTAACGGCAATGAGACACACTGCAACCCCGGCTCCCGTCTCGCGGGAAAGCGCCCCGAAAAACGTGGGTCATCGACTTCACGCCCGGCCTGCCTTACCTATAAGGTCTGGCCGTTCAGAGGAACCGATGGATATCGCCGTCAAGCATCGCCGCACGATCATCGACCGCAAGCTGCTGGTCGAGGCCATCGAGGCTTTCGCCGAGGGCGAGGGAAATGTCGACGTCCTGCGGCCAAAGCTGGTGCAGGCGCTGAAGACCGCGCTGGCGGAAGGCCGCGCCGAATGCCGGCGGCGGCTGGAGGCCGATAATGCCAGTGGGCGCGAGACCGCGGCCGGCCTGTGCTATCTGGTCGATCAGGTGATCCGCGTCCTGCACGATTTCACCGTGACCCATGTCTATCCGCTGCAGAACCCGACCGCGGGCGAGCGGCTGGACCTCATCGCCCTCGGCGGTTACGGCCGGGGCGAGCTGGCGCCCGGCTCCGACGTCGATCTTCTGTTCCTGCTGCCCTACAAGGAGACGCCCTGGCACGAGCAGGTGATCGAGTACATGCTCTATCTCCTGTGGGATCTGGGCCTCAAGGTCGGCCATGCCACCCGCTCGGTCGACGATTGCATCCGCCTCGCCAAGCAGGACAACACGATCGCCACCGCGCTTCTCGAGATGCGCTGGCTGTGGGGCGATCAGGCGCTTTACGCCGAGCTGAAGGACCGTTTCGGCCGCGACGTGGTGAACGGCCATGGCGCCGCCTTCGCCGAGGCCAAGCTGAAGGAGCGCGACGAGCGCCACCGCCGGCTGGGCGATTCCCGTTACACGGTCGAGCCCAACCTGAAGGAAGGCAAGGGCGGGCTGCGCGATCTGCATACCCTGTGGTGGATCGCCAAATTCGTTCACCGGGTGGACGATGCCGCCCAGCTCGTCGACAAGGGCGTGCTCTCCGCCGACGAGTACCGCCGTTTCGTCAAGGCCGAGAATTTCCTGTGGGATGTGCGCTGTCACCTGCACTTCCTGACCGGCCGTCCGGAGGAGCGCCTGACCTTCGACGTCCAGCCGGAGCTGGCGCGCCGCCTCGGCTATACCGATCACGCCGGCACCAAGGGTGTCGAGCGTTTCATGAAGCACTATTTCCTCTTCGCCAAGGATGTCGGCGTGCTGACCCGCATCTTCTGCGCCAATCTGGAGGAAGAGGCGCGGCGCAAGCCGTCGCGGCTGAAACTGCTGGCCCTGTCGCGCCGGGCCAAGTCGGTCGAGGGTTTCCTGGTCGAGGGCGGGCGCATCGGCGTCACCGCCGAGAATCAGTTCGAGCTGGCGCCCATCGACATGATCCGCCTGTTCGAGGTCGCCCAGCGTCACGAACTCGACGTGCATCCGCACGCCCTGCACCTGATCACGCGCAACCTGAAGCGGATCGACGCTGCCCTGCGCAACGACCCCGCCGCCAATGCGCTGTTCCTGACCATCCTGACCAGCCGCAAGGATCCGGAAACCGCCCTGCGCCGCCTGAACGAGGCTGGCGTCTTCGGCCGTTTCGTGCCCGACTTCGGCCGCGTCGTCGCCCAGATGCAATACGACATGTATCATGTCTATACGGTCGACGAGCACACGATCCGGGCCATCGGCGTCCTCGCCGAGATCGAGCGCGGCATCCTCGGCGAAGACCTGCCGCTGGCGACCGACATCATCCACAAGATCCTGTCGCGCCGCGTGCTGTTCTGCGCCGTCATGATCCACGACATCGCCAAGGGCCGGGGCGGCGACCATTCGGTGATCGGGGCCGAGGTCGCCCAGCGCCTGTGCCCGCGCCTCGGCCTGTCCGCCGCCGAGACCGAGACCGTCGCCTGGCTGGTGCGCCACCACCTGGCCATGTCGAATACCGCCTTCAAGCGCGACCTGTCCGACCCGAAGACGGTGCACGATTTCGCCGACCTGGTGCAGAGCCCGGAGCGGCTGCGCCTGCTCGCGGTGCTGACCGTCGCCGATATCCGCGCGGTCGGTCCCGGCATCTGGAACGGCTGGAAGGGCCAGCTGCTGCGCGGCCTCTATTACGAGACCGAACCCCTGCTGTCGGGCGGCCACGCCAGCGCGCCCAAGGAGCGGCTGAACCGCGCCAAGGCCGATATCGGCGCCCGCCTGAAGGACTGGAAGCCGGCCGAGGTCGAGGCTTTCCTGCGTCGCCATGCCGAATCCTATCTGGTTTCGACCGACCCCGCCTGCGCCGAGCGCCACGCCCGGCTGATGCGCGAGGCCGACCGGGAAGAGGCGCCGCTGACCCTGTCCACCCGGACCGACCGTTTCCGCTGCGTGACCGAGGTGACGCTTTACACCGCCGACCATCCGGGCCTGTTCGCCCGGGTGACCGGGGCGATTTCGGTCTGCGGTGCCTCGATCGTCGATGCCAAGATCTTCACCACCAACGACGGCATGGCGCTCGACGTCTTCACCCTGCAGGATGCCGACGGCGGTCCCTTCGACCGGCCGGAGCGGCTGGCCAAGCTCTCGACCACCATCGAGCAGGTGCTGATGGGCCGGGTTCGCCCGCGCGAGGTGCTGGAAGGCCGCGCCGTGCCCTCGAAGCGGACCATGAACTTCAAGGTCGCGCCCCGGGTGCTGATCGACAACAACGCCTCGACCCGGCTGACCGTGATCGAGGTGAACGGCCGCGACCGCGCCGGCCTCCTGTTCGAGCTGACGCGGGCGATCTTCGCCCTGAACCTGACCATCCGTTCCGCCCATATCGCGACCTATGGCGAGCGGGCGGTCGACGTCTTCTATGTCTCGGACCTGTTCGGCCACAAGATTCGCCACGGCGGCAAGCTGAAGGCGATCGAGCGCCGCCTGATCGAGGTGCTGGCGCCGCCCCCACCGGCCGAGGCGGCCGACGCCGCCGCCAAGCCGCCGGCCAAACGCAGCGCCGCCACGCGCTGAGGGCGGCACCGACATGGCGTTGATGCGCTCCGTCGCCACCATCGGCGGCTATACGATGGTGAGCCGGGTGCTCGGCTTCATCCGCGACACCTTGTTCGCGGCGGTGCTGGGCGCCGGCATGGCGGCCGACTGTTTCCTGGTCGCCTTCCGGATGCCGAATTTCTTCCGTGCCCTGTTCGCGGAAGGCGCCTTCAACGCGGCCTTCGTGCCGCTCTATTCCCGCCTGCTGGCCGGGGAAGATGGCAAGGCCCGCGCCGCCCAATTCGCGGGCGAGATCGCGACCCTGCTGACCATCGCGGTCACCGCCTTCGTCGCCCTCGTCATGGTGTTCATGCCGCAGGCGATGCATGTCCTCGCCCCCGGTTATGCCGACGAGCCGGCGAAATTCGCCCTGGCGGTCGACCTGACCCGCCTCGCCTTTCCCTATCTCGCCTATATCAGCCTGATTTCGCTGCAGGGCGCGGTGCTGAACGCCAATCACCGCTTCGCCGCGCCGGCGGCGACGCCGATCCTGCTCAACATCGTCCTCATCACCGCGCTGCTGATCCCGCACACCTATATCGCGACCGAGCGCACCCAGGCGGCCGCCGTCACCGTGGCCGGCATCGTGCAGTTCGTCTGGCTGATGGTGCATCTCGAGCGGGTCGGTCTCGGCATCCGCCTGCATTGGCCGCGCTTCGGCGCCGAAATCCGCCGCTTCTTCGCCCTGCTGATGCCCGCCGTCATCGGCGCCGGCATCTATCAGGTGAATGTCCTCGTCGACATGGTGCTGGCCTCGCTGCTGCCCGAGGGCACCGTCTCCTACCTCTTCTATGCCGACCGGCTGAACCAGCTGCCGCTCGCCGTCATCGGCATCGCCATTTCGACCGCGCTGCTGCCCCTTCTCTCGCGCCAGCTGGCCAAGGGCCATATCGACCTCGCGGTCGAGACCCAGAACCGCGCCCTCGAAGGCGCCGCCCTGCTGACCCTGCCGGCCGCCGCCGCCCTCGCCACGATCCCCGAGACCATCATCGGCGTGCTGTTCCAGCATGGCGCCTTCACTTCGGCCGACACCATCGAGACGGCGCGGGCCCTCGGCATCCTCGGCCTCGGACTGCCGGCCTTCACCGCGACCAAGGTCTTCACCCCCGCCTTCCATGCACGGGAAGACACGCGGACACCGGTGCGCCTCGCCCTCATCGCGCTTCTCGTCAATTTCGCCGTGGCGCTGGCGACCATGTGGTGGCTGCATCAGGCGGGTCTCGCCCTCGCTTCGACCGTGGCGGCCTGGGTGAACATGGCCCAGCTGATGCTGGTCCTGCGCAAGCGCGGCCATTTCCAGCCCGACCGCCGGCTGCTGCGCCGGCTGGTCGGCTTCGCCCTGGCGACGGCGGCCATGGTGGCCGCGCTGCTGCTGCTCGAATGGCAGCTGCGCCCGCTGTTCCAGCTCGCCCTGTGGTGGAAGGTGGGCGCCTTGGCCGGGCTGGTCGCGGCCGGCGGCCTCAGCTTCCTGATCGCCGCCCTCGTGCTCCGCGCCGTCGCTGTCGCCGACCTGAAGCGCCTGGTCCGCCGGGGCGGTGGCGGTTGACCGTTCGATCCGCCCGCGCGATAAGGGGCGCGGTCAAATCGAAGAGCCTGAAGCCATCATGTCGAAGCCCCGCGTCTTTTCCGGTGTCCAGCCGACCGGCAACCTGCACCTTGGCAATTATCTCGGGGCGATCCGCAACTGGGTGAAGCTGCAGGACGGCCACGAGTGCATCTATTGCGTCGTCGACATGCACGCGATCACCGTGTGGCAGGACCCGGCCGACCTCGCCCGCGCAACGCGCGAGGTTGCGGCCAGCCTGATCGCCGCCGGCATCGACCCCAAGGGCTCGATCCTGTTCAACCAGTCGAAGGTCGCGGCCCATGCCGAGACCGCCTGGATCTTCAATTGCGTCGCCCGCATGGGCTGGCTGAACCGCATGACCCAGTTCAAGGAAAAGGCGGGCAAGGACCGGGAGAATGTCTCGGTCGGCCTCTTCGCCTATCCGAACCTGATGGCGGCGGACATCCTCGCCTATAAGGCGACCCATGTCCCCGTGGGCGAGGATCAGAAGCAGCATCTCGAACTCGCCCGCGACATCGCCCTGAAGTTCAACCACGACTTCGGCATCGAGCATTTCCCGCCGCCGGAGCCGCTGATCCTGGGCGAGGCCACGCGCGTCATGTCCTTGCGCGACGGCACCAAGAAAATGTCCAAGTCCGATGCCTCGGACCAGTCGCGCATCAACCTGACCGACAGCCCGGACGACATCGAACAGAAGATCCGCCGCGCCAAGACCGACCCGGAAGCCCTGCCCGAGACGGTGGAAGGGCTGGAGACCCGGCCCGAGGCCAAGAACCTGTTCACGATCCACGCGGCCCTCGGCGACGAGAGTGTGGCCGATGTGGTCGCCGCCTTCGCCGGCAAGCAGTTCTCCGAGTTCAAGAAGGCGATGACCGAGCGGGCGGTCGACAAGCTGTCGCCGCTGACCTCGGAAATGCGCCGTCTGCTGGCCGATCCCGGCTATATCGACCAGGTGCTGAAGGACGGCGGCGAGCGCGCCGACGCCATCGCCGCCCCGATCCTGGCCGAAACCAAGCGGATCGTCGGCTTCATCTGATCCGCCGCGCTACAGCCGGTCGAGGATGTCCACCGCGCCAGCCCGCAGGGTCTCGCGGTCAGCCCCGACCGGCAGGCGGTAGAGCAGCCAGAGGAAGCCCTCTTCCTCGGGCGTCAGCAAGGTGACCGGATCGGCCGCCGCCGGCAGCACGCCATCGGCATATTCGCCGATCCCCGCAAGGCCGAGGGCACGCAATGCCGCCCGCGCGAGGCAACGCTGCTGCGCGGCGGGCGGCGCCGTGGCGAGGACATGCACCGTCATGTCGGACAACTCGCGCGGGCGCAGCACATTGCCCGACTGGACGAAGACGCCGCAGACCGCGCCCGGCACGGTTTCAGGCGCGCTCGCGGTGAAAAAGGGCGCGGCGATGCCGGGCCCCCGCACTGGCCGGGCCGCCAGCATGTCCCGCGTCTCGACCGCCATGAAGGCGGCATCGTCATAGCCGGGTTCGCTCACCTCGGGCGCGGGGCCGAGGCCGGTCAGGGCGCGGATGCGGGCGATCGACGCCGGTTCGTCGTCGGGAAAGCCGCGCCAGGCGAAATAATTCAACCGGCGGCCGTCCGCGATCCGGGCAAGGCGGCCAGGATTCACCGTCGCCAGCAGCGGATTGTAATAGGGCGGGCCGTCGAGCGCGGCGGCGAGGAAGCGTTCGACGAAGCCCCCGTCGCGGGCGAGGGCGGCGAGACCGGGCGGCGGCGGCGGCTCGGCCCGCGCCGCCGCGGTCAGCAGCAAAAGGGCGAAGGCCGCCGATACGATACGCCGCAAGATGGCCTCAGGCGTCGATGCGGGCGATCAGCGCGCCGATGGCGGCGAGCGATTCCGGCTCGTCCAGCAGCGGGGCATGGCCGCGCTCCGGCACCTCGATGGCGACGAGATCGTGTTTCGCCGCCAGCATCCGCCGCACCGTCGCCGCCGCCAGCAGGTCGGACAGGGCCCCGCGCAGCACCAGGGTCGGGACGTCGGCGAGGCCGGCAAAGATCGGCCACATGTCGACGGGCGGCCCCCCGGCGCGCATGGCGTCGCCGATCTTCGGATCATAGTCGGGACGCAGGCCCCCTTCGGGCTTTTCGGTGAAGACGGCGCGGGCGAAGCGGACCCAGCTGGCATCGTCCAGAGTCGGGAACTGCGACAGGTTGATCTCGCGGATCTGGGCCGCGGCCTCGTCCCAGTCCGCCGGGTCGGTCTGCTTGCCGGCATAGGACGCGATGCGGGCAAGGCCGGCGGGATCGAGTTCGGGGCCGATGTCGTTCAGCACCGCCCCGGCGACCAGCGCCGGCTGGCCGAGGGCGATCAGCTGGGTGACGATGCCGCCGAGCGAGGTGCCGACGAAGATGGCGCGCGAAACGCCGAGGCTGGCGAGGAGGCCCATGGTGTCGCCGGCATAGGTCGGCGGGATGTAGTTCATGAACTGCGGATCATAGGCGGACCGGCCGCGCCCCCGGAAATCGGGCGAGATCACCCGCCGCCCGTCGGCCGCGAGATGCAGGGCGAGAGCTTCGAAATCCGCGGAATTGCGAGTGAGGCCCGGCAGGCACACGACAGGCAGCCGGGCATCGCCCGCATCGCCGTAGTCGCGGTAATAGAGCGCCAACCCGTCATGCGACGTGTAATGTTTCGCGGCATAGCCGGCCATGACGGACTCCCCGTTTTCGTTTTCTGTCTCTGTCACTCGTCGCTCCGGCGAAGGCCGGAGCCTTTGCCCGAAGGGGCACGCTTGCCGTCACGAGATCCCGGCCTGCGCCGGGATGCCGATCGGAAAGACGGCGCTTCCCGGGGCGGCGGTCCTAGCCGGCGTTGGCCCTGAAAGGCACCTCGCCCACGGGCGAGGCGCGCGAGCCCGAGCCGCGCAACAGGTCCCGCGCGATGCCGAGCGGCACCGCCTGACCGGGGCTGAGGCGCTGGCGATAGACCTGGGTATTTTCCAGCACGCGCTGGACGTAGTTCCGCGTCTCGCTGAAGGGGATCTGTTCGATCCAGTCGATCACGTCGACCGAGGACGAACGGGGATCGCCGAAACGCTCGATCCAGGTGTCGATCCGCCCGCCGCCCGCGTTATAGGCCCCGGCGACCATGGCGTAGGAGCCGCCGAAATCGTCCAGCAGCTCGTCCAGATGGGCGACGCCCAGGGTCATATTGTACGAGGGATCGGTGGTCAGCTTGGACGCATCGAAACGCAGGCCGAGGTCCTTGGCGACGAGTTTCGCCGTGCCCGGCATCAGCTGCATCAGGCCGCGCGCCCCGGCAGGGCTGACCGCGTCGGGACGGAATTCGCTTTCCTGCCTTGTCAGGGCAAGGGCGAGCGCCTTTTCGGTCAGGGCCCCCGCCGGCATGTTCAGCACGGGATAGGCCCGGCCGACCAGGAAGGTGCCAGCGAAGGCGGCTTCCTTGGCCGCGATCACGCCGGCATAGGTGCCACCGGTCGCGGCCGCCATGTCGGCGATATAGGCCCGCTCGCCATCGCCGCCGGCATCTTCCATCGCGGCCTTCAGGAAGGGACGAATGCGTTCTTCCTCGCCGATCTCGATCATCATGCGGATGGCGCGGACGAGTTCGGAGCGGTCGGCGGCGGTCTTGTCGGCGGCGGCGATGCCGGGATCGGCCGGCAGGCGGCGCGAGCTGGTCTCGCCCAGCTCGAAGGCGGCGAGCTGGCCATAGAACGTCTGGGACTGGCCGGCGGCCCGGTCGTACCAGCGCCGGGCATCGCTGCCGCGGCCGAGGGCGGCGGCGGCGCGACCGGCCCAGTAATTGGCCCGGCTGACCGAAATCGGCGTCCGCACCTTTTCCGACATGGCCGAGAAATGGCGCAGGGCGGCCTCGGGCTGACGCAGGAAGCGCAGCGCGATCCAGCCCGCGGTCCATTCCGCCTCGAAATAATCGGTGCCGTCGGACAATTCGTTGTTGCGCGCGACCTTGTAGGCGTCGGCATAACGACCGGCGGCGATCAGGCGGCGCGCGGCGTAATTCAGGTGCGGCCACCAGCGCCCGGGGTTCTGCGCGACCGTGCCTTCCGGCATCCGCGCGATCAGCTCGACCGCCTGATCGTCGAGATCGAGGGAGCGGAGATAGCGCACCCGGGCATAGAGCAGGCCCGGCTCATTCGCCCTTGCGGCCGGCACCGCCGCGAGGTCGCGGGACGCACTGCCCGCCTTCATGATGAAGGAGATGGCGGCATTGGCCGCGGCCCGGTAATCCGCCGGCAGCCAGGGCAGCAGGCGCCGCGCCTCGGTCACGTCCTCGTCCATGAGGAGGCGGTTCATGCGGGCGATATGATCGCTTTCCGTCAGGACCTTGCCGTAATTGGCCAGAATCTCGGCCTCGGTATCGCTGTCGGTGCTGGCTTCGACCCAGCCCTGGCGCAGCAACAGGGCGCCGCGCGCCCGCTCGCCGCTGGCCATCAGGGCGGCGCCGTAGCGCAGCTTGCCGATGCCCGACTGCGGCGGGAACTTCTGGAACCAGGCGACCAGGCGGGCCGGGCCGGTGTTGGCCGTGATCGCCGCCTCGGCCCGGGCGAGGCTGGTGGACTGGCGGGGCCAGCCCGGGTTGCGTTCGATGAACGCCGCGATCTCGTCGAAACTGGCGCCGTTTTCCCGCGCCTGGATGCGCTGCCAGTCGATGACCTTGGCCAGGGTGCGGTCGCGGGCCGGGGCGGCCAGCGCGGCGGCGCCATCCCAGTCGCCCCGCCCGCCGAGGGCGAAAGCCTTGGCATAAAGGGCACGGTCGGCGGCCCCGAGCAGGGCGGGGAAGCGCACGGCGGTTTCGGCCTGCGCCGGCCGCGCGACAAACACGGCCCCCGGCGCGGCGAAACCCGCCACGACCGTCGCCACCACCAAACCCTTCGCTACAACGCGCTTTGCGTCAAAGCCCATGTCCGAGCCCCCGCTTCGACGAATCACCGCCGTCAATCGTCTTCAGGATAGACCCGGCGGCGGCTTAACGCCACCCGCCGCCGGGGCCGATCCGTCAAACCGGGGTTTGAGCGGGCGCGGTTTCCGCCGCGTCGCCCCGCCGCCGCCCGCCGAACAGGCCGCGAATGGCGGTATAGAACACCGGGGTGAACAGCAGGCCGAACACGGTGACGCCGAGCATACCGAAGGCGACCGCGGTGCCGAGCGCCTGCCGCATTTCCGAACCCGCCCCGGTCGCGATCGCCAGCGGCACCACGCCGAGGGTAAAGGCGAGCGAGGTCATCAGGATGGGGCGCAGACGCAACCGGCTGGCCTCGAGCACGGCGGCGAAACGGTCGAGGCCCCGCCCCTCGAGCTGGCGGGCGAATTCGACGATCAGGATCGCGTTCTTGGAGGCAAGGCCGATCAGCACGACGAAGCCGATCTGCACGAGGATATTGTTGTCGATCCCACGCAGCATGATCCCGCCCAGCGCCGACAGGAGGCACATGGGCACGATCAGGATGATGGCGAGCGGCAGGGTCCAGCTTTCGTACTGCGCGGCAAGGGCGAGGAAGACGAAGAGCACGGCGAGAGGGAAGACGAGGAAGGCGACGCTACCGGCGATCCGCTCCTGATACGACAGCTCGGTCCATTCGAAGTTCACGCCCGGCGGCAGATTGTCGGCCGCCAGTTTCTCCAGCTGGGCCATGGCCGTGCCCGACGACATGCCCGGCAGCAGCGAGCCGGTGACCGGCGCCGACGTATACTGGTTGTAGCGGACGACGAGGTCCGGCCCGGCGATGTCGCTGAAGGTCGCGACCGAGCCGAGCGGGACCATGACGCCGTCGTTGGAGCGGGCGCGCATCCGCGCGATATCGTCGGGCGAGATGCGGTATTGGGAATCCGCCTGCGCCGTCACCCGGTACGAGCGGCCGAACAGGGTGAGGTCGTTGATGTAGGACGAGCCGAGCAGGGTCGACAGGGTCGAGAAGATCGCGTCGGGCGCGACATTCAGGATCTGCGCCCGCGCCCGGTCGATATCGACATAGAGTTGGGGCGTGCCGGTCTGCAGCGGGGTATAGACCGAGGTCAGGCCGGGAATTTTCGAGGCCGCGCCGACGAATCCGTCGGCCGCCGCCTTCAGCGCGGCAATGCCGGCGCCGGAGCGGTCCTGCACCTGCATCGAGAAGCCGCCGGCATTGCCGATGCCCGAGACCGGCGGCGGCGGAATGACGAGGACGAAGGCTTCCTGGATGGCGAACAGGCGCTTGCGCAATTCCGCCGTCACCGCCGCCGCGGTCAGGCCCTTGGCCGCCCGCTCGCCCGCATCGTCGAGGATGAGGAAGATGGTCGCCGCGTTGGTCGCCGCGGTGAAGGTCGCGCCCGAGAAGCCGGCGATCATCACCGCATGGGCGACGCCCGGCACCTGCAGGGCGATGTCGCCCGCGCGGTGCACCGCCTCGTCCGTCCGGGCGAGGGAGGCGCCGGGCGGCAGCTGCAGGACGCCGATCAGAAAGCCGCGGTCCTGCATCGGGATGAAGCCCGTCGGCTGGCGCGAGAAGCCGAAGACAGTCAGGCCGATCAGCCCGCCATAGACGACGAGCACGACCACCGCCCGCCGGGTCAGGCCGCCGACGAGCTTTCCGTAACGCTTCGAGGTCCAGTCGAAGCCGGCGTTGAAGCCGCCGAAGAAGCGCCGCACCGGATGGAACCCGCGCGAGCCGACCCGCTTCGGCCGCAGCAGCAGGGCGGCCAGCGCCGGACTGAGGGTCAGCGAATTGAAGGCGGAAATCGCCGTCGCCACGGCGACCGTGACCGCGAACTGGGTATAGAAGGCGCCGGAAATGCCGGGGATGAAGATGGTCGGCAGGAACACCGCCGCCAGCACGATGGCGATGGCGATCAGCGCGCCCGAGACCTCGTCCATGGTCTTGCGCGCGGCGTCGCGCGGTGACAGGCCTTCGGCGATGTGATGCTCCACCGCCTCGACCACGACGATGGCATCGTCGACCACGATGCCGATGGCGAGGACGAGGCCGAACATCGAGAGCGTGTTCAGCGAGAAGCCGAGGGCGGCCATGACCGCGAAAGTGCCGATCAGGGCGACCGGAATGACGATGATCGGGATGATCGTCGCCCGCCAGCTCTGCAGGAACAGGAAGACGACGACGATGACGAGGGCGACCGCCTCGAGAAGGGTCTTCAACACCTCTTGCATCGACTCTTCGACATAGTCGGTCGGGTTGTAGACGATGCGGTATTCGAGGCCCTTGGGGAAATTGCGCGACAAGTCCTCCATCGTCTTCTTCAGCGCCTCGGCGGTCGCGACCGCGTTGGAGCCGGGACGCTGGAACACGCCAAGGGCCTGGGCCGGCTTGCCGTCGAGATAGGAGTTCGACGAATAGTCGCGCGCGGCGAGCTCGACCCGGCCGACGTCGCGCAGGCGGACGAAGCGCCCGTCGCCGAAGGCTTTCACGATGATGTCGCCGAATTCCTCGGGCGATTGCAGGCGCCCTTGCAGACGGACCTGGATCTCGAACGGGGTCGGGGTCTCGATCGGCTGCTGGCCGAGGCGGCCGCCGGCCACCTCGTTGTTCTGCACCGAGACGGCCGAGGTGACATCGCCGGTCGAGATGTTGAAGGCGGCCATGCGGTCGGGATCGAGCCAGATGCGCATCGCGTAGTCGCGGGCACCGAAGGCGGTGATCGAGCCGACGCCGTCGACCCGCGCCAGCACGTCCTTGATCTGCAGGGTGACGTAATTGGAGATATAGAGATTGTCGAACGTATTGTCCGGCGACAATACGTGGATGACCATCAGGATATCGGGCGAGGATTTCGCCGTGGTCACGCCCTGGCGGCGCACCGCTTCCGGCAGCAGGGGCTCGGCGATGGAGACCCGGTTCTGCACCAGGACCTGCGCGGTATCGAGATTGGTCCCCGGCCGGAAGGTGACGGTCAGCTGCATCCGCCCGTCGCTCGAGGAATAGGAGCGCATGTAGATCATGCCCTCGACGCCATTCACCTGTTCCTCGATCGGGGCGGCGACGGTGCGGGCGATGGTCTCGGGGTTGGCGCCCGGGTAATTGGCGGTGACCACGACGGTTGGCGGCGCGATCTCGGGATATTGCGCGACGGGCAGGCGGAAATAGGCGATGCCGCCGATCAGCACGATGACGATCGAGATGACCGCGGCAAAGATCGGCCGGTCGATGAAGAAATGCGGGATCTTCACGGGCCTTACCCCTGCTTGGCCGGCGCGGCGGCAGGCGCCGCCGGCGGCTGGTCGGGCACGATGCTGCCGTCGTCGGCGAGATGGGCGGGGATGGGCGTGACCGGCACCCCCGGGCGTACCCGGACGATGCCGTTGACGACGATCCTTTCCCCGGCCGCGAGACCCTTGCGGATGATGCGCAGGCCACCGACCGCGCCGCCCGGCTCGACCAGGCGCATCTGCGGCATGTGATCGTCGCCGACGACCCAGACGAAACGCCGGGTCTGGTCGGTGCCGATGGCGATGTCGGGCACGAGGACCGTCGGCGCCGGATCGCCCGCCTGCACCCGGATGCGGCCGAACATGCCGGGCGCCAGCACCCGGTCCGGATTGGGCAGCGAGGCGCGCACGCTGATCGTGCCGGTCGAGCGGTCGAGCTGATTGTCGAAGAAGTCGAGCGTGCCCCTGTGGGGATAGCCGCTCTCGTCGGCGAGGGCGATTTCGACCGGTACCGCATGGGCCGGGTCCGGCCGCTCGATCGAGCGCATCATGCGCTGGTAACGGATGAAGACCTGTTCGTCGGCATCGAAATAGAAGCGGATCGGGTCGGTCGAGACCACGGTGGTCAGCAGCGTGCCGCCGGCATTGCCCGAGACGAGATTGCCGACGGTGACATTGGTGCGGCTGATGCGGCCGGCGATGGGCGCCCGGATGCGGGTGAAGGACAGGTTCAGCTCGGCCTGGCGCAGCGCCGCCTCGCCCGCGTCGACGCTGGCGGCGGCGGAACGGCGGGCCTGCATCCGCTCGTCCAGCACCTGCTGCGAGGCATTGCCGCCCTGGCGCAGCGCGGCGTAGCGGTTCACCTCGCGGACCGCGAGTTCGAGCGCGGCCTTGGCCGATTCGACATCCGCCCGCGCCCGCGCCACTTCCGCCTCGAAGGGCCGGGGGTCGATGACATAGAGCAGCTGACCGGCGGAGACTTCCTGCCCGTCCTCGAAGGCGACCTGATCGAGATAACCCGAGACCCGGGCCCGGATTTCCACCGAATCGACGGCGGCGAAGCGGCCGGTGAATTCGTCCCATTCCGCCATCTCGCGCACCAGCGGCGCGGCGACGGTGACCGGCATCGGTCCGGGCGCCTGGGGCGGGGCCGTGCCGCTGTCGCAGGCGGCGAGCCCCAGCGCGAGGCCGAGGGCGAGAACGAAGGAATGGCGCTTGGCCGCAGAAATCATGATGAAGCCCCGGATGGCAGCAGGGTGCGGCGCCCCGCCGCCCGCTTTCGGCACGGGGGAGGCCTGAATAGACCAGCAGCGTGGTCGGATATTGCCTTCGCCGTCAATCATACCCAAGGACAAGGCAGACCAACCGTTTGTGCAATGCGGCATTCGCGAGGCCTTGACGCCTCCGCGCGGTCATGGTTGGCCTGCGCCGGCAGATGTTGAAGCGGGCACGCTTGCCCGCTATGGTCTGCGGCTCCACTGGAAGAGGCCTGTCATGTCCGACGTTCGCGCCCGCATTCGCGGCTCGATCCCTGCACTCATCACCCCGTTCCGCGACGGCAAGGTGGATGAGCGAAAGTTGCAGGAGTTCGTCGACTGGCAGATCAAACAGGGCACCCATGGCCTCGTGCCCTGCGGGACCACGGGCGAGAGCCCGACCCTGAGCCATGAAGAGCATCACCGCGTGGTCGATCTGGTGATCGAGGCGGCGGCCGGCCGCGTGCCGGTGATCGCCGGCGCCGGCTCCAATTCGACCGCCGAGGCGATCGCCCTCGCCGCCCATGCCAAGGCGGCGGGCGCCGATGCCTGCCTCGTCGTCACGCCCTATTACAACAAGCCGACGCAGGACGGGCTGTTCGCGCATTTCGAGGCGATCTCGAAGGCGGTCGATCTGCCGATCATCGTCTACAACATCCCCGGCCGCTGCGTCGTCGACATCACCCCGGCGACCATGGCGCGCATCGCGAAGCTGCCGACCGTGATCGGCGTCAAGGAAGCGACCGGCGACGTCGCCCGCTATGCCAAGCACCGGGAGCTGATCGGGCCGGAGTTCCTGCAGCTCGCGGGCGACGACAGTCTCGCCGTCGCGGCCTCGGCCAATGGCGCCGTCGGCTGCATCTCGGTCGCGGCCAATATCGCGCCGCGCCTCTATGCCGATCTGCAGAACGCCCTGATGGCGGGCGATTTCACCGCCGCCCTCGCCCTTCAGGACCGGGTGACCCTGCTGAACGAAGCCCTGTTCCTCGAGCCGAATCCCTGCCCGGTCAAATGGGCGGCGGGCCGGCTCGGCATCTGCGAACCCGATCTGCGCCTGCCCATGCTGGGCATCGGCCCCGCCACCGCCGAGCGCATGGAAGCGGCGCTGAAGCGGGCCGGTCTCGTCAACTGAGGGTGTGATGGCCGCCGACAAGAAACGCGACGAAGCGAAGAAGTACATCGCCGAAAACCGCAAGGCCCGGCACAACTACTTCATTGAGGACCGGATCGAGGCGGGCATCATCCTCAAGGGGTCCGAGGTGAAGGCGCTGCGCGGCGGCCAGACCAATATCGGCGACAGCTACGCCGGCGCCAACCAGGGCGCCGGCCTCTGGCTCTACAACGCCTATATCCCGGAATACCGCGAAGCCAACCGCGAGAACCACGAGCCGCGCCGGCCGCGCCAGCTGCTGCTGCGCAAGCGCGAGATCGCCCGCCTGCACCAGGAAGTGACGCGCGGCGGCATGACCCTCGTGCCCCTCGCCATGTATTTCAACGATCGCGGCAAGGCCAAGATCGAACTCGGCCTCGCCAAGGGCAAGAAGCTGCACGACAAGCGCGAGACCGAGAAGGAACGGGATTGGGCGCGGGAAAAGTCCCGCGTCATGAAGGCGAACAACCGCTGATCCCACGGCCCCACCGGCGCTCTTTCGGGCGCCAGTGGGAATGCCGGCTCACACCAGGATCTGGATATCCTGGTCCACGGCCAGCGCGATTTGGCCGCCGATGGCATAGAGGTCGTAATCGACGCCGCCATGGCTGGCGACGCTGACCACCGGACCCAGGTCGACGAGTGCCATCCGGTCCTCCGTGTCGCCCGTGATGACCAGGACGTTGTCGTAACCCGTCCCGAGCACGTCGCTGTCGGCGGCGCCGAGAGCGAGGACGTCGAGCGCCGCCACCGTCACCGTCTGGCTGCCGTTGCCGGTCAGGTCGATCGCTTCGATGTCGTAGACGAAGCCGTCGAGCGTGCCGAGATCGAAACCGGTCGCGATCTTCAGCGTGTCGAAGCCGGTCCCGCCATGGACGCGGAACAGATTGCCCGCGCCGACGTCGATCACGTCGTCGCCCGAGCCGGCGAGGAAGACGTCGGCTCCGCCGCCGCCGATCAACGTATCGTTGCCGCGCCCGCCGACGATCCTCTCCGCCGCCGCCGTGCCGGTCAGACTGTTGTCGGTATCGTCGCCCGCGACCTGGACGAGGTCGAAACCTTCCGGCCCACCATAGATCACATGGGCCGCACCCACGTTGAATCCATCGCCATCGGCCAGGGGCACGCCGACGACGAGATCGGCGAAGCCGTCGCCGTTGACGTCGCCGGCGGCCGAGACCGACTGACCCAAATGGTCGCCGCTCGTACCGCGGATCGTGAAGCCAAGGTCGGGGGAAAGATCCCGCACATTCAGGATACTGCGGCCGCCGATGTCGGTGCCCAGGCCATCGGTCGTGCCGAAGACGACATAGGCCGCGCCCGCGGCGGTACCGCCGCCATCGTTGAAGTCGGCACCGATGATCAGATCGTCGATGCCGTCGCCGTTCACGTCACCGGCCGAGGAGACGCTGAATCCGAAGCGATCATACATCGCGTTGGCCCCAATGACGAAGCCCTGGCTGGACGGGAGACTCGCCAGGTCGAGCACCTGGCGGCCGCCGACGTCGGTGCCGAAACCGCCCGCGCCGCCATAGACGACATAGGCCGCGCCAGCGAAGCTGACACTCGCGCTGTCATAAATCGCGCCGACGATCAGGTCGTCATAGCCGTCGCCATTGACGTCACCCGCCGAGGAGACACTGTAGCCGGTGAGGACTTGCGCGCTGGCGCCCTGGATGACGAACCCCTGCGCCGCGCTCAGGCTCGCGGTGTCGATCACCTGACGACCCGCGCCGTCTGCCGTGCCGAAGCCCGACGACGAGCCGAAGATGACATAGGCTTCGCCCGCCTGATCGCCGCCGTCGTCGCCCCGAGGGGCGCCGATGATCACATCGTCGAAGCCGTCACCATTGATGTCGCCAGCGGAGGAGACGCTGGAGCCCAGTTGGTCGCCATTTTGGTCGCCCACGATGATGAAGCCCTGCGCCGCGCTCAGGCTCGTCGTGTCGATCACCTGACGGCCCGCGCCATCCGCCGTGCCGAAGCCCGACGACGTACCGAAGATGACATAGGCTTCGCCTGCGGGAATGCCACCGTATTGGCCCGAGCGCGCGCCGATGACGACATCGGCGAAGCCATCGCCATTGACATCGCCGGCTTCCGAGACCGCCCAGCCCAGAAAGTCGCCATTGAGATCGCCGTCGACAATGAAGCCCTGCGTCGCCGAGAGCGTGGAAAGGTCGATCACGGCACGGCCGGAGCCATCGACCGTGCCGAGCCCCGACGCCCCGCCGAAGACGATATAGGCCTCCCCCGTGTTGGTGCCGGCATCATCGCCAAAACGCGCGCCGACGATCAGGTCGTCGTAGCCGTCGCCGTTGACATCCCCCGCGCCAGAGACCGTTGAGCCAACCTGATCGCCCGCCGCATCACCCTGAATGATGAAGCCCGCGGCCGGTGAAAGCGTGGTCATGTCCAGTACCTTGCGGCCCGAGCCGTCGACCGTGCCGATGCCGTCGGCGGTGCCGAAGACGACATAGGCTTCGCCGGCCGCGCTGCCGCCGTCGTCGCCATAGCGAGCACCGACGATCAGGTCGTCATAACCATCGCCATTGATGTCGCCTGCCGATGAAACGGTCCAGCCCAGGGAATCGCCCGCGCTGTCGCCCATGATGACGAAGCCGCGATCCGGATCGAGCGAAACGCTGTCGATCAACTGGCGCTCGTTGCCGCCGACGAGCGTGGTGGTGCCGAACACGGGCGCGGTCTGCAGCCCCGTGAGATCCACACCGCCGGTGACGGAAAGGCTGGTGGTCCCTTGAACGAACTGCATGGCACGAGCGCCGCCGAGGAGCGAGACCCCCGCCGACAGCCAGCCCGTGTCGCTGCTGGACAGGCTGTCGACGGCTTCGCCCCGTACCGTGATCTCGCCGCCCTGCGCCGCGGAGATTACATAGCTGTCAGCGCCCGTGCCGCCGATCAGCACATCGCCGCCCGAGCCATAGAGCGTGTCGTCGCCCCCGCCGCCGTCGAGCGTGTTGCCGCCCTTGTTGCCGTAGATCGTGTTGGCGAGGTCGTTGCCGGTCACATCTATGTCGGCCGCACCCCGCAGGATCAGGCTCTCCACCGACTGGCCAACGCCCAGGGTCCAGGTCGCGTCGACAAAAGCGCGGTCCGCGCCCTCGCCCGCCGTCTCCGTGACCGTGTCGCCGGCGTCGTCGACATAATAGGTATCGTCGCCTGCGCCGCCGATCATGCTGTCGGCACCCGTGCCGCCGATCAGCACGTCGGCGCCGTCGCCACCCGAAAGCGTGTCGTTGCCGCCCTTTCCTCTCAGCCGGTCGTCGCCGCCGAGCCCGCTCAGCGCGTTGATCGCATCATTGCCGGTGATCTGATTGGCGCTGTCGCTGCCGGTCAGGTCGAGTGCCGCCCCGCCCCTGGCCGCGAGTTGCTCGACCTCGGCCCCCAGAGCGAGAGCGAAGCTGACCGCGGCGTTGACCCGGTCATTCCCCTCGCCCGCCGCCTCGGTCACGGTGTCGCCGGCATTGTCGACGAAATAAGTGTCGTCGCCCGCGCCACCCGCCATGGCGTCGGCGCCCGCGCCGCCGTCCAGCAGGTCGTCCGCCGCGCTTCCCGTCAGCGTGTCGTCGCCGCCCCGGCCATAGAGTTTGTCCCCGCCGCCGCCGCCGATCAGGACATTGGCGCCGTCGTTGCCGAAGATCTGGTTGGCGAAAAGATTGCCGGTCAGGTCAATCGCCGCCGTGCCGGTGGCCGCGACGAAGCGCTCGATCTCAGCCGTCGCCGACAGCGTGTAGGAAACGGAAGCCGTCACCTTGTCGCGGCCTTCACCGGTCAGTTCGACCACGACATCGCCAGCGTCGTCGACGACATAGCTGTCGTTGCCGGTGCCCCCCGTCATCATGTCCGCCCCGGCGCCGCCATCCAGCCGGTCGTCGCCGCCGCCGCCGGTCAGCGTGTCGTCACCACCGCGGCCGAAGAGTTGATCGTTGTCCTTCAGACCGTCGATGACATCGGCCCCGGCTGTGCCTACAAGCCGTTCCGCGCCGTCCGTTCCCGTGATCGAAGCCACTGTACTCGCCCCCTGTTGATGGCGGACTTCCTTCCGCCTCCGTCAAATCCCGGGGCATTTTAATGAACTAAATTAATAAATCACCCATAATGGATGAAATTCGACCTCATTTCATGCAGCCGAGGGGACTGCACGACAAGCGCGAGACCGAGAAGAAACGGGATTGGGCGCGGCAGAAGTCCCGCGTCATGAAGGCGAACAACCGCCGAGCCGGTCGTCGCCGTTGAAGAAATCGTCCCCGGCCGGGGTGCCCGTCAACATAGCCATACCCTGCCAGCCCAATCCCGCATATGCGTGTGAATCCGCGCGCCCTGTGGCCACAGGGGCGTCAAGCGCGCGATGTGATGAACACGGCGGCCTGGACCATGTCCCCAACTCCATCCGATTCATCGCCCTCGACCGCCAGATGCGGGATGGCGCGCTCGGCGTTAGACTGTCACTCTCACTCGAACGGAACGATCGCGATGACCGACGACGACAAACCCGGCCTCATCGGCGCCATCAAGGAAAAGCTCATCGCCACTAAGGAGAAGTGGGCGAAGGACGGTCGCCTGCTGACCGGCCAGGCGGCGGAGCGGAGCGAGCGCCTGCCGCCCGGCCAGCGCCTGGTCAAGGACTGGCCGGTGCTGGACCTTGGCGTTCAGCCTTCCGTGCCGACCGATGTCTGGCGGCTGGACGTCGACGGCGCGGTGGTCAACCCGCTGTCCTGGGGCTGGCAGGAGTTCATGGCCCAGCCGCAGGTCGACGATGTCTCGGACATCCATTGCGTCACCGCCTGGTCGCGCTACGACAACCGCTGGACCGGGGTCTCGGCCCAGTATCTGCTCGCCCTTGTGCAGCCCCGGCCCGAGGCGCGCCACGTCGTGCTGCACGCCTATGACGGCTATACCACCAATGTCACGCTGGAGAATTTCGCGGCGCCCGATGTCGTCATCGCCCATGGCTGGGAAGGCCGGCCGCTGAGCCGCGAGCATGGCGGCCCGGTGCGGCTGATCGTGCCGCAATATTATTTCTGGAAATCAGCCAAATGGCTGAAGCGCATCGAATTCCGCGCCGACGACAAACCCGGCTTCTGGGAAGTGCGGGGTTATCACAACGAAGGCGATCCCTGGAAGGAAGACCGCTACAGCTGAACCCCGGCGGCCGCAGCGGGCCGCCGGGATCGCAAGGTCGATTACTTCTTCTTCGCGGCCTTGGCGGGGGCCGCCTTCTTCGGGGCCGCAGGCTTCTTCGCCGCTTCCTTCTTGGGGGCCGCTTCCTTCTTCGGCGCGGCCGCCTTCTTGGCGGGGGCGGGCGCGGCGGCGGCGACCGGAGCCGGCTCGACCGCGGCGGCCTTGGCTGCCCTCTTCGGCGCCGGCTTCTTCACCTCTTCCTTTTTCGGAGCGGCCTTCGGGGCGGCGACCTTCTTGGCCGCTTCCTTCTTCGGCGCGGCCGCCTTCTTGGCCGGGGCCTTTTCGACCGCCGGCTTCTCGGCCGCCTTCTTGGCCACGGCCTTCTTCGGCGCCTTGGCGGGCGCTGCGGCCTCGGCCGGCTTGGCCTCGACCTTCTTCGGCATCGGGGCCGCCTTGGCCTTGGGCGCCGGGGTTGCCGGCTTGGAGGCGGCGTGCGGGATCTTGGACAGGATCTTGGCCAGCGCCGCCTCGGTCTGATGCAGGTCGTAGGCGATCTGCTGCTCCAGCCATTCGCGGGCATTGGTGCCCGTCACCTTGGCGATGCGCAGCGCCATGTCGGCGGTCAGGTTGCGGCGGAAGTTCACCAGCTGGTTGATGGTCCGGCGCGACACGCCGGTCAGCTTGGCGAGCTGGTCCTGGGTCAGGCCCAGTTTCTCGAGGACGGTTTCGGCGATGGAAACGCCGGGATGTGCGGGACCCGTTGCGACGGTCTTGCCTTTAGCGGCCATTGTTCTCGCGCCCTTCTTGGCGACCCGACGGCGATCCCGTCAGGGTGGCGGCGCACCGACGGGTGGCCACCGTTATCGGATGCGCATCCTCGCGGTGCGCGGGTTTCTTGACGTGCGCAAAGCAGATGCGCATCTGAACTCACAGGGGCCGACGGACGCGCGCGGAACGCTCAGGATGGACGCAAGCGGGACGGAACGCGGAGCAGCCGGCTCGCCGCCTGTCACGCGGCACGCTATAGTAACCACAAATCACGCGGCCTGCATAGACCATTTGAGTTACACAAGTAATCGCTTGCCTCGATACATCCCTGTGGGACATTGTTCGGCCCCGCAGGTCTTTACACGGCGACTGCAATCAGGAGCGGACCATGGCCGGCAGCAAGATTTTCCTCGGCGAATCCACCGACGGTCGGGCGTTCTGGCGCCGGCCCTGGGTGTGGCGATCCGCGGCCGCCATCGTCGCCGCCATCGTCCTGCTCTACTATCCGATCGGCATGATCGTCGCGAACAAGATCGACGACGATCTTTCCTTCGCGGTTGCAACATCTGCCGTCCCGGAAGGCGGCAGCGCGGCGGTCGCCATCGCCGCCGCCATGGTCGACCGCGAGGTGAACCGCAACGGCTGGGTCGCCAATGATCCCTTCTTCATGCCGTCCGGCGCCCTCGACAACATGCCGAATTTCCAGCAGGGCATCGTCGACGCGGTCTCGACCTTCACCATCGAGCTGCGCGACCACCTCGGTCGCATGAGGGGCTCGAGCAAGGCCGACGAGAACCTCGACGAGGCGCTCAGCTCGATGCAGTATTCGGGCACCAAATGGGTCTTCGACCTGTCGGTCTCGATCCTGCCGACCGCGACCTCCGAGGCGCAATACCGCAAGGGCATCAAGGCGCTCGAGACCTATAACGCCGGGGTCGCCGCCGGCACCGCCGCCTACGACCGCCGGGCCGACAATCTGCAGGCTGTGATCAATCGCATCGCCCTCGACGTCGGCTCGCTTTCGGCTGCCCTCGACAAGCAGATCCGCGAGAACGAGGGCAGCCTGCTCGACTTCACCTGCGACGATCTGTTCTACCGGGTGAAGGGCACGGCCTATGCCTATTACCTGATCCTGAAGGCCCTGCGCAGCGACTTCGCCCCCATCATCGAGGAACGGCATCTGGGCCCCCTGTGGGATTCCGCGGTCGACGGTTTCGCCGAGGTCGGCTCGCTCTCGCCCCTCATCGTCTGGAACGGCGGCGTCGACGGCCAGCTGATGCCCAACCATCTGGTCAGCGAAGGCTTCTTCCTGCTGCGCGCCCGCAGCCAGCTGTACGAGATCGCCGACATCCTGCTGAAGTGAGCGGTCTCGACAAGCGGGGGCGGGCGGTGGCACCATCGGTCATCCACCGAAGGCCCGGTCCGAGATGAGCGAAATCACCCCTCGCCCCGATCAGGTGCGCAAGTTCCTGGTCGTGGTCGACGATACCCCGGAATGCCGGCTGGCGCTGCGCTATGCCTCGCGCCGGGCGCTGAAGACCAAGGGCATGGTCGCCCTGCTCTATGTCATCGAGCCATCGGACGTGCCGCAGTGGCTTGGGGTTCAGCACATCATGCGCGACGAGGCCTATGACGAGGCCGAGTCGATCCTCCACGATCTCGCCGACGACGTGCAGCGTATCGCCGGCCTGACGCCCGAGCTGATCATCCGCGAAGGCATCCGGCGCGAGGAATTGCTGAAGCTGATCGAGGAAGATCCGACCATCCGCATCCTGGTGCTGGGCGCCGGGGCCGGCGGCGAAGGGCCGGGGCCGCTGGTCTCTGCCCTCGCCGGGCAGATGTCCGGCAGCCTGCGGGTGCCGATCACCCTCGTGCCCGGCAAGCTGACCCCGGCCGAGGTCGACGACCTCGCCTGAGGCGGCTCAATCCTCGTCGGTCGTATAGATTTCCGTCGGCTCGCGCCGGCCGCGCAGGACGTGGAGGCCGACACTGCGCAGGGCATCCGGCAGATCGAGTTCGTCGGCGAAGGTGCTGGTCGTCAGCAGCTTGCGGTCCAGCACCTTGCACAGCGCCTCGATCCGGGCCACTTCGTTGACGGCGGGGCCGATCACGGTGAAATCCAGCCGCTCGGTCGAGCCGATGTTGCCATAGACGACATCGCCGAAATTGAGCGCGAAACCGACCTTCAGCCCCGACGGGCCAAGGGCGGGCGGCAGGTTCTCGATCCCGTCGATCGCCGTCAGGGCGGCGCAGGCGGCGGCCAGCGCCCGGCGGCAGGCGTCACGCCCGGCGGTGCCGGTGCCCGTGCCCTCGTCCGCGGGGAAAATCGCCAGACAGCCGTCGCCCATGAATTTCAGCACTTCGCCGCCTTCGCCATGCACCGCGAGGGTGACGGCATCGAGATAGGCGTCGAGCAGGGCGATGACTTCACTGGCGCTGGCGCGGTCGGTCAGGCGGGTGAAGCCGCGCATGTCGCAGGTCATGATGGCGGCGCGGATGGTTTCGCCATCGCCCCGGCGCACCGCCCCGGTCGCCACCCGGCGCGCCGCGTCCTGCCCGAGATAGAGCGAGAGCAGCGTGTCGAGCAGCTGGCGCTGCATCGCCGTCTCGAAGCGCAGCGACAGGATCGGCACGAGATCGTCCAGCCGGGCGATTTCCCCATCGCTGAAACCGCCCGGCCGGTCGGTGGCGAAGGCGACGAAGGAGCGGCGCACGGCGGCGAAATCGAGCGGCCGGATCAGATAGTCGGTGGCGCCCGCCGCCCGCAGATCGGCCAGCACCGGAAAATCATCGGCCGCCGCCGGCCCTTCGAGGCGGCGACGGAAGCCGGGCGCACCCAGGTGGATGAGACGAACCGGGCTGGCGCGATAGAATTCCGACTGTTCGATCTCGAAGCCCCGGGCAAGATCGGCCATGCCCTCCACCCGGTCCCAGACGAAGGTGCGGGCAAAAATCTGCGGGTGCATGGCGAGAAGGCCGGAGGTGACCCGGCGCATCGGCAGGCCCTCGGCGAGGAGATGTTCCCCCACCGCGGCGACGAGGCCGGGCGGATCGAGCCGCGCCGCGGCGGGCGAGAGCAGAAAGGCGGCCACCGCGTCGCCGCGCAGCGGCCGCGGCGGGCCAAGCGGGGCCAGCGGCCGCCGGTCGCGGATTTCGGCCGCGATGGCGAGGGTTTCGTCCCAGATCTGGTCGGGAGGCAGGTCGGCGAGATCGGGCTTCGACATGGCTGCGTTGCGCGGGTTCCTGATTTCTTGATCTTAGGCGAGGCTTCGGCCATGTAGAGTTAAATATTGACCAGATCTTGTCCGCCTTGACCGGATATAGAGAGGACCATTCGATGTTCATCCAGACCGAAGCGACTCCCAACCCCGCGACGCTGAAATTCCTGCCCGGCCGGGACGTGATGACCGCGGGCACGGTGAACTTTCCGACCGCGGTCGCGGCGGAGCGTTCGCCCCTCGCCCGGCGTCTGTTCGCCCTCGACGGCGTGACCGGCATCTTCTTCGGCGCGGATTTCATCACCGTCTCCAAGGATGGCGCGACCGGCTGGGACGACCTGAAGCCCGGCGTCCTCGGCGCCATCGTCGAGCATTACGCCAGCGGCGAGCCGATCCTGGCCGATGCCCCGGCGGCGCCCGCCGAAGCGGCAGCGACCGGCCCCGATTCCGAGATCGTCGAGCAGATCAAGGAATTGCTGGAGACGCGGGTGCGCCCGGCGGTCGCCCAGGACGGCGGCGACATCACCTTCCACGACTTCGAGGACGGCGTCGTCTATCTGCACATGCAGGGCTCCTGCGCGGGCTGCCCCAGCTCGACCGCGACCCTGAAATCGGGCATCGAGAACATGCTGCGCCATTACATTCCCGAAGTGACGGAAGTGCGCGCGGTCTGACGAATACGGGTTTCGGGCCAGGACAACCCCTCGAGAGACAGAGGAAGATCATGAGTGCTGCTTTGAACGACGCGAGCCTCGACCAGCTGTTCCGGTCGGCCCGTACCCATAACGCCTGGGCCGACAGGAAGGTCGACGAGGCGACGCTGCGCGCGCTCTACGATCTCGTGAAATGGGGCCCGACCAGCGCCAACGCCTCGCCCGCCCGCTTCGTCTTCGTGACGACGCCCGAGGGCAAGGAAAAGCTGAAGCCCGCGCTGTCCGCCGGCAACATGGACAAGACCCTGGCCGCCCCGGTCACCGTGATCGTCGGCCACGATCTCGATTTCGCCCAGAAGCTGCCCGTCCTGTTCCCCCATGCGCCGGGGGCCAAGGACTGGTTCGCCGCGCCGGCCGTCGAACAGGCCACGGCCTTCCGCAACGGCACGCTGCAGGGCGCCTATCTGATCCTGGCGGCCCGTGCCCTCGGCCTCGATGCCGGGCCGATGTCGGGCTTCGACAATGCCAAGGTCGACGAAGCCTTCTTCGCCGGCACCCGCATCAAGTCGAATTTCCTGGTCAATCTCGGCTATGGCGATCCGGCCGGCCTGTTCCCGCGCAGCCCGCGCCTCGCGTTCGAGGAGGCGGTCACCATCGCCTGAGGGCGGGGTGAAAGCCGATTGACCCCATGATCGTCCTTGCCTTCGATTGCGCGACCGGCCCGACCTCGGTCGCCCTGTGGCGGGACGGCACGCTGGCCGGGCGGGCGGACGACGCCCGCCCCCAGGGCCAGGCCGAAAGCCTGGTGCCCCTGATCGGGGCGGTGCTGCAGCAAGCCGGCATCGCCCCCGTCGCCGTCGACCGTATCGCCGTCACCCTCGGCCCCGGCTCTTTCACCGGGGTGCGTATCGCGCTGGCCGCGGCGCGGGGCCTCGCCCTCGCCATCAACCGGCCGGTCTTCGGCCTGTCCAGTCTCGAGGTTATGGCCGCCGCCCTGTTGCCCGCGGACCGGCCGACCCTGGTCGCCGTCGACGCGAAGCGGGGCGAAGTCTATGCCCAACTGTTCGGCGCCGATGGCAAGGCCATGGCGGGGCCGCTCGCCCTGCCGCTCGACGGCATCGGCACACATCTGCCCGCAGGGCCGCTGCGCCTTGCCGGCAGCGGCGCCACCCTTGTCGCCGAGCGGCTGGCCCGGCCGGACCTGACCCTGGTGCCCGACCTCCTCGCGCCCGATGCCGCGGTGCTGGCGGCGCTGGTGGCGGAGATGAGCGCCGTCTTCGGCACGCCGTCGCCCGAGCCCATTTACTTGCGCGCGCCCGACGCCAAACTGCCGGCCAGCGCCTGAGCCATGGCGGCGACGGGCGATTTCCCGCGCGACGCGGACGAAGCCGATCTGCCGGCGCTGGCCGCGCTTCACGGCGCGGCCTTTCCCGACGATCCCTGGGACGCCGACGCCTTGCGCCCGCTGGCCTTCGCGCCCGGCGCGATCGCCCTGATCGTGCCGGGGGGCTTCATCCTGCTGCGCGTCGCCGCCGACGAGGCGGAGGTGATCACCCTTGCCGTCGATCCCGGGTGGCGTCGGCGCGGCATCGGCGGGCGCCTGCTCGCCGCCGGCCTCGGGCGGGCGACGCAAGCCGGCGCCACCACCGCCTTTCTCGAAGTCGCGATCGACAATATCGCCGCCATCGCGCTGTACCGCGAGGCGGGCTTCACCGAGGTCGGCCGCCGACGCAACTATTATCACCGGCCCCAGGCCAGCCCGGTCGACGCATTGGTCCTTGCCCGGTCGCTGGCCGCTTGATCGGTTTTTGTCACCAACAAGCCGACTATTCAAAACAATGGGTGCAATTCGATGATGCAGTCGGGGGAGACTGCATTCCTTGGTCGCATCGCTGTGTTTTTCGTTACACGTCACTTTGCCAATTTCTATCGCAATATAGAGATCAATTGATTTCCCTGAACGAGCGCCTTATAGATCGAATTCAGTCGGCACGAAGATGAACTGTCGCTTGTCGTTGCTGTCGCTTCGGCCAATTTGCCGCGACCTGATCAAGGTCTCGCGCAGACGAAATCGGAATGGACGGTACGGGGGGCAATCCGGAAATCGACGGCAAGTGGGTAGTCCCCGCTTCGTGCGACAGGTCGATACATTCGCCGGGGCCAAGGCTTCGGCATTACCCGCATTGCGCGTGGAAAGGGCAACAAATGAGCGAAGAAAAGGCCGTACATAGCGAGCTTCTGTCCCTGACGGCAGATATCGTCGCTTCCCATGTCTCCAATAACTCGGTCCCGCTCTCCGAGCTGCCCCAGTTGATCCAGCAGGTTTACGCGACGCTCGCCGGCATCGGCGCGCCCAAGGAAGAACCCGCGCCGACCCGGCCGCAGCCGGCAGTGGCGGTCAAGAAGTCGGTGACGCCCGAATATCTGATCTGCCTCGAAGACGGCAAGAAGCTGAAGATGCTGAAGCGGCATCTGATGACCGCCTACAACATGACCCCGGACGAATACCGCGCCCGCTGGGATCTGCCGCCGGATTATCCGATGGTCGCGCCCAATTACGCCGAGCAGCGCCGCGATCTGGCCAAGAAGATCGGCCTCGGCACCGCGCGCCGCAAGCGCGGCCGCCGGTCCTGAATCTCCGCATCGGACAGGATGGGGCGGCCCTCGTGGCCGCCCTTTTTGTTTGCCCGCCCCTTTGCCTTTCGGGTCAGCCGCCCTCGACCTCGGCGCCGCCTTCGAGGAAGCGCAGATTATCCGCCCGCAGCTGCGCCGCCGGCTCGTCATAGAGGAAGGGCAGGAAGGCGAAGCGCCGGCCCCGGGTCACGCGCCGCACGCTGTGCAGCAGGCCGCAGGAAAAGACCACGGCGCCCCCGGGCGGCGGGACCAGCCCCTCGGGACTGAATTCGGGGAAGAAGATGTCGCCGCCTTCGAAATCGTCGTTCAGGTTGATCGAGACCGCGAAACGCCGATGAGCCGTGCCCTTGGTCGTGTTATCGCGATGGGGCCGGAAATGGCCGCCGTCCTCGGCGGTGTAGCAACCGATCAGGTAACGCTCCATCCGCGTCGGCTCGAACTGATAGGCCTTGCGAATCTGCGGCGCGATGCGGTGATAGACCCGGGCCCTTGTTTCGGCCATCAGCGCCTCGTCCACGACCTCGACATCGCGTCGGCGCTTGTGCATGGGGTCGGCAACCAGGCGGGTAACGCCGCCGATTTCGCGCATGAAGCCGCTTTCCCGGCCTCCCACCGTCTCGTAATGGCGGATCAGGCGCTGGCACAGGTCGGGCTCGAACACCCGGGGCAGGAACAGGACGGGGGCCTGCACCGGTCGGCCGGCCCAGGCCGCGACCGGTGGCAGCCTGGCCAGATGATCGAACAGCGCCGCCTGTTCGCTGCCGTCGGGCAGCATCGGAACGATCCGCTCGACCCGGAGCAGGGGGTCGAGCACCACCCAGAAGCGCCGGCCGGGCTGGCTGCCGCCGGGTGGTGTGTCCAGCGGCAGGGCGCCGTATGCGCGCCCGATCGCGCCGTCGAAATCCCAGAAATGACGCAGCCCCGGCAGGCTTTCGGCGACGCGGCGCTCGCGCTCGTCGGCGGGGTCGGCCGAAATGCCGAAGAAGCAGCATGTCTCGTCATCGAACAGTGCCCGGTTCCGCTGGACGGCCTCGAGCGCCGAACGCGACAGCGCATCCGCCGCCGACAGGAAGAACAGCATCACGACATGGCGCCCGCCGACCGTGTCGAAAGAATAAAGCGGGTTGCTGGTGCTGCGCTGCTTGAACCAGGGAGCGGGATCGCCGGGTCCGAGCCGGGCATAGCGCAGTGTCGACCCGGCGGCGGGGTTTGCCGTCGCAGCGGCGGGATCGGATTTCGTCATGCGGCGCTTTCCGGCTTTCTGCGGCGGACCGGCCGCGTTCCGGATGATAGCGGACCGGACGACCGGCGGAAGCCCTCTTGGCGTCCTTACCACCGACAAGCGTGGCCGAACGCCGGATGATCGGCTTTTTTTGCCTTGCCCGGGGTGACGGCGCTTGCGCGGCGCGGCATACTGCGGCGAATTGCGATGACCTGTCGGGGCATGGGCCCCGCGATCCAGCCCCCGGAAATGGTCCGAGACTGAGCCCGATGTCCGATCGAATCGAGAATATCTGCCTGGCCAAGGGTATGCGCATGACCGATCAGCGCCGCGTGATCGCGCGCGTGCTGTCCGAATCGGCCGACCACCCGGATGTCGAGGAGCTGTATCGCCGGGCCATCGCCCTCGATCCCAAGATTTCGATCGCCACCGTCTATCGCACCGTGCGCCTGTTCGAGGAGGCCGGCATTCTCGAACGGCACGATTTCCGCGACGGCCGTTCGCGTTACGAGGAAGTGCCGGATTCGCACCACGATCACCTGATCGACCTCGCGACCGGCAAGGTGATCGAATTCCGCAACGAGGATATCGAGAAGCTGCAGGAATTCGTCGCCCGCGAGCTGGGCTTCCGGCTGGTCGACCACCGGCTCGAACTCTATGGCGTGCCGCTCGACCGCGCCGACCGCGACGGTCTCGAGAAGGCGGCGGATATCCTCGCCCGGGCCATGCGCCGGCCATGACCGCCGCCGCGCCCGAGACGCGCAGCGCCTCCCGGCGCTTCGCCGGCCGCTCGCGCCGGCGCGATCCCTTCCAGTTCGAGGCCGGCGAATGGCCGGACCTGCCGGCGCCGGACCTGCCCGGACAGTCGCGCCTCGGGCGGCTGCGGGCGATTTCGCGCCTGTCGGTCTTTGTCGCGCTTTTGGTGCTCATGGTGCCGGTGCAGTTGCTGGCGCTGCTCCTCGACCGCAAGCTTGCCGTCGCTGTGCCCTTCTTCTTTCACAAGATGCTGTGCCGGGCGCTGGGCGTGAAGCTGGTCGTCCATGGCCGCCGGCACAAGCGCGGCGCCGTGCTCTATATCGCCAATCACTCGTCCTGGCTGGACATTCCGGTGATGTCGGCGGTCATTCCCGGCTCCTTCGTCGCCAAGAGCGAGATCGAGGGCTGGCCGATCTTCGGCTTTCTCGCGAAGCTGCAGCGTACCGTCTTCGTCCAGCGCGAGAAGCGCAGCCGCACCGCCGAAAGCCGCGATGTCCTCGTCGACCGGCTGCGCGGCGGCGACAATCTGATCCTGTTTCCGGAAGGCACCTCGTCCGACGGCTGCCGCGTGTTGCCGTTCAAGAGCGCGCTGTTCGGCGCGGCCGAGATCGAGGTGCCACGGCGCGGCGGCGGTCTTGGCCCCGTGGTGGTCCAGCCGGTCACGGTCAGTTACACCCAGCTGCAGGGCATGCCCATGGGGCGCGACTACCGGCCCTTCTTCACCTGGTTCGGCGACATGGAACTGGCGCCCCACCTGCTGCAGGCCCTGAGCTTCGGGCCGATCACCGCCGAGATCGAATTCCATGCCCCGCTGACGGTGACCGAGGCGGGCAGCCGCAAATCCCTGGCCCGCCATTGCGAGACGGTGATCCGCGCTGGCCACGCCCGCCAGATCCAGGGCCGTTCGGAGTAACCCCGGCCGTGGGTTGACGTCGCGTCGACGCGGGCTTGCAAGCCCGTTAGACTGCGCGAAATCACCCCGCCGTCGAAGGTTGCCATCTTGCCCGTCAAAGCCAATGAACAGCCCCCCGTGGGCGAGCCGACCATCCGCACCATCGCCATGCCGGCCGACACCAACCCGGCGGGCGACATTTTCGGCGGCTGGCTGATGGCGCAGATGGACCTGGCCGCCGGCAGCGCCGCCGCGCGAAGGGCGCGCGGTCGCTGCGCCACCATCGCGGTCGAGGGCATGGCCTTCCTGCGCCCGGTCGCGGTCGGTGACGAGGTCAGCCTCTATGCCGAGATCGTCGACGTCGGCCGCACTTCGATGAAGATCCACGTCGCCGCCTGGCGCCGCAGCCGCGACAGCGAGGAAACCTTCAAGGTGACCGAAGCCACCTTCACCTTCGTCGCCATCGACGCCAGTGGCAAGTCGCGCCCGGTGCCGCCCAGGAGCTGACCCCGGCGCATCCGTCTGCTTTCCCCGCACCGTTGCTTTCACTTGGCAAATTTAATGTCTGGCATTATATTCGAAGCCAGAACGACGCTAGAGGAGGGCGCATGAGCCGGATCGACGCGCGCGAGGCCATCCTCGCTTCGGCCCTGAAACTGTTCGGCGAACGCGGTTTCGACGGCGTGCCGACCACCGAAATCCTCGAAGGCGCGGGTCAGCGCAACCAGACAGCCCTGCAATATCACTTCGGCTCGCGCGAGGGGCTGTACCGCGCCATCGTCGTCGAGCGGCTGAAGACGATCGACGCCCGGCGCCTCGCCATTCTCGATCCCCGGGGTAGCGGCGCGGCGCGGCCCGACCTGTCGAGCTGTCTGCGCGCGCTGGTCGAGCCGCTGGTCGAGGAGGCGCTGCACGGCGAGGGCGGGGCCGATCACGTCCGCTTCCTGCGGCAGTTCTGCGCCCGTCCGGGCTTCAGCATCGCCGCCGCGGCCCAGTCGCTGCCCCTGCCGGGCATGAGCCTGATGATCGCCGCCCTCGACCGCCATGTCCCGCCGCCGCCGGGGGCCGAGGCGGGCTTCGCCGCCGGCCTGATGCTTCAGGTCACGGTCGCCCTGCTGGCGAGCTGGCTCCAGGCCAGCGGCGCGCATTTTTCCGCCGAGGCGTTCCAGACCGCCGCCATCGAAAGCTGCCGGGCGATCCGCCGGGGCCTGCTGGCGGAGACGAAGGCCGATGAATGATCAGGCCGGACGCCATGCCCGGTCGACCGCCCGCGCCGCGGCCCCCGGCGCAATCGGCAGGGCCGGCGGCTTGAAGGCGCCGCAAGCCTGTCGCGGCTGGCGCAGGATGCCGGCGGCCGGACCCAGCAGATCGTCGATCCGCGCCCGGGCGAGGGGGCCGAGGGCGGCAGCGCCCAGCCGTAGCCGGTCGAGACACCAGGCGCGATAAGGACTGGCCGGAATGCTAAACACCGCCCCGCCATCCTCGAAGCGCACCCGAGCCCGCCCTGCGGCGACCGCGTCGGCATTGGCCGCGAGATAGGGCAGATGATGCTCGGCGACGAGGCGCAGCAGGCCGGCGGCACTGTCCGGCACATGATCGGGCAGGGGCGCGGCGCCAAGCTGGGCCGGATCGGCGCCCCACAGCCGGGTGACCCATTGCAGGGTACGGGGCGCCTTGTCGCGCATCAGGCGGGCCGGCGTGGGGTCGCAGAAGAAATGGCGGAAGAAGGGGCCGAACAGGCCGAAATCCGCCGCCGTCGGCCGCCCGCCGAGGACATAGGGCGCATGGGCAAGGGCCTGCTCCATCGCTGCCAGCGCCTCGAGATAGAGCGCCTCGATCGCCGGGGCTGTCTTGCCCGTGACCCCGTCGCGGGACAGGAAGTGGCGGCGCTGACGCCGCAGGATGAGCTGGCGACGCAGGGGCAGGGGCAGCGGCACGTCGCGCAACATGCCCCGGGCGAGGCGGGTGCTGTTCAGCCGCGCATCGTCGCGAAAGGCCCAGCGGTAATAAAGCGCCGGGCGCCACAGGGTCTCGTCCGCCATGTCCTCGATCAGGCGGGCGACGAAGGCGGTCGCTGCGTCCTGCGGAGTCAGCACCGGCTCGATCCCGAAACGCTCGACATGATCGAGGATCAGCGTGGTGTCGGTCAGCCAGCTGCCGTCGGGGCATTCGACCTGGGGCATCTGGCGCACGCCCGTGATCCGGCCCAGGGCGGCAAAGCCGCGCGTGTCCATTTCGGCCATTTGGTAGTCAATACCCTTGGCCCGAAAGTAAGCCTCCAGCTTGCCCGTGAAATAGGACAGGTTGAGACCATGGACGACCAGAATGTCATTCATGAGGCCGGCTCTTGTTTTTCTTGCGTATAGGACGTTTCCACCGCGCCGGGGCGCGAACTGACCATGTAATCAATCACCCATAACAACAAGAACGAGGGAGAAGAAAATGAGCAGGAATGGCGACAAGCGGCGCGGGCTCGACCGGCGCTCGCTGCTGATCGGGGCGGCCGGCGGCGCGGCGGTGGCGGGGGCCGGCGCGGCCGGCTTCGTCACCATCGACCGCCAGTCCCGCAGCCTGCGGACGCCCAAGGCGGTCGAGGGCGGCGGGCCGGCGCTGGTCGGCGAATCCTTCCAGGACTCGCGCCCGTCTTACGGCGCCGAGGTCCGGCCCGAGAAGGGCGCGCCCAATATCGTCGTCATCGTGCTCGACGATGTCGGCTTCGCCGATCTCGGCTGCTATGGCAGCGAGATCGCCACCCCGGCGCTGGACAGTCTCGCCGCGGAGGGGCTGCGCTACGCCAATTTCCGCACCTGCGCCATGTGCTCGCCGACGCGGGCGGCACTGATGACCGGGCTCAACCATCATTCCGCCGGCATGGGCTGGCTGGCCGATATCGACAGCGGCTATCCCGGCTATCGCGGCGATCTCACCCTCGAGGCGGCGACCTTGAGCGAGGTCTTGCAGGACAAGGGCTGGTCGACGCTGCATGTCGGCAAGTGGCACGTGAACCTCGCCCATTCCAACGGCGCCACCGGGCCTTATCACAACTGGCCGACCCATCGCGGCTTCGACCGCGCCTATTGGTTCCAGGGCCACTCCACCGATTACTTCCACCCGGGCGAGATGCTGGAAGGCACCGCCCCGGTCGAGCCGGCGAAGAATGAAGGCTATTACGCCCTCGACGACCTGACCGACCGCGCCATCGCCTATCTGAACACCCAGCAGGGCATCGAGCCCGGGCGGCCGTTCTATCTCCAGCTCTGCTACCCGGCGGCCCATTCGCCGCTGCAGGTGCCGGGCGCCGACCGCGATGCCTACAAGGGCAAATATGACGCCGGCTGGGACGTGATCCGGGCCGCCCGGCTGGAGAAGCAGCGCAAGCTGGGCCTCGTGCCCGAGACGACCGAGCTGCCGCCGCTCGCCCCCGGGGTCTCGGCCTGGGATCAGCTGGGCGAGACCGAGAAAAAGCTCTTCGCCCGGTACATGGAAGTCTATGCCGGGCTGATCAGCAATCTCGACCGCAACATCGGCCGCGTCCTTGCCGCGCTGGAGACGCTGGGGGTGCGCGAGAACACGCTCGTCGTGCTGATGTCCGACAACGGCGGCTCGGCGGAAGGAACACAGACCGGTACGCCCAACGTCTTCGCCGCCGCGCTGGGCAATCCGGTGCCGGTCGAGGAGGCGGCCAAGCTCTATGACGTGATGGGCGAGGACGCGACCTTCCCCCATTACCCGATCGGCTGGGCCTGCACCTCGAACACGCCGTTCCGGCTTTACAAGCAATATGCCCATCTGGGCGGCGTCGCCGATCCGCTGATCGTGTCCTGGCCGGCCCGCATCACCGAGAAAGGCGCGATCCGCGACCGCTTCGTCCATGTCATCGACCTTTATCCGACCATCCTCGAGGCGGCCGGCGTGCAGCGGCCCGAGCATTATCGCGGCACCAAACTGAAACCGGTCGAGGGCAGCAGCGTCTTCGCCACCTTCGCCGACGCCAAGGCGCCGACGCGGACCGAGCAATATTTCGAGCTGGGCGGGCAGCGCGGTTATCAGGACGGCAACTGGCGCCTGGTGACCCGCCACGAGCGCGGCGGCGATTACGCCGATGACCGCTGGGAACTCTACGATCTCACCCGCGAGGTGAACGAGCTGACCGACCTGGCGAAGGAAAAGCCCGAGAAGGTCGCCGAACTGGTCGCCAAATGGAACGCCGCCGCCGAGCGTTACGGCGTCTTCCCCATGGACGACCGCAATCTGGTGATCAAGATGACCCAGGACCGCGACCGCAGGGGGATCAAGCCGCGCTATCTGTTCCGCCCGCCGATGGATCGCCTGTCGGCCCATGTCTCGCCCCAGGTCGGTGGCTTCAATCACGAGATCGTGGTCGACCTCGTCCGAAAGCCGGGCGCGGGCGACGGCGTGCTGCTGGCCCATGGCTCGCGCCACGCGGGCTATGTCTTCTTCATCAAGGACGGCCGCCTGATCTACGAGCAAAGCATGGTGCCCTGGTCCGAGCGGGTGGAATCGAGCGAGCTTCTGCCCGAGGGGCCGATCAAAGTCCGCTATGTCCAGACCATGACCTCCCGCCCGTTCGAGGGCGGCGGCGCGATTTTCCTCGGCGAGCGGAAACTGGCGGAAAAGACCTACGACAAGGTGCTGCTCTCTACCTCCTACGACGGTTTCTCGCTGGGCGCCGATCTCGGCAACCGGGTCTCCACCCTTTACGAGGGACACAACCCGTTCCAGGGCGAGATCGTGAAGGTGGAGATCAAGGTCGACAACGAGCCCTTCGGCCCGCTTGAGGTCAAGCGCTTCATCGACCGCATCGGCATCCGGGTGTGAGCGGGACCGGCGACATGGTGGCGATCCCGGCGGGCCTCTACCCGCTGGGCTCGGACGACCATTATCCGGAAGAACGGCCGGCCCGCCGCGCCCGCGTGGAAGCCTTTCGTATCGACCGGACGCCGGTCACCAACCGCGCCTTCGCCCGTTTCGTCGCCGAGACCGGCTATGTCACATATGCCGAGCGTTGCGTGCGGCCCGGCTCCGCCGTCTTTCGCATGACGGCGGGGCCGGTCGACCTGCGCGACCCCGGCCAATGGTGGTCTTTCGTCGATGGTGCCTGCTGGCGCCGGCCGCATGGCCCCGGCAGCACGATCGACGGACGGGAGGATGTTCCCGTCACCCATGTAACGCCAGAGGATGCCGAAGCCTTCGCCCGCCACCACGGCAAGCGCCTGCCGACCGAGGCGGAATGGGAGGCGGCGGCGCGCGGCGGCCTCGACGACACGCCTTACGCCTGGGGGCGGGAGTTTCGCCCGGACGGGCAATTGATGGCCCATGTCTGGACCGGCAGTTTCCCGTGGTATTTCGCGCGCGGGGTGCCCGGCCCCTGCGCGGTCGGCCGCTATCCCGCCAATGGTTACGGCCTCTCCGACATGATCGGCAATGTCTGGGAGCTGACCGCCAGCGCCTATGCGGGCGAGGGAAGCTGTGGCTGCGGCAGCGGCGGCGGGCCGGTGGTCGCCAAGGGCGGCTCGTTCCTCTGCGCCGGGGACTATTGCGCGCGCTACCGCCCGGCGGCACGCATCGGCATCGCGCGGGACGCGAGTTCGTCCAACGTCGGCTTTCGCTGCGCGCTGTAACCTCGCCCGCTCAGCCCGGGCCGCCGCCCAGCGCCTGACACAGGGCGATATAGGCGGACAGCGCGCTCAATCGGCTCTGCGCCAGCGCGCTTTCGGCGCTGCGCCGGGATTCCTGGGAATCGAGCCAGGATTGCAGGCTGACCGCGCCGGCGCGGAAGCGCCTTTCATAGAGACTCTCGGCCATCTGCGCCGCCGCCAGGGCCTTTTCCCGGTCGGCGACCTCGTCGGCATAATGGCGGCGGGAGGCGAGGGCGTTTTCGACATCGCCCAGCGCCTGATAGAGGCTCTGGCGGAAGCCGACCACCGCTTCCTCGTAATCGAGCTTGGAGACCTCGATGTTCAGTTGCGTCTGGTCCCAGTTCAGGAACGGCAGCACGAGGCCAAGGCCAAGGCTGGCCACCGGATTTTCGAGGACGTCGATCAGGCTGGTGCTGCCGGTGCCGAGGCTGCCGGTCAGGCTGAAGCCGGGATAATAGGACAGGCGCGTCGCGTCGGCGCTGGCGAGGGTGGAGCGCAGGCGCAATTCCGCCGCGCGCAAATCCGGCCGCCGGCCCAGCAGGCTGGCGGGCAGGCCGGCGTCGATGACGGGCAGGGCTTCGCGCGGCAGGCGCAGGGTCTCGGGCTTTACCGCTTCGGGCGGGCCGTCGAACAGGATGGCGAGGGCGTTGCGCTGTTCCGTTCGCTGCTGGAGGAGGCTGTGCAGGCTGGCCCGCTGGTTTTCGAGATTATAGCGCGCCTCGGCCCGTTCGAGGTCGGAAGCGCCGCCGGCCGAAACCATGCTGTCGATGAGGGCAAGGGTCTTTTCGGCATAGGCGATGCTTTGCCGGGAAAGCTCGATCCGCTCGTTCAGATAGGCGATGGTCCAGTAAAGATCGGCCACCGTGCCGACGAGACTGAGGGCCGCTGCGTTCAGGTCTTCTTCCGTCGCCGCCGCCTCGAAATGGGCGGCGTCGGCCGCGCGGCCCAGCTTGTTCCACAGGTCGATTTCCCAGGTGGCGGCGGCCGAGGCGCCGGACTGGCGCGCGGTCGCGCGGGGATCGGACAGGGTCCGGCTACCCTCCATGCTGGCGCTGGCCGAGAGCTGGGGCAGGCGCTGGTCGTCGGCGATGCCCGCCGTCGCCCGCGCCTTGCTCACCCGGATCGCGGCGAGGGCGAGATCGTTGTTGCGGGCCAGCGCCTCGCCGATCAGGGCATCGAGCGCGGGATCGTGGAACGCCTTCCACCAGTCGGTGCCCAGCGCCTGCCCCCCGGTGGCGGCTTCGGCCCAGGTGGCGGCGGTCACGGTTTCCGGCACCCGGTAAGGCGTGTCGAGCGCGCCGCAGCCGGCGAGGGCGAAGGCGAGCAGAAGCGGGCTGTATTTCATGAGGTTACTCGCGCGACAGGGCCTCGACCGGGTCGAGACGGGCGGCGCTGCGCGCCGGCAGGAAACCGAAGACAATGCCGATGAGCGAGGCGCAAAAGACGGCGAGCACGATCGACGGCACCGAAAAGGCGAGGCGGAACGACGACGACAGGCTGGAAAACACCGCGCCGAAGGACAACGCCAGCAGGATGCCGAGCACGCCGCCGACGAGGCAGACCATCACAGCCTCGATCATGAACTGGCGCATGATGTCGCCCTGACGCGCGCCAACCGCCATGCGGACACCGATCTCCTTGGTCCGCTCGGTCACCGACACGAGCATGATGTTCATGACCCCGATGCCGCCGACGACGAGGGCGATGACCGCGATCATCGAGATCAGCACAGTCATGGTCTGCGTCGTCTTCTGGATCGTCTCGCGGATCGTGTCGGTGTTGACGATGAAGAAATCCTTGGCGCCATGGCGGCGGGTCAGCAGGCGGATGATGCCCTGTTCGGCGGCATCGCTCGACACCGCGTCGTCGACCCGGACGGTGATGCTTTGCAGGAAGGACTGGCCCAGCATCCGGTGCAGGGCGGAGGTATAGGGGATATAGATCTTCAGCGTGTCCGAGGCGCCGAAACCGCTGGTGACGGGATCGAGCACGCCGACGATCCGGCACGGCACATTGCCGAGGATGATCACCTGGCCGAGGGCGCTGGTCCGGTCGGGGAACAGCTTGTTCGCCGTGTTGCTGTCGATCACCGCGAGCTGGGCCATGGCCTTCACTTCGCCCGCGTCGAAGCCGCGGCCGGCGGCGAGCGTGTAGCCCTTCACCCGGAAGAACTGTTCGCCGACGCCATTGACCGAAACCGTCAGCGCCTGATCGCGCCACAGCAGGACCTTGCTGGCCGCGACCGACGGCGTCGCGCTGTCGACGAAACCCTGCAGGCCGAGGACTTCGGCGTCGGAGGCGACCAGGGTTTCGATCTTGGCGCTGTCCCGGTCGCCGAAACCCTTGCCGGGGAAGACCTCGACCGTGTTGGTGCCGATCGAGGAAATATCCGCAAGGATGCGCTGCTTCGAGCCTTCGCCCAGCGCCACCACCGACACCACCGAAGCGATGCCGATGATGATGCCGAGCATGGTCAGGAAGGTGCGCAGCTTGTGCGCGGCCATGGCACGCAGCGCCATGCGGAAGGCTTCGCCGAACCGGTCGAGACCGGCGCCGAGCCGGGCGAGGGCAGGGGGCGTGCGGGAAGCGCCGGGGGGTGACACTTCCCGCACTACGTCAGTGACCGTTGCGCCGACCGGGGGGGTTCGGCGCTGGTCGCTGACGATGGCTCCGTCACGGATTTCGATACGGCGGTCGGCGATGGCGGCGACCGCGGCGTCATGGGTGACGATGATGACGGTATGGCCCTGACCATGCAGTTCGCGCAGCAGCGCGAGCATGGCCTGGCCGCTCTGGCTGTCGAGGGCGCCGGTCGGCTCGTCGGCCAGGATCACCTGACCGCCGTTCATCAGCGCGCGGGCGACGCTGACGCGCTGCTGCTGGCCGCCGGACAATTGCCCGGGGCGATGGGTCAGCCGCTCGGCAAGGCCGAGGCGGGTCAGCAACTCGGTCGCGCGGGCATGGCGCGCGCCGCGCGGCTCGCCGGCATAGACCGCCGGCACCTCGACATTGGCGACGGCATCGAGATCGGCCAGCAGGTGGTAACGCTGGAAGATGAAGCCGAAATATTCCCGCCGCAGATGGGCAAGCTCGTCGGCGTCGAGGCTCGCCGTCTCGCGTCCGTTGACGCGGTAGGTGCCCACGCTCGGCCGGTCGAGACAGCCGAGGATGTTCATCAGGGTGGATTTGCCCGAGCCCGAGGCGCCGATGATCGCCAGCATCTCGCCCCGCTCGACCACCAGATCGACATCGTGGAGCACGGTAATGCTTTCGTCCCCCGCCGGGAAACTTCGCCCGATGCCGGAGAGTTCGAGAAGCGGCACACCCATGATTACAGGCCCATCCGCGGCATGCGCATCTGCATCGAGGTTCCGGCGGCGGCATCGCCCAGCACGACCTTGTCGCCGATGGCGAGGCCTTCCTTCACCTCGACATCGGTTTCATCCTCGATCCCGGTGCGGATCTTGCGGGGGGCGATCGCGCCCGTGGCATCGACCACCTGCACCGTGTAACCGCCGTCGGCATCCCGGCTGCCGAGGGCCGTCGTCGGGATGGTGACCGCGCCCCTGGCCGCGCCGAGCACGATGGAGACCTGCGCCGTCATGTCGATGCGCAGGCGCCCGTCCGGGTTCGGCACGTCGAAGATGCCGTTGTAATAGATCGCGGTCGAGGTGCTGCTGGACGAGGAGGAGGACGAAGACGAGGAGCTGCTGGTGTCGGAATTGATCGAGGTCGGCGCCGGCTCGATCATGCGCAGGGTTGCGTCATAGCGGTGATCTGCGTCGCCGAGGATGGTGAAATAGACCGGCAGGCCGTCGCTGACCCGGATGATGTCGGCTTCCGAGATTTCGGCCTTCACCGTCATCGTGTCCAGCCGGGCGATCTTGACGATGGTCGGCGTGGTCTGGTTCGAGTTGACGGTCTGGCCTTCCTCGACCACGACGGCGACCACCGTGCCGTCGATCGGTGCGACGATCCGCGTGTAACCGAGGTTCAGCCGGGCGGTCGAAACCTGGATATCGGCCTGTTCGATCTGGGCGTCCAGCGCGTCGATCTCGGCCCGCGTGGCGGCGAGGGTCGCCTCCGCCGTCTCGTAATCCTCGCGCGGGGCGGCATTGGCGGCGAGCATCTTCTTCTGCCGGGCGAAGGCGAGTTCCGCCTGTTTCAGCGTCGCTTGCTTGGCCGTCCGCTGCGCCTTCACATTGGCGAGCTGGGCCTCGGCATTCTTCAGGTCGTTTTCCTGGGTCTTGGAATCGATTTCCGCGATCAGGTCGCCGGCCTTGACCACGCTGCCGAAATCGACCTTCAGCGATTTGATCTGGCCCGAGACCTGGGCGCCGACGCTGACCTGCTTGAAGGCTTCGAGGGCGCCGGTCGCCAGCACCACCTGTTCGATATCCTTCCGCGCCGCGGTCGCCGTCAGATAGCGGGGCGCCTCGGTCTCGGCCGGGAAGAACCACAGTTTCGCCCCCCAGAGCGCCGCGCCGGCGATGGCCAGCAGGGCGACGACGCGAAGGAAACGGACAAGGCGCATGACGGAAACTCTCGGAGACCGGGGTTCATGAGGGGCAGTCTAGAGCGCGCCTTGCCTGCCTTGGGTCAAGTCTTCGCCAGGCAATCGTCAGGAAAGTGCAAAGACCCTTGCGGACGCCCGCGTTCGCGTATCGTCTGCAGCCATGCGCAAGCGGACGGAAGAAGACCCGTGCATATCCTGCTGATCGACGACGACGCCGAACTGGCCGCCATGCTGACCGAATATCTCGGCGCCGAAGGCTTCGCCACGACCGTCGCCCTGAACGGGGAGGCGGGACTGGAGGCGGCGCTGGCCGGTCCTTACGACGCCGTCGTGCTGGATGTGATGATGCCGCGCCTCGGCGGGATCGAGGTGTTGCGCCGCCTGCGCGAGAAAAGCCGGGTGCCGGTCATCATGCTGACCGCCAAGGGCGACAATATCGAGCGGGTGATCGGCCTCGAGATGGGGGCGGACGACTATATCCCCAAGCCCTGTTACCCGCGTGAACTGGTCGCCCGCCTGCGCGCGGTGCTGCGCCGGACAGGCGGCGCCACGCCCGCAGACGACACATTGCGCCTCGATGCCCTCAACCTGTCGCCCGGCCGCCACGAGGCGACCTGGGCCGGCCGCGCGCTGGACCTCACGGCTTCCGAATTCACCCTGCTCGAGGTGCTGCTGGCGGCGGGCGAGCGGGTCTCGACCAAGGACGAGCTGTCGGAAAAGGCCCTCGGCCGCAAGCGCCAGCCCTATGATCGCAGTGTCGATGTGCATATGAGCAACCTGCGCCAGAAGCTGGCCGCCGCCGCGGGCGACGCCCTGCACATCGAGACGGTGCGCGGCATCGGCTACCGCCTGGGACGGGGCGCCGCGGCATGACCCGCCGTCTGTTCTGGAAAATCCTGATCGGCTTCTGGATCACCTTCCTGCTGATCATCGAAGGGGTGTGGCTGATCTTCACCCTGCGCGACGCCCCGCCGCGCGAGCATGAAATCGCGCAAAGCCGCCTCGTCGCCGAGGCGCAACTGGCGGACGCCGCCTTCGCGCTGGAAGAAAGCGGCATGGCCGGGCTCGACGCGCTGCTGGCCGACTGGCCGGCCGCTCTTCGCGCCCGCTTCGGCCTGTGGGGCGCGGGGGCGACCCTGCCCATGGCCGACAATACCCTGACACGGGAAGCGGTCGCCGCCGACGGCAGCCGCTGGACCTTAAGCTATGACGCGACGCCGGTGCCACGCGTCCGCCCCGGCCCGCTCGACGTCCCGCCGCCCATGATCTACCTCGGCATCATCGGCGGCCTTGTGTTCAGCGCCGGCCTCGCCGGCTATCTGACCTGGCCGATCATCCGGCTGCGCGGCGGTTTCGCCACCCTCGCCGGCGGCGATCTGGCCGTCCGGCTGGCGCCGCGCATGGGGCGGCGGCGGGACGAGATCGCCGATCTCGCCAAGGATTTCGATGCCATGGCCGAACGGCTGGAAGCCCTGGTCAGCCAGCGCGACCAGTTGCTGAACGATGTCTCTCACGAACTCCGCTCGCCGCTCGCCCGGCTCCAGGTCTCGATCGGTCTCGCCCGCCAGAACCCGGAGCGCTTCGACGCCGTGCTGCACCGGATCGAGGACGAGGCACGGCGCATCGACGCCATGGTCGGCGAATTGCTGAGCCTCGCCCGGGCCGAAGCCGGCCCGCCGCCGGGTGACGATTATTTCGACCTGAACAGCCTCGCCCTCGCGGTGATCGGCGACGCCCGTTTCGAGGCGGAACCCGCCCGCCTGACCATCGCCAGCAATCTGGACGCTGGGCGGGTGGAAGACGTGCTGATCGCGGGCGATGCCGAGTTGATGCGCCGGGCGCTCGAAAACGTGCTGCGCAACGCGATCCGCCACGCCCCCGCCGGCAGCACCGTCAGCGTCGATATCACCCCCGGGCCGGACCGCGTGGCCATCGCCATCGCCGACGAAGGCAAGGGCATGGCGGAAGCCGATCTCGCCCGCATGTTCGAGCCCTTCGTGCGCGGCGCTGGCGCCCATCAGGGCGGCTTCGGCCTTGGCCTCGCCATCGCGCGGCGCGCCGTCCTGTCCCACGGCGGCACCATCGAGGGCCACAACCGGCCGGGCGGCGGACTCGAGGTGCGGATCGAGCTCCCGGTCGCCCCGACCTGAGCGAACCCGCCCATTCAGGGGGGACGATGGCCACGCTTCCACGGCCACAATGCCCGGCACCGGCGTGAGCGCGCCGATTCATAAAAATCGGGGAGATTCCATGGAAGCGGCAAAGAAGATCGAGCCGGGCAGCGTGACCTCGGCCCGCTACTGGCGGCTGGACCGCCGGCCCGAGGTGGAAATCGAAGACGGCTGCCTGTCGATGCAGACCATGCCCATCGCCCCGCTGGCCGAGGGGCAGGTCCTGATGCGGGCGATCTACCTCTCGCTCGACGCCACCAACCGGCTGTGGATGGAAGATATCGAGGGCATGTACATGCCCCCCGTCGCGCTGGGCACGCCGATGCTGGGCTTCCTGCTGGCCGAGGTGATGGACAGTCGCAATCCCGGCTTCAAGCCCGGGCAGCTGGCCATGGGCCTTGGCTTCTGGTCCGACTACATGGTGACCGACGGCGCCGGCTGGACCGCCCTCGACCGGCCGGCGGGGATTCCGCTGCCGCTCGCCTTCGGCGTTCTCGCCATCGCCGGGCCGACCGCCTGGTTCGGCCTCCTCGATGTCGGCCGGCCCAAGCCGGGCCAGACCGTCGTGGTCAGCGCCGCCGCCGGGGCCGCCGGTTCCTGCGCCGCGCAGATCGCGAGGCTGAAGGGTTGCCGCGTCATCGGCATTGCCGGCGGCGCCGAGAAATGCGCCTGGCTGAAGAACGAGGCCGGGCTCGACGCCGTCATCGACTACAAGGCCGAGAATGTCGAACAGGCGCTGCGCCGCCTCGCCCCCGAGGGCATCCATGTGCTTTACGAGAATGTCGGCGGCGACATCCTCGACGCCAGTCTGACTCACATGGCACAGAACGGCACCGTCGTCGTCTGCGGGCTGATCTCGACCTATAACGGCGGCATCGGCGCGGCGGGACCGAAGATGTTCCACAACGTGATCATGAAGCGCCTGCGCATCGAGGGTTTCGTCGTCCTCGACTATTTCGCGCGCTATGCCGAGGCCTGGGCCGAGCTGATCCCCTGGCTGCAGCAGGGCCAGCTGAAATTCCGCCTCGATATCGCCGAGGGGCTGGACCACGCGGTCGATGCCCTGCGCTCGATGTACCACAGCGGCAATTCCGGCAAACTGATGGTGCGGATCGGCGCCGAGCCCTGATCCGCGTCGGATCCCGGCGGCAGGGCAGCGCCGCCGGGATCGCCCCTCGTCACTTCACGGCATAGACGTCATAGGTCACGCCGCCATGGCCGACCCGGCCGGTGGCGATGGCGACCAGATTGTTCAGGTGCTGGTAAGCCGGATGGCCGGTCTCGAACAGCGGCTGCGTGCGGAAATAATAGAGCGAGGGATCGACCGCCTGCGCATGGTCGAAATCCATCGCCTGCGCCAGCAGATCGGGCGGCACCACCAGCCGGCCGCCATAGGTCATGTAGATGCGCGCGCCATCGTCGGTTTCCAGCCAGATGCGGACGTCGATGGCGCCCGAGCCGTCGGCACGCAGGCGCAGCCAGTCACCACCGCCCGCCAGCACCTTGCCGCGCAACCCGGGCCCTTCGAAACTGCCGCCGGTGACATAGACCGTCAGCATGTGGCCGGCCGGCGTCGGGCCGCCGTCGATCGCCGGTTGCAGATTGATGTGGGTGGTGAACAGGAATTCGGTTTCCGGTGCCATGCGCGTCTCCCCTTGTTTTGCCCGACTGTCGGCCTTTCGCAAAGCAGGGCCACCCCCCGTCCTCGGGGGGGAAGGGCGGCAACGGAATCCGCGAAGATGGCGGGGCCGGAAACAAGGCACGACAATTTTCAGGGAGAGAGTGAATGACCGCCAATCCGCACCGACTGGACGGCAAGGTCGCGCTGATCACCGGGGCCGCGCGCGGCCTGGGCGCCGAAACCGCCCGCGTCCTGGGCGCGGCCGGCGCCACCGTCATGGTGACCGACGTCCTTGAGGCGGAGGGCCGCGCCACCGCCGAGGCGCTGAAGGCCGCCGGCCTCAAGGCCTTCTTCCGCCGTCAGGACGTGACCAGCGAGGCCGACTGGGACGCCGCCGTCGCCGCGACCGTCGCCGAGGCCGGCGGCCTCGACATCCTCGTCAACAATGCCGGGATCGAGGTCGTCCACAGGATCGAGGACACGACGCCCGAGATTTTCGAGCGGGTGATGCGGGTGAATTCGACCGGCACCTTCCTCGGGATGCGGGCTGCGGTCGCGGCGATGAAGCCGGGCGGGGCGGCCGGCAAGGGCGGCGCCATCGTCAACCTGTCGTCGATCGCGGGCCTGCGCGGCTTTCCGGGCGTCACCGCCTATTGCGCCTCGAAGGGTGCGGTGCGGCTGATGACCAAGGCGGTGGCCATGGAATGCGCGGCGCTCGGTTACGGCATCCGCGTGAATTCGCTGCACCCCGGGCTGATCGCGACCGACATGGGCACCGCCCTGCTCGGCCATTTCGTCGCCGCCGGCCTCGGACCGGACGAGGCGACGGTCGCCGCCATGTTCGCGGCGCGCCAGCCTTACGGCGAAGGCAAACCGTCGGATATCGCCGAGGCCGTGCTCTATCTCGCCAGCGATGCGGCGGGCTGGGTCACCGGCGCCGAACTTTCGGTCGACGGCGGCTTCGCCAACGGCTGACCCCCAGCGGTTACAGCACGCGGGCCCGCCGTGCCTGGCGCACGGCCTGGGTCCGCGTGTTGGCGCCCAGCTTGATGAAGATCTGCTTCACATACCATTTCACCGTCTCCGGCGTGATGGTCAGGGCACCGGCGATTTCCTTGTTGGTCAGACCTTCCGCCATGCAGGCGAGGACTTCGCGCTCCCGCCCGGTCAGCTGCTGGTACAGCGTCTGATCCGGCGGGTCTTCCTCCCGGGTCGCCAGCATGTGGGTGGGCTGGGCCCGGGCCTGCGATTTGCCCGCGTCGGCGAAGCTGACCACTTCCGCCCGGCGCTGGCCCTGCGGCTCGCGCGCGCCGGTCAGCAACTCGGCGATGAACGTCTGCTTCGCCACCGGCAACTCGACGAGGGCGGGGCTGGCCGACAGACCCTTCAGCAACGGCAGGAGATACAGCCGCTGGTCCCGGAACACCCGCAAGTACCGTCGGGGCAGCGCGGAGGCGAGGGCCTGGCGGAAGCTGGCGATGGCACCGCCATGATCGCCGGTCGCCCATTGCGCGGCGGCCAGCAGGATGAGACCGCTGATCGTGTCGCCGAAACGGCCCATGGCCTCCGCGTCGGCGACATAGGTTTCGAGATAGTCGAGGCTGCGGCGCGCCTCGCCCAGCATGATGTCGGCGCGCGCCTCGCCCAGGCGGATGATCTCGTTGGTGACCGTGGTCGCGGTCCGGCCGTGGGCGGGGTCTTCCGCCTGACGCAGGCCCTCCAGCCGGTTCAGCAGGTGGCGCACCTGACGCCAGTCGTTGGATTGCAGGGCGAAATGCAACCGCTGCACCACGCAGGCGGCAACGACCCTGGTGAAGTTCAGCCGGTTGGTCACCGCCTCCAGCCGGTCCAGCCGTTCCATCGCCCGTTTCATGTCGCCTTCAGCGGCGTGCAGCCGGACGAGCGAGATCGGCCCCCGCCACGAGAAGGTCGGCGGCGTCCGGGAACAGACGATGTCGAAACGCCCGGCCAGCAGCTTCTGCGCCCCGAGCGCATCATCGAGATCATAAAGCAGACCGGCGAGGCAGGAGGCCGGCATGCTGGCCGGCACCGAGCGGCGCCCGCCCGCCTCCTCGCCGAGGCGCAGCGCCTCCTCGTAGGACTCGATCGCCTTGTCGAAATCGCCGCGCTGCTCGTGCACCGCCCCGGTGACGCAGGCGGCATAGATCATGGTGAAGCGGCTGCGCTCGGGCGCGGCCCAGCTTTCGCCCATGACCTGCGCCTCGAGCGCGGCATCATATTCCCCGGCCAGCAGCTTGTTGTAGGTGACGACATTGGCGAGGGCGCCGATCTTGAACTGGTCGTCGCGCGGACCCTGCGCCAGCCATTGCTCGGCCTGGCGCAGGCCCTCGGCCGTGTGGTCGTTCAGGGTGAAGAACGCTGCCTTCAGCGCCTGAAGCTCGAGTTCGAGCTTGCGATCGGGCACGTCGCGCCGGGCCAGCGCCGCCTCGACATCGGCGATGGTCTTGGTCGCCTCGTCCATGCGCATGGACAGGGTCAGCGCCCAGGCGACATCGACCGACAGGTCCAGCCTCTCCTCGAACAGGGCCTTGGGCAGGCGCTCGTACCAGCTCATCAGGAGGAGGATCTGCGCCGTCTCGACCAGACGGCGGGATTGCTTGGCGATCAGTTCCACCGCCCAGGCGGCGTTGCCTTCCTCGATCGCGTGGTGGATCGCCTCCGACACTTCCCCGCGCGAGGTGAACCAGCGCGCGGCGCGGCGGTGCAGGCCGGTCAATTCCTCGGCCGGCAATTGCTGCACCTCACCCGCGAGAAATTCGCGCAGCAAAGGGTGCAGGCGCGCCCAGCCCTCGGTGCCTTCGAGCGGGATGATGAAGGGCACTTCCTCGACCAGGCGCCTTATGCGCGTCGCCGAATCCGTGGTCGCCAGCATTTCGTCGCACAGCGCCGGACAGAAGCGCGAGACGACCGAGACCTGCACCAGCCAGCGCCGGTCGTCCTCGTCGATCGGGCGGAACACGGTCTCGCGGATGTATTCGGTGATTTCCTTGGTCTCACCGCAAAAGGTCTCGACGAATTCCGAGACATTGCGCTTGCGCGCCAGCGACTGGCTGGCGAGACAGAGACCGGCGACCCAGCCTTCCGTCGCCTGGTTCAGCGTGTCGATATCGGTCAGGCGCAAGAGGTCGTGGCCACGCAGGCGAAAGAATTCGATCGCTTCGGCGATGTCGAAGCGCATCTCGCCGATGCCGGTTTCCTGTACCCGGCCCTGCACCTTCAGCCGCGACAGGCCGAGCCAGGTCGCCGGACGCCCCGCCAGCACGAAATGCAGGTTGGGCGGGGCGTAATGGAACAGGTCATAAAGGATCGACAGGGCCGGCGCCGAGTTCAGCTCGTGCACATCGTCGAGGAAGATATAGATATCGTCGCTGAGCTGCTGGACCTCGTTGACGATGAAGCCCGCGACCTGAAAGGGCGCGAGGTTGCCGGAAGCCGAGAGGAAAGACGTGGCCCCCTGCCGGTCGCCCTCGAAAGCCTGATCGAGGGCGCCGAGCAGGTAGGAGAGGAATTGCGACGGCTCGTTGTCGTGTTCGTCGAGGCTGAGCCAGGCGATCTTGCCGCCGTCCATCAGCAGGCGTTTGCGCCAGTCGGCCAGCAAGGTCGTCTTGCCGAAGCCGGCTGGCGCCCGGACCAGCGTCACCGTATGGGCCGGAAGATTCTCGAAGTAATCTTCCAGGTTTTTGCGACGCACAAGATTGGTCAACAAACTTGGCGGCAGAAATTTGGTTCTAACCAGCATCGCGGCACCAATCCGAAGTAGCTTCGGTTCTCGTTATTATTGCGCCTTGAACGGTATGGCACCTGTTGGTTGCCTTTTTGCCGGTTTTACCGACATTCCTCCCTACCGTTCGCCCCCGATTATGCAAAATGTGAGACAGCTCGCCATAGAACTTATTCCCAATCGCGTTCACATTCAGGCGACAGCCGTCTGCTTGCGCTCTTCGGCGAAGCCGATGTACCAGTCGATCGCCGGTGGATTGGCCATGGCGTCCCGGCTCGCCGCCTTTTCGGGCGCCCAGCCCATCAGGATCTTGCGCAGGGGCACTTCCAGCTTCTTGCCGGTCAGCGTATAGGGCACGTCCGGCACCTGATGGATTTCATCCGGCACATGGCGCGGGCTGCAGTCGAGGCGCAGCTTGCCGTTGATCGCCTTGCGCATCGCCTCGTCGAGCACGCGGCCCGGCTTGAGTTTCACGAAGAGCGGCATGTAGAAATTGCCGCCCGGCAGTTCGCAGCAGACGATGATGCTGTCCAGCACGCCATCGACCTGTTCGACCGCGCGATAGATTTCCGCCGTGCCGATGCGCACGCCATAGCGGTTCAGCGTCGAATCCGAGCGCCCGTAGATGTAGCAACCGCCACGCTCGTTGATCTTGATGAAATCGCCATGGCGCCAGACGCCGTCGAAGACCTCGAAATAGGACTCGCGGTAACGCTTGTCGCCCTTGTCGTTCCAGAAGAATGCGGGCATCGACGGGAAGGGCGAGGTTACCACGAGTTCGCCAACTTCCCCCGTCACCTCGCGGCCATCGTCGGTCCAGGCATGGACATCCATGCCCAGCATCCGGGTCTGGATCTCGCCGGCATGGACCGGCAGCGTGGGTGAGGCCCCGACGAAGCCCGAGGCGATCTCGGTGCCGCCGCTCTGCGAGGTGACCCAGAGGTCGCGTTTCACCTTGTCGTAGAACCAGGCGAAATTCTCGGGCGTCGATGGTGAGCCGCCGAGCAGGATGGATTCCAGCCGCGAGAGGTCGAAGTCCCGCCCGGGCTCGATGCCGTTCCGCTCCAGAATCTGGATATAGGTCGGGCTGGCGCCGAAGCAGGTGGCGCCGGTATCCGCCGCCATCTTCCACAGGACATCCGGCCCGGGGTGGACCGGGCTGCCGTCATAGAGCACGACGGCCGAGCCCATCAGAAGGCCGGCGAGGATGATGTTCCACATCACCCAGCCCGTCGTCGTATAGAAGAAGATGACCCCGCCCGGCTTCAGGTTCAGGTGGAAATGCGCGAGCTTCATCATCTCCATCAGGGCGCCGACATGGCTGTGCACGATGGCCTTGGGCAGGCCGGTCGTACCGGAGGAGAAGACAACCCACAGCGGATGGTCGTGCGGCACCCGTTCGTAGGAGAACAGGTGGCCGGGGACCGGCGAATGGTCCATCAGCTCGCGCCACAGCACCGCATCGGGCACCGGCGGCGCCTCCACGCCCGGCCGCAGGTAAGGCAGCCAGACCACGGTCTTCAGCGAGGGCAGGGCGGCGATGATCGAGCGGGCCTCTTCCAGCCGGTCGAAATCCTTGCCGCCGAAGCGATAGCCGTCGGCCGCGAACAGCACCTTGGGCTCGATCTGCGAGAAACGCTCGATCACCGTCTTCACGCCGAATTCCGGCGCCGCGCTCGACCACACCGCGCCGATGGCGACCGTCGCCAGCATGGCGACGGCGGTCTCGACGATATTGGGCATGTAGGAGACGACCCGGTCGCCCGGGCCAACGCCAAGCGCCCGCAGTTGCGTGGCGAGGATGCGCACCTGGGCGCCGAGCTCACGCCGCGACAGGGTGCCGAGCGGCCGCGTCTCGGACAGATGATAGAAACCCGGCTCGTCGACATTGCCTTCATAGCGCAGCATGTGTTCGGCGAAATTGACCCGGGAGCCCTCGAACCAGCGCACCCCCGGCCCCATGGTCAGCCGGTCGACCACCCGGCTGTAGGGGGTGGAGGACTGAACCTCGAAGTAATCCCACAGGGCACCCCAGAAGGCTTCGATCTCGGTCACCGACCAGTGCCACAGGGCATCGTAATCGGCGAGGTTCAGGCCCCGACGGTCGCGCAGCCAGGTCAGAAACTGGGTGACGTTGGATTTCTCGACGAAGTCCTTCGTCGGGGTCCAGAGCAGTTCGCCTTCCTTCACGGTGGTCACGTCTCGAAATCCTTTCAAGGCAAGGCCGCCAGACGGCCGAGCACGGCCTCCGGCTCCGCATCCGGCGGAATGCGCGCGTAAATGAATTGTCCGCCCTCGGCGGCGGCACCCTCGCCCCGCCAATAGGCCTGCGGCAGCTGAATGCCGGCAGCCTTGCCGGCGGGCGCGATGACGAAATCGACGGCGGAAAGCTCGGCGCCATCGTCGAGACGCAGGCCGACATCCCAGCGATAGTGCCCGGCGATGTTGAGGACCGCCTGACAGGCGGCGAGGTCGTCGTCGCCGGCGGCGATGCCCGGCACTTCCTCCATCAGGAGGACGTCGATCCCGGTGTCGCCGAAGGCGCGCAGGAAGTCGGCCATATACATGGCGGCGCTGTCGACATCGTCGAGCGTCACCTCGTCGTCATCCGGCAAGCCCGCCTTCGCCGCGGCATAGAGGATGAAGGCGCGCGGGCTGGGAATGACGAAGGCGAGCGGCTGGCCGCCATAGGTCAGGCGCAGACCCTCGAGCAGGGCGCGGATGTGACCCCGCAGGTCCTCGTCGGCCAGCAGCACCTTCAGCGGATAGAGCAGACGCTTTCGCCCCGCCATGGCCGACACCAGATCGCCGTGTCCCGCCAGCCAGAAGTCGAGCAGGGGCACGAGCGGCAGGGCCGCCACGTCCGGCCGCAGCAGGCCCTGCGCCTTGCGGTGCCAGTCGATGAAGCGGGCGACATCCCCGAAGGGAATGTCGCCGGCCGCGAGGAGGCGCCCGCAATAGTCCGTGTGGTCGATCCAGCGCGGCCGCCGGCCGCCCCGCATCAGGAGATCGCGAAACGCCCCCATGCCCTTAGCCCTCGAGTTCGGCCACGCGGGCCTCGAGCGCGGCGATGCGCAGCTCGCGCGGGTCGGCCATGAACACCGGCTGGAGGGCGCCCGCCTCCATGATCTGCCGGGTCTTGCCGCTGCCGGCGATGATCCGGCCGTTGTCGCCCCACGAACCGAAATAGGGCAGGTCCGCGTCCGGTTCGTCCCGTACCCAGTCGCGGACGAAATCGGCGTAAGGCTTGCCCCTTGCCTTGCGGGCGGCCCGTTCGGCGTCGCGCGCCGCCCTGGTGCCGGCCTCGTCGACGATCAGGGTGCGCCGGTCGTAGACGACGCGATAGATGTCGAAGGCATTCTCGTGGCTGATCAGGCCCTCGCTCAGGTCCTTCATCACCGCCGAGGGCTCGCGCTCGAGGACGTCGCCGTAACCGCCGCCGGCACCCTGGCAGATCATGTAGATCTCGCCTTCCTGCACCATCTCGAAGGTCATGCCGGCGTCCGCCGTCACATAGCGGCCGGCCTCGATCGGCTGCTCGTTCATCAGCTCGACGATGTCATAGGGGAAGCGGGCGGCGTTGCCCTTCTCCTTGAACCAGTCGAAGACGTTCGAGTCCTTCACCTTGGCGATCGGATAGGCCGGGCAGCTGTAACCGCCGAAGAGCCCGGGGGCGGAGCAGAACCACGAGCCGGACTGGCCGGTCATGAAGCCCCACATCGAGGTGCCGCGCGCCGTCACCATCTGCTCGTAGCCGAGGCCGCCGCGATACTTGCCCCAGCCCACCCGGTCGGTCGCCAGATGCTGGGCGATCAGCCGGACCATGGGCAGTTCTTCCTCGGCGAGTTCATATTCGCCGGTGTCGCACATGAAACCGAACAGGGGCGAGACACCGTGTTCGCCGTCCTTGTTCTCGCGCGCACCCTGGCCGTTGCCGTTGATGTCGGCGCAGAAGTTGCCCGTCACTTCCATGTGCTGGGTCAGGCCGCCGTAAACGAAGGTGGCGGGCTGGTTGTACTGCGCGGCAAGGGTCACGGTCGCCCGCGCCTTGGCGCCATCGGGCAGGCCGTAGATGAACTTCGGGAAGGACACCGTCGCCACCGTGATCGTCCTGAACATGGGCAGCAGGCTCATGGCGCAGGGCGCGTCATTGTTGGCGTCGAGCAGGGAATTGGCGTCGGACTCGAAATCGAAGGCGGCGAGCACGCCCTGGTTATGCGGCAGGTCCGGCCAGATGTTCTGCAGAACGCCGGTGAGGAAGCAGACCTTGGTCGAGCCCATGACGGCATTGACCGAACGGTTGGACAGCTGGGGCGAGGTGCCCCGGAAGTCCATGGTCATGCGGTCGCCCTTCACCCGCGCGGCGCAGGCGACCTTGAGCAGGGCCGGCTCGCGCAGGGTCGAGTCGATCCAGGTGTTGAAGCGGACGACGCCATCCGGCAGCTCGGCGATGCGGCGATGCACCTCGGCTTCGGTATCTTCAAGATTACGGCGGAGATAGGCGATCAGCGCATCCTTGCCGAATTCCGCGATCACCGAACGCACCCGGTCCATCAGGCGCAGGCAGGCGTGCAGCTTCACCTTCAGGTCCTCGAACTGCAGCTTCGGATCGCGCACCGAATTCTGCAGGAAGGTGAGGATGTCGCGCTTCACCTGGAAATTCTCGACGATGCGGAAGGGGCTCATCTTCAGCCCCTCGTCGAAACGGGATTCCGCCTTGGCGGGCATCCCGCCCGGCTCGATCGCGCCGTTCTCGCCCTCGTGAATGGTCGAGGACACCCAGCACACCAGTTCGCCCTCGTGGAACACGGGCATCATCATCGACTGGTCGGTGTTGTGGATGCCGCCGTAACGCGAGTCGTTATGGATGAAGCCGTCACCGTGACGGACGCCCACCGACGGATCGTTGGTCCAGTATTTGTTCACGAACTTGATCGGATACTGGCAGACCCCGGCGAAAGTGACGATGCCGGCCGGGGAGATTTCCGACAGGTCGCCGCTGGCCGAGAAGATGGCGGTGACGAGGTCGCCCCATTTGGCGCCGGGGGCGGCGCCCATCTGCTCGACCATGCGGAAGCTCTCGGACAGGGCCGAGACGACGCGGCCACGCACCTGGTTCAGCAGATGCGGATCGTCGTGTTTCTTCATCGCCGCGTCTTCGGCGGCCGTGCGCGGCTCCAGCTTGTGGTTGCGCATGATCGCGGGGTCGGGTCCGTAGAAGAGCTGATGCTCGTCGACGAAATCCTGCAGCAGCTTGCGGTCGCCGACGCTGAGGGTGGCAATCCCGGGCATGACGTTCATGGTTGCGTTCCTTTTTCGTCAGGCGTCGATGCGGGTGAACCAGGCCGCGCCCTGGGCCGCGGCCTCGAAGCGCCAGCCGGGTTCGACCAGATAGGTGGTGTGACTGGTGGTGATGACCGCCGGCCCGTCGATGACGACGCCGTGCTCGAGCGCGGCGGCGTCATAGACCGCCGTCTCGATGGCGCCGTCGTGATCGACGAAATGGCACTTGCGGCTGCCCACCGGGGCGGGCGCGGGCACGCGCTTCTGGCCCGGATGGATGTCGGCGAAATCGACCGCGTCGATCTCGACATAGGAGCAGACGCGGATCGTGTTGATGCGCACGCCCGCTTCCGCCGCCTGGCTGCCTTCGCCGAAGCGATCGCCATAGGAGGTGTGGAACTGGTTGATCAGTTTCACCACGTCGGCCAGCGTCTCGAGCCGGGTCAGGTCGGTGACCACCGTGGTCTGGACCCGCTGGTTGCCATAGCGCATGTCGAGTTCGAGGCGATAGCCGATCTTGTCGACCGGCATCCCCTGCCGCAGCAGATCCTCGCGACCCCGGCGCTCCAGCTCCTCGACCATCGCGTTGAATTTGGCGAAATCGGTGAAGAGCTGCTTCGTCATGCTGTCGAACAGCACGGTGAAGGTCGACATTTCGTGGATGTGCAGCTGGGACAGGTTGCCCGCGCCGCAGGCCGAGAACACCGAGGCGAAGGGCGGCGCCAGAATGCGCCCGATACCAAGGCCACGGGCGATGCCGCAGGCGTGCAGCGGGCCGTTGCCGCCATAGGTCAGCAGGGTGAATTCGCTCGGCTCGTAGCCGAAGGTGCGCAGTTCGGTGGCGACGCCGTTGGCCATGTCGAGGTCGACGGTGCGCTTGATCAGCTTCGCGGCCTCGATGAGGTCGAGATCCATCGGGTCGCACAGCTGGTCCTCGATCACCTGGCGGGCGCGGCGCGGATTCAGCTTGATGTAACCATTGGCGTAATTGGCGGGATCGAGATAGCCGAGCAACAGGTCGGCATCGGTCACCGTCGGCTTCATGCCGCCACGGTCGTAGCAGGCGGGGCCGGGGTCCGAGCCGGCGCTGGTCGGGCCGCATTGCACGGTGTCGTACATGCGGTTGTGCTGGGCGATGGAGCCGCCGCCCGAGCCGAGCGTCGCCAGATGGACCATGGGCACGGAAACGAGCCAGCGTTCGATGGTCGGCTGGAAGTCGTAGAACTTCACGCCGCCGTCGACGACGAGGCCGATGTCATAGGAGGTGCCGCCCATGTCGGTGGCGACGACATTGCCGAGCTTGGCGCATTTCGCCAGATGCTCGGCCGCGGCGATGCCCGAGACCGGGCCGGAGTGCACGGTCTGCAGCGCGTCGGTCGAATTCAGCTGCGCCATGCCGCCCGAATTATGCACGACCAGCATCGGCTTCACGTAACCCGAGGCGCGCAGATTGCGCTCCAGCGAGGAGAGGCCGAAATACATCACCTTGTGCAGGAAGGCGTCCATGATCGTCGACATGGAGCGGACGTATTCGCCCTTGCGCCCGGCGACCTGATGCGACAGCAGCAAGGGCACCGCGCCCAGCATGTGTTCGGGATAATCCTCGACGAAGATTTCCTGGACGCGCAGCTCGTGCGCCGGATTGACCACGGAATTGGCGAAGGCGACGACCAGGGCTTCGGCGCCCGCGTCGACGAGGTCGCGGATCTGGCGGCGCAGATCGTCCTCGTCGAGTTCGATCAGCACTTCGCCCTTGTAGTCGATGCGCTCGCGGACGATGCGGATCATCTCGATCGGCACGATCGGCTCGGGCCGCGCGGCGTTCGGGATATCCTGCTGTTCCTCCATCGAGAGGCCTTCGCCGTAACCCCGGCCGCGCGACAGCGGCACGGTCGACTTGAAGCCCGCCGTGGTGATGAGGCCGATGCGCGGCCCCCGCCGCTCGATCAGGGCATTGGTGCCGAGGGTGGTCGCGTAGCGGACCGAATCCACCTCGGCCAGCATCTGCTCGCGCGAGGTGCCGACCTCGCGGCAGGCATAGTCCAGCGCCTCGTTGAAGCCGAGGGCGAGATTATGCTTGGTGGTCAGGGCCTTGGACTGGACGTAGCGGTCACCCCAGATGACGAAGCAATCGGTGAAGGTGCCGCCGATATCGACAGAAACGCGCTTCATCTGGTTCAGCCCTTCGTCGCTTCGTGATCGTGGTGGTGATGATGGTGGTGGTGGTGATGCCCCTCGGGCCGGGGCAGGTCCTTGCCCGGGGTGCGCTCCACGACCGGCTTGCGGTTGGCCCATTGCGCCTTCAGGGCGTCGATGTCGAATTCGATGTCATGGGTGGGCGGATGGCCCGGCACGGTATATTCGGTCTCGACCAGCGTGCCGCAGGACGGGCAGTAGTATTCGAGGATGCGGCACCAGCGCGGATTGGGCGCGAAGGTGAAGTCGTAACGCTTGGGGTCCAGCATCGGCTTGTGGATCTCGGACGGCTCGCGGTCGTGGATCAGCAGGCCGGTCTTGTAATTCTCGCGGGCGCTGGCGATCTCGTGATCGCAGCGGCGGCATTCCCAGGTCTCGCGCGTGAGGTCGAGGCGGAGGTATTCGGTGACGAGGACTTTCACGTAAGGTCTCCTCAATGGTCGCGGGCGAGCAGGGTGTCGCGGTTGGAATTCACGCTGAACCGCCAGCCCCGGCCGATGCGGGCCGTGAAGAAGGCTTCTTCGAGAATGCAGGGACCGGCCGCGCTCGCGCCCGCCGGTTGGTCTTCGAGCCGATGCACGGCGAGGCTGACCTCGCCTTCGCCCGGCACCGACAGGCGGCGCTGGCCGGCGATCCCGGCGGCGGACGCGGCGGGTGCCGCGCCGTTCACCAGTTTGGCGTGGTTGATCGGGCGCACCGCCCGCAGCTCGACGACGATGTCGCCCGCCCCGGCGAGGGCAGCGGGCAGGGCGGTGCCCCGGCTCCAGGCGATGGCTTCGCCCGCGCCCGCGCTGTCCCTGGTCAGCGACCAGTCGAGGCGGCAGTCGGCGAGGTCGAAGCCCTCGGCGAACATGTCGCGCTTCGCCCGGTCGACCAGCTCCGACGCCGCCGCCTCGAGGGCTTCGGCCGAACCCGCGCCGACGTTACGGCTGTAACCTTGCGCGATATCGGAAAAACCGATGCCGAAGGCCGAGAAGACAGCGGCGAGGCCCGGGATGATCACCTGGCCGATGCCGGCCGCCTCGGCCACCGCCGAGACGACGAAGGGCCCGGCCCCGCCGAAGGCGGCGAGGGTGGTGTCCGCGTCGATCGTCGTGAAGGCCTTCAGGCTGTCGGCGATCTTGCCGACCCAGGCCTTTTCCGCCGCGGCGAGGGCCGCCGGCAGATCGAGGCCGAGGGGTTCGGCGATGGCGGAACGCACCGCCGCCTCGGCCCGCGCGCGGTCGAGGTTCATCGCCCCGCCGAAATAGGTCGCGGGGTCGATCAGGCCCGTCAGCAGGAAGACATCGGTGATGGTCGGCCTGGTGCCGCCGAGGCCGAAACACGCCGGCCCGGGCGCGCCGCCGGCCGATTCCGGCCCGACCACGATCGCGCCGTTCTCGACCTTGAGGATGGAAGAGCCGCCAACGCCGACCGAGACGATGTCCGAGAGCGGGAAGGAGATTTCGATATTCTCGATCTCGCCCCGGCGCAGCGCCCGGGGGGCGCCGTTCTCGACAAGGCCGATATCGGTCGTGGTGCCGCCGATGTCCATGGTCAGCAGGCGCTTGAAGCCATAGTGCGCGGCAAGGGCGCGGGCGCCTTCCATGCCGCCCTGCGGGCCGGAGCCATAGGTCTTCACCGCGACGGTGCGGGCGACGCGGGCGCTGTCGCCGTCGTTACGGAAGATCAGCAGGGGGTTCTGGTGCTTCCACTCGCGCAGGATCGCTTCCGCGTTGTAGAGGAAGCCTTCCATCGCCGGATGCAGGAAGGCGTTGATCAGGGCCGACCAGCCGCGCCGCGCCGCGTCGCCGTCGTCGACCAGCTCCGAAGCGCAGAGCACGGGCACGACACCAAGGAGGTGACGCGGGAACTTGCGCAGGATCGCCTGTTTCAGCCGCTTCTCATCGGCCCGGTAATCGCCGCCGCCCAGGCTGATGACGATGCGGTTGGCACCATTGTTGGTCAGGGCATTGATCGCCGAGACCAGCGCGCCGTCGAAGGCATCGCCGGTGAGGGAAAGGTCGACCGCCTGGACCCGGTCGCCGACGAGGACGTCGAACATGGCCTTCGCCTCGGCCGTGGCGGCGAGGGCGGCCGGATCGTCACCGGCCGACTGGATCAGGCCGAGGCGCGGTCCCTTCTTCTCGACGATGGCGTTGGTGCCTTGCGTCGTCGAGTAGCGGATGTGGTCGGTGGCGACCAGCAGGTCGAGCAGCTTTTCCTCGCCGTAAACGGCGACGGAGGCTTTCTTCAGACCCTCGAAGAAGCATTTCGACAAGTCATAGGGCGTCGTGATGGTCTTGGTGTGATGGACCTTCGCCCCGTCGATCACGCAGATGTCCGTCAGCGTGCCGCCGTTGTCGATATTGATGAGCAGACCCATGCCCTCTCCCGCGTCTTGGGGGAAGCGCCAGTGGGTGACCCCGGCGTCGGGCAAGGCTTCGCCGTCGCCCGGCGCCGGGGCCTGTGGCCCGGCCCCGCGCGGGGGAAGACATGCTCAACCTGACGTTTCCTCGTTTTCGTTGACGCTATTTTCGGCGGGGGACCCCGGTCCATATCCCCCCGATCGGGGGGAGGGGGTTAGGGGGCGGTCAGGGGGGCGGGAAGCCCCCCTAGCGCCGGCCCGCGCGGGCGGCGACGCCAGCGATGCGCATCAGGGCGCGGGCGGTCAGGGCATCCGCCGGATTGCCGGTGGTCTTGCAGTCGAGTTCCGCCTCGACCAGAAGGTCGACGGCGTCGAGCAGGCGCTGCGCGCTCCAGCGTGGCAGCTGGGCCTTGAAGGCGCGGTCGCGGGGGAAGCGAATCGGCGGGCGCATGGCGGCGAGGGCACGGTCGAGCTGCAACCCCTCGTCCATCAGGGCGCGGGCGGCCTGCAGCTGCAGCACCTGACGGCTGACGGCGCGCAGGATGGTGATGGCGTTTTCCCCGGCCTGGCGGCAGCGCTCCAGGCTGCGCTCCAGCCGGGACATGTCGCCGACGAGACAGGCGGAGACGACATCGTCGATACCGATTTCCGAGGCATCGCCGACCACCGCCCGCACATCGTCGAGCGTGACCGTCTTCGCTTCGGTCCCCATGTAAAGGACGAGCTTGTCGAGTTCCCCGCGCGAGAGGGCGCGGTCGGCGCCAAGGCGCTCGCTCAGCCAGCTTTGCGCCGCCGGCTCGATGGCGAGACCGGCCTTCTTCAGCACGGCGTCGATCAGGTCGTCGACCCCGGCGGCATCGTCCGGGTAGCAGGCGATGGCGGCGCCGTTGCCCGCCTCCTCGACCGCCGTGCGCAGGGTGCTGCGCTTGTTCGGCAAATCGCCCGCCTCGACGACGACGAGGGCATCGCCCGCCGGGGCTTCGAGAAAGCCGGCGATCAGCTTGGCGTGCTTGTCCGCGACCTCGCGCAGGCGAATCACCCGGCGGCCGCCGATCATGGAAATGGCCGCCGCCTCGTCCGCGAGGCGGGCCGGGTCGTCGTCGAGCATGGCGCCGGTCAATTCGGCGACACGGAACGGATCGTTCAGGTCAGGGACCACACTGCGGGCGAGCCGGGCCGCGCGTTCGCGCACCAGACCGTTGTCGGGCCCGAAGATCAGCGCGAGGCGCACGGCCGCATCGGGCTTCGCCAGGAAGCGGTCGATGGCGGCGCCGGCCAGCTTCACGGCCGGGGCTCAGTTTCTCGGGCGGGTTTCGAGATAGCTTGCGATGCGCGAGCGGATTTCGTCCGCCAGCTGGCCCGAAGCCCGGCGATAGGCGTCCTGCTGGGCGGCGATGGCGCCATATTCGGACTGCGGCACGTTATAGGCCGTGGTCGCCCGGGCGAGTTCGTTCATCACCATCTGGCCGGAGCCAAGATCGACCAGCGAAATCTTGCCGCGCATGGTCACGGTATAGCGGGTGATCGACGAATCGGTCTGGATCAGGCCGCCCAGTTCGATGGTCTCGAGCTGGACGTCGAGGCGGAAGCGCGGATTCTGCGCCGAACGGCCAGCGGAAATCTTGTCGATCAGATCGTTACGCAGGATCTGGGCGGTGCGATCCTTGCCGATCGGCCCGATGGCGACCGAGCCGAGCAGATTTTCCGCCTCGGCCGAGGTGGAATGGCTGCCGTACATCGGCTGGAAGCCGCAGCCGCCGAGCGCCAGCGCGGCGCCCAGCACCCAGGCCGCCGCGAGACGGTGCAGCCCGGAGGCGAGGGGGGTCGACGGCGTGCGCGGCATGGGATCAGACCACCAGATTGACGATACGGCCGGGCACCACGATGACCTTGCGCAGGGGCCTGCCGTCAATCGCTTTCTGCACGCTTTCAAGCGCGAGGGCCTGGGCCTCCAGTGCCGCGCGGTCGATATCGGCCGGAACGACCAGCGTGCCGCGCAGCTTGCCCTGCACCTGGACGGCGATGGTGATCTCGTCATCGGCGGCGAGGGTGGCATCGGCCGTCGGCCAGGCGGTGGCGACCAGCATGGTGCCCTGACCAAGTCGCGACCACAGCTCTTCAGCAAGATGCGGCATCATCGGCGCGACCAGCTGGACGATGGTTTCCAGCGCCTCGCGCGTCGCCGCCGGGCTCGCCCCGGTCTTGCCGAGGGCGGCATCCTGCACCGCGTTGGCATATTCGTAGAGCCGGGCGACCGCCTTGTTGAAGTGGAAGGCTTCGATGTCGGCGGTGACGCCCGCGATGGTCTTGTGCGTGGCGCGGCGCAAGGGCGCGTCCTCGGCGCCGAAGGCCGAATCGCCCGCCGGGCCGATTCGCTCCAGCCCCTCGGACACCATGCGCCACAGGCGCTGGGTGAAGCGCCAGGCACCTTCGATGCCGCCCTCGGTCCATTCCAGATCGCGCTCCGGCGGGCTGTCGGACAGCATGAACCAGCGCGCGGTATCGGCGCCGTAACGCTCGATGATGTCGTCCGGGTCCACCACGTTCTTCTTGGACTTCGACATCTTCTCGACCCGGCCGACGGTGACCGGCTCGCCGGTCCCGCTGCGCACCAGGGCGCCACCCGCGTCGGTGGTCACGTCGGCGGGGTTCAGCCATTCGCCGCTGGCCGCGCGATAGGTGGCGTGATTGACCATGCCCTGCGTGAACAGGCCGGCGAAGGGCTCGTCGATGCCGATGTGGCCGGTCGCCTCCATCGCCCGCGTGTAGAAGCGGGAATAGAGCAGATGCAGGATCGCGTGTTCGATGCCGCCGATATACTGGTCGACCGGCAGCCAGTAATCGACCGCCTCGCGCTCGAAGGGCTCGTCGCTGCGCGGCGAGCAGAAACGGGCGAAATACCAGGACGAATCAATGAAGGTGTCGAACGTATCGGTCTCGCGCCGGGCCGGCTTGCCGCAGGTCGGACAGTCGACATGCTTCCAGGTCGGATGGCGGTCGAGCGGATTGCCCGGCAGATCGAAGGTCACGTCCTCGGGCAGGGTCACGGGCAGCTGGGCCGCCGGCACCGGCACGATGCCGCAGGCCTCGCAATGGATGACCGGAATGGGCGCACCCCAGTAACGCTGGCGCGAGACGCCCCAGTCGCGCAGGCGGTAAGTGACGGTGCCTTCGCCGGCGCCGAGTTCCCTGATCTTCGCGATCGCCGCGGCCTTGCCGTCGACGGTGCCGAGACCGTCGAGGAAGCCGGACTGATAGAGCTTGCCGTCGCCCGTATAGGCTTCGGTGCCGACGGCGAAAGTCGCCGGGTCGGCGCCGGGCGGCAACACCACCGGCGTCACTTCGAGGCCGTATTTCCGGGCGAAGTCGAGGTCGCGCTGGTCATGCGCCGGGCAGCCGAAGACGGCGCCGGTGCCGTAATCCATCAGCACGAAGTTGGCGATATAGACCGGCAGGGTCTCGTCCGGCTTGAACGGATGGCGGACTTCGAGGCCGGTATCGAAACCGAGCTTCTCCGCCTTCTCGATCTCTTCCTCGGAAGTCCCGCCGCGGCGGCATTCGTCGCAGAAGGCGGCCAGTACCGGATCGGCCTTGGCGAGGGCGGCGGCGACTGGATGATCGGCGGCGATGGCGACGAAAGCCGCGCCGAACAGCGTGTCCGGCCGCGTGGTATAAACGTCGATCGCCTCGGCCGGCGCCCCGCCCTTGAAGCGGAACGACAGGCGCGCGCCTTCCGAGCGGCCGATCCAGTTGTCCTGCATCAGGCGGACCTTGGACGGCCAGCGGTCCAGAGAGTCGAGGCCCTTGATCAGGTCATCGGCGAAATGGGTGATCTTCAGGAACCACTGCGACAGCTTGCGCCGCTCGACGAGGGCGCCGGAGCGCCAGCCGCGGCCGTCGATCACCTGTTCGTTGGCCAGCACCGTGTTGTCGACCGGATCCCAGTTGACGAGGGATTCCTTGCGGTAGACCAGGCCCGCCTGCAGGAAGTCGAGGAACAGCTTCTGTTCATGGCGGTAATATTCGGGATGGCAGGTCGCGATCTCGCGGCTCCAGTCCAGCGACAGCCCCATGGACTTCAGCTGGGCCCGCATCGTGTCGATATTCTTGTAGGTCCAGTCGGCCGGGTGGACGTGGCGCTCCATCGCGGCGTTTTCCGCCGGCATCCCGAAGGCGTCCCAGCCCATCGGGTGCAGCACGTTGAAGCCGGCGGCGCGCTTGTAGCGGGCGATGACGTCGCCCATGGCGTAGTTGCGCACATGGCCCATGTGGATGCGCCCCGACGGATAGGGGAACATCTCGAGGACGTAATATTTCGGGCGGGACCGGTCTTCCCCGGCGCGGAAGGCATCGGCCGCGGCCCAGGCGGCCTGCCATTTCGACTCGGCGGCGCGCGGGTTGTAACGCTCGTTCGACATGGGAAAACTATCGGCTTTCTGGCGCTGCCGGGCAGCGGTGGTCTCGCGGGAGACAGAGATATAGGGCGAGGGCTTCGCCGCTGGCAAGCGGTCTGTCCCCGGCGGCGTGAATGCCGCCGGGCGCCACGATGCCGATACCTTATCTATAAGGCGCTGTTACTGGCCGAGGCTCTGCACGCGGAGCTGGCGGGCGCGGGTCAGGATGGCGTTCTCGAGCTGGCCGACGGTTTCGGCCGAGACCGGCACGTCGAGCCACTGGCGCTCCGGCCCGATCTGCTGGCGGAACAGGGCGACCTTCAGGCCGTCGGCGCGCAGCCGGCGGTCGAGGATATAGACCGTTGCCTTCATCCGCTCGGACGGGCGGTCGGGCGAGGAATACCAGTCGGTGATGATCACGCCGCCGAAGGGATCGGCCGAGACCAGCGGCATGAAGGACAGCGTGTCGAGCGAGGCGCGCCACAGCAGCGCGTTGACACCGATGCCGCTCGAGCCCTGATCGTCGGCCTTGTCCTTGCCGCCGAAAAGCACGATGCCATCGGGGCCGAACAGGCCGCCGTCTTGGGGCGCGTTGGGGTCGGGCGTCGGGCTGTAAGTGCCGTCGGGCCTCTGCTGGGGATATTGCTGAACGGTTTCGGTCGAGCCGCAGGCGGCCAGGGCCATGACAGCCAGGGCCGAAGCGATCCTGGCACCATAACGCAGTCCGGACATCAATATCCCTCACGTCTATATAAACCGCCCGCGTGACGGCGGGCTGCCGATCTTCATTAAGTGAAGCAATGCGGCAAAGCAATGGCGGCGGGCTGAAATCGGCCCTGAAAGCCGGTCCGGGCGACGAAATGGCGGGGGCCCGGCACCATTCGTAAGTGTTACGCAACTGCAACAGGGTCGCCCCAATGTCCCCCGCGCGTCCGTGGAAGCGGCCCTTTTGCTTGACCCGGAAGGTCTTCGGAAATTCTATCGGCGGGTAGAGATCGGGCAGCGGGTTACCCTGCCGGATCGTTCCGGGGGCCACTCCCGGCTGCCTCGTACTGAAATGAGGGGATGATGAAAAAGATTCTTCTAAGCACCACGGCGCTTGCCACTGCCGCGCTGCTTTCCACCAGCGCCATGGCCGCTGACGAAGGCCTGAAGCTCACGCTGGGCGGTTTCTTCTCGGGCGTCGTCCTGGCCGGCGGCGACGGCGATGCGAACACCCGTGAGGTCTCGTTCGATTCCTGGAACAGCGAAATCTCCTTCACCGCCGAAGGCACCGCTTCCAATGGCCTGACCTACGGCTTCCAGATCCAGCTCGAAGGCGCGTCCGTCGCCGACCAGATCGACGAAGCCTTCCTGTATTTCTCGGGCGGTTTCGGCCGTATCGAGTTCGGCACCAACGATCCGGTCGCCGCGCAGATGGGCTATGTCGCTCCCTCGCCGGACGCCAATGGCATCCTGACGGTGAATTCGGGCGACTATATGTTCAACGCCTTCACCTACAATTCGGACGGCGACGCCGGCAAGGTGAACTACTTCACCCCGCGTATCGCTGGCTTCCAGCTCGGCCTGTCCTACTCGCCGGACGGCACGCAGGATCCGGCTGACGGTGCCGTCGCCGGTGGCTTCGAGCCCGACAACAACGGCGCTGGCCAGCAGTTCACCGCCGGCCTGAACTACTCCAAGGAGTTCTCGGGCGTCACCGTCGGTCTCTCGGGCACCTATGCGTTCCTCGAGAGCGAGATCAGCGCCCCGGTCCTCGACGACCAGACCTCCTACGGCTTCGGCGCCAACCTCGGCTTCGCGGCCGGCGCGGGCACGGTCACCCTCGGTGGTTCGTACCTCGGCATCGACAACTTCGGCTTCATCTCGAACGACGACGTGTCGGCTTATGACGTCGGCGTGCAGTATGCCCAGGGCGCCTGGACCCTCGGCGCGCAGTCGATCTGGTGGGACCAGGACTCGTTCCCGGACACCATCTGGGGTCTGTCGGTCGGCGGCGGCTACAAGGTCGCGACCGGTCTCGACCTCGCGGTCGGCTACATGCACTGGGACAACCAGGGTGGTGGCGGCGGCGCCTTCACGAAGAACGACGCCGACGTGTTCCTGCTCGGCTCGATGCTGTCGTTCTGATCTCTTTCGATCGGGGAAAAGGGGGCGCTCGCGCCCCCTTTTTCTTTTGGTGCGATATTCGAGGAGATACAGCTTGGGTGCGCTGATCTGGCTGTCGTCCTACCCCAAGTCGGGCAATACCTGGCTGCGGACCTTTCTGCATCATCTGTTGATCAATCCACCGGCGCCCCTGCCGCCGGACTCGCTCAGCCGGTTCACCCTCGGCGACAATCATCGCATCTGGTACGACAAGGCGGCCGGGGTCTCGACCGTCGCCTTTGACGAAGAGCGGATTTCCGCCCTGCGTCCCCGCGCCCAGGCCTTGATGACCGGCGCCTTTCCCGATTCGGTCTTCGTAAAGACGCATTCAATGGTCGGCGTGCGCCACGGCGTGCCGCTGATCAACATGGCGGTCACGGCTGGCGCCATCTATGTCGTGCGCGATCCCCGCGACGTCGTCATTTCGGCGGCCGACCACTATGGCCTTGGCCTCGACGACATGTTGAAGCAAATGGCCGATCCGGCGGCGGTGATCGGCGGCAATGCGACCCAGGTCCAGACCTGGCTCGGCGACTGGTCGGGCCATGTCACCGGTTGGACAGGGCAGGCCGGTCGCGGTCTTCTCGTCGTGCGCTACGAGGACATGGAACAAAAGCCACTGAAAACTTTCGGCAGCATCGCCTCCTTCCTGGGCCTTCGCCCACCCAGGGACCGACTGGAACGCGCCATTCGCTTTTCGTCCTTCAAAGTCCTGCAGAATCAGGAAGCCCAGCATGGCTTCGCCGAGCGCAGCAAGCACTCGGAGCGTTTTTTCCGGGTCGGCAAGTCCGGGCAATGGCGCAATGTCCTCGATGCCGCCCAAATCGAGCGGATCGAAAGCGAACATGGCGCGGTGATGAAGAGATTTGGCTATCTGTGATTCCACGCCATCACTTCGGTTCTATAAGGCAGCGCAACAAGACTTTGGTCATAGGGTCTGCGATTTCGGCATCAATTGAGTTTTCGCATTTGCGAAATAAAAATGTAAAAAACGGCCGAGTCGTCCAACAAACTGTGGCTGAAGCAACACACAGCTCCCGTGTCACTTTACTGACATTTCTTACCTGTTGCTGACCGGCGGACGATCGGTCTATCCACCTTGTTAGGGCACACCATAAAACGCCTGCTTGAGGGGTAGACCACATGACCAGCAAGATTCTTCTTGGCACCACCGCGCTGGCCGCCATCCTGCTTTCCACCGGCGCCCAGGCGGCCGACGAGGGCCTGAAGCTGAAGCTCGGTGGCTTCTTCCAGGGTTTCGCCATGATCGGCAATGTCGACCGCAATGACGGCGTCGACAATTTCCGCAATGTCTCCTTCGAGAGCTGGAACAGCGAAATCTGGTTCACCGCCGAAGCCGAGACCGCCAACGGCCTGAAGTACGGCTTCCGCATCGAGCTGGAAGGCGCCAGCGTCGCCGACCAGATCGACGAATCCTACCTCTGGGTTTCGGGCTCGTTCGGCCGCGTGATGTTCGGTAACGACGACGGCGTCGGCAATTCGATGGCCTATCAGATCCCGACGGTGACCCGCTCGAAGTCGCTGCGCATCGAAGATCAGGATTATGCGCCGACCGCCAATATCAATGGCTCGCACCTCCTGACCGCCTTCAACTCGCCGAACCACTACGCGCTCGACGCCAGCAAGCTGGCCTATACGACCCCGCGCTTGGCCGGCTTCCAGTTCGGCGTGTCCTACGCGCCGGACCTGAGCGAAGATCCGGGCACCGCTGCTCCCGGCACCGCGGTTGCCGGCGGCTTTGAAACCGACAACGACAACCAGGCGGGCGACGCTCTGGAGTTCGGCCTGAACTACAACAACAAGTTCGGCGATCTCGGCCTCATCGCGTCGGTGACCTATTACCACGACCAGCTCGAGGACGGCGCCGCCGCCACGTCGGCCGACCGTCAGAGCGTCGCTGCCGGCGCTGGCATCACCTACAAGGGCTTCAGCTTCGGCGCCAACTACATGTGGACCGACAACTACCGCTCCGCCGGTTACGGCAATGCGGGCCGCAAGAACGTCGATCTGAACCAGTTCCTGGTCGGCGCCCAGTATGTGACCGGCCCCTGGTCGTTCGGCGCCAACGCGGGTTGGGGCGTGGCCGATGGCAAGAGCAATGCGGCCGCCGGCAACAGCGAAGACAAGCTCTTCGCCGGCCTCGTCGGCGTCGGCTACAATCTCGCGCCGGGCATCGAGCTCGAAGCTGGCGTGCAGTATTACGACTGGTCGTCGGACATCAACGCCCGCGAAGCCGACGCGACCGTCGGCCTGGTCGGCACCACCCTGTCGTTCTGATCTCCGGATCAAACTGACGTTGGAAGGGGCGGCCCATGGGGCCGCCCCTTTTGACTTTGTGCTTACAACTTTCGGTCAGCTTGCGCCCATTCCGGCGCCCTCCCATAATCCGCGCCAAAGCGACAGGCGCATTGCGGGAGGAACAGCATGAGCCAGGATATCTACCCCGTTCCCGCGGGTTTCGCGGCACAGGCGAAGGTTGATGCGGCGGGTTACGCCGCGGGTTATCGCCGCTCGGTCGAGGATCCGGCCAGCTTCTGGGCCGAGGCCGGCAAGCGCCTCGACTGGATCAGCCCCTACAGCCCCGGCGCCGTCAAGGATGTCTCCTTCGGGCCCGGCGATGTGCACATCCGCTGGTTCCATGACGGCACCCTCA
>NZ_QGLE01000011.1 GCF_003173035.1 Zavarzinia aquatilis
ACCACCGGTCTCTGCCAGAACCTTGGTGATCGCCGCCGTCAGCGACGTCTTGCCATGGTCGACGTGACCGATCGTGCCGATGTTGCAGTGCGGCTTCGTCCGCTTGAAACTTTCCTTGGCCATTTCCGCAGTCCGTCTAAAACATCGACCCAAAGTGAATGGACAGACGGCGGATGCCGCTGCCCCCGAAACTCGTTTTGGCCGTTACCGGCCATTCAGCCACCAAGCCTGGAGCGGGTGATGGGAATCGAACCCACACAACCAGCTTGGAAGGCTGGGGCTCTACCATTGAGCTACACCCGCGTGCCTGGCTTCAAACCGATCTTCCGACCTTGCCGCCCGTCCGGTGCCACCCGCCGCCCCGGCTGGCCCCGAAGGGCCGTTTGGTGGAGGGGGTTGGATTCGAACCAACGTAGACATTCGTCGGCAGATTTACAGTCTGCTGCCATTGACCGCTCGGCCACCCCTCCACTTGGGGCGTGACGCGCAGGAGGACCTGCCCGCCAGAGCGCCGCACTATGGTGATTTGGCGGCCGGTGTCAATCGGAAACAGAAACATCGGGCCAAAGCCCGGCGAGCGGCGCGCAAAGCCTGCGGTTCCTCGCTGAAACAGGGTCGTCCGCATATGGCCCCGCCCGTCCCCGATTGCAAGTGCCGGAGGGCGCCCCACCGAATCCGCTTGCGCCGATTCTGCGCCCGGCGTAGAAAATAACTGACCAGTTAGTTAGTAATGGCGCCACCGTGAGCGACACCCCTCCCTTCGAAGACACCCCCCGCTGGCGCCGGCGCAAGGATGCCCGGCCCGCCGAAGTCCTGTCGGCCGCCCTCGGCGTCTTCATCGCCAAAGGCTTCGCCGGTGCCCGCATGGAAGACATCGCCCGTGCCGCCGGAGTGACCAAGGGCACGGTCTACCTCTACTTTCCCTCGAAGCAGGCGGTGTTCGAGGCTTTGGTGCGCGAGACCGTCATGCCCCGCCTCGACCTCGCGGAAGCCCTGATCGGCGGCCATGAGGGACCGGTGGCGCCCCTGCTGCGCAAGATCATCGAGACCCTGGGGGTGCAGGTCGCGACCACCGACCTCGCCCTCGTCGCCAAACTGGTCATTGGCGAGGCCGGCAATTTCCCCGAGATCGCGCGCTTTTACCGGAGCGAGGTGATCGCCCGGGGTGAGGCGCTGTTCGGCCGCATCTACCGGCTCGGTGTCCTGGGCGGGGAGTTTCCGGACCTGCCGGTCGAGGTCGCGACCAAGCTGGCGATCGGCCCGGTGCTGATCACCGCGCTCTGGCGCACCACCTTCGCCCCCATCGACGACCGCCCCTTCGACGCGGTCGCCGTGATTCGCGCCCATGCCGCGGTGCTGACCGCGGGGCTGGGTGCCCTGGCCGGAAAGGACCTGCCATGAGGAAACGCCTTGCCGCCGCCTTGCTCGCCACGCTCGGCCTCGCCGCCTGCGACGGGTCGGACGCCCCGGCCCATGTCCAGGGCTATGCCGAGGGGGAATTCGTCGCCGTCGCGCCGACCGCCGGGGGCCGCCTGACCGCCCGGCCGGTGACGCGCGGCATGAATGTCGCGGCCGGCGCCCTGCTCTTCACCCTCGACGATACCGAGGCACGGGCCAATCGCGACCGCGCCACCGCCAGCCTCGCGGAGGCGAAATCCCGCCTCGCCGATCTCGAGAAAGGTGCCCGGCCCGAAGACCTCGCGGTCATCGACGCCCGCATCGCCGAGGCCAAGGCCGCCCTCGACAATGCCGAGCTGGAGCTGACCCGCACCCGGCGCCTCGAAGTCTCGGCCAATGCCAGCCGTCAGGCGCTGGACAGGGCCAGCAGCACGGCCGAACAGGCCGCCGCCCGCCTCGCCTCCGCGAGGGCCGAGCGCGCCGCCGCCGTCCTGCCCGCCCGCGCCGACCAGCTGGACGCCGCCAGGGCCAATGTCGCCGCGGCCGAAGCCACCCTCGCCGCAGCGGACTGGCAGTTGTCGGAGCGGCGGGTGACGGCGCCTGTCGCCGGCATCGTCAGCGAGACCCTGCGCGACCCGGGCGAGAGCATCGCCGCCGGCACACCTGTCCTGACCCTGCTGCCGCCCGACGCGGTAAAGGTGCGCTTCTTCCTGCCGGAGCCGCTATTGCCGAAGGTGACGGAGGGCGGCCGCGTCACCCTTGCCTGCGACGGCTGCCCGGCCGGCCTCGCCGCCCGCATCAGCTATATCGCGCCGAAGGAGGAATTCACCCCGCCCACGGTCTATACCGTGCAGAACCGGCGCAGCTTCGTCTTCCTGGTGGAAGCACGGCCGGAGCCGGGCACCCTGCTCCGCCCGGGTCAGCCGCTCGACGTCACGCTGGTGCTGCCATGAGCGCCTTCGCCATCGACGTCGCCGGCCTCGTCAAGAGTTTCGGTGGCCGCCGCGTGGTCGACGATGTCTCGGTGCGGGTGGCGCGGGGCGAGATCATGGGCTTCCTCGGCCCCAACGGCTCGGGCAAGACGACGACGATCCGGATGCTCTGCGGCCTTCTCAAACCCGATGCCGGCGAGGGCAGCTGCCTTGGCTTCGACGTGCTGCGCCAGAGCGAGGAAATCCGCCGTCACGTCGGCTACATGACGCAGAAGTTCAGCTTCTACGAAGACCTGACCATCGCCGAGAACCTCGACTTCGTCGCCCGCATCTTCCACCTGTCCGACCGCCGCCGCCGGGTGCAGCAGACGCTGGACCGCCTCGGCCTCGCCAACCGGCGCCACCAGCTGGCGGGCTCGCTCTCGGGCGGCTGGAAGCAGCGCCTCGCGCTGGCCGCCTGCATCATGCACGAGCCGAAGCTCCTCCTGCTCGACGAGCCGACGGCCGGTGTCGACCCCAAGGCGCGGCGCGATTTCTGGGACGAGATCCATCTGCTCGCCGCCGAGGGCATGACCGTGCTCGTCTCTACCCACTACATGGACGAGGCGGAACGCTGTCACCGCATCGCCTATGTCGCCTACGGCCGCAAGTTGACGGAGGGCACGGTGCCTGAGGTCGTCGCCGGGGCCGGCCTGTCCACCTTCACCCTGCGCTCGGACGCGCCGGCCGCCCTCGCCCGCCGTCTGCACGGGCTGCCGGGGGTGGAGCTGGTCGCGCCTTTCGGCACTCTGCTTCACGTCTCGGGCCGGGACCGCCAGGCACTGTCGGCCAGCATCGAGGGCCTCGCCGGCGAAGGTCTTGCCTTCACTGCCAGCCCCGACCAGCCGACCTTGGAGGATGTCTTCATCCTGCTGATGGGCCAATCCGCGGATAATTTCGCATGAGCGGGCGCGGCCTCTCCCTCGCCCGGCTGGGCGCCATGGTGGTGAAGGAATTCATCCAGATGCGGCGCGACCGCGTCACCTTCGCCCTGCTGATCGGCATTCCGATCATCCAGCTGACCCTGTTCGGCTTCGCCATCAACAACGACCCCAAGGGCCTGCCGACCATCGTCCATGAGGCCGAATCCGGGCCGCACGGCCGCAGCATCCTGTCGGCCCTGCGCAATTCGGGCTATTTCGACCTCACGGGCGAAGCCACCTCCCGCGCCGAGGTCGACCGGGCGCTGGAACTCGGACGGGTGCAATTCGCCATCACCATCCCCGTCGGCTTCGAGCGCGCCCTGCTGCGCGGCGAGAGCCCGCAGATCCTGATCGAGGCGGATGCCAGCGATCCGTCGGCGACCGGCAACGCCATCGCCGCCCTGTCGCGCATCACCACGGATGCCCTCGCCCATGACGCGGGCGACCTGCCGGTGGCGACGACGGCACCGCCCTTCGGCCTGACCGTGCACCGGCGCTTCAACCCGGATGGCATCACCCAATACAACATCGTGCCCGGCCTGATCGGCGTCATCCTGACCATGACCATGGTGATCACCACGGCGATGGCCATGACCCGCGAACGGGAACGCGGCACGATGGAAAACCTGCTGGCCATGCCGGTCCGCCCGATCGAGGTGATGGCGGGCAAGATCGTGCCGCCTATCGGCATGGGGGCGATCCAGGTCGGCGTCGTCCTGCTGGCGGCGCGGGCGCTGTTCGGCGTGCCCATGACCGGCTCCTTCCCCGCCCTGATGCTGGCGGTGATGCTGTTCATCGCCACCAATCTGTGCATCGGCTTCACCTTCTCGACCGTCGCCCGCAACCAGTTGCAGGCGATGCAGATGTCCTTCTTCTTCTTCCTGCCCTCGATCCTGCTGTCCGGCTTCATGTTTCCGTTCCGGGGGATGCCGGGCTGGGCGCAGGTGATCGGCGAGGCGCTGCCGCTGACCCATTTCCTCCGCGTCGTGCGCGGGGTCATGCTGCGGGGCAACGGCTTTCCCGAGGTGGCGGTCAATGCCTGGCCCATGCTGGCCGTGCTCGCCGTCGTCACCTTCGTCGCCCTCAACCGCTACAAGCAGACGCTGGACTGATTGCGCGCGGCGGGGCGGCGGGCTAAACACGGGGCCATGGACAAGCGAAAATCCGGTGGCCGCCCGCATTCGGCCAAGCCCGGCGCCACCGGCGGCGGCAAGCCCCCCTTCGGCCCGAAACGCGGCCCCGCCAAGCCGGCGGGCAAGCCTTCCGGCCGCCCGGCGCAGAGCGCGCAGGGTGCTGCACCCGAGCGCCAGCGCCGCGCCCCGCGCGAGGCCGGCCTGTGGCTCTATGGCCATCACCCGGTGCTGGCCGCCCTCGGCAACGAGGCGCGGCGCTGCCACCGCCTGGTGACCAGCGTCGAAAGCGCGGACGAATTGCCCCCCGCCCTCGTCCAGGCGATCGAGGCGCGCGACATCCCGGTCGAAAGCGTGACCCGCGACGTCCTCGAGCGGATGCTGCCGCCCGGCTCGGTCCATCAGGGCCTCGCCCTCAAGGTCGAGCCGCTGGAAGAACTCTCCCTCGACGAGGCCTGCGCCCGCGACGACGGCGAGCGGGCCATCGTCGTCGTGCTCGATCAGGTGACCGACCCGCATAATGTCGGTGCCATCCTGCGCTCCGCCGCCGCCTTCGGCGCGCGGGCGGTGATCGTCACCGACCGCCATGCCCCGGGCGCGACCGCCGTCATGGCGAAATCCGCCTCGGGCGCGCTCGACGTCATTCCCCTCGTCCGCGTGGTCAACCTCGCCCGCGCCCTCGACGAGCTGGGCGAGATGGGCTACTGGCGCATCGCCCTCGACGCCGACGCGGGCCAGAGCCTCGCCGAATGCGACACCACGGGTTCGGTCGCCATCGTCCTCGGCGCCGAGGGCGTCGGCCTCCGCCGCCTGACGCGGGAGCGCTGCGACGTCATGGCGAAACTGCCGATCCAGGGCATGGAATCGCTGAATGTCTCCAATGCGGCGGCGGTCGCGCTTTACGAACTGGTGCGCGCGGGCTGACCTGCGAAGACGAACAACGGGGGAAATCATGGCCTGGTCGATCGACGTCCTGCCGGATCAGACGGGGCGCACCGCCGTCGTCACCGGCGCCAACAGCGGCCTTGGCTATCACACCGCCAATGCCCTCGCCGCCAAGGGCGCGCGGGTGATCATGGCCTGCCGCGACACCGCCAAGGCGGAAATAGCGGCGGCCGCGATCCGCGCCAATTTCCCGGAGGCGCAGGTGGAGGTCCGCCCCCTCGACCTGGCCGACCTCGCCAGCGTCAGCGCCTTCGCCGAAAGCCTCGCGGCCGATCTCGGCGCGCTCGACCTGCTCGTCAACAACGCGGGTGTCATGGCCCTGCCGTTGACGAGGACTCGGGACGGTTTCGAGATGCAGGTGGGCACCAACCACCTCGGCCATTTCGCCCTGACCGGAAGGCTGCTGCCCCTCCTCGAAGCCGCGCCCGCGCCCCGCGTCGTCACCGTCGCCAGCCTCGCTCACAAGGCCGGCAGTCTCGATTTCGAGGATCTGAACTGGCACAAGCGGCGCTACGACAAATGGCGCGCCTATGGCCAGGCCAAGCTGGCCAATCTGTCCTTCGCCCTCGAACTCGACCGCCGGCTGCGCGCCGCCGGCTGCCGTACCGTCAGCATCGCCGCACACCCGGGCTTCGCCGCCACCAACCTGCTGATGGTCGGGCCGAGGATGGAAAACTCCACCCTCGGCAAGATCGCCATGGTCGCGGGCGGCGGGCTGTTCGCCCAGTCGGCCGTGCAGGGCGCGATCCCGATCCTGCACGCCGCGACCGCCCCGGACCTTGCCCCCGGCAGCTATTGGGGGCCGAACGGCGCCTTCGAGCTGTGGGGCAAGGCCGCCGCCCCGGCGAAAAGCACCGGCGCCGCCCGCAGCGAAAAGAAGGGCGCCGCGCTCTGGTCCCTGTCGGAGACGCTGACCGGCGTCGCCTACCTCTCGAGCGCGGGTTGAAGGGCCACCATTTGCTCTTTCCCTCGGGCCGGGCTCCCGCTTATAAGGTCGCCTGTCCCCCGGACACCCGGTCCAGGGCCGCGTTAGCTCAGCTGGTAGAGCAACCGCCTTGTAAGCGGTAGGTCGTCCGTTCAAGTCGGACACGCGGCACCATCCCCCGGACATGGCGCGCGACCGCGAGCGCCAGCAAGGGCGGCACCGCATTGCCGATCATGGCGCGCACCCGGCCGAGGGTGCCGAAAAAGACGAAATCGTCGGGAAAGCTCTGGCAGCGCGCCGCCTCGCGGATGGTCAGGGCGCGCGTCGCCTGCGGGTGCACGTTGCTGGAGCCGGAGATCATGGCGAAAGTGGTCGCGACCGTCGCGGCCGGCGCATCCCAGCGCAGACGCTTGTAGGTCGTGTTGTAGCCCGAGCGGGGCCGCAGGGCCGGGTCCGGATGGTCATGCGCGCTCATCCCCTCGGGCACGTCGCGCAGCATCTCGACGACATGGCGCGGGTGGCGCACGGCGACATGCAGGGGATCGCGCGGATCGGCCTCGCCAGCCTCGAGCGGGGCGAGGTCGCCGATGGCGGCGCGTAAAGGGCGCGGCGGTCCGCCCGGCGCTGTCGGCAGGCCGGGCGCCCCATCCCGAGCGCCGATCACGAACCAGCGTCGGCGCGACTGCGCCACGGAAAAATCCGCCGCGTCGAGACCGCCCATGGCGAGGCGATAGCCGAGGGCGGCGAAGGCCCCGGCGATCTCGTCGATCACCAGCCCGCCCGCCGGTGTCCGCATCGAGGCCATCAGGCGGACATTCTCCATGACGAAGACCGCCGGCCGCAGGATGTCGACGACGCGCAGAAATTCCCGCCACAGCAGATTGCGCGGATCGTCGACCCGGCGCTTGCCGGTCAGGCTGAAGCCCTGACAGGGCGGCCCGCCGAAGACGACATCGACCGGCCCGAGGGTGGCGAGGTCTTCCGCCGTCACCTGCCGGATGTCGGTGCCAAGGGCACGACAATCGGGGAAATTGCGCAGGTGCACGGCCCGCGCCGCCGCCTCGATCTCGACATGGCCGACGACATCGAAGCCGGCCCAGGCGAAACCCGCGGTCAGCCCGCCGCAACCTGAAAACAGGGACAGGGCGGTGGGGCCGCCTCGCGGTGCCTGCGCCAGCGCCCGGCGGTGGCCGTCCGGCGGATCGAGGTCGCGAACGAAAGCCTCGGCCGCCGCCCGCTCGATCCGACCGCGCGGCGCCGCCTCGGCCCCACCACCGTGGAGGAGGCGCCAGCGCGCCTTGGCGCGGGGCCGCGCATCATCGGCGTCGAGGCGGCGGAAGGCAGCGCGGATCAGGGCGGCGGAAGCCGGGTCGGGCCGGCGCAAATCCCGCTCCCACTGCGAGAGGGCACGCTGGGGCAGGCCGGTCAGCCGGGCCAGCGCCGCCTGGCTGAGGGCGCGCGCCAGCCGCTCCCGCCGGATCCAGCCGGGCGCAGCCCTCACCCCCGCCCCCGGCTCAGATCCCCGGCGCCGACACAGGGAATGCCGCGCGCGGCGAAGGCCCGGCGCGCGGCATCCAGCGAGCCGCCAAGGTCGATGGCGCGGCAGGCGTCCTCGACCACCACGACCTCGAAACCGGCGGCATGGGCATCCTCCGCCGTGTAGCGGACGCAATAATCGAGGGCGAGACCGGCGACGAAGACCCGCGTCACCGCCCGCTCCCGCAGGTAACCGGCAAGGCCGGTCGGGGTCGCGCGGTCGTTCTCGAAGAAGGCGGAATAGGAATCAATCGCCGGGTCCCAGCCCTTGCGCAGCAAAAGCTGGCTGTTCGGAATGTCGAGGGCGGGGTGCAGCGCGGCCCCGGCGGTGTTCTGGACGCAGTGATCGGGCCACAGGGTCTGCGGCCCGTAAGCCATGGCCACGGTCTCGAACGGCTGGCGCCCGGCATGGGCGCTGGCGAAGGAACTGTGGCCGGCCGGGTGCCAGTCCTGGGTCAGCACCGCGCGCTCGAAGTGGCGGGCGAGGCTGTTCACCACCGGCACCACCGCATCGCCATCGGGCACCGCGAGCCGCCCGCCCGGGCAGAAATCATTCTGCACGTCGACCACCAGCAGCAGATCGCCCGCGCCCACCTGTCCCGGCTTCGACACCATCGCGCACTCCCGCCGCGTCACCGCGCCGATCCTAGTGTCGATTTTCGCCGGACGAAAGCACTCGCCCTTCTCGTCATGCCGGCGAAGGCCGGCAACTCGTTTCGTCATGCCGGCGAAGGCCGGCATCTCGTTTCATTCTGCCGGCTAAGGCCGGCATCTCGTTTCATCCTGCCGGCTAAGGCCGGCAACGCGGGCCGGAGTGGGCGCTTTCGTCGTCGAAAGACCCCGGCCTTCGCCGGGGTGACGAGAATTTTCTTCAGACAGGGACGCCAGCATGGCCGGCTGCCGCTTGATCCAGCGCAACGCGAAACGCCCCGCCTTTGGGCCAGGATCGCCGCAACGATAACGGAGAACAACCATGGCCGATGCCGGCGACCTGACCATTTCCCTCGAAAAACTGGCCTATTTCGTGGTCAAGGTCCGCGAATACGACGTGAAGGACGCGCCGAGCGATGTCGACGGCAGCTCCAACGCCAGCGACGACGGCATGGTTTCGGTGCTCGAGGATCACGGCGACGATCCGGTGCGGGCCGAGCTTTATGCCTTCATCAAGGGTCTGAACGACGACGAGAAGGTCGATCTGGTCGCCCTCGTGTGGCTCGGCCGGGGTGATGGCGATGCCGACGACTGGGAGGAATTGCGCGCGCAGGCGGCGGCCAACAACCACCGCACCGCCCGCTATCTGCTGGGCATTCCCCTCGTCGGCGACTTCGTCGAGGAAGGGCTGGAGCAGCTCGGCGCCTCGCTCTCGGAACTCGAAACCGAGATGCTCTGAACGGAATCAGTCCGCCGGGACATGGGCGGCGAGCTCGGCCAGCCAGACCGAGGCATCGCCGTCCGAGGGCGCGCGCCAGTCGCCCCGGGGCGACAACGAACCGCCCGAACTGATCTTCGGCCCGTTCGGCAGGGTGGAGCGTTTGAACTGGCTGGTGAAGAAACGGCGCAGGAACACTTCCATCCAGCGCCGGATTTCGGCCAGCGTATAGGCCCGGCGCTCCGCCGCCGGCAGGTCCATCGGCCAGACCCCGCTGTCCGCGTCCGCCCAGGCATGAAGAGCGAGATAGGCGATGCGCGACGGCCGGAAGCCGTAGCGGGTCAGGTAATAGAGTGTGAAATCCTGCAGGGCATAGGGCCCGACGATCTGCTGGGTCGACTGGATCGGCTGACCGGCCGCCGCGGGCACCAGTTCGGGCGAGATTTCGGTGGCGAGGATCGCCTGGAGAATCTCGACCGTCTCCTGATCGACATCGCCCGAGCGGGCGACGAAGCGGATCAGGTGCTGGATCAGCGTCTTCGGCACCGAGGCGTTGACGTTGTAATGGGACATATGGTCCCCGACGCCATAGGTGCACCAGCCGAGCGCCAGTTCCGACAGATCGCCCGTGCCGACGACGAGGCCGCCGTGGTGGTTGGCGAGGCGGAACAGATAGTCGGTGCGCAGGCCCGCCTGGACATTCTCGAAGGTGACGTCGTAAACCGCCCGCCCTTCGGCGTAAGGATGGCCCATGTCGGCCAGCATCTGACGCGCCGCCGGCCGGATGTCGATTTCCGCCGCCGTGACGCCCAGCGCCCGCATCAGCGCCCAGGCGTTGCCCTTCGTCTCGTCCGAGGTGGCGAAACCGGGCAGCGTATAGGCGAGGATATCCGAGCGCGGCCGGCCGAGCAGGTCCATCGCCTTGACCGCGACGATCAGCGCCTGCGTCGAATCGAGCCCGCCGGAGACGCCGATCACCGCCTTGGACAGACCGGTCGCCTGCAGGCGCCGGGCGAGGCCCTGAACCTGGATGTGATAGGCCTCGTAGCAATCCTCGCGCAGGCGCGCCGGATCGGCCGGCACGAAGGGGAAGCGTTCCACCTCCCGGCCGAGGGTGACGGTGCCTTCGGGCGCACCTTGTGTAAAGGCGACGATGCGGAAGGGGGTGTCCCCTTCCTCCCGCTGGCAGTCGCCGAACGTGTTCACCCGCATCCGTTCCTGTCGCAGGCGGGCGAGGTCGATATCCGCCGTCGCCATTTCCGCCATCGTGGGGAAACGCTCGGTCTCGGCCAGCAGGCGGCCGTTTTCGAACACGGCGGCCTGGCCGTCCCAGGCGAGATCGGTGGTCGATTCGCCCGGCCCCGCCGCCGAATAGGCATAGGCGGCGATCATGCGCGCCGACTGGCTGGCGCAGAGCAGGCGGCGATCCTCCGCCTTGCCGATGGTGATATTGCTGGCGGACAGGTTCAGCAGGATTTCCGCCCCGGCCAGCGCGCCCCTTGTCGAGGGCGGCAGGGGCACCCAGACATCCTCGCAAATCTCGACATGGAAGGTGTAGGCGATGGTCCCGGTCGAGCGGAACAGCAGATCCATGCCGAAGGGCACGCTGCGGCCGGCGACCGTGATCGCGCGCCCCACGACGCCGAGCCCGGGGGTGAAATGACGCCGCTCGTAGAATTCGCGGTAATTGGGCAGATAGGCCTTGGGCACCACGCCGAGGATTTCGCCCCGGTGAATGACGACGGCGGTGTTGTAAAGCCGCCCCTCGCACCGCAGCGGCGCGCCGACGACGAGGACGGGCAGCAAGTCCCTCGATTCGTCGGCGAGGCGAGCGATGCCCGCCTCCACCGCGTCGAGCAGGGCATCCTGGAACAGAAGATCGTCGATCGCGTAGGACGACAGGCCCAGTTCGGGGAAGAGCAGCACGGCCGTGCCGTCGACATCGCCCGCGCGGGCCAGTTTCAGCGTCTCCTCGACCGCGAAGGCCGGATTGGCCACGGCCGCGCGCGGCACGCAGGACGCGACGCGGACGAAGTCATGGGCATAGAGCGAAGCGAAATCCATCGGCGGCACAGATCCTGTTGCGGCCCGCCGCCGCTGCGGCGGGCTTTACCGGGCGGGCCGCGTCGGGGCCGCGCTCAGCGATAGACAAGTACAGGAATTTTCGAGTGCGTCAGCACTTTCGTGGTCACGCTGCCCAGAAGCAGGGCAGATATGCCCCGGCGGCCATTCGAGGCCATGACGATGAGGTCGCAGCCCTTGGCATCCGCCTGATCGACGATCGCCTTGTAAGGCTCGGCATGGACGACCACCGCGGCGTCGCAGGCAAGGCCCAGAGCCTCCGCCTTGGTCCTGGCGTCGGCCACGGCGGCCTTGGCCTGATCGAGGGCGCGCTGCTCGAACTCGGCGCGCAGCGTGTCGACCTGCAGAACCTCGGTGTAATAGATCGTCGGATAGGGCTCGGCGACGGCGAGCACGGAAACGCTCGCCCCCATTTCCTTTGCCAGCGCAAAGGCCGAATCGACCGCCGCCAGCGAAAGCGCGGAACCGTCGGTCGGCACGAGGAGATGTTTATACATGGCACTTTCCTTGATCTGACACGTTCAGTTTAGGCCCGCGCGGGCGAAGCGCCCCTTGATCGAAATCAATGGCCGCCGACCGAAGCGATCCGGATATTAACGATTGCCTTGCCGGCTTCAGACTGTACCCTTTCCGCGTGACAAAGGAGGGGAGCTGCCACCATGTCATCCTATCCCATCGAGAAGATCGAAGGCATTGGCCCAGTCTATGGCGCCAAGCTGAAAGAGGTCGGCATCGACACGACCGGCGAATTGCTGAAGGCGGCGACGACGCCCGCCGGCCGCGAGTCCCTCGCCGAGAAGACCGGCCTGACCACCAAACAAATCCTCGAATGGGCCAATCGCTCCGACCTGATGCGCATCAAGGGCGTGGGCGAGGAATATGGCGACCTGCTGGAATTCGCCGGGGTCGACACGGTGAAGGAATTGCAGCACCGCGTGCCGGCCAATCTGCACAAGAAGCTGGTCGAGGTGAACGAGGCGAAGAGCCTGGTGCGCCGCCTGCCGAGCGAGGCCGACGTCGCCGACTGGATCGAACAGGCGAAGTCCCTGCCCCCCACCCTGACCTATTGAGGGCCGGGGCCCCATCATGACCCATGTCGACAACCGGGGCCGCGGGCGCCGGTTGCTGTCGCTCGTACTTGCCGCCGTCCTCGGGCTCGGCCCGGTCGGCGCGGGCCTGTCCGCGCCGACGATCCGCCTCGCCACCGGTATCGCCGTCACCGCCCTGTGGCTCGGCCCCGGGGCGAGCGATGCCGAGGCGAAGCGACGCGGCGGATCGAGCGGCGGCTACAGCCGGCCCGGCAGCGGGTCGAGCAGCGGTTACAGCCGCACGCCCTCCTTCGGCGGCGGTTCGTCGTCCAGCGGCGGCTACACCCGCCCGGGCAGCGGCGGCTCGTCGTCCGGCAGCTGGGGCGGCTCTTCCGCCGGCTCCGACCGTTCGGCCTCGCGCAGCCAGTCGCGCGACGCGCTCGACGATTTCCTCAGCCCCGCGCCGTCGCGCACGCCCTCGACCCGGGACAGCGGCAGCACCGCGGGCAGCGGCAGCTGGGGCGATTATGGCAGCGCGCCCGCGCCGCGCCGGCGCACGACCACCGATTATTACGGCAGCCGCGGTTATCGCACACCGGACTATGCCTATGGCGGGCGCTCCAGCTTCGGTGTCTTCGACGCGGTCATGCTGTGGTTCCTGCTCGATACCCTGAGCGACCGCGGCCACGCCGACTTCTTCCGCGACAATCGCGACGACCCGGGCTACCGCGAATGGCGGGCCGAGGCGGACAAGGCGGCGGCAACCGACCCTGCGCTGAAGGCCAAGCTCGATGCCCTCGACGCCCAGCTGGCGGCGGCGCCGGGCGATCCGTCGCGCGCCGGGCAACTGCCGGCGGACGTCGCGCCGCCTCCGTCTTCCGGCGGCGGCTTCGGCCTTGTCATCGCGCTGCTCATTCTCGGCGTCATCCTGTTCATGATCGTGAAGAATCTGCGCCAGTCCACGACTGGCGCCGGCCCGGCGGGAAAGGTCAGCGACGTGAAGCAAACCATCGGCGGCAACGGCAGCGCCCTCGGCTCGGCCGCGGCGATCCTGCGCAACAAGATGTCAGGCGCGGTCTATCGGCCGGACCTGTTCCGGGTCGGGATGCCGCTGACCCTCGACCCGACGCCCTTCATCCTGGCCGAAGGCCTGACCAAGGTGGCGGCGCCCAAGGCGGCGACCGACAACGGCATGATCGGGGTCGACGCTGTCGGCACGCTGACCGACAAGGGCGGCACCTATCACCGGCTTTACCTCGAAGACGAAGGCGCCTTCTTCCAGCTCGTTCTCGACGCCCAGGGCTTCCCGTCGGAATGCCGCTACTTCCGGCAGTTCGACGAGGTGCAGCCGGCGGATCGCGACGAATGGTCGTTCTGGCTGGGCAAGGAGGACGGCATGATCGGCTGGCCCGAATTCGAGACCAAGGACGGCAAACTGTATAAGCGGGTGTGGAGCCCCGGCCCCAATCGCGTGCCCCCGCGCGAAATGCAGGAGACGCGCGAAGACCTGAACGGCAAGACCGAGGTCGGCCACAGCGCCATGCTCTATGCCCGGACGACTGGCGGCAAGGCGCCCGCCCCTGAAACCGAATATCTGCTGGTGACGGCGGTCAGGGGCGCGGGCGAAGCCTATGTCGCCCTGCACGCCGGCATCGACATCAACCCCAGCGCGCTTTCCCTCAGCTGATGGACATTGCCATGCCGTCGACCCTCGACCAGATCCTCACCATCCTCGGGACCGGCCTGCCGGTGCTCCTGACACAGCTCGGCGCCACCGTCGTTCTGCTGGGGATCGGTGTCGCCGTCTATCAGGCGATCACCCCGTTCCACGAACGCCGCCTGATCGCGGAAGGCAATGTCGCGGCCGGCGTCGTCCTCGCCGGCTCCATCCTCGCGCTGGCGATCCCGCTGGCGGCGACGCTCGCGACCTCGACCGTGCTCGCCGACATCGTGGTCTGGGGCCTTGTCGCCCTCGTCATCCAGCTTGTGACCTTTCTCGTCATCACCCTCGTCTTCCGCGGCCTGAAGGCCGGGGTCGAGGCCGGCAATGTCGCCGCCGCCCTCGGCCTTGCCGCGGCACAAGTCGCGGTCGCCCTGCTCAACGCCGGCGCCATGGCCGGCTGATCGTCCCATCTGTCCCGAAGAGGAAAGCCATGTTGACCTTCATCAAGAATCTGCTGGGCGTGAAGACCGACCAGGCGGTGCAGTCCGGCCTCGAGGCGCTGGTGCGCTGGGATCCCAAGGCCGCGACCGAGGCGGAACTGCGCACCATGGAACAGCATCTCGACCAGCTCGGCACCGAGGTCGCCCGCGCCCGTCTCGCCCTTGTGAAGGAGAAGAAGGAAGCGGATGCGATCAAGGCCCTGAGTGAACAGCGCCTCGCCGCCGCCGAAAGCCTGCAGGCCCAGGCCGATGCCGCCAACGACCCGGACCGCAAGGTCAGCCTGGAAAAGAGCCTCGCCCAGCTCCTCAAGCTGCTCGAGGAGATGGCGCCGGAGATCGACCGCGAGGTAAAGGATGCCGAGGACGCGCAGAGCTTCCTCGCCCAGCTCGAGGAAGCCTATGCCACGGCCGGCGCCAAGCTGAAGGAAGCGCGCAGCGAGCTGGAGCGCGCCCAGCGCCAGATGAGCCGGGCCGAACAGCAGCGCGAGATGGCGGAACGTCAGGCCGATGCCGCCAAGCGGGCCGCCGGCCTTGCCAGCACCACCTCGGGCCTCAGCGTCGCGCTGAAGGCGATGCAGGACGCGGCGGAAAAGGATCTGGTCGCGGCCGAAGCCGCCAATTCGAAGGCCAGCCTGCTGAAACCGACCAAGCCCGAGGAAGAGGATGCGAATATCGCCGCCGCCCTCGCCGCCGCCGCCGGCCCGAAGCCGGTGACGGTTACCGACCGCCTCGCCGCGATCAAGGCCAAGCTGGGCAAGTGAGGGCTGCGGGCCCCCGCCCGGCGCGGGGGCCCGGCCTTATTTGACGGCCGAGCTGCCTTCCAGCGTCGGGTCGCGCCGGGTCGCCGACGGCGGCACGACGGCCGGCGGGTAATCGTCGAAGAAGGTCGTGGTCGGCACCTGATCGCCGTCCGCCGCCGGGTCGCGCCGCGCGGCATCGGTGGCGGGTGCCGCCGCGCCGGTCGGCGGGGCCGAGAGCAGGGGCGGGCGATTCTCGTCGTCCGGTCCCTGGACCTGCTGGGCCTGAGCGACGAGCGAGCCGGCGACGGACAGACCGAAGGTCAGGCCAAGACCGGCGAGAAGGCGAAGACGGGAGGCGGACATGACGCAACTCCTTGTCCTTCCGGCAAAGGCTACCGGCGAACGGAATCGGGGGGAGAACATTCCTGTCCTGAACCTAAGTTCAGCCATCCCCCGGGGCAAGGCCGGTGGCGGGCGGGGGGACGACTGGCCCTTGCACCTTTGAACGGGGAAAAGCCTGCGCCCCTGCGCCTTCCCGGCGGAATCGGCGGCGATAATCGGACGGGCCGAGGCCGAGCCGGCGATGAAAATGGTGGCGCAGTGTTGCCGCCGTGCCGAAGCCGCAGGCCTGCGCGATCTGCTCGATACCGGCATTGCCGGTCTCCAGCAATTCGCGCGCCCGCTCCAGCCGCTGTTGCAGCAGCCATTCCCCCGGCGCAAGCCCGGTCGCCGCGCGGAAATGGCGAAGAAAGCTGCGCAGGCTCATGCCCGCGATCCGGGCCAGCGCGGGCAAGGGATGCGGCCGGTCCAGCCGCGCCAGCATATGGTCCAGCACCGGCGCCACCCGGGCCCCCACCGGGGCGCGCGGCACCGGCCGTTCGATGAACTGGGCCTGACCGCCGTCGCGATGCGCCGGCACCACCAGCCGGCGGGCGACCGCATTGGCTGCCTCGGCCCCGAAATCGCGCCGCACCAGATGCAGGCACAGGTCGAGGCCGGCGGCCGAACCGGCCGAGGTCAGCACCTGCCCCTCGTCAACATAGAGCACATCGGCCTCAACCGCGATGGCCGGGTAGCGTTCGGCCAGCCGCGCGGCATGGCGCCAGTGGGTGGTCGCGTGCCGCCCGTCGAGCAGCCCGGCCGCCGCCAGCACGAACACGCCGGAGCAGATCGAGAGCAGCCGGGCGCCCCGCGCCGCCGCCCGGCGCAAGGACGCGCACAAGGCATCGGGCACCGGCACATCGGCGCCGCGCCAGCCCGGCACGACGATGATCTCCGCCGCCTCCAGCAGATCGAGCCCGCCGTCGACCAGCAGGCGCACGCCGCCGGTCGCGCGCAGCGGCCCGGGATCGAGGCCGGCGACGGCGAAGCGATACCAGCCCGGCCCCATTTCGGGCCGCGGCAGGCCGAAGACCTCGACCGCGAGGCCGAACTCGAACGTGCACAGCCCGTCATAGGCGAGGACGACGACCAGCGGCCCGGTTTCGTTTGGCATGATCTTGACGATACTTGGCAATGGCGCCATCTGCCACCGGGAAGCGTATCGGGCGAGACTGCGCCATCCCCTCGCAGGAGCCCGCCATGCCGAGTGCCGTCGCCGAACATCCCGCCGCCAGCCCCGCCGAGGCCCTGGCCCATTTCAGCCGCAAGCTCGCCTTCGAGACCGATTGCGCCGATGTCTTCGCCGCGCTCGCGGCAGGGGCTGCCGATTTCGTGCTGCTCGACGTGCGCGGCCGGAAAGCCTTCGCCCGCGCCCATGTCCCGGGCGCGGTCAGCCTGCCCCATCGGGACATCAACGCCCGCAGGCTGGACGCCTGGCCGGCGGAGACCCTGTTCGTCGTCTATTGCGCCGGTCCCCATTGCAACGGCGCCGACCGCGCCACCCTTCGCCTCGCCGGCCTCGGCCGGGCGGTGAAGCTGATGATCGGCGGCATGACCGGCTGGGCCGCCGAAGGCTTCGCCTTCGAGGGAAGCTAACGAAGGCTTCGCCTTCGAGGGGGCTGAAGCACATTAGGGCTGCCGCCCCCCACCTCACCCCGTCCCTCTCCCCCCAAAGGGCGGAGAGGGGGATTGAGCCCTCTCCTCCCGGGAGGAGAGGGTGGGGTGAGGAGGGACGCCGGGTATCGCTTACTTCGCCCCGGCAGCCGCCGCCGCGTGGATGCGGTTGGCGGCGCTGGCGACGGCTTTCAGCGAGGCGACGGTGACGTTGCGGTCGCGACCGACGCCGAAGAGGGTGATGTTGCCCTCCCCCTTCATCTCGACATAGGTCACGGCCTCGGCGTCGGCGCCCTGGCCGACGGCGTGCTGGCTGTAGTCGACGACTTCGATGTCGATGCCCAGCTCCTTGGCCAGGCTGTCGCAGAAGGCGTCGATCGGGCCGGTGCCGGAGCCATGGATTTCCTTGGTCTCGCCATAGACCTTCACGCGCGAGGTGATCGAGCTTTCCTCGCCCGCGCTGTTCGCCGGCAGCGTGTTGTGATGGACGAATTCCAGCGGATATTTCGCCTCGAAATATTCCTTGGTGAACATGCCGTAGAGGTCGGCCGAGGTCACTTCCTTGCCGGTCAGATCGGTATGGCCCTGAACGACGCGGCTGAACTCGATCTGCAGCTTGCGCGGCAGGTGCAGGCCGTAGTCCTGCTCCAGCAGATAGGCGACGCCGCCCTTGCCGGACTGGGAATTGACGCGGATCACCGCCTCGTAGCTACGGCCCAGGTCTTCCGGGTCGATCGGCAGATAGGGCACTTCCCAGACGACGTCGTTCTGCTTGCGGCGCGCGGCCAGACCCTTCTTGATCGCATCCTGATGGCTGCCCGAGAAGGCGGTGAAGACCAGGTCGCCGGCGTAAGGATGGCGCGGGTGCACCGGCAGCTGGTTGCAATATTCGGCGGTGCGGCGCAGCTCGTCGATATCGTCGATCACCAGTTCGGGATCGACGCCCTGGGTGAACATGTTCAGGGCCAGGGTGACGACGTCGACATTGCCCGTGCGCTCGCCATTGCCGAACAGCGTGCCTTCGACCCGGTCGGCGCCGGCCATCAGCGCCAGCTCGGTCGCGGCGACGCCGGTGCCCCGGTCGTTATGGGGGTGCAGCGACAGCAGATAGCGGTCGCGCCACTTCACGTTACGGATGAACCATTCGATCTGGTCGGCGTAGACGTTGGGTGTCGCCATTTCGACGGTCGAGGGCAGGTTGAAGATCATCGGCTTTTCCGCCGTGGGCTGCCAGACGTCCATCACCGCCTCGCAGATTTCCTTGGCGAAATCCAGCTCGGTGCCGGTGAAGCTCTCGGGCGAATATTCCAGCACGATCTCGGTGTCGGGGATCTTGTGCACCAGGCTCTTGACCAGTTGGGTGCCCTTCACCGCGATGTCGATGATGCCGGCGCGGTCCAGGCCGAAGACCACCCGGCGCTGCAGGGTCGAGGTCGAATTATACAGATGGACGACGGCCCGCTTGGTGCCGCGGATCGCATCGAAGGTGCGGATGATCAGCTCTTCCCGGGCCTGGGTCAGCACCTGGACGGTGACATCGTCCGGGATCTCGCCATTGTCGATCAGATAGCGGACGAAATCGAAATCGGTCTGCGAGGCCGAGGGGAAGCCAACCTCGATTTCCTTGAAGCCCATCTTCACCAGGGTGCGGAACATGCGCAGCTTGCGATCGTGGCCCATAGGCTCGATCAGGGCCTGATTGCCGTCGCGCAGGTCGACCGAGCACCACAGGGGAGCCTTGGTGATGACCTTGCCCGGCCACTGACGGTTGGGCAGGTCGATGGGCTGGACGGCGCGGTATTTCTCGACGGGCATGACGGACATGGAAGTATTCCTGAAATTCGAATGGGGTCTGTGTTCGGCGTCTCGGGGGTCAGGCCGCGGCGGCAGGCGATAGCCGCGCCACGGCCCAGGTAAGTCGCGCAAGCGAATGCGGAACCACGGCAAGGGCGCGATGAACGACCGACAGGGGGCGACAGGAAGCGGGCATGGGAGAATGCTTTACCGGAGGCGATGGACCGAAGACGACAACTGGGAACACAAGGTTCCGCCCGACACCTGAAAGGCGCCGGTCAAATAAGTCGGCTAAGAAGGGTCCACGTCGTGCGGGTCATCATGGGCCGTACCATGACCGGCGGGAGGCCGAAAGGTCAAGCCCTTATTCCGCGCGCCAACGCGCATGGCCCTGCATGGCGTGCATTGCCAAGCTCGCGGGAAAGGGAGAGAATCCGCCGGTCAGTGCTTTTGGCGAGGATGGAATGTCCCGGTCCGAGGACGTCGACCCCACCGAGGAAACCATCCGCGCCCTGCCGCTGTGGCACGGCCCCATCGACATTTCCCCCTTGTCCGGCGGCATCACCAACCGCAACTTCGTGGTCCGGGATGGCACCCGCCGGGCGGTCGTCCGGGTCGGCGGCGATATCCCCGTGCATGGCATCATGCGTTTCAACGAACACGCGGCGAGCCGGGCCGCCGCCGCCGCCGGCATTTCCCCCGCGGTGATCGCGACCGGCCCCGGGCTGCTCGTCCTCGATTATATCGAAGGCCAGACCTTCGACGCCGCCATGGTGCGGGCCCGGCGCGACGACTGCACGGCACTCGTCGCCCGCGCCCATCGCGACATGACCGATCACCTGCGCGGTCCCCTGCTGTCGTTCAACACCTTCCATATCCTGCGCGACTATGGCCATGCCCTGCGGGACGGCGACCATCGCCTGCTCGACCGGCTGGCCGAATTCGCCGACAGGGCGGCGCGGCTGGAGCGGGCGGCGGGGGCCGTCGACCTCGTCTTCGGGCACAACGACCTGCTCGCCGCCAATTTCATCGACGACGGCAGGCGCCTGTGGCTGCTCGACTGGGATTACGCCGGCTTCAACACGCCGCTGTTCGACCTGGGCGGCCTGTCGTCCAACAACGGCTTCGGCGCCGAAGACGACGACGCCATGCTGGCGCTCTATTACGACAGGGCGCCGACCGACGAACTTCGCCGCCGCTTCAAGGCGGTGCAATGCGCCTCCCTGCTGCGCGAGGCGATGTGGAGCATGGTCTCGGAGCTCCATTCCGATCTCGAATTCGACTACATCGCCTATACGGGCGAGAACCTGGCGCGTTTCGAAGCCGCCTGGACCCTTTTCCTCGACATGGAATGATCATGAGCGATCTGCCTGCAAGCGCCAAAGTCATCGTCGTCGGCGGTGGCATCGTCGGCTGTTCCACGGCCTATCATCTGGCCAAGCGGGGCATCGAGACCCTGCTGGTCGAGCGGCACCAGCTCACCGCCGGCTCCACCTGGCACGCGGCGGGTCTCGTCGGCCAGCTGCGCACCTCGGCCAATATCACCAAGCTGCTGGGCTATTCCGTGGAGCTTTACCGCAAGCTCGAGGCCGAGACCGGGCAGGCCACGGGCTGGAAAATGAACGGCGGCCTGCGCCTCGCCTGCAACGCGGACCGCTGGATCGAGGTGAAACGTCAGGCGACCACGGCGCGCAGCTTCGGCCTCGAGATGCATCTGCTCAGCCCCAGGGAGGCGCAGGACCTGTGGCCGCTGATGACGATCGACGATCTCGTCGGCGCGGCCTTTCTTCCGACCGACGGTCAGGCCAGCCCGTCCGACATCACCCAGGCCCTGGCCAAGGGTGCGCGCATGGCCGGCGCCAAGATGGCGGAAAATGTCTCGGTTTCCGATTTCGTGATCGAGAACGGCCGCGTGCGCGGCATCGTCACCGACAAGGGCACGGTCCGGGCCGAGAAGGTCGTGCTCTGCGGCGGGCTGTGGACCCGGCTGCTGGCGGCGAAGGCCGGGGTCAATGTCCCGCTCTATCCCATCCGCCACCAATATATCATTTCGGACAGGATCCCGGGCGTTACCTCCAGCCTGCCCACCTTGCGCGATCCCGACCGTCTGACCTACTGGAAGGAAGAGGTCGGCGGCCTGGTCATGGGCGGTTACGAACCCAATCCCATTCCCTGGACCGGGCAGAGCGCGCCGGAGGATTTCGCCTTCCGCCTGCTCGACGATGATTTCGACCATTTCGAGCCGATCATGGAACTCGCCCTCGGCCGGGTGCCGGCGCTGGGCGAGACCGGCGTGAAACAGATGATCAACGGCCTCGAGAGTTTCACCCCCGACGGCAACTGGATGATCGGCGAGGCGCCGGAGGCGCCCGGCCTCTTCATCGGCGCGGGCTTCAACGCCTTCGGCATCGCCTCGGCCGGGGGCGCGGGCATGGCCCTCGCCGAATGGGTCGCGGACGGGGAGCCGCCCTACGACCTCTGGCCCGTCGACATCCGCCGTTTCGGCCGTAACCATCTCGATACCGGTTTCGTGCGCGACCGCACACTGGAAGCCTATTCCCGTCACTACACGATCGCCTGGCCGGCGGAAGAGTTCAACTCCTGCCGGCCCCTGCGCCGCTCCCCGCTCTACGACCGGCTGAAGGCGAAAGGCGCCTGTTTCGGCGAGAAGCTGGGCTTCGAGCGGCCGAACTGGTTCGCCGCCGAAGGCGAGACCCCGGCCGACCGCTATTCCTTCACCAGGCCCGGCTGGTTCGACGCGGTGGGGCGCGAGCACAAGGCCTGCCGCGAGGCCGCCGTCGTCTTCGACCAGACCAGTTTCGCCAAGGCCCATGTCATCGGCCGCGACGCGGAAAAGGCGATTGGCTGGATCTGCGCCAATGATGTCGCCAAGCCGCCGGGCAAGGTGATCTACACCCAGATGCTGAACGCGAAGGGTGGCATCGAGACCGACCTGACCCTGACCCGGCTGGCCGAGGATCGCTATTACATCGTCATCGGCACCGGCTTCGCCACCCATGACATGGACTGGATCCGGCGCAATATTCCGGCGGGGCTGGACGCCCATCTGGTCGATGTCACCTCGGGCTTCTCCGCCCTCTCGCTCATGGGGCCGAGGAGCCGGGACATTCTGGCGCGGCTGACCGACGCCGACATCTCGAACGAAGCCTTCCCCTTCGGCACGGCAAGGCAGATCCAGATCGGCGGCGCGCCGGTCCTCGCCATCCGCATCACCTATGTCGGCGAGCTGGGATGGGAACTTCATGTCCCCACGGAATTCGCGGCGACGCTTTACGACGCCCTGTTCGCGGCGGGCGCGGACCTTGGTCTTGCCGACGCCGGCTACCGTGCCATCGAGAGCCTGCGGCTCGAGAAGGGCTACCGCGCCTGGGGTTCGGACATCGGACCGGACCACAATCCCTATCAGGCCGGCCTCGGCTTCGCGGTGAAGCTGAAATCCGGCATCCCCTTCCTCGGCCGGGAGGCGCTGGTCGAGGCGAAGGCGAAGCCCCTGCCCCGGCTGATGGCGGGCTTTACCGTCGACGATCCCCGCGCCGTCCTGCTGGGCCGCGAGACCATTTACCGCGACGGCGAGCGGGTGGGCTGGCTGTCCTCCGGCGGCTTCGGCTACACATTGGGCAAGGCCATCGGCTACGGCTATGTCCGGCGGGAGGCCGGCGTCGATGCCGATTTCGTGCTGTCGGGCGCTTACGAACTCGAAATCGCCACCGAGCGCTTCCCGGCACAAGTCTCATTGCAGCCCTTCTACGACCCCAAGAGCGAGCGCGTGCGGGCATGATGCCCATCAAGGTTTCCCTCGAAGATTTGCGATAGCATAGCCCCTCAACGAAAGCGGGAACCGCATCGAAAGGAGCCGTCATGCGCTATTGGAGTGAACGGACCGTCGTCGCTGACGGTCAGGCCTTCGCGACCGAAGTGTTGAACGGCCGGGCAACCTATTACCTGAGCGCGACCGATGCCGCGGCGACCACGGTCACGGCCATGGCTCAGGACAGGCTGGGCGGTATCGGCGCGGGCGAGACGGTGCTCGTTGTCCCGAACACCGACGAATCCCTGCGCCCCTGGGGCGACCTCGGCGGTGATACCTGGTGGGAGGGCAACACGCCCGCCCATTTCTCGAGTGTTCTCACCCTGGCGGACGGCACGGGTATCCTGCTGTCCGGCAATCAGGCGGATTATCGCGGTGAAGAGGGCGAGCCGTCGGACTATGCCGAGCCCTATATCGAACGCACTGCGACCTTCGACTTCCACACCGCCTATCAACTGGGCGGAAGTCCAGCCTATGCCGACTACCGCTATCTCGCGACCGGCCACGACGTACAGGAAGATTTCGAGCAGCTCTTCTGGGTCGAGTGGGAAGAGGACGGCGAATATTATGGCGACTATCTAAGCGAAGACTGGCACATCTCGACGCATGAGGTCGTCGATGCCGCCGATCCGATGGCCTTCGACAGCGCGGCCTATCTCTACACCTATCGCCTCGATCACGACCGGGTGGGAACTTATGTCCGAGACTACGGCAGCAGCATCCCGATCAACGACCACAGCTCCACGCTCTATGCCCAGGTGGTTCTGCCTGGCGGAGGCTCGCAGCCGGCGGCGGTCGTGCTCGACACCTCGCCCGTGGGGACCGGCGTCCTGATCGAGCGGGCGGGCGGCCAGCTCGGCGTGCTCTGGATCAACGCGGCCTCGGTCTCGGCCCTGGCCCTGTCGCTCGCCGCCTTGCGGCCCGATGGCACCGTGGCGCGAACCTTCAACACGGCGATCGACCTTGGCGCGCTCTCGGGCGCGCCCACCCTGGTCGCGGCCACATCGGCGACGAACAAGGACATCTTCGCCGTGGTCGAGATCGGCAATGTGCCCTACCTCGTGCAATTCGACGCCGGCCTGCACCAGCAGGGTGAATTGACCCGGATCGCGGGCGGCCGCTGGACCGGTTCCAGCGCCGAGCATCTGGGCGATGTCTCGCTGGTCGCCCTGCCGGACGGCGGCGTGCTGCTCGCCTTCGGTGTCGACGGCGACGGTGTTTCGGGCGGCGACGATCACCGCATCGTGTTACAGCAGCTCGACGCGGATGGCCACCGGGTCGGCGCCACCCTGAAGATCACCGATGCCGACGGCGGCTGGTTCGATCTCGATGCCCTCGGCGACGGCCGGGTGCAGCTGACCTGGACCGACGACGGCCAGACCCTGTCCCGCGTGCTCGATACCGCGGCGGGGCCGCTGGTCACCGACGGGACGGCCGACAACGACGTCATCATCGGCACGGCCTATGGCGATACGCTGGCGGGCGGCGCGGGCAAGGACCAGATCGACGGCGGCGCCGGCAATGACCGCATCAGTGGCGGCGACGGCAACGACATTCTGATCGGTGGCGCCGGAGCGGACCGGATCGACGGCGGCGCCGGCCGCGATCTCCTGCGTTACGACAATGCCGTCACCGTCGACCTGCTCGACGCCTCGCTGAACACCGGCGATGCCGCGGGCGATGTCATCACCTCGATCGAGCAGTTTCGCGGCTCGCACCTCGGCGATGCCTTCCATGGCAGCGACGGGGCCGATGTCTTCGACGGCATGGCCGGCGACGACATCCTGGTCGGCCGGGCGGGCGATGACCTGCTGATCGGCAACGCGGGCGACGACACCATGACCGGCGGCGGCGGCCGGGATGAATTCCGCTATGCCGCGTTCGGCGACGGCGTCGACCGGATCACGGACTTCACCCGGGGGGAGGATGTCATCTCGATCCGGGCCACCGTCGTGGGCGAGACCTTCTATGTCATCGCCAATGACGCGCCCCGCCCGAACCGCGATGCCCCGACCTTCCTGTTCGACACCGACAGCAAGACCCTGTCCTACGACGCGGACGGCAGAGGCGCGATCGCGGCCATCGAAATCGCCGTCCTCGACGGCGTCGAGACCCTGGCCAAGGCGGATTTCCTGCTGATCGCCTGACCGCGGGGCCGAGGGCGGGTGTGCGTCCCGCCCTCGTCAGACCTCCCATGCCCTGCCGGCATGAAACCTTCGGACCCTGCCGGCGAACCCCGATGTGAGACCGCGATGCCGGTCGACACGAGGGCATGGAGGCGATAGTGGCCGGAGAGCTGGAACAGCAACTCGAACATCTCACCCGCGACTTCGCGGCGCAGGCCCCCGGCGATGTCGTCGCCCTGATGGCCGACGCCATGGCCGCGCTGGCCGACAGCGGCATCGCCGGCAGGGCCCTAAGCATCGGCGATGCGATGCCGCATTTCACCCTGCCGGACGCCACCGGCCGGACGGTCGACAGCCGCGACCTGCTGCAAAAGGGACCGCTGGTCGTCACCTTCTATCGCGGCGAATGGTGCCCCTATTGCAATCTGCAACTGGCGGCGTTGCAACGATACCTGCCCGCCATCGCGGAACGCGGCACGACCCTGGTCGCCATCGCCCCCACCCTGCCCGACGAGTCCATGAACATGCGGCAGAAGCTGAATCTGGCTTTCCCCGTGCTCTCGGACGTTGGCAACAGGGTCGCGCGCCAGTTCGGCCTCGTCTATGCGCTGGATGCCCGTCTGCGGCCGATCTATGCCGCCTTCGGTGTCGACCTGCCCGCGCGCAACGGTGACGACAGCTGGGAATTGCCGCTCGCCGCCACCTATGTCGTCACGCGGGGCGGCATCATCGCCCACAGTTTCCTGACCGCCGATTACCGCCGCCGGCTCGAGCCCGCCTTGCTGCTGCGCTGGCTGGGCGATCTCTGACCCCAAGGACAATCCGATGAACCGACGCCAGCTTCTGGCCACCCTTCTGGCCGTGCCCACCCTTGCCGCCCTTGCCGGCCCGGCCTGGTCCGGCAGCCGCCTGCCCTTCGATCCCGCCGCCTTCGCCGAGGCGCAGGCCATCGGCGCGCCCATCCTGATCGACATCGCCGCCGACTGGTGCCCGACCTGCCGGGCGCAGCGCCCGATCATCGACAGCCTGCTGGCCGCCCCCGGCAACGAGACCCTGCTGGTGTTCGAGGTCGATTTCGACCGGCAGGCCGATATCGTCCGCACCTTCGATGCCCGCAGCCAGAGCACGCTGATCGCCTATCGCGGCAAGGTCGAGACCGGCCGTTCCATCGGCGACACCCAGCCCGGCTCCATCGCCGCGCTGATCCACAGCGCCGTCGCGCCCTGAAGGCGGCGTATCATGTTCGGTCACGAAGCCCTGGCCTTTCTGGCCGGGGTCCTGTCGATCCTGTCGCCCTGCGTCCTGCCGCTGCTGCCCATCGTGCTGGGCGCTGCCGGGGCGCGGCACCCGCTGGGTCCGCTCGGCCTTGCCACAGGCCTTGCCCTGTCCTTCGTCGCCATCGGGCTCTTCGTCGCCACCATCGGCTATGGCCTCGGCTTCGATGGTGCCGTCGTGCGGCGCGCGGGCGCCGTCCTGTTGCTGGGCGCGGGCGTGACGCTGCTGGTGCCGGCCCTGCAGGACCGTTTGAGCGCCCTCGCCGGGCCGGTCGGCAATTGGGCGGGGCAACGGCTGAGCGGGCTGCAGCCCGGCGGCCCCGCTGGCCAGTTCGGCCTCGGCCTTTTGCTGGGGGCGGTCTGGTCGCCCTGTGTCGGGCCGACGCTGGGGGCCGCCTCGGTGCTCGCCGCGCAGGGCCGCGACCTTGGTCAGGTCGCCCTGGTCATGACCGCCTTCGGCATCGGCGCGGCGCTGCCCCTCGTCCTGATCGGCCTGGCCTCGCGCGAGGCGATGATGCGCTGGCGCCGCCACCTGCTCGGCGCCGGCACGGGCGGCAAGCGCTTGCTGGGGGCCATGCTCGGCCTGCTCGGCGTCTTCATCCTCAGCGGCGTCGACCGCAGCGTGGAAACCCTCCTGGTCGATCTCTCGCCCGCCTGGCTGACCGAACTGACCACCCGATATTGAGGCCCCCATGAAACCCGTGACATCGCATCCCCTCGCCCTCGACCGCCGCCAGATGATCGGCGCCGGGGCGGCCGCCCTGCTGGTGGCTGGCCGGCGCCCCGCCCTGGCGGCGACCCGGCCGAAGGCGCTGGCCTTCGACGGTTTCGCCCTGTTCGACCTCGCCCCCGTCTTCGCCCGGGCGGAGGCGATCTTTCCCGGCAAGGGGGCCGCGCTGTCCGCCGCCTGGCGCGGCCGCATCTTCGAATATACCTGGCTGCGTGTGGCGGCCGGCCGTTATGAACCTTTCGAGCGCTGCATCGCCGGTGCCCTCGATTTCGCCGTGGCCTCCCTCGGCCTCGCCCTGTCGTCCGGGGATCGCGACAGCCTGCTGGGCGGTTTCGCCACCATCGCCGCCTTCCCGGATGTCGCGCCTGCCCTCGGAACCCTGCGGCAGGCCGGCCTTCGCCTGGCCGTGCTGGCCAATCCTTCACGCGCCTTCCTCGACCGCGCGCTCGCCAACAGCGGCCTGCACGGTCTGTTCGACCATGTGCTCAGCACCGACGCGGCGAAGACCTACAAGCCGGACCGGGCCGCCTATGCCCTCGGCACCGAGGCCTTCGGCCTGTCGGCCGGGAATATAGGCTTCGTCGCCTCGGCCGGCTGGGACGCGGTGGGGGCGCGCTGGTTCGGCTATCGCAGCTACTGGCTCAACCGCCCCGGCCTGCCGCCCGAGGGGCTGGAGGCCGGGGCAGAGGTCACGGTGCCCGGGATGCCCGCCCTCGCGGCGGCAGTGCTGGCCTGAAGCCTCTTCAGGCGGCCCTTGTCGGGCGGACGATGATTTCGTTCACGTCGACATCCTCGGGCTGCTCGATGGCATAGGCGATGGCCCGGGCGATGGCGTCGGCGGTGAGCGCGGCGGAAGCGCGATAATTCTCGATCATCTCGCGCGTCGCTTCATGGGTGATCGTCTCCGCCAGTTCGGATTCGACGACGCCGGGGCTGACCACGGTCACGCGGATGTCCGGGCTTTCCATGCGCAGGCCTTCGGACAGGGCGCGCACGGCGAATTTCGTCGCGCAATAGACGGCGGCGGTTGGAATGACCCGATGCGCGGCGATCGAGGCGATGTTGACGACATGGCCCGCCTTGCGGCCGAGGAAGCCGGGCAGCACGGCGGCGATACCGTTCAGCACGCCCTTGATGTTCACATCGACCATGCGCTCCCATTCCTCCGTCTTCAGGGCGGCCATGGGCGACAGCGGCATGAGACCCGCATTGTTCACGATGACATCGGGCGCGCCGAATTCGGCTTCGGCGAAGGTGACGAAGGCCCTCATCTGCGCCGCATCGGTCACGTCGAGCGCCATCGCCCGGGCGCGGCCGCCCGCCGCCTCGATCTCGCCCACGATACGGGCGAGGCGATCCAGCCGGCGGGCGCCGAGGACGACCCGGGCGCCCCGCGCCGCCAGCAGACGGGCGGCGGCCTCGCCGATGCCGCTGCTGGCGCCGGTGATCAGGATGATCTTGTCGATGGTGGTCATGGCTGCATTCCTTCATCTGCGTCGCATCGCGGCGCCGGAACACCGTGCTCCCGCAGCCAAGCCGGGCGGTAGACCGATCCTCGACGATCATTGCACGATCCTCCAGCGGTGCTTGACCGGCAGCCGACGGGCGGGGACCATGGCGGCATGGAACCTTTGGCCAGGATGGGGGCTTCACCATGACGGCGGTCTCGGCCTTGGCCGATCTCATTGAACGATTCACCGGCGGCGACGGCGCGTTGAAGACCGCCATCCCGCGCCTGTCGCTGTTCGCGGCGCGCCAGCCCTCCGCGCCCACCCATGTGCTGTATCAGCCGGCGCTCTGCATCGTCGCCAGGGGCAGCAAGCAGGTGATCAGCGGCGAGGCGCTCCACGTCTACGACCCGGCCCGTTACCTGATCGTTTCCATCGACGTGCCGGTGACCGGGCAGGTCACCGAGGCGCCCTATGCCTCCCTGCGGCTCGATCTCGATCCGCATCTGCTGGCGGCGCTGATCCTCGAGACCGATGCCGGCCCGGCGCCGGCCATGCCCATGCCCGGCATCGCCGTCGGCACCCTGACGGCGGAAATGATCGACGCCATGACCCGGCTCGTCCGCCTGCTGGACAGTCCCCCCGACATCGCGGCGCTGGCGCCGCTGGCCGAGCGGGAAATCCTTTACCGCCTGCTGCGGGGCGATCAGGGCGCGCGCCTGCGCCAGATCGCGGCCGGCGAAGGCCGGATGCGCCAGATCAACCGGGCGATCGCCTGGATCAAGGAAAATTACACGGCCCCCCTGTCGATCGAGGCGCTGGCCGCCATTGCCTGCATGAGCCCATCGGCGCTGCATCTACACTTCAAGCAGGTGACCGCCATGAGCCCCCTGCAGTTCCAGAAGCAGATCCGCCTGCAGGAAGCACGGCGCCTGATCCTGGCCGAGGCTTCGGACGCCGCCAGCGCCGGCCACGCCGTCGGTTACGAAAGCCCATCCCAGTTCAGCCGGGAATATCGCCGCCTGTTCGGGGCGCCGCCGGTGCGGGACATCGCCCGGCTGAAGGCGGCGCCGGCCGTGCTGGCCGTCGATTAATCCGCGCGGGCCGCGCCGATGATGCGCCCGTCCCCGGCCTGAAGCAAAATGGCGAAACGCGCACCCTCGCCGAGGGGAGCCCGCAGCTCCAGGCTGTCGCCCCGCCATTCGCCGACGATATCGAGACTGCGCACGATATTGGCCTCGGTCAGGGTGCGACCGCCGTTCTCGCCCCGGCCGACGGCGGTGCGATGCTCGGGATCGTAACCGACGAGGAGGATCAGGCCACGCCCGGCCGCCGGGGCGGCGCCGATACGGATGCCGACATCAGCACCCTCGCGCCGCGCCTCGATGGCGACGGCTTCGGTCTTCGCCGCGGCGTCGCGGATCAGGCGGCCGACGGCGGCGCGATCCGAGCCGACCGCCTGCCAGCGGCCGTCGATCACCATTTGCGGCGTATAGACCTGGCGCTGGCCGAGCAACGAGGCATAGAGGCGCTGACGCTGCGTGCCCGCCTCCAGCGCATAGGGATCGGACCAGCCAAGCTGGTTCCAATAGGTGACATGGAAGGCGAGGGGCAGGACATCGTCCCCGGCCGCTGCGAGACTGCGCAGATAATCGTCCGCGGGCGGGCAGGACGAGCACCCTTGCGATGTAAAGAGTTCCACGACGACGGGTTTGCCGGCGTTGGCCGCGACGGGCGCGGCGGCGGCGAGCATCAGCGCGAGGGCGGCGAGGCGCACGGCGAATTCTCCTGTCCGCGCCCGTGGGCCAAGGGGCGCACGGATCCGGGGGGCGCGCCGGATCCGTGCCGGGAAAGATCGTGGACCGCGCGGAGCAGTCCGGCGTCGGGGGGTGCGCGCCGGACGGCCGTGGGCTGCGCGGCCGCGATCCTTCCGCTATCAGCCGACGTGGCCGCCAGCGGACTCGCAGGCCGCCTTGCTGTCGAGTTCGACGAAGCCCTGGCCCTTGCACTCGTTGAGGCCCTTGCAGGCATTGGTGGCGGTCTTGCAGGCGCTCTGGCCCTTACAGGCATTGGCGCCGACGCAATGCACGCCGCCCGCCGCATTGGCCGCGACCGGCGCCAGCATCATGCTGCCAGCGGAAAAGAGGGCGGCGGCCGCCGCGGCGAGAGTAAGACCGGTCCTGCTCATGGTATGCTCCAGATAACATCGGGGGTGGGGGGCAGCGGCTTTTCTTCTCTTCCGCCGACAGCCCCGGTCGTCTCCGGGGCCGTATTGACAGGTTCGCCGGAGCGCAGCGGCAGGTTACGCCCCGGACCGGGAAATTTTCCGCGTCTCAGGACGCATGAGGTCCGGTCGGGATGCGGTCGCGGATGCGGGCGACGCCGGCCTGCGCGCAGACTTCGTCCTTGTCGCCGCCCGGCGCGCCGCCGACCCCGATGGCGGCGATGATCTCATCGCCCGATTTGATGGCGACGCCGCCGGCCAGCGGCAATATGTCGGGAAGCGAGGCCAGCGCCGGCCCGGCCGGGCTCTTCGCCACCAGCGCCGCCAGATCGCCGCTGGTCTCGAATTTGAACACGGGGCCGAGGGTGACCACGGAATAGGCCTTGCGGAAGCTCGAATCCCTGGTGTGGATCGTGCTGTGATCGCCCTTGGCCTGCAGCTTCACCACGCCCGAAGCGTCGACGACGGCGACCGAGACATTATAGCCGCCGGCCTCGCAGGCCGCGATGGCCGCGCTCGCCGCCTCCATCGCGAGGGACAGCGGCAATACCGCCCCGCTTTTCGCCACCTGGGCTTCAGCCTGCATCGCGGGCGCAAACGCACCTACCGCCGCGACCGCAAGGGCGACCGCGCGCATAAACATCGTCTTCATGTCGTTACCTCGGACAGATCGGGGTCGGCCCCGATGGCCGACCATTGATAACCTATTATTTTATTTTTCAGAGGTTATCAATCGTGCCGATCTAATCGCAGCGAAGATTCGGGCGTTGCCGACTCCGATGGGCGGCGGCCTTCGCCCGGTTACCGCAGGCGGCCATGCTGCACCAGCGCCGGCCGTGGCGTTTGCTGGCATCGAAGAACCACAGGGTGCAGCCCCCCCCCTCGCAGGGGCGCACCAGGGTAAGGTCGCGGCGGCAGAGCAGATCGCCCATTACTTCCGCCAGCGGCGCAAGCAGCGAGTCCGGCGTAGCGAACTGGCGGATATCGCGCCAGCGCAGCACGCCCTGCCCTGCCTCCGCACCGGCGCCCGCCTCGGCGAGGCCGATTTCCCGATGGCGAATATCCCGGCGCAGCAACCGGTTCAGCGGCTCGATTTCAGCGGCCAGCGCCGGTTCCGCCGGTCTTCCCGCATGTGCCGCCATCAGGCCGCGGAACCATTCGCGCAGCGCCCGGGCCCGGGCGGCAACCGAATCGAGTTCGTCGAGCACGGCTTCGGCGCGGTAGCGCGCGGCGACCTCCGCCGGCAACAGACCCGCAGCCACCATCCAGTCCAGCAGGTCGCGCCCATCGGCGATCCACTCGATCGGCGCGCCCGCGGGTGACGCGATGGAATTGAGGAAATCCAGCGCCCGATCATCGGCGATGAAAAAGGGGGCGGGGCGCAGGTCCGGCAAGGCGGTCTCCGGGGGAGGGCCGGCGACATCCGGCAGCGACCAGGATAACCGGTAAATCCCGATTTACAAGTTACTTCCTTTTCAGTAACCGTTATTGGCCATGTTTAGTGGTTATCAACCCAAAAGGATCACCATGCGCCTCATCGCCCTTTCCCTGCTGACTGCAGCCTGCCTGTCGCCGCTCGACGCCTCGGCCGCTTCGACGCCGGCACCGGCCCGTGCCACCAGCTACCACACGGTCGACGTCGCCGGCGTCACCATGTTCTACCGCGAGGCGGGCGACCCGGCAGCGCCGACCGTCCTGCTGCTGCACGGTTTCCCGACTTCGTCGCATATGTACCGTGATCTGATCCCGGCGCTGGCCGACCGCTATCACGTGGTCGCGCCCGACCTGCCGGGCTTCGGCCAGACCGTCGCGCCGCCGCGCGGCGAATTCGCCTATACGTTCGAGAACCTGACCAAGGTTACCGAGGCTTTCACCGAGCGCCTCGCCCTGTCGCATTACGCGCTCTATGTCTTCGACTATGGCGCGCCCGTCGGCTTCCGCCTCGCGCTGCGTCACCCGGAGCGGATCACCGCCATCGTCTCGCAGAACGGCAACGCCTATCTCGAAGGCCTGAGCGACGGCTGGAACCCGATCCAGGCTTATTGGAAGGACCCGACCGACGCCAACCGCGAGGCGCTGCGCGGCTTTCTGAAACCCGAGACGGTACAGTGGCAATACACCCATGGCGTTTCCAATCCGGAAAGCCTGACGCCGGATGCCTGGGCGCTCGATGCGGCCTATCTGGCGCGGCCGGGCAATGCCGAGATTCAGCTCGACCTGTTCGGCGATTATCAGAGCAATGTCTCGCTCTATCCCGAATTCCAGCGCTACCTGCGCACGCAGCATCCGCCCGTGCTGGCGACCTGGGGCCGGAACGATCCCTTCTTCCTGCCGGCAGGGGCCGAAGCCTACCGGCGCGATCAACCGTCGGCGGAAATCCATCTGCTCGACGCCGGGCATTTCGCCCTGGAAAGCCGCGGCCCCGAGATCGCCGCGCTGGTCCACGACTTTCTGGACCGCAAGGTAAAACGCTAGAGGCGAAGCGGAAACGGCTCGGCCGTCGGAAGACGCATCAAATCAAAAGGTTGGAGCCTCGGCGGAATGACAATCATTCTGCCGATACTCCAGGAAGCCTGCCCGGAAATCCGCCCGCCCGGGGGACCGGACAAACTCAGAGCCGGGCGCGCAGGTTCGCATCCCTATCGGTTACGCTTCCGCGCCCCCTGAACGTCCGGAGGGGCGGACCGAAGCCGGTGTGCCCGATGCCCCGCCCCCTCGCCCGTCTTCCATGCCCGCAACCGATCTGGCGTTCCAGGGCGCCATCGTCACCAGTGTCGCCTCGACCTCCGGGCGGCCCAGCAGAAAGCCCTGGATTTCGGTGCACCCCATCTGGCGGAGGGCAACCAACTGGCCCAGTTGCTCGACCCCCTCCGCCGTCACCGGGACATCAAGGGCGTATCCGAGGTTGAGTACCGCGCGCACGATCGCCAGCGAGCGTGTGTCATATTCCATGCGCTCGACGAAGGTGCGGTCGATTTTCAGGCGATCGAAACGGAACCGCTGAAGCGTCGCCAGCGACGACCATCCGGTGCCGAAATCGTCAAGGGCAATGGCGACACCGAGCGCCTTCAGCCGGTCGATGGCGAGCACCACCTGCTCGGTATTGCCGAGCAGCGCGCTCTCCGTCACCTCGATTTCCAGGCGCTCCACAGGCAGGCCGGATTCGGCCAGCGCAGCCTCGACCGACAACGGGAAATCCGGAGATTCGAGTTGAACCGGCGAGACGTTGACCGCGACCCGCAGCGGCCAGGGCCAGGCCTTGGCCTTGCGGCAGGCTTCGATCAGAACCCAGCGCCCGAGTTCATGGATGAACCCCGTCGCCTCGGCGAGGCCGATGAAAATTTCCGGCGATATCGGGCCCTGCTCGGGATGGTGCCAGCGCGCCAACGCTTCGAAGCCGGTGGTTTCACCCGTGCGGGCGTCGACCTGCGCCTGGAAAGCCAGGTAGAACTCGTTGCGACCGAGAGCCTCCCGCATGTCCCGGGCCAGATGCTCGCCCGAACGGATTTCTTCCGGGCTGGTGCCATCCGCCCTCAGATAGGCGTGGCGCTTGGTCCTGCGAGACCGCAGCATCGCGTTCTCGGCACGCCGCACGAGACCTTCGACCGTGCTGGCATCGACCGGAAAAATCGCCGCGCCAATGGAAACCGAAGGGGAAAATTCGTGCCCGCCCAGCGTCAGCGGAGCACCGATCGCCGACAGGACGCGCTCGGCCAGGCGATCGACATCGGTCAGCCGACGCAACTCGGAAACGATGATGCCGAAGCAGTCACCGTCGATGCGAGCCAGTACATCGCTGCTGCGCACGAGGCCGGTGAGGCGCCGCGCCAGATTACGCAGGAATTCGTCGCCCAGAATGCTGCCGTGAAGATCGTTGATCGCCGCGAAGCCATCGACGTCGAGCATGAGCAGCGCACCCAGCTTGCCGGTATCGGCCGCCTCCCCCGTCGCGGCGGACAATCGGGACAGGAATTGCCCACGATTCAGCAAGCCGGTCAGGTCGTCATGCTCCGCCCGGTAACGCGCGTTGGCCTCGGTCTCGCGGACTTCGGTGATGTCGAGAATATAGGCGACGATGAACGGCTGCCGCCCGGACGCTGTGTCCAGATGAACGAGGCGTTTCGATGTCCTGACGACACGCAGCCCCCCGCGACCGTTCGGCACGACCTCCTCGTTGTCGATCGGCTGCCCGGTATCGAAGACCCGGTCATTGACCTGCCGGACCGTGCTGCGCTGCTGTTCGCCCAGCACAGCAGCGTCGCCCTTTTCAAGCAACGCCTCGCGCGAGACCCCGAAAAACTGGCACACCGCCGCATTGGCGATCACGATCCCATGGTCGCGCCCCATCACGAAAATGGGCGCGGGAAGGGCATCGAGCAGAGTTTCGAAAGACTCTGCGCTGGCTGCAATCTGGAACACCGGGCTTCGCTCCGCCATGGTGTCAACCTCCGCCATCGGGCGCACCCCGCAGAATCACCAGCGTCCCGTGTATTTCCACCCGCGGCCGCTGCGCCCCACGCGAACATTTCGCCTTCGCACGCAGAATTGCAAGCGTGAATGCGGCAGGCGATGCCGGCCCCCCGTTACCTCAGATCAGGCGCTCGACCAGATAGAGACACAGTCCGATCAGGCCACCGACCACCGTGCCGTTGATGCGGATGAACTGAAGATCGCGGCCGACCTGGGTTTCCAGCTTGGTCACGATCGTGTCCGGATCCCATTTCTGCACGATGGAGCCGATCCATTCGCCGATCTGTTCGCGCCGGCCGACCACGGTCGAATTCACCGCCTGTTCGATCCAGTGCTGCAACGTCTCGCGGATCGCCGGATCGCGGGTCAGGGTCTCGCCATAGACGCGCATGGCGCTGTCGATCTGGCGACGCAGCGCGGAATCGTCCGACAGGGCGTCCTTCTGGATGCGCTCCTTCAGGCTGCGGGCGATATCGCGGAAATATTGCTTCAGCGTGTCGTTGCTCAGCAGGCGGTGCAGGAAATCCTCGCCCTTGGCCCGCATTTCGGGGCTGGTGCGGAGTTCGTGGACGAAGGCCCTCGTCGCCTCGTCGAACTGCTGGCGCCAGGGCCCCTCGGGATTACGGATTTCCTCGAGCGTGTTGTCGAGGGCCGCGAGCACCTTCTGATAGACCGCGCGGTCGACGGCCTTGGGCAGCCAGCGCGGCAATTGCTCGTCCACCCGCTTCTCGATCAATTCGCGGTTGTCATGAACGAGGCGCGCCGCTCTCTCCAGCAATTCGTCGAGCAGGCGCTGGTGGTGCCCCTCGTTGGTCAGCAGCTGCACGATCTGGCCGAGGATCGGCGCGACGCCGATATCTCGCACCCGGGCCGACAGATTGGTCTGCATGAAGCGGCCGACATCCTCGTCATCGAGGGCGTTCAGGATGCCGGGCACGGATTTCGCCATGCGCTCGGCCGCGCGGTGGCGATTTTCCGGCTTGTCCAGCCAGTCGGCGATGATGCGCGGCAGGTCGATCTGGCGCAGTTTCGCCGTCACCTCTTCAGGCTTCAGGAAGTTGTTGGCGACGAAGCGGCCCAGCGTGCTGCCGATCCGCGCCTGATTGCGCGGCACGATCGCCGTGTGGGGGATCGGAATGCCCAGGGGGTGGCGGAACAGGGCCGTGACCGCGAACCAGTCGGCGAGACCGCCGACCAGCGCCGCCTCGGCGAAGGCCCCTGGAATTTCGACCCAGGGCGTCATGGGCGCGAGGAACCGGCTGGCCAGGAAGACGGCGGCCATGACGAGGATCATCGACCCCGCCATGATCTTCATGCGGCGCAGGGCCGCCGCCTTTTCTTCGTCGCTCAAGGGAATGGGCAGGGCTTGTGACATGGCCTCTGGTCGGTTGTTTCCGATAATTTGTCAGTCGTCGCCAATTCGCTGCGCGCGGTCAAGCGGATGCCAACCGGCGATGGTGGTCGCCCCCCGGGAGCAAAAAGGACAGGGGCGCCCTGGGAACGAAGGGTTTCCACGCGCCTTCGGCCTGCGCCAGTCGGTCGGCGATGATGAACAGCACCGACAGATTATGGCCGAGACCGCAGTGGCTGCCCCGCACCCTGATGTTCTGGCGCAAGGGACCATCCGCCTCGAGGCAGCCGCGCCAGGCGACGATTCCGTCCGACTTGGAAAAGATCGCGGTCGAGGGCACACCTTCGACCGGCTGGCGCAGGCGCTCTACATATTCCTGAGCCACCTCGTCCACCGACTGGCCGCTCAGGCGCTCGAAGATCTGCCAGGCATTGGTCGATTTCGGACCGACGGCGATGGGGCTGCCGAGGGTGATCACCTGACGCACCAGTTGCGGTGCCTCGCGGGCGATTTCCCGGGCATAGACGCCGCCAAGGCTCCAGCCGATGATCGAGACCTTGCGCCCGTGCTCGCGCACGATATCGACGAGGCGCTCGCGCAGCCCCTCCTCCACCGCGGCGTTGGGGCCGAGATTGCGGCCGAGATCCCAGGCATGGACGGTATAGCCGCGGTGCTTCAGGAAGCGGCGCAACAGCACGGTCGACAGGTCGCTGGCGAGAAAGCCCGGCAGCACCAGCACCGGGTGACCATCGCCCCGGGGCGCCAGGCGCAGCAGCGGCGTCGCCTGGATCGACTGCAACAATTCCGCCAGCGCCCGCACTTCGGCGAGGGCGAGCAGGGTGGACGGCGGGGCCGGATCCTTGTCGATCGAATGCATCAGTTCACGCTACCTCGTTACCGGCGGACCATAGGCCGCCACGGCTTCTCCACTCCAGCATTCGACCAGTCCGATGGTAAAGACATGGTCTATTTGGCCGGGGTGGCGAGCAGTTTTTCAATGGCGGGCGCCAGCGTCGACGGGCTGGTGACCGAAGCGACGGCCTCGACCAGCCGCCCCTGACCGTCGAACAGATATTTGTGGAAGTTCCAGCGCGGACGCGCCATCGGCCGCTCGTCCGCGAGCCATTTGAAGAAGGGGTGCGCCTCCTCGCCCGTTACCGGCACCTTGGCGGCGAGGGGGAAGGTGACGCCGTAATTGATCTCGCAGAATTCCGCGATCTCGTCGGCGCCGCCCGGCTCCTGATTGGCGAAATCGTTGGACGGCACGCCAACGATGGCGAGGCCCCGGTCGTGATATTTCTCGTAAAGCGCCTCGAGCCCCTTGTACTGCGGGGTGAATCCGCATTTCGAGGCGGTGTTGACGACCAGCAGCGGCTTGCCGGCGAATTGCGACAGAGGCAGGGCCCCGCCGCGCAGCGCCTCGAAACTGAACTGATGAGCCGAACCGGCCGGCGCCTTGCCCGTGGCCTTGTCGATTGCCGCGGCAGCGATGCCGGTCAGCGGATTATCGGTCAGGAGCTTCCCCAGTTTCCCCAGCATTGCGCTCTCCTTCGGCCTTGTCTTCGCCTTTTGTCCATCAATGCACCAGGACGGACAGATGCGATAGTCGCCTTGTTGGCATTGGGCGTATTATAAACACGACAGACGCCGCGACAGGCAGGACATGGCAGACCGCATCACCAGCGCCTTCAGTTTCTTTCGCCGCTCCTTCCTGCTGGCGGCGGAGGCCCGGGCCGGCCTCGAATTGGCGGGCCTTGCTGCCAGTTGGGGTTTTCTGTCGGCGACGGCAAGGGGCGATGGCCATCCCGTTCTGGTCATTCCCGAATTTCTGACCGGGGATATCGCCACCTGGCCCCTGCGCCAGTTCCTCGCCGACCGGGGCTATGCCGTCTACGGCTGGGATCAGGGCTTCAATCTGGGGCCCCGGCCGGATGTCATGTCCATCCTCCAGGCCCGCGTGGCCCATCTCGCCGATCTGCACGGCACAAGGGTCAGCCTGATCGGCGTCTCCGTCGGCGGCATCTATGCCCGCGAAGCGGCCAAGAGCCGGCCGGGCTCGGTCCGCACGGTGATCACGCTCGGCACCCCGACCCGCCAGCCTTCGGAAGACGTGTTCAGCGAAGACGCACCGGTCAGCCTGATCGAGGCGCTGCGTCTCGCGGTCGGCTCGATGCGCGAGCGTATCTCCAAGGCACCACCGGTGCCGACCACGGCGATCTACAGCCCGACTGACGGCCTCGTGTCATGGCGCGCCTGTCTCGAGGCGGAAGGGCCGATGCACGAGAGCGTGGAGGTTTTCTCCAGCCACCTCGGTCTCGCCCATAATCCGCTCGCCCTGCGCATCATCGCCGACCGCCTCGCCCAGCCTGAAGGCCTGTGGCGGCCCTATCGTCAGGCCCAGATCGGCGCGCGCTGACCGATCTCAGGGGGCCTGCACCGGCTCAGGTTCAGGTTCAGGGCATCTGCGCCGGCACAGGCGCGGGAGCGCGCGCCGCGACATAGGCATTCACCCGGGCGATGGCGTCGAGCCGGATGTCCTGCCAGAACAGGGCGTAATCGTAGATGTGATAGTCCTTGCCGGGCAGCAGGATCGCCCGGAAAACGAAGGGCTCCGGCTCCGAGATGCGCAGGATGCCGTCGAGGCACTGGGCATCGACGAGACCGCGGGTCAGCGGCTCCGGCCCGTCCGAGATCATCGAATGCACCGTGCCGCCCCGATTGGCCTCGCGCGGGATCTGGATGTCGTCCATCCGGAAGCTGATCGGATTGACGCAGAGGATGGGGCGCCCGGCCACGGGCGAAAAGCCGGTGGCCGAGGCCGGGTTCCAGATTTCCGCCCGGCGCTGATAGAAGCCGGCGTCACCGCCGCGCAGGACCGACGACCAGGTCAGCACGCAGCCGGTCATGCCCGAAGCCTTGCAGGGGCCGAGCGGCGCCAGCACGCCATCGAACTGGTCGAGCGGCAACGGATAGCCGACGGCATAGGCGGCGACGAGCCGGGCCCGCAGGGCCGGATCGGGCGCGACCACCCGCGCCAGCAGGCGCTGCAGCAGAAGGGCCCCCTGACTGTGGCCGGCGAGAATGAAGGGCCGGTCGTCGGCACGGGCAGCCAGATATTGACGGAACGCCCGTTCGACGTCGCCATAGGCGACCTCGAGAGCCGCGCGGCCGTCGGCCCGGCTCTCCTCCATGAAGGTGGCCAGCGTCGCCTGACGATAATAGGGGGCGAAGACACGGCAACATCCGTTGAAGACGGAAGCCTGGGTCAGTTCGGCGGCGAGTTCGGCGGCGTCCGGGTCGTCCCAGGGGGCGTTCCAGCCCGCGGGATCGACATAAGTCGTCGGATGGACATAGAAAACATCGGCCGGGGCCCGGCCCTGATTGTCGCCCGGCACGGCGCCCGCCGGCACCTCGTCGGCCGAATCCTGTCGCTCGGGCAGGGCCAGCCAGGACTCGGGCCGGCTATAGTCCGGAGCGGGTGGCAGCTTCGCCGCATCGAAGGCGCCGGACGGCGTCACCATGAAGGCGAGCAAGGCGAAGCGGTACTGGTAGGCAGCAATGCCGAGCAGGACCAGGACGGCGAGAATGATCAGGATGATGCGGCGCATTGACCCTGCCCGTTGGTTCCGGCGGCGGACCGAGCCGGCGCCGGCAAGAATGAGGGGCGCCGACGGCGCCCCTCATGTTCGCGTTACTTGCCGACCGCGGTCAGCTTGAGGGCGGCGGCTGCGTCCTCGGGGTTCTCGAACTTGTTGCCGATATCGTCGAAGGACAGGGGCTTCGACGGCGCGACACTGATCGTCAGGCTCTTCTGACCGGTGACGAAGCCTTCGAGGCCATGGATGAAGGCCTTGGTCACCGGACCCGGCGCCGTGTCCGCCTGCATCTTCAGCATCGCCTTGGCCTGTTCCAGCAGGGCTTCCGGCGTCGTCGCCTGTTCCTTGGCGATCAGCTTGAGCACGCGGGAAACCAGCGAGTCATCCGTATAGGCCAGCGTGGCGGCAACGACCTTGGCCGCGAACAGGGCCGCCGGCGGCTCCATCGACTGGGACGACGCCTGGATCGCCTTCATGTCGAAATTGCCGAGGTTGAGCTTCAGCGACAGCGCACCACCGTCGATCAGCTTCAAGGTCACGTCCTTGACGTCGAGCGACAGTGCCTTGGGATCGAAGCTGTAATCCGTCGTCATCTCGAGCTTGATCGTCGGATAGCCAAGATCGGTGAAGGGGCCGCGGTATTCCTCGGGGATGATGGAAATCGGCATGGCAAAGCCGGTCAGCTTGCCCGTGCCCTTGGTCGCGATGCCGTCGACATAATCGCTCGAAGTCGCGACGATCGAGGCGAGGGTGACCTTCTCGCCGTCCTTCGGCCCGAAGGACAGGTCCGAAAGGTCATAGCCATCGACCCTCAGCTTGGCGAAGTCGGGCTCGGTCGCGGTGCCGGCGGCGACATCCTGCAGCATCACGCCGACGTCAACGCCCTTGAGCGCGAGATGGGCCAGCTTGAAATCGTAACCGATTTCCGAGACATGGCCGGACAGGCCGTCGATCGCCAGCTGCGAGAAGCTGAGCGCCTTGAACTGGTCGAGGGTGATGCTGGCGATCTTGATCTCGTCCGTCGCGGCCTGGAAGCCGACGACGCTGAAATCCTTCAGACTGGCCGATTCCGCGCTGATGGCCAGCAGGGCCTTGGCCTGCATGGCATCGGCATTGGCCATGCCGGTGGCCGCGGCCGAGGTGAAGATGGCGGCGAGGTCGCCGACGCCGAGCCCCTTGAGGGACAGGCTGCCGAGACCGAAGCTGCCGCTGCCGGAATCGGGCTTGCCGGTCAGGCCGGTCAGGTCGAAGCCGCCGAGGCGCTGGCCGTCGAAGGCCGAGAGCACGACCGAGGCGATGGAGACCACCGGCGTCGCGGTCTGGCCTTCCGCCGGGGGCGGGCCGCCGGCGATCGACTTGAAGCCGATCGAGGAGAATCCGAAAGCCTGCAGCAGATCGGCGACTTCGGCCGGGCCGGAGGTGCCGAGGTCGGCGAGGGTCGCGGGCGGCGCCTTGGCGAACTGCCGGGCCGAAAGGTCCGCGATCTCGAAATTCTCGAAGCTGATGCCGCCGCCGGTTTCCGGCCCGATATTCACCTTGGTCGCGGTAATGCGCGAGGCGATGGGCAGCCGCTCGGCCGAGGGGGCCTGACCGGCGACATAGGATGCCGGGTTGAACACTTTCTTCGCATTGGCGGCGAATCCGCCGTCGACGACGACACCGGTCATCTTGACCGCGCCCTCCTCGACCGCGCCCGCGCCAAGGACGCCGAAGCGCAGTTCCGCGAAACTGAGCTTGGAGCCCGAGCATTCGAGACCCGAATAGGTCGCCTTCAGCTCCGGCGGCAGGGCCGCGAGCGTCGCATCGACATCGGTCTTGATGTTGGCGCAGTCGAGCGGCGGCGCACCCGAGACACCGGCGACACCGGGACCGCTTTCCTTACCGATGAAATACCAGCCGGCGGCGGCCCCGACGCCCACCACGACGGCGGTCACAGCGCCAACGACAATCTTGTTCATGGTCTCCCCTCTCGGTGGATATGCTCTGCCCGTCCCGGGCCTCCCCCAGGCCCGGCACGGGAACCGGACCGTTTCCTGGGCGCAACCTAGCCCAACAGCTTCGCCGAGGCGAGACAATGCTGTTCGTCACACGTTGACGCCGCATTTCTTCGCCCGGCCCCTCGCCGGGATTGGCCGGCGGGGCCGGATCGCATAGGCTCGGTGTCCTCAGGGGGAACTCATACAGGCGGCGTTTTTATGGCGATGCGGTTTGGATCGTCCGTTTCGGCGGCGATCATGGTTCTGGCGCTCGCGGCGCAGGGCGCGGCGGCGGGCGAAAAAGGCTCCATCCGGCCGGGCGGCGCGCGCCCTGCCCCTGAGGCGGCAGCCCCCTCCGGCCCCGCCGGCTCGGTCGAGGGCGATTCGAGCAACGGGCTGTCCGAAATCGCCGCGGCCAACGATCCCCGCATCCTGCAGCTGGCCCTGATCTGGGCCGGCTATTCGACCGAGATCGCGACGGGCACGCTGGACGAGGCGTCGCGCAATGCGATCAAGGCGTTCCAGCGCGACACGGGCGTCCGCCCCACCGGCACGCTGACCACCGACCAGACGCTGGAGCTGCTGCGCATCGGCGCGGAGGCACGGGCGAAGGTCGGCTGGACCTCCTATATCAATCAGGATCTCGGCTTTCGCGTCGGCTATCCGGCGGTCCAGCTGACCAAGACCAAGCCCGGCGACGGCGGCGGACGCTCCTTCGTCTCGGCCGACGAATCGCGCCGCCTCGACGTCGAAGTGATCGACGCCATGTCGGCAGCCGATTTCCTCACCTTCTTCAACACTGTCCGCAATCTGAAGGACGGCGGAAAGCGGGTAACCAAGGCGACCAACATGGGCGCCTATTTCGTCTTCGAGGGGACGGAAGACGGCCAGCGCTTTGTCGGCCGGGTCGACCGGCGCGAAAACGGCCTCGTCGGCTTCACCTATTATTTCCCGCCGGGCGACGAGCCGGCGAACAAGGGCCTGGTCGCCGCCATCGTCTCGGAATTCGTCGTGCCCGACCGCCTCGGCCCGCCCGAGGCGACGCCGCCCGACACCACCGTCGGCTTCTATGCCAAGGATGAGGCGCGGGAAGGCTCCACCGCCTCCAGCCCCGATGTCGCCGGGGACGAACCGGCCGCGCCCGCCCGTCCGGGCCGCCCCGACAAGCCCGGAAAGCCCGCCCGCCCGCCCGCCGCCGCCGAGGCCGGCGATCAGGTGCCGCTGCCCACCCTGCCGATGCCGGTCGCGACCCAGGTTCTCGACCCTTCGGGCGTCTTTCAGAAGGTGAAGGACGCGGTCTGGGTCGTCGTCGCCGCGCCCATGCGTAATGGCCAGCCCTATCTCGAGGATGGTTACAGCCAGGGTTCTGCCGTCGCGGTGACCGCCCAGCATCTGTTCACCAATTGCCACGTCCTCGAAGGCCAGCAGTTCTTCGGCATCTTCAGGAACGAGGATATGTCGGACCTGCGCCCCGTCTCGATCAAGCTGCGCGACGAGGAAGGGGACCGCTGCATCATCCGGGTCGACAAGCCGGACCTGCCGAGCTTCGTCACCATCCGCAGCCATTCGGACGTGGTGATCGGCGAGCGCGCCTATACGATCGGCGCCCCCTCCGGCCTCGACCTGACGCTGGGCGAGGGTCTCGTCTCGTCGAAGCGCCGGCACGAGGGCCAGCAATATGTCCAGACCAGCGCGCCCATCTCGCCCGGCTCGTCCGGCGGCGGGCTGTTCGATTCGCGCGGCAACCTGCTGGGCATCACCACCTTCATGCTGAAGGATACCCAGAACCTGAATTTCGCCATCGCCGCCGAGGAATTCCTGCGCCCGGGCTCGAGCGCGGGCAATCACTGACGAGGGGGGCGACGCCCCCCTCCCCGCCGTTACGCCTTCTTCAGCCGCTCGGGGAAATAGGCCTTCAGCTTGTCGACCTTGGGCCGCGAGACATGGGCGATATAGGGCTGATAGGGGTTCCGCGCCGCGTAATCGTGGTGGTAATCCTCCGCCTCGTAGAAGGCGGTCAGCGGCTCCAGCGTGGTGACGATCGGCGCGGTATAGGCGCCGGCCGCCTCCAGCTGGGCGATATAGGCCTCCGCCACCGCCTTTTCCTCGTCGTTGGCGAAGAAGATGGCGGAGCGATACTGCCGGCCGACATCATTGCCCTGGCGGTTCAGATGGGTCGGATCATGGGCGACCGAGAAGAACAGCTTCAGCAGCTGGCCATAGCTGGTCCTGCCCGCGTCGTAGCGGATCAGGATCGCCTCGGCATGGTCTGTTCTTCCGGTGCAGACGGTCTTGTAGTCGGCGGTTTCCGCCGTGCCACCGGCATAGCCGGGCACGACGTCGATCACGCCGTCGACCACGCGGTAAACCGCCTCGGTGCACCAGAAGCAGCCGCCCGCGATGACCGCGACCTGTTCGCCGCTCGCCGGGGCGAGGTCGCGGGCGGGATCGGGAAACTGGGCGGGGCTCAGGCCGCGCCCCGTCGGAATCGGGCAGGAGGTCATGGTGTCTTCTCCGTCTCGGTCGCGGCATCGCCTGCCGCAAGGACAGGTTCGCCGGTCCGGACCCAAGGTTACGGTCATGCCAGGCTTGCGTAAAGCTAGGCCTTGATGCCGCAGCCCTTCAGGACGATGGCGGTCACCGTCGCGATTGCCTGCTCGAAATCCGCCTCGCGCAGGCGCTTGTGGCCGAGGACGGCGGAAATCTGGCTGGCGAAGTCGGCATAGGTCTGCGTCGCGGCCCAGATCATGAAGAAGAAGTGATGGGGCGAGACCGCGTCCATCCGCCCCTGCGCCGCCCAGAGCGCGAGGACCTTCGCCTTCGCCTCCACCCAGTCGCGGAGGTCAACCTCGAGGAAGGGGCGCAGGATGGGCGCGCCTCGGATGATCTCGGTCGCGAAGATGCGCGAGGCCAGCGGGCGTTTCCGCGAATAGAGCAGCTTCTGCCGGATATAGGCGCTGATCGCCGTCGCCGGATCGTCCTCGGCCGTGATCTCGCCGAAAGCCTTCAGCCACAGGTCGACGATGCCCGCCACCACCTCGCGGTAGATCGCTTCCTTGGTGCCGAAATAGTAATGCACGTTGGATTTGGCGAGGCCGGCGATCTCGGCGATTTCGGCCGTGGTCGCGCCGTCGTAGCCGCGTTCGGCGAAGACCTTTTCCGCCGCCGCGATGATGCGCGCCTTGTTGCGCTGACGGATGCGTCCGCCCTGGGGCGCCTCGTCGGCGCCGCCGTCGTCTTCGATGTCGAAGCTGTGCACCATCGCGCCTCCCCTCACCCTCCATCGTTAACGGATGCGGACAGCGAAAGGAAGTGGCGCCGCGACCGAAAACCTAACCAGTTGGACAATTTTTCTTGATCGCCCCCGAAGCGGATGGGAAAGTTTCGGGCACTCGCGGGCTGGGCCGCGAAGCTTGCCGAAAATCAGGGCACCATGGGGGATCAGATGCTGTCAGTCCGTCGTCTTTCCGTCGGCCGGGGCGCCACCAGGCGCGGCCTGTTCGGGCTTTTCGCCGCCGCCGCGCTTCTCGTCGGCACCTTCGTATCGCCTGCGCCCGCCGCCGCCGAGGAGAAATTGAAGGTCGCCGCCGTGTTCGAGACCCCGATCGAGGAACCCTGGGTGAACCAGATCCATGTCGCGCTCGAAAAGGCCAAGACCGAGCACGGCATCGACTATGCCTATTCGGAAAGCGTGAAATCCGCCGATTTCGAGCGGGTGATGCGCGAATATGCCGAGAAGGGTTACAAGCTGATCACCGGCGATGCCTTCGGGGCCGAGCGCATCGCCCGCAAGGTCGCCAAGGATTACCCGGACGTCGCCTTCGTCTTCGGTTCGGGCATCGGCCCGGCGGAGCCCAACTTCGGCGTCTTCGACAACTGGATTCACGAACCGGCCTATCTGTCGGGCCTGATCGCCGGCAAGATGACCAAGACCAATGTGGTCGGCGCCGTCGCCGCCATGCCGATCCCCGAGGTGAACCGCCTCGTCAACGCCTTCTGCGCCGGGGCCAAGGAAGCGAACCCGGCGGTGAAGTGCAAATTCTCCTTCATCGGCTCGTTCTTCGACCCGCCCAAGGCCAAGGAAGCCGCCCTCGCCCAGATCGAATCCGGCGTCGACGTCATCTATGCCGAGCGTTTCGGCGTGATCGAGGCGGCGGTCGAGAAGAAGGTGCTGGCGATTTCCAACATGTCCGACCAGTCCTCGCTCGGCCCCGACACGGTGATCACCGGCCCGGTCTGGGACATGGGCCCGACCATCGCCCAGGCGGTGAAGCTGGTGAAGGCCGGCGTCTTCACCGCGCAGGATTTCGGCGGTTTCTCGACCATGGCCAAGGGCGGCTCCTACCTCGCGCCCTATCACAAGTTCGACACCCTCCTGCCCGCCGAGGTGAAGGATCTCGTCGCCAAGAAGACGGCCGAGATCATGGACGGCACCTATCGCGTCGACGTCGACGAATCCATTCCGAAGTCGGAGTAATCTTCAATGGCGCAAGCCCTGCTGGAGATGCGGGGCATCACCAAGCGCTTCGGCGCGGTCGTCGCCAACGACCGCGTCGACCTCTCCCTCCTGCCCGGCGACATTCTCGGCCTTCTTGGCGAGAATGGCGCGGGCAAGACGACGTTGATGAATGTCCTCTTCGGCACCTATGCCCCGGACGAGGGCACGATCGCGATCGACGGCAAGCCGGTCGCCATCCATTCGGCGGCGGATGCTCTCGCCCTCGGCATCGGCATGGTGCATCAGCATTTCCATCTGGTGCCGTCGATGACGGTGCTGGAAAACCTGATGATCGGCCTGCCGGGCAAGGGCCTGCGGCTGGACGAAGCCGGTGCCCGCGCCCGCCTCGCCGACGTGAAGGCACGTTTCGGCCTCGGTCTCGACCCGGATGCCCTCGTCTCCGGCCTCGCCATTGGCGAGCAGCAGCGGCTCGAGATCATCAAGGTGCTGTTCCGGGGCGCCCGCATCGTCATCCTGGACGAGCCGACCGCCGTCCTCACCCCGCAGGAAGCGGAGGGCCTATTCGCCGCCCTGCGCGCCATGGCGGCGGAGGGGTTCGGCGTCGTCTTCATCTCGCACAAGCTGCACGAAATCCGCAGCCTGACCCATAAGGTCACGGTGCTGCGCCAGGGCCGCATCGCCGCCAGCCTCGCCATGTCGGACGCGATCACCGACCGCCAGCTGGCCGAATTGATGTGCGGCCACGAGCTGACCCCGCCGGTGAAGCCGGCGAGCGAGACCGGCGAGGTTCTTCTGTCGCTCGATGGTGTCTCGACCGCGGGCGGGCGCCGGGTGCGGCTGCGCGATGTCAGCCTTCAGGTTCGCGGCGGTGAGATCCTCGGCATCGCCGGGGTCTCGGGCAATGGTCAGCGCGAACTGGCCGATGTCATCGCCGGGATGTTGCCCGTCGCCTCGGGCACGCTTCAGGTCGGCGGCCTCGCGGTGCGCGAGACCTCGCCCCGCGTCATGCAGGCCCTGGGCATCGGCCGGGTGCCGGAAGACCGCATGACCACCGGCCTGATCACCAGCCTGCCGCTGTCGGATTCCATGGTCCTGCCCCTGGTGGCCAAGAAGCCGTTCAGCCGCTTCGGCTTCATCGACCATGGCGCCATCCGCCGCTTCGTGACCGAACAGATCACCGCCTTCGGCATCCGCGCCGCCGGCCCCGACGCCCGCACCGGCACCCTGTCGGGCGGTAATCTGCAAAAGGCGCTGCTGGCCCGCGAGCTGTCGCAGGACCCGCGCGTGCTGCTCGCCGCCCAGCCCATTCGCGGCCTCGACGTCGGCGCCGCCCGTTTCGTGCATGAGCAGTTCCTGGCCCTGCGCGCCGCCGGCCGCGCCGTCATCGTCATTTCCGAGGATCTCGAGGAATTGTTCCAGATTTCCGACCGCATCGCCGTCTTCTTCGAAGGCCGGGTCATGGATGTGCTGCCCATCGCGCAGGCCTCGGTCGCCCGCATCGGCCTTCTCATGAGCGGGCAGGAGGCGGCGTGATGGCGGGTGTTGCATGGGGGATCGAGCCTTCCCCACCTGAAGGGCGGAGAGGGAGAAATGGCCCCCTCTCCGCCCGCTCGCGGGGGGAGAGGGCGGGGGGTGAGGTGGGCGGCGCGGTGGCCACACCATGATCCGCCTGCGTCTCGAACAGCGGGCGGCGACACCCGCCTGGTTCTATGTCGCGCTGCCGGTCGCCGCCATGCTGGCGACATTGCTGCTCTGCGCCGGGCTCGTCGTACTCGCGGGCGGCGATGTGATCGAGGCTTACGGTACCCTGTTCCTCTCCCCCGTCGCCTCGCGTTTCGCGCTGGTCGAGACGGCGGTGAAGGCGGCGCCGCTGATCTTCACCGGCCTTGCCGTCGCCATCGCCTTCCGGGCGAAGTTCTGGAACATCGGCGGCGAGGGGCAATTGCTGATGGGCGCCATGGCCGCCGCCTTCATCGGCGGGCGGGAGGGCTTGCCCGCCGTCTCGCTGATCCCGCTGATGATCCTCGCCGGGGCGCTGGCGGGGGGGATATGGGCCCTGGTGCCCGCCCTGCTGCGCACCCGTTACAAGGTCGACGAGGTGGTGGTCAGCCTCCTCCTCAATTTCATCGTCTTCTACGGCATGATGGCCTTGCTCGACGGCGTGTGGAAAGACCCGCTGTCCGGCTATCCGGATTCGCCGGATATCCGGGAGGAGGCGGGCTTTCCCATCCTGCTGCCCCGCACGCGGCTTCATCTCGGCGTCGGCCTCGCCCTGATCGCCGCCCCCCTCGTCTTCGTGTTGATGCGCAAGACCGTGCTCGGCTTCGCCATTCGCGCCGTCGGCGAGAACGCGCAGGCCGCCGCCTATGCCGGCTTTTCCACCGCCCGCGTCACCATGGCGACCGCGCTGCTGTCCGGCGCCATGGCCGGTCTCGCCGGGGTCGGCGAAGTGGCCGGGCTGCATTATCAGGTGATGGCCGGGATCTCGCCCGGTTACGGCTATACCGGCATCGTCATCGCCATGCTGGCCGGGCTGAACCCGCTCGGCGTCGTGCCCGCCGCCTTCTTCTTCGCCATCGTCATCACGGGGGCGGAGGCGATGAGCCGGGCGACCGGCATTCCCGTTTATCTGTCCGACGTCATCCAGGGCACCGCCCTGATCACCATGCTGATCGCGCTGCTGTTCACGCGCTATCGCCTGCGTCTCAAGGGGGTGGGCCATGGATGACATCTGGGGCCAGATCTTCCAGGTCGGCTTTTTCGCCGCCCTCTTGCGCATCGCGACGCCGCTGATCCTCGCCTCGCTCGGCGAGATGTTCGCCGAGCGGGCGGGCGTGCTCAATCTCGGCATCGAGGGCATCATGCTGCTCGCGGCCATGACCGGCTTTTCCACCGCCTATTTCACCGGCTCGCTCTGGCTCGGCCTTGCCGCCGCCATGGCGACCGGCATGGTCATGGGCGCCTTGATGGGCCTCCTCACCGTCAGCCTCGGCCTGTCGCAGCATGTTTCGGGCATCGGCGTCACCCTGCTGTGCACGGGTTTCGCCTTCTTCTTCTATCGCCTGATCTTCGGTCAGCCGGGCGTGCCGCCCTCGATCGAGGCTTTCGCCACCGTGAAGGTGCCGCTGCTGTCCGATATTCCGCTGATCGGTCCCGTGCTGTTCGACCAGTTCGCCCTCGTCTATATCGCCCTGCTCGCCGTGCCCGTCGCCGCCTTCGTCCTGTTCCGCACGCCCTGGGGCCTGTCCCTGCGCGCGGTGGGGGAGAGCCCGCGCGCGGCGGATTCGGCGGGGGTGAATGTCGCCCTCACCCGTTATCAGGCGCTGATCCTCGGCGGCGCCTTCATGGGCGCGGCCGGCGCCTTCCTCAGCATGGCGCAGTTCAACGCCTTTACCTTCGGCGTCATCTCGGGGCGCGGCTGGGTCTGCATCGCCCTCGTCGTCTTCGGTCAGTGGAGCCCGTGGAAATGCGCGGCGGGCGCCCTGATCTTCGCCGCCATCGACACCTTGCAGCTGCGCCTGCAGGCGTCCAATGTCATCGACGTGCCCTATCAGGTCTTCCTGATGCTGCCCTTCGTCCTGACCATCGTCGCCATGGCCGCGGTCTCGCGCAACGCCCGGGCGCCGGCCGCGCTGTTGACCCCGTTCCGCAAGGAAGAGAGATGAGTTTCGATCTCCTGATCCGCAACATCGCCCTGCCCGATGGCCGCACGGGCATCGACATCGCCATCGACAAGGGCGTGATCGTCGAGGTTGCCCCCGGCATCGAGGCCGAGGCCGGCCGCGTGATCGAGGGCGAAGGGTTCCTGGCAACCCCGCCCTTCGTCGACAGCCATTTCCACATGGATTCGACCCTGTCGCTGGGGATGCCGCGCATGAACCTGTCGGGCACGCTGCTCGAAGGCATCGCGCTCTGGGGCGAGCTGAAGCCGCATCTGACCGTCGAGGCGATCAAGTCCCGCGCGCTCGAATTCTGCAAACTGGCGATCGCCCGCGGCACCCTGGCCATCCGCAGCCATGTCGATGTCTGCGACGACCGGCTGCTGGCGGTCGATGCCCTGCTCGAAGTCCGGGCGGAGATGAAGCCCTGGCTCGACCTCCAGCTCGTCGCCTTCCCGCAGGACGGCTATTTCCGCTATGCCAGATCGGTGGAGAACCTGAAGCGTGCCCTCGACAAGGGCGTCGATGTCGTCGGCGGCATTCCCCATTTCGAGCGGACGATGGCGGATGGCGCCGCCTCGGTGAAGGCGCTGTGCGAGATCGCGGCGGACCGTGGCCTCCTCGTCGACATGCATTGCGACGAATCCGACGATCCCTGGTCGCGCCATGTCGAGAGCATGGCTTACGAGACCACGCGCCTTGGCCTTCAGGGCCGGGTGACCGGATCGCATCTGACCTCGATGCATTCGATGGACAATTACTATGTCTCGAAGCTGATCGGCCTGATGCGCGAGGCGGACCTGCATGTCATCGCCAATCCGCTGATCAACATCACCCTGCAAGGCCGCCACGACAGCTACCCCAAGCGCCGGGGCATGACCCGGGTGAAGGAATTGATCGCCGCCGGCCTTACCCTCGCCTGCGGCCATGATTGCGTGATGGACCCCTGGTATCCCCTTGGCAGCCACGACATGCTGGAAGTCGCCAGCATGGGCCTGCACGTCGGCCAGATGACCGGCGTCGCCGAGATGGACGCCATGTTCCAGTCGGTCACCGGCAACGGCGCCCGGGTAATGCACCTCGACGGTTACGGCATCGCCAGGGGCTGCCGGGGCGATCTCGTCATCCTGCAGGCGCGCAGCCCCTTCGAGGCTCTGCGCCTGAAGCCCGCGCGCCTGTTCGTGATCCGGGGCGGCGCGGTCATCGCGCAAACCCCCAAGGTCGAGGCGCATCTGAACCTCGGCGGCGCCGGGAGCACGCTCGACTTCACCCGCTGACGGGCGGGCGTGTCACGCCTCCTCACCCGTCTCGCCGAGACGGGTGAGGAAGTCCTCGATGTCCTCGATGCTGGCGGAGAAGCGGTAGTCCTTCTCGCCGAAGACGATCTTCGCCGTCTCCTCGTCGCGCAGCATATAGCCGCCGTGCTTCAGCACCTGAGCGTCCGGCTTCTGCGCCTTGAGGAGGTTGAGGCCGTAACGCACCGCGATGCGGCGGATGCGGCGCTCCACCGCCGACTGGCTATCCCGACGCGACATGCGCTTCCCCTTCGCTCAGCCCTGCAGCTTCGCCTTGAGGATATCGTTCACCGCCGCCGGATTGGCCTTGCCCTGGGTCGCCTTCATCACCTGGCCGACGAAGAAGCCGAAGAGCTTGTCCTTGCCGCTGCGATATTCGGCGACCTTGTCCTGGTTCTTGGCCAGCACGTCGTCGATCGCCGCCTCGATGGCGCCGGTGTCGGTGACCTGACGCAGGCCTTTTTCCTCGACGATGGCCGCCGGGGCCTTGCCGGTCTCGACCATCGCCTCGAACACTTCCTTGGCGATGCGCCCGGAAATCGTGTTGTCGGAGATCAGGTCGATCAGCTGGCCAAGGCTTTCCGCCGACACCGGGCTTTCCGTCACCGACTTGCCGAGGCGGTTCAGCATGGCGAAGAAATCGCCCATGACCCAGCTTGCCGCCAGCTTGGGATCGCGGCCCTTCGCCACCGCCTCGAAGAAGTCGGCCGGTTCGCGCTCGGCGACCAGCACCCAGGCGTCATAGGGCTTGATGCCATATTCGGCGACGAGGCGGGCCTTCTTCTCGTCCGGCAACTCCGGCAGGCCGGCCTCGATACCCTTCACCCATTCGGCATCGAGCACGAGGGGCAGCAGGTCCGGGTCCGGGAAATAGCGGTAATCATGCGCGTCTTCCTTCGAGCGCATGGAACGGGTGACGCCCTTCACGGAATCGAACAGGCGGGTTTCCTGCCGGATTTCGCCGCCGTCCTCGAGGATCTCGATCTGGCGCCGCGCCTCGTATTCGATCGCCGCGCGCACGAAGCGGATCGAGTTGACGTTCTTGATCTCGCAGCGCGTGCCGAAGGGCGCGCCGGGCCTGCGCACCGAGACGTTCACGTCGGCGCGCATGGAGCCTTCCTCCATGTTGCCGTCGCAGGTGCCGAGGTAACGCAGCACGGTGCGCAGCTTGGTGATGTAGAGCGCCGCTTCCTCCGCCGTCCGCATGTCCGGCTCGGAGACGATTTCCATCAGCGCGACGCCGGCCCGGTTCAGGTCGACGAAGGTCAGGTTCGGGTGCTGGTCGTGCAGCGACTTGCCCGCGTCCTGTTCGAGGTGCAGGCGGGTGATGCCGATCTCGCGCGTCGAGCCGTCGGGCATGTCGAGGAGCAGGCGCCCCTCGCCCACGATGGGGTCCTTGTACTGCGAGATCTGATAGCCGTTCGGCAGATCGGCATAGAAGTAGTTCTTGCGGTCGAAGACCGAGGTCAGGTTGATCTTCGCCTTGAGGCCAAGACCCGTCCGCACCGCCTGTTCGACGCAATAGGCGTTAATCACCGGCAACATGCCAGGGAAACCGGCGTCGACGGTCGAGACCTGGGAATTGGGGGCGGCGCCGAAGGCCGTGGCCGCGCCCGAGAACAGTTTGGCGTTGGACACCACCTGGGCATGGACCTCGAGGCCGATGACCATTTCCCAATCGCCGGTCGCGCCCTTGATCAGTTCGGACATGTCAGGCCCTCCACCAGGCCGCGGGTTTGGCGTCGAAGCCGGCGGCGCGCTCCAGCGCATAGCCGACATTGAGAACGCCCGCTTCGTCGAAGGCCTTGCCGATCACCTGCAGGCCGAGCGGCAGCCCTTCCGCCGACAGGCCGGCGGGCACCGACATCGCCGGCAGGCCGGCCAGATTGGCGGTCACGGTGAAGACGTCGCCCAGATACATCGAGAGGGGATCGGCCTTCTCGCCCGAGGCGAAGGCGGCCGACGGCGTCGTCGGCGCCAGAATGGCGTCGACCGTCTCGAAGGCCGTCTCGAAATCATTGGCGATCAGGCGGCGCAGCTTCTGCGCCCGGCTGTAATAGGCGTCGTAATAGCCGGCCGAGAGCACATAGGTGCCGATCAGGATGCGGCGGCGCACTTCCTTGCCGAAGCCTTCACCCCGCGTGTTCTCATACATCTCGGTCAGGTCCTTGCCCGGCACGCGCAGGCCGAAGCGGACGCCGTCGTAGCGCGCGAGGTTGGACGAGGCTTCGGCCGGCGCGACGATGTAATAGGCCGGCAGGGCGTGCCTCGAATGGGGGAGCGAGACCTCCACCACCTCGGCCCCGGCGGCGCGCAGCCAGTCGGCGCCCTTCTGCCACCAGGCCTCGATCTCGGCCGGCATCCCGTCGACCCGGTATTCCTTCGGAATGCCGATCTTCTTGCCGCGCAGGTCGCCGGTCAGGGCGGCGGCGTAATCGGGCACCGGCACCGGCACGCTGGTCGAATCATGCGGATCGTGGCCGGCGATGGCGCCGAGCAGGATGGCGGCATCGGTCACCGTCTTGGTCATCGGCCCCGCCTGTTCGAGCGAGGAGGCGAAGGCGATGATGCCAAAGCGCGAGCAGCGGCCATAGGTCGGCTTGATGCCGACGGTGCCGGTGAAGGCCGCCGGCTGACGGATCGAGCCGCCCGTGTCGGTGCCGAGCGCGGCGACGCAGAGGTCGGCCGCCACCGCCGCGGCCGAGCCGCCGGAGGAGCCACCGGGGACGAGCGCGGCCGTATCGCCGTTGCGCCGCCACGGGTTCACCACCGGACCGTAGTAGGAATTCTCGTTCGAGCCGCCCATGGCGAACTCGTCCATATTGGCCTTGCCCAGCATGACCGCGCCTTCGCGCCACAGGCTGGTGGTCACGGTCGACTCATAGGTCGGCGTGAAGCCGTCGAGAATGTGGGAGGCGGCGGTCGTGAGCACGCCCCGCGTAGCATAGAGGTCCTTGATCGCCAGCGGCAGGCCTTCGAGGCTGCCGGCGGTGCCCGCCGCGAGCCGCGCATCCGAGGCCGCCGCCTGCTCGAGGGCGAGGTCCGGCGTTTCGGTGATATAGGCGTTGAGGCCGCGCGCGGCTTCCATCGCGCCGAGATAGGCGCGGGTCAGCTCGACGGCCGAGAACTTGCGGGCGCGCAGGCCCTCGCGGGCCTCGGCGAGGGAGAGGCGGGTCAGATCGGAAGCCATCACTCGATCACCTTCGGCACGGTAAAGAAGCTCTCCAGCCGGTCGGGCGCATTGGCCAGCACCTTTTCCGGATCGCCGCCATCGGTGATGACGTCGGCGCGCAGCGGCAGCGAGCGATGGACGACGCTGGTCAGCGGCGCGACGCCGGTGACATCGACGGACTGGAGCTGTTCGACGAAGTGAAGAATGCCGTTCACCTCGTCCGCGAGGGCGGGCAGTTCGGCGTCATCGACGCGAATCCGCGCGAGACGCGCGACTTTCTTGACCGTAGCGGGATCGACCGACATGAGCTTGCTTCCCGGAAAATGCAGGCCGGGAACCTAGCAACCCCGACGGGCCGGTGGCAAGCGCCAGGGTTCAGGAAGGTGCGATGTCACAGCCGCAGATCGGGCAGGCCTGCGCCGTTTGCAGCGGCAACCGGATGCCCGCCTGTTCGAGCAGGCCCATGGCCTTCCGCAAATGCTCGCTGTGCGGCGTCGTGGTGCAGCGCGCGGCATAGAGCGCGCCGTCTTCCGGCCCCAAGGGTTGGCTGGTCCAGGCCCGGGCCGAGGCCGCCGCCATCACGAGGCTGGGCGCCGAAACCGACCCGAAGAGAAATGCCCGCCGGCTGATGCTCATGATCACTCGCCTGTTCTCCCCCGGCCCCGACCATCCGCCCGAAACAACGCCCTGTCAATTCGGCGGCACGTCAATTCGGTGGAACGAAGACCTGCACCACGGCGGCGAAAGCCGGCAGGGCCTCGCACGTCTCGCCGAAGGCGGCGAGCGCCGGCCAGCGCCCGGCCTCGAACAGCAGGGGATGCGCCTCGCGCAAGAACCGCAGCGCGCAGCCGAGCGCGATATCCGCCTGCCCCGGCCCCGCCCCGAAGAAGAAGGGCGCATCCAGCGCCGCCACCTCCGCCTCCAGCCGCGCCAGCACCGCCGCCACCTGCCCCTCGCAACGCGCGATCCAGCCGGCCGAGGTCGCCTCATGCAGCGCCCGCTCGTAGACCAGCGCCACCGCCTTTTCGGCAAGGCCCGTCGCCAGCGCCGCGATCTGCAACTGCCGCCGCCGCGCCGGCCCCGCCGCCGGCAACAGCCGCCGCGCCCCCGCCCCTTCGTCGAGATGATCGAGGATGGCCCCGCTCTCGATCAGCACCTCGCCATCGTCCAATACCAGCACGGGCACCCGGCATAGCGGATTATAGGCCCCGACCCGCGCCGCATCCGCAAACACCGACCACGGCCGATGCTCGTACCCGAGCCCGAGCAGCCGCAGAGAAACCGCGACCCGGCGCACGAAGGGGGAGTCGTATTGTCCGATCAGGATCATTCAGGCGGCCCGCAGTGGATGACATCCGGCAGTCTCCCGCGCCGGAAGCCCGCGAGCAAGCAACCCGTCAGCGCCCCGACGCCGAAGCGTTCCCCGACTCTCACTCTCGACGGTACAGTCGTCATATCAATGGCCCGCTATCCGCAAAAGGGTTGGGGCAGAATTATGTATAGCGTCCACTGAATTGCGGGCACCTGGACCGGAGGCGCCCGCAATATCGCGGCAGTTCAGGTGTTGCCGGCCGGTGTCGCTTCGATGACGACGCCGAAGACGCCCGTCGACAGGCATCGGTCCATGAGTTCGATGATATAAAGCTCGAGCTGGGCCATGACCGCCCGCACCGGGGCGCTCTGCAGAAAGCCCGGCCTGTGGATATAACCTTCGGCCACCCGTTCGATGGCGCCGTCATCGGTCAGTTGCTTCAGTTTTCGCCGGACCGTTTCGCGCGGCAGTCCGATTAGATGGGCCAATCGCTGTACCGTCGATCCGCGCTGCAGACTGCCGAGGACAACGTCGAGACCCACGATGGTTTCCTGAAACCGGGGATCGTCAGCGAAGTGATCGACGCTGAGAATACCGACCAGATCGTAAAGGACGATGGCCTCCAGATCGTTGTCGTGATGGGGCGCGCGGATCCGGTTGACGGACAGATGAAAAACGGTGAAGGCGCGCAGGAGATCGCACCAGCGGTCTTCCAGATCGCCGGGAACGATTCGCGCCGCGCGGGGCGGCAATGCCCTCGCATCGGCACCGGTCGCCTCGACGATCACATGCCCGCCATCGACCATGCCCCGGCCGAATTGCAGCGTCAGTTCGTGCACCGCCCGGACCGCCTCCCAATAGGGTTTGGTCTCCAGGATTCCCGGCCGAAGCCGATAATGCCTGTCGTCCGTGGACACCGCGTATCCATGATCTATCAGTCTCAGCAGCTTGCGCCGGACAGTTTCGCGCGGCAGGCTCGTGGCCTGCGTGATCGACGCCACGGAGCAGCCACCGCCGGGCATCTTGGCGCTTTCGCCAAAGCTGGCGCCCAAGGCATCCAGTCCGATGATATCGGCGATCATCGCCATTTCGGCGTCACCGAGAAAAAGCGGGGCACGCACCTGATACAGGCTGCACATATAGGTCGTGAGCACGCGGCCGAGCCAACGCCACCGGTCCTGCCCGGCGGCTATGTGGAAGCGATATTGCTGCTGCCAAGACCCCTGGAAATCGGCCATGAAACCACCGGTCACACCCCCGCGTCGGCAATGGGATAAGCGCCCTGTTCCCCGGCGTCAACCGCCGAAGCCGTAACAGGAAAACCGCGGAGTTCCGGGGACGCTATACCGAATGGCATATCCCCGGCTCGCCTTCCTCTACCGCGACAGTCGGCAGACATGCCGCGCGATGAAACTGGGCACGGCGATATCGGTTTCCCCGGAAATGGAAACGCGGTGCCGGCCCTCACGCTCGCCCGGAATGCGGTCCGCTCGTGAACGGGCAACATGACAGGCGCCTGCCCTCAGGTGCCTGCCCACAGGCACGCCCTCAGTGGCTGATCATCCAGGGGCGTTTCGAGGGGAAGCTCTTGGCGCCGGACGGGGTCTTGGCCGTGGCGCTCTTCTTCTTTTTCGTCGTCGTGCAGCAGGAGCAGCCGGCGCGATGGCTTTTCGCCGCCTGTTTCGCGGCATATTCGCCGACGCTCATCGGATTGTGCTGCGAGCGCTCGTTGGTTTCGAGCGCGATGCGCCGCTCGGTGCCGACGCAGGCCATCATGGGGGCGGTCAGATAGGCCCGGGGGGCGTCGCCGCCGCAATCGGGACAGGGACAGGGCAGCGCGGAATCCGCCATCGGGCGGAGTTCGGTGAAGGGCCCGCAGTCCAGGCACTCGTATTCATAAAGCGGCATTCTCGACCTCCGAAGGTCCCGGCCGGCGCGCGGCCGGGACTCCGCTGATGGCTCAATCGTAGGCGATCGGCATGTCGATGTCGCCGGTCAGGAATTTGGTCGGACCGGCGGCACAGGGCTTGATGTCGAAATCGAAGATCTCGGTCGGCAGCCACAGGGTGGCACAGGAGTTCGGAATGTCGACGACACCCGAGAAATGCCCCTGTACCGGGGCCGAACCGAGGATCGAATAGGCCTGGGCGCCGGAATAGCCGAATTTCTTCAGATATTCGATGGCGTTCAGGCAGGCCTGACGGTAGGCGACATTGGCGTCGAGGTAATACTGCTTGCCCGTCTCGTCGACCGAGATGCCTTCGAAGATCAGGTAATCCTTGTAGTTCGGCGTGATCGGCGACGGCTTGAAGATCGGGTTCTTGATGCCGTATTTGGCCATGCCGTCCTTGATGATCTCGACCTTGAGATGCAGCCAGGCCCCCGCCATTTCGATGGCGCCGCAGAAGGTGATCTCGCCGTCGCCCTGGGAGAAGTGCATGTCGCCCATGGAGAGACCGGCGCCCGGGACATAGACCGGGAAGAAGATCTTCGAGCCGCGCGAGAGATCCTTTATGTCGCAATTGCCGCCGTGTTCGCGCGGCGGCACGGTGCGGGCGCCTTCGGCCGCGGCCTTGGCCTTGGCTTCGCCGGTCAGCTTGCCCATGTGGGCGGTCGACGGGAACGGCGGATTGGCCAGTGGCGGCACCCGGGCGGGATCGGTCGCGATCAGGCCGGTTTCACGCGCATTCCAGGTCGCGAGCAGCTTCGGGTCGGGCAAGGTACCGATCAGGCCGGGATGGATCAGGCCGGCGAAGGACACGCCCGGAACGTGGCGCGACCGCGTGAACATGCCTTCGTAATGCCAGATCGACTTCTGGGCATAGGGGAAATGGTCGGTCAGGAAGCCGCCGCCGTTCTTCTTCGAAAAGAAGCCGTTGAAGCCCCATTCGTGGCCAGCCAGCGTGCCCGCGTCGAGAATGTCGACGACGAGCAGATCGCCCGGCTCCGCGCCCTTGACCCCGATCGGGCCGGACAGGAAGTGCACGATCGACAGGTCGACATCGCGGATATCTTCGGCGCTGTCGTCATTCTTGATCGCGCCGCCGGTCCAGTCGTAGGTCTCGACGATGAAGTCGTCGCCCGGATTGACCCAGGCCACGATGGGAATGTCGGGGTGCCAGCGGTTGTGGACCATCTCGTTCGTATAGGCCGATTGCGACAGGTCGACCTTGATCAGAGTATCGGGCACAGTGTGTCTCCCTTGGTTGAGAACGGGATCAAAGCAACTAGACGGCGAGGAAGCGGCTGATGGTTTCCTCGTCGACTTCGGCGCGGATGTTCTCGTGGACGATGCGGCCGTTCTCGATCACGAGGATGCGGTCGGCGACGTCGAGCACGAAGGACAGCACCTGTTCGCAGACGACGATGCAGAGGTTGGTCATGTCGCGGATCTGGCGCAGCACCTTGGCCATGTCCTTGATGATCGAGGGCTGGATGCCCTCGGTCGGCTCGTCGAGGAGGAGGACCTTGGGGTTGGTCGCGAGGGCGCGGGCGATCGCCAGCTGCTGCTGCTGGCCACCCGAGAGGTTACCGCCGCGACGCTTCGCGAACTCCTTGAGGATCGGGAAGATCTCGTAAAGCTCTTCCGGCACCTGCTTGCGGCCCGAGACGATGAGGCCGGTTTCGATATTCTCCTTCACCGTCATGGTGCCGAAGATCTGCCGGCCCTGCGGGACATAGGCGATGCCCTGCTTCACCCGCTGGTGCGAGGCGAGTTTCTGCACCTCCATGTCGCCGAGGCTGACGGTGCCCGAGGCGGTGGGCAATATGCCGACGAGGGATTTCATCAGCGTCGACTTGCCCATGCCGTTGCGGCCGACCACGGCGACGATCTCGCCGGGCGCCACCTTGAAATCGAGGCCGTGGAGAACTTCGCTCTGGCCATAGGCCACCTTGAGATCGCGGACGTCGAGCATTGTCATCACTCCTGTCTCAATGGCCGAGATAGACTTCGCGCACGCGCGGGTCTTCCTGGATCACATCCATCCGCCCTTCGGCGAGGACCTTGCCCTGGTGCAGCACGGTGACCTTGTGGGCGATGGATTCGACGAACTTCATGTCGTGCTCGATCACGATCACCGCGCGGCCCTCGATGATCCGGTTGAGCAGTTCGGCGGTTTTCACCCGCTCGGCGACCGACATGCCGGCGACCGGCTCGTCGAGCATCAAAAGGTCCGGGTCCTGGATCAGCAACATGCCGATTTCCAGCCATTGCTTCTGGCCGTGGCTGAGGATTTCCGCCTTGGTGTTCAGCTGATCCTTCAGGAAGATCATCTCGGCGATTTCGTCGATGCGGGCGACCACCTCGCTGCTGCGCCGGAACGCGAGGGAGCCGAAGACGCCCCGCCCCTTGGGGAAGGAAATCTCCAGATTCTCGAGCACGGTCAGGTCTTCGTAGATCGAGGGGTTCTGGAACTTCCGCCCGATGCCGAGACGGACGATCTCGTGTTCCTTCAGTTTCGTCACTTCCGTGTCGTTGAACTTGATGGAACCTTCCGAGACCTTGGTGCGGCCGCAGATGAGGTCGAGGACGGTGGTCTTGCCGGCGCCATTGGGGCCGATGATCACCCGCAGCTCGCCCTTCTGGATGTAGAGCGAGAGATCGTTGACCGCCTTGAAACCGTCGAAGGAGACGGTGACGCCTTCAAGGGCGAGGAGAATATCGCTTTCGACGATGGGACCGATGACGGGCATGGGGTCTCTCCTCTCACTCGGCCGGCGTCGGGGCGGGCCGGTCGGTCGGCTTGGCGCCGCCGCCGAACAGGACCTTCACCAGCCAGGGCCGAACATAGTCGTCGACGAGACCGGCCAGCCCCTTGGGGAAGAACAGGGTCACGCCGATGAAGAGGCCGCCCATGGCGAAGAGCCAGAGTTCCGGGAACATTTCCGAGAAAGTGGTCTTGGCCGCATTGACGATGAGCGCGCCGAGAAGGGCGCCGATCAGCGACAGCCGGCCGCCGAGGGCGCAGAAGATCACCATCTCGATCGAGGGCACGATGCCGATGATGGTGGGCGACATGAAGCCGACCTGCAGGGTGAACATCGCCCCGCCGATGCCGGCGAGCGCCGCCGCCGCGCAGAAGACGAAAGTCTTGAAATTGGCGACGTCGTAACCCGAGAAGCGCACCCGCTCCTCCTTGTCGCGGATGGCGACGAGGATGCGGCCGAGCTTGGATTTCAGGATGAAACGCCCGATCAGGATGCAGACGAGCAGCAGCGCGACGCAGACGAAATAGAGGATGTTGTGCGCGCCATCGGTGCGGATGTCCCAGCCGAGCAGGGTGCGCAGGTCGGTGATGCCGTTGATGCCGCCGGTATAGCCCTGCTGGCCGATGATCAGGATGGTCAGGACCGCCGTCACCGCCTGGGTGATGATGGCGAAATAGACCCCGCCCACCCGTCGCTTGAACATCGCATAGGCGAGGATGAAGGCGATCGCCGCCGGCACCGCCATGATGGCGAAGACGGTGAAGCCGAAGGAATGGAACGGCTGCCAGAAGAAGGGCAGTTCGGTCAGCTGGTTCCAGTCCATGAAGTCGGGGATGCCCGGGGTCGACTGGATCTTGGTCGCTTCCGGGGTCGAGGCTTCGAGCTTCAGGAACATGGCGATGCAATAGCCGCCGAGGCCGAAGAAGATGCCCTGTCCGAGCGACAGGATGCCGGTATAGCCCCAGCACAGCACGAGGCCGAGCACGACGAAGCCGAAGGAGAGATATTTGCCGACCAGGTTCAGGCGGAAGTCGTCGAGCAGCGCCGGGAAGACGACGACCAGCAGGATCGTGAGCAGCGCGAAACCGAGCCAGTTACTGGCGAGGGAGCGAATGTTCATGGGTCTTACCTCCGCACCTTGAGGACGAAGAGGCCCTGGGGCCGCAGCATCAGGAGGCCGATGACGATGAGGAGCGTGATCACCTTGGCCATGGAGCCGGAGATGAAGAATTCCAGCGCCGACTGGCTTTGCGAAATCGTGAAGGCAGAGGCGACGGTGCCGAGCAGGCTCTGCGCGCCGCCAAAGACGACGACGAGGAACGTGTCGACGATATAGAGCTGGCCCGAGGTCGGCCCGGTCGAGCCGATCATGGTGAAGGCCGCCCCGGCGACACCGGCGACACCGCAGCCGAGGCCGAAGGTCATGCGGTCGACGCGGCGCGTGTCGATACCGACCGCGCCCGACATGGTGCGGTTGGTGGTCACGGCGCGGACCTGCAGGCCCCAGCGCGACTTGAACAGGAGAACGAGCACGGCGGCGGTGATTGCGGCGGTCAGGCCCATGACGAAGAGGCCGTTGATCTGCACCTCGATCGAGTCCGTGACATTCAGCGAGCCCATCATCCAGTCGGGCAATTCGACGCCGACTTCCCGCGCGCCGAAGGTCGAGCGGAAGATCTGCTGCAGGATCAGCGACAGGCCCCAGGTGGCGAGCAGCGTATCGAGCGGCCTTGCATAGAGGTGCCGGATCATCACCCATTCGACCAGCAGGCCGAGGGCACCCGCGGCGATGAAGGCGAAGATCATCGCGAAGAAGAAATAGGCCGGATAGGCGAAGGGCAGGAACTCGGTGAACAGATGTGACGTCAGATAGGTCACATAGGCGCCGAGGATCATGAACTCGCCGTGCGCCATGTTGATGACGCCCATCTGGCCGAAGATGATGGCAAGGCCAAGGGCCATCAGGACGAAGACCGAAAACAGGATCAGCCCGGCGAAGCCTTGCATCACCAGGATCGAGCTCAGCTCGGCGAATGAATAATCGAACATGGCCGCGTCACCCCGCACGACGGTTGATGCCTCCCCGCCCCCCACCCGGCGTCACCCCGGCGAAGGCCGGGGTCTCGTCGGGCAGGGGCACCGGGGCCAATTCCGACGTCGTCCCGGCCTGCGCCGGGACGACGATGAAACGACTTACTGGTAGCCCTTGGGGAACGGGTTCGGCTCGACGAGGTCCGCCGTCTCGTAAACGACGTCATACTGGCCATCCGTACGGGCGCGGCCGACGCGGGTCTTCGACCACAGGTGATGGTTCTCGTGGATGCGGACGTAACCTTCCGGTGCACCGGTGAACTCGATGCCGGGCGAAGCCGCCGCCACCTTGTCGATGTCGAAGGAGCCGGCCTTCTCGACCGTCGCCTTCCACAGCCAGGGGCCGAGATAGGCGGCCTGGGTAACGTCACCGATAACGATGTCCTTGCCCCACATTTCCTTGAAGGCGGCGACGAACTTCTTGTTGTTCTCGTTGTCGAGCGACTGGAAGTACTTCATGCAGGCATAGGCGCCGACGATGTTCTCGCCGCCGATGCCGAGGATTTCGTCCTCGGTGACCGAGATGGTCAGCAGGGTCTGCTTGTTCTCGAGATCGAAGCCCGCGGCCTTCAGCTGCTTGTAGAAGGCGACGTTGGAGCCGCCGACGATGATCGCGTAAATGACGTCCGGCTTCTTCAACTTGATCTTGTTGATGACCGAGTTGAACTGGGTGTGGCCCAGCGGGAAATATTCCTCGCCGACGACTTCGAGCTTCTGGAAATTCTCGATGTGCTTGCGGGCGATCTTGTTCGAGGTGCGCGGCCAGATGTAATCCGAGCCGAGCAGGTAGAAGGTCTTGGCGCCCTTCTCCTTCACCACCCAGTCGAGACCGGCGATGATCTGCTGCGTCGCTTCCTGGCCGGTATAGATGACGTTCTTCGACTGCTCGAGGCCTTCGTAGAAGGTCGGGTAGTAGAGCATCCCGTTGTACTGCTCGAACACCGGCAGCACGGCTTTCCGCGAAGCCGAGGTCCAGCAGCCGAAGACCGAGGCGCATTTGTCGTTGACCAGCAGCTTCTTCGCCTTTTCCGCGAAGGTCGGCCAGTCGGAGGCGCCGTCTTCCTGGATGTATTTGATCTTGCGGCCGAGCACGCCGCCCATGGCGTTGATCTGCTCGATCGCCAGCTTTTCGGCCTGCACCGAACCCGTCTCCGAGATCGCCATGGTGCCGGTGACCGAATGCAGGATGCCGACGGTCACTTCCGTGTCGGTGACGGCGAGGCCGGTGGTGTTCACGCCGTCGGCCGCGAAGCTCGAACGGGCCGCGCCGCCGAAGGCCGCCATGGCCGGCACCGCCGCCATGCCCTTCAGCAACTGCCGCCGCAGCGGCGAAGTCAGGCCGGTCTTCTCGTTGATGTCGTCGCTTGCCATGCGCCCCTCCTATCGGGTGGTCCCTGTCAGATCGGATCGGGACAATGTCCCTGCGCAGCGATGGTCGGTCGATTTTGTGCAGTGCAGCCATACGCAGAACTGCGTATTTGCAGCGCAACAATTGCGCACCACTGTCTACGCATCGGCGGGACGGCGGGGCAGCCGCGACCGGCGGGGCTGCGCGGGTCGCGGTGTGGAGGTATTGTCGGCTGCGGTGAGGCGTTAAAGGCAGGGGCCAGGGGATGTCGGCACGACAGCGCATCGTCAGGGTGCGCCGCCAATACAATCAATGGGTGGCGAACCAGACGTTGGAGGATTACGCGCTTCGCTTCACCGCGAAGGGCGCCCGGCGCTGGTCGTCGTTCCGGGTGGCGAACACGGCCCTCGGCGCCATTTCGTTTCTGGCGCTGGAAGCGATCGGCGGCGCGATCACTCTATCCTATGGCTTCAGCAATGCAACCACGGCGATTATCGTCGTCGGCATCCTCATCGGTCTCACGGGGATCCCCATCACCTATTACGCCGCGAAATACGGCGTCGACATCGACCTTCTCACCCGGGGCGCCGGGTTCGGCTATATCGGCTCCACCCTCACCTCGCTGATCTACGCCTCCTTCACCTTCATCTTCTTCGCGATCGAAGCCGCGATCATGGCCCATGCGCTCGACATGATGTTCGGGCTGCCGCCGTCGATCGGCTATATCGTCTGCGCCCTCGCGGTCATTCCCGTGGTAACCCATGGCATTACCCTGATCAGCCGGTTCCAGATGTGGACCCAGCCGCTGTGGGTCGTGCTGCATCTGATGCCCTTCGCCTTTCTGGCGTTTTCGGGTGGCGACACCTTCAGCACCTGGCAGAGCCACACCGGACGGCACGGCGCGCCCGACGGCAGCGTCGACCTCATTTCCTTCGGGCTTGCCGCCTCCGTCGTCTTCTCGCTGGTCGCGCAGATTGGCGAGCAGGTCGACTTCCTGCGCTTCCTGCCGGCGACCTCGCCGACCCGGCGCGGGCGCGTCGGCTGGTGGGCGGCGCTGCTGGCGGCGGGGCCCGGCTGGATCGTGCTCGGCGTCCTCAAGATGCTGGCGGGTTCCCTGCTCGCCGTGCTCTGCCTTCAGCAGGGCATTCCGGCCGACAAGGCGTCCGAGCCGACGGAAATGTATCTCGTCGCCTTCGGCGCCATGTTCGGCGACCCCAATGTCGCCCTCGGCCTCGCCGGCGCCTTCGTCGTGCTGTCCCAGTTCAAGATCAATGTGACCAATGCCTATGCGGGCTCCATCGCTTGGTCGAATTTCTTCTCGCGCCTCACCCACAGCCACCCCGGCCGCGTGGTCTGGCTGGTGTTCAACGTCATCATCGCCCTGATGCTGATGGAGCTCGGCGTCTACGAGGCGCTGGAGCAGATCCTCGGGCTCTATTCCGTGATCGCCATCGCCTGGGTCGGCGCCATCGTTTCCGACCTCGTCGTCAACAAGCCACTGGGCCTGAGCCCGAAACATATCGAATTCAAGCGCGCCCATCTTTACGACATCAATCCGGTCGGCGTCGGCTCGATGCTGTTCGCGACCGCCATCGCCTCGATCGCGCTGTTCGGCGCCTTCGGGGCCGAGCTGCAATCCCTCGCGCCGTTCCTCGCCCTCGTCGTCGCCTTCACCACGGCGCCGCTGATCGCCATCGCGACCAAGGGCCGCTATTACATCGCGCGAACGCCCCGGCGGAACTGGCGCAAGCGCACCATCATCGCCTGTTGTATCTGCGAGCATAGTTTCGAGCCCGAGGACATGGCCTTCTGCCCGGCCTACGAAGGGCCGATCTGTTCGCTCTGCTGTTCGCTCGACGCCCGCTGCCACGACAGCTGCAAGGACAAGGCGCGCATCCCCGATCAGGCCCTGCATCTTCTCGGCAAGATATTGCCCGCCCGGGTGGTGGAACGGCTGAATTCCCGCCTCGGCCATTACCTCGGCATCCAGTCGATCGCCGCCGCCGTGATCGGCCTCACCCTGTGGCTGGTCTATTACCAGAGCACCATCGACGTCGGCGGCCACGATCCCGCCCTCGCCGGGATGATGTGGTCGATCTTCTTCATCCTGTTCATCATCACCGGGGTCGCCGCCTGGCTCTTCGTCCTCGCGCAGGAAAGCCGCCATGTCGCGCAAGAGGAATCGGCGCGCCAGACCACCCTCCTCATGCAGGAGATCGAGGCCCACAAGGTGACGGACGCCAAGCTGCAGAAGGCCAAGGAGGCGGCGGAAAGCGCCAATCTGGCCAAGACGCGTTATGTCGTTGGCATTTCCCACGAACTCCGCACGCCGCTGAACGCCATCTTCGGCTATGCCCAGTTGCTCGACCGCGATCCGGCCATGCCCGCCCACCGGCAGGACGCGGTGAAGGTGATAAGGCGCAGCGCCGAACATCTGACCGGCCTGATCGAGGGCCTGCTCGACATCTCGAAGATCGAGGCCGGGCGCCTGCACCTGCACCGCGACGAGGTCCAGCTGGAGGATTTCCTCGAACAGATCGTCGGCATGTTCCGCCTGCAGGCGCAGGGCAAGGGCATCGACTTCATCTTCGAGAAAAGCCCGAGCCTGCCCCAGGTCGTCTTCACCGACGAAAAGCGCCTGCGTCAGATCCTGATCAACCTCCTGTCCAACGCGATCAAATTCACCCGCCAGGGTCATGTTTCCCTGCGCATCCGCTATCGCAATCCGGTCGCCGAATTCGAGGTGGAGGACACGGGCATCGGCATCCATGCCGACGACATCGGCCGCATCTTCGACCCCTTCGAGCGCGGAAGGCAGCCCAATGTCTTCGCGGCGCTGGGCACCGGCCTTGGCCTGACCATCACCAAGCTGCTGACCGAGATCATGGGCGGGGAGATTTCCGTGACCTCGGTCTTCGGCAAGGGCAGCACCTTCAAGGTCCGCCTGCTGCTCTCCGCCTCCGGCCGCCAGGTCGAGAGCCGGGAGAGCGAACCCGCGGTGCACGGCTATCTCGGCGCGCCGAAGACCGTGCTCATCGCCGACGACGAGCTGGACCACCGCGACCTCATTCAGGATTCGCTTTCGCCCATCGGCTTTACCGTGTTCGGCGCGCCCGATGGCGCGACCTGTCTCGAACTCGCGAAAGTGGCGAAGCCGGACCTTGTCCTGCTCGACCTGTCCATGCCGGACATGAGCGGCTGGGAGGTCGCCCGCCGCCTGCGCGAGGACCAGGACCCGCCGCCGAAGATCATCATCGTCTCGGCCAATGCCAACGAATATCGCCCGGGCGGCGACGGCGATCTGCATGACGACTTCCTGGTGAAGCCCGTGCATCTGCGCCGCCTGTTCGATGCCATCGGCCGGGTGCTGCATCTGACCTGGACCCACGAGGCGCCGGCAACCCCACCCGCGGCCCCCGGCCTCGCCTTCGACCGGGCCGGCCTGCCCTCGGTCCGCCATATCCAGGAGCTGCTGAAACTGGGTGAAATCGGCTATGTGCGCGGCATCCAGGCCAAGCTCGACGAGATCGACCAGCAATACCCGGAATCCCAGGCTTTCACGACCGCCCTGCGGTCCATGGTGAGAGGATTTGCCCTCGATGAATACATGGACATCCTGCGCCGCCTTTCGACCGGTGGACCCCATGACCGCGCGTGACATCGTCCTCGTCGTCGACGATTCGCCCGGCACCCTCGGCATGTTGACCGACGCCATCGAGGAGGCGGGCCTGACCGTGCTCGTCGCCGTCGCCGGCAGCGCCGCCCTTTCCCTGGTCGAGAAGATCACGCCCGACGTCATCCTGCTCGACGCCATCATGCCGGGCATGGACGGGTTCGAGACCTGCCGCCGCCTGAAGCAGCTGCCGGCCATGGCCCATGTCCCCGTCATCTTCATGACCGGCCTGTCCGAGACCGAGCATATCGTGAACGGCTTTGCCGCCGGCGGTGTCGACTATGTCACGAAGCCCATCGCCCCGGACGAGCTGGTGGCGCGCATCCGCGTCCATCTCGCCAATGCCCGCCTGACCCAGAGCGCGCGCGCCGCGCTCGATGCCACCGGCCGCTACCTCCTCGGCGCCGACCGTCAGGGCCGCATCCTGTGGTCGACGCCGCAGGCCGCCGTGCTGCTCGGCGGCGCGGCCGAAAGCGGCCAGCTGCCGGCCGATGTCGGCCAATGGGTCGCCAGCCTCGCCGCGCCCGAAGGCGGCGCCAACCGTTTCGTGCCGGCGAGTCCGCCGGGCGGACGGGCGATCCAGTTCGGCTTCGTCGGCCGCACCGGCCCCAATGAATTCCTGCTGCAGCTGGCGGAAACCGATCAGCCGGCCCAGGAACTCACCTTGCGCGACCGCCTCGGCCTGACCGCGCGGGAGGGCGAAGTGCTGATGTGGCTGGCACGGGGCAAGTCCAACCGGGATATCGCCGAAATCCTCGGCCTGTCGCCGCGCACGGTGAACAAGCACCTCGAGACGATCTACGACAAGCTGGGGGTCGAGAACCGCACCGCCGCCGCCATGCTGGCGCTGCGCACCCTCGACGGCGATCGGGGGCACTGACGGGGCTGTCGAGCCCAAGAAAAAACCCCGCGGCATCGCTGCCGCGGGGTTTTCCGTCGCGAGGACGGCTCAGGCGGCCTGGAGATTGACCGCCGAGACCTTGCCCTGCTTGCCCTTTTCGAGGTCGAAGCTGATGCGCTGGCCTTCGTTCAGGCTGCCGAGGGTCGAACGCTCGACCGCGGAGATATGGACGAACACGTCCGCGCCGCCGTTTTCCGGAACGATAAAGCCGAAGCCCTTGGTGGCATTGAACCACTTCACGGTGCCGATAGTCATATTGGGTAGTCTTTCGAGAATGGGTGTTCATCCCGCAGGTTTGCAGGACAGGTCAGATTTCAATGTCGGGATGGACGGGGCCGTCGCTGGGTAGCGGGAGCGCAAGGCCGCCAAACGTCGAAACGTGATCGCGGGCACTATGGGCAAGCCCGGCCCGCGATACAAGCCCTAAATGCCGATGCCGGTGTCCCGGCCGCGCGCGGATCAATCCCCGATGGCCGCGACGGCCGCGAAACCTTCGCCGGTCGCCTCGAGAATCTGCGCCATCTGCGCGTCGCTCAGGGCGGCGGAAATGAACCAGTTGTGGCGCGGATGGGTGAACACCCCGGCCTTGGCGCAGGCGGCGGCGAAGACATCGGTTTTCGCCCAGTCGCTTTCGCCCGGGAAACACAGATAGGGCATGGTGACATGGCCGGTCAGGCTGCAGTCGACGCCATATTTCGCCGCCTGCGCCAGCAGCCCGTCCCACAGCACCTGGCCGAGGGTGTGCATCCGCGCGACGCTGCCTTCCCGCGCCATGACGTCCAGGGTGGCGAGAGAAGCCGCCATGGCGACCGACGAGAACCAGAACGAGCCCGTCGTGAAAATCTTCTCGATCGCCGGGCGCAAGACGTCGATCCCCATCAGCGCCGCGATGGGATGACCGTTGCCCAGCGCCTTGCTCCAGGCCGACAGATCGGGCGCGACACCGATCCCGGCCCAGCTGCTGCCGAAGCCGAGGCGCATCCCGCAGCGCACCTCGTCGAGCACCAGCATGGCGCCCTTCTCGTCGCACAGGGCGCGCAGGTAGCGGGCGAATTCCGGCTCCACCAGTTCCTGCGGCAAACCGGCGTCATGGCGGAAGGGCGAGACAATGATGGCGGCGAGATCGTCGCCGCAGGCGGCCAGCGCGGCCTCGACGCTGGCGATGTCATTGTAGCGGTAGTTGTAGAGGTCGGCGCGTGCCCCGGGCGTGGTGCCGAGCGGGATCGGCGTGCACCAGGGCGCGGCGCCGTGATAGGCGCCGGTCGCCATCAGCACGCCCTTGCGCCCCGTGTGGGCGCGGGCGACGGTGAGCGCGAGGGTGGTCGCATCGGTGCCGTTCTTCTGGAACATCGCCCAGTCGGCGTAATCGACGATGCCGGTCAGCCGCTCCGCCAGTTCGACCATGCGCGGGCCGGGCAGGTTGAAGCAATCGCCCAGCATGGCCTGTTCTCGTGCCGCGGCCTCGACCTCGGGATGGCGGTGGCCAAGCACGATGGGGCCATAGGAACACAGCAGGTCGATATACTCCCGCCCGTCGACGTCGCGCACCACCGCGCCCTCGCCCGAGGCGATGAACTGGGGCGCGCCGGGCCACAGGTGCTTCGCGGCCTGGTGGCCATACATGCCGCCCGGAATGACCGCGGCGGCGCGCCGGCGCAGATCGGCATCGACCGAGGCGACGGGGGCGGGAAAGGCGATGGAATTCATGGCGGCGGCTTCCCTCTGATCACGCGGATACGGCAGCGGGCGGAAGCCCACGGTCTTATCGTGACAGAGGAACAGGCCCCGCGCGCTCCATATTCCGGTGGAGGGCAGAGGGCCCTGCGCGCCTCAGACCGGCGGAATGCCCGCCCGCGCGAGGGCGGCGTGCTGGCGCGCGCCAAGCTGGGCGGCGTCGAAACCGTCCAGCGCCTCGTTGAACAGGCGGAACCAGTTGCGTCTCGCGCCGAGGTGCAGGAAAACGGCGCCGAGGCCGATGGCGGCGCGGTCCATGAAGACGAATTCCCGCGGCGGACGCAGCGGCCCCAGCGTCTTCAGCCGGCCATGGACCTGCATCATCTCGCGCCGCCCGTATTCGGCCGGGGCGACGCCATCGGCGATGGTGCGTTCCCGGTCGTCCAGCAGCGGGCCATAGATGAAGCGCGCCCAGATGTTCAGGGTCTCGATCAGGTCGGACGAGAGATCGCGGAAGCCCCAGGTCTCATAGGCATGGACCGCGCGCGCCTCATCGCCCGTCTGCAGCGCGCGATAAAGCTCGACCACGCCGCCGACGAAACTCGCCGGGAAGACACGCACGCAGCCGTAGTCGAGCAGGTTGATCCCTTCCGCCTCGCCATGGACCGTGTAATTGCCGAGGTGCGGATCGCCATGAATGACGCCGAGCCGGGCGAAGGGCAGCCACCAGGCGCGGAACAGCACTTCGGCGAGGTGATTGCGCTGCCCCTCGCCTGCGCCCTTCCAGTCGAGGATGGGCGTGCCGTCGAGCCAGCTCATGGTCAGCAGGCGCCGGGTCGACAAGTCGGCGACGGGCCGGGGCACCCGGATATGCGCCTCTCCGCCCAGAACCTCGGCGTAGAGCCGCATGTGGCCGGCCTCGCGGGTGTAATCCAGCTCTTCCCGCAGGCGGTCGGAGATTTCCTCGTAGATTTCGGCGGTGTCGATCACCCCGTCCAGGCGCTTGTGGATGGAGAGGGCGAGTTTCAGCTGTTTGAGGTCGGCCTCGACCGCGGACAGCATGTCGGGATATTGCAGCTTGATCGCCAGCGCCGTGCCGTCATGCGCCGTCGCGCGGTGCACCTGGCCGAGCGAGGCGGCGCCCACCGCGTCCTGCGCGAACTCGGCGAAACGCCCGCGCCAGTCGGGGCCGAGTTCGGCGCTCATGCGGCGGCGGACGAAGGGCCAGCCCATGGCGGGGGCCTGCGACTGCAAGGTCGCCAGTTCCTTGGCGAATTCCTCGGGTACCGCGTCGGGCACGGTCGCGACGATCTGCGCGACCTTCATCAGCGGGCCTTTCAGCCCGCCCAGCACGCGGCGCAGCTCGGCCGCGATCTTGGCGTAATCGGCCTCGCCGCCCGTCAGGCGGCGGCCCGCTTCGCGCAGGGCCATGCCGCCGACGGCGCCCGTGACCTTGGCATAACGGCGGGCGCGGCTGGCGAGGCGATTGCCCTCCGCGTCCCGCTCGTCATCCATCGCGTTACATCGCCTCGAGCTGGTCGATCAGGCCGGAGACGACGTCCATGCCCTTCGACCAGAAGGCCGGATCCGAAGCATCGAGCCCGAAGGGCGCGAGGAGTTCCTTGTGCCGCAGGGTGCCGCCTGCCTTCAGCATCTCGAAATATTTCTGCTGGAAGCCGCCCTCCGCGCCCTCGTAGACGGCATAGAGCGAATTCACCAGACAGTCGCCGAAGGCATAGGCATAGACGTAGAACGGCGAATGGATGAAATGCGGGATGTAACACCAATAGGTCTCGTAGCCCGGATTCATGCGGATCGCGGGGCCGAGGCTCTCGCTCTGGATCTCCAGCCAGATCTCGCCGATGCGCTCCGCCGTCAGCTCGGTCTTGCGGCGCTCGTCGTGGACGCGGCATTCGAACTGATAGAAGGCGGTCTGGCGCACCACCGTGTTGATCATGTCCTCGACCTTGGTCGCGAGCAGGATCTTGCGGCGGGCGGGATCGGTTTCCTTGCGCAACAGGGCCTGGAAGGTCAGCATCTCGCCGAAGACCGACGCCGTCTCGGCGAGGGTCAGGGGCGTGTCCGCCATCAGCGGCCCCTGCGCCGCCGCCAGCACCTGATGGACGCCGTGCCCCAGCTCGTGGGCAAGGGTCATCACATCCCGCGTCTTGCCCTGATAGTTGAGGAGCAGATAGGGATGGGCGGAAGGCACGGTCGGATGGGCGAAGGCGCCCGGCGACTTGCCAGGGCGGACCGGCGCGTCGATCCAGGCCGCGTCGAAGAAGCGTTGGCCGATATGGGCAAGCTCGGGCGAGAAATCGCCATAGGCGCCGAGCACGGTTTCCTTCGCCTCGGACCAGGAAATCGTGCGGTCGTCGCCATCGGGCAGCGGCGCATTGCGATCCCAGGCGTTCAGCGCCTCGACCCCGAACCACTTGGCCTTCAGCGCGTAATAGCGATGGGACAGCCGGGGATAGGCCGCGCGCACGGCGGTGACCAGCGCGTCGACCACCTCGGCCTCGACCGCGTTGGACAGGTGCCGGGCCGAGGCTGGCGTCGCATAGTGACGCCAGCGGTCCTCGATCTCCTTGTCCTTGGCGAGGGTATTGGTGATCAGGGCGAACAGCCGGACATTTTTCGCGAAAACCTCCGACAGGGCGTCGGCTGCCGTCTTCCGCACTTCGGGGCTGCGGTCCGACATCAGGTGCAGCGCCTCGGCCGAGGTCAGTTCCTTGCCGTCGACGGAAAAGCGCAGCGCGGCGAAGGTCTCGTCGAACAGGCGGGTCCAGGCGGCGCGGCCGGCGACATATTTCTCGTGCAGCAGCTTCTCGATCTCGTCGGACAGCTGATGCGGACGATAGGCGCGAAGATCCCGCAGCCACGGCCGGTAATGGGCGAGTTTCGGCGATTCGGCGAGTTTCGCTTCCAGCACCTCATCCTCGAGCTTGTTCAGCTCGAGGGTGAAGAACAGCAGCTCGCTCGACACATCGGTCAGCTTTTCCTGAGCGGTCTGATGGAACTGCGCGATCTTCGCGTCCGCCATGTTGCCGGCATAGACGAGACCCGAGTAGGAGCCGATGCGACCCATCAGGTCCTGCAGCTTCTCGTATTCGGCCAGCGCCTCGCCGATGGCATCGCCCGGCAGCGATTCGAGCTTGCCCTGATAGCGGGCGGCGAAAGCCTTCACCGCCGCGCCCGCCTCGTCGAAGGCGGCCGCCAGTTCGGGCGAATCGAGGCCCGGGTAAAGATCGCTCAGATCCCATTCGGGCAGCACGCCCAGTTCCTCGTTCCGCTTCGCTTCGCTCATCGACCCGTTCCGTCGCAAGATCCTGTGGGCGATATGGGGGCGGCGCCCCCGGCTGCCAAGGCTTTCCGCCTTACTCTTCGCCGCCGACGGCGCCTTCGTGCATCCCGAGCGCCTCGAGATAAAGCTCGAGGATGGCATCCATCTCCTGCCGCTCGGCCTTGTCGATCTTGCGCAGGCGGATCACGGTGCGCAGCACCTTGGTGTCGAAGCCGTTGCCCTTGGCCTCGGCATAGACTTCCTTGATATCCGCGGCGAGGGCCGCCTTCTCTTCTTCCAGGCGCTCGATGCGGGCGACGAACTGGCGCAGCTGCTCACCGGCGATGCCGACGACTTCGGCCATGATGGACCTCTTCTACTGTGGGAATATGGCTGCGGACGTTAGCCGGGGCGGACCGGCCTTGGCAATCGGCGAGGCCAGCAGAATTTTTCACGAGGGCGTTGACAAGCCCCGGGCAGAGCGGTATCAACCCGGCCTCGCACCTGCCCAGGTGGCGGAATTGGTAGACGCGCTAGTTTCAGGTACTAGTGCCCGTAAGGGCGTGAAAGTTCGAGTCTTTTCCTGGGCACCACAGCGACCCCCTCACCCGATCGAGGCCGCGCCATGACCGTGACGCTCCACAAGGGCGATCTCCCGGCCGAGCTCGATCTCGGCCCCATCGTTGCCATCGACACCGAGACCATGGGGCTGAACCCCCATCGCGACCGGCTGTGTCTCGTCCAGCTCTCGTCCGGCGACGGCAATGCCCATCTGGTGCAGATCGCCCTCGGCCAGAAATCGGCGCCCAACCTCGCGCGGATGCTGACGGACCCCAAGGTCCTGAAGCTGTTCCACTTCGCCCGATTCGATATCGCCGCGCTCTATCAGGGCCTCGGCGCGCTGACCGCGCCGGTCTATTGCACCAAGATCGCGTCCAAGCTGGTCCGCACCTTCACCGACCGCCACGGCCTCAAGGACCTGTGCAAGGAACTGGCCGGAATCGAGATTTCCAAGCAGCAGCAGTCGTCCGACTGGGGCGCCGGGGATCTGTCGGAAGCGCAGCTCGCCTATGCCGCCTCGGATGTCCTCTACCTTCACACCCTGAAGGCGAAGTTCGACGTCCTGCTGGCCCGCGAGGGGCGCACCGCCCTGGCGCAGGCCTGCTACGACTTCCTGCCGACGCGGGCGCTGCTCGACCTTGAAGGCTGGCCCGAAGTCGACATATTTGCTCACTAGGCCCTGGGCGCGGCAGCGGCCGCGACGGGCTTTCCGCACCGGGTCCCGGCCGGCGGCCCGGCCCCGAGCGTGCCGGCCGACAATGGCTGCCAAGCGAGCATGATAAATTGAGCGATCTTTCCACCGATCTTGCCGAAGCCCGCCGCGTCATCGCCATGGAGGCGGACGGTCTCGCCGCCCTCGCCGATTCGCTGAACGGCAATTTCGGGGCGGCGGTCGCGCGGATCGCCGGTGCCGCCGGACGGGTCGCCGTCTCGGGCATGGGCAAATCGGGCCTTGTCGGGCGCAAGATCGCCGCCACCATGGCCTCGACCGGCACGCCCGCCCAATTCGTCCACCCGGCCGAGGCAAGCCACGGCGACCTTGGCATGATCACGCCGGACGATGTCGTGATCTGCCTGTCCAATTCGGGCGAGACCAAGGAACTGGCCGATATCGTCGCCTATACGCGGCGCCACGGCATCTGCCTGATCGCCATCACTTCGGGCGCGAACAGCACCCTCGCCCAGGCCAGCGACATTCTCCTCGCCCTGCCGGCGGCGCCGGAAGCCTGCCCGCTCGGCCTCGCGCCCACGACCTCGACCACCATGCAGCTCGCGCTTGGCGACGCGCTGGCGGTCGCGCTGATGGCGCGGCGCGGCTTCACCGCCGAACAGTTCAAGTCTTTCCACCCCGGCGGCAAGCTGGGCGACAGCCTGGTGAAGGTCGGCGCCCTGATGCACAAGGGCGAGGAAATTCCCCTGGCCGGGGCCAGCAGCCGGATGGACCAGGTGATCCTGACCATCACGTCCGGCCATTTCGGCTGCGCCGGTGTCGTCGATTCGGCCGGCCGGCTGATCGGGGTGATCACCGACGGCGATCTGCGCCGCAAGATGGGGCCGGACCTGCTGGCCCTCAGCGCGGGCGAGGTGATGACCCGCAACCCGCGCACGACGACCGAAAACGCGCTGGGCGCCGAGGCACTGTTCATCATGAACAGCAAGGCGATCACTGCGCTCTTCGTCGTCGACGGCGAAGGCCGGCCGGTGGGCGTCCTGCACATCCACGATCTCCTCCGCGCGAAGGTCGCCTGACATGCCGCGGCCGACGCTGTCGCCGAAGCGGGGACCGGTGCTGCCGGTCCAGATGCCGCATCCGCGCTCGGCCGGCCGCAGCTACAGCCGCTTCGTCGGGTTGATGAAGATCGTGCTGCCGCTGGTCGCCATCGGCCTCCTCGGCGCCGTCCTGCTGTGGCCGACGCTGGAAAGCCGGCAGGAAGCCGCCCTGTCCTACAGCAATGTCGAGGTGCGGGCGGACGGGCTCGAGATGATCGCCCCCGTGCTGACCGGGGCCGACGACAAGGGCCGGCCCTACGCCGTGACCGCGGCCAAGGCCAATGCCGACGGGCTGGAGCCGACCCGCGTCACCATGAGCGACATCAAGGCCGATCTCGCCGCCGAGGACGGCAAGCCGGTGAAGGTCATCGCCGCCACCGGCGTCTACCTACTGAAGGAACAGACCCTCGACCTCGATGGCGGCGTCACGGTCACACTTTCCGACGGACACCAGGTGAAACTCGAAAGCGTGCGTCTCGACCTTGCCAAAGGCACGGCTTCGAGCGACAAGCGGGTAATAGCCTTCGGCCCCACCGGACAGATCGAAGCCAACTCCATGCAGGCCAGCGACAACGGCCATGTGATGCGCTTCGACGGACAGGTCAGGGTCGTGATCACGCCGCGGGACGCCCCCACCCCTGCGAGCGGCCAGCCGAGGAACGGAGAATGACGAAAGCTGTACGTGTCCTGCGCCATGCCACCGTTCTCGGCCTCGTCTCGGTTCTGGTTGCTGGTATGCCCGCCCTCGTCGCGCCCGCGCTGGCGCAAAGCGCGGCCCAGCCGGGTCCGCCCCGCCTGAATTTCAATTCGAGCGCGCCGATCGAGATCCTGGCGGACAGCCTCGAGGTGACGGATCAGAGTTCGTCCGCCGTTTTCGCCGGCAATGTGAAGGTCACCCAGGCCGACATGATCCTGCGCGCGGACCGGCTGGAAGTGACTTATGCCGGCGGCAATATCGCTGGCGGTGAGGCCGGCGCCGGCCCTTCGGGCATCAAGAAGATCGTCGCGCGCGGCAATGTCTTCGTCACCGCCCGGGAAGATACCGCCCAGGGCGACAACGCGGTCTACGACCCGGCCGCGGGCACCGTGATCATGACCGGCAACGTCATCCTGACCCGCGGCGAGAATGTGCTGAAAGGCCAGGAACTGACGGTCAACCTGCGCACCGGGCGCAGCGTGATGACCGGCGGCGGTGGCAGCGACGGCCGGGTGAAGGGCCTGATCGTGCCCGAACAGAAGTCCGGCGGGCAGAAGGCGCAATGAACGACAGGCTCGCCGCCCAGGCCGAGGCGGAGGCGCCGGCCGCGGAAACCGGTCTGGTCGCGCATTCCCTCGGCAAGATCTACAACAAGCGCCCCGTGGTGCGCGGCGTCTCGCTGCATCTGCAGCGCGGCGAGGTGGTCGGCCTGCTCGGCCCCAACGGTGCCGGCAAGACCACCTGCTTCTACATGATCTCCGGCCTCGTCGCGCCCGATTACGGCAGCATTTTCTTCGACGGCCAGGACGTCACCAGCCTGCCCATGTATCGCCGCGCCCGCCTCGGCATCGGCTATCTGCCGCAGGAAGCCTCGATCTTTCGCGGCCTGACGGTCGAGGACAATATCCGCGCCGTGCTCGAGATCGTGGAAACCGAGCGCGACCGGCGCGAAGCCGTGCTCGACGACCTGCTGGCCGAATTTTCCATCGCCCACCTGCGCAACACGTCATCGGTCGCGCTGTCGGGTGGCGAGCGGCGCCGGGTGGAAATCGCCCGCGCCCTCGCCACCAGCCCGGCCTTCATCCTGCTGGACGAACCCCTTGCCGGCATCGACCCGATCGCGGTCGACGACATCCGGAATCTGATCGGCCATCTGAAACACCGGGGCATCGGCGTGCTGATTACCGATCACAATGTCCGCGAAACGCTGGACATGATCGACAGGGCCTACATTATTCATGAGGGGCAGGTCCTGATGGAGGGCACCCCCGACGAGGTGGTCGCCCACGAGGGTGTCCGCCGAGTCTATCTCGGTGACAGGTTCAGCCTCTAACAGGTAGGAACGATGGCGATCGCGCAACGGCTGGAGCTAAAGCAGGGCCAGTCGCTGGTGATGACCCCGCAGCTGCAGCAGGCGATCAAGCTTCTGCAGCTGAGCCAGATCGAGCTTGCGTCCTTCGTCGAGCAGGAGCTGGAGCGGAATCCCCTGCTCACCCGCGACGAAGGCGGTGGCGACGACGGCGGCGACGGCGACCGCAGCGCCACGGATGGCGCGGCGCCGGGCGATGTCCCGCGTCCTGTTGCCGAAGGGCCCGAAGGCGTCGACCGGGACATCCGCGACCAGGCGGACATGGGTCAGCAGGCGAGCAGCCTGCAGGACGGCTACGAGAATGTCTTCGGCGATGATTCCGTCGGCGACCGGGCGAGCCTGCAGGCGCCCGGCCCGGATGACCTGACCGAAACCAACTGGGCCGGCATCGGCGCCGGCGGGCGCGGCGATTTCGACGACAGCGACTTCACGGGCGACGAGCGCCTCGCTTCCGCCATCTCCCTGCGCGACCACCTGATGGCCCAGCTGGCCGAGTTGCCGCTGGACGGGCCCGACCGGCTGATGGCGGCCAATCTCGTCGATTCGCTCGACGAGGCCGGCTATCTGACCGAGACCAGCGCCGACATCGCCGCCCGCCTCGGCATCGACGAGGCCGCGCTCGAAGACCTGCTGAGCGTCCTGCAGCAGCTGGACCCGCCCGGCGTCTTCGCCCGCTCGCTGCAGGAATGCCTGGAAATCCAGTGCCGGGAGGCGGACCGTCTCGATCCCTCGATGGCGGCGGTGCTGCGCCATCTCGACCTCGTCGCGCGGCGCGATCTCGCCGCCCTCGCCCGCTTCGCCAGCGTCGACGAGGACGAGATCATCGAGATCATCAAGGAAATCCGCACCCTGAACCCCAAGCCCGGCCACGCCTTCGACACGGCGCCGGTGCAGGCGGTCATCCCGGACGTCTATATCCGCCGCGGCAACGACGGCGACTGGCTGATCGAGCTGAACGCCGAGACCATGCCCCGGGTGCTGATCGACCGGCGCTATGCCGCGCGGCTGTCGGGTTCGGACGCCACGCGCAAGGACGACAAGGCCTATCTCTCGGACTGTCTCGCCTCGGCCAACTGGCTGGTGAAGGCGCTGGACCAGCGCGCGCGCACCATCCTCAAGGTCGCGACCTCGCTCGTGCGGCAGCAGGACGCCTTCCTGCGCTTCGGCATTTCCCACCTGCGGCCGATGAACCTGAAGGCCATCGCCGAGGAAATCGGGATGCACGAATCGACCGTGTCGCGCGTCACCGCCAACAAATGGGTGTGGACGCCGCGCGGCCTGTTCGAGATGAAATTCTTCTTCACCGCCGCCATCGGCTCGACCGACGGCTCGGATGCCCATTCGGCCGAAGCCGTGCGCCACCGCCTGCGTCAGCTGATCGACGGCGAGGCCCCGGATGCCATCCTGTCGGACGACAAGCTGGTCGAATTGCTGAAGCGTGACGGCATCGACATCGCCCGCCGCACGGTCGCGAAATATCGCGAGGCCCTGGGCATCGGATCGTCGACCGAGCGCCGCCGCCAGAAGGCCCTCGGCCGCCGCTGAAGCGCCGTTTCCCGGGCGGAAAATGGTCGCGCCCCGCGCTGCCCACTGGAAACCGGAGACGTTAGCTCGTAAGTATGAGGAGACGGAGCTGTCGTCCGTATGCGTCCTCGGGGGAGCAGACACCGCTACGCGGTGTGTCGCCCGCGGCCCGGCAGCGACGTCCAAGCGCCCCTTTCCTCAAGCGCAGGCAAAAGCATGAAGCTGATCATCTCGGGCAAACAAATCGACATCGGCGACGCCCTTCGCACCCATGTGACCGAGCGCCTGAGCGCCCTCGTCGGCAAGTATTACGACAGCGCCATCGACGCGACGGTGACCTTCTCGCGGGAAGCGCACATGTTCCGCACCGATGTGACGGTGCATTTCGGCGCCGGTCTGACCGTGGTCGCTGAAGGCGACGGCACCGAAATCTACGCGAGCTTTGAAGTCGCGGCCGAGCGCGCGGAAAAGCGCCTTCGCCGCAACAAGCGCCGCCTGAAGAATCACCATCACGGCGCCGCGCGCACGCTGGAGCCGGCCCTGTCCTACATCCTGGCCCCCGGTCAGGACGATGTCGAAGACGGCACCGCGCCCGCGTCCAACGATCATCCGCTGGTGATCGCGGAAAGCGAATCGGAAATCGAGACCCTGACCGTGTCCGAAGCGGTGTTCCGGCTTGATCTCGGCGCGCATCCGGCGATGATGTTCCGGAATCGCGCCAACGGTGGCCTCAACGTCGTCTATCGGCGTCCCGACGGCAATATCGGCTGGATCGAACCGAACAAACGCGCCGCAAGCGCCCCGGTGTGAGGCAGTACCCTTGGAGCTTAGCACCATCATCAGCCCTGAGGGCGTCATTGCCGACCTCAAGGCGAACGGCAAGAAACAGGCCTTGATGGAGTTGTCCGCCCGTGCCGCCACCATTACCGGCGTGCACGAGCGGACGATCTTCGACATCCTTCTCGAGCGGGAGCGGCTGGGCACCACCGGTGTCGGCCAGGGCATCGCCATCCCGCACGGCAAGCTGAGCGAGATCGACCGCCTGTTCGGCCTTTTCGCGCGGCTGAGCCAGCCGATCGACTTCGAGTCGATCGACGAGCAGCCCGTTGACCTGATTTTCCTTCTGCTGGCACCGCAGGGTGCCGGCGCCGACCATCTGAAGGCTCTCGCCCGGGTCTCGCGCCTGCTGCGCGACAAGGAAACCTGCGAGAAGCTGCGCCATTGCGACTCGGTCGAGGCGATCTACGCCCTGCTGACCGACAGCGCCCGGCCCCACGCGGCCTGAACGCTCGAAACGGCCGGTTCGTCCGGCATTATCACGCAACCCCGTATTCCGGTGCTGGCCCGACCGGGCCGGCACCGGCCCCTTCGGTCACCGGCACGCCGTCAGTGTACGCTGACCGGCTCCATCTCGTGCTGGATCGCGGCCGCGAAGGCGAGGTCGCGATTGACGGCGAGCGCCAGCGGCGCGCCATCGGCGGCATGAACGGAAAAGGCCGGCTGGCCGTCGATGACGATCGGTTTGACGTAGACGAGGGCGCCGCTGCCCAGCTCCGCCAGGTCTTCCTGACTGATCTGCCGCATGTCGGCGCTGTTGGTGTGAGCAATCATTTCAACACCTCCTTTTGATGCCCCATCATGGGCGCACCAGTGTTAACGGGCCGTTTCGGCCCCGTTATTTGTCAGCGGGTCTGATCCGCGCCATCCGCAGGGCCCAGAATCTGGGATTCGCCGGCCAGATCGCCGTCGATCGGAATCGTGCGCACCACCGTCGCCGGCACCGGCCGGCGCAGGTCGATGTGCAGGAGGCCGTTATCGAGCCCCGCCTTGACGATCTCGATGCCTTCCGCGAGGACGAAAGCCTTCTGGAACTGGCGGGCGGCGATGCCGCGGTGGATATAGACGCGCTTGCCGTCGTCCTGGGCCTGGCGGCCACGCACGATCAGCTGGTTTTCCTCGACCGTGACCGAGAGATCCTCGCGGGCGAAGCCGGCGACGGCAAGGGAGATGCGAAGGGAATCAGAACCCGTCTGTTCGATGTTGTAGGGCGGATAGCCGTCGGTCGCCGATTTGGCGACCCGGTCCAGAACCCGCTCCATATGGTCGAAACCGAGCAGCAATGGACTGTTGAACACGGACAGACGGGACATACGACGAACCCCTCGATCGAGCGAGCCACGGTGCGGCGACCCCGAAGGCATCGCCGCCCCTATGATCTGGCGATCGGCCCGTCGAAATCAAGGGGTAGCGGGCGCGGGGCCCGCCAGCCTCAGGATACGATGGGCGGCACGAAGGACAGGCCCATGTCCCAGGGGAAATAGATCCAGGTGTCCTGGCTGACCTCGGTCACGAAAGTGTCGACCAGGGGCCTTCCCATGGGCTTGGCGTAGACCGTGGCGAAATGCGCCTTGGGCAGCATGTCGCGGACGATTCGGGCGGTCTTGCCGGTATCGACCAGATCGTCGATCAGCAGGATCTCGCTGCCGCCATCGGCCGCCAGCGCCGCAAGCTCGGGCCCGATGCCCTTCATGATCTGGCTGTCGCCCTGTTCCTTGTAGTCGTGATAGGAGGCGATGCAGATCGTGTCGATCAGGCGAATGTTCAATTCGCGGGCCACGATCAGCGCCGGCACCAGCCCGCCCCGGGTGATGCAGACGATGGCCTTGTATTTCCGTTCGCCGGCGGTCAGACGCCAGGTCAGGGCACGGGTATCGCGGTGCAATTGCTCCCAGGACACGGGAAAGGCCTTTTGGGCGTTCGGCTCGCTCATCCATCATCCCCGATGTGAAGAAGGCCAGAAAGCAAGAAGGGCGACCCTTGCGGATCGCCCTTTCCTTTGCTTCAGACGGTTGGTGGAGCCAAGGGGAGTCGAACCCCTGACCTCTTGAATGCCATTCAAGCGCTCTCCCAACTGAGCTATGGCCCCAAGCCGTCTAAGCCGCTGATTCTGCTACCGTTTTGCTTGCGCTTGGTAGCGTCCCCTGCGGAGCGCGGACAATAGTCAGGGTCTGCGATCCGGTCAAGAGCTTTTTTTCAGCGGTCCTTTTCGTCGTCCAGATCGAGGTCGGCATCGACCACGTCCTCGAGATCCTCGTCCTCGAGTTCGTCGTCGGCGTCGAGCAGGCTGTCGTCGTCCACGTCCTCGTCATCCTCGACCGCGTCCTCGACGTCGATATCCTCGCCATCCTCGCCATCCTCGTCGACGGCGTCGGCATCGGCGATCAGGTCTTCCTCATCGCCATCGAGTTCGGCGATGCCGACGTCCTCTTCCTCTTCGTCCTCGTCGACGGCGGAGCCCCGCTCCTCGTCGTCGCCATCCTCGTCGTCGAGATCATCGACGACCGCGGCGGCGGCCGCGGCGGCGGCGACCTTGGCCTTCGCGGCCTTGGCGTCAGGACGGACGCGGCGGATCTTCAGCGCCGCCTCGGGCTCGAAGACGGTCTCGCACTTCGGGCAGACGATCGGCTCGCGGCCCATGTCGTAAAAGCGCGCGCCGCAGGCGAGGCACTGCCGCTTCACGCCCCATTCCGGTTTGGCCATTGTATTCCCTTGCAAGCGAAAATTCAGGGGCTGGCTTTGCCATGAAGTGCACGGTCTGTCAAAGCGATTGGCGACGTGGTAAGTGCACGGCTCGTCGAATCGGACATCGAGGCTCCCAAGTGCCCGCCCAAAGCGCCCAGATCAGCCCGGCCCTGACCGGCACCGTCACGGTCCCCGGGGACAAATCCATTTCCCACCGGGCGCTGATTCTCGGCGGCATCGCCGTGGGCGAAACCGAAGTGACCGGCCTCCTTGAAGGCGACGACGTTCTTCACACCGCCGAATGTATGCGCCGGATGGGCGCCACGGTCACCCGCGTCGGCGAGGGCCACTGGCGGGTTCGGGGCGTCGGCGTCGGCGGCCTGATCGAGCCGGCGGACATTCTCGACATGGGCAATTCGGGCACCGGCGCGCGTCTTCTGATGGGACTCGTCGCGGGCCACCCGGTCACCGCCATCTTTACCGGCGATGCCTCCCTCAACAAGCGCCCGATGGCCCGGGTGACCGAGCCCCTGTCGCGCATGGGCGCCAGCTTCGTCGGCCGGGCCGGTGGCAAGCTGCCCATGGCGGTGATCGGCGCGCGCGACCCGATGCCGATCGAATACCGCCTGCCGGTCGCCTCGGCCCAGGTGAAATCCGCCATCCTGCTCGCCGGGCTGTGCGCCCCGGGCGAGACGACGGTGATCGAGCCCGAACCGACGCGCGACCATTCCGAACGGCTGCTCGGCCATTTCGGCGCGGAAGTGCGCATCGTCGATGCCGCCGACGGCAGCCGCCACGTCACCCTGCGCGGCCAGCCCGAGCTGATCGCGGCCCCCGTCGTGGTGCCGGGCGATCCGTCCTCGGCCGCCTTCCCCATCGTCGCCGCGCTGATCGTGCCCGGCTCGGACATCACCGTCCGCAATGTCGGGCTGAATCCGCTGCGTGTCGGCCTGTTCGACACGCTGATCGAGATGGGCGCGCGCATCGACTATCTCGATCGCCGGGTCGCCGGCGGTGAGCCGGTCGCCGACCTGCGCATCCGCCATTCGGAGCTGAAGGGGGTGACCGTGCCCGCCGCCCGCGCCCCGTCGATGATCGACGAATATCCGGTGCTGGCCGTCGCCGCCGCCTTCGCCAGAGGCACCACGCGGATGGAAGGCCTCGCCGAGCTGCGGGTGAAGGAAAGCGACCGCCTCGCCGCCGTCGCCGCCGGCCTCGCCGCCAATGGCGTGACCCACGAGGCGGGCGCGGATTACCTCGTCGTGCAGGGCACGGGGCGGGCCCCCGGCGGCGGCACCGTCGCCACCCATATGGACCACCGCATCGCCATGTCCTTCCTCGTCATGGGCCTGGCCTCGGCCCAGCCGGTGACGGTCGACGATACCCATATGATCGACACGTCCTTCCCCGGCTTCGGCGGCCTGATGACGTCGCTCGGCGCCATCCTGTCATGACGGGCGTGCCCTTCATCGTCGCGATCGACGGGCCGGCCGCCGCCGGCAAGGGCACCCTCGCCCGCCGTCTCGCCGATGCTTTCGGCTTTGCCTATCTCGACACGGGCGCGCTCTACCGCGGCGTCGCGCTCAGCCTGATCCGCGCCGGCAATACTGACCCGACCGAGAGCGAGGCGACCAAGGCCGCCCTGCGCCTCGACCTTGCCCTGCTCAAGCATCCGGACCTGCGGCTCGAGGCGACGGGCGGCATGGCGTCGCGCGTCGCGGCCATGCCCGCCGTGCGCGCCGCGCTCGACGCGCTGCAGCGCCGCTTCGCCGAAATCCCGCCGAATGGCGCCGCTGGCGCCGTGATCGACGGCCGCGACATCGGCACGGTGATCTGCCCCAAGGCCCAGGTGAAACTGTTCCTGACCGCCAGCGTCGCCGCCCGCGCCGCGCGCCGGGTCAAGGAGTTGCAGGACAAGGGCCTCGCCGCCGACCTCGGCGCCATCACCGCCGAGATCGAGGCGCGCGATGCCCGCGACGCCGGCCGCGCCACCGCGCCCCTGAAGGCGGCGGACGATGCCCACTTGCTGGATACCTCGGACTTGGGTATTGAAGAGGTCTTCGCCACGGCGAAGTCCATGATCGAGAAGGCGCGGCAGACGCGGACCTGAAGGCCCGCGGTTTTCCGTGCCGTTTGTCGTTCTGTTTTTGTCGTTTGGCCCCCCGGATGGGAATTGGGGGGAAGACCGCCGGAGACAACCGGCCGGCCTGGAAATGAGATACAGGAGTTCAACTGACTATGACTGATTTCGAGACCAAAGAGAATTTCGCGGACCTGCTGGACGAAGTGTTCGGCTCCGCCAACTCCCTCGAAGGGAGCGTCATCGAAGGTCGCGTCGTCGCGATCGAGAATGACTTCGCCGTGATCGACGTTGGCCTGAAGGCCGAAGGTCGCGTGGCGCTGAAGGAATTCGCTCCGCCGGGCCAGAAGTCCGAGCTGAAGCCCGGCGACATCGTCGAGGTCTATCTGGAGCGCATGGAAAACGCGATGGGCGAAGCGGTGATCAGCCGCGAGAAGGCCCGCCGCGAGGAAGCCTGGACCATCCTCGAGCGTGCGTTCGAGAAGGGCCAGCGCGTCGAAGGCGTGATCTTCGGCCGCGTCAAGGGTGGCTTCACGGTCGACCTGTCGGGCGCCGTCGCCTTCCTGCCCGGTAGCCAGGTCGATGTCCGCCCGGTGCGTGACATCACCCCGCTGATGGGCGTGCCGCAGCCGTTCCAGATCCTGAAGATGGACCGTCGCCGCGGCAATATCGTCGTGTCGCGTCGCGCCGTCCTCGAAGAGACCCGCGCGGAAGCCCGTTCGGAACTGGTCGCCAACCTGAAGGAAGGCCAGATCCTCGAAGGCGTCGTGAAGAACATCACCGACTATGGTGCGTTCGTCGATCTCGGCGGCGTCGATGGTCTGCTGCATGTCACCGACATCGCCTGGCGCCGCGTCAACCACCCGTCCGAGGCTCTCACCATCGGCCAGACCGTGAAGGTCCAGGTCATCCGCGTGAACCCGGAAACCCAGCGCATCTCGCTCGGCATGAAGCAGCTGCTGGCGGATCCGTGGGATGGTGTCGGCGTCAAGTATCCGATGGGCGTGAAGTTCCTCGGCCGCGTGACCAACATCACCGACTACGGCGCCTTCGTCGAGCTGGAGCCGGGCGTGGAAGGCCTGGTCCATGTCTCGGAAATGAGCTGGACCAAGAAGAACGTCCATCCGGGCAAGATCGTCTCCACCTCGCAGGAAGTGGAAGTCATGGTCCTCGAGGTCGACGCCAACAAGCGCCGCATCTCGCTCGGTCTGAAGCAGTGCCTCGAGAATCCGTGGTCGGCCTTCGCTGCCCAGCACCCGCAGGGCACGGAGATCGAGGGCGAGGTCAAGAACATCACCGAATTCGGTCTGTTCATCGGTCTCGACGGCGGCGTGGACGGCATGGTCCACCTCTCCGACCTCGACTGGAACCGTCCTGGCGAACAGGCGATCCAGGACTTCAAGAAGGGCGACATCGTCCGTGCGCAGGTTCTCGACGTCGACGTCGAGAAGGAGCGCATCTCGCTCGGCATCAAGCAGCTCGGCCGCGACCCGCTCGCCAACTCGAACGAAGTCCGCAAGGGCTCGGTCGTGACCGGCACCGTGGTCGAAGTCAATGAAGGCGGCGTCGAAGTCGCCATCGGCGACGAAGGCGTGCGCGGCTTCATCCGCCGTGCCGACCTCGCCCGCGACCGTCAGGACCAGCGCCCCGAGCGCTTCGCCGTGGGCGACAAGATCGACGCCAAGATCACCAACGTCGATCGCGCCACCCGCAAGCTCGCGCTGTCGATCAAGGCGCGCGAGATCGAGGAAGAGAAGGAAGCCGTGGCTCAGTACGGCTCGTCCGACTCGGGCGCCTCGCTCGGCGACATCCTGGGCGCGGCCATGTCCCGCGCCCGCGCCAAGGCCGACGCGGAAGGCGACGAGGAGTAATCCTCAACCCCTCCGCCCGACCTCGGGCCAACTTTCGGGGCGCGCCAGCGATGGCGCGCCCCGTTTGTTTTCATCCCTACCCCGGTGGCCAGGGCACCAGCGCGGACACCTTCCGCATGTAGTCCCCATAGCCTTCCCGGCGTTCCAGGCTGCGCTGGTCCATGAAGGGGATGCTGGCGAGGGTGAACATGGCGGTCATGGCGAGGGCGCCGGGGATGATCCACCACCAGTCTGCCGGCGCGGCGGCGAGGCCGAAGAGCATGAGGCCCCACCAGAAGGCGAGTTCGCCGAAGTAGTTGGGGTGGCGGGACCAGGCCCAGAGGCCGTGGCGGATGAAGCCGCCGGGCTTTCGCCTCGCGATGAAGGCGTGGAGTTGCAGGTCGGCAATGGTCTCGATCGCGATGGCGCTCAACGTGACGACGACGGCGAGCATGTCGAGGAGGCCGAAGGGCGCGCCGCCCCGGGTCATCACGGCATAGACCGGCAGACAGCCGAGGAAGACCTGCACGGTCGGGAACAGGTGAATGCCGGCGAAATCGGCGAGGATTGCCGCCTTGCCCGCGCGCTGGCGCACCAGCGGATAGCGCCAGTCCTCGTGGCTCATGCCGCCCCAGTGAACGGCCCAGTTCGCGGTCAGCCGGATCGCCCAGAGGAAGACGAGCAGGAGGACGCAAAGCGCGCGCCAAGGATCGACGGCGACGGCCCCGCCCGTGCCCCACCAATAGAGGGCGAGCAGCGGCGGGATCACGCTCCAATAGGGATCATAGACACTGGAATTGCCATGGCGGCGGCTGAAGACGAAGATCGACACGGTCGCCGCGACATCGGCGACGAGCGCGTCCCAGGGCGCGGGCAGCGCGCCGAGATACAGCACGGCGCCAGCGCCCACGAGGCTGATGCCATAAGCGATGACAATGGCCGAATACTCGGCAGGCTTGGCCGCCATGGACGATCCCCCCCCCCCTTCGTCGTTAATCGACGTATTTTCGATGCGGTGAAGTCTAGGCGTCGGGGATCGGGCTGAACAGGCGCGCGCCACGGCTTCTCGCGCCGGAATGGCGACAGTCTCCGCACGGACCGGCAGTTCCGGCGAAACGGCCGTTCGCCCCGCCGGAAGCCGCGCTAATGGGCCCGGGCGCGAAGGGCGTGGTCGAGGATGTCGGCCGCAGTGGCGCGACCGATGGCGGCGACCGAGGGATTGGCCGTCACCATCGCGGTGACGATGGCGCCGTCGATGACGAGGCTGAGCTTTTCCGTCGCCAGTTCCGCATCCTCGATGCCGGCCTCGGTCACCAGGCCATGCAGGCGCTCGTTGATCCGGCGCCGGTGGTCGAGGGCGATGCCGCGCACCCAGCCGCCCTCCTTCTCATGTTCGGCGACGGCGTTGATGAAGACACAGCCGAAAAAGTTGCCGCCGGCGAACCAATGCTGCAACAGGTCGAACAGATGAAGGATACGCCCCCGGGCATCGGCACCGGTGCCCGGCAGGTCGTGATCGAACCAGCGGAACCACATGTCCGCCTCGGCCCTGAAAACCGCCCGCAGCAGGTTCTCCTTCGAGCCATATTTGTCGTAGAGCGTTTTCCGCGCCACGCCCGCCTCGCGGATGATGCGCGCGACGCCGGTCGCGTGAATGCCCTCGCTGCAGAAAAGCCGCTGGGCGGTCTGCAGCAGCTTGGTCTCGGGCGCGGACGTCATGCCTCTTCTGTCCTCGGGCTGATCTCTTGGGGAACGACCGGCGTGGCGATACCCCTGGACGAAACTACCGTCGCCGATTGCGCCACGCAACCACTCTCCCGTCCGGCCGCAACCTGATCCGTTCCGCGGGTTGGTGAAAAAAACGGCGAAATGCCGATGAAAATCTGTGCAGCCGCCGTCGCGATCCGTGTGATCGGACGGGTTAAAGGGCGCCGCCCCTCGCCTTCGCAGTCTGGCATGATTCTTGAAAACATTCCGTGGGTAGACCGATCGGTCTCCGGCCCCGAACAGACCGGTGGCGGGAGCCGATCGCTGCCCGGGCCGATGCCGGGGCAGGCATCGCCCGACACCAGTCAGGCTTAGTGACGGAAGGGAACAGTGGCATGAGCGATATTCGTCCCCCGCGGCAGGGCATCAACCACAGCCCGGTCTGCACCGAGGTCAGCCGCGAGGAAGGCCTGTCGCGCCGCGGCTTCTTCGCCGCCTGCGGCTGCGCGCTTCTGTCGGTCAGCGCGGCGGGGTCCGCCCTGCTCGCCCGGGCCACGAAGGCCGAGGCGGCGGCCGGCGGCAAGCTGCTGAAGATCGGCCATCTGCCGGCGGGCTGCGTCTCGCATCTGCTGCTCGCCAAGGCGCGCGGCCTGTTCGAGAAGGCGGGCCTCAACGTGGAACTCACCCAGTTCAATGGCCCGGCCGATAATCTCCAGGCGCTGATCGCCGGCGGCATCAGCGCCATGCACAATCCCTGGACCACCACCATGGCGGCCTATGGCGAGGGCACCAGGGATCTGCGCATCGTCGGCGGTTCGGGCCTTGCCGGCATCGAACTCGTCGCGCGCAAGGGCTCGGTCCGAAACGTGAAGGAGTTCATCGAGGCGGCGGGCAAGGGTCTTCGCGTCGGCACCCTGCGGCTCGACACGCTGGAACTGGTCGGTTACGGCACCATGTCGCAATACGGCAAGTCGTATAAAGACTACGAGATGACCTTCTTCCCCTCGATGGTCGGCATGGGCGAAGCCCTGGCGAATGGCGCGGTCGATGTCTGCACCCTGGCCCAGCCCTATGCCGAAAGCGTGGTGCGGCAGGCCGATGGCATCTATCTCGCCAATTCCAACGATGTCTGGGGCCCTGAGGCGCCGGACTGCGTGATCACCACCCTGACCAAGACGATCGAAACCGACCACGCCCTGCTGACCGCCTATATGGCCGTGCTGCAGGATGCGGCCAAGGCTTTCTACGACGATTTCGAGGCCGCGCTCGACACGCTGCAGCCGATTTACGGCGCGCCGCGCGAAATCCTGGCCATCGCCCTCAAGCGTCAGTCGCCCGATCCGATCATCAATGCGGCCGGCGCCTCGGGCATCCGCGGCGGCGTCAAGTATCTGATCGAGCTCGGTTACTTCAAGGACAACATCGCCGATCAGGTGCTGGACCTGAAGTATCAGCCCGGCGCGGCCTGACCGGCGGGGGCATGGTCTAACCGGCCATGTCCCCCACCCCGCCCTGCACGATTGACGACTGGAGTAGACAGAGAATGACCGAATCCGAGGTGCGGCCTTACGATGCCGTGATCGTCGGCGCGCGTGCCGCCGGCAGTGCCCTTGCCATCCATCTCGCCCGCGCGGGATTGAAGGTCGTCGCGCTCGACCGCGCCAGCTTTCCGTCGGACATCCTCTCGACCCACGTCATCTATCCGAACACGATCGCCCGGCTCGACCACATGGGCGTGCTCGATGCCGTGATGGCGCACGAGCCGCCACCACTCTATACCTCGTGGCACCATGAAGGTCGCATGTTCGTCGCCCCTCACACGCCGGTCGAAGGGCGGGACTGGGCGATCTGCGTCCGTCGCATCACCCTCGACGGCATCCTGGTCGAAGGCGCGCGCAAGGCCGGCGCCGAGGTGATCGAGGGCATGACCGTGACCGGCCTCGTCGGCGCAGGCACCGAGGACGATCCGGTGCGCGGCGTCACCGCCCTTGGCGAGAACGGACCGGTGACGTTCGCCGCGCCCATCGTCATCGGCGCCGACGGCGTGAATTCGACCGTCGCCCGCCTCGTCGGCGCCGCCCGCAAACGGGTGATGCCGACCGAGACCATGCTCTATTTCGCCTATTGGACCGGGGTCAAGACCCGTAACACCCAGGATTTCTTCTTCGAGCCGCCCTGGGTCTGCGCCCATTTCCCGGCAGACGACGGCCATCACGTCATCACCATGAACGGGCCGCTGACCGCGCGGGCCGAGATCAGGGATTGGGAAGACTATTACCTGAACCGTATCCGTTCCATTCCCGCGCTCCGGGCACGGCTGGAAGGCGCGACCAAGGTCAGCAAGGTGATGGGCTCGCCCCGGCTGGAAGGCTATTACCGTGACCATACCGGGCCGGGCTGGGCGCTGGTCGGCGACGCCGCCCATTTCAAGCATCCGGCCGGCGCGCAGGGCATCGGCGATGCCTTCCATGCCGCCGAAGTGCTGGCCGGCATGATCGCGGACGGCAGCTGGCGCGCCGCCTATCCGGCCTGGCGCGAAGCGGATTCCCGTGAATTCTACGCCTTCTGCAAGCATCTGGCGGAGCCGCCGGGCGACGACAGCATGAGGCAGGTCATGGACGCCTATATCCGCGATCCCCGCCTCGCCCGCGCCATCGTCGACGTCTGGGCCCGCACGGTGAAGCCCTGGACCGATGTCATCCCCCATGTCCCGGGCATGGCCGCGGTGACCGGCGCCTCCATCGACGACGTGCTGGCCCCCTATGAAGGCGAGCGCCTGCCGCTGGCGGCCAGCGCGTGAGCGTGTCGGCGAATGAGGAAGCCGTGGCGCGCATCGCCGCCACGGCGCCGCGCCTGACCGGCAGCATCCTCGCACGGGAAGCCCTCGGCCTTCGCGACGGGGAACTCGGCCATGCCGGGCCGCCCTTCGAGCCGGGACAGACGCCGCCGCCGACGGTGCTCCACGCGCTGTGCGGCGCCGCGGTGCACGAAGGCTGGGCCCGCGACGGCAAGACCGCCGCCGCCATGATCGCGGCCGGCGAAATCCGCCTGCGCGCCAATCACGAGATCGGCACGGTCTCGCCCATGGCCGGCGTCGTCCGCCCCGGCCAGCGGCTGTTCAGGATCGAGGATGCCGCCAGCGGGACCGCGACCTTCGCCACCCTGGCCGAAAAGGGCCGGCGTGTGCTGCGCTTCGGCCATTACGGGCCCGATGTCGCCGCGGGCCTTGCCTTCGTCGAAGGCCCGGTCGCCGATGCCATCGAGGCCGCGCTGCCGCCCGGCGGGCTGGAGATCATGCCCCTGATCGCCCGGGGCGTCGAACTCGGCGACGACGTCCACCAGCGCAATATCGGTGGCATGTTCGCCTTTCTCGGCGCCCTGGCGCCCCTGCCCGGCGAGATCCGCGACTGGCTGGCGACCCATCCGCAGCACGTCCTGAATTACGCCATGGCGGCGGCCAAGCTCTGCCTCGACCGCGCGCGGGGCGTCGCCCGCTCCGGCATCGTCACCGCGATCACGCGGAATGGCATTGATTGCGCGATCCAGGTCGCCGGATTGGACGGGCGCTGGTTCCGCGCCCCGGCCAGCCTGCCCGTGGGCGGCTTCTTCCCGGGCTTTGCCCTTGCCGATGCCCATGCCGACCTCGGCGACAGCGCGATCATGGAGGCTTTCGGTCTCGGCGGCTGCATCGCCCATGGCGCGCCCGAAATCGGCCGTGCCATGGGACGCGACTGGGGCGAGTCATGCGCCGCCGGCCGGGCCATGCGTGCCCTTTTTCTGGACCGCCAGCCGCATATCGCCCCCGCGCTGGCCGGGGCCGAGGGCGTCGGCCTCGGCCTCGACGCGGGCCGGGTCGTGGCGGCGGGCGCCGACATCCGCATCCATACCGGTATTTCCCACCGCGACGGGCAATCGGGCTGGATTGGCATCGGCGTTGCATCCGCCCCCCACGCCGCCTTCGCGGCCGCCCTGTCCGCCCTGGAGAGCGCCGATGGCCAGCCTTGATCTCGGCGCAGCAAAGGAAACCCGCCCGATGAGGCGCGACAAGCCCCGGCGCCTGCCCCGCGCCCTGACCACCGTCTTCTGGTTCGCGTTGGCCTGGGGCCTGCTGATCGGCCTGTGGGAGCTGGGCACGGCCCAGGGCTTCCTGAACGACCGCATCCTGCCACCGCCAAGCGAGACCATCCCCTTCCTGCTGTCGGGCGGGGCCAATGTCGGCTTTGGCGTGCAGAAGGCCGGCCTCATTGACGCGGTTGTGGTGACCCTCGGCCGGATCGCCATCGGCCTGTCCTGCGGCCTTGGCCTCGCGGTTCTGGTCGGGGCGCTGATCGTCGAATTCGTGCCGGCGCGGCGCCTGTTCATGCCCATCGTCCAGACCATCGCGCCGATCTCGCCGGTCGCCTGGATTCCCTTCGCCATCGCCATCGTCGGCATCGGCGATCCGGCCGCGATCTTCGTCGTCTTCATGGCGATCTTCGGCTCGATGGCGGTCGCCGCCGTCGCCGCCTTCGACGCGGTGCCCGGCGAATATGTGAAGGTCGCGACCACCCTAGGCGCCGGGCGGCTCCGCATCTGGTTCCGCGTGCTGTTGCCCGGGGCGCTGCCCGGCATCATGACCATGACCCGGATGAGCCTGTTCGGCGCGTGGATGGCGGTGCTGGCGGGCGAGATGGCCGGCATCAATTCCGGTCTCGGCTACCTCATCATGATGGGCCAGCAGATGTACAACATGAAACTGGTGATGAGCGGCATCATCACCATCGGCGCGATCGGCTTCCTGCTGGACCGGGTGATGCTGCTGATCCAGCACCGCGTGTTGTGGTGGGAGCGCCGGACATGACCGCCCGCACCGGTGCCGGCATCCGCCCGGCCATCCGCTTCGACCATGTCTCCAAGGCCTTCGACAACCGCCCCGCCGTCGAGGATATCGACCTCGCGGTCGCGCCCGGCAGCTTTACCGTGCTGATCGGGCCCTCCGGCTGCGGCAAGAGCACGCTGCTTGGCATGAGCGCCGGACTGGAGCCGCCGACCGAAGGCTATGTCTTCGTCCACGACTGCGAGGTCAAGGGACCGACCGAGGGCACCGCGCTGCTGTTCCAGCAGCATAATCTGTTCCCCTGGATGACGGCGGCCGGCAATGTCGCCTTCGCGCTGGAGAATACCGGCCTGTCCCGGCGCGACGCCCGGGGGGAGGCCTTGCGCCTGCTCGGCCATGTCGGGCTCGGCGCCTTCGCCGACAAGGTCCCGGCCGAATTGTCGGGCGGGATGCGCCAGCGCGTCGCCCTCGTCCGGGCCTTCGCGCTGAAACCCCGCCTCCTCCTGATGGACGAGCCCTTCGGTGCCCTCGACCACCAGACGCGGCGGATGATGCAGGCCTATCTGCTGGCGACCTGGCGCGATTCCGGGGCGACGGTCATGCTGGTCACCCACGATCTGACCGAAGCCCTGGTGCTGGCCGACCGCATCGTGCTGATGTCCGGCTCCCCCGGCCGCGTCACCGAGGTGATCGACGTCATCGCGCCCCGCCCGCGCGATCTGGCCGACCCGGCGCTGGCCGCCATCTGCCGCCGCCTCGAAGCCCATCTCGAGGCCGAGGCGATCCGGGGCGAATTCGGCCCCGACGAACTGGCCCGGCTCGGGGTGCTGTCCTGATGCGCCGGGTCGTCGTCATCGGCGGTGGCTTCACGGGCACCGCCCTCGCCATCCATCTGGCCCGCGATCCGGCCTTCGTCGGTACGGTCACGGTGGTGGAGCCGGGCGCCAGTCTCGGCGCCGGCATCGCCTATGGTCTCGCCGGGCCGGACCATCGCATCAATGTCCCCGCCGACCGCATGAGCGTGTTCCGCGAGACGCCGGCCGACTTCGGCCGCTGGATGGCGGCGACGGGCCGCGACGAGTCCGATCCCGAAGGCTGGACCGCCGACCGCGACCACTACAGCCGCCGGCTCGACTTTGGCGCCTATATGGCCGACCTCTTCGCCCGGGAAGCGGCGCGCCGCCCCTTCGCGCACCGGCGCGGCCGGGCGGTCGGTCTGACGCCCGCCACGCGCGGCTGGACGATCTCGCTCGAGGATGGCACGTGCCTCGCCGCCGACGTGGTCGTCCTGACCGCCAGCCATGCCGCCCCGGCCTTCCGCTGGCCCCTGTCGGGCGAGGCCGCCGCGCACCCGGGGCTGATCCGCGATCCCTGGTCGACCGCCAGTCTGTCGGATGTGGCGCCGGATGCCGGAGTCTTCATCGTCGGCACCGGCCTGACCATGGCGGACACGGTGGTCAGCCTGCGCCGGCGCGGTCACCGGGGGCCGATCACGGCGGTCTCGCGCCGGGCGCTGCTGCCGCGCGGCCATGGCGTGTTCGGCGCCGACGTCCGTTTTCCCGAGCCGTTTCCGACGACGGCGACCGGCACCCTGCGCGCGCTTCGCCGCCTGATCGCGACCTGCGAGGGACAGGGCATCGGCTGGCATCCCGCCATCGACGCCTTCAGGGGCGCCCTGCGCCGCCTGTGGCCGGGCCTCCCGGCCGAAGAACAGGACCGCGCCCTGCGGCACCTCAGGGCCTGGTGGGATGTTCACCGTTACCGCATCGCACCGCAGGTCGCCGCGCTTCTCGCCGAAGGGCGGCGGGATGGCTGGCTGCGCGTCGCCGCCGGCAGGATCGAAGGCTTCGATGCACGCCAAGGCAAGCTCATCGCCCGCTGGCAACCGCGCGGCGGCGCACGGACGGAAACGCCCGTCGCCGCGCTGGTCAATTGCACCGGGCCCGACGCCGACCCCGGCCGCAGCGCCGATCCCCTGTTCCAGGGCCTGCTCGCCACCGGCATCGCCCGGCCTGACCGCCATCGCCTCGGCCTCGACATCGGCGCGGATGGCCATGTCCTCGACCGCTCCGGACGGCCGCAACCCGGCTTCTTTATCGCTGGTCCGCTCGGCCGGGGCCGCCTGGGTGAAGTCATGGGCGTCCCCGAGGCTTCCGATCATGCGCGCGAGATCGCCGCGCGCATCGCCACCGATCTCGCCATTCCCTCTCATGCCTGCGAGTTGAAGACATGAAACAGCACATCACCGTCGCCGACGCCGCGCCGCCGCCCAAGACCGCCCGCTATTCCCACGCGGTGAAGGCCGGCGGCTTCCTGCATGTCACCGGACAGTTGCCGATCGACCCCGCCAATCCCGCCGCCCCCCTGCCCCCTGACATCGAGACACAGACCGAGCTGTCGATGCTGAACATCCGGCGCATCGTGGCGGCGGCGGGTTACGATCTCACGGACACGGTCTTCGTGCGCATCTTCCTCGCCGATTTCGACCGCGATTACGTCGGCATGAACAGTGTCTTCCACCGTTACTACGATGACGATGCGACCATGCCCGGCCGCACCACCGTCGGCGTCGCGAAGCTGGGCCGCGGCGCCCTCGTCGAAATCGACATGGTGCTGTTCAGGGAACAGGCCTGAACACGATCCCGTCCCCCGGACAGGTGCCGGGGGACGGCATTTGTCGCACCGACCCGGCTCAGTCGCCGTAGCCGACGATGCCCTTGATCTCGAGGAAGTCGTGGATGCCCCAGTCGGCGTATTCGCGGCCGTTGCCCGACTGCTTGTAACCGCCGAAGGGCGCGTGGGTGTCCCAGTCGGGGTAGTTGATGTTCACCGTGCCCGCCCGCAGCTCGCGCGCGACGGCGCGGGCGTGGTCGAGATCGGTCGAGGCGATATAGGCGGCAAGACCGTAGACCGTGTCATTCGCCTTCTCGATCGCCTCGGCCTCGCTGGCATAGGGCAGGATCGACAGCACCGGGCCGAAGATTTCCTCGCGCGAGATGGTCATCTCGTGCTGCACATTGCCGAACACCGTCGGCTTCACATAGTAGCCGCGGTTGAGACCGTCCGGCCGGCCGAGGCCGCCGGTGACCAGAGTCGCGCCCTCGTCGATGCCGGATTTGATCAGGCGCTGCACCTTGTCGAACTGCAGCTGCGAGACCAGGGGCCCCAGCACCGTGTCTTCCGCCAGCGGATCGCCGACCTTGTGGGTCTCGGCCGCCGCCCTGGCGATCTCCAGCGCCTCGGCGTGGCGCTCGGCCGGCACGAACATGCGGGTCGGCGCGTCGCACGACTGGCCCGAATTGCCGAAACAGCCACCCACGCCCGCCGTCACCGCCGCCTCGAGGTCGGCGTCCGGCAGGATGATGTTGGCCGACTTGCCGCCCAGCTCCTGCGCCACGCGCTTCACCGTGTCCGCTGCCGACTTGGCGACGATGATGCCCGCCCTTGTCGAGCCGGTGAAGGAGACCATGTCGATCCCCGGGTGCGAGGCCATGACCTGGCCGACATCCGGCCCGGTGCCGTTGACGAGGTTGAACACGCCCTTGGGGATGCCCGCCGCGTGCATGATCTCGGCGAAGACGATGCCCGAAATCGGCGCGATCTCCGACGGCTTCAGCACCATGGTGCAGCCCGTGGCGATGGCCGGCGCGACCTTGCACACGATCTGGTTCAGCGGCCAGTTCCACGGCGTGATCAGGCCGACGACGCCGATCGGCTCCATCACGATGCGGGTGGAACCCCGGGGATATTCGAAGGTGAATTCCTCCATCGCCTTGATGGTGGCTTCCATATGGACCTGACCGGCCCAGGCCTGCGCCGCGCGGGCGAAGGACAGCGGCGCGCCCATCTCCTCGGAGACCGCGCGGGCGATATCCTCGTAACGCTCGTTGTAGATCTCGAGGATGCGCTTCAGCATCGCCAGGCGTTCCGCCTTCGGCGTCTTCGCGAAGGCGGGAAAGGCCGCGCGCGCGACGGAAACGGCCCGGTCGACATCGGCGGCGGTGCCGACCGAAATCTTCGTATAGGCCTCCTCCGTCGCCGGATTGATCACGTCGAGCGTCGCCGGCACCAGCGGATCGACAAAGGCCCCGTCAATATAGAATTTCAGATGATTGGACATGCGTGATCCCTCGTCTCAGAGACCGGCGACAGCACGGATCGCCCGGGTGACGTCGCTCGCGGCTTCCATATGCAGCATGTGCCCCCGGCCCGGCAGGATGGTCAGCGGCTTGGGCGCGGAGGCGGGCGGCGCGATGATCCGGTCCTGCTCGCCCCAGAGGACGACGGTCGGCGCGTCGAGCCCAGCGAGCACCGATTCCGCCGCTGCCCCGGCCAGCGTCCGCGCCTGCAGGAGCGCGAGCGCCTCGCCGACACCGTCCAGCCGCTTGTAGTTCAGCAGCCCCTCGATCATGTCGCGGGTGACGAGCGCGGGATCGGCGAACAGCATCTCGACCCAGGGCTTAAGATCCTTGCGCTTCTCCGCCGCGATGAAACCGCCCGCATAGGCATCGTTCACCGCCGAGGACAGGCCGGCCGGCGCGATCAGGGCGAGCGAGCCGAGGCGCGATCCAAGGCGATCCGCGACGAGCATGGCGACGAGGCCGCCCATGGAGTGGCCGACCAGATGGACCTTCTCGAGCCCGAGCTGGGCGATCAGATCGACCACGGCATCGACCAGCACCGAGACGTCGCCGGTCCCCACGTCCTTGGTCGACTCGCCGTGACCCGGCAGGTCGAGGGCGATGGCCCGGCTGTCTTCGGCCAGCGCCGGCATGTTGAAGAGCCAGTTGTTCAGGTCGCCGCCGAAGCCATGGATCAACACGAAAGCCTCGCTCCGCGGCTCCCCGAGGTCGAGGACGCGGATCGCCCGGCCGCCGACGTCGATCACGCGGGGCGCGGGCGCATCGTCGCCACCCTCCGCCCCGGCGGCCAGCTGCCGCTCGGCGACGAAGGCGTCGATCGCCTCATCGGCGACACCCGCGTCGGCGACGACACCGAGCAGCGCACCCACGGGCACGGTCTGGCCCTCCTCGATCACCCGGCGGCGCAGGATGCCGCCGTCGCGCGCCTCGAGGACATTGGTGATCTTGTCGGTCTCGATTTCCAGGATTTCCATGCCCGGCGCGATGCTCTGGCCGGGGCGCACCAGCCAGCCCGAGAGGCGGCCTTCGGTCATGGACATGCCCCATTTCGGCATGGTGATGGCGTGAATGGCGTCCATCATGCGGCTCCCTTGCGGGTCCGGAGAGAAGCTTCGACCGCCGCCGCCACCCGCTCGGCCGAAGGCAGATAGAGGTCTTCGAGCGAGGGCGAGAAGGGCACCGGCGTATGGGGCGGCGTCACCATCTTGATCGGCCCCTTGAGAGCGTGGAAGGCGACATCGGCCACCTGGGCTGCGATATCGGTCGCGATATTGCAGCGCGGGCTCGACTCGTCGACGATCACGAGGTGACCGGTCTCCTCGACGCTTTCGACGATCGTGTCGAGGTCGAGGGGCGAGGTTGTGCGCGGGTCGATCACCGTCGCCTCGATGCCGCGCTTCGACAGAAGCTCCGCCGCGTCGAGCGCGACCTGCACCATGAGGGCGAGCGCGACGATGGTCACGTCACCGCCCTCGCGCAGGACCTTGGCCTCGCCGAAGGGTACCGTATAGGCACCGTCCGGCACCTCGCCAGTCACGCCGTAGAGCAGCTTGTGCTCGAGGAAGATCACCGGGTCGTCGTCGCGGATCGCCTGGATCAGCAGGCCTTTGGCGTCGTATGGATTCGACGGGATCACGACCTTCAGCCCGGGGATATGGGTGAAGATCGGATAGAGACACTGGGAATGCTGGGCGGCGGTACGGAAGCCGGCGCCGATCATGCCGCGGATGACGACAGGCGTTACCGCCTTGCCACCGAACATGTAGCGGAACTTGGCCGCCTGATTGAAGATCTGGTCGAAGCAGACGCCGAGGAAATCGGCGAACATCAGATCGGCGACCGGGCGCAGGCCCGTGGTGGCAGCCCCCACGGCGGCGCCGATGATCGCGCTTTCGCTCAAGGGCGTGTCGACCACCCGTGACGGACCGAATTCGGGATAAAGCCCCTTGGTCACGCCTTCCGAGCCCCCCCAGGCGTCCATCTCGCCCGAGGCGCCAATACCGCCCGAAATATCCTCGCCCATCACGATGACGCGGGGATCGCGCCGCATCTCATGGAAATGCGCCTCGTTCAGCGCCTGTTTGAATGTCTTCTTCGGCATGTCGGCCCCTGAATGTCGGATTGCGGCTCAATAGCGGACGTAGACGTCGGTCACGAGGTCTTCCGGCCCGGGCAGCGGGCTTACCTTGGCGAGAGCGACCGCGGCCTCGATCTCGGCCGCGACCTCGGCATCGACGGTGTCGAGATCGGCATTCGACAGAAGACCGGCCTCGGTCACGCGGCCGCGGAAAATCTTCAGGCAATCATGGTCGCGCTTCAGCGCCGCCACCTCGCCGTCGGCGCGATAGGTTTCGGCGTCACCCTCGAAATGGCCGTAGAAGCGCGGCACCTTCACCTCCATCAGGGTCGGGCCGCCGCCGCCCCGTGCCCGTTCCACCGCTTCGCGCGCGGCCGACCAGACGGCGAAGAAATCGGTACCGTCGACCGAGACGCCGGGCATCCCGAAGGCGGCGGCGCGGTTCACGATGTCCTTGCAGGCGACCGACCATTGACTGGCCGTCGTCTCGGCATAGCCGTTGTTCTCGAACACGAAGATCGCCGGCAGTTTCAGGACGGCCGCGAAATTCAGGGCTTCGAAGGTGGTGCCCTGGTTCGAGCCGCCGTCCCCCGTGAAGGCGACCGCGACATTGCCGGTGCCGAGGGTCTTCGCCGTCAGCGCCGCGCCGCAGATCAGCGGCGGACCGCCACCGACGATACCATTCGCCCCCATCATGCCCTTGGACAGATCGGCGATATGCATCGAGCCGCCCTTGCCGCCACAGATACCGTCCTTGCGGCCATAGAGTTCCAGCATCATGCCGGTGGCGTCGGTATCCTTGGCGAGACAATGGCCGTGACCGCGATGGGTGCTGGCGATCATGTCCTCGTCGGTCAGGTTCATGCAGACGCCGACGGCGCTTGCTTCCTCGCCGGCATAGAGATGAACGAAACCCGGCAATTCACCGGTCGCGAATTCGACGTGGACCCTGTCCTCGAAATCGCGGATACGGCGCATCCGCCGGTAAGCGAGGAGCAGGTCCTCACGACTGAGCTGCATGTTGGTCTTCCTTGTCGCGACGGGGAATTCAGATGAGGACGCTCCAGGTGCCGGGCTGAAGCTCGCCATCGTTTTCCTCGGACAGATCGGCGGCGCCGCGCTCGTCCTCGGGAATGTCGGTCAGCACCACGCGGCAATCGTTCTGGTCGACCCAGCCGAGATAGGGTTCGTGCGTCTTGTAACCGAGAAGATCCTGGATCTTGCGCGGCAGGGTCTTGGCGACCGCGGGCGGCACGGCGAGGAACTGCTCTTCCTCCTGGCGCAACCAGCCGACGATATAGCCAAGGATCATGCCCGTGCGCACTTCACCCGTCGTATTGGCGCCGCCGCCATGGAAGGTGTCGGCGAAATAGACGAGGAGGGAGCCCCTGGACATTTCCGCCTGGCACCATTCACCGTCGACCGGCTCCCGCCCTTCGCCCCACAGATGACTGCCGGGGGCGACGCGGGTCGCGCCATTGCTGGCGGTGAAATCGGTCAGCGCCCAGATGCTGTGGATCAGGCGATGGTTCTGTACCGGGTGCTGGAACGGCCACAGCGCGTCGTCGCGGTGCATGTGCTGTGCCGTCTCGTTCGCATGGATGCTGATCGCCTGGGTGACCGAAATCCGATAGCGGGTGCACTGGGGCAGCAGAACCTTGTCACAGATTTCCATCACCAGTGGCTTGGTCGCCAGTTCGCCGACCGCCGCCGATTTGCCAAGGAGGCCGCAGCAACGCTTCGTGCTGTGACCGACGAAGTCGCCGCCGCCGAAAGGCGTGCGGTCGAGCCAGGGGCCGAGTTCGCGATTGACCGCGTCGACTTCCTCTTTGGTCGCGAGATCCTTGATGATCAGGGCGCCATCGCGGAACAGAACTTCGAGAATGGCGTCGATCCCGGAATCGGCCGGCAGCGTGACCAGGGACGGCTTCGCGAGCGGCTCGGCTTTCATCATCTGCTGTGCATTCATGGCGATTTTCTCCGGAAACGGGGTCAGTGGGAACCGGGCTGGCGACCGCGAGACAGCCGCAGCCCGATGGTGACGAGAACGAGGGTGAGCAGGATCATGACGGTACCCGCGACATTGACGAGCGGGGTCGCCTCGCGGCGCAGGATCGACCACAGGACCATGGGCAGGGTGTTGTCGCGTCCCGTGAGCAGATAGGTGACCGCGATCTCGTCGAGCGAGAGCGAGAGCACGATCATGGTCGAGCCGATCAGCGCCGTCCTGATGTTGGGCATGGTGACGCGCCAGAAGATTTCCCACTCGTTGGCGCCGAGGTCGTGCGCCGCCTCGTATTGGGAACGGCCGAGCTGCTGCAGGCGTGCGAAGACTTCCGTCACCGTGATGCAGATGAGGGCGGTGCCCTGCCCCATCATGATGGTGAAGAGCGAGAGCTTGACCCCGCCCCAGACATAGAAGTTGAGCAAGGATACGCCAGTGATCACACCCGGCAGCACGACGGGCAACAGGACGAGGCGGCGGAACGTCTCCTTGCCCGGAAAATGGAAGCGATCGAGCGCGATCGCCCCCATGACGCCAAGCGGCACGCCGATGGCGACAGTGCCGAAGGCGACATAGACGCTGTTCCAGATCGCCTTCATCATCTGGCGATTGTCAAGCAGCGCCGTGTACCAGTCGAAGGTGAAGCCCTGGAACGGCAGGCCGACCCGCGGACTGGAATTGAACGACAGCACGACGATCAAGAGGATCGGCAGATAGAGGAACAGCATCACGCCGCCGGCGAGCGACCAGATGACGGGCGTGGGGGCCACGGATTTCATGATCGCCCTCCTAGAGCCGGACCTGGGTCCGCTTCTCCAGCCGGTTGACGGCGGAGATGAGCAGAGCCGCGAGCACGATGATGGTGACGCCGATGGCGGCGGCCAGCGGCCGGTCGTTGGCGACGCCGAGCAGGCTGATCACCACGCTGGAAATCATCAGCGAGTCCGAGCCGCCGAGCAGCGCGGGCGCGAGGAAATCGCCAAAGCCGAGCGAGAAGGTGATGACCGCGCCGGCCAGCACCCCGGGCACGCTGATCGGCAGGACGATCCGGCGGAAAATCTCGAAGCCGTTCGCCCCCATGTCGCGCGCCGCCTCGATCAGGCTGCCCGGGATACGCTCGAGCTGGGCATAGATCGAAAGCACGGCGAAGGGCGTGAAGATATAGGTCAGCGTGAGCACGACGCTGAAATCATTATAGAGGAAGATGCGGATGGGCTCGTCGATGAGGCCCGCGGACATCAGGCCCTTGTTGATCAGGCCCGACGGGCCGAGGATCGCCTTCCAGGCATAGGCCTTGACCAGATAGCTGGCCCACCAGGGCAGGATCACCAGGATATAGACGATCTGGCGCGCCCGCTCGCTCGGCAGGTTGAAGGCCATGGCCATGGCGACCGGATAGGCGAGAAGCGACGAAAAGATCGCCGTCAGCAGGCCGATCCAGGCCGAGCGCAGGATGATCGGCGCGTAAGGCGCGTCGAAGAACACCTTGCGATAATTCTCGAGCGAGAAATCCGGCGCGAACAGCACGCCGTCCATCCGGCCGAAGCTGTAGAAGACCGTGATGGCATAGGGCACGAGCATGAACAGCACGAACCAGAGCAGGGGCGGCAACAGCCAGATGGCCATGTGCCGGCGCTCCAGCGCCCTGGCGGACAATGGACGGCTCGTAACCTTGTTCATTACGACACCGGCGCCTTCGGGGGCGCCTTGCGAAATCGGGCGCGCCATGTCATTGCACCAGCACGCGGAAATCGGCCGGCCGCACGCCGAACCGCAGGGCGGCGCCGGGCACGATGCCGGGCTGGCCGATGCGGGCCTCGACCGTCACCTCTCTGCCATCGGCAAGGCCAACGACATGCTCGATGCGATTGCCGAGGAAGACACTCTCGCGGTGTTCGCCGTCGATCCAGTTCAGGCTCTCGCCCTCGAAGATCGCGCGGTCGGCGCGGAACATGACGGTGACCTTCTGGCCGACGCCAACACCGGCCGGCACCGCCGCGATGACCGTGCCCAGCCCGTCGAGGCGCAACATGCCCTCGCCGCCCTCGAGCCGCTCGACGGAAGCGTCGAGCAGATTGGCGGCGCCCATGAACTGCGCGACATAGCGGCAGCTGGGCCGGTCGTAGATCGCCTCGGGCGTATCGTATTGCAGGATGTTGCCGCCATGCATGACCGCGATGCGGTCACTCATGGACAGCGCCTCTTCCTGATCGTGGGTCACGAAGACGAAGGTCTTGCCCAGCGCGGCGTGGATACGCTTCAACTCGAGCTGCATCGCCCGCCGCAGACCGGCGTCGAGCGCGCCGAGCGGTTCGTCGAAGAGCACGATCGACGGCTCGGTGGCCAGCGCCCGGACGAGGGCGACACGCTGGCGCTGCCCGCCCGAGAGCTGGTGAGGCAGACGCCCGGCGAAATCGCCCAGATGGGCGAGGTCGAGATAATCCGCCACCCGCTTCGCGACCTCCGACCGCGACAGGCGCGGCTTCGAGCTGCGCAGGGTCAGGCCGAAGGCGACATTCTCCGCCACCGTCATATGGGGGAAGAGGGCAAGGTCCTGGAACATCATGCGCATGTCGCGCTTCGATGCCGGCCAGTCGGTGACATCGACGCCGTTGACCAGGATCTGCCCGCCGCTGGGCATTTCCAGCCCGGCGATCATGCGCAGGGTCGTCGTCTTGCCGCAGCCGCTGGAGCCGAGCAGGGAGACGAACTCCCCGCTGCGGATATCCATGCTGAGGCGATCGACGGCCTTGAAGACACTCCTCTCGCCATGGAAATGCTTTTCCAGGTCGATGAGGCGGATGGCGTAACTCATACTCACCTCCACCGTATCGTCGACAGCTATCAGGGTGCGGAAGCCGCCTTGGCCTGGTTGAAGACTTCGAGATACTTGCTGCGCCGGGCCACCGGCTGCCACCAGTCGACCTCGTTCAGGACTTTGGGATCGTTGGTCTTCAGTTTGGTCAGCAGCGCCTTGGTGGCATCGTCAAGCAGGTCGAAAGCCTTGGCGTTGGAATAGGCATAGCCCGTCACCTTGGAGGCGATGGCCTGGGATTCCGCCGAGGAGACCCAGTCCAGCCAGGCGTAGGTGCAGGGATTCTCGCCCGCGCCCTTGACGACCATCCAGCTGTCGGACCAGCCACCGCGCTTTTCCTTGGTCTCGATATCGACCAGGTCGCCATGGCCTTCGCCCCAGATCTTGCTGAGGGCGAGTTCGGTCGTGTTGCCGCCGAGAATGCCGCCCGAGGCATAGAGTTCGGTGAATTCCGCGTCGCTGGCCCAGAACTTCACGATATTGGGCTTCAGCGCGATCAGCGCCTTCATGGAGGCGTCGAGTTCCTCGTCCGTCATGTTGTAGACGTCCTTCACGCCGACATAGCGGGCGGCGAGATAGAGGCTCTCGAGATTGTCCCAGATCGCGATCTTGCCCTTCAGCGCGGGATCCCACAGGGCCTTCACGCTGTCGGCGCCGGGAACCGCACCCTCTTTCAGGGCGACGCGGATATAGCCGAAGCCATAGGGCACGCCATAGAGATCGTCGCCCTTGGTCAGCCAGGCGGGCTTCTGGAAGGCGGGATAATAATCCTTCAGATGCGGCAGCTTGGAGATATCCAGCGCCTCGACCGCACCGGCGTCGATCAGGACCAGGGTCGCGTCGTTCGACGGCGAAACGAGGTCGATGGTCGCCGAGCCGGCGCTGATCGCCTTCGAGACCATCTCGTCGTTCGAGCTGACATAAGTCGGATTGACGGCGCAGCCGGTCTTTTCCGTGAAGGGCTTCACGAAGGCATCGTCGGCATAGCCTTCCCAGGTCAGAAGGTTCAGTTCGCCGTCGGCGAAAGCCTCTGCCACGGGAAAGGAAGCGGAGGCTACGAGAGCGATGGTGAGGATGTTGAGCCGAACAGGATTACGCATCTGAACCCCCAATTTCGCCCCGGCGAACATGCCGGCTAGTCTCCCAGGATTGGTCATGATGCCGCCCGACGGCGGTCTCACGAGGAAAAGCCTACACAAGGAAAGGGGAGAATTATTTTGCGATTGGCGCGGCGTTATTGATCAAATGCGACGTTCTACGCTTTCTCGCGCATGGGGCTGAGGGGCGAGAGGCTGTTGTGGAAGCGCAGCCGGAAACGCCGGGCCGGCATCCCGGTGACGGCGCGAAAGGCGCGGGCGAACACCGCACCCGAGGAGAAGCCGCAGGCGAGCGCGATTTCCTGCACCGGCATGTCGCTGAACAGGAGAAGAGACTTCGCGTGTTCTATCCGAAGATGCATGTAATAGGCCTGTGGCGTCCCCGCGTGATAACGCCGCCACAGATGCTGTAACTGTCGTAGTGACAGACCGACGGCGGAAGCGATTTCGGTCAGTGCCAGAGGCAATTCGATGTTGAGGCGCATCAGGCGGATCGCGGCTTCGATGCGCTGGTCCTGGTGGTGCGCATCCTCCCGGTCGAAGCGGCGCTGAGCCGTGGCGCCGACCCGGCGATAGGGGGTCAGCAGTTCTTCCGTCAACATGGCGGACAGGCGTTCGCCGTCCGTTTCCTCGATGATCTCGAGCAGCATGTCGGTGATCGCCAGATGGCCGGCGCAGGTCAGGAAACGACCGTCACGGACGAAGATTTCCTCGACGAATTCGACTTCCGGATAGGCCTCGCGCGCGGGTTCGAGCACGTCGAAGTGACAGGTCGCGCGCCGCCCGTTCAGCAGGCCGGCCCGCGCCAGCACAACCGGAGCATAATCAACCGCGACGACCAGCGCCTTGCGCCGCAGGGTCTGGCGCACGACGCGGACGAGGTCTTCCTCGACCGCCGGAACCGGCTGGAGATTGAGAACGACGAACAGGATATCGGTATCGAGATCGGCGGCCGGCGTCGTCGGCTCGATGTTGCGACCGTTGGTGAACGAGACCGGAAGCCCGTTGAGCGTCGCGACCTTCAGGGCGAACCGCTCGGTCCCCGAGAACAGATTCGCCATGCGGATGGTATCGAGCACCAGGGCGACGTCGAGGTCCGTCGCCGGCGGGACGACGAGAAGGCAAATGCCGGTGCTCATGTCCGGGCGGGACAGGGGAGCGGGAAGAGATATTCCCTTGTCATGGTCCGGCAGTTTAGGGCGGGCGTCGGTCACGGCAAGGCATAGTAAGGCGTCAGATGTCGATCGGCTCGCTCCACGGAGCCGATTCGTGCCGCCGCCAGTAGATTTCATTCAGCTTCCGGGTCACCGGGCCCGGTCTGCCGTCGCCGATCGGCCGGTCGTCAAGGCGAACCACGGGCACGATGCCCCCGGAGGTGGTCGTGACGAAAATTTCGTCGGCCGCGCGCAGGGCGGCGGCATCGAAAACGGCGACCCTGGCGGGCACCCCCTCGTCCGCGCAGATATCGAGCACGCTCGCCCGGGTGATGCCTTCGAGCACGCCGTCCGCCGGGGTAAGGACTTCCCCCCCCTTCACCATGAAGACGTTGAAGCCGGCCCCCTCGGTCACCCGGCCGTCCTCGCCGCATAGAAAGGCGAGGTCGGAGCCGCGCTCCTGTGCCTCGAATATCGAGCGGACGAAGTCCAGCCAGTGGAAATTCTTGACGCGCGGATCAACCGAATGCGGCGGAATGCGCACGAGTGTGCTGACGGTCGCGGTCAGGCCGGCCTCTCGCTGCGCCGGGGTCGCCAGCCAGATGAAGGGCACGACGCAAACAATCAGGTTGTTACGACACAGGCGAATGTCGCGACTGCCGAAGGGCGGCCTGCCGCGGGTGCAGATCATCATGATCCAGGCATCGTCCAGCGCCGTCTGCCGGACCGCCTCGAGCAGCAGCGCGCGCAAACCGTCGCTGTCGAACGGAATTTCAAACCGCAGGCTTTTCAGCGAGCGCATGAAACGTGCGATATGGCGATCCAGCCGGAACACCCTGCGGCGGTAGACATGCGCAACGTCATAAGTCGCATCCGAGCGGGTAAAGCCGTGATCGAACACGGAAATCCTGGCTTCCGACAGGGGAACGAAATGACCGTCGAGCCAGGCGACTCCCTGATCGAAGGCATTGTCCGCGGGGCGATCGGGGGGGGAGTTCGATGGATTCATGGGGCATTCCAATCACGCACCCCAGGATGATAAGGGCAGGCCGCGCCGGCAATTTTGCGAAATACGCCGGCACATCGCGCTTCGTGAAAACTCGGACCCCCCGGGAATGAAGACAGGGCGGGCCTGCAACGGCCGACCGCCCTGTCCGCTGGCTCAAAAGTCGATCGGGTCGAAATCCTTCTTGCCGCTGCCGCACGCCGGGCAGATCCAGTCGTCAGGCAGATCGGCGAAACGGGTGCCCGCCGGAATGCCCATTTCCGGACCCCCCGCCGCCTCGTCATAGACTTCGCCGCAGGTCCGGCACTGCCACATCTTGTAGGGTTCGTCGGACATGGCGCCCCTCAGGCCGTCATCTCGAAGCGGATGGGAACATGCTTCGGGCCGCAGACGAATTCGGACTCGGCCATGGCGCCCGGCCCCGTCAATTCGAGATGCCGCAACCGGGGAATGACCTCTTCCCAGAAGCAGCGCATTTCCAGCCGCGCGAGATGCTGGCCAAGGCAGATATGCGTGCCATAGCCAAAGCCGATATGCCGGTTGGGCGACCGCTCCGGCTTGAAGACGTCGGCGTCCTCGAAGGCGTCCTCGTCGTTGTTGCCCGAGATGTAGGAGATATAGAGCAGATCGCCCTTCCTGATCTGGCGCCCGCGCAGGACATAGTCCTCCTTGGCCGACCGGACGAACTGTTGCACCGGGGAAGCCCAGCGGATCGACTCCTCGACAAAGCCGGCGATCAGCTTGGGATTGTCCTGCAGTTTCTTCAGAAGGCCAGGGGTTTCCGCCAGTTTCCACATCGAGGTCGCGGTGGTCGCCGAGGTCGTGTCGTGTCCGGCGGTCGAGGCGATGACGAAATAGGAGATCATCGCCCGATCTTCCATCGGGCAGCCCTTGATCTTGCCATTGGCGATGACCGACGCGATGTCGTCGCGCGGGCAGCCGCGACGGTCGGCGATCACCTTGTCGTAATATTCCTTGAACTCGGCATAGACGATGTCCCAGGTCTTCACGATTTCGCCGGGATCGGTCGGATCCGAGCCCGGGCGCTTCAGATCGGGGTCGGCGTAGGTGAAGAGCCATTGCGTCAGGCGCAGCATCTTGGCGTGATCTTCAGGCGGAATGCCGATGATGTTCAGCACGACCTCGAGCGGATAATGAAACGCGAGATCCCAGGCGAAATCGCATTCCGGCGCCAGGGCCGCCAGCCGGTCGGCATAGCGTCTGGCGGTCTCGCGCACCTTGGGCTCCATCGCCTGGATCGCCTGCGGCATGAAATGGGGCGCGGTGACACCGCGATAGTCCGCGTGCTCGGGCTCGTCCATGTGGACCAGCGTACGGAAGATATGCGGCAGACCGCCGGTATACTCCCGCATCAGCTGTTCGGCATATTGCGAAGCCAGTGTCTTCGAGCGTTGCGCGCTCTGGAACAATTCGTCCTGGCGGGTGATCTCGCGGATATCATCATATTTGGTCACGATCCAGTGCGGATCGAAGCCGGGCACTTCGGCGATCGAAAGCGGATAGTCGCGCCGCAGGGTCTTGAAGATGTCCTGAATTTTTTCGCGGCTGCCGAAGGTCGACGGCGCGAAGATCGGCGCGACCAGTTCCGTTGGAATTATTGTGCTCTCCACCATTTTTATCCTCCCTGACGTCGCTTGGCGTCGGCGTCCCGCGCCTCTGCCGGTCGAACTTACGGCGCCCTCCGTCGTCTTCACTGACCGAAAGGATAGTTCCCGCGACGGTGACCCGGGCTAGACGTGGCCGGGGGGCCGCAGAGCCCCGGGGAAATTTCAGGGAGGACGCATGATCACCGACTATCTCTCACCGACCCTTCTCGCCGGACGGACGGCCTTCATCACCGGCGGGGGCAGCGGCGTGAACCTCGCCATCGCGAAGGCCTTCGCCGCCCTCGGCGCCCGTGTCGGAATCTGCGGACGTTCCGCCGAACGCCTCGCCGTGGGACGGACCGCGCTGGAGGCCCTGGGGGCCGGGGTCTTCACCGCCACCGCCGATGTCCGCGACGCCGAAGCCGTTCAGGCCGCCATCGACGGCTGTGGGGCAGCACTCGGCCCCATTTCCATTCTGGTCTGCGGGGCGGCGGGCAATTTCATCGCACCCGCCGAAGAAATCAGCCCCAAGGGCTTCCGCACGGTCGTGGACATCGACCTTCTGGGCACATTCCACGCGACACGCGCTGCCTTTCCCCAGTTGCGGGAGACCCGGGGCAGCGTCCTGTTCGTTTCGGGCGGACAGTCCTTCGTGCCCTTCGCTTTCCAGGCCCATGTCGGAGCCGCCAAGGCCGGCATCGACAATCTGATGCAGAACCTCGCCCTCGAATGGGGCCGTTACGGCATTCGTTGCAATTCGATCGTGCCCGGTCCGGTAAAAGGCACCGAAGGCATGAAACGCCTGGGCGGCGAGGCCGAGCCTGGCCTGTGGGACCAGATGACCCCCCTCGGCCGCATGGCCGAGCCGGAGGAGATCGGCCAGGTCGCCGCCTTCCTGGTCTCGCCCCTGGCAAGCTATGTCAGCGGGGCGCGGCTGACGGTCGACGGCGGCCAGAACCTGACCGGCTCCAGCCTGTTCAACGCCGCGCTCGCCCGCGAACGGACGGGGGCGCGATCCGCTGCGCGGTGAAGGCCGCCGCTACGGCAACATGCCGATCGAACGCGCCCGCGCGACGGCGGCGGTGCGGGTGCGGACGTCCAGTTTGTCGAAGATATTCCTCAGGTGCCATTTCACCGTCGGCAGGGAAACGAACAGACGCTCCATGATCTCGGTATTGGTCAGCCCCTGCGAGACCATGGCGAGGACCTGACGCTCCTTCGTGCTGAGCCGGGCCCCCGCAACGCCCAGGGTTTCATCCTCGACGCGCGGCGCCGGAGACAGGGCGCCGGTCAGCCGCTCGGCCAGGGCGATCGCCTCCGGCGCGAGCGCGGATGGGGCCGAGGCGACGTGGCGCGCGATGGCGGGCCCCAGTGGGCGCAGTATCGCGCCATGGTCGACGATGCTGCGCACCAAGCCCTGGGTCGCCGCCTTCTCGATCGCCTCCATGATCGTGCGCAATGCGAATGTCGCCTCGCCGTCGGCCTGATGCGCCGCGGCCTTGACACAGGCGGCCCGCACCCACAGACGCCACCTGCCGCTGGCCTTCGTTGCCGCGAGAATGGGCAGCACGTCGGCCACGGCACGCCGCGGGTGACCTGAAACCAGGTGACGTTTCGCGTTGACGAGGCGCTGCAGCTCGACCGCCTCCGGCGTGTCGGGCTCCCCCTCGGCGCCGGCGCAGACGTCGATGAAATCGAGGCTGCGGCGCGCTTCCTGATCCAGATCGAGAATGATCTCGTCGCGTACCAGATGCAGGAGCTTCAGAGCCGGCATTCCGAAGCGGCGGATCGAGAGCGGCTCGACACCGCGCAGGAGATCGAGGCCGGCCGCCGCGTCCGCGCCCAGGATCGCCAGCCGCGCCGCCACCCGCCAGCCGCCAAGGGCAACGTCGATATTGCCGTGCTGCGCGATGCTTGGCAGGCTGCGCCGGATCAGGAGCCGCGCGTTGTCGAGCTGATCCCGCTCGTAATAGGCATCGGCGAGCACCAGTTCGGCGGAGCCGCACATCAGCTCGGACGGCCGGTTCTGCGCCAGCATGTCCTCGATTTCCCGGGCGGCGACGGCCGGCCTGCCCTGCGCCAGAAAGAACTGGGCTGACAGGGTGGCGACCCAGGCCTGACCGTAGCTGGTGCGCGAGCGGGCGATTTCATGCCGCGCGAGGTCGAGGTGGCGCATCGCCCCGGCCATGTCCAGTTGGGTCCGGTGGCACAGCGCCATGGCGACGAGGACCGTGGCGCGGTCGAAGGCACTGCCGCCCGAGCCAAGCTCCAGCCAGGATTTGCCGAGGGCGAGAGCCTCGACGTAACGGTGGGTGAAATAGGCGACGAGAAAGCGCAGCAGGCCGAGTTGCCCCCCTTCCGGATCGTGCTGGCGCAGCCGCTCGAGGTTCCGCTCGTCCATCAACTCGCCCGCGCGGTCGTATTCGCCCGAAAACAGCGCGGCCCAGGTGCGCCAGAACGCGATATCCGGATGCGCCGCGGCCGCCGCCGGCAGCCGCTCGGCGCAACTCAGGAAACGGGCCGTCTCGCCCCGGCGGGACAGAACTTCAGGGGCGCAGGCCGCCAGCCACTCGGCGGCCCGGTCGGTCTCGCCGCCCCGGAAGGCATAGTCGATCGCCTCGATCCAGTGACCCCGCTCGCGGTGCCATGCGGCGGCGCGGCGCAGCGACCGTCCGGCCAGGGCCGGATCATGTTCGGCTGCCAACTTCGACAGGAAATCGGCGAAGATCGCGTGAAGACGGATCTGGCTGCCCTGGCGGTCCAGCCGGACGACGAACAGATTGCGCTCCTGCACCTCGTGGAACAGGCGCCGAGCGTCGGAAAGGCCGGTCACCGCCACCGACAGATCGGCCGACAGGGTGTCGAGCGGCGCCACCAGCAACAGAAATTCGCGCAGCGGGCCCGGCAAGGTGCGGAACACCTCCTGGTTCAGGAAATGGCCGATATCCTGATCCGCCCCCGAGAAATCTTCGGCCAGAAGACGCGGGCTGACCCCGCCGGCAAGCAGCAGGCGAACCAGCTGCAGCCCCGCCGCCCAGCCCTCGGTGCGCCTGATCACGCGATCGACGGCGTCCGCGTGGGCGCCGCAGTCATGACCGATGAAGGCCCGCGCCTCCGCCGGCGAAAACGCCAGATCCTCGGCCCCGATCTGCCCGACGAGTCCGCGTACCGACAGATGGCCGAGGGCCAGCTTCGGCCCCCGCCGCGCGCCGATCACGACATGCAGCAGGCCCCGGCTGTCGCGGATCACGAGGTCAAGCGCGGCCGATGTTTCCTCGCTGTCGCACAGGTGGAAATTGTCGATGAAGAGGACGACGCGCTGGCCCCGGGCCACGATGGCATCGGCCAGTCCCTTGGGATCATGCGCCGACATCAGGACTTCGATCGCGGAGCGGCCGGTCCCCTCACCGCCTTCCGCCTCGGTCAGCGCGTCTTCCAGCATCGAGACGAAACGGCCGGCTTCGGCATCGAAATGGTCGCAGGCATACCAGACCGCCCGACCGCCCCGCCGCCGCCACAGCTCCATGCCCTGCGCGAGCAGCGCCGACTTGCCGCTGCCTGTGGGGGCGACGACCAGCGTCACCGTATTGCCCACCATGCTGGCGGTCAGGGCGTCGAGCAGACGGGACCGCTTCAGCAGATCCGTGTTGAACGTCGGCGGACAGAACTTTTCGTTCCTGCCCATGTTCTCCCTCCTGGTGCCATCGACGCGCTCCGATCTGTGCCGGGCTGCGTTCTTGTTCGTTTGCCGCCGGTGCCGCGCGACAAGAACCCCGTGGGCCGTTCGTCACCGCCACGCAGGGGGTCATCATCAGACCGGCCCAGACGGCGAACGCCCCTGTCCGGAAGTATGGTTTTAGGTGAAATCCACCGCCCTGCCCCGGGTTTTTTCCACCGTTCCCGGGCCTCCCGCCTTGGCGGCCTTCAGAAGGTCGGCGGGCTGTTGATCCATAGCACCTTGGTCGTGACGGTGCCGGGATTGCGATAGCCGTGGGGCAGATGGGACTCGAAGAAGAATGAATCCCCGCGTTGCAGACGATAGATCTGGTCGTTGACCGTCAGTTCGAATTCGCCTTCGAGGACATAGCCGACTTCCTCGCCTTCGTGGCTGATCTGGCCCGCGCTGCCCGAACCCGGTTCGACGATGTGGATCGAACCATAGATGGTCTTGCTGCCGCTTTCCGGGATCAGGCATTCGAGGCGCACGCCATCCGAATCCATGCGGATGATCGCCCTTTCCCCCGGACGTTTCACGATCCCCTCGCAAGGGTCGCGATCGGTGAACAGGCCGCCGATGGTAATGCCGAGATGGCCGACGATATTGTGCAGCATCTGCAGCGAAGGACGCGCCTTGTCGTTCTCGATCTTGGACAGCAGGCTTTCCGAACACCCTACCGCGTCGGCGAGTTGCTTGAGACGGAGCCCCTTCACGCGGCGAGCCTGACGCAGCCTCCGCCCGACCTGAAGATCGGCGGTCGACGCGGCCTGCATCGGGTCCGGCGTGGCGCGGGTGATGAGCGGATTGCCCAGTTTGACACGCTTGTTCACTTGGATCTTCTTCTATCCCTTGAGCCAGCGCGGCGCGGTCGGCCGACGAACCGGACGCCCGGCGATACTGCCCCCGGCCGCGGCCGGCAGATATCCGCCGCGACCGCCACCGTCCCCTGTTACCTTCGCCGTTGCGTCGAACAATTTCAACGATTGCTCGATCAACGCGGGCTCTATTTTCCGCACAATGAACACAATCCGGCCCCGCCGATCATCCCCGGGCCAGGCCGTCAGGTGCTGCGGCGGATGGACCACATGTTGCGCGCTGTGGAAGGCGACGGGCCCCGACGCCCCCTCGATGTTCAGGAGCCCCTTCACGCGCAGGATATTCCGACCGTGACGGTGCAGCAACATGGACATCCAGACGCCGAAGGCGGTCCAGTCCAATGCCTCGTCGAGTACCAGGCAATGGCTGCGGATATCGCCGTGACGGCTCGATGAAATCGTCGACGGCTGGCAGGCGAAATGGCCGAGAAAAGCCCCCGCCCGGCACTCGCCGTCCAGGATCGCGCCGAGCGGATCGGCCAGCAGATTGGCCGACCGGCGCCCCGCCCAGGGATTGAGATCGCCGAGAACCGGCATCAAGGCTTCGTCCTGCCCCAGATCGCGCTTCGAGACGACGATGGCATCGGCCGCCGCGACCTGAGACGCGGCCTCGACCTCGGTGGCGAGCGTGTCGCGTCCGAGAATGCCGTCGACGACCGTCACCACCATGGCAGGCGCGAGCCGGCTGGCCGCGAGGGGATTGACCCGCAACGTCACAAGCAGGGGCTGGGGATCGGCAATCCCCGTCGTTTCGATGACAAGTCGCCGGAAGGGCGGGATACGCCCCGCGTCCCGATCGTCGAACAGGCGCTGCAGCGCGCGCTCGACATCGCCGCGAATGCTGCAGCAGACGCAGCCTCCGGGCATGACCATTACCGTCTCGCTGGTCATGCGGACCAGATCCTGGTCGATGCCGACATCGCCGAGTTCATTGATGATGACCGCGCTGTCGGCGAAATCCGGGGACGCCAGCATCCGGCTCAACAGGGTGGTCTTGCCGCTGCCGAGAAAGCCGGTCAGCACCACGACGGGCAGGCGTTCGGCTGTCCGCCCCGTCATGATGCGCCGCCCAGCCGGGACAGCAGTGCGGGATCGAGCGGATCGCAGTCCGTCGCCGCCATCCTGTCCACCAGCGACCAGATCCCCTCCAGGTTATAGACATTCTCGCGCCGTCCCCGCCGATCGGAGAGGACATAGGAATTTCCGCCCCAGTCATGAACCGTCAGACCGTAATGGTCGAGGACGCGGTTCAGGAATGCGACACGTCTCTCGCGCTCGGCCCGCAGCGTCACCTTGCCGCCGTTCCGCGTGAAGGCGTCGCTACCCGCCGCGTCCGTCCAGTACCGGCTGCCGCCCAGGGCCGCGCAAAGACCGCACATCGCCTGCTCCCTCGTGGACTGCGCCGGGGAAAGACAGCCCCGGCGCCTGAATCCTGCGCTCAACGGGACCGGATGAAATAGTCCTCTGCCAATTCAGGCAGGCGGCCTGTGTAATAGGGGACATGATCGACCCGTGGATCGTATTTCCCCTCGCTCATCAGCTGTCGCAGGTGGGCGGCCACTTCCTCGCCGGTGGCGAACCAGACATCGCCTTTCCTCTGCATCGTTTCCATCATTTTCCGCACCATCATCAGTCGCGCGACCTGGCCGGAGCAGAAGGGGTGGAAGCAATTCACCCAGACGCCGCCATATTCCCACATCGCCTCGAATTCGGCCATGTAGACGTCCATGGCGTATTGCGGCGACGCGATCGGCATCATGAAATCGAGATCGTGATTATGCACGAACTGCGGCCAGTCATCGAGCTGCCAGCGCGACGGCAACTCGACCAGTTCGCCCCCGGCCGAGCGCACGATGTAGGGATTGTCGTCCCCCATCAGCGACGTATCCCAGACGAAGCCGAGACCGGACAGGATATCCGTCGAGTGTCGCGAATACTTGTACCACGGCGCACGATAGCCGCGAGGATAAAGGCCTGAGACCTTGGCGATCGCATCCGCGCCCTTGCGGGTCCAGAACTCTTCCTGTTCCCTGGTCATCTCGCTCGGATATTCGTGCAGATAGCCGTGCAGCGCGACTTCGTGCCCGCCCTTCACCATCAACTCCACGGCGTCGGGATATTGCTCGGCGCACCAGCCGGGCACGAAGAACGTATGTTTCACGCCCATGTCCTTGCACAATTCGACGATGCGTGGCACGCCGATCTGCGGGCCATAGCGCAGCATCGAGTTGGTCGACAGGCGGGTGTCCGCGTCGTTCGGATGGGCGAGATGCAGAATGGCATCGGCATCCATGTCCCAGGTGAAGACGACGGCACAGCGCGCGCCATTGGGCCAGGGCACGGGATTCTTGATCATGTTCCTATCCTTTTCGCGTCAATCTTCGATATGGAGCCGGTCGCCGCCACGCACGGCGACCCCGTCGAGCTGGAAACGCTGGCCGTCGTGGGGCAGGCCAGTCAGGGTCAGAAGCGTGACGACGGGGCCAGGACCGGGCAGATACTGCCGGACCAGCGCCGTCACCGTGCGCCGGTCTTCCGCCGCCCGCGCCTCGTCGGCGTCGGCGACGATGAAGAGGGTCAGCTTCACCAGGTCTTCGGCCTCGAAGCCACCGGCGGCCAAGCAGGCGGCAAGGCGGTCGCAGGTCGCCTCGACCTGAGCCTGCAGCGATGCGCCGCCGGGCGCCGACAGGCCGCCGACATAAAGTTCGTCGCCCGCGCGGCACGCGGCCGGAAATCCGTCGATGGCGATCCAGTCGCCAGACCCGGCGGGATAGAGCGGCGTCTTGCCCCCCTTTCGCGCCACCGCGTCGATTTCCAGCACCAGCCCTTCATAGAGCAGATCGACACCGAAGGCATTGAGAGCCGGCCGGGGTTCGGGCAGGGTTTCCCTGACCTCGGCCATGATTTCAGCGAGCAGCCTGCGCGCGGCTGCCTGCTGTCCACGATGCTGGAAACAGATCCGCATGTGGACGACGTCCCGCCAATCCATCCCACCGTCGGCGAGGACATGGCGAATGTACTCGAGGGCATTGCGGGTCTGGCCGCGAATGTCGCCAAGGGCGATGGCCTTGCCCTTGCGGTCGGCGGAAATCTGCCCGCCGACATAGATCCTGTCGCCGATCCGCCAGCCTTGCGACAACGTGACCGGAATGCTCCAGTCCCAGGCATGTTCGGGCATGATACGCTGGCGATCCGCGCCCGTCGCCGCGATACCGTCGACACCGAGCAGATCGGCCCGGGCGGGAACGCCCCTTACCCGCAATGCCGTCGCCGCCGGCCCCGGATCGGCGATGTAACGAATGCGGACCTCGGTCATCCGCTCCCAGTAATCCGTCACATCCCGGCCGCCCTCGCCATCGTACACATAATAGGTGCGCAGGTTGACGAGGTCGCCCATCGACGCGCCAGCGGCCGCGAGCGTCGCCACCAGACGCTCGAAGGCGGTCGCGGTCTGGCTCTCGATCCCGGCGACCGGATCGCCGGCATTCCGTCCACCGACATAGACGATGTCCCCCACCCTTATGGCGGCGGGAAATTCAGAAGAAGCGGTCATAATACACCCGATCGGCAGGGACGCCCCTGTCCAGCAGCAACAGCCGCCTGACCGCCTCCACCATCGGAGGCGGGCCGGCGAGGTAAAAATCGTGGTCGGCCCATTCGCCCGGAAGCAGACGGTCCAGTGCCTCGTGGACATATCCGGTCTCGCCGGGCCAACCCTGCCCATCCGGCTCGGACAGGACAGGGTGGAATGTCACGCGTTCATCGGCGAGGCCCAGTGCTTCCGGTGTCACCATGTCGGCGAGGGTCCGCGCACCATAGAAGAAATGCACGCGGCATCTGGCCCGCCCGGTGTCGGCGAGGGCGGCCCGGGCCACCGAGAGAACGGGCGCGAGACCCGAGCCACCCGCGACACATACCGTATCCCGCGGGGAATCCGCGCGGAAATGGGCGGTGCTGTAGGGACCGTCGATTTCCACCAGATCGCCGGGGCGCAGATCGAACAGGATGCGCGTCGCGTCGCCCCCCGGAACCCGCCGGATCATGAATTGCCAATGCCGGCCGCCTGGCACATTGGCCATGGAATAGGCCCGCGCCGAAGGCAGTCCCGGCAATTGCAGCAGCGCGAATTGCCCGGCGAGGAAGGGAGCCTCTTGCCCGAAGGCAAAGTCGAATTCGTCGATATCCCGGGTCACCGGACGGCGCGCCTCCAGCCGGGCCACGCGGCGCCGAGGTGGCGTGACCGGGATCGCCGCCGCCTCTTCACGAAAGCGGATGGCGCAGTCGCGCGTCGGCCTCGACATGCAGGCCAGCCGGCGGCCGCGCTCGAAATCCCTCGGCTTCAGTCCCGGCGACGCCGGATAGGCGAGGTCGACCGCCCCGTCGCAGAGGTCGACCCTGCAACTGCCGCAACCACCCGAGGCGCACTCGTAGGCGATGCCGATGCCCGCGCGCAAGGCCGCCCCGAGCAGCGTATCGTCGGCCGCGCAGGGAAACGTGCGCGACGTCCCCGCGACGGCGATCGTGTATCCCTCGCCCATGGTCAGGCCAGCCCCAGCTCCCGGCGGAAACCGGCGCAGGCGGCTTTCGCCGCTTCACCCGCTGCCGGGCTTTCCGGCAGGGCGGCGCAGAACATGTCGATGGCCCGATCCGCCAGGGGCAGCCATTTGCCGAGCCAACCGGCGATCACCGCCCGATTGCTCTCGACCGCAAGACACTGCCCAACCAGGGCCGCCGTCCAGCGGCGGGAGCGGGCCGCGTCCTTCATCTGGTTGTCGGCGAGCATGGCGGTCAGCGTATCGCCATGGCGCCTGGCGGCGAGGCCGAGCTGACGCACACATGCCTCCTCGACCGCACGGGCGGCGACGACGTTATAGGCGACAAAAGCTTCGCCCCAGTCATAGGCGACCAGCGCCTTCTCCAGCAGCTCCCGGATCCCCTGCCAGGCGGGATCGGTCTCGAAACGCGCGCGCTCCCCGGTCACGAAACCCCGATCGGCGTGGCTATTCGCCAATTCCCGCGTGCGGTAGGCAATGCGCGAAATCCAGCGGAAACAGTCAGCTTCCTGAAACGCCGCCGCATTGGTGATCGTGCTTGCCGGGGCCACCTGGACCAGATAGGCCGAGGCCATCTGACCGGCCGCCGCGGTGTAACGCCCAGGCGTATAGAGCCGGGCCAGCGCGTCGACCCATGCCGATGGCAAGCTGGCGTCGTGACCGTTCTCGCTGTGATCCTCGAGCAGGCCATCGACATATTGCTCCTGACCGTCCTGCATCGTCGTGTAGGCGCGATAGGTCAGCTGGTCGGGATCGCGGAAGGCGTCCCAGTCCGGATGGGTCAGCGGGCTGGCGACGACATGCTTCTTGTACCACGAGTTCATCATGGTATCGGGATCCTGCTCGTAGGGCGCCTGGGGGTCGCGCGTCCGGGCATGGAGGTTATAGGTCAGGATCTCGTATTCGCTGGGGCGCTTGCGCGTTCCCGCGAGCGTGCTCCAGGTCTTCAGGCCCGGGCGGGAATTCGACTTCGGAAAAACAACGGCATCGGTCATCGGACTATCCTCGGAATCGGTCGCTCGGTCATTTCTTGACGGCGAGGAAACGCACCTGTTCGCTATCGACGCGGATCAGGCCTGAGAAGGCGGGCATGTTCCGTTCGAGGTCACTCATGGTGAAACGATGCCCGAGGACGTCGGAGACCGTGTCGAAGCGGATCACGCATTCACCCTGCACCTCGATGCGGACGTAACCGGCATTTTCCTCCAGCCGCGTTTCCCGGCCTTCGTTGTCGATTTCGGCGGCTTCGGCCACCGCGTCTGAAATCTCCCCTCGGGTTACCACGGGGCCGACGAAGTCTTTTTCATGTTCGGACATGGGGAAATCCTCGTTGCTTTCAATCGGGCAGATCGACCAGCACCTGGTCGGCTTCGATACGCACCTGATAGGCGGTCAGCCTGCACCCTGTCGGGTTGACCCCTTCCCCGCTGTCGATATCGAATTGCCAGAGGTGGGCAGGACAGGTCAGTATCCGGCCATCCAGCGTACCGTCGATCAGCTCCCGCTCCTGATGAGGGCAGATCGGGTCGAAGGCCCGGACGATGCCACCTTCGGCGTTCACCATCAGAACCTCGCGGCCGCCGACCTCGAAGACCTGCATCTCGCCCTCCCAGAGATCGTCAAGTGTGCAGATGGGGCGGAAACTCATGGCCGGACCTCAGCCATGGACGATGTCGACAGCTTCGAGAAAGACCAGTCCCGCCGCGGCCACGGTCTTGCCGTCGTCCAGCGGCTGGCCATCCGTGTGACGGCGCACCACGAGCCGCGTGCCCGGCGGCAGCGGCTTGACCACGACCCCCACGAGTTCGTCGTGAGCGATCCGCGCCACCTCGCCGATGGTGGTCGTATCGGGATCGACCATCATGACCTTCATGCCGTAATCGCCCTGGAAATTGATCACGAGCGGGAAACTGTCCATCTCTGCTGCTCCTTACTCGGCGGCCCGGCGATAGGACTCGGCCCAGGCGAAATTCTCGCCGCAGTTGCCACGATCGGCTTCGCCCATGTTCATGTAATCGAAGACGCCATCCGGCCCCGCCGGGACGATTCCCCGGACGATACGGTCGATGAAACCCATGTGATTTTTGTAACGTTTAGGCTCCTGCTCGAAGATCCACTTGTCGACAGGGTGCCCGAAATGGTACCGCCGGCCCTCGTAATCGACCTGGCAATCGCGGACATCCCACTTCTTGCCGGGAACTCCGGTCAGCTCGAAACCGACCATGTTGCACATCATCGGCAGCAGCTTGGGCTCGGTACGTTCAAGACGTCCGGCCAGGATGTTTTCCGTGATGACATCCCAGACCTGCCCGAAGGTGTCGTTCCAGCCCGGATATTTGCTCTCGAGCCATTGCCGCTCGGCCGGCGACACCCCGGCGATGACGTCCCACCATTCGGTCGCGCGATAGAGGTAGATGCCGATCTGCTGCGCGTGGTGATAGACGTCGATGTCCGGCAGGAAATACTCGTCCCAGTACCAGGGCTTTTCGAGCCCCAGCGCCTGAATGTTGCGCAGGAACTGGTTACCCACGAATTCCTTGACGAATTCCTTGAACGACAGCTCGCGCTGTTCGAGCGGCGTGTAGTAATCCATCGAGACACCGGAAAGCACCGAGAACTGCTTCCAGATCCGCCAGAAGGAAATGTCGATCAGCTTCTGCGCTTCGGCCTTGCGACCATTGCGCAGCATGATCTCGATCAGCGGCTCGCCGATCTGCGCATGGCGCGCCTCATCGGACTGAATGGTCTGCAGCATGGTGGCGAAACTGTAGTCGCCATATTTCTTGGCATCGGCCGACAGTGCGACGAACTGCAGATTGGTAAAGGCCTGCTCGAACGAGAAATTGGTCATGATCGCGGCGCTGATGACGTCGCGGGTGTGCTCGATGTCGTCGAAACAGTGACGTTCGGAAATGACGACCCAGTTGTTTGTCCGGACGGCCTTCTGCGCCCAGTCGAAAGCCCGGCTCTCACCGATGAATTCATAGGCGAAATACATCTGGATCTGCGCATGACGGATTTCGTCGAGCGAGCCGAAATTCGCCATGTTGCGCATACCCGGCGCCCGCGCGAAACGCGACATGCGGGCAAAGGCCGAGACCGAACCGTATTCGGTGAAGGACACCGCCCCGAAATGGAGTTGCAGCAGCGATTTCCACCCGGGGGAAGCCTTGCGGTAGAACTCGGTGCGCGCGATTGCCGATTTCACAGAATAGGCGCCGACGTCCTTTTCCCGCTGGCTCTGGACGTAGTCGCGGAAGGTGATCTTATAGGGCTCGTCGAACGTTTCCCACTCGGCCAGGGGAATGCCATAGGGGTCGCTGAATTGCGGCGGGAACATCTCGTCTTCCGCGACATAAGTCGGGGTCCAGTTCGTGTCCCTGGCGATATCGTACCAGTCGCGCGTGGCTACCTTGGCCATCTTCAATCTCCGGTCGTTTGAACGAAAGGCATCTGGTTTCGTGTGCGTGAATTCCGTTCCGCGCCAAGCTCCTCGTCGCAAGCGATCCGGTAGACCCGTTGCCGCAAGCTGAATTCAAGAAGGTTGAATGACATTCTTGCTGCATTGCAATGAATATCTGCGCAGTCAGTGGCCGCCATCGCCGTGCCCTCCCAGCAGGCCCTGAATACGGCGCTTCAGCGCCAGAAATTCGGGCTCCAGAGCGGCGTCGGGATGCCGCGGCCGGGCCAAGGGAATGTCGATCACCGCTTTCAGCCGGCCGGGCCGGGCGGACATCACATAGACCCGGTCGGCCAGCAGCACCGCTTCGTCGATATCGTGGGTCACGAACAGAACGGTCTTCCGGCTCGCTTCCCAGACCTTCAACAGCAATTGCTGCATGGTGATCCGCGTTTGGGCGTCGAGCGCGCCGAAGGGCTCGTCCATCAGCAGGATTTCAGGATCGTTGGCGAGAGCCCGAATGATCGCCACGCGCTGCATCATGCCGCCGGACAACTCTTTCGGGTAAGAATCATGAAACTGGGCAAGGCCCGTAGCGTTCAGGTAGCCATCGACGATCCGCTCCCGCTCCGCTGCCGGAACCTTGCGACGGACCAGGCCGAATTCCACGTTCTGGCGCACCGTCAGCCAGGGAAACAGGGTGTAGGACTGGAACACCATGCCCCGATCGGGGCCGGGGCCATCCACTTCGCGACCATCGAGGCGTATGTCGCCCCCGGTGCGCTCCGACAGGCCGGCGATCAGATAAAGCAGGCTGGACTTGCCGCATCCCGATGGACCGACGATGACCGCGAACTGGTTTTCCGGAACATCGAAGGACACGCCGTCGATGGCGAGCACCGTCTTCTCCGCGGTCCGGTATTCCAGGCGGACCTGATCGAGGCTGAGTTTGGCTTGGCTCATGGTCAACGTGCCCAGGAAGTCGCGCGCAGGCGAAGCAGACGGAAAAACTGGTCGGTGCAGAGGCCGAGCAACCCGATGATCGCAATCGCGAGGAAGATCACGTCGACCTGGAAGCCTCGCGCTGCCCGCAGGCTGATGTAGCCAAGGCCGCTCGACGCCGCGACGAGTTCAGCCAGGACCAGATAGGTCCAGGCCCATCCCATGGTGACCCTGAGCATGTCGATGATCGACGGTAGCGCCGCCGGCAGGAGGACATGAAGCAAGGCATCCCGGCGCGACGCGCCCAGGGTGTAGGCGGCATTCAGCAGGTCGTTGGGCACGCGCCGCGCGATATCGGCCACCATGATCAGCTGCTGGAAGATCGTGCCGAAAACGATGACGGTGATCCGCTGCTCGGCCCCGATGCCGATCCACAGGATGAACAGTGGAACGAAAGACGTTACCGGCAGGTAACGCATGAAATTCACCAGGGGCTCGACCGCCGCCTGCACCACCCTGAAGCTGCCGGAGAGGATTCCGACCGGAACGGCGACCGCCGAGGAAATCAGAAAGCCGAGGACGACGACCTCGACGCTGGCGAACACATGGCGCCCCAGCGTCCCCTCCTCGATCATGCGGAACAGGGCCTCGAACACGGCGCCGGGCGTCGGCAGGAAGATCGCCGGCATGACGCCGCCATAGGTCAGACCGCACCAGATCGCGAAGAGGGCGATCCACAACCCGGCGGTCACCGCCATGGCCAGGGAGCGGGGTATCTGCGCCCGCGGCGTGAGACAGGCCTGAAGCAGGGAGTGTTTACGCGACATTGGGATATTCCCTTTCCGGTCCTGTCTCTCGCCGCCCGCGATCAGCGCACGAAGGCGGGATCGACGACGTCGGCGACCGCCACCGGCGCCTTCATGCGGCCGAGGTCGATCCAGATTTCATTCGCCAGCTTGATGACCTCCGCGACCGCGCCCGGCGCCCCGGCTGTGCCGAGATACGCCGCCATCATGTCCTTGTCGTAGAAGCGCACGCCCGAAGCGGCATCCGCGAAATCCTTTGGATTTTCGAGATAGCCGCCGACCCCCTTCGCCATGATGGCATAGGCCTCGGTCCGGTTCGTCTTGATGTAGTCCATCGCCTTCTGCACGCCGAGCACGATACCTTTGACGTCCTCCGGCTGTTCCTCGACGAACTTGCACGAGAATTCGAGCACATCGACGATGACCCCCGGCGTAGTCGAGCTGTCGACCAGAACCTTGCCCGCATTCTGTGTCTTCACCAGGGTCAGATTCGGCTCCCAGGTAACCGCGGCGGGAACATGACCGGCGATGAAGGCCGCGGCCGCGGCGTCGGCGGTCATGTTGGTGACCGTGACGGCGTCGAGCGCCAGTCCGGCCTTCTTCATCAGGTAGGAAAACCAGAACTGCGAGGTCGAGCCTTCGTTGAGGGCGACCGTCTTGCCCTTCAGCCCGGCAAGATCGGCGATATCCTTCGCCGCCACGATACCGTCGCCGCCGGCGCTGTCGTCGAGCACCGCGACCGCCTTGAAGCAGAAATCGCCCGAGCGGTATTTAAGGATGTCGTCGACCGTGGTCGCGACACCATCCAGCTTGCCCGCCGCCTGGGCCGCCATGGCGAGGGAGGAATCGTCGACCACCTGCAGGTCGACCTCGACACCGTTCTCCTTGAAGTATCCGAGGTCACGCGCGAGGTACAGGGGACCATAGCCCACCCAGATGAAGTGACCGATCGAGACCTTGCCCGCCTCGGCGACGCCTGTGCCGCCCATCAGCGCGGCCAGGCCGAGGACACCCGCGATCGCGCCGCGACGAAACCGGCCCATGTCGATAAATCCGTTCATGTCCTCACCCCTTGCTGGTTCAAGCCTCAAAGCGACGGCGGAGGTGCCGTGCGCGTCTTCCCGATTTCCAAACTTCAGCCGCGCGTTCCGGCTTCGAGCGCCCGGCCGATGCCGGCAGCGCAATCGGCGGCGAAGGCTTCGACCGCGGCCTTCGCCGCGGCCTCCGAAACACCCGCGGCCGGCTCGAAATCCGCCTCGTACCGAAACAGCGAGGCACCGACCGCTGCGCTCTCTATCGTTACACGCCCTCGATAGCCCCGGCCGTAAGCGCCACTGAACGCCTTGGCGTCGGTGATTTCGTAGGCCAGCGTCATGGCGGCATCGTCGAAATCGAGCATCCGCTCCCACAGAATGCTGCCGTCCCGGTTGACCAGCACCCGCAGGCGCCCCCCGTCCTCGAGGCGGCTGCAAGCCGTGTTGGTGCTGATGGCGGGCAGCAGATCGAAGCCGCCAGCCAGGCTCCACACATCCGCTGCGGGATGCGGAATTGCGATCGACACGCCCACCTTCATAACCGCGCCTCAACATCGTTGACTTATGTTCAAGTAACTTGACAAGCATTCAATGTGCCTGTCAACTGCCCAAAAGCGGCTCGCCGCAGATTTTTGCGATTAAATTTTGTGCAGATCCGGAACCCCGATATGCCGTCAATCAATGCCGTCGAGCTGACTCAAGCCCTGGTCCGCCTTCACTCGGTCAACCCGCCAGGTAACGAGTCAGCCTGCGCACAGTTGGTCGGCAATTTGCTGGAGGACGCGGGGTTCGACGTCGGCTATCACAGCTTCGGCCCCGGTCGGGTCAATGTGGTCGCGCGGATCGGGGAATGTAGTGAGTTACATCGTCCGCTGTGCCTGACAGGTCATCTCGACACCGTGCCGATAGGGGCCGCGGACTGGTCGGTCGACCCCTTCGGCGGTGAAATCGTCGACGGCCTGCTCTATGGCCGCGGGGCAAGCGACATGAAGTCAGGCGTCGCGGCCATGGTGGCCGCCGCCATGTCCGCGGCCGCGTCCCTGCGGGAAGCCCCCGGCCTCCTGCTCGTCCTGACCGCCGGGGAGGAAACCGGATGTGAAGGGGCGAGCCATCTTGCCAATCTGGATGGCGTCCTGGGCACCGCGGGGGCCATCGTCGTCGGGGAGCCGACAGGGAACCGGTTGCGTCTCGGACACAAGGGCGCTCTCTGGTTGATGGCGACCTGCCAGGGCCGGGCCGCTCACGGCTCCATGCCCGATCTCGGCATCAATGCCATCTATCGCGGCGCCACCGTGATCGGCAAGCTGCGCGACTTCGGCTTCAACCGGGCTCCGCACGCCGAATTGGGCGGGCCGACGCTGAACGTCGGCACCGTCAGGGGGGGCGCGAACGTCAATTCCGTGCCGGACCGGGCTGAAATCGGCATCGACATCAGAACCGTTCCCGGCATGGCCCACGACCGCATCATCGAAGATCTGCGCCGGTATCTCGCCCCCGACCTGCACAGCCTCGATCAGGTGCTGGATCTCGAAAGCGTCTGGACCTCGCCGCATGATCCCCTCATGCGGCGCTGGGCAGGCCGCGTCGACGCGCCCCCGGACGACGTCTGCCTCGGGCTGCCGTTCTTTACCGACGCCAGTATCCTGAAGCCGGCATTCGGCGGCATCCCGACCCTGATCCTCGGCCCCGGCGAAACTCACATGGCGCACCAGACGGACGAATACTGCCGGGTCGAGCGCATCGGCGAAGCCGCCGCCATCTATCTGGACCTCATCGCCGACTGGCAGGACCAGGCGCGCCACGCCTCCGCCCAGGTCTCCGCCTGATCGGCGGGCCAGGCAAGGGCCCCATGCCCTCGACTTCAGGTAAGCGGCTACGGGAAAACCCCTAGCACGCTGCGATCGCCCCCAATTGAGGGCGATAAACCGTTTTTCCTATCGTGAAACCCAGGACGTGCGGCAACGGACCGGTGAATGACCCGGTCGGTTGCAGGGGCACGGCTGAACAGGCCACGGCTTGCCAAGACGCAAGCCCTAACTGGGGGTCACGATGTCTCGTATCGCTTATGCGTCGGTCCTTGCTTCGGCATTCGCCTGCACCCTGTCGGGGGCGGCCCTGGCGACGGAAGGGGGCGGCGGCGCCTATGCCAATGGCGCGGAAAGCTTCATGACCGGCGCCCTGCCGCCGCCAGGCTTCTATGCCCTCAGCTACAACCAGTATTACACGGCGGGCGAATTCAAGAACGACGCCCCGCCCTTCGCCGATTTCGACCTGACCGTCGCCGCCACCATCTTCCGCGCGGTCTATGTCACCGATGTCAGCATCCTTGGCGGTACCTGGGCCATGCACGCCTTCCTGCCCTTCGCCAAGGTCGACGTTGGCATGGGCGCCGCGAGCGACAACGCCTCCGGCCTCGGCGACATCATCATCGACCCCTTCATCATCGGCTGGCACTTCGGCGAATTTCACCTGATCACCGGCCTCGACATCTATCTGCCGACCGGCGCCTACGACAAGAACGATCTCGCCAACGTTGGCCGCAACTACACGACCTTCACCCCGGTCCTCGCCGCGACCTGGCTGAATGCCGAAGGTTACGAAGCCTCGTTCAAGCTGATGTACGACATCAACACCGAGAACACGGCGACCGACTATACCTCGGGCAACGAGTTGCACGCCGACTTTATCCTCGCCAAGCACTGGGGCCCGCTCGCGGTCGGCCTCGGCGGCTATGCCTACAAGCAGGTGACCGGCGACAGCGGCGCCGGCGCCGTGCTCGGCGACTTCAAGGGTCAGGCCGTCGGCCTCGGCCCGCAGCTCTCCTATGGCGCCGGCAACCTGCAGGTCACCGCCAAGTACCAGAGCGAATTCGCGGTCGAGAACAAGCCGGAAGGCGACAAGTTCTGGCTGAACCTCACCCTCGCGTTCTGATCCCCCAAGGTTACGGAGACACATCATGCCGGCACCATCCGTCATCGACGTCCAGTCCTATTCCGGCGGCATCGTCGGGCCGAGCGTTCCCATGCTCGGCCCCATCGCCGACGGCGGCACCATCAGGACCGGCACGCCGCCGGGCTGCTGGGGCCCCATGATCACCCCGAAATTCAAGGGCGGCCACGAAGTGACCCAGCCCGTCGCGATCGAAGGCGCCGAAGTCGGCGACGCCGTCGCGATCAAGATCAAGAGCATGAAGGTGACGTCCCTCGCCACCTCGTCGGGCGTGATGGAATTCGTCGAGGGGCGCTATCGCGGCGATCCCTTCGTCGCCAAACTGTGCCCGGTCTGCGGCACCATGAGCCCGCCGTCCCATGTCGAAGGGATCGGTGACGACGCCATCCATTGCGATGTCTGCGGTGCCGAGGTGAACGCCTTTCGCATGTCGAATGGCTATGTGATCGTGCTCGACCGCGAGGCCGGCGTCTCGCTCACGGTGAACAAGGATGTCGCCGAGAAACTGGCCGGCAGCGCCCAGGAATTCGCCCTGCTGCCCGATCTCGCCGAACAGCATTCGATCCTCTCGCTCGCCCGGGCCGATATCGCCGGCCTTGCCGCGCACATGCAGCCCTTCCTCGGCAATATCGGCACGACGCCGTCCGTGGATATTCCGGACTCGCATAATTGCGGCGACTTCGGCGCCTTCCTGATCGGCGCGCCGCACAATTACGCCCTGAGCCAGGAGCAGCTGGACGCCGCCAAGACCGACGGCCACATGGATACCAATTCGGTGCGCGAGGGCGCCATCCTGATCTGTCCGGTGAAGCTGCCCGGCGCCGGCATCTATATGGGCGACATGCACGCCCAGCAGGGCAACGGCGAGATCGCCGGCCACGCCACCGACGTCTCGGGCGAGACCGAGGTCGAGGTCGAGGTGATCAAGGGCCTGACCCTCGACGGCCCGATCCTGCTGCAGCGCCCCGACGACCTGCCGCCCATGGCCCGGCCGATGAGCCAGGAGAAGCGGGCGGCGGTCAAGGCGCTGGGCGCCCGCTACGGCCAGCTGGAGATCGAGGAGAATGCCCCGATCACCTTCCTCGGCACCGCGGCAAACCTGAACGACGCCACCAAGAACGGGCTGGAGCGGGCGGCCAAGGTCACCGGCCTGCCCTACGACGAGATCCTGAACCGGGCGACCATCACCGGCTCGATCGAGATCAGCCGTCTGCCCGGCATGGTTCGCGTCACCTTCATGTGCCCGATGCCCATCATCGAGAAGATGGGCATCGCCCACCTCGTCCGCGCCCAATATGGCCTCTGAGGATATCCATCATGTCACAGACTGAACAGCGCTGGGCCGCCGCCTACCCCGAGCTTGGCACCGGTCCCATCCCCGTCGAGCCCTGCGTCTCCCCCGAATTCTTCGAACGGGAGATGGAAAAGGTCTTCAAGAAGACCTGGCTGAAGGTCGCCCGGGTCGAGGAAATCCCGAACCCCGGCGATTACAAGGTGAAGAAGCTGGCCTTCGCCCAGACCTCGGTCATCCTGATCCGGGGCAAGGACGGCGTCATCCGCGGCTTCCACAACACCTGTTCGCATCGCGGCAACAAGGTCGTGGTCGAGCATGGCGACGAAACCTTCGGCTCGAGCAAGGCCGCGGTCGTCACCTGCCGCTTCCATGGCTGGGTCTATGACGCCAAGGGCGATCTCGTCTCGGTGCCGGAAGAAGGCAAATTCCATTCCTGCTTCGAGCGGGCGGACAATGGCCTGACCCCGATCCGCACCGATGTCTGGGAAGGCTTCGTCTTCGTCAACCTCGATCCCGCCGGCACCGAGACGGTCGCCGAATTCCTGGGCGACATGGGCAAGCACATGGGCGGCTTCCCCTATGGCGACATGACCAAGGTCTATGCCTATAACACCGAGCTGAACTGCAACTGGAAAGTCGCCCACGACGCCTTCGCCGAGGCCTATCACGTCGCCACCATCCACGCCGGCTCTTTCCCCAACGTCTTCTCGTCGGGCCTGCAGAATGTCCTCCTCGCCGGCCCGCACCGGACGACGGCGGTCTGCCTGACCCTCGACGCCGAGCCGAAGCCGGTCGCCAAGATCGCCAATGGCCTGTCCGGCGCCTCGCTGGTTTCGGCCAAGGCAGCGACCATGCTGCCGCCGACGATCAATCCCGACAAGCGCCCGGACTTCGCCTTCGAGCTTTGCGTGCTGTTCCCCAACCTCCTCCTGCACATCTCGGAAGGCATCTGGTTCACCCACCAGTTCTGGCCCATCGCGCACAACCGCACCCGCTGGGAAGGGCGCTATTGCGTGCCGCAGCCGAAGACCAATTCGGAACGCTGGGCACAGGAATTCGCCCAGGTCCTGCAGCGCAACGCCTGGCTGGAAGACACCGCGACCATGGAGGACACCCAGACTGCGCTCGAATCCGGGGCGAAGCAGGTGATGCACCTTCAGGACGACGAAATCCTGATCCGCCACGGTTACCACGCCCTCGAAAAATTCATGGCGGCGGAGTGAGGACAAGATCATGACGACCCTTCTTCCCAAGGCTTTCGAAACCCTGACCCCCTTCCTCGCCTGGGCGCAGCCGACCCAGGACGGGCGCCAGCAGATGCGCATCAACGCTTCGACCGGGGAACTCCGCGCGTTCTACGATGCCGCCCTGCCGCTGCTGCCGCGCATCCTGACCTATGTCGACCAGTTCCCCCTCGGTCAGCTGCCCGAGGAGGCGCGGCCGGTCTACTGGATGGCGCTGTCGCTGGCCGAGGTCGCGCCCCATGTCGAGCTCTACAAGGGCGACCCGCGCGTCCCCTTCAGCTTCGACGAGGCCCGCTTCGTCGCCGAGCACGGCAAAGAGGCGGCCTGATCGTGGCGCGGACGGCAGCCCTCGAGGGCCGGCTCGACCGGCTGGAAAGCGCCGAGGCGATCCGGGACCTCGTCGGTCGCTACGCCCTCGGCGCCGACCGGCGGAACGATCCCGCGATCTTCCGCGACCTCTTCACCGAGGATGCCGTCTGGGAGGCCGAGGGCTTCGGCCGCCACGAAGGGCGCGAGACGATCCTCGACGCGATTTCAAGCATCGCGCGCGAGCAGATCGTCTGGACCCTGCATTTCATGACCTCGCCCATCATCGAGATCGACGAGGGAGGCGATACCGCCCGCTGCCGCTGGTGGCTGTGGGAGACCTCGAAGATCGCGGCGCGGCCGGGCGATGCACCCGTCGCGCATTGGCTGGGCGGCACTTATGACAGCCGCCTGCGCCGCGTGGACGGGGTCTGGCGTTTTCGCCACGTCACCCTCGCCCTGTCCCTGATCAGTCCGCACGCGGATGGCTTCACCACGGTCTGAACTTCCAGCATTACAGGAACCACCCCATGCGCAAGATTGCCATCATCGGCGGCGGCCAGGCCGGCCTCCTCCTCGGCTTCGGCCTGATCGACAAGGGTTACGACGTCACCATCTATTCCGACCGCACGTCGGAACAGGTGCTGCACAGCCGCCTGCCCTCCACCACCTTCCTGTTCGAAAGCTCGCTGAAGGTCGAGCGTGCCCTCGGTCTCAATTTCTGGGAAGAGGCCGCGCCCTATGCCGAGGGCATCCATGTCGACTTCCGCGCGCCTGACGGCACGGTCGGCCTTACCGTCCAGGGCCGGCTGCACGACAATCACGGCCAAGCGCTCGACATGCGCACCAAGTTCCACCGCTGGATGGACGAATTCGCCCGCCGCGGCGGCCGGCTCGTCGTGAAGAACGTCAGCCTCGCCGATCTCGACGAGATTTCGGCCGCGAACGACCTGTGCATCGTCGCCGCCGGCAAGGGCGCCATCGCCGCCCTGTTCGAGCGTGACGACGAGAAATCGGTGCACAGCGTGCCGCCGCGCAATCTCGCCGCCGTGCTCGTCACCGGCTCGAATCTGACCGGGCCGCGGCCGTGGCGCGACATCCCCTTCCGCCCGATGCGCTTCAACTTCATCGCCGGCGCGGGCGAATATTTCTCCCTGCCCTATTACACGCATACCAAGGGCGAATGCCGCAGCTTCCTGTTCGAGGCGATCCCCGGCGGCCCGATGGATATTTTCGGCGATGTCCGCGATGGCGACGACATGGTCGCGCGCGTGCGGCAGGCGGTGAAGCAGCTCACCCCCGACGAGGTGGAACATGTCCCCGACGACATGGAAATCACCGACGCCAATGCCTGGCTGAAGGGCAGTTTCACGCCCGTCATCCGCAAGGCCGTCGGCCAGCTGCCCTCCGGCCGGCTGGTGTTCGGTATCGGCGACGCCGTCGTCCTGAACGATCCCATCGCCGGGCAGGGTGCCAATAATGCCACCCGCATGGTCACGGCCTATCTCGACGCCATCGTCGCCCGGGGCGACGCGCCCTTCACCCGCGAGTGGATGGAAGACCTCTATGCCGGTTTCTGGGAACGCTCTGGCCAGTTCACCACCGGTTTCACCAATGGCCTGCTGGTGCCGCCGCCACCGTCAATCCAGGAAATCCTCGGCGCCGCCTCGAAATTCCCGGCCATCGCCGACGATTTCGTCGGCAACTTCAACGATCCCAGCCGCTTCTGGCCGGCGATCGCCAGCCTCGAGGCGGCTCGGGCCTATGTCGCGGGCAAGGTCGGCCATGTCGCCTGAGGCGGCGCAGGCGGTGGCGGCGGACCCGAGGGAGTTCCGCCGCGCCCTCGGGCTCTACGCGACCGGGGTCGCCGTGGTCACCACCATGGCCCCCGGCGGCGAGCGGGTCGGGCTGACCATCAATTCCTTCGCCTCGGTCTCGCTCGATCCGCCGCTGATCCTGTGGAGCCTGGCGAAGACATCGCCCCGCCTTGGCCTGTTTTCGGCCGCCAGTCATTTCGCGGTGAACATCCTCTCCCGCGATCAGGAGGCGCTGTGCCTGCGCTTCTCCCGCCCGGGGGAGGACCGTTTCGCCGGCCTCGACACTGAAGCGGGGGCGGGCGGCGTCCCCCTCGTCCCGGGCAGCCTCGCCCAGATGGAATGCGCGCGCGAACAGGTGGTCGACGGCGGCGACCACCTGATCCTGATCGGCCGCGTGCTGCGCCACCGCCGGACCGAGGGGGCAGAAGCCCTGGTGTTCTGTAACGGCGCCTTTACCGGCGTGCCGACACGGAGAAATTGACATGACAGCGGATCTGGCCGGCAAGGCCACCATCGTCACCGGGGGCGCCACCCTGATCGGCGCCGCCGTGGTCGCCGCCCTGATCGAGGCCGGCGCCCGGGTCACCCTCGCCGACATCGACCCCGCGGGGGCGACCATCGCCGCCGGCTTCGGCGACGCCTGCCGTTTCGTCTCGACCGATGTGACCGACGATGTCGCCATCGCGCGATGCGTCGAAGAAACACTAGCGGCTTTCGGCCGGATCGACGGTCTCGTCAATCTCGCCGCCTGCTACATCGACCGGGGTCCGGCCTCGACCCGGCAGGACTGGCACGATGCCTTCGACGTGAATGTCTTTGGCGGCGTCATGATGCTGGCCGCCTGCCGGCCCCATATGGCGGCGGTCGGCGGCGGCGCCGTGGTCAATGTCACCAGCGTTTCCGGCCGTGTCGCGCAAGGGGGCCGCTGGCTCTATCCGGCGACCAAGGCAACTCTCGAACAGATCACCCGCAGCGAAGCCTTCGACCTCGCGGCCGAGGGCACGCGGGTCAATGCCGTCTCGCTCGGCTGGACCTGGTCGGCGCCCATCGCCGGCCTCTCGGGTGGCGACCGGGCCAAGGCCGACCGCATCGCCGGCGCCTTTCACCTGACCGGCCGGGTGGGCGACCCCGCCGAGGTGGCGGCAGCCGTCGCCTTCCTGCTGTCCCCGGCGGCCTCGCTGATCACCGGCACCACGCTGGCGGTCGACGGCGGTTACCTCGCCCTCGGCCCCGAGGGGCGCGGCAATCCCATGGCGGCATTCACATCATGAGCGACGGAGGCGTGATGAACACCGAAACCTTCCTGTGCCGCGCGGCCGACGTGCCCGACGGCGGCGCCCTGAAGATCGAGCGCGCCGGCCGCCCGCCCCTCGCCGTGTTCAACGTCGGCGGCCGTTTCTTCGTGACCGACGATACCTGCACCCATGGCGAGGCCTCGCTGTCGGAAGGCGAGATCGACGCGGACGAATGCGTGGTCGAATGCCCCTGGCACTCCGGCGCCTTCGACCTCGCGACCGGCAAGCCCTGCGGCGCGCCCTGCACCATCGCCCTGAAAATTCATGCCTTCGAGTGCCGCGACGGCGCGCTCTACCTGCTCGGCTGAACCATGAGTGAAATCGAGATCGAAGGCGGCCCTCGCGTCCCTTGCGCCGATGGCGACACGCTGCTGGCGGCGGGCCTGCGCGCCGGCCTCGGGATGCCTTACGAATGCAATGCGGGCGGTTGCGGCACCTGCAAGGTCGAGGTGACGGCGGGCAGCATCGAAACGCTCTGGCCAGACGCCCCCGGCCTTTCCGACCGGGACCGGCGCAAGGGCCGGGTACTGGCCTGCCAGTCGCGCCCCGTTGGCGACTGCCGCATTCGCCTGCGCCTCGATCCCGCCTGCGTGCCGCCGGTCCCGCCCCGGCGCCAGCGGGCGCGGCTGATCGGCGCCGCCGACATCACCCGCGACATCCGTGAGTTCCGCTTCGCGACCGAGGCACCGGCGGCATTCCTGCCCGGGCAATACGCCATGCTGAGCGTGGACGGCGGACCGCGCCGCGCCTATTCCCTGTCGAATATCGCCAACACGGCCGGGGAATGGCATTTCCAGATCCGCCGCGTGCCCGGCGGCGCCATGACCGGATGGCTGTTCGATGCCCCGCCGGCGTCGGTCGAACTGGACGGACCCTTCGGCCTCGCCCATCTGCGGCCGGGCACGCGCGATATCGTCTGTGTCGCCGGGGGCTCGGGCCTCGCCCCCATGGTCTCGATCGCGCGGGGCATCGCCGCCGATCCGAACGACGGCCGCCGCGTCCATTTCATCCACGCGGGACGGGCGGCGGCGGACCTGCCCGGCGCCGGCTGGGCCGAGGCGCTGATCGGCCTCGGCGCGCGGCTGGATTACCGGCCCGTCGTTTCGGGTGACGACACGGGCGGCCTGCCCCGAGGCTTCGCCCACGAGGCGCTGGCCGCTTTCGCCGCCGGCCGTTTCGACGATTTCGACTATTACTGCGCCGGGCCACCGATGATGATGCAGGCGCTCGAAGCCCTGCTGCTGGTCGAGCAGGGACTGCCCGCCTCCCGCCTGCGCTTCGACCGGTTCTTCTGAAGGACAGGGGCCGGACGTCCGGCCCCCACCCTGTCAGATCGCCTTGAACAGCGGGCTGCGCACCTGCTGGGCGTCGGCGGCCGAGAGGAATTTTTCGGTGTAGACGTCGCGCTCGAACAGGCGGCCCTTCATCAGCGTGCCGATACAGGCCTCGATCATCAGCGGCGGGCCGCAGAGATAGGCCTTGTGACCGCGGAAGTCATTGGCGAAATGTTCCCGCGCGGCATCGTGCACGAAACCGCGAGCGCCGTTCCAGCCGCTGTCCGCCGGCTCGTCCGACAGCGCGGGGACATAGGTGAAATTCGCGTGTTTCGCGGCGAGGGCAAGGAAGTCCTCGTGATAATAAAGCTCGGCACGGTGGCGCTGGCCGTAGACGAGGGTGATCGGCAGATCGAAACCCTCGGCCAGCAGGTCGAGGATCATCGAACGCGGGCTGGACAGGCCGGAGCCGCCGGCCATGAAGATCAGCGGCACCTGCGCCGACTTGCGCACGAAGAAGCGGCCGTAGGGGCCGGAGAAACCGATGCGGTCGCCCGCCTTCAGGGTCTCGTGGATAAAGGCCGTGCCACGACCGCCGGGCACGATGCGGATGTTCAGCTCCACCTCCGCCGCGCCCGGGGCCGAGGCGACGGAGAAAGCGCGCGTGCCGATGCCGCCCGGCAGGTCCAGGTTCACATATTGCCCCGCCTGAAAGACGAAGGCGGCGGGATCATCCAGCCTGATCCACACGCCCTTGATGGTCGGGCTGAGGCTTTCGATGCGGGCGACCGTGCCGGCGAAATCCTTCACCGGCAGGTTCTGCGCGTCCGGGTCTTCCTCGATCTCGGCTTCGATGACGAGGTCGCTTTCCGGGCGGGCGCAGCAGGCGAGGCATTTGCCCTCCTGCCGCTCGAAATCCATCAGGGCGAAGCTGGAGGCTTCGCCGTAATCGACCTCGCCCTCGATCACGTCGATCTTGCAGGTGGCGCAGAGACCGTGGCAGCAGGCATGGGGCAGATAGATGCCGGCGCGCAGCGCGGCATCGAGGATGGTCTGCCCCTCCTCGATCTCGATCGTCGTGCCGAGCGGCTGGATCGTCAGCTCGTAAGCCATCTCAGGCCGCCGCGGTGATGCTGTTGAGCCCCGGCGTGCGCAACCGGATCAATTCCTTGTGGGCGATGCCATTGGCGGCCAGGCTCTGGTCGAAATCGGGCGTGAAGGCATCGTTGCCCTTCTGCCATTCGGCGGTTGTCCAGTCGATGGCGGCGGCATCCGGGTCGATCGCCAGCAACTGGGCCAGCGGCCCCTCGACGAATGCGCGGAACGTCGTGTCCGGCGGCACGCAGATCAGGAAAGGCGCTGCGAACAGCAGGTGCCGGTCCCAGCTGGCATAGACGATCTGCTTGCCGTGGAAATTCTCCACGAGGTCGCGGGGCTTGAAATCATAGGGTGCGCGTGCGGCGACGGTCATCTTTGTATCCTCCCGTGTGGCGGGACGGCGCGCATGGGCGCCGCCCCCTTGTGTCCATCAGGTGTTGCTGGTGGCGAGGCCGCGCCAGCGGTCAAAGTTCAGCTGGTCGCCCGAGCCCGGATATTCGCCGTTGTCCTTGCCATCGGTCAGGAAGGCCCAGTCCATCCAGGCGGCGAGATCGCCATTCACCGGGTCCTGGAACAGCTGCGGCATGGGCAGCCAGGCCTGGACGTATTTCTCCGGCTCGTTCTCGAACACGTCCTGACAGCCGTCGGAGCAGAAGTGATAGATTTCGCCCTTGTAGGTCGTCTGACGGTGGCACAGTTGCGACGGGTCGTCCGGCTCGGTGAAGACGCAGGGCAACTGGCAGCACTGGCACAGTTTGGCGAGGCCGAAGTTCTTGAACGGCTTGCCCTCGGCCTCGGCCTTCCGGATGTAGTCCCAACGCGGCCGATAGTATTTGTCGAAGGTCGTCGGATATTTCTGCGACAGCCAGTTCATGTCGTCGTCCGACGGGATCCAGCTGTGGAAGGCGGTACCGAAGCGCCACTGGTAGAAGCCCAGCATGAACTGATGTGACATGTGGTCGATCGCCTTGCCCGCGTCTTCCCAGCCCTTGGGCGGGCGGATGCCGTAGAAGGCGAGGTCCTTGAACAGCGCGCCGCCGTTCTCGACACCATAGATTTCCCACGCCTCGCGCCAGGACATGACGCGCTTGGGCAGCATGTAATCCATCATGGTGCTGACGAGGCCGAGCACGCGGAAGCCGCGCCAGAACCACTTGTCGATCCACTTCTGCACGATCGGCAGATTGTCCGGGTCCTGCTCGAGCATGAATTTGATGCACTCGAGGCCGAGGGTCATGTGACGCGCCTCGTCCGACTGGGCGGAGAAGCCGAAGGTCACGGTCGCCATGTCGCCATTATAGGCGGCACCCGACATGAAGGGCACGAACAGCAGGTTGGTCAGGACGTATTCGAACGAGAAGCCGATGGCGATCATGAATTCGAACGGACCCGCCGCCATCGCGTCGTCGAAGAAGGAGCGCGCCACCGAGGTGTACCAGATGCGGTCCCGGTGGTCCGAGAAGGCGTGGAAGCCGTTGTAATACTTGTTGTAGTTCGAGAGCGCGTGGATCTGCGTCTGGGCGTGGCGGATTTCGTCCAGCGCCTGCATCTGGCAGGCGACCTGGGTGCCGGCGCCGGCGAATTCACGCCCTGCGCGCGAGAAGCCCTTATGCGCCGCATATTCGCCCGGGCTGATCGCCTGCAGGAAAATCTTCAGCGCCGAGAGATAGCGGCCGTCGGTGATGTTCAGATGGCCGTTGTTCTGCGCATGGGCGTCGATGATCGCATAGAACTTCCGCTCCTTCTCTCCCTGGTATTTCCAGTAGGCATCCATGGTCAGGCGGAAGGGGTCTTCCCACTTGTCCCAATCATGGATCTTGATGCCTTCATAGGCGAGATAGGGATAGATTTCGTCGTGCGAGCGATAGCTCGGCTCCCACGCGAGATCGCGGGTCAGATACCGATAGCGTTCCTTGATGCCGAGCTTCTTCTCGGGGGTCTTCATGTCCATGGCGGCTATCCTTCCTAGCGGTCCCAGTGCAGCGTCAGCATGTCGTCGTCCTCGTCGACATGGCCGCTCAGGGTGATCAGGTTCACGTGGAGTTCCTGCAGATCGAAATCGCGGCCGAGGTTTTCCTCGATCGTCTGCTTGCGGATCACCAGGCGGCCCGGCGCGTCGATCTTCACCATGGCCGGCTCGCGCGAGACCCGGGCCTGCGGATTATCCGCCTCGATCGCCTCGATGATCGGGCGGGTTTCCTCATTCGCCTGCAGGGCGATGAATACGGAAGACATGGCTCCCTCCCTCAGATCTTGATGCCGGATTTGGCGAGACGGGCGGCGAGTTCGGCGCGGCGCTCGGCCATCACCTCTTCCGCCTGCTCGCCAAGACCGAGGCGGGCGACGGGCAGCAGGACTTCCGCGGCGCGGGCGCCCCAGGTGCCGGCCCATGCGGTCAGCGTGTCGCGATTGGCCGCCGATTCCGCCGCCGCGACCTTCATCACGGCGTCAATCCACTTGCGGGTCTCGTCGAACCAGTCGGCCATGAACTGGGTGGCGAGCGCGAGGCCCGAACCGCCTTCGGCGGCCCAGCCGCTGTCGACCATGTCGCCATAGACGAGCGGATAGAGCAGACCGTCGAGGGCGACGTTCTGCGCGACGAACAGCTCGAACGGATCGCGGGTGACGAGGCAATCCTCGATGTAACGCCGCAGGCCCTGCCATGCCGGAGCGTCGATCCAGGCCTTCTTGCCGGCTGCCAGCGCCTCGGTGCCGCCGAAGGCGAGGCCGATGCGCGAGAGATACTGGGCGATGCCCAGATGATCCATGGCCTGGTAGATGCAGGGCTGGGTAAAGACCGTGCCGTAGCCATAGCCGCAGATATAGGTGTTGTTCTGGTTCGCGCCCCAGGCGACATGGCGCAGCGGCACCAGCACCGCCAGCGCCTTCTCGCGCAGGGCGGGGGAGACGACATTGGCAAGGCCATGGGTCTCGATGAAGCGGAAATTGGACTCGGCCGCTTCCTGCTGACGGGCGCGGGTCAGCGTATAGGTGTTGTAGAAGAACTGGCGCGGATCCTTCAGATCGTACCAGTCCTTCATGACGATCTGCGTGATCGCCTTGTCGTAGAGTTCCTGCTGCGGATCCCAGGTGGGACGATAGTGCAGGTTCTCGGTCGCCTGAATATCGTAGCTGCCTTCCTGATAGCGCGAGGCCGGCTTGTCGCCGAAGCGGCGCACCAGATGGTCGAAGGCCTGGCGCTGCGGCTCGATGGTGACCGTGCGAAGGTCGATTTGCATGATGCTGTCTCCCTGACGTCGTGTTCGTTCGGTGGCTCTTCAGCGGAAGCGGGTGTCCCTCGCGTCCGCCAGTCGCCACGTCCAGTCGTCGGTTTCGCCGCCGGCCGTCCCGGCCGGCAGCAGTTCAACCTTGTTGGCGGCGCAGAAATCCGCGAGGGCATCGCGCCGCAGCACGAGTTCGACGAAGACATCGGGATCGCCGATGGCGAAATCGAACTCGATGAAACCGTCCTCCCGCTCTCGCCGCACCCGGACGTAGCGCCGGTCGGCGTCGAGCGTGTCTGCCGGGCGCTGGCCGTTCATGGCGGCGCCCTCAGGTCACGACCGTCAGGAAGGTCTCGTGCAGCTTGCGCTGCGGGTAGTCGAGACCCTGGCCGAAATTGTCGAAGGTCCAGGTCAGCGGCTCGTAGTCGGGATAGGGGTGATAGCCGCCCATGAAGGTCTCGAAGCGGTTACCGGAAGGGTCCCAGGCATAGATGGTGCAGCCTCGGGTGATGCCGTGACGGGTGGGTCCGATATCGACCGCGACCTTGTTCATCGACATGATGTCGCCGGCGCGCAGCACGCTTTCCCAGCTCTCCATCAGGAACGAGCAATGGTGCAGCTTGCCGGGCTCGGGATATTCGGCGAAGGCGATGTCGTGCACCTTGTGGGAGCAGGAAAGCCAAACCGCCGCGCTCGTCTGGCCGTCTTCGGTCAGCACCCGCTCGACCAGATAAAAGCCGAGGACATCGACGAAAATCTTCTGCACCTCGGCGATATTGGGTCCATAGAGCAGACCATGGTCGAGGCGGATCGGCGCGATGCCATGTTCGCGGCTGGCGCCCCAGGGCGCCGGGTTGGTGGTGCCGAGACCGTTGCCGACCGCGGTCTTCTCGGCATAAAGCTCGATCAGATGGCCAGAGGGCAGCTGGAAGCGGACGCGCTCGCCGGTTTCCAGCATTTCACCCGCCGGAATGCGGGTGGTCGCGAGACCATAGGCGCGGAGATCGGCCTCAAGCCGGTCCAGCGTCGCCTTGTCCAGCACCTTGAAGCCGAAGAAGTCGATGCCGGCGCTGTCGGCCTCCCGGATCACATAGCTGCTGTGATCGCGCTCATCCCAGCACTTGAAGTAGACGCGCCCCTGCGCGTCGCGGCCGGTCTCGACGAGACCGAGAACGTCACGATAGAACTTGATGCTCGCTTCGAGATCGAGCACGCGGACCTGGGCATGTCCCGGGCGCAGAACACCTGTCATTGCCATGATGCGATTTCCTCCACGATGAACTTCTTGGCTCGACGACGCCCGGGTTCACCCCGGACGCATCGGACACCCGTTACACAGCACGTTCCGTGCCAAATACGCCAATTCATTGATATACTTATGATTTTATCGTTCCGCTCGCCCCGAATCGCATGAACCCGTGGACGCTTTTGTCAGGCCGCAGGCGCTGCCTTACAAAATGGTCACGCAGACCTTCGGTGCCGGGCGCCGTCATCACGCAACCCCGACGGGAGTGTTCGCGCCCCCTTTGCGGGGCAACAGGAAATGGGCGAGCGCGGGCAGCAGCACGAGGGCGCCGACCATGTTCCAGACGAACATGAAGGCGAGCAGGATGCCCATGTCGGCCTGGAACTTGATCGGTGACAGCGCCCAGGTCGCGACCGCGATGCCGAGGGTGATGCCCGTCAGCACGACGACCTTCCCGGTGAAGACGAGGGCCTGGTAGTAGGCTTCCGAAAGCGTCATGCCGTCGCGCAGCCGCGCCAGGGTCACGGTCATCACATAGAGCGAATAGTCGACACCGATGCCGACGCCGAGGGCGATCACCGGCAGGGTCGCGACCTTGACGCCGATGTTCAGCCCGACCATCAGCGCCTCGCACAGCATCGAGGTGATGATGAGGGGCACCACCGCGCAGACGACGGCGCGCCAGGAACGGAAGGTGACGAAGGCGAGCAGGATCACCGCGGCATAGACGAGGAACAGCATCTCGCGGTTGGCCTGCTTCACGACGATATTGGTCGCCGCTTCGATGCCGGCGTTACCGGCGGCGTTGAGGAAGCGGATATCGGCGCTATTGTAGCGGGCGGCGAAAGCCTCGACCGTGGCGACCACGGCGTCGAGCGTGTCGGCCCGATGGTCCTTCAGATAGGCATAGACCGTGAGCAGGTCGCAGTTCTGATTGAACAACTCACGCGGGGCGCGGGTGATGATCGCGTTCAGCATGTCCTGCGACCGGGGCACGGCATACCACTTCAGGCTGCCCTCGCTCATGCCGGCATTGGCGATCTTGGCGAGGCCGGCCAGCGAATTGGTCGTCTCGACCCCCGGCAGCCGGCGCAAGTCCCGCTCGAGCGCGTCGACCGCCATCAGCGTGTTGTAATGGGCGCAGGCATATTGCGGCGTCCGCACCATGACGATGTAGACGTCGCTGCTGGCGGCATAGTTCCGCACCATGAAGGCATTGTCCCGATTATAGCGGGAGTCGGCGCGCAGCTCGGGCGCGCCGGGGTCGGTATCGCCGATCTTGAGGTCGAGAGCGACGAGGAGCCCGCCGAGCCCCATGACCGCGCCGAGCACGACCGCGACCGTCGCGCCCCGGCGGCGGGTGAAGAGGTCGAGGAAGGCCCAGAAGGGATGTTTCTTGTGGGCGACGTCGCCCTGCTCCGCCAGTTCGGCGCGCAGCGAGCGCCGGGCGACGGCCTGACTGACCCCGGTATAGGACAGCAGGATGGGCAGCAGCACGAGATTGGTGAAGATCAGCACGGCGACGCCGATGCTGGCGGTGACGGCAAGGTCCTGGATGACCTTGATGTCGATCACCATGAGCACGGCGAAGCCGACCGCGTCGGCGAGCAGGGCCGTGAGGCCCGCCAGGAACAGCCGGCGGAAGGTGTAACGGGCCGCGATCAGCTTGTGGGTGCCGCGCCCGATATCCTGCATGATGCCGTTCATCTTCTGCGCGCCATGGCTCATGCCGATGGCGAAGACGAGGAAGGGTACCAGCATCGAATAGGGATCGAGTTCATAGCCGAGCAGCGGCAGGAGGCCGAGCAGCCAGATGACGGCGATCAGCGAGCACAGCACGACGAGCAGGGTCGAGCGGATGCAGCGCGTGTACCAGTAGAGCACGGCGGTGCAGATCGCGATCGCGGCGGCGAAGAAGATCAGCACCTGCTTCAACCCGGCGATGAGATCGCCCACGACCTTGGCGAAGCCGGTCACATGAATGACGATGCCGCCCTTCTCATATTTGCTCCGCAACGCCTCGATCCGTTCGGAGACGGCGTAATAGTCGATACGCTCGCCCGTTTCGGCGATACGCTCCTGCAGCGGCACGAGAACGATGCTGGACTTGTAGTCGGCGGCGATCAGCTGGCCGATTTCGCCCGAACGCTCGACGTTGAGCCGCACCTGTTCCAGGTCTTCGGGCGAGCCCTTGTAATCGTCGGGGATCACCGGGCCGCCGTCGAGGCCCTCCTCGGTCACGCCGCTCCAGCGCACGGCCGGCGCCCAGAGCGATTTCATATAGGGCCGGTCGACGCCGGGCAGCAGGAACAATTCGTCGTTCAGCTGGCGCAACGTGTCGAGATAGGCGGCATCGAAGATCGTGCCCTCCTTCGTCTCGACCGCGATGCGCAGGGAATTGCCCATGCCGGCCAGTTGCTTGCGGTTCTCGAGGAAGTTGGCGATATAGGGATGGCCCGTGGGGATCATCTTCTCGAAGGCCGCGTTCAGCCGGAGGTCGGCGCTGCGCCAGCCGAGGAAGCCGGTCACCAGCACGCAGAGCAGAATGACGATCAGGCGGTTGTTGAAGAAGCCGCGCTCGACCACCGTGCCTGAGCGGGAATCGAAATCCTCCAGCCGGGCGATGACGGGGCCGACGGAACTCGCGGGGGCGTGGGCCATCAGTATGCCTCCTGGGCCTTCGGATTGCTGTCGATACGGTGGTTGCCACGCGGACCCGCCACCACGAAGGCGCCATCAGCCGCCTGCCGGACCGCCGTCAGGCCGGTGCCGCCGGCACTGCCCATGGGGACGAAGCTCGCCCCTTCATCGGTGCTGCGCAAAAGGCGCCCGCCCTCGTCGCCGAGCAGCAGGCTGCCGTCGGCCAGGCGCAGCCCCGCCGTGACCGTGGCATCGGCGCCAAGGTCGATCCGCCGCCAGTCGGCGAGGCCGGCATCGGCGCGCCAGGCATTGCCCTTCAGGCCGTAAGCGAGGAGGCCGCCGCCCTGGAGGCCAAGCAGGCCGAAGAAGGTGCCGTCATAGGGGCTTTCGACCGCCGTGAAGGCCGCATCGAGGCCGGGCGCGGCGAACAGGGCGCCCTGTTCGCCCGCGACAACGAGACCGCCATCCAGCGGCGCGACGGCATAGAGATGCTTGCCCCCCTTGTTGGGAATGCGGGCGGCGATCGACTGCCAGCTGGCACCGCCGTCGCGGGTTTCCAGCGCGAGGCCATAGGCGCCGACGATCCAGCCCCGCTTGTCGTCGATGAAGCTGATGCCGAGGAAGGGTTTGTCCGGCCCGTCGGCGATCATGTAATTGGCGTTGCGAAGCGCCGCATCCGCGGCCGGATTGCCCGCCGCCTTCAGGGCTTCGGCCTCGGCCAGCACGGCCCTGGCCGCGCCATTACCGTCAAGCTGACGCCCCCAGGTCTCGCCGCCATCGGCGCTGTGCAGCACGACGCCGCTATGGCCGATGGCCCAGCCCTGCTTCTCGTCGGCGAAAGCGACTTCGGTCAGGGTGACGCTGACCGGCACGGATGTGGCCTGACGCCAATTGGCGCCGCCATCGTCCGACAGCAGCACGATGCCGCCTTCGCCGACCGAAACCAGGCGCTGCCCGGCCCGGGCGATGGACAGTTGCAGCATCTGGGTCGCGCGCGGATTGGCGGCGGCCGGCAGGTCCATGAGATCGGGCACGATGGGCGCCGTCACCGCGGCAGTTTCACCCTGCGCCCGTCCCTCACCCGCGCCAAGCGCGAGGCCAAGGACCGGCACCAGAGCCGCGAAGGCAAGGAGGGGGCGTCGCCCGCCAAACGAAGTGGGCATAAGCGTCTGTCCATTCCAAACAAGCAGGCCCGCACCAGGGGGCCGGAGGGGCCTGTCCCGAAGGACAGGCCCGTGTAACGCCTCAGCGCATCCCTTCGGCGGCGACGGCGTCGCCGGTGAAGTAGGTTTCCGGCTTCTGCGGCACGACCTTGAAGGTCTCGCCGTTCAGGGCCTGAATGATGCTCATCGTGTTGGCCTGCAGGTTGAAGACGGTCGCCGTCTTGACCAGCGTAGCCGGCACCGCGGGCACGATGAAGGGCGTCATCTGGGTGGTGCGCCACAGCTTGCCCTCGGCATCGTAACCGTCCATCAGGGACAGCAGCCAGGTGTCCTCGTCGAGATAATAGGTGCGCTTCGGCACCGCATGGCGCTTGCCTTCCGCGACCGTCGCCTCGACCACCCACACGCGGTGACGCTCCCAGCGGACCTTGTCGGGGTTGAGGTGGTTCTTGGCGACCGCCTCGGCCTCGCTCGCGCCGATGAAACCGTTGTTGTTATAGGGGATCAGCAGCTCCTTCTTGCCGACCAGCTTCCAGGTGTAGCGGTCGATGGCGCCGAACAGGCCCTGCACTTCGTCGAAGTAATTGGCGCCAGAGGCAACGAAGTCCGGTGTGTCGTAGGCGACGGTGGGGGCGCGGCGCACGCGGCGCTGGCCGACCAGATACTGCCAGGCCTTGCGCGGGTCGGCCGGGTCGATGCTGTCGCGGATGACGAGGGATTCGCCGGCCTTGAACGGCGGCTCCAGTGTGTTGAAACGCAGCATGGCGTATTCGCCCTTGAACCCGTCGGCGGTGGCGTCCGGGTAATAGAACGGATACTGGAACGAGATCTGGTTGCGGGTCGCCAGCGTATGGGTGCCATCCGCGTTGCCGACGATATTCTTGAAGCTGTATTCGATGGAGGGCGCCTCGACACGCATCAGGTAGTTCCACATCACCTCGGCGCCGGAAGCCGGCACCGGGAAGGGAATGCCGCCGATGCAGCCCTTCAGCGACAGGCCACCGTCGATCGCCTCGCAAGCCGTCGCATTGGTGAAAGTGCGGTCGTAAACCGCCTGCGATGCCCGCGCCGTGCGATGGCTCGGATAGACGTCGAGGCGGAACGTGTCGGGGAACTTCTTCAGCAGCGCGCGGGTGCCGTCGGTCAGCAGGGCATCATACTGGCCCATGTTGGCGGCGGTGACCTGGAACAGCGGCTTTTCGCCCGGGAAGATCGCCGTCGGGATGTCGCCCATGGCGCCCGAGACCGGCAGATCCTTGATCCCGCCGTCCCAGGCGGGGATCGAGCCGTCGGCATTGCCGGCCTTTTCCGCGCCGAGCGGCGTCAGGGTTGATTTCAGTTTCGCCGCCTCTTCCGCCGTCGTGGCGGCGAAGGCGGCACCCGACAGCGCCGTCATGGCGGCCAGCGTCGCCAGGGCTGCTTTCAGCTTGTTCATCCGGGAATCCTCCGTGTAACTCTTTTCGTTCTCAGAACGTGCGCTGGATCGACAGGGCGATGAAATCGCGGTCGCCGTGGAAGTTCTTGTAGGACAGCTCGGGCACCGCCGTGTCGTAGAGCACGATCGAGCCTTCCGAGCCGTAGTAGTGGGCGAAGCTGAGGCTGGCCTGCCAGGTCTTCTGGTAGTCGGCCTTGACCCCGAGGCTGATCACACCGCCCCCTTCGGAGGGGAAGAGCACGCCACTGACGGAGGAGCGGCCGAACAGGCCGTAGGAGACGCCGATCGGCACCTGAAGGTCGACGCCGGGCAGGACCTGGAAATATTCGGGCGTGAAGATGAACTGCAGCGCGCCTGCGTCCTTGGTCGCCAGCGGGTCGAGCTGGTCGGCGTTCTTGTCGATCGACAGGCGGTTGTTATAGGCGAATTCGCCGATGATCGACGCGCCTTGCCACAAGGCGCTCTCGTTGAAGACCGAGATCGCCGAGACATTGGCGTGCAGCGTGCGGCCGACCGGGAAGGCCGCGTTGTCGCCACCGTCGGCGGTGGTGTTGCCCGGGATGATCACCGCGTTGCCGCTGGCGACGAGGGGCATGTTGTCGCGGAAAGAGATTTCCCCCGCGACATTGGTATCGCCGATCAGCGTGCTGGCACTGGCGCCGACCGTGAAGATGTCCTCGCCGAAGACCTGCAGGTAGTCGCCGATGGTACCCGGCTCGACGTTCACGCCCGGCCGGACGTAGAACTGCGGAATCTTGTCGTGGAAATTGGCGACATAGAAACCGTATTCGACATCGCCCGGGGTCCAGCGGATCTGGGCGCCGCCCTGCCCCTGGTCGCGGGCATCAATGTCCGAACCGCGATGGGCGATGGCCCCGGGGCCGAGGATCAGGGTCTCGCCGCCGTCGTCGACGAAATCGGCGAAGCTGAAATAGCTGCCGGCCGCAGGCAACCGGGTCTTGCGCCATTCGAACTGATAGTAGGCGCCGAGCGAGAGTTCCGACGACAGCTGGATCTGCCCGGTGACCTGCCCGATGGGGCGCAGGATTTCCTGGAAACGGGAATTCGGCACCGACAGCGCCTTGACGAGGTCGAGCGAGGTCTGGGCCGCGGCGATGCCGTTCGAGCCGAAGAACAGGCTTTCGCCGTAAAGCTGGGTGAAGCGGCCGGCGCGCAGGTTGAGCCCGGTGTCGCCAATCGCAATCTTGCCGAAGACGAAAGCGTCGAGCAGCTCGGCATTCTGGCCGTGCAAGTCCTGAGCCTCGTCCGAGAAGCGGTTGTAGGGCGCGCTGGTGGTATTCACCAGAGCACCGCCGAAGGCGCCCGGATTGTCGTTCTTGCCCATGTAGACATCGTCGTACCAGGCCGCGGCGCTGATCCGGAAACCGAAGTCACGCTTGTAGGTCAGGCCGAATTCGCTGAGCAGATCGACCCGGTTCGAAATCAGGCCCTTGTCGAAATTCAGGTCACCGTCGTCGGTATTGGCCTGAACACCTATGGAATTATTGGCCACCTCGGCCGACGGGTTCTCCACGCGCCAGCCGAGCGAGTATTTCAACGTATTGTCGAAATAAATCGCAATATCCGGATTGCCGGTGTCGATCGGTGCCGCCTGTGCGGAAAAAGATGTCCCGACGACAACCGCCAGAGCGATAGCGGAAACCGCCGTAGCCAAGGAAATGTTCTTGTCGTGCCGAGGCATTGGTCCCCCTGCCATCGCGTCCTCCGTGCGGCCTGTTCCGGCCTTTTCCTGAATTCATGGTTGCAGCGATGCCCCGCCCCCCATTCGAGCGGTCGGACATCGAGCCCATGGCCACGGTATGAATCGGAGTGCATACTGTCCAATACCGTTGGGGACGCCACTCAATACCGATATGGTATGGACATCATCCATTCGGACAAGGAACGACCAGATGGATTTCCGCCAGTTGAAGTATTTCATCGCCGTCGCCGAAGAAGAGAACATCGGCCGCGCCGCTCGGCGCCTGCACATCTCGCAGCCGCCCCTGACCCGCCAGATCAAGCAGATCGAGGACGAACTGGGCGTCACCCTGTTCATCCGGACTCCCAAGGGCATGGAGCTGACCGCCGTCGGCCGCCTGTTTCTCGAAGAGGCGCGGAACATCGCCCTTCTGTTCGAGCAGGCGACGGAACGGACGCTGGAGGCGGCGAAGGGCCGTCTCGGCCGGCTCGACGTCGCGATTTTCGGCTCGGGCATCATCGACGCCATTCCGAAGATCATGCTCGCCTTCAACGAGACTTACCCCGGGGTGAAGGTGCATCTGCACCAGATGGGCAAGGCCGAGCAGATCGAGGCCCTGCGCCAGCGCCGGATCAATGTCGGCTTCAACCGGATGCTCGTGCCCCAGCCCGACCTGACCAGCGAACTGATCTTCACCGAACCCCTGCTGCTTGCCGTGAACGAGAAACACCCCTTGTCACGCCTGGACAGCATTCCGTTCCGTGCGCTGAAGGATCACCCGCTGATCCTGTTTCCACGCGAAGGCCGGCCGAACTTCATCGACAAGGTGATCGCGATCTGCGCCGAGGTCGGTTTCTTTCCCCGGATCACGCAGGAAGTGGGCGATGCCGTTACCGGTGTCGCCCTGGTCGCCTCGGGCTTCGGCATCTGCATCGTGCCGAAATCGCTGACCGCCCTGACGTTGCCCGGGGTCGTCTTCCGCCCGATCTCCGAGCGTCCGGCCCATTGGTCTGTCGATCTCAGCTGCATCTATCGCCGCGACGACGAAACGCCGATCCTCGCCGCCTTCCTCGGGACCGTGCGGGCCTTTCGCGCCGGCCTGCCGAAACAGGCCTAGACGTTATCCGGCAAGTCTCACTCGCCCCCGCCCCGCTTCAGGCGATAGGCGAGCTGGCGCCGCGTGATGCCCAGCAGACGCGCGGCCCGGGTCAGGTTGCCGCCGGCGCGATCCGTGGCCAGGCGGAGCAGGCGCTGCTCGTGCGCTTCGAGATCGAAGCCTTCGGTCAGCAAGCGGTCGACATCGCTTCCGGCCGGCTGCGGGGCGCCGACATGACCATGGCGGTCGACGGCGACGCCGTCCATGCCCTGGGGCGGCCCGTCGGGAAACAGGTGTTCCGCCTCGATCCAGCCGCCGTCCGGGGCGAGGATCACGCTGCGTTCCAGCAGATTTTCCAGCTCGCGCACGTTACCCGGCCAGTGATGCGCCTGCAGGACTCGCAGCGCCCAGTCGCTGATGCCGAGGAAGGTCTTGCCGTAGACCGCCGACAGGCGCTCCAGCATTGCCGTGGCCAGCAGCGGGATGTCGGATTTGCGCTCGCGCAGCGGCGGAATTTCCACCGGATAGGTCGCGAGACGGTAATAGAGGTCGGCCCGGAAACGCCCCGCCGCCACCGCCTGCTTCAGATCGACATTGGTCGCCGCGACCACGCGCACCTTCACCTTGCGCAGCCTGTCGTCGCCCAGCCGCTCCACCTCGCCGGTCTGCAAGACCCGCAGCAGCTTGACCTGCGCCGCGAGGCTGAGGTCGCCCACCTCGTCGAGCAGCAGCGTGCCGCCATCCGCCCGCTCGAAGCGGCCGGGCCGTGACTGCTGCGCGCCGGTGAAGGCGCCGCGCTGCACGCCGAACAGCTCGGATTCGATCAGATCGGTGGGGATCGCGCCGCAGTTGATGGCGACGAAGGGGCCGTCGGCCCGCGGGCTGTTGTCGTGCAGCCAGCGGGCGAACATTTCCTTGCCCACCCCCGTCTCTCCCAGCAGCAGGACGGTGATCGGCGTCGCCGCCGCCTTGGCCAGCATGTCGAAGGCCGTGCGGAACCCGGGCGAAGCGCCGACCAGCCGCCCCGATGCCCGGCGCGACGGCCGCCGCCCGCGCAGGGACGACAGTTCCGCCTCGAGCTCGCGAAACGGTGCATCGCCTTCCGCCGACTTGAAATTGTCGAGAAAGGCGTCGTCACCCCAGGCTTCCGCCGGGCGCGCCACCATCACGCAGCGGTCGTCGCCGCGCGCCACGCATTTCACCTCGCGGAACAGGATGAAGCGGCGGAAAAACTGGCTGACGTAACCCGAGGCATGGCCGACCAGGCTCCAGCAGGCGCATTCGCTGCCGACGCCATATTGCTCGATGTGACATTGCGCTTCCCACGAGCCGTCCATCTCGACCGTGCCGAAGAAACTGCCCTTCTCCCAGTCGATCTCGGCTTCGGTGATTTCGCTCTTCACCACGCCCTCGAAGCCGTGCAGCACGGGACCGATATTGAAGACATCGTAATCGTTGCCGGCCCCGACCAGCTTGGTCGCGAGATCGGCGTCCTGGCGCCCGGTCGCGAAGCCCATGCGCATCAGCACGCCCTGCGCCCGCCGGGGCCCCAGGGTATCGAACAGCTCGTGCCGGACAGCCGCCAGCGCCTTGGCGTGAACCAGCAACATGCGGTTCTCGTCCAGCCAGATCCGGCCGCCTTCGACGTCGAATTTCAGCCGGGAGCGGAGGTTGAACTGTTCGATCAACCTTTTGCGCAGCATCGCCCGAATTCCCCGTTTCCATGTCCCGCGCGGCTTTTTCAGGGGCCGCTTTCTTCATTCGGGCCATGAACGCCCCCCCGCTGGCAAGCACAAACTGAACGGCCAAGGCATACCTTTCCGGTATCAACTCACTGTCCCCTTAGTATTAGACGGGTATCCCTTTCGATTCCTATGCTGACGGCCAAACCACATCGGCCATGCCCTCGCCCGGCGGCGAGGGGCAACGCGCCGGGCTTCCAGGGGGAACCATGCGTCAGGTTCAGAATTTCATCGACGGCCAGTTCACGGGCAGCGCCAGCGGGCGCCGCTTCGACAAGGTCGCGCCGGTCGACGGCACCGTCATCGCCTCCATCGCCGAGGCGGGCGCGGCCGAGGTCGATGCCGCCGTGCTCGCCGCCCGCGCCGCCCTCAAGGGCGAATGGGGCCGCCTCGGCACCGATCAGCGTTGCGACCTGCTGCATGGCGTCGCCGACGAGATCACCCGCCGCTTCGACGATTTCGTCGCCGCCGAAATGGCCGACACCGGCCAGCCGCACCATGTGATGACCCATGCCTTCATCCCGCGCGGCGCGGCCAATTTCAAGGTCTTCGCCGATGTCGTGAAGAATGTCCCGACCGAGAGTTTCGTCCTGCCGACACCGGATGGTGCCGGCGCGCTGAACTACGGCCTGCGCCGGCCCAAGGGCGTGATCGCGGTGATCGCGCCGTGGAACGCGCCTTTCCTGCTGATGACCTGGAAGGTCGGCCCCGCCCTCGCCTGCGGCAATGCCGTCGTCGTGAAGCCGTCGGAGGAAACCCCGCTGACGACGACCCTGCTCGGCGAAGTGATGAACAAGGTCGGCATTCCGAAGGGTGTCTTCAACGTCATCCACGGTTTCGGCCCGGGCTCGGCCGGCGAATTCCTGACGAGGCACAGCGGCGTCGACGCCATCACCTTCACCGGCGAGACCGGCACCGGCACGGCGATCATGAAGGCGGCGGCGGAAGGGATCCGCGACGTCTCCTTCGAGCTGGGCGGCAAGAATGCCGGCATCGTCTTCGCCGACGCCGATTTCGACAAGGCGGTCGACGGCATCTTCCGCTCCGCCTTCCTCAACACCGGACAGGTCTGCCTCGGCACCGAGCGGGTCTATGTCCAGCGCCCGATCTTCGATCGCTTCGTCGCCGCCCTCAAGGCCAGGGTCGAAGGCGTCACCTTCGGCCGGCCCGAGACCAGGGGCGTCGACTACGGCCCGCTGATCAGCGCCGAGCACAAGCAGAAGGTCCTGTCCTATTACAAGAAGGCGGTCGACGAAGGCGCGACCCTGGTAACCGGCGGCGGCGTGCCCGAGATGCCGGCCGAACTTGCCGGCGGCCATTGGGTGCAGCCGACGATCTGGACCGGCCTGCCCGAGACCGCCTCGGTGGTGCGCGAGGAAATCTTCGGCCCCTGCTGTCACATCCGGCCCTTCGATACCGAAACCGAGGTGATCGCCCTCGCCAATGCCAACGACTACGGCCTGTCGACCACGATCTGGACCACAAATCTCGCCTGTGCCCACCGCATGGCGGCGGCGATCGAGGTCGGCATCGTCTGGGTGAACTCCTGGTTCCTGCGCGACCTGCGCACCGCTTTCGGCGGCAGCAAGATGTCGGGCATCGGCCGCGAGGGCGGCGTCCATTCCCTTGAGTTCTATACCGAGACCAGCAATGTCTGCATCAAGCTGTGAGGCCGCGATGAGCGCGGATCTGATCGCCCGCTGCGGCGACGAACTCTATGACGCCTTCGTCGGGCGCTACACCCTCGCCCCCCTCGCCGAGCGCCACCCCGAACTCACCCTCGAGGATGCCTATCGCATCCAGGAGCGTTTCATCGCCCGGCGCGTTTCGGCGGGCGAGAGCATCGTCGGCAAGAAGATCGGCGTGACCTCGAAGGCGGTGCAGAACCTGCTCGGCGTCTATCAGCCGGATTTCGGCCAGCTGACCTCGGGCATGGTCTATCAGGCGGGCGAGACCATCGACCTGAACGCCCTGATCCAGCCCAAGGCCGAGGCTGAACTCGCCTTCGTGCTGAAGCGCGACCTGAAAGGTCCCGGCATCACGGCGATGGACGTGATCCACGCCACCGATTACGTCGCGCCCTGCTTCGAGATCGTCGATTCCCGCATCCGGAACTGGAAGATCGGCATTCGCGACACGGTGGCCGACAATGCTTCCTGCGGCGTCTATGTCCTCGGCGACGTCAGGGGCGATCCGCGGGACATCGACCTTGCCCTCGCCGGCATGGTGCTGAAGAAAAATGGCGAGCTGTTCTCGACCGCCTGTGGCGCCGCCGTCCAGGGCTCGCCGGCCAATGCCGTCGCCTGGCTCGCCAATACGCTCGGCACCCTCGGCATTCCCTTCCTCGCCGGCGAGGTAATCCTCTCCGGTTCGCAATCCGCCCTCGTCTCCGTCGTCGACGGCGATGTCCTCACCTGCACCATCGGCGGGCTCGGCACCTGCCGGGTCGCCTTCTCGGGAAAGAGCGCGGCATGACCGTCACCCTGAACGCCGAAGCCATCACCCGCCTGACCGAGAGGGTCGAGGGCGCGCAGACCCGCGGCCACGCCATCCCCCGCCTGACCGAGGAATATCCGGCCATGACCATCGACGATGGCTATGCTGTGCAGTCGGCCCTGCGGGCGCGATACCTCGCGAAGGGTCACAAGCTGATCGGCTGGAAGGCCGGCCTGACCTCGAAGGCAAAGATGATCCAGATGGGGGTCGACGTGCCCTCCATCGGCTTCCTGACCGACCGCATGGCCCGGCCCGAGGGTACGGAAGTCTCGGTCAAGGGCCTGATCCATCCCCGCGTCGAATGCGAGGTTGCCTTCGTCACGGCGAAGAACCTGTCCGGTCCCGGCTGCACCGCCGCCGACGTGCTGGCCGCGACCGATTTCGTGCTGCCGGCGATCGAAATCATCGACTCCCGCTTCTCCGGCTTCAAGTTCGACCTCGAGAGTGTCGTCGCCGACAATGGCTCGGCCGCGCTCTTCGTTGGTGGCGGCCGGCCGCGCCGGGTCGCCGATCTCGACCTGCCGACCATCGGCGTCGTGATGGAAAAGAACGGCGAGATGCTGGCCTTCGCCGCCGCCGCCGCCGTGCTCGGCCATCCGGCGGAAGCCGTGGCCATGCTGGTGAACATCCTGCACGACCTGGGCGAGAGCCTGCCGGCCGGCAGCTTCGTGCTCAGCGGCGGCATCACCGAGGCGATCCCGGTCAAGCCCGGCGACAATGTGATCGCCCGCTACCAGGGCCTCGGCTCGGTATCCGTCCGTTTCGTCGATTGAACGCTCATCCCGGAGACATGCGATGCCCATCATCGAAATGCACCTGCTCGAAGGCCGCACGAGCGAACAGAAGCAGCGGGCCGCGACCGCGATCACCGAGGCGGTGATCGGCGCCCTCGGCGTGCGGCCCGAAGCCGTCCGCATCCTGATCACCGAACATCACGCCGACGAATTCTATGTCGCCGGCGCCCCGCGCAAATCCGCGCAGGAAACGACCGCCCTGAACGGCTCGGCCAAGGAAATCCCGGCATGAAGAAGATCCGCTGTGCCCTGATCGGCTCCGGCAACATCGGCACCGACCTCATCTACAAGATCCAGCGGAGCCCGGTGCTCGAGCCGGTGTGGATGGTGGGCATCGACCCGCAATCCGAAGGCCTCGCCCGGGCCCGCGACATGGGCCTGAAGGTGACGGCCGAAGGCGTCGACGGCCTGCTGCCCCATGTCGTCGAGGACAATATCCAGATCGCCTTCGACGCGACCTCGGCCTATGTCCATGCCGAGAACAGCCGCAAGCTGAACGAACTCGGCGTCCTGATGATCGACCTGACGCCGGCCGCCATCGGCCCCCTGTGCGTGCCGCCGGTCAACCTGAAGAGTTACACCGACAAGAAGGTCATGAACGTCAACATGATCTCCTGCGCCGGTCAGGCGACCATTCCCATCGTCAACGCCGTCTCGCGCGTGCAGGGCGTGCGCTATGCCGAGATCGTCGCCAGCCTCGCCTCGAAGTCGATCGGGCCGGGCACCCGCGCCAACCTCGACGAATTCACCTATACGACCTCGAACGCGGTCGAGAAGGTGGGCGGCGCCCGCCAGGGCAAGGCCCTCGCCATCATCAACCCGGCCGAGCCGCCGATGATCATGCGCAACACGATCTATTGCCTGACCGACGACGAACCGGACCAGGCCGCCATCACCCGCTCGGTGCTGCAGATGATCGGCGAAGTGCAGAAATACGTTCCCGGTTACCGGCTGGTGAACGGTCCCGCCTTCGAGGGGGACAAGGTCTCGGTCTTCATGGAGGTGAAGGGGCTCGGCGATTATCTGCCGACCTACGCCGGCAACCTCGACATCATGACCGCGGCCGCCACCCGCACCGCCGAGATGTTCGCCGAAGAGATCATCGCCGGCACCCTGAAACTGGAACCCACCAGATCCCTCGCCACGGAGGCCGCCCAATGACCGATACAATGAAGGGCCGCAAGGTCGCCCTCCACGACATGTGCCTGCGCGACGGGATGCACGCCAAGCGCGAGCAGATCAGCGTCGAGCAGATGGTGAAACTGGCGACGGCGCTCGACGATGCCGGCATTCCCTATATCCAGGTGACCCATGGCGCCGGTCTCGGCGGCAATTCGGTCCAGCACGGCTTCGCCATCGCCAGCAACGAAGCCTATATTTCCGCCGTCGCGCAGAAGATGACGCAGGCCAAGGTCTCGGTCCTGCTGATCCCCGGCCTCGGCACGATGCGCGAGCTGCAGTCGGCCTATGACGCGGGCGCGCGCAGCGTCCACGTCGCCACCCATTGCACCGAGGCGAATACCTCGCCCCAGCACATCGCCTATGCCCGCAAGCTGGGCATGGACACCTCCGGCTTCCTGATGATGGCCCATCTGAACGATCCCGCCGGCATCGCCGAACAGGGCAAGCTGATGGAATCCTATGGCGCCCATACAGTCTATGTCACCGATTCCGCCGGCTTCATGCTGCCGGAAGATGTAACGGCCCGCATTTCGGCGCTGCGCGCGGTGCTGAAGCCCGAGACTGAGATCGGCTTCCACGGCCACCACAACCTCGGCATGGGCATCGCCAATTCGATCGCCGCGATCGCCGCGGGCGCCAGCCGGATCGACGGCTCGGTCGCCGGCCTCGGCGCCGGGGCCGGCAACACGCCACTCGAAGTCTTCGCCGCGGTCTGCGACCGCATGGGGATCGAGACCGGCGTCGACCTGTTCAAGCTGATGGATGTCGCCGAGGATATCGTGCTGCCGATGATGGACCATCTCGTCCGCGTCGACCGGGAGTCGCTGACCCTCGGCTATGCCGGGGTCTATTCGACCTTCCTGCTCCACGCCAAGAAGGCGGCGAAGAGCTTCGGCGTGCCGGCGCGCGACATCCTGATCGAGCTCGGCCGCAAGAAGATGATCGGCGGCCAGGAGGACATGATCCAGGACACGGCCATGACCATGGCCAAGGATCGCGGCCTCCTGCGCGAGCCGACCCTGACCGAAGCCTGAGACGATGTCGGGTACCGCCGTTGTCGTCGGCGCCTCGGGGGCCTTCGGCGGCGCCATCGTCGCCCGGCTGATCGCGGCCGGGCTGACGGTGGTCGCCGTCGCCCGCAGCCTGCGCGGGCTGGAGACGCTGATCGGGAATCATCCCGGCGTCATCCCCTGTACCGCCGACATCGGCGATGACGAGGCGATTCCCCGCATCGCGGCGGCCCTGCCGCCGGGGCCGGTGCGGATCGCCGTCCACGGCCCCGGCCTGTCGTCGCCGGGCAGCGTGACCACGGTCGCCACGGACGCCCTCGCGCAGGCGGTGAACCTGAAGGCGGGCGGGTTCCTGCGCCTTGCCCGCGCCGTCGACGGCCGGCTGGAGGCGGGCTCGCGCCTCGTCGCCATCGCCGGCCATTACGGGCTGGAGCCGACGGCCTATGCGGCCGCGCCCGGTGTCGCCAATGCCGCGCTGATCGCCCTCTCCCGCCAGATCAGCCTCGCGCTCGGTGCGCGCGGCATCACGGCCCATGCCATCGCGCCCGGCCCCGCCGATACCGACCGTCTGCGCCGCATCGCCGAGGCCGAGGCGGTGCGTCAGGGCACGACGGCGGAAACGATCCTCGACAACATGCGGGCGGAGTCTTCGACCGGGGTCTTCACCAACCCCGAAGATGTCGCCTGGGCTGTCGCCCTGCTGCTCGCGCCGGAAGCGGCGGCGATGACCGGCAGCACCCTGATGCTCGACGCGGGACGGAGGCGCGGCCTGCCCTGATTACAGTCCGGCACCAACGATAACGAACAACCGTCGGGAGGCGGAAACCATGCCGATCATTCATTTCCATCTCGCCGAAGGCACGTCCAGCGCCGCGCAGGAACGCCGCCTGCTGATCGCGGCGTCCAGGCTCTATGCCGAGGTCCTGCAATGTCCCATGGACCGGGTGCGCGCCTTCGTCGTGCCCTATGAGCGCGCGCGCTGCGCCGTCGCGGGTGTCATGCTGGACGAGGGCGGCTTGAGCGCGCCCTATTTCGAATTCCTGGTGCTGGAGGGGCGCCCGCTCGAGACGCGGCAGCGCCTGCTGACCGGCTTTACCGATCTGGTCGCCGATCTCCTCGGGGTCGAGAAGGCTCTGATCCGCGGCCACTGCAAGCGGGTCCAGCCCGAGGAATGGTGCATCGGCGGCCGCATGGCGCAGGAGCTGCGCAAGGCCGACATCGAAGCCTTCACCCGGCGTGACATCGCATGACCCGGCATCGCGTCACCATCGACGAAACCGGTGAAGCCTTCACCTGCGATTCCCGTCAGTCGGTGCTGGACGGCATGGTCCGCCTCGGCCGCAAGGGCATTCCGGCCGGCTGCCGGGGCGGCGGCTGCGGCGTGTGCAAGATCGAAGTGGTCGAGGGAACTTATACCCCCGAAGTGATGAGCCGCGCCCATGTGACTGAGGAGGACCAGCGCCGCGGCCGGGTCCTGGCCTGCCGCATCCGCCCCGAGGGCGATCTGACCGTCCGCGTCATCGGCAAGATGACCAAGGCCTGGACGCCCCGCTGAAACAGGAGATCCCCACCGCCGGTGCTTCCGGCGGTGGGGATGCTGCGCGAAGATGTATCAGGGCTTGAAGCAATAGGCGGCAAGCTTGTTGCCGTCGGGATCGCGGACATAGGCGGCATAGGCGTTGGGGGCGATCCCGCGCGGGCCGGGCAATCCCTCGTCCTGGCCGCCATGAGCCAGCGCGGAGGCATGGAAGGCATTGATCGCCACCCGGCTGGGCGAGACGAAACTGATGGTGCCGCCGTTGGCATAGGTCGCCGGCAGGCCGTTGCCGGGCTTCAACACGAAGAAGGCCGGGCCGTCCTCGCCCCAGATCGAGCCGTTGTCGCCGAGATCGGCGATCCGCTTGTAACCAAGCTTGCCGAGAACGTCGTCATAGAACACGCGAGCGCGCGCGAGGTCGTTGGTGCCAACGCAGACGTGGGTGAAGATGCTCATGGATTCCTCCCAGGTATTATTGTGGTTACACACGCTCAGAAAGTGATGACGGCGCGGATGGACTTGCCGTGATGCATGAGGTCGAAAGCCTCGTTGATCTGTTCGAGGGGCAGGACATGGGTGATCATCGGGTCGATCTCGATCTTCTTGTCCATGTACCAGTCGACGATCTTCGGCACATCGGTGCGGCCACGCGCGCCGCCGAAGGCCGTACCGCGCCACACCCGCCCGGTCACCAGCTGAAAGGGACGGGTGGAGATTTCCTGGCCCGCCGCGGCGACGCCGATCACGATGCTCTCGCCCCAGCCCTTGTGCGCGCATTCCAAAGCCTGGCGCATCACCGTGGTGTTGCCCGTGCAGTCGAAGGAATAGTCGGCCCCGCCCCTGGTCAGTTCGACCAGATGGGCGACGATATCGCCCGAGACCTTCTTCGGGTTGACGAAATGGGTCATGCCGAAACGCCGGCCCCACTCTTCCTTGTCGTCGTTCAGGTCGACGCCGACGATCATGTTGGCCCCGACCATGCGCAGGCCCTGGATGACGTTGAGGCCGATGCCGCCCAGCCCGAAGACGACGGCATTG
>NZ_QGLE01000012.1 GCF_003173035.1 Zavarzinia aquatilis
GCCCTCATGGCCGAGGATGGTCGGGAACAGGCCTTCCGGGTCGGCGCCCGACAGCGTGTAGGCATCGGTATGGCAGACCCCGGTCGCCTTGATCTCGACCAGCACCTCGCCGGCCTGCGGCCCTTCGAGCTGCACGGTCACGATTTCCAGCGGTTTGCCGGCCTCGAAGGCGACGGCGGCGCGCACGTCCATCACGGCCCCCGTCATGCCGCGACCTCGTCGAAGGCGACGATCTGAATGCCGCCATCGGCGAAATTGGCCAGATCGGCCGCCGCCGCAAGACCTTCCGCCGAGCCGAGCGCGGCCTTCACCGCTTCCGCCGTCGGAAACTCCAGCCGTACCACCCGATAGAGGTCGTCGCCCGACAGCACTTCGACACCGGCGCTGAGGGTAACGCCACGCAGGCCCGGCAGCTTCCGCACCAGCGGCAGATGCCGCTCGGCGTAATGGCGATCGAAGGCCGCCGGATCGGACGGGCGGCCATAGAGCACGAGCAGGGTCGCCATCGCCCGTCTCCGTCACAGGCCCATGGCGGCGCGGAAATCCCGCGTCGCCTGACGGGCCGCGACGGCGGCGCGATCGCCGTCGGGAAGACCGGCGCAGAAGGCGTCGATGGCCTGGTCGGCCAGCGGTTCCCATTTCGCGATCCAGCCGCGCAGCAGCGGCACATTGCCGTCCCGGGCACCGAGGAATTTGACCAGAGCCTGCGTCCAGCTGCGCGACCGCGCCGTGTCCTTCAGCACCGCGTCCGAGAGAAGATCGAGCACCGAGTCGTCATGTCGCCGCGCCGCCCGCCCGAGCTGGCGCAGGCAAGCCTCGTCGATCGCCGGCTTGGCGACGAGATTGAGCGCCGCGAACAATTCGCCAAACTCGTAGGTCACCAGGACCTTTTCCATCAGTTCGCGGAAGCCCTGCCATTCAGGGGCCGTTTCCCAATGGCTGCGCTCGTCTTCATTGAAACCGGCCTGACCGTGACAACGCGCGAGTTCCACCGTGCGGTAGGAAACATGGGAGAGCGCCCGCAACGCATCCGCCGACTGAAAGGCATAGCAATGCGAGATGGTGGAAGCGGGCGTGGTCGTGGCGGCATAGGCCGAGGCCATCTGCACCGTGTGGTGCAGGAAGCGCGACGGCGTGTAGAGCCGGGCGAGAACCGTCTGCCACTCGGCGGAAAGGCCGGTGTCATGGCCCTCGTTGCTGAAGCGGTCGAGGATTTCGGCGACGTAGTTTTCCTGGCCTTCCTGAATGATGTTGTAACGCCGGTAGGTCACTTCCTCGGGATCGCGGAAGGCCAGCCAGTCGTCGTGGCGCAGCGGCGATTCGATCAGGTTCTTCTGGTACCAGCGATTGATGAAGCTGTCCGGCCCAATTGACGGCAGGGCCGGCCCGCTCTTGCCCGGCTGGGCGTAATCGTTGAGGAAATGGGCGTCATAGGCCACGGCCTCGTATTCGCTGGGCTTGCGGCGCTGCCCGGACAGGGCGCTCCAGGTCTTCAGCTTCGCCTGTTCGACGGGACCTTCTCTCATGGTGTCACTCCCTTGAATTCTGCTCTTGGCCGCTCAGCGGCGATTGTCGAGGAAGAAGCGGATATAGCGTTCGGTCGCCTCGATCTGGCCGGCGAAGGACGCGAGGATCGGCTCGATCTCCTGCATCAGGAACGGCCGGCGCAGCAGCTCCTCCACCGTCGCGCGGCGGACGACGCATTCGCCATCGACCTGAACGCGCAGATAGGCGCGCTTGTCGATCACATTGACGTCGTCATCCGGATTGTCGCGCCGGATCGCCTCGACGATCACATCGGCAAGTTCCCCGGCCCGCAATACGGGACCGACCATGTTATTGCTGGGCCCTTCGTGCCGGGTGGCGGCTTCGGACATGTGCAATCTCCCTTGTTGCTTTCAGGCACCGACACGAAAGGGCGTGACACCCTCGACACTGACCAGGACCTTGCCGGCCTCGACCCGTACCGGATAAAGCGCCAGACGGCAGTCGTCCGGATTGAGCCCGGCGCCGCTGCGGCTATCGAACTGCCACAGATGCGCGCGGCAGGTCAGCACGCCGTTCTCGAAACTGCCCTCGGCGAGGGAAATGTCCTGATGCGGGCACAGGGCCTGCAGCGCCATCACCTCGCCGCCGATCTGGTGCACGATCAGGATGTCGTGGCCGTCCACCTCGAATTCGACGACCTCGCCTTCCCAGATCTCGTCGAGATCGCAGACCGTCCGATAAGTCCCGGCGATATCGACCGTCATTGCAGCGGCTTTCCGTCGGACGCCGGCTCGAAGAACAGATGCACCCAGTCCATCGGCTCAATACCGGCGTCGACCACATTGGCGTCGCCGGGCAGCGCCTCGTGACGGTCGATCTTGCGCAGGCGGATGCTCGATGCCGGCATGTCGGGCAGATGCACGCCGACGACAAGCGAGGCCGCCGCCTCGATCAGGTCGCAGACGCGGGCTTCCGACGGGACCGCGACGAGATGCACGAGAAAATCGCGCTCGCAGGACACGAGCAGGGGCAGATCAGACATTTCGCTTCTCCAATGGTTCGGGCGCGACCCCGGCGGGACTCCGCCGGGGTCGCCGGGCTGATCACTCGGCCGCCATCTTCCGGGGCTCGCGCCCGGCGAAGGCCCAGGCATAGTTCTCGGCGTCCTTGCCGCGCTCGACCGGGGACAGCCCCATGTAATTGAGCGCGCCCTCGTAGTTCGGCGGCTGGATCTTGCCGGCCAGGAACTGGTCGATCAGCGTCTGGTGCGCGGCGTAACGCTCCGGATCCTGCTCGAAGATCCATTTCTCGACATGAGACTGGAAGTAGTACTTCTTGCCCTTGTAGGTCAGCATCTGACCCTGCGGGTCCCAGCTCTTGCCGGGTGTGGTGACGAGGGGCAGGTTGTTGAACGAACAGACCACCGGCAGCGTCTTCGGCACGGTCAGGTCGGTCTTGCCGGCGCGGATGTTCTCGCCGATCTGGTCCCACAACCGGCCCCAGCTGTCGTTCCAGCCCGGATACTTGGCTTCCAGCCATTCGCGCTCGGCCGGGGAGACGCCCGCGGGCACGTCGAACCACACGGTGTCGCGATAGAGCCACCAGCCGATCTGCATCCCATGATGGAAGCTGTTGATGTCCTCGAGGAAGAAATCCCAGTACCACGGCAGGTCGAGCCCCATGTCGAGCAGGGTGCGCTCGAACTGATCGACGATCCATTCCTCCATGAATTCCTTGAAGGAGGAGGTCCGCTTCTCGAGCGGCATGAAATAGTCGATCACCGTGCCCGTCAGCAGGGTGAAGAAGCGGTAGGTCCGCCAGAAGCCGATGTCGACCGCCTTCTGCGCCTCGGCCTTGTAACCGTTCTTGACCATCAGCTTCAGCAGGGGCGCGCCGATCTGGGCGTGACGCGACTCGTCGGTCTGGATCGACGAAATCAGGTTGGAAAAGCTGGTGTCGCCCGCTTCGGCGGCGTCACCCGCGAGGCCGATGAACTGCATGTTGGTGAAGCCGGTCTCGAAGGCGAAGGTCAGCATGATCGCCGTCGTCACCGCGTCCCGGCCGAGGAAGACATCGTCAAGCGTCGAGCGGGTCATGATCGCGCCCCATTCCTGGGTGCCGAGCAGCTTGTGCGCGAAATTGAACTGCGGGCTGTAACGCAGGCTTTCATGGGCGAAATAGAGCTGGGCCTGGCCATGACGGATTTCGTCGAGCAGACCGAAGGTTGCCATGTTGCGCATCCCCGGCGCCCGGCCGAAGCGGGCCATGCGCCCTTCGGAAATCTGCGAGCTGGATTCGGCGAGGCAGACCGCGCCGAAATGCAGCTTCAGCACCGAATGCCAGCGCTGCCCGGCTTCCTCCATGAAGCGGGTGCGCGCGGCGGCGGTGTTCACGGCGTAGACGCCAGCGTCCTTCTCGCGCTGGACCTTCACATATTCGGCGTATGAAACCTTGTAGGGCTCGTCGTATTCCGCCCAGGCCGCCTTCGGCATGTCGAAGGGATCGCTGATGTCGGACGGAAACAATTCCGCCTCGGCGACGAAGGACGGGGTCCAGTTGGTGTCGCGGGCCACATCGTACCAGTCGCTTCGCTGCAGCAAGGTCATGTCTTTTCTCCCTCCCGTTCTCGGCTCCCGGCCGGCGCGTCCGTCGCGGACCCTCCGGCCTGCCGTGTGTTGCCGTTATGGTCGGGCGCCGCCCCGGCTTCACCCGCCCAAAGGGACGGAAGGAGAATTTCACAGGCCGGCCATTGATGCCGACCCCGCCAACCGAAAGGAATGGTCTCGTTCGGCGCGACTGGTCCTATGTAGACTGGGGAATTTGCTGCGCCTGCGAATGTTGCGCCCGCGAAATACTCCGCCGGGTATTGGCGCCAATATTGCGAGATCGGACATGACACCTTGGTCCTGCCGGTCTAATTTCAATCTGGGAGGCGCTGAAGCACAGGAAAAATCCATGCTTCGGCCAACAATAAAGAGGTTAGTGAAGATCCGATGCAATCTTCCCGGGTCCTCGTGCGCAAGACCAAGCTGCAGCCGCCGAACAACCACGAGCGGACCATCAGCCGCGCGCGCCTGACCGGGTGTTTCGACCCCGGCGACCGGGCGCCGATCACCCTCGTGACCGCGCCCGCGGGCTCGGGCAAGACGACGGCGATGGTCCAGGCCTTCTATCGCTTTCGCGACGCCGGGGCGCTCGCCGGCTGGGCCAGTCTCGATCAGGCCGACAACGACACCACGGGCCTGATCGCCCTTCTCGTCTCGGCCCTGCGCGCCGCCGCGCCCAATGCCTGCGCCGCGACGGCGATCCTGCTCGAGACCGGGCTGATGCCACCCGAGGCGATCCTGCAGCGGACACTGCTGAACGAGATCGCGGACCTGCAACAGGACATCGCTCTCTTCCTCGACGACTATCACTGCGTCACCGACGAGCGCGCGCTGGCGCTGATGAATCTCGTTTTCGAGGCGAATACCCGGCGGCTGCGCTTCTTCATCGCGACACGCAACCAGCACAACATCTCGCTCGCCCGGCTGCGCATCTCCGGCCTCGTGCGCGAACTGACCTTCCGCGACCTGCAATTCGATCCCGATGAAACCCGCAGGGTTCTGCGCCTGTGGGGCCACGGCGACGTGACGGAAAACCAGAGCGATCTTCTGCGCCGCAAGACCGAGGGCTGGATCGCCGGCCTGCAGCTCGCCTCCATCGCCCTCGCCAACGAGGCCGACAAGGCGCATTTCATCAATGCCTTCTCGGGCACCAACAAGCGGATCGACGGGTTCATCTCGGACGAGGTGTTCCAGAAGCACCCCGAGGCGGTGCGCGACTTCCTGCTGAACACCTCGGTGCTCGACCGCTTCACCCTGGAACTCTGCAACGCGGTGAATCCGAGCGCCGGCAACTACGCCAACCTCGAATACATCGAACAGTGGCATCTGTTCCTGGTGCCGCTCGATGAGGAACGCAAGTGGTTTCGCTATCACCACCTCTTCAACGACTACCTGCGCCGCAAGCTGACCGAACTGCATCCTGGCCGGATCGCGGACCTGCATCGAACGGCGGCGCGCTGGCTGTTCGACAACGGCATGATCACCGAGGCGATCAGCCATGCCTTCGCCTCGGGCGATCACGAATTCGCCGGCGCCCTGCTCGATGCCGGCAGCGATGCCCTGTTCTCGGCCGGGCGGGCGATGACGCTTGAAACCCATGCCCGGCGCCTGCGCGACAGCCACATCCGCCGGCTGCCCCGCCTGCTGCTGGACCGCGCCTGGCAGAGCGAGCTGCGCTGGCGCTTCCGCGAGGCCGAGGCGGACCTGCGCGATGCGCGCGTCGCCGTCCAGGCCCTGACGGACGGGGCGGGTGACAGCCCCTGCGACAGCGATCTCGCCTATCTGCGCGAGAAACTGTCTCACCGGGAAATGATGCTGAAGCTGCTGAACGACGACAACGCGGGCGCCCGCGTCGCCGCCCAGGCCTGGATCGACGGGCGCAGCAGCAGCGACATGTTCATGTACGCCTCGTCCCTGTCGGCCAAGATCCTGACCGACCGGGAGTTCTATCGCTTCGATCTGGTGATGTCCCGGGCCGAGGACGTGCGCGACATGTTCGTCCGCCACGGCGCCTTTTACGGCACGGTGTTTCACGATTCCATCGTCGGCCGTTCGCTGCACCGCTGCGGCCGGCTGGACGAGGCCGTCTCGGTCCTGTCCCGCTCGCTCGAGGTGGCGATCCGGCTGCACGGCGATGTCACGCCGCTGGCCACCATGCCGACCTCGCTGCTCGCCGCCATCGCCTATGAGCGGAACGAGATCGACGCCGCGCGGCAGATGCTGGCGGGCCGCCTTCAGCTGAGCAAGGAACTCGGCTTCGTCGACAACATGATGGCGGCCTTTCTCACCGCCATCCGGCTCGCCTTTCTCGATGGGGATTTCGCCCAGGTTTCGGCCCTGCTGGACGAGGCGGACTGCGCCGCGCGGGAATTCGGTTTCGACCGCTTCCAGGGCCGCATCATCCTGGAGCGGGTGCGGCTGGCCTCGCTCGATTCCTTCTTCGCGCCGGCCCTCGAATCCCTCGATCTGGCACCCCTGCCCACGGATTTCGACGATCCCTGGTCCATTCCCCAGCCGAGTACCCGGCACGAAGTCGCCGCCCTCGTTCACTGCGGCCTGATGATCGCGGCGGGACAGACCCGGGAGGCCATCGCGATCCTGAACCGCTGGCTCCGCTTCACGGTCCATCGCCAGGCCAAGGCGGGCGCGGCCGCCGTGTCCGCCCTGCTGGCCCGCGCCCTGCTGCGCGACGGCGACAGGGAGGCCGCGCAGCGCCTGCTGGTCGACAATCTGAAAAGCCTGACCCACGCGCGCTTCATCCGCACCTTCGCCGATCAGGGCGCCAGTCTCGCCCCGACCTTCGCCGCCATCCGCCAGGGTTGTCGCGACCGGCAGCCCGCGGTCGCCGATTACGCCGACGCAATCCTGCAAGCCATGGGCCCCGACGCGGCCAGCGATCCGGAAGCGTCGGCGGAAGCCGGCGACGGCGGGCTGTACGAGCCGCTGACGGCGCGGGAGATCGAAATCCTGCGTCTTGCCGACAGCGGCCTGTCCAACGGCGAAATCGCCACCCGGATGGCGATCGCCGAAAGCACGGTGAAATGGTACTGGCAACGCATCTTCGACAAATTCGCCGCCCGCGGACGGCGTCAGGCGATCCGCACCGCGAGGACGCTGGGCGTGATCAGCCTGCGGTGAACCGGGTGCCGGTCAGGCGGAAAAGGCCCGCGCATCCTCTTCCCGCGCCAGGATGGCGGCGGCGTCGACCGAGCGGATCGGCCGGCCCGCCGCGACCTCGCCCCGCGCCAGCAGATCGAGATAACGGGCGCAGCACACCCGCAGGAACGATGTGAAATTGCCGAGGTCGTGGCCAGCTTCCGCCGCTTCGTGCCACAGGCGAGCGATCAACTGGTTCACGCTCAGCCCGTCATGGGCGGCGACGCGCCCCAGCACCCGCCAGAAATACTCCTCGAGGCGGATGCTGGTCACCATGCCGTCGAGACGCAGCGACTTGGCGCGGCTGGTCCAGAGCGACGGATCGGCACCGATGAAGAGTTTGCACATGGCCGGCCTCCCCTTTTCGCCTCAGGCTACGCCCGTCGCGCCGGTCCGGCCACGGCTATTCGGCGGCGGCGCGGGCGGTGCCCCGGTTCAGCAACGCCATGAATTGCGCCAGCCAGGCGGGATGGGCGGGCCAGGCCGGCGCCGTGACCAGATTGCCGTCGGTCACCGCGCCATCAACCGGAATATCGGCGAATTCGCCGCCGGCGAGGCCGACTTCAGGTGCGCAGGCGGGATAGGCTGAAACCCGCCGCCCCTTGAGGACGCCCGCGGCAGCCAGCAATTGCGGCCCGTGACAGATGGCGGCGACCGGCTTGCCCGCCTCGAAGAAGTGCCGGACCATGGCAAGCACGGCGCCATTCAGGCGCAGATATTCCGGCGCCCGGCCGCCGGGCACGACCAGCGCGTCATAGGTCGCTGGATCGACATCGGCGAAACTCGCGTTCAGCACGAACTTGTGCCCGGGCTTTTCCGAATAGGTCTGATCGCCCTCGAAATCGTGGATCGCCGTCGCGACCTTGTCACCCGCCGCCTTGTCGGGGCAGACCGCGTCGACCTTATGGCCGCAGGCCTGCAAGGCCTGAAACGGCACCATGGTTTCGTAATCCTCGGTGAAATCCCCGATGATCATCAGGATCTTGCGGGCCATGTTCGTTTCCTCCGTTCACCCCTTGTTTCGGGGATGATAGGAGGCTTTGGCCAGGCCGGGGTATTAGGGGCCTACTACGCCCCTCAGCGGAAAAAGGCGCGGCCGGCGGCCCACATGAGGAACAGGGCGGTCACCGCCGCGACATGGCCCGGGCCGGTATCGACCACCGCGAGAACGCTGGACAGATCGGTCGACGACAGCACTTCAAACATGGCCCCAGGCTCCTTAACATCCGTATTTTCGGGAGCAGATGTCTCCGGAACGGTTATTTATCAAAGAGGTTTCGTTAACCAAACCGGAATTCCCCCCGCAGTCGTCGGTTGCGGGGCAATTTTTGTTTTCCGCGAACTGGAGAGCCCGGCGAAAGAAAGCCCTTCCCCCCGCGCCATCGGCGATTACCCTGCACGGCAACAACATGAGGCGAGAATGAGCGGCGGGACCGACGACCTTCTGACCGACCGGCGGCTGTTGCGCCGCCGCCTGACCCGTTGGCGGCTGCTCGCGCTGCTTGCCCTGCTCGCCCTCGGGGTCTTTGCCCTGCCCGGCGTCTTCGACGGCAGCCTGCGGCCCCATATCGCCCGGGTGACGATCGAAGGCGTGATCGTGGCGAGCGACGAGGAACTCGCCCTCCTCGACCGGCTGGCGACCGACGACAGCGTCGAGGCGGTCATTCTCGCCATCGACAGCCCGGGCGGCACCACCGTCGGCGGCGAGGCGCTCTATCAGGCGCTGCGCCGGCTGTCGGCGAAGAAACCCGTGGTCGCCTCGATCCGTACCCTCGGCACTTCCGCGGCCTATCTGATCGCGACAGCGGCCGACCGCATCTTCGCTTACGAGACCTCGCTCACCGGCTCCATCGGCGTCCTGATCCAAGCACCCGAATTCTCGAAACTGATGGCGGAGATCGGCATCGGCGTGAACGAGGTGAAATCGGCGCCGCTCAAGGCCTCGCCCTCGCCCTTCGAGGCGATGTCGCCCGATGCCCGCACTGCCCTGCAATCGGTGATCGACGACAGTTTCGCCTGGTTCCGCGCCATTGTCGGCGAGCGCCGGGGCCTTGCCCCCGATGAGCTCGCCAGGGTGACCGACGGGCGCATCTTCACCGGCCGGCAGGCCCTTGCCCTGAAGCTGGTCGACGCCCTTGGCGCCGAGCCCGAAATCAGGCTCTGGCTGGCCGGGGACAAGGGCCTCGCCCCGGACCTGCCCATCCTTGACGTTACCGCCGACGATAGCCCCCTGTCGGCCGTTCTGAGCGGAAAAGCCTTTGTGCCTAAATGGCTTACCCTTGACGGCTTGACTTCGGTTTGGCACCCTCGCCTCGACTGACGACGATTGGCGAGGAAAGCACGGGCCATGATCAAGTCTGAACTGATCCTGCGCCTTGCCGCCGCCAACCCCCATCTCTATCAGCGGGATGTGGAACGTATCGTTTCCACCATCTTCCAGGAGGTGGCGGATGCCCTGGCGCGCGGCGACCGGGTGGAAATCCGCGGCTTCGGTGCCTTTTCGGTGAAAAGCCGGCCGGCCCGCACCGGCCGCAACCCGCGCACCGGCGAGGCGGTCGAAGTGTCCGAGAAATTCGTGCCCTTCTTCAAGACCGGCAAGGAACTGCGCGAACGTCTGAACGTCGACGACGAGCCGGCGCCGGCCAAGAAAAAAGCCGCCAAGGCTTGATCGCCCCCCGGAAATCCGCCATGGGGAAGCCGTCATGAAACTGCGCACGCTGCTCATCACCCTGCCCTTCGTCATCGTGCTGGTCGCCCTCGCGGTCGCCAATCGCGCGCCCGTGGTACTGTCGCTCGACCCCTTCGGCGGGGCGACCCCGTCCTATGCCGTGCAGATGCCGCTGTTCCTTGCCCTGTTCGCCGCGCTGGTGCTGGGCATCCTGATCGGCGGTGGTGTCGCCTGGACCTCGGGCTGGCGCCGCCGCCGGCTGCTGACCCGCCGCTACAAGGTCCTGCAGCGCGAAGTCGAATCGGCCAAGCCGCAGCCGAGCGGCCCCATCGCCCATGGCGGCGCCAATCTGCCCGCGCCGATCCAGGCCCCCGCCGGTCCGCTGGCGCCATGACGGTGCCGCCGCCCGCCGCGCTTCGCCATATCGACGGGGCAGTTGCCCGCGCCGCCCTGACCTATCCCGGGCTGATCGACGCCCTGCGCGATGCCTTCGCCGCCGGCACCATCGCCGCGCCCCTGCGCGGTCACTACCCGATGGACGACGGCGCCGGGGCGACCAATATCTTTCTGGTGATGCCGGCCTATCAGCCCGGCGCCTACACCGGCGTGAAGCTGGTCACGGTCGCGCCCGGCAATGGTGCGCGCGGCCTCGATTCGGTGATCGGCCTCTATGTCCTGTTCGACGGGGCGAGCGGGGCGCCGCTGCTGACCGTCGACGGCAGCGCCCTCACCGTCCGCCGCACCCCCGCCGCCTCCGCCCTCGCCGCGCGTTATCTCGCGCGGGCGGACGCGAAGACCCTGCTCGTCGTCGGCGCCGGCAATCTGGCGCCCCATGTCGTCGAGGCTTACCGTGCCGTCCGCCCCGGCCTGTCCCGGGTGCTGATCTGGAACCGTAACGCCGACAAGGCCCGCGCCGTCGCCGCTGTTACCGGCGCCGAGGCGGTCGAAGACCTGGTCACCGCCGTCGCCGGGGCCGACATCGTCAGCGCCATCACCATGAGCCGGACACCGCTGATCCGGGGCGAATGGCTGAAACCCGGTTGCCATGTCGACCTGATCGGCGGCTTCACCCCCGAGATGCGCGAGGCGGACGATGCCGCCATCGCCCGCGCCCGCCTTTTCGTCGATACCCGCGAAGGCGCCCTGCACGAGGCGGGCGATCTCGCCGATCCCTTGCGGCGCGGCCTGATCTCGGCGGCCGATATCGCCGCCGACCTCGCCGATCTCTGCGCCGGGCGCCACCCCGGCCGACGGGACGCTTCCGACATCACCCTGTTCAAATCGGTCGGCACCGCGCTCGAAGACCTCGTCGCCGCCGCCTTCCTGCATCGGTCGCTCGCGCCATGAAACTGATCATCGTCGGCGGTGGCCTCTATGGCCTCGCCACCGCAAGGGCCGCCATCAACCTGGGCATGGAGGTCACGGTGATCGAGCAGGGCCGGGTGCCCGATCCGCTCGCCACCTCGGTCGACCGTCACCGCCTGATCCGCTACCCCTACGGCGCGCTCGACGGCTATGCCCTGATGATCCATGACGCCTATGCGGCGTGGGACGGCGTGTGGCGCGACCTCGGCCGCCGGCATTATGTCGAGACCGGCACCCTCGCCCATCATTTCGCGGCGGGCGACTGGGCCGATCAATCCGCTGCCTCCCTCGACCGGCTGGGCATCGCTTATGAACGGCTGAAACCGGCGGAACTCGACCGGCGTTTCCCCATGCTCTCGTCCGAGGGCGCGATCGACGCCCTGTGGCTGACGAGCGGCGGCGCCCTGCTGGCGGACCGCATCGTCGGCGGCCTTGGCGATTATGTCCGGGCGAAGGGCACTCTTCTCGAAGGCATCGCGGTCGCCGATCTCGACCCCGCGCGGGCGACGGCGATCCTCGCCGATGGCCGCCGGATCGAGGGCGACCGTCTGGTGGTCGCCGCCGGGGCCTGGACGCCCCGCCTCGTCCCCGCACTCGCCGCCGAGCTGCGCCCGGTGCGCCAGGTGGTCACCTACGCCCGGGTGCCCGACAAATGGCGGGCGGCCTGGGCCAGCGGCCCCATGCTGCTGGAGATCGAGCGGGACGACGGTTTCTATGCCGTGCCGCCGGTCGACGGCTACGGCCTCAAGCTCGGCGACCATCACATGGACGGCGGGCCGGACGATCCGGAAGCCCGGCGCGGCGCCGGCAAGGATGAAGCGAAAGCGATCTGGGAAGGCGGCCGCCGCCGTTTCCGCGATTTCGACGATTACCGCATCATCGAAGCGAAGACCTGTCTCTATACGGTGACGGCCGACGAGCGTTTCCGCATCGCCGATGTCGATGGAGCGCTGGTGCTGTCCTGCTGCTCGGGCCATGGCTTCAAGTTCGGCGCGGTGATGGGCGAGCGGGTGGCGGCCCATCTCGACGGCGCGGCAGATTTCGACGCACTGCAACACTGGGCCGCCGGAAAGCTGCTATAGTCCCGGCCATGTCCGTTTCCGTGAAGATTTGCGGGTTGCGCACGCCCGAAGCCGTCGATGCCGCCGTCCAGCATGGCGCCAGCCATGTCGGCTTCGTGTTCTACCCGCCCTCGCCCCGCAATCTCTCCCCCGAGGAGGCCGGTGCCCTGATTGCCCGCCTGCCGGACGGGGTGACGCCGGTCGCCCTGACCGTCGATGCCGACGATGCCACCATTGCCGCCATCCTGTCGCAGGCGCCGGTGAAGATCCTGCAGGCCCATGGCAAGGAAAGCCCCGCGCGGATCGCCGAGCTGCGCGGGCGCTTCAACCTGCCGGTGATGAAGGCGGTCGGCATTGCCGGAACGGAGGATGTCGCGACGGCTCATGATTACGAGTCTGTTGCCGACCTGTTGCTCCTCGACGCCAAACCGCCTAGAAAAGGCCTTCCCGGCGGCAATGGCCTTGCCTTCGACTGGGGCCTGATCGCCGAAGAGCGCTGGTCGCGGCCCTGGTTCCTGGCAGGCGGGCTGACCCCCGACAACGTCGCCGAAGCGATCCGAATTTCCGGGGCCTCGGCGGTGGATGTGTCGAGCGGTGTCGAATCGGCGCCGGGGGTAAAGAATTTCGACCTGATCGCCGCCTTCCTGGCGGCGGCGCGGTCTGCTTGAGGAACGATCATGGCCATGGCGCCCGCACAGACGCCCAATTCCTACCGCGAGGGCCCCGACGAACACGGGCATTTCGGGATCTACGGCGGGCGCTTCGTCGCCGAGACGCTGATGCCGCTGATCCTCGACCTCGAGAAGGCCTATGAGGACGCCTGCAAGGATCCGTCGTTCCGCGCCGAACTCGACTATTTCCTCGAACATTATGTCGGCCGGCCCAGCCCGCTCTATTTCGCCGAGCGGCTGACCGATCATTTCGGCGGCGCCAAGATCTATCTGAAGCGGGAAGAGCTGAACCACACCGGCGCCCACAAGATCAACAATTGCATGGGCCAGATCCTGCTGGCCAAGCGCATGGGCAAGAAGCGCATCATCGCCGAGACCGGCGCCGGCCAGCATGGCGTGGCGACGGCGACGGTCGCCGCCCGCTTCGGCCTGCCCTGCACCATCTACATGGGCAAGACCGATATCGAGCGGCAGAGCCCGAACGTCTTCCGCATGAAGCTGCTGGGCGCCGAAGTCGTCCCCGTCACCTCGGGTTCGCAGACCCTGAAGGACGCGATGAACGAGGCCCTGCGCGACTGGGTGACCCAGGTCGAGGACACGTTCTACATCATCGGCACCGTCGCCGGGCCGCACCCCTATCCGGCCATGGTGCGCGATTTCCAGGCGGTGATCGGCAACGAGGCCAAGGCCCAGATGCTGAAGACCGAAGGCCGCCTGCCGGATACGCTGGTCGCCTGCGTCGGCGGCGGCTCCAACGCCATCGGCCTGTTCTACCCCTTCCTCGACGACAAGGAGGTAGCGATCGACGCGGTCGAGGCCGCCGGCCTCGGGCTCGAGAGCGGCAAGCACGCGGCCTCGCTGGCCAAGGGCCGGCCGGGCGTGCTGCACGGCAATCGCACCTATCTCCTCCAGGACGACGACGGCCAGATCATTGAGGCGCATTCCATCTCGGCCGGTCTCGATTATCCGGGCATCGGGCCGGAACACAGCTGGCTGCACGATATCGGCCGGGTGAACTTCGTCTCCGCGACCGATCAGGAGGCGCTGGACGCCTTCCAGCTCTGCGCCAAGCTCGAAGGCATCATTCCCGCGCTCGAATCCTCCCACGCCCTCGCCCATGTCGCGCGCATCGCGCCCGACCTGCCGAAGGATCACATCATCCTGGTCAACCTGTCGGGCCGGGGCGACAAGGACATCTTCACCGTCGCCACTGCCCTGGGAGCGAAGCTGTGACCGTCGCCCGCATTGATGCCCGCTTCGCCGCGCTGAAGGCCGAGGGCCGCCCCGGCCTCGTCGTCTTCGTCACCGCGGGCGATCCGGACCTCGAAACCTCCTTCGAGGTGATCAGGGCCCTGCCCGCCGCCGGCGCCGACGTGATCGAGATCGGGATGCCCTTCACCGATCCCATGGCCGACGGGCCGGCGATCCAGGCGGCCGGCCTGCGCGCCCTCGCCAATGGCCAGACCCTGGCCAAGACCCTCGGCCTCGTCCGCCGCTTCCGCGAGACCGACCAGGCGACGCCGCTCGTCCTGATGGGCTATTACAATCCGATCTATTCCTATGGCGTGCCGCGCTTCCTGACCGACGCCAAGGCCGCCGGCATCGACGGGCTGATCGTCGTCGACCTGCCGACCGAGGAAGACCCTGAGCTGTGCCTGCCCGCGCTCGAGCAGGATATCGCCTTCATCCGCCTGGCGACGCCGACCACCGATGACAAGCGCCTGCCGACCGTGCTGCGCCATACTTCGGGCTTCGTCTATTACGTCTCGATCAATGGCATCACCGGATCGGCCGCGCCCGACTGCAACGCCGTCGCCGCCGCCGTCGCCCGGCTGAAGCGCCATACGGAGCTGCCGGTCGCCGTCGGCTTCGGCATCCGGACGCCCGAACAGGCGGCGGAAATCGGCGGTAACGCCGATGCCGCCGTGGTCGGCAGCGCCGTCGTCTCGATGATCGGCGAGGCCGCGGCCGAAGGCCTGACGGGCAAGCCCCTGGCCGACCGTATTTCCGCTTTCGTCGCCACGCTCGCCGCCGGTGTGCGCGGCGCCAAGCGCAGCGCCGCCTGAGCCCGTCGGAGTTACCCCATGGCCAACTGGCTGAACGACGTCGTCCGTCCCAAGATCCGCGCCGCCTTCGTGCGCCGCGACATGCCGGACAACCTTTGGACCAAGTGCCCCGGCTGCGGCCAGATGCTGTTCCACCGCGAACTCGACGAGAACCAGCAGGTGTGCCAGCACTGCGGCCATCACATGCGCCTCGGCATCGAGGAACGGGTGGCGCTGCTGCTCGACGCCGGCTTTACCCTGGTTCCCGTCGCCGATGTGCCGGCCGACCCCCTGAAGTTCAAGGACGAGAAGTCCTATGTCGCGCGCCTGAAGGATGCCCGGGCCAAGACCGGCCAGCATGACGCCATGCTGGTCGCCTATGGCACGATCGAGGGGCTGGGCGCCGTGGTCGCGGTGCAGAATTTCGCCTTCATGGGCGGCTCCATGGGCCTTGCCGTCGGCGAGGCGCTGGTGACCGCGGCCGAGCGCGCGGTCGATCACGGCGTGCCGCTGATCGTCGTCACCGCCGCGGGCGGCGCCCGGATGCAGGAAGGCATCCTGTCGCTGATGCAGATGCCGCGTTCGACCGTCGCGGTCGAGATGGTGCGCGATGCCGGCCTGCCCTATATCGTCGTGCTGACCGATCCGACCACCGGCGGCGTCACCGCCTCCTACGCCATGCTGGGCGACATCCAGATCGCCGAGCCGGGCGCCCTGATCGGCTTTGCCGGCCAGCGCGTGATCGAACAGACCATCCGCGAGAAACTGCCTGAAGGCTTCCAGCGCGCCGAATATCTGCTCGAACATGGCATCATCGACATGGTGGTGCCGCGCAAGGAGCTGAAAGGCCGCCTCGCCACCATCATCGCGCTGCTGACCGACCGCAAGCCGAAGGCGGCGGTCAAGGTCCCGGTCAAGGCCTGAGCCGGCCCCCGACCGGGGACCGGATACCGTCATGACCGGTAGCGACCGCGTGCTGGAGCGGCTGACCCGGCTGCATCCGAAGAAGATCGACCTCTCGCTTGGCCGGATGGAGCGGCTGCTCGCCCGGCTCGGCCATCCCGAGCAGCGCCTGCCCGCGGTGGTCCATATCGCCGGGACCAATGGCAAGGGCTCCACCGTCGCCTATCTGCGCGCCATCGCCGAGGCGGCGGGCCTCCGGGTCCATGCCTATACCTCGCCCCATCTGGTGCGCTTCGCCGAACGCATCCGCCTCGCCGGCCAGCTGATCGACGAAGATACCCTGACCGCCCTCCTCGAGGAATGCGAGCGCGCCAACGGCGAAGCGCCGATCACCTTCTTCGAGGTGACGACGGCGGCCGCCCTGCTCGCCTTCGCGAGGACACCGGCCGATCTCGTCCTGCTCGAAGTCGGCCTCGGCGGGCGGCTCGACGCGACCAATGTCGTGACCATGCCCCGACTCTGCGTGATCACGCCCGTCGACCTCGACCACCGGGAATTCCTGGGCGAGACCATCGCCGCCATCGCCGCCGAGAAGGCCGGCATCCTGAAACCGGACGTGCCCGCCGTCATCGGCCCGCAGCCGGCCGATGCCCTCGCCGCGATCTGCGACCGGGCGGATGACCTCGATTCCCCGCTGATCGTGGCCGGCGCCGATTTCACCGCGCGCCCGGTCGAGGACGGTTTCCTGTTCACCGGGGCCGGCTTGACCGACTGGCACCTGCCCCGCCCCGCCCTGGCCGGGCCGCATCAGATCGCCAATGCCGCCAGCGCCGTCGCCGCCGCCCTGCTGCTCGACCTGCCGGAAGCGGCGATCGAAGCGGGCATCGCGGGGGCCGAATGGCCGGCCCGGCTGCAGCGCCTGACCCGCGGTCCGCTGCCTGCCCAGCTGCCCGAGGATGGGGAGCTTTGGCTGGACGGCGGCCATAACCCCCATGCCGCCCGCGCGCTGGCGGAGGCGCTGGCCGAAATGACGGCGAAGGATGGCCGCCCCCTCGCCCTCGTCACCGGGCTGCTGTCGACCAAGGATGCGGCGGGCTATTTCGGCGCCTTCGCGGCCCTGAGGCCGCCGGTGGTCGCCGTGACCATCCCGGGCGAGGATGCGGCCCGTCCCGCCGCCGAAGTCGCCGATGCCGCGACCGGGGCGGGTCTTGCCGCCGAAGCGGCGGACAATATCGAAGCCGCCGTCGCCCGCGCCGCCGCGCTGGCGGGCCCGGGCGCGCGCGTGATGATCTGCGGCTCGCTCTATCTCGCCGGCAGGGTGCTGGCGGAAAACGGCTGACGCCTTCTTTCCACCTCGTCATGCCGGCGCAGGCCGGCATCTCGACAAGGCCAGGGCGTCTTTCCGTCACGAGACCCCGGCCTGCGCCGGGGTGACGACAGAAAGATGGATCAGCCGCCGATCAGCTTCACGATACCGTCGGCGAGGGCCTTCGGTTCCATGTCGTGGCTGTAGATCTGCTTCAGCTTGCCGTCCGGCCCCATCAGATAGAGCAGGGTCGAATGATCCATCGTGTAATCCTCGCCTTCGCCCCGGCGCAGAGCGACGACACGATAGGTCTTGAGGACGGCGTCGATCTGCGCCCGGTCACCGGTCAGGCCGGTGATGCGCGGATCGAAGGACGAGGTGTAGTCCTTCATCGCCTGGGCATTGTCGCGTTCGGGATCGACGGTGATGAACAGCGGCTGGATGCGGTCGGCGACCGGCCCCATGGCCTTCAGCGCCTCGGTCATTTCCGCGAGGGTAGTCGGGCAGACGTCGGGGCAATAGGTGAAGCCGAAGAAGACCAGCAGATATTTGCCCGGCCAGCTCTTTTCCGTCACCGGCTGGCCGTTCTCGTCGAGCAGCGAGAAGGGACCGCCGACCGAACTGGCCAGTTCGTGGTCTGGTGGCAATCCGCTTTCCGCGGTGGCGCCAGCTTCGAGCCGCTGGTCGATACGGCCCAGTTCGAACCAGGTCAGGGCGGCGATGCCGATCAGGGCGGCGGCGATGATCAGGGGGGTCGTTTTGCGCATGGCGCTCACATGAACGCCGACACACTCTCAGGTCAAGGGGCTTGGCGCCGCAGGTCGGGGCGTCCAGCCCGTCATTACCGGGATGCGTGCATATGCGGTCTTCGGCATCGGCATGGCTTCCGGTCTTCGATCCGCGAAAACTTCGTGCTTTAGTGCAATGGACATTTGGGGCAGGTGGTTGCGCGTATCCCGATCTGCCCGATCGCCGCCCTCACCCGGGCCCCTACTGATCGAAAAATACTACAGGACGTCGAGCCAAGTGAACGCTGTCGACCGCAAACGCGCCGTATCCTCGGACCAAAACACCGACGACCACGGTGACCTCCGCGCCCCTCGATTCGACGGTCCGCTGTCGGATTCGGAACTCGACGAGCTGATCAATCTGCTGATCGAAACGATCCGCGCCGGGGCCAAGGTGGCCGCCGTCTTCGCCTGCCGCGCCTCGTGCCAGAACAAGCGGGGCATGTATCTCGACATTCAGGCCGATGCCTCCAAGGCGATCCAGACCCTGTCCCGCCTGCTGAAGGCCCGCGGCGTCGAGCCGTCGGATGCCACCAACGGCTTCTTCGACCGCGCCATGGAACTGCCCGAGCGGGCGGACCGCATCGCCTTCTTCCTGCGCGGCCAGTCCTGGCTGCTGGCGACCCTGCGCGAGGCCCTGCCCCACCTGCAGGATGCCGAAATCTCCGCCGCCTTCGCCGACTGCATCGAGCAGGTGGAGCGGAACCGGGAACGCGCCCAGTCCTATATGAACGGCCTCTGATCCCGGCTGGTTTTCCCCATGTTGATGACCCTGCTGTTCTTCGCCGGCTTCGCGCTGGTCGCGGCCTTCGTCTGCCGCGCCCTGCTGCCCGCGCCGTGGAGCCGCTATGTCTTCCTGGCGCTCGGTGTGCCGTCCCTCGGCCTCATTGTGCTCGGCCTCGGCGCGACGGTCTTCTTCTATATCCGCTGCGAGCAGGGCGAGATCGCCCGCGCGAGCAATGACGACGCCACCGTGGTCGCGACCCTGAGCGCGGTTGACTGCGGCTCGGCCGACGACCGCACCTTCGACGTCACGGTCAGCCTGTCGAACGCGACCCGCCCGCTCGACCAGACCATCTTCCGCAGCCGGGGCCGCCCGGCGCCGACCGCGGTCGCCCTGACCGGGGCGCGCAGTTTCCGCGTCACCCTCGAGGACGGCAGCACCTACGACACCAGCCTCGTCGGCGAGGACGGCACGCCGGACAAGGTCTGGTCGGTCATCGGCGGCAAGGTCCTGCCCTGACATGGCGCTGCAGCCGGCCGCCCTGGTGACCGGCGCCGGGCGCCGCATCGGCGCCGGCCTCGCCCGCCATCTCGCCGCGCGGGGCTATGCCATCGTTCTGCACCACAACGACAGCGCCGAAGCTGCCGGGCGCCTCGCCGCCGAAATAGCGGCGGGCGGCGGCACCGCCCATGTCCTGCAGGCCGACCTCGGCGATGCCGGCGCGGTCGAGCGGCTGATCCCGGCCGCCGTCGATCTGGCCCCCGGCCTGTCCCTGCTGGTCAACAACGCCGCCCGCTTCGTCCACGACCGGGTGGAGAGCCTTAACAGGGCCAATTGGGATGCCCATCTCGCCGTCAACCTGTCGGCGCCGGCCTTCCTGGCCAAAGCCTTCGCCGATGCCCTCGCCGCGCGCCAGCGGCCGGGCCTGATCGTGAATATCACCGACTTCAAACTGTCGGGGCGGCCGGACCCGGCTTTCCTGTCCTATACGGTGGCCAAGGCCGGCCTCGCCGCCCTGACCGAATTGCTGGCGGTCGCCCTCGCGCCCCGGGGCATCAGGGTCGTTGCCATCGCCCCCGGCTTCACCCTGCCCGGCGGCAAGCAATCGGACGAGAGTTTCGCCGAAGCCTTTCATTCCGCCCCGCTCGGCGCCGGCTCGACCATCGCCGACCTCGCCCGCGCGCTCAGCTTCGCCATCGACAGCCCGGCCCTGACCGGCTGCACCCTGCCGATCGACGGCGGGATGCATCTTGTGTGACCGTTTAAAGCGATAGACGAGAGCGGGCGCCTCCTTTACGTTTACGTCAACGTAAGGGAGGACTGAATGAAGGTCTCGGAAGCTCTGGACAGTCGCCTGTCGGTGCGGGAATTCCTGCCCGATCCGGTGCCGGTGGACACCATCAAGGCGATCCTCGAGGGGGCGAAGCGGGCGCCATCCGGCGGCAACCTCCAGCCCTGGACGGTCTATGTCGCGACCGGCGCCGCCCTTGACGAGATCAAGGCGCTGATCCGCGCCAAATTGCCCGAGAACCCGAAGGGCGAGGGCACGGAATATCACATCTATCCGCCCGACCTGACCGAGCCCTATCGCACCCGGCGCTACCGCGTCGGCGAGCAGCTGTACGACACCATCGGCATCACCCGGGACAACAAGTTCGGCCGGCTGATGCAGTTCGCGCGCAATTTCGAATTCTTCGGCGCGCCCGCCGCCCTGTTCTTCGCCATCGACCGCCAGATGCAGCAGGGCCAATGGGCGGACCTTGGCATGTTCATGCAGTCCATCATGCTGCTGGCGCGGGAGCACGGGCTCGACACCTGCGCGCAGGAAGCCTGGGCGATCTGGCACAAGACGCTGGGCGAACATCTGAAAATGCCGGACAATCTGATGCTCTTCGCCGGCATGGCGCTGGGCCGGCGCGATCCCGCACATCCGCTGAACAATTTCCGCAGCGAACGCGCACCGCTCGAGGACTTCGTCACGTTCCTCGGCGACTGACGGCGCAAGGGGGAGACGACATGGCCGCGACCGAACTTCTGATCGAGGCGCGTTCGCGCGAACTGGCCCCCGGCTTCATGGTCCGGCGCATCCTGCCCTTCGCCGCGCGCCGCCATGTCGGCCCCTTCGTCTTCCTCGATCACATGGGGCCGGTCGATGCCGGGCCGCGCGGCCTCGCCGACGTGCGGCCGCATCCCCATATCGGCCTCGCCACCGTCACCTGGCTGTTCTCGGGCGAGATCATCCACCGCGACAGTCTCGGCTATGTCCAGCCGATCCGCCCGGGCGAGCTGAACTGGATGAATGCCGGCCACGGCATCACCCATTCCGAACGGATGCCCGAACACCCGGATGGAAGCACCACCCATCTGCACGGGGTTCAGGCCTGGGTCGCCGTGCCCAGGGCGATGGAGGAGAGCGAGCCCTTCTTCACCCATGTCGGCGCCGACCGCCTGCCCGTCGTGTTTCAGCCGGGCGCGCGGCTGACCGTGATCGCCGGCACGGCTTACGGCGCGACGGCGCAGGTCGACATCCCCTCGCCCCTGTTCTATGTCGAGGCCAGGCTCGACACCGGCACCGAACTCGCCCTGCCGGACGAGTATGAGGAACGGGCGATCTATGTCGCCGGCGGCTGCGTGACGACGCCGGACGGCGAATTGGGCGAGGGCACCATGGCCGTGTTCACGCCCGGCGCGCCGGTGACCATCCGGGCCGAGACCGCGGCCACCGTCATGCTGCTGGGTGGCGCCCCGCTCGACGGGGAGCGCCACATCTTCTGGAACTTCGTCTCCAGCGACCGAGCGCGGATCGAGAAGGCCAAGGCCGACTGGCAGGCCGGCCGCTTCCCCAGGGTGCCGGGCGAGACCGAATTCATCCCCCTGCCCGACTGATCCCCGCCAAATTCACCGTCCCGGATGGGGTGCCCTATTCCCCCGCGGCAGGCGATGCCGCCGGCAGCATCTGATCGTCTGGCAGCGTCTTCGGCGCAAGCAGGAGATACATGGCCGGCGTCACCAGGCGCGACAGGAAGGTCGAGGTCACCAGCCCGCCGATGATGACGATGGCGAGCGGCGAATAGAGGCCCGAGCCCTCGACCGCCAGCGGCATCAGACCGCCGACCGCGGTCATCGAGGTGAGCAGCACGGGCAGGAAGCGAATCTCGCCCGCCTGTTCGATCGCCTCCTTGAGGCCAACGCCCTGACGGCGCAGCTGGGTGGTGAAATCGACCAGCAGGATCGAATTCTTGATCTCGATGCCGATGAGGGCGATGAAGCCGACCACCGCGGTGAAGCTGAGGGTATAGCCGGTCAGATAGAGCCCGAGGATGCCGCCGATGACGCCAAGCGGGATGACCCCGGCGACCACGGCGGTCGAGGCGAAGCTGCGGAATTCGAGGATCAGCACGGCGAGAATGCCGAAGACGGCGACGAGAATGGCGTCGGACAGACCGGCGAAACTCTTCTGCCGCGCCTCCGCCTCGCCGCCGAGGGCGAGGCGATAGCCCGGCGGCAGTTGCATCGCCTTCAGCGCCTGCTGGATCTCGCCGGTCACCCGCTCGGTATTGTAGCCGGTCTGCGTGAAGGCGGTGACGGTGACCGAGCGTTCGCGGTCGAAACGGTCGATCCGCGCGGGGCCGGCTTCGAAATGGGGACTGGTCACGCTGGCGAGCGGCGTCGCCCCGGTCGCGGTCGGGATGTAGATCGTGCCGAGCGCGTCCATCTCGTGCCGGGTGGCCAGCGGCGCACGCACGACGACCGGATAATCATCGCCATCCGCCTCGCGGAAACTGGCGACCTCTTCGCCCGCAAGGGCGAGGCGCACGGTGCGGTCGACGGCGCCCGCCGGCACGCCCAGCACCCCGGCCTTCGCCGTGTCGATACCGAGGTTGAGATCGGTGCGGTCGAGGCGCAGGGGATTGATCACGTCGCGCGTGCCCGGCACGCTTTCGATGATCCGGGTCGTTTCGGCGGCGAGGGTCTTCAAGGTCTCGAGATTGGGGCCGGTCAGGCGCATGGCGACCGGCGCTTCGATCGGCGGGCCATTCTGGAAGATGCGCACCACCATCTGCGCCCCCGGATAACGGTCGAGGCGGCTGCGCAGCTCGTCGATCACCGCGGGGCTGGTGCGGCTGTCCCAATGATCCAGCTCGACGAAGAGCGCGCCATGGGTCGGATCGTCCTCGCGCGGGATGATGTTGTAGAAGATGCGCGGGTTGCCATGGCCGGCGTTGGACATGACCCAGCGCACGCCCGGCGTCGCCGCCACCTCGCGTTCGGCATAGCGGACCGCCGCATCGGTTTCCGCCAGGGGCGAGCCGTCGGGCAGGTCGACGTCGATCACGAACTGGCGCGAGTCCGCGGGCGGGAACAGCGAGAAGCCGATGCGCGGCACCAGCATGATCGAGCCGGCGAACAGCCCGGCAGCGAGAATGCAGGTTACCAGCGGCCGGCCCAGCGCGACATGGAGCAGCGGCCGGTAGACCGTGTGGATGCCCTTCATGATGCCGCGCAGCAGGGCATTGCCTTCCGGGTCCTCGTGGCGCGACAGGATGCGGCTGGCGAGGAAAGGAATGATGGTCAGCGAGACGAAGAGCGAGGCGCCGACGGTATAGAGCACCGAGACCGGCAGCGAGCGGATGAACTTGCCCGCGCCCTCGGGCAGGAACAGCAGAGGCACGAAGGCGAGCATCAGCGTCGCCGTGCAGCCGAGGACGGCGACCGCGATCTGCGACGTGCCGGCGATGGCCGCCTTGGTCCGATCCATGCCTTCGCGCAGGTGACGGGCGATATTCTCGGTGACGACGATGGAATCGTCGACCAGCAGGCCGAGCGCCAGCACGAAGCCGGCGATGGAGAGCTGGTTGAGCGAGAAGCCCGTCATCTTCAGGATCGAGACACCAATCGCCAGCGACAGCGGGATCGACAGCATGACGACGATGGAGGCGCGGAAGCCCAGCGGCAGCAGGGTGATCAGCACGAGGCCGAGGGCGATGGCGAAATCCCGCGCGAGGTTCGACAGGCGGTGATCGACCGAGACCGACTGGTCGAAGCCCCGCTCCAGCGTGATGTTGGGCGGCAGCTCGGTCTCGAACTGGTCGAGCAGGGCATAGACCGCGTCGCGCATCGCGAAGATATTCTGGCCATCCTTCTGGTTGGCGGTGACGAAGACCGCCGGATGGCCGTTGTAGCGGGTGATGTGGTTCGGCTCGTCCGCCGACCACGAAACCTCGGCGACGTCCGAAACCTTGACGATGGTGCCGTCATGCGCGGTGATCACCGTGTTGGCGACATCGTCCAAGGTCTTGAAGTCGCCGGTCGCCTTCACGTTGAAGCGCCGGGCGCCCGCATGGATGGAGCCGATGGGCACGCTCGCCCCTTCGGCCTTCAGGGCGTCGGCGACGGCCGACGCGGGCAGGCCAAGCGCCGCCAGCCGGCCGAGGTCGAGGGCGACGCGCACTTCGGTCCGGGGCTCGCCCCAGACTTCCGTCTCGCGCACGCCGTCGACCCGGTCCAGCATGTCCTTCAGCACCCGCGCCCGCTCTTCCAGCTCGCGCGCCGGCGCCGTGTCGGAGACAAGGGCGATCTGCACGAAGTTGGTCATGCTGGTCTCGATCTTCTTGATGTCGAGACGGACGAGGCCTTCAGGCAGGGTCGGGCGGATCGCGTTGATTTCGCGCACCACCTGGTCGTATTTCCGCTCGGTATCCGAGCCCCATTCGAAGTGGACGGTGACATTGGCGACGCCGTCGCGCGATTTCGATTCGATCTTGTCGATATCGTCGAGGCCGGATACCGCGTCCTCGATCGCGTCGGTCACCAGCTTTTCATTGTCCAGCGGATCGGCGCCCGGCAGGACCGCCGTCACCGAAACGATAGGGGTCGGAAAATTGGGATCCTCGGCGCGCGGGATCGACAAAAGGGCGGAAACGCCCATGGCCGCCAGCATGGCAAAGACAACCAGGGTGAATTGCCACTGGCGAACGGCAAAACCGCCGATACCCCCCATAATCCGCGCCCCCGCTTATTGTGCCGGCTTGGCCGTGCCGTCGCGCAGGGCGACCAGATCGGTGACGAGCACGGCGTCGCCGTCGCGCAGATAGCCGGCGCCGGCCGAAACCACCTTCTCGCCCGGGGCAAGGCCATCGCGGATCTGCACATTCTCGCCCGAGAGCGGCCCGAAGGCGACGCGGCGGCGCTCGACGCGCGAGGTCGCGGGGTCGATGACGAAGACGCTGCCCTCCGCCCCAAAACCTTCGAGAATGGCGGAGGCCGGAATCATCACGACCCTGCTCTCCTCCTGCGAGCGCGGGCGGATCGCCACATCGGCGACGAGGCCGGACGGCAGGCGCAGGCCGGTGTCGTCCAGTGACAGTTCGACCATGAAGGCGCCGGTGCGCATGTCGCCCTTGGGCGCAATGCGCGACACATGGGCCGTGGTCGGCGCCTCGACCCCCGGCAGGCGAACGCCGGCCGCATCCCCGAGGGCGATCTTCACCACGTCGCGGTCGGCGATGCCGACCTTCACCACCCGGCCCGAACCGATGTCGCCGAGGGTGAGCACGGTCAGGCCCGCGGGCACGATCTGGCCGCTTTCGATATCGCGCGCCAGGATGACACCATCGGCCGGCGCCTTGATCTCGGCCAGGCTGCGGTTGAAGGCGACGGAATCCCGATTGGCCTCGGCCATGGCAAGGGCGGTGCGCGCGTCGTCCAGCCGGGCCTGGGCGGCGAAGCCCTGACCGACCAGCGGCGCCAGGCGCTGCACGTCGCGCCGCGCCTTCTCGACATTGGCGGTGACTTCGCGCCACTGGGCGTCGATTTCCGCGGTATCGAGAATGGCCAGCGACTGGCCCTGCTTCACCTCGTCGCCGACATCGACCGAGAAGGCCTGCACCACGCCGCCGACCTTGAACGACAGCACCACCTCGCGCTTGTAGGCGACGAGACCCGAGGCCTTGATGTCGCCGGCATCGAGCGCCAGCACCGCGCTGGCCGCCGCGACCGGGCGAGGCGGCTGTTCCTTGACCCCGGCATCCGCCGCCAGCGCCGGCGCGGCGAGGCCGGCGAACGCGAGGAGCGCCGCGAGGGACAGGAAGGGGCGCATGATCGGCTCCGGTTAACGGGGTTAAGTTTACGGTGTTAAATTAGCGCGATTTCCGTTAGGGTCAAGCCACGATGGCCCCAACGAGCGAACAACCTTCCCGCAAACGCCTGAGTGCCGAGGAACGGCGCAGCCAGATTCTGGCGGCGGCGCGCGAATTGTTCATCGCGGAAGGGGTCGAGAATACCTCGATGCGGCGCATCGCCGGGCTCGCCGGGGTGACGCCGACGCTGATCTACCATCACTTCGCCGACAAGGAGGCGCTGCTCCTCGCGGTATGCCAGGCCTTCTTCCGCGGCCTGATCGAAGCGAGCGCCGACGCCCTCGGTCAGGTGCCCGACCGGGCGGAGCCCTTTGCCCGCCTGCGCCGCCTGATGGAAGGTTATGTCCGTTTCGGGCTGGCGAACCCGGATGTCTATCGCCTCGTCTTCATGACGAAGCTCGCCTCGCTGAAGCGGGAGCGGATGCCGCAGGGCCACCGGCCCCGGCAAGATACGCCTCCTCCGGCCGAGGACGAGGGCTTCGGCCTGCGCGCCTTCGGTCTTCTCGAAGGGGAAATCCGCCGGCTGATCGAGCTTGGCCATCTGAAGCCGGGAGAGCCGACGGCCATCGCCGAGGTGGTCTGGGCGACCGGCCACGGCCTCGTCACCCTGCTGATCACCCATGGCGATTTCAAATGGACGCCTTTCGACGAGTTGCTGGCCCTGTCGCTCGACGTCCTGCTGAACGGGATCGCGGCCTGAAGGGTCAGGCCGACGGGCGCTCGCCCCTGGCCAGCCGCGCCTCGATCGCCTCGAGCACGGGCATCAGGTCGGCAACCGAATCGACGACATAGTCGGCGCCCAGCGCCTTGTGCTTGGCCGCGGCGACGGCCCTGCGCGCGGCCTGTTCAGCTTCCGGCAGGGCCAGCCATTCGGCCAGCGACAGGCCGACCATATTGCCCGAGACCGACAGGCCAACGGTCCAGGTGCCGGCCGCCTTGCCTTCGAGGATGCCCGGTTCGGTATCGTCGACCTTGACCACCGCCGAGGGCGGGCAGACGCCGAGATCGGCGAAGGTCCGATACATCATCAGGGGGCCGGGCCGCCCGTCGGCCAGATCGCCGGCACAGACCAGATTGTCGGGCCGATAGCCGGCGGCGGCGGCGACCGGCACCAGCCGCTCCATGATCGAGCGGACATAGCCCGTGGTCGACCCCACCTTCAGCCCCCGGACCCGGCAGGCCTCGACCGTCGCCAGCGCCCCCGGGATGAGGTCGGCGTAATCGGTCACCACCGCCTCGTTCAGCGGCACGAAAACCTCGTAGACCTTGTCGATGTCGGCCTCGCCCGGCAGATGGCCATGGGAGGCCTGCCAGCGCGCGGCAATGGCAGGATCGGCCATCAGGGCGGCGATATGGGCGCGCTTGGGCAGGCCCATCGGGCCCCGCGCCTCGGCGATGGTAATGGCGACGCCCAGACGGGCATAGGCTTCGACGAAGGCGCCCATCGGCGCGCGTGAGCCGAAATCGACGATGGTCCCCGCCCAGTCGAAGACGACGGCCTTGAGGTGGCTGAAAGCGGTGCTGGACATGGGTCGAAGTCCTCGGTCGGGAAGCCGCCACTCTCATAACCGGGGACGTTGCGGCGCAGCAAGCGGCCTATGCAGCGGGCCGGCCTTGCATTAGCCTCAAGGCAGCCTGAACGGGAGCCTGGGCATGAGCAACGACCTCAGGACGCTGAATCTCGTGGCCCGCCGCCGCCGCCGGGCCACACAGGCGGATTCGACCGGCTTTCCCCTGCTGGACGGGCTGCTGGAGCCGCTGCGCAAGCGCAACGCCTATTTCGACACCAAGTATTACAACGTCGAGAACCTGACGGCGGCGGAGGTGGAGACACTGGCCCCACGTCTCGCCAAGGAGGGCATGATCCTGCTGGTCCCGCCCAGCGGCACCGCGCCGGTCCGGCATTTTCCCGACGTTGACGCCTTCGTCGCCGCGGGCGGCGCGGATGTCCGGGCGGTCACGGTTTCAGGCGTCGGCAGCTCCGCCCTCGGCTCGGCCGCGCTGGCCCGCGATGTCGCCGATGCGGTGGGCGCGCCCGTCGCCGCCGTGGTCGCCGGCTATGGCGCGTCCGACGTGGTGACGGAGGGTCTTGGCGGCTATTTCCTGTTCGGCGCGGCCAACCGGCTGCGCTATCTGCTCGATCTCTGGGGCATCAAGATGCCGGTGGTGCCGCCCGACACGGCGGACGGAAGCTCGCACACGGATTTCCTGGCCCACTGGAACCCCGATGTCGCCGCGCTCGCCGCCCTGCTGGCCGATGCGCGGCTGTCCTTCACGCTGCTGGTCGGCCATTCCAAGGGCAATCTGGTGATCTCGGAAGCCCTGAACAGCCTGCAGGTCCATCACCCGGAAGCCCTCCACAAGCTGGAGCATCAGGCGAATATCGTCACCCTCAGCGCCATCGTCGAGATGCCGGGCAAGATCTGGACCTATGACGTCATCGGCATGGCGGATGCGCTGGGCGCCCTGAATTCGGTGCCGGGCATCATGCCCGATCTCGTCCTGCCCTTCGTCACCCACACCACCAGCCCGGACAAGGGCATTTATCACCTGCCGGTCACCAAGGTGATCCGCGACTTCCTCGCCAGGGTAAAGGATGGAAGCTGGCCGCCGCGCCCGGCGACCAGCTGAGGGATCAATAGACCTCGAACAGGCCGGCGGCGCCCATGCCGCCGCCCACGCACATGGTGACGACGACATATTTGACGCCCCGGCGCTTGCCCTCGATCAGGGCGTGGCCGACGAGACGGGCGCCGGACATGCCATAGGGGTGGCCGACGGCGATGGCGCCGCCGTCGACATTCAGCCGCTCCTGCGGGATGCCCAACCGGTCGCGGCAATAGATAGCCTGGACGGCGAAGGCTTCGTTCAATTCCCACAGGCCGATGTCGTCGACCTTCAGGCCATGGCGTTGCAGCAGCTTGGGCACGGCGAAGACGGGGCCGATGCCCATTTCCTCGGGCGCGCAGCCGGCGACGGCCATGCCGCGATAGGCGCCGAGGGGTTTCAGGCCCAGGGTCTCGGCCAGCTTCGCCTCAACGAGGACCGAGGCGGAGGCCCCGTCCGAGAGCTGCGAGGCATTGCCGGCGGTGATGCAGGCGCCGGTCTCGACCAGCGTGCCGCCCTTATGGACGGGTTTCAATGCGGCGAGACCCTCGAGCGTCGTGTCGGCGCGCGGGCCTTCGTCGAAGGCGAGGGTGACGTCCCTGAAGCTCGTCTCCTTCGTTTCCTTGTCGACCACGGCCATGCGGGTTTTCAGGGGCGCGATCTCGGCGTCGAAGCGGCCGGCGGCGCGGGCGGCTTCCACCCGCTGCTGGCTGACGAAGGAGAATTCGTCCTGCGCCTCGCGGCTGATGCCGTAACGCTTCGCGACCACCTCGGCGGTCTCGATCATCGGCATGTACATATGGGGGCTCTGCGCGATCACCGCCTCGGAGCGGGCGCGGAAGCCGTTCTTGTGCTGGTTCTGCACGAGGCTGATGGATTCGACGCCGCCGCCGACCGCCATCTCCATGCCGTCGTCGATGATCTGCTTGGCCGCGGTCGCGATCGCCATCATGCCGGAGGCGCACATGCGGTCGACGGACATGCCGGCCACCGTCTCGGGCAGGCCGGCGGCGGCGGCGGTCAGCCGGCCGATGTTATAGCCCTGGGTGCCCTGCTGGCCGGCGCAGCCGATGATGCAATCCTCGATCCGCGCGGGATCGACGCCCGCCCGGCGCACCGCCTCGGCGACCGCGTGGCCCGAGAGGGCCGGAGCTTCGGTATCGTTGAAGGCACCGCGAAAGGCCTTGCCGATCGGGGTGCGGGCGGTCGAGACGATGACGGCCTCGCGCATATTTCTCTCCCTCTGTCTTGTTCTGATGCGGCCCTGACGCTTGTCATCCCGGCCTTCGCCGGGACGACGCCATCCGTCGATCACGGATAGAAGCGGCTGACCGTGTCGGCGATGCAGGCCGGCTTGTCGCCGCCCTCGATCTCGATGGTGACGCGGATGGTGACCTGGATGCCACCGTCCGGGGTTTCCTGCACCTTGACCAGTTCGCCCTTGCCGCGGATGCGGCTGCCCACCTTGACGGGGGCGAGGAAGCGGATCTTGTCGCAGCCGATGTTGACGCCCATCTTGAACACGCCGACATCGACAATCTGCGGCAGGAAGCCGGCGATCAGCGACAGGGTCAGGTAACCATGGGCGATGGGGGCGCCGAAGGGCCCGGTCTTCGCCTTCTCGACGTCGACATGGATCCACTGGTGATCGTTGGTCGCGTCGGCGAAGAGGTTGACCCGGTCCTGTTCGATCGACAGCCAGTCGCTGGTGCCGAGGGCCGAACCCTCGCGACCGATCAGGTCGCGGGGGCCGGCGAATTTTACTGTTTCAGCCATTTAGATTCCCAGAGCAGGCAGTGGCAATTCACCCCGGGCGATGATGTTCTCGGTCCGGGTGCGCAGCATGGTATTCTGCGCCTCGGCCTGCGGGAACATCCAGAAACGGTCGGCCTTCACACTCTCGACGACGAAATCGGCGACTTCCTCGGGCTCGGTCAACTGCAGCTTGAGACCGGTCGCCGACACGAGGTCGCGCATGGTCTTGTAGGCGGCCGCGCCCGTATCCTTGCCATCCGAGAATTCGGACGGGCGGTTGCGGTTGCTGTCCATGATCCGCGTGTTGACGACATGGGGGCCGGGGAACAGCACCGCCGCCCGCAGCTTCGTCTTCGCGATCTGGAGCTGCCAGTGCAGGGTTTCCGAAATCGAGGTGACCGCCGCCTTGGTCGCCGCGTAGATCGGCGTGTTGGGCAGCGGGAACAGCCCGCCGTTGAAGGAAGAGGTGTTGCAGATCAGCCCCTCTTCCCCGCCTTCGATCATGCGCGGCACGAAGGCGCGGATACCGTGGACGACACCGGTCACATTGACGGCGAAGCCCCAGTTCCAGTCCTTCATCGGCATTTCCCACATCTTGCGCTGCGCCTCGCCGAGGCCGACACCCGCATTGTTGAAGAGGAAATGCACCTTGCCGAACGCCGCATAGGCGGCATCGGCGAGGGCGTTGACCGAGTCTTCCTTGGTGACGTCGGTCTTCACGCCGATCGCCGCGGTGCCGTTCGCCTTCAGCTCGGCGACGGTGCGGTCGAGGGCTTCCTGGTCGATGTCGGCGATGACGAGCTTCAACCCCTCGCCCGCGAGGGCGCGGGTAAGGGCGAGGCCAACGCCCGAGGCGCCGCCGGTGACGACGGCGGTCTTGCCGGCGAGATCAAGCATTAGCCACCTTCTTCTCGGATTCGAGCGGCACCTCGATGCCCTGGATGCCCGGCTCGTCGAAGCGCTGATGCCAGAAGGCGTCGAGCCATTCGGACGGCACCTCGCGCAGGATCTTGCCCGAGGTGATCGAGCCGCCCTCGCAGTAGAAGGCTTCGAGGACCTTCTTCACGGGCACGTCGGCGATCGGATCGAACGGGCTTTCGTTCAGGGTGATCTTCGCGTCCGCGATCTTCTTCATGTCGGTGTATTTGCGTTCCCAGTCGAGCTGGGTCAGGAACACCGGACCGTCGAAGCCGCCGCGGCGGGTGATCGAGGGCATCCCCTTGTAGCAGAAGAAATTCTCGGTGAATTCAGCCGGTCCCTTGGACTCGCCGATGGTGCCTTCCATCTCGATGAACTTGATGCCGTTGCGCTTCACCGCGACCTTGATCTTGTCGCCGGCGACATCGAAATCGACCGAGGCGATCTTCTTCGGCTCGCCGAAGACTTCGCGGCCGGTGATGCAGACGAAATCGCCTTCCATCGGCATGGACAGGACGTACCAGCCCTTCACCCCTTCGGCCTCGCAGGCGACGCCGACGGTGGCGGCGCCGATCTCGATCTTGTTGGTGTCCGACAGGTGCATGATGACATGGGCGAATTGCACGAAGATCTTCGGCTCGGTCAGGACGAGCGGCTTCGGCAGCACGGCGGCGGCGATCTCCGGCTCGGTCTCGTAGATCGCGCGGAAGGTGCGGACCGAGGTCCGCATCGACGCCGAACCGATCCCCCCGGTGGAGCCCGTCTTCGACAGGTCCTTCACATAACGTACCTTGGCCATTTCGTTTCCCCTCGTTGCGGGCAAAGCCCGGGCGTTCCGGGGCGGTGAGGCGCCCCGGTCTGTCATTCGATTACGCTTGTGGTTACTCCGCCGCCGCGCGCTGCTCGGCGGGGACGTAGAACTGCTCGAAATATTCCCGGAACTGCATGATCGGGCCGTCGCCGTCGCACAGGATCGGGTTCTTGCGATGGATCTTGTGGTTCCAGATCGGAATATCGCCCTCGACCCCGGTCTGGCCGATCACCAGCGCGATCGCCATGCGGGCGATATTATATTCCATGCTTTCCTTGTCGAACTTGCGGTGGGTGAAGGCGAAGCGCAGCTCGCACTTGTCCTTGGTCACCGGCGTCGCCAGCACCATCAGCAGCGTGTCGGTGATGCCGGTGATGCGGGTGTATTTCTGGCCCGCGCCGTTCTGCACCGTCTCGACCCGCGTCGGGAAGGTCTTCATCTCGCCGTCGGGCATGGGCAGCGTGCGCTGGCCCTCGGCGATGGAACGCCGCAGGTGGCCATCGTAGCTGGTCTTGCCCTCGGGCACGTCATCCATGCCGTGGACATAGCGGAAATGGGCGATGTCGACGCCGTTTTCCGCGATTTCCTGCGGGTTGGACAGGATCGTCCAGTGATAGCGGTCCAGCTCTTCCCACTGCTCGTCGGCGATCTGGCCGATTTCCTCGTGCTCGATCACGTCGAAGAAGGGTTCAGCCTTTTCCGGGTGATACCAGGCCCAGACCACATTGTTCTTCTCGACGATGGGATAGGCCTTCATGCACGGCCGGCGCGACAGGATCGGCGGCATCTTCTTGGCGTAGGGCACGTCGGTCGCCCAGCCTTCGGTGTTGTAAGCCCAGGCGTGGAACGGGCAGCGGATGCCGTCCTGATCGACCTTGCCGCCATGGCCAAGGTGGGCGCCGAGATGGGCGCAATAAGCCTCGAGCAGACCGGCCTTGCCGGACAGGGTGCGGAACAGCACCAGTTCCTCGCCGAAATACTGGACCGTCTTCACGTCGCCGGCCTGCAATTCGTCGGAATAGGCGACGAAGAACCAGCCGTAGGGGATATCCATCGGGAAACGTTCGACCGAGATCATGGGTGTTACTCCGCGGCCTGGGCGGTGGCGAGCCAGTTCTTCTTGGGGCCGATCTTCCCGGCGATCTTGTTGAGCGCCGGCAGGTCGAGGTCATAGACCTCCGCCGCCGACTTCCAGAAGATCTGCTCGAGATCGCTCTCGGGCAGGCCGCCGAGCGAGATCAGCATCTTCTCCGCCGTCTTCGGCCAGCAACCTTCGGGATGCGGATAGTCGGAGCCCCAGATCACCCGGTTCATGCCGAGTTCCTTGCAGGCCACGGCGGTGTCCCGGTCGGCGAGGGCCGAGGCGACGACCCACATGTTGCGGGCGAAATATTCCGACGGCTTCATGGTCAGCTTGGCGCGGAAGTCGCCCAGCTTGCCGCTCGTGTGCTTCACGCTGGCCCGGATGTCCATCATCGTGTTCATCCAGTTGAACCAGAATTCCGAGCCTTCGGTGTAGATGATCTTCAGCTTGGGGAAACGCTCCAGCACCTCGCCGAAGATGAACTGCCACATCGAGCGGGTCATCCAGAACGGGAATTCCATCAGGAAGCAGCCGATGGCGCCCGGCACCGGGGCCATCGGCGGAGACGCGCCCGAATGGAAATGGATCGCCATGTTCTGATCTTCGCAGATCTTCCACACGGGATCGTATTTGGGGTGGTTGTACGGATCGAAACCGTCGGTCATGCAGGGGAAGACGACGCCGGAGAGGCCGGCCTTCTTCGCCCAGGCGATTTCCTTCACCGCGGTCTCGACGTCGAAGACGACGGGGATCACGGCAAGGCCGATGCGGCGCACCGGATTATCGCGGCAAAAGTCCGCCATCCAGCGGTTATGGGCGCGGGCACCGGCCCACAGCAGTTCGGGGTCCGCGCCCTGGCAGCGCAGGCCGATGTCGGCGCCGAAGGGCGGGGCATTGCGTTCGGTGATACCGTCGGGGAACAGCACTTCAGCGGCGATACCGTCGCCATCCAGCACCTTGTCGCGCAGCACGCCGTCCCAGACGCCGAAGATGTCGTCACCGCAGGCGGCGCGCCATTTGTCGTTGAAGTCCTTGACCAGGAGCTTCTCTTCCATCATCTCGCGGAAGGCGATTTCCTTGGGCAGGCGCTCGTCGAATTCGGCGTGATACTTGCTCTCGAGATAGTCGCGATATTTCTCCGGCGGCAGGCCGGCGTGACCATCGCCCGAAATCACCAGATAGCGGTCCATCTCTTCCTCCGGTTATCATTATCGCCGGCTGCCCCGGCTTCTCTGATCTGAACCCTAGGCCCCCCGCCCGACAGCCGGAAGTGGCCCGAGGCGAATTCTCCGTTCGCCGTCACGAACAATGATCGGCAGGGCCGATATCAGCCCTGCCCCTGTTCGAGGAAGGGCGGACGCTCGCCGCCGCCATGGACTTCCAGCGCCGCGCCGGTGACATGGGCCGCCATCTCGCTGCCGAGGAACAGGACGGCATTGGCGATATCGCGGGGCACCGCCATGCGGCCCTGCGGCAGCGCCGCCTCGATCCGGGCGAGCCCCTCGGCGCCGCCGTAATGGTCGAGCGCGGCCTCGGTCCTGATCATGCCGGCGACGATGGCGTTGACCCGCACGGCCGGCGCCCATTCCTGGCCGAGGGAGCGGGTCAGCGAGACGAGCCCCGCCTTGGCCGCGCCATAGACCGCCGTGCCGGGCGACGGCCGCACCGCCGACACGGATGCGATGTTGACGATGGCCCCGCCCCCCGCCTGCCCGCGCATGACGAGACAGGCGCTCTGCGAGAGATAGAGCGGCCCGAGCAGGTTGAGGCGCAGGATCGCCTCGGAAAAGCGGGGCGACGCCGTCGCCGCGTCGGCATTGGGCGAGCCGCCGGCATTGTTGACGAGCAGGTCGAGCCGACCGAACAGCTCGACCGCGGTATCGACCAGGCGCTTGCCCTGTTCCGGGTCGCGCACGTCGGCGGCGACGAAGACCGCCTCGCGACCCGCCGCCGCGACCGGGATATCGGGTGCGTTACGGCCGCAGATCACGACATGGGCGCCCGCCGCCAGCAGGCTTTCGGCGATGACCCGGCCGGTGCCCTTGGTGCCGCCGGTGACGATCGCGACCTTGCCCGTGTAGTCGATGCCCATGCCCTGTTCCTCGTCATCCCGGCGAAGGCCGGGATCTGTCGACGGTTACGCCCCCTCGTCGAAAGGCCCCGGCCTTCGCCGGGGCGACGAGGCGGAGACCTCAGAATTCCGAATAGCGGAAGTTGCCGTTGTCGATGGCGATATCGGCGCCCGAGATGAATTTGGATTCGTCGGAAGCGAGGAAAAGCACGAGATTGGCCACGTCTTCCGGGTAGCAGAAGCGGTGGCCCATGGGCGACTGCTTGATCATCTCGACATCGGCGTCGGGCGGCAGGCCCATCTGGGCCAGCACCATCGGCGTCAGGATGCCGTCGGGACAGAGCGCGTTGCAGCGGATGGCATAGCCGCCCGTCTTTGCATGGGCGTTGACGCTGCGGGTGAGCGAGACAACGGCGGATTTCGCGGCGGCATAGGCGAAGTAGTTCGGGCTGCCCAAATGGGATGTCACCGATCCCATGTTGATGATGTTGCCGCCCTTTTCCTTCATGTTGATGACGCCGTGCTTGCAGCCGAGGTAGTACCCCGTGACATTCACGTTCAGCGTCTTCTGCCAGTCCTCGAAGCTCATGTATTCGATGGAGGCCTGGATGAGGATGCCGGCATTGTTCACCAGCACGTCGACATGGCCGAATTTTTCCTTCGCCGCGGCGAAGGCGGCCACCCAGTCCTCTTCCCGGGTGATGTTCAGCGGCAGGGCGATGGCGTCGCCGCCGATTTCCGCCGCCGTCGCCTTGGCCGTCTCGAAGTTGGCGTCGGTCGCGATGATCTTCGCGCCCTCTTTCGCCAGCAAAAGGGCATCGGCCCGGCCGGCGCCGCTGCCGGCGCCCGTGATCATCACCACCTTGTCCTGTACGCGGCCCATCTAGGCTTTCCTTCTTGGTTACTCGCCGGGATCAGGCCCGCGCGGCTTGTCGGGGCGGCAGGTCCTGATCCTGATTGGACCTTGCGCCCGCAATATCGTTGACGGCGATGAAGCCGAAGGTCATGGCCGGGCCGAGGGTTGCGCCGGCGCCGGGATAGGCCGCCGCCATGACCGAGGCCGAGCAATTGCCGATGGCGTAGAGGCCGGCGATCGGCTCCCCCGCCTCGTCGAGCACGCGGGCGCGCGCGTCGGTCTTCAGCCCGCCCTTGGTGCCGATGTCGCCGAGATCGACACGCACGGCATAGAAGGGCGCCTTCTCGATCGGGCCGAGGCAGGGATTGGGCTTGACGAAACGGTCGCCGAAATAGCGGTCGTAGACATTGTCGCCGCGGCCGAAATCCGTGTCCTTGCCGGTGCGGGCGAAGCCATTCATCCGCGCCACGGACTCGGCCAGCGCCGGGGCCGGCACACCGATCTTGCCCGCGAGTTCGGCGATGGAGCCGGCGCGGTAAATCACGCTGTCGAACCATTCGGGCGGCAGGCTGCGGTCGGGCTGCATCATGCCGGGCATGATCCCGCCGACGACGTAATTCTTGCGGAAGGTCGCGTCGAACACCATCCAGCACGAAAGCCCCGCGCCGGTCTTCTGGTGTTCCGCGATCATGGCGTAACCGAAGTCGTTGTAGGACATCGCCTCGTTGGCGAAGCGGCGGCCCGCCGGATTGACGATCAGACTGCCCGGCCAGCCGCGCTCCATGAACATGCCGACGCGGGTTTCGGTATTCGGCGTGTCGCGCGAAGGCAGGCGCATACTGGGCGCCCACCAGGCGAGATCCATGAAATCGAGCGCCGCGCCCAGCTCGCGCCCGGCACGGATGGCGTCGCCCGTGTTGTTGGGATAGGGCGTGACCGACCAGGTGTCCGAGGTCGGCTGCGGCAGATGATCCTTGCGCATCTCGGCGTTCCGCTCGAAGCCGCCGGCGGCGAGGATGACGCCGCGCCGGGCGGCGATGGTCATGTCCTTGCCGTCGCGGGAGATGACGGCACCCGTCACCCGTTCGCCGTCACGGGTCAGGCGCAGCAGGCGGGCGTTGATCACCCGGGGCACGCCGCGCCGGACAAGACCGCGCAAGAGTCCGCCCGCGAGGGCGTTGCCCATGGACAGGCGGCGATCGCGCTTCGTCTTCAGGCGCCAGCGAAAATCGGTGGCATAGGCGCCGATCAGCTTCATGAGGACGAGCGGCCAGCCCGGCTTCTTGGTGGTGATCGCGCGGGCTTCCTTCACGGTCAGGGAAATCCGCCCGAACAGGCGCATCAGGGCGTAGGGCTCGCGCAGGCGCCAGTAATCGTCGCCGAGGTCGCCGCCGTCGACCGCGTCCGGGTCCATGGTACGGCCGCCCGGCAGGGCGCCTTCCCGGTCCGGGTAATAGTCGGGATATTCCATCACCGCCTTGAAGCCGAGGCCGACCTGGCCCTTGCTGTAGCGGACCATGGGCATGGCGTTGTCGACATAGGCGGCGAGCTTCTCGTCCGGCACCCGCCCCATGGTGCAGGCGCGCAGGTAAGCGAGGGCCTTGGCCCGGTCGTCGAGACCGCCAAGGTCGTCGTTGCAGGGCACCCAGATCGCCCCGCCCGATACGGCCGAGGTGCCGCCGAAACGGTCGCTCTTTTCGACGAGAAGGACGGAGAGCCCGAGATCATGGGCACGGTTGGCGGCCAGCATCCCGCCCGCGCCGCTGCCAACGACGATGACGTCGAAGACCGCGCCGTCGGCGATGCTGTCGCTGCCTGTTCCCAGGGTCATGCCCGTTTCCCCCATTCCAAAGCGTCTGTGCGCCCGTCCCTTGCGGAACTGTGGCGCCATTCTTGCCGCCTCTCGCGCCCCGGCATCGTCCCCTTGGACTAGAGACGGGCACCGCTCTGTCTTCGTCGTCCCGGCGAAGGCCGGGACCTTTCGACGAGAACAGCGCCCTTCCGTCACGAGGCTCCGGCCTTCGCCGGAGCGCCGACCGGGAAGGGGGTTTGCGCCCCCGTTTTCACCGCCCCAGCAGAGTGTTGCGCAGCGAGCCGCCCTCGCCCACCTCGGTCATCAGGGTCGAGGTGACGCGGAAGGTGCTGCGGGCGATCCACCAGCGCCCCTCTTCGCGGACATAGTCGTCCTCGTAGTAGCCGGAAACCTGCGCGGCCGAACTGGTGTCGAGGTTGATCTGATGGAAATAGAGATCCCAGGTGCCATGGGCGCGATCCGGCCCGTCGAGCACGATCACCGGATTCTGGGCGTGATGCATGTCGAGGATCGTGTCGCGGCAACCGACCATCTCGAACAGGTTGACGAAGGAGTCCCGCCCCTCGTGCACGCCCATATAGGCGGCGTCGATCACCGCGTCCGGGCGGAAACAATTGCGCACCACGTCCGGCTGCTTGCGATCGCACCCCCGGAAATAGCTATGCTTCAGTTCGTGGATCGCCGCCTTGTCCTCCAGCGCCGTGATGCGCGCCGCGAGGCTTTCCAACGTCTCGGCCATGGCCGTCCTCCCCTTGTTATGGGGGAAGACTAGCGGGGCGGCGGGGCGTCCGCCTCGCCCGTATGGACGAGGTCCGCGGCCTCGGGCACGGGCCGGCCGTCGAGAAAAGCCTCGATCATGGCGTTCACCGTCCGCGGCGCATCCTGCTGCACCCAGTGGGAGACGCCGGGCAGATAGCGGATGGTGATACCGGGCACCAGCGCCTCGGTCCCCACGGTCAACTCCTTGCCAAGCGCCGCATCCGCCTCGCCCCAGACCATCAGGGTGGGCACGGTCAGCTTGGGCACCGGCGGCATCTTCGCCCCGCCCGGCCGGGGCAGGCGGATATTGGCGCGGTAGTAATTCAGCATGGCGGTCAGCGCGCCGGGGCGCAGGGCATTGCGCTTGTATTCGGCCAGAACCTCGGGCGGGAAATTGCCCTTGTTGCGGGCATGGTCGAAGAAAATCCGGCCGATGGCCTCCGCGCCCCGCCGCGACAGGGCCAATTCGGGCAGGCCCGGGATCTGGAAGAAGAACATGTACCAGGAGCGGCGCAGCTGGGCGAAATGGCGCAGCCCCTGAAAGAACAGCACCGGGTGCGGCATGTTCAGGATGATGAATTTCTCGAGCGGGCGCAGGCCGCGCAGGGCGAAGGCCCAGGCGATGGCGCCGCCCCAGTCGTGGGCGACGAGGGTGACCGGCCCCGTGATGCCGCGCGCCCGCGCCGCGTCGATCAGGCCGGCGACATCGTCGGCGAGGTGATCGAGCGTGTAATTCCCGCGCCCCTGCGGCCGCGTGGTCAGGCCATAGCCGCGCAGGTTGGGCGCCCAGGCGGTATAGCCCCGCTCGGCGAAAACCGGCAGCTGCGCCCGCCAGGAAAATTTGGATTCGGGAAATCCATGCAGCAGCAATGCGAATTTCTCGCCGCTGCCCGCCTGGTCGACCTCGAAATCGAGGCCATTGGCCGCCACCCTGATCGTTTCCATCTCTCTCCGCCCGATTCTAGTTTGTATGGACGATGCGCGCGGACGATTGTGCCCCAGAATCCCCGCCCAAAGACAGGGGAGGATTGCATGGCATCGGGTCGGGTTTCCGTCGTTACGGGGGCCAGCCGTGGCCTCGGCCGGGGCATCGCCATCGCGCTGGGCGCGGCGGGCGATACCGTCTATGTCACCGGGCGCAGCAAGGATGCGCCGACCGGCAACTGGCCGGGCACCATCCACGAGACCGCGGCGGCGATCGACGCCGCCGGGGGCAAGGGCATCGCCGTCGCCTGCGACCATCTCGACGACGCGCAGACCAAAGCCGTGTTCGACCGGGTGCGGGCGGAACAGGGCAGGCTGGACGTTCTGGTCAACAATGCCTTCGCCATGCAGGATTTCTCGGCCCTGCCCGGCAATTTCTGGGAACGCGGCCTCGAGGAATGGCAGCAGCAGATCGACGTCGGCCTGCGCTCGTCCTATGTCGCCTGCGTCTATGGCATTCCTTTGCTGATCGAGGCCGGGCGCGGCCTGATCGTCAACACCTCGTCGGTCGGGGCGCGGGCGCATCTGCACCCCCTGCCCTATGGCCTGTCCAAGATCGGTCAGGACAAGCTGGCCGCCGACATGGCGCCCGATCTGCAGCCCCACAATGTCTGCGCGCTGTCGTTCTGGCACGGCCTCGTCAAGACCGACCGCACCCTGCTCGGCCTCGAGCATTTCCCCCAGATGTTCGAGGGCATCGGCGGCTATGCCGGGGCGGAAAGCCCGGGCTTCGGCGGCAGGATCATCGACGCCCTGTGGCAGGACGGCGACCTGATGCGGCTCTCGGGCGGGACCTTCTACACCTCGGAACTCGCGCTTCACTACGGCATCAGGGACGAGGGCGACCACCAGCCCATTTCCTTCCGCCAGTTCTTCGGCGCGCCCCTGTTCGAGAAGCCGCTGTAACACCGTTGCCGGGCAGCGGCGGATGATTGCACCGCCAGTGAATACAGTCCGTTTCCGGATGTGAACGGGCCAGGCGGCAGGCGCCGCCGTCATTATCGGAACCCGCGGAATCCGCGGGTTTCGTGCTTTCGGCGGCCCATGGCGAAAGACCCCACGGACCTCGCCGGCCGCCCTCCTAGTCCATATAGGTGATGATGATCGTTGCCTGCGTTCCTAACCTCCGCCACAAGGTGATGAACGCCCCGAAACAAGGGGGCCATCCGATGTTCTGTGGGAGGACGACATGGCAGCAGTCGAGAGCGACATCCGGGTCATCCAGGCGGATCGGCCGCCACAGCGTTTCGCCCGGGGCTGGCACTGCCTCGGTCTCGCCGAGACGTTCCGCGACGGCAAGGCCCATTCGCTCGACGTCTTCGGCACCCGCGTCGCGGTCTTCGCGGATTCCACGGGCAAGCTGAACGTCGTCGACGGCTATTGCCCGCATATGGGCGCCGACCTCGGCGAAGGCACGATCAAGGGCGATAATCTGTCCTGCCCGTTCCATGGCTGGCAGTGGGGCGGCGATGGCAAGTGCAAGGCCATTCCCTATGCCGGCCGCGTGCCGCCGCGCGCGCGCATCAAGTCCTGGCCGACCCTGGAAGAGAACAAGCAGCTCTTCATCTGGCACGATGTCGAGGGCAGCCAGCCCGATCCCGCCGTGCGCATCCCCCGCATCGAGGAATGCTTCACCGGCGAATGGTCCGAATGGATCTGGGAGACGGTGAAGATCGACATCAACTGCCGCGAGCTGATCGACAATGTGGCCGACATGGCCCATTTCTATTACGTCCACGGCGCCCGCGCGACCTACTTCAAGAACACCTTCGAGAAGCATGTCGCCCGGCAGGAAATGCGCGGCAAGCCCCGCGCCGACCTGAAGGTGTCCGGCGACAACATGGCCTTCGGCGGCGCCGAGGTGGTGATCGACGAGCTTTATTCCGTCGCCACCTATTACGGCCCGTCCTACATGATCGACGAACTCTCGTCGGTCGTGAACGGCATGACGGTCGAGGCCTATCTGATCAACTGCCATGTGCCGATCGACCATGACAGCTTCACCCTTCATGTCGGCCTCATGGTGAAGAAGCTGCCGTTCCTCGACGACGAGATGAACGCGCAGATCGCCCAGATGTATGCCTCGGGTAACCGTGACGGTTTCTTCCAGGACGTCGCGATCTGGAAGACCAAGCGCCGCATCGACAATCCGCTGCTGTGCGAGGCCGATGGCCCCGTCTACCAGCTGCGCCGCTGGTACGAGCAGTTCTATGTCGATGTCGCGGACGTGCAGCCCGACATGACCGACAAGTTCGAGATCGAGATGGACCTCGCCAAGTCCAACGAGTTGTGGGTGGCCGACGAGGCCGCCAACAAAGCCGCCCAGCAGGCCGCCGAATAGGCCGCCTGCCCTCGGGGCATCTGTACTAGAGCTCCCCAACTTCGCCGCCCCTCCCGGGCGGCGTTTTTTTTGCGTAAGGCCCTACTCCGCCGGCTGGCGTTTGCCCTCGAAGCCGGCGCCCCGGTATTTCGAGGCGTCGGTGGTATATTCGGCGTGGCCATAGCCGATCAGCAGGCGGTCGATCCGGGCGATCAGCCGCCGGTCGGCGATGTCCCGCATCAGCGGCAGGCGCAGGGCGAGCTTGTAGAGCCCCTGCCGGCCATAGACGTAAAGGCCGAGGGCGACGAAGACCAGCCGGTCGTAGGGACGCAGGGCGACCCCCATCAGGGCGGCCTTGCCGCTGGTGTCGCCCGACAGGAAGGCCCGGTTGAAAAAGACCCGGGCGAAGCTGCGCTCCAGCCCATCGAAGAGGCGGCTGCGCAGCCGGCGGTCGGCGGGGAAATAGCCGGCCATGGTCGCCCGCACCAGCGCGCCGCAGGTCGCGTCGTCATAGCCGTCACGCAATGTGCCGCTGTAGACGCTCATGGCTTGCTGGATGCCATCCGGCGTCGCCGGCAGCAGGTCTTCGGGCAGGCCGAGCAGCCAGCAGCGATAGCGGTTGAATTCGACGAAGGCGCGTTCCCGCGGCGTGAATGCCGCCCGCCCCTGGCGCATCAGCTTGAAGGCCAGCAGGAAGACGGCGATGGTCCCCGCCGGCATCTGGTCGACCTGCGGCACCGGAATGCCATAGACCGCGACATCCCAGGTCGTCGCCCCGCGCAGCACATTGAATCGCACCATGGAATGCATCAGCCGGACCATGGCCGCCGCCTTGAAGCCGGGACCGAAGCGGGTGAGCGCGCCGGGCAGCGCCGTCGTCGTGAAGAAGGCCGCCGTCTCCTTGATCCGCCGCACCGCCGTCTCATGCGACAGGGTGCCGGTCAGGGCCATGGGCAGGGCCGAATATTTGTTGAGGAAGGTGGCGACGAAGGCGCCACGCACGACGAAAGGCGCGACATTGGCGGTGGCGTTGCGGCTGTAGCGCGCCCCCTCCTCGATCAGGCTCATGTCGATCCAGTCCGGCGTCGCCTCCATCGCCCGGATGAAGCCGACCAGCTCGGCCGGGGCCTCCGCCACCGCCTCGACCCCCTCGTCGCAGGCCCGCGTCAACATGTCGACCAGCTTGCGGAACCCATACTGCGGCATCAGGGCGGCATAGGCGTCGGCGACATTGTCGCCCAGCATCGTATAGGCCCGCGCCCGCGCCACGGTCTCGGGGTCGGCCAGAAAGCGGCGGCGCGCCGCCTCGCCCTTCTCGCCCCTGATCGTGCTCGGAATGTCGGGGGTGCCGGCGAAACGCTCGGGCGTGACGGAGAAATCGACCTTGCCGTACATGGCCGGCAACAGGTCTCGCTGGGCGGCGACCCGCGCCTCCAGCGCCTGCAGGCTTTCCATCCGATCCCCCTCCCGACAACTTACATTTATTAAGTTATGTTTTGTAAGTTATGCTGCGGCCGTGACGGGGGCAAGCATGAATCGACCGGTCCTGACCTCGAGGGGCGCGCCCCGGCGGCGCATGAGTGTCGGCCTGCGCCGGGAACAGATCCTCGATACCGTGCGCGATCTCGTCGACGCCGAGGGTTTTCACGCGGTCAGCCTCGACCGTGTCGCGAAGGCCTGCGGCATCACCCGGACGCTGATCTACCAGCAGTTCGGCAATCTGCCAGCTTTGCTGCTCGCCATGGTGGACCGGGAATTCGGCCGGGCCGCCGCCGCCTTTCTCGCCGCCGGCAGCCGGCCACCGGCCCCGGGGCAATCGCGCTTCGCCGCCGGTGTCGCCGGGGTGCTGGAAGCGGTCGACGCCGCGCCCGCGACCTGGCGCATGTTGCTGATGCCGGGTCAGGGCGGCCCGCCCGAACTCTACAGCCGGCTGGACGAAGCCCGCGCCCTGACCCGCGCCCATATGGATGCCGCGTTGCAGGCCGCCGATCCGGCCCTGACCAGCCTCGCCAATCCCGACCGGGAACTGGCCATCGCCCTGCTCCGCGCCCTGTCGGAAGAACTGGTGCGCCTGCGCCTGCGCGACCCGGATGCCTATACGGTCGAGCGTCTGCTGGCCCAGGCCGAATTCTTCGCCCGCGCGATGTTCCGGCGCCGCGGCGGGTGACGGGGCCAGAGGGGCGCAAGCCCCTTGCCGCGGGACCTTCCGAACCCTAGGCTCAGGTCTTGAGTATGAAGAGTCCGATCGTGCCGACGTCCGCCGCCAAACGCGCCAAAACCACCGCCAGCCGTCCGGGTCCGCGCCGCTCCGCCACCCGCAGCGAAGAATTGCGCCTCGTCCTCGCCGACGAGATCGTGCAGGGCCGCCTGACCCCCGGCACCCCGCTGGAAGAGGTGGAGATCGCCACCCGCTTCGGCGTTTCCCGCACCCCCGTGCGCGAGGCGATCCGCGAACTCGCCGCCTCGGGCCTCGTCGAGGCGCGGCCGCATCGCAGCGCCCTCGTCGCCCTGCCCTCGATCGAGCGCCTGCGCGGCATGTTCGAGGTGATGGGCGAGTTGGAAGCGATCTGCGCCGGCCTCGCCGCCGTGAACATGACGACCGCCGAGCGGCAGGCCCTCGTCTCCGTCCACGAGGGGCTGGCCGAGCTGGTGCGCAAGGGCGATCCCCAGCGTTACCACGAGCTGAACGAGCATTTTCACAGCGCGATCTATCACGGCAGCCACAACGACTATCTGACCGAGATCACGCTGGCGACACGGGCGCGCCTGTCGCCGTTCCGCCGCGCCCAGTTCCGTACCCTCGGCCGCCTGCCCCTGTCCCATGCCGAGCACGATCACGTGGTGACCGCGATCCTGCGCGGCGACAAGGCCGGGGCAGAGGCCGCGATGCGCGGCCATATCACCCTGGTCGAAGAGACTTACGAGCGTTACAGCGGCGTCCGCTGAGGGCGCCGCGCCTCCCCTTAACCGGCCGCGCCCATGCGCTCGACCGCGCTCGGCGCCGTCACTTCGGCGACCCGGCGCACCGCATCGAAATAGGACGGGAACGTGGGCCGGTCCACATAGCGGCCAGCGCCCCGCACCGTGCGGATGTCGCCATCCTTCCAGACCACCTGGCCGTTCGCGATGGTGACCGTGTTGATGCCGCGCACCGTCATGCCCTCGAAGATGTTGAAGTCGATCTTCTGGTGGTGGGTGTCCTTCGAGATCGTCCGCTCCCGCGACGGATCCCAGATCACGATGTCGGCGTCGGAGCCGGGCGCGATCACGCCCTTGCGCGGATAGATGTTGAAGATCTTGGCCGCGTTGGCCGAGGTGATGGCGACGAATTCCGATGGCGTCAGGCGGCCGGTGTTCACGCCGTGATGCCACAGCACATGCATCCGGTCCTCGACCCCGCCGGTGCCGTTCGGGATACGGGTGAAATTATTGTGGCCCATGCGCTTCTGCGGCGTGCAGAAGCAGCAATGATCGGTCGCCGTCGTCTGCAACATGCCCGATTGCAGGCCCCGCCACAGCGCCGCCTGATGCTCCTTCGGGCGGAACGGCGGGCTCATCACGTGATGCGCGGCATAATCCCAGTCGGTGCTGCGATAGACCGCGTCGTCGACCAGGAGATGGCCCGCCAGCACCTCACCGAACACCCGCTGTCCGTCGTTGCGGGCGCGCGTGATCGCCTGCAGGCTCTCGATGCAGGAATTATGGACGATGTAGAGCGGCACGTTCAGCACCTGGGCGATGCGGATCGCCCGGTCCGCCGCCTCGCCCTCGACCGCGCTGGGGCGGGACTGGGGATGTCCCTCGGGCCCGGTGATGCCCATGGATATCAGCTTGTTCTGCAAATGGGCGACCAGTTCGCCATTCTCGGCATGGACCGTGCACAGCGCGCCCAATTCGCCGGCGCGGGTGAAGGAATTCACCAGCACCTCGTCATCGCACATGATCGCGCCCTTGTAGGCCATGAAGTGCTTGAAGCTGTTGACGCCGAAATCGCGGGTCAGCGTGCCCATGGCCTCGCGCACGCTCTCGTCCCACCAGGTGATGGCGACGTGGAAACTGTAATCGGTGGCGGCCTTCTCGGCCCAGCCGCGCCAGGTGTGATAGGCCTCGAGAATATCCTGCTGCGGGCTGGGGATCACGAAGTCGATGATCGTCGTGGTGCCGCCGACCGCGCCCGCCGTGGTGCCGGAAAAGAAATCCTCGGACGCGACGGTGCCCATGAAGGGCAACTCCATATGGGTGTGAGGGTCGATGCCGCCCGGCATGACATAGGCGCCCCCGGCGTCGATCACCTCGGTGCCTGCCGGTACGTCGAGGCCGGTGCCGACGGCGGCGACGGTGCCGCCCTCGATCAGCACATCGGCCTGCCGCGTGTAGTCGGCGTTGACGACCGTCCCGCCCTTGACCAGCAGCGTCATGATCCTGTCTCCACTTCGTCTGCCTTCGCGGCGAGAGCCGCTTTTCCGAATGATCGAACCATGGCCCTCGTCGCCCCGGCGCAGGCCGGGGCCTTGGAACGAGAGAGGCGCCCTTGCCGGTCAGAGATCCCGGCCTGCGCCGGGATGACGACAGAGGGGGGCACCGCGCCCCCTCTCCTCCAAGGAGGAGAGGGGAATGAAAAGGGAGACCGGCCCCTTTACATCTTGTCGGTAACCGCGTGGGTCCAGGCGCCGACCGGCGCCTTGGTGATCACGGGGTCGGAGCCGCCGGTCATGATGGTCTTCACCGTCCGCTCGTAATCGGCCGGGTCGAGCACGCCGGTCGAGCCTTCGGTGAGCTTGTTCACCTCTTCCATCATGGTCTTCTGGTGGCCTTCGGTCTGGGCACCGGTCGCGTCATTGTCGAGCACGATCTTCACCGCCTCGTCCGGATGGGCGCGGGCATAGTCCCAGCCCTTCATCGAGGCCTTGACGAATTTGGCCATGGTCTCGACGAACTTCGGATCGGCCAGCTTGGCTTCGAGGACATAGAGCCCGTCCTCGAGGGTGGCGACGCCCTGCTCCTCGTATTTGAAGACGACGAGGTCTTCCGGCTTCACCCCGGCCTCGATCACCTGCCAATATTCGTTGTAGGTCATCGTGGAGATGCAGTCGGCCTGCTTCTGCAACAGGGGATCGACGTTGAAGCCCTGCTTCAGCACCGTGACGCCCTTCGGGCCGCCGGTCGTCGGAATGCCCAGTTTCGACATCCACGACAGGAAGGGATATTCGTTGCCAAAGAACCAGACGCCCAGCGTCTTGCCCGGGAAATCGGCCGGCGAGGTGATGCCCGTCTCCTTGCGACAGGTCAGCATCATGCCCGAGCGCTTGTAAGGCTGGGCGATGTTGACGAGGGGCACGCCCTTCTCGCGCGAGGCGAGGGCCGAGGGCATCCAGTCGACGATCACATCGGCGCCGCCGCCCGCGATCACCTGCGGCGGGGCGATGTCCGGGCCGCCCGGGTTGATGGTGACGTCAAGCCCGGCTTCCTCGTAGAAGCCCTTTTCCTTGGCGACGTAATAACCGGCGAACTGGGCCTGGGTCACCCACTTCAGCTGAAGCGTGACCTTGTCGGCCGCCTGCGCGGCGAAAGCGCCAAGGCTGACGGCCATCAGGGCCGCACCTGCGATCAGTCTCTTCATCCCCTAAACTCCCCTGTTAACGCTGCCGCAAAGAAGGATGCCAGAAGGTCACGCGCCGCTCGGCGAGGGCGACGAGGCCGTAGAACAGCGAACCCGCCACCGCCGCCAGCACGATTTCCGCCCAGACCATGTCGAGGTTCATGCGCCCGACCTCGGTCGAGATGCGAAAGCCCATGCCGACGATGGGCGTGCCGAAGAATTCCGCCACGATGGCACCGATAAGGGCGAGGGTCGAATTGATCTTCAGCGCGTTGAAGATGAAGGGCATGGCCGCCGGCAGACGCAGGGCCAGCAGGCTCTGGCCCCAGCTCGCGGCATAGGTGCCGAGCAATTCCCGCTCCTGCCGGCCGGCGGCGGCGAGGCCGGCGACCGTGTTCACCAGCATGGGAAAGAAAGTCATGATGACGACGACCGCCGCCTTGGACGGCCAGTCGAAACCGAACCACATGACCATGATCGGCGCGACGCCGACGATGGGCAGGGCCGAGGCCAGGTTGCCGAGCGGCAGCAGCCCGCGCTGGAGGAAGGGCACCCGGTCGGCGATCAGCGCGACGATGAAGCCCGAACCGCAGCCAAGGACGTAACCCGCCAGCACCGCCTGCAGGAAGGTCTGGCGGAAATCGGCCAGCAGGATGTCGGCGGAGCCGAGGATGCGGGCCAGGATCATGGACGGCGGCGGCAGCAGCACCTGCGGCACGCCGAACCCCACGGTCACGGCCTGCCACAGGAAGACGATCCACAGGCCGAACAGCACCGGCACGGCAAGATCGGCGAGGCGCTGGCGCCGGGCATCGCCGAGCCGCGCATTGGCGAGCAGGGCAAGGCCGCGCCAGCCGAGCAGCGACAGGGCCAGAAGCGACAGGGCATAACCCGCCCCCGCCTCGCCCCCCGTATGGGCATCGAGCATGGCGATCGCGCCGAGGCCGGCGATGCCGAGGAACAGCAGGGCATGGCGCAGCCCGCTCATGACCGCGCCCCCATCAGGCGTGCCACCTGCCGCTCGATCGCGCCCATCAGCGCGACGAGCAGCGCCGCCATCAGCGCGGCGGCGACAAGGGCCGACCAGATCTGGATCGTCTGCCCATAATAGGACCCGGCGAGCAGCCGCGCGCCGAGGCCGGCCTGCGCCCCCGTCGGCAGTTCGGCGATGATGGCGCCGACGAGGCTGATCGAGATCGCGACCTTCAGCCCGGCGAAAAGGAAGGGCAGCGAAGTCGGCCAGCGCAGATAGAAGAAGGTCTGGCGCGCGCTGGCGCTATAGGTCCGCATCAGGTCGAGTTGCAGGAGGTCGGGCGCGCGCAGGCCCTTCACCATGCCGATAGCGACCGGAAAGAAGCAGAGATAGGTCGAGATGACCGATTTCGGCACCAGCCCCTTCAGCCCGATGGCGCCCAGCACGACGATGACCATGGGCGCGACCGCGAGGATGGGGATCGTCTGCGAGGCGATGATCCAGGGCATCAGGCTCTTTTCCAGGACCCGGACATGGACGATGCCGACCGCGAGCAGGATGCCGAGCAGCGCCCCCGCCGCGAAGCCGAGCAGGGTCGACGACAGGGTGACCCAGCCGTGGAACACGAGGCTGCGCTTCGAGGCGATGCCGGTCTCGACCGTGGTGCGCCAAAGCTCCGCCAGCACCTGATGGGGCGCGGGCAGCAGCGGCCGCTCCTGCGCCCAGGTGCCGGCGACGAGATCGGTGAAATTCCAGTCGGTGCCGGCCCTGGCGAAAGCGTCGATCTGAAGGTCGGCGTTCAGCCAGACCGCACCCGCGTACCACAGCGCGACAAGGGCGAGGCCGAGCACGGCGACCGGCCCGGCATGGCCGGCGAAGAGGCGCGCGATCGGTTTCGGTTTCGCCGCCGCCATCGCCTTCAATCCTCGTAGGCGTGGCCGGCGCGCAGACCCTCGCGCACCCGGTGGGCGATCTTCAGGAATTCCGGGGTCTCGCGGATGTCGAGGCCGCGACCCCGGGGGAAATCGGTCTCGATCACGTCGATGATGCGGCCCGGCCGCGGCGACATGACGACGATCTTCGACGACAGGAACACCGCCTCGGGAATCGAATGGGTGACGAAGACCACGGTCTTTTCCGTCTTGTCCCACAGGCGCAGCAATTGCTCGTTCAGATGGTCGCGCACGATCTCGTCGAGCGCGCCAAAGGGCTCGTCCATCAAAAGCAGGTCCGGCTCGAACGACAGCGCCCGGGCGATGGAAGCGCGCTGCTGCATCCCGCCCGACAGTTGCCAGGGAAATTTCCGCTCGAAACCGCCGAGATTGACCAGCTCGAGATATTTCTTCGCCCGCGCCTGCCGCTCGGCCTTTGGCATTCCCATGATCTCGAGGGGAAGCGTCACGTTCCGCTCGATATTGCGCCAGGGATAGAGCGCGGGGGCCTGGAAGACGTAACCATAGGCGCGCTGGAGCCGCGCTTCCTCGGGCGACAGGCCGTTGACGGCGATGCTGCCGCCGGTCGATTTCTCGAGGTCGGCGATCACGCGCAGCAAGGTGGTCTTGCCGCAGCCCGACGGCCCGATGAAGGAGACGAATTCGCCGCGCCGGATCGTCAGATCGACGTTGGACAGGGCGTAGACCGGCCCGTCCTTCGTCTCGAAGGTCAGGGACAGGCCCGCAATATCGACAACCTTGGCCGCCATCGCCGCTCCACCACCTGCCAGCGGCACCGTCAATTCACCTGGCCCGCTTTTTCCAGAATGGCGCGCAGCAGCACCTGCCCGCCGGCCGAGACCCATTCCGGCGTCGCATCCTCGACCTCATTGTGGGAAATGCCGTCGATGCAGGGAATGAACACCATGCCCGTGGGCGCCACCCGCGCGAGATAACAGGCGTCGTGCCCGGCGCCCGAGACCATGTCGCGGGCGGTGAAGCCATGTTCGGCCACGCCCTTGCGCACCGCGTCGATACAGGCGTCGTCGAAATGCACCGGGGCGTAATAGAAGATCTGGTCGATCTCGGCCCCGAGGCCGATCTCGTCGCAGATCTTCGCGACACCCTCGCGCATCGCCTTGTCCATCTCGGCCAGGGTCGCGTCTTCCGGGTGGCGGAAGTCGACGGTCATGAAGACCTTGCCCGGAATGACGTTCCGCGAATTGGGATAGACCTGCATCATGCCGACCGTGGCGCAGGCACGGGGCGCGAACTGGTGGCCGATGCGGTTCACGAGGTCGACGATGCGGGCGGCGCCCAGCAGGGCGTCCTTGCGCCGGGTCATCGGCGTCGGGCCGGCATGGCTCTCGACACCCGTAATGTTCAGCTCGTACCAGCGCTGGCCTTGCGCGTCGGTGACGACGCCGATGGTCTTGCCCTCGGCCTCGAGGATCGGGCCCTGTTCGATATGCGCCTCGAAATAGGCATGGACCGGGCGGCCCACCGGGGCATCGCCGGCATAGCCGATGCGGGCCAGTTCCTCGCCCATGGTCTTGCCGTCGGGATCCGCGCGGGAGAGGCCGTAGTCGAGGTCGAACACCCCGGCGAAGACGCCGGAGGCGACCATGGCCGGGGCGAAGCGCGAGCCTTCCTCGTTGGTCCAGACCGCGACCTCGACCGGGTGTTCGGTCTCGAGGCCGAGGTCGTTCAGGCTGCGCACCACCTCGAGCCCGGCAAGCACGCCGTAAACGCCGTCGAAGCGCCCGCCCGTGGGCTGGCTGTCGAGGTGGGAGCCGGTGACGACGGGGGCGAGGTCGTTGTTACGGCCCGGCCGGCGGGCGAAGATATTGCCCATGCGGTCGACGGTGATGGAGCAGCCCGCCGCCCGGCACCAGTCGACGAAGAGGTCGCGGCCCGCCTTGTCGACATCGGTCAGGGCGAGGCGACAGACGCCGCCCTTGGGGGTCGCGCCGATCTTCGCCATGTCCATCAGGCTCTGCCACAGGCGGTCGCCGTTGATCGAAAGATTGCGCTGCTCGCTCATGCCCCTGATCCCGATTCCCAAGGCCCGAACCTGACCGTTTGGTCAGATCAGTATCGGGTCCGGTCGCGGCGGCAGGCAACAGATTTCGAGCAGATTTTTCGTCGCACGGCGGGGACTGCCCATGTCTTGGGCAGTCCCCGCCGAGAAGCGTCAGGCGGGACGCATCAGGCGGCGGCCTGCCCCATGCGCACCAGCCGGCCGGGCTTCGCCCCGGTCAGCCTGTCGTTCTCGATCACGGGCACGCCGGCAACCAGGGTCGCGCGGTAGCCGACCGCGTCCTGCAGCAGGCGCTGGCCGCCCGCCGGCAGGTCTTTCACCATGTGGGGCGATTTCAGCGCCAGGCGGTCGAAGTCGATCACATTGAGGTCGGCGCGCTTGCCGACCGCGATGATGCCCCGATCGGTAAAACCGCCATGGGCGGCATTCGCCCCGGTGAGCATGTTCACCGCCTTCTCAAGGCCGAGACGCTCGCCCTTCACCCGGTCGCGCGCCCAATAGGACAGCAGGAAGGTGGTGAAGGAGGCGTCGCACACCGTGCCGACATGGGCACCGCCGTCCGACAGGCCGGCGAGGGCGAGCGGATGGCGCATCATGGTCAGGACATTGTCGAGGGAGAATTCGACGTAATTGGCGAAGGGGAAATAGAGCATCGCCCGCCCGTCTTCCGCCAGCATGGCGTCATAGATCGCCTCCAGCGGCGCGACACCCCGGCCTTGCGCCTCGGCATAGAGCGATTTCTCGAAGGGCTGTTCGTAATCCGGGCTCTCGCCCAGACGGAACAGCATGGTCGAGACGAAATCGACCGAAGCGAGGAATTTGTCGACCATCGGCGGCACCGACGAGCCGTCGGCGGCCATGCGGTCCGGCGTCTCGGCGAGGAGGCGGGCCTTGGTCGCGGGATCGCGCAGCAGCGCCACCCGCTCGTCCAGCGGCAGATGGGCGATGGCCTTGTAGGACGGATGGCCCATGAAGGGGTGGAAGGTGCACTGGAAACCGACCATGACGCCGACCGCGCGCGGCGCCGTCTGCAGGCGGATGGTAACGCCCTTCTGCTTCGCCGCCTCGGCCCGCGCCACGATGCGGCGCCACTGCCGGGGATCGAGCGGCCGCTCCATCAGGGTGATCGAGGTCGGGTGGTCGGGCGCGGTCGCGGCGTAAGTCTCGACGATGTCGAATTCCCGCTCGAACTCCTCCGGCCCCTTTTCGAGGTCGAAGTCCGAGACGGCCTGAAGCACGCCGTGGTCGAGGCCCTTCAACGCCTCGGCGATGCCGGTCAACTCCGCCACCGTCGCCTCGGATGCCGGGGTGCACAGACCGTCGGAGGTGCGATGGGTGTCGCTGCGCCCGGTGGCGAAACCGAAGGCGCCCGCCTCCATCGCCTCGCGCACCAGCCGGCGCATTTCCGCGACATCATCGGGTGTCGCCGCCTCGCCGCGCACCGCGCGCTCGCCCATGACATAAACGCGCAAGGGGTCGTGGGGCACCATCACGGCGAAGTCGATGGTGTGGGGAAAGTCGATCGCCGCCATGTAATCGGGGAAACTCTCCCAGTTCCACTTCAGCCCCTCGGCAAGGGCGACGCCCGGAATATCCTCCACCCCTTCCATCAGGCGGATCAGGCAGTCATGGTCGGCCGGGCGCACCGGCGCAAAGCCAACGCCGCAATTGCCGAGGATGGCCGTGGTCACGCCGTGATTGACCGAGGGGCGAAGGTCCGCGTCCCAGCTGACCTGGCCGTCGTAATGGGTGTGCAGGTCAACGAACCCTGGGGTGACGATGGCGCCCGAAGCGTCGATAACCCGGGCGGCGGTGCCGGGGCAGACCCCGACGGCGACGATGACGCCGTCCTTCACCGCGACATCGCCCGGAAAAGCCGGCGCGCCCGTGCCGTCGACGATGGTGCCGCCCGCGATTTTCAGATCGTAGTCCATGATTCCTCCTGCCCGCTTCTGTCGGCGGTAGCGATGATCATGACATCTAATCGCATTCGAGACTTGGGTCATTGACTGCAGCCGCCGGGAAATTGACTTTTCGCGCCAAGGCGCGACACTGGCGGCCATGATCGGCAGCGGCGTTCTCTCCGCCTATGTGGCGACCCTGATCGAGACGGCGGCGGCCTTCATCCCCGGCGGCGGCGAGGCGCTGGCGGCGGCGGCGGGGATCGAGCCCGCCCTGCTGACCCGGCCCGATGCCGTGCTGCCGCTGTCCGCCGTCGACCGCCTGTGGCAGGCGGCGGCGCAGGCGACCGGCGATCCCGCCTTCGGCATCGCGGTCGGGCGGCGGGTGCAACCCGGCAGCTACAGCGTGCTCGGCCAGGTGATGATGACGGCGGCCGATCTCGGCGGGGCCCTTGCCGAGGCCGGGCGGCTGACCGCCCTCGTCGGGGAAGGTGGGGCGATCGAGGTCGGGCACGAGCCGGGCCGCGTCCTCATGCGCTACCGGCCCTTGCGCGCCGACTGGCCGCTGGCCGCGATGCGGATCGACGCCGCCCTCGCCGGCAGTCTTACCCTCGCGCGCTGGATCACCGGCCTTGCCGATCTCGCGCCCGAGGAAGTCCGCCTGACCCGCGCCGCGCCGCGCGATGCCGGCCCGTGGCAGGCCCTGTTCGCGGCGCCCTTGCGCTTCGGGGCGCCGGAAAATGCCCTGGTCTGGCGCCGGGCCCAGCTCTCCACCCCCGTCCGCGCGGCCAACGAAGCCCTGAACAGCCTGCTGCGCCGTCATGCCGACGATCTGGTGCGCGAGCGCCTGTCGGCGGAAGGCATGGTGGCGGCGGTGCGGCGCCTGCTGGCGGCGCGGCTGGCCGCGGGCATGTCCCTGACCGCCGAGGCGGCGGCGGCGGCCCTGAACACCAGCCTGCGCAGCCTGCAACGCGCTCTCGACGCCGCCGGCACCAGCTTCACGGCGGAGCGCGACCGCCTGCGCCAAGGCGAAGCACAGCGCCTGCTGGCCGCCGGCACCCTGACGGTCGAGGCGATCGCGCTCCGTCTTGGCTATGCCGAAGCCGCCGTCTTCGTCCGCGCCTTCCGCCGCTGGACCGGGCAAAGCCCGGCGCGCTGGCGCAAGGCCAGCGTCAGCGCATCGCCTTCATCGGCGTCATCATCCGGCGCAGAAGCCCCGGGAACAGGCCGGCGACCTTGAGGCCGAAGGCGACCTCCGCGTTGCCGGGCCAGTGGCGCCTGTCACCTTCGACCGCCTTCCACGCCAGCTCGGCGATATCTTCCGGCTTGTGCGGGATGCCGCCCATCTTGGACAGGGCCTTGCCCGCGTCCGCCCCCTGGCTGTGCACCATGTCGGTATGGACAAAGCTGGGCATGATGTCCGAGACCTTGATGCCGTAAACCTCGAATTCCTGCGCCAGCGCCTCGGTCAGGGCGCGAACCGCGAATTTCGTCGCCGAATAGACCGCGAGCCCCGGCACGCCATACAGGGCCGAGGCGGAGCAGAGCGAGACCACGGCGGAACCCGGCGTCTTTTTCAGATGGGGCAAGGCGGCGTGGAACCCGTTCACCACGCCCTTCAGGTTCACGTCGATGGTGGTCGCGTGGAAGGCCGGGGTGATCTGGTCGAAGGGCGCGAATTTGGCGACGCCCGCATTGTTGACGAGCACGTCCAGCCGTCCGCCGGCCGCCGTCACGAAATCGCCCAGCACCTTCTCGAAAGACGAAAAATCGGTGACATCCAGCGCGGCGTGGAAGCAGCGATCCGGCCCCAGCTCGCGCGCGAGGGCGGCGACACCGTCGGCGTTCAGGTCGACGAGGCCGAGGAAATAACCCTCGCGGGCGAAACGCCGCGCGATGGCGGCGCCGATGCCGCGCGCGGCACCGGTGATGAACACGGACTTGGACATGAACTCTCCCCTTATTTGTCTTTATGCCCCCCGGTGCCTCACTCGGCCCAGAGATTCAGCGGTACTTCGAACGGCTCGTTGACATAGGCGAGGCGCGGTGCCCCCATGGCGGCCGCGGCGGCGCTCAGCCGGCCGTCAAGGCCGAGCAGACGGTCGGCGATGGCGACGATGCGGCGGTTGGGCGAGGCGACCGCGGATTGCGCCCGGATCGCCTGCGCCGCCTCCAGCTCCCGCCCCGGATTATGCAGGGCAAGGGTGATCAGGGCGCTGGCGCTGGAGCGGGAAATACCGGCCCAGCAATGGATCAGGATCGGCGCGCTGGCGTCCCAGCCGCGCAGGAAGTCGATCAGGCCCTGAATATGGGCTTCTTCCGGGATGGTCATGCCGTCGACCGGTTCGGCATAATCATGGACGCCGACCCGGTGGTGGCGCTCGGGCGCGATGCCGTCCGGCGTTTCGGGCCAGTCGCCGGGATCGAGCAGGGTGACGACATGGCTGGGCCGGACACGGCGCGCGACCCGGGTCAATTCGGCCAGGGGGCAGACGTGAACGACAGGCATTTTCGCATTCCTCCTGCGGATACCGGGCGCGATTGCGCTTGGCGGCCCGACGGCCGCACTCTAAAGTGAGCCTTGCTCACGAACAAGCGCCGCCTGACGGTGCGAGGATAAGGTTCCGGGAGGGACGGATGGAAGAGGTCTTGCCGCTGATTCTGGCGGGTTTCGCGGCTGCCGGTCTGATGGGCGCCATCTATCTCGCCTCGCGCGGGGCGACCGCGCCCGCGCTCGACGAAGCCCTCGCCCGCCGGCGCCTCGGCGAGGACTGGCAGGATTTCGAGGCGGAGGACGTCTGGGTCGCCGCCGACCGCCGCGCGGCGCTGGCGACCGACCGGCGCAGTGCCCGTCTCGGCCTCGTCTTCGCCTTCGGCGACAAGCTGCCCAGCCGCCTGCTCGGCCCTGGCGACATCACGCGCTGCAGCCTCGAAGCGGGCCGTCTGGCCATCGAGACCAAGGATTTTGGCCGCCATCATTTCGAGCTGGCCTCGACCGGCGATGCCGACACCCGTCCCTGGGCGGAGCGGCTGGGCCGCCTCGCCAAGGCTTGAGGAAGGGGCCATCGTCATGGAAATGCTGGCCCTTCTGCACTATGCCATTCCCGGCTTCGTCGTCCTCGTCCTCGCCGAATTGTTCTGGATGAAGCGGCGCGGCGGCGTTTCCTACGAATGGCGCGACAGCGTCGCCTCTCTCACCATGGGCCTCGGCAATCTGGTCGACGGGGCGCTGATCGCGCTTCTGCTCTATGGCTTGTTCGCCTGGCTCTACCAGTACCGGCTGATCGACTGGGACGCGCGCATCTGGTGGGCGCTGCCCCTTGTGATCGTCATCCAGGACTTCTGCTTCTACTGGAGCCACCGGCTGAGCCACGAATGGCGCCTGTGGTGGGCGGCCCATGTCACGCACCACTCCTCGCAGCACTACAATCTGTCGACCGCGCTGCGCCAGCCCTGGACCGGGCTCATCGCCGGCTCCTGGGCGCCCTATGCCCTGATGCCGCTGCTCGGCATTCCGGTCGAGGCGATCGCGACCGCCCATGGCCTGTCCCTCGCCTATCAGTTCTGGATCCATACCGAGGCCATCGGCAAGATGCCGGCCTGGTTCGAGGCGGTGTTCAACACGCCGTCGCACCACCGGGTGCATCACGCGACCAATCCCCGCTATCTCGACCGCAATTACGCCGGCACGCTGATCGTCTGGGACCGGCTGTTCGGCACCTTCCAGGCCGAGGTCGAGGCGGACCCGCCACGCTACGGCATCGTGAAGAACCTCGGCAGCTTCAACCCGCTGGTGATCGGCTTCCACGAATGGGTCGGCATCGCGCGCGACCTGCGCGCGGCCACCACCTGGCGCGGCCGCTTCATGGCGCTGTTCGGCCCGCCCGGCTGGCGCGAGGATGGCGAGGGTTCCACGTCCGAGACCATTCGCGCCGCCTGGGCGCGGCGCCGCCCGCAAGCCGCCGAATAGGCCCTCAGGCCCGGGTGGCGCGGCGCGCCGCCTCGATCCCGGCGAAGGCGAAAGGCGCGAACAGCAGGAAAATCCACGGCCCGGCGGCGAGTGCCGTCGCCGGGTTGGGATCGGTGCCAAGGCCCCCGGCGTTCGCGATGATGCCCGCCCCGGCGGCGCCCAGGGCATAGCCGAGCAGCTGGATCGTGGGCACGGCCGCCGCCGCCAGCGTCTTCTCCTCATCCCCGACGGCATGGACGATGCGCCGGGTGACGAAGCTCCAGCAGAAGCCGGCGCCACCGCCCTGCAGGGCGGCGAAGACCAGTGTCGACCACAGGCCGCCGTAAGGCACGGCCCAACCGAGGCCGATCATGCCCAGCGTGATGATGCTGGCGCCGCCCAGGATCAGGCGCCGTTCCCACGCCGGACCGGCGCCTGAGACCGAGACCGAGGTGATGGTCCAGGCAATGGATTCGGCGGCGATGACATAGCCGACGACCAGCGGCCCGGTGCCGTGAATCTGCTCCATCAGGATGGGGCCATAGGTCGTGAAGGGCATGGTCGCGATGGAAAGCCCGAGGATCATCAGATAACCGGCCCCGGCGACCGAGCCCCGGCCGAAGGCGCCGCGCGGCAGGATCGGGCGCTTCTGGCGCCGGTCGATCCCCGCCGCCACGGCGAGCACGGCAATGCCGCCCAGACCGGCGATCAGCGCGGGCACGATGGCGAGCAGAATGCCCGCGACCGCGATGCCGAGCACGCCGAGGGCGACGAGCCCGAGCCGGCCCCAAGGCACCGCCGGCTGCGCGCCTTGCTCGGGCGCGGTCTTCGGCAGGAAGACGAGGAAGAGAAGGAGGAGAAGCCCGGCCTGCCCGGCGAAGGCCCAGAAGGCGCCGCGCCACAGGCCCGCCTCGGCGAAGAGCCCGCCGATCAGCGGCCCGCACAGCGAGGCGCCGCCCCAGATGCCCGAGATGCAGGCATAAAGCCGCGGCCACATCGGCGCCGGAAACAGCGCGGTCAGGGCGACATAGGCAAGGGCGACCATGGCGCCGCCGCCGAAGCCCTGCATCGCCCGGCCGACCAGCATCACCGCCATGTCCGGGGCAAGCGCGCTGACCGCGCAGCCAAGGCCATAGACGATCGCCCCGCCGCAGATCGCCGCCTTCATGCCGAGGCGCCGCGCGGCAAGGCCCGCGGCGGAACCCGCGACGATCGACGCGAGGACATAGAGCGCCATGGTCCAGGCGATGAATTCAGCGCCGCCGATGTCGACCACCAGCACCGGAATCACCGTCGCGGTCAGCATCGCATCGGCGGCGTGCAACCAGATGCCGAAACATAGCAGCAGGAAGGCGGGAAAATGCCGGTCGGCCAACACCGCGCCCCAGCCGCCCTCGTCCCGTTTCGCCGTTGCTTCAGACATCACGCCCGCCCAAAAGATGACAATTAATCACAAATTTCCATGACCGCCGCGTGGCGGGTCGTTACTATGCCCGCAATAAGGGGAGGAACAACCGGCATGACCCTGCCTGATCCGGTCTTCTATGCCATACCGCTGTTCGGCCTGCTGATCGCGGCCGAATTGTTCTGGATGAAACGCAAGGGCGGCGTCGCCTATGAGTACAAGGATGCGGCCGCGTCCCTAAGCATGGGCTTCGGCAGCCTGATTCCGGGTCTGCTCAAGGGGGTCGCGCTTTATGCCGCCTTCGAATGGGTGCACGGCTTTGCCCTGTTCGACATCGGCTATCAGTGGTGGGCCTTCGTCGCGGTCTTCTTCGCCGAGGACTTCTGCTACTACTGGTTCCACCGCCTGAGCCACGAGCATCGCATCTGGTGGGCGGCCCATATCAACCACCATTCGTCGCAGCACTACAATCTGTCGACCGCGCTGCGCCAGACCTGGACCGGCCAGATCGCCCTGACCTGGCTGTGCTGGCTGCCGCTGTCGCTGCTCGGCTTTCCGACCGAACTGATCTTCTTCCAGATGGGCGTCAGCCTCGTCTATCAGTTCTGGATCCATACCGAGGCGGTGCGCCGCCTGCCCCGCTGGTTCGAGGCGGTGTTCAACACGCCGTCGCACCACCGGGTGCATCACGCGACCAACCCGAAATATCTCGACGCCAATTACGCCGGCATCCTGATCGTCTGGGACCATCTGTTCGGCAGTTTCGTGCCCGAGGACGATGCCGAGCCCTGCCGCTATGGCATCGTGAAGAATATCGGCACCTTCAACCCGCTGATCATCGCCTTTCACGAATGGGTGGCGATCGGCCGCGACCTCGCCCGGGCGAAGAGCTGGCGCGGCCGGCTGATGACCCTGTTCGGCCCGCCCGGCTGGCGCGAAGATGGCCAGGGCTCGACCTCGGCCGATATCAAGCGGCTATGGCGGAGCAAGCGCGCGGCGCCGGCGGAATAGGGCGCCCTTCCCTTCTGTCACAAAGCCCCGGCCTTCGCCGGGGCGCCGATGTCACAAAACCCCGGCCTTCGCCGGGGCGCCGACTGGGATCTCGGGCAGACGGCCCCTCAGGGCAGCGATTTGTGGAACTGGATCATGCCGCCGATGGCGTCGGCGGCATCGGGGCGCAGCAGGATCGGCGTGCCATCCTCGCCCGTGCCGAAGGACAGGCGCAGGCCTTCGTCCTTCGCGGCCTGGGGCGCCGGTTCGGCCAGAGGGCCAAGCGACCATTCGCGGGGTGGGCGAATGGCACTCTGCCGGCCGGGCGGCGGTTGAACGTCAAGGCCCGCCGAGCGCGACGATTCGAGCACCGGCGCGATATCGACCGTGGTCTCGTCGCGCAATTCACCGGCGCGGGCGCCGGCCGCCAGGACCGGCAACACCAGGACAGCAAGGATGATCCGCCGGTGCACAACCATGGCGTCATGCAAGCACCGGGTTTCAGCCAAATCCAGTGTAAGAGACACCGTTTTGGCGACACTGCCGGACTCTATTGTCGCAGGGGCGTGGACGGGTCCTGCTGCCGCGACAGATAACGCTCGCCGCCATCGACGGCGATGACCTGCCCCGTCACCTGCGGCGCGCGGGCGAGGAAGGCGACCGCCTCCGCGATATCGCGCGGACCGAGACCGGGGCCAAGGGGCAGTTTGCCCTGCTCGGCACGGAACCGCGCCTCGTCCTGAAACGGGCTGATCAGGGTCAGGCCGGGGGCGACGCCGTTCACCCGGATGCGCGGCGCGAAATAGCGGGCCGCGAGATCGGTGATCGTGGCCAGCGCCGCCTTGCCCAGGGTGTAGGACAGGAAATCGGGATGCGGCCAGGCCAGTTTGGCGTCGAGCACATTGACGACCGCGCCCCTGCCGATGGCGCGGTCGAGGGCCTGGATCAGCAACAGCGGCGCGAGGGCGTTCACCGCCATGTGCCGGTTGAAACTGCCCGAATCGAGACTGCGAAAATCGTCCGGCTCGAATCGCGAGGCATTGTTGACGATAAGGCCGATGTCCGGTCGCCGGGCGAACAGCGCATCCGCCGCCGCCGGCAACCCTTCGCCGTCATCGAGATCGAGGGCGACGAGTTCCGCCCGCCCGGCAAGTTCCGGCGGGACCGTCGCGGTCGCGGGATCGCGGGTCTGCAGCACCAGATCGTAACCATCCTCGGCCAACCGGACAGCGATGGCCGCGCCGATGCGCTTGGTTCCGCCCGTGATCAGTGCCGCAACACCCATGGTATCGAGTCCCTCCTCTTTCCCCCATCTCTACATGCCCGGCGCCGTCGCGGCACAGTGTTTCTATCGCGCGCGAATTCCGATACTATCCCGCGCGCCGGCCCGGCCGGTCTCTAGTTTTCCCCGGGGGGATGTCCGAAATGTCCAATGAACTGACCATCAAGCGCGGCACCAAGACCGATCCGGCCGACGTCGCCAGCATCGACAAGAGCAAGCTCGGCATCCTGCTGGCCAAGCCGCCGCAGACCGAAACCGAAGGTCAGGCCGCCTACAGCGGCTATACCCAGTGCCCCTGGTGCGGCCATGTCGGCTGGACCGTCGGTCTCGACACCAACTATTACGTCGATATCGTCTGCGGTGCCTGCGGCGGTTACTTCCGCGCCTGATCGGCCCGGAACAATCCCGAATTTCGGGGCGGGTGCCAGTCGGCGCCCGCCCTTTTTCGTGGCAAGGTGAAGCTGCGAAATGTCCCGACGGAGAAAAGGATCATGGTGAGGAAGCTCTGGCTCGTCGTTCTGTTCGGTCTGGTCGGCCTGACCGCCGCCTGCAACACGATCGAAGGGGCCGGCCGCGACATCCGCAACACGGGCGACGCCATTTCGGACGGCGCCCGCGACGTGAAGAACAAGCTCTGACATAAAGAAGGGGCGCCACCGCGGGCGCCCCTTCCCGTCATTCCGCCGGCTGCGGCGCCGGGGTCGCCGCCTTGCGATAGAACAGGCGGCGGATCATGACGAAGAACACCGGCACGAAGAAGATGCCGAGCACGGTCGCCGCGATCATGCCGCCCATCACGCCGGTGCCGATGGCGTTCTGCCCGCCCGAACCCGCGCCATTGGCCAGCACCAGCGGCGAGACGCCGAGGATGAAGGCGAGCGAGGTCATCAGGATCGGGCGCAGGCGCAGGCGCACGGCTTCCAGCGTCGCCGCGATCAGGTCCATGCCCTTCTCCTGCTGCTCCTTGGCGAATTCGACGATCAGAATCGCGTTCTTCGCCGACAGCCCGACCGTGGTCAGCAGCCCGACCTGGAAGAAGATGTCGTTGGAGAGGCCGCGCAGGCTGGCGGCGAGCACGGCGCCGATGACGCCAAGCGGCACGACGAGAATGACCGAGAAGGGAATCGACCAGCTCTCGTAAAGCGCGGCGAGGCAGAGGAAGACGACGAGGATCGAGATGGCATAGAGCATCGGCGCCTGATCGCCCGAAGCCCGTTCCTGATCCGAAAGGCCTGTCCATTCATAGCCGACACCGGGCGGCAGCTTGGCGATCAGCTCTTCCATCGCCAGCATGGCGTCACCCGACGACAGGCCCGGCGCGGCCGAGCCCTGGATCGAGAACGAGGGCTGGCCGTTGTAGCGCTCCAGCCGGGCCGGACCGAAGTCCCATCGCGCGGAGGCGAAGGCCGAGAAGGGCACCATCTCGCCCTTGTCGTTGCGGACATGCCAGCGGTTCAGGTCTTCCGGCGTCATGCGGTAGGGCGCGTCGGACTGGACATAGACCTTCTTGATGCGGCCCCGGTCGACGAAATCATTGACATAGGCGCCGCCCCAGGCGGTCGACAGGGTGGCGTTGATGTCGGCGATGGAGAGGCCAAGGCTGCCCGCCCGCACGACGTCGATGTCGATGCGGTACTGCGGCTCGTCCTCCTGGCCGTTGGGGCGCACGCCCATCAGGCGGGGGTCCTGCCCCGCCATGCCCAGCAGCATGTTGCGCGCCATCAGCAGACGGTCGTGGCCGATACCGCCAAGATCCTTCAGCTGCAGGTCAAAGCCCGAGGCATTGCCGAGTTCGATCACCGCGGGCGGCGCGAAGGCGAAGACCATGGCGTCCTTGATCGCCATGAAGGTGCCCATGGCCCGGCCGGCCACCGCCTGCACCGCGAGGTCCGGGCGCTGGCGCACGGCCCAGTCCTTCAGGCCGACGAAGGCAAGGGCGACGTTCTGGCCGTTGCCGCCGAAGGAGAAGCCCTGGACGGTGAAGATGGAATTCACCGCCTCGCCCTGATCGCCGAGGAAGTGCTGCTCCATCTGCTTCACCACCTCCATCGTCCGTTCTTGCGTCGCGCCGACGGGCAGCTGGGCCTGGCCGAACAGGATCGCCTGATCCTCGTCCGGCAGGAACGAGGTGGGCAGCCGGACGAACAGGAAACCGAGGCCGACCACGATGGCGAGATAGACGACGAAGACTGCCGGTATCCGCTTCAGGAGGCCGCCCACGCTGCGCTCGTAGCCCCGGCTGGCGGCATCGAAGCCACGATTGAACCAGCCGAACAGACCGCCGTGGCGGTGTCCTTCGCCCTTGTGCACGGGCTTGAGGATGGTGGCGCAAAGCGCGGGCGTCAGCACCAGCGCGACCAGCACCGACAGCACCATGGCCGAAACGATGGTGACCGAGAACTGGCGGTAGATGACGCCGGCCGAGCCCGAGAAGAAGGCCATCGGCACGAACACGGCGGAAAGAACAAGGGCGATACCGACGAGGGCGCCCGTGATCTGCCCCATCGACTTGCGCGTGGCCTCGCGCGGGGACAGGCCCTCCTCGCTCATCACGCGCTCGACATTCTCGACGACGACGATGGCGTCGTCGACCAGCAGGCCGATGGCGAGCACCATGGCGAACATGGTCAGCACGTTGATGGAATAGCCAAGCGCGAACAGGACGCCGAAGGTGCCGAGCAGTACGACCGGCACGGCGATGGTCGGGATCAGTGTCGCCCGGAAATTCTGCAGGAAGACATACATGACGACGAAGACGAGGATGATCGCCTCGATCAGCGTCTTCACCACTTCCTCGATCGAGATCTTCACGAAGGGCGTGGTGTCATAGGGGTAGACGGCATGGACGCCCGGCGGGAAGAAGGCTGAAAGCTCGGTCATCTTGGCCCGCACCGCTTCCGCGGTGGACAGGGCATTGGCCCCGGCCGCCAGCTTCAGGCCGATGCCCGCCGCCGGCACGCCGTTGTAGCGCGCGATGACGTCATAGCTTTCGGACCCGACCTCCACCCGGGCGACATCGCCGAGGGTGACGCGGGCGCCCGTGCTGGCACCTTTCAGCAGGATGGCGGCGAACTGCTCGGGCGAGGTCAGCAGCGACTGGGCGACGATGGTCGCGTTCAATTCCTGCCCAGGAACCGGCGGCGTACCGCCCAGCTGGCCGGCCGAGACCTGCACGTTCTGCGCCTGCAGGGCGGCGGTGACGTCGCTCGCGGTCAGGCCGAAGGCGTTCAGGCGCGCGGGGTCGAGCCAGATGCGCAGGGCATACTGGCTGCCGAAGACCTGGATGTCGCCGACGCCATCGACCCGGCTCAGGGGATCGACCAGCTGGGCGCCGATATAGTCGGCGAGGTCGGTCTGGGTCTGGCCGCTGTCACCGGCGACGAGACCGATGACCATCAGGAAATTGTCGGTCGCCTTGGCGACGACGACGCCCTGCTGCTGCACCGACTGCGGCAGGCTGGGGGTGGCGAGGGCCAGCTTGTTCTGGACCTGCACCTGGGCGATGTCGGGATCGGTGCCCGAATTGAAGGTCAGGGTGATCACCGACAGACCCGACGACGACGAGGTCGAGGCCATGTAGCGCAGGTGATCAATGCCCTTCATCTTCTGTTCGATGACCTGGGTCACCGAATCCTCCAGCGCCTTCGCCGAGGCGCCGGGATAGGTCGAGGTGATGGAAATGGTGGTCGGCGCGATCGCGGGATATTGCGCGATCGGCAGGCCGAAGATGGCGAGGCCGCCCGCCAGCATGATCACGATCGCGATCACCCAGGCGAAGATCGGCCGGTCGATGAAGAAATTGGCCATGACGCGCCCCTGTTACTGCGCGGCCGGCGTGGCCGAAGCCGTCGGCTCCACGACCTTCACCGGCATTCCCGGCTGGATTTTCTGCAAGCCCTCGACGATGACCTTGTCGCCCGCGACGATGCCCGAGGTGACGAGCCAGGCATCGCCCACCGTCCGCTCGGCCACGACCTGCCGCGCCTCGACCTCGCCCTTGTCGTTGACGACGAGGGCCGTGCCCTGGCCCGTGGGGGTGCGGGTGATGCCGCGCTGGGGCACCAGGATGCCCTGTTCCTCCACCCCGACCTCGACCTTGGCGCGGACGAACATGCCGGGCAGCAGGCGCTCGTCCGGATTGGGGAAGAGCGCGCGCAGGGTGACGGAGCCCGTGCTTTCGCTCACCACCGCTTCCGAGAATTTCAGCTCGCCGGGCAGTTCGTAGGCCGAGCCGTCCTCGAGGGTGAGGGTGACCTTGGCGCTGCCGGCCTCGACGCCCGAAAGCTGGCCGCGCGCCATGTCGGCCTTCAGCCGCAGCAATTCGGCGTTCGACTGGGTCAGATCGACGAAAATGGGATCGAGCTGCTGGATCGTCGACAGGGTCATGTCCTGATCAACCTTGACCAGCGCGCCCTGAGAGACCGCCGAGCGACCGATGCGGCCGGTGATCGGGGCGAGAATATGCGTGCGCTCCAGATCGACCTGCGCCGCCGCCAGCGTCGCCTTGGCCGCGGCGAGATCCGCCTGCGCCTGTTTCAGCACGGCGACCGCATTGTCGTAGTTCTGCCGGCTGGTCGCATTGGTGCGCACCAGTTCGGCATAGCGTCGTTCGTCCAGCCGGGCGAGATCGACGCCGGCTTCCGCCTTGGCCTGGGCCGCCAGCGCGGCATCGACCGCCGCCTGATAGGGCGCGGCGTCGATCTGATAGAGCGGATCGCCCGCCTTGACCTCGGCGCCCTCGCGGAACTGCACGTCGGTGATCAGGCCGTTGACCTGCGGCCGGATTTCAGCGCGGCGGACGGGGACGACACGGCCCGACAGGTCCGAGGTCAGGACCACGCGAGACGGCGCGATCGCCACCACCCCGACCTCGACCGGCCCCATGGGCGGCATACCCCCGCCCTGCTGCTGCGACGGCTGATCACAGGCGGAAAGGAGGAAGGACGCGGAAACGGCCATCGAACCCGCGACCAGGGAAACTCGCTTCATGAACGACATGCGGCACCTGTGCTAACCGGAATGCAGCGGAACTTGCGCCCCGCCCTCGCTCCTCCGCCCTGCCCCCCGGCTGGAATTCAGTCACCGCTTCAACGACGATGTTGTATAGAATGAATGTTCATTCTAACATGAAGTCAAGTGCGGATTTCGGCAATTCCCCAACTTGGAGGGTCAGGGCCGATGGAAGGGCGTCATGGTTGCAGATGAAGACAGCGCCGACAGCCGGGCGGAATCGCGCCGGCGTCAGGTGATCGAGGCGGCGATCCGCTGCTTTCGCCGCAACGGCTTCCATTCCACCTCGATGGCGGCGCTGGCCAAGGAAGCGGGCATGAGCGTCGGCCATATCTACCACTACTTCGAGAACAAGGAGGCGATCATCGCCGCCTTCATCGAAGACGACCTCGAGGAATTCCGCGCCGCCATCCGCCGCCTGCACGAGTCGGACGGCTCTTTCGTCGACGCCATGGTCGATCAGGCCGACCATGGTTTCGACGACATGTGCGACCCGGACTATGCCGGCCTGTTCCTCGAAGTGACGGCGGAGGCGGGCCGCAATCCCCGGGTGGCCGACCTTGTGCGGCAGAGCGACGCCGCCATGCGCAACACCCTGGCCGAGATGATCGCCGCCGATTGCGGCTGCACCGAAGCCTCGAACCGCGACGACCTGATGGGCCGGGTGGAAGTGATCGCCGCGCTCTACGAGGGCCTGACCATCCGCGCCATCCGCAACCCCGACATCAACCGCGATGGCGTGCTCGCGGCCATGCGCCTCGCCATCGCCCGCCTGCTCTCGCCCTGATCAGAGACCGAAGTCGGCGAGGTCACGGCGAAGGGCGGGACCGTCCTCGTCGAGGAAGAATTCGTCGAGCTGGGGCGGCGCCACCGCCGTGCCGGACAGCATGGCATGGGCCTGCCCGCGATGATGGATCTGGTGGACGAAGAGATGGGGCAGCACGGTCGCCACCGTCTCGGGCATCTGCCCCCTTGCCCCGCGGTCCAGCAGCACGGGCCGGGCCAGATCGTCCCCGGACAGAGCCTCGCATAGCGCGATCAGGCGGCGGTCGACGGCGCGCTGGGCCTCGATCAGGTCGGCCGCCCGGGGATGGGGTACCTCGGTCTCGAAATGCCGGCGCGAAGTGCGGCCGCTCTCCAGCCCTTCGACGTAATAGAGATCGACGATCAGGACATGGTTCAGCGTCGCCGCCAGCGACGGGAAGAATCCCACGCGCGGCGCCGCGAAGTCGGCGGCGGACAGGCTGAGGCAGGCGCGCAGCAGGCGCTCGTTCGACCAGGCATTGTTGCGCGCCATGGCGCGGTAATGCGCGATCAGCGCCATGTTCAGCCCCCCGCCCCCCGCGCCGGGGCGGCGGCATCGCCCGGCGCCGATTCGACGCCGAGTTCCGGCACCGCCACCACCCGCTGGCCCCGGAAATCGTTGCGGCAGATGATGAGGCCGCATTCCTCGAGATAGGTCAGCAGGCGGCGCGCCCGGCTCAGGGACTGGGTGCCGTAAGCCTGCGCGATCGCCGCGTCGGGCGGGCAGGGCTGGCCGGCGATGGCCGCCTGGGCCAGCAGCAGGAAAATGCCCTGCAGGTCTTCGGTCAGGCGCGACGCCATCTCGATCGCCCGGGCCGAGGCCGAATCGTCCCCGGCCTCCGGGTCGATGCCCGCGCGGACCATGGCCAGCAGGCGGCGGAAGGCCGGCAGGTCCGGCGGCGAGCCGGTCAGCCGGCGGATGCGGCAGCGGACCAGAAAATCCTGATAGAGCACGGCATTGGTGCGATAGGCGGCATCCCGGTCGGCGAGAATGTCGCGCATGATTTCCTGATGCGCGGCGCGGCGCTCCTCCTCGCTCAGGCCATCGTCCGGCTCCTCGGCCGGGGGCGGCGGGCCGAGGCTGGGCCGGCTGCGCGAGAGTTCGAGCAGGATATCGGCGGTGGGCGACGGGGCCGGCGCCCGAGGTGCCGGGCGATAGACCGGCGGCTCGTCCGCGCCCGCCTTGAAGATGAGATCGCGGGCATCGACGGGCGGCTGTTCCGGCAGCGGCAACAGGATGGGGCTGGTCGAGCGGGCGCTGGTGACCACCGGCCCGATTCGGATCGCCAGCGGCACCCGCGACAGGGCGGGGCCAAGGGCGACGAAATGGCCCCGGCCGAGGTCGCGGAACATTTCCGTCTGGCGCCGGTCCATGCCGAGAAGATCGCCGGCCCGCGCCATGTCGATGTCGAGGAAAGTGCGGCCCATGAGGAAATTCGAGGCTTCGGCGGCGACATTCTTCGCCAGCTTGGCCAGGCGCTGGGTGGCGATGATGCCGGCGAGGCCGCGCTTTCGCCCGCGCGACATGAGGTTGGCCATGGCGCCGAGGGAGAGTTTGCGCGCCTCGTCCGAGACGTCGCCGGCGGCGGCGGGGGCGAAGAGCTGGGCCTCGTCGACGACGACCAGCATCGGATACCAGTAATCCCGCTCGGCATCGAACAACCCGCCGAGGAAGGCGGCGGCGCAGCGCATCTGCTCCTCGGCATCCAGCCCCTCGAGGCTGAGCACGACCGAGACCCGGTGCTGGCGCGCCCGGGCGGCGATTCGGGTCAGGTCCGCTTCCGAGCGCGTCGCCTCGACCACCACATGGCCGTATTCGTCGGCCAGGGTGACGAAATCACCCTCCGGGTCGATCACCGCCTGCTGCACATAGGGCGCGCTCTGCTCCAGAAGGCGGCGCAGCAGGTAGGATTTGCCCGAACCCGAATTGCCCTGGACGAGCAGACGGGTCGCCAGCAATTCCTCGAGATCGAGCAGGGCCGGCGCGCCATTCGACTGCGCCCCCATCTCGATTCCAACCTTCATCGCACCCTACCCCTCACATCCGCAGGCCCCCGTCTTAATGCCTTGGCCGGCGGAGTCAACGCGAAGGACGGCGGCCTATTCCGCCGCCTTGCGATTGGGGTTGTTCGGGTGGGTGGTCCAGTTGCTGTAGCTGCGCCCGACCTCGCGCCCGGTGCGGGGATCGAGCCCCGTGATCGGCTCCATGGTGATGCAATCCTCGACCGGGCAGACGCTGGCGCAGAGGTTGCAGCCGACGCATTCCTCGTCGATCACCTCGAACCGGCGCTTGCCGTCGACCATGGCCGTGATCGCCTGATGCGAGGTGTCCTCGCAGGCGATGTGGCAGCGGCCGCAGGAAATGCACTTGTCCTGGTCGATGCGCGCCTTCACCGCGTAGTCGAGGTTCAGATACTGCCAGTCGGTGACATTGGGAATGGCACCGCCGATGAAATCCGCGGTCGAGGTGTGGCCCTTGCCGTCCATCCATTCGGACAGGCCGGTGATCATCTCCTCGACGATGCGAAAGCCATAGACCATGGCGGCGGTGCAGACCTGGACGTTGCCGGCGCCCAGGGTCATGAATTCCGCCGCGTCGCGCCAGGTGGTGACGCCGCCGATGCCGGAAATGGGGATTCCCCGCGTCTCGGCGTCGCGGGCGATTTCCGCCACCATGTTCATGGCGATCGGCTTCACCGCCGGGCCGCAATAGCCACCATGGGTGCCCTTGCCGTCGGTCGAGGGCGCGATGGTCATGGCGTCGAGATCGACGCCGATGATCGAATTGATCGTATTGATCAGCGAGACCGCGTCGGCCCCGCCCCGTTTCGCCGCCCGCGCCGGAGCGCGGATGTCGCTGATGTTGGGGGTCAACTTCACGATGACCGGCATCCGGCTGTGCTGCTTGCACCAGCGGGTGACCATCTCGACGTAGTCCGGCACCTGGCCGACGGCCGAGCCCATGCCGCGTTCCGACATGCCGTGCGGGCAGCCGAAATTCAGCTCGACGCCATCGGCCTCGGTCTCTTCCACCTGCTTGAGGATGGCTTTCCACGCCTCTTCCTCGCAAGGCACCATGAGCGAGACGACGAGGGCGCGGTCCTTCCAGTCGCGCTTCACCTGCTTGATTTCCTGGAGGTTCAGCTCCAGCGGCCGGTCGGTGATCAGCTCGATATTGTTGAAGCCGATCACCCGGCGGTCGGCGCCGTGCAGCGCGCCGTAACGCGGGCCGTTCACATTGACGACCGGCGGCCCCGCCTCGCCCAGGGTCTTCCAGACGACGCCGCCCCAACCCGCCTGATAGGCACGGATGACGTTATAGGCCTTGTCGGTCGGCGGCGCCGAGGCGAGCCAGAACGGATTGGGCGACTTGATGCCGGCGAAAGTGGTGGTCAGATCGGCCATGGCATCCCCCTCAGGCGCGCAGATAGCTGTCGATGGAGAGGGCGGCGATCTTGCCGTCCTCGACCGCGGCGACGGTCAGGTCCTGACCACCCGCGGCGCAGTCGCCCCCGGCGAAGACCCCGGGCAGCGAGGTCGCCCGCCCGGCATCGACCGCGATCCGCCCGCCATCGAGGGCGAGCGCCGAGGCCCCGTCGCCCGCGAGGAAACTCTGCCCCACCGCCTTGAACACCTGATCGGCCGGGATCACGCAGGTTTCATCCCGCCCGTCGGCATAGGCGAACTCGACCGCCATCACCCGGCCGCCCTCGCCCACGATCGCCTTCGGGCGGAGGCCGGTCTTGATGCGGACATCGCGGCTGCGCGCCACCTCCCGCTCGTAAGGGCTGGCCTTCATGGCGCTTTCGGCGCCGCGATAGACGATGGTGACATCCTCCGCCCCCGTCAGCCGGGCCTGCACCGCGACGTCGATCGCGGTCATGCCGCCGCCGATGACCACGACCCGGCGACCGACCGGCGCCGGCACGCCCTGGCGCAGCGCGGCGATGAAACCGACCGCGTCCTCGACACCGGCGAGGCCCTCGCCCGGGATGCCGACCGCATTCACCCCGCCCAGCCCCATGCCGAGGAAGACCGCGTCGAACTGGCTGCGCAAGAGATCGAGGCTGATGTCGCGGCCAAGGCGGGTGTCGTGCTTCACCTCGATCCCGCCGACGCCGAGGATGTAATCGACCTCGCGCGCGGCGATGCCGCCCGCCGCCTTGTAGGCGGCGATGCCATATTCATTGAGGCCGCCGGATTTCGCCCGTCCCTCGAAGATCGTGACCGCATGGCCGAGGCGGGCGAGGGCATGGCCGCAGGCAAGCCCCGCCGGCCCGGCGCCGACGATGGCCACCGTCTTGCCCGTGGGCGCGCCCACGCCATAGAGCTGACGGCCGTCGTCGAACAGGGCATCGGTCGCGTGGCGTTGCAGGAGACCGATGGTCACCGGCTTGTCCTCCGCCGTGTTGCGGACGCAGGCCTGTTCGCACAATTGCTCGGTCGGGCAGACCCGGGCGCACATGGCGCCCATGATGTTGCTGTCGAGAATGGTCTTCGCCGCGCCGAGCTCGTTGCCGGTCGATATCTGGCGGATGAACAGCGGGATGTCGATCGAGGTCGGACAGGCGGTGGTACAGGGCGCGTCATAGCAATAGTAACAACGCTCCGCCTCCACCCTCGCCTGATGGCCGGTCAGCGGCGCGTGAAGATCGAATTCGATCGGCGATCCATTCGCCCCCTTGGGGCAATTGCCCCCGACCTGCCCTGCCAGCGCCATGGACCGCCCTTCCCGTGTGAACCCCTGTCGTTCAAGCTCACCAAAACCTGATCAAATGGTCAAGTTTTATGATCGGCGAAGGCAATCAATTTTCGCGAGGGGCAACCGTCAGTCGGTCGCGAGCGCGCGGGCGAGCCGGTTGTGCCGCTCGATCACCAGCGGCAGGTCGAGGCTGGCCAGTTGCCCGTCCCGCACCACCACCCGGCCGTTGACGACGGAAAGCGCCGCCCGTTCCGGCGCGCAGAAGACAAGGGCGGCGACGGGATCGTGCAAGGCGCCAGCGAAACCGACCCCCGACAGATCGAAGGCGACGAGGTCCGCCGCCATGCCGGGAGCGAGCGCGCCGATATCGGCCCGGTTCAGCACCCTGGCGCCGCCCAGCGTGGCGATCTCCAGCGCCTCGCGCGCGGTCATGGCCGCGGGGCCGAAGCCGACCCGGGCGAGCAGCAGGGCCTGACGCACCTCGCCCAGCATGTTGCCGCCATCGTTGGAGGCGGAGCCGTCGACGCCGAGGCCGACGCAGACGCCCCGGTCGCGCATCTTGCGGATGGGCGCGATGCCGGAAGCGAGGCGCATGTTGGAACAGGGGCAATGGGCGACACCCGTGCCGGTGCGGGCGAAAAGGTCGATCCCCGCCTCGTCGAGCTGGACGCAGTGGGCGTGCCAGACATCGGGCCCGACCCAGCCCAGATCCTCGGCATATTCGGCCGGGGTCATGCCGAATTTCTCACGGCTGTAGGCGATGTCGTTCACGTTCTCGGCCAGATGGGTATGCAGCGAGACGCCGTAGTGGCGCGCCAGTTTCGCCGCCTCGCGCATCAGGTCGCGGCTGACCGAGAAGGGCGAACAGGGCGCGACCGCGATCCGCAGCATCGAGAAGCGCGCGGGATCGTGCCAGGTCTCGATCAGGCGGGCGGCATCCTTCAGGATCGCCTCTTCCTCCTCGACGACACTGTCGGGCGGCAGGCCGCCTTTCGAGACGCCGACGCTCATCGCGCCGCGGCAGGCGTGGAAACGCATCCCGATATCGGCCGCGGCCTCGATCGAATCCTCGAGCCGGCAGCCGTTCGGATAGATATAGAGGTGATCGCTCGACGTCGTGCAGCCCGAGAGCAGCAATTCCGCCATGGCCACGCGGGTAGAGACCCGGATCATCTCCGGCGTCAGCTTCGCCCACAGCGGATAGAGGCTGGTGAGCCAGCCGAAGAGTTCGGCATCCTGCGCCCCCGGCACCGCCCGCGTCAGGCTCTGATACATATGGTGATGGGTGTTCACCAGGCCGGGGATGACGACATGGCCCGCAAGGTCGATCACCTCGTCCGCCGTTTCCGGCAAGTCGTCGCCGGTGCCGACGGCGGTGATGCGGCCATCTTCGGCGAACAAGCCGCCCCCCGCGATCTCCCGACGGCCCTCGTCCATGGTCACGAGGACATTTGCGTTCCGGATCAGCAGGGTTTTCGCCATGAAATTACAAACTCCATACGACTTTGGTCAAAATCATGCAGCGATGCACCGGTGCCATGCGATAGCGCAATGTGCACTGCCGCCCTCTCCGCGCTAACTACGACCAGAGGCCGTATCCTGCGCGGCCCATCCAGTTGGCATGGAGCATGGCATGGTCAGCGATCGTATCAGAATGGCGAGCCTCCGGGACAAGATCGTCTCGGCCGAGGAAGCCGCGAGCTACATCAAGGACGGCATGGTCGTCGGCATGAGCGGCTTCACCCGCGCGGGCGAGGCCAAGGCGGTCCCGATGGCGCTGGCCGAACGGGCGCGCAAGGAGCCGCTGAAGATCACCCTGATGACCGGCGCCTCGCTCGGCAACGATCTCGACAAGACCATGGCCGAGGCGCATCTCCTGTCGCGCCGCCTGCCGTTCCAGTCCGACCCGGCCCTGCGCCGCGAAATCAACGACGGCGAGGTGATGTTCATCGACCAGCATCTGTCGGAAACGGTCGAGTTGCTGCGCTCGCGCCAGATCCGGCCGATCGACGTCGCGGTGATCGAGGCGATCGCCATCACCGAGAGCGGCGGCATCGTGCCGACCACCTCGGTCGGCAATTCTGCGACCTTCGCCATCCTCGCCGAAAAGGTCATCGTCGAGATCAACATCAACCAGACCACGGCGCTCGAGGGCGTGCACGACATCTATATCCCGTCGCGCCGGCCGCATCGCCAGCCGATCCCGATCACCAATCCGGACGACCGGCCGGGCCTTGGCTATATCCCGGTCGACCCGGCCAAGATCGTCGCCATTGTCGAGACCGGCAAGAAGGACTCGACCTCCAACATCCTAGACCCGGACGACGAGACCGAAGCCATCGCCCGCCACCTGACCCGTTTCTTCGAGGGTGAAGTCGCCGCCGGCCGCCTCGGCCTGTCGCTGCAGCCGCTGCAGGCCGGCATCGGCACCATCGCCAACGCCGTGCTGCATGGTTTCATCGACAGTCCGTTCAAGGACCTGACGATGTATTCCGAAGTGTTGCAGGACAGCACCTTCGACCTGATCGACGCCGGCAAGATGCTCTTCGCCTCGGGCTCGTCGATCACCCTGTCCAAGGCGCGGGACGAGGCGGTGATGCCCAATTTCGCCCGCTACCGCGACAAGCTGGTGCTGCGCCCGCAGGAAATCTCCAACCATCCGGAGGTCATCCGCCGCCTCGGCCTCATCGCCATCAACACGGCGCTGGAAGCCGACATCTACGGCAACGTGAACTCCACCCATGTGAACGGCACGCATATCATGAACGGCATCGGCGGTTCGGGCGATTTCGCCCGCAACGCCTATCTGTCGGTCTTCGTCACCAAATCGGTCGCCAAGGGCGGCGCGATCTCGTCGATCGTGCCCTTCGTCTCCCATGTCGATCACTGCGAACACGACGTCGACCTGATCGTGACCGAGCAGGGCCTCGCCGATCTGCGCGGTCTTGCCCCGCGCGAGCGGGCGAAGCTGATCATCGAGAATTGTACCCACCCCGATTACCGCCCGGCCCTGCAGGCCTATTACGACGAGGCGGTGAAGCGCGGCGGCCAGACCCCCCATTGCATGGAAAAGGTCTTCGCCTGGCACCTCGCCTATAAGGAGAAGGGCACGATGAAGGCGGCGTTCTGAACGCCGCCCCACCCGCGCCGCTTTTTTCGTCATGCCGGCGAAGGCCGGCATCTTATGCCAGCAAGGGCGCCTTGCTCGTCACGAGGCCCCGGCCTTCGCCGGGGCGACGGGGCATGCCATTCAATCGTTCTGATATTACTCAGAAGCGGCCGATGGTGACCTGGCCTTCGGCGAGAACCTCCTCGTTCCCGTCGATGGCCTTCACCACGGCGAAATAGCGGTGGTCGTTGCCGCCCGAACAGGGCGGCAGATAACCCGGTGTGGCATAAGAGCCCGTGGCCCTGTTCTCGTCCGCGATGCGGACGCCCGGGGGCATTTCCCAGGTCTCGCCCGGGACGGCGGGCAGCACGGCCGTTCCCGGCCCCGCGGCAAAGCCGATGATGCCGTGACCGCCACCGAATGACAGATCGTAGTAATCCTCGTCGTTGAATTCGACCAGCACCTCGACCGTGCCGGCGGGCAAGCCCTCGACCTTCAGGGCCGGGGTCATCGGCGACTTGCCGCCGAACTTGCGGCATTGCTGGCCTTCCGGGATCTTGTCGCCGGTCCAGGCCGGATCGGCCAGCGTGACGGTGAGCGGCGCGGGATCGGCCAGGACGGGCCCCGCCATCGCCAGACCGGCGAACACCCCCATGAACACCCCCATGAACACCCACGCTCGCACCAGCATGATCCCCCCATGGCCCTTCATTTGGCGAGATCATGATGCACGCGACGCGCGAAGCCGTCCATCTTCGATGCGGAAACGATCCCCCTATATCTGTGCGGCGAAGGCGAAGGCTTCCGAGCGCTTGATCTCGATTTCGACGAAACTCATGGGGCGGGCGCCGCCGTTCATCACGTCGTGCCGGATGCCGGCCGGGCGCTGGTAGGCGGCGCCGGCCTTCCACGGCACGTCGACCACCTTTTCGCCGTCGTGCACGCGCATGACGCCATCGGTGATCATGACGACGAAATAGGGCCAGCCGTGCTCGTGCCAGCCGGTCACGGCGCCGGGCGCGAAGTCCCAGCGCGTGATGCGAACATTTTCATTTTCCGACTGCAGCGTCGCCACCGCCGGAATGTCGCACTTGAAAGCCATGGCGTCAGGCCAGCGCGGTGATGGCGTCGTTGATCGCGTTCATCAGTCCGTCGATATCCTGCTGGGTCGAGATGAAGGGCGGGGCAAGCTGGATCGTGTCACCACCGTAGCGCACATAATAACCGGCGTCCCAGCATTTCATCGAAATCTGATAGGGCCGGAGCGCGGGCGCGCCCGGTGCCGCCTCGATCTGCAAGGCCCCGGCAAGGCCGAAATTGCGGATGTCGGTGACATATTTCAGGCCCTTGAGGCCGTGGATCGCCTCCTCGAAATAGGCGGCGAGCTGGCGCGCGCGCTCAGGAATCCGGTCCTTCTCGAAAATATCCATGGCGGCGAGGCCGGCGGCGCAGGCCACCGGATGGCCCGAATAGGTGTAACCATGGGGGAATTCGACCAGATACTCCGGCCCGCCCGCCGCCATGAAGGTATCGTAGATGTCCTTCGAGGCGATGACGGCGCCCATGGGCACCGTGCCATTGGTCAGGCCCTTGGCGACATTCATGATGTCGGGGGTGACGCCGAAGGCATCGGCGGCGAAATTATAGCCGGTGCGACCGAAACCCGTGATCACCTCGTCGAAGATCAGCAGGATGCCGTGCTTGTCGCAGAGCTGGCGCAGGCGCTGGAGATAGCCCTTGGGCGGCACCACGACGCCGGCCGAGCCCGAGAAAGGCTCGACGATCACGGCAGCGATGTTCGAGGCATCGTGCAGCGCGACGATTTCCTCGAGCGCGTCGGCAAGCTGGACGCCGCCCTTCTCCGGCAGGCCCTTCGAGAAGGCATTTTCCGGCAGCAGCGTGTGGGGCAGGTGATCGGTGTCGAGCAGCGTGCCATAGAGCTTGCGATTGCCGCCGATGCCGCCAAGGCTCATGCCGCCGAAATTGACGCCGTGATAGCCCTTGGCCCGGCCGATCAGCTTGGTCTTGGTCGGCTGGCCCTTCAGCCGCCAGTAGGCCCGCGCCATCTTCAGCGAGGTATCGGCGGATTCTGAGCCCGAACCGGTGAAGAAGACATAGTCGAGCCCGGCCGGGGTCAGGCTGGCGACCTTGTTGGCGAGCTGGAAGGCGCCCGGATGGCTGAACTGGAAGCCCGGGCCGAAATCGAGTTCCGAGATCTGGCGCGACACCGCCTCGACGATCTCCTTGCGGCGATGGCCGGAGCCGGTGCACCACAGGCCCGACAGGCTGTCGTAGATCCGGCGCCCCTGTGCATCGGTGTAGTGGCAGCCGTCGGCCGCCGTGATCATGCGCGGATTGTCCTTGAACTCGCGGTTGGCGGTATAGGGCATCCAATAGGCTTCGAGGTCGTCACGGGACATCCCCGCGGCCTTGACCGGATCGAACAGCGTCATCACGGAACTCCATGGCGGTTGCCTTCAGGATGCGCCGCGATTTACCCTCGTCATATCCTCAAGTATTTTCATTCAGTTCAAGGTTTATTGACCCATGGCGCGAAAGCGGGCAGCCAGCCAGCCGCCAGTCGGCGATATCGAGATCCGTCTGTTGCGCATCTTCCACACGGTGGTCGAATGCGGCGGCTTTTCCGCGGCCGAGGTGGAACTGAACATCGGCCGCGCCGCCATTTCCATGCATATGGCCGACCTCGAGAAACGCCTCGGCCTGCGCCTGTGCAGCCGGGGCCGGGCTGGCTTCGCCCTGACCGACGAGGGGCGGCAGGTGCACGACGCCTGCCTGCGCCTGTTCTCCGCCCTCGAAAATTTCCGGGGCGAGGTCGATACGCTGCACGCCCGGCTGCGCGGGCCGCTCGACATCGGCATCATCGACAATCTGGTGACCATGCCCCGGATGCAGGTGACCGACGCCATCGCCGCCCTGAAGACCGCGGGGCCGGACGTGCGCATCAACATCCGCATGATCCCGCCCGGCGATATCGAGCGCGGCGTTCTCGACGGCAGCCTGCATGTCGGCGTGACCCCGGCCCTGCGCAGCCTGCCCGGTCTCGACTACCGCCCGCTTTATGACGAGGATTCGCTGCTCTATTGCGGCGCCGGCCATCCGCTCTTCAGCCTGGCCGACGCGGCGATCGGTGACGAGATGATCGCCCGCGCCGAGGCGGTGGCGCCGACCTATGCCCAGACCCTGGAAGCCCGCGCCCTGCACCGCCCCCTGCGCACCACGGGCACGGCGACCGACCGCGAGGGCGTCGCCTTCCTGATCCTGACCGGTCTCTATATCGGTTATCTGCCGACCCATTACGCCCAGCTCTGGGTCGATCAGGGCCGGATGCGGGCGCTGCGGCCGGACGATTACCGCTATGTCACCGAATTCCGCGTGGTGACGCGCAAGGGCGGCCAGCCCAACCTGATCCTGAAGACCTATCTCGATCTTCTGTGGCGTCCGTCACAGGCCCCGACCGAACGTCCGGTTGCGGACACTGGCACGGCACCATAAAATGGTGCCCGCCGCTCGACCGGGGGGATACCGTGGCTCAGATATCGAACTACCGCGCCCTGCTCTCAGGCTCCACCTGGAGCGCGCCTTACGGGGAATTGGCGCCGGGACGTTCCGCCTTCGTCACCTTTTCCTTTCCGACCGTCGTGCCCGGCCATGTCGCCGAATTCGAGGGCGCATCCGCGGCGGCGACCTGGCAGGCCTTCACCACGAGCGAGATCATCGCGGCACGCAGCGCCCTGAAGACCTGGGGCGATGTCTCCGGCATCACCTTCCTCGAGGTCAAGGGAACGGATGCCGACATCGTCTTCAACAAGCTGGACTTCAGCACGACCGATGTCGCGGGGGCCGCCGGCTATGCCTATTATCCCACGCTCTACAGCGATTGGACCGGCGAACTCGTCTCGAGCGCCATCGGCGGCGATGTCTTCATCACCACCGAGCAGAGTTTCAGCACGGACGGACTGCGACACATCCTGTTACATGAAATCGGTCACGCCATCGGCCTGAAGCACCCCTTCGAATCCAGCGAGGAAAACCCGGACACACTCACCGCGGCGACCGACGACGGCGACCACACCGTCATGAGTTACAATGACTATTTTCCCTCTCTGGGCACCTTCGACCGGCAGGCGGCCAGGGCGATCTACGGCAGCGCAGACGGCGCCAATCTGGAATCCTGGTCGTGGGACGCGGCCAGGAAGACCCTGACGCTGACCGGGACCGCGGCCGCCGACACGATCTATGGCTCGACCGCGGCGGACGTGATTGCCGGCGGCGCGGGCGACGACACGATCCAGGGCCGCGCCGGCAACGACCGGATCGACGGCGGCGCGGGCAATGACACGCTCTTCGGCGGTGACGGCAACGATCTCTTCCTTCTCCCCTCCGGCGACGACACGATCGACGGCGGCGCGGGGCTCGACACGCTCGATCTGTCGGCCGTGACCGGCGCCATCGTCATGAGCACGGTCATGGACGCAGCCCATGTCGCGCGCCTCGATTTCGGTGCCGACGAAGTGCTCATCTTCGCGGTCGAGAGCATCAGGGGCGGCTCGGGCAAGGATACGCTGGGCGTCCACCGTTATTCGGGATACGACGGCGGTTTCTCCCTTTATGGCAATGGCGGCAACGACCTGCTGAACATCAGCCTCGGCAATGACCGGCTGGATGGCGGGGCGGGTTACGACACCGTGTCCATGGCCGAAGCCTCGGGTGCCGCCGTGGTCGATCTCGGCTCGACCGCCGCGCAGCGGGTGGGCAGCAGCCGCGACATCTTCGTCGGCATCGAGAATCTGATCGGGACCGATTACAACGACACGTTGACCGGCACCGACGCCAAGAACAGCCTCTTCGGCGGGGCCGGCGTCGACAGGATTTCGGGCGGTGGCGGCGTCGACCGGCTGGACGGCGGCGACGGCAACGACCGAATGACCGGCGGCGAGGGCCGCGATCTCTTCGTCTGGGGCGCCGAGACCCCCGCCCGGCTCCTCGTCGGCGACAAGGATACGATCACCGACTTCGAGCATGGGATCGACCGCATCGACCTGCGCGCGATCAACATTCACGACGGCTATGCCATGACGGCCGATAATTTCACCTGGATCGGCGACAGCGCGCTGAGCGGTGCCGCCGGTGAGCTGCACTACCGCTACAGCACCGAGAACACGCTGATCGAGGGCACGCTGCACACCGGCAGCCAGAAATTCACCATCGTGCTGAGCGGCCTCGTCACCCTCGACCGGGGCGATTTCCTGCTATCGTGACGTCCGGCGGACCAGTTCCGCCACCGCCTCGCCGTCGAGGGCGGGAACGACGCGGCCCTTGCGCCCAAGCATTGTTTCCGCCGCCAGCATGGCGTTGACCACCGCTTCCTCGACACATTCGACCACCGCCATATAGAGCGGGTCGAGGTCATCATTGGTCACGGCACGGAGCGTGAGCAGCGGCGGCTCCGGCAGGGGGCCGGGGTCGTTGGCGGTCGAGAAGGCGAAGAAGATGTCGCCCGAAGAATTGCCCGACGGCGTGCCGCCCCGGCCGATGCCGATGGCGGCGCGGCGGGCCATGCGCTCGAGCTGGCCGGGCAGCAGGGGCGCGTCCGTGCCGATGATCACGATGATCGAGCCGGTTTCCTTCGACCAGATCGGCGCGGGCGGCATCGCCTCGCCGACACGGACGCCGCAGACCTCCAGCCAGGGGCCGCGGCCGTGGTTCGCCTGCACGAGAGCGCCGACCATATAGCCCCCGGCCCGCACCGACACGAGGCGCGAAGCCGTGCCGGTGCCGCCCTTGTATTCATAGGCGATCATCCCGGTGCCACCACCGACATTACCTTCCGCGATCGGCCCCGCCGTCGCCGCGTCGATCGCCGCCATGGCATGGCCCTCGGTCACATGCAGGCCGCAGAGATCGTTCAGCCAGCCGTCATAGGTCTCGCCGACGACCGGCAGCAGCCAGAGCCCGTCCGCCTCATCGGGAAAGCGGTGCATCATCCAGCGGTTCAGGCCGTGGTGGACGATGCCGATGGACGCGGTGTTGGTAATGGCGATCGGCCCCGAGGCCCAGCCGCCGTCGCGCACCCAGTGGCTGCCGGTCAATTCGCCGTTGCCATTCATCGAGAACATGCCGGCCCAGACCGGATGCAGCAGGTCCTGCGCCGGCCGGGGCAGGATCGCGGTCACACCGGTGTGAATATGCCGTTCGGGATCGTTCAGCGTGGTAAAGCCGACCTGAACCCCCGGAACATCGGTGATCGCATTGACCGGCCCGGTCACGCCGCGAAAGGGCAGGCCGTAGCCCCGGCCCCGGCGGCGCCCGTTCGGCGAATGGGTGATCGGGTTCAGTTCGGTCATGACGGCGACTCCGGCGGCGGACGATGGCTGGGACCATTCTAGCCGCCGGAGCGACCGGCCGGGAACCACCGCCGCGGGTCAGCCGGGCGGGCGGCGGATCGACAGCAACTTGTAGTGATAGGGACCGCTCATGCCGTTGATCGGATAGGCACTCGTTTTGATCGTATTGGCCTGGTTGCCGCCCAGGAGATTGATCTTGCCATCGCCCTGCGACAGATAGAAGCCGACGTGACCGCCAAGGACGGCGCCGCTGGGGCCGCCCTGCCGCCGCTTGAAGACCGCGATGTCGCCGACGTCGGGCGCGTCCGTCACGTCCTGGCCCCAGCCGGTATCGTGCCAGGACATCGCCCATTTGCTGTCGGTTCCCTGGAGACCGGCCTGTTCCACGCAATAGTTGACGAAGGACGAGCACCAGGCGGTTTCGTCCGGAGCGGCGCCCCCCTTCGTCGAGGAATGGTAGAGCACGATGCGGTCATTGTTGTCGTCGCCCGGATTTTCCCTGACGTCCCGCGCCAGTTCCGCCCGCGCGACGTCGATCGGCCGCTTGCCCGCGACCTCGGCGATCGGCAGGCCCCCCGACAGAGAGCTGAGGAAATTGATCGACATATAGCCGTCGGCGAGACCATCGCCGTCGCAATCGACCTGCAGCCACTCCCCGTTGAGCGAGAGGCCGTAGACGACGGTGTCGACGGGCAGGCTGGTGATCCTGTCGCTCTGATCGCTCGGCCCCGACCGCAGGCGCAGGCCGTCGCGGGCCTTCACCTTGTAGACCGCGCGCGCGGGAATGCGTTCCTCGATCGGCTGCACGCCCGCGGCCGAGAACTGACCGAAATCGGGAAAGGCCGGGTTGACGTCATTGGTGTCGTAGCCGATGCCGCCGAAAGGCGCCTTGAGCGATTTGCTGCTCTGCCACAGCGCCCACCGGCCGGAACGGCTCATCTCGTCCGACCGCGTCCATTTCCGCCCCCCGGCGAGCCAGAACAGGTCGATCAGGCCCGCGTCGAACAGTTTGAAGCCAATGTGACCCGAGCCATAGGCACCGAGCCGATAGCCCGGCCGCACCAGGTCCGCGACCTCCTTGAAATAGGCCACGATCTGATTGACCTCATCGGTCCGCGCGAAATCGTGATCGACGGCGAAATAGATCGCGCTTCCCGCCGGCTGGCCCAGATTGTGAGCGAGCGCGAGCGCCCGGTTGGCATCGCGCGTGCCGGCCCCGGTCTTGAAATCCTCGATGAAGCCCTGCGGGTGGGTCTCGTCACCGGCCCCCGCGCGCTGCTCGAAGACGACCGCGACCGAAAGGCCCGCCGCATGGAGGCGCTGCAGCTCCGGAAGCGTCAGGCACTTACCGATGATGTTGACGTCCCTGTGGTTGTAATACCGAATGACTGTCGTCACGCCCGCCGCCGCGATCTGCGCGGCGTAGGTTCCGACGTTGGTTGCGACATCGACCACTTTCACCATGGCTATCTCCCCCGAGAGCAACCATAGATTACACGGATTTCACACACTCTCAATCACTGCATACAATCACAACAAACAATTATATGTTGCATTGCAATGCCATTATGACCGGTTCCCGGCGGCGGCCAGCGCCGCCGCCATGAAGTCGATGAAGACCCGCACGCGGGGCGCCAGCAACCGGCTGGACGGATAGACCGCCTGGATCGCCGCCGCTGGGGCACGCCAGTCGTTCAGCAAAGGCACGAGGCGGCCGGCGTCGATATCCTCGGCGACGTCCCAGATGGATTTCAGCACGATGCCGGCCCCGGCGAGGGCGGCGGCATGGGCGACCTCGCCGTCGTTGGCGATCACCGCCGCGTCGATCGGGATGGTGACCTGCTCGCCGCCCCCCGCGGGATCGAGGCGGATCGCGGTGGGCGCCGGGTCGCCCATCAGGATCACCCGGTGGCGCAGCAGGTCGGCCGGCAGCAGCGGCGCGCCAAAGCGTGCGAGATAGGAAGGCGCGGCACAGAGCACCCGGCGATTGGGCGCGAGCTGGCGCACGATCAGCCCTGAATCCGGCAGGCTGGCCTGACGGATGGCGACGTCGATCCCCGCCTTCACCAGATCGAGCACGGCATCGGTCACGATCACCTGCACCCGCAGCCGGGGATAGAGTTCGGCCAGGGCGGCGAGGCGGGGGGCGATCTGGCGCCGGCCGAAGGCGGCGGTGCAGGTGACGCGCAGCAGGCCCTCGACCGCGCCCCGCCTCGCCTGCACTGTCTCCTCCGCCTCGGCGACATCGGCGAGAATGCGGCGGCAGCGTTCGAGAAATCCCGCCCCCTCGTCGGTCAGGCTGAGGCGCCGCGTGGTGCGGTTCAGCAGCCGGGTGCCCAGCCGCGCCTCCAGCCGGGCCAGCCGCTTGGAGACGACGGCCAGCGACAGGCCAAGGCTGCGCCCGGCGGCGGACAGGCTGCCTTCCTCGACGCAGGCGGCGAAAATGCTGATGTCGGTCAGGCTGTCCAGCGGTCTCATTCTCAACTCATGGACAAGAGTGAATTGCCATCGGCGATTATTCTCACCGTTTCAGGAAAGGTCCATCTTCAGCCCAGCTCAACCACTGGAAATCGCACCATGTTCGATCTTTCTGGACAATCCGTGCTCGTCGTCGGCGGCAGCTCCGGCATCGGGCGTGCCACGGCACAGGCCGCCAAGGCGCTGGGCGCCGCCGTCACCATCGCCGCCCGCGACCCGGAAAAGCTGGCAATCGTCGCGGCGGAGATCGGCGTTGCCGGCGCCGTCCTCGACATGACCGACAATGCCGCGGTGGAAGCCTTCTTCGCCGCGGCGCCCGTGTTCGATCATATCGTCGTCAGCGCGGCGGCGACGAAGTCGGGACCGGTCCGCGTGCTGCCATTGGAGACGGCACGGGCGGCCATGGAATCCAAATTCTGGGGCGCCTATCACATCGCCCGCTCGGCGCGGATCGCACCCCATGGCTCCCTCACCCTCGTCACCGGTTACCTCAGCCAGCGGCCGAGCGCGGGCGCGACCACGCAGGGCGCGATCAACGCGGCGCTGGAGGGGCTGGCCCGGGGCCTTGCCCTCGAACTCGCGCCCGTGCGGGTCAACGCGGTCTCGCCCGGGCTGGTCGACACGCCGGTCTGGTCGGGTCTCGCGCCCGGGGCGAAGGCGGCCATGTTCGCCCAGGCCGCCGCCCGCCTGCCCGCCCGCATCACCGGCCAGCCCGAGCATGTGGCGACGCAGGTGATCGCGCTGCTGCTCAATCCCTATATGACCGGCACCACCAGTTTCGTCGACGGCGGCGGCCTGATCGCCTGAAGGAGGAAAGACCCATGAATATTGATCTCAGCGGCAAGACCGCCCTCGTCTCCGGCTCCACCGCCGGCATCGGCAAGGCCATCGCCAGCGGCCTCGCCGCCAGCGGCGCCCGCGTCGCCATCAACGGCCGAAGCAAATCCCGCGTCGAGACCGCCATGGCCGAAATCGCCAAGGCCGTCCCCGGCGCGCAACTGATCGCGGCGCCCGGCGACGTCTCGACCGCCGAAGGGGTGGCCGAGGTGCTGGCCGCCCTGCCCAAGGCGGACATCCTCGTCAACAACACCGGGATTTTCGAGCCCTCGGGCTTCTTCGATATCTCGGACGACGACTGGCGCCGCTTCTTCGAGGTGAACGTCCTGTCGGGCGTGCGGCTGTCGCGGGCCTATATGCCCGGGATGCTGGCGACGAACTGGGGCCGGATCGTCTTCATTTCCTCGGAATCGGGCCTGCACATCCCGCCCGAGATGATCCATTACGGCGTCAGCAAGACGGCGCAGCTCGCCGTGTCGCGCGGCCTCGCCGAACTGACCGCCGGCACCGGCGTCACCGTGAATTCGGTCCTGCCCGGCCCGACCCGTTCGGACGGGGTCGAGGATTTCCTGCAGTCGATGGCGGCAGGCGCCGGCCAGTCGGTCGACGATTTCGCCGCCGGCTTCGTCCGCCAGCTGCGGCCGACCTCGCTCCTCCAGCGTTTCGCCACGGTCGAGGAAGTCGCCAACATGGTGGTCTATGCCTCTTCGCCCCAGGCTTCCGCCACCAATGGCGCGGCGCTGCGGGTCGAGGGCGGCATCGTGCGCACCATCGCCTGAGCGTCGCGGGCGACATAGTCCGCCAGCGCCCCGCCCAGGAACTCGAACACGGCGGCGATGCGCCGGCTGGCCCGCAGGTCCTCGTGACAGGCGAGCCAGACCGGCATCATCGGCCGGAACAGGTCGGGTAGCACGGGCACGAGCCCGGCCGCCGCCGCGATGCCGAACTGGCAGACGCCGATCCCCGCCCCCGCCTCGACAAGGGCGAGGTGTGCGACATGGCTGTCCACCCGGATGGCGAACATCTCGGGCGTCAGGGCAAGGCCGGCCGGGATCACGCCCCGCAAGGTTTCGATATCCCGGTCCGGCCCGATCAGCGTGTGATGCCGCAAATCACCCATGTCCTTCGGCCTTCCTTCCCGCGCCAGATAGGCCGGGCTGGCATGAAAGCCGAGGCCGATCTCCCCGATCTTGCGGGCGAGCAGGCTGCCTTGCAGCGGCCTTGTCATGCGAATGGCGATATCCGCCTCCTGCCGCAGCAGATCCTCGCTGCGGTCCGACAGGGACAATTCGAGGACGATGCCCGGATGCGCCCGGCGCAACCCGGCGATCATGGCCGGCAGGATGACGGTGCCGACCATCTCGCTCGCCGTGACGCGGACGACACCGCCGGGGGCGTCCGCCCCGCCCGAAGCCGTGCGGCGCAGGGCTGCCGCCGCGCTGGCCATGGCCTCCGCATGGGGCCTCAGCGCCAGCGCCGTTTCGGTCGGCACCAGTCCCTTGGGCGAGCGGGTGAACAGCGGCGCGCCCAGCGCCATCTCCAGCGCCGCGACGTGATGGCCGAGGGTTGGCTGCGACAGGCCGAGCAGCCGCGCCGCCGCCGACAGGCTGCCCCGGTCGAGCACGGCGAGCAGGCTGCGGTAGAGGTCCCAATCCGGCTCAGTCATAAATTTGTTTATAGCAGACGCAAGAGTTCCCGCAATTTCCGATATCCGTGTACCCGTCCATCCTGCCGCCATCGCAACCGACGACAGGAACAACCCCATGACCGGCAATGGCAAGACCGCCCTCATCCTCGGCATCACCGGCGGCGTCGGCGGCGCCACGGCGACGGCCCTGCGCCGCTACGGCTGGACCATCCGCGCCCTGCTCCGCGATCCGGCGAAACTGCCCACTGGTCTTGGCATCGAAGCGCGCCGGGGCGATGCCCTGCGGCCGGCGGAGGTGATCGCGGCGGCCGAGGGCGTCGATGCCATCGTCCATGGCGTGAACCCGCCCGGCTATCGCCATTGGGAAACCACCGTCATCCCCATGCTGCGATCGAGCATCGCCGCCGCCAAGGCCTCCGGCGCGCGCATCGTGCTGCCCGGCACGGTCTATAATTTCGGCAGCCACCCACCCGCCCTCGCCGCCGAGGATGCGGCGCAAGTCGCGAACACGAAGAAAGGCGCGATCCGCATCGCCATGGAACGCGCGCTGGAGGACTCGGGCCTGCCCGTGCTGATCCTGCGCTGCGGCGATTTCTTCGGCGGACCGGCCGGCAACAGCTGGTTCGGTCAGGCCATGGTCAGGCCCGGACGGCCGGTGACGCGGATCGTCTGGCCGGGACGGGACGGCGTCGGCCATGCCTTCGCCTATCTGCCCGATGTCGGCGAGACCATCGCCCGCCTGCTGGCACGGGAGGCCGATCTGCCGCGCTTCGCCCGCTTCCATTTCGATGGCCACTGGTTCGCCGACGGGGGCGAACTTCTCGCCGCCTGCCGGGCGGCGACGGGGCGGGATGCGCTTCGCCTCGGCCGCTTTCCGTGGCCTTTGGTACGCCTCGCCGCGCCCGTCGTGCCGCTGTTCCGCGAAATGGCGGAGCTGCGCTACCTGTGGCAGGTGCCCTTGCGCCTTGACAACCGGCGCCTGACCGCTTTTCTCGGGGCGGAGCCGCATACGCCGGCCCCCGTCGCCCTTCGCGAAGCCCTGCGCACCCTCGGCTGCCTCGCGGCGGCGCCTGTGGCGGAAAAGGCACCCGCGCGTTGACAAGAGGCGGCCATGCGCGGTGCAGCATGGCATTCGGCCGGACAATCATGTATGGAAAGGGCCATGCAGCGCCCCCGGGGCGCTTATCGTGCGCCGATCCCTTGACCTTCGCGAGGCGGCCCACCCCCTCACGTCACATATCGGTCCGATCGAGACTCCATGCCCTTTCCTTTCGTCAATGCCCATCTGAATGGCGCCCTCGAGGCCCGCGATTACGCCGAGCCGACGGCGGTGCAGACCGCCGTGCTCCAGCCCGATGCCGAGGGACGCGACCTTCTGGTCTCGGCCCAGACCGGCTCCGGCAAGACGGTCGCCTATGGTCTCGCCATCGCCTCGACCCTGCTCGCCGGGGAAGAGCGGCTGGCGCCCCGTTACGCCCCCCTCGCCCTCATCGTCGCGCCGACCCGCGAACTCGCGATGCAGGTCCATGCCGAGCTGACCTGGCTCTATGGCCCGGCCGGGGCCAAGGTCATTTCCTGCGTCGGTGGCATGGATGTCCGGCGCGAGGCCCGCGCCCTGCATGATGGCGGTCATATCGTCGTCGGCACGCCCGGCCGCTTGCGCGACCATCTGGAACGCGGCCGCCTGAACACTTCCGAACTCCGCGCCGTGGTCCTCGACGAGGCGGACGAGATGCTGGACCTCGGCTTCCGCGAGGATCTGGAATTCATCCTCGACGCGACGCCGACCAGCCGCCGCACCCTGCTGTTCTCGGCCACCATCGCGCCCGAGATCGCCACCCTCGCCACCAGCTACCAGAAGAACGCCCTGCGCATCGAGGCGACCGCCAAGGGCGAGGCCCATGGCGACATCGACTATCGCGCCGTCCGCGTCGCGCCCAACGAACTCGAACACGCGGTCGTCAACGTCCTGCGCTATTTCGAGGCGCGGGCGGCGATGATCTTCTGCACCACCCGCGAATCCGTGCGCCATCTGCACGCCAGCCTGCAGGAGCGCGGCTTCGCCGTCGTCGCGCTGTCGGGCGAGCTGAGCCAGAACGAGCGCAGCCACGCGCTGCAGGCGGTGCGCGACGGCCGCGCCCGGGTCTGCGTCGCGACCGACGTCGCCGCGCGCGGCATCGACGTGCCCGACCTTGGCCTCGTCATCCATGCCGAATTGCCGAACAACCGGGAAACCCTGCTGCACCGTTCGGGCCGCACCGGCCGCGCCGGGCGCAAGGGCACCTGCGTCATCCTGGTGCCCCATCACCGCCGCCGCCGCGCCGAGCAGCTGCTGATGGGCACGCGGCTGAACATCATGTGGTCGGGCGCGCCGACCGCAGACGAAGTGCTGAAGCTCGACCACGAGCGCCTGCTGGCCGATCCCCTGCTGGCCGAGGAGCCGGGGGAGGAAGACATCGCCCTCGCCCGCAATCTCCTCGAAAGCCATTCGGCCGAGAAGATCGCCGCCGCCTTCCTGAAGATGCGCCGCGCCAATCTGCCCGCGCCCGAGGAAATCTCGGACGAGGCGGCGCCCCCGCCGCCGCGCGGTCCCCGCCTTGCCGGCGGCCGCGAGGGCGGCACGGAAGGCGTGTGGTTCCAGCTGAACGTCGGCCGGCGCAACAATGCCGATCCGCGCTGGCTGCTGCCGATCATCTGCCGCCTCGGCAAGGTGACCAAGCAGGACATTGGCGCGATCCGCATCTTCGACCGCGACACGAAATTCGAGATCGCGCCTTCGGTCGCGCAGGGCTTCGCCGATGCGGTGCGCAAGAGCGACGATCCCAAGATCAGGATCGAGCCCGCCGGGGCCGGCCCCATCGCCGAGGACGGCCCGCGCCCGCCAAAGCGGATGCATCGCGGCGCCCCCCCGCCGCGCGATGCCGGTGCCCCGCCGCGCAAGTTCAAGAAGAAACACGCCTGATCGCGCCGTGACCGATCTCTGCAGCCTGCCGGCGACGACGCTGCGCCGCCTGATCGGGCGGCGCGAGCTGTCGCCGGTGGAGCTGGTGGAGGCTTCGATCGAGCGGATCGAGACGGTCGACCCTGCGGTGAACGCCATGGTCACCCGTGCCTTCGACGCGGCGCGGGCAGCGGCGAAACGGGCCGAGGCCGAAGTTGGCGACGACAATGGCCCGCTGCACGGCCTGCCCGTCGCGATCAAGGACCTGAACGCGACCAAGGGCATCCGCACCACCTGGGGCAGCGTGCTTTATGCCCACCATGTCCCGACCGAGGACGAAGGCGTCGTCGCCGCCATCAGGGCGGCGGGCGGCATCGTGATCGGCAAGACCAACACGCCGGAATATGGCTCGGGCGGCAATACAAGAAACGACGTCTTCGGTCCGACGGGTAACCCCTACGATCCCCAGCTGACCTGCGGCGGTTCATCCGGCGGGGCGGCGGTCTCGCTCGCGACCGGCATGGTGCCCCTCGCCACCGGCTCCGACTTCGGCGGCAGCCTGCGCACGCCGGCCGCCTTCTGCGGCGTCGTCGGCTTCCGGCCCAGCGCCGGCCTCATTCCGGAAGAGAGCCGCGTCGTCGGCCTGTCGCCCTTCCCGGTCGAAGGGCCGATGGCGCGAAACGTCGCCGACGCCCACCTGCTGCTGACCGGCATGGCGTTCCACGATCCGGCCGACCCGTTCTCGAAACCGGTCGATCCGGCGCTGGTCGCGCCCCTGCGGCCGGCCGACCTGTCGCGCCTGCGCCTCGCCTTCTCGGAAGACCTCGGCTTCGCCGCCGTCGACCCCGGGATACGCGGCACGTTCCGCCAGCGCCTCGCCCGCCTCGCCCCGCGTTTCGCGGAAGCGAGCGAGGCCGCGCCGCCCATGCAGGACGCGGAAGACGTGTTCGAGACCCTGCGCGGCCTGTTCATGGTCTCGAGCTATGGCGCCATCCTGAAGGCGACGCCGGACCGCCTCGGCCCCAACACGCGGGACAATACCGAGCGCGGCCTGACGCTGGATGTGGAGCGGATCGCCCGCGCCTTCGCGAAGCAGACCCGGCATTACCGCGCCTTCAACCGCTTCTTCCGCGATTTCGACGTGCTGATCTGCCCGGCGACCTCGGTTTCCGCCTTCCCCCACGACCTGTGGTACCCGGCGGCGGTCGAGGGGCGAAGCATGACCACCTATATGACCTGGCTGGCCCTGACCTGGGGCATCACCATGGCGCAAGGCGTCGTCTGCGCCATTCCCTGCGGTCAGGATGCGCAAGGGTTGCCCTTCGGCCTGCAGGTCGTTGGCCCCTCGGGCAGCGACCGCAAGGTGCTGGAAATCGCCCTCGCGCTCGAAGCCGCGATCGCGGGCGAGGCGGATTTCATCCTGCCCCCTCCCGATATCGACGCCCTGCGCCTCGCGCCCGCGCTGGTGTAACCGAAAGAGCCTCTTCCGGATCGAGATCCCGGCCTTCGCCGGGATGACGACTTGGAAGCATGGAGACCCAAACTCGTCGTTCCGGCGAAGGCCGGAACCTCGATCCGGATGGAGCGCCCCTCAGCCGTAGACGAAGGCCGGATCGTCGAGGTCGATCGCCGGCAGCTCCTTCCGCTCGCGCCAGTAATCCTGGGTGTGCTGCCATTCCGGCTTGTCGCCGCGCTTCGGCAGCAGGTGCATCCCGCGCATCAGGTAACCCGGGTTGAAATTCTCCTCGTCGATGAAGGGCAGCAGGGGCATGTCCCTGTCCTCGGGGCGGAGGCGCACCTCGACCCGGGACGCCCCCTTGGCCTTCATGTGGTTCAACAGGCGGCAGACGAAATCGCCGATCAGATCGGCGCGCAGGGTCCAGCTCGCCCGGAAATAGCCGAAGACCCAGACCATGTTGGGCACGCCGGTGAACATCATGCCGCGATAGGTCACGGTGTTCGAGAATTCGAGCGGCTTGTCGTCGATGGTAAAGGCGATATCGCCAAGGACGTTCAGGTTGAAGCCGGTCGCGGTCACGATGATGTCGGCCTCGATCTCCTGGCCCGATTTCAGGCGCACGCCCTTTTCGGTGAACGTCTCGATCTCGTCGGTGACGACGGAGGCCTTGCCGCTGGCCACGCCCTGAAACAGATCGCCGTTGGGCACGAAGGCGATGCGCTGGCGCCACGGCCGGTAGCGCGGCGTGAAGTGGCGGACCACCGTATCCTCGTCGAGGAAGGCGCGGACGCCGGCCAGCAATTCCTGCGTCACCGCCGCCGTGTCCTCGACCGCGCGGCGGGTGAATTCGGCCTGATCGTGCAGCACCTTGCGCCGGGTGATCTCGTGAATCCAGGTCTCGTCGACCTCGAGCGCGCGCAGCATGTCGGCGAGTTCGTTGATGTTCTGCGCCGGGATGAAATAGGTCGGGGAACGCTGCAGCAGGGTTACATGCGCACAGTCGCCGGCAATCGCCGGCACCAGCGTCGCCGCCGTCGCGCCCGAGCCGATGACAAGGACGGTCTTGCCCTTGTAGTCGAGATCCTGCGGCCAGGTCTGGGGATGGACGAGGCGGCCCTTGTAACTGGCCATGCCCGGCCATTCCGGCGTGTAACCCTTGTCGTGGTTATAGTAGCCCTGACACATCCAGAGGAAATTCGTCGTGATCTGGAAGGTCTCGCCCGTGTCGGCGCGGCGCACGCTCAGGGTCCACAGCGCGTCCTTGCCCGACCAGGCGGCGGATTCGATCTTGTGGCGGTAGCGGATATGCTCGCCGAGGGCGTTTTCCTCGATCACCTCGCCCATGTAGGTCAGGATTTCGGCGGCGGTCGCGATGGGGGCGCCGGTCCAGGGTTTGAAGCGATAGCCGAAGGTGTAGAGATCGCTGTCCGAGCGGATGCCGGGGTATTTGTGGGTGACCCAGGTGCCGCCGAACGTGTCCTTGGTCTCGAGCACGACGAAGCGGGTGCCCGGGCATTGCTGCTTCAGGTGATAGGCGCCGCCCACCCCCGAAATCCCCGCGCCCACGATGACGACGTCGAAATGTTCCGCCGCGGCGCTGTCCGGCGCCGGGACACGTGCTGCCAAAGCCATTGTGCTGGCCCTCCCGTTTCCTCGTTGTCGCGGCTCCTATGACTGGAGCCTGCATTCATGACGCCAAAAAATGACGACAGCGTCAACTTTCACGAGGGGAAGGTCTCGCGCATTGATCAGGATCAATCGGTCGCACCGGGCATGGACAGACCCGACGACACGGGGTCTCTCCCCCGGGGGCGCGACGACCGTCCGGCGGCGGGAAGCAGTAGCGATGCGAAGAAGAAATGGCGGACCCGAAAGGATTCGAACCTTCGGCCTCTGCCTTCGGAGGGCAGCGCTCTATCCAGCTGAGCTACGGGTCCGCATCAAGAGGCGCGGACCTTAACCGAAGTCGTGGCCGACGGCAAGCCCAGCGGCAAGGGGATGATGCCTCATCGGCAGGGCCCGAAATTCCCTTCGCGACTGGCGGATCCGAAACAAAAAGGGCCTTCCCGAAGGAAGGCCCCAAGTGCCTGAACGCCAAGGCGTTCTCGATTGGTCGGGCAGGCCGGATTTGAACCGACGACCCCCAGTCCCCCAGACTGATGCGCTACCAGGCTGCGCTACTGCCCGTCATGGCGAGGTAAATCCTCGCGAGGCGGCGGACTATAGCCGCTGAAGGCGCGATGGGCAATGGTCTGGCGCGGTTTTTTCGAGCCCCCGGCGAAAGCCCTCAAATCTTTGATTTCTCGGCCAGAATGGCCCTGATCTCGAGCAATTCACGGCGCAGTTCACGCGCCAGGCCGCGCCAGTAGGCGACATCCTCCACCGGCTCCGCAGCAGCCCCCGCCGTCCCGGGATGGGGCGATTCGCTTGTCGGAGAGGCGACTTCGGGCATGGGCGGCGCCTCCGCCTCGAAATCGGCGGCCACCAGCTCGTCTTCCGCTTCGCCCGCTTCGTCCGCCTCCTCCGCCAGGGCAGGGCGGGGCAAGGGCAGGGCGACGACCGGATTATGGTCGCGGTGTTCGGCCAGACGCTCGGCCAGCGGCTTGGCCACGGCGATCACGGCGGCGGCGCCATTTTCGCGCAGGACTTTCTGCACGCCCTTGATCGTATAGCCGTCGCTGTAGAGCAGATGGCGGATGCCGCGTAGCAGGGCGACATCCTCCGGCCGGTAATAGCGCCGGCCGCCGCCGCGCTTCATCGGCTTGATCTGGGGAAAGCGCGTCTCCCAGAAGCGCAGGACGTGCTGCGGCACGTCGAGTTCCTGCGCCACTTCGGAAATGGTGCGGAAAGCCCCGGGCTGTTTCGCCGGGCCACGGGCCAGGCGCGCCTCGGCGCCTTCGCTTCCCGCCGCTGGCCCGGGCATGGCGCCTTATCCGCGCTGCCGACCCGAAAGGCCGGTGTTGATGTGATCCTTGAGGACATGGGACGGCCGGAACACCAGCACGCGCCGCGGCTCGATCGGCACTTCCTCGCCGGTCTTGGGGTTGCGGCCGACGCGCCCGCCCTTCTGGCGCACGGCGAAAGTGCCGAAGGAGGAAATCTTCACCGCCTCGCCCTCGACCAGGCTGGTGGCGATGGCGTCGAGCACGGATTCGACGAGTTCAGCCGACTCGTTCCGGGACAGGCCGACTTCCTGATAGACCGCCTCGGCCAGATGAGCACGCGTGATCGTGGTCGACATAGATCCCCCTGCGGGCGCCCGTCGCCGCGGGCATACCCATGGAGCCTAGGATGACGGAATAAGCCCGTCAATATCAAGGGGATAGCTGCGCCTTACAGGCGAACGAGGCAGGAGCCCCAGGTAAAGCCGCCGCCCATGGCCTCGAGCAGGACGAGCTGGCCCGGCTTGATGCGCCCGTCGCCCATCGCCTCGGCGAGGGCGAGCGGAACCGAAGCGGCGGAAGTATTGCCGTGACGGTCGACGGTCACCACCACCTTCGAGGCATCGACGCCCAGTTTCCGGGCCGTGCCCTCGATGATCCGGTAATTCGCCTGATGCGGCACGATCCAGTCGAGATCGCTGGGCGCCAGCCCGGTCGCGGACAGGGCTTCGTTCACCGCGTCGGCCAGATTGACCACGGCGTGGCGGAACACTTCCTTGCCGGTCATGCGCAGGTGGCCGACGGTCTGTGTCGTCGACGGGCCACCGTCGACATAGAGCAGGTCGCGGTAACGCCCGTCGGCATGAAGGTGGCTGGTCAGGATGCCACGGTCGGTATTGGCGCCCGTGCCCTGCCCGGCCTCCAGCACGACGGCGCCGGCGCCATCGCCGAACAGCACGCAGGTCGTGCGGTCGGTCCAGTCGAGAATGCGCGAGAATGTCTCGGCCCCGATGACGAGGGCGCGCTTGTGCTGCCCGGCCTTCAGGAAATTGTCCGCCGTCGCCAGGGCATAGACGAAGCCCGAACAGACCGCCTGGATGTCGAAGGCCGCGCCCTTGCGGATGCCGAGATTGGCCTGGACGATGGCCGCGGTCGCCGGGAACGTATAGTCCGGCGTCGCCGTCGCGAGCACGATCAGGTCGATGTCGGCGGCATCGCGCCCGGCGGCTTCGAGCGCGCGGCGCGCGGCCTTGGTGGCGAGGTCCGAGGTGGTTTCGCCGTCGGCGGCGATATGGCGCTGGCGGATGCCGGTGCGGGCGACGATCCAGGCATCATCGGTCTCGACCTGCTGCGCCAGTTCGGCGTTGGTCAACACCCGCTCGGGCAGATAGCCGCCGCAGCCAAGAAGAAGGGAACGCGCGACGACACCACCACCCGGGTTCATGATTGGACAGCTGCCTGTTCTTCTGTTGTCTCTTCCGCCCCGGCGGGCGCCGGGCCGATACGCTTCAGATCGTCGAGCACGCGGTCGACGAAACCGCCGATGGCGAGATCGGCGGCGATGCCGATGGCGGCGGCGAAGCCGACCGCGTTGGTGCCGCCGTGGCTCTTCACCACGAGGCCGTTGAGGCCGAGCAGGGCACCGCCGTTATAGCGATTGGGATCGAGCCGCTCGCGCAGGGCCTGCAGGGCCGGGCGGGCCAGCAGATAGCCGATCTTCGACCAGATCGAGCGCCGGAAGGTGGCGGCGAGATAGGCCGAGATCAGCCGCGCCGTGCCTTCCTGCGTCTTCAGCGCGATATTGCCGGCGAAACCGTCGGCGACGATCACGTCGGCCGTGCCCTGGGCAATGCCATTGCCTTCGACGAAACCGCAGAATTCGAACGGCAGATCGGTCGCGTCGCGCAGAACCTGGGCCGCGCCGCGTACCGCCTCGTTGCCCTTCAGATCCTCGGTGCCGATGTTCAGCAGCCCGACCTTGGGCCGGGGCAGGCCGAGCGAGGCGCGGGCGAAGGCGGCGCCCATGAAGGCGAATTCGACGAGATTGCGCTCGTCGCAGCCGACATTGGCGCCAAGGTCGAGCATGATCGACTCGCCCCGGATGGTCGGCACGAAGGACGCGATGGCCGGCCGGCTGATCGCCGGGGCCTTGCGCAGCAGCAGCATGGCGATCGCCATCAGCGCGCCGGTATTGCCGGCGCTGACCGCGGCCTGCGCCTTGCCGTCGCGCACGGCTTCGCAGGCCATCCACATGGATGTGCCCTTGCCACGACGCATGGCGACGCTCGGCTTCTCGTCGGACGAGATCGCCGTCGCCGTATGGATGATGTCGCTGCAATCGGCCAGCAGCGGCTGCCCCTTCACCAGGGGCGCCACCACGGCCTCGTCGCCGAAAAAGACGAAGCGGACCTGGGGAAAACGCTCACGCGCGATGGCGGCGCCCCCGACGATCACCGAGGGGCCATTGTCGCCCCCCATGGCGTCGACGGCGATCACCATCGGGGACATGGTCGCCATGCCCCGGTCGCCCCGTTCGTCAGGCCGCCGTGGTCGAGGCGACGACTTCGCGGCCGTCGTAATAGCCGCAAGCGCCGCAAACATGGTGCGGCAGCTTCAGCTCGCCGCAGTTCGGGCACTCGTTCGACGCGACCGGGGTCAGCGCATGATGGCTGCGGCGCATGTCGCGGCGCGAGCTGGAAGTACGTTTCTTGGGAACAGCCATTTTATCAACTCGTTCTGGTTACGGGGACCAGCCCCGCCCGGGAAGCGGAGAACATACACGGAAAGTTCTCGAACTCAAGTGTCTCGGCCACCCTTCAGCACGGCAAAGGGGCGATGGGTGCCCTGCGCCTTTTCGGACACGGGCCTTTCCGCCTCTTCCTCCGGCTCGGCGCGGTACTGGGCGGGAATTTCCGCCCCGGGCGCGCGCGGGTAGGGATCGAGCGAAAGCGCCAGCTCCTCGGCCACCAGCTCGCCGAGGTCGACGACGCCGTCGATCAGCGGCTCCGGCGGGTCTTCGGCGTCGGGATCGAACAGGTCGTCGACCGAGAAACCGGCCTCCGGGTCCTCGGCCCCCGGCTCGTAGACCCGTTCGAATTCCACCTCGACATGGGCGGGCACCGGCTCGAGCGAGACGACGCAGGCCTGGGTCACGTCGGCGACCAGCCGGCCGGTGAGGGCAAGGCCGTCGCGCCGGTGGGGTCGCAATTCGATCTCGGCGGCCAGCGACTCGACCGAGATGATGTCGAAACGCTCGGCCAGGGCGGCACGCTCCGCCGGCGTCGCCACCAGTTTCTCGATCCGGCCGCGGGCGTGCACGCTTTCGGCCCGCAGCGGGCGGGAGAATTCGTAGACGGGGGAATCGGCAGTCATCACGCGGTCTCCTGCAACGCCGGAGCGGCCGGCAGCGTGCCGGCCAGGAAAGTCTCGACCGGGGTCGCGGCATAGAGCGCCGCGACCTGCCGGACATGCGCGGCGAGCTGCCGCACCAGCCCCGGCTCGACCTCGGCACCGCGATAGAGGTTGCGAATCAGCGCCTCCCCCAGCGGTCCGTCGTCGGCGGCGGCCAGCGCCCCATCATAGGCCGAAAGCCGGCCATAGAAAGCCTGCGCCATCTTCTTGACCCGGTGCGGCACGCCCTGATCGCCGACACCCAGTTCGCGTAAGGTACGGTCCATGTCCATGAACATGGAATCGAACACGTTCTGCGACAGGCGGGCCAGGCGCTTGTCCGACAAGCCCTTGAAACGGTTCAGCAACAGGATCACCTGCAGGGTCACCATGTCGAAGCGGCCGTCGATCGTGTCGGCCACGGCGAAATGGCGGTAGAATACCGGCTGGCGCGCGCGCTCGACCGCCGACGCATAGAGCGTCGCCGCGATCCGCCGGTCGCCCCGGTTGAACAAGCGCGACAACATCCGTCCTTCACCTTCCTGCCGCTTCGTCCCGTCGAATTGACAGGTCTCGCCCTCGATGACAAGGTGCCACGTCTCTATTTCACGTCGGGCGCGCCGTCGCGTGCGGCGCCCCTGTAATGGACAAGTGTCATCCATGGCCGCTCATCGCTTCAACCTGCCGGGCTTCGCGGCCGCCGCCGCCATCGTGGCCGGTCTTTCCCTCGGCGCCTGCGCGCCGCAGGTCGACGAGCGCGGCTGGCGCCCGGACGATGTCGCGGTTTCCGCGATCCGGCCCGGCGTCGACAACAAGGAATCGGTGATCCGCCTGCTGGGCACGCCGTCCACCGTCTCGAATTTCGACGATCAGTCCTGGTACTACATCTCGGCGACGACCGAGCGCGTCGCCTTCAAGCGCGACGAGCTGACGCAACAGGCGGTGCTGATCGTCAGTTTCGATCAGGCCGGCAATGTCACCGAAGTCTCCCGCCTCGATACCGAGGATGGCAAGCAGGTGGCCATGAACCCGGACAAGACGCCGACCCTCGGCAACGAGCTGACGATCTGGCAGCAGCTGTTCGGCAATCTCGGCCGCTTCAACGCGCCTTCAGGCGGCAGCAGCGGCGCCCCCCTGCCCGGCGGCACCATCGGCCGGCCGTAACCGGCCGAAGCGGCAAAACGAAAAAGGCCCCGCCGGCAGCAACCGGCGGGGCCTTTTCCTTTGGCCCGTCTTTTCAGGACAGGTGCGAGAGAATCGCCAGCAGCAGCAGCGCGACGATATTGGTGATCTTGATCATCGGGTTGACCGCGGGGCCCGCGGTATCCTTGTAGGGATCGCCGACGGTATCGCCGGTCACCGCGGCCTTGTGGGCGTCACTGCCCTTGCCGCCGTGATGGCCTTCCTCGATGTATTTCTTGGCATTGTCCCAGGCGCCGCCGCCCGCCGTCATCGACAGCGCGACGAAGATGCCGGTGACGATCACGCCCATCAGCATGGCGCCCACCGCCGAGAAGGCGGCCGACTGGTCGGCGACCGCCGCCACGACGAAATAGAGCACCACGGGCGCGAGCACGGGCAGCAGCGACGGGATGATCATTTCCCCGATCGCCGCCTTGGTCAGCAGGTCGACGGCGCGGCCGTAATCCGGCTTGGCCTTGCCCTGCATGATGCCCTTGATTTCCTTGAACTGGCGCCGCACCTCGACGACGACCGAGCCCGCCGCGCGGCCGACCGCGGTCATGCCCATGGCCCCGAACAGATAGGGCAGCAGGCCGCCGATCAGCAGGCCGACCACGACATAGGGGTTGGACAGGTCGAAGGTCACCTTCAGGTCGCCGAAGAAGGCCTTCAGATCCTCGGTGTAGGCGGCGAAGAGCACCAGCGCGGCAAGGCCGGCCGAGCCGATGGCATAGCCCTTGGTCACCGCCTTGGTCGTGTTGCCGACGGCATCGAGCGCGTCCGTCGTCTTGCGCACGTCGGGCGGCAGATTGGCCATCTCGGCGATGCCGCCCGCGTTGTCCGTGACCGGGCCATAGGCGTCGAGGGCGACGATCATGCCGGCGAGCGCCAGCATGGTGGTCACCGCGATGGCGATGCCGAACAGGCCGGCGAGCTGATAGGTGGCGACGATGCCGACACAGATGATGAGCGCCGGCACCGCCGTCGCCTCCATCGAGACGGCGAGGCCCTGGATCACATTGGTGCCATGGCCCGTGGTCGAGGCCTGCGCGACCGAACGCACCGGCCGGAACGCGGTCGAGGTGTAATATTCCGTGACCCAGACCAGAAGCCCGGTGACGGCGAGTCCGATCAGCCCGCAATAGAACAGGTGACGGCCGTCGAACGTATGGCCCCCGCCGGTCAGCGGCGCCGACATGTCGCCGAGCACGGCCTGGGTGATCGGCCAGAGCGCCGCCGCCGAGAGGACGCCGGTGACGATCAGGCCCTTGTAGAGCGCGCCCATGATGTTCTGCGACGCGCCGAGGCGGACGAAGAAGGTGCCGATGATCGAGGTGATGATGCAGACGCCGCCGATCGCCAGCGGGTAGAGCATCATCGTCCGCGCGAGATCGCCCGCGAAGAAGATCGAGGCCAGCACCATGGTCGCGACCAGGGTGACGGCATAGGTCTCGAACAGATCGGCGGCCATGCCGGCGCAGTCGCCGACATTGTCGCCCACGTTATCGGCGATCACCGCCGGATTGCGCGGATCGTCCTCGGGAATGCCCGCCTCGACCTTGCCAACGAGGTCGGCGCCGACGTCGGCCCCCTTGGTGAAGATGCCGCCGCCGAGCCGCGCGAAGATCGAGATCAGCGAGGCGCCAAAGCTGAGCGCCACCAGCGGGTCGATCAGCTCGCGCCCGGTCGCGCCCATCTGCAGCAGCACGAGGTAATAGACGGTGACCGCCAGCAGCGCGAGGCCGACCACCAGCATCCCGGTGACCGCGCCCGCCTTGAAGGCGATGCCGAGGGCATTGGTCAGCCCGTCGCGCGCGCCCGCCGCGGTGCGGACATTGGCCCGGACCGAGACATTCATGCCGACATAACCGGCCGCGCCCGAGAGCACCGCGCCGATCACGAAGCCGACGGCGACGAAGGGCCCCAGCAGACCCCAGAGGCCGGCGACGACGACGATGCCGACGATGCCGATGGTGCGATACTGGCGGTTCAGATAGGCGCGCGCGCCTTCCTGAATCGCGGTGGCGATTTCCTGCATCCTGACGGTGCCGGCATCGCGTGACAGGACGGATTTCGCCGCCCATACGCCATAGAGAAGCGCAAGCACGCCGCAACCGATGACGCTGTATAGGCCGATGGTTGTGTCCATGATCTCCCCGCTCGTTTCCTCGGGTCGCCTGGGATGGGCGCCCCGCACCCTCACGCCCCAGCTCTTACCCGCGTCGACGGTGACAGAGAAGGAGCGAAGCCGCAATCAAGGTTAATCTAGTCGGCGTGGCCACAACCTCCGCCGCAGCAGCAGGCATGGGGCGGCACCGCCGGCACCGGCGTCGGCGCCTTCGTGCCGCGTGCCGCCAGCGGCAGCGCGCAGAGCGCGATCAGCGCGAGCGGCAGGGCGGCGATGGGCACGCCGTGCCAGCCGGTCCAGTTCAGCACCACGCCCGACATGAAGGAGGCCATCGAGACGACGCCGAAGACCAGAAGGTCGTTGGCCGCCTGGGTCTTGGCCCGTTCCGCCGGCGTGTAGCAGGTGGTGACGAGGCTGGTGGCGCCGACGAAGGCGAAATTCCAGCCAAGGCCGATCAGCACCAGCGCCACCCAGAACTGCTCGAGGCTGACGCCCGACAGGGCGACGGCCGAACAGCCGAGGATGAGGGCGAGCCCCGCCCCGATCACCCGGGTCACGCCGAGGCGCTCGATCAGCCGGCCGGTGAAGAAGGAAGGCAGGAACATCGCCAGCGAATGCCACTGGATGACGAAGGCCGCGTCCTCCACCGTCAGGGAACAGGCGACCATGGCGATGGGCGTCGCGGTCATCACGAGGCTCATCGAGGCATAGGCGGCGATGCCGGTGGCGAGGGCCGCGATCATGCGCGGCTGGCGCAGGATCTCGATCAGGGGGCGGCCGCTGGCATGACGCTCCTCGGGCGCGAGGTCGGGCAGGCGAAGCCCCGAGAGCAGCACCATCGAGGCAAGGCCAAGCAGGATGACGACGACATAGGCGCCAACGAACGGCAACCCCAGCACCATGTCCTTGGTGAATTTCACCAGTTCGGGTCCGGCCAGCGCGGCGGCGACGCCGCCCGCCATGACGAGGCTGATCGCCCGCGCCCGGTGTTCCGTCCCCGTCGCCTCGGCGGCGGCGAAGCGATAGAACTGGGCGTTGGCGTAATACCAGCCGGTGACCAGCGCCGCCGCGACGAAGAGCCAGAAACTGCCCCACAGGATGCCGAGTCCATAACCGATCCCCCCCGCGACCCCGGCAAGGGCGCCGAGGACGAAAGCCGGCCGCCGCCCCAGATGCTTGTGCACGAGAGAGGCGGGCAGGGTCGAGAGGGCGGCCCCGACCATCACCGCCGTCACCGGCAGGGTGGCCAGCGACTTGTCGTCGGCCAGCATGTGGCCGACCAGCCCGTTCAGGGTGAAGAGGATGGTCGTGCCCGTGCCATAGAACGCCTGGCCAAGACCGAGAAGGACGACGTTGCGCCGCTCGAGCGGCTGGAAACCCGTGGCCATCCCCCTACCCCTTCACCGGCAGAACACTGGTCACGAGCACGTCGCGCACCTCGATTTCGCCGGACGCGCGGCGCAGGGCGTCGAGCACCCGTGCCTTCACCACCGCCTGGTCGAAATCGGCGGGGCCGTCGCGGGTCTCGATCGGCTGGCGCGAGAAATCGTTCATCAGGGCTGACCGCATGTGAGCGTTGCGGTCCCGCAGCAGCAGGGCCGTCGCCTCGTCCTTCACCTCGACCTTGAACGAGAAGGCGATGTAGTTGCGGAAGGTCCCGCTGCGATAGGCCGGCAAGAGCACGTTCTTCAACTCGTAATAGGCGACATCCGGCACTTCGGGCAGCGTGGCCGGCGGCGGCGGCGCCGCCTCGGCCCCGTCGCTGCCAGGCCCGAGGATACCGCTGAAATAGAGGCCACCGCCCGCGAGGCCCGCGAGGACCAGCAGGGCAAGGACCGCGATCATCCAGCGTTTCATCGAGACCCGTCTCCCCGGCCGACAGGATGGCGCCACCCCGTGCGATCCAGTTTCAGCGGCGATCCTGCGCGGTCCAGAACCCGGACGCCTTGACCCTGCTCAAAGCGCCCGATCACCGAAACGGGGCAGACGGCCTCCAGCGCCGCCAGATCGGCCTCCGGCGGCAGGGCGAAGACGAGTTCGTAATCGTCGCCGCCGGTCAGCACGGTGGGCAGCAGCGCGGGGCGGCGCGCCAGCGTCTCGCGCGCGGCGGGCGACAGCGGCACGGCCCCCGCCTCGATGACGGCGCCAAGGCCCGATTGCGCGCAGATGTGGCCGAGATCGGCCACCAGCCCGTCGGAAACATCGCAGCCGGCATGGGCAAGCCCGCGCAGCGCGGCGCCGAGGGCCAGCCGGGGCCGCGGATAGCGATAGCGATCCTCGAGCTGGTCAATTTGGGCGACTTCGGCGCGGTGCAGGCGATGCGCGACATAAAGCGCGGCATCGCCGATGGTGCCCGACACGCAGACGAGATCGCCCGGAAGCGCGCCGGCCCGGCGGATCATGCCGCCCGCCGGCACTTCGCCGATGGCCGTCAGCGAAAACACCGCCGGCCCCGACGTCGAAACCGTGTCGCCACCAACGAGGGCGCCGCCAAAGCGGTCGAGATCGGCGCCGATGCCGGCGGCGAAAGCGGTCAGCCAGGCATCGTCCACGGCAGGCGGCAGCGCCGCCGCCAGCAGGAAGGCCCGGGGGCTGGCGCCCTTGGCCGCGAGATCGGACAGATTGACCCGCATCAGCTTGGCGCCGATGGCGGCGGGCGGATCGTCGGGGAAAAAATGCACGCCGCCGACGATGGCATCCTTGGTCAGGACGAGGTCGAAGCCCGGCCGCGGCGCCAGCAGCGCCGCGTCGTCACCGAGTCCGAGGGCGCCCGGCTCGCCCCGCGTCAGCGGCGCGAAAAGCCGGGCGATGGTCTCGAACTCGTCCATCCCGGAAGGTCCGGGATCAGGCGAATTCGGCCGGGCGCAGGCGCCGCGCCAGCGTGTTCAGCACGCCGTTGGCGAAAGCGGGTTCGCTGCCGGCGAAAAAGGCGTGGGCGACGTCGAGATATTCGTTGATCACGACCCGGGCCGGCACATCGGGCCGGGCCAGGAATTCGTAGATCGCCATGCGCAAAGTCGCGCGCAGGATCGAATCGAGCCGGTCCAGCGGCCAGTCGGCCGTCAGGGCCGGGGTGATCAGCGTGTCGATCTCGTCCCGGCGCTCGGAAGCGCCGCGCACCAGATCGCCGAAGAATTCCTGATCGGCATCGTGCAGCCGCTCGCCCTCGTCGAGTTCGACGCCGAGGCGATGGTCCTTGAATTCCTTGACCACGCCGGTCGCGGGACGCCCGGTGACCTCGATCTGATAGAGCGCCTGCACCGCGGCAAGGCGCGCGGCGCTGCGCGCCTTCAAGCCGGGCTTGGGCGCGCGCTTGGGCGGATTGTCCGAAGGCGTGCTCATGACGCCACCCCAAAGCGGCGGCGCAGGGCGATGAGGGCAAGGGCGGCCTCGGCCGCGCCGCCGCCCTTGTTCATCTCCTCGGGCAGGGCGCGGGCCCAGGCCTGTTCCTCGTTCTCGACCGTGAGGATGCCGTTGCCGATGGCGAGGCCGAGCGAGACGCCGAGGTCCATCAGGCCGCGCGCGCTCTCGCCGCAGACATAGTCGAAATGGCTGGTCTCGCCCCGGATCACGCAGCCGAGGGCGACATAGCCGTCGATCCGGCGCACGCGATTGGCGCGGGACTGGCTGCCCTGTTCGGCGATGCGGATCGCGGTCGGGATTTCGAGGGCGCCGGGAACGGTGATGCGCTCCCAGCTCGCGCCCGCCGCCTCGATCGCGGCGATGGCGCCGCGCAGCTGGGCGTCGGCGATGGCCTGATAGAAGCGCGCCTCGACGATCAGAAGATGAGGACCGCCGTCATTCCCGCCCGAATAGGGCAGGTTGGGATCGCCGGCATCGCTTGCCTTGGGTCGCATGTCGTCTCAGCCGATGTTGAGCTGGCGGTGGTCGGTCACCTTGAGGTCGTAACCCTCGAGACCGACGATGGTCCGCCGCGTGTTGGAAAGCAGGATCATTTCATGGACGCCGAGATCGAGCAGGATCTGGGCGCCGATGCCGTAGTCGCGCAGCTCGTTCGCGCCGGGCGCCTTGCCGGCGGCGACCGCGGCGGTGCGGCCGGCGGCGATGTCGCTCAGCGCGGTCTGGCGGCTGTCGCGGATCAGGACGACGACACCGCGCCCTTCCCGGCCGATTTCCTCCATCGAGGCGGACAGCGGGCTGATGCGGCCACGGCGGTCGGCCAGCAGGTCCTCGAAGACATTGACCGTGTGCATCCGCACGAGGACCGGCGCCGGCCCCGAGATATCGCCCTTCACGAGGGCGAGATGCTCGGTCCCGTCGACCTTGTTGCGATAGACGAGGGCGCGGAACTGGCCGCCATGGGCCGAGTCGATCTCGCTCGAGCCGACGTTGGAGACGAGATTGTCCCAGCGGCGGCGATAGGAGATGAGGTCGGCGATGGTGCCGATCTTCAGGCCGTGGAACTGGGCGAATTTCACGAGGTCGGGCAGACGGGCCATGGTGCCGTCGTCGTTCATGATCTCGCAGATCACGCCCGACGGGTTCAGCCCGGCGAGGCGCGAGACGTCGACCGCCGCTTCCGTGTGGCCGGCGCGGACGAGCACGCCGCCGTCGCGCGCGACCAGCGGGAAGACATGACCCGGCGTCGCCAGATCCTGCGGCCCCTTGGACGGGTCGATGGCGACAGCGACGGTATGGGCGCGGTCATGGGCCGAAATGCCCGTGGTCACCCCCTCCCGCGCCTCGATCGAGACGGTGAAGGCGGTCTGATGGCGCGAGAGATTGTCCCGGCTCATCAGGGTGAGGCCAAGCTGTTCGACGCGCTGGCGGGTCATCGACAGGCAGATCAGGCCGCGGCCGTAGCGCGCCATGAAATTGATCGCCTCGGGCGTCGCCATCTGGGCGGGGATGACGAGGTCGCCCTCGTTCTCCCGGTCCTCGTGATCGACGAGGATGAACATACGGCCGTTGCGGGCGTCCTCGATGATGTCCTCGATCGGGGACAGGAAATTGGTCCATTCGCTCATGCACGCCACTCCTGCAGTCGGGCCACATAGCGCGCGAGAACGTCGATCTCGAAGTTCAGCCGCGCGCCGGGCACGATCAGCTCGCGCCGGAAAGTCGTCATCGTCTGTGTGTGGGGGATGACGTTGATCGAGAAGCAGTCGCCCTCGACGGTATTGACGGTCAGGGACACGCCATCGAGCGCGACCGAACCCTTGGCCGCGACATAGCGGGCGAAGCCTTCGGGCGCCTCGATGGTGATCTTCAGGGAATCGCCTTCGGGCTCGACCGCCGTCACCGTGGCGAGACCGTCGACATGACCGGTGACGATATGGCCGCCCATCTCGTCGCCCACCTTCAGCGAGCGTTCGAGATTGACGGGGCTGCCCGGTGCCCAGTCGCCCAGCCTGGTCTTGCGCAGGGTCTCGGCCGAGGCATCGACCTCGAACCAGGCGGAAGCCCCCGCCTTCGCTGGCGCCTTGTCGACCACGGTCAGGCAGACGCCCGAACAGGCGATGGACGCGCCGATGGCGACACCGCCCATGTCATAGGCGGTCTCGATGCGGAAACGGGTATCGCCGCGCCGCTCCACGGCGGCGATTCGGCCAACGTCGGTGATGATGCCGGTGAACATGATCGCCACTCTTAACGGGACAGACGGTAAATTTCCAAGAGGTCATCCCCGAGACGCTCGACCGCGTCCAGCGCATAGGTCGGCGCCAGCTTCAGCTTGTCGAGCCCGAGGGCTCCCACGGCGGATCGGCCCTCATCCCCGATGATGCAGGGGCCGCGGAACCAGTAGAGACGGTCGACGAGGCCGGCATGGACCAGGCTGGCGGCGACCTGACCGCCACCTTCGACCAGAACGCGGGTGATGCCCTTCTCGGCCAGGCGCTTCATCGCCTGCACCGGGTCGGGATGGCCGCCCGGGCCGCTCGGCACCTCGATCACCTCGACGCCGGCCCTTGTATAGGCGCCGCGCCGCTCCGCCGGGTTGCCGGCGTTGGTGAAAAGGACCGTCGGCACCTCGCAGGCGGTGCGCACCAGAAAATGGGTCAGCGGCAGGCGCAGCCGGCCGTCGGCGACGATGCGCATGGGCGAGCGCTGCGACAGGCCGGGCAACCGGCAGGTCAGCTGGGGATTATCGGCGATCGCCGTGCCGACGCCGACCATGACCGCGTCATGCTCTGCCCGCAGCAGGTGGGAGCGGGCGCGCGCCAGCTCGCCTGTGATCCACTGGCTGTCGCCGGTCCGGGTCGCGATGCAGCCGTCGAGGCTGGTCGCCAGCTTCAGCGTGATGCTCGGCCGCCCGTCCAGCTTGCAGAAGAAGCCGGCGTTCAGGCTCTGCGCCTCGCATTCCAGGCAACCGGTGGCGACCGCGATACCGGCCGCCTTCAGCAGGGCGATGCCGCGCCCGGCGACCCGCGGGTCCGGGTCGATGGTGGCGACGACGACACGGGCGACGCCGGCCGCGATCAGCGCCTCGGCGCAGGGGCCGGTCTTGCCGTGGTGGGAACAGGGCTCCAGCGTGACATAGGCGGTGGCGCCCCGGGCCGCCGCGCCGGCCCGCGCCAGCGCCTCGGTCTCGGCATGGGGCCGGCCGCCGGGCTGGGTCCAGCCCCGGCCGACGACGGCGCCGTCCTTGACGAGGATACAGCCAACCGCCGGATTGGGCGCGACGTTGCCGAGGCCGCGCCGGGCAAGGGTCAACGCCGCCGCCATGTGGCGGCGGTCGATGTCGGAGAAGCGGTCAGTCGTTGTCCGCACCGGCCAGCCGCCCGACGAAAGTCTCGAAATCCTTGGCCTCGCGGAAATTGCGGTAGACCGAGGCGTAGCGGACATAGGCGACCGAGTCGATGGAGGCGAGGCCTTCCATCACCATCTCGCCGACGAGGTCCGAGGGAATCTCGCTCTCGCCCATCGACTCGAGACGGCGGACGATGCCGGAGATCATCCGCTCCACCCGCTCGGGTTCGACGGGGCGCTTGCGCAGGGCGATCATGATCGACCGGGCCAGCTTGTCGCGGTCGAAGGGCACGCGGCGGCCGCTCTTCTTCACGATGGTGATTTCGCGCAGCTGCACCCGCTCGAACGTGGTGAAACGGGCGCCGCAGCCGGGGCAGAAGCGCCGCCGCCGGATCGCCGCGTTGTCCTCGGTCGGACGGCTGTCCTTCACCTGGGTTTCTTCATGGCCGCAGAACGGGCAGCGCATCGTGTTCCCCCCTAGCCCCGACGAAAGCAGCGGCGCCGCGAAAGCCCGTCGCGGCGCCGCCTCACTGGATTAACGATAGATCGGGAAATCGGCGCAGAGCCGGGTGACCTTCTCGGCCACCGCCTTCTCGACCGCGCCATTGCCCTCGACGCCATTGGCGGCGAGACCGTCCAGCACTTCCGCGATCAGGTCGGCGACATACTGGAACTCGGCGACGCCGAAGCCCCGGGTGGTGCCGGCCGGCGTGCCGAGACGGATGCCCGAGGTGACCATCGGCTTTTCCGGATCGAAGGGGATGCCGTTCTTGTTGCAGGTGATCTGGGCCCGGTCGAGCGCCTTCTCGGCGATATTGCCGGTCAGCTTCTTCGGCCGCAGGTCGACCAGCATCACATGGGTGTCGGTGCCGCCCGAGACGAGATCGAAGCCGTGGCCCTTCAGCCGCTCGGCCAGCGCCTTGGCATTCTCGACCACCTGGCGGGCATAGGCCTTGAACTCGGGCTGCAGCGCCTCGCCGAAGGCGACCGCCTTGGCCGCGATGACATGCATCAGCGGACCGCCCTGCAGGCCGGGGAAGACCGCCGAATTGATCTTCTTGCCGAGGTCGGCATCCCGCGTGAGGATCATGCCGCCGCGCGGACCGCGCAGGGTCTTGTGCGTCGTCGTCGTCACGACATGGGCGTGATCGAGCGGATTGGGATGGGCGCCACCCGCGACGAGACCGGCGAAATGCGCCATGTCGACCATGAAATAGGCGCCCACCTTGTCGGCGATGGCCCGGAACTTGCCAAAGTCGATCTGACGCGGATAGGCCGAGCCGCCGGCGATGATCACCTTCGGCTTATGCTCGAGGGCGAGAGCCTCGACTTCGGCGAAGTCGATCTGATGGGTGTCGGGGCGCACCGAATAGGGCACCGGCTTGAACCATTTGCCCGACTGGTTGGCCGGCGCGCCATGGGTCAGGTGACCGCCCGCGGCGAGATTGAGGCCGAGAAAGGTGTCGCCCGGCGACATCAGGGCGAAGAACACCGCCTGATTGGCCTGGGCGCCCGAATGGGGCTGGACGTTGGCGTAGGTCGCGCCGAACAGTTGGCAGGCGCGGGCAATCGCCGCGGCCTCCGCCTTGTCGACTTCCTCGCAGCCGCCGTAGTAGCGCTTGCCCGGGTAGCCTTCGGCATATTTGTTGGTCAGGACCGAGCCCTGGGCTTCCAGCACCGCCTTGGAGACGATGTTCTCGGAGGCGATCAGCTCGATGAAATTCTGCTGGCGGTGCAACTCGAGGTCGATCGCATGGGCGAGCTCGGGATCCCGGTCGGCGAGGCTGCCGCCGAAGAAGGGCGAGAGATTGGAAAGGGTGGCGGGAGTCGCGGTCATGGACGGACCTCGCAAGTTTGGTGACGAAACGGGTTCAGCAGGACGTGGCGCCGGATGCGCCCGAGCTCGGCGGGCATCCCAGCTTGGCGACACGGCCGGCATGGCGGCCCCCTTCATAGGGGGTCTCGAGGAAGGCGACAAGGCAATCGCGCGCGACCTCGAGGCCGATCATGCGCGCACCGAGCACCAGGACGTTGGCATCGTTGTGCTGGCGCGACAGGCGCGCGGTCAGGCCGTTGTGGCACAGCGCGGCGCGGATCGCGGGATCGCGGTTCAGCGCGATCGAAATACCGATGCCCGAGCCGCAGATGGCGATGCCCTTTTCAACCTTGCCGGTGGTGACGGCCTGCGCCAGGGCATAGCCGAAATCGGGATAATCGACCGAAGCGGGGCCATTGGTGCCGAGATCGAGCACCTCGAAGCCACGGGCCTTCAGCTCGTCGGCGAGGAAAGATTTCAGTTCGACGCCGGCATGATCGGACGCCAGGGCAATGACGGACACGGCAGCGCGCCCTCCGGACTATGATGGCAGGGGGCGGACGTTACCAGATGTCGGCGACCAACGCCATGCCGCACACCATGGGTGCGGCATGACGTCGGCGCAGGGGCGCCTCAGCCGCCGAACATGGCCTTTTCGGCCGACACCGCCTCGATGAAGGCGCCGCGGGCGAGGATGGTCGCGACATAGGCGGCCAGCTTCGGATAGGTCGCGGCGTCGATTTCGTAACCCGAATGGTTCAGGTTCACGATCTGGGCCGCGACGGCGATATCGGCGAGGGTCAGGCGGTCGCCGACCAGGAAGTTGCTCGCCGGGATCTGGCTTTCGAGATAGGCGAGCAGCGGCGGCAGGCCTTCCGTCTCGGCCTTGGCGGCGGCGGCTTCGTCGCCCTGCTGGCCCATCAGGCGCGGCATGACCACGCGGTTCCAGAAGATCGGCGCGACCTGGGCCGACAGCACGGTATCGGCGAATTCCTCGAACCAGATGGCGCGGGCGCGCAGCGCCGGCTCGGCCGGCAGCACCGGCGCGTCGGGGAACTTCGCCTCGAGATAGGTGATGATCGCCGTCGAGTCACAGATCTTGAAGTCGCCGTCGGTGAAGCCCGGAATCTTGCCGAGCGGGCTGATGCCGCGGAAGTTCGGGCTGGAATCGCCCGGCATCACCGGCTGATGCTCGAACGCGAGGCCCTTTTCCTTCAGGGTGACCAGCGTCTTGCGCACGAACGGGGACAGGCCCACGCCATAGAGAATCATCGTTACCTCCCTTGCCCCTTATTCCCAGGGCAGGGCTGGACAATGACTCGTTCCCACCGCCGAAACCAGCCCCCCGGAGGGGCGGGAGGGGATCCCATGCCCCCCTTTTCGTCATTCCGGCGAAGGCCGGAATGACGAATGTCGGGGGCCGAGCCTACTTCTTCTCCGGCACGGCCAGCCGGATCGAAAGTTCGCGCAGCTGCTTCGGGGTGACCTCGGCGGGGGCGCCCATCATCAGGTCCTCGGCCTTCTGGTTCATCGGGAAGACAATGACTTCGCGGATGTTCGGCTCGTCCGCCAGCAGCATGACGATACGGTCGACACCCGGGGCGATACCGCCGTGGGGCGGGGCGCCGTAGCGGAAGGCGTTCAGCATGCCGCCGAAGCGCCGCTCCACCTCCTCGGCCGGATAGCCGGCGATGTCGAAGGCCTTCAGCATGATGTCAGGGCGGTGGTTCCGGATCGCGCCCGACGACAGTTCGATGCCGTTGCAGACGATATCGTACTGATAGGCGTTGATGGTCAGCGGATCCTTGGTTTCCAGGGCTTCCATGCCGCCCTGGGGCATCGAGAACGGGTTGTGCGAGAAGATGATCTTCTTCTCGTCCTCGTCATATTCGAACATCGGGAAGTCGACGATCCAGCAGAAGCGGAAGGTGTCCTTCTCGACGAGGCCGAGTTCGTTGCCGATGCGGGTGCGGGCGAAACCGGCCAGCTTGGCCGCCGGCAACTCCTTGTCGCAGGCGAAGAAGATGGCGTCGCCATCCTTGCAGCCCGAGAGTTCCTTGAGCTGGGCGACCCGCTCCGGCCCGATGTTCTTGGCCACCGGGCCCTTGCCCGCCTCGCCCTCGAAGATGACATAGCCAAGGCCGGCGGCGCCTTCGCCCCGGGCCCAGTCGTTCATCTTGTCGAAGAAGCTGCGCGGCTGGCTGGCGGCGCCCGGCGCCGGGATGCCGCGCACCACCGCGCCCTGCTCGACCGCCTTGGCGAAGATGCCGAAGCCCGAGCCGCGGAAGATTTCCGAGACGTCGACGATCTTGATCGGGTTGCGCAGGTCGGGCTTGTCGTTGCCGTACCACAGCATCGAATCGCGATAGGCGATATGGGGGAAGGCGCCCTCGGCGATGGTCTTCGTGGAGAATTCGCGGAACACGCCCGCCACCACGGGCTCGACCGCCGCGAAAACGTCGTCCTGAGTGACGAAGCTCATCTCGAGATCGAGCTGGTAGAATTCGCCCGGGCTGCGGTCGGCGCGGGCATCCTCGTCGCGGAAACAGGGCGCGATCTGGAAGTAGCGGTCGAAGCCCGCGACCATGAGCAGCTGCTTGAACTGCTGCGGCGCCTGCGGCAGGGCATAGAACTTGCCCGGGTGCATCCGGCTCGGCACCAGGAAGTCGCGCGCGCCTTCGGGGCTGGACGCCGTCAGGATCGGCGTCTGGAATTCCATGAAGCCCTGCTCGATCATGCGGCGGCGCAAGCTGGCGATCACCTTCGAGCGCAGGATGATGTTCTGGTGCAGCTTGTCGCGGCGCAGGTCGAGGAAGCGGTACTTCAGCCGGATGTCCTCGGGGTAGTCGTGCTCGCCGAAGACCGGCATCGGCAGCTCTTCGGCGGCCGACTGCACGGCGATCTCGGCGATGCGGACTTCGACCGCGCCCGTCGCGAGGTTGGCGTTCTCGGTCCCTTCGGCGCGCCGCACCACGGGGCCGGTCACGGTGACGACCGATTCGGCCCGCAGGGACTCGACGGTCCTGAAGGCGGCGGCGCCCTCGTCGATCTCGATCACGCATTGCGTGATGCCGTAATGATCGCGCAGGTCGACGAAGAGAAGATTGCCGTGATCGCGCTTGCGATGGACCCAGCCCGAGAGACGGACGGTCGTGCCGATGTCGGCGGCGGTCAGCTGGCCGCAGGTGTGGCTGCGATAGGCGTGCATGGTATGAACTTCTCCGATGCGGTCGCCGGGTTTTACGGGGGCGGGCGCGCCTTAGCAAGCCCGGCCCGCAAGCCTTGCAACAGCCATGCGCCATCTGGAGGGGCGTATTTCCCGCGGAAATTTGCTAACAAGCGGGATCATGACCGAAACCACCGCCCTCTCCGCCCCGGAAACCGCCGAAATTCGCCCCGCCCGTGGCATCGACGCGCCGGTGTGGCTGCGCGACCTGTGGTATCTCGCCCTGCCCTCGCGCGAGCTGAAGGCGGGCGCCATGCTGGCCAAAAGCCTGCTGGGCGAGCCTGTGCTGCTGGCGCGGGAAGCCGGCGGCACGGCCTTTGCCCTGCGCGACATCTGCCCTCACCGGGGCATTCCGCTGTCCTGCGGCCGCTTTGACGGTAGCGACGTCGAATGCTGCTATCATGGCTGGCGTTTCGACAAGACGGGGACCTGCACCGCCATCCCCGCCCTGACCGCCGAACAGGGCGAGACGATCAGGATCGACCGCATCAAGGTCCGGCGCTATCCCCTCGCCGAGAAACACGGGCTGATCTGGGTCTTCATCGGCGACGAGCGCCTCGCGGAGACGACGCCGGTGCCGGACGTGCCGGGCTTCGAGACGGGCGCCCGCCCGTCCCATGTCGAGAAGATGATCTTCCCCTGCCCGCTCGACGATGCGGTGGTCGGGCTGATGGACCCCGCGCATGGGCCTTACGTCCACCGGTCGTGGTGGTGGCGGACCAAGGCCTCGATGCACGAGAAGGCGAAGCAGTTCGCCCCCTCCTTCCTCGGTTTCACCATGGTGCGGCACGCGCCGTCGAAGAATTCCTTCGCCTACCGCCTGCTGGGCGGCAAGCCGGAGACCGAGATTTCCTTCCGCCTGCCGGGCATCCGCACCGAGGAAATCAATGTCGGCAAACATCGTTTCGCGGGTTTGACGGCGATCACACCGCTGACCGCCAATTCCTGCGAGATTACCCAGGCCATGTATTGGACCATGCCCTGGGTCACCGCGCTGAAACCCGTCCTGCGCCATTTCGCCCGCACCTTCCTGAAACAGGACGGCGACATCGTCACCATGCAGCAGGCGGGTCTTGCCCATGGCCCGTCGCTGATGCTGCTCGAGGACGCGGATACCCAGGCCAAATGGTATTATCTTCTGAAGAAGGAATTCGCGAAGGCCAAGGCCGAGGGCCGCGAGTTCCAGAATCCGGTCAAGGCGCGTGTCTTGCGCTGGCGGTCCTGACGGACCCGCCGCCGGTTGCCGAGTGCTGAAAGGACGAATGATTTTCCGATGCCTAAGGGTTACCTCCACATCAAGGACACGGAAGAGCTGAAGGCGCTGGTCGAGCGTCTGAAACAAGCCGAATACGTCACGGTCGATACCGAATTCCTGCGCGACAACACCTATTGGCCGAAGCTGTGCCTCGTTCAGGTGGCCGGGCCCGATGTCGCCGCCATCATCGACCCGGTCGCGCCGCTGATCGACCTGCAGCCCCTGTTCGACCTGATGGTCGATCCCAAGGTGCTGAAGGTGTTCCATGCCGCGCGCCAGGACATCGAGATTTTCCTGAAACTGTCGGGCCGGATTCCGGAGCCGCTGTTCGATACCCAGGTCGCCGCCATGGTCTGCGGCTATGGCGACAGCGTGTCCTACGAGACGCTGGTGGCCAAGATCGCCCGCGCCAGCCTCGACAAGTCGTCGCGCTTCACCGACTGGAGCCGCCGGCCCCTGACCGACCGCCAGCTGACCTATGCCATCGGCGACGTCACCCACCTGCGCAAGGTCTACGACGTGCTGTGGGCCGACCTCGAGCGCAGCGGCCGCACCGACTGGCTGGACAGCGAGATGGCGGTCCTGATGGACCCCGCGACCTATATCGTCGAGCCGGCGGACGCCTGGCAGCGCATCAAGACAAGGACCACCAACCGCCGCTTCCTCGCCGTGCTGCGCGAAGTCGCCGCCTGGCGCGAGACCGAGGCGCGTGCCCGCGACCTGCCGCGCGGCCGGATGCTGAAGGACGACGCCCTGCTCGAGATCGCGGCCCATCCGCCGACCTCGATCGACGACATGAAGCAGTCGCGCGGCGTGCCCAAGGGTTTCGCCGACGGCCGCCTCGGCCCGTCGCTGCTCGAAGCGGTGCAGCGCGGCCTCGATTGTCCCGAGGACCAGCTGCCCGAGGCCGAGAAGGTGACGGAAGCACCGCGTGGCGTCGGCCCGCTGGTCGAATTGCTGAAGGTCATGCTGAAGCTCCAGTGCGAGGATCACGGCGTCGCCCAGAAGCTGGTCGCCAATACCGCCGACCTCGAAGCCATCGCCGGCAACGACGAGGCCGATGTCCCCGCCCTGCACGGCTGGCGCCGCAAGGTCTTTGGCGAAGCCGCCCTCGACCTGAAGCACGGGCGCCTCGCCCTCGCCGCCGAAGGGCGGCGGATCAAGTTGATCAAGCTCGGCCAGGGCGCCGGCTGATCCCCCTGACAGCGCGAGAGGAAGCCGCATGGCGCCCCTGATCATGATCGGCGCCGCGCTGTTTCCCGCGCTGGCCCTGCTGGTCTATTTCGTCACCAGCGACCGCTTCCCGGAGCCGAAGGGCGCCATCCTCGGCACCTTCTTCCTCGGTGTCGCCATCGCCCTGCCGGTTCTCGCCATCGTGCTGCCGCTCGGCGCCGCGATCGAGCCGGAGATCAGCCATCCCCTCGCGCTTGCGGGGGCGCAGGCCTTCCTGCTCGCCGCGATCCCGGAAGAAGTGTTCAAGCTGGCGGTGCTGCTGCTCTATTGCCGCCGGCATAAGGCCTTCGACGAGCCGATGGACGGTCTCGTCTATGGCGTCACCGCCTCGCTCGGCTTCGCGGCGCTGGAAAATCTGCTCTATGTCCTCGGCGGCGGTGACGGCTGGATCGGCATCGCGGTGATCCGCGCCCTCTCGGCGGTGCCGGGCCATGCCATGTTGGGCGCGATCATGGGCTTTTACGTCGCCCGCGCCCATTTCGAGCCGCGGCGGGCGCGTGCCATGATCGCGGCCGCCCTGCTCGTGCCCACCGCGCTGCATGGGCTCTATGATTTCGGTCTGATCGCCTCGACCCTGACCGAGGACGGCACCTGGGTGCTGCTGGGTCTCGCCATGCTGCTGATCGAACTCGTGTTCGCGCTGCGCCTCCGCCGCCGTCTGCGGCGGGATCAGGCGACGCTGCTGGCGGCTGCGGCGGGTTAATGGGCGTCGTTCCGGCGAAGGCCGGAACCTTGTGACGAAAGGGCGCCCTGTCCTGATCAGGATTCCGGCCTTCGCCGGAATGACGAGGAGGGGAGAGCCGACCTTACGCCGTCGTCTCGACCGTGACCGGGCAGTTGAGCAGACGGCCGACCGCGGCGAGGCGGCGGCGCACCACTTCGCCGTCCAGATGGACATGCCGCCTGGGCAGGCGCAGCACCAGATTGCCGTCCTCGACCTGGAGCGAGCAGTCGTGCAGCACGCCGGGGGTCGCCCCGGACAGGCAATGGCCGAGGCGGAAGCTGCACCCCATGACGCGGGCCTGCAGGATCTGCTTCTCGTCGAGCACGGCCGAGGCCTGGCGGCAGGCCCCCGCCTCCGGATCGCCGTCATAGCGGGCATAGATGGCGAGGGCGAGCTGGGCGCGGCCTTGATGGTCGATGCCGACGAAAGGTCCGCGCAGGATCTCGAACAGGCTCTGCTGGGCGCGGTAGTCGGGATGGCCGCGCCAGCCGATGTCCGACAGGTGGCAGGCGGCCCGGCGCAGGCGCCGGTCCTCGACGTTCTCGTCGGCGAAGAGCTTGGCGGTCCAGGCGAACATCTCGTCGCCATGTTCGGCGAAACGCCCCATGCGGGCGCCCATCTCGCAGGCAGTCTCGATCAGCGGATCGAGGCCGCGTTCCCGCGACGGCAGGCGGCTGAACAACAGGCCCTCGCGCAGGCCATAGGACGAGAACACGACATCCTTCGGCCGCGCCGCCTTCAGCACCCGGTCGAGCAGCAGCGCGGCATAGGGCAGCGTGTCGAGACGACGGCGCGAGAGGCCGGAAATCCGTTCAAGACTGTCGCGGGACAGATTGGCGATGACGCGCGAGAGGTCGCGCACATCGCCGCGCTGGATGCGGTAATGGTGCAGCACCCGCAAGGGATAGGAGACCTGCGCCATGTGAATCTTGGCGAGGGCGCGCCAGGCACCGCCCACGGCGAAGAAGCTGCGCCCGCGCAGCTGATCGAGCCAGGGCAGCTCGGCCAGGGTCTGGTCGATGATCTGGGTCGCCTTGGCCTTGTCGCCGGCCGCGACCTCCATCAGCCGCAACGGGCCGAGCGGCGTCGTCGCCTGGGCGCCAACGCCGCCGTCGCCGACCATGACGAGTTCGAGGCTGCCGCCGCCGAGATCGCCCACCAGCCCATCCGCCTCGGGGATCGCCGACAGCACGCCCTCGGCCGAGAAATAGGCTTCTTCCTGGCCCGAGAGCACCCGGATGGGCAGGCCCGAGATATCGCCGGCCCGGGTGACGAAATCCGCGCCGTCCGCCGCATCGCGCACCGCCGCCGTGGCGACGATGTCGAGATGGCGCACGCCCATCACCCGCGACAGGGCAACGAATCGCTCCAGCGCGCCATAGGCCGAAACCAGCCCCTCGGGATCGAGACGGCCGGTCGAGGCCAGCTTGCGGCCGAGGCCGCACAGCACCTTCTCGTTGAACATGGTCGCCGGATTGCGGCCGCTGCCCTCGTAGACCACCAGCCGCACCGAGTTGGAGCCGATGTCGACGACCCCGACCCGCCCGATCTGCTTGCCCTTGGTTCGATGCGCTGCGGTCTCGGCAATACTCATCACGTTCCGGATCACTATTCGTCCAGCACCAGGCGCGGTGCCTGGCCGGTCTTAAGCGCCTTGCCGCGACCCGACAAGCTCGGATTCGTCATGAAATAGTTGTGCGCTGAAAAGCCGCCATCCTTGGCGTGGATGCGGACGAAACTGCCGTCGGGCCGCAGGTCCCAGGATTGCGCCTCGTCCTTCAGGTTGGCGATCATGATCTGGTCCAGGATCTGGGCGTGCACCGTCGGGTTCAGGATCGGCACCAGGGTCTCGACCCTTCGGTCGAGATTGCGCGGCATCCAGTCGGCCGAGGAGATGAAGACCTTGGTGTGATTCGACGGAATCTCGTGTCCCGCGCCAAAGCAGACGATGCGCGAATGCTCGAGGAAGCGGCCGACGATCGACTTGACCTGAATATTCTCCGACAGGCCCGGCACCCCCGGGCGCAGGCAGCAGATGCCGCGCACCACGAGCTCGATCTGCACCCCGGCCTGCGAGGCGCGGTAGAGCGCGTCGATGATGTCGGGATCGACCACCGAATTCATCTTGGCCCAGATTTCGGCCGGGCGGCCGGCCCTGGCGTGCTCGATCTCTTCCTCGATCAGGCGCAGCAGGGTCGGGCGCAGGGTATCGGGCGAGGCCGCCAGCTTGACGAGATGTTCCGGCCGGGCATAGCCCGTCAGGAAGTTGAACAGATAGGCGGCATCGCGGCCCAGCACCGGATCGGCGGTGAAATAGGACAGGTCGGTATAGATGCGCGCCGTGATCGGATGATAATTGCCCGTGCCGAAATGGGTATAGGTCACCAGCTGGCCGCTCGGCTCGCGGCGGACGACGAGGCTGATCTTGGCGTGGGTCTTCAGCTCGAGGAAGCCGTAGACCACCTGCACCCCGGCGCGTTCGAGGTCGCGCGCCCATTTGATGTTGGCGGCTTCATCGAAGCGCGCCTTCAGCTCGACGAGGGCGGTGACGACCTTGCCGGCTTCCGCCGCCTCGACCAGCGCCTTGACGATGGGGCTGTCGTTCGAGGTGCGGTAAAGCGTCTGCTTTATCGCGACGACCGCCGGGTCCTGCGCAGCCTGGCGCAGAAACTGGACCACCACGTCGAAGGATTCGTAAGGGTGGTGGACGACGATATCCTTGGAGCGGATGGCGGCGAAACAGTCGCCGCCGAAGTCGCGGATGCGTTCGGGAAATCGCGGATTATAGGGCGGAAACTTCAGGTCCGGCCGGTCGTCGGTGATCAGCTGCTTGGTGTCGGCGAGACCGAGAATGCCGTCGACCACCACGACGTCGGTCGGCGAGGCTTCCATCTCCTCGACGACGAAGCGGCGCAGGTCCTCGGGCATGGCGCTGTCGATCTTCAGGCGGATGACGACGCCCTTGCGCCGGCGCTTCAGCGCCGATTCGAACAGGCGGACGAGGTCTTCCGCCTCTTCCTCGATTTCCATGTCGCTGTCGCGGATCAGGCGGAACAGGCCCTTGCCGGTCAGCTCGTAATTGGGGAACAGCCGGTCGAAGAACAGGCCGACCACATTCTCGAGGCTGACGAAGCGGATGTCGTCGCCCGGCAGACGGATGAACCGCTCGATCTGGCTGGGCAGCGGCAGCAGGGCCTTCATCATCTGCCCGTCCGACTTGCGCTTCAGCTGCAGCACGATGGCGAAGCCGAGGTTGGGCAGGAAGGGGAAGGGATGCGCCGGGTCGATGGCGAGCGGCGTCAGCACCGGGAAGATCGTGTCGAGGAAACGGCCCGACAGCCAGGTCAGTTCGTCGGACCTCAGCTCGTCGGGCTGCAGCACGAAGACACCGGCACTGCGCATCTCGTGATTGAGGTCGATCCAGCAGCGTTGCTGGTCGGCCATCAGCTTGCCCGCCATGGCATTGATCGCGGCCAGCTGCTGGGCCGGGGTCAGGCCGTCATAGCTCAGGGTCTCGACCCCGGCGCGGACCTGACCGCGCAGGCCAGCGACGCGGACCATGTAGAATTCGTCGAGGTTGTTGGCCGAGATGGACAGGAAGCGCAGCCGCTCGAGCAGCGGATGCTTTACGTTCCACGCCTCGTCCAGCACACGGTAATTGAAGGCGAGCCAGGACAATTCGCGGTTGATGAAGCGGTCGGGAGAGGTCAGCGCGACCAGGGGCGCCGCGGTCGGGGCAGATTCAAGTTCATCCGCGCTGGCCGCCGCCAGATTAGAGGCGCTGTCGGTCACGGGCCACTCCTTCAACAAAGCTCGTCGATTATGGCGCGAAAGCTACAACAGCAAAATGACAGTGTCATGGCGGTGACGGCGTTTCGTCGCCCCCTGCGAAGCCGGCGACCACCCGGCGGACCAGCGCGGGGCCGAGACGCCCGCCCGCGCTGAGCGATTCCCGATCGAGGGCGGCGACAATGGCGCGGGCGGCGGCCGGCGTGCGGTCGATCCGCGTCACCAGCCAGTCGAGGAGACGGGCCTCGAGGCTCAGCTGCCGGTCGGCCAGCAGCTTGGCGATCAGGGCAGCCAGCGTCGCCTCGTCCGGCGGGCCGAGGTTCGCGACCGGCACCGCCCCGAGACGGGAGCGCAGGTCGGGCAGGCTGACCGGCCAGCGCGCGGGGGCAGAGCGGGCGGTCAGCAGCAGGCTGCCCCCCTCTTCCCGCAAGAGATTGATCAGATGGAACAGCGCGGTCTCGTCGGCGATCGCATCCGCGCCTTCGATCAGCAGGGGACCGCCAGCGATGTCGGGCACGATTTCGGCGGTCAGAGCCCCGGGTTCGACCTTTCGGGCACCAGCGTCGGCGGCCCAGATCGCGGCGAGATGGCTCTTGCCCGACGCCGCCGGCCCGGCGAGGGCGAGGATGCGCCCCGGCCAGTCGGGCCAGCGGGCGATGAAATTCACCGCCGCCTCGTTACCCGCATGGACGATGAAATCCTCGCGGCCGAGGGCGCTGCGGAACGGCAGCTCCAGCGGGATCTGGACCGGAACCCGCTCAGCCGGCATGGTCGGTATCGCCCCGATAGAAGCGGCTGGCGAGATAGCGTTGCAGGCCGAAGCGGACGAGAACGCCGATGGCCGCCGCCGCCGGCACCGCCAGCAGAACGCCGAGGAAACCGAACAGGGCCCCGCCCGCCAGCAGCGCGAAGACGATCCACAGATCGTGCAGGCCGACGCTGCGCCCGACGAGGCGCGGCTGGATGAACGTGCCCTCCAGCCCCTGGACGACGAGATAGACGCCGAAGATCGAGCCGAGATGCACCCAGTCGAAACCGACCTCGCCGACGCCGACGATCATGGCGAGAGACAGGCCGACAAGACCGCCGACATAGGGAATGAAGGCGAGGAAGCCGGCGACGAGGCCGATGATCAGCCCGAAATTCAGCCCGGCCAGGGTCCAGCCCAGGGCATAAAGCGTGCCCGAGATCAGACAGACGCCGAGCTGGCCGCGCACGAAACCGGCCAGCGCCCGGTCGATCAGGCGGGCCTGCTCGCGGATCGTCGGGGCATAGGGCCGGGGCAGCCAGCCGTCGATGGCGACGATGATCTTTTCCCAGTCGCGCAGCAGATAGAACACGACGACCGGGGTAATCAGCATGATCGAGACGAAGTCGACGACGACGAGCCCGCCCGACCACAGGCGCGAGGCAAGATCGCCCAGCATGGTGACCGCGCTCTTGCCCACTTCGTTGAGGCCGGTGGAAACCGCCGTGCGCTGCTGGCGGGTGAGTTCCGCCATCACGCTGTCGACCAGACTGCGCCCCGCCGCCTGCGCGCGGTCGATCAGGTCGGGCAGGGCCTGCCCGAGGGCGATCACCTGCTCGCGCAGCAGGGGGAACAGGGCGAGGCCGACGATCAGCAGCGCCAGCACCGCCCCCGCCATGATCAGCGCCGTGCCGTAAGGCCGCGAAATGCCCCGGCGATCCAGCCTGTCCACGACCGGATCGAGCAGATAGGCGATGGCCATGCCGACGACGAAGGGCAGCAGCACCGGCGCCAGCGCCCAGATCAACAGGCAGAAGATGCCGACGGCACCGACCCAGAAGAACAGGTGACCGCGCGCGCTCATCGTCCCTGCTCCATGCCCGACATGTCCTTAAGCCAGATCACGAGATACCGATACCAGGAGACGGCGGTGGTCAGCGCCGTCGCCCCTATCATGACCGAAGTGGCGGTATCGGCAATATCGCCGAAGCCAAAGGCGAAATGCGCCAGAATCCAGGACACGAGCGCGATCTGCACGACAGTGTTCAGCTTGGAAACGAAGGTTGGCCTGATCTCGACGTCATGGCCGATGGCGCCCGACAGCAGCACGGCGCCGATGATCAGGAAATCGCGCGAAATGACGAGCAGCACCAGCCAGATCGGCAGGATGTGCTGCCAGCCCAGCGTAACGAACAAGGAGACCAGCAACGCCTTGTCGGCGATCGGATCGAGATAGCGGCCAAGCGCGGTTTCCATGCCGCAGCGCTTGGCCAGGAAACCGTCGACACCATCGGAGATACCGGCGCCGACAAAGAGCCAGAAGGCTTCCGCGTGATGCTGTTCGAGGATCAGCCAGACGATCACCGGCACCGCCCCGAGCCGCCCCAGGGTGATCATATTGGCGAGATTGAGCATGGGCCCCTGCCCGTTCCCCTATTGGAACAGGAAATCCGGCGCGGGCGACGGCGCGGGCGCGGGCGCGGGCGCCAGCGGCGCCGCCGAAGGGGTGAAGGCGAAGGGATTGTCGGTCGCGCCGGGCGCCAGGGCCCCGGGGCTCACGCCCTGATGCAGCTGCCAGCCCTCGGCGCCAAGATCGAGCCCGACACCCCGCTGCGACAGCATGTTGCGCAGGCCCGCCGGCTCGCCCTGATAGTCGATGACGACCGCGGCCTTGCCGACCGTCAGCTTGCTGACCGTGACCTTGTGCACGCCCGGGGTCGCCTCGACCGCGGCCTTCAGCGCCTGCCAGTCCTTGAGGCCGGCGAAGACCGCCGTCGCCTCGAGCCGGGCGGGCGGGCCGGACGGCACGGCATTCTGGCTGCGATACCGCTCCTGCACCGCCGCGGCCGCCGCGGCGACCGCCTGGTCATAGGCGCCCGCCGGGAAACTGCCCGAATAGAAGGGCGCCTGACCGGCATCGGCGACCGAGACGGCGAGACCGCCGGCCGCTTCCGTCACCTGCGCCAGCAGCGCGCCGGACGCTTCGTAGTGCTGGGCGATCTGGGTCAGGCCGGCGACATCGCCCTGGCGGGCGGCCTCAGGCGTCAGGGCCTGCAGATCGGCGAGGTCGCCCTGCGGCAACACCAGTTTCACCGCGTCGGTGCCGGCACTGCGCCGATCCCAGGCATCGCGCCAGGGATTGTCGCCCTCGAACAGCACCGCGCCCGCCGGCCCGACGAAGAGCGGCACCACGACGAGCGGCTGCGCCGCCGTCTCGACATAGTCGACGCCGGCCCCGGCCAGCAGCTGGTCGATCGCCTCGCGGCGGAATTCCACGGTCAGAATGGCGGAATAGCTGGTCGCCGTGGTCTTTTCCTGCTGGACCTCGAAGCCCTGCATGGTCTGGAACACCAATTGATCGGTCGCCGCCGGCAGGCGCCCGGCCGCCCCTTGCGCGGCGAGCCGCTTCAAGAGCGTGTCGAGCGCCTCGCGCTGGGCCTTGGACAGGGCGACATCGCGCGCGGCCAGCGGATCGGAAGCCGTCGCCTGCGCCGCCACGCCGTCGACCGAATAGGTGTCGGCCCGCGCCGGCAGGGCGAAGGCCAGGGCAGCCATCAGGAGCGCGAGGAAGAGGCGCGACATCAGCAGGACCGATCGACAGTGGAAGAACATGCCCGCGACTATAGCCCGAAGCGAGGCGCGAACAAGGCGATCAGAGCAGGGCGGCCACGCGGCTTCGCATCTCCGGCACCACCTCGGCCTCGAACCAGGGGTTCTTCTTCAGCCACAGGCGGTTGCGCGGCGACGGATGGGGCAGCGGCAGCAGGCGGGGCAGGAAGGCGCGAAAGTCCCGCACCGTCTCGGCCAGGGTCTTTTTGGTGCGGCCGGCGAGGTGCCAGTCCTGCGCATAGGCGCCGATGACGAGGGTCAGCTCGATGTTCGGCAGACCGGCCAGCAGCCGCTCCCGCCACTTCGGCGCGCATTCGGTCCGGGGCGGCAGATCGCCCTTCTTCGGCACCGTGCCCGGGAAGCAGAAGCCCATGGGCAGGATGGCGATTCGCGCCTCGTCGTAGAAGGTCTCGCGGTCGATGCCCATCCAGTCGCGCAGACGGTCGCCGGACGGATCGTTGAAGGGAATGCCGGTCTCGTGCACCCGCCGCCCCGGCGCCTGCCCGACGACGAGAAGGCGCGCGGAGGGCTTGCCCCGCACCACCGGCCGGCAGCCGTGCGGCAACTCGGCCTCGCAGATCCGGCAGGCCCGAACCTCGGCCAAAAGTGCCTCGAAGTCCTGATTCATCGCGATTCCCCGGCGCCGATCCTTGAGAATGGCGCGGTTTGCAGTATGGTCCCCGCATTCGGACTCCCCGGCCCGGAACTCCCGGCCGGCAGACTTCCATCGGGATACTCATGACGAGCGGTTATACCTATCGCGGCGCGGGCGTCGACATCGAAGCGGGCGATGCCCTGGTCGAAGCGATCAAGCCCGCCGCCAAGGCGACCCTGCGCCCCGGCGTGATCGGCGGACTTGGCGGCTTCGGCGCCCTGTTCGACCTGAAGGCGGCGGGTTACACCGACCCGCTGCTCGTCTCCTCGACCGACGGCGTCGGCACCAAGCTGAAGGTCGCCATCGCGGCCAATATCCATGACACGGTCGGCCAGGACCTGGTCGCCATGTGCGTGAACGACCTCGTCGTCCAGGGCGCGGAGCCGCTGTTCTTCCTCGACTATTTCGCCTCGTCCCGGCTGAAGGTGACGGCGGCGGCCGCGGTCATCCAGGGCATCGCCAAGGGCTGCGAGATGGCGGGCTGCGCCCTCATCGGCGGCGAGACGGCGGAAATGCCCGGGCTTTACGAGGATGGCGACTATGACCTCGCCGGCTTCGTCGTCGGCGCGGTCGAGCGCGACAGGCTGCTGACCGGCGCGGACGTCACCCCGGGCGATCTGCTGATCGGCATCGCCTCCTCCGGCATCCATTCCAACGGCTATTCGCTGGTCCGCCGCATCGTCGAGGGCGAGGGCTTCGCCTATGACGGCCCGAGCCCGGTCGAGGACGGCGTCAGCCTGGCGCAGACCCTGCTGACCCCGACCAAAATCTATGTGAAGGGCCCCCTCGCCGCCCATAAGGCCGGCCTCGTGAAGGCCTTCGCCCATATCACCGGCAGCGGCATCATCGGCAACCTGCCCCGCGTGCTGCCCGAGGGCACGGCGGCCGAACTCGACGCCGCGCGCTGGACCTGGCCCGCGATCTACGACTGGCTGCAGAAAGTCGGCCGGCTCGATGCCCGCGAACTGGCCCATACCTTCAACTGCGGCCTCGGCATGATCGCGGTCGTTTCGCGCGAGAAGGCGGACGAGGCCCTGCGCGTGCTGCACGCGGCGGGCGAGACCGTCGGCATCGTCGGCCGCGTCACCGAGCGCAAGGGCGAGGCCCAGACCACGGTGATCGGCCCCGCCGGCAGCTGGGGCCAGGACAAGCTCTGGTCGGTCTCGTGACCTCCCGTGGCATCGTGAGCGGCAAGCGGCGCGCGGCGATCCTGATCTCCGGCCGGGGCTCGAACATGGCGGCGCTGCTCGACGTCGCCGCCGCCCAGCCGGGCTATCCCGCCGACATCGCCCTTGTCCTGTCCAACCGGCCGGGCGCGGCCGGCCTTGCCCGGGCCGAGGCCGCGGGCATTCCGACCCAGGTCATCGACCACAAGGCCTATGCCGGGCGGGCGGAATTCGATACCGCCCTCGACGCCGCGCTGGAAGCGGCCGGGATCGACCTCGTCGTCCTTGCCGGCTTCATGCGCCTGCTCACCCCCGGCTTCACGGAAAAATGGCTGGGCCGCATGGTGAACATCCATCCCAGCCTGCTGCCCTCGTTCAAGGGCGTGCATGTCCATGAACAGGCGCTGGCGGCGGGCGTGCGTTTTTCCGGCTGCACCGTCCATTTCGTTACCGCCGACATGGACGCCGGGCCGATCATCGGTCAGGCGGTCGTGCCGGTGCACCCGGGGGACACGGCCGACACGCTGGCCGCCCGGACGCTGGCGGCGGAACATCGTCTCTACCCGGCCGCGGTCGCGCTGGTCGCCACCGGCGGGGCGAGGCTCGAAGCCGGCCGCACCGTCTATGACGGCGACGGCTGGGACACGGTTACCCTGACCTGAGCCCGATGGCGCGGCGCCTCGCGACACTTCTCGTCCTGGCCGCCGCGCTGACGGCGCCGCCCGCCGCCGCCACCTCGGGGCGGGCGCGGCTGGTGCAGGCTTTCACCGACCTTCGCCTCGGCAAGGCCGATCTCGAGGATGCGCAGGTCATGCTGGACGCGGCGCAGGCCGGCGATGCCCGCTCGGCCGAGGCGATCGCCTGGATGCTGGGCACCGGCACCGTGCTCGACCGCAACGCGCCGCTCAGCTTCGAATGGTATCTGCGGGCCTATCTGCTGGGCCTGCCGGACGGCGTCGCCATCGCCTATCGCTATTATCAGGCGATGAACGCGGTCGAGCGCTCGCAGCTCGACCCGGCCGTGCTCGCCTATGTCATCAAGGAGGCGACCAAGCCGCCGCCACCCCAGGCGACCCCGGCGCCGGCAACGCCCGTGCCCCTCGCCGTGCCGCCGCCAACCTCGGCCCAGGTCGCCGAGATCATGAAGATCCTGGCCGAGGAGACGGCGGGCACCAATGTCCCCCTCGCCCTCGCCAAGGCGGTGGCCAAGGTCGAATCCGGTTTCCGATCGAATGCCCTGTCGCCGGCCGGGGCACGCGGCGTCATGCAGATCATGCCGGCGACGGCGCGCGGCGAATTCGGCCTCGACCCGGACACGCTGTGGGACCCGCGCGTGAACATCCATACCGGGGTCCGTTTCCTCGGCCAGCTGATCGCCCGCTACGATTCCGTCGACATCGCGCTCAGCCATTACAATGGCGGCTCCCGCGTCGGGCCGCCGGGCCGGGCCAAGGTCATTCCGGCGACCCAGCCCTATGTCGACGCGGTTAAGGCCTGGATGAACTATTACCTCGCCCGCGAGACGACGCCGGCCCCGGCCACGCCCCGACAGGACATTTTCGTCATCACGCCCTGACGGGGCTCGGGCGGCAGATTCAGGTGCCCGGCGATCACCCGCAGCGCCGCCGCCTGCCGGTTGGCGACCGTGTTGCGGTGGCAGCCGATCAGCCGCGCCAGCTTGGCCACGGGAATGCCGCTGGCGAGAGCCCAGGCGATTCGCCGCTGCGCCTCGGTCAGCAGGGACAGCCAGGAAATGACCTGCTCCAGCCGGTCGATGGCACCCGGGCTGGGCGGCCCCAGCCGGACTTTCGGCCCGTCGGCACTTTGGGCGGCGAGTGCGTCGCGCACCACGTCCGGCCAGGCAGAACGCGGGCCGAGGCGGAATTTCGCCTCCCCGTCCGGCAGGCGACGCAACGTATCGGCGGCTTCCGCCAGCCCGTCCTCAACCATGGCGCTTGTCCACATGCCCACCCCCACCTTTGCCGATTGATCGGCGCAGGATACCACCCGATAAGAACAAAGCAAGAACATTTTGCCCAATCCGGGTAAGTGGTGTAAAGTCCCCGCACACAGATCGGGGGCATAGCGATGCACAACCGCCTCGCCGAGCTGCGCCGCCGGGCCGGGCTGACGCAGGATCAACTGGCGACACTGGCCGATACCGGCCGCTCGCAGATCGTCAAGCTGGAGCGGGGCGAGCGGCGCCTGACCGTCGACTGGATGCTGCGCCTCGCGAAACCCCTCGGCTGCGATCCCAAGGATCTTTTGCCGGAGGAGGAGCCGGCGACCCCGGTCGCGCCGTCCGCCCTGTGGGCGACCGGGCCGGGCGGTCAGCCGGCGCGCGATCTGCCGGTCTGCGGCGCGGCGCGGGGCGGCGCCAATGCGCTCTTCGTCGATCAGGGTCAGGCGCTCGAACATGTCTATCGCCCGGCCCAGCTTGCCGGAGTCGCCAATGCCTTCGCCGTCTATGCCGTCGGCGATTCGATGGAGCCGAAGTTCCAGGCCGGCGATCTCCTGTTCGTGAACCCCAACCTGCCGCCGGTGCGCGGCTGTTTCGTCGTCGTCGAGCTGGGCGACCACGAAGCCTATGTGAAACAGTTCCTGCGCCAGTCGGACGACGAACTCTGGCTGAAGGAATTCAGCCCCCTGCCCCGCGAATTCGCCATCGACTGCGCCCGGATCAAGGCGATCTACCGCATCGTCGGTTCGTGGGAAGGGCGGTAGAGCCGTTTTCCACGGATCGAAGCATGTTCCTCGTCGCCCCGGCGAAGGCCGGGGCCTTTTGACGAATGAAGCGCTCTTGCCGGCGCAAGATGCCGGCCTTCGCCGGCATGACGATAGGGGTTACAATACACCCGTCATGCGGAACACTACGACAGGTCAGTCGCCGACCGTCATCGCCAGGGTCCGGCTGATCGCCGTCAGGTCGCGGCCGGACTCCTCGGACCAGCGGTTGAAGGCGGCCTGAACGGCGGCGAAATCCTTCTTGCCGCCGGGGGCCTTGGCGATCACGCCTTCGCGGATCAGGGCCGTGACCACATCCGGCGTCGGGATGAAGGCGGGCTTGCCGATGTCGCGCAGGAAACGCATGGCGCTGTCGCCGCCGAGGTGCGCGCCGCGTTTCTTCAGCAGGTCGAGAAGACCGATGTAATCGCCATCGGGCCAATCGGCGAAGGCGCGGGCGGCGCTGCCGCTTTCCGCCGCGAGGTCGCGCAGCAGCTGGGCATTGACCTGCACCGCCCTGATCTTGGCGCCATTGCGCACGATGCCCGCATCCTTCAGCAGGGCATCGAATTTATCGTCCGACATCAGGGCACAGCGCCCGGGATCGAAACCGTCGAAGGCCGCCTCGAAAGCCGGCCATTTGCCGTCGATCACCTTGATCGAGAAGCCGGCGGCGAAGATGCGCCGCGTCATCGCCGCGAGGATGCGGTCGTCGGCCAGGGCCGCGATCTCGGCCGGCGGGCGGGACGGCGTCGTCGCCAGCAGGGCCTCCAGCGCCGCCATGCCGCCCTTGCGAGCGGCGGCGAGGGCATGGATATCAGCGAAGCTTCTCATGCCCGTTCTCTTTCGCGCCGGTCAGACCGCGCGCTTGAAGTGATAGCTGGCGATATGCAGGCCCTTGGCGAAATAGAAGCCATGGGCAGCGAAGCGCTGGACCCCGGAATCGAGGTCGAGTTCGGTGCAGCCTTTCGCCCGCGCCTCCGCCACCATCCAGTCCAGCAGCACGGTGCCATCGCCGAGACCGCGCCGCGCCTCGGTCGTCACCAGATCGTCGACATAGAGTTTCAGCCCGGCGTAGATCGTCTCGTAGATACGAAAGCCGGCGACGGCGACCGGCGTGCCGTCCTCGCCCGCGCGCCAGATCTGGCGAAAGCCGTCGGCCCGCATCCGCTTTACCCGGGCGAGCAGATCGTCCGGCCCCGCCAGGTGGGGCCGAAGCTGGGAAATCACCGGAAACAGGGCGCGGACCTCGTCGTCCGTCACCGCTTCAAAAACCGTCACGCTGGTGCTCATGGGCGGGCTTTCTGTCCGAACAGGATCTTCTTGGCTTCTTCGTTGTCGGTAATGGGCTTGCGCAGCTCCTTGCCGACGGCAAAACCCTTCTGCACCGCGGGGCGGGCCTCGATCGTCTCGAACCAGCGTTTCAGGTTGGGGAAATCGTTCAGGTCCTGCCCCTGGTTCTTGTAGGGCACCACCCAGGGCCAGGCCGCCATGTCGGCGATGGAATAATCCCCGGCGAGGAAGGGCCGGTCGGCGAGGCGCTTGTTCATGACGCCATAGAGCCGGTTGACCTCGTTGGTATAGCGGTTGATGCCATATTCGATCTTCTCGGGCGCATATTGCCGGAAATGATGGGCCTGACCGGCCATGGGACCGAGGCCGCCCATCTGCCAGAACAGCCATTGCTCGGTCTCGGTCCGGCCGCGCTCGTCCTGCGGATAGAATTGGCCGGTCTTGCGCCCGAGATATTGCAGGATCGCCCCCGATTCGAAGACCGAGATCGGCGCGCCGCCATCGGCCGGCGCGGTATCGACAATGGCGGGCATCCGGTTGTTGGGCGAAATCGCGAGGAAGGCGGGCTCGAACTGCTCGCCCTTGCCGATGTTCACGGTCTTCACCTCATAGGGCAGACCGCATTCCTCCAGCATGATGCTGATCTTCCAGCCGTTCGGCGTCGGCCAGTAATAAAGCTCGATCATCCTCGCCTCCCTGTTTGGGCGGCAAACGATAGCCGGGATCGCGCGGTCGCGCGACTGCGCCCGGCGCAGGGCAGACCGGACCAGGGGGCCTTCCCGCCCCCTCCCCATTCACGGCTTGACCTGTTTTCACGCCGGGGGCACCTTTCCCCGGCTGGCGGGGGCGCCTCAATCGAGTTCTGGGGGAATTTTCCTGAATGATCGGATTTGTTTGGCGTGGCGGCCGGCCCTACGGCCCGGCCCTGCTGACGGCCCTGCTCGGTGTGGCGGCCCCGGCCAGCGCCCAGGTCGTCGAGCCGACGGACACCAGCCGGATTTCCGGCTGGGGCTCTTCGACCATGGAATATCTGGCGCCCTATCTGTCGAACACCGCGGCCGGTTTCGGCGCCGGCTATTACGACGGCGGTGACGCGGCGGCGCGCGCCGCCTCGATCCTGGCGCGGCAGGGCTCCGCCCCCGCGCTGGTCAGCTTTCCCGGGGGCAGCGCCCCGGCGAGTGGCAGCGTCAGCGTCAGCGTCGGCAATGTTCCGAGCAGCGCCGCGATCGAGAGCTTCACCGGGACCTTCCAGGGCAGCTCGCTTGGCGGCAGCCTGTCGTCATCCGCGACCGCCTGGACCTTCACGCGGGACGGCACGGGCAGCGCGACCACCGTCGCCCCCGGCACGGCCTTCCTGCCGACCGAAGGCATGGCCAACCGCTACAGCATTCAGTTGCTCAACATTGGCAAGAACGATCTGACCGCCGGCGCCAGCGCGCAATCCGTGGTCGACGCCGTGGCCACCGCCTATGACTGGATTCCCACCTCCGACAAGAAAGCCCTGGTACTCGGCTTTTTCGTCGATTCCGGCACGGCGGGCGGCGCCGCGGTGCGGACCCGGATCGACGATGCCAACAGCGCGCTGCGCGCGACCTATGGCGCCGACTTCGTCGATATCGGCGCCTATGTCACCAGCGCCCAGGTCTGGACCGACACCGGCCTGACGCCGACGGCGACCGATCTGGCCCAGCAGGCGCTGGGCAATCTGCCGCCTTCCCTCGCCGCCGACAGCCAGCATCTGAACGGCATCGCCAATGCGGCGGTCGTCAACAAACTGATCCTGCCGCGGCTCGAGGCCTATTACGGGCGGGCAGCCACCGATCTGTTCGCCCCGGCGGACATCAATGGCATTCTTTTCGACGCCGTAGCCGGCGAAATCTCGGCCGAACGCTCGGCCCGCCATCTTGGCTGGTCCGTCACCACGACCCAGCGTCGGGGCACTTCAGTCTTCGCCGAGGCGGGTGGCCGTCATCCCGGCGATGCCACCGCGGGCGAAGACGATTATGCCTTCCGGCTCGGCCTCGAGCATGTGCGCGATGCCAACTGGTCGTTCCGCCTCTCGGCCGGCCGACTGGATCGCTTCGACAGCTCGACGCCCGACGTTGGCGATTTCTCCGGCTGGAGCGTGATGCTCTCCGGCGACTGGCGCAGCGGCGGTTACCGCCTGGGCTCCACCCTCGGCTATCTCTGGGGCGACGCCGAGGGACGGCGGGCGATTCCGGCCAGCACGCTTGCCCCCGCCTACAGCGCGCCATCCTCGGCACTCTTCGGCGAGATCGAGGCGGGTTATGCGCTGTCCGCCGGCGCCTTCACCATCATCCCGTCAGCCCTGCTGCGTTACCAGGCCGACCACGTCGACAGCTATCGCGAGAACGGCCGCACGGGGCTCGAACTCGCCTATGGCGGCAAGGACAGCGACGCCCTGACCGGCGGCCTGACCCTGACGACCACCTGGGACACCGGCATGTGGCTGAAGCCGTGGCTCAATCTCGCCTATGAGCACCGTTTCGACACTGGCGGCGACAATGTGACCGGCGACTTCATCTTCCTGAGCAGGGCGCCGGTGACCGGCGCGGCGGCACAGGGCCAGGACGACCGCGTGACGGTGGAGCCAGGCGTCAGCATCAGCCCCGACAGCGCCAGCCGTATCGACCTTTCGGCGACGCATCAGTTCGACCCGTCTTTGACCGGCGCCCGATTGCGCTACACCCTGGATTTCTGATCGCCGTCAGAACAACGCCCGCGCGGCCGCCGCGGCACCGATCCCGATCGCGATCACCGGGATCATCGGCAGCCGCGCGGCCGCGACGATCACCACGAGCCCCGCCAGTGCATCGGCCGGCCCGCGCGTGAGCAGCAGGGGGGCGAGGATCGCCGACAGGATGGCGACCGGCATCGCGTCGAAGGCGCGGGAAAGCCGGCCCGTGCCGATCAGCCGCGCCGGCAGGACGAGACCGGCCAGCCGGCAGGCCATGGTGGCGATGGCCATGGCGAGGATCGCCAGCAGTGCTTCGGCCGAGATACTCATGCGCCGCCCTCCTCGCGGCCCGGGGCGAAGGCTGCGACCAGCATCCCGGCCCCCGCCCCGACCATGATCGACCAGGCGCCCGGCAGCAGCAGATCGGTCAAGACCGAGGCCCCAACGCTGGCCCCGACCACGGCGAAGAAGCGCGGCCGACGGCGAAAGCCGGCGACCAGCACGACGAAGATGGCGATGAAGGCGAAGTCGAGGCCGAGCGCCGCCGGATCCCGGATCAGGCTGCCGGCGACAGCCCCCGCGAGGGTCGCCGCCACCCAGGACAGATAGAACAGCACGACCATCCCGGCATAGAAGGCCGGGGTCAGCCGCCGCGTCGCCGCCCGTGCCTCGGCGAAGGCCCAGACCTCGTCGACCATGAACAGCAGGGCGACGGGCTTCGCCCAGGGCGGAAACGCCCCGAGATGACGGACGAGCGAGGCACTCATCAAGGCATGGCGCAGATTGACGACGAGCGCGGTCAGCCCCAGCAGCCACCAGGACGGCGGCACGCCCCAGCCGTCGAGCGCGACGAATTGCGAGGCCCCGGCGAAGACGAGGGCCGACATCAGCCCCATTTCCGCCACCGACAGTCCCCTGTCTCCTGACAGCGCCCCCAGCAGCACGGCAAAGGGTACGGCGGCGACAATGGCCGGCAGGGTGGCGAAGACGCCGTCCCGGAATTCGGTGAAGGGGGTATCGGTCACGGCCATGGGCGTATCGGTGCTTCAGGGACGCCGACTATCCCGCGTGGCCGCCGCGCGGTGTTGGATGAAAGTGACGGCGGCCTCAGGCCCGCGCCCGGCCGAATTGCCCGGGGGTGACGCCGATACGGGCCTTGAAGGCGCGGTTGAGGTGGCTCTGGTCGCAAAAGCCGCAGGCGAGCGCGGCTTCGGCCGGGGCCGTGCCCCGGGCCAGCAGGCGGCGGGCTTCGCGGACACGGCGGTCGATCAGGTGGGCGTGCGGTGTCAGGCCGGTCTGCCGGCGCATGGCGCGGATCAGGCGGACGCGCGGCAGGCCCGCGACCCCGGCAAGCGTGGCGAGGTCGATGGCATCGGCGAAATGCGCGTCGATATGGTCGAGGGCACGGGCGATGGCCTGCGCCTCCCCGCCCGGCGCCCGCGCCAGCGCGGCCGCGACCGGCGTGCCGCCATCGCCGTGGCGGGCGATGATCGCGCCCATCACCGAGAGCATGGCCTGATCGACGGCGAGACGGTCGGCCCCGGCCGCCCCCGCCTCATGCAGGGCGGCGAGGCGGGCCGCCAGTTCGGGGTCATGGACCAGCGGCCGCGCAAAGCGGGGCGCGGACATCGCCCGCTCCGCGACCTCGCTCGCCATGGCCTGCAACAGGCCGGGCGAGGGATAGGTCATGCGGTAGACATAGCCCTGCGGACCGGGCGCGCCATCATGCACGAGGCCAGGCTCGATCATGAACAGATCGCCCGGCGCGGCCGCGCCGGCCTCGCGTCCGACCTTGAACAACTCGCGCCCGGCCACCACGGCGCCGATCACATAGTCGTCGTGGGTATGGGGGGCATAGGCATGGGTATGGAAACGGGCCACCAGACACTCCACCGCCTCGGCGGCCGGCAGCTGGAAGAAGCGCGCCGTCTCGCCCCCGGCCAGCGGCTGATCGAAACGGTGCCCGATCCCCTCGCTCACGCCCCGTCCTTCCGCTTGCGCCGCAGCTCGGCCCAATAGTCGATGCGGCGGCGGATTTCCTGCTCGAAGCCCTTGCCTTTCGGGTTGTAGAACGCCTGTCGTTCCATCGCCTCCGGAAAATAATCCTGGCCGGAGAATTCGTCGGGCGCGTCATGGTCGTAGGCGTAACCCGCCGAGTAGCCGAGCTCCTTCATCAGCTTCGTCGGCGCGTTCAGGATGTGCTTGGGCGGCATCAGGCTGCCGGTCTCGCGCGCTGCGCGGCTGGCGGCGCCGTAAGCCTTGTAGGCGGCGTTCGACTTGGGCGCGGTGGCGAGATAGATGACCGCATTGGCGATGGCGAGTTCGCCTTCCGGACTGCCGAGGAAGTCATAGGCTTCCTTGGCCGCATTGGCAACGACGAGGGCCTGCGGATCGGCGATGCCGATATCCTCGACCGCGAAGCGCACCAGCCGCCGCGCGATATAGAGCGGCCCTTCGCCCCCCGCCAGCATCCGCGCGTACCAATAGAGCGCGGCATCGACATCCGAGCCCCGCATCGACTTGTGCAGGGCGGAGATCAGGTTGTAATGCCCCTCCTGCGCCTTGTCGTAGAGGGGCGCGCGGCGCTGCACGACCTCGGTCAGGCCCTCGATGTCGAGGGGGGCCGGGGCCTCCATCGTCAGCAGTTCCTCGGCGAGGTTGAGCAGATAGCGGCCATCGCCATCCGCCATCTCGATCAGCGCCGCCCGCGCCTCCGCCTGCAGCGGCAGGGCCTTGCCCGTCAGCGCCTCGGCCCGCGCCAGCAATTGCTCGAGCGCCGGCGCCTCCAGCCGGTTGAGGACAAGGACCTGCGCGCGGGAGAGCAGCGCGGCGTTCAGCTCGAACGACGGATTTTCCGTGGTCGCGCCGACGAGGACCACCGTGCCGTCCTCGACGAAGGGCAGGAAGCCGTCCTGCTGCGCCCGGTTGAAGCGATGGATCTCGTCGACGAAGAGCAGGGTGCGACGGCCCATGCGGCGGCGCTGGCGCGCGGCCTCGAACACTTTCTTGAGGTCGGCGACGCCCGAGAAGATCGCCGAAATCTGCTCGAAATCATAGCCGGCCGCCGCCGCCAGCAGGCGCGCAATGGTGGTCTTGCCCGTGCCCGGCGGCCCCCAGAGAATGAGGGACGACAGGCGATGGGCCTTGATCATGCGGCCGAGCGGACTGTCGGCGGCAACGATGTGGTCCTGTCCGACCACGTCTTCGAGGCGCTGCGGCCGCAACCGGTCCGCCAGCGGGCGGGCGGCGTCGTCCGCCGGGGCCGCCGCCGGGGCTTCCGGCGACCGGGGCTTCGGCCCCAGCCCCGCGGCCTCGAACAGGTCGCTCATCGCGGCAGGACGGTCGAGATTTCCCGGCCGCCACGCTCGATGGTGATGCGCCAGGCGCGGGAGCGCGCGGCGATCACGTCGACGAGGTCCTTGGTGCTCTTGATGTCGACATCGTTCAGCTTGACGATCCGGTCCCCGACCTGAAGGCCGACCCGGTCGGCCGGCGTGCCCCCGGCGACTTCAAGAATGACCACGCCTTCCGCCGCCGTGTTGCGGCCGATTTCCTCCGCCACCGCGGGCGAAAGATTGACCACCGTCGCCCCCGAGAAGGGATTGCGGCCGTCGATCACGCGCTGGTCGCGCGCCGGCTTCTCGGGCGGTGCTTCGAGCGGCAATGTCACCTCGACCGCCTGGGCCTTGCGCCAAAGGCCGAGCTTGATCGAGCCGCCAACGTCATGGGTGGCGAGCCGGAAGGTCAGGGCGTCCTCGTCCGTCACCGGATGACCATCGACCGAGAGGATGACGTCGCCGACCTTGAGGCCGCCCCGCTCCGCCGGACCGCCGGCGGACAGACCATTGACGAGAACCCCGCGCGGCCGGTCGAGGCCGAGGCCCGTGGCGAGGTCCGAAGTCACCGGCTGGCCGGTCGCGCCCAGCCAGGGCCGGACGATACGGCCGCCGCTGCGCGCCGCCTGGATGACGCTGCGCACCATCGACGACGGAATGGCGAAGCCGATACCGAGCGAGCCGCCATCGCGCGAATAGATCGACGAATTCACACCGACCAGCTGGCCCCTCAGGTCGATGAGGGCGCCGCCCGAGTTGCCCGGATTGATTGCCGCGTCGGTCTGGATGAAGAAGCGATAGTCGGAGACCCCGACCTGGGTCCGCGCCACGGCGGAAACGATGCCCTGGGTCACGGTCTGGCCGACGCCGAAGGGATTGCCGATGGCGAGCACGATGTCACCGACCTCGACCGCATCCGAATCGGCGAGCGACAGCGTCGGCAGGGTCTCGCCCGCCGGGTCGATCTTCAGGATGGCGAGATCGGTCCGCGGATCGGCGATCTGCATCTTGGCCTCGTATTCCCGGCCATCGGACAGCGCGACGGTGATCTGGTCCGCGCCTTCGATCACATGGTTGTTGGTGACGATGGTGCCGTCACCGCCGACGATGACGCCAGAGCCGAGCGACCGCTCCACCCGCTCGCGCGGGATGCCGCGCGCCTGATCGCCGAAGAAGCGGCGGAACATGGGATCGTCCAGCATGGGGTTACGCACGGCGACCGTCTTGCTGGTGTAGATGTTCACCACCGACGGCACCGCCTTCTTCACCACCGGCGAGAAGCTGAGCTGCACCTGCTCGGCAGAGGACGGCACCACCTTGGTCTCTTCCGCCCGGGCGGGAAGGGCGAACGCCAGCAGGGCGAAGGCTAGGGGGGGAAGCGAATTCAGCAGTCTCTTGTTCAAGATCTTGTCCCCTGAACGAAAAAGGGCAGCCCTCGGGCTGCCCTTTGTCTTAGCACCGCAACTGCCCGAAGGCAGCCACAGGAATTACGCCTCGGCGTCTTCCGCGACCTGCACCGGGCCCGAATCGAGACCCTTGGCCGTCACGTCGCGATCGACGAGTTCGATCACGGCCATGGCGGCCGCATCGCCCCGGCGGAAGCCGGCCTTCAGCACGCGGGTATAGCCACCGGCGCGGTTGGCGTAGCGCGGGCCGACGACGTCGAACAGCTTGCCGACGACGGCATCGTCATAAAGCTGCGACAGCGCCTGGCGACGGGCGTGCAGGCCGCCCTTCTTGCCGAGGGTGATCAGCTTTTCGACATAGGGGCGCAGCGCGCGGGCGCGCGGCAGCGTGGTGGTGATCTGTTCGTGCTTCAGCAGCGACGCGGCCATGTTGGCGAACACAGCGCGGCGGTGCGAGGCATCCATGCCGAGCTTCACTCGGGCGACGCGATGGCGCATGGGACTCTCCCGTTCCTAATCCAGCGAGGGGGCGGTCGCCCGGCCTCAGAAATTGTTCTCTTCGAGGCGCTTGGCAAGCTCCTCGATGTTCTCAGGCGGCCAGTCCGGCACTTCCATGCCGAGGTGCAGGCCCATCTGCGCCAGAACTTCCTTGATCTCGTTCAGCGACTTGCGGCCGAAGTTCGGGGTGCGGAGCATTTCCGCCTCGGACTTCTGGATCAGGTCGCCGATGTAGACGATGTTGTCGTTCTTCAGGCAATTCGCCGAACGGACGGAAAGTTCCAGTTCGTCGACCTTGCGCAGCAGATTGCGGTTGAACTTCGGCTCCAGCGGGGCAGCCTCGCGCACTTCCTGGCGCGGCTCCTCGAAGGAGATGAAGCGCTGCAGCTGATCCTGCAGGATGCGGGCGGCGATGGCGACCGCACGGTCGGGCTCGATCGCGCCATTGGTCTCGACCTGCATGATCAGCTTGTCGAGTTCGAGGTTCTGGCCTTCGCGGGTGTTTTCGACGCGGTAAGCGACCTTGCGCACCGGGCTATAGAGCGAATCGACAGGGATGAGGCCGATCGGCGCATCCTCGGGACGGTTGCGGTCGGCCGGGACGTAACCCTTGCCGTTCTGCACCGTGAATTCCATGTGGATCTTGGCGCCGTCGTCGAGCGTGCACAGCACGAGATCGGGGTTCAGCACCTCGATGTCGGACGGCACCGTGATCTGGCCGGCGGTCACCTCGCCCGGACCCTGAGCCTTCAGGGTCATGCGGCGGGCGCCTTCGACATGCATCCGCAGGGCGATCTGCTTGATGTTCAGGATGATGTCGGTCACATCCTCGCGGACACCCGGAATCGACGAGAACTCGTGCAGCACGCCGTCGATCTTCACGGCCGTCACCGCCGCCCCCTGGAGCGACGACAGCAGCACGCGGCGCAGCGCATTGCCCAGGGTCAGACCGAAGCCGCGTTCCAGCGGCTGCGCGACGACCGTGGCGAAGCGGCGGGCGTCATCGCCCGGCGTCACTTCGATCTCGGCCTTCTTGAGATTCTTCCAGTTATCCTGAATCACGACTAGACCTCATCCTCATTTCCCGAAAGCGCAGGCCCAATTCAACCGGATCATCTGCGCGCGGGACATATTGGGACTCACGTCCGAGCCCGGACCCCAGGGCCCGGGAAAGCACGGCCGGCCGAAGCCGGCCACACGACATCAGACGCGACGACGCTTGGGCGGACGGCAGCCGTTGTGCGGGATCGGGGTCACGTCGCGGATCGACGTGATCTGGAAACCGACGGCCTGAAGGGCACGCAGCGCCGACTCGCGGCCCGAACCCGGACCGGTCACTTCGACTTCGAGAATGCGCACGCCGTGCTCCTGCGCCTTGCGGCCCGCGTCTTCGGCGGCGACCTGAGCGGCATAGGGGGTCGACTTGCGGCTGCCCTTGAAGCCCATCGTGCCGGCCGAGGACCAGGAAATCGCATTGCCCTGGGCGTCGGTGATGGTGATCATCGTGTTGTTGAAGCTGGCGCTCACATGCGCCACGCCCGAGGTGATGTTCTTGCGCTCGCGGCGCTTCACCCGTGCCTTTTCAACGGCCATTTTCTACTACCTTCCAAAGAACGCGGCGTCGCGTCCACTGATCCCGATAAAGGGGCCGGGCGCGGACGCGCGCCCTCGCCCGAATTACTTCTTCTTGCCGGCGATCGGCTTCGCCGGGCCCTTGCGGGTCCGCGCGTTGGTGTGGGTGCGCTGGCCGCGCACCGGCAGGCCGCGACGATGACGCAGGCCGCGATAGCAACCAAGGTCCATCAGCCGCTTGATGTTCATCGCGACTTCGCGACGAAGATCGCCCTCAACCAGGTAGTCGCGGTCGATGACTTCGCGGATCTGCGAGACTTCAGCTTCCGAGAGCTGATTGACGCGCTTGCCGTCCACGATGCCGACCTTGGCGACGATTTCCTTGGCCTTGAACAGACCGATGCCATGGATGTAGGTCAACGCGATCTCGACCCGCTTGTTGGTCGGAATGTTGACACCTGCGATACGAGCCACCGCTAACCTCTTCGTGACGTTCTATTCGTCGAAACTAAAGCCATGCCCTTCGCAGCACGGGAGAAGCGGGCTGCGCAAGCAATATGCGCGCCGCAGAGCTGGCCCTGCCGACGAGAAGGGCGGATTATATGAGTCGGCAGGCCCATGTCAATCATTCAAGCCGCGCCGAAACCGAGATCGGTTTCGATTTGGCGAGTCACTTCGTCGATCGGCGCCATGCCGTCGACGGTGCCGAGCACGCCCCGCGCCTGGTAGTAAGGCAGCAGCGGTGCGGTCTGGGCATGGAAGGCGCCAAGGCGGCTGCGCACCGTCTCGGCATTGTCGTCCGCGCGGCGCTTGAATTCCGTGCCGCCGCAGATGTCGCAGACACCGGCGACCTTCGGCTGCTGGAACTTGTCGTGATAGCCGGCGTTGCACTTGGCGCAGGTATAGCGGCCCGACACACGCTCGACCAGGATGTCGTCGTCGACCTTCATGTCGATGACGCGGTCGAGCTTCAGGCCCCGTTGGGCCAGCATGGAGTCGAGTGCCTCGGCCTGGGCGACCGTGCGCGGGAAACCGTCGAGGATGAAGCCGTTCTTGCAATCGTCCTGCGCGATCCGGTCCGCGATGATGCCGACGACGATGTCGTCCGAGACGAGTTGCCCCGCTTCCATCACCGCCTTGGCCCGCTTGCCGACTTCCGTGCCGGCGGCGACCGCCGCCCGTAGCATGTCACCCGTCGACAGCTGGATCAGGCCATGCGCGCGTTCGAGACGCTGCGCCTGAGTACCCTTGCCGGCACCCGGCGGCCCCAAAAGAATGAGATTCATTTCCCCCTGCCCTTCAATTTCGACTTGCGGATCAGGCCCTCATACTGGTGCGCAAGAAGGTGGCTCTGGATCTGGGCGACCGTATCCATGGTCACGCTCACCACGATCAGGAGCGAAGTGCCGCCGAAATAGAACGGCACCGAATATTGGGTGATGAGAATCTCCGGCAGGATACAGACCGCCGAGAGATAGGCGGCCCCCACCACCGTCAGCCGCGTCAGGATATGGTCCAGGTATTCGGACGTGCGCGCGCCCGGCTTGATCCCTGGGATGAAACCGCCGTTCTTCCGCAGATTCTCGGCCGTTTCCGTCGGGTTGAAGACGATGGCGGTGTAGAAGAAGCAGAAGAAGACAATCCCCGCTATATAAAGCGCCATATAGAGCGGTTGGCCATGCGCCAAAAGTCGGGTGACCGTCTGCAGCCACTCGGGGCCGCCGGTGCCGGCGAAATTGGCGATGGTGACGGGCAGCAGCAGCAGCGACGAAGCGAAGATGGGCGGAATGACGCCGGCCGTGTTCAGCTTCAGCGGCATATGCGACGACTCGCCGCCAAAGACCTTGTTGCCGATCTGACGCTTCGGATACTGCACCAGCACCCGGCGCTGCGCCCGCTCGAAGAACACGATGAAGGCGACGACGACGACGACCAGCAGCAGGATGGCGATGATCACGAAAGCCGAGATCGCGCCCGTGCGGCCAAGTTCGAGGGTCTTGATCAGCGCATTGGGCAGCGCGGCGACGATACCGGCGAAAATGATCAGCGAAATGCCGTTGCCGACACCGCGCGAGGTGATCTGCTCGCCCAGCCACATCAGGAACACGGTGCCGCCGGTCAGGGTGATCATGGCCTGCACCCGGAAGGCCAGGCCCGGGTCGATCACGGCGCCGCGGCCGCCGGCGTTCATGCTCTCGAGACCGACCGAAATGCCATAGGCCTGGATCAGGGCGAGGAAGACCGTGCCGTAGCGCGTGTACTGGTTCAGCCGCTTGCGACCCGACTCGCCCTCTTTCTTCAGGGCTTCCATGGTCGGGGAGATCGTCGTCAGCAGCTGGACGATGATCGAAGCGGTGATATAGGGCATGATGTTCAGCGCGAAGATGGTCATGCGCCCGAGCGCGCCACCCGCGAAAACGTCGAACATGCCGAGGATGCCGCCCTGGTTCTGCTGGAACACAGCGGCGAGCGCGGCGGGGTCGACCCCCGGAATCGGAATATAGGTGCCGAGGCGATAGACGATCAGGGCGCCCAGCGTGAACCAGATCCGGCGCTTGAGTTCCGTTGCCTTGGAAAAGGAGCTCCAGGACAGGTTCGCTGCGAGCTGTTCGGCGGCGGATGCCATCGCAGTTCTCCTAAGGGGATCGGGGGGTCGGCTGCTCTACCCCGCCCCACGCACAGGGGGATATACGCACAGCGGGACAAATGCCCGGGAACGAAAATCCGCGCGCCAAAGACCCGCGCCATTCGAGGCGCGGGCCCTTCGGCGCGCGGACAGAACTCGTCAGGCGCGGGCCGCTTCGCGGGCTTCGCGCTTCGCGATCTGGGTCTTGCGACGCTCGGCCTTCTTGCCTTCCTTACGCGCGACGACGCGCTTCGGAATGATCGCGACCTTGCCACCGGCGGCCTCGACCGCGGCGACCGCGGCTTCGGACGCGGCGTCGACCTCGAGGGTCAGCGCGACCTTGATCTCGCCGTCGGCGAGCAGGCGCACCGGGAAGCCGCGACGCAGGCCAAGCACGCCGGTCTCGGCGAGAGTGGCAGCATTGACCGTGGCGCCCGCGGCGATCCGGCCGGCGTCGACCGCCGCCTGAATCTTGCCGAGATTCACCGGCAGGTAAGCCGTGCGGAACAGGTTCTTGAACCCGCCCTTCGGCAGCCGGCGATGGATCGGCATCTGGCCGCCTTCGAAGCCCTTGATGGCCACGCCGGAGCGCGCCTTCTGGCCCTTGACGCCCTTGCCGGAAGTCTTGCCCTTGCCCGAGCCGATACCGCGACCGACGCGGATGCGCGCCGGGCGGGAGCCGGGATTGTCGGCGATTTCAGTCAGTTTCATTTCGACATCCTCACGCTACGCGCGGTTTCGAGCCGGCTTATTCAGCCGACTCGACCTTCACGAGGTGTTTGACCTTCTCGATCATGCCACGGGTCGAGGGGGTATCCTCGACCACGCTGACACGGTGCAGCTTGTTCAGGCCGAGACCGACGAGAGTCGCTTCCTGAACCTTCGGGCGCCGCGCCGGGCTGCGCACCTGGGTGAGCTTCACTTTCGCGCTCATGCTCGATTACTCCGCCTGAGCGTCGGCCGCGTCGGCATCGGCCTTGCGGCCCTGACCGACGAGGTCGCCAACGCGCTTGCCGCGCTTCGCCGCCACCGAACGGGGCGACAGGCTGTTCTGCAGGGCATTGAACGTGGCGCGCACCATGTTGTGCGGGTTCGACGAACCCAGCGACTTGGTGACGACGTCATGAACGCCCAGGGTCTCGAAGACCGCGCGCATCGGGCCGCCGGCGATGATGCCGGTACCCGGAGGGGCGGCACGCAGCACCACGCGACCGGCGCCGTGACGGCCCTCGATGTCGTGATGCAGGGTGCGGCCTTCGCGCAGGTGGACGCGGATCAGCTTGCGCTTCGCCGCTTCCGTCGCCTTGCGGATGGCTTCCGGCACTTCACGCGCCTTGCCATGGCCGAAGCCGACGCGACCCTTGCGGTCGCCGACGACCACGAGAGCAGCGAAACCGAAACGCCGACCGCCCTTCACCACCTTGGCGACGCGGTTGATGTGCACCAGCTTGTCGACCAGTTCGTCCTGCTGGCGCTCGCCGTCATGTTGACGTGCCATTTCTTACGTCCTTTCCAGCAGGCTCAGAACTCGAGGCCGCCCTCGCGGGCACCCTCGGCCAGCGCCTTGACGCGACCATGATAGAGATAGCCGCCACGGTCGAAGACCACGGTCTCGACCCCGGCTTCCTTGGCGCGCTTGGCGACCAGCAGGCCGACGGCCTTGGCCGCGTCCACGTCCGCGCCGGTCTTGAGCGAGCCCTTCAGCTCCTTGTCGACCGTCGAGGCGGAAGCGACCGTGCGGCCGCTCACGTCGTCGATGACCTGGGCGTAGATGTGCTGCGACGAACGGAAGACGCTGAGGCGCGGCCGACCATTCGCGAGTTTGCGCAGGCGGGTACGAGTCCGCTGCTGGCGCCGTTCGAAGGTGTCCTTGATCGCCATGGCTGTTACTTCTTCTTGCCTTCCTTGCGGAAGATCGTCTCGGTCGAATACTTGATACCCTTGCCCTTGTAGGGCTCCGGCCGGCGCCAGTCGCGGATTTCAGCCGCGAACTGACCGACCTTCTGGGCGTCGATGCCGGTGACGGCGATCAGGGTCGGCTTCTCGCACTTGACTTCGAGGCCTTCCGGGATCGGCATCACGACATCGTGTGAGTAGCCGAGGTTGAGCTGCAGGTTCTTGCCCTGGACGGCGGCGCGGTAACCCACGCCGGTGATTTCCAGATCGGTGCGGAAGCCCTGGGTCACGCCCTTGATCATGTTGTTGACCAGGGTACGCGACATGCCCCAGCGCTCACGGGCACGCTTCTCGGCGGAGCGCGGGGTCAGCGCGACCGCGCCGTCCTCGAGCTTCACTTCGATATCGTCGACGACGGTCAGGGACAGCTGCCCCTTCGCGCCCTTGACGGCGACGGTCTGGCCGTCGACGGTCACCGTGACACCGGCGGGAACCGGAACCGGCTTCTTGCCAATACGCGACATGTTCTTTTCCTCCTTGCCGGGGTCAGAACACGCGGCACAGCACTTCACCGCCAACATTGGCGGCGCGTGCGGCGGCGTCGGACATCACGCCACGCGGCGTCGACAGGATCTGGATGCCGAGCCCGTTGCGGAACGTCGGCAGATCCTTGATCGACGAATAAACGCGGCGACCGGGACGGGACACGCGGTCAATCGACTGAATGACCGGCAGACCCTCGTGATACTTCAACTCGATTTCGATTTCGGGCGCGCCAGTCGCGGACACGGCGTCATGATAACCGCGGATATAACCCTCGGTGACCAGGACATCGAGAACGCGCGCACGCAGCTTCGACGCGGGGGAACGAACAGTCGCCTTGGCGGCGGACTGGCCATTACGGATGCGCGTCAGCATATCGCCGAGCGGATCGCTCAGTGCCATCGCGGTTCTCCTTACCAGCTCGACTTGACCATGCCGGGGATCTGGCCGGCAGAGGCCAGATCACGCAGCGCGATACGGGACAGTTTCAGCTTGCGATAGTTGCCCCGGGCGCGGCCCGAGACTTCGCAGCGCAGACGGATGCGGTTCTTCGCACCGTTACGCGGCATTTCCGCAAGCTTCAGGGTGGCGGCGAACCGGTCTTCGTCGGAGATCTTCTGATCCATGACGATGGCCTTCAGCCGGGCGCGCTTGGCGGCGTGCTGGGCAGCCAGCTTGGCGCGGCGCTTGTTCTTTTCGACGGCACTCGTCTTAGCCATGTGCCTATCCTCAGTTATAGAACGGCAGCTCGAAGGCGGCGAGAAGCGCCTTGGCTTCCTCGTCCTTCGTTGCCGTCGTGCAGATGACGATGTCCATACCGCGAACGGTGTCGACCTTGTCGTAGTTGATTTCCGGGAAAATGATCTGCTCCTTCAGACCCATGGCGTAATTGCCACGGCCATCGAAGCTCTTCCCGTTCAGACCACGGAAGTCGCGAACGCGCGGCAGCGCGATCGTCACCAGGCGATCGAGGAATTCATACATGCGGTCCGCGCGCAGGGTGACCTTCACGCCGACCGGGGCACCCTCGCGCAGCTTGAAGCCCGCGATCGCCTTGGTCGACTTGGTGATCACCGGCTTCTGGCCCGTGATCGCGGTCATGTTCTCGACCGCGCCCTGGATCTTCTTGCCATCGGTCGCGGCTTCGCCGACGCCCATGTTGATGACGATCTTTTCCAGGCGGGGAACCTGCATCACGTTCGCGTAGCCGAACTGCTCAAGCAGCTTGGCCCGGATGGATTCCTTGTACTGCCGCTTCAGGCGCGGCTCGATGCGGGTATCAGACATCGATCACATCTCCCGAACGCTTGGCCACGCGGACCTTGCGGCCATCTTCGAGCACCTTGAACCCGATGCGCGTGGCCTTGCCGTCGCGCGGGTCCTCGATGCCGAGGTTGGACACATGGATCGCCGCTTCCTTCTCGACGATCCCGCCCTGATTGGTCTGGGTCGCCTTGGTGTGGCGCTTCACGAGATTGACGCCGCCAACGACAGCGCGCGCTTCCGTCGGCAGGACGCGGAGCACTTCACCGTGCTTGCCCTTGTCCTTGCCGCTCAGCACGACGACCTTGTCGCCCTTGCGGATGCGGATCTTCTGATGATCGGGGTGTGCGGACATCACAGCACCTCCGGCGCGAGGCTGATGATCTTCATGTGGTTGCGGGCGCGCAGCTCACGCACGACCGGCCCGAAGATACGGGTGCCGATCGGCTCGTTCTGCTTGTTGATCAGAACGGCTGCATTGTGGTCGAAACGGATGGCCGTGCCGTCGGCGCGACGCACTTCCTTGGCCGTGCGCACGACGACGGCGCGATGAACGTCGCCCTTCTTCACGCGGCCACGGGGAATCGCTTCCTTCACGGAAACGACGATGATGTCACCGACGCTGGCATAACGACGTCCCGCGCCGCCCAGCACCTTGATGCACATCACCCGACGCGCGCCCGAATTGTCGGCCACGTCCAGGTTCGTCTGCATCTGGATCATGTCTCGCTACTCCTAAAGGTCCCGGTTCAGGCCTGGGCCTGAGTGAGGGGCTTACCGTCTGCACCCACCGCGCCGATGACCTCCCAGGTCTTCAGCTTGGAATAGGGACGGCTCTCCTGAATGTTCACGACATCGCCAATCTTGTACTGATTGGTTTCGTCGTGAGCGTGGTACTTCTTGGACCGGCGTACCACCTTCTTCAGCACCGGGTGCAGCACGCGGCGTTCGACCTTGACGACAACAGTCTTGTCGGTCTTGTCGCTCACCACGACGCCCTGCAACACTCGCTTCGGCATCTAGTCTCTCCCAAAGACGCGTCCCTCGGCCCATCAGGCCGAGGCGGCCGCCTTTTCCTTCAACACGGTCAGGATCTGCGCGATCTCCGTCTTCACAGCACCCTGACGCGCAGTATTCTCGAGCTGGCCCGTCGCCTTCTGAAAGCGCAGGTTGAACTGCTCCTTCTTCAGGACCGAAAGTCGGTCCTTCAGTTCGTCGGCCGTCTTGAGGCGCAAATCTTTAGCCTTGACGCTCGCCATGATCAAGCTCCCTCACCGAGCCGGGCGACGAATTTCGTCGCAATCGGCAATTTCGCGGCGCCGCGGGCGAAGGCTTCCTTCGCCAGCTCGGCCGGAACGCCGTCCATTTCGAACATGATGCGGCCGGGCTTCACCCGGACCACCCACAATTCCGGGGCGCCCTTACCCTTACCCATGCGGACTTCGGTCGGCTTCTTCGACACCGGCACGTCCGGGAAAATCCGGATCCACACGCGGCCCTGACGCTTGATGTGGCGGGTGATCGCGCGGCGGGCCGCCTCGATCTGACGCGCCGTCACGCGTTCCGGCTCCAGCGCCTTCAGGCCGAAGGCGCCGAAGGTCAACGAGGTGCCGCCCTTGGCATTGCCATGGATCCGGCCCTTGAAGGCCTTGCGGAACTTTGTACGCTTCGGTTGCAGCATGGCGAATTACTCCGCGTCGCTATCGGCCGGCGCGGCAGGACCGCGGCCACGATCGCCACGGCGGTCACGCCGTTCGCGATGTTCACGCGGCTCACGCTCGGGGCGGGCCTGATTGGCTTGTTCGGCCAGGCGCTTGTCCTGGGCCATCGGGTCGTGGGCCAGAATCTCGCCCTTGAACACCCACACCTTCACGCCGCAGGTGCCCATGGCGGTATGGGCAGTGCCGCGGCCGAAGTCGATGTCCGCGCGAAGCGTGTGCAGGGGCACGCGACCTTCACGGTACCATTCGATACGGGCGATTTCCGCGCCGCCGAGACGGCCGCCGCAGTTGATGCGGATGCCGCCGGCGCCGAGGCGCATGGCCGACTGCACGCTGCGCTTCATGGCGCGGCGGAAGGCGACACGGCGTTCCAGCTGCTGGGCGATATTCTCGGCGATCAGCTTCGCGTCGATTTCCGGCTTGCGGATCTCGACGATATTCAGGCTGACTTCCGACTTCGTCATCTTGGCGAGTTCGGAACGCAGCTTCTCGATGTCCGCGCCCTTCTTGCCGATGACGACGCCCGGACGCGCGGTGTGGATCGTGACGCGGCACTTCTTGGCCGGACGTTCGATCACCACGCGGGCGATGCCGGCCGAAGCCAGCTTCTTTTCCAGGAACTTGCGGATCTTCAGGTCTTCATGAAGAAGACCGGCGAAATCCTTCTTGCTCGCGAACCAGCGCGAATCCCAGGTGCGGTTGATGCCCAGGCGCAGGCCGACCGGATTGACCTTCTGACCCATGGCTTACTCCTCAACCGCCTCGGCGCGCTCACGCACGACGACCGTGATATTCGAGAATTCCTTGACGATGCCGGCGGCGCGGCCGCGGGCACGGGCATGGAACCGACGCATCGCCAGCGAACGGCCGACCGTGGCCTGAGCGACCACGAGGCTGTCGACGTCGAGCTGATGGTTGTTCTCGGCGTTGGCGATCGCGCTCTCGAGGACTTTCTTCACATCGCGGGCGATGTGCTTCTTCGAGAAGGCGAGTTCGGCCAGCGCGGTCGAGACGGCCTTGCCGCGGATCTGCTCCGCGACAAGGTTCAGCTTGCGGGTCGAGGACCGCAGATTGTTGCCAATCGCGAGCGCCTCGTTCTCCGCGACGCGGCGGGGATTCTTGGGCTTCGACATGGCCTTACTTCCTCTTCGCCTTCTTGTCGGCGGCGTGGCCATAGTAGGTCCGCGTCGGCGCGAATTCGCCGAGCTTGTGACCGACCATGTCCTCGTTCACCAACACGGGGATGAACTTGTGGCCATTGTGCACGCCGAACGTCAGCCCCAGGAACTGGGGCAGAATGGTCGAACGGCGCGACCAGGTCTTGATAACTTCCTTGCGGCCCGAGGCGCGAGTGGTTTCTGCCTTCTTCAGCAGATAGCCATCGACGAACGGACCTTTCCAAACTGAACGAGTCACGGCGGTCTCCGTTACTTCTTGGCGTGACGCGAGCGCAGGATGAAGGCATCGGACCGCTTGTTATTGCGAGTCTTGTTGCCCTTCGTGCCCTTGCCCCACGGCGTCACGGGATGACGGCCACCGGAAGTCCGGCCTTCGCCACCACCATGCGGGTGATCGATCGGGTTCATGGCCACACCGCGGACCGACGGGCGGATGCCCAGCCAACGGTTGCGGCCAGCCTTACCGACCTTGGTGTTCTGGTTGTCGGGGTTCGACACGGCGCCGACCGAGGCGATGCACTCGCCACGGACCAGACGCTGCTCGCCCGACGACAGGCGCAGAATGACATAGGCGCCGTCGCGGCCCACGATCTGGGCGAAGGTGCCGGCCGAACGGGCGATGGCGCCGCCCTTGCCGATCTTCAGCTCCACATTGTGGACGATGGTGCCGATCGGCAGGTTCTTCAGCGGCGCGGCGTTGCCCGGCTTCACGTCGACCTTTTCGCCCGCGACGACGGTATCGCCCACAGCAAGGCGCTGAGGCGCCAGGATGTAGGAGAGTTCGCCATCCTCGTAGCGGATGAGGGCGATGAAGGCGGTGCGGTTCGGATCATATTCGATCCGCTCCACGGTCGCCGGCACGTCGAACTTGCGACGCTTGAAGTCGACCAGACGGTAGGCCTTCTTGTGGCCGCCGCCGACGCGCCGCATGGTGATGCGGCCGTGGTTGTTACGCCCGGCGTTCTTGGTCAGGCCTTCGGTCAGGGTCTTGACCGGCTTGCCCTTGTAGAGGTCCGAACGGTCGATCAGCACCGTGCCGCGAAGCGACGGGGTGATCGGACGGAAAGTCTTCAACGCCATGGTCTTAGATCCCGGTCGTCACGTCGATCGACTGGCCTTCGGCCAGGGTCACGACGGCTTTCTTGACATCCGACCGCTTGCCGAGGCGACCGCGAAAACGCTTGGTCTTGCCCTCGGTGCGGATCGTGTTGACGGCGGTCACCTTCACCTGGAACAGCTTCTCGACGGCGGCGCGGATTTCCGGCTTGGTCGCGGTCAGCGGAACCTTGAAGACAACCTGGTTGAATTCCGAGACGGCGGTCGACTTTTCCGTGATCACCGGCGACAGAATGAGGTCGTAATGCTTCAGCTCGCTCATTTCAGGCGGGCCTCCAGGCTTTCGACGGCGGCCTTGGTCAGCACCAGCTTCTCACGACGCAGGATGTCGTAGACATTGGCACCGACGGTCGGCAGGACGTCGACATGCGGAATGTTGCGGGCAGCGCGGGCGAAGCCCTCGTTCAGCTCGGTATCGACGACGAGGACCGAGTTCCAGCCCAGGGTGTCGAACTTCGCCTTCAGCGCGGCGGTCTTGCCCGCTTCGAAAGCGGCATTCTCGAGCACCACGAGCTGGCCGGCCTTGGCCTTGGCCGAGAGCGCGTTGCGCAGCGCGAGCTTGCGCACCTTCTTCGGCAGGTCGAAGGCATGGGAACGGACGACCGGGCCCATGGTCTTCGCGCCGCCGCGGAAGTTGCCGACCTTCTTCGAGCCGTGACGGGCATGGCCCGTGCCCTTCTGGCGGTACATCTTCTTGGTGGTCGCGGTGATCTCGCTGACCGTCTTGATGCGATGCGTGCCCGCCTGGCGCTTGGCGAGCTGCCACAGCACCATGCGGTGCAGGATGTCAGCGCGCGGCTCCAGACCGAACACATCATCGGCGAGGTCGATCGACCCGGCGACGGTGGCGTCGAGCGTGGTGATATCGGCCTTCATCTATCAGCCCTCCTGAGACGCGGCCGCGGCCGGCGCCTTGACCTTGCCCGGCAGGGGCAGGCCGTCCTGCTTCACCTTCACGGCGTCGCGGACGAGCACATAGGAGCCCTTGGCACCCGGGACGGCACCCTTGACCAGAATGAGGCCACGGGGTTCGTCGACCTTGGCGACTTCGAGGTTCTGGACGGTGACCCGCTCCGAACCCAGATGACCCGCCATCTTCTTGCCCTTGAACACCTTGCCGGGGTCCTGGCGCTGGCCGGTCGAGCCGTGGGAACGGTGGGAGACCGAAACGCCGTGGGTGGCGCGCAGGCCGCCGAAGTTCCAGCGCTTCATGACGCCCTGGAAGCCCTTGCCCTTGGTCTCGCCGGTCACGTCGATCTTCTGGCCGACATTGAAATGCTCGACCGAAAGCTCGTCGCCGACGTTCAGCAGGGCGTCTTCCGACACGCGGAATTCGACCAGCTTCATCTTCGGCTCGACACCCGCCTTGGCGTAGTGGCCACGCATGGGCTTCGAGACGTTCTTGACCTTGGCCTTGCCGGAACCGAGCTGAACGGCGGTGTAGCCGTCGGTCTCGACCGTGCGGGTGGCGACGACCTGCAGATTGTCGATCTGCAGCACCGTCACCGGCACATGGGCGCCGTCGGCCGCGAACAGCCGAGTCATCCCGATTTTCTTGGCGATCACACCGGAACGCATGGCATCACCCTCAGAGCTTGATCTCGACGTCGACGCCAGCGGCGAGGTCGAGCTTCATCAGCGCGTCCACGGTCTGCGGGGTCGGGTCGACGATGTCGAGGAGACGCTTGTGAGTCCGAATCTCGAACTGCTCGCGGCTCTTCTTGTCGATGTGCGGCGAACGCAGCACCGTGAACTTTTCGATCTTGGTCGGCAGCGGGATCGGTCCCCGAACCCGCGCGCCGGTCCGCTTCGCCGTATTGACGATCTCGCTGGTCGACTGGTCGAGCACGCGATGATCGAACGCCTTCAGGCGGATGCGGATATTCTGGCTGTCCATCTTCAGAATCCTCGATGCACGCGGCGTCTTACTTCTCGATCGAGGCGACGACGCCGGCACCGACGGTGCGGCCGCCTTCGCGGATCGCGAAACGCAGACCATCGTCCATGGCGATCGGAGCGATCAGCTCGACCGACATCGCGACGTTGT
>NZ_QGLE01000013.1 GCF_003173035.1 Zavarzinia aquatilis
GATCACCCAGACCATTGTCGCTCAGACCAATCAGCGCCGCCTGATCGACGATCCCATGGTGCTGGCCTCGATCGACGAGGTCATCGCCCTTCTGCGCCGCCAGGCCCGCGCCTTCGAGGCCGCTATCGTCGACCTCCTCGACAGCGAGCCCCTCTGGCAGGCCCTGAATGTCGCCTGCCGCTCGATCAAGGGTGTCGCCCTGCGCACGATTGCCCGCCTCATGGCCGAACTGCCGGAAATCGGCACGTTCTCGGGCAAGGCGATCGCCAAGCTCGCAGGCCTCGCGCCCCTCGCCCGGGATAGCGGCAAACATTCGGGGAACCGCCATGTCCGAGGGGGACGGGCCGGCGTCAGGTCCATCCTCTTCATCGTCGCCAGCATCGTCAGGCGCTTCAATCGCGACTTCGCGGACTTCCACAAAAAGCTGCTCGACGCCGGCAAACCCAGAAAGGTCATCCGCATCGCCCTCGCCCGAAAACTCCTCGTCCGGCTCAACGCAAAAGCACGAGACGTCCGGCAGGCCATGCCAAATCTCTCTTGACCAACAAGACAGTCGCTCTCCCCCCAAAGGGCGGAGAGGGAGAAATAGCCCCCTCTCCGCCCGCTGGCAGGGGGGAGAGAGCGGGGGGTAAGGTGGGAGCACGCCGCGGGCGGGTGCAGAGACCCGCTCAGGATTTCTCGGCCTGCGCCATCATCGCGGCGACGATGAGCCGGTGGAAGGGCAGGATCACCTTCAGATAGACACGGCCCCAGATATTGTGGGGGCGCACCAGTGTCGTCACCGTGATGCGGCGGCGCTGGCCGGGGGCGGGCACCACTTCGACCGCGACGCGGAAATCGAGATGGCGGTCGTCGAGGCCGAGGATGACGCAGCCCGGCGACTGGCTGAGCACCGGGAAGATGCCGACGTGATCCGGATCGCCCTCATGGCCGGGCTTCAGGCCGAAGGGAGCGACGAGGGCGTTGCGCAGGCGCATGAGCAGGCGCACCCAGCGGGGCGAGCGGCCCATGATGCGCCGCGCCGCCGACGGGGCGTCGAGGCTGCGCAATTCCGTGACCGCCCGATAGGCGTCGGCATAGGCCGCGCCCGGCAGCAGTTCGGCAAGCGCAGGTTCGGGGGCGACCGCCTCGACGCGCATGGGGTGTTCCGCGATGATTGATCCTCGCGGAATGAGACGACGGCGCGCCGTCGCGGAAAAGCACCCAAAATGCCGCAGTCCCCGCGTTTCGGCGGTTCCGATTGTCGCAGGTCAGTGCGCGGCGCCCAACTCCGCGCGCAGACGGCTGCGCCAGAAGTCGATGGGCACCAGATTGCCCTGATGCTCGAAGTGCCAGAAGGTCCAGCCGTTGCAGGCCGGCGCGCCCTGGACATGGGCGCCGACCCGGTGGATGGAGCCGGTGGCGTCGTTGACGACCAGGCTGCCGTCGGCGCGCACCCGGGCGACCCAGCGGCGGCGCTGGTCGAACAGCTGGGTGCCGGGGCGGATCAACCCGCGCTCCACCACGTGACCGAAGGGAATGCGCGGCTCTTCCCGCTTCGATTTGGTGACCGACAGGGGCGCCTCGCCCCCGGTCTCGACCGCGTCGATGCGGGCCTGCGCCACCGCGGCATAGGCCGTGTCGCGCTCCAGCCCGATGAAATGCCGGCCCAGGCGCTTGGCGACGGCGCCCGTGGTGCCGGTGCCGAAGAACGGGTCGAGGATGACGTCGCCCGGATGGCTGCAACCGACGATGACGCGGTAAAGCAGGGCTTCCGGCTTCTGGGTCGGGTGGGCCTTGGCGCCGTCGTCGCCCTTCAGCCGCTCGTTGCCGCCGCAGATCGGTAGCAGCCAGTCGGAGCGCATCTGAAGATCGTCGTTCATGGTCTTCAGGGCGTCGTAATTGAAGGTATAGCTCTTCTGCGCCTCGTTGCGGGCGGCCCAGATCAGCGTCTCATGGGCATTGGTGAAGCGCCGGCCGCGGAAATTCGGCATCGGGTTGGCCTTGCGCCAGACGACGTCGTTCAGCATCCAGAAGCCGAGGTCCTGCAAGGCGGTGCCGACCCGGAAGATGTTGTGATAGGAGCCGATGACCCAGATCGCCCCGGTATCCTTCAGCACCCGCCGCGCCTCGAACAGCCAGGCCCGCGTGAAGCGGTCGTATTCGGCATATGACTCGGCGATGCTGGCGCCGTCGCCGAAGCGATCCCAGTCGTCGTCGACACCGTCGACCACCGACTGGTCGGGGCGGCGCAGCTGGCCGGCGCGGGTGCCCTTGTCCAGCATCAGATTATAGGGCGGATCGGCGAAGACGAGATCGACCGACTTGTCAGGCAGGCCTCGCATCATCTCGATGCAATCGCCGATCAGAATCCGATCGAGCGGCAGTTCCTGCTTGATTTCCTTCGTCATGACCGACCCCCAGAGGCAACCGAATCAGCGCATCCTGATTCGGCCGGGGAATCACGTCAATAGTCGTTTTGAATCAATGCCTTGATGGGACTAAATGATGTGCGGTGGAAACTTGTTGGCCCAAGCCGTTGTAGCGCGGCGCTATGTTCCGGCGTGCCATAGCCCATGTGACGGGCGAAGCCATAGCCCGGAAAGCGCAAATCAGCCTGCGTCATGATGCGGTCGCGGTGCACCTTGGCGACGATCGAAGCGGCGCCGATCGACAGCGACAGGGCATCGCCCTTGACCAGGGTGGTGACCGGGCAGGGCAGGGCCGGCGCCCTATTGCCGTCGACGAGGGCGTGGGCGGGCACGACCGGCAGGGCCTCGACCGCGCGGCGCATGGCCAGCATGGTCGCCTTCAGGATGTTCAGCCGGTCGATTTCCTCGACGCTGGCTTCGCCGATGCCGACATGGGCGGTGGCCAGGATCTCGCCATACAGGCGCTCCCGCGCGGCGGCGGAGAGTTTCTTGGAATCTGTGATCCCGGCGGGCAGCACGGCGCCGGCCGGCCAGATCACGGCGGCGGCCGAGACGGGCCCGGCCCAGGGGCCGCGCCCCGCCTCGTCGATGCCGCAGACCAGGCCGCCCAGGGCGGTTTCGCGGGACAGGTCGGGCGGCGGCAGGCTTGGTGTCTTCGCTTTCATGGCGCGGGGACCATGGCACGAAGACCGGGCCTTGTGAATCCTTGCCGCGCTTCAGTCGCCGAACAGGGCCATCTGGTTATCGCTGTCGAGCGGGCGGCGGAAGCGCGTGGTGTCGAGCGGGCGGCGCGCGGTCTCCAGCCCCAGCCGGCTGCAGGCGAGGCGGAAACGCCGGGCGATCAGCTCGGCATAGGGCCCCTGGCCCCGCTGGCGGAGGCCAAATTCGGCGCTGTTCAGCTTGCCGCCCCGAATGTCGCGGACGAGCGCCAGCACCCGCCCGGCCCGCTCGGGCATGGCGGCGGCCAGCCATTCCTCGAACAGCGCGCGGATTTCCATCGGCAGGCGCAGCAAGACATAGCCGGCGATGGAGGCCCCGGCGGCCCGCCCGGCCTCGAGGATCGCCTCGGTCTCGTGATCGGTCAGGCCCGGAATGATCGGCGCGGTCATGATCCCCGTCGGGATGCCGGCGGCGGCGAGGGCGCGGATCGCCTCCAGCCGTCGCTCCGGCGTCGCCGCCCGGGGCTCCATCCGCCGGGCCAGGCGGCGGTCGAGGGTGGTGACCGAAATCGCCACCTTGGCCTGGTTGCGGCCGGCCATGCGGGCGAGAATGTCGATGTCGCGCACGACAAGGGCGGATTTGGTGACCACGGTCACCGGATGATTCCAGCGCTCCAGCACTTCGAGGATGCGGCGCGTGACCTGCATCTTGCGCTCCAGCGGCTGATAGGGATCGGTATTGGTGCCGAGGGCGATGGGCTGGCAGACATAGGATTTCACGCCGAGCTCCGCCTCCAGCAGGCGGGCCGCCTCGGGCTTCACGAACAGGCGGGATTCGAAATCGAGCCCGGGGGAGAGGCCGAGATAGGCATGGGTCGGCCTTGCATAGCAATAGGTGCAGCCATGCTCGCAGCCCCGGTAGGGATTGATCGAACGGTCGAAGGAAATATCCGGGCTGTCGTTGCGGGTGATAACACTGCGCGCCTTGTCCGTCTGCACCGTGGTCACGATACGGGGCGCCGGCTCGTCCAGATTGCCCCAGCCGTCGTCCAGCGCCACCCGCGCCTCGCGCTCGAACCGGCCGCTGGCGTTGGACATGGTGCCCCGCCCGGCCCGCGCCGCCGCCCCGGCCAGCACGCCGCCATCCCCCGGCCCCGCGGACGCCTCACGCTCCTCCCCCCGCACGAAAACCGGCCGCGGCTTGGCGGCACGTTTCGGGGGCAGGGGGATCGGATCGGCCATGAGACAAGCATGACGGAAATGGAACAAAAAGTGAACATGGAAAATATGGCGATTGGTCGCCGCGCCGGTCAGGCCGAATGATCGTCGCGGAACCGGTCCATCTGATGCATGCGCTCGTGGAGGATGGTGACGATACCGATGTCACCGCCGGACAGGCGCCGCCAGTAGACGAAATGATGCTCGTGCCGGAAGTAGAAGCCTTCGACCCCGAATTCGGCCGGGATCGGCCGCGAGATCGCGCCATGGCTCTCGATCCTGTCGAAAGCGGCGAAGAGGTCAATGATATATCGCTCGGCCTGTTCGCTTCCCCAGCGATCCCTCGTGTAACGGAATATCTCATCGAGCCGGCGAGACGCCGCCTCCTGGACGAGGACGGCCATGGTGTCAGCCGCGGTTCCGGGCGATCACCTCGGCGGCGGTCAGGGGGCGATAGTCGTGCTCGGGCGCCGCGAAGGCGCGCGTCAACTCGGCCTTCAAGCGGTCGAAGGCTTCCCGCTCGGCCCGTTCCTTGTCGCGCCGGATCAGGTCACGGACATATTCGCTGATATTCTCGTAGGCGCCGTTCTCGCCCACGTTCGAGGCTACGAAATCGCTCAGCGCGCCACTGATCCGCACGGTCATGGTCGTGGTCCGGGACATGGAGGCTCCTTTTCGTCTGTCTTCAAGTTAAGCAAGGGTGAAGACGGTCGCAAGATTTCCGCTGCATTCGCCAGTGCCGAGTGATCGGCTTCTGCTGCGTTCATGTTGCCTTTCGTGCCTATCACGCTGTCTTTCGTCGGAGACAGCGGGATCGTGGGACCTGCAAGCGAAAGCCCGCATTCTGATCCGGATTGACCGCCTCCCCTCGGCAACGCGCGGGATGTGAACAGGATGACGAAGGACATGACCACCGTGACCACGGCATGGGATGCCAGCCAATATCTGGACGGCCCCGAAATGATCGCCGCTTATGTCGACGCCGCCTTCGAGGAAGGCGACCCCGCCGTGATGGCTTCGGCCCTCGGCAACATCGCGCGGGCCAGGGGCATGAGCGATGTGGCGGCGGCCGCCGGCCTTGGCCGCGCCAGTCTCTACAAATCCCTGTCCGAACACAGCCACCCGGAATTCGCCACCATCCTGAAGGTGATCAAGGCGCTGGGGCTTCGCCTTACCGTGGCGGCTTGAGGGGAGTGATCGAGGGTAGCGGGGATGAATATAGCGTCCCCTTATCTCCTGCACCCTGCGGATCAGAGCTCGTCAATCGAGGTTAACAGCCGCGTGCCATAAGTCTTGCCCAGCCGGGCCTGTCGGGCGAGATTGACGAAGGTCTTTTCGCCGATGACGATATCGGCGAGCGGCAAGACTGTAGCGAAGGCTGACATGTCACGCAGGTCGTTCTCTGCGATAGGCCTAGCCTGATCTTCGAGTCGTACAGCCAGTTCCCTCTCGGTAGCGAGGATCGGTACGTCAACTGGGATACTACGAACCAACGAAGCTCCAATGTCGCGAACACCATTCCAGTCCAATCCAAGCTTTCGGCCAGTTGCAAGAATGAAATCGAGTTCGTCGATCATCAGCTGCGCGCCATAAGCGCGTTTGCGCAGCGCCAAGGGTTCAGAAGCGACAATAGCCCGTCGTGCTTCGATTCTCGCTACGAGATCAGCCGAGCCAGCGCTAAAGCGCCTGACACTTTCGAGTCTCACATGCTCATCGCTGGCGGTAAGATAATCGAACAGTGCCCTTGCAGGATCGGAGCGCATATGGTCGAGGACTCTGTCCGACAGAGCAAAGCCGAACGCCCCGGACGAATAATTGGCGGTCGCTTCGAACCATATGTCGGACAGGAACCAGTACTCCTCCGGCGGCGCGCGCTTGATCGCAAATTTGTTGGTCAGATAAGCTTCTAGCGTCTCGCCCAGTATCCGGCGTCTGCCACGAAAGACGCGGCCACGGCTGATTGTAACTTGGGTTCGCGCCATATTTTCCCGGCGGACGGGGTCATTGATCTTTGACGTTTCGTAGATATTGGCGAAGCTTAGTGGGACGATAAATCGCTGCTGCTGAAGCGCTGTGACGACTTTTACTAGCTGTGCGTGCTCCTGCGGATAACTCACCTTGTCCCAAGCGCCGCGCGCCAGCGCCACCCATGCGTTCTGATCGAGATATAGTATTTCCACCATGGCTCAACAAATAACAGTACCGATAGGCTGATACCAGGCTCAGTTGACAAAGGATGGAAGCCATGGCTTTGCGGTGGCAAGGGTTCCGGGGTTCCGGGGTTCCGGGGTTCCGGGGTTCCGGGGTTCCGGGGACGCCAAGGTTCCGGGGACGCCCAAGGTTCCGGGGACGCTATACGAAACTCCATCCTCGTGCCGCCGCAGGGGCCATCTGGTCACGAGATTCCGGCCTCCGCCGGAATGACGAATGAACTCGAGGGGAATCCCCCCCCCTCAATCCAGCCGTGCCAGCTCCGGTCCCAGCGGCCAGGCCAGCCGCTCGCGCGTCGCATAGGGGCGGAAGCCGAATTTCTGGTAGAGGATCAGGGCCTTGGGGTGGTCGAGGGTGCAGGTGTCGACGGTCATGCGGGTGGGGCCGCGTTCCCAGGCGAGCTGGATCGCCTGATCGAGCATGAAGGGGCCGAGGCGGCGGCCGATGAAGTCGGGGGCGATGCCGAAGAGGCCGAGGTCGATGCGCGTGCCGCCGTCCTGGGGCACCAGTTCGAAGAAGCCGGCGGGCGCGCCCTTGAGGTGCAGGACATAGAGGCCATAGCCCGGGGCGGCGAGATGGGCCGCGAGCTTGTCGTCCGGCCAGCGGCGGCGGTCGATCCACATCCAGTCCCGGCCGACGTAATGGTAGAGCCAGCGGAAATAGGCGACTTTCGGCTCCTCAACCCGCATCAGGACATGCTGGTCGAGGGGCGGCGGCGCCCGGCGGGGGGCCGGGCGCTCGAGCATTTCGAGATAGGTGATGCGCGAGGCCTGGGCGGGGCCCGCCGCCGGCACCCAGTCCGGCGGCGGGGCCTCCGCGTCGGCGGTCACGTCAGACCTCGATGGGGGCGTCGGCGCGGGCGCCCCATTCGGCCCAGGAGCCGTCGTAGAGCGCGAGATTGCGCGCGCCCAGTTCATGCAGGGCGAGCAGCGCGATGCAGGCGGTGACGCCCGAGCCGCAGGAAGCGACCACGGGCTTCGCCGGGTCGATGCCGGCGGCGGCGAAAATCTCGGCCAGTTTCGCGTGGGGCAGGAACACGCCGGTCTCGGGGTCGAGCAGGCTGCCGGCCGGGACATTGACCGAGCCCGGGATATGGCCGCGCTTCAGGCCGGGGCGCGGTTCCGCCTCGGCGCCGGTGAAGCGGCCGCCGCTGCGGGCGTCGACCACCTGCTCCTTGCGGGTGACGAGGTTCTGCCGCACCTGATCGAAGGCGCGGATGCGCATCGTGTTCTCGCGCGCGGTGAAATGCCTCTCGCGCGGGGCGGGCGGCATGTCGTCGACCGGGCGGCTCTCGGCCTTCCACTTGGCGAAGCCGCCGTCGAGCACCATCACATCGTCATGGCCGAAGGCGCGGAACATCCACCACACCCGGGCGGCGGCGAAGGGCGCGCCGCCGTCATAGACGACGATGCGGTTGCCGTCGCCGAGGCCCATCTTGCGCACCCGGGCCGAGAATTTCTCGGACGACGGCAGCATGTGGGGCAGGGGCGAGGTCAGGTCGCAGATTTCGTCGATATCGAAGAAGACGGCGCCGGGGATATGGCCCGCCTTGTATTCTTCCCGGGGGTCGCGATTGGCGCCGGGCAGATACCACGAGGCATCGACGACGCGCACGTCGGGCGCATCCAGGTGTTCGGCAAGCCACTCGGTGGAAACGAGGCCTGTCTCATTCGGCATTGATGATGCTCCGGTTCTTGATTTTAGAGCCACGAAGGCACGGGCAGGTTCCGCGCCTTGAGGAATTCCGGGTTGAACATCTTCGACTGGTAGCGGGCGCCACCGTCGCAGAGAATGGTGACGATGGTATGACCCGGGCCGAGCTCGCGGGCGAGGCGGATGGCGCCGGCGACATTGACGCCGCTCGAGCCGCCAAGGCACAGACCCTCGTGCTTCAGGAGGTCGAAGACCACCGGCAGGCTCTCGTCATCCGGGATCTGATAGGCGGTATCGACCTTCAGCCCCTCGAGATTTGCGGTGATGCGGCCCTGGCCGATGCCTTCGGTGATCGAGGTCCCCTCGGCCTTCAGGGCGCCCGTGGTGTAATAGGAATAGAGCGCGGCCCCCGGCGGATCGGCGAGGGCGATCTTCACGCCGGGGTTCTGTTCCTGCAGATACATGGCGGTGCCCGCCAGCGTCCCGCCCGAGCCGACGGCGGAGACGAAACCATCGACCTTGCCGTTGGTATCGGCCCAGATTTCCGGCCCCGTCGTCTCGTAATGGGCGCGGCGGTTGGCGGTATTGTCGAACTGGTTGGCCCAGATCGCGCCATTCGGCTCCGCCGCCGCGATCTCCTCGGCGAGGCGGCCTGAATATTTCACGTAATTCATCGGGTTGGCATAGGGCACCGCCGGCACCAGGCGAAGGTCGGCGCCGCACAGGCGCAGCATGTCCTTCTTTTCCTGGGACTGGGTCTCGGGCATCACGATCACGGTGCGATAGCCAAGGGCATTGCCGACCAGCGACAGGCCGATGCCGGTATTGCCCGCCGTGCCCTCGACGATGACGCCGCCGGGGCGCAGCAGGCCCCGTTCCTCGGCGTCGCGCACGATGAACAGGGCGGCGCGATCCTTTACCGAGCCGCCGGGGTTCAGGAACTCCGCCTTGCCCAGAATCTCGCATCCGGTCGCCTCGGAAGCGGCGCGCAGACGGATGAGGGGCGTGTGCCCGATGGTGTCGATGAAATCCTGGCGAATCGGCATGGGGTCCGGCTTGTCGTGTCTCTCTTCAAGGACTAGTGAACCTACCGGGGTGGCGCGTGGGACTCAAGCCCAGCGGCGGCGCAAATCCGCGCGGTTGAGCGCGAGCCAGTAGAGCGCGACGAGGGCGGGCATGTTGCGCAGTCGGCCGTCCGCCGCCATCGCCAGCGCCTCGTCGACGGTGACGACATGGACCTTGATGTCCTCGTGCTCGTCGGCAAGGCCATGCAGGCCGCCGCTCCGCGACAGGTCGCAGCGGCCGACGAAGATGGTCGCCAGCTCCTTCAGGCAGCCGGGGGATGGATAGCCGATGGCGGCGCGCACCATGTCGGTGACGGCGAGGCCCGCCTCCTCCACCGCCTCGCGCCGCGCGGTCTCGGCGGGATCCTCGCCCGGCTCGGTCCGTCCGGCCACGGTCTCGAGGAGCCAGGGATCGTCGTCCATCAAGAGGGGGGCGGGGCGGAACTGTTCGATCAGCAGCACCCGGTCGCTCGCCGCATCGTAAGGCAGCACGACGGCGGCGCCGCCCTGTTCCAGGATGTCGCGGCTGATTTCCGCGCTCATGGTGCCATCGAAGCGGCGGTGGCGCAGGCGAAGCACGGTCTTGGGGTAAAAACCCTTGTGCACGATCTCGCGAGAGAGGATTTCGACAGTCTTGTCCATGGCGGGAATCCCGGGATAAAGCATTACAAATCAAGGTCTTGGCAACGCGGGGCGGGTTTTTCGGGAACCGCGGGGCAGATCGTGCCGTTGCTCTGTCATGGGGTGAGGGGCTGCACGCGGCCGAAAGGTCGCGCTCACCAGTCTGATCGGAGGATGAACCATGCGCAAGTCGACGACCATCGCCGCCCTCGGCCTTGTCTGCCTTAGCCTTGGCCTTGGCGCCTGCTCTGGCCTCAACCGTCAGGAACAGCGCGCGCTCTCGGGCGGCGCCATCGGCGCCGGCGCGGGTGCCGCGGTCGGTGCCCTCACCGGGGGCAGCGCGATCACCGGCGCCCTGATCGGCGGTGCCGGCGGTGCCGCCATCGGCGCCCTGACCAGCGACGACGACCACAAGAGGCGTTGAGAGCCTGTCTGAAAACGCCGGACGGGTCGATCCGCCGGATGCCCAGACAGGCTCCGAGCCGAATTCAGCCGGCCGTCGCTGATCCGCCTGCCGGTTTCCCGCGTAAGTGAGGGAGACCGGACAAGGCGGGAGGCGGCGCATGAAAACCTGGTTGCGGGCGCTGGTCGCCCTGATCGTCTGGATTGGCGGCGTTGCCGCCCCGGCCCGCGCCGAACGGGCGGGTCAGACGCCGCAGCCGGTCTATTTCGAAGTCTGGCGAAACGGCAGCCTGATCGGGACGCACCGTATCGCCTTCCGGCATGACGGTGCCGACCTCGTCGTCGACATCGACATCCGCCTCGCGGTCAGCTTCGCCTCGATCACGCTCTTCCGCTACGAACACCGGAACGAGGAACGCTGGCGGGATGGCCGCCTGATCGCCATGACCAGCGCCACGAACGACGACGGTACGGCGGAACGGGTCGATATCGCGGCTGGCGCGGATGGTCTCGTCGTCAGGGGCAGCGATTTCGCCGGCACGGTACCGGCCGACCTGCTGCCGACCACCTATTGGCGCATGGACTCGGTCCGCCAGCGCCGGCTTATTTCCAGTCAGGACGGCCGCCCGATGGCGGTGACGGTGACCGATGCCGGCCTCGACACGGTGCAATCCGAGGGCCGCGCGGTGCCGGCCAGCCGTTACCTGATGCGGGGCGATCTCGACCTCGACCTGTGGTACGACGCGGCGGGGAACTGGGTGAAGCTGGAATTCGCCGCCTCGGACGGCTCGGTTATCGAGTATCGCCGGGTGGTGGAGCCGCGCCGGCTCGAGGCGGAGGTGCGGCCATGACGGCACCCTTCGTCTGGATCACCGGGGCGAGTTCGGGCATCGGCTTTGCCCTCGCCGAGGAATTCGTCCGGCAGGGCTGGCGCGTCGCCGCCAGCGCGCGGGGCGCGCAGGGGTTGGCGCAGCCGCCGGCGGGGACCATCACCCTGCCGCTGGACGTCACCGACGAGGCGGCGGTGGCGGGGACCGTCGCCGCGATCGAGGCGGACCATGGCCCGATCGACCTTGCCGTGCTCAACGCCGGCAATCATCGGCCGACCCCGGCATCCGATCTGCGACCGGCGGATTTTCGCGATCTCTTCGCGGTCAATGTCTTTGGCGTGGTGAACGGTCTTGCCGCGCTGCTGCCCTTGATGCGGGCGCGCGGGCGCGGGCGGATCGCCATCGTCGCCTCGGTCGCCGGCTATTCGGGCCTGCCCGGCGCCTCAGCCTATGGCGCGACCAAGGCTGCCCTCATCAACATGGCCGAGGCGCTGCGGGTGGAACTGGCCGGCAGCGGCGTCGACATCCGGCTGGTCAGCCCCGGTTTCGTGCGCACGCCCCTGACCGACCGCAATGATTTCCCCATGCCTTTCCGCATCGAGGCGGAGGACGCGGCACGGCGCATGGTCCGCGCCCTGACCAGAACAAACGCGTTCGAGAGCCATTTTCCCCGCCGCTTCACCCTGATGCTCAAGCTGCTTCGGCTGCTGCCCTACCGGCTGTATTTTCCGCTGGTCGGACGGATGACGGGGCAGGGGCGATGATGGATCTCGATGGCGCGCTGGCGCGTTATGCCGCCGCGCTTGAAGGCTTGAGGCCGGAAACCGTCGATGCCCTGGACGCGGTCATGGCGCCGGACATCCGCTTTCGCGATCCCTTCAACGATATCGCCGGTCTCGACCATGCGCGGGCCCTGTTCCGCCAGATGTTCGAGGATTGCCTCGACGTGCGCTTTGCCTTGCGCGGGCGCTTTCGCGATGGCGAGCGGGCCGTGCTGCTCTGGACCATGGATTACCGGCTGCGGCGCTGGCCGGACAGGCCCCTGAAGATCGAGGGGGCGAGCGAGCTGTGCCTCGATCCGGCGAGCGGCCTCGTGACGGCCCATGTCGATCATTGGGACGCCGCCTCGCAGCTTTACGAGCATGTCCCCTTGCTCGGCTTCGTGCTGCGGCGCTTGCGCCGGCGCATCGCGACGCCGGCGCCCTGAGCCTATTCCCCGCCCGAGGCGGCGAGGCGGCGAGCCAGTTTCCGCTCCATCATGGCACGCAGCTTGGCGTGGCGTTCGCGGGTGATCGGATAGTTCCAGATGATCTTGACCGACAGGAAGCGGAGCGCGGGCGGTACCACGGCGAAAAGCACGACGAGCGCCAGCAGGGCCTGGGGCGGATTGGGATTGTCGGCCGTCGCCTTGGCATCGAAACCGAACACGCCGAGCAGGGGCAGGGTGACGCCCGCAGCGACGCCGCCCGCCATCTTGGTCACCATGTTCCAGATCGCGAAATAGAGCCCGGCGCGCTGCTGGCCTGAACGGATCGAGTCGATGTCGACCACGTCGGCCTGCATGGAGGAGGCGAGGATCTGGTCGCAGCCGAGGCTCATGCCGGTGAAGATCGAGATGACGAAGAAGATCCAGAAATCGCCCGGGCCGAGGAAGGGCGTGATCAGGAAGATCGCCGCCGAGGAGATCATCGAATAGGCCCAGGTCCGGTGCTTGCCGAAGCGCTCGGCAAGACGCATCCACAAGGGTACGGCGACGATGCCGGCGACGAAATAGGTCAGCAGCAGCATGGGGCCGTGACCGGGATCGCCAAGGACGAAGCCGACATAGAAGAAGAACAGCGTGGCGACGATGGCCTGCGCCGTCGCATTCAGCATGAAGGCCGTGATCAGGCGCAGGAAGGGGCCGTTCTTGCGAATGGCGTCGACCGAGGCGCGCCAGCCATGGCCGTGGCCGGTGGCGATGACCTGCGGCTCCGGCACCTTCCAGAAAATGAGGGCGAGGGAGAGCGGCAGCACGATGATGACGAAAAGGCCGATGGCCTCCATCGTCGCAGTCTGGCCGCCGCCGCCGAACGCCTTCAGGATGGTGGGCACGCCCGCCGCCAGCACGGTGCCGACCAGCAGGAAGATTTCGCGGATGCCGGCGATGCGCGTGCGCTCGTCGAAATTGCCGGTCAACTCGGCGCCCCAGGCGACATAGGGCACGATGACCATGGTCCAGCTGGCATAGAGAATGGTCATCCACACCAGGAAATAGACCCAGTCGACCGTTTCCGGCGGCATGAAGGCGTGCCAGATGGCGATGGTCAGCAGCACGGTCCCGATCAGCAGCCAGGGCCGGCGCCGGCCCCAGCGCGTGCGCACCCGGTCGGAAATCGCGCCGAACGTGGGATCGAAGATCGCGTCGGCCAGGCGCACGGCGAACAGGATGGCACCGACTTCACCCGCCGGAATGCCTTTTTCGACCGTGTAGAAGGGCACGAGATAGAGCAGCAGCGGCACGCCGACGGCGGTCAGGGCGAGGGCGGGGAGACCATAAAGCCAGACCTGCAACGCGGGGAGGCGGGACGTCGATGAATTGACCACGCTGTTCTGCCGCCCCTGCTGCCTGGATCTCTGAACCCGTTCTGTAGCCTCGCCCCGTTTAAGGCAAGCCCAAATGAAGGTGGGGCAAAGCCTCGATCCCGATTGTGGCCGAAATCCGGTCAGGCCGGATGCAGCACGGTCTGCATCACGTCGATCGAGCCGGTGTCGAAGCCTGCCTCGCAATAGCACAGGTAATAATTCCACAATCTCCTGAACCGCTCGTCGAAGCCGAGCGGCCTGATCCGGTCCTGCGCCGCGTTGAAACGCTCGAACCACAGCCGTAGGGTGCGGGCATAGTCGGGGCCATGGGTCGTCGTCTGGCCACCGCGCAGGCCGGCCGCCTGCGCCGCCGCGCGAAAGGCGGTGGGGGACGGCAACATGCCGCCGGGGAAGACATATTTCTGGATGAAATCGACATGGCGCCGATAACGCTCGAAATAGGGCTCGGCGATGGTGATGACCTGAAGCGCGGCACGGCCGTCAGGCTTCAGCAAATCGGCCACCCGGCCGAAGAAGCGGGGCCAGTAGCGCTCGCCCACCGCCTCGAACATCTCGACCGAGGCGATTCGGTCGAAGCGACCGGGGATGTCGCGGTAATCCTGCAGGCGGATGTCGACCTTCTCGGCGAGGCCGGCCTCGAAGATGCGCCGGCGGGCGTAGTCGTGCTGTTCGCGCGAGATGGTGACGGCGGTGACCCGCGCACCGAACTGTTTCGCCGCCCGCTCGGCGAAACCGCCCCAGCCGCAGCCGATCTCGAGCACATGAAGGTCGGGACCGAGGCCGAGCTTGTGGCCGAGCAGGTCGTTCTTGGCATCCTGCGCCGCCGAAAGATCGGTGACGCCGCCATCGAACACGGCGGCGGAATAGGTCATGCCGGGGTCGAGCCAGGCGGCATAGAATTCGTTGCCGAGATCATAGTGGTGGGCGATGTTGCGCCGGCTGCCCTTGCGGCTGTTGCCGTTCATGACATGGCCGACCCGGGAAAGCGCGCGCATCCACCATTTGCCGTCCAGCACCCGCGCCATCAGGGCTTCGTTCACATTCATGACGCCAAGCAGGGCGGTCAGGTCCGGCGTGTCGAAATCGCCGTCCATATAGGCTTCGGCGAAGCCGAGGCCACCGCGCAGCAAGACCCGCCGGCCGAGGCGCTGATCGCGCAACACGATTTCCGCCGTCGGCCCCTGGGTCCGCCCGCGCAACGCGATGGTCGGGCCATCCGGCAGGGTCAGCATCACCGTGCCGTAATCGAGATGGCCGGCGAGGCGCAGCAACAGGCGCAGCCAGCGGTCGATCCCGGGCAGATGCAGCGCCGTCTCGCGTTCGACGATGCCGTGGCAGGGGCGGCCGGCGTGGCTGCCGGCGGTCGATGTCATGCTCATGGACGCAGATCCTCGGCAACGGCGGGCTTGCGGAAAAACGGCGCGCCTTTCAGCCACAGGCGCAGGGCCTGCCAGTGAATGGCCGCGACCACCTTCAGGGTCATCAGCGGATGGCCGAGCACGGCCGCCGCCAGATTGCGGTCGTCGAAGGCGCGCTCCCGCCCGGTCAGGCGGGCGGTCAGCACCGGGCCGTCGCCATCCCCGGCGTCGATGGCGACGGCGAGGGCGTCATCCGGGCGGCGCAGACGGAAGCGGTAGCGCAGGCCCATCTGCATGAAGGGCGAGACATGGAAGGTCTTCGCGGTTTCCTGCTCGATCAAGCCATTCTCCCCGTCGACGGAAAGCGCATAGGCGTGTTGTTCACCGAAGGTGTTCTTCACCTCGTAAACGATCGCCGCCGGGATCTCGCCGTCACCGATGAAATAGATGCTCAGGGGATTGAATACGAAACTCCAAAGCCGGGGAAAGCACAAAATCTCGATGCGCTGCCCGCGCGGGATGCCGATTCCCGCATTGGCGACCTGCGCTTCCACCCAGGGGCGAAGCGGGCTGCCGTCGCGGGCGCCATGGTCGCGCTCGTGGAAGGACAGGACGCCGAAACGGTTGATCGCGAACAGGCAGGACCGGCGCGCCGCCTCGTCCAGCCGGTCGATGTCGAGCAGGACCGAGAACACGCGGTAACCGAAGGCGTGGCGCAGGGGCCGGTGCCGGCCGTGGAACACCCGGCCGACGAAGAGGCGGGCCGCCGGCCCGCTCATTCCGCCGCCACCTTCGCCATCAGCCAGGACGGCGGGCAGCCGAGGCCGCTCGCTACGGCGATGCCGGCGGCGAGCCCGTCCTCGTGGAAGCCGTTGCCGGCGTAACTGCCGGCGAACCAGACGCGGTCGCGGCCCTGAAGCGATGGCAGTTCGCGCTGGGCGGCGATGGCGCCGGCATCGAACATCGGGTGGCGGTAATGGTCGGTGGCGAAGACCAGATCCTCGCGGATCGGCCGGAACGGGTTCAGCGAAACAAAGAGCGGCCGGGCGGGGTCGATGCCCTGCAACCGGTTCATCCAGTAGGTCAGGGCGACCTTGTCGCCGGCATGACCCTTGCCGGTCAGGTAATTCCAGCTGGACCAGACCGCCCGGCGGCGCGGCATCTGGCCGCTGTCCCGATGCAGCACGGCGACATTGTCGGTGTAACGGAAGGCGCCGAGGATGCGGCGCTCGGCTTCGTCCGGCCGGGCCAGCAGGGTCAGCGCCTGATCGGCATGGGTCGCCAGCACGACGGCGTCATATCGCTCCCGGCCACCGGCGGCGTCGATCACCGTCGCGCCGAAGGCGTCGCGCTCGATGGCGATCGCGGGGCAGGACAGGCGGACGGCGTCGCCGAGGTCGCGGCCGATCCGCTCGACATAGGACCGGCTGCCGCCGCGCACGGTACGCCACTGGTGGCGTTCATCGAGGCCGCGCAGCAGGGCGTGATTGGCGAAGAAGCGGATGAAACTGGCGGCCGGGAAATCCATCATGTCGGCGGCCGGGGTCGACCAGATCGCCGCGCCCATGGGCAGCAGATAGTCGCGGCGGAAGGCGTCGCCGAAACCGCCCCGCGTGAGATAAGCACCCAGCGACAGGCCGGCCAGCCGCCCGGCGGCGAGGTCGGCCGCGGCGTCGCGATTGAAACGCAGGATGTCGCGCAACATGCCGAGGAAACGGGGGCGCGCCAGATTGCGCTTCTGGGCGAAGACGGTGCGCAGGCTCTCCCCCGCCCATTCCAGCTGTCCGTCGCCGGCCGAGACCGAGAAGCTCATGTTGCTTTCGTCCGTCACGACGCCGAGGCTGGCGAAGAGCCGGGTCAGATGCGGGTAATTCACCTCGTTATAGACGATGAAGCCGGTATCGACCGGGATGGCCGCGCCGTCGTAGTCGACGACGCGGGTATGGGCATGGCCGCCCAGCCGGTCGTCCTTCTCGTAGACCGTGACACGATGGCGGTTCCGCAGCAGCCAGGCGGCGGAAAGGCCAGAGATACCGGTGCCGACGACGGCGATGCGCTGGATGCCTTGCGTCATGCGGCATTCTCCTGTTTCAGGCTGGCGAGGGCGGCGAGCGCGCGTTGGCGGGCCGCGTCGTGGTCGACGATGGGGGCGGGATAGTCGCGGCCGAGGACCACGCCATGGCGCGCCGCCCTGTCGGGGTCGGCGGCCGGGGCGTGAATCAGCTCGTCGGGCAGGCGCGCCAGCTCGGGCACGAAGCGGCGGATGTAGGCGCCCGCGGGATCGAACTTCCGGCTCTGCAGGGTCGGATTGAAGATGCGGAAGAAGGGCGCGGCGTCGGCACCGCAGCCGGCGACCCATTGCCAGCTCGCCGCGTTGCTGGCGACATCGTGATCGACCAGCGTGTCGGCGAACCAGGCGAGGCCCTCGGTCCAGGGCAGCAGCAGATCCTTGATCAGGAAGGAGGCGGCGACCATGCGCACCCGGTTGTGCATCCAGCCGGTCTGCCACAGCTCGCGCATCCCGGCATCGACGATGGGATAGCCGGTCAGGCCGCGCTGCCAGGCGCGCAGGGCCGTGTCGTCGCGCAGCGTGGGGAAGCGGGCGAATTCGGGGCGCAGGGGCCGGCGCGGCATCTCCGGCTCGGCCGCCAGCAGATGATAGGAGAACTCCCGCCAGCCCAGTTCGGACAGGAAACGCTCGACACCCGTCGAGCGGGCCGGATCGCGGGCGAGGGCGTGATGGGCGGCGTGCCAGACCTGCCCCGGGCTGATCTCGCCGAAGGCAAGATGGGGCGACAGGCGCGAGGTCGCCTGCAGATCGGGCCGGTCGCGCCGTGCCCCGTAATCGCGCAGATCGTGGCGGATGAAGGCGGCGAGGCGGGCACGGGCGCCTGCCTCGCCCGGTTGCCAGCAGGGGGCGAAGCCCCGCGCCCAGTCGGGCGCGGTCGGCAGCAGGCACCAGTCGTCGAGCTTGTCGCCCGCGACAGGCGTCGAAGGGGCGGGCAGGGCTTCAGGCGCGGGCAAGGGCCAGGCCGGCGGGGGCGCGGCCCGGCAGGCGCGCCAGAATGGGGTGAAGACGCGAAAACGCTGGCCGGTGCCGGTGCGGATGCCGCCCGGCTCGAACAGCAGGCCGCCGTCGCTGGTGATGACCTCAATCCCCGCCTGGCGCAGGCGGCGGGCCAGGGCCTCGTCGCTGGCGGCGACCGCGGGGTCGGGGCTGCGGTTGAAGGCGATGGCTTCCGCCCCGGTTTCGGCGATCAGGCCGGCGATCACCTCCGTCGCCGGTCCACGCCGCAGGACGAGGCGGTTGCCGAGGGCGGCGATATCCCGGTGAAGGCCGGCGAGACTGTGGTGCAGCCACCAGCGCGCCGCGCCGCCCATGGTTTCATCGAGGATGTGCAGCGGGATGACCGGCCGGCCGCTGCTCGCCGCGCTGGCCACGGCCTGCTGGTCCGACAGGCGCAGGTCGCGGCGGAACCACAGGATCATCGGGCGGCGGTCGGTCATGAGCGTTCCGGGGTCAGGTCTCTGAGGATGCTATACGCAACCCCGGCGGTATCGGATCTGCCCCCTTGCGAAAGTTGCCGGGCCATGGCGGACTGCGAGCCGACAATGATGCCGGCGGCCGGCCCGCCACCCCGCAGGGAGGATGAATTCGCAATGCCCGACGCACTGGTTGCCCCGCTGGCGGCGCTGCCGCACTGGACCCTGCTCTATGCCGGGCTGAACGGCCTGCTGTCCTTCGCCCTCGCCTTCCGGGTCGGTCTGCAGCGCATGAAATCCAATGTGATTTTCGGCGACGGCGGCGATTCCGCCCTGCAGCGGGCGATCCGGGCCCATGGCAACAATGTCGAATATGTGCCGCTTACCCTCGTCCTCATCGGACTTCTCGAGCTTTCGGGCCAGCCGGGCTGGGCGATCCACGTTCTCGGCGCGGCGCTGTTCGCCGGGCGGGCGCTGCACGGCATCGGCCTGTCGATCTCGGCCGAGGGCACGCCGCCCCGGCTTTACGGCATTCTGCTGACCTGGGGCGCGCTGGTCGTCTCCGCCGTCTGGTGCGTCGTCGCCGCGCTGACCCTGTGATCCGGCGCGGAGAGGGACATCGCGCTCAGGTGCCGTAGCTCTGGATCAGGCTGGCGACGACGAGGCTCCAGCCATCGACGAGGACGAAGAAGATCAGCTTGAAGGGCAGGGAGATGACCACCGGCGGCAGCATCATCATGCCCATGCCCATCAGCACCGAGGCGATCACCATGTCGATGACGAGAAAGGGCACGAACAGCAGGAAGCCGATCTCGAAGGCCCGGCGCAGTTCGGAAATCATGAAGGCCGGCACCAGCGTGGTCAGCGGCACCGCGTCCGGCGTCGCTGGCGCCGGGGCCTCGGACAGGTTGACGAAGAGCGCCAGATCCTGTTCCCGCGTGTGTTTCAGCATGAAGGCGCGGAAGGGCGCCGCCGTCGCGTCGAAGGCGGCGCGCTCGTCGAGCTGGCCCTCGATATAGGGGTTGATGCCGTCGCGCCATGCCTTGTCGAAGGTCGGCGCCATGATGAAGGCGGTCAGGAACAGGGCGAGGCCGATCAGGATGGTGTTGGGCGGCGTCGTCTGCGCGCCGATCGCGCTGCGCAACAGGGACAGGACGACGACCAGCCGCCCGAACGACGTGACGACGACGAGCAGCGACGGCGCGAGGCTGAGCACGGTGACGAGGACGACGACCTGAACGAGGCTCGAGGTCATGCCACCTTCGCCGCCGAGGTCGAGCGACAGGCTCTGCGCCAGCGCCGCCCCGCTGCCGAGCAGCAGCAGAAGGCCGGCGCCGCAGGCGGGGGCGAGGGTTTTCAGCGTCAGGCGGCCGGTCATGGCGACTCCGCGGGCGGGGAAGACTCGGGGGGCGGGGAAGATTCAGGGGGCGGGGAAGAAACGGGCGCCGCCGATGCTGGCGCCGACGCCGGCCGGCGGTCCAGCGCGATATCGCCGCCGGGGCCGAGCAGCACGAGATGTTCCGTCTCGTCCTGACGCAGGAGGACGAGGCGGCGGCGCGGGTCGAGGCTCAGGGTTTCGACGACGGCGAGGCGCCTGCCCGCCCGTTTCGGTACCCGGTCGCCCAGCCGGCGCAGCACGGCGCCGAAGGCGATGATCAGCAGGATGACGAGACCGAGGGCGAAACCCGCGCGCAAGAGGTCGAGCGTCATCGCGGGAAGCCGCCCAGCGGCTGGTCCGGGCCGGGCTGCATCGCCCGCGCCTCGCGCATCCGGTTGTTGGCCATATAGACATGGGCGAGGATTTCGGCGACCGCGGCGAAGGCTTCGAGCGGGATCGTTTCGTCGAGGTCGATGGTTTCCAGAATCTCGACCAGATCGGCATCCTCGCGCAGCTTCACGCCATGGGCGAGGGCGAGGGCGACGATCCGCTCGGCAAGCTCGCCCTGACCGCGCGCGACGACACGCGGCGCGGTATCGAGGCCCCGCTCGTAGGAGAGCGCCACGGCCTTCTGCCGGCGCGTCGGTCTGTCGTCACTCATCGGCCCGTGCTTTCCATGGTCCGGTCCATTCTGCACCGACAGGGTTAACGAGGTCTTGGCCCCGGGGGAAGCCCGATCGTTTACCCGCCGTTAAGGAGACGGTGCCAGCATGTCAGCATCGCCATGTCTGGCAAGGGCCGCAATCGCCATGGATCTCGACCGCATTCCCCTGATCGGTATGCTGGTGCGCCGGATGGATTTCCTCGGCGCCCGCCAGCGCGTGATCGCGCAGAATGTGGCCAATGCCGACACCCCGGGCTACAAGCCGCGCGAATTGTCCGAGGATGCCTTCGCCCGCGAAGTCTCGCGGGAGCTGGGCCGCGGTGGCGCGGCGCCGGTCGCGGTCGCGACGACGACGGCGGGCCACATGCAGGGCACCCGCGTCGCCGACGGCAGCCAGGCACGCTCCGAACGCTCCGGCACTTACGAATCCACGCCCTCGGGCAATGCGGTCGTCATCGAGGACGAGATGACCCGCCTCGCCGAGACCCAGATGGATTACGACACGATCACCGGCATCTATCGCAAGCAGGTCGCGATGATCAAGACCGCCCTGCGTGGGCCGTCGGCCTGACGCCGGCGTTAAGGAGACAGAGATGTCCGTCGACGACCTGACCCGGACCATGATGATTTCCGCCGCCGGCATGAGGGCGCAGAGCGTCCGAATGCGGGTGATCGCGGAAAACATGGCCAATGCCGAGACCGTGGGCATGAAGCCGGGTGACGAGCCCTACCGCCGCAAGGTCGTCACCTTCGCCAGCGAACTCGACAAGGCGACGGGCGCGGCAGAGGTGAAGGTGAAAGCCGTCACCGAAGACCAGTCGCCCTTCGGCAGCCGCTTCGACCCCGGCCATCCGGCGGCCGATGGCGATGGCTATGTGAAGACGCCGAATGTGAACACGCTGGTCGAGGTCAGCGACATGCGCCAGGCCCAACGCACCTATGAAGCCAATCTGAACGTCATTGATTCGGCCCGCGGCATGTTGATGCGCACCATCGACCTGCTGCGTTCCTGAGCCCGGGTTAAGGAGCCGACATGGACCCCATCGCGAACCGCGCCCTCGGCGCCTATACCGATGCCCTGCGCCGCGGCGCGGGCTCGGCCCCTGGCGGTGAAGCCCTTGGCCGGACGGCGGCCCTGCCGGGCGGCGACGATGCCAATTCCTTCGGCGCCGTGCTTGGCCGCGCCATGGACGACGCGGTCGCGACCTCGGTCAAGGCCGACCAGACCTCGCTGGCGGCGGCGGCCGGCAAGGCCAATGTCACCGACGTGGTGACCGCGCTGACCAATGCGGAAGTCACCTTGCAGGCGGTGGTTGCGGTCCGCGACAAGGTCGTGTCAGCCTATCAGGAAATCATGCGTATGCCGATCTGACCGGGATCGGCGGTCGGAGGCTGAAACTTGACGGCTGGCGAAGCCCTGGATGTCGCGCGCGAGGCGCTGCTGACCATCATGCTCGTCTCGGCGCCGGTCATGGTGGTGGCGCTTGTCGTCGGCCTGACCATCTCGCTGTTCCAGGCCCTGACCCAGATTCAGGAGGCGACGCTCAGCTTCGTCCCCAAGATCATCGCGATCTTCGCCGTTCTTCTGCTCGCGCTGCCCTTCATGGGCTCGCAGATGAGCACCTTCACCCAGCAGATCATGTCGCGCATCGCCGACGGTAACGCGCAGGTGCCGGTTAGCGCCGCCCCGGGCAACGCGCCGGCTGGCGCCGTCCCCGGCACGGCGCCCCCGGCCGCGCCCGCCGGCGGCGGCTGACGCCATGCTGGACCAGCTTCTGCCCGGCGGCGTCTTCGCCCTGGCGCTGGTCTTCGCCCGGATCGGCACCATGGTCATGGTCCTGCCGGTCTTTGGCGAACAATATGTCCAGGCCCGCATCCGCCTTGCCCTCGCGCTGTTCCTGACCGTGATCATCCTGCCCCGGGCGGGCACGTTGCCGCCGCTGCCGGCCCAGCCCGCGCTGCTGCTGCCGCTGATCGGGGGCGAGGTCTTGGTCGGCCTCGCCATTGCCGGCATCGCCCGGCTGGCGGTTTCCGCGCTGCATATCGCGGGCACCATCATCGCCGTGCAGTCGGGCCTCGCCGCCGCCCAGAACGTCGATCCGACGCAAGGCACCCAGTCGGCGGTCGCCTCCAATTTCCTGGTCATGACCGGGACGACGCTGATCGTCGTCGCCGATCTGCATCACCTGCTGATCGGTGCCCTCGTCGAGAGCTATCGCCTGTTCCCGGTCGCCGCCGCGCCGCCCGTTGGCGATTTCGCCCGGCTGGCCACCGGGGTGATCGCCGATACCTTCACCCTCGCCATGCAGATGTCGGCGCCTTTCCTTGCCTTCGGTGTCGTGTTCAACGTGCTGCTCGGCCTGATGAACCGGTTGATGCCGGTGATGCAGGTTTTCTTCATCGCCATGCCGTTGCAGATCCCGCTCGCCTTCCTGCTGCTTTCCCTCACCATGGGCTTCACCCTGACCCTGTTCGCCGACCGGTTCGTCGACGCGCTCGGCCCGCTGATCCGCTAGGAGGGGGGCGATGGCCGAAGACCAGGACGAGAGTTCCAAAACAGAAGAACCCTCCGCGAAACGCATCGCGGATGCCGAGAAGCGCGGCGACGTCCTGAAGAGCAACGAGGTCGGCCACTGGTTCGGCCTTGCCGCCGGCCTCGGCGCCATCGTCATCATCGCCACCGTCTCGGGGCCCGACATGGGGCGGCGCCTCGCCGGCTTCCTCGATCACGGCTGGGCGATCTCGCTCGACGAGCGGACCGGCGTCGACATCCTGATCGAGGTCGGGCAGGACCTGCTGCTCGGCCTCGGCCTGCCGCTGCTGCTGCTCGTGGCGGCGGCGATCGCCGGCCACGCCCTGCAGCACAAGATCATCTTCAGCGGCGAGAAGATGAAACCCGACCTGTCGAAACTGTCGCCGATGAAGGGCCTGACCCGCATCTTCTCGCGCCAGGGGCTGGTCGAATTCGTCAAGGGCATCGCCAAGATCGTCGCCGTCGGCACCGGGGCGGTGATCGGCGCGGCACCGACCTTCAACGCGATGATCGCGCTGCCTTCGCGCGAATTCGACGATATCGCGCTGCTCACGCTGCAGGCGGTGATCCGCCTGTTTGGCGGCGCGCTGGTGGTGCTGACCGTGATCGCCGGCGCCGACTTCATGTTCCAGCGTTTCGAGCGCCTGCGCCGCCTGCGCATGACCAAGCAGGAGGTGAAGGACGAGCACAAGCAGACCGAGGGCGACCCCCAGATCAAGGCGCGCCAGCGCCAGATGGCCCGCTCGCGCATCCGGCGGCGCATGATGGCGGCGGTGCCGACGGCCGACGTGGTCGTCACCAACCCGACCCATTTCGCCGTCGCCCTGAAATACGACGCCGAGAAGATGGGCGCCCCCGTCGTCGTCGCCAAGGGCGCCGACTCGCTCGCCGCGCGGATCAGGGCGGTGGCCGACGAGGCGGGCGTGCCCCTGGTCGAGAACCCGCCGCTCGCCCGCGCGCTCTACGCCACGGTTGAAATCGACGAGGAAGTCCCGCCCGATCACTACAAGGCGGTGGCGGAAGTGATCGGTTTCGTGCTGCGGCGTCGCGGGGGCCTTCCAAAGCGGCCCGCAGTCCCGTAATCAATAGCCATGGACCAGGTCGACGCCGACAAGCTGAGGGAAGCCCCGCCGCGCGAGAAGCGGTCGATCCTGCCTTTTCTGCGGGGCATCCTGGCCGGCGCGGGCGGTGCCCTGATCGGCGTCGGCATCGCGACGGGCGACGTGCTCTATGGTGTGACCGGCATCGTCGCGGTCGCCATTCCGATGACCGCCATCACCGTCAGCAACCATCTGGCCGAGCGCCGCCGCCGCCAGTCGGTGGAAGCCATGATCGAGGAGATCGGCCCCGCCATGGAGCTGTCCTCGGTGGCGCGGGCGGTCACCGGGCCGGGCGGCCTCCTGTTGCAGCACAATCAGCCCTGGCATCGCCTGGGACTTCCGGTCGAGACCGTGCCCGAGGCCTGGGCCGCGGCGGTCGAGGGCGGACACGCCCGCCAGTTCACCCTGCCCGGCAGCGGCCGCCAGGTCGAGGTGTCGGGCCGCGCTCTCGGCCCCCGGGCCAGCTATCTGTTGCTCACCGTGCGCGAGGTGGGAATGCCGCCCCGGGTCGATCCCGGCATCTTCGAACATGCCGACCTCGGCTGGTTCGAGATGGATCAGGACGGCTGCATCACCGCGTTGAACGCGACCCTCGCGACCTGGCTCGGCCGCACGGTCGAGGAAATCGGCGAGGGCCGCCTGTCGATCTTCGAGGCGTTCCGCCCAGCGGAATATCCCGATGCCGGGGACGGCCGCTTCCGCGCCGACCTCCTGCCGCTGGAAGAGCCGCCGTTTCCGGTCGAGGTCGTGCTGCAGACCGATCCGCGCGGCGGCAATTCGCGCGGCGGCCTCGTCATCGACCTGCGCGAGATTGTCCGCTCGGTCGAGGCGCTGGCGGAATCGGCCGAGCGTTTCGGCCGTTTCATCGACGATGCGCCAGTCGGCATCGCCGCCCTCGCCGCCGATGGCACGGTCGAGGAAGCCAATCCGGTCTTCGCCGAGCTGGCCGCCGGCGCGCCCGATCCGGAACTCGTCCTCGGCAAGGACCTGCACAAGCTGATCGACCTGCCGGCCGAGGACCCGCGGCCGAGCATCGACTTCGCCCAGGTTCTGGCCGGGGCGGAAGGCGCGAGCGCCGAGCTGCGCTTCAAGGCGCGGCCGGCCATGACCATGCGCCTGTTCGCGACCAGAGCCAGCCGCTTGCAGGGCTCGCAGGAGCAGCCGACCCGTATCGTCTACATGCTCGACGTCAGCGCCCAGAAGGCGCTGGAGGAGCAATTCGTCCAGTCGCAGAAGATGCAGGCCGTAGGTCAGCTCGCTGGCGGCATCGCCCATGATTTCAACAATCTGCTGACCGCGATCATCGGTTTCTGCGACCTGCTGCTGACCCGCCACGGGCCGGAGGACGAGTCCTTCCCCGACGTCATGCAGATCAAGCAGAACGCCAACCGGGCGGCCAACCTCGTGCGGCAGCTGCTGGCCTTCTCGCGCCGGCAGACCCTGCGGCCCAAGGTCATCGACATCCGCGATACGCTGAACGACCTCTCGACCCTGCTGCGCCGGCTGATCGGCGCCAACATCAGGCTCGATCTCGACCACGCCCCCGATCTCGGGCCGGTGCGCGTCGATCCCAGCCAGTTCGATCAGGTGATCATCAATCTCGTCGTCAACGCCCGCGATGCCATGCGCGAGGGCGGCCATATCCAGATCCGCACCCGCAACCTGTCGCGTCGCGCCCTGGGCAAATTTCCCTCGCTCGAGCTGCCGCCGGGCGATTATGTGCTGATCGAGGTGCAGGACGACGGTCACGGCATTCCCCGCGACGTCCTGCCGAAGATTTTCGAGCCCTTCTTCACGACGAAGGAAGTGGGGGCGGGTACCGGCCTCGGCCTCTCCACCGTCTATGGCATCGTGAAGCAGACCGGCGGCTCCATCGTCGTCGAGAGCGAGACGGGGCAGGGCACCACCTTCCGCATCGCCCTGCCGCGCCATGTCGCCGGCAGCGATCCGGAGGAACAGGTGGTCGAGGCACCGGAGAAGCCGGAGGCTGCGGCCCCCGGCAACGAGACCATCCTCATCGTCGAGGACGAGGACGCGGTGCGCAATTTCGCCGTGCGCGCCCTCAAGCGCCAGGGTTACCGCGTGCTCGAGGCACCGACGGGCGAGGAGGCGCTGGAGCTGATCAATGGCGGCACCGAGCGAATCGACCTCCTCGTCTCCGACGTCGTCATGCCGTCGATGGACGGGCCGTCGCTGGCCCGCGCGGCGCGCGACCGGCTGCCGGGGCTGAAGGTGATCCTGATCTCGGGCTATGCCGAGGAACAGTTCCGCAAGAGCCTCGACCCCGGCCTCGATTTCACCTTCCTCGCCAAGCCTTTCAGCCTGAAACAGCTTGGCTCCCTCGTGCGCGAGGTGCTGGATCGCGGCTGATGGCGGGGCTGACGCGCGGGGCAGGGCAATGAGAACAAAACGGGATTGCGCGCGAGAACAAATGAGGTACAGTGGCGGCAGGGTTGAATCCCGCCCGGGGCTTTGAAATAAGGAGTTCCACCTCATGTCGTCGCCAGCGTTGCGCCTCGTCGGATCGGAAAACATGGACAAGCAGAAGGCCCTCGAAGCCGCCCTCGGTCAGATCGAACGCGCGTTCGGCAAGGGCTCGGTGATGAAGCTCGGCGCCCGCGAAAGCGCGGTGGAGGCGGAGGCGGTCTCGACCGGCTCGCTCGGCCTCGACATCGCGCTCGGCATCGGCGGCCTGCCCCGTGGCCGCATCATCGAGATTTACGGGCCGGAATCCTCGGGCAAGACGACGCTGGCGCTTCAGGTGGTGGCCAATGCCCAGCGCAAGGGCGGCATCTGCGCCTTTGTCGACGCGGAACACGCGCTCGATCCGATCTATGCCCGCAAGCTCGGCGTCGACGTCGACGAATTGCTGATCTCCCAGCCCGACACCGGCGAACAGGCGCTTGAGATCGCGGACACGCTGGTGCGCTCCGGCGCGGTCGAGGTGCTGGTGATCGACTCGGTCGCCGCGCTCACGCCCCGGGCCGAACTCGAAGGCGAGATGGGCGATTCCCATGTCGGCCTGCAGGCCCGCCTGATGTCCCAGGCCCTGCGCAAGCTCACCGGCTCGATTTCCAAGTCGAACTGCATGGTCATCTTCATCAACCAGATCCGTCAGAAGATCGGCGTGATGTTCGGCAGCCCGGAGACGACGACGGGCGGCAACGCGCTGAAATTCTATGCCTCGGTCCGTCTCGACATCCGCCGCATCGGCGCGATCAAGGACAAGGAAGAGGTGGTCGGCAACCAGACCAAGGTGAAGGTGGTCAAGAACAAGCTGGCGCCGCCGTTCAAGGAAGCCCTGTTCGACATCATGTATGGCGCCGGCACCTCCAAGGTGGGCGAGTTGATCGACCTCGGCATCAAGGCCGGCATCGTCGACAAGTCCGGCTCCTGGTTCTCTTATGACAGCCAGCGCATCGGCCAGGGCCGTGAGAACGCCAAGACCTTCCTCGAGACCCACGCCGAACTCGCCGACGAGATCGAGCGCAAGATCAGGGCCAATGCCGGCATCGTCTCCGCCGCCATGACCGGCGCGCCCGAGGCCGACGCCGAAGGCTCGCCCGACGACGCATAAGCGTCGTCCCGGCGCCCTGCGCAGAAGGGCGCCTCACGCGGAACAAGATGCCGGCCTGCGCCGGCATGACGATGGGAAACGATCTGTCCCGTTATCCGCGTCGCGCCGGCGCAGGCCGGGATCTTGGGCAGGATGGGGCCTACTCCCCCGGGTCAAGGGTGACGCCGGGGGCGGGGAGGCCGAGGCTCAGCCCCGGCGCAGGATGAGGGCGAGGCCCGAGGGCTTGTCGATCAGATGGATTTCCTTGCCGAGGAAGCGGATCGCCTGCTTCTCCGGGTCCAGATCGTTTTCCTTGCCCTTCTGGTCGATGCATTTGCTGGGGATGACGTAATCGTCGGCCCAGGTCCAGGAGCAATTGGTCGTCGACGGGCCGGCCACCGCCTGCAGCCGGTGGCCGGTGAAGCTGAGCGAGAAGCCCTGGCCCATGCCGGTCAGGTCGGCTTCCATCTTCTGCAGGGCTTCGGGCGGCATCTGGCCGCTGGCCTTGGCGGCGGCGACCGTCGCCGCGACGTCGAGACGCCACAGGCCCTCGACCTTGCCATCCGCGAAGGCCGACAGGGGGGCCGACACAGTGGCCGCGGCCAGGGCGGCGGCAAACAACAGCTGACTGAACTTCATGATCTCTCCCGCTCTCAGCGGTTCAATTCGCGCGCGGCGGCGTCGAGTCCGCTCAGGGTGAGCGGGAACATACGCCCTTCCATCAATTGCCGCATCACGCCGATCGACGAGGTGTGATCCCAGTGCTTCTGCGGGATGGGGTTGAGCCAGATCGCGTGCGGATAGACGTCGAGGGTGCGGCGCATCCAGGCCTCGCCCGATTCCTCGTTCCAATGCTCGACCGAGCCGCCGGGATAGGTGATTTCATAGGGGCTCATCGAGGCGTCGCCGACGAAGATCACCTTGTAGTCATGGGCATAGGTGTGCAGCACCTGCCACGTCGGGATCGTGTCGTTGTGGCGGCGCTTGTTGTCCTTCCACACTTTCTCGTACAGGCAGTTGTGGAAGTAGAAATATTCGAGATGCTTGAATTCGCTGCGCGCGGCCGAAAAAAGCTCCTCGCACATCTTGATGTAACTGTCCATCGAGCCGCCGATGTCGAAGAAGATCAGGATCTTCACCTTGTTGCGGCGCTCCGGGCGCATCTTCAGGTCCAGCCAGCCGGCGTTATTGGCGGTCGAGCGGATGGTGTTCGGCATGTCCAGCTCGACTTCCGCGCCCTCGCGGGCGAATTTCCGCAAGCGGCGCAGCGCGACCTTGATGTTGCGGGTGCCGAGTTCGAGCTGGTCGTCCAGATTCTGGAATTCGCGCTTGTCCCAGACCTTCACCGCGCGCTTGTTGCGGCTCTCCTTCTGGCCGATGCGGACGCCTTCCGGGTTATAGCCATAGGCGCCGAAGGGCGAGGTGCCGGCGGTGCCGATCCATTTGTTGCCGCCCTGGTGGCGCTCCTTCTGCTCCTCGAGCCGCTTCTTCAGCGTCTCCATCAGCTTGTCGAAACCGCCGAGGGATTCGATCAGCGCCTTTTCCTCGTCGGTCAGCGTCTTCTCGGCCAGTTTCTTCAGCCATTCCTCGGGGATTTCGGCGGTCGCCCCTTCGGCGACGCTTTCCAGCCCCTTGAACACGGTGCCGAAGACCCGGTCGAACTTGTCGAGGTTGCGCTCGTCCTTAACGAGCGTCGCGCGCGACAGATAATAGAAATCGTCGACCGAATAGGACGCGACCCCGGCCTTCAACGCTTCGAGAAGGGTGAGATATTCCTTCAGCGTGACCGGGATCTTGGCGTTCTTCAGTTCGTAGAAGAAGTTGATGAACATCGTTTCACCCGTCTTCCAGGGATTGCCGCCCCGGCGCGCGGCCGGGGGGCGAGCCGGTGACTATTGCGGCGGCTGGCGGTCGGCGCGGCGGGCGAGGAAGGCCAGACGCTCGAACAGATGGACATCCTGCTCGTTCTTGAGGAGGGCGCCATGCATGGGCGGGATCAGCTTCTTGGGATCGCGCTCGCGCAGCTGCTCGGGCGTGAAGCTCTCGGACATCAGCAGCTTCAGCCAGTCGAGGAGTTCCGAGGTCGACGGCTTCTTCTTGAGGCCGGGCACTTCGCGGATGTCATAGAAGATGGTCAGGGCTTCGCGCACCAGATCGTGCTGGATGCCCGGGTAATGCACGTCGACGATCTGGCGCATCGTGTCCGGATCGGGGAACTTGATGTAGTGGAAGAAGCAGCGGCGCAGGAAGGCGTCCGGCAACTCCTTCTCGTTGTTCGAGGTGATGATGACGATCGGCCGCTCCGCCGCCTTGATGGTCTCCCGCGTCTCGTAGACGTAGAATTCCATGCGGTCGAGTTCCTGCAGCAGATCGTTCGGGAATTCGATGTCGGCCTTGTCGATCTCGTCGATCAGCAGGATGGGCGCCGGGCTGGCCGAGAAGGCTTCCCACAGCTTGCCCTTGACGATGTAGTTGCCGATGTCATGCACCCGGTCGTCGCCCAGCTGGCTGTCGCGCAGGCGGCTGACCGCGTCATATTCATAGAGGCCCTGCTGCGCCTTGGTGGTCGACTTGATGTGCCACTGGATCAGGTCGCGGCCGAGGGCTTCGGCGACCTCCTGGGCGAGGACGGTCTTGCCCGTGCCCGGTTCGCCCTTGATCAGCAGGGGGCGTTTCAGGGTGATGGCCGCGTTGACCGCCACTTTGAGATCGTCGGTGGCGACGTAGGACTCGGTACCGGTGAACTTCATTGCGGGCGCACCCTCGTGCCTGTTTTAAAGGTCTGTTCCAACGAAACTAGGCAAGGGCGCGGCCGCGATCAAGCCGCATGGATTTGACGTCGCGTCAGCCGCCCTTTCCGATCCGGGTCAGCGGGAAGACATCGGAGCCGGTGAAGAACCAGCGCGGACTCTGCCGGTGTCCCTCGCGGATGCGCTGGGCGATTTCGGGCACGGTCTTGCGGGCGAATTCGCCGATTTCGAAGACGTCGACCACCTGATCGCGGTTGCCCCGCACCTCCGTATCGGCAAGGCCGCGCAGGCCGTCGATCAGCGCGCCGGTGAAGACGCCGTGACCGTTCACGCCGTCCAGTGCCTCCTCCTTCGAGGCGGCACCGGCCAGGATGAAGCGGCCCGAGGCACGCACCAGCTGGCCCGCCACCGTGTCGTTCGCGCTCTGGCGGAACACCGCGTCCTCGACCGCGAGCAGGCCGGCGAAACAGGTGTCGAGCACGACGGCGGCACGCCAGGCCCGCAACCGGCCGAGGGCTTCGATGATCTCGTCCTGATTGATGCCCTGGGTCTGGATCGCTTCGCGCGACTTGGTCGCGATGTCACTCGGCAGGAAGTAATAGCGCCCCTCGATCGGCACGCCGTGTCCGGCGAGGAAGATCACCGCGGTATCGTCCGGGCCCGCCTCCGCCGCCAGCCGGTCGAGGGCGGCGAGGATGGCGGCCCGGCTGGCCTGTTCGTCGGTCAGCAGGGTCAGGCGGGTCGACGGCCCGTCGAGCGCCTGTGCGATGCCGGTGGCATCCGCCGCGGCGTTGACGAGGGGCGGGATTTCCGGCGTCTGGAAGCGGTCGACGCCGATGGCGACGACGAAAATCTTGCCGCCCGCGACCGGCGGATCGCCAACGGCGGCCGGTTCCGGGGCAGGCGCGACCGGCGCGACCGGCGCGACCGCGACGGGGCTGGTGGGCGCAGGGGCGGTAGCGATCGGCGCCGGCGGCGGCGGCGCGGCGGCGACAGGGGCCGGGCGCTCGACCACGATGGCCAGCACCGGCTGCTTGTCCCGATCGACCTCGATCTCGCCCGCCGCGTTGAAGGCCGAAAGGCGGATTTCCGCCGTCCCCTGGCCAAGCTCGACCATGCGCTCGCCGGTCTGCTCGCCCTGTTTGCTGATGCTGCTGGCGGCGCCGCCCTGAACCACCGCGCCGTTCAGGCGGACGACGACTCGGCCGATGCCGCCGCCCTGATCGACCGCGCGGTATTTCAGGCGAATGCGGTCGGTCGCGAGGCGCAGGGGCGCACCGTCGGCGGCCGGCGGCCGGCAGGTCTGCGCCGCGCCGTCGCCGATCTCGCAGATTTCGGCGATGCTCAGGGCAGGGGGCAGGCCGCGGTCGACCACGGCGACGACGCCGCCGATCTTCGCGGCGGCGGCGGCGATATCGCCTTCGCCGCTGCGCCGCAGTTTGGCGACCACGAGATCGCGGCGGTAGAACAGCGAATAGACCTGGTCGATGGAAATCCAGTCCGCGCCCTTCGGCTTGCCGCCGTCGAGCGTGTTGACGACATAGCCGAACAGTTTCTCCCCGCCCGGGCCGTGGTCGAAGAAGCCCTCGACGGTGGAGACCAGCCAGCGCCGGCCATCGGCATGGGGAAAGAAGCTGAGGGCCTGGCGGCCCGTTTCCAGATCGAACCAGCGGATCGAGCCATCGCCGAGGCCGGCGACGACCCAGCCCGCCTGTTCGGCGAGGGCAACGGCCCAGACCGGCGAGGGCAGGTCGCTCTTCCACAGCAGCCGGCCGCCTTCATAAGCCTTCAGGCCGAAGTCGGTGCCGAGGACGAGGCGCTTCGCCGTCGCGCTCAAGGCGGCGCTGCGCGCTATCTCGTTCGCTTCGAGGGCAAGGGGCTTGCCATCCATGGTCGGCGCCGTGCCATTCCGCCAGCCCGCGAGATGGGCGAGATTGGCCGGCGCCCGCACCGGCCCGGCGTCGGCGGGCTGGTAATCGCCGGAGACGAGGTCGTAGACGAAGGGAAGGGCGCCGCCGCGGCCAAGGCCAAAGCGCACCCGCGCGCCATCGGCCGAGACCTGGAAACTGCCGTCCACCTGATCGCGGAAATCCGCCGTCGCCCGCTCGCGCGTCAGGATCGGGGCGCCGTCGGCGCCGATCAGCCCCCAGGCCGGATCGGCGGCGGCCCAGGCGACGATCCCGCCGGGCAGGGGGGCAAGGCCGAGCACCGTGTCGAAGCCGGCGGGAATGTCGCTGGCGGTGCCATCGCCGAGGCGCCAGCGGCGGAGGAATTTCCGGCCCGAGGCATCGCCATAGGTTCCGGCCGCCGTCAGGGCATCGCCGCCATCGCTCCAGGCGACCACGGACAGGTGCCCGCCGCGTCCGCCGCCGCCGTCGAGGAACCGGCCGGATTTCAGGTCCCGCCCGCCGAGCAGGGCGATCCGGTCACCGTCGAGGAAGCTGACGGCGAGGGTCGCGCCATCGGGCGAGAAGGCGACATCGAAGGGCGTCAGCCCGCCAGGAGCCCGATAGGTCGCCTGACGTTTCATGTCCGGGCCGTAAAGCCGGACCATGCCATCGAGCGAGGCGGCGGCCAGCCGGCCGTCGGCGGCGAAGGCGATACGGGTGATGGCGTCGCCGTAATCGGCGTCGATCACCTGCGCCGTGCGCGCCTTCATGTCGACGACGCGCAGGCCCCGCCGGTCGTTGGTCGCGACCGCCAGCCATTTGGCATCGGGCGAGAAGGCGAGGTCGTTGATCGTGTCGGCGATGGGCTGGTCGAGCGAGATGCGGCCGGCCCAGCTGCGCTTGTCGACATTGTAGACATAGAGGCTGGCGGTGCCGTCGGCGGCGAAGCCGGTGCTGCCCCCGACCGCGATGAAGGCACCGGAGGGGGAGGCGGCGATGGCGTGCAGGGCGCCTTCGGGCCCGGCGGCGACTGGCACGCGCAAGGTCGCGTTCAGGCGGCCATCGGCGGCATTCCACAGGCGGATGGTCTTGTCGTCGGAAACCGTGGCGATCTGGCCGCCCTTGACCGGGGTCAGGGCATTGATGGCGGCGCCATGCATCCCGGTCTCGACCACGGGCTGAGGCACGGCGGTCAGACCCGTGCCCGCCTTCGGCGCCTGGGCGGAAGCGGGTACGCAGAACAGGCCGACGGCCGCGGCGAAGATCGCCGCGGCCGTCCGGACCCCAAAACCCGGCGAACGCAGGGTCATGCCGGCGTTCTATGCCCCGTGCCGGGCGCCATCGTGATCGGCTGGTCCAGCTCGAAGGTCGCGCTGCTCAGGACCGAGCGGGATTCCGAGACATCGTCCGCGAGGGCGCGCTGCTTGATCTGGTTGGTTTCGGCCAGCTGGACGACGCCGCCCGCGCTCTGCGGCGGGGGCGCCGACACCTGGGGCTCCGCCCGCGAAGCGACGGCCGTGGTCTCGCCCCGGTATTTGTCGGCGGTGACGAGCAGGCTGGCAGAGACGAAGCCCGGCGTGCCGTCGGCGAGGCGCACGCGCATCCATTGGCCCGAGGTGCCGGAAACCACCCGCGCCTCGACCACCTCGCCCGCCTTCAGGCCGCCGATCTGCCGGCTCGACGTGCTCGGCAGCTCGCGGACACGGGTGGACTTCGAGGCGACGCGACTCAGCACCGGGCCGGACACCTGATAGCTGGCCGCACTCGGCGCCGGGGGCGTGGTGCGGCCGTCGAAATGGGAAATCTCGGTCGCGGCGTAGGTGTATTGCTCGCCGCGCTCGTTCATCTTGCCGCCGACTTCCTCGGCGTATTGCACTTCCCACTCGAATTTCTTCTTCACGTCGGCGAGTTTCGCCCGGGCGTCGTCGGCGCTCAGGCGGCCGGCGCGGTAATCGGCGCGGATGCGGTCGGCCTCGGCGGTGCGGCAGGCGCGCACGGCACGAAACGCCGTCGTCGTGCGGTCGATCTGCTGGTTCTCGGTATAGAGATCCTTGTAAACGCCGCCGACGAGTTGCGTCGGGTTGCTGTTCGCTTCCGACTTGGCGCTGTAGTAGCCCGCAGCCGCCCCCGCGACGCCGCCAACCGCCGCCCCCGCCAGCGTGCTTTCGAGATCGCCGCCCGAGACGAGGGCGCCGGTCAGGGCACCGAGCGCGGCGCCGCCGACGGCACCGACCACCATCGCCTGGGTGAAATAATCGCCGATCGAGGTCAACTGGCCACGCGGGCCGGTGCAGGGATCGTCCGAGGCGATCTGGCCGCCGGGGGCCGAGGCATCGGGCGTGCAGGCGCCAAGGCCGGGCGCGACCGCGAGGCCGATGATCAGGCTCGCCACCAGCGGGCGTTTCAGAAAGGCGATGGGCGCCGCCATGATGTTCATTCCCCCCAAGGATCAGTCGACCGACAATCTAATCCAGCCGGGACGATTTTGCACGGCAAGGCCATGTGATCCCGGTCACGCCCGGCAGCTTTTGCCGCCTCCGATCCGGCGCGCGCCGCTGAAAGCCGCGGAAATACTGGCCTCCGTTGCTGGCCCGCTCCTTGCAGCGGGGCTGGCATGGGCACCCGCCCGCGGGGGCCGGACAGAAAAGAGGGAAAACCACATGTCCTTTGTCGGCTATTTCAGCACGGCCCTTTCGGGACTCAACGCGCAATCGCAGGCCCTGAGCGCGATTTCGACCAACATCGCCAATTCGACCACCACCGGTTACAAGCGGGTGGACACGAATTTCGACGCGCTGGTGAACGAGGCCAGCGCAACCAGCTATCAGTCGGGCGGGGTCAAGGCCACGCCCTTCTATGCCAATAATGTCCCGGGCTCGACCGAGGCGACCTCGATCTCCAGCAATCTGGCGATTTCGGGCAATGGTTTCTTCGTCGTCTCAAAGCCGACCAGCGTGACCGCCTCGGGCACCAGTTTCGAGGACCGCGACTATTATACCCGCGCGGGCGACTTTCAGCTGGATGCCGCAGGCTATCTGACCAATGGCACCGGCTATTACGCGCAAGGCTACAAGGTCGACGAGACCACGGGTCTTGCCACCGGCGCGATCAGCGAAATCAAGGTGCCCGGCTCAACCCTGGCGCCGGAGGCGACCGGGGCGATCACCTATCGCGCCGACCTGCCCGCCGATGTCGCCGTGGGCGATACCGTGAACAATTCGGTCGATGTCTATGATTCCCTCGGCTCCAGCCATTCGGTCGATCTGACCTGGACCAAGACCGCGGACAACGCCTGGTCCGTCGCCATGGGCGCGGAAGACGATACCTCGGGCGGTGGCGCAACCTTCGCCGTTACCTTCGACAGCACCGGTCTGCTCGCCTCGGCGACGCCGACGCCGCTTTCGACCAGCTTCACCTTCCCGGGCGCGGCGCCGCAGACGATCAGTCTCGACCTCGGTACCGTGGGCTCGACCGACGCGGTCACGCAGTATTCGGGCACGACCGTCGACCTTGGCGACATCAGCGCCGACGGCTCGGCCAAGGGCAGCTTCAGCGATCTGTCGATCGACAGCCAGGGTTACGTCACCCTGAACTACGACAACGGTCGCAGCATCGTCGGCTTCCAGATGGCGCTGGCCAGCTTCAACGCGCCGCAGAACCTGCAATCGGTCGACGGCCAGGCTTTCCTCGGCACCACGACCGCGGGCACGCCGCTGGTCGGTCATGCCGGCGAAAACGGCCTCGGCACCCTGAACGGTTCGTCGGTCGAATCGTCCAACGTCGACATCGGCAAGGAATTCACCGACCTGATCACCACCCAGCGCGCCTATTCCGCCAATGCCAAGGTGCTGACCACGGTCGACGAGATGTTGCAGGAAATCCTGAACGTCAAGCGCTGAGCCTGACGAAGCGCCCGCGCGAGGAAACATGCCATGAGCCTGACCGGAGCCATGAATATCGCCCTGACCGGCCTGAACGCGCAGCAGCGCGCGCTTCAGGTCCTCAGCGGCAATGTTTCCAACGCGACCGACGAGACCTATACCCGCAAGTCGCTGAACACCGAGACGGGCGCGGGCGGCGTGACCACGGCGGATGTCACGCGGGCGACCGACAATGCGCTCGCCCGCGATCTGCTGGCCTATACGTCGCTGGCCGGGCAGGCCGGGGCGCAGTCGACCTATATGTCGAAACTCTCGACCCTGTTCGGCGTCAGCACGTCGGACGCCGGCCTCGCCACCGCGGTCGAGGACTTGAACGCGGCCTTCGCCGTGCTGCAGGCGACGCCCGACAGCAGCACCGCGCAGGCCGAGGTGATCGCCAAGGCCGATGCCCTCGCCGGGAAGATCAACGATCTCTCGGCCGGGCTCGAGACCATCGACCGCGAAATCCAGCAGGACACGGCGACCAAGGTTCAGGAGGCCAACGGCTACCTCGAGCGGATCGACACGCTGAACAAGCAGATCAAGACCGTGGCGGCCTCCGGCGGCGACAAGACGACGCTGGAAGACCAGCGCGACGCCGCCGTGCGCGCCCTCGCCGGACTGGTCGATGTGAAGACCATCGCCCGGGGCGACGGCAGCCTCGCGGTCTATACCGCAGGCGGCGAAAGCCTGGTCGATCAGGACGCGACGACCCTCGCCTATGACGGCACCGACATCACCCGGGCGGGCGACACCCGCTCGCTGAACGGCTCGATCCGTTCGGGCGAAATCGCCGGCCTGCTGGCCCTGCGGGCAACCGGCACCAGCAGCACCGCCGGGACCGCGGTGATCGACGAATTGCAGGCCCAGGTCCAGGCCTTCGCCGCCAGCCTGACCAGCACCGGCACCGGGGATTTCGCCACGGCCTATGATGGCGCGACCACGGCGACGGGCGAACTCGCCTCCGGCTTCTTCGTGATGACGGGGTCCAGCATCGCGGTGAACCCCGCGCTGCTCGACGGCACGGCCAGCCTGAAGCAGGCGGCCATCGCTCCGGCGGCGGCGGCTCTCGTCTCCGGCAGTCACACCTTGTCGGCCGGTGGCCTGACGGTGACGGGCGAAGACTACGCGGGACTGGCCCGGTCGATCATCTCGTCGCTGTCGGCCGATGTCGGCGCCGTCACCAACAAGGCCGATCTCGCCAGCGCGACCAAATCCGAGGCCGCGACCCGTTTCCAGTCGTCGGTCGGTGTCAACATGGACGAGGAGCTGGCCAATCTGCAGGTGCTGCAGAATGCCTATGCCGCCTCGGCCAAGGTCATGCAAACGGTGAACCAGCTCTACGAGAGCCTGTTCGCGATCATAAGGTAAACCGCCATGCTGTCCGTCACGACCTATGCCAGCCAGCTGCAGACCCTGAACAACATCAAGCGCAGCCAGAGCGCGTTCAGCGACCTGTCCAACCAGGTCGCGACCGGGGTGAAATCGAACGACCTGTCGGATTACGGCGGCACCGACGCCGGCCGCATCGTCAACAGCCGGCAGCAGGTGACCCGGCTCGAGGCCTACAACAAGGCGATCGACATCGTCACGCCCGAGCTGAAGGCCTATAATCTGCAGCTCTCGCGCATGGACAAGCTCGCTTCCACGGTGTCGGAGGCGCTGCAGGGCCAGGGTACCTACGATGCCGAGGACGAAAGCCAGATCGGCTCGACCATCGACGCCGCCCTGTCCGAACTGACCTCGCTGCTGAACGAGCGGCTGGGCGGGCGCTATCTCTGGTCGGGGGGCAATTACGATACGGCGCCGGTCTCCGATCTCAGCCAGCTGCCGGATCTCGCCGCCGCCGATCCGTTCGCGGAAACGGCCTCCCCGGATCTGCCCGACTATTACACCGCCGCCCCCGGCAGCGATGCGACCGCCTGGCGCGAGGCCAGTTTCTCGCCCGAGCCGGGCAAGACCGTCACTTACGGTCAGGTCGCTTCCGATCCCGCGATCCAGCGTCTCGTCTATGGTCTGCAAATGGCCAAGAGCGCCTTCGCCGCCGCCTCGGCCGCGCCCGACGACACGGCCGCGCAAACGGCGTGGCGCAGCTTCCGCGATCAGGCGGTGACCGAACTCAGCGCCGCCCGCACGGGGCTGCAGGGCCTGACGACCGATGTCGCCATCGACCTGACCGCCGTCACCGACAGCGGCAAGGCCAATGACGCCATGATCAACATCTTCAAGGACGAGGAAGGCGGCATCGTCGATATCGACACCGCCGAGGCCGGCGTGAAGCTGACCCAGATTCAGAACCAGTTGCAGGCGACCTATTCGATCGTCGCGTCGCTGGCGGATACGTCGCTGGTGAAATTCCTCTGACGCCGGGGGCGGTCAGGCCTGTACTTCGACCCGGGGGGCGGCTTCGTCGTCCCCGCCCGCGCTGGCGGCGCGCCCGCCCGTCGGGATCGCGCCCTGACCGGTGGAGGGGCGCGATTTCGCCGGGGCGGCCTCGCGCGCGCCGCCGTCGACCTGATGGCGGCGATATTCCTCGACGACATGCTCGCTCGGATACTGGTTGCGCACCTCGCCGGTATCCCGGTCGCGCAGCTGCAGGATCGTCATGCCGATCGAATTGTCGTAAGTGATGCGCGGACTGAAATAGGCCGGACCGGTTTCCCGCACCGCCTGTGCGGTCTCGACGGCGACGCCGCTGCTCGATGCCTGCGCGGACGCGATGCCGCCGGCCGAAACCTGCGGCTGATAGGGCGACGTGGCCAATGCGCTGCTGTCGAACACCATCATGGTTGAACCGGTCGGGCGTTTCGGAACGGGTGGCTCATGCCACTGCTCTGGGGACGGGTTGCGCCCGATAGACCTATCCCTGACGCTAATAGTCCCGAAATGGTGACAACGAGTCAAGGGCGAAGGCGATATTGCCGGGTTCGCGCTGAATCTTCTGCCCCGGTCGGCAGATTCTGCCTCCCGCCTGTTTCCGCGGGAAAACCGCTTCTTCCAGGAAATTATAATGAAATCATATAGTTACGTGATTTCCCCGAGTTGGCACGAGGCTTGAAGTCCTTCTGCCCGAGCCCCGCCGCAGAAAGGCGCGGACATCGACCAGAAAGGACAAGGCATGAGCGACATCCATCTGACGTCCACATCGAGGGCCAATCTGCTCTCGCTGCAGGACACCACCAATCTCGCCAACCGCACCCAGGGCCGTCTTTCGACGGGCCTCAAAGTCTCGAGCGCGCTCGACGACGCCGTGGCCTATTTCCAGTCCAAGAACCTGACGGACCGCACCGCGGATCTGACGGAGCGCAAGGACGGCATCGACCAGGGCATTTCGTCGCTGAAGTCGGCGCTGAACGCGACCCAGGCGGCGGAAACCATCCTGAAGCAGATCAAGGGTGTCGCCATCTCGGCCAAGACGGCTGACGTCGAAACCAAGGCCGATCTGACCAGCCAGTTTTCCGACCTGCTGAACCAGCTGAATTCGCTGCTGGGCGATGCCTCCTATCAGGGCACCAACCTGGTCAATTCGACCACCCAGAACCTCACGGTCCGCTTCTCGGAAGTCACCTCGTCGGAAGTCGTCGTCAATAGCCGCGATCTTCGCGCGGGCGCGCTGATCACCGCGGGTGGTGGCGGCAGCGCGGCGGGCTCCGTCATCCTCGCGGCCTTCCTGACCGGCGCGGGCACGGCGGGTGCGGCCAACGGCTTCTCGGACATCGCGGCGAGCGCGCTGATCAGCACGATCGACACGATCACGGACACGCTCGATACCGCGATTTCGACGGTGCGGGCGGCGACGGCCAGCCTCGGCTCCAACGTCACGCTGCTGCAGACCCGGCTCGACTTCACCAAGAACTACATCAACTCGCTGACCGAAGGTTCGGACAAGCTGACCCTCGCCGACCTGAACGAGGAAGGCGCCAATCTCGTCGCCCTGCAGACCCGCCAGCAGCTCGCCCTGAAGGCCCTGAGCTTCGCCGGCCAGAGCGAACAGAACGTCCTCCAGCTCTTCCAGTAAGACGCCGAAACCAGCGATAACGGAGATCAGCCATGACCGATACCAACACCGCTCTCTCGGCCCGCGAAGAGGCCGCCTATCCCTTCCTCGAATGCGCCGTGCTGCTCGACAATGCGCGCAAGGGCGAGCCCATCGTCCAGCTGGCGGACGCGCTCGACGTCAATGCGGCGCGCTGGCAGACCGTCGCCAACCGTGCCCTGGTGCGCAGCCGCCAGCTGCCGCCGACGACGTCGGAGTTCTTCAGCCGGGCCAGCCGCTTCATGGTCGAGGCGGCCCGGACCCTGCGCCAGCAGCCGGACGACAAGGTCATCGAAATGATGATCCACATGAACCTGAACATGTCGGAGACGATCCTGACCGCCCGTTGATCGCCGGCACCCGAGGCCGGAGGCTTGTCCTCCGGCCGGTGGGTTACATCATGACCACCCTGTTGGCGCCGCTGGATTTGGCCCTGTACATGGCCGCATCGGCGCGTTTGATGACGAGGGCGGGATCGGACTGCGCGGCGAGCGCGTCGGCGATCCCGATACTGGCGGAAATATTCACCTCGTGCCCGCCGATGTCGAACGGCAGGCACAGTGCCTCCCGAATTCGCTCACCGGTGTGCAGCAGCGAGGCGTCGTCGCCGGCCTGGGGCAACAACACCAGGAATTCGTCGCCACCGACCCGGGCCGCCGTATCCTCCGCCCGGATAGTGGACTGGATCCTGTCAGCCACCTGGCGCAGCAGATCGTCGCCGGCCTTGTGCCCGAGCGTGTCGTTGACGGCCTTGAACTTGTCGAGGTCGATGAAGAAGACGACGACCCGTGTCTTGTGGCGGTCGGCCTGTCCGATGGCCTGGTTGAGACGGTCGGTGAAGAGTGTCCGGTTGGGCAGTCCGGTCAGCGCATCGAAATTGGCTCGCTTCCAGATTTCCTGGTCCTGCCGCTTGCGCTCGCTGATATCCGACAGCAGGGCGACGTAGCGCAGCACCTGAGCGGCCTCGTCGTGGACGACATTGATCTTCAGCCATTCGATGAAGAGGCTGCCGTCCTTGCGCCGGTTGGTGATTTCGCCTTCCCAGTAGCCCTTGGCCTTCAGGCTTTCGTCCATCTGGGCGTAGAATTCCTGATCGTGCGCGCCCGAGCCCAGCAATTCGCCCGGCCCCTTGCCCAGCGCCTCGTCGGCGGAAAAGCCGGTGATGCGGGTGAAGGCCGGGTTCACGCTGATGATGCGCCGGCCCGCGTCGGTCACCATGATCCCTTCGCCCGCCGCCTCGAACACCGACTGGCTGGTGCGCATCGAATCCTCGAGCTGGACGAGGCGGGTCACGTCGGTGAAGGCGACGATGGCGCCGTGCGGTGTCACGCCGTCGACGCTGGGCAGGACGCGGGCATCGAAGGAAAGCCAGCGCCTGCGGCCCTGCGCCATGACGTAAAACAATCCCTGATGGCCTGCCCGGTCGAGGGCTTTCATCGAGGGGTAGTGCGAAATGGACACGGGCTTGCCGTCGATATCGTAGAGCCGCACGCGGCGCTCCTTCAGGCCTTCCTCGTCGACGCCGAGCAGGCCGAGCGCCGCTTCGTTCCAGAGCGTGATCTCACTCCGGTGATTGATCGTCATCATGCCGTCGGGCATGGCGTCGAACAGTACCTTATGCAGCGCATCCTGCTTGTGCAGGCGCTGGCGCAGCCCGACATCGCGCAGGATGATCACGGTGACGCTGGCCACCAGAAGCAGGGCGAGCGATGAGGTCATCACATTGTTGCGGAACTCGGTCGCGATCGCCGTCTCGGTCGGCGCGAGCAGCGCCTCTTCGTGGCCGGACGCCATCACGACGAGGGGGCTGTCGTCGACACGGCGCCAGGCCATGATCTGGAACTCGCCCGCGTCGTCTTCATCGCGGAATGTGCCATAAGGCAGGGCATCGGGCTTGAGGAACGGCGCGTCCGCGGCCGTGGGGTCGCCGACCCGACCCGGCGTCAGCGTGTCCACGAATATGTTGCCGTCGGGCAGATGGGACACCGAGACCCGCTCGCCGACACCGACAGCGCCGAGCCGCGACGTGAAATAGGAGGGCGGGACCGCGATCATTATCGTCCCCGCGAATTGCCGGTCGATTTCAAGCCGGCGCGAGAAGATTGCCATCCAGCGCTGGGTGTACTGGCCGACCAGAGGCGGCGAGACATAAAGACGGTCTTCGCCCGCGCTCGCGCGGTGAAACTGGAAATAGTCGCGGTGGGCGACATTGGTGGATGAGCGATCGTCGATGCTGCTGTAGGCGATCCGGCCGTCGCTGTCGGCGATCCAGACCGACAGGATTTCCCGCGACCCGAACAGGGACTGGATACGCTGCGCGGCCTCTGGAAAACCGTGTCGGTCGGTCAGATATTCCGAACGCAGTTCCTGCAGGACGAAATCGACCTCGCGGATGATCGCTTCCATCTGCAGGCCCGCGGACTGAGCGGTCAGGGCAACCGATTGCTCGGCCTCCATGCGGGTCTGGAGCCTGCGCCCTTCAAAGCCGTCCAGAAGGTAAAACCAATAGGTGCCAAGAATTGCAATCGTGCAACCGAAAGTTAATAAGATCAGAAGGCGAAATTTGCGAAATGACAACATCGAGCGTTAGACTTCCCTGTCCGCCAAGCCGTTTTAAGCCAGACCTGGGTCCGGTTGTCTCTCAAAGCCCCTAACGTTTCATTATTGGTCGGGGGCTTCGGCCAGAATAGTCCGGGAACAGTTGGTCGGACTCCGATCAAAAGGCGATTTGTTCTCGATTTGGTGCAAATTTTTCATCGCAAAATGTCAATATTGTCCTGCCCAGTGCCTGGGCGGCCTCGGGGGCGTCGGGCCGCAGGTCGAGGGCGAGCTCCGTGGAGGGGACCCGGGGCATTCCGTCCTCCGGGCCAAGGACGCGATGATCGGTGCCGGCGATGCGCGCTTCGAGCAGCGCGATCCCGAGGCCGCCGGCCACCGCCGCCTGCACACCTGAAAGATTGGGGCTTTCATAGGCAATGCGCCAAGGCCGCCCGATGGCGTCGAGTGCCCGGATCGCCCTGTCCCGGTAGAGGCAGCCGGGCATGAAGGCGACAAGGGGCAGCGGCGCGCCCCGCGCCGGCAGAGCGGCCGTCTTGCCGGCCAGCCAGACCAGCCTTTCGGGCCAGGCCCCGAGTGCCGGTCCCGAGTCCGGCTCGCGCTTGGCCAGCACCGCGTCGAACTGACCCCGCGCCAATCCCTCGCGCAGGCGGACGCTGAGGTCGCAGCGCACTTCGAGCCGCACGCTCGGCCGCGCCCGGGCGAAATCGGCGATCACCCCGGTCAGGCTGGTCACGGCGAAATCCTCCGGAATGCCCAGGCGGACCGTGGTCGCGGGCGCCTCACCCCCCAGGCTTTGCCGCGCCTCGTCCGCGATCTCGAGCAGCCGGCGGGCATAGCCGAGCAGGGTTTCCCCCGCTTCGGTCAGGTGGATGGTCCGGCGGTCGCGCCGCAGCAGCGGTTTGCCGATGTCCTCCTCCAGCCGGCGGATCTGCTGGCTGACCGTCGACTGGCTGCGGTTCACCCGCTCTCCGGCCCTCGTGAAGCCGCCGGCATCGACGACGCTGACGAAACTGCGCAACAGGTCGAGGTCGAACATGGCATCCGCTCTCATTTGATAATCGAATGGTAATTATAAAATCATCCCATTTCCAAATGGACAAGACGGAGGCTAGGGTTCCGCGGTCAAGGAGCGCCGCCGTGGTCCAACAATCCCTTCGTCATACCCTTCGAAAGTCCGGGCCTGCCGGCGAATTGCTGCTGCTCGGCCTGTTCTGCCTGATCTGGAGTTCTGCTTTCGCCCCAGCCAAGATCGCGCTGGTCGATTGCCCGCCGCTCTTGCTGCTGGCGACACGCTTTCTTGCGGCGGGGCTGTTGTGCCTCGCGCTGGGCCGATGGCGGGGCGAGGGGGCGTGGCCGGACGGACGGGCGCTGGCGACCCTGATCCTGCTCGGTCTCCTTAACAACGCCATCTATCTCGGCTTGTCGTGGAGCGGGATGCAGACCGTCTCGTCCGGCTTTACCGCGGTGCTGATCAGTGCCAATCCCCTGTTGACCGCCGCCATTGCCGGGCCGGTGCTGGGCGAGCGCATGACCCTCGCCAAGGCGGGCGGGCTTCTGCTCGGCCTCGTCGGCGTCACCCTCGTCGTGCGCTCGCGCCTCGGTGGCGGGATGGAGGCGGGGCCGGGAACGCTCCTCGTCGCGGGCGGCCTCATCTCGCTGGTCGCGGGGACCATCGCCTACAAGCGGCTGGCGCCCCAGGGGGTCGGTCCGTGGACCGGCAACGGCTTTCAGCTGCTCGCGGGGGGACTGGCCCTGATGCCGGTCGCCCTGACGGTCGAGGACGCGGGTTCGGTCCGGCTCACCCTGCCGCTCGTCCTGACCTATTTGTGGATGGTGCTCGGGGTTTCGGTCGGCGGCTATTTCCTGTGGTTCCGCATCCTCGCGCGGCGCAGCGCGACCGCGGCCAGCAGTCTGCATTTCCTGATGCCGCCGCTCGGTCTTGGCTTCGGTTGGCTGATCGCGGGGGAAAGCGTGCCGGCGGGCGACCTGATCGGCATTCTGCCGATCGCGGCGGGCATCGCCCTCGTCACGAGGCCGGGGCGGCGCGCTCTGCCCTGAAGCGGGCGGTGCTGCCGGTCGGCGGGCTGCGGCGCATCTGGCCGCCGGTCGACAGCAGGATGACGGTCAGCGCCTCGATCAGGCGCTTGCGGTCGACCGGGCCGGCCAGGGTGGTGCGGGAGCGGAAGTTGATGCGCGCGTCCGGGGTCAGGACATGACTGTCGGCGGCGGTGCTCTCCGCCGCGCTCAGGGTTCTGGCCCAGCGGCGGCGACCTTCCGCGTCTTCGGCGGAAAAGGGCAGGGGGCCGAGGTCGGCGCCGATTTCGAGGACACCGTTCTCAAGATGGCCGTCGTAGCGGACACCCGCCACGCGAAAGCCGAAGGTCGAGAGCGTGGACAAGGTCGGTCATCTCCTATAGAGCGGGTTCCCGTGTTTCCGGCTGGCCAAACCTTCCCGGCCGCCCCATATCCCAACTTCGGCCCTTTCCGCTTAACAGAGCCTTAAATCCATCATGAGCGAACCGAAGAGCGCCCCCCCGGCCGCCGCCCCGGGCGGCTGGCAGACGATCCGCCTGTTCCTGCCCTACCTCTGGCCGGCGGATCGGCGCGACCTGCGGCTCCGGGTGCTTTACGCCCTCGGCTTCCTCGTCCTCGCCAAGATCGCCAATGTCATCGTGCCCTATTTCTACAAGGCGGCGGTCGATGCCCTGTCGGTCAAGGCGACGGTGGTCACCGTCCCCATCCTGATGATCATCGCCTATGGCCTCGCGCGGGTCGGCTCCCAGGCCTTCGCGGAACTGCGCGACAGCGTGTTTTCAAAGGTCGCGCAATTCGCCGTGCGGCGTCTTGGCCTTACCACCTTCGAGCACCTGCACCGCCTGTCCATGCGCTTCCATCTCGACCGGCGCACGGGCGGCCTCAACCGGGTGATCGAGCGCGGCACCAAGGGCATTGAACTCGTCCTGCGTTTCGCCCTGTTCAACATCGGGCCGACCATCCTCGAGATCGCCTTCGTGCTGATCCTGCTGGCGACCGGCTTCGGCTGGCCCATGGTCAGCGTGATGGTGGCGACCATCGTCGCCTATATCCTGTTCACCTTCCTCGTCTCCGAGCGGCGCATCAAATACCGCCGCGAAATGAACAATCAGGACACGGACGCCAACACCAAGGCGGTCGACAGCCTGCTGAACTACGAGACGGTCAAATATTTCTCGAACGAGGCGCATGAGGCGCGTCGCTTCGACAAGGCCCTGATGGCCTACGAGAAGGCGGCGGTGAAGAGCCAGACCACCCTGTCGTTCCTCAACGCCGGCCAGTCGGCGATCATGGCGGCGGGGCTTGGCGGGGTCATGTATCTGGCGGGCGTCGGCGTCGCCGAGGGCACGATGACCGTGGGCGACTTCGTTCTGGTCAACACCTTCCTGATCCAGCTTTACATCCCGCTGAACATGCTCGGTTTCGTCTACCGCGAGATCAAGCAGGGCCTGATCGACATGGAGGCCATGTTCAAGGTTCTCGATGTTCCGGAAGAGGTACAGGACAAGCCGGACGCCCGGCCCCTGCAGGTGACGGGCGGCGAGGTTCGCTTCGAGGATGTCTCCTTCCGCTACGACCAGCGCCGGGGCATCCTGCGCGACGTCTCCTTCACGGCGGCGCCGGGCAGCACCATCGCCATCGTCGGCCCCTCGGGCGCCGGCAAATCGACCATCAGCCGCATCCTGTTCCGCTTCTACGACATCGAACAGGGCCGGGTGACCATCGACGGTCAGGACATCGACGCCGTCACCCAGGCATCGCTGCGTCAGGCCATCGGCATCGTTCCGCAGGACACGGTGCTGTTCAACGACACCATCCGCTACAACATCCGCTACGGCCGGCCCGGGGCGACCGATGCCGAGGTGGAGCAGGCGGCGAAACTGGCCCGCATCCACGATTTCATCGTTTCGCTGCCCGACGGCTACGACAGCATGGTGGGCGAGCGCGGCCTGAAACTGTCGGGCGGGGAGAAGCAGCGGGTGGCCATCGCCCGCACGATCCTGAAGAATCCGCCCATCCTTCTCCTCGACGAGGCGACCTCCGCCCTCGACACCCAGACCGAGAAGGAAATCCAGACCAGCCTGAAGGAGATTTCCCGCGGGCGGACGGCTATTGTCATCGCGCATCGGCTGTCTACAGTCGTCGATTGCGACGAGATTCTGGTCCTCGACAAGGGCCGCATCGTCGAGCGGGGCACGCATGACGTCCTGCTGGCGAAGGGCGGCCAATATGCCGGCATGTGGCAGCGCCAGCTCGAGGCGGTGGAAGCCGAGGCGAAACTCGCCGAGGTCCGCGCCGAAGGCCTGGCGGTCAGCCTCTGACGGCAGGGAGAAGTAACGTGGATATTCTGGCTTCCATTCGTTCCGTGCTGCACCCCCTGCATCGGGAAGGCGTGAAATTCGTCGCGCTCTTCGCCATCGCGACGCTGATCCTGTTCCTGATCTGGCGGCCGCTGGGCTGGCTCGGCGTCGTGCTCACCGTCTGGTGCGCCTATTTCTTCCGCGATCCGCCGCGGGCGACGCCGTCGCGCGACGGTCTGGTGATCTCCCCGGCCGACGGCAAGGTCGTCGATACCTCGCTCGCGGTGCCGCCGGCCGAACTCGGCCTCGGCGAGGCGCCGCGCCCGCGCATCTCGATCTTCATGTCGGTGTTCGACGTGCATGTGAACCGGATGCCGGTCACCGCCACCATCGACCGTATCTCCTACCGGCCGGGCAAGTTCCTGAATGCCGCCGACGACAAGGCGAGCGACGACAACGAGCGCAATTCCCTGCGCCTCGTTCTCGACGATGGCCGCGACCTCGGTGTCGTCCAGATCGCCGGCCTCGTTGCCCGCCGCATCGTCTGCGATGTCGGTCCGGGGCAGAAGCTGACCGCCGGCACCCGTTTCGGCATCATCCGCTTCGGCAGCCGGCTCGACGTCTATCTGCCGGAAGGTGTCGCGCCCCTCGTCGCGGTCGGCCAGCGCGCCATCGCGGGCGAGACGGTGCTCGCCGATTTCGCCTCGACCGAAGGCGCGCGGCTGGCCACGGTCGGCTGACGGGTGCGGGCATGAGGGGGCAGGCATGAGCGACTGGGAAGGCTGGAACACGAGGGTTCGCCTGCGGCGGCGCAAGCCCAAGGCGCAACCGCCACGGCCGAGCCGGCTGCCGGCGCGCAGCCTGCTGCCCAACATGCTCACCACCTTCGCGCTGTGCTCCGGGCTGACCTCGATCCGCTTCGCGCTCGAGCAAAAGTTCGAGCTGGCGGTGGCCGCCATCCTGATCGCCGCCCTGTTCGACGGGATCGACGGCCGGGTCGCCCGCATGATCAAGGGCACCAGCCGTTTCGGCGCCGAACTCGATTCCCTGTCGGATTTCCTTTCGTTCGGCGTCGCGCCGGTGCTGGTGCTCTATCTCTGGACGCTGGGCGATATTTCGGGTTTCGGCTGGATCGCCGTGCTGTCCCATGCCGTGTGCTGCGCCCTGCGTCTCGCCCGTTTCAATGTCGCGATCGACGATCCGGACAAGCCGGCCTGGACCTCGGCCTTCTTTACCGGCGTGCCGTCGCCCGCCGGGGCGGCGCTGGTCCTTCTTCCGGTGATCGCCAGCTTCTCCCTGGGCGAAATGCCGTTCCACTCGCCCTATCTCGTGGGCGTGTCGACGGTCGTCGTCGCCTTCCTGATGGTCAGCCGCATTCCGACCTTCTCGTTCAAGAAGATCCGCGTGCACCGCGACTGGGTGCTGCCGACGCTCGTCTTCGTCGGCATCGGCACCGCGCTTGCCCTGTCCTACCCGTGGCAGGTGCTTGGCCTTGTCATTGTCGCCTATGCGGCCACCATCCCCTTCGGCCCCATCGCCTATCGGCGCGAGATGCAGAAGGCGGCCGAGAGGGCGGCCGAGGCCAAGGCCGAAGACGAGGGCACGCCCACCGTCTGACCCGGCGCCTGTCGCCGGGCATCATGCCCGAAAGGTATCGTGGGCCAAGCCAATAGGTATTGGACCCCGGGTGTCCCTCTGCCCCCATCCTGATCGTGACCGCCGCCGGCTACCCCCGGTGGTGGAACAAGAACGGGAAAGGGAGGAACCGTCATGTTCGTCAGGAACTGCTGGTACGTCGCCGGCTGGGACTACGAGTTGCCGCCGGGACAGATCCTGGCCAAGACCATCGCCGATCAGCCTCTGGCGCTCTATCGCAAGCAGGACGGCACGGCGGTCGCGGTCGAGGACCGCTGCTGTCACCGCCACGCCGCGCTGCATCTGGGCGAGATCGAGGGGGACTGCATCCGCTGCATGTATCACGGCCTGAAGTTCGACGCCTCGGGCCGCTGCGTCGAGGTGCCGGGCCAGTCCCGGGTGCCCGAACGCGCCGTCGTCCGCAGCTATCCGGTGGTGGAGCGGGACAACTGGCTCTGGGTCTGGATGGGCGAGCCGGCGCGGGCCGACGCCGATCTGATTCCCTTTTCAGTCGGACCCGGCGATCCCGACTGGGACATGCGTCCGAGTTCGATGCGCTTCGAGGCGGATTACCGGCTGGTGCTCGACAATCTGCTCGATTTCTCGCATCTGACCTTCGTGCACCGAAAGACCTTCGGCGGCGAGGATTTCGCCGCCAGCCTGCCGCGCATCTCAAGGATGGAGCGCGGCTTCAGGGTCGAGCGCTGGGTCCGCGACACGCCGGCCCTCGTCTTTACCCAGCATGTCATGACCGGGCGCTACGACATGCTGATCGACTATACGGTGCAACTGCCTTGCGTCTTCGTCATGCGCTTCCAGGTCTATGAGGCGGGCAAGGCGACGGAAGGTCCGTCGGACGGCAAGCTGCTGCTCGATACCTGGACCTGCCAGTCGGTGGTGCCGGCGTCGGCCGGCGAATGCACCTATTATTTCTCCTGGGGGGCGAGCAAGGCGACGGCGGGGCGCGAGGTCGGCGACCTGCTCTATGCCGGCATCCACAAGGCCTTCCTCGAGGACAAGGAAATGATCGAGGCGCAATACAGGAACATCCGGCGCGATCCCGACCGGCCGGTGATCAACATCGCCCATGATGCCGCGGTCAACCAGATGCGCATCCTGCTCGACCGCACCATCGCCGCGGAAAACGCCGGCCTCGCGGCAGAATAGGCGGGAGAACGGAAAGGGGGCAGGGGCCCCCCTTTCCTCAGGGCGTGACGGATGCTTCGGGCTTGCGGCCCAGCCGGCGCAGGCGCGGCCCCCAGGTCGCCCGCAGGCGGAGGGGCAGGGCCAGCAGGCAGGGCGTGACCACGAGGGTGAGCACCGTCGCGAAGGCCAGGCCGAAGGCGACGGCGGTCGCCAGCTGCACCCACCACTGGGCCGAGGGGGCGCCCACCGTCACTTCCCGCCCGATCACGTCGATGGTCAGGCCGAGCGCCATCGGCAGGATGCCGATGATCGTGGTGAAGGTGGTCAGCAGCACCGGCCGCATCCGCTGGGCGCCGGTGCGCAGGATGGCCTCGAAAGGCTCCATGCCATGGCCGCGCAACTCCTTGTAGGTGTCGATCAGCACGACATTATGCGCGACCACGACCCCGGCGAGGGAGATGACGCCGATGCCGGTCATCACCATCGAGAACAGCTGGCCGGTGATCAGCAGCCCGGCGAAGACGCCGATGGTCGACAGCGCGACCGCCGACAGGATCACGAAGGTCGAGTAGAAGCTGTTGAACTGGGTGATCAGGATGATCGCCATCAGGAACAGGCCGATGAAGAAGGCCTTGGCCAGGAAGGCACCGGCGGCGGCCGTTTCCTCGTCCTGACCGCGGAACTTGATGCTGACCGACGGATCGAAACGCTGGGTCGCCATCCAGGCCTTGATCTCGCGCACCTTCTCGTCGGGCAGCACGCCGGGGGCGACATTGGCCTGCAGGGTGATCACCCGCTTGGCGTCGACATGCATCAGCTTGCCCGTGGTCGGCTCCGCCGTGCGGGTGACGAAGCTCGACAGCGGCACCTGACCCAGCCGCGTTTCCAGCCGCAGCTGGTCGAAGGCGTCGAGATTGCGCAGGGTCTCGGGGAAGCGGACACGGATGTCAATTTCCTCGTCCGCGTCGTCCGGCCGGTATTCGCCGATCTTGATGCCGTTGGTGACGAGCTGGACCGCGTTGCCGACCGAGGTGATGTCGGCGCCGAAGCGGCCGGCCTGGGCGCGGTCGACCCGCATCACCCAGTCGATGCCGGGCAGGGGGCGGCTGTCCTCGAGGTCGATCAGCCCGGGCATCGCCTCCAGCTGTCGGCGGATGCGGTCGGCGGTTTCGGGCAGGGCATCGGGGATGGCGGCGGCCAGTTCGATCTGGATCGCCTTGCCGACGGGCGGGCCGACATCGGGCAGGCGGGTCTCGACCGCGATGCCGGCGATGCGGCCCGCCTTCTCGCGAATCTCGCCGAGGATGTCGGCCGCCTTGCGCCTTGTCTGCCAGGGCGTGAACTCGACGGTCATGTTGCCGATGGTGTCGGGGGCCGCGTCGGTGCCGGCGGGGGGCGAGCCCACCGTCGTGTTGGCGATGTCGATGCCGTCGACGCGCAGGACCGCGCTTTCGACCTCGCGCATCAGGGCGTCGCGCTCGTGGATCGACAGATTGCCCCGCGCGTGGACGAGCACGATGGCCCGCTCCGGCTCGACATCGGGGAAGAACTGCACGCCCTTGCCCTCGGACGCATAGATCCACTGCAAGCCGATGAGGAGGCCGATGCAGCCGAGCAGGATCTTGCCCGGGTGGCGCAGCGCCTTTTCGAGGGTGCGCGAATACCAGCCGGTAAAGCCGGGCAGGGTACGCACGTCGCCGCGCTCGGTCACCGCGATGAAATGCTCGGTCTTGGCGTCGGTCGCGCCCGGCTTCCCGAAAATGGCGCCCAGGACGGGAATGAACATCAGCGCGATCAGGATCGAGCCCATCAGGGTGACGATCAGGGTCAGCGGGATGTACGACATGAACTTCCCGGTGATGCCCGGCCAGAACAGCAGCGGCACGAAGACGATCGCCGTCGTCGTCGTCGTCGTGATCACCGGCCAGGCCATGCGCTTCGCGGCGAGGGCATAGGCCTCGGCCCGGGGCACGCCCTCGGTCATCTTGCGGTCGGCGTATTCGACGACGATCACGCCGCCATCGACCACCATGCCGACAACGAGGATCATGGAGAACATGACGAGCATGTTCAGCGTGACGCCCATCGCCGCGAGCAGCACGAGGCCGAGCAGGAACGAGCCCGGAATGGTCAGCGAGACGAGACCGGCCGAGCGGACGCCCAGCGAGCCGACGACGACGACCATGACGAGGAAGACCGCGATCAGCACCGAGTTCTGCAGATCGAGCAGCATGTTGTCGATTTCCTTCGACGCATCCTGCGCATAGTCGATCTGCACGTTGGGCGGCAATTCCGCCCGCGCGTAGTCGACGATGGCCTTCACCTTGGCCACGGTCTCGATGATGTTGCGGCCGGCGCGCTTCTTCACCTCGAGGGTGAGGGACGGCTTGCCGTTCACCCGGGCGAAGGTTTCGGGATCCTTGAAGGTGCGGCGGATCTCGGTGATGTCGCGCAGGGTGACGACGCCGTCGCCCGAGACCTTGATGGGCAGGGACAAGACGTCTTCCGCGGTCTCGAACAGGCCGGGGACCTTGATCGAGAAACGGCCGGCGCCGGTATCGAGCGCGCCCGCCGCGACCAGCCGGTTGTTCATGCTGACGATCTGGATCAGCTCCGACTGGCTGATGCGATAGGATTCCAGCTTCAGCGGATCGACCACGATTTCCAGCAACTCGTCGCGCTTGCCGGTGATATCGGCGGAAAGGACTTCGGGCAGGGCCTCGAAGGCGTCTTCCAGCTTGCGGGCGATGGTCAGCAGGGTGCGTTCCGGCACATCGCCCGAGAGGGAGACGAGCAGGATCGGAAACAGCGAGATGCTGACCTGGGTGACGATCGGCTCCTCGGTATCGGCGGGGAGCTTGGGCTTGGCCTGATCGACCTTCTCGCGCACGTCGGCGAGGGCCTTGTCGCCGTTGAAGCCGGCGTCGAATTCAAGGAGGACATAGGCATAGCCTTCGCCCGCCTCGGAACTCATCTCCTTGATGCCCTCGATGGAGCGGAGTTCCTTTTCCATGGGCTTCAGCAGCAGCCGCTCGCCGTCTTCCGGCGAGATGCCTTCATGGATCATGTTGACGTAGATATAGGGAATCTCGGCGTCGGGCTGGGCCTCGCGCGGGATGGTCAGATAAGTCGACAGGCCGGCGATGGCCAGCAGGACGAGGAAGCTGAGGATCGTGCGCGGGTAGCGCAGGCACCAGTCGATCAGCGCGTTCACGAGTTGCTGCCTCCGTCCCTGGAGACTTCGACCTTCTGGCCGGGCAGCACGAAATCCTGGCCGACCACGATCACGTCGGCCGTCGCCGGCAGGCCGGTGACATAGACGCCGGCATCGTCGCTGCCGACGATGCCGACGGGCAGGAAGTGGACCTTGGCCTCGGCGTCGACGATCTTGAGGCCGATGGTGCCGTCACCGTCGAGGCTGAGGATCGCCGGGGACAGGTGATGGGCGGCGACCGGGGTGGTCGGCACCCGCGCCTCGGTGGTCACGCCGGCTTTCAGCGCGCCGTCGGCATTGGCGACCTCGATCTCGACCCGGAAGGTTCGCGTGTCGGGATCGGCCTTGGTGGCGACGAAGCGGACCTTGCCCGTCACTTCCTGACCGGTGATCAGCCGCGCCCTGGCGTCGGCGCCGATGCGGATGCCGGCGATTTCCCGCTCGGCGACCTGGCCGACGATCAGCATGGGATCGGCGTCGACGATGGTGGCGCAGGCCTGATCGCCGCCGGGGGACAGCACGTCGCCGATCTCGGACGGCATGTCCTCGATGATCCCGTCGAAGGGCGCCTTGATCTCGGTGTCGCTCAATTCCTGGGTCATGCGGGTCAGCTTGGCCCGGGCCGCATCGAGAATGGCGCGGGCTTCGGCGAGGCGGTTGGTGGTGCCATAGCCCGCGCCCTTCAGCTGGGCGGCGGCGTTATATTCCATCTCGCGCTGGCGCAGCTCGGCCTCGGCCTCGGTCAGGGCGGCCTGGCGATCGCGCAGGGACAGACGGCAGAGCACGTCGCCCGCCTTCACCTCGGCGCCGCGGCGGACCAGGATTTCGCTGACCGCGCCCGCGGTCTCCGCCTTGACGTCGACGCTGCGCACCGCTTCCGTCCGGCCGCGCACCGTGATCGAGCCGGTATATTCGGCGGCGCTCGTGCTGCGGACACGGACATGGGGCAGGGCGGCCGGCTTGGCGTCCGCGCGGTCGGCGGGCGGGGGCGGCGGCGCGGCCTCCTCGCCCGAGAGCGCGCCCGAGGCGATCCAGACCGTCATGGCGGCGGCCATGGCCGTGGCGATGACATAGGACTTACGCATTGACTTTCCCCCCGTCAGCCCTGTCCGCCTGGCGCAGGCGCCACGGCGGCAAGACCGATCATATGACGATGACGTTCCATGAATTCCATGCCCGCCTGCAGCCGGGCGCGGCCGAGGCCGATGGCGAATTTGAGGTTGGGCATCTGGCTGCCCGGATCCTGGTCGGCGACGTCGAGCCGGCGCAGGGCGTCCCGGGTTTCCGCCAGATGCTGGTCGATATAGGACTGGGCCGTCGCCTCGGGCAGCAGATGGGCGAAGATCATCGCCATCGAGAATTCCGAGCGCACCCGGTCGGGCTGGATGCCGGCGACGAGACTGGCGACGAACCGCGCATGACCGGCCGGCGTCAGGGCATAGACCTTCTTGTCCGGCCGGCCGTGCTGTTCCTCTTCGCGCGCGATCACGAGACCCTCCTCGGCAAGGCGGGTCAGGGCCGGATAGATCGAGCCGAAGGAGGCGTCGAAGACGCCGTTGAAGGTACCGTCCTCGAACAGCTTCTTGATTTCATAACCGCTGGCCTCGCCGAAGGTCAGCAGGCCGAGACAGACCGTCTTGATGTCCATGCCGCGTCCGGTTGCAGGGGCTGGGTCGATTTCACGAATTTATATCGGAACGATATATGCTCGCCCGATATATGCCGGCGATGGCCTGGCAGCGTCAATCGAAGTTGTTGCAATGTGCAGGGAGCTATGCGCAGATTCTCCAACTCGCATTCTGTAATTGCATGGCTCTCAAGCCGCCCGGGGATCAGATTTTTTTGCGATGACGCACGGCTTCGTGCGCCCAAGCCCCAAATTTAATTTGAATGTGGGGCAAACGCCGCATATCGTTCGAGTGCTTCCTAAAGCGCGGGTCGGCAGGGCTCGGTGGTGCCGGCAACCAATCTGCGCGTCGCGGGTAGCGTCCGACAAAGCATTTGCGTCGCCGTGGTCGAGCGGCGCGTCTCTCAAGGTCTCATCCAGTGCCGAACAACGTCAAAGCGCGTGTCAAGTGGTTCAACAGCATGAAGGGCTTCGGTTTCGTTGCCCCGATCGACGGTTCCCCTGACGCCTTTCTTCATGTCTCCGTCCTCAGCTCCGCGGGCTATGGCGATCTCCCGGATGGGGCAGAACTCACCGTTGACATCGGCGAAGGTCCCCGCGGGCCGCAGGTTCAGCGCCTGATCGATGTCGTCGGCGTCGAGCCCGGCTCGGCTCCCCCGCATCGCGCGCCCTTCGGCGACCGTGGTGGCTTCGGCGACCGTGACCGTGGTGGCTTTGGCGGTCGGGATCGTGGCGGCTTCGGCGGCGACCGTGGCGGCTTCGGCGGCGGCGATCGCGGCGGCTTCGGCGGCCGTGAGCGCGGTGGCTTCGGCGGCGGCGACCGTGGCGGCTTCGGCGGCGGCGGTGATCGCGGCGGCTTCGGCGGTGGCGGCGATCGTGGCGGCTTCAATCAGGCCCCCATCGCGGCTCCGGCTTCGGATGCGGACACCATCAGCGGCACCGTGAAGTGGTTCAAGCCGGAATCCGGCTTCGGCTTCATCGTCGCCGATGACGGCGGCAAGGACGTCTTCATTCACAAGAGCGTGCTGCGCCGTTGCGGTCTCGTCGACCTGCAGGCCCAGCAGCGCGTGAAGATGACGGTGCAGACCGCCCAGAAGGGCCGGGAAGCGACCTGGATCGCCACGATCTGATTTTCTCCGGCCGCGAGGTCGGAACAGGGGGCCGGCGGTTTCGCACCGCCGGCCCTTTTTGTTTGTGCTGCGTGTCGGCCCCAAAAGAAAACGGCGGCGGCATCGCTGCCACCGCCGTTCGGAAAGAGGGAAGGCGCGGGCGCTCAGGCGGCGCGCAGAACCTTTTCCAGCCGCTCGACCGCGGCGGTCTCGTCGATCTTCTCGACCGCGGCGACTTCGCGGGCCAGACGGTCGAGGGCCGCCTCATAGATCTGGCGTTCGCTATAGGACTGTTCCGGCTGGCCGGCGTTGCGGTGCAGGTCGCGGACCACCTCGGCGATGGAAACCGGGTCGCCCGAATTGATCTTGGCTTCGTATTCCTGAGCGCGGCGCGACCACATGGTGCGCTTCACCCGGGCGCGGCCCTTCAGCACGGTCAGGGCTTCCTTCATCGTGTCCGGGCTGGACAGACGGCGCATCCCGACCGACTGCGCCTTGCCGAAGGGCACGCGCAGGGTCATCTTGTCCTTGTCGAAGACGATGACGAAGAGTTCCAGCGTCATGCCGGAAATGATCTGGCTTTCGAGGTCAACGATCTTGCCGACGCCATGCGCCGGATAGACGATGTGATCGCCCACGGCGTAATCAACCTGCGTCTTCTTCTTCGTCACGACAGCCATGTTCTCGTCCTATCTCTGACGGTTAGACAGTTAGTCTTCGTCCGGCCGGGACCGACGGGTCACCGGGCCGCTGCAAATCCATTGGTATTCCATGCCAGTCGCGCCGCATCCCGCGGGCAGCCACATCGTCCTGGGCGCAAAAGAAACCGTCCGACCCGCCCCACGGGGTCGCGCGGTTATCGTTGCATCTGGATGAGCGGCACGCCCAAGGGGGTCAGCCGACCGGACGAGCTTTATAACATGCTGCGAAGCGAAAATGAAGGGACAGTCACATTGCCCCTTGACACCGCAGCCCAAAAATTTCAGCCGCAGTGCCTTGAAACCGCCTTAAGTGCTTGATCGCAAAGCTCGAATCAAAGCGGCTTTGATTTTTTGTCACATGGCCATGCAGCGGCGCCATGGCCCTTGGCCGGCGCCGCCCCGGGGCCTGCTCAATCCTGCTTGGCGGGATTGGGCGAGAAGAATTTGTCCAGCTTGTCGGCCACGCCCTTCATGGCGTCGGCCTCGGGCAGGGCGTCGATCTTGCGGGTGATATTGGGCCACTGGCTGGCGTATTCGCGGTTCAACTCGGCCCATTTCTCGATGCCGTCCTCGGTATCGGGGAAAATGGCCTCGGCCGGGCATTCGGGCTCGCAGACGCCGCAGTCGATGCATTCGTCCGGATTGATGACGAGCATGTTCTCGCCTTCATAGAAGCAATCGACCGGGCAGACTTCCACGCAGTCCGTATACTTGCACTTGATGCACTGTTCGCCGACCACATAGGTCATCTTCCGTCACTCCGTCCTGTCGCCAGACCCGCCATCGAGGCCGAGCCTGCGCCTAACCCTTTTTCGTGCCGCGCCGCTGTCCGCGTCCTCGACATAGATCAATCCCGCGATGCGACGCATCAAATTCGCTTCGAGGTCGTGCTCCTTGCCGTCGGCATAGACCACTTCCCACAGCCATTCCATCAGCTGCAGCCGCTCCGCCTCGTTCATCCGGTCCTTGACGGTGCGGGTGTAACGCAGCAATTGCGCCGATTCCGCCTGACGCTTGCCGGCCGCCTCGATCAGGCGGCGGGCGGCCTCGTCGTCGAGCCCGAAATGACGGACGAGAATGGCCTGCACCCTGTCCTTTTCGGCCTGATCGACACGGTCGTCCATCGACGCCGCTTCAAGAAACAGCACCGCAACGGCGAAGGCGAGGTCGGATCCGGGCGCCGCGGGCGCCTCGTCCCCCCGCAGGAAGGAGAGCAGACGATCAAGCACGGCGATTGCCTAACACGCGGCAGGACCGACAACAACCCTATGCGGATTGCGGATTTGCCGCAGGGGGTCAGCCGGGGCGGATCACCATCAGCGCGAAGATCCCGATGACGGCGCCAAAGCCCGGCCAGCCGAGCAGGAACCACCAGCGGAACAGCCGATGCCAGGCCGGGGACAGCGGGGCGCCAGCCTGCGCCGATGCCGCCGCCAGATCGCGCAGCCGGCGCTGGATGACGACGACCGGCAGCCAGGCGGCCCCGGCGACGGCATAGAGCGCGAGACTGGCGAGAAGCCAGGTCTCGCCGAGGCTGTAACCCGCGAGGTGAACGAGGGCGAGGCCGCTGATCGGCTGGACGATGACGGCGGGCGTGGTGAACCACCAGTCCGCCCGGACGACCTGGTCCGCCACCCGGGCGACGACCTCGGGACGGCCGTCCCGCGTGGCCATCAGCATCTGGAACGCCGTGCCGATCCCGGTGCCGAACAGAATGGTGGACGACAGGATGTGGAGCAGTTTGACCAGCGTATAGGCGTCGGTCATCGCGTGGGCTCCAGCCGGGCAAGGGTGAGGGCGGCGGCCACCACCGCGACATTCTTCAGGAGGGGGCCGAAGGGATCGAGCCAGAGAGCGGGCAAGGCAACGCCGAGCGCGGCGGTATAGCCCGCGACGACGCCGAGCTGCAGCAGGGCGAGCAGACCGGGCCGCCAGCGGCACAGCACGCCGACGCCGATCAGCAGGTCGAGCAGGGAAAAGCCATATCCGGCAGCGAGACCGGCCCCCTCGCCAAGGCCGAGGGCATGGGCGAAGGTCACGACTGTCGTCGGCGACTGCAACAATCCGACCAGGCCGGAGCCGAGCCAGACCAGCGCGAGGGCGAGGCGCAGCAAGGGGCGCAGGAAGTAGCTGCGGGCCTGCCATCGCGCCTCGGGCGGCACCGGTGTTTCCGCCAGCGAGGCCCGAAACCCGCGCGGCATCCGGCCGATGGCGGCGGCATAGGGCGCGGCATCGCCATCGTTGCCGGCCAGCAGCTGGTCGAGGGCGGTCGAACTGAGCGGCCCGCCGAACAGATCGCCCATCCGGCAGGCAAGGCGAACCAGCGGCAGGGGCAAGGGCAGCACGGGCGCGGGCGGCGCCCCCAGCCAGCAGCGCAGGGCGGCGAGGATATCGCGCAAGCTGACCCGTTCCGGCCCCATCGGCTCCAGCACCTGGCGGCTGACCGCCGCCGGGCCAAGCAGGCGCACGATATCCTCGGCCAGGTCTTCGGCGTGGATCGGGTTGAAGGCGGCTTCCCCGTCGCCTGGCACGGGCGTGAGCCCCGGCAGAAGCGCCATCGCCCGCATCAAGGCCGTGCCGCCATAACCGCCGGCACCATGGACGAGGGAGGGTTTGAGGATCACCCAGTCGAGCGGGGACGCCGCGAGCGCATCGTCCCCGGCGCATTTGCTGCGGGCATAGGCGGTGGCCGTGCCGGGCCGGGCGCTGATCGCCGAAACATGGATGACGCGGCGGACGCCCGCCGCCGCGCAGGCGGCGAAAAGCGCGGCCGGGCCACGGTGGTGGATGGCGTCGATATCCTGTCCCGGGCGCTGCTGCAGGATGCCGGCGCAATTGACCACGGCCTCGATCCCGGCGAGGCGGGGCTGCCAGTCCTCGGCCTTGGTATCGCGGGACAGGTCGGCCCGAAGCGCGGTCAGGCGCGGGTCTAGGGCGGGGCCCTGCGGCGGATGGCGCAGGGCCAGGGTGACATGATGGCCATGGCGCAGCAGGCAGGCCACCACATGGCCGCCGATGAAACCATTGCCGCCCAGCACCATCACCCGCATGAGACGATTCCTCCCGCCTGTCGCCGATGGTGGCCCTGGGCCGGGCGCGCGGACAGGGGACGGATTGCCGCCCTCAACCCTCGGGCGTGATGTCTTCGTATAGGGCCTGGGCCTCCGGCGCCGGACCCCGGCGCGTGCCAAGGCCAAGGACGCGGATGACGCGGGGCTTTTGTCCGAAGCTGAAGGTCAGCACGTCGCCGATCCTTATGTTCTGATGCGCCTTCAGGGCGGGTTGGCCGTTCAGCCTCACCCGGCCCTTTTCGGCGTATTCGGCGGCGAGGCCGCGCGTCTTGGCGAAACGCGCGTGCCACAACCATTTGTCCAGGCGAAGGCTCTGCCCGGCCGCTTCGGTCATTACCGCGAGAGTTTGTCGCGCAGGGCGAGCAGCTTGGCGAAGGGCGAATCGGGATCGACCTTGGGCGGCGGCGGCTCGGACCGGCGGGGCCGGTTCTGGTTGCCATTGTGCGGACCCTTGGGACCCTTGCCCTGCGCCTGCTGATCGCGTGGCGGACGGGGGCCTTCATGGCGCTGGCCCTCATGCCGCTGCCCCTCATGACGCTGTCCCTCATGACGGGGCGGACGCGGACCCTGGGGGCCACGCGCCGGGGCGGCGTCGGCGGCGGGCTGGCCTTCCGGCGCGGCCTGCTGCGGGCCTTGCGGCTTGGGCTTCTTCGGCTTGCGGCGGCGGTCGCGCGGGTCGGGATGTTTCTTCGGCTGGGGCGCGAACTGGCCGATCAGGCGCGGCGCCGGGGCTTCGCCGTCGGCGGCCGGCGGGGCATCGGCGGTATCGGCGCCAGCTTCCGCCACGGGCGCGTCGGGCGCGGGAGCCTCGGTCGGCGCGCCTTCGGCCTGAGGCTCGCCCTCGGCGGCGGCGACAGCCGCGACGTCGCCGTCACGGCGGGGCTTGCGATTGCGGCGACGACGGCGGCGCTTGTGCGGCTCGCCCGTGGTGGCTTCGCCTTCGATGGCCTCGATGTCGGCGCTCTCGGTGCCTTCGGCCGGGGCGGTCGCGGCAACCGGCTCCTCGCCCTCGATGGCGGGGACGGACTGGATCGGCGCTGGCGCGGCCGGTGCCACTGCCTCCGGGGTGGGCGCCGGGGTCGCCGCAGGGCGGGCCGGGCGCTGGGGCCGGCCCTTGCGGCCGCGCACGCGGTACCGCACGGCGCCATCCTCGAGAGTCAGCTTCTCGTAGCCGAGGGCGCGCATGACCGCGACGAATTCCTCGTTCGAGCAGCCGACGAGACCGGTCAACTCGCCGGTCGGGGTGATCATGTCCTCGCCCTGCTTCTCCCGCAGGGACTGGTCCAACCGCTCCAGCATGTCGATGCGGATCGCCTTGGCGCCGCAGCGGCGGAAACCGGCGACGGACAGCCACTGGTCCGGCGTCTGGCCGTCGAGCGGATAGGCGACATGGCCGGGCGCGGGCGGCGCGACCGAACCGCTACCGGTCGCGATCGCCAGCAGGGTCAGCTTCAGCTGGGTCGCCTCGGGCTTCAGCAGCGCGGGCAGATAGACCGTCAGCTTGCCGAACTTGACGCCAAGGCGGCGCAGTTCCGCGCGGGCGGGCTGGGTCAGGCCGTCGAGTTCATCGGCGATGTCGCGCCGGGGAATGGCGCCCAGCGCCTCGCCCAGGCGGAAGGCGAGGCCGCGCGCCTGACCGGGCAATTCCTCGGCCGTCTGCAGCTTGGTCAGGGCGCCGAGCACGGCTTCGATGCGGGCGGCGACGAAGCGCTCTACCCGGTGCAGCACGCGGTCGCGCTGGGCGCCGTCCAGCAATTCATGGGGCAGCAGATGCACGCGGGGGTGCAGCACGTCGCGGCCGGGCATCAGCCGGGCCAGCACGGCGCCATCCCACAGCACGCGGCCTTCGGGGTCGAGTTTGAAGATCTCGTCGCCGGCGGCTTCGAGTTCCTCGGTGCGGCGCGTGACCTCGGGACCGAGCGCGCGGTTGGCGGCGGCGAGCACCGCCTTGCCGTCGGCGCCTTCGGCGTCCGGATCGGGGATGAATTTCAGGCCAGACATGCGTCCCACATACTCCCCTTCGACGAGAACGTCACCTGTGGAGTCGACCGCTCCCAGCAACTCACTCTCGCCAGCCAGTCTTCTGATCAGCGCGGACGATCGTCGATCGACGAAACGCTGGGTCAGTCTTTCGTGCAGCGCGTCCGACAGGCGATCCTCGATCGAACGGGCCTGTTCCTGTAGCGCCTCCGGGCGCTCAAGCCAATCCCCTCTGTACGACACGAAGGTCCATGTCCGGATATGGGCGAGCCTGGTCGCCAGCGTGTCGATGTCACCGAGCGTATCGTCCAGCCGGCGCAACTGGTCCTCGACCCAGGGGCCCGGCAGTCGCCCCTCGGTGGCGAGGTGGCGATAGATGCGGTGGAGCAGCCGAACATGGACATCCGCCATGGTCTTGCGGAAGTCGGGAATCTGGCAGACCTGCCACAGCAGCTCGACCCGCGCTCGGCCGGTGGCAAGCGCCGCGATCTCCTCATCCTCGGCGAGGGCGCGCAGGGAGGCCTGATCGTCGGCATCGCGCACGCGCATCAGGCCGGGCAGGGGCGGCTGGCGCTCCAGAGAGGCGAGAAGGGCGCGGGGCGACGAGAAGTCGAGTTCTGCCGAGCGCCATTGCAGCTGGCGCACCGGGTCGAAGCGGTGGTTCTCCACCCGCGCGATCATGTCCTCGTCGAAGGGCTCGATGCCGGCGGTGGTGCCGAAGGTGCCGTCGCGCATGTGGCGGCCGGCGCGGCCGGCGATCTGGGCGACCTCGGTCGGGAGCAGGGGGCGGTGGCGCTGGCCATCGAATTTCTCGAGGCTGGCGAAGGCGACATGATCGACGCCGAGGTTCAGGCCCATGCCGACGGCATCGGTCGCGACCAGGTAATCGACTTCGCCCGCCTCGAACAGGGCGACCTGCGCGTTCCGCGTGCGCGGCGACAGCGCCCCGAGGACGACGGCGGCGCCGCCGCGCTGGCGCCGGATCGCCTCGGCGAGGGCATAGACCTCATTGGCCGAAAAGGCGACGATGGCCGAGCGTCGGGGCAGCCGCGCCAGCTTGCGATAACCGGCATGGGACAGGGTGGACAGCCGGGGGCGCGAGACGAAGGCGGCGTCGGGGATCAGGCGGCGGATCACCGGCCGCATGGTCTCGGAGCCGAGGAACAGGGTCTCGGTCAGGCCGCGTGCCCGCAGCAGCCGGTCGGTGAAGACATGGCCGCGCTCGAGATCGGTCGCCAGCTGGATTTCATCGACCGCGAGGAAGTCGTAGCTGCGGTCCTGCGGCATGGCCTCGACGGTGGCGACCCAATAGCGCGCGTCGCGCCCGATCACCTTTTCCTCGCCGGTTACGAGGGCGACCGCCGCCTCGCCCTTGATCTTCACCACCCGGTCGTAGACCTCGCGGGCGAGCAGGCGCAGGGGCAGGCCGATGATGCCGGTCCGGTGCGCCAGCATCCGCTCGATGGCAAAATGGGTCTTGCCGGTGTTGGTTGGGCCGAGAACGGCGGTAACCCTGCCTTCGGCGACCACGGAGACGGTCGGGCGGGCGAAGGGGCGAAGGGGGGGAGACATGACCGCCAGAACATCGGATGCGCGGGGATAAATCTCAAGCCCCTCGTTGTCGCCGCGTGCTCGACTTGCAGCCGGCATCCGCCGCCAGCCGGGCCGGCGCCGACGTTCATGCCGATCTTCATTCCGGCGAAGTAAGCGCTCGGTCCGGGCAGCGTCGGCGCGGCCCGGACATCTCAGCCATAGGGGGCGTAGAGCTTGTGGTCGTCGCGGGTGAAGACCTCACCGAGTGGGGACGCCAGCACGAGCCAGAAGACATAGCCGCCGCCAAGGCCCAGCGCGAAGGCGGTGACGACCAGCGCGGCATCGGGGTCAAGGCCGGTCCAGCCAAGGGCCAGGTCGACGATGGCCGGGGGGTGGCCGCCCAGGGTCCGGCCCCGGCTGGCACTGGCCAGAAAGGCGAGCAGTGGCAGCAGCGCGGCGACAACGCCGCCAAGGGTCGCGACCAAGGGCGCCCGGGCCGCGAGGTGTCGACGCAGGGCAAGATAAAGCGGCAGGCCGAAGATCAGGCTGGGCAGATAGCCGCTGGCCACCGCAATCATCATGAAATCCCCGACGCGATCGGTTGTCGTCGGCTCTGTGAGAGCGACCAGCATCGCCGGCGGCAGGGGGGCGAGCAGAAAGGCCGCGGCGGCCCGTTTCGAACTCGGAGGGGGAATGGCCATGGCGGTATAACCATTATGAATCCATTAACATCCATAATGGTTTTTTAATTTTGTTTTGGCCATCCCGAATGCGACGGGCCCGAATCGCGCGATGGTTGTCGCCTCTGTCCGAAGCGTCCGGACGGTCGCTCAGAAACTCCAGCTGACGCTGGCGGCGCCAAAGCGCGACAAGCCGTCCTGGCCTTCGAACTCCTCGCTGCGGATCACATAGGAATAGGTGATCCGGGTCGAGCCAAAGAAGATCGAGGTGCCGAGCTGGGCATCGCCGACGATGGTGCGCTTGTCGACATGGCGGCTGTCCTTGAAGGTATTGCCGTCGAGGAAGATGTCGCGCAGCACCACGCGGCCCTCGATGCCGCCGAAGACATACCAGCCGAAACCGTTTCGCTTGTCGTAGAAGGCCGAGCCGGCGAGGGCGGGGCGGATGCGCGGCGCGCCGAAATCTGAATCAATGTTCTGGCCGAGCCGCAGCATGAGGCCGCCCGCGACATAGGTCGCGACATTGCCCAGCGACAGGGTGGCGCTGGGTGTCACGTCGACGCGAAGCCCGGTGCGGGGGCCGGTCAGCTCGATCGCCCGCCATTTGCGGTCGAAGATCAGGTTGGCGCCGAATTCGTCCTTGATCTGATCGTCCCAGCCTTCGGCATGGCCATCGCCGATCAGGTCATGGAAATTGTTCTGGACCTCCTCGCCCAGCGCCGAGGGGCCGACGGTGCCGAGCTGAAGCTCGACCGTGTTCAGCACCTCGTCGTCATAGGAGACGAGGGAGAGGGCGCCGAACAGCCAGGCGGCATAGGGCCGGTCCTTCGGATCGGGTGTCCGGGTTTCCGTGTCCTCGGGCGTGTAGATCGTGTGGCCGAGGGCAAGGCCCCAGCGCAATTGCGAGTCCGGGCCAAGGAAGAAGCCGACGAGGTCCGCCGCCTCTTCCATCGCCGAAGGCGGGCGGGAGGGCGACAGCCAAGAGAATTGCACGCCGTTGCTGTAGTAGCGGTCGGTGGCGGCGAAGGCGTCGTTTTCCCACTGGAAGGTGAAGGTGCCATTGGGGTCGGATGCGGTCTCGGGCGCGGAATCCGCCGCCTGCACGGCGGCGTTCCACAGCAGGCCGGCGGCAAGGACCGGCAGGAGGATCGGGCGCATGTGGACCTCGGAAACTGAAAACGGCAGCTATTCGATTCGACGAAAGCATGACGCAACCGCCTGTTGCCTGCAAACCCCCGTGCCGCACGTTGACTTCTTCGGTCGGAAGACCCTATTACGACGAAGGAATTGTAAGGGGATGGCGGGCAATGGCCGATTTTCCGAAGCGCAGCCTTGAAGACTGGCAGGCACTGGTATCGAAGGAACTCGGCGGCGCGCCGGCGGAGAGCCTGACGTGGAACACGCCGGAAGGCATCGCCGTGAAGCCGCTCTATACCGCGGCCGACGTCGAAGGGCTGGAAACCGCCGACACGCTGCCCGGCTTCGCCCCCTTCACCCGCGGCGTGCGCGCCTCGATGTATTCCAACCGGCCCTGGACCATCCGCCAGTACGCCGGCTTCTCGACCGCCGAGGCGTCCAACGCCTTCTATCGCAAGAATCTGGCCGCCGGGCAGATGGGCCTCTCCATCGCCTTCGACCTCGCGACGCATCGCGGCTATGACAGCGATCATCCGCGCGTCACCGGCGACGTCGGCAAGGCGGGCGTCGCCATCGACAGCGTCGAGGACATGAAGATCCTGTTCGACGGCATCCCGCTCGACAAGATGTCGGTCTCGATGACCATGAACGGTGCCGTTCTGCCCTGCCTCGCCAATTACATCATCGCGGCGGAAGAGCAGGGCGTCTCGCAGGACAAGCTCTCGGGCACGATCCAGAACGACATCCTGAAGGAGTTCATGGTCCGCAACACCTATATCTATCCGCCCGAGCCTTCGATGCGGATCATCGCGGACATCATCGCCTATACCTCGGCCAACATGCCGAAGTTCAATTCGATCTCGATCTCCGGCTACCACATGCAGGAAGCCGGCGCCAACCAGGTGCAGGAACTGGCCTATACCCTGGCCGACGGTCTCGAATATGTCCGCGCCGCCCTGTCCAAGGGCCTCGACGTCGACGCCTTCGCCGGCCGCCTGTCGTTCTTCTTCGCCATCGGCATGAACTTCTTCATGGAAGTCGCCAAGCTGCGCGCCGCCCGCTTCCTCTGGGCCGAACTGATGGCCCAGTTCAAGCCGAAGAAGGCGTCCAGCCTGATGCTGCGCACGCACTGCCAGACCTCGGGTGTGTCGCTGACCGAGCAGGACCCCTACAACAACGTCGTCCGCACGGCCTATGAGGCGATGGCGGCGATCTTCGGCGGCACCCAGTCGCTGCACACCAATTCGCTCGACGAGGCGATCGCCCTGCCGACCGAATTCTCGGCCCGCATCGCCCGCAACACCCAGCTCATCCTCGCGGAAGAGACGGGCGTTACCCATGTCGTCGATCCGCTCGGCGGCTCCTACTATGTCGAGAAGCTGACCGCCGACCTCGTCGCCGAGGCGCGCAAGCTGATCGCCGAAGTGGAAGAGATGGGCGGCATGACCAAGGCGGTCGAAAGCGGCCTGCCCAAGCTGCGCATCGAGGAATCGGCGGCGCGCCGTCAGGCCGCCATCGACCGGGGCGAGGAAGTCATCGTCGGCGTGAACAAGTACCGCCTGAAGGAAGAGGCGCCGGTGGACATCCTCGACGTCGACAATGTCGCCGTCCGCGAGTCCCAGGTCGCCCGCCTGAAGTCGATCCGCGCCAGCCGCGACGAGGCGGCGGTGCAGGCCGCGCTGAACGCCCTGACCGAAGGCGCCAAGAGCACCGAGGCCAACCTGCTCGACCTCGCCGTGAAGGCGGCCCGCGTCCGCGCCACGGTGGGCGAGATTTCCGATGCGCTGGAAAAGGTCTTCACCCGCCACAAGGCGGTGATCCGCTCGATCTCCGGCGTTTACGGCGCCGCCTATGAGGGTGACGAAGGCTTCGACCGCATCCGCAACGAAGTCGCCGCCTTTGCCCGCGAGGAAGGCCGCCGTCCGCGCATGCTGGTCGCCAAGATGGGGCAGGACGGCCACGACCGTGGCGCCAAGGTGATCGCCACCGCCTTCGCCGATATCGGTTTCGACGTCGACGTCGGCTCGCTGTTCCAGACCCCGGCCGAAGTCGCCCGTGACGCGGTCGAGAACGACGTCCATGTCGTCGGCGTCTCGTCCCAGGCCGCCGGCCACAAGACCCTGGTGCCCGAGCTGATCGCCGAACTGAAGAAGGCCGGCGCCGAGGACGTGCTGGTGGTGTGCGGCGGCGTCATCCCGGCGCAGGACTACGATTTCCTCTACAAGGCGGGCGTCGCGGCTATCTATGGCCCCGGCACCAACATCCCGGCAGCCGCGGCCGAGATCATGTCGATCATCGCCAAGCGTCGTCAGGCGGCGTAAGCCGCCGGCCAGCTCGTCATGCCGGCGAAGGCCGGCATCTCGGGCCGGCAAGGGCGCCCATGCCGTTGAAAGGCCCCGGTCTGCGCCGGGGCGACGACGTCAATCGGATCGTCAGCCGCCCATGCCCTTCATGTCCGGCGGGGGCAGCAGGGCGGCGGCGTCGCTCAAGGGCTCACCCTTGGCGAGGGCGCGGCGGATCAGCTGCGCGACCGTGACGCCATATTCCGTCTTCACCTGAACCTTGACCGGGATTGCCCGGGGCAGATCGGGGAAGCGCACGAACCAGATGTGCACTTCGTTCGGATAGTTCCTGGCGTCAGAGCGCTCCCATTGGGGATCGAAGCCCTTGATGCGCTTGTAGCGGATCAGGCAGTGGGTCGCCTCGCCCTCGTAGAAGTCGCCATTGCCGCCGTCGATATGATCCGTCCCCTTGTTCTCGAAGGCGACGTCATAGCGCCGCCTGCCGTCGAAAATCTTGAACGAACGCTGGCAGATCCGGTCCTCGGGGCCGCTTTCCGCGGCGAGCAGGGCGGCGGTCGCGGGATCGGTCGCGCCCAGCAGGAATTCGGGCTCGACCGGGCGGCGGCCATCTTCCGCGTTGGGTGGCACGGCGAAGATGTCGCTCGGCCCGTTGGCGTTGAAATAGACATCGACCGAGCGGCGCTTGCCGACCCTTCCGTCGTAGCGGACCTGGAACAGGCTGGGACGGGCGCCGTCCTCGGCCTTGGCATCGAGACGGCCGTCCACCCGGGTCAGCATCCGGGCCTTGAACAGGCTCTCCCACAGGCCGACGGTGCGGGTGAGATTGTCCATCCGGTAGCGGCCGCCTTCATCGACCGTCGTCTGCGCGTCGATCTCGACGATGGGCAGGCCGCCGAGGAAGACGCGGTAAGTCAGGTCGACCCGGTCCGGCCCCGCGCCCAAGGCGGCGGCGGGCAGGGCGCTGGCGAGGGCGAGGGCGGCGGCGAGACGGCGGACGATACGCATGGGCCATTCCTCCGGTTTCGGGCTGACGGGACGAATTCCGATGTCGCGGGGGCTTGGCCTGACCGCCTCTCCCCTGATAAATCCAGCGGATGATGACAGGTTCCGTTTCCGCCGGCGAGCCGGCACCCATGACCGGCGCGACGCAGGCGCTCGCCACCGGCATCCTGGCCGGCGAGCGGCGCGCCCTCGCGCGGGCGATCACCCTCGTCGAATCGACGCGGCACGATCACCGCATCCAGGCCTCCCGCCTGATCGAACATCTGCTGCCCAGCACGGGCCGGGCGATCCGCATCGGTTTCTCCGGGCCCCCGGGCGTCGGCAAATCCACCTTCATCGAGGCCTTTGGCACCTGGCTGACGCGGAGCGGGCAGAAGGTCGCCGTGCTCGCCGTCGATCCGTCGTCCAGCCGCTCCGGCGGCTCGATCCTCGGCGACAAGACGCGCATGGAAACCCTCTCGCGCGAGCCGAATGCCTTCATCCGGCCCAGCCCCTCGGGCTGTACGCTGGGCGGCGTCGCGCGGCGCACGCGCGAAGCCATGCTGCTGACCGAGGCCGCCGGGTTCGATGTCGTCTTCATCGAGACGGTGGGCGTCGGCCAGTCGGAAACCGCGGTCGCCGACATGGTCGACCTCTTCGTCCTGCTGGCCTCGCCCGCGGGCGGCGACGATCTTCAGGGCATCAAGCGCGGCATCATGGAACTGGCCGACCTGCTGATCGTCACCAAGGCGGACGGCGACCTCGCCCATGCGGCCCAGCGCGCGGCATCCGAACTGCGCTCGGCGCTCCACCTGATGCGGCCCAAGGTGCCGTGCTGGCGGCCCAAGGTGCTGACCGTTTCCTCGGTCTCGGCGACCGGCATGGACACGGTCTGGGCCACCATCGGCGAATTCCGTCAGGCGATGGAAACAGCGGGCGAGCTCGCCAGGCTGCGCGCCGAACAGGCCCGCGCCGCGCTCTGGCGCGAGATCGAGGATGGGCTGATCACCGCCCTCAAGGACCACCCTGTGGTCGCCGCGCAGGCCCCGGCGCTGGAGGGCGCCGTCGTCGCCCGCGAGACCACCCCGACCCTCGCCGCCGAGCGCCTGCTGACCGCCTTCCTCGGCCGGCCGGTCTGGCCGGATTGAAGGTCTGGCCCGATTGAGGGGGTGGCCCAATTGAAGGTGGGCCGGGCCGGCGCTATCATAAACTGATAGCAGGAGGTCCGGTCATGCCCAGCAGCTACACCATCGGCAAGCATTTCGAGGATTTCATCCGCGAACAGGTCGCCACCGGCCGCTATGCCAGCGCGAGCGAAGTGATCCGCGATGCCCTCCGCCTGCTCGAAGAGCGCGAGGCCCGCAAGGCTGCCTTCGAGAAGGCCATCGAAGACAGTCTCGCCGATGTCGAGGCGGGCCGGGTGATCGACGCCGATGAAGTCTTCGATAGGTTGCTGGCCCAACTGGAGGCGCTGCCAGCTGGAACCGAAGGCGCGTGAAAGTCGCCTTTTCCGCAAGAGCTCAGGCAGGACTCCGCAGCATCGCCCTCTATATCGCAAGGGACAACAGGGCGAGGGCGATCACTTTCGTCGAAGAGTTGCGGGACAAGGCCAAGGCACTTACCGAGATGCCGCTGGCCTTCCCGCTGGTGCCGGGGCACGAGTCCATCGGACTTCGTCGGCGACCGCACGGCGACTATCTCATTCTTTACCGTGTCGAGGACGCCCGGATCGTCATCCTCGACATCATCCACGCCGCCCGCGACTGGCAGGGGCTGCTGCGGTAATACCCTGCGACAATCTCAGTCCAGCGCCGGGTAGTCCGTATAGCCTTCCGCGCCGCCGCCATAGAGGGTTTCGCGGACCACGGCGTTGAGGGGCGCGTTCTGCTGCAGGCGCGCGACGAGATCGGGATTGGCGATGAAGGGTTTGCCGAAGGCGATCAGGTCGGCGTGGTCGGCGAGCAGGGCCTGATCGGCCAGCGCCTTGTCATAGCCGTTGTTGGCGATATAGGCGCCGCGGAAGCGTTTGCGAAGGGCGACGAAATCGAACGGCTGGCCGATGTCGCGGCTGCCGCCGGTGGCGCCTTCGACGATATGGATATAGGCGATGCCGCGCGCGTCCAGCCCCTCGACGACATGGCTGAACAGAGCCGTCGGGTCGCTGTCCGATATGTCATTGGACGGGGAGACGGGGGCGAGGCGGACGCCGGTCCGCTCCGGCCCGATGGCGGCGGAAACGGCTTCGACCACCTCGAAGAGCAGGCGGGCGCGGTTGGCGATGGGGCCGCCATAGGCATCGTCCCGCTTGTTGGTGCCGTCGCGCAGGAACTGGTCGAGCAGATAGCCGTTGGCGGCGTGAATCTCGACCCCGTCGAAGCCGGCGGTCATCGCGTTGCGCGCGGCCGTCGCGTAAGTCGCGACCAGGCCCGGCAATTCTTCGGTGCGCAGCGCCCGGGGCATGGAAGTGGGGGCAAAGTCACCATTCACGAAGGTCTTGGCATTGGCCTGAATCGCCGAGGGGGCGACGGGCTCCACGCCGCCCGGCTGCAGGGCAACATTGGAAATACGGCCGACATGCCAGAGCTGAAGATAGATATGGCCGCCCGCGTCGTGCACCGCGTCGGTCACCTTGCGCCAGCCGGCGATCTGCTCTTCGCTGTGGATGCCGGGGGTGGCGTCATAGCCTTGGCCTTCGGGGCAGATCTGGCTGGCTTCGGAAATGATCAGGCCGGCGCTGGCGCGCTGGCGGTAATATTCGGCCATCAGCGCGGTCGGCACATTGCCGGGGCCGGCGCGGTCGCGGGTGAGCGGCGCCATGACGATGCGATTCGGCAAGTCGATCGAGGCCATGCGATAGGGCGAAAACAGGGGGGAGGTCCGGGACATGGCTCAACCCTTCGGATTGTAGGGATAATGCGTTAAGGGTGGTCCCGCCGCCCGCGCATCGCAAGGCACCGCGGGAACAGGGGCCTATGGCGCAGAATGCAGGCTTCGGGCCTTGACGAATGGGCATCGCGGGTCTAGAAGACGCGACTTCCACGGGGAGCCTTGGGCTTCCAGTGATACGGATATTTTGCGCAAAAGGCATGGGAGATCACACATGGCGCGGCGCTGCGAACTGACCGGCAAGGGCGTTCTCGTTGGCAACAACGTCAGCCATGCCAACAACAAGACCCGGACCCGTTTCCTGCCGAACCTGGTGAACGTGTCCCTGATCAGCGAGTCGCTGAATCAGTCGATCCGTTTCCGCATCTCGGCCAATGCCCTGCGCTCGGTCGAGCATAACGGCGGCCTCGATGCCTTCCTGGTCAAGGCCCGCGACACCGAGCTGTCGCTGAAGGCCCGCCGCCTGAAGAAGCTGATCGAGAAGCGCGCCGAAGCCGCGGTCGCCCAGGCCGCCTGAGCGGACGGGGCGGGGCCGTGACGGCGCTGGCCACGACGGACCGGGGTTTCTTCCTCGGCGCCGTCGCCGCCATGACCGCCGTCGTGGTCGCTTCCAACATCCTGGTCCAATATCCGTTCGAGCCCTTCGGTCTCGCGGATTGGCTGACCTGGGGTGCCTTTACCTACCCGCTGTCCTTCTTCGTCACCGATCTGACCAACCGGCAGATCGGTGCCGTCGCGGCACGGCGGGTAGTCTATGTCGGCTTCCTGATCGCCGTCGTCCTGTCGGCCCTGTTCGCGGACGCGCGTATCGCCGCCGCCTCGGGCCTCGCTTTCCTCACCGGCCAGCTGCTCGACGTCACGGTGTTCAACCACCTGCGCCGCCAGACCTGGTGGCGGGCGCCGCTGGCGGCTTCGGCCCTTGGCTCCATCGTCGACACGACGGTGTTCTTCTCCGCCGCCTTCGCCTTCTCGGGCCTGCCCTGGCTCGGCTGGGCGGCCGGCGACCTCGCGGTGAAACTCTCCTTCGCCCTTGGCCTGCTTGCCCCGTTCCGGCTGGCCATCGCCTGGTGGGGCCGCCCGCAGGCCGCCTGAAGCCATCGCGCCGTGCATGGTTGGTGTGACGCATGGCGTCACTCGATTTCCGCTCTTCTGAAATCTCATATGTTCCACGCCGAAATGTGACGTCGCGCACATCCGTCGCGGCCAAGTTGCGCGATGTCTGGACTGCCCCCCGCGGCCCCATGGGGCCGGATGTCCAGAGGTCACGGCGCCCCCCGGGCCGACCGATCCGTAACAGAGCGAGATTCGACAGATGAGCAGTGCAATCACCATGGTCCCTGTGTCCGGCACGATGGGCGACGACTATCTCTATGCCTCCTGGCAGGCAGACGACATCTCGGCGAATGGCGGCGACGACTATATTTTCGCGTCGCCCGAAGTCATGGCGGGCGACGTCTATGATGGCGGTGTAGGGATCGACACGCTGGGTCTGAGCTTCTACGGCGCCACCCGGGGGATCAATATCGCCGTGGCCGATACGCCGACGGCCACCACCTTTCTCGGTGCCACGCTGACCAGCATCGAGAGGCTGCAGGTCTTCGCGACCGACTACGCCGACCGCTTCACCGGCGGTGCCTGGGGCGACATGTTCCAGGGGGGCGGGGGCAACGATATCGCCGATGGCGGCGGCGGCAACGATTTCATCAGTGGCGATGAGGGGCGGGACCAGCTGCGCGGCGGGGCTGGCGACGATCTGATCGACGGCGGCGCCGATATCGACACGCTCTACGGCGGCTTCGGGCGCGACCTGATCAATGGCGGCGACGGCGACGACAAGATCTATGGCGAGGCCGGGGATGACAGTCTGTTCGGTGGCGCCGGTAAGGACACGATCTCGGGCGGCGATGGCAATGATTACATCTGGGGCGAGGCCGGAAACGACACGATCGACGGCGGTGCCGGTGACGATCTGATCGTCGGCGGCGCGGGCGACGACACCCTGAAAGGGGGCTCGGGGGCCGACCGCATCGAGACCAGCCTGCTCGAAGGGCGGGACGTGATCAATGGTGGCAGCGGCCTCGATCGCGTGGTGATCCGCGATCTTGCCGGCACGTTCACGGCGCTGGCCTCCAATCTCGTGAACACGCTCGCGAATGGAACGACCCTGCAATATGTCGAGGCGTACGAACTCCACGGTTCTGCCGGTGTCGACAAATTCACCGGCCATGACCGAGACGATGCGATGAACGGCTATGCCGGCAACGACACGTTGAAGGGCGAAGGCGGCGATGACGCGCTCGACGGCGGCACCGGCCGTGACCGCCTGGAAGGCGGCGCGGGCGACGATGTGCTGTCCGCCGCCGGGGGCGGCGCCGACACGCTGATCGGCGGCACCGGTGTCGATCTCGCCAGGCTCGACCGCTCCAATCCCGCGGAATCGCGAAATTACACCATGTCCTTCTCGGCCGATGGCAAGACCATCACCCTGTCGGACGGCACCACCATGACCGATATCGAGCGTCTCGACATCACCACCAGCAAGGGTGACGACACGCTTTCCGCCGGCAATGCGCTCAGCGTCCGCTTCGACGCGGGTGAAGGCAACAACAGCCTGACCGGCGGCTCGGGCGGGGACACGCTGATGTCGGGTGCCGGAGCCGACACGATCTCGGGCGGCGCGGGCGACGATTACATTGTCGATCAAGGCGGCAACAACACGATCGACGCGGGGACCGGTAACGATCGGGTCAGCGTGACGTCAAAGGTTTCCGCGACCACCACCATCGCCCTTGGCGCGGGCAATGATACCGCCTTCCTGAACGACGGAACGGGCAGTGTTCGTGGCACCTACACGGTCGACGGCGGGACCGGCTTCGACTTTGTCGCGATCAACCGGTCGCAGGCGACGGCCGCCATCACATTCGTGCTTTCGGCCAATGCGACCCTGGTCAACGGCGCGGCCACGTTGAAGAACATCGAGCAGGTCGACATTCGCACCGGCAGCGGCAACGACAGCCTGACCGGTGGGGCTGCGGCGGATCGGCTGGATGGCGGGGCCGGCAATGACATGCTGAAGGGTCTCGCGGGGGACGACATGCTGGTGGGCGGGGCCGGGGCCGACACGCTTCATGGCGATGCCGGCGACGACGAACTCTGGGCCGGCAACGGCGGTCCGGACGGCGATGCCGACCAGCTCTATGGCGGCGACGGCAACGACCGACTCCACATCTCTGCCGGGGATTTTGCCGATGGCGGCGCGGGCATCGACCATCTGTTGCTCGATCTGTCCGACCAGACCGTGGCCGCGCGCTTCACCCTGACCACCGGCAGGCTGACCGTGGGGGGCTCCACGACCTTTGAAGGCATCGAAGCCTTGACCTTCGACGGCGGCAGCGGCGCGGATGCGGTCACCACCGGAAACTACGCCGACCGACTGAGTGGCGGCGATGGCAACGACACCCTGAAAGCCGGCGGTGGCAATGACGAATTGCGGGACGGCAACGGCAGCGACAAGCTTTATGGCGGTGCTGGCGACGATATGCTGATCCGGACCGACGAGGACGGCGCTGGTGCCGATGTTTTCGATGGCCAGTCCGGCTTCGACACGCTGGCCTTCGCCATTGATTCCGCCACCGGCGTCACCATCGACCTGGAAAATCGCGCCCTCAACGACGGTCTCGCCAAGGGCATGACGATCAGCAACATCGAGCGGATCATCGGCACCGATATCGCGGATACGATCCGCGGCAGCGCGGCCGCGGAGACCTTCGAGGGCGGCTATGGCTCCGATATTCTCGATGGCCGTGCCGGTGACGATGTCCTGCGGGGCGGCCAGGGCGGCGACATCCTGACCGGCGGCGCCGGCAAGGACATGTTCGCCTATGGCGACGATGTCTTCGATGCCAGCGGCGCCGCCGGTGCCGGCGATCTGATCACCGATTTCCATCGTGGCGAGGACAAAATCCTCATCGACCGGGAAGGCTTCGACCTCGCCGCCGATTATGCCCTTGCCCTCGTGGTGGGAGCCGACCCGGTGGCGACAGGGAGCAAGGCCCAGTTCCTGTTTGAAAGTGACAATGGCCGCCTGTGGTTCGATGCCGATGGTGCCGGTGGCGCCGGGGAGGCGATGCTGATCGCCACCTTGCAGGGCGTGACCACATTGTCGGTGTCGGATTTCATTCTGGCCTGACGATATCCGGCCCCTTGCCGCGAGGCAGGGGGCCGAACCGTCAGGGCAGCACGAAATCCATCAGCAGGGTCCGCTGCAGCGGATTGAAATTGTCGTCCGACAGGACGAGAGCGTGTGTCTTGCTCGCCGCGTCGCGATAGATGCCGAGGGCTTCGGAATTGTCGACCGTCAGCTCGGCCGGGATACGGGCGAGTTCGCGGCCCGCGATGGGCGTGGCGGACTCCGTCGATACCGCCGGCAGGACCGACAGCCGGGCGCCCGGGCCGGTCAGCAGGTCGTAGCGCCGCTCCAGCAGCAGGAAGTCGCCACCCGGCAGGGGCTTCAGATCGGTCGGCTTGAAGTCGGCGACGGCTTCCAGCGCCAGCGTGCGGGGCGGGGCGCCGTCCGGCCCATCGAAGCGCCAGCCCTGGTGGCGGCCGGCGGCATCCAGCAAGTCTTCGGAAAAGCCGAACAGGGCGCCGTCCGACAGGGCGGTCAGGGCTTCCAGCCCGCCGTTGGGATCGGCCTTGCGCAGGTCCGGCGGGATCGGCAACGTCTCGGGCACATGCAGCAGCGGCAGGGAGCCATCGGCCTGCGCCGGGTAAAGCAGGATGCGATGATCCTGCTCGAAGGCGACGATCATGCTGCCGTCGGCGCGGGCGGTGATGGCTTCGGCATCGCCGTTCATCTTGTCGCCGCCGAGCGGCCGTCCGTCGGGGGCGAGCAGGGGGCCGATCTCGGCGTTGGCGAGCCCTGAAATCCGGCCATCCTGCCGGACAAGGTCAGCGGTCAGCCACCAGCCGATGTCGCTGATCAGCACGATCCGCGCGCCATCGGGCGAGACCAGCATTCCCGACCAGCCGCCAAAGCGGCCATCGTCCGACAGAAGGGTAAGGCCACCAGCATAATCGAGGCTGCCGACCCGCTTGACGCCGGGATGCGCCGGATCGAGGGGGACCGGGTGCGTCTCGACCGCGATCTGCCCCGCCATGGCCGGCAGGGCAGGGAACAGCAAGCCGATCAGCAGGAAGGCGTCGGGCCCGCGCAGGCTCATCGCCCGCGCTGCCCGCCGGCCCGGCGCCCGCCTTGTCCCGGCTTGCCCGCGGCCGCCTTGGCCCCCGCCTTCTCGTCGAACAGCGACGCCAGCTGTTCCATCATGGCGCCGCCCAGCTGCTCCGCCTCGACGATGGTGACGGCGCGGCGGTAGTAACGGGTAACGTCATGGCCGATGCCGATGGCGATCAGCTCGACCGGCGAGCGGGTCTCGATCCATTCGATCACCTGGCGCAGGTGTTTCTCGAGATAGGAGCCGGAATTGACCGACAGGGTGCTGTCGTCGACCGGCGCGCCGTCCGAGATTACCATGAGGATGCGGCGCTGCTCGTTCCGGGCGAGCAGGCGGTTGTGGGCCCAGAGCAGGGCCTCGCCGTCGATGTTTTCCTTCAGCAGGCCCTCGCGCATCATCAGGCCGAGGTTCTTGCGCGCCCGGCGCCAGGGCGCGTCTGCGTTCTTGTAGACGATGTGGCGCAGATCGTTCAGACGGCCGGGGGCGGCGGGCTTGCCTTCCTTCAGCCAGCGCTCGCGCGATTGCCCGCCCTTCCACGCCCGCGTGGTAAAGCCCAGGATCTCGACCTTGACCGAGCAGCGCTCGAGCGTCCGGGCCAGGATGTCGGCGCAGGTCGCGGCGACGGTGATCGGCCGGCCGCGCATCGAGCCCGAATTGTCGATCAGCAGCGAGACGACCGTGTCGCGGAAGGTCGTGTCGTGTTCCAGCTTGAACGAAAGCGGATGCATCGGATCGGTGACGACCCGGGACAGGCGCGCGGCGTCGAGCAGGCCTTCCTCGAGATCGAATTCCCAGCTGCGGTTCTGCTTGGCCATCAGGCGGCGCTGCAGCCGGTTGGCGAGCTTGGAGACGACGCCCTGCAAGGCCTGCAGCTGCTGGTCGAGATAGGCGCGCAGGCGCGTCATCTCGTCGGCGTCACACAGTTCCTCGGCCTCGATCACCTCGTCGAAATCGGTGGTATAGGCGCGGTAGGGCGGCTCGCCCGGGGTCTGCTCGATGGGCGTGTTGGGACGCCACGGCCGTGTCGCCTCGGTCGAATCCTCGCCCTCGGCGCTGTCGAGGTCTTCGTCGCTGTCGATCTGGACGGCGGTCTCGGTCGAATCGTCGTCGCTCGCCTCGTCGGATTCGACCATTTCCGTGGTCGCGCCCTCGGGGGCGGCGCCTTCGCCCTGGCTGTCGTCGCTCTCGCCCTCGTCCTGATCCTCGTCTTCGCTGTCGTCGTTCTTGTCCTGGTCGTCCTCGTCGGCGCCCATGTCTTCCGACAGGCCGAGGTCGGCGATCAGCTTGCGCGACATGCGGGAGAAGGCCGCCTGGTCGTCGATCACGCCGGCGAGGCGCTCGATATCGCCCGCAGCCTTTTCCTGCACCCAGTCGCGCCACAGGTCGACGATCTTGCCGCCCGATTCCGGCGGTGCGGCGCCGGTCAGGCGCTCGCGCACCATCAGGGCGACCGCTTCCGACAGGGGGGCGTCGGCGCGGTCGACCACGCGGGCATAGCCGCGCGCCTTGCAGCGCTCGTCGATCATGGTGCCCAGATTGTCGGCGACGCCGACCATGTCGTTGGCGCCGATCGCCTCGCAACGCGCCTGTTCGACCGCGTCGAACACGGCGCGCGCGGTGGAGCCTTCCGGCAGATACTGGCCGTGCAGCTTGTCGTCGTGATAGCGCAGGCGAAGCGCGGCGGAATCGGCCTGGCCGCGCACCACGGCGACCTCGGTCGGGTTCATCTCGCGCGAGGGCTGGGGCAGGCGCAGCGCCGCGCCGGGGGCGGGGCTGGAGGCACCGGTCACGCCGCCGAAGCCGCTGGACGGGGCGGCGGCATTGGGCCGCCCGGTCACGCCTTCGGCGCCGAAGGCGATGTTCAGCTCCTGCTTCTCGGCGATGGCGCGGGTCGCGGCGGCGACCGCGCGCTTGAAGGGCTCGACGGGGCTTTCGGGACGGGCCATGGCGTCAGGCCGGCTCGATCACGAAATGCGGATGTTGGCGGCGGATTCCGGCAATTCCTTGCCGAAGCAGCGCTGGTAATATTCCGCCACCGTCGCCCGCTCCACCTCGTCGCACTTGTTGAGGAAGGTGACGCGGAAGGCAAAGGCGACATCGTTGAAGATGCGCGCGTTCTCGGCCCAGGTGATCACCGTGCGGGGCGACATCACGGTCGAGATATCGCCGGCGATGAAGCCGGCGCGGGTCAGTTCGGCCACGCCGACCATGGCCGTGATCGTCTTCTTGCCCTCGGGGTTCTGGAACTGCGGCGACTTGGCGAGGACGATCGCCACTTCCTGATCCTTCGGCAGGTAGTTCAGGGTGACGACGATGTTCCAGCGGTCCATCTGACCCTGGTTGATCTGCTGCGTGCCGTGATAGAGGCCGGTGGTATCGCCGAGGCCGACCGTGTTTGCCGTGGCGAACAGGCGGAAGGCGGAATGCGGCCGGATCACCCGGTTCTGGTCGAGCAGGGTCAGCTTGCCCTCGACCTCGAGGATGCGCTGGATCACGAACATCACGTCCGGGCGGCCGGCGTCATATTCGTCGAACACCAGCGCGGTCGGATTCTGCAGCGCCCAGGGCAGGATGCCTTCGCGGAATTCGGTGACCTGACGGCCTTCCTTCAGGACGATGGCGTCCTTGCCGACGAGGTCGATGCGGCTGATGTGGCTGTCGAGATTGATGCGGATGCAGGGCCAGTTCAGCCGCGCGGCGACCTGCTCGATATGGGTCGACTTGCCGGTGCCGTGATAGCCCTGGATCATGACGCGGCGGTTGTAGGCAAAGCCCGCGAGGATCGCCAGCGTTGTTTCCCGGTCGAAGCGATAAGTCTCGTCGAGGTCCGGCACATATTCGTTGGGCGCCGAGAAGCCGGGCACTTCGAGATCGCTGTCGATGCCGAACACCTGACGGACCGAAACCTTGATGTCGGGCTTGCCGTCGAGGGTCACAGCATGGGTGTTGGAAGTCATGATCGGTCAATCCTACTCGGCTGATTACCTGGCCAATTCCTCACGCATGAATCCCTTGTCGCGCAGATGACGGTAAGCGTCGATGACTTTGCGCAAACGGGCTTCGGCGGTCTTGTCGCCGCCGTTACGGTCGGGATGGTAGCGTTTTACGAGCGCCTTGTAGCGGGACTTGACGTCCGGGGCGCTGACGCCGGCGTCGAGTTCGAGAACGGCGAGGGCTTCCTTGTCCTCGGGCGAAAGGCGGCGGGCCTCGGGCACGGCGCCGCTTCGCGCCCTGCCGTCGATGCGATAGCCGGCCTCGCCCAGGAGATCGAAGGGATCGTGGGCGCCGTGCTCGGCATGATGGCGAGCCTGGGAGCGGCCGCTCGCGCGTTCGCCCAGCTTCCAGGTCGGGCGGTGCCAGGTGGCGTTCTGCGACTGATAGGTCTCGATCTCGTCGGCGCCCATGCCCTCGAACCAGTTCCAGGTGCGATTGTATTCGCGCACATGATCGAGGCAGAACCACAGCGGCGGATCGTCGGGATTGCGCGAGCGCGGCGCGCGGTATTCACCCGCGCACAGGCACCCCTCGCTGGCGCAGGGGCGCAGCGCGGCAGAGTCGCCAGGGCCGTTGGCCCGGCGTGGATAAGCACTTTCCTTACGGGGCATCGGGGGATTATGGGTGCGGGGAAGGGCACACACAAGGTGGGGCGCGAATTAAGACGGCGCCCCGACGTCAGAGAAGGAATTCACCATGCGCATGGCCGACCGAATCCGCGCGAGACTCGAAAGCGCCCTCGACGGCGCCGAAGTGACGGTGATCGACGATTCCGCCCGTCATGCCGGCCATGCCGGCGCCAACGAGGCGGGGGAGAGCCATTTCAACGTCCGCGTCCGCGCGCCCGCCTTCGCCGGACAAGGCCGGGTCGCCCGCCATCGGCTGGTCAACGGCCTGCTGGCGGATGAATTCGGCAAGGGCCTGCACGCCCTGCAACTGACCCTGCTCGCGCCCGGGGAATAAACGACCGCGGCGATGCCCGCGGAATTGATCTGCAGCAACGGCCTGTCTTCCGACCCGGCGTACAATCGTCGGCATCGCCAAGGCGGAAGGAGAGGCCATGGACTTCGTCGGCACGAGCGGCAACGACAGGTTCACCGGAACGACCGGAAAGGACATGTTCGACCTGACCCAGGGCGGCATCGACCGGGTCAACGGTGGCAGCGGCAGCGATTATTTCTATTTCGGCGCCACCCTGACCGCCGACGACCGGGTCAATGGCGGCAGCGATCCGCGCGACTACAACTATCTGTTCATCGAAGGGGACTATGGCGCCGGTCTCGCTCTTGGCGCCAACACCGTCCGCTACATGGACACGATCCACATGGCCAGCGGTCATGATTACGATCTGACCCTGAACGACGGCAATACCGCGGCCGGCCGGACGATGTATATCGCGACCTATGCCTCGGTTACCGTCGATGGTGGGGGGGCGGGCAATGCGGTCAGGGTCGACGGTTCGGCCGAAACCGATGGCACGCTGGCCTTTTTCGAGGGTTGGCAGGACAGCGTGTTCATCGGCGGGTCGCATGGCAACGTCGTCCACAGTTACCATGGCGGGCACGATGTCTTCATCGGCGGGGCGGGCGATGATTCATTCGTCATCCACTCGGGTTATGACGCGCTCGACGTCATGCAGGGCGGCGCGGGCAACGACACTCTCACCCTGGGCGGCGGCAGTCTGCTCTCCGCCAATCTGACGGGCGCCCGGATCGGCGGTTTCGAGACCATCGTTCTCGATACCTATTACGGCAATTCCTTCCACATCATGTTTTCCGACGCCTACGCGAAAGCGGGCGACGTGATCCATGTCACCACCGATGACCGTTTCGGTCCCGCGAGCACGATGCATATCGACGTCAACGCGGGCCACGAGACCGATGCCACCTTCGTCATCACCGACGGGCGGGGCGATGACACGCTGATCGGTGGCGGCGGCGATGACTGGATCAGTGCCGCGGAAGGAGGACGCGATCTGGTGCAGGGGCGGGGCGGTGACGATACCATCGTGTTCGGCGCCCTGACCAAAGCCGGCAGCGCCTTCAATGGCGGCGACGGGATCGACACGCTGTTGTGCGGTGTCGGCACCGCCGCCAGTGTGATCGACCTCGCTGGCGGCACTCTCTCGGTCAGGGGCGAGGACGCCGGACGCATCGCCAATTTCGAGAATGCCGTGGGCAGCGACCGAAGCGACCGCCTGTTCGGCAACGATCTCGCCAATGACCTGCGGGGCGGCGCCGGTCTCGACCGGATCGAGGGCAGGGCGGGCGACGACCGTCTTTACGGCGATGCCGGCAACGACAAGCTGTTCGGCGGGGCCGGGGCGGATATCCTTGCTGGCGGTACCGGGGCCGACCGTCTGGACGGCGGCGCGGGTAACGACAGCCTCGAAGGCGGCGCCGACGGCGATGTCTTCGTCTTCTCGAGGGGCGGTGGCACCGACACCGTTCAGGATTATGTCGACGGCGAGGACAGTTTCGATCTCCGGCTCAGCATCGCGGTCGATTTCGCCGATGTCGCCGCCCATATGACGCAGGTCGGCGCGGACGTCGTGATCGCCCTCGGCGCCGACCGTCTGGTCATTCTCGGGACCGATGTCGCCGCGCTCGATGCCGGCGACTTTCTGGTCTGACGCCGACGGAAACCGGCCCCCGGATCGCGCGCCGGGGGCCGACCGGGGTGTGACGGCGGTACGCCCGGTGTGATGAACGAACAAAAACCGCAAGCTGGCTTTGCCCGTGTCTTCGGCCCGGATTATACGATCTCCATCCCAATCGTGGGCTCAGAGATCGCATCATGAACTTCACCGGCACCAATAACGACGACACCTATAACGGCACCAGCGCAGCCGACGTCTTCGACATGGCCCAGGGCGGCGTGGACATCGTCAATGGCAAGGAAGGCGACGACGAATTCCGCTTCGGCGCCACCCTGACCGCGGCCGACCGCGTCATCGGCGGCGACGGCTACGACCATGTGATCCTGAAGGGCGATTACAGCGCCGGCCTCGTCCTCAGTTCGACCACGCTGCGCTATGTCGAGAGTTTCGAGATGACCTCGGGCTTCTCCTATGACATCACCATGAGCAATGGCAACCTGCAGGCCGGCGAAGTGATGACGGTCAGCGCCTATGGTGTCGGCTTCGGCGGCAGCGGCCATTACTTCCACTTCAATGGCTCGGCCGAGACCGATGGCCGCTTCAACGTCTCGGACGGTTATGGCGACGACATCCTGATCGGCAGCCAGGGCGGCGACAGCCTGTCCATGTCCTATGGCGGCAACGATTACATCGACGGCCAGGGCGGCGGCGACGTCATCATGGCCGAGAACAATTTCGGTGCCGGCGATTTCATCAATGGCGGCGCGGGTAGCGACATCGTCTATTTCCGTGGTCTGCAGTCGGCGACGATCATCCTGAACGGCGCCAATTTCCAGAATATCGAAACGCTGGCCGTGGTCGGCAACTATGGCGCCGACTTCCAGGTCGCCGACACGCTGCTGGCGGCCGGCCAGTGGCTGAACCTCGACATGCGCAGCGTGCAGGCGGGCCAGACCGTCAATTTCATCGGCTCGCTCGAGACGGACGGCCGGTTCGACTATTATGACGGCGCGGGCAACGACCATTTCACCGGTGGCGGTGGCGCGGACCTTTATCGCGGCGGTAATGGCGGTTCGGACATCGTCTCGGGCCTTGGCGGCGACGACTATATCTATTTCGGCGGCGACCTCGATTCCGGCGACACCATCTGGGGCGGCGCGGGTTACGACGTGATGGACCTGACCGGCGACCTGTCGGCCGGGGTCCATTTCGCCGACGACGGCCTCGCCGGGGTCGAGCGGGTGGTGCTGCGCGACGGCTTCACCTACAAGCTGTTCTTCGCCGACGGCAATCTGAACACGGGCGAGGGACTGCTGATCAGCAGCTCGGGCAATATCGGCGCCGGCAATTCCGTCTATATCGACGCCAGCGCCGAGACCGACGCCGCCTATACGATGTATGATTCCGATGGCAACGACACGCTGATCGGCGGCGGCGGCAACGATGTGTTCTGGTCGCTCGCCGGCGGCCGGGACAAGCTCATCGGCAATGGGGGCAACGATACCTTTGTTGTCGCCGGCCCGCTTCACGCCTACGACAGCTATAACGGCGGCGCCGACATCGACACGATCACCATCTACAACGCCGACAAGGGGGGCGTGATCGACCTGTCGACGGGCAAGATTTCCATCGGCGGCGTCGCCGGTGGCTCGGTCACGCAGATCGAGAATATTTCGGGCTCGGCCTATGCCGACACGCTGACCGGCAACAGCGCCGCCAATTTCATCGACGGTGGCGCCGGCAACGACACAATCTCGGGCGGGCAGGGCAGCGACGATCTGCGTGGCGGCGCCGGGTCCGACAAGCTCGACGGCGGGGCCAAGGACGACATTCTTTATGGCGATGCCGGCAACGACATCCTGCTGGGCGGCCAGGGCAACGACAATCTGTTCGGCGGCGACAATACCGACCGGCTGGATGGCGGCATCGGCAACGATGACCTGACCGGTGGCGCGGGGCGCGATACCTTCGTGTTCTCGACCGGGACGGGTGTCGATCACGTGAAGGACTTCACCAACAATTTCGACTATCTCGACTTCACGGGGGTCGCCGCGGATTTCGCCGATATCCAGGCTCACATGTCGCAGGTCGGCACCGATGTCGTGATCGCCTATGGCACGGACAAGTTCATCCTCGAGAACACCAGCATCGGCGTGCTTGACGCCAGCGACTTCCTGGTCTGACCGGGCGCGAGGCCGGGGCGAACCGTCCCGGCCCCGTCGTCGCGCGCCTCCAATCTGCTCCTAATGAGAGCAAATTTGGAAATAGCAACTTTTTAGATCACGTCTCAAACGGACGTATGATTATAATGCACCCGTATGAGTGGTCATGCGGGGCAGGTTATGCAGATTCGCAACGTCAAGATCAACGGGCGCAGAACCAGCATCAGGCTGGAGCCGACCTTGTGGGATGCAATCGAGGATATCTGTCGCCGCGAAGGCCTGGGGCTGGACGACCTGTGCAACCGCGTCGCGGCCGAGCGGCCGGCGTCCAACTTCACCTCCAGCCTGCGCTGCTGGGTTGTCGACTACTACCGGGGAACGCTGGCGGCCGCCTGAAGGTCGGACAGACCGGGGGTCAGGCGGCGCGCAGCACGCGCTCGACCGCGTCGATCGCCACATCCTGGGTGATGAAGGCTTCGCCGATGCGCCGGGCGAGGATGAAGGTCAGCTTGCCGTCCTTCACCTTCTTGTCCTGGGCCATGTGGTGGATCAGGGCGTCGGGCGCCAACTCGCCGGCCAGTTGCGCCGCGCCCTCGATGTCGGATGGCGCGACGGGCAGGCCCACCGCCGCCATGTGCCGGCGCGCGCGTACCGCGTCCTGACCGGGGCACAGGCCGAGGTCGACCGACAGGTCGAAAGCAAGGCGCATTCCGATGGCGACGCCTTCGCCATGCAACAGGCGCTGGCCGAAACCGGTCGCGGCTTCGAGCGCATGGCCGAAGGTATGGCCAAGGTTGAGCAGGGCGCGCTCGCCCGTTTCCTTTTCGTCGCGGGAGACGATGCCGGCCTTGGCGGTAACGGAGCGTCGCACCGCCTCGATCCGGGCCGCGCGGTCGCCGGCGACGAGGGCGGGGCCATGGACCTCCAGCCAGTCGAAGAAGGCGGCATCGCCGAGCAGGCCGTATTTCACCACTTCGGCATAGCCGGCCAGCAATTCCCGCCGGGGCAGGGTCTCGAGCAGGCCGGTGTCGGCCAGCACGAGGCGCGGCTGATGGAAGGCGCCGACCAGATTCTTGCCTTGCGGCGTGTTGATCCCGGTCTTGCCGCCGACCGAGGAATCGACCTGCGACAGCAGGGTGGTCGGCACCTGCACGAAATCGACGCCGCGCTTGGCGATCGAGGCGGCGAAACCGGCGAGGTCGCCGATCACCCCGCCGCCGAGGGCGACGACGGCATCGCGCCGCTCGATCCGGAAATCGAGCAGGCGGGACATCACCTGTTCCAGCACGGTGAAGCATTTGCTGCCCTCGCCGGCCGGAACCACGATGGTCTCGTGGCGGACCCCGGCGGCATCGAGGCTGGCTTTCGCCCGGTCGAGATGCAGGGCGGCCACATGCTCGTCGGTGACGATCAGTGCCCGGCCGCGCGGAAACAGATCGCGCACGCCCGCGCCCAGCCGGTCGATCACGCCGACGCCGATATGAACGTCATAGGCGCGGTCACCGAGGGAAACGGGGACGGTGACGGGATCAGACATGCTCGATTCCTTGAACGCGGGCGACCTCGGCCAGAATGTCGTCGACCACGTGATCGTGCGGACCGTCGACGCTTTCGATGGTCAGATCCGCCTCGGCATAGACCGGATAGCGGATGTCGATCAGCCGGCCGAGGATTTCCCTCGGGTCGCCCCGTTTCAGCAGGGGGCGGTTGTTGCGTTTCTTCACCCGGCGCACCAGCACGTCGAGATCGGCGCGCAGCCAGATCGACAGGCCGGAAGCCTTGATCCGGGCGCGGGTTTCCGGGTCCATGAAGGCGCCGCCGCCGGTGGCGAGGACATGGGGCGTGTTTTCGGTCAGCAGCCGGCCGATCACCCGGCGCTCGCCATCGCGAAAGGCGGCTTCGCCGTGGCGCTCGAAAATCTCTTCGATGGTGCAGCCGGCGGCGTTCTCGATTTCCGTGTCGGCGTCGATGAAGGGCACGTGCAGGCGCTGGGCCAGCCGCTTGCCGACCGAACTCTTGCCGGCGCCCATCAGACCGACGAGCACGATGGTGCGGGTCAGCGCAAAGGGCGGATGGGGCGGAACCGGGGCGTCGGCCTGCGGGTCCTGAATATGCGCATTGTCGTCCACGGCCGGAATGTGCCCGCTGACCGCCGATCTTTCAAGGGCGCCTGGCGGTTTTCCCTCTCGCCGGGCGCACGGCTGCCCCGTGCAGGTTCCTCCCCTGAGCTTGTTCTTCGCCGGACCGAACCCTAGAATGGTCGAGGTATCACGGGATTCGTCCCGGGCACGTCCATCGTCGCCCGCGTCGCCCCATTCCCGCCTCACCCAGCTGTCAGTGTCCGGTCATGTCGAAAATCCTTCTTTCCCTGGCAGCCGTGCTGGTTGTCGCCGCGATCGGCGGAGCCGTCTATCTCGCGACCTTCAACCCGCCCGTCACGCGTGAGCGGGTGGAGCAGGTTTTGCCCAATGACCGCTTCCCGGAATAGGCCGGCCTTACCCGTTCTCTTCCTCACGTCCATCGCCGTCCTGTCGGCGGCTGCCGCTGGCGCTCTCGCCCAGGGGGCCGGGGGGCCGCAGAGCCTGCTGCCCCCTGTGTTGCGCGACCCCGGGCCGATGCCGTCGGACCTCGGCTTCGCCCCGGCTCCGGCGCCGGTCCAACCGGCCGAACTCGGCCGTCTGCCATCAGGGGACGGCACGCCTTATCCGGCGATCCCGCTCGCCCCCGTGCCTGAGAGTTTCACGGTCGATCCGACCCCGCCCGCCGCCACGCCCTGGCTGGCGGGGGAGACGGCGCCGCTTATCGCCGCACTCGACCGCGTGACCGTGCCCGGGCGCAGCACCGTCGCCCGCGCCCTGACCGCGCGGTTGCTGGCAGAAGATCCGGCCGACCCGGACCTCCTGTCCCGTATCGCCGTGTTGCGCGTGGCGGCGGGCGATGGTCCCGGCTTGCTGCGCCTGGCGTCGCGCCCGGACTTCGCGGCGCTGCCGCCGCCCGCCCTTGCTGCCGCCTTGCGCGGCCTTGCCGCTTCGGACGACCGGGGGCAATTGTGCCATGCCGGCCTCGACCGGCTGGGCGGGGCTGCGGGCGCCAATGTCGACGTGCTGCGCGCGGTCGGCCTGTGCCGGGCGCAGGCGGGCGATGGCGCCGGGGCGCAACTCGCCCTCGACCTCGCACGCGAGCAGGCGCCGATCTCGCAGGGGTTCGAGCGGCTGCTTGGTGCCCTGCTCGGGCAGGAGAGGGCGGGGCCGGACGCGGTCGATCCGGCGGACCCGCTGTCGCTCTGGGCGGCGCGGGCGCTCGCCCTGCCGCTCGATGCCGCCATCTACGACCACCCGCCGCCGCTTGCCCTTGGCCTGCTGGTCGGGGCGACGGCTTCGCTCGAATATCGGATCGACGCGGCAGAACGGGGTGTCGCGCTGGGTGTGGTCGCACCCGCGCAACTGGCCGATCTCTATGCCGAAGGGCCGCCACCGACCGGCGCCGTCGCCGGCCTGCCACCCTCCCTGCGCCGGGCCTCCCTCAGCCGTGCGGTGGTCGAGGCTTCGGGACCGGCGGTGCGGGCCCAGGCGATCAACGCCCTGATCGCTGCCGGGCGCGACGCCGAATTGGCTTCGGCCCTCGCGCGGGTGCAGGGCAGGGCGATCGCCGACCTCTCGTCCCAGTCCCTGCCGCCCGCCATCGGTGGCGGACTGGTGCGGGCCGCGCTGCTGGCCGGTGACCGTCTGTCCGCGCTCGCCCAGTTGCGGCAGATGGGCCGGGAGGCGGCGGACAGCCGCGATTATGCCCGGCTCTGGCCCTATCGCGCGCTGCTTGGCGCCGCCGACGGGGGCGCGCCAGTCTGGATCGACACTTTGCCGCGCGGCGATGCCGGCCAGCGGGCCATGGCCTTGCTGGCGGCCCTGCTTGAAGGCCTGCATCTGCCCACGGATGCGGAACTCTTGCCGTCGCTGCCGCCCGCTTCCGCCGAACAGACGAGGCTGGAGGCACAACTCGCGCAAGGGCAGCGGGGCCTTGCCCTTATCGGTGTGCTGGCTTTGCTCGGCGACCGGCCGCTGGCCGAGGTGCCGGCGGCGGACCTCGGCCTTTCGGTCTCGGTGCTGCGCCGGCTCGATCTCGGCGCGGAGGCGACGGCGCTCGCCCTCGAGGCGGCGCTGGCAGCGGACCTGTGAGCGCGTCGTCGTGAGCGCCCCCGGCGGCCGGCGTGGCCGGCCTCCATCCCCGCCGGTCTTCGTGCCCAAGGGTGAGGACGCCGCCCTGCTCGACGCCTTTCTCGAAATGATGGCGGCGGAGCGGGGGGCGGCGGCCAATACGCTCGCCTCCTACCGCCGCGACCTGCTCGATTTCGCGCTCTTTCTCGATGGCCGGGGGCGCGGCCTCGCCCGGGCGGGGGCCGAGGATATCGAGGCCTATTTCGCCCATGCGCAGGCGCTGGCGCTGAAACCTTCGACCGCGGCGCGCCGGCTGTCGGCGCTGCGCCAGCTTCACCGTTTCGCCCTCGCGGACGGCCTGCGGGCGGACGATCCGACCAGCCGCATCGCCAGCCCGCGCCAGGGCCGGCGCCTGCCCAAATATCTCTCGGAAACGGAGGTGGAGGCCCTGCTGCGCCTCGCCGCCGAAACCCTCGGCCAGGCGGCCGGTCCCTCGGGGCAGAAGCGGCGGATGCGTTTCCTCGCCCTTCTCGAAATACTCTACGCCACCGGCCTTCGGGTTTCGGAGCTTGTCGGGCTGCCGATGGCGGCGCTGACCCATGATCCGCGCTTCGTCCTCGTGCGCGGCAAGGGCGGGCGGGAGCGCATGGTGCCCCTGTCCGACCCCGCCCGGGCGGCCATCGCCCGCTGGCTCAAATTACGGCCGGCGGGGCTTTTGCCCAAACAGGCGCGCTTCCTCTTTCCGGCGGGCACGGCGACCGGTCACATGACGCGGCAGCATTTCGCGCAAGGGCTGAAGGCGCTGGCGCTCGAAGCCGGGCTCGACCCCGACCGGGTCTCGCCCCACGTCCTGCGCCATGCCTTCGCCAGCCACCTGCTGGCCCATGGCGCCGATCTTCGGGTGGTGCAGACCCTGCTCGGTCATGCCGATATTTCGACGACCGAGATTTACACCCACATTCTCGATGAAAAAATGCGCTCTCTCGTCAATCGCCACCATCCGATGGCAAGATTGCCGCGCCGCACAAGTTGACAAGCCAGACCGGCCTTTCTACGGTCCCCGCCACTTTATCCGGAGACGTCGCTGATGAGCTTCAAAGTCGTCGAACAGGCCCCCTCCCGCCTGAATCGCTGCGAACTGGCCGTGCCGGGCTCCAGCCCGCATATGTTCGAAAAGGCCGCCAAGTCGGCCGCCGACGTGATCTTCCTCGATCTCGAGGACGCGGTCGCCCCCGATGACAAGCCGAAGGCGCGCGAGAACATCATCCAGGCGCTGCATGACGTCGACTGGGGCGACAAGGTGATCTCGGTCCGCATCAACGGCCTCGACACCCATTATGCCTATCGCGACATCGTCGATGTCGTGGAGCGCGGCGGCGAGCGTCTCGACCTCATCATGATCCCGAAGGTGGGCACCGCCTCCGACGTCTATGCCGTCGACATGATGCTGACCCAGATCGAGACCGCGATCGGCCGCAAGAAGAAGATCGGCCTCGAGCACATCATCGAGACCGCCCTCGGGATGCAGAACATCCACGAGATCGCCGCCGCCTCGAAGCGCAACGAATCGCTGCATTTCGGCGTCGCCGACTATGCCGCCTCGTGCCGCGCCCAGACGACCCAGATCGGCGGCCCGAACCCCAATTATGCCGTGCTGACCGACCCGGACGAGGCGGGTGAGCGCGTCCGTCACTGGGGCGACATGTGGCATTATGCGATCGCCCGCATGGTGGTCGCGGCCCGCGCCAATGGCCTGCGCCCGATCGACGGCCCGTTCGGCGACTTCTCGGATTCGGACGGCTACCAGGCGCAGGCGCGACGCGCCGCCGTGCTCGGCTGCGAAGGCAAATGGGCGATTCACCCCAAGCAGATCCCGGTCGCGAACGAGGTCTTCACCCCGTCCGAGAAGGAAGTGACCAAGGCCCGCCGCATTCTGGAAGCGATGGCCATCGCCCAGAAGGAAGGCAAGGGCGCGGTTTCTCTCGACGGCAGGCTGATCGACATCGCCTCCATCCGCCAGGCCCAGTCGCTGGTCGAACAGGCGGATCGCATCGCGGCCAAGTGATGTGCTATAGGACGGGCCGCCGGATGCGCGGCCCGTTCTTCGGGCCCTCTGGCCCCGGGTAACACAAGGACGAAACCATGGTCATGTTCCTCGATTTCGAGAAGCCCATCGCGGAGCTCGAAGCCAAGATCAAGGAACTCCAAGCCATGCCGGCGACGCAGGGCATTTCCATCGCGGAAGACATCGCCCGTCTCGAGGTGAAGGCGGACCTGCTTCTGCGCCAGACCTATGCCAAGCTGACGCCGTGGCAGAAGACCCAGGTCGCCCGGCATCAGAGCCGGCCGCGCTTTCACGACTATGTGAAGATGCTGGTCGAGGATTTCGTGCCGCTCGCGGGCGACCGCGCCTTTGGCGACGACAAGGCGATTCTGGGCGGCATCGGCCGCTTCCGGGGCAAGCCGGTGATGGTCATCGGCCACGAGAAGGGCTCCGATACCGAAGGCCGCATCCGTCACAATTTCGGCATGGCCAAGCCCGAAGGCTATCGCAAGGCGATCCGCCTGATGGAACTGGCCGACCGCTTCAAGATGGGCGTCATCACCCTGATCGACACCCCCGGCGCCTTTCCCGGCATCGAGGCCGAGGCGCGCGGCCAGTCGGAAGCCATCGCCCGTTCGACCGAGGCCTGCCTGAAGCTCTCGGTGCCGCTGGTCGCGGTCATCGTCGGCGAAGGCGGCTCGGGCGGCGCGGTGGCGCTGGCGACCGCGAACAAGGTGCTGATGCTCGAACACGCGGTCTATTCGGTGATCTCGCCCGAGGGCTGCGCCTCCATCCTGTGGCGCTCGGCCGAGCGGGCGCAGGACGCGGCGGCGGCCATGAAGGTGACGGCGCAGGACCTGATCAAGCTCGGCGTCATCGACGGCATCGTGTCGGAGCCGCTGGGCGGCGCCCATCGCGATCCGAAGGCGGCCATCGCCTCGGTCGGTCATGCCATCTCGACCGCCTTCAACGAATTCAAGGGCAAGGACGGCGCCGCCATCCGCCGCGACCGGCGCCAGAAGTTCCTCGCCATGGGGCGGACCGGCCTCGTCGCCTGACGAGGCCCCGCGCTCAGTCGCGGAAGCAGCCGGGATCGAACTGCAAAAGGCCGATCCCGGACCGGTCGGTCGCGCCCGTTCGCGACAGCAGCCGTTGTTTCGGATCCCCCGGATCGCCCGGCGCGAGCGCGGTCAGCAGGGCGCCGGCCGCCAGCGGGCTGGCGTAGGACGTGCCGCTGACGGTGGCGCGGCCGATGTGAAGGCCGGCACCCGGCGCGGCGATGGCGGGGGCCGCGACTTTGGAGGCGCCCTGCCAGACCCGGTTCAGCCGGTCGGTCGCCGTGATCGCCACCACTTCCGGGTAGGCCGCGGGATAGGCGGTATCGGCCGCCGGCCCCTGGTTCCCCACGGGGGCGACCAGCAGGGTACCGCGTGTCGCGGCGATCTGGATCGCCCGGTGCAAAAGCGGGTTGTCCGGCCCGGCCAGGCTGACATTGACGACGGCGACCCGGTTGCCGACCATCCAGTCGAGCGCGGTCGCGATCGAGGTCGCGGAGGCATAGACGCCCCGGCCGACCCCTTCGACGGCCGCGGCATGAAACACCCGCGCGCCCGGCACCACGCCGATATTGGGCCCCGCCAGCAGCGAGACGACGTAACTGCCATGGGCATCGAGGCTGGCCTCGTAGCCCGCGTCGGTCGTCGTCCGGCTTTCGATCTCGATCCCGGCGAGGTCGGCCTCGCCCTTCAGCAGCAGGGTGTCGATGACGCCGATGGCGCGGCCCCTGGCGCAGGCGGCCGCCTCTTCGCTCCAGCGGGTCAGGCGGCGGTGCCAGTTGGACAGGCCCGGCGGGGCATCGGTGCCGGACGGGCCATCGAATTTTTCGGGGCGATAGAGATGATTGCGGCTGACCAGCGCATCGGGAAAGGCGAGGCGGAGCGCGGCCAGCGTTTCCTCGGTGCTGATCGGCGGCAGGGTGCGCAGGCGCACGACATGAAGGCCGAGCGCCTGAAGCTCGCGGTCCTCGATGACCACGACATCGAAGGGGCGCAGCGCCTCGGGCGAGAGGGTGGCGCCGACGATCGTCAGTTCGCGCCCGATGTGACGGCCGGCGCTGTCGCCGGCATGATCGCCGCCACGGGCGCCTGAGGAATCGTCGTCGCCGGAATTGTCGCTGCTCGAGTCGTCCCCCCCGGAATCGTCCCCTCCGGAGCTTTCACCGCCCGAGTCATCGCCACCAGAGCTGTCTCCACCAGAGCTGCCGCCGCCGTCATCGCCGCCATGGCCGGAGCTGCCCCCGCCGCTTCCGCCACCTCCACCTCCACTGCCGCCTCCGCCACCTCCACCATCGCCGCCGCCATCACCCTTGGCGAAGGCCAAGCCGCAATGGCCGGTCAGGCGATGCGGCGCGGCCAGCGCCAGCAGCAGCGCGAGGAGGAGGACGAGGCGGAGAGGGCGCGGGCGCATGGTTTCAGGGCTCGAGCAGGATGGTTTGCTGCGTGCCGTCGTTGGCGAGACAGGCAATCGCCCGGGTCTCGGCCGAGGCGAAGACCCGGCACGGCAATTGGGCAAGCACCGCATCGGCCCGCGCCGCCAGCACTTCGCCATCGGGCAGGGTCAGGCGGTCGGGCAGGGGCGCGGCGACGGGTCCGGCGCCGGCCGGGGCATAGTGTCCTTCATCGGCGGGGGTGAGCAGGGTGACGGCACCGATGGCGGCCGCCATCAGCCCGGCGGCGACCAGCCACAGCGGGCGATGTCGGGGCCGGACGACCGCGGGCGGCTCGGCAAGGCCCATCCGGGCCAGAAAGTCGCCGTTCACCGCGACCGGCGGCGCGGCCTTGCGGGCGCGGACGATCAGGCGCTGGGCGGCGACGAGACGGTCGTAGAGCGACAGAAGCTCGGCCTCGGGCCGCAGCAGGTCGCGGACGGCCCCGGTCTCGTCATTGTCGACCGCACTGGTGGCGACGACGGCGACGACTTCTTCACGCAATTCAACCATGGGACACCTCCACGCCGATGGCATCGGCAAGGGCAAGTTTGGCGCGGGCCAGGCGCGAGCGGACCGTGCCGGCCGGAACATCGAGGACGGCGGCTGCCTCCTCGCTCGACAGGTCTTCGATGCAGCACAGGAGGATGGTTTCCCGGTGGATCGGCGGCAGCCGGTCGACATGGCGCCAGATGTCGTCGAAATGCAGATCCGGCGCGTTTATCGTATGCAGGCTGTCGATGTCCTCGTCCTCGGCCAGCGGACGGGTGAAAGCGGCGTGGCGGCTGCGCCGCCGGTGCAGGTCGACCCAGCAGTTCCGCACCACGGCATAGCACCAGGCCCGGCCGATTTCCGCCTCGGGCGTCCGGCGCAGGTATTTCAGCATCCGCTCGCAGGATTCCTGCAGCAGGTCGTCGCCCTCCGCCGCCGAACCCGCCAGCTTGCGCGCGAAGCGCCGCAGCACGGGCAGCAGGGCGGTGATGACGGCTGTACCGGCGGCAGCGCTCATGATCTCTCCAGACGATCCTCGATCAGGGAACGATGGCGGACAGGGAAACGTCCATGCCCGCGAAAAAATAAATTCGTCCCGGCCGAGGGACGGTTTCGCCCCCGGCGCTCGTCCTTGTCATCGGCAGATCAATGCCGAACCTGACGGGATGATCGACATGAACACGACAAAGCGCCTTATCACTTCTCTCGCCACCCTGACGCTGGTCCTCGGCGCGCCGCTGGCCGGCACGACCGGCGGCCTGTTCGGTGCCTCGGTGGCCTATGCCAAATCCGGTGGTGAAGGCGGGCACGGTGGTGGGGGGGGCCATGGTGGCGGTGGCCACGGTGGTGGCAGCGGCGGCGGTCATGGTGGCGAAGGTGGCCATGGTGGCGAAGGCGGCCGCGGCGGCGATGCCGGTCGTGGCGGCGAGGCTGGCTCCGGCGGGCGCGGCGGCGAGGCGGGTGAAGCACGCGGGCGCGGCGGCGATGACGGGGCCGGCCACGACGCGGGCGACGACAAGGGCGGTGCCGGCGAGGCCGAGGCGGGCGATGACAAGGGTGCCGTCTCGGGGGCCGATGGCGGCGGCGATGATGGCACGCCCGATCAGGGGCCCGGTGACGTTTCGGTCAACTGACAACGCGGCCGGCGCAGCTCTTACAAGCGAACGGGGCGGGGGATCGCTCCCCCGCCCCGGGTCTCATTCAGACTTGATCTTCACGTAAGTGCCCGGTGCATCGTCCAGCACGCGCAGTTTGCCGTCGCCGGGGACGCGGGCGGGGACCATGGCGCCCGATTTCTTGGACATCCATTCCAGCCAGTCCGGCCACCAGCTGCCCGGATGTTCGGTCGACTTGGAGATCCAGTCTTCGAGCGAGGCGGCGCCGGTCAGGTCATCGTTGGTCCAATACTGGTACTTCTTGGCCTCGGGCGGGTTGATGATGCCGGCGATATGGCCCGAGCCCGCGAGGACGAGGCGCACCGGCGCCTTGAAGGTGCGGGCGCCGCGGAACACCGAACGCGCCGGGGCGATGTGGTCTTCCCGGCTGGCGACGAAATAGAGCGGCACCTTCACCTTGTTCAGGTAGATCGGCGTATCGTTCAGGGTGATCCCGCCCGGCTGCGACAGAAGATTCTTCTGGTAGCATTCGCGCAGGTAGAACATGTGCATGGCGATCGGCATCCGCGTCGCGTCCTGGTTCCAGAACAGCAGGTCGAACGGGAAGGGATCGCGGCCGAGCAGGTAGTTGTTGACGACGAAGGACCAGATCAGGTCGTTCGCGCGCAGCATGTTGAAGGTCGTCGCCATGTCGCCGCCTTCGAGATAGCCCTTTTCCGACATGCGGTCGGCCAGGAACTCCAGCTGGTCCTCGTCGATGAAGACGGACAGCTCGCCCGCCTCGGCGAAATCGACCTGGGCGGCGAAGAAGGTGCAGGCGGCGATGCGCTTGTCGCCGATGGTCTGCAGATAGGCGAGGGTGGCCGCGGTCAGCGTGCCGCCGATGCAATAGCCGATGGCGTTGACCTGATGCTCGCCGGTCGCCTGTTCGACGGCGTCGAGCGCGGCGAGCACGCCCTGGTTCATGTAGCCCTCGAAGCCGATCTGCGCGAGCTTCGAATCCGGGTTCACCCAGGATACGACGAAGACGGTGAAGCCGTTGTCGACCGCCCACTTGATGAAGGAGTTCTGCGGCTTCAGGTCGAGGATGTAATATTTGTTGATCCAGGGCGGCACGATCAGCAGCGGCCGCTTGTAGACCTTCTCGGTCACCGGCTCGTACTGCAGCAGTTCCATCAGATCGTTGCGGAACACGACCTTGCCCGGCGTCACCGCGATATTGCGGCCGACCTCGAAGGCATTGGGGTCGGTCATGCGGATGGCAAGGCGACCCTTGCCGCGTTCCAGATCCTCGAGCACATGATCGAGCCCGCGCACCAGGTTCTCGCCGTTGCTCTCGATGGTGACGCGCAGCACCTCGGGATTGGTCAGCACGAAGTTGGAGGGCGCGATCGCGTCGACGAACTGGCGGGTATAGAACTCCACCTTCTTCTTGGTCTTGGCGTCCAGCCCCTCGACGTCGTGGACCGTGTTCTGGATCCAGCGCGCGGCCAGCAGGTAGGACTGCTTGATGAAGTCGAAGGCCTGATTCTCTTCCCAGCTCTTGTCCTTGAAGCGCTTGTCGCTCTTCGAGGGGGCGATCACCGGCGACGGCCTCTCGCCGAGCAGGCGCTTGGTCGCGCTCTGCACCAGCTGGGCGTAATCCTTCCACAGCTTGACCTGGGCATCGAGCATATAGGACGGATTCGAAATGATCTTGGCCGTCATCTCGAGGTAGGCGGCCACCAGATTCTGCGGATCGAAATTCACGTTCTTGCGGACGATGTCCTGCCGTTCCATGAATTCAGCGACGAGTTTCCGGCAGCGCTTGGCGACTTCAACCATGTTGCGGGCAAAGGCGGCCGGGTCCGGGATCGGCTGCTGGTCTTTGCCGTGTTGATCGGCCATGAACCATTCCTTATTGTTGAGAGACTGACGGGCGTGGGCTTCCTCGTGCGGGGGAGTATAATTGGTCTGCGTTATGCGTTAAAGTCGACGTCTGTCTAAATGTTATGCGGCCCGCGCGGGCCGGGTCGTTTCGGGGTTCAATCCATGGTCGCTAGGGTCTTGCGGGGCGCAGAAGGATCGGCACGTCTGGTGCCTTCCATCGTCGTGGCGGTGAGCGTCGCCTCGGCCGCGCTGGGCGCCGTGCTCGCGGCCGGCACGCCGGGGTTCGCCCAGTCGGCCAGTGATTCGCCTTCGACCGCCGGCAACACGCCGGAGACGACGAGCGATGCCGATGCGGTGCGGCGCCCGGCGACCATCGAGGAGAGCTTTCCGTCCCTGTCGTCGGTGCCCACGCGGCCGACACCTTCGACCACGGCGGCGGAGCGGGTGAGAATCACCAACAGCCTCGCGGGCGACCGACAGAACGCGCAATACACCAGCCAGGCCCTCCGTGGCGGCGAGGAAGCCGCCGCGCCGTCGCCGCGCAGCCTGCCGCCGGTCGCCGCCAGCGAAATCCGCGATCCCAATGAGGAGCGCCGCCAGGCCGCCGAAGCCCGGGGCATCACGCCCTTCGGCAGCTATCAGCGCCGCGCCGACGGTGGCCAGGTGCCGCCGCCGCTGCCCTCGACGCCGGAAGCCGCGTCCTATTCCAGCCGCCCGGCCGCCAATACCGGCAGCGGCTATGCCGCCGCCGTGCCGCGCGCCGTCGCCCGGCCGTCGGCCCAGGCGGAAGCCGTCGCCGACCCCGCCGCGCCGCGGCCGACCACGGGCGCGGTGCGCCCGTTGAAGGTGCCGCCGACCGTCGCCAGCCTGCCCGCGCCCGAGGGGCAGGAGCAGCGGCAGATGGCGTCTGGCCCGACGCCGCGCGTCATCGCCTCGATCAGTTCGGCCCCGGCCGGCGAACGGGCGCCCGTGCCGTCCCCGGCCTCGGTCGCCGCCGCCCGCGGCACGACGACGGTCGCCGCCGCCGAGCCGGCCCCGGTCGGCAGCCGCTATGCGCCGCCCGCGCCCGCGCCCCAGATTCGGGTGGCCGGCGGGGCCCAGCCCGCGGTCGCGCCCGGCCGCGCCGGCACGGCGCCCGCCCCGGCCCCGGTCGAGACGCGCAGCCTTGCCCTCGTCACCGCGGGTGCTTCCCGTGAGCTGGCGATTCCTGCCCAGGCGCCGCCCGGCGTCATCGTCGCCGATATCTACCAGCAGCAGCTGGCCGAAACCCGCAGCCCGCGCAATGTTCCGACGGCGATGCCGCAGTTCGAGGCGTCGCGCGCGCCCGCCCTGCCGGTCACCGGCGTGCCCATGACGGCGGCGATGCAGGCGGCCCTTGGCGGGGCCGCGCCCGCCCGCGTTCGCGTCGATCTCGACACGCCGCGCGACGCAGGCCGCCGTGCCGCCGCGCCGGCCAGCCGAGCTACCACCGCCGCTGCCGCGGCGGGATCGGCTTCAGGCAGTGGCACGGTGATCGGTTTTGCCGCAGGGTCGATCGACCTTTCGCCGGCAGCGCGCGAATCCATCCGTCAGATGGCTTCCGCGCTGCATTCCGGTGCGGCGCAGGTGCGGATCGTCGGCTATGCCCGTGCCAAGGGCGATGGCGGCGACTCGATCGGGGCCTTTGGGCTGTCGATCGACCGGGCAAATGCCGTGGCGGCCGAATTGATGGCCGCGGGCGTGCCCGCGCAGGCGGTGAAGGTGGAGGCGATCGTCGCCGACGCCGGGGCCGCCAGCCAGCGCAACCGGGGCAAGGGGCCCGAAGCGGTCGTCTTCGTCGAGTAATCTACTCACTCTCTCAACTCGCATTCCCTTGAAGGGACATCAGGTCCGATCATGGATCCCGAATTTCATCGCATCCGGCGGTTGCCGCCCTATGTCTTCGAGCAGGTCAATTCCCTGAAGGCCAAGGCCCGCGCCCGCGGCGAGGACATCATCGACTTCGGCATGGGTAACCCCGATCTGCCGACCCCGAAGCACATCGTCGACAAGCTGGTCGAGACCGTGGCCGACCCGCGCGCCCACCGCTATTCCGTTTCGCGCGGGATTCCGGGCCTGCGCAAGGCCCAGGCCGCCTATTACGCGCGCCGTTTCGGCGTCGAGCTGGACCCGGACCGGGAAGTCATCGCGACCCTCGGCTCCAAGGAAGGCCTCGCCAATCTCGCGCAGGCGATCACGGCGCCGGGCGACACCATCCTGGTGCCGAACCCGTCCTATCCGATCCATCCCTATGGCTTCATCATCGCCGGTGCCGCGATCCGCTCGCTGCCGCCGGTCACGCCCGAGACGGATTTCATGACCGTGCTCGAGCGGGCGACGCGCCATTCGGTGCCGATGCCGACGGCCATCGTGCTGAACTACCCGTCGAACCCGACGGCCGAGGTGGTCGACCTCGACTTCTACGCCCCCATCGTCGAATTCTGCCGGGCCAAGGGGATCTACATCCTCTCCGACCTCGCCTATTCGGAGATTTATTTCGACGGCAATCCGCCGCCGTCGATCCTGCAGGTGCCGGGCGCCAAGGATATCGCGGTCGAGTTCACCTCGATGTCCAAGACCTATTCCATGCCCGGCTGGCGCATGGGCTTCGCCGTCGGTAACCAGAAGCTGATCCAGGCCCTGGCCCGCATGAAGTCCTATCTCGATTACGGCGCCTTCACGCCCATCCAGGTCGCGGCCACCGCCGCCCTGAACGGCCCGCAGGACTGTGTCGAGGAAGCGCGCCAGATCTACAAGGCGCGGCGCGACGTGCTCATCCCCGGCCTGCTCGACGCCGGCTGGAACGTGCCGTCGCCGCCCGCGACCATGTTCGCCTGGGCGCCGATCCCGCCCGCCTTCGCCCATCTCGGCAGCCTCGAATTCTCGAAGCGCCTGCTGACCGAGGCCAAGGTCGCGGTGGCGCCGGGCCTCGGCTTCGGCGAATACGGCGATGGCCATGTCCGCATCGCGCTGGTCGAGAACGAGCACCGCACGCGCCAGGCCATCCGCAACATCAAACGTTTCCTCGCCTCGGCGGACCCCGCGCGTCCGCAGGACGCGGCGGTGCAGAAAAAGGTCGTGGCGTGACGGATTCCTTGCGACTGGGTGTCGCCGGCCTGGGAACGGTCGGCGGCGGTCTCGTGCGATTGCTCGCGGCTCATGCCGACCGTCTCGCCCTGCGTACCGGGCGGCGGATCGAGATCACCGCGGTCTCGGCCCGCGATCCGGCCAAGGATCGCGGCCTCGGCAATGCCCTCGGCGGGGCGCGCTGGTATGCCGACGCGGTCGAGATGGCCGCGGACGAGAATGTCGACCTCGTGGTCGAGCTGATCGGCGGCGAGACCGTGGCCAAGGCCGCGGTCGAGGCGGCCCTGTCGCGGGGCAAGCCGGTCGTCACCGCCAACAAGGCGCTGCTCGCCCATCACGGCGTCGCCCTCGCGGCGATGGCCGAGAAGGCGGGCGTCGCCCTCAATTTCGAGGCGGCGGTCGCGGGCGGCATTCCGGTGGTCAAGGCCCTGCGCGAGGGGCTGGCCGGCAACCGGATCGAGGCTGTCTACGGCATCCTGAACGGTACCTCGAACTATATCCTGACCAGCATGGCCGAGAGCGGCGCCTCCTTCGAGGACGCGCTGGCCGAGGCGCAGAAGCTCGGCTATGCCGAAGCGGACCCCAGCTTCGACGTCGACGGCGTCGATGCCGCGCACAAGCTCGCCCTGCTGGCCAGTCTCGCCTTCGGGGCGAAGATCGACTTCGACGCCGTTCACATCGAGGGCATCCGCCGGGTCTCGGCGCTCGACATCGCCTTCGCCCGCGAACTCGGCTTCCGCATCAAGCTGGTCGGCACCGCCCGTTCCACCGGCGAGGGGCTGGACGTCCGCGTCCACCCGGTGATGATCGCCGAGGGCTCGCCCCTGTCCCATGTCGACGGCGTGTTCAACGGCGTCGTGGTGCATGGCGATTTCGTCGACCGCATGATGTTCGAGGGCCGGGGCGCCGGTGCCGGCCCCACCGCCTCGGCGGTGATGGCCGATATCGTCGACATCGCCCTCGGCGTCCGGCTGCCGCTGTTCGGCGTGCCGGTCGAGGCACTGTCGCCCGCCAGGGTGATGCCGGTCACGGCGCGACAAGGTGCCTGCTACCTTCGGCTTTCCGTGGTTGATCGGCCGGGGGTTATCGCCGACATTGCCGCCATCCTGCGCGACGAGCAGGTCTCGATTGAGTCCCTGCTGCAGCGGGGACGCGCGCCTGGCGAAGGCGTGCCGGTGGTGATCGTGACGCACGAAGTACAGGAAGCCGCCATGGCGCGGGCCATGGCGCGGATCGGCGCGCTGGCCTCGGTTCTCGAGGCCCCCACCATGATTCGCATCGAACAGATAAAGCGCGCCTGAGGCGGCGCAGAGTGGATTTGAAGGAACTGGACATGGCGACGAAGAAGACTGCCAAGGCCGCCCCCGGCGAAATCGGGGCGGAGGACGATCGCGCCCTCGTGCTCGAACTCGTTCGGGTCGGCGAGGCGGCGGCCATCGCCGCGGCGAAGCTGGCGGGCCGTGGCAACGAAAAGGCCGCCGACCAGGCCGCCGTCGACGCCATGCGCACGGCGCTGAACCAGATGGACATCAAGGGCACCGTCGTCATCGGCGAAGGCGAGCGCGACGAAGCCCCGATGCTTTACATCGGCGAGGAAGTCGGCACCGGCAAGGGTCCGGAAATCGACATCGCCCTCGACCCGCTCGAAGGCACGACTCTGACCGCCAAGGCCTGGCCGAATGCCCTCGCCGTGGTCGCGCTGGCTCGTCGCGGCCATTTCCTGCACGCACCCGACGTCTACATGGAAAAGATCGCGGTTGGCGGCGGCTATGCCCCCGGCATCGTCGATATCGACCGCGATCCGGCCGAGAACCTGAAGGCCATCGCCGACGCCAAGGGCGTGCCGGTCGATCAGGTCACCGCCTGCATCCTCGACCGCCCGCGCCATGCTGAGCTGATCGCCAAGGTGCGCGCCGCCGGCGCCCGCATCAACCTGATCCCGGACGGCGACGTCGCCGGCGTCATCGCCACGGCGGAGCCGGACACCGGCATCGACATCTACTTCGGCTCGGGCGGCGCGCCGGAAGGCGTGCTGGCGGCGGCCGCGCTGCGCTGCATCGGCGGCCAGATGCAGGGCCGTCTGCTGTTCCGCAACGACGAGGAAAAGGCGCGCGCGCTGAAGGCCGGCATCACCGACCTCAACCTCAAGTATGACCTCGAGGACCTCGCCCGCGGCGATGTCATCTTCGTCGCGACCGGCGTCACCGACGGCTCGATGCTGGAAGGCGTGAAGATCACCCCGCTCGGCATCACCACGGAAACCATCGTGATGCGCTCCAAGTCCGGCTCGGTCCGCTGGATCAAGACCCGTCACGGCAAGAACAAGTAAGCAGTTTCGGGCGGCCCCCGGCTCTCCGCCGGGGGCCTCGGCGTCCTTTTCGGACGGCCGGAAGTTTCCTTTTTCTCGTCTTGCCGGCGAAAGGCCGGCATCTTGTGACGGAAAGGGAGCATTCTCGTCACGCGGCCCCGGCCTGCGCCGGGGCGACGAGTGATCCCTTCGATCATTGTGAAAGCGACACCGGCCCCCCGCGCAGCCAGCGCGCGGCGCCTTGCCCGGCCCGATGGCCGAGGGCGAGGCAGGCGGTCAGCAGATAGCCGCCGGTTGGCGCGTCCCAGTCGACCATCTCCCCGGCGCAGAAGACGCCTGGCAGTTCCTTCAGCATGAAATCATCGTCGAGCGCGTCGAGCGCGACGCCGCCCTCGGTCGAGATCGCCTCGGCCAGCGGCCTTGCCCGCGTCAGGGGCAGGGGCAGGGCCTTCAGGCGCCGCGCGATACCTTGCGGCGAGGCAAGGTCCGCCGGAGCCGCCCCCTCGCGCAGCAGGCCGGCGCGGACGCCGCTTAGGCCAAGGCAGCGGCGCAGGTGATCGGTCAGGCTGTGACGCCCCTGCGGCTTCGACAGGGCGGCGGCGAGGGCCGCCTCGTCCCGCCCCGGCATCAGGTCGAGGAGGAGGATGGCCGGTTGCCCCTGATCGAGCGCGCGCCGCGCCGCCGCGGCGAGGGGATAGATGGCGCCGCCCTCGACCCCGCCTTCCGTCACCACGAATTCGCCCCGGACCTCCTGATCGCCGAAGCGCACCGCGACGGGTTTCACCGGCTGGCCGGCGAAACGCCCGCGAAACACCTCGGACCAGGCGACGTCGAAACCGCAATTGCTGGCACCGAAGTCATGGGTGGCGATCCCCCGCGCCGACAGCAGGGGGCGCCATGCGCCGTCGCTGCCGAGGTTGGGCCAGCTGGCGCCGCCGAGGGCGAGCACGGTGGCTGCCGGGGCCGGAATGCCGCATGGGCCGCCGGGCGTCTCGAAACGGAGGGCGCCATCGTCACCGAAACCGCACCAGCGGTGCCGGACATGGATCTTAAGCCCCTTGGCGCGCAGGCGGCGCAGCCAGGCGCGCAGCAGGGGCGCGGCCTTGAAGCCGGCCGGAAAGATGCGCCCGGACGAGCCGGTGAAGGTCTCGATGCCGAGACCGGCGGCGAAGGCGGTGATCTCGCCCGGGCCGAAGGATCGGATCGCGGCTTCCAGCCGGGGCCGCGCCGGGCCGTAGCGGCCCAGCAGGGGCTCCAGCGCCTCGGCATGGCTGATGTTGAGGCCGCTCTTGCCCGCCATCAGGAATTTCCGCCCGAGCGAGGGCATGGCGTCGTAAAGCGCGACCGCGCAGCCGGCGTCGAGCAGGCTTTCCGCCGCCATCAGACCGGCGGGGCCACCGCCGATCACCACCGCCGGGGCCGTCTGGGGGTGGGGATCGTCGACGGCGTTCATTTGTTAACCCTATTCGTGCTGCAATGGGCGCCAACCGCCGGTTCGCGCGACCGGATGCTCGGTCCTGTCTGAAGCTGGAATGCCATGAACCGTACTTTCGCCGGCCGCCTTCTGCCGTTTCTGTTCATCCTGGCCGCCCTTGCCCTGCACCTGCGCCTGGCGGGTGGGCCGGACGGCGCCATCGGCGCGCACCGGCTTCTCGATACCGACAGCTATACAAGGCTGCTCCGGGTCGAGCAATTGTGGCAGGGCGGCGGCTGGTGGGACAACACGGTAACGCGCATGGGCGCGCCCGAAGGGATGCCCCTGCACTGGACCCGGCCGCTCGACCTGCTGATCCTGGGGCCGGCGATGGTGGCGGCGGCGCTGGGCGTGCCCCAGCCACAGGCGCTGTGGTGGTCGGGGATGCTGATCTGTCCCGTGCTGCACATCATCGCCTGTCTGCTCGCGGTCTGGGCGGCGCGCGCGCTGTGGTCGCGTGAGGTTTCTTGGTTCGCCGGCATCATGCTGCTGGCCCAGCCCATCGTGCTCGCCTATGGCGCCGTGGGGCGGGCTGATCACCATGTGCTGATCCTGCTCTGCGCCGTGGTCCTGCTCGGCGCCGCGCTGCGGGCGGCGATGTCGGTGGAGCGTCATGGCATGGCCTTGCTGGCCGGTGCCGCCGGGGCACTCGGGGTCTGGGTCGGCCCGGAGGCTTTGCTCGTCGTGGTGCCGATACTGGCCGCCTTCGGCCTTCTGTTCGTGGCGGGCAGGGACGAGGGTGCGGCGCTCGCCGCGCAGGGGCTGCGGATCGCCATTGGTTTCACCGGCGGGATCGCTCTTGCCCTTGCCGTCGATGTGGAACCGGCCCGGTGGCTGACGGCCGAGCATGACCGCGTTTCCATCGTCCATCTCGGCCTCGGTCTCGCCATGACCTTCGTCTTCGCCGGCAGCTTGCTGCTCGACCGCCTCCTTGTACGGAGGACGAGCGAGAAGCGCCGGGTATGGCGACGTATCGTTGTCGGCGCCCTGTTTTCGGTGGTGGCTCTGGCGGCCCTCGCGCTGGCCTTCCCCGGGTTCGAGAAGGCGTCGCTCAGCTTCACCGATCCTGACATGCAGGCGGTGATCGGCCGGATCAAGGAAATGCAGCCCTTCGATCTGCGACAGGTCGTGGGCTGGTCGGATCTCCTCTCCCAGGTCGGGGGAATCGCGCTGACCGTCCTCTGGCTGCCCTTTGCCTTGGTCGGAAAGGGGGAGGGGCCTGCCCGCCGCGCCATCGTCGTCCTTCTGGCGACCGCTCTCATGACACTCGTCGCCGGGCTGGAATTCCGGCGCTTCATTGTCGAATTCGCGGCGGCCGGTACCGTCGCCTCGGCCGGTCTGCTGGCTGCGGCGGGGCGGGTGCTGGCTGGGCTGCGGTGGCTGCCCAGGATCGCCGGCCTGGCGCTGGTAACCCTCGGGATGGCCCTGATCGTGCCGCTTGCCGGCCTTGCACTGCCGGGGCGGGAGCAAGTCCGGCGCGAGGCCTGCGATCTGTCGCAGCTGGTCGCCGCCCTGAACGGTGTCCGCTCCCCGGAGCTTCAGGGCCCCGACGATCCGATCGTGCTGTCGGACGATATCAATGCCGGGCCGAGAATCGCCTACGAGACTGCTTTCCGCACCGTGGCCGGGCCTTACCATCGCGGCTCGGCATCGCTGCACGACGCCCTCGCGGTGTTTTCCGCAACCGATCCTCAGGCCGTTTTAACGGTCCTGCGCAGGCGCGATGTCGATTACATCGCCGTGTGTCTGGTCGCGGGCGGTGGCATCCTGCGACGACTCGATCCCGGTTACCTGAATGGGCATCTTTTGGCCGCCAATGCCCCGGAATTCCTGGAATTCGTGCCTATTCAATCCAATTTGGTGCAATCTCTGGCGCTTTTCCGGGTACGCCCTGCAATCGAAACGCCGCGTTAAGAATTACGGTCCATAGTCTTCTCATGCGCCGGGCGGATTGATTGGCGCTAGGAATATGGTACCCGTTTGACGGGATCGGATAGAGCCGATGTCCCGAACAGGAGAGATGAAATGCTTCGCAATCTGATCGCCTCGATGCGCAAGACCGACGAACGCGGCGCGACCGCCATCGAATATGCCCTGATCGCCGCGCTGATCGCCGTCGCCGCCATCGTGGCCATGGGCTTCGTCGGCAATGGCATCAGCGATGTGTTCACCAACGTCTCGGACACGCTGAACAACGCCACCTAATCGTCTGACTGATCCCTTCGGGGTCATCTTCGATCAAGGGCCTTTGCCCCGCTGTGTCGCCCAGGCGATGCGGCGGGGCTTAATATGAGAGGGCGTCTCGGCATGATCAGGGCAGCGTTACGCCGCCTCGCCGGCCTTACGGTCCAGGAAGCGACTCCGCCCCCTCCGTCCGTCGAGGAGCAGGGGGCCACCTCTCTGGAATATGTCTTCATCGCCAGCCTGATTTCGCTGGTGGTGTTCCTCGTCGTCTTTCAGATCGGCGACTGGGTTCTCGCCCAGTTCGGCCGCATGGCGAACGCCCTCTGATCGCGGGCCGGAATCGGCGATCAATCCCCCCTTTCCCTCGCCTTGCGCAGACGGCCGTTTCCGGCCGCCTGTTGTCATGACTCAGCCTGTTTCCTGACTCAGCCAGATCCCTGACTCAGGGCGTAATGATTCTGATGCTGCGTGCCGGCAGGGCGCCGCCCGTCGCGGCGGGTTCGGCCGGCGTGGCGGCCGACTCCGGGGATGCCACGGCATGGGAATCGCTCGTTTCGGCGCTTTCGGCCGGTTTTGTCCCCGATTCCTCCACGGCCTGCGGCTCGGTCGTCCCGACCGCCTGCGGCTCGGTCGTCCCGACCGCCTGCGGCTGGGGGGGCTCGACCGGCTCCGGCAGAGGGGACACGGGATCGGCGGCGGGGGCCGGGACTGGCTCGGGCGTGGCGGACGGCAGCGCCGTGGCGGCGGCGTCGGCGGGTGTCGACTCGGGCGTCGCCGGGGCGGAAGCCGGCGGGACTTCGATGAAGAGCGGGCCGGGGCCGCCCGGCGGCGTCGCCGCGTCAGGCGCGGCTGGTGCATTCGCGCCGGCATCATAGATCACGGTCGCCCCCGCGGCGGGATCCGCCGGCATCGAAGGCGTCGTTGTGGAGGGGGCCGCCGGTGCGCTTGTCGCGTCGAAGATCGTGGTTGCGCCGGCCGCGGGATCGACCGCCGTGCCTTCCGCCGATGAGTTCGTCTCGGGGGCGGCTTCGGTGGGCGATGCGGCAGGCAGGGCGGAAGGGGTCGATTCGATGATGGGGGCGGGCACCGGCCTGGGTTCGGCGGCAGGCGCGGCGTTTTCCGTGTTGCCGGGCGCCGTCGCCGGGGCGGTCGGCTGCGTGTAGTAATCCGGGAACGCCCGGCGCTTCGACAGACGGTCGCCGAGGCTGTCGCAGCCGGCGAGCGTGGCGCCGGCGCAAAGCGCCAGCAAGATCGTTGTCGTGGCGCGTGGCATGTCGATCCCTCGTCCGATATCCGCCTATTGCAGTGAAACAGCCGGCCTTGGCCGTCAAGTGAGAGTTGGACAAATTGTCAGCTATTTCACGCCGAATTGGTGCCGAGCCCGCAGGAGGCTGGCATTCGCCCACGACACTCGACGCCGGCTATCAATGGCCCTAACGTCCCAGACCACGACAAGGCCGGAGCAACCGGCGAGGAGGAGGCTCATGAAAGACTATCTGAAGTTCTATATCGACGGTGCCTGGGTCGATCCGGCGGTGCCGAAGGCGCTCGATGTCATCAATCCGGCGACCGAAGAGGCTTTCGCGCGGATTTCCCTCGGCTCGGCGGTCGATGTCGACCGGGCGGCCAAGGCGGCGCGGGCGGCTTTCGAGAGCTACAGCCAGACGACGCGGGAAGAGCGCATTGCCCTCCTCGAGCGGATTCTCGCCGCCTATCAGGCGCGCTACGCCGATTTCGTCGAGGCGATCTCGACCGAAATGGGCGCGCCCGCCTTCCTGTCCAAGGCGGCGCAGGCGGCGACCGGCGTCGCCCATCTCGCCAAGATGATCGAAGTCCTGAAAACCTTCGAGTTTCAGGACGTGCGCGGCACCACGGCGATCTCCAAGGAGCCCGTGGGCGTCTGCGGTTTCATCACGCCGTGGAACTGGCCGATCAACCAGATCGTCTGCAAGGTCGCGCCCGCGCTCGCCGCCGGCTGCACCGTCGTTCTGAAGCCGTCCGAGATCGCGCCCGTCAATGCCATGATCTTCGCCGAAGTGCTGCACGAGGCGGGCGTGCCCAAAGGCGTGTTCAACCTCGTCAATGGCGATGGGCCGGGCGTCGGCCAGCCGCTGTCGTCCCATCCCGATATCGACATGGTCTCCTTCACCGGCTCGACCCGGGCGGGTGTCCTCGTCGCCAAGGCGGCGGCCGACACGGTCAAGCGCGTGCATCAGGAACTGGGCGGCAAATCGGCCAACATCATCCTGCGCGATGCTGACCTCACCGCGGCGGTCAGCGGCGGCGTGCGCGGCGTCATGAACAATTCCGGCCAGTCGTGCAATGCGCCGACCCGGATGTTCGTGCCGCGCGAATCGCAGGGCGCGGCGATGGAGATCGCGAAGGCGACGGCCGAGCAGATCAAGGTGGGCAATCCCTTCGACAAGGGCGTGACCATGGGGCCTGTCGTCTCGGATGTGCATTTCCGCAAGATCCAGGGCCTCATCGCCAAGGGGATCGAGGAGGGCGCGACCCTGGTGACCGGCGGTCTCGGCCTGCCGGAGGGGTTGAACAAAGGCTATTTCGTGCGGCCGACGGTCTTCGCCGACGTCACCAACGACATGACCATCGCGCGTGAGGAAATCTTCGGCCCGGTGCTCGCCATCCTGCCCTATGACACCGAGGAAGACGCGATTCGCATGGCCAATGACACGGTCTATGGCCTGTCGGGCTATGTGCAGTCGGGCGATATCGAGCACGCGCGCAAGGTCGCGGCCCGGCTGCGCACCGGCAACGTGCACCTGAACGGCGCCGGCCCTGACTTCGCCGCGCCCTTCGGCGGCTTCAAGCAGTCCGGCAACGGTCGTGAATGGGGCGAGTTCGGCCTCGAGGAATTCCTCGAGATCAAGGCCGTGCTCGGCTGGCAGGCGGCCTGACGGCGCTCGGCTGGCAGGTGGCCTGACGGCGCTCAGCTGGCAGGTGGCCTGACGGCCAGGCCGTGCCCGTGGGAACCGCCACGGGCACGGCGTCCGTTCAGGCCCCGATGAAGCGCCAGACCGACGTCCGCTTGACCTCGGCATCCTCGAGCTCTCGGGATACCGGAATTTCATAGATGGCCAGCGACTCCAGTCGCTCGCGCGGCAGGTAGCTGCGCCCCGGATCGCCGACCAGCACCACGCGACCGGCGGCGGCGAGACCGCCCAGCCAGTCGGTCACCCGGCCTGACATCGGCTGCTCGTAACAGACATCCCCCGCCAGCACGACCTCGGCCGCAAGGTCGGTCCTGCCGATCACGTCGGCGGCCTGCGCCTCGACGCTGACCCCGTTCAGCGCGGCATTGAGGGTGATCGCATCGAGGGCGAAAGGGTCGATATCGCTGGCAAGAACAGTGCGGGCACCGGCCCGCGCCGCCGCTATGGCGACGATGCCCGAGCCCGAGGCGAAATCGAACACGCGCCGGCCCGCGACCAGTTCGGGATGATCGAGGATATAGCGCGCCAATGCCTGTCCGCCGGCCCAGGCGAAGGCCCAGAAGGGCGGTGGCAGGCCCAGGGCGCCGAGGTCTTCCTCGGTCTTGTGCCAGAGCGGGATGGCTTCGCTCGCCAGATGGAGCCGCAGCTCCGGCGTATGCGGGGGCGAGACCACCGCCGTGTTCTCGGCGATGAAGCGGCGACGGTCGGGAATGGAATCGGTGGCCATGGCGCGCAGCCTGTGCTGCCGGCGCCGTCGTGGCAAGCGGCGCGCGGCCCGGCCGCCGTGGCGGCCGGGGGCGGGCCCGGGGTGCGTAATCTCTGGAATTACCCACCCCGATGCGTCGTCAGGCGCGGAAGTAACCGCCGCAGGAGCCGCAGACGATGTCGACATAATAGTTGGTGTCGAGACCGACGGTCCAGCCGACATGGCCGCACCAGGGGCACTGGGTATAGCCGCTGTAGGCAGCCTGGCCTTCGGTTTCGGTCTGCGGCGGCTTGGCCAGCAGGATGCCGAGCTTGCTCTTGTCGATGCTGCCGACATCGGCCGGATCGGTCTTGGTGCCGCGCTTGATGGACAGTTCGTTGCTCATGATGAATTCGCCCTTCGTCTCAGGTTGAACATGTACCGGTTCGGGGCCATCGCTGTATCTCGCCCTGACCTGAGAGAAATGTAGCCCGCGGACCGGCCGAAGAAAGTGAGCAAGCTCACACCCCGGGCGGGGCGGGACGTGACGGCCGTCACCATTTCCGCCGCGACCGCGGCGAAAATGTCGCACAGCCCCGAGGGATCGTATTCGGACGCCAAATCCGGGCCGATTCCCGATGGGTCCTGTATTGTCCCACAAGTATGTATGAAGAAATTAAGGTTAATGATGCCGTCGCCCGGCAGAATTTGCCCGATGGTGTCGCAGGGGAAGTGCCGCCTGCAGCCTATCCAACCAGTTTGGTGGAAGCATTGGCGGGTACTCTCTATTCCGGCGGTGTTCGTAATCGAAATGATCAGGCGGACATCACACAATCCAGTTCGTGAAGCTTCCGGGGTTTCAGATCGGGTCCAAGTGCGAAATCTGGACGGATACTGACGTTACGGGGGTTGTTGCCTCAGTATTGGGGGGTCTCTCTCCCAAATTGGTGGCAGCTGTTTTTGACGATCCAGGCGGCTTGGGGCACCCAAGTCACATTAGGGCACAGTGCCAAGTGCTGACGAGGCGGGAAGAAATGAAACACGGACAGCGTGGACCTTACAGGTCTGTTACGGGCGGGCGACTTAAGGTGGTCCTTTCCTCGACGGCGCTGGTCTCGACCCTTGCGGTCGCGACCTGGAGCTCCGCTCAGGATGCGGTGCCTGTTTCCGGGGACCAGTTCGGTTACGGGAACGACGCGCTGGCCGGCGTCAGCGGCAAGTTCGACATCTTCGGCGGCGGTGACGATAACGGCACGCTCTATGGTGGCACGGCCTCGATCGCGGCTCCGATCGGCCAGAACATGGGCTTCCAGATCGACGCGATCGCCGGTGTCGTGGCGGACGAGGCGGGCTACGCGGGCGGCGCGGCTCAGCTCTTCTATCGCGACCCGCAGCAGTTCATGGTCGGTATCGCCGGCGGCGGCTATTATGTCGAAGGGCTGAAGCAGTATTCGGTCTCCGGCATCGCCGAATATTATCTCGATAACGTCACCCTCGAAGGCCTCGCCGGCTATCAGTGGGGCGATGTCGTCGAAGACAGCTTCTACGGCCGCGTCGGCGCCTCGATCTACGTCAATCCCAACCTGCGCCTCGGCGCCGGTGTCGCCTACGCGGAAGATACCGGTGTGGGCGGCGACGTCGGCATCGAAGCGCTGCTGCCGGAAGTCCCGGGTGTCGCGCTCTTCGCCAACGGCATGTTCGATGAAGATGGCGCGACCGGCTTCGGCGGTGTCCGCTTCTATCTGACGCCCGCGACCAACCTGATGGACACCAACCGGACCAAGCAGGCTTCCAGCGGTCCGACCCTGATCGACATCCAGCGTCACGGTGCCCTGCGCAGCAACTATTTCATGCTGACCGGTTCGGGCTTCGGCCTGCGCCAGATCAGCCGCGCTGGCGGCGGCGAACTGCCGATCGGCGGTGGCGGCTCGGGCGGCAACGGCGGCAACGGCGGCGGTGGTAACGGCGGCAACGGTGGTGGCGGCGGCAATGGCGGCGGCGGCAACGGCGGTGGCGGCAATGGCGGCGGCGGCAATGGCGGCGGTGGCGGTACCAACGGCACCAACGGCTTGATCGACACCGTCCAGGACGTTGCCGGCAACCTGCTCGACGGCACGCCGCTGGCGCCTGTGGCCGATCTGGTCGACACGCTGGTCGACCCGACCACCGGTGCTCTGGCGCCGCTGACGGGTCCGCTGAACGACGTGACCGACAGCAACACCAATGCGCCGCTCTCGCCGGTGAACGACATCGTCGACGCCCTGGCCGGCGGCAGCGACTCGACCCTGGGCGGCGTCGTCGACGGCGTGCAGGACACGGTCAGCCAGGACGCCAACAGCGGCGACTACAACGGCGGCCTGATCGACCTCGTTCAGGACATCGTCGGCAACGCGCTCGACGGCACGCCGCTGCAGCCGGTGGCTGACGGCGTCGACACGCTGGTCGATCCGACCACGGGCGCTCTCGCCCCGCTGACCTCGGCGCTGAACGACGCCACCAATGTCGACGCGAATGCGCCCCTCGCCGGCGTGACCGAGATCGTCGATGCGCTGGCCGGTCCGCAGGACGCGACCCTCGACTCGACCACGGATGGCGCGCAGGACCTGCTCAGCCAGAACGCCGACAGCGGCAACGTGAACGGCGGCCTGATCGACGAAGTGCAGGGTGTCGTCGGCAATCTGCTGAACGGCACGCCGCTGGAGCCGCTGGTCGGCGCGGTGGACATGCTGGTCGATCCGACCACCGGTGCTCTCGCTCCGCTGACCGGTCAGCTGAACGACGTCACCAGCGTCGCCGGCAATGCGCCGCTGGCTTCGGTGACCGAAATCGTCGACGGCCTGGCCGGCCCGAGCAACGGCGAACTCGATCCGGTGCTCGACGCGGTGAACGAGCTGCTCAGCGGCTCGACCCTGGCCGGTGGCTTCGGCGGCCTGCCCGGCCTGCCGGGTGGCGGCGCGAACCCGCTGGAAGGCGTTCCGGTGCTCGGCGATCTCGCTGGTGCCCTGACCAGCCTCGGCGGCGGCGGTTTGCCCGGCCTGCCGAGTGGTGGTTCCAACCCGCTGGAAGGCGTTCCGGTGCTCGGTGACCTCGTCGGTGCCCTGACCAGCCTCGGCGGTGGCGGCCTCGGTGGTGGTTCCAACCCGCTGGAAGGCGTTCCGGTGCTTGGCGATCTCGCCGGTGCCCTGACCGGCCTCGCCGGTGGCGGCCTCGGTGGCGGTGCCGACGGCGGCGCGATCGACGAAGTGCAGGGCATCGTCGGCAATCTGCTCGACGGCACCCCGCTGGCGCCGGTCGCCGATGCGGTCGACATGCTGGTCGATCCGACCACCGGTGCCCTGGCGCCGCTGACCGGCCAGCTCAACGGTCTGACCGATGTCGCCACTGGCCCGCTCGGCCCGGTGACCAGCCTGGTCGACGCTCTGGCCGGCCCGAACGGCGGCGCGCTCGATCCGGTGCTCGACGGCGTGCATGACCTGCTGGCCGGTGACATCGGCCTGCCGGGTGGCGGCTCGAACCCGCTGGAAGGCGTTCCGGTGCTCGGCGATCTCGTCGGGACCCTGACCGACCTCGGTGCCGGCGGCCTCGGCGGCGGCTCGAACCCGCTGGAAGGCGTTCCGGTGCTCGGCGATCTCGTCGGGACCCTGACCGACCTCGGTGCCGGCGGCCTCGGCGGCGGCTCGAACCCGCTGGAAGGCGTTCCGGTGCTCGGCGATCTCGTCGGGACCCTGACCGACCTCGGTGCCGGCGGCCTCGGCGGCGGCTCGAACCCGCTGGAAGGCGTTCCGGTGCTCGGCGATCTCGTCGGGACCCTGACCGACCTCGGTGCCGGCGGCCTCGGCGGCGGCTCGAACCCGCTGGAAGGCGTTCCGGTGCTCGGCGATCTCGTCGGGACCCTGACCGACCTCGGTGCCGGCGGCCTCGGCGGCGGCTCGAACCCGCTGGAAGGCGTTCCGGTGCTCGGCGATCTCGTCGGGACCCTGACCGACCTCGGTGCCGGCGGCCTCGGTGGCGGCTCGAACCCGCTGGAAGGCATTCCGGTGCTCGGCGATCTCGTCGCCAGCCTGACCGATCTCGGTGCCGGCGGCCTGCCGGGTCTGCCGGGTGCTGGCAGCAACCCGCTGGACGGCGTTCCGGTGCTCGGTGACCTCGTCGGTGCCCTGACCAGCCTCGGCGGTGGCCTCGGCGGCTCGGGTTCGGTCGGCACCATCGACGAAGTCCAGGGTGTCGTTGCCAACCTGCTCGGTGGCACGCCGCTGGAGCCGGTCGCCGGTGTGGTCGATACGCTGGTTGATCCGCTCACCGGCGCTCTGTCGCCGCTGACCGGTCCGCTGAACGACGTCACCAACGTTGCCTCCGGCCCGCTCGGCCCGGTGACCCAGCTGGTCGACGCGCTGGTCGGTCCGACCGACGGTGCGCTCGATCCGGTGCTCGACGCGGTGAATGGCCTGCTCTCGGGTGATTTCGGTGGTACCGATCTCCTCGGCGGTCTCGGTGGCCTCAGCTCGCTCGGCGGTGGCCTGGGTGGCCTCAGCTCGCTCGGCGACCTCGGTTCGCTGGCCTCGCTGCTCGGCGGCGGCGGTCTGCCGGACGCTTCGGCCCTCAGCAGCATTCCGGTGCTGGGCAGCCTGGTCGAGACCCTGACGGGCAGCTTCGATACAGCGAGCAACCCGCTCGGTTCGCTGACCGGCCTGCTGGGCGCCTGATCGGCACCTTTCAGCGCCTGAAGATTGGGGGCCGCGGTCATGCCGCGGCCCCTTTTCTTTTGTACCGTTGCTTCGCCGGGGCGGTTGGGGAACCCTGTCGCGGCCTTGGACGAAGGAGGCGGTGGGAATGTTCGAGAGTGCGGAGATCGGCAACCGGCTGGACAAGGCGGCCTATGACCGCGAGATGCCCCGGCTGCGCGCCCGGCTGATCCAGCTGCAGACCGAATTGATCAATCGCCGTTCGACCGAAGTGCTGATCGTCGTTAACGGCGTGGTCGGCGCGGGCCGCAGCGAGACGGCGCATCTGATCGGTGAGTTATTCGATCCCCGCCAAGTCGAGGTCGTGCCCGATCTGCCGCCCAATGACGAGGAATGCTGTCGCCCGCCGATGTGGCGCTTCTGGCGCAGCCTGCCGGCCAAGGGTCGTATCGGCGTCTATTTCGCCGGCTGGTACGGGCCGCCCATGGAAGACCGGCTGAAACGGCGTCGCGACAAGGCCCAGTTCGACATGGAGCTGGAGGCGATCAAGCGTTTCGAGCAGATGGTGGTGGACGAGGGGGCTCTCGTCATCAAATTCTGGTTCCACCTCTCTGCCAAGGAACAGAAGAAGCGGCTCGAGGCCCTCGAAGCCGACAATGAGACCAGCTGGCGCGTCACCAAGGAAGACTGGAAGCGTGCCGGCGCCTATCGCCGCATCCGCAACATCGCCGAGCGCACGGTGCGCGAAACCTCGACCGGTGTCGCGCCCTGGTTCGTCATCGAGGGGCTGGATCGGTCCTACCGTGAAATCGCCGTCGCGCGGACCCTGGTCGACGAAATTTCGCGCGTGATCGCGGCCCAGGACGAGGCGACGGAGCAGAAGCCGAAGCTGCCGGCACCGCGTAAGGCTGCCCGGCGCCGGGGCGATCCGCCGCCGCTGACCCATTTGGGCACGACCAATGTGTTGAGCGCGCTCGATCTCGGCCTGCGCCTGTCGAAGGACGATTACAAGCAGGCGCTGCCTCATTGGCAAGGGCGGCTGGCGCGGTTGTCGCGGGAGAAGGCGCTGCGCCATCATGGCGTGATCGCCCTGTTCGAGGGCTATGACGCCGCCGGCAAGGGCGGCGCGATTCGTCGGGTGTCCGAGGCGCTGGATCCGCGCTTCTACCGCATCGTGCCCATCGCCGCGCCCAGCGATGAGGAGCGCCAGCATCCCTATCTCTGGCGTTTCTGGCGACATATGCCACCGCGAGGGCGCCTGGCCATCTTCGACCGCTCCTGGTACGGGCGGGTGCTGGTCGAGCGGGTCGACCACCTGCTGGCCGAGCCGGTCTGGCGCCGGGCCTATGCCGAGATCAACGAACTCGAGCAGGAACTGGTCGACTCGGACATGATCATCGCCAAATTCTTCATGGTGGTCTCGCCCGAGGAACAGCTGCGCCGCTTCCGCGAGCGGCAGAAAGTGGCCTTCAAGCGTTACAAGATCACGCCGGACGACTGGCACAATCGGGAAAAACGCGCCGATTACGACGATGCGGTGATCGAGATGATCGCCCGCACCTCGACCGAACTCGCGCCCTGGTGCCTGGTCGAGGGCGAGGACAAGAACTATGCCCGCATCAAGGTGCTGCGCACCCTGGTCGAAACCATCGAGAAGAAGCTCGGCTGACGACCCGGCCGCCGCGTGTCAGCGCGCGGCGAGGCGGGTATTGATCGTCTCGAAACTCGAGGCGGCCAGCGTCCGGCAGGTGATGGCGATGTCCTGGGCGGTGGCCGGATTGACCTGAAACAGGCGCGAGGCGAGGCCCTTGTGCGCCCGGTCGGCCAAAGCGGCGACGGTTTCGGCCGAGGCATCCGCCTGTCCGGCATCGCGCAGTCCTTCGACCAGCAGGGCATCGGCACCGCGCTCGCTCGCCGCCAGCCGTTCGGCCAAGCCGTCATAGGCCGCGCGTGCGGCGCGGCGGCTTTCGCTGCCCGGAATGGCCGGCACGGTCGCGGCGGCGACGGCCTCGCGGCACAGGAGATGCGCGCTGCCAAGGGCGATCTTGTCGTTGACGGGATCAAGGCCGAGAACGCTCGCCTGCGCCTTCACGAAGGCCGCGGGCAATCCGGCCGGGACGGAGTCGGCCAGAGCGGGGGCCGCCAGAACGACGGCGATCAAAGCGGACGCGCACATACGCAACATGAAGAACCTCGCGGGCAAAGCACAATTCCATGGTGCGATGCGGCAAGGGGTTTGGGAATTGCAATATGAGCATTCCTCGCATGACCCCCCGTCCAGCCAGGGCACGAAGGCCGGACGGGGGGTCATGGACCGGGAAAGAACAGGTGCCCGGAAGCGGAAATCCCTCGGCGATTGCCCACCTCACCCCCCGTCCTTGTATCTCTCCCCCCGCAAGCGGGCGGAGAGGGCCGGGGTGAGGTGGGGGCGCCTTACTTGTTCTGCCGGTTGTCGATCAGGTCGGTGACGACGGACGGATCGGCGAGGGTCGAGGTGTCGCCGAGGGCGCCGAATTCGTTCTCGGCGATCTTGCGCAGGATGCGGCGCATGATCTTGCCCGAGCGGGTCTTGGGCAGGCCGGGGGCGAACTGGATCAGGTCCGGGCTGGCGATCGGGCCGATCTCGCGGCGGACCCAGGCGACCAGTTCCTTCTTCAGCGCGTCCGTGGGTTCCTCGCCGGCATTCAGGGTGACATAGGCATAGATGCCCTGGCCCTTCAGGTCGTGGGGATAGCCGACGACGGCAGCCTCGGCCACCTTGGCGTGGGCGACCAGGGCGCTCTCGACCTCGGCGGTGCCCATGCGGTGGCCCGAGACGTTGATCACGTCGTCGACCCGGCCGGTGATCCAGTAGTAACCGTCCTCGTCACGGCGGCAGCCGTCGCCGGTGAAATATTTGCCCGGGTAGGTCGAGAAATAAGTCTGCACGAAACGCTCGTGATCGCCGTAAACCGTGCGCATCTGGCCCGGCCAGCTGTCGGCGATGACGAGGTTTCCCTCGGTCGCGCCCTCGAGCACATTGCCCTCGGCGTCGACCACCTGGGGCGCGACGCCGAAGAAGGGCAGGGTGGCGGAGCCGGGCTTCAGGGCGATGGCGCCGGGCAGCGGCGTGATCAGG
>NZ_QGLE01000014.1 GCF_003173035.1 Zavarzinia aquatilis
CAATGCCGTCGTCTTCGGGCTGGGCGGCATCGGCCTCAACGTCATCCAGGGCCTGCGCATGGTCGGGGCCAACATGATCGTCGGCGTCGACCTGAACGACGACAAGGAAGAGTGGGGCCGGCGCTTCGGCATGACCCATTTCGTCAACCCGAAGAAGGTCTCGGGCGATATCGTCGCCCATCTGGTCGAGCTGACCAGGGGCGGGGCCGACTATTCCTTCGACTGCACGGGCAATACCACGGTGATGCGCCAGGCTTTGGAATGCGCGCACAAGGGCTGGGGCGAGAGCATCGTGATCGGCGTCGCCGCGGCGGGCCAGGAAATCTCCACCCGTCCCTTTCAGCTGGTGACCGGGCGGGTGTGGCGCGGTACGGCCTTCGGCGGCGCGCGTGGCCGCACCGATGTGCNCCGAACGGCGTCGCACCGGAGCCTGCCCATGACCATCGAAACCGTCGAGCTGCACAAGGCGTACCAGGGACTGCAGGGCGTCTATCGCCATCAGTCCTGGGCGACGGGCGGCACCATGACCTTTGCCGTCTACCTGCCGCCGCAGGCGAAGTCGGCGAAGGTGCCGGTGCTGACCTATCTTTCGGGCCTGACCTGCACGCACGCCAATGTGATGGACAAGGGCGAGTACCGCCGGGCCGCGGCGGAATATGGCATCGCCATCGTCTGCCCGGACACCAGCCCGCGCGGCACCGGCGTCGCCGACGACGACGCCTATGACCTCGGTCAGGGCGCCGGTTTCTATGTCGACGCGACAGAGGCGCCCTGGGCACCGCATTTCAGCATGTGGACCTATGTGACCGAGGAATTGCTGGCGGTGATCGCCGAGCATTTCCCGATCGACCTCGACCGTCAGGGCATCACCGGCCATTCCATGGGCGGCCACGGTGCCCTGACCGTCGCCCTGCGCAATCCGGGCCGTTTCCGCTCGGTCTCGGCCTTCGCGCCCATCGTCGCGCCGACGCAGGTGCCCTGGGGCCAGAAGGCCCTGCCCGCCTATCTCGGCCCCGACCGGGCGCTGTGGCGCCGGCATGACGCCGTCGCCCTGATCGAGGATGGCGCCCGTCTGCCCGAGCTTCTGGTCGATCAGGGCACGGCGGACAATTTCCTCGACAGCCAGCTGAAGCCCGAGTTGCTGCGCAGTGCCTGCGACCGCGCCGGCATCGACCTGACCCTGCGCCTGCAGGGCGGTTACGACCATTCCTACCATTTCATCTCGACCTTCATGGCCAGCCACGTCGGCTGGCACGCCATGCGGCTGCGCGGCTGACCCCTGCAGACATGGCGTTGGACAGGGCGCCGGGTTGACGGGCAAGGTCGCCCCTTCCCGTCCCCTGTCGCGGCCGTGCCCTGAATGAAGAAAGTCCTGACCGATCCCTTCCTGCTGTCGCTGTTCGGCATGGTCGTGCTCGCGGTGATCCTGCCGGGGCCGGGCCGCACCGGCGGCTTGCTGCACATGGAATGGGTCTCGTCCTACGGCATCGCCGTGGTCTTCTTTCTCTATGGCCTGACCCTCGCGCCCGAGAAGATGCGGGCGGGCCTGATGCACTGGCGGCTGCATCTGGTCGTCGTGCTCGGCACCTTCGTGCTGTTCCCGCTGGTCACGATCGGCGCCGAAAAGGCGGCGAGCCCGCTGTTTCCGCCGGAAATCTGGGCCGGCTTCTTCTATGTCGCCGCCCTGCCCTCGACCGTGTCGTCCTCGGTCGCCATGACCTCGCTCGCCCGGGGCAATGTGCCGGGCGCCCTGTTCAACGCCAGCCTGTCGAGCCTGATCGGCGTCTTCGCGACACCGGCCCTGATGGCCTGGTATCTGAGCCAGAGCGGCGCGCCCGCCCTGCCGCTCGGCACGGTCATCTTCAAGATCGTGCTGCTCGTCCTGCTGCCGACGGTGATCGGCCAGTTGCTGCACCGGCCGCTGATCGGCTGGGCGACGCGCCATGCCGCCCGCATCAAGCTGCTGGACCGGGCGGTCATTCTGGCGATCGTCTATAATTCCTTCTGCGATTCCGTCGAAAGCGGCCTGTGGCAGCAGCACGACCCCGCGCTGCTGGTCGAAATCGCCGTCGCCTCCGTCGTCCTGTTCTTCATCGTTTACGGCGTGCTGACGGTCCCGTGCAAACTGCTCGGCTTCAACCGCGAGGACCGGATCGCCGCCCTGTTCTGCGGCTCGAAGAAATCGCTGGCGACCGGCGTGCCGCTGGCCGGCATCATCTTCGGCGCCAATCCGGCCCTTGGCCTGATCATCGCGCCGATCATGATCTATCACTTCCTGCAGCTGGTGATCGTCTCGGTCATCGCCAACCATTACGGCACGCAGGCCGCCAAAGCGGGCTGAAGCCGCCGACACAGGCTTGAGGCGAAACGAAAGCCCAGCCACAATGCCAGGGTATTCAGGCGGAGCCCCGGTGAACCAGACGACGATTTCCCGCAGCGACCTGATCGACCGGTTGCGCCTGATCCGCACGGAAACCGTGGGGCCGGTCGCCTTCGAGCATCTGCTGTCGCTCTATGGCACCGCCGCGGCGGCGCTGGACGCCCTGCCCGGCCTTGCCCGCAAGGGCGGCGGGCGGGTGCTGCGCGTGCCCGCGAAGGCCGAGGCGGAGCGGGAAATCGCCGCGACCGAAAAGGCCGGTGCCCGCTTCCTCGCCCGGGGTGAAGCCGATTATCCCCGCCTGCTCGCCGCGATCGAGGCGGCGCCGCCCCTGATCACGGTGAAGGGCCATGTCCATCTGGCGCGGCCGCCGGCCGTGGCCATGGTCGGCGCCCGCAACGCCTCGGCCGCCGGACAGCGCCTGGCGCGCGAAATGGCGGGCGATATCGGCCGGGCCGGCATGATCGTCGTCTCGGGCCTGGCCCGGGGGATCGACGGCGTTGCCCATGTCGCCGCGCTCGATACCGGGACCATCGCCGTCGTCGCCGGCGGCATCGACATCGTCTATCCGCCGGAACATGCCGAACTTCAGGCGCGGATCGGCGAGGCCGGCCTGATCGTCGCCGAAATGCCGGTCGGGACCCAGCCGCAGGCGCGCCATTTTCCGCGCCGCAATCGCCTGATCTCGGGTCTTGCGCTTGGCGTCGTCGTCGTCGAGGCGGCGCTGAAGTCGGGCAGCCTGATCACCGCGCGCTTCGCCCTCGAGGCGGGGCGGGAGGTGATGGCCGTGCCGGGCAGCCCGCTCGACCCAAGGGCGCGGGGCGCCAACGACCTGATCCGCCAGGGGGCCCGCCTCGTCGAATCGGGGGCGGAAGTCGTCGATGTCCTGCGCCCCATGGCCGAGGCGCCGCTGGCCGAGCCCGCGCGCGACGGTTTCGCCGCCGGCCCGCCGAAGCCCCCGGACGAACCCGAAATCGCCCGGCACCGGAACAGGATAATCGAATTATTGTCGCCCGTGCCGATTGCCGTCGACGAGCTGTTGCGGCAAGCCGAATTGACACCCCCTGTAGTTTTCACCATTTTGCTCGAACTGGAACTGGCTGGCCGCCTGATGCGCCATGCCGGCGGGCGGGTCTCGCTGATCTGACCGTTTTTTGCTTCTGCGCTGTAGAACCGAGACCCAATGAACGTCGTCATCGTCGAGTCGCCGGCGAAGGCCAAGACCATCAACAAATATCTCGGGCACGATTACACCGTGCTGGCGAGCTTTGGTCATGTCCGCGATCTGCCCGCCAAGGACGGCTCCGTCCGTCCCACCGAAGATTTCGCCATGGACTGGGAAGTCGACGCGGACGCCAAGAAGCGGATCGCCGACATCGCCAAGGCCTGCAAGGGCGCCCACCGGCTCTATCTCGCCACCGACCCGGATCGCGAGGGCGAGGCGATTTCCTGGCACGTCCTGCAGATCCTGAACGAGAAGAAAGCCCTGAAGGGCGTCGAGGTCGGCCGCATCACCTTCAACGAGATCACCAAATCGGCGGTCACCAGCGCGATCAAGGCGCCCCGGATGCTCGATCAGGAACTGATCGACGCCTATCTCGCCCGCCGCGCCCTCGATTATCTGGTCGGCTTCACGCTTTCGCCCGTGCTGTGGCGCAAGCTGCCGGGTGCCCGCTCGGCCGGCCGCGTGCAATCGGTCGCGCTGCGCCTGATCTGCGACCGCGAGCTGGAGATCGAGCGGTTCAAGACCCAGGAATACTGGTCAGTGCTCGGCCATTTCGCGGCCGGCGACGGCAGCGGCTTCGATGCCCGCCTGACCCATCTCGACGGCAAGAAGCTCGACAAGTTCGACATCAATTCGGCCGACAAGGCGGAAAGCGCCAAGGCCGCGATCGAGCGCCGGGACTTCCACGTCGAGGCGGTCGAATCGAAGCCCGGCTTCCGCAACCCGGCGCCGCCCTTCACCACCTCGACCCTGCAGCAGGAAGCGGCGCGCAAGCTGGGCTTTTCCGCCCAGCGCACGATGCAGCTCGCCCAGCGGCTCTATGAAGGTATCGACGTCGACGGCGAGACCGTCGGCCTCATCACCTATATGCGGACCGACGGCGTCTCCATGGCCAATGAGGCGATCCACGCCGCGCGCGGCCTGATCGACAGCCGCTATGGCAAGGCCTATGTGCCGGACGCGCCCCGCATGTACAAGACCAAGGCGAAGAACGCGCAGGAAGCCCATGAGGCGATCCGCCCGACCGATTTCGCCCGCCATCCCGACAAGCTGCGCCGCCTGGACCCCGACCAGCAGCGGCTTTACGAACTGATCTGGAAACGCGCCCTCGCCTCCCAGATGGCGAGCGCAAGGGTCGAGCGGACGACGGTCGACGTCACCTCGCGCGATGCCCAGGTCGTGCTGCGCGCGACCGGCTCCGTCGTGCTGTTCGACGGCTTCCTGACCCTCTATCAGGAGGGCGAGGACGACCGCGCGCGCGACGACGAGGACGGCGGCCGCCTGCCGAAACTGACCAAGGGCGAGGGCCTGCGCCGCGGCCCGGTCACCATTGCCCAGCATTTCACCGAGCCGCCGCCGCGCTATTCCGAAGCCAGCCTGGTCAAGAAGCTGGAAGAGCTGGGCATCGGCCGGCCCTCGACCTATGCCTCGATCCTGACGACGCTGCGCGACCGCGCCTATGTCACGATGGAGAAAAACCGCTTCATCCCCGAGGACAAGGGAAGGCTGGTCACCGCCTTCCTTGAAAGCTTCTTCACGAAATACGTCGAATATGGCTTCACCGCCAATCTCGAGGAACAGCTCGACGACGTCTCGGCCGGCAAGCTCGGCTGGAAAGATGTCTTGCGCGCCTTCTGGACCGATTTCATCGCGGCCATCGACGGCACCAAGGAGCTGAAGATTTCCGATGTGATCGAGGCGCTGGACCAGCTCCTCGGCCCGCATCTCTTCCCCGAGGGCGAGGATGGCAAGGACCCGCGCGTCTGCCCGTCCTGCGGCAACGGCCGCCTGTCGCTGAAGCTCGGCAAATTCGGCGCCTTCATCGGCTGCTCCAACTATCCCGAATGCCGTTTCACGCGGCAGTTCGGCGTCGGCGGCGACGACGCGCAGAAAAACGCCATCGGCGAGGACGGCATCAAGATCCTGGGCGAGGATCCCGCCAGCGGCGAGAAGATCACCCTGCGCTCCGGCCGGTTCGGGCCTTACGTCCAGCAGGGCGAAGGTGAAAAGCCCAAGCGCGCCAGCCTGCCCAAGGACATGACGCCGGACGCCGTCGACCTCGACAAGGCGATTGCCCTCCTGTCGCTGCCGCGCGACATCGGCGCCCATCCCGAGAGCGGCAAGGTGATCCAGGCCGGCATTGGCCGCTATGGCCCCTATATCCTGTGCGACGGTCGCTATGTGAATCTGCCGACCTCGGAGGAAGCCTTCACCATCGGCCTCAACCGCGCCGTCTCCCTGCTGGCGGAGCCGCCCAAGCGCGGCAAGCGCGCGGCGGCGGAACCCCTGAAGGCCTTCGGCGACCATCCCGAGGACGGCAAGCCGGTCAACATCATGGACGGCCGCTTCGGGCCTTACGTCTCGTGGAACGGCATCTATGCCACCCTGCCCAAGGGCAATGATCCGCAGGCGGTGACGCTCGAGGAAGCCCTCGCCCTGCTCGCGGCCAAGGCGGCCAAGGGCGGCGGCAAGAAGAAGGCCGCACCGAAGAAAGCCGCACCGAAGAAAGCTGCCGCGGCCGAGGGCGAGACCGCCCCGGCCAAGAAAGCCCCGGCCAGGAAGCCGGCGGCGAAAAAGCCGGCGGCCAAGAAGCCCGCCGCCAAAGCGAAGAAGGCGGGCTGATCGGCGTGGCGAAGCGTCCGCCCCGGGCCATGACACCGCTTCCGACCAAGGAAGAGATCGCCAAATTCCTGGCCGATCACCCCGGCAAGGTCGGCAAGCGGGAAATCGCCCGCGCCTTCGGCATCACCGGCGACGCCCGGATTGAGCTGAAACGCCTGCTGGCCGAAATGGCCGACCAGGGCATCCTCGGGCGGGAGCGGCGCCGTGGCCTGGTCGCCGCTGGTGCCCTGCCCTCGATCACCGTCATCGAGGTGATCGAGGCGCCGGAGGACGGCGAATTGCTGGCCCGCCCGGTGCAATGGCCCGAAGGGCTGGACGTGCCGGAAATCGACGTCCTGCCCGGCAAGCATCCCGGCCCGGCGCCCACCGTGGGCGACCGCGTGCTGGCCCGGATCGAGCGGGGCGAGGACCATCTGGGCCACGCGCGCTATCGCGCCACCATCATGCGCGCCCTCTCCCGCGAGGCGGAACGGGTGATGGGGGTCATCCGCATCGAGAAATCGGGCGAGGCTCGCCTCGTTTCAGTCGACCGGCGCGCGAAGACCGATTACCGGGTCGACAGCGCCGACCTGAAGGGCGCCCTCGACGGCGAACTGGTCTCGGCCGAAACCATGCCCGGCCGGCCCATGGGCCTGCCCAAGGTCCGCGTGCGCGAGCGCCTCGGCGACATGGGCGAGGCGAAGTCGATCAGCCTGATCGCCATCCACAGCCACGGCATCCCCGTCGCCTTCCCGCCCGAGGCGATCCGGGAGGCGAAGAAGGCCGTTCCGGTTCCCCTCGGCAAGCGCGAGGACTTGCGGCCCCTGCCCCTCATCACCATCGACCCCGTGGATGCCCGCGATCACGACGACGCGGTCTTCGCCGAGCCGGACGATGATCCGAAGAACCCGGGCGGGCATCATGTCGTGGTCGCCATCGCCGATGTCGCCCATTACGTCCGGCCCAATTCCGCCCTCGACCGGGCGGCGAAGGAGCGCGGCAATTCCGCCTATTTCCCCGACCGCGTGGTGCCCATGCTGCCGGAGGAACTGTCGACCGATCTCTGTTCCCTGATCGAGGGGGAGGACCGGGCGGCGCTCGCCCTGCACCTCTGGCTCGATTCCGAGGGCAACAAGATCCGCCACCGCTTCAGCCGCGCCCTCATCCGCATCGCCGCCGGCGTCCATTACGCCCAGGCGCAGGAGGCCATCGACGGCAAGACCGACGAGATGACCGGCCCCCTGCTGGAGCCCGTCCTGAAGCCGCTGTGGGCCGCCTGGAAGGCGGTGATGATCGCCCGCGAGAAGCGGGAGCCTTTGGAGATCGACGCGCCGGAGCGGGTGATCCGCCTCGGCGCCAGCGGCCATGTCCTCTCGATCGAGCCGCGCGCCCGTCTCGATGCGCACCGGGTGATCGAGGAATTCATGATCCTCGCCAATGTCGCGGCGGCGGAAGAACTGGAGACGAAGCGCCAGCCCTGCATGTACCGGGTGCACGACCAGCCGACCGCGACCAAGCTCGACGCCCTGCGCGAATTCCTGCGCACCATCGACATCAAGCTGGCCAAGGGGCAGGTGCTGAAACCCCGGCAGTTCAACGGCATCCTGGCCCGGACCGCCGAGGGGCCGCACGCCCGCGCGGTCGCCGAAATCGTGCTGCGCAGCCAGGCCCAGGCGGTCTACACGCCCGAGAACATCGGCCATTTCGGCCTCGCCCTGCGGCGCTACGCCCATTTCACCTCGCCGATCCGGCGCTATGCCGACATTCTCGTCCACCGGGCGCTGATCCGGGGCTGCAAGCTGGGCGACGGCGGCCTGTCGGACGACGAAGTGCCTTTGTTCGAGGAAACCGCCGAACACATCTCGACCACCGAGCGCCGGGCCATGGCGGCGGAGCGCGAGTCCACGGATCGCTACCTCGCCGCCTATATGGCCGACCGGGTGGGCGCGACCTTCACCGCCCGGGTCTCGGGCGTGACCCGTTTCGGCCTGTTCGTCACCCTGGACGAAACCGGGGCCAATGGCCTCGTGCCCATTTCGTCCCTCGGCAATGATTTCTTCCGCCATGACGAGGCGGCCCATGCCCTGGTCGGGCGCGATCCGTCGAACCGCTTCAGCCTCGGCGATCAGGTGAAGGTGACCTTGCGCGAGGCGACGCCGATCACCGGCGGCCTGGTGTTTTCCATCGCCCGCCCGGGTAAGGACGGCATGGATGGCGACGAACCTGCCCGTCCCGGACCCCGCTTCCGCCGGGGCGCGGGCGCGTCACGGGGTCGCGCACCCTTGAAGAAGTCCAGAAAGCGCACTTAAGTACACGTCGAGATCGGAGAAAACCCATGCCCATCGACGTGAAGACCGGCGCCTCGCACAAGGCGGCCGAGCCGGCCCCCCGGGACTGGAAGCCCGCGGTGCTGAACGGCGCCAGGCTGCGCTGCCCCAACTGCGGCGAGGGGCGCATGTTCCACGCCTATCTGAAGGTGAATCACGCCTGCCCGGCCTGCGGCGAAGTGCTGGACCTGCACAAGGCGGACGATGCACCGCCCTATTTCACCATCACCATCGTCGCCCATATCGTGGTGCCGGCCCTGCTCATCGTCGAACAGAACTGGGCACCGCCCGAATGGCTGCACGCCGTGATCTGGCTACCGCTGTGCCTGATCCTGTCGGTGGTGCTGCTGCCCTCGGTCAAGGGCGCCCTCATCGGCCTGCAATGGGCCTTCCGGATGCACGGCTTCGGCATCGAAGACGACGAACCGGTGCCCGAGCCGAAACCCGACGCGGCTTGAGCGTCGGCCCATCCTCAACGCAACAAAGCCCTCTCCTCCTCGGAGGAGAGGGAGAAGACAGGAAGCCCCCTCTCCGCCCCTTGGGGGGGAGAGGGCCGGGGAGAGGTGGGAAACCCCTCAGATCTTCGGCGGGGTGACGCCTGCCGCGACCAGCGCCTGCGTCAGCGAGGCCTTCAGGCGGCCGAGGGCGGCTTCGTCGCTGCCTTCGGCGCGGGCGACCAGCACCGCCTGGGTGTTGGAGGCGCGCAGCAGCCACCAGCCGTCATTGGTCTTCACGCGGACACCATCGGTCGCGTCGACCGAGGCACCGGCGGCGGCGAGGGCCGCTTTCACCTTGTCGACGATGGCGAATTTCTCTTCCTCGGCGACGGCGAAGCGAAGTTCGGGCGTGTTCACCGTGTCGGGCAGGCGATCGCGAAGGTCCGCCAGCGAGACGCCGGCATGGACGACGGCGGTGATCAGGCGGAGGCCAGCATAGATCGCGTCGTCGAAACCGTAGAAACGGTCGGCGAAGAAGATATGGCCCGACATTTCGCCGGCGAGCGGCGAGCCGGTCTCGGCCATCTTGGTCTTGATCAGCGAATGGCCGGTCTTCCACATCAGCGGCTTGCCGCCCAGCTTGGCGATCTCGTCGAACAGGACCTGGCTCGCCTTCACGTCGGCGATGATGGTCGAGCCCGGACGATCCTTCAAAAGGTCGGCGGCGAGGATGGCGAGCAGCTGGTCGCCCCAGATGATGCGGCCCTTGGCGTCGATCGCACCGATACGGTCGGCGTCGCCATCGAAGGCGATGCCGAGGTCGAGCTTGTTCTCGGCCACGAGATGCTGCAGCTGTTCGAGGTTCTCGGGCTCGGTCGGATCGGGGTGATGGTTCGGGAAGGTGCCGTCCACCGCCTCGTTGATGATGATGTGGCGACCCGACAGGCCGGCGACGATGCGGCCGAGCACGGCACCGGCGGCGCCATTGCCCGGATCCCAGCCAATGGCCAGATTGTTCGGCACCGCTTCCTCGAGCAGGCGGGCGATGTAGCGGTCCTTGATGTCTTCGTGACGGTCGCTGCCCGCGCCCACGTTCAGGTCGCCGGCGGCAGAGATGCGGCCGATCTCCTGGATGCTTTCACCGAAGAAGGACTTCTTGCCCAGCATCATCTTGAAGCCGTTGTGATGCGGCGGGTTATGGCTGCCGGTGACCTGGATGCCGCCGTCGGTGCCCATGGTGGTGGCGGCGAAATAGAGCATCGGCGTCGGGCCGGTGCCGATACGGATCACCTCGGCGCCCGCGGCCTTCAGGCCCTCGACCAGGGCGGCTTCCATGCCGGGGGACGAGACGCGGCCGTCGCGACCGACAACGATCTGCGGCGCCGCCTTGCCCGTCGCGCGGGACACGGCGGTGGCAAAAGCGCGGCCGAGGGCGGTCGCGTCGCTTTCGTGCAGGGTCTCGCCGACGATGCCGCGGATATCGTATTCGCGCAGGATCGACTTGTGGAACTGATAGGCGTTGCTCACGTCGGATATCCTCTGGTCAATGGGCCTGGACCGGCGCGCGGCCGATCGAATGATAGGAGAAGCCGGCCTCGGCCATTTCGTCGGGACGGTAGATGTTGCGCAGGTCGACGACGACCGGCACCTTCATCAGCCGCTTCATGCGCGACAGGTCGAGGGCACGGAACTGGTTCCATTCGGTGATGATGACGAGCACGTCGGCGTCGGCCATGGTGTCATAGGCGCCGGTGACCCAGGTCACGCCCGGGATCAGAGCCGCCGCGGCCTTCATGCCCTCGGGGTCATAGGCGCGGACCGTCGCGCCGGCCGCGATCAGACGCGGCAGGATGTCGAGCGAGGGCGCGTCGCGCATGTCGTCCGTGTTCGGCTTGAAGGTAACGCCCAGCACCCCCACCGTCTTGCCGGCGAGATCGCCCCCGGCGGCGGCGATCACCCGATCCGCCATGGCGATCTTGCGGGCATCGTTCACGGCGACGACGGATTCGACGATGCGGCTGGGCGAGCCGGCATCCCGCGCCGTCCGCACCAGGGCGAGCGTGTCCTTGGGAAAGCAGGAGCCGCCGAAACCCGGCCCGGCGTGCAGGAATTTCTTGCCGATGCGGCCGTCGAGGCCGATGCCGCGGGCAACATCCTGCACGTCGCCGCCCACCTTCTCGCACAGATCGGCCATCTCGTTGATGAAGGTGATCTTGGTCGCGAGGAAGGCGTTGGCCGCGTATTTGATCAACTCCGACGTCTCGCGCGAGGTAAAGACGAAAGGCGTCTCAAGGAGGAACAGCGGGCGGTAGAGCTGGCGCATGACGGCGCGCGCCTTGTCGCTCTCGGTGCCGACGACGACCCGGTCGGGCCGGCGAAAATCCTCGATCGCCGAGCCTTCGCGCAGGAATTCCGGGTTGGAGGCGACGTCGAAGGCCAGGTCGGGCCGCAGGGCGCGGATGCGCCGCTCGACCTCGGCGCCGGTACCGACCGGCACGGTCGACTTGGTGACGACAACGGCATAATTGTCGAGCGCGAGGGCGATTTCCTCGGCCGCGGCATAGACGTAAGTGAGGTCGGCGTGACCGTCGCCGCGCCGGCTGGGCGTGCCGACGGCGATGAAGACCGCATCCGCGCCGCGCACCGAGTCCGCCAGTTCGGTCGAGAACGACAGGCGACCGGCGGCGACATTCTCGGCGACGAGCTTGTCGAGGCCGGGCTCGAAGATCGGAATCTCGCCCCGGCGCAGGGCCTCGATCTTGCTCGCATCCTTGTCGACGCAGATGACGCTGTGACCGAATTCGGAAAAACAGGCACCGGAGACGAGACCGACGTATCCGGTGCCGACCATGGTTACGCGCATGGCAACTCCTCAGGCGGTCAGAGGCCGGCCGCCGTCTTCGCGATATAGGGCGCGAGCTTCGGGCCGATGTCGGGCCGGGCCAGCGCGAAAGCGATATTGGCTTCGAGGAAGCCGACCTTGTCGCCGCAGTCGAACCGGGTGCCTTCGAACGAGAAGCCGTTGAAGGGCACTTCGCCGATCATCTTGGCCAGGCTGTCGGTCAGCTGGATTTCGCCGCCGGCGCCGCGCTCCTGGCTCTCCAGCTTGGCGAAGACCTTGGGCGAGAGGATATAGCGGCCGATCACCGACAGGGTGGAGGGCGCGACCTCCGGCTTCGGCTTCTCGACGAGACCCTTCACCTCGGTCAGGCGGCCGTCGACCTTGCCGGGGGAGAGAATGCCGTAACGCTGGGTGTGTTCGCGCGGCACGTCCATGACCGCGAACATGTTGCCGCCGACGCCGGCATAGGCTTCCGCCATCTGGGCGAGGCAGGGCTTCTGCGCCAGCACGAGATCGTCGGGCAGGATCACGGCGAAGGGCTCGTCACCCACCAGTTCCTTGGCGCAGAGCACGGCATGGCCAAGGCCGAGGGCTTCGGGCTGGCGGACATAGGAAACCTGGCCAAGGCCCGGCTGCCAGGCGCGCAGGGCTTCCAGCTCGGCGGTCTTGCCGCGGCGGGACAGGGTCTCTTCCAGCTCGAAATGGCGGTCGAAATGGTCTTCGAGGGCGGTCTTGCCGCGGCTGGTCACGAAGATGAAATGCTCGCAGCCCGCGGCCTTGGCCTCTTCCATCGCGTAATGGATCAGGGGCTTGTCGACGACGGGCAGCATTTCCTTGGGCATGGCCTTGGTCGCCGGCAGGAAGCGCGTCCCCAGGCCACCGACAGGGAACACGGCTTTGCGGATCTTGATCGTCATTTCACGGAGACTCTGATCTTCGAGACGGGAAATCGCTCGCGACGTTCATGCCACGAGGCAGGCGCCTATAGCAACGCGCCTTTCACCGCAGAGTTCCTTGGGGGGATGCCTATTCCGCCGCGCTGACGAGGGGCGCCGCGTCCCGCGATACCGGCGGCAGGTCGAGGGAGGCGACCAGCGTCCTCACTTCCTGCCGGGCGGCGACTTCCGACATGGTCAGGGTCTGGCCGGTGCGGCCGAGATCGAGCATGGTCAGGCCCTGCAGGAACAGCTCGCGGTAGGTCACGCGCTCCGACAGGCCGGCGACGACGCGAAAGCCGATCCGCTTGGCGAGACGGGCGAGGACTTCCGAGACCCGGCGCTTGTTGCGGGCATCGAGATGGCCGACGCGGTTGCGCATCACCAGCCAGTCGATGGTGCCGCCGGTGCGGGCCCGGCGCTTGCGCATTTCCCACACGAGTTCGGAATAGAGCGAGGGCCCGAGGATCGAATGATCGTTGGGATCGACCCGGGCGATCAGGTCGAGGTCGATGAAACTGTCGTTCATCGGCGTCAGCAGCGTGTCGGCGCAGCCATGGGCGAGGCGCGACATGAAACTGTCGGAGCCGGGACAGTCGATGATCACGACATCGTGATTGTCGACATAGCTTTCGAGCACGCCGAGGAAGCGGCCGCGCTCGTCGGCCTGCGCTTCGTGGAAATCGGGGATCTCGCTGCGGGTGACCACGGCGAAGCTGGGCATCAGCATGTTCGCGCCCTCGGCCACCGCCTTGGCGCGGTTTTCGAGGTAGCGGGTCAGGGTGCGCTGACGACCGTCGAGGTCGATGGTGGCGACCCGCCGGCCCTGTTCCAGCAGGGCGACGACGAGATGCATCGCGCTGGTCGACTTGCCCGAGCCGCCCTTCTCGTTGCCGAGAACGACGATATGTGCGCGCCTGCCGTCGCTCATGGAACACCGCCTGCAGAAAATTCAGCCGCGAGTCGGCCTCTGCTCAATGGTCGGGGGGCCAAGGGGGTTCCGTCAATGATTCTGACTCGGGAATCCCGCGTCGGCACACAGACGAGACACAATATCGGCCAGGGGCGCCGCCCGCGCACCGCTATATCCAGTACCGCACCAGAGGGCGAGCATGTCGGCGTCGCCGGTCTTGCGGCCATGGCCGCGCAGGGCCTGCGTCATCGCGTTCTGCAGCGGAAAGGGCGGGATGGCGATGCCGGCGGCGTCGATCCCCCGGGTAAAGCCATTGGCGAGGCCGCGCGCCGCCCGGCCCGACCAGTGCCGGATCAGCCGGGTCGTCGCCCCGGCCGCGGCGCCCGCCGCCAGCGCATCCTTGTGCGCCTGCGGAATGCCGCATTCATCGGCGCGCAGCAGCGCCGTGCCGATCTGAGCGAGAGCCGCGCCGGCCTCGAGGGCGGCGCGGATGTCGCCCCCGGACATCAGGCCGCCCGCCGCGATCACCGGAATGTCGAGGGCGGACACCATCTGCGGCAGCAATTCGCGTAAAGGCACCAGCCCGTCCTCGAAGCTGCCGATGAAGGTGGCACGATGCGCCCCCGCCTCGCCCCCTTGCGCCACGACGGCGTCGACCCCGCTGGCGGCGACCCGGCGCGCCTCCTCGAGATGGGTGGCCGCGCCGATGACGAGAATGCCCTCGGCCTTCAGCGCGGCGACCATGCCGGCATCGGGGCAGCCGAAGACGAAACTGGCAATCCGGGGTCGCAGTCGGCGCAGCATGGCGAGCTGGGCGGTGAAATCCTGCTCGGGCGGATCGGGCAGATGGGGCGGCGGCAGGCCCGCCGCCTCGTGAAGCGGGGCGAGATGGACCAGCATCCCCTCGACCACGCCCTCGGCCGGCGGCTGGCCGCAAGGCAGGAACAGGTTGATGTTGAGGGGTGCCGCGGTCGCGGCCGCGATCTCCTCCACCTGGGCCTTCATCGCCTCGGGCGAAAGATAGGCGGCGCCGAGGGAGCCGAGCAGGCCGTGCCTCATGCAGGCCACGATGAAAGCGGGCGGCGTCGCCCCGCCGGCCATGGGCGCCTGCACGATAGGTGTCGGCAGCCCCAGCCGGGCCTGAAAATCGGTCATTCTCGCCTCCCTCCCGTTTCGATCAGGAAATCCAAGCGGACGCGGGCGCGCAAGACGCCTCGGGCGCATGGCATGATGCAGGCCCTGCATTGGGGGGAGACGATGACGACGGGCATGATGACGGTGACGATCCATTCCGAGGTGGCCGCGCCGCCGCGACGGGTGTGGGACCATGTCTCGACCTTCGCCGGGGTGAACGACGAACTGGCGCCCCTGCTGCGCATGACGCATCCGCCCGGCCGGGACATACTCGATGACAGCCTGCCGCTGAACCGCCCCCTGTTCCGCAGCTGGCTGCTGCTCTTCGGCGTGGTGCCGGTCGATTACGATCTGATCGGCTTTGCCGCCCTCGTGCCGGAAAAGGGGTTTTCCGAGCGATCGAGCATGGCGAGCCTCAAGCTGTGGCATCACGACCGTGCGCTGACGCCAGTCACCGGTGGCTGCGCGGTGACCGACACGCTGGCCTTCGTGCCCCGGATGCCGGGAACGGGCCGGCTCGCCGCCGCCCTCGTCGCCTTCCTGTTCCGCCACCGCCATCGCCGGCTGGCCCGGCGTTTCGGCGCGCTTGGTCCGATCACGGTCAAATTGGCGCCGGCCTGACACGAAAGCCCGGCTGTCCCGGGCAGGGAAACATTGACTTCGGGTTGGGACTGGCATACTCGCGGGGCGAAATCCGCCGAAAGCGGGTCCCGCGTACCGAGGAAACGCAGACGAATGTCCCAGCCCGCCGCCCTGCCGCTGCCCGTCGCCCGATCCGTCGCCAGCCTGCGCCAGACCGTCGCCGACTGGCGCAAGGCCGGCCTTCGCATCGGCTTCGTGCCGACCATGGGCGCCCTGCACGCCGGTCACCTGTCCCTGGTCGAGCGGGCGAAAGAGCGGGCGGACCGGGTCGTCGTCTCGATCTTCGTCAATCCGACCCAGTTCGGCCCGAGCGAGGATTTCAGCAAATATCCCCGGCAGGAAGCCTCGGACGCCGCGCGGCTGGCCGCCTTCGGCGTCGATCTGCTCTATTCCCCCTCGGTCGCAGAAATGTATCCCGCAGGCGCCGCGACCACGGTTTCCGTCGGCATCGTCACCGAGCGGCTGGAAGGCGTGTTCCGTCCGACCCATTTCGATGGTGTCGCCACCGTCGTCGCCAAGCTGCTGAACCAGGTGCAGCCCCATGTCGCCGTCTTCGGCGAAAAGGATTACCAGCAGCTTCTCGTCGTGAAGCGCCTCGTTTCCGATCTCGACATCGACAGCGAGATCGTGCCCGGCCCGACGGTGCGGGAGGCCGACGGCCTCGCCATGTCGTCGCGCAACGCCTATCTCTCGGACGAGGACCGGGCCATCGCCGCCAGCCTGCCGGCGACGCTGAATTTCGTCGCGACCCAGCTGCGCTCGGGCGTCGACGCCGCGCCGATCCTCGAGGCCGGCCGCATCCGCCTCATGAAGGCGGGTTTTCGCGAGGTGCAATATCTTGACCTCGCCGATGCCTCGACCCTCGCCCCGCTGGAGCGGGCCGACCGCCCGGCCCGGCTGCTGGTCGCCGCCCTCGTCGGCGCCACCCGCCTCATCGACAATATGGCGGTATAAACGCTGCCGCTGGCGAAGCGCCCTCGCTTCGTGATGGTATGACGCCCCACACAGCGATGGACGGTTTCATGTCGACCGACGATTCGGCCCAGGCTTCCCAGGCTCCTCCTTTCGAGATCAGCACCTCGCGCCAGTTTTCGGCCTGGCTGGCGGAGATGGGCGCCTCACTCGCCTTCACCACCTATCAGGCGGGCAAGCTGTTCTTCATCGGCCTGAAGCCGGACGGTCACCTGTGGGTGCACGAGCGCAGCTTCGAGCGCTGCATGGGCCTCGCCGCCGAAGGGAATGGCCTGCTGATGGCCAATCTCTGGCAGATCTGGCGCTTCGAGAACACATTGCCACCCGGCCAGAAATCGGCCAATGGCGCCGACCGGCTCTATGTCCCCAAGGTCGCCTGGGTGACAGGCGACGTCGATGCCCATGACGTCGCCTTCGATGCCGACGGCAGGCCGGTCTTCGTCAACACCCTGTTTTCCTGCATCGCCACGGTCAGCGAGACGTCGAGTTTCGTGCCCCTGTGGCGCCCGCCTTTCGTCAGCCGCTATGCCGCCGAGGACCGCTGCCATCTGAACGGCCTCGCCATGAAGGACGGGCGCCCGGCCTATGCGACGGCGGTCGGCGAGACGGATGCCCCCGATGCCTGGCGCGAGCACCGCGCGGGCGGCGGCGTCGCCATCGACATCGCGGCCAATGAGGTTGTCGCGCGCGGCCTGTCCATGCCGCATTCGCCGCGGGTCCATGACGGCCGGCTGTGGCTGATCAATTCGGCGGCCGGCGAATTCGGTCATGTCGACCTTGCCAGCGGGCGGTTCGAGCCGGTGTCCTTCCTGCCCGGTTACGGTCGGGGGCTGGCCATCCACCAGCGTTTCGCCGTGGTCGGCCTGTCCAAGGCGCGCAAGAACCGGACCTTCTCGGGCCTGCCACTGGACGATGCGCTGGCGAAGCGGAAAGCTGAGGCGCGCTGCGGCCTCTTCGTCATCGACCTGGTGACCGGCGATGTCGTGCACTGGCTGCGCATAGAGGGCATCGTCGACGAGCTTTACGACGTCGCCATCCTGCCGGGCACGCGGATGCCGGCCGCCATCGGCATCAAGTCCGACGAGATTCGCCGGGTCATCTCGGTCGGCTGAGGGGCGCGGCGGCCGCGCCCCCTGCCCTGTTTCACGCCTGCCAGGCGGGACGGCGCTTCTCGAGGAAGGCGGACAGGCCTTCCTTGGCCTCGTCCGTGGCGCGGCGCTTGGCGATGGAAACGGCGGTCAATTCGCCAAGATCGTCGTCGATTTCCAGGAACTCGATTTCCGCGACCAGGCTCTTCGCCCGGGCGACGGCGCCGGGGGCGTTGAGGAAAATGGTCTCGATCAGCTTGTCCGCCCGGTGTTCCAGCGCCGGGGCGTCCGGCAGCAGTTCGGAGACGAGGCCGATGCGCAGGGCTTCGGCGCCGTCGAAACGCTCGCCGGTCTGGAAATAGCGGCGGCAGTTGCGGGCACCGATGGCGCGCAACACATAGGGCGCGATGGTGGCCGGCATCAGGCCGATCTTCACTTCCGACAGGGCGAAGGCCGCGTTCGGCGTCGCCAGCGCGATATCGCAGCAGGCGACGAGGCCGACGCCGCCGCCATAGGCCGGACCATCGACGAGGGCGATGGTCGGCATCGGCAGGCGGTCGAGGCGGGCGAACATCTCGGCGAGGCCGCGCGCGTCTTCCAGATTCTCGTCATAGATCTGGCCGGCCTGGCGCCGCATCCAGTTCAGGTCGCCGCCGGCCGAGAAGCTCTTGCCTTCCGCCCGGATGATGACGGCGCGGACGCTGTCCTGATTGCCGAGGTCGGCGAAGATGGTCGACAGGCGCTCGATCGTCGCCTCGTCGAAGCAATTGTGCTTCTCCGGCTTGGCCAGGGTGACGATGGCGAGGCCCGCCGGGGTCATCTGCAGGCGGACGCCGGCTTCGAGGTCCGGCTGGGCGAGGCCGGGGGCGATATCCGAAGGTTCGGTCGTGGTCATGAAATATCCTCGGCTTGCGGCTGGGTTCAGCCGCCGTGGTGGCTGGCCGGCCATTGCGGCAGGCCGTCCGCGATCTGATAGGAGTCGCCCTTGTCGGCGACGAAGATATGGACCGCCTGGGCAAGGCCGGTCGGCCCGTCGAAAGCGCCAAGGGCAATGGCGGTGTAAGTCTTGTCCGGCATGTCCCAGAACAGGGAGGCGCCGCATTCCCGGCAGAAACCGCGCCGCGCCCGCTCGCTGGAGCGATACCAGGCGAGGCCGCGCTGGTTGTGGAAATTCAGGCGGTCGCGCCGCACCGAGGTATAGGGACCGGGCGCGCCGTGCCAGCGCCGGCACTGCGAGCAGTGGCAGACGCTGACCTCGCCGAATCGGCCGTGCGCCGTGAAGCGCACCGCGCCGCACAAACACCCGCCTTCGAGGCTCCTGTTCCGGTCGTCCATCCTCGACTCTCCCTCGCGCGGCATTGTTCCCGGCGCGCGCCGGAATGCAAATTGAATCTCATTCGATATGGCAGGCGCAAGCCTCGTCCTGACCGCCCCGCGCGAGGTCGTCGAGGATCGGACAGTCCGGCCGGTCGTCGCCATGGCAGGCATCGGCGAGGTGATGCAGGGTGCGGGCCATGGCCTGAAGCTCGGCGATCTTGGCTTCCAGCGTCTCGACATGAGCCAATGCCATCTGCTTCACCTCGGCCGAGGCGCGGCGCCGGTCGCGCCAGAGGTCGAGGAGCCCCGAGATCGCGTCGAGCGAGAAACCGAGATCGCGCGAGCGCCGGATGAAGCGCAGGGTCTCCACATCCCGCCCGGCATAATGGCGATAGCCGGCGGCGGAGCGGGGCGCCGCGGTCAGCAGGCCGATGCTTTCATAGTGCCGGATCATCTTGGCCGAAACGCCCGAGGCGGCGGCGGCTTCGCCGATGTTCATGTTCGGTCTCCTTACCGGCCTGGGCGCCAGCGGCGCAGGAGCAGGGCATTGCCGAGGACGCTGACGCTGCTGGCCGCCATGGCGATGCCGGCGACCACCGGCGACAGCAGGCCCGCCGCCGCCAGCGGAATGCCGACGACATTATAGGCGAAGGCCCAGAACAGGTTCGAGCGGATCTTGGCCGAAACCGCCGCCGCGAGATCGAGGGCGGCGGGCACCAGCCGGGGATCGGGCCGCATCAGGGTGATGCCGGCGGTCGCCAGTGCGACATCGACGCCGCCCGCCATGGCGATGCCGAGATCGGCCGCGGCCAGCGCCGGGGCATCGTTCAGCCCGTCGCCCACCATGGCGACCACGCGGCCCTGCCCCCGGTAATCGGCGATGGCGGCCGCCTTGTCGCCGGGCAGCACTTCGGCGCGCACGTCGCCGATCTTCAGGCGCCGGGCGATGACCTCGGCCGCCGCGCGCCGGTCGCCCGACAGCATGGCGGTGGCGACGCCCCGTGCCGTCAGCTGCGCCACGGCCTCGGCGCTGCCCGGCCGGTCGCCATCCTCGAAGGCGAAGCGGGCGATGGCCCGGTTACCGGCGAGAAGAATGCTCTCGGTCGCGCCTTCGGCGATGGTATCGGTCGGCAGCTCGGCGCCCGCCTCGGCGGCGGCGCGGGGGCTGCCCAGAAGGTAGTCGGTGCCTGAAACCGTGCCCGCGACACCCCGCCCGGCCAGGCTGCGCCCGCCCTCGACCGTCGGCAGGGCGAGATTGCGTGCCTCCGCCGCCCGTCGGAGGGCAAGGCCCAGCGGGTGGTCGCTGCTCGCCTGCAGGGCGGCGGCGATGGCGAGGACCTCCTCCTCCGTCAGATCGGCCAGCGCCTGCAGGCCGACCAGCCGGGGCTTGCCCTCGGTCAGGGTGCCGGTCTTGTCGAAGACGACGAGGTCGATGGTACGGGCGGCTTCCAGCGCTGCGGGGTCGCGGATCAGGATGCCGTTCTTCGCGGCAAGCCCGGTGCCGACCATGATCGCCGCCGGCGTCGCGAGACCAAGGGCGCAAGGACATGCGATCACGAGGACGGCGACGCCATGGATGATCGCCGCCTCCGCCCCCGCCCCGGCGATCAGCCAGCCGAGGATGGTCAGCGTGGCGATACCGACAACGACCGGCACGAAGATCGCCGAGATCCGGTCGACCAGGCGCTGAATGGGCGGTTTCGCGCCTTGCGCGTCGGCGACCATGCGCATGATCGTGCCGAGGAACGCCTTGCCGCCGGTCGCCGTCACCCGGACATGCAGCCGCCCCTCGCCATTGACCGAGCCGCCGACGACCGCATCGCCCGGCCCCTTGGCGACCGGCAGGCTCTCCCCGGTCAGCAGGGCTTCGTCGAGGGCGGATTCGCCCTCGACGATCACACCATCGGCCGGCAGCCGCGCGCCCGAGCGGACGGAGACGACATCGCCCGCCTTCAGACTGTCGGCCGGGACTTCCCGCTCCGCCCCATCGGGGCCGATCAGGATCGCCTTGTCGGGCCGCAGGGCCGCGAGGGCGCGCAGGGCCGCGCCCGTCTCGCGCTTCGCCCGCGCCTCCAGATATTTGCCGAGGAGGACGAGGGTGATCACCGCGGCCGATGCCTCGAAATAGAGGTGATGGCCGCCGTGGACGAACAGCAGATAGAGGCTGAGGCCAAAGGCCGCCGTGGTGCCGAGGGCGACCAGCACATCCATGTTGCCGCTGCCGGCGCGCAAGGCTTTCCAGCCATGCAGATAGAAGCGCCAGCCCAGTTGCCCCTGAACGATCCCCGCCAGCGCCAGCTGCACGATGCCCGGCAGCATCAGCGACGGCACCGCCATGGGCAGCACCAGCGGCAGGGTCAGGCCGACGCCCAGCAGCACTTCCCACAAGCGGGGCGCGCCCTGCCCGACCGGCGCGGCGAATTCGTCGGCGGCGACGGCGGCTTCGTAGCCCGCATCTTCCACCGCCTCAATCAGGGCGGCGGCGGGGGCCGTGCCCTGCACCCGGGCGATTTCGGTCGCGAGGTTGACATTGGCCGCGCTGACGCCGGGCACCGCGTTCAACGCCTTTTCCAGCCGCGTCACGCAGGCGGCGCAGGTCATGCCGTCGATCTTCAGGCTGAGGCTGCTCATGATGCTTCCCATCGCTAATATGGGGACAGCGGACACCTTCCCAACATGGGAAGGTCAAGGATAAAAATCGAGCCTTGACCTTACCATGATGGGAAGCCCCATCTTTCAGGCATCGCGTATTCAGGAGATACGATCATGCAGACATTGACGGTGACCGGAATGACCTGCGGCGGCTGCGCCAAATCGGTCGAAAAGGCGGTGACCAAGGCCGCGCCGGACGCCAGCCCCAGCGTCGACCTTGCCTCGGCGACTCTCACCTTCGCCGACACGGCCGACCGCAAGACCGTCATTCAGGCGGTGGAAAAGGCCGGCTTCGGCGTCGCCGCCGCCTGATCGCGCCTTGCGGGTTGACGGCGCCCCCCGCTTTGGCGCAAAGCCTTTGGTCATGGACGCCGCCCACCCCGATCAGGACACAGACGACCGCGACACGGCGCAGCGCCATGCCGCGCTCGTCGAGCGGGCTTGCCTGCGCCGCGACGGTGATGCCGTTGCCGCCGTCGGCGACATTCTGGCCAACGAGGTGGCCATCGCCCTCGTCTACAACGGTGTCTCCCACGCCGTGATGATGGCGAGCCCCCTCGACCTCGAGGATTTCGCCATCGGCTTTTCGCTGGCGGAAGGCATCGTCGCCACGGCATCGGAACTCCGCGACATCGCCCGCGCCGACCATGACCGGGGCATCAGCCTCGACATCGAGATCCCCGCCGCCCGTTTCGCCCGCCTGAAGGAGCGGCGCCGCGCCCTGACCGGGCGGACCGGCTGCGGCCTGTGCGGGATCGACAGTCTCGACGAGGCGCTGCGCCCGCCGCCCAGGGTGGTGGGTGGACCGAAGATCGCCGCCGGGGCCATCGCCCGCGCCATGGCGGGGCTGGCCGCCGGGCAGGTGCTGAACCGCGAGTCTCACGCCGTCCATGCCGCCGGCTGGGCCGGGCGGGAGGGCGATATCCTGCTGCTGCGGGAAGATGTCGGGCGTCACAATGCGGTCGACAAGCTGACCGGTGCCCTTGCTAGGCAGGGCATCGACCCGGCGGACGGCTTCCTCGCCGTCACCAGCCGCTGCTCGTTCGAGATCGTGCACAAGGCGGCGACGGCGGGCATCGCCGTGATCGCCTCCGTCTCGGCCCCGACCGATTACGCCGTGCGGCTGGCGGAAGAGGCCGGCATCACCCTGATCGCCTTCGCCCGGGGGCAGCGCCATTCGATCTACAGCCGGCCGGAGCGCCTGATCCCATGACCAAACTGATCGGCTTCGCCGGCTGGAGTGGCAGCGGCAAGACCACGCTGGTCACCCGCCTGATCCCCGCGCTGATCGCGACCGGGCGCACGGTTTCGACCATCAAGCACGCGCATCACGATTTCGATGTCGACCAGCCGGGCAAGGACAGCCACAACCACCGTGTCGCCGGGGCGGCGGAAGTCATCGTCGCTTCCAGCCGGCGTTTCGCCCTGATGCACGAGCATCGCGGCGCGTCCGAATGGACGCTGGACCAGCTGCTGGCCAAACTCTCGCCGGTCGATGTCGTCATCGTCGAGGGGTTCAAGCGCGACCCGATCCCCAAGATCGAGGTTTATCGCGCCGATGTCGGCAAGCCGCTGCTGCAGCCGGACGATCCCCATATCGTCGCCGTCGCCGCGCCCCATGCCCCGGCCGGCATCCCTGTGCCCTGGCTGAACCTCGACGATCTCGGCGCCATCGTCGATTTCCTGATCGCGGGGCATTACGTTTGAGCCGGCAGCCCCTGCTGACCGTCGACGCGGCGCTGGCCCTGATCGGCGCACGGATCGCGGTGCCGGCGGGTTGCGAGACCGTGCCCGTCGCAGGCGCCGCCGGCCGCGTGCTGGCCCGGCCGGTGCTGGCGAGCGAGGCCCTGCCCGCCGCCGATAATTCCGCCGTCGACGGCTATGCCCTGCATGGGACGGGCGATAACGCCTGCCGTCTCGTCCCGGGCCGCGCGGCGGCCGGCCATCCCTTCCCCCATGCCCTCGCTGCGGGGGAGGCGGTGCGCATCCTGACCGGCGCCGTGGTGCCGGACGGGACAAGCGCGGTCCTGATGCAGGAACAGGCGCTGATCGAGGGGGACATTTTACGCTGGCAGGGCGATTTGCGCCCCGGTGCCAACATCCGCCGCAAGGGCGAGGTGCTGCGCCCCGGTGAAGCCGCCCTGCCCGCCGAGCTGCGCCTGACCCCGGTGCACCTCGGCCTGCTGGCCGATCTCGGCGTGACCGAGGTCGGGGTTCGGCCGCGCCTCCGGGTCGCGCTGCTGTCGAGCGGCGACGAGTTGCGCCCGGCCGGCGCGCCGAAGGCCGCGCATCAGGTGACCGACAGTAACCGGCCGATGCTGCGCGGCTTCCTCGCCGATCTCGGCTGCGAGGTGAAGGACGGGCCGATCCTGCCGGACGACCGCGCCGCCATCGCCCAGGCCCTGCGCGAGGCCGCGGCCAGCGCCGACCTCGTCATCACTACCGCCGGCATGTCGGTCGGCGAGGAGGATCACATTCCGGCGATCCTTCATGGCGAGGGGGAGATGATTTTCCACCGCCTCGCCCTGAAGCCGGGCCGGCCCATGGGCCTTGGCCTGCTGGGGGGTACGCCGGTGCTGGGCCTGCCGGGCAATCCGGGCGCGGTCGCCGTCACCTTCGCCCTGATCGGCCAGATGCTGGTGCGGCACCTCGCCGGGGAGGCGCCACGCCCCCTGCCCCGTTACACGGTGCCCGCCGGCTTTGCCTACGAGAAACCGGCGGGCGACCGCGCCCTGCTGCCGGCACGGCTGAACGGCGGCAAGCTGGAGCGGGTGGCGCGCAACGCCGCCGGAAACCTCGCCTGGGGCGGCGATGCCGAAGGTTTCGCCGACATCGCCGAGGCGACCACCAGCATCGCCCCCGGCGATCCCGTGGGTTTCATCCCCTTCGCGGGCGCCCTGCGGTGAAGCCGGCCGGCCTCATTCTGTGCGGCGGCCTGTCCCGCCGCTTCGGCCGGGGCCCCAAGATGCTGGCGCCGCTGGCCGGGCGGCCACTGGTCGAGCATGTGATCGAGCGGGTGGCGCCGCAGGTCGGCCGCCTCGCCCTCAATGTGAACGGCGATCCGGCGCCCTATCTCGGCTATGGCCTCGACATCGTGGCCGACACGCTGCCGGGCTATCCCGGGCCGCTGGCGGGCGTGCTTGCCGGGCTTGCCTGGGCGAAGGGGCCGCTGCTGACCGTGACCGGGGACGAGCCTTTCGTGCCCCGCGACCTCGCGGCGCGCCTTGCCGCCGCCGATGCGCCCGTCGCCTTCGCGGCATCCCATGGACGGGACCACTGGCTGAGCGCGCTGTGGTCGCCTGCGCTGGCCGACGACCTGCACCACGCCCTGACGATCGAGAAGCTGGACCGGGTGGGCGGTTTCGTCCGCCGCCATGCCTCGGCGCGGGTCGATTACGGCGACGGGACGCCCGATCCCTTCTTCAACATCAACACGCCCGAAGACCTGGCCACGGCGGAGTCGATGCTGGCGTCATGATCACGCGGCTCGAATTTCTGCTGGCCCTCGCGCGGGAGCAACATTTCGGCCGGGCGGCCGACGCCTGCGGCGTGACCCAGCCCACCCTGTCGGCCGGCCTGAAGCAGCTGGAAGCGGAACTCGGTGTCTTGCTGGTCCAGCGCGGCTCGCGCTTCCAGCGCCTGACCCCCGAGGGGGAAAAGGTGCTGGGCTGGGCCCGGCGCATCGTCGGCGACACGCGGGCGATGCGGCAGGATGTGGAGGCGATGCGCAAGGGCCTGTCGGGTCACCTGACCATCGCCGCGATTCCGACCGCCCTGCCCATGGTGCCGGAGTTGACGACGCCGTTCCGCGCCCGCCATCCCAATGTCAGCTTCACCATCCTGTCGCGCACTTCGGCCGAGGCGCTCGCCCTCGTCGACAATCTCGATGCCGATGCCGCGCTGACCTATCTCGACAACGAGCCGCTGGGCAAGGTGGCCACCGTACCCCTGTACCGCGAGCGTTACCGCCTGCTGACCAACCCGGATGCGCCGCTTGGCGACCGCGAGAGCGTGACCTGGGCCGAGGTCGGCGACGTGCCCCTGTGCCTGCTGACCCCGGACATGCAGAACCGGCGCATCATCAACGCCCTGCTGAAAGCCGCCGGCTGCGTCGCGACGCCGACCCTCGAATCCAATTCGATGATCGTGCTCTTCGCCCATGTCCGCACCGGCCGCTGGTCGAGCGTGATGCCGGCCAAGCTGGCGGCCACCCTTGGCCTGCCGGAAAACATCCGCTCGATCCCGATCCGCGAGCCGGAAGCGGCCCATACCATCGGCCTCGTCGTCGCCGAGCGGGACACCACGACCCCGCTCTGCGCCGCCCTCGTCGCCGAAGCCCGCACCCTCGCCGCCCGCCTCGACGACGAGGATTGAGGCCAACAGGTCAGAGCAGGCTCTTGGTCGCGGGCGGCAGGGCCTCGTAGTCGGGCGCGCGCTTCTGCATCCGCGCCGCCAGGGCTTCCGGCATGTCGTTGCCCATGAGCATCCCGGCGTTCCAGGTCGCGATATAGTTCAGCCCGTCGGCCACCGAATGGTCGCGGGTGAAATTCAGCATTTCCTTGGTGCCGGCGACGGCGAGCGGGCTGTGCCCGGCGATTTCTGCCGCGACCTTGAAGACGCCGGCCAGCAGTGCCGCGTGATCTTCGAACACCTCGTTGACGAGGCCAAGGGCCAGCGCCCGTTCCGCCCCGAGGCGGCGCCCGGTATAGGCCAGTTCGCGCACGACGCCCTCGGGAATGAGGCGCGGCAGGCGCTGCAGGGTGCCGACGTCGGCGGTCATGCCGATGTTGATCTCGGCGATCTGGATGAAGCCATCCCGCGTCATGTAACGGGCGTCGCAGGCGGTGACGAGATCGACGCCGCCGCCGATGCAGCCGCCCTGGATCGCGACGAGGACGGGAAAACGCATCCGCTCGATGATCGAGAAACAGTCCTGCAGCTTCAGGATCTTGCGGCGCAGCTCCTCGCGCTTGCGGGCCTCGTCGGCGATCGTGGGCGCGAGGCTGGCGAAGACCGACAGGTCCATGCCGGCGGTGAAATGCTTGCCCGTCGACGAGAGCACGGCGACGCGGACCTCCGGGTCCTGTTCCAGCGTCTCGAAGATCGCCTTGATCTCGCTCCAGAACGCCGGGGTCATCGTGTTCAGCTCGGCGGGACGCTTCAGCTGCAGGTGGGCGATATGGTCTTTCACCGACAGGTCGAAGGTCTGATAGGCCATGATATTCCTCTCCTCGTTTTGCCTTTGGCCTAGCACGGCTCCGCGCCGATCAGAAGCCCCCCGCGAAGGGGCCTGCCGGACGCGACGTCGCCGCCACCCGGCTTGACAGCGATCAGCGAGCGTTGCACGAAAGCGGACCGGCAGAAGGAGCAAGGCGTCGTGAAGCAGCAGCGGCAGACAGAAACCATCGCGCTTCTCTCGTCGAGCCCGGGCACCTTCCGCACCCTGACCGTGCACCGCTGGGGCACCGCCGGGCGCGGCCCCAAGGCCTATATCCAGACCGGGCTGCATGCCGACGAACTGCCCGGCCTCCTCGTCGTCCAGCACCTGCTGCCGCTGATCGACGCGGCGGGGGAAGCGGGCGCCATCCTCGGCGAAATTCAGCTGGTGCCGACGGCCAATCCCATCGGCCTGTCGCAATATCTGTTCGGCAAGCACGCCGGCCGCTTCGAATTCGACAGCCTGGGCAATTTCAACCGCCATTACCCGGACCTCGCGGAAAGCGTCGGCGATGCCGTCGCCGAGCGCCTGTCGGACGATGCCGCCGGCAATATCGACCTGATCCGCGCCGAATGCCGCCGCCAGCTGGACGCGCGGGTACCGACGACCGAGGTCGATCAGCTGCGCCTCGAATTGATGAAGCGCGCGGTCGACGCGGATATCGCCCTCGACCTGCACTGCGACGATGTCGCGGTGATGCATGTCTATCTCGGCACGCCGCTGTGGCCATCGGCCGCCGATCTCGCCTACGAGCTGGGCGCCAGGGCCGCCCTGACCGCCGAGGTTTCGGGGGGCGATCCCTTCGACGAGGCGGTGGGTGGCATCTGGTGGCAGCTCGCCCATCGCTTCCCCGATTGTCCGATCCCGCCCGCCTGCCTGTCGGCGACGGTCGAGCTGCGTGGCGACCGGGATGTTTCCGACACGCTGGCCGCGCGGGATGCCGCCGCCCTGTTCCGCCTGTTGCAGCGCCGGGGCGTGATCGCGGGCGATCCCGGCCCCCTGCCCGCGGCCAGTTGCGACGGCACGCCCCTGTCGGGCACCGATATCCTGTTGTGCCCGGTGGGCGGCGTCCTTGCCTTCCACCGCGAGGCGGGCGATGTCGTCGCGGCCGGCGAGCTGATCGCCGAGATCGTCGATCCCCTGACCGGCGCGCGCACGCCGCTGATCACGCGGGCCTCGGGCGTTCTCTTCGCCCGCACCGGCCATCCGCTGGCGCGGCCCGGCCTGCCGGCGGCCAAGATCGCGGGGCCGGTGCCCCTCGCCCATCGCACCGGCGCCCTGCTGACCCAATAAGACAAAGCACCAAAAAACGAGGAGAGAGACTGTGGCGATCGACTACGACAAGATCATGAAGCTGACCTCCGGCCCCTGGACCGTCAGCTATACCGACCGGGAAACCATGCTCTATGCCCTTGGCCTTGGCATGGGGATCGACCCGCTGAACGCGAACGAACTGCCCTTCGTCTATGAGAACGGCCTGAAGGTCCTGCCGACGCAGGCGACCGTGGTCGCCTGGGACAACACGCTGCTGGGCGATGCCGGGATCAATTTCATCATGGTCGTCCACGGCGAGGAACGCCTGAAGGTCCATGCCCCGCTGCCGCCCGAAGGCACCATCGAATGCAGCGGCAAGGTCGTCGGCTGCTATGACAAGGGTCCGGGCAAGGGCGCCATCATCCTGGCCGACACGGAAATCCGCGACAAGGCGACGGGCCAGCCGCTGATCACCATCGGCATGACCATTTTCGCGCGCGGCGACGGCGGTTTCGGCGGCCCGGCCGGCGGCGGGCCGGAGCCCCACAAGCTGCCCGAGCGCGCCTTCGACAAGGCCATCGCCTACAGGACGCTGGAATCCCAGGCCCTGATCTACCGCCTGTCGGGTGACCGCAACCCGCTGCACGCCGACCCGAATTTCGCGGCCATGGCCGGTTTCCCGCGCCCGATCCTGCATGGCCTGTGCTCTTACGGCAACGCCTGCCGTGCCGTGGTCGAAGCCTATTGCGACTTCGACCCGACCCGGATCGTCGAGTTCAACGCCCGCTTCTCCGCCCCCGTGTTCCCGGGCGAGACGCTGGAAACCCAGATGTGGCAGGACGGCGACGTGATCTCCTTCCGCACGCGGATCGTCGAGCGCGACGTGATCGCCATCAACAACGGCAAAGCCGTCATCAAGGCCTGAACACCATGACCGATGCCCGCCTGCTTCCCGCCGCCACGGTCCTTCTGCTGCGCGACGGCGCGGGCGGGCTCGAAGTCTTCATGGTCCAGCGCCACCACCAGATCGACTTCGCCGGGGGCGCCCTGGTGTTCCCCGGCGGCAAGCTGGACGCGCGGGACCGTGCGCCCGAGCTGCTGCCCCGGCTTTCCCCCAATCCGCTGATCGGTGGCGACCTGACGCCCTTCGCCATCGCTGCCATCCGCGAATCCTTCGAGGAATGCGGCGTGTTGCTGGCAAGGGCCGCCGGCAGCGACGCGCTGATCGACGCCCCCCGCCTCGCGGCGCTGGAAGCCCGCTGGCGGGCGCCCATGGCCAAGGGCGAGATCGGCATCATGGAGATGGTCGAGGCCGAGGACCTGTCCCTCGCCCTCGACCGGCTGACCCGCTTTTCCCATTGGGTCACGCCGGACTTCATGCCGAAACGCTTCGATACCCATTTCTTCCTGGCGGTGGCGCCGGCCGACCAGCTCGCCCTGCACGATGGCGGCGAGACGGTAGACAGCATCTGGATCAACCCGCAGGCGGCCATCGACGATGCGGTGGCCGGCAAGCGGTCAGTGATCTTCCCGACGCGGATGAACCTGTCCGTCCTTGCCCGCGACATGACGACAGCGGGCGCCCTCGCGAGGGCCGCCGCGAGTTCCATCGTCACGGTAAAGCCCTGGCTGGAAGAGAGGCCGTCGGGTCAGGTCCTCGTCGTGCCCGCCGAAGCCGGCTACGACCGGACCGAGGCACCGATTTCCGAATTGCGCTGAGAGAACAACAACAAAGATAACGAGGGGAGTTGCTTATGTCCGAGGAATTGACGCCCGTGCTGATCGGCGTCGGCCAGATCACGCAGAAAGACGTCGAGCCGCTGGAGGCCAAGGGCCCCATCGAGATGATGGCCGCCGCCGCCCGCCTCGCCGCCGCCGATGCCGGCCTGACCGAGGCGCAACTGGCGAAGATCGACCGGCTCGCAGTCGTCCGCTTCATGTCGGGCAATTACGCCGATCCGGTGAGCAATCTCGCCGATCTGCTGGGCGCCCATCCCGCCGACCGCCAGCATACCGCCGTGGGCGGCAATTCGCCCCAGATGCTGGTGAACGAGACCGCCGAGAAGATCGCCAGGGGCAGCTGCAAGCTCGCGCTGCTCACCGGCGTCGAGGTGCTGTCGACCATCACCAGGGCGCAGAAACTGGGCATCGACCTGCCCTTCGGCCAGATCACCCTGACCGAGGAAGACCGCAACGGCTCCCTCCCGACCGAGCTGGCCCATGGCATGTTCCCGCCGGTCAATGTCTATCCGATGTTCGAGAATGCGCTGCGGGCGAAACGCGGCCGCAGCCTGAAGGCCCATCTCCTGAAGATCGGTGAATTGTTCGCACCCTTCACCAAGGTCGCGGCGCAGAACCCGCTCGCCTGGTTCCCCATCGAGCGCAGCGCCGAGGAACTGGCGACGCCGACCGCGAAGAACCGTTTCGTCGGCTATCCCTACACCAAGCTGGTCAATGCGATCATGGAAGTCGACCAGTCGGCCGCCGTCATCATGACCTCGGTCGCGGAGGCGAAGCGCCTGGGCGTGCCCAGGGAGAAATGGGTCTATCTGCACGGCTGCGCCGATGCCAAGGACCATTGGTTCGTGCTCGAGCGGGTGAATTATCACTCCAGCCCGGCGATTTCCCGCGTCGGCCGCGAAGCCTTCGCCATGGCCGGCAAGAGTGTCGCCGACATGCGCCACTTCGATATCTATTCCTGCTTCCCCTCGGCGGTGCAGATCGCCAAGCAGGAACTGGCCCTGCCGGAAGTCGACGAAATCCCCCTGACGGTGACCGGCGGCCTGCCCTATTTCGGCGGGCCGGGGAATAATTACGTCATGCATTCCATCGCCGAAATGGCGGCGCGCCTGCGCGCCCACCCGGGCGACTACGGCCTCGTCACCGCCAACGGCTGGTATGTGACCAAACATTCCGCCGGCATCTATTCGACCGAGGCGCCCTCGCAACCCTTCACCCGCAAGGACCCCGCGCTCTATCAGGCCGAGATCGACGCGGAAGCAAAGCCCACCATCGCGGTCGAGGCGGAGGGGGACGCGAAGATCGAGACCTATACCGTCGTCCACGGCCGCGACGGCGCGCCCTATATGGCCATCGTCATCGGCCGGCTGGGCGATGGCAGCCGCTTCGTCGCCAACACGCCGTCGGACGCCGACGTCTTCGACCTGCTGCTGGACGGCGAAGCCATCGGCCGCAAGGGCAAGGTCACCACGTCGGGCGGCCAGAACAGCTTCGATCCGCGCTGACGGGAGACTTGCGCAGCCGGCCCCCGATCGGGCACTAAGGGATCGGGGGACAGCGCATGGCGGCAGCGATCTTCATCAGCCACGCTTCGGCGGACGGTGCCGCCGCGACCGAACTGGTCGCGGCGCTGGAAGCGGCGGGCCATCGCTGCTGGATCGCACCGCGCGACATCCGCGCCGGCCTGTCCTATCCGTCGGAAATCCTGCGCGGCATCCAGGGCTGCGCGGCCATGGTCGTGCTGGTCTCGGCCCCGGCCAATGCCTCGCCCCATGTCGCCAAGGAAGTCGAACTCGCCCATCGCGAGGGCAAGCGCCTGCTGCCCCTGCGCATCGAGATCGTGGAGCCCGAGGGGGACTTGCGCTACTGGCTGAGCGCCGCGCAATGGATCGAGGGCTACCGGCTGCCGCCGCCGGATCGGGCGCGGGCGGTGGTGGCGGCCCTCGACGGCGGGGCGCCGGTCGCGGGGACGAGACCGCGCCGCGGCAGGGACTGGAAGAAGCCCGCCTTCATGCTTGCCGGCGGGGCGGCGCTGGGTCTTGGCCTCTACCTCGCCCTCGTCGCCGGCGGTGTCTTCGGGGTCCGGATCGCCGAGGAAGGGACGAGGCGCGCGCAGGTCGCCGCCTCGCCCGAGGCGGCGGAGCGCTGCCACCAGCTCCGACGTCGGCTGGTCGACGATTATTCCAGCACACCGGTACGCTTCGCCGTGCTGGGCCGGCCCGCCATCGACGTGCTGGCCGATTGCGAGCAGGCCGCCGCGACGGCGCCGGACGATGCCGCGCTCGCCGCCGAATACGGCTGGGCGCTGGCCGCCATGGGGCGGTTCGACGAAGCCCTGCCCGCGTTCCGACGCGCGGAAAGCGCGGGCGACGGGCTGGGCGCCTATGGTCTCGCCGTCTTCACCCTGTTCGGCCTTGCCGGGGTCGAGAAAGACGAGACGCAGGCCCGGCTGCTGATGGAGCGGGCGCGGCTGGGCGTTCCCCTCGCCTCCGCCCGGCTGGCCTGGTTCTATGCGCAGGGGCTCGGCGGGGTCGAGAAATCGGATATCGAGGCCCGGCGCCTGTTCCAGGCCGCCGCCGATCAGGGCAATGTGAACGGGCAGGTCAACCTCGGCCTCATGTATCAGAACGGGCTGGCCGGCCTGCCGCGCTCGCCCGCCCGGGCGGCCCGGCTGTTCCGCGCCGCCGCCGAGCAGGATTACGATTTCGCTATCCGTCTGCTGACCGCGCTCTGCACCGGCGCCGAGGCCGCGGCGGCCGGCGACGAGAATTGCGCCGGCTACCGCTGATCCCGATTATTGCAGATTGAGGCCCGGCAAGCCGCCCATGCCCTGCATCATCATCTGCATCGGCATGACCTGGGTGCCCGGCGGCACGCGGAACTGGGACGGGTCCTGCGGGCCGAGGGCGACATGGGTCGCGGTCAGGATATAGGTCTGGCCCTGATCGACCGCCTCGGAATAGAGCAGGACATTGTCCGAGGTCAGGCAGACCTTGGATTCCGCCCGGTCCTTGCCCAGCGTTCCGACCGCGTCGTAATAGGTGCAGCTGTGGCCCGCGATGGTCTTGGTGCCGATCGGGGTCAGGGTGACATCGCCTTCGGTCATCATCTGCTGCGGGCTGATCCCGGCGGCGGGACCGGCCATGCCGGGCATGGGATCGTTCATGTTCATTTCGAACGCCATCTTCATCGGCGCCGACATGAGGACGGTCATCTTGTTGGTGTGCAGGTTCATCAGGCCGGTCATGGCCTGGCCCTGTTCGGTCATGTCGACCCGCATGATGCCGGCATGATGGGCCATGTTCATGACCTGGCCGCCCGGCTGCATATTGTAGGTGATGGCGTAGTCGACCCGGGGCAGCGGCAGCGGATCGGCCAGGGCGGGCACGGCGCCAAAGGCAGCGACGAGGGCGGTGGCGAGAGCAGTGCGACGCATGACATGTCCTCCATCGGGGCCCCACTCGCGGACGCCCTCGTCCTGATCAAGGCCGAAAGGCCCGCGGGGTTCCCGATCACTGGCCGGGCATTGCCCCCATGCCCCCCATCATCCGCGACATGTCCATGACCTGCGCGCCCGGCGGCGCGGCGAACAGCGCGGGGTCCTGCGGCCCGATCTCGACCGCGGTCGCGGTCAGGGTGACCGTCCGGCCCTGATCCTTGGAAACCGATTCCAGCATGACATTGTCGGGCGTCAAGCACACCAGCGAATGCACCGGCTCGCCGGTGCCGGCGCCGCAGATCGCGTCATAGACGGTACAGGTCAGGCCGGCGATCACCTTGGTGCCAAGGGGCTGCGGCTTCACGCTGATATCGGTGGCGAGGCTGGCGCCGCTGTCCTTGAAGGACATGCCGGGCATCCGCTCGCGCATGTCCATCTGCAGGACCATGCCCTGCATCAGCATCAGCATCCTTTGCGCTGCGGGGTCGATGATGATGGTCGCCGCCTCGCCGTCGCTCGACGTGTCGATGCGCATTTTCGAGGCGTGATGGGCCATGCGCATGGTCTCGCCATCGGGCTGCAGGACATAGGTCGCGGCATAGTCGACCCGAGGCGCGAGAAGTTCGCGCGCCTCTGCCCCGGCGACAGGCGAAAACACGGCAACGGCGGCAAGAAGGGCGGAGGGGAAACGACGCATGAATCACCTGGTGCGAATCGACCACGCCACCCTGTCACATCACCTCCTGTCCCGTCGGTGACCGCCGTCACGCCCAAGGCCGCGACGTCATTGCCTTGTCCTTGCGCAGGTCCGCCGTGCGAGGCAGGCTTGGCGACAAAATGACAAATCGTCGGCTCGCCCGGCGAGCGGAGGAGAGAGACGTGACCGACCAGCCCCTGTTCGACACCCTGCTGCGCGAAATCCCCAGCCCCTATTACCGGCCGGAACACCGCGGCTTCCGCGAGACCCTGCGCAAATGGGTCGAGGCGGAAATCGTGCCCCATGTCGACGAATGGGACGAGGCCGGCGGCTTCCCGCGCGAGCTTTATGCCAAGGCCGCCGATATCGGCCTGCTTCGCCTCGGTTTTCCCGAGGCCTACGGCGGGATCGAGGACACCGATCTGTTCCACATGATCATCGCGACCGAGGAGCTGGCGCGGGCGGGCAGCGGCGGCCTGATCGCCAGCCTGATGAGCCACGGCATCGGCGCCCCGCCCATCGTCGCCCTCGGAAGCGACGAGATGAAGGCGCGGGTGCTGCCCGCCATCCTGAACGGCGAGAAAATCTCGGCCCTCGCCATCACCGAACCCTCAGGCGGCTCGGACGTCGCCAACCTGAAGACCACGGCGAGGCGCGAAGGCGACGATTACATCGTCAATGGCGAGAAGGTCTTCATTACCTCGGGCATCCGCGCCGATTACATCACGACGGCGGTCAGGACCGGCGGCAAGGGCTTCGGCGGCATCTCGCTGCTGCTGATCGACACCAGCCTGCCCGGCATCACCCGCACGCCGCTGAAGAAGATGGGCTGGTGGATGTCCGATACCGCCGCCATCCATTTCGACGAGGTGCGCGTGCCCGCCGCCAACCTGATCGGGCCGGAGAATGCCGGCTTCCTCGGCATCGTGCGCAATTTCAACGGCGAGCGCATCGCGCTGGCCGCCGGGGCCAATGCCTTCGCCCGTGTCGCCCTCGAGGAGGCGCTCGGCTGGGCGCGCCAGCGCATGACCTTCGGCAAGCGCCTGGCCGATCATCAGGTCATCCGCCACAAGATCGTCGACATGGCCCAGCGCGTCCATGCCACGCAATCCATGCTGGAAAACCTCGCCTGGCGCATCGAACAGGGCGATGCCCCCATCGCCGAAATCTGCATGTTGAAGAACCAGGCGACCACGACCATGGAATTCTGCGCCCGCGAGGCGATGCAGATCCTGGGCGGCGCCGGTTACATGCGCGGCGTGAAGACCGAGCGCATCTATCGTGAAGTCCGTGTGAACGCCATCGGCGGCGGCTCGGAAGAAATCATGCGCGACCTCGCCGCGCGCCAGCTCGGCCTGTAGACTGGTCCGACACTCGTCGTCCCGGCGCAGGCCGGGACCTCGATACGAGGGGGCGCCCTGGCTTGCGCGAGATCCCGGCCTGCGCCGGGATGACGCCTCGAAGGGTTCATGGTGTCAGGGGAATGTGGTCTTGCGTCCTTCACTGGTGATTTTCGACTGCGACGGCGTCCTCGTCGATTCCGAGGGCATCGCCAACCGGGTGCTGGCCGAGGCGGTCACCCGGCTCGGCCATGACATGGACGAGGCCGGCAGCCGGCATGAATTCGTCGGCCTGTCGATGAAATCGGTCATGGCCAGGATCGAGGCGATGACGGGCAGCGCCCTGCCCCCCGACTGGCTGCCCGAATTGCAGGCGATCACCTATGCCCGTTTCCGCGTTTCGCTTGCCGCCGTGCCCCATGTCGGACCGGCGGTCGAAGCCGTGCAGGCGGCGGGCATCGCGACCTGCGTCGCCTCGTCGGGCACGCCGGACAAGATGGCCCTGACCCTCGGCCTGACCGGCCTTGCCCCCCTCTTCACCGGCCGGCTGTTTTCCGCGGTGGAGGTCGCGCGGGGCAAGCCGGCGCCCGACCTGTTCCTGCACGCCGCCGCCCGCATGGGCCATGACCCGGGTGCTTGCGTCGTCGTCGAGGACAGCGTGCCGGGCGTGACCGGCGCGGTCGCCGCCGGGATGCGCGCCCTCGGCTTCGCGCGGGAGACCGATGCCGCCCTGCTGCGCGCCGCCGGGGCGGAGATTTTCGACGACATGCGGCAGTTGCCCGCCCTGATCGGACTGACATCATGACGAAGAACGAGAATATCAAGGTCACCTGGCGTGGCGGCACCGACGCCTGGGAATGCGACCAGATGGGTCATATGAACGTACAGTTCTATGGCGCCAAATTCGATGACGCGGAGGCCGTGCTGCTCGCCCGCCTCGGCCTTGCCGCCGGCCTCGCGCCCGGCCGGCGCACCGACCACATCATCTTCCGCAAGGAAAGCCGTGTGGGCGCCGCCCTGTGGATCGAAAGCGCGGTGATCGGCGTCGATCACGCGGGCGATGGCCTTCGCTTGCGTCACATCATGTATCATTCGCCCACCGGCGACATCGCCGCCACCGTCGATGCCGAGGTCAGTCATCTGCCCGCCGCCGTCATCGCGGCCGGGGAAGCGGTGTTGGTCACGCCGGCCGAGATGGGCGCCGCCGACCTGCCGGAGCCGGCCGGCAGCCACGACGGCGTCAGCCTCGAGCAGGCCGCCACGCTGAACCTGACCGAGACCCTGGTCGGCATCGTCAAGGCGGCGGAGCTGCGCCCCGGCGGCAGCCTGCCGCGCCGGAGCTTCATCGGCCATCTCTCGGAAGCGGTCAGCCACCTGATCGCCTCGGAAGAGACCGCCGCGGAAGCCCTGCGCGCCCGCCACATCGGCTCCGCCGCGCTCGACTACAAGATCCGCTGGGGCGCCCCGGTCGAGCCGGGGGATGTGATCGTGCTGCGCTCCGGCGCCTCGGGCACCGTCGGGCGGACCTTGCGCTTCTTCCACTGGATGCTGAACGAGCGAACGGGCGAGCCCGTCGCAACGGTCGAGATCGTCGCCGTCTATTTCGACATGCAGGCGCGAAAGGCGATCCCGGTCCCGGACATCATCCTGAAACTGTTCGAGGGCCGCACCGTCGCCTGGCCGGGCTGAGGCCGCGTCACTCCCGCCGCCGCCGGGGGTCGAGCACCCCGGCGAAAGTGCTCAGCGCCGATGTCGCCGCCGTGGTCAGCGGATTGTCGGCGGCCGTCTGCGCGAGAGTGTGGAGTTGCGCCTCGGTCGCCGCCATCGCCTTGTTGGCGGCGGTGAGCACGGGCGCCGGCTTTCGTTCTCGCAGGGCGAGCGCGACGGCAGGCGCGAGGAACAGCGCACCGACGAGCGCCCCGGCGGCGACAGCGCCAAGCAGCGGGCGCAGCGCCTCGAACAGGGCGAAGCCGATGAAGCCGGCGCCGGTGACGCTTGCCCCGGCCAGCAGTATCGCCCGCGCGTAAGTCCTCTCCATGGCTTTATCCCCCTTGCCCCGCTGCCCCATTTCGCCCGAAAGCGGGCGCGGCGCCAAGGGGCTTCAGGGGGGCGCCACCGCTTCCCGGCGACGGCGCAGCGCCACCCGGCCTTTCCGCTTGTAACCCCAGAGGATGATGCCGGTCACCGACAGGGTCGCCACGACAAGGCCCATGACCGCGATGACGATGCGGCCGGGAAGGCCGACGATCTGACCCGAATGCAGCGGGAACTGCAGCTGCAGGAAGATATCGCCCGCCGTGCCCCGACCGGGCAATTCGCTCAGCAGCACGTCCCCCGTCGCGTCGTCGAGATAGATGCGCGCCGCGCCAAGGCCCGGGCCATGCTCCTCCTCGCCGACGACGATCAGCCAGGCGCGGAACTGGCCGAAGTGATAGGCGCCGAGGGCCTGCCCCACCTCACCCTGCGCCTTCGCCGCTTCCACCCCCCGGGCCATGGCTTCGTCGAAGCCGAGCGCGGGGGGCGAGACCTTTTCGGTGAACCGCGGCATCCCGACATCGAACGGCGACGGCGACAGCGGCGCGACCAGCGACAGGAGCGGCCGGAACACTTCGTATTGCAGGTTCATGGCGACGCCACTGAGCGCCAGCATCGCGAGCAGCAGCCAGGGCCAGAGGCCGCCCACCCGGTGCAGGTCGAGATTGCGGCGATAGGCACCGGCGCCCCGCTTGATGCCGAAGGCGGGCCGCCAGTTGGCGAAGAAGGGCCGGCCCTTGGGAAAGGTCAGGATCGCGCCGACGAAACAGTCGAAGAACCAGAAGATCGCGATCAGCCCCATCAGCCACAGGCCCCAGCGCTCCGGCAGCGACAGGGAATAGTGAAAGACATAGAGGAAGGGGATGACATTCTCGGCCGAGAAGCAGCAGGCGCCGAAATTGCGCGCGCCGAGGATATCGCCGCTCGCGGGGTCGACGAAGATCTGGTTGATGGTCTCGTCCCGACCCTCGCGCGGCTCGGCCCAGAGCGAGACGGGTGCCCCCGCCCGATCGGGCAGGCTGGCGCCGTCGATATAGATATCGGGATAGGCCGCCTCGACCCGGGCGACCAGGTCGCGGACAGGCAAGGCCGGCCCTTCGTCGCTGGCCGCGTAGAATTCGGGGTTCAGCCAGCCGTCGATTTCGTGATTGAAGGCGATGACGCTGCCGGTCAGGCCCGACAGCGCCAGGAAGGCGGCGATGCCGAGGCCGACATAGCGGTGCCAGAGAAGCAGAACCTTCCGCATCGCCGTCAGAAGCTGTAGCCGACGGTCAGCCGCGCCTCGGTCGGCGCGCCGGGCAGGACATAGAAGTCGCTGTAGGAGCCGACGTAATACTCCTCGTCGAACAGATTCATCACGTTGAGGCGGACGTTGAGCGGCCCTTCCGTGAAGGAGACGGCGGCATCGACCAGCGTATAGGCCGGCAGCTTGAAGCTGTTGGGCAACGTGCCTTCCTGTTCGCTGTAATGCCGGACGCCCAGGCCGAAGCCGAGGCCTTCGAGCGGCCCGTCCTGAAGCCGGTAATGCGCCCAGCCGCTAAGCATGTGGGGCGGCACGTTGCGCACCGCGTCGCCGACCTTGGTCGCATCCTCGTCGTCGGTCACTTCCGCGTCGGTGTAGGAATAGGAACCGATCAGGTCCAGCCCCGCGACCGGCGACCAGCGCAGATCGAGTTCGACACCCCGGCTGCGCTGCTCGCCGGTGACGGCGTAGAAGCCGAGGCCGGTGTCGGAGGCGACATTCTGCCGGGTGAGGTGGTAGAGCGAGAGCGTACCGCCCAGCGTTCCATCCGCGCTGTCGGCCTTCAGTCCGACCTCGTAGTTGGTGCCGGTCTCCGGTTCGGCATTGGGCCCGCCGACCGACCCGATGGGCTTGCTCGGCTGCGGCCGGAAGGACTCGGCGTAATTGGCATAGACGGCGAAGCCCGGGGTGAATTCCCAGGTCGCGCCGATCCTCGGGCTGAACTTGTCGTCGTCGGATTTCGCGCCGCTCTCGTTCGCCTTCGCCCGGTCGAGGCGCCCGCCGAGGGTGAACGTGACGGCGTTCCAGCTGATCTGGTCCTGCAGATAGACACCGAGGGCATCGAGTTCGGAACTCGACGGCGACGTCAGCGGCTGCGCCGGCAGGGTGCCGTTGTAGACCGGATCGTAAGCGTCGATGAAAGACATCGCCGAGAAGCTGGAGCCGATCGCGTCTTCCTCGTAGCGCGTATAGTCGATGCCGAGGGCGACGAAATGCCTGAGGGGCCCGGTGGCGAAACGCGCCTCGGCGGCCGTATCGGTGTTGAAGATCGTCCATTCGCTGTCGCGGGCATAGACGAAGCGCAGGATGGTCCGATCGTTCGGATAATACATCCAGGGATAGAGAATATTGCGCCACTCGGACTCGAACCAGTTCATGCGCAGGGACTGACGGATGGCGAAAGTGTCGTCGAATTCGTGACGGAACTCATAGCCGATGCGCTTCGTCTCCGTGACCACGGATTCAGGCACGTCAGGCTCGCCGAGGTTACGGTCGAGGGGAATCTGGCCATAGGGGCTGGGCAGCACGGTGCCCACGGCGGGCAGGGTCGGCGCCCCCTCGTCCCACGACTTGCTGTAGGTCCCGAGCAGGGTAAGCGAGGTGCGATCGTTCGGCTTCCAGGTCAGCGACGGCGCGATCAGCACCCGCTCCGACGGATCGACATCCTCGATGAAGCTGGACTCCGAGCCGCCGAGGAACAGGAAGCGGCCATAGAGCGTGCCGTCATCGCTGAGCAGCGCGCCCGCGTCGATGCTGGCCTGATGATCGCCCTGGCTGCCCACCGTCGTCTCGATGGTGGCGAAATTGTCAGGCACCGGCCGCTTGCTGGTGAGGTTCACCATGCCGCCGAGCGAGCTTGCGCCGTAAAGCGTGGATGCCGGGCCGCGCACCACCTCGACCCGGTCGAACAGGAAGAGGTCCAGGGCGCCGCCTACGCCATAGCCGTTGGTCAGGCCGTCGATATAGATCGAATCGTCGGCATCGAAGCCGCGGATGCGGACATATTCCCAGCCGTAGTAATAGCCGCCGGGCATGACACCAGCCGCGTTGCGCAGCACGTCGGTCAGGCTGCGGCTGCCCTGATCGTCCATGAGCTGGCGGGTCAACACCAGGGTCGACTGCGGTGTCTGCAGCGTGCCCGCGGCACTTTTCGTCGCCGTCGCCGCCACCGGCGCGCGATAGCCCTGACCGCCGTCCGTCGCCGCGGGCGTCACGGCCCCGCCGTCCACCGTCACCGTGGGCAGGGCCACGGTTTCGCCCTGCCCTTCGACCGCCGTCTGGCCAAAGGCGGCGCCTGCCGCCGTCAATGCCGAAAACGCCACCATCGGGCCGAACAGGCCCCTTCCCCCAAGCAAAGACATGCAACCCCCAACGGATAAAGTGATCCCGCGCCCAGACGGGTTCTTGCCGGGGAAGCTAGATTATTACGAATGATTCTCATTATCGAAATTTGCGATTGTGGCGGCCGGACCGCCGCCCCCTCGGGCCGCCCCCCTTTTCAGCGCAGTCGTCAGCGCCAATATCTGGGGAAACATCCGCCACCGGCCGCCTTTCGCGGCCGCCGCCGAAAGCCTGAAGAATGCCCGCCCCTGCTTCCGACCTGCTGACCGTTTGCCCTCATTGCGCCGCCGTCAACCGTCTGCCCAGGGACCGGCCCGCGACCGAGGGTCGTTGCGGCCAATGCCACAAGGCCCTGTTCGACGGCCATCCGGCCGAAGTCGATGCCGCCGGCTTCGAGCGTCAGGTCGGGCGCAGCAGTCAGCCCGTGCTGGTCGATGTCTGGGCGCCGTGGTGCGGCCCCTGCCGCATGATGGGGCCGGCCTTCGCCGCCGCCGCCGGCCGGCTGGAGCCCGGGTTCCGCCTGCTGAAGCTGAACAGCGATGCCGAACCCGAGCTGTCCGGCCGCCTCGGCATCCGCTCCATCCCCACGCTCCTGCTGTTCGCGGGTGGGCGGCGCATCGCGCAGGTCTCGGGCGCCATGACGACCGAACAGATCGTCGCCTGGGCCCGCCAGCAACTGGCACAGGCGGCGTGATATCCCCGGGCTCCCTCCGTCACTTGGCGGAGGCCAGCCCCCGCAGGATCCAGCCGCGTGTCTCCGCCGGGTCGATGACCGCGTCGATCTCGCCGAAGGACGCCATGTTGATCGCCTTGCCGTTGGCGTATTGCTGGGCCACCAGTTTGTCGAACAGCGCCTTCTGCGCCGCGGCATCGCCCGCCGCCTCCAGCTCGCGCCGATAGCCGAGGCGGACCGCGCCCTCGAGGCCCATGCCGCCGAATTCGCCCGACGGCCAGGAAATGGTGAACACCGGCCGGTGGAACGAGCCGCAGGCCATGGCCTGGGCGCCGAGGCCATAGCCCTTGCGCAGCACGACGGCGAACACAGGCACGGTCAGGGCGGCACCGGCGATGAAGAGATCGGCGGCCTTGCGCACCATGCCTTCCGCCTCGCAAGGCGGCCCGACCATGAAGCCGGGCGTGTCGATCAGGCTGATCACCGGCAGGCGCCTCGCCTCGCAGAGCTTCATGAAGCGCGCGCCCTTTTCCGCCGCATCGGCATCGACCGCGCCGCCGAGGTGGCCGGGATCGTTGGCGATGAGGCCGAAGGGTTTGCCTTCGATACGCACGAGCGCGGTGATCATGCCCCGGCCGAAGCCGCCGCGCAGTTCGATGACGCTGCCGCTGTCGCACAGGAGCGCGATCGCCTTGCGGATGTCATAGACCCGCAGGCGGTTCTCGGGCACGACATGGCGGAGTTCCCGCTGATCCGCCGCCTGCCAGACCGGGGCGACGCCCTGAAACTGGCCGAGCAGGCGTTTGGTCGCCGCGACCGCCGCCGCCTCGTCGGCGACGCGCAGGTCGATATTGCCGTTGGCCCATTGCATGGCGACCGGCCCCACCTCCTCCGGCCGGAAGCTGCCAAGGCCGCCGCCCTCGATCATCGCGGGGCCGGCCATGCCGAAGGAGGCATTCTCGGTCGCGACGATCAGATCGCAGCAGCCAAGCAGCGCGGCGTTACCGGCAAAGCAGTAACCCGACACGACACCGACCGTCGGCACGATACCCGACAGGCGGGCAAAGGCGGCGAAGGTCGACACGTCGAGGCCGGCGACGCCGACCCAGTCGGTATCGCCCGGCCGACCGCCGCCGCCCTCGGCGAAGAGGACGAGCGGCAGGCGCCATTCCTCGGCCACATGCAGCACCCGGTCGGTCTTCTTGTGGTTCATCATGCCCTGGGTGCCGGCCATCACCGTGTAATCATAGGCGATCACCATGGTGCGGGCGGCCTCCGCGCCCATGTCGGCGGCATTGACCGTGCCGGTGCCGGCGATCAGCCCGTCCGCCGGGCCGTTCTCGATCAGATCGTCGAGGCCGCGGCGCTTGCGCTGGGCGGGCAGCAGCAGGGCGCCATATTCGTTGAAACTGCCGGGATCGCACAGATCCTCGACATTGGCGCGGGCGGTGCGCTGGTTGGTCCTGGCGCGCCGGGCGACCGCCGCCGGGCGGTTAACGTCGAGGCCGGGAGCATGGCGGGCGATCACCTCGGCGAGGTCGGGGCGGATATGATCGGGATCGACCGCCACCACCTCGCCCGCGATGGCGCCTTCGACGGCGGCGGGTTCGATGAAGGCAAGGGCCGCGCCCTCGGCGATGGTCTCGCCCGCCGCGCCGCCGAGGCGGCGGACGATGCCGGCGAAGGGCGCCTTGACCACATGCTCCATCTTCATGGCTTCAAGAATGGCGAGGCTCTGGCCGGCGGCGATACCCGCCCCTTCCGCCGCCTCGAAGGCGACGATACGGCCGGACAGCGGGGCCGCCACCGCCTCCGTCCCCGGCGGGGCGATGATGGCGGCAACGGCGGCGGGTGCGGCAGATTTCGGGAAGAAGCCGGCCTCGCGCACCGCGCCGGCCAGCCGGCTGCCCAGCCGCTCCACCAGCCGGTTGTCGAGACGCCCCATCGCCACCGTCTCCTCGGCCAGCAGGGCTTCGAGGAAGGCGATGTTGCTGGCCACCCCCTCGATCCGGGTCTGCCTCAGGGCGCGGCGCAGGGCGGCGACGGCGCGGGCGAAATCACTCCCGCCCTCGTGCACGATCAGCTTGGCGATCAGCGGATCGAAGCCGGGATTGACCGGATAGCCGGCATAACCCGCGCCATCGACCCGGATGCCCGGCCCGCCCGGCATCTCATAGGTCGCGATGGCCCCCGCCGCCGGCCGTGCCGCGCCGTCTGGACCGATCACTTCGAGATTGATGCGCGCCTCGATCGCGAAGCCCCGGGGCGCGACGCCGTCGAGGTCGAGGCTGGACAGGGCGGCCCCGGCGGCGAGGCGGATCTGCGCGGCGACGAGGTCGACCCCCGTCACCGCCTCGGTCACCGTATGCTCGACCTGAAGCCTCGGGTTCGCTTCCATGAACCAGAAACCGCTTTCATCGGGCGCGACCAGGAATTCGACGGTGCCGACGGTCCGGTAATGCGCGGCGCGGGCGAGGCTCAAGGCCGCCGCGAACAACTTCTCCCGCATTTCGTCGGACAGGCCGGGGGCCGGCGCGATCTCGACCAGTTTCTGGTGGCGGCGCTGCAGGCTGCAATCACGCTCGAACAGATGACCGACATGGCCGAGGGCATCGCCCAGCACCTGCACCTCGACATGGCGGGCGGCGGGGATGAAGCGTTCGATGAAGATGCGATCGTCGCCAAAGGCGGCCTTCGCTTCCGAACGGCAGCGCGCGAAGGCTTCGGCAAGGTCGTCCAGCTTCTCGACGACGCGCATCCCGCGCCCGCCGCCGCCGGCCGCCGCCTTCACCATGACCGGCACGCCCTCGCCCAGCTTGCGCATGAAGGCTTCGGCGCAGCCGAGATCGACCGGCCGCGCCGTGCCTTCCGCGACGGGCACGCCCGCGCCTTCCGCCAGCTTCCGGGCCGCGACCTTGTCGCCGAACAGGGTCAATGTGGCGGGCGACGGGCCGATGAAGGCGATGCCCGCGGCTTCGCAGGCTTCGGCGAAGCTCGCGTTCTCGGCGAGGAAGCCATAGCCGGGGTGGATGGCGTCGCAGCCGTGCGTCTTCGCGAGGGCGACGATCTGCGCCCCGTCGAGATAGGCGGCGACGCCCCTGCCCTTCAGCGCCACGGCCCGGTCCGCCACCGCGACATGGAGCGAGCGGTCGTCATCCTCGGCGAAGACGGCGACGCTCTCGATATCGAGGCTGGCGGCGGCCCGGGCGATGCGGATGGCGATCTCGCCCCGGTTGGCGATCAGGATACAGCGGAACACGGCAACATCTCCTCGGCTTGCCGCTTCTGCCGGCGGCACGGGGAGACGCTGCTTCGTTCACAAAGCGGGTGCAAGCGCGGCGACGACCGCCGCCGTTTTCGCGACGACACCCCAGATGCCATCCTCGACCTGGGTCATGTGAACTGCCGCGTCATGGGCGTAGGAATCGCCCGAGGCGCAGGCATCCTCGATCAGCAGGCACTGGTAATTGCGGTCGCAGGCTTCGCGCTGGGTGGTGTGCACGCAGACATCGGTGGTGCAGCCGGTGAACATCAGATGGCTGATGCCGCGCGCCCGCAGGATGTGGTCGAGGTCGGTATGGGAAAAGGCGCCATTGGCCGTCTTGTCGACGATGATATCGCCGGGCGCGACATCCACTTCCGGCACGATCTCGAAGCCGGGCTGGCCGCGCATCAGGGCACGGGTGCCCGCCATGCCCGCCCGCTCGCGCCGCCACAGCTCGTAAGCCGTCAGGTCGGCGCCGTCGGCGCGGTAGCCCTGCCGCGTGTGGACGATGGTGCAGCCCGCCGCCCGCGCGGTCTTCAGCAAGAGATTGACCGCGGGCAGGATGGCGCGCAGGCGCGACGGATCGTAACCCTTCAGCGCGAAATAGCCCTGCGGCGAGAGGAAATCGACCTGCAGGTCGATGACCAGCAATGCCGTCCGCGCCGGCTTTATTGGACCATCGTAGGGGAAACCGTAGGGACGGGCTTCGATCTGGCGGAAATCGGTCACTTTTGCTACTCCACTGCGCACGGCGAACATGGCCCCGGCCCCCTCCGTCATTGACTGTCGCGGTTGCGGCGATAGGCTGGGCCTTTATCGGGGCAACCCAGAACAGAGTTCAGAGTGATGGCCAAGGACTTCATGAATTATAGCGGCATGGTGCAGGACGCGCTGCGGGGCGTCGTGCGTCAGGCCCTGACCAGGATCGCCACGCAGGGTCTGCCCGGCAACCATCACCTTTATCTTTCGTTCAAGACCGGCGCCCCCGGGGTCGACATCCCCGAGCACCTGCGCGAGCGCTACCCGGAGGAGATGACCATCGTCCTCCAGCACCAGTATTGGGGGCTGAAGGCGTCCGAATCGGAATTCGAGGTGCAGCTGAACTTCAACAAGATGCCCGAGCGTCTGGTGGTGCCCTATACCGCCATGACCGGCTTCTTCGATCCGTCCGTGCAATTCGGCCTGCAGTTCCAGCCGAACGGCGAGGAAGCGCCCGCCGCCCGCCCCGCCGCCCCGGCCGAGACCGCCAGCCTGTCGACCCTGCGCCGCGACGAGGCCGCCGACGACAAGCCCGAGCCCGAGACCCCGCCCGCGGGCGAGAAACGCGGCGAAGTCCTGACCCTGGACGCATTTCGCAAGAAATAAGGCGCGCAAGAAGTAGAGCGCGCGATCCCCGCGCGCCCCTGTTTTCATTTCATTCCAGAAGGTTTCCGGCCATGACGGCGTTCGCCTATCAGGACATGTTCGAGCACGACCCCGCCAACAAGGTGACGACGCCCTGGCGCAAGATCACCTCGGACGGCGTCAAGGAAATCGTGGTCGGCGGCAAGCGCGTGCTCGAAGTCTCGCCCGAGGCGATCGAGGCCCTGACCTTCGCCGCCTACCGCGACGTCTCGCATCTGCTGCGCCCCGGGCACCTCGCCCAGCTTGCCTCGATCCTGAAAGACCCGGAAGCCTCGCCCAACGACAAGTTCGTCGCGCTGGAACTTCTGAAGAACGCCAATGTCGCCGCCGGCATGGTGCTGCCCTCGTGTCAGGACACGGGCACCGCCATCATCATGGGCAAGCGCGGCCAATATGTCTGGACCGACGGCAAGGACGAGGAAGCGATTTCGCGCGGCGTCGCCCGCACCTATACCGAGACCAATCTGCGCTATTCGCAGATGGCGCCGCTCGACATGTATAAGGAAAAGAACACCGGCAACAATCTGCCGGCGCAGATCGACCTCTACGCGACCCCGGGCGATGAATATAAATTCCTCTTCGTCGCCAAGGGCGGCGGTTCGGCCAACAAGACCTATCTCTATCAGGAGACCAAGGCCCTGCTGAACCCGGCCTCGCTGCTCAAATTCGTCGAGGCGAAGATCAAGACCCTCGGCACCTCGGCCTGTCCGCCCTATCACCTCGCCATCGTCATCGGCGGCACCTCGGCGGAACTCACCCTGAAGACGGTGAAGCTCGCCTCCTGCCGCTATCTCGACGACCTGCCGACGACCGGCAACGAGCTGGGCCGCGCCTTCCGCGACCGCGAGCTGGAAGCCGAGATTCACAAGCTGACCCAGTCGACCGGCATCGGCGCCCAGTTCGGCGGCAAATATTTCTGCCACGACGTTCGCGTCATCCGCCTGCCGCGCCACGGCGCCTCCTGCCCGGTCGGCATCGGCGTGTCCTGCTCGGCCGACCGCCAGATCCTCGGCAAGATCACCAAGGACGGCGTCTTCCTCGAGGATCTGGAACACGATCCCGCGAAATACCTGCCCGAGGTCACCCATGACGACCTCGAAGGCGAAGTCGTTCAGATCGACCTGAACAAGCCGATGGCCGAGATCCTGAAGACCCTCAGCCAGTATCCGATCCGCACCCGGCTGTCGCTGACCGGGCCGATGATCGTCGCCCGCGACATCGCCCACGCCAAGCTGAAGGAGCGGCTGGACGCCGGCGAAGGCCTGCCGCAATACGCCAAGGACCACCCGGTCTATTACGCCGGCCCGGCCAAGACGCCGACGGGCTATGCCTCCGGCTCCTTCGGGCCGACCACGGCCGGCCGCATGGACAGTTATGTCGACCAGTTCCAGGCGGCGGGCGGCTCCATGGTCATGCTGGCCAAGGGCAACCGCTCGAAGCAGGTGACCGACGCCTGCAAGAAACACGGCGGCTTCTACCTCGGCTCGATCGGCGGCCCGGCCGCCATCCTTGCCCAGAACTGCATCCGCAAGGTCGAGGTGCTGGAATATCCCGAACTCGGCATGGAAGCCGTCTGGAAGATCGAGGTGGAGAATTTCCCCGCCTTCATCGTCGTCGACGACAAGGGCAACGACTTCTTCGCCAACCTGATGTGATCGGCTTCAGGACAGACGGGGGCGGGCGGCAGCCGCCCCCGACGCGTGATTGCACTCCCGCCCTTCGCGCCCGATAATCTCACGGTCCGTGTGGAGACCGGGACATGGCACCGCAAAGATGCATCGACGAGGATACCGAGGTCGCCGTCCGGCGCTTTCTGACGAGGATCGCCAGCCGGTACGACGTGGTCGGTGCCCTGCTTTACGGCAGTCGAGCCCGAGGCGACCACCAGCCTGACAGCGATGCCGATCTCGCCCTTCTGCTGCGCGGTCGCCATCAGCGTCTGTTGACCACGGCAATCGCGCTCGGCGATGTCGCCTACGACATTCTGCTCGAAACGGGGATCAATATTTCCCCGCTTCCCGTCTGGCTCGATGACTGGGAACAACCGCAGAATGCTCACAATCCCGCTCTTCTCAACGCCATCGCCCGCGACGGAATCCCGTTGTGAAGGCCCGAGTCCTGCTGGCCAAAGCTGAACAGGCCGCGGCTTCCGCGCGCTTGCTGGCGTCCTCCGGCGATGCGGACGGTGCCTGCAACCGCGCCTATTACGCCATGTTCGATGCGGCGCGGGCGGCCCCGGCGGCGGCAGGTCATGATGGCGGCAAGACACACAAGGGTGTCATCAACGCTTTCAGCCACCATCTGATCCAAAACGGCATCTTGGCCAAGGACCTGGGCCGCCTGCTCAAACAGGCGGAGGTCCGGCGGTACATCGCCGATTATGGCGGCGACACGATAGAAAGCGCCGACGCTGCCGAGATGGTCGCGCAGGCAGACCTGTTCATTGCCGCCATACGCGAAACCCTGCCCCCTTCGGATCAAGACACCGATATCGGCCGGCCAGACGTCCCCTCATGAAATACCTCGCCCTCGACGTCGAGACCGCCGCGGCCATGCCGTGGTCGGTGTGCCAGATCGGCGTCGTCGGCTTCGACGCCGTCGGCGAGACCGAGGCTTTCGGCACCCTCGTGCAGCCGGGCTGCGTCTTCGCGCCCTTCAACATCCGCATCCACGGCATCGACGATGACCGTGTGGCCGGCGCCCCCGATTTCGTCACCGCCTTTTCCGCCCTCGCCCCCCGGCTCGACGGCGCCATCGTCGTCAGCCACACCTTCTTCGACCGCGGCGCCCTGACCGCGGCCTGCGAGCGTTTCGGCGCCGACATGCCCGACTGCCTCTGGCTCGACAGCGTCCGCATCGCCCGCCGCGCCTGGCCCGGCCTCGCCGGCGGCTATCGCCTCGCCAACCTCGCCCGCCACCTCGGCATCCGTTTCCGCCACCACGACGCGACCGAAGACGCAAGAACCTGCGGCCTCATCGTCCACCACGCCCTGAGGGAGACGGGGCTGGACCTTCAGGGGATGGTGCGGGCGTTGGGACGGTGAGTGGGGGAGTACTGGTTGCGGCCTTGAAGCTAAATTAGAGCCCCCGAGCGTCCAATCTTGCGGCCTCAGAACTCGCAACATCTCAGTCAGCCCAACCAATAATTTTTTTCAGGAAGCGAACATGCCTATTTACTTTATTTCTAGAGAATAATAACATTCCATAGTTGTGAAAATTGGAATTGATCATGAGAAAATTTAACGAATGCACTCTCTGGGGCAATATGAGCTCTGATCGCGCATCGGAACAATATCCGGTCGAGAAGGTTTTCAAATCCTGCATGGGATAAGGGGACGCTATACATGATTTGAACAAACTTTAGTTCTAGTATAGCGACCTCAGGTTCGCGACGCCTGACTACCTCTGGATCGACTGAGTCCGCGTCGCCCGCACAACCTCGCCCGCCTCGCACAACCTCACCCGCCCCCGCACGGAAGATAAGGGGACGCAAGATAAGGGGACGCCATATAGAATTGATTGCGAGCCGCCACATTGAATGAAGAAACTCGACACCCGGCCCCCCTCTTCATCCTTCCCCCTGAAAGGCGGAGAGGGTTTTTCGTTTCGGAGCATACCACTCGCCCAACTCAACAGCGACACCGCTGGACGCCCGGCCCTCAATGAGAGATGGTTTCCCCAAATTGGGGGCATCTCGACAATGACAACAAAAATCATCCGCCAGTTGGGCCTCGGCCTTACCCTCGCCACCCTGCTGCTTCCCGCCGCCGCGCGGGCGGACGAGGCCCACAAGGCGGTCACTGTGACGCCGGTGTTTTCGGGTAGCGCCACCGTCACGGGGCAGCCGATCACCCTGCCGGAGGGGCCGGCGACGGTCATCGTTTCGCGTTATGTCATTCAGCCGGGGGCGAAGCTGCCGGTGCATCGGCATCCGCATCATCGCTATGCCTATGTCGAGGCCGGCACCCTCGCGGTCTATGCCGCCGACAGCGGCCAGCGTTTCGATTACAAGCCGGGGGATTTCATCGTCGAGTTGCTGGGCGACTGGCATTATGGCGAGAACACGGGCACGGAGCCCGTCCAGCTGCTGGTGATCGACCAGGTGCCCGAGGGCGTGACCGGGAACACGGAAGTCCGCCCCTGAGCACCGCCGGGTGAGCGAGGAGAGACGGGATGGAGCGGTTCACCGGCGGCTGCCTGTGCGGCGGGGTCCGCCTTGAGGCCGAGGGGCGGCCTTACCGCGTCGGGCTGTGCCACTGTCTCGATTGCCGCAAGCACCATGGCGCGCTGTTTCATGCCTCGGCGATCTTCCCGCAAGCGGCGGTCAGCATCGCGGGCGAGACGCGGGAGTATGCCGGGCGGCACTTCTGCCCCAACTGCGGCTCGCCGGTCTTCGCCCGCAGCGGGGATGAGATCGAGGTGAACCTCGGCTCGCTCGACGCGCCGGACCTGCTCCGCCCGACCTATGAACTCTGGACCATCCGCCGCGAAGCCTGGCTGCCGCCGTTTCCCGGGATGAAGGCTTACGCCCGCGACCGCGAGGGCGGCACCCGCTTCGAGGACGGGGCCGACACCCCTTGAGGATGCCGGCCCCCGCGCCTCACTCCCCGGCGGCGCGGGTGGGTTGGGCGTCGGCCCGGCCGAGCACGGCGCCAAGGAATTCGCCGATCTGCACGGTGAAGTCCCGGGCGCGCGGGATGACCCCCGCCATGCTGAAGGCGGCATGGATCAGCCCATCGAGCCGGATCGAGCGCACCTCGACCCCCGCCGCGGCGAGGCGGCGGGCGTAGTCCTCGCCCTCGTCGCGCAGGGGGTCGCATTCGGCGGAGAGGACGAGGCAGGGCGGCAGACCGGCCAGGCTCGCGGCGTGAACAGGCGAGGCGAGCGGCGAATGCTCCGCCCCCGTGCCCGCCAGATAGGCGGCGAACATGCCTTCCGCCGCCTTTGTCGACAGGATCGGCCCCTCGGCATATTCGACGCGGGAGGCGGTCTTCGCCGCGCCGTCGATGGCCGGGGTGATCAGCACCTGCGCGGCGACGCGCGGCCCGCCGCCGTCCCTGGCGCGCAGGGCGGCGACGGCGGCCAGCAACCCGCCCGCGCTTTCACCCGCGACCACCAGCCGGTCGGCATCGCCGCCGAAGCGCGCGGCATGGACGGCCGCCCATTCGAGCGCGGCGAATGTATCGTCGGTCGCCGCCGGGAAGGGATGCTCCGGCGCCAGACGGTAACCCGGCGCGACCACGACGAGGCCGAGATCGTCGGCCAGCGCGCGGCACGGCTTGTCGATCGCGTCGATACTGCCGGCGATGAAACCGCCGCCGTGGCAGAAGACGACGACCGGCAGCAGCCCGGCCCTTCCCTTCGGCCGATAGACGCGCACCGGCCGCTCGCCCGTCTTCGTCGGATAGGCGGTCGCCGTCACCTCGACATCGCGCGCGTCGCCCTGCAGCATCGAGAAACTGTCGACGAGGGCCCGCGTCTCCTCGACCGTGCAGTCGTGCAGCGCCTTGGTGCCCTGGCCCTGCAACACGCCCATGAGGCCGAGCACGGCCGGATCGAGCTTCATCATGGGCGGCAGCGCGGCCCGCCGCGTACCGACGACGAAGCCGCCATAACCGAGCTGCTGCATCTCCGCCGTCATCTGGCGATAGAGCTGGGCGCTGCCGGTGAAGATATAGGTGCCGGTGCGCTTGCCGTCGATATTGGCGCCCATGTACCAGGACTTGGCCTTGGGGAACAGGGTCAGGCCGAGCAGGCCGTTGACGATACGCGACCAGTGTTCCTCCGCCTCCGCCGTCGCCTCGATCATGTCGGCGCCGCGGTCGAGGGTGTAACGGACGGCGTCCGTCGCGAGGTCGACGTGATCCTCGATCGCCAGCGGGTTGTTGTAGAGCGCGACGGCGCTGGTCGGCCCGGTGATGGTGAAGAGATTGGGGAAATCATGCATGGCGATGCCGAGGTAATTGCGCGGCCCGTCCTGCCACCGCTCCGCCAGCGTCGCGCCGTTCCGCCCGACGAGACCGAGATGGACGAGCGGCCCGGTCACCGAGTCGAAGCCGATGGCGAAGATCAGCACGTCGAGCGGATATTCGACCCCGCCCGCGACGATGCCCCGCTCGGTCAGGTGCTCGACCGGCTTCGTCCGCACGTCGATCAGGTCGACATTGTCCTGATTGAAGATGTCGAAATAATCGGTCTCGAAGGCGAGGCGCTTGGTGGCGAAGGGATGGTCGGTCGGGCACAGCAGCTCGGCGACGCCGGGCTTGGTCACCCGCGCCCTGATCTTGTCGCGGACGTAATCGGCGACGTCATCATTGACGGCCTGGCTGGACAGCACGTCGGCATAAGACGAGACCAGCAGCGGCCAGCCGCCCTTGCTCCACAGCCGGTCGTATTTCGCCTTGCGCGCCTCGGCGGGGACGAGGGTGCCGGAAATTTCCGGCCGCTCGAAAGGAATGCCCATGAAGGTCTCGCGGGCGCCGGCGCGGATTTCCGCGTGATGATCGGCGACCCAGCGGCGCTTCTCCTCGGACAGGCTCTCGTTGCCGAGGGGCAGGGCGAAATTGGGCGTGCGCTGGAACACGGTCAGGTGCGCCGCCTGTTTCGCCACCTCCTGAATGACCTGAATGCCGGTCGAGCCGGTGCCGATGATGCCGACCCGCTTGCCGGTGAAATCCACCGGGTGATGCGGCCACTGGCTCGTCGTGTAGACCTCGCCCTTGAAGCGGTCCAGCCCCGCGAAATCGGGCGGCTTGGGAATCGAGAGATTACCGCTGGCCGCGATCAGGAAGCGCGTCGTGCAGACGCCGCCGTCGCTGGTCGAGACGGTCCAGACGTGATCCTCGTCGTCCCAGACGGCGCTGGTGATGCGCGTCCCGAAAGTGAAGGCGCGGCGCAGGTCGAGGGTGTCGGCGACGAATTCGAGGTAGGACAGGATTTCCGGCTGGGCGGCGAAACGCTCGCTCCAGGTCCAGCGCTTCTGAATCTCTTCCGAGAAGGAATAGGCGTAATGGACCGATTCGATGTCGCAGCGCGCCCCGGGATAACGGTTCCACCACCAGGTGCCACCCACCCCGCCGGCCGCGTCGAAGCCCTTGACCGAAAGGCCCAGTTCGTCGCGGAATTTGTGCACTGCGTACAAACCGGAAAAGCCGGCGCCGATGACGACGATGTCGTGATGCTGGGGCATTCTGCCCTCCTCCCATGAATTATTGTTCTTGGTGGAAGAAATCTGGCAAAAATCGCCCCGGTCGTCTTCGGGCGAATGGATAGAAGCCCGCAACAGTTTTGACCATTTGGCGCAAATGCCGCATCCTGTCGCCATGACCCTTTCCACCGATCCCGCTGCCTGGGTGCGCCGCGTGGCGGCTGCGCTGCTGCCGGACACCCACGCCATCGGCGGCGAGGTCGCGCGCCAGATCGGCGCGCGAATGCCCGAAATCGCGGCCTTCGGCGCCAGCGAAACCGTGCTGACCACCTGCCGGGCCAATACGTCGGGCATCTTCGATTATCTGAGCCGGGGCGTGCCGCTCGAGACCTTCACCCCGACGGAGGAAGTGATCACCCTGACCCGTCTGCTGGTGAAACAGGGGCTGACGGGCAATTTCGTGTTCCGCGCCTATCCCATCGGCATCCAGTATCTGATCGAAATCTGGGCCGACGCGGTGCGCGACCATGGCCCGCCCGGTCCCATCGCGGTCGACGTGGTGAAGACCGGCGCGTCCTACATGATGGCCTGGCTCGACCTCATCACCGCCCGCCTGTCGGAGGAACATCGCCGGGAGCTGGAGCGCCTCGCCCGGGAACGCTCGCTGAGCCTCGTCGAAGCGGTGCGCCGGGTGATCGACGACCCTCCTACGGAGGCGGAAGCGGCGTCCCACCGCCTCGGCTACCCGCTGAAGGGCCGGCATGTCGCCATGATCCTGCGCGAGCCGCCGCAAGGGGCCGGCCCCCCGACCCCGGTCGAGGCCATCGTGCAGGACTGGGGCGAGGCGCTGCGGGCCGAACACAGCCTGATCGTCCGGGTCGATGCCCGAACCAGCTGGTGCTGGCTGTCGCTGCGCCCCGGACCGCCGCGCCCGTGGCGGCCAAGGCAGAGCGGCATCGTCGCCGGCATCGGGCGCCCGGCCACCGGCATCGCCGGTTTCGCCAGTAGTCACCGCGACGCGGCGGATGCGCTGCGGGTCGCTGAGCGCATCCTGCCCCCGGGCGACACCGTTGTGTCCTTCGAGACGGCGTCGATGGCCGCGCTGTGCGCGGCGGAGCCGGCGCGCCTATCCGCCTTCATCGGCGATGAACTCGGGCCGCTGGCCGGCACCGGTGCCGCCGCGCGGCGCGGGCGCGAGACCCTGGCGGCCTTCTATGCCGCCAATTGCAATTTCCGCTCGGCCGCGGCGGCGCTTGGCCTGCATCACAACACGATCCGCTACCGGCTGGAACAGATCGAGGCCCAGCTCGGCCATCCGGTCGGCGAGCGGCGCCTGCAGACCGAGCTGGCGCTGCATCTCTTCGCCCTGTTCGGCGCCAGCCTCAGCGCGTGACCCCGGGCCCCAGCGGCTCGAGGAAGAAGGCGGTCAGGCCCTTGAGGTCGATGGCGGCGGACATGCGGGTGCGGCCATCGCGGGCACGTTGGCGCACCTCTTCGGCAAGGGCATCGAGATCGGCGCTGTCGACATCATAAAGCGCGAGATAGCCCTGCCCCTCGCCCAGAGGATCGAGGAACGGCATGGCGAGGCGATAACGCCGCGCCCCGAAGATGCCGGGGATCGCGCAGACCTCGGGCACATGGGTCGTGTCGTACCAGGTGTTGAAAGCCGCCTCCTGCCCCTCGGTGGGGCGCGACAGGGCGACGAAGAGCTGGCGGCGATGCCCCGCCTCACCGTGGAAGGGCCCCTGCGGACTGAAGACGAGGGCGGTCAGCGTCGCGCCGTCGAGCGCATCGCTGACGGCGATCCGTCCATCGGCATGGGCATCGACCAGTTCAGCCAGCAGCGCCCCGAGGTCGTCACCCTCGAGGTCGTAGACCACGGCGTGGCTCCACGGCACTTCGCCCCGGAACGGCAGCGCGACGCGGAAACGCTGTGCCCCGACAAAGCCGGGCAGCCGCATCAGGTCCGGGATATGCTGTGTCTCGTACCAGTCATGGAATTCTGCCGTCCGATCGGCGCTGGCCGGATTGGACAATACGATCTGCACATGTCGGGCCATCGTCCCCACCTTGTCGCTGGTCGCCGCCTTGTCTTCGGCGGGCTGACACGGAACAGTCGCCGAATACCGTTACCATGAGACCGTCCATATGGAGGAGCAGATGGGCAATACCCGGATCGAGCGCGACAGCTTCGGCCCCATCGAGGTGCCGGCCGATCGCCTCTGGGGTGCCAATACCCAGCGCAGCCTGGAGAATTTTCCCATCGGCGGCCCCGCCGAGCGGATGCCGGCGGCCATCATCCGCGGCCTCGCGCTGGTCAAGCTGGCGGCGGCGCGGGTCAATGGCGCCCTCGGCGTGCTGCCCCCCGAACTCGCGGCCGCCATCGCCGAAGCCGCGACCGAAGTCGCCGACGGCCGCCACGCCGACGAATTCCCGCTGGTGATCTGGCAGACCGGCTCGGGCACCCAGTCCAACATGAATGTGAACGAGGTGATCGCCAACCGCGCCAACGACATGCTGGGCGGCGCGCGCGGCTCGAAATCGCCGGTTCATCCGAACGACCATGTGAATTTCGGCCAGTCGTCAAACGACAGTTTCCCGACCGCGATCCATGTCGCGGCCGCCGAGGAAACCGCCCGCCGGCTGCTGCCTTCGCTGCGCCATCTGCACGAGGCGCTGAAGGCCAAGGCGGCGGAATGGGCCGATGTGATCAAGATGGGCCGCACCCATCTGCAGGATGCGGTCCCCCTCACCCTCGGCCAGGAATTCGGCGGCTATGCCGCCCAGCTCGGCTTCGCCATCGCCGGCATCGACCATGCGCTGCAGGGCGTGCTCGACCTCGCCCAGGGCGGCACCGCCGTCGGCACCGGCCTCAACGCCATCGAAGGCTTCGATGCAAGGGTGGCCGAGGAATTGTCGCGCCTGACCGGAATTGCCTTCCGCAGCGCGCCCGACAAATTCGCCGCCCTCGCCGGGCATGAGCCGGCGGCGGCCCTGTCGGCGGCGGTCGAGGTCGCGGCCATCGCCTGTTTCAAGATCGCCAGCGACATCCGCCTGATGGGCTCCGGCCCCCGCTCCGGCCTTGGCGAATTGTCCCTGCCCGAGAACGAGCCCGGCTCGTCGATCATGCCGGGCAAGGTGAACCCGACCCAGGCGGAAGCCCTGACCATGGTCGCGACCCGCGTGCACGGCAATCACACCACCATCGCCTTTGCCGCCAGCCAGGGCCATTTCGAGCTGAATGTGTTCAAGCCGGTGATCGGCGCGACGCTGTTGCAGTCGATCGGCCTTCTTGGCGATGCCGCCCGCTCCTTCGCCGACCGCTGCGTCGCGGGCGCGCGTGCCAACACGGCGAAGCTGGACGAATCCTTGCGCCGCTCGCTGATGCTGGTGACCGCCCTCGCCCCCGAGATCGGCTACGACAATGCGGCGAAGATCGCCAAACACGCCCATCACCACGACCAGACCCTGCGCGAGGCCGCGCTCGAACTCGGCCTGATCGACGCGGATCGCTTCGACCTGCTGGTCGACCCGCGCCGGATGCTCGGTCCCGACAAGCCCTAGAGGAGTATCATGCAAAAGCGCTCGATCGAGATCGCCGGCCATCGCACGTCGGTCAGCCTGGAAGACAGCTTCTGGCAGGCCCTGTCCGATTACGCCCGGCAGCAGGGGGCGACGATCAACGCGCTGGTGACCGAGATTGACACCGGCCGCGACCCCGACAGCAACCTCTCGAGCGCGATCCGCCAGTTTTTGCTGGCCGCCGCGCGGGCCGGCCGGCTGCCGCTCCCGGGCGGCGACGACTAGGTTTTTTCCGGCTACGGAAAGGAATTCGCCCTCCTGTCGTCATCCCGGCGCAGACCGGGATCCTGGGCCGGCAAGCGCGCCTCTCTCGTCCAAAGGCCCCGGCCTTCGCCGAGGCGACGACGATCAAGGGTCAATCAAACCACCGGCCTCACTCGCCGTCATCGCCAAGCGTCACCGAAACCTCGACCTCCATGCCGAGATAGCCGCCGGCATCGCCGGTGAAACTGCCGGATATCGGGATCGCTTGCGCCGGATCGCGGGTGACGGCGACCCGGATCAGGGCTTCGCTGCCGATGAGACCATTGGTCGGATCATATTCGACCCAGCCGGCGCCGGGCAGGAACACTTCGGCCCAGGCGTGGGTCGCGCCGGCCCCCTGCACCGCAGCCCCCTCGGCACCGGCGTCGAGGGCGGGATCGTAGAGATAGCCCGAGACGAAACGCGCGCCGAGGCCAAGATGGCGAGCCGCCTCGATGAACAGCAGGGCGAAATCCCGGCAGGTGCCACTGCCCCGCTCCAGCGTCTCGACCGGGGTCTGCGTCCCCTCCTCGTCCCGGGCCTGATAGGCGAAACCCTGGTGGATACCGTCGTTGATATCGCTCAGAAGGGCGAGCGTGTCCGTGCCCTTGGCCATGACGAAACCCGCCGCCCATTCGGCCAGCCGCCCCTTGGGATCGGGATAATGGGTCTCGCGCAAGGGCCCCAGATCGCGCCGGTCGTCCGAGGCATAAATGAAGGGATAGGTCGCGGCGTCGGCGTCGATATCCATGCTGGGCGGCACATAAGGGTATCGCTCCAGCCGCAGCGTGCTTTCGATTTCCAGCACCGCCGCGTCTTCCGCGAATTCGGCGATGGCGATGGAATTGCCGAAAACGTCGTGAATCCAGCGCAGTTCGGCTGGCGGCGACAGGCGCAGCGTCGCGTCGAGCAGGCGCAGGTCATGACTGTCCCGCGGCCTCAGCATCAGCCGATGGGGGCCGAAGGTCACCGGCCCCGAATACTGGTAGCGGGTGACATGGCGAACCGTCATCCGGCCCGTCATCAGTTGCCCCCCAGGCCCTTCAGCAGCTGATCGACGATGGCCTTGCCCGAGCCGCCGCCGCTCCCGCCGCCGGGCAAGCCGGGCAGCTTCGAGCCGATGAATTTCTGCAGGTAGTAATTTTCGATGTCCCGGCTGCGCACCGTGGCATTCACATCGTCCGGCGGGCCGGTCAGGTCGATGCCGAGGGCGGGCAGATCGGCCGGCGCCACCAGCTGCAGGGCAAGGCGCACCTTGGTCGCCCAGGCCGGCAGGTCGATGGTCCCCTCGCCGCCCAGGCTGGCGCCATCCATGTCGGAAGCAAGGCCGTCGAGGCGGATCACGCCCTTGTCGATGACGAGGCCGGTCGAAATGCGCCGATAATCGGTCGCGCCCGATTTCAGGGCATGGGCAATGCGGCCGACGATGTCGCCCGGCTGGTTCACGGTGGCAAGACCGTCCGACAGGGCCTTGAGGTCGATGCCCTGCAGCTTGCCGTTGCTGGCGACCAGCGCCCCCTTGCCGGCGAGGCTGGAGACGATCTCGAAGGTGCTGCGGCCGCGCCCCGCGAGTTCGACGACGAGGGCACCGCTGCCGGACAGGCCCGGCTCCCCGCCCTGCCGCCCGGTCACCCGGTCGAGATCGAAGCCGTTGGCCTTGAGGTCGACCGAAAGCGCGACCGCATCGCCGGAAGCATCGAGGACGAGCCCCCCCTCGAGCGTGCCCGGCTCGGCGAAGGCCTTGAGGCCGGAGACAGCGATGCGCCCCGACGCGGCATCGACCCGGGCCGCGACCCCGGTCAGTACGAAACGCCCCGACACGATGCGGTCGACGGCAAGATCGAGCGTGCCTTCGATCCGGCGGAAAGCGGCGAGATCGAGCGGCTTGGTGGACCAGCGTCCGGCCTGTCCGCCGGTTGACTTGGCGGGAGCCCCCGAAGGATTGGCTGCGGGCGCGCCACCGCCGAACAGCGCGAGATCGAGGCGCGTGGCCGTCGCCTGCCCGTCGAAGCGCGTGGTTGCGCCAAAGGCGATCTTGCCCCGGATGCTCAGGTCGCTGTCGCCCAGCACCAGTTTCAGACCGTTCAGCTTCACCTGATCGGTGCCACCGACCGCATCGACATCAAGTTTCAACGGCCCGGAGACCGGCCCGGTCAGGCCAAGGCGGGTCAACATGCCGGCGCCATTCGCGCCGTTCAGTCGGCCGGTGAATTTATAGCCGCCCTCGGTCTCGACCGCGGCCGACGCCTGAACCTCGGCCGGGCCGAGCATCCCTTTCAGCTCGAAGGCCGGGCTTTTCGGCACGCCGCGCAGGGCAACCGTCAGGTCGACCGGGCCGAGCACCGGACCGGCCGGGGCAGGTGTCAGACCGATCTGGCGGGCGACCGCGATCAGCTCGGGCGCGCTCAGCGCCCCCTTCAGATCGAAATTCAGGGCATCGAGCCGCCCGATCGAGCCGGCGAGGGCGAGCCGCGTGTCGCCCAGCCCCAGCTTGGCGTCGACCACCGGACTGTCGGGCTTGCCGGTAATATGGGCCTCCAGCACTAGGGCGCCGAGGCTATCGACATCGGCCGGGGCCGCTTCGCCCGCGAGGGCGAAGAGGGGCGCGGGCGATGGCGCGGTGGCGCGCACCTCGAAATCGCCCTCGGTCGCGTCCTTGACGAAACCGAGCTTGCCCTTGGCGCCAAGGGCGAGGCCCGCGAAATCGCCGACGGTGAATTCGGCCAGCCGCAAGGCCTCGGCCGAGAGCGTGCCGTCGAGCAGCACGGCTTTCACATCCCGCCCGTCGAAGGTCACACTCTTCGCGGCAAGACGCAGGGCGATATCGAACCCCAGCCCGGCGAGGGGCGAGGCCGTGGGCGCGCCGATCTGCGCCAGCGGATTGCCCGTGGCCGGCGCAGAGGCCGGCAACGCCGGCGCGGCATTGCGATAGCCGTCGAGATCGAGCCGGTCGATGTCGAGGGAGAGCATGGCCACGGGACGCGGCCCCGGCTGCCAGCCGGCACTGCCCCGCGCCGTCGCGCCGTCCAGCCTGACGACGAGATTGCCGAGCGTGCCGCCGACACCGTCGGTCACCAGCTTGCCGGTCAGGCCGAAACGGGTCAGGCGGTCGGCCGGCAGCCCTTCGGGCGTGATCTTCAGCCAGTCGGTCAGGGCCCGCGGATTGTCGGAAGCGACATCGACGCTGCCCTCGAAGCGCAGGCGGCCATCCCGACTTGCAGCGCTGCCCGACAGGCCGAAATCCGTGCCCCCCGGCAGGACCGCCGAAGCATTCGACAGGGTCAGCCGGCCGCCTTCCAGGGTGGCGACGACGGCAATCTTCTGCACGACGGCGCCGGCATATTGTACCGCGTCGATGGCCAGATCGACATCGGCGGTCAGCCCGCGCGGCAGATCGACCGCGGCGGTTTCCGCCGCGGGCAGGGTCGCCGCCGCCGGGACATCGGGCTTCGTCTTGCTGGCGTCACCGGCGAAGGCGGCATGAAGCGCATCGCCGTCGAGCCGGGGCAGGCGCATCTTCAGCGAAACGGAAGGCGTATCGCCCAGCTGAATCGCCAGGCGGCCGCTGCCGCGCGCTTCGCCCACGGCGACGACAAGGTCGTCCAGTGCGATGGCGGCCGGCGTCGCCTTCAACTGGCCCTCGATGGAGACGGCCCCGGCCAGCGGCAGGCTGATCCCGGTCAGGCCGGTGACGGCGGCGGCATCCTCGACGGTCAGCACCGCCTTGCCGTCGATCGCGGGTCCGGCGGCGCCGAGTTGCAGATTGCCCGAGGCATGAACGCCGGCCCCGGCCAGGCCGAGCCGGGCGTCGAAACCGATGGGCGTGCCCGGCGTCAGGCGGCCAAGCACGAGATCGAGCAGCACCGGCATTCCGCGATAGGAGGCACCGCCGCTGGCGGTGAAGGGCCCCTGCAGGCTGGGGGCGGAGAGCGAGGCCTCGATGGTCTCGATCCGCTGGATGTCGCCGCCGCGCGGCCGGTATTCAAAGCTGCCGTCTTCGATCACCACCCGCTGGACCGCGATCCCGGGGGCACTGCCGCCCGGCCCTGCCTCGGCGTTTCCCGCGGACGCGGGCGCGACCGCAGGCGTCGCCGTCGGCTCGGCCCAGGTGACGGTGGGTTTCGACAGGCGGATTTCAGCGACATCAACAACGCCGCCCAGCAAAGGCAACAGGCTGAGGCGCAGGTCGATCGCCGCGACGGTGGCGAGATTGGGGGCGTCCGGCGTCTCACCCTCGACCACGATGTCGCGGACCGAGACGGCAGGCACGGGCAGCAAGGTAAAGCGGATGTCGCCGCCGAGGCTGACACGGTGCCCCGTCGCCTCCTCGATCAGGGCGGCAATCCTGGGCTTCTGGGCGTTGAGATCGACGAGAAGCGGTGCCGCGAAGCCGAGCCCGACCACGACACCGACCGCCGCCCCCACCCCGATCAGAAGCTTGCGCAAATCACGTCTCCGTCCAATGCTTTGGCCATTGTAGCCGCCACCGATGCAGGACGGAAACCGCCGCATGGCAGACATCATCAATTTGCGCCGGGCACGCAAGGCGAAAGCCCGGGCCGAGGCATCGAGCGCCGCAGCGGAGAACCGGGCCCGCTTCGGCCGCACCGGCGCCGAGAAGAAACGCGAGGCGGCCCAGAAGCAGCTCGACGAAAAGCGCCTCGACGGTCACCGCCGCGACGACGAAACGCCCTAGCGACCCGTCAGGGCCTCGACCACCAGGCCTTCGGTCAGCAGCTGCGGCAGAACGACCGGCCGATCCGCCCCCGGCCGGTAAAGCAGATAGAGCGGCACCCCGGACCGTCCGTTCTCGGCCAGCAGGCGGGTGATCGTGCCGTCGCGGTTGGTCCAGTCGCCGATCATATAGACCGTGCCCGTGCTCGCCAGCGCGTCCTTCACCGCCGGCCGCTCCAGCGCCACCTGTTCGTTGACGAGGCAGGTGATGCACCAGGCCGCGGTCAGATTGACGAAAACCGGCTTGCCTTCCGTCCGCAGGGCCAGAAGTCGCTCCGGATTATACGGCTCCGCCCCGGCCTGATCGGCAAGGCCCTTGCCGGCGCCGCTCTCCGCCGGCATGGCGGCCAGCACCAGGGCGCCGATCACCGCGGCGGTGCCAACCAGCCGGCCGCCGACACCACCGAATTCATGGACGAGGAAAGCCGCGAGGGCGATCAGCAGCAGGCCGGCGCCGGCCGCCGCGACCCCCATCGGCCCCGACTGGACAGCCAGCACCCAGAGCAGCCACACGGTCGAGGCAAAGAGCGGAAAGGCCAGCAGCTTCTTCAGTCGCACCATCCAGCCGCCCGGCTTCGGCAGCAGACGGGCCAAGCCGGGCACGAAGCTGATCAGAAGAAAGGGCGACGACAGGCCAAGGCCGAGCGCCATGAACACCGCGAAGGCTTCATGGGCCGGACGGGTCAGGGCGAAACCGAGGGCCGCGCCCATGAAGGGCGCCGTGCAGGGCGTCGCCACGACGGCGGCGAGCAGGCCGGTACCGAAAGTCCCGGCGAGGCCACCCCGGCGCACCAGCCCCTCGCCCGCCCCCATCAGCCGGTTGCCGAAAGAGACGATGTCGAGCATCCACAGGCCGAGGGCGAAAAAGAGATAGCCAAGCAGCGAAACGACGATGGGCGATTGCAGCTGGAAGCCCCAGCCGATGGACTCGCCCCCGGCCCGCAGGGTGAGCAGGGCACCGGCCAGCAGGGCGAAACAGGCGAGCACGCCGAGCGTATAGGCAATGCCGTGGTGGCGCACCACCGGCCCCGGCCCCTTGCCCGCCATGGACAGCACCTTGATCGACAGCACGGGCAGCACGCAGGGCATCAGGTTGAGGATGAGCCCGCCAACAAAGGCGAAGGCGAGCGCCAGCAGGATGCCGATGTCTGGCGCGTCGGGCGCCGGCGCCGGAGGGGGAGCGGTCGCCGCCGAGGCGGCTGGCGCGACGCTGGCGAGCGGCGTGTCGACGACATAGGAGCGCGTCCAGCCGCCGCCCCCGACCACGATCACACCGGACAGGCGCGTGCCCTTGAAGTCCTTCTCCAGCGTCGCGGTCAGGCGACTGCCGTCGAAGACCTGGGGCGCCGCGGCGACGATACTGTCGCCGTCGAAGGGAAAGAAGCGCGCGGTCGCGACCTTCATGCTCGCGGGCAGCAGGATTTCCAGGCTGTCGCCCGCCCGTGTCGCCACGACCGGCTCGCCAAGGGGCAGGGGCAGTTTCTCCCGCGCCTGCTCGAAGCCAAGGGCGTGGGCGGGATCGGCGGCGAAGGTGGCGGCGACGGGCACCGACAGGGACAGGTCCGCCCCCTCGGGCACGCAGATTTCGGCGCAGATCAGCCAGTCGGCCCGCGCGCGCAGCTCAAGCGTGCCGCCCGCGAAACCCTCCGGCACCGCGATATCGGTCAGCAGCCAGGTCTCGCCCTCGAAGCCGTAATTCATGAAGGGACCGACCGGGATCGCCTCGGGCCGGGGCCAGGCGATGGCGCCCGCGCTCACCCCCTGCGGCACGGTCCAGACGATGGTGGTGGCAAGGCCGGTGTCGCCCGGGTTCACCCAATAGGTATGCCAGCCCGGCCGGGCGACCAGCTTCAGGGCGACGCTCAGGGTCCGCCCCGGCACCGCCGGCCCTTCGGCGATCAGTTCCGCCACGGCATTTTCCGTGGCGACGGGCTGCGCGGACGCGAGCCGCGGCAGCACCATCACCGCGAGGGCGAGAACGAGGACGTGGAGGATGAGGCGGATCGACGGGATGTGGCGTGGCATGACAGGACTTATACGCAGGATTGAGGCCAAGTGATGATGCGCCGCCTTGCCGCTGTCTGCGCTTTTTTATCGCTTTTCCCGTATCTGGGCGCCGCGCGGCCGTCGGAGGCGGCGCGGCTGTATCCTCCATCCGGACGGGCCGCCGCCATCGCCGCCGGCTGCGGCGAGGCGGAGTGCTGCGAGAAGTCGCTGGGCAGTCCCCGAATCGAGCTGCGCTGGCGCGATGCCTTGTCCGATGAAACCCTGCATTTCCGCTGGTCGCGGAACGGCGGCTCGACCTTGAGCAAGATCAATGCGGCAGGGCAGCGGACCACCTATTTCTGCCTTGTCTGGGCTGCATTGCGCCTCGATTGAGGGGTCGCGGTCACGCTGCGGGATCGCGTTGACGGCTGTCATAAAAAACCGCTTGCACCCCCGGATTTTTGCCCTATATCTCCGCTCCAGACGCACCCGCACGTGCCCTTGGCCCACGGTGGTACAGCAACGACGTTAGGCGTCCTTTTTGGAATTTCCGGGCTCGCCCCGAAACCCGAGAGGGAACCAACATGTTGGACCGTGAAGGCCTGAAGGCTGGCACTGCCCACCGACACATTCGAGAGACCGCCCTCGCTTCCGTAACGGGAGGCCGGCAGGTTTTCGCCGCCGCTTTCAGCGCCGCCGTCCGCTCGAGTATGCGGGCGCCGGACTGACTTCCGGCAACCGGCCCCGACGGGCCGTGACCGCCTAGACCCAAACATCACCCGAATTGTCGTTGTTTCTCGTCCGCCCCTCACGGCGGCACGTCTGGGACCACTCACATGACCGAGAAGATTCGCCGTTTCCTCGACGAGCGTCGCCCCGCCACCCCCTGCCTGGTGGTCGACCTGGACGTGATCGAGGATAACTACCTCAATCTCAACCGCCTGCTCCCGGCGGCGAAGATCTTCTATGCCGTCAAGGCGAACCCGATGCCGGAAGTCGTCGGCCGACTGCGCAGCCTCGGCTCCTCCTTCGACACCGCCTCGCGCGGCGAGATCGAGCTGGTGCTGTCCCAGGGCGCCGATCCGGCCAATGTCTCCTTCGGCAACACGATCAAGAAGGAAACCGACATCGCGACGGCCTATGCCCTCGGTGTCCGGCTCTTCGCCTTCGACTCGGAAGCCGAGCTCGAGAAGATCGCCCGCTCCGCCCCCGGCTCGCGCGTGTTCTGCCGCGTTCTCGTCGAATGCGACGGCGCCGAATGGCCGCTGTCGCGCAAGTTCGGCTGCGCCCCGCAGATGGCCGCCGACCTGATGGTGAAGGCGCGCGAGCATGGCCTCGACCCCTATGGCATCTCGTTCCATGTCGGCTCGCAGCAGACCGACCTCGGCCAGTGGGACAAGGCGGTCGGCGGCGTCGCCCAGCTGTTCTCGATCCTGCGCGAGCGGGACGTCGAGCTGCGCATGATCAACCTCGGCGGCGGCTTCCCGGCCAAATACCGTTCGGACATCCCCCCGCTCGAGGCCTATGCCGAGGCGGTGATGGGCGCGATCTACAAGCACTTCGGCAACGCGATCCCCGACATCATCATCGAGCCGGGCCGCAGCATGGCCGGCGATGCCGGCGTGCTGCAGACCGAGGTCGTGCTGATCTCGAAGAAGGACGAAGCGGAAGACAAGCGCTGGATCTATCTCGACGTCGGCAAGTTCTCCGGCCTGGCCGAGACCATGGACGAGGCGATCAAATACCGCCTGTGCACCCCGCATGACGGCGGCGCCACCGGTCCCGTGATCCTCGCCGGCCCGACCTGCGATTCGGCCGACATCCTCTACGAGAAGGCGAATTACGAGCTGCCCGTCGATCTGAAGATCGGCGACAAGATCGAGATCCTGGCGACCGGCGCCTATACGACCTCCTACTCCTCGGTGAATTTCAACGGCTTCGCGCCGCTGAACACGATCTGCATCTGACCCCGCCTCTGGTTGGAAAGGGACTACTGATGATCAACGAACATTGGGGTTTCCGCGTCGGCGAGCGCATCACCGTCCCCGGTCTGTGGGGCGAGCAGATGGGCACCGTGATCGACTTCGCGACCATGCAGGGTCGCAACGCGGGCCGCGTCGCCCATGTCGTCGTCTACCGCCTGGACGACGGCCGCGTGTCGAGCGACACGCCGGAGCGCCTGTTCCGCCTGAACCGCAACCACCGCGCCTATGGCGGCATGGGCACCCAGGCCCGCGCCGCGTAAGGCACCGGCATCCATCGAAAAGGCCGCCCCGCAAGGGCGGCCTTTTTTAATTCATGAAGGGTCATCGTTGACGGGGGCCGGGGTCATTTGGCCGCCGGCACCGCCGGCCACGACAGGCGCGGTCACTCCGCCCGGGTGGAATGCAGGATCATGTCGTCGAGTGCCTTCACCTCGGCGTCGATCGCCGCCTGTTCGGCGCTGCGCTGCGCTTCGCTCGCCGGGGGATGCTGTTCCAGCTGCTGCTGGCGCCGTTTCGCGGCGTCGAGGCGGACGCGGGCCGCCGCCAGTTCCTCGGCCTTGGCCTGGCGGTTGCGCGAGGCTTCGCGCAGTGCGATGTCGAGCCGGGCCAGTTCCGCCTTCTGGGCGCGGTTGCGCGCCTCGGCCGCGGCGAGGGCGGCGCTGGTCGCGCTGGCTTCGGCCCGGGCGGTGCCGGCCCGCGCCTGCATCTCCCGCGCCATGGCCTCGGCGCGCTGGGCGTCCTGTTCCCGCTCGGCCACCCGGCGGTCGTAGGTGCCGTCGACGACATTGCCGATGCCGGAGAAATAGCCCGCGCGATTGGGGTCCTGCTCGCGCGCGCAGGCGCCGAGGCCAAACGACAGGCCGGCGGCCAACAACAGGGATTTTGTGATCTTGGGGGACATATCCGGGTTCCGATCAGGCGTCCGGCACGCTGGCGAGGGCGCGGGCGAGTTCGTCGCGGCTGCGGGCGATATCCTGGGCCGAGCGGCCGATGTCGGCCTGGGCCTGATTCAGATTGGCCCGCCCCTGCCCGCCGACATAGCTGCCGTCCTCGGCGATCTTCTGGCGCACCTCGCCGGCATTGGACAGGGCTTCATCCATCAGCCGCAGGTCTTCCTGCATCGAGGCGGTACGGTTGCGGTAATCCTTGGCCGAGATCTGGCCGGCGCGATACTGCTGTTCCAGGAGGGCGATCTTCTGGCGGTTGTCCGCCGCCACCCGGGCCGAGGAGGCCGCGATCTGGCGGTAGGAATTTGCTTCGTTGCTGGCCGCCTGGATGCGGGCGTCCAGCGCCTGTTCGCGGCTCGCGTATTGCTCGTTCTGGCTGGCGATGTAATAGCCGGAGGCGCCGCCGAGGGCACCGCCCGCCGCCGCGCCGATCAGGGCACCGCGACCCCGGTTCTTGGAATCGGACAGCGCCCCGACGAGGGCGCCGAGCAGGGCACCGGCGACCGCGCCGGTCGCCACCGTGTCGTTGAAACGGTCGGTCTGCTGGCGCAGCGCGGCCTGCGCCGGGGTCAGCGGCTGGTCGTAATCATAACCGCCATAGCCACCGCCGCCGCCGCTCGCGCAGCCGCCGAGGCCCAGCGCCGCGACCAGCACCATCACCCCGAGGGGACGAAGCCCAGCGACCTTCACCCGCGCGACCATCGAAAGACCTCCACGACCCATATCCCTATCGCAAGAAAACGGCGCGATCAGGGCCGGGTTCCCTGCTCATTCCACAAGCTGTCTGTACCAGCCATCGTCATCCTGCGCCGGCCGCGCGGCATAGTCAGTGACCTGCTTCACGAAAAGTTTCGCGAAACGGGCGAAACTGTCCAGCTTCTGCGCCTCGAATTCCGCCGTCAGCACGCCGAGGGCCTTGGTCAGCCGGGCCTTGTCGTAATCATCGGCGGTCTGCACCAGAATGTCGCGGTAAGCGCGCTTCGAGATATCGAGGGCCTGCTGCGTCGCGTCGTAGAGGGTCTTCCATTCGTCCGCGTCGGCCGGATTGGCGGCGCGGTTCTTTTCCGCCAGCTCCCAGCGCGCCTTGACGGGGGCGAGGCGGCGGTCGAGATCGCGCAAGGAACGGATCATGGCGGCGGCGGCATAGATGGTCGACTTGGCCGACCGCGCCTCGGCCTCGTCGCGCGCCACCCGCTCGGCCGAGAGACTGTCGGCGATAGTCTCGACCGCGCGCTTCATGTCCGGATCGGTCGCATCGTCGGCCAGGCGCTTCAGGAGGGCAATCGGATCGGTCTCGCCGGCCCGGCCTTTCTGAATGGCGGCGAAGGCGGCGCGCAGGGCGTCGATCCGGCTCTGGCTGACCGAGACTGGCGCCGTCATGACAAGGCGGAAGCCGAGGGTCGGCAGACGGGTCGCCTGCCCGGTCGCCGTGTCGAAGGGCGGGATTTCCAGCCGCAGGGAGGAACGCAGGCGCCCCTCGGCGGTGCGGAAATCGCCGCCCCGGGCGATCATGCCGCCGGCCTGACCGTGCAGCCGCGCGACGCGCACGAGGCGGTAAGGCTCCAGCACCCATTCCTGCGCATTGCCGAGGATATCGTGCAGGCCGAGGGGATTGGGCTTCAGCAGGCCGATCTGGCGCAATTGCCCGTCGGACGAGGACGGCCCGCTGACCCAGGCATAGGCGGTGACGCCTTCCGGCATGGGGAATGTACGCGCTCTGAAATCGCTGTCCGAGATGGCGGCGCCGCCCCGCGCGGCATATTCCCACTCGGCTTCCGTCGGCAGGCGCAGGAAAGCCGCGGTGTCGCCCTGACGGGGCAGGTCGGCGGGCGATTTCTGCAGCAGCCATTCGGTATAGCGGGCGGAGAATTGCACCGCGTCGAACCACGAGACATCGACCCGGGGCAGCCGCCCCTGGGCGGAGGGTGTGGGGCAACTCCCCTCCATCACTGCGGCGAACTGATCAGCCGTCACCTCATATTTGCCGATCAGGTAAGAACGAGCGCCGTCCCGCCCAACGAGGCCGCCGGCCAGATTGTCCTTGCGGCTGTGCTCGATGTAATCGGTTTCGGGATCGCTCTGCCCGAGGGTGACCTGCCGGTCGTCGAGCGGGCCGCTGCCGGCATCGCCGGTCGGCGTCGCCACCCGGCGGAAGGCCATGTCGCCGCCGCAGGGCATGGGCAGGACCACGTCGCCATCCGCCGGCTTGGGGTTCCATTGTTTCGGCTCCCAATCGGCGGCCACGGCCGGTGCCGACAGGGCGAGAAGCGCGAGCGTGACAAGACCCGGCCTAACCATGACGCACCCCCTCCCCCGGCTCGACCCTCGCGGCCGACAGACCGGCCAATGTCGCGGCCACCAGGGCAACCGCGAGGGCGATGCCGAGAACCGACACGACCTGTACCGCGTCCAGCCGGCAGATGGCGCCGCCGCCCGGCAGCCCGTCCGAGAATTGCCGGTTGATCACCAGCGCGGCAAGACCATAGGCGCCGAGCGCCAGCGCCGAGCCCGCCGCCGTGATGGCGATCCCCTGAACCATCGGCATCCCCGCCATGCCGCCCGAAGACAGCCCCATCAGGCGCAGCAGCGAGAGTTCGCCGCGCTTCCGCGCGACATGGCCGATCAGACTGGCGCCGAGGCTGAGGGCGAAGCCCGCCCCGCCGATCGCCGCGACGATGAGAAAGATCGCCGTCAGATTGCGGTCGAGACGCAGCACGGTCTCGATCTCATCCGCCCGTGTTGTCACCGGCTGGCCCTGCGCCTCCAGCCGGGCGGCGATGGCGGCGACATCCTCGATCCGCGCGGCGACGGCGCGGAAACCGGCGAAGGCGCGGGTTTCCGCCGCGTTCGGCCCGTCCCAGCCATAGCGCGGCACCGGCCGGCCATCGCGATAATCCTCGAGCGCGGCAAGCAGGCCGATGGAGACGAAAGCACCCTCCCGCGCGAAGGCCGCATCCGGCGCGATGCCCGCGACCGTCAGGGACAGGCTTTTCCCTTCCGCCTGATCGCCCAGCTTCCGCTGCACGGCGAGGCGCAAGGCATCGCCGGGTGCCAGCCCCAGTTTCCGCGCGGCGAGCGGGGTGAGGATGATGCCGTCATCGCCCGGCGCCGCAACGGGCGCGAGCAGCGGATCGCCCGGCGCGGTCGGCATCAGCTCGGCGGTCAGGGCATTGCCGCCATCGCCCCGCGCCAGCGTCGCCGTCGCCGCCAGCAGGCGGGTGCGGGGCACGATGAAGATGACGCCGTCCTGCCGGCCGATCTCCGCCACCGCCTCGACCGAGAGGCTGCGATTGCCCAGCGAATTGATTTCCCGCATGTGCGGATCGGCCAGCAGCTGTGCGCGCAGACTGTCGACCACTCCGGTCTTCAAGCCGAGCAGGACGAGGAGCGGCGCGAGAATCGCCGCCAGCGCGACGACGAAACAGGCGCTCAGCCCCTTCTCATGCCACAGGTCGGCAAGGGCGAGGCGGAGACTCAGCATGGCCTGAACACGGCCCGCGTGCCGCCCTCCCCCGCCTCGACCGTCGGCGTCAGGGCCTTGTCCATCCGGCCGGCGAGACTGGCGATATCGTGGGAGGCGATGACGAGGGCGCAGCCCGCCGCCGCCCCGGCCTCGACCAGCAGGTCGAGAATGATGCCCGCCCGGGTCGGATCGACCGAGGCGGTGGGCTCGTCCGCCAGCACGAGGGCGGGGCGATGGGCGAGCGCGCGGGCGATGGCGACGCGCTGGCGCTGGCCGACCGACAGGCTTTCCGGCTTGCGGGGCAGAAGTTCGGCGATATCGAGACGGCGGGCAAGGTCGCGCAGCCAGGCGCCATCCGGCCGGCCCGACAGGCGCTGGGTCAGGGCGATATTCCCCTCGACCGAGAGATAGGGCAGCAGTCCGCCGGTCTGTGGCACATAGCCGATGAAGCGGGCACGCAGAGCCGCCAGCGCCTCGCGCTTGCCGTCGCGCCACAGGGCGGCGAGGTCGACCGTCTCGCCCCCCGCGCTCAGGGAAAAGGCCCCAGCCCGCGCGGGCGCAAGGGCGAGGGCGAGAAGGTCGAGCAGCGTGCTCTTGCCGACGCCGGAAGGCCCGGTCAGGGCGATGCGGTCGCCGGGGGCGATGCTCAACCGCTCCACCTCGACCTCATAGGCCCGGCCTTCCGCCTGCCAGCGACGGACGAGGCCCGCCGCCTCCATCAGGCTCATCAGGGCAGCGCCTCCAGCGGCACCGGGTAATAACTGTCACCCGCCGCCTGGCCCCGCCCGAAGGAGACCCAGAGGTTGGGGCTGGCGTCGAATTCGGCATAGAGGCGGAGTTTCGCCTCGATGGTGTCCAGCACTTCGCGCTGGGCGGATGGCCCCATGGCCAGCCATTCCGCTTCGCCAAGGCCAAGGATCTGGCTGCGGTAAGGCAGGTCCTGCAGATATTCCCCGAGGAGATCGCCCAGATTGCCGATATTCCGCACCTGTGACGGGTCGCGCGCGGTCGCGGCGGCGGCGGAGCGCAGCTGGCCGAAGAAATCCTGCGGCGACAGTCGGCTTTGCTCGCCCTTGTCGAGAATGGTCTTCAGCGCGCCGGCAAGGTCGGACAGCTGGTTCTTGGTCAGCAGCACCCGGACGTCGAGCGCTGGCAGGGTCGGATCCCTGGTGTCACGGTCGGCGGCCCAGGCGCGGAAGACATCGGGCGCCCGCGTGCCCTGCACCCGGCCAAGATAGGCGAGACGCATGGCGTAGCCGACGATGGCACCCTGCCGGGCGATATCCGCGCCCGCCGCGGGCGCCGCGGCCGGCGGCGGGGCGGAAGCGGCGACGGTCGCCTGCGCCTGCGCGATCAGCGTGTCGACCAGCTGGTCGACGACCTGGCCGAGGGTTTCGGCCGTGCCGCCCTCGACCCCGTAATAGAGACTGCCGGCGCCCGGAAACCGGGTCAGTTCCTGATATTGCGCCTTGGCCCGCGCGTGATCGCCCGTGCCCGCCGGGGTCAGCAGATGCAGGGCGAAGGTGGCGATGCCCTTCTGCCGGGCGAGTTGGTTCAACTCGCCGGGGCCGAGGCGGGTTTCGCTCAGGGGATCATTGCCGGCGCGGCTGCCGGCATCGGTGATCAGCACGATGTAGCGCCCGCCGAAGGGCGCCCAGTCCATCTGGTCGATCGCCGTCTTGATGCCGGCGAAACTGTCTTCGTAGAAATTGGGACTGGAAACATCGGCCGCCTTCATGGCGTCGAGCGCGGCCAGCGTTTCTTCCGGTTTGGTGTCCGGCGAGAGCGGGGAGAAGACTTTCGAGACATAGCCGAGGGCCGGCGTCACCTTGGCGTTGTCGCGGAAACCGACGACGCCGAAGCGGATATTGTCGGCGAAGGGCGTGCCTTTCAGCTTGTCGTGGATACGGCGCACCGCCTCCCGCGTCCGCTCGATCTGCGGCTGCATCGAGGTCGAATTGTCGATGACGACGGTGATGCCGACCTTGAAAGCCTTCAGCGCCGCGGCGGGATCGACGGCGACCGGCGGTGTCGCCGACGGCGCGGCCGGAACCGAGGCGATTTCGAGCAGGCGCAAGGGGAAGCCGTCGTCGGTCAGCACCTGCTGCGACGACAGGATGGGCAGCAGATAGAATTGCTTGGCGATGTCGACATAGGTCGGCGGCTCGATCGCGGCGACCGGGCTGTCCGGCGGCAGGCGGTCGCCGATGGCCGCCGCGCGCATCGCCTCGGCATCCGCCGCCCGTGTGGGCGAGGCCATCAGCGTGGCCAGCGCCGGCTGATCCTTGAGGAACAGCACGCGCTGGCGCGCGGCCGGATTGGCGAAGGCGACCGTCAGGCTCTGCTTCCATTCGATGGTCTGGTCGGCCCGGATGTAACCGTCGGTATCGCCCCGGGCATTGCGCCCGACCTCGACGAAATCCTGCCCGCCCGCGCTTTTCTTGCCATAGACGTAATAGACCGTGAAGGCATCGACCGCCTTGCCCTCGACGGCGGCGGGATCGGCCAGCAGCTGCGCGCCGGGGCGCGACAGCACGCGCTGGAACAGGGTCTTCTTGCCCTCGATCAGCAGGGGCTCGCGCGCCAGGGCCGGCTGCGCGGCGACGAGCCCGGCGAGAAGAAGCAGGAGAATGCGGAAGAGCCTCATTGCGCCCCCTCCGGCCAATAGGTGGCGAGCGCCGCCGCGGCCTCGGCATCGCCAGCCGCCGCCTGTTTCTGCAGGACCGCCTTCAGGGCCTCCAGCGCCGGCTTCGCCTCGGCGACGCCGGCCGCCTCGGCCTTGCGGTAGAATTTCGCCGCCTGCCCCGGATTGGCCTTGGAGAACGGCTTGCCCGCGACGAAACTCGCCGGGTCGTAAAGCCGCGCGATGTCGAGCATGGCGCCGCCATGGCCCCGCTCCGCCGCGTTCTCGAGCAGCAGCAACATGCCCTGCACGTCGCCCTTCGCCTTGAACTTCTGCGCCCAGTCGTAGATTTCCTGCGGCGTGCCGGCGGCGCGGACGATGTCCTGCACGCCGGGCTCGCCCGCAGGGGTAGCGGTCGGCGTCGGGGTCGCCGGAACCCCGGCGACCGGCCCGGGGGCCGGCGCAGGAGCCGGCGACGGCTTGGTATAAAAGAGATAGGCGGCGATCCCCACCCCGGCGATGACGACCAGCGCGGCGAGACCGATCAGCCAGCCGCGTGAGGACGGCTTGGGCGGCGGCGCGTCGACCATGCGCTCCGCCCGCATGGTGTCCACCGGGGGCGGTGGCGGGGGCGGCAGGGGTTCCGGGTCGGGCGGCGGGGGCGGCGGGGGCGGTGGGGGCGGCGACGGTGGTGGCGGAGGCGGCGGTGGGGGCGCGGCCGGTTTCACCGCGACGCGGCGCCCTTGCGCCTTGCCGCCGTAATGGGGCGTGATCGCCGGCCAGGCCAGCACCGCTTCGCCGGCGATGCCGTCGATGTCGATGGCGACGTGATCGTCAGAGGTGAGGAATTCCGTCACCTCCGGCCCGAGATAGAATTGCACCGTGCCGTCGCGCACTTCATAGCGGTCGGCCAGCACCCGGCTTTCGGCGATGCGCCAGCCCTTGTCCGACAGATGCGCGGCCTCATAGCCGAGGCGGCGGATGCCGATGCTGCCGTTGCCGACATATTGGCCCCGCCCCTCCACGACGAGAATGGCGTGACCGCCCTCGACCTGGGCCTTGTCCTCGACGACGCGGATGATCGGATCGGCCATGGCCCTACTCCAGCGCCGCGATCAGGCGGCCAAGGCGGGCATTGGCCTCGACATCGACCGCCTCGCCGTCCTTGAACGAGACATTCTCGTCGGTCAGGGCGAACAGCCCGGCGATCCAGTCGACATAGAAGGTCTGGTCATAGGCCGAGGGTTCCTCGGCCAGTTTGGGGTAAGCCCCGGCGGGCGGCGGCGGGGCGAAGATCGGCTTGCCCGTCGCCCGGTTCTGCGGCCGCGCCGCCAGCGGCCGGGCATCGAAACCGAGCCGGTCGACATAGGCGTTGATCAGGCTTTCCGCCGCCGTCACCGGCTTGGCCGCGGCATCGCCCGGGCGGGCACGGAAGGCCGACATCTTGCGGACCTGCGCCGCGATGGCCTGCCCGAGGCCGAGGCGGCGGGCACCGATGCCCAGTTCCTCGGCGAGGGTGGCGGCCGACGGCCCGTCGAGACCGATACCGTCCCGCAAGGGGCCGTCGTCGGCGAGGGCGTGAATCTGTTCCATCCAGTGTTCCATCGCGGCGTCGGCGAAACGCTCCGCCTGATCGCGGGCGCGGCGCGGCGGCGCCGGCACTTCGGAGGTCACCGGCCCGTCGCCGAACAGGGCATCCATCATGCCCTGCGCGTCCGGCCGCCGGCCGAGCGCGGGGCCGCCTTCGGCCTGCGCGGTCTCGTCAGAGGCCGCCTCAGTCTCGATCCGGTAGTATAGGCCGACCAGCGTGTCGGCCGAGACCTGAAGCGCGCGCAGCAATTGGCCGAATTTCTGATCCCCGGCACAGGCGACCAGCCGGCGGCCGCAGGCGCGGACGGCGCCACGCCGCTTCTCGAGTTCGACCGAAAGGTCGCCCGAGATGTAATAGCGCGCCAGCCGCTCGAGCATGGCCCGGCGCAAGCCGCGCAGCTGTTCCTCGATCTGGCGGCGCTTGATCGCCGGGTTGCATACCGGCTCCAGCGAGGCGGCGAGATAGGAAATGCCGCCGTCGTTCAGGCGGAAGGCTTCGTCCCACGCCTTTTCCGGGTCGCTGAAATGGGCCTGCGCCGCGCCATTGGCGAGGAAATCGGCCTTTGCCCTGGCGATCCGCTCGGCCTCGGAGGCGCGAATGCCGGATTCCCGCCCCGCCGTGTCGTAATCGAGGATGTGCTTGGCGATGAAATTGGGATTGCGCAGCCAGAAACTGTTGGCGAAGGGCTTGCCCGGCGTCCAGTTGCGCGGCCAGTCATGGGCCTTGCCGAAGAAATCGAGCAGCGAGGCATTGAGCCGGATCGTCCAGCGCCCCTCGGTCGAGGCGGCTTGCCCGGCCTTTTCCTCGAATTCCTGATCGAATTTGGTCAGCACGAGGAAGAGCGCGTTGTCCTGCCGCGCCCGGTCCTCCGGCGTCGCGCCATGGGTCGCGTCGATCCAGTCCTTCACCATGGCCGGCAGGGTGCGGACTTCCTGATTGGACGGGCCGATGCACAGCAGCATGGCGGTGAGTTCCCGCTCGGCGCAGTAACGCTCGAACAGATAGGCGACCTTGCCGCGCAAATAGACCGAGCGCAGCGCGCCTTCCTGTTCGAGGAAGCCGCGCGGATCGGGGAAATTCTCGCGGCTGCGGGCGCCTGGGAAATCGAGCAGGTCGGTGTGATCGAAGAAGGGCCAGGGCTGGTCGCGCATGACGATCGTCAACTCGGCGATCAGCGCGGTCACTTCCGCCCGGGCGAGCTGGGCCTTGCGGCCGTCCCTTGTGACCAGCGTCAGCGCCTCGCCCGCCGCCGGCTTGCCGAGGTCGCCGAGGGTGCGGACGTCGATGATCGAAGTCTCGCGCGGGACCAGCGCCTCGATCCCGACCCAGGCCTCCGCCGCGTGGCCCAGCCGGTCGAGACCGCCGACGAGGGTCTGGTACAGCGCGGTCAGACGCGGGATGAAATTCCAGACGACGGCGAACAGCTCCGCCCGGTCGGCGAGGGCGAGGCGCGGCGCCAGCTCCGCCGCCCGCGCCCAGTAACCGCCGGAAAGCGCGCGAACCCCGGCCTGGGGCTTGAAGTAACGCTCGAAATATTCCTGCAGGTCGAAGACATCGTCCGCCGTCAGCACGTCGACGGCGCTGCCTTGCGCCTTCGGCTCCAGCCGGGCGAAGAGTTCGCCGATCTGCTGGGGCGTTGGCGGTTCCTCGTCCTCGAGATTGAAGTCCGAGAAATAGGCATTGCCGATGATCTTCACGACATCGGTCTGCGACAGCAGACGCAGCGCGACCGGCTTGCCCGTCGGGCAGGGCCGCGCCTTCATGGTGAAGCGGGTGACGACGCCCGTCGCTTCCTGCCCGCCCTCGGGGTTGAGATCGGCGACGAAGTCGAGCGCCCGATCCTCGAACACCGCCATCAGCCGCTCCGTCCCCTTCCGGGCGAGGGCGGAGATCAGATAGGACTTGCCGGCCTGGCTCGGCCCGAAGACCGAGACGCACATGGGCCGCGTCGCCGCCGCTTCCAGCTTGCGGGCGGCGGTGCCGAAGCGGCGGAAATCGCGGCGCAGCGCCGCCTCGTCCTGATGCAGGCGGCCGGGATGGGCCTGGAACCAGTCGATGGCGGCGGTGGCGGCCGCGCCGGTGGCGGCGGCCCTGGCGCGCAGCGTCTCGTTTTCGGCGGAATGGTCGATGCTCATCATGCGCCTCACATTACCCCGAGCACGCCCGTGTCGCGCCAATAGCCTTGCGCCGCCTTCAGCGTCTGCAGGCGCAGGGTGACGGCGCCGCGCCGGCTGTTGCCCTCCGCGTCCTCGACATCGGCGATGCGGAAATCTTCCCAGCGGTCCATGTGGTCGCTGTCCACTTCCGCCCGCTCGATCGTCACCTTCAGCGGCAGGGCAAGGCCCGCCGTCGCCGAAGGATTGGCGAATTCGAGGAAATAGAGCGGTGTCGCCGGCCAGCGTTCGAGGTCGAGCTGGCGGAAGCCAACGAAGACCGGGGCGTAGAAGTCGAGGGTGAAACTCTCGCCCCCGCCCTCGCCCGTGCGGGCGTCCAGCGTCGGATCGGCGAGGAAGACGTTGCGCCGCAGGACCTGGCCCGAAATCTCCATCTGGCCGAAGAAACGCGCGGTCGATTTCATGACAAGGCGCGAGGTGCGCATCAGGAAAGCTTCGAGGTGCCCCTCGGCGAGGCCGCAGAGCATGGCACCGACGGCGGCCGCCGTCTTCGGGTCCTCGATCCGCGCGTTCACGTCGCGGAAGGGATACCAGCTGCCCACGGCATATTGATGCATGGGCAGGATACGGTCCGGCATCACCGGCAGTTTCGCCAGCATCACCTTGACGATGGCCGGCAGGCGCGACGGCCGGCCGGACAGCAGCAGGATATCGCAGTCATAGGCATGGATGACCTCGGCCAGATCGGCCAGGGTCTGACCGATGACGGCGAGCGTCGTCGCCTCGATCTGGGCAAGGTCGATCGTGACCTCGACCGCGCCGGTGTCGAAGCCGCTGGCGCCGTGATCCACCGCCTCGGTCTCGAAGAAGCGCAGCACGCGCAGGGTTGGCGGCAGGGCACGATCCATCAGGCTGTCCAGCCGGCGGGTTTCAGCGCCGGCATGGGGGCCGCTGCCGCCCTGTTCGTAGGCGTGCAGCAGGGCAAGCCCCGCCGGCTCCAGCACCTGGGCGACGAACTGGCGGCGCAGGTGGCGCTCCACCTCGGTCTCCGAGCCGCGATTGCCCGAGAACAGTTTTTTCAGCATGGCCGCGGGGTCGCCGACGCCGGCCGCCGCCAGGCCCTTGGCGATCGCCGGCAGGATATGGCGCTCGATCACGGCGGCGAGGATATCGTCGCCCGCCAGCTTGAAGCCTTCGCGGAAATTCTGCGCCGGATTGATCGCCCGCTGCCCCTCGACCGTGTAGGTCGTCACGATGAGATCGGTGGTGCCGCCGCCGATGTCGATGGAGGCGATGCGCAGCGACGGCTCTGCCCCGTAACCTTCGCGGACACGGCCCTTCAGGCCGAAGAAGGCGCCGTAATCGCCCCGGAACTTCTGGGTGATCTCGGTATAGAGATAGACGAGCTGGGTGCCCGAGGCCTCGTCGAGGTTCAGCACCACCGAAGGCTCCGGCGGCAGGGTGCCGTCGACGGCGGCCTGCGCCATCAGGTCCCAGGCCAGTTTCACCGCCCCCTCGGCCCTGCGGCGCATCAGGCGCTGCTCGGCCACGGGCAGGGCCGGCGGCATGGTCAGCACGATGCGGCGCAGGCGGCGCGGCACGTCGCCATGCTTGCGCGCCAGGCGGATTTCCGGCGCGTTGATCATGGCCATGGCCTGGAACAGAATCTCGACCAGCAGAAGACTATAGATCGCCGAGCGGGAGAATTTCGCCCGCACCGCCGGCTGGCCCTTGCCCGGCGGCAATTGCCGCAGCACGTCGCCATCCTCGGTCATCAGGCCCATGACCGGGCCCGACACCGGCGGCTCGGTGGTGATGCCGTCGGGGCCGAGGCCGTTGAAGCGCCAGCCCTGCACCAGCGGCCTGGTATCCCACAGGTAACGCTTGGGGCTGGACAGGCCCGTCGCCCCCTCGTTACCCAGAGCATCGCCGGCGAGACGCATGGCTTCCGGCCCGACCCGCAGGGGGCTGGGCCACCAGAAGGCATTGGCCCGGCCGGAGCGGCGGGAGGCCGCCTCCTTGCCGAAGCTCGCCCGGGCGAATTCGACCCGGCTCTCGAACGGCTTGCCATAGGCCTGTTCGGGATGGCCGAGGTCGCGCAGCTCGAGGACATAGCTGTCGTTCAGGTCCATGCGGTCGTCGGCATGGGATTCGAGCAGGATGCCGCAGGTGCGCGAATTGCCGATGTCGAGCACGAGATCGACCTCGACCGGCACGCGCCGTCCGGCATCGGAGACGGTGTCGATCAGGCGGATGCGGGGCAGGAAGTCCGCCTCGTCGATGAGGGCGAGATAGGCGATGTAACGCGCCCAGTGCTCGCAGGCATGGGGAAAATCGTCGTCGCGCAGGGGCCGGTTCGGCCGCTGGGCCTGCTTGAATTCGCGGAAGCTCTCGTCCAGCCACTGGTCGACCCAGGCTTCTTCCATGAACCAGGCATTCTTCTCGGCCTCGGCGACCAGGGCGAATTCCTGCTGTTCCTCGGCGTCCGACGGGCTGGGCATGACATAGGGCCGGCCCGGCAGACGCTTCGCCAGCGCCGTGTCGAAAGCGAGGGTAACGCGGTGCGTCATGCCCTCGCGGTCGCGCGCGGGCAATTCGACGACGCACAGCCGCGCCCAGTTGCTCGGCCCCTGATCGTGCAGGTCGGCGCCATCCGGCGTCTTGCCGCGCACCTTGCAATAGGGCAGCGGCATCCAGCGGCCGAGGAAGGGCTCCAGCCCCTTGCGGCCGTTCAGTTCATAGACATCGTCGGGCGGTGCCAGCGTCCCGGTGCGGGGATCGACCAGCCCGCCCTTCGCCTCATCCATGACGAGGGTGCGCAGCACGACCTGCTGCTGGCCATCGCTGCCGGCGCCGGCCGCCAGCGGCTCTTCCCAGAAGGCGCGCGAGACTTTGGGCAGGGCGTCGATATCGAAACCGAAGTCGAGGAACTGCAACCCGCTCGACGGCACGAGACTGACCAGACGGCGGAAACTCGTCAGACGTTTCAGCATGTTCCCACGACCATCATCACTTTTCCGCCCCGTTCGAGGCTAGCACGTTCCGCCATCACGGCACGGTGAAGACGTGAACGATCTTAGTATCGTTCCGGTTGCGCGCACGGTCCACCGTGCCTTCGAACACCTGGTCCGGCTTGCCCTCGCGCCGCAAGGTGATGCGGTAGTGCGAGCGCGGCAGGCCGCGCGACTTGGGCAGCTGGACCTCGATCCGATAGGTCCCGGGCGGTGGATCGTTCACCCAGACGATATTCTCGACCGGATCGAGGATCACCCGGTCGTCGTAACGATTGTGGTCGATATCCAGTTCGCCGCCGCAGGCACGCAGATTGTCCCAATAGATGCGCCTGCCGTCCGGGCAGATCACATGAACGTCGACGTCGTTCGGATCGTCCCAGGCCAGGATCACCTGCATCTTGCCCTGCTGGCCGCCATCGCGTTCCACCCGGCGCGCATCCTCGTTCACCGACGGCGGCGGCGGTGGGGGCGGAGGGAGCGGCGGCGGCGGCGGTGGGGGTGGCGGCGGTGGTGGGGGCGGAGGCGGAGGCGGAGGCGGAGGCGGAGGCGGCGGAGGGGCAGGCGGCTGGCAGGCCAGGCGCTTTTCCGCGATCCGGCGCTCGATATCGGCCATTTCCCGCTGCAGCACGGCTTCGCGCGCGGCTTCGGCGTCGCGTTCCTCGATCAGGGCGATTTCACGGGGGTCGATGCCGCAGACCGGCTCGGGGATCGCGAACAGGCCGAGAATGCGGGGCCACAGCCACCACAGCAGAACGGCAAGCAGCAGCAGGAGCGCGGCGAGTGCCGCCAGCCACCACGGAAAGCCCCGGGGCGGCGGGGCGGCGACCAGCACCGGCGCCACGGGCGGCGGCGGCGGCGGCGCGCCCCGGCGGAACCGGGTGAGCACGCCGCGCTGGCCCTCCCCGCCCTCGCGGACATTGCCCCAGCCGGTCAGGACGGGCCGGCCGTCGATGACGAGGACATGGTCGAGCGAGGGAATTTCGAGGGCGTGCAGCAGCATCAACGCCATCAACCGCTCGCCGCCATCGCCCGAGGTGGCGAGCGTGTCGGCGGCGCGGCGGATATCGCCGGTCAGCGCGGCCAGCCGGTCCTCGACCCCGGCGCGCTCGGCTTCCGGCAGATCGACGAGGCGGCGCGGCGCGGCATCGCCCGGGGCATACCAGTCGATCTGGCCCCGGCCGGGATCGAAATTCGGCTCGGCCAGCAGCGCGGCGTGATCGGCCGACAGATTGCGCCGCAGATATTGCGCGATCTGGTCGAAGGCGAGGGTGACCGGCTGGCCGCCCGCGCCAAGCGCATGGAAATCGGTCGAGCGGGTCGAGGCGACGAGCTGGCTGGTCATCGCGCGTTACTTCGCGGGTGCCGCCGGTGCGCCGCCGCCAGCCGCGCCCTGCCCGCCCCCCACGGCTGGGGCTGGGGCTGGGGCTGGGACGGGGGCCGCAGCGCCCGCTGGCGCGTCGGCCGGCGGATTGGCCGGCACGCAACGGCCCGACAGTTCGGTGAAGCCGGCGTTCTGGCTCTTCAGGAAGGCGATCAGTTTCGCGCTGGCGAGGGCATAGTTCACCCGCACCGCCTGCGACGCCTCGACCTTCAGGAAGGTGTTCACCCCGACGACCCGGCCACAGCGATCGACCAGCGGCCCGCCGGAATTGCCGGGCGAGATGCCGGCGGTATGAACGACCACCGGCACCCCGCTGGCGAGGTCCTGCATCACCGAGACCTCGCCGGAGGTCACGGCCATTTCCGGCACGGCCGAAACATCGCCCTGTTCCATCAGGCGGCGGAAGGCGGCGTCATCCTCCATGACGATGCCGGGGAAGCCGGCGGCGACGACATGGTCGAGCTTGGCGACAGTGGTGGTCACCGACAGCGGCTGAATCGTCGCCGGGGCGCCGTCGACCTTCAGCAGGGCAAAATCGACCTGGCCCGGGTCGGTCGCATTGGTCGAGGCCAGCAGGGTCGCGGGCCGGGCGCCGCCCAGCGGCTTCGAGGTGACAAAAACCTTCTCCGCCCCGGCGACGACATGGGCATTGGTGACGACGAGCCCGGGGCCGACGAAGAAGCCCGAGCCGGTGCTGACTCCTTCCTGATTGGGGGCGAGGACGAGGACCACCGCGCCGTCGACGAGATCGAGCAGATTGCCCTCGAAGGCGCGGCCGCCTTCCGGTGTCGGCACGGCTTCGGCCGGCGGGGCGGTGCTTTCCGGCGGGGCCGGCAGGCTGCCGAAGGGATTGTCGGCGGTGCAGACATTGCCTTCGAGGATTTTCTTCGCCTCGGCGATGCGCTGCTCCAGCGCCTCGTTGGCCTTCTTCTGCAGGGCGATTTCTTCCCGCGTGCGCGCCTCGTCGATCAGGCTGGCCCGGCCTTCGAGCCCGTCCAGCTTGTGAGCGAGCAAGGCCCAGCCGAGCCAGACGCCGAGGGCGAGGAAGACCAGCGCGACGACGAGGCCCGCCGGGATCAGCCACCAGGGCTTGCCCCGGCGGGGCTCGGCGGACGTGTGGGGCGAGGAAGGCATGGACATGAAGGGCGACCCCGACTTCGGCAGGCGCGGCGGCGGATATCACCCGCCACCATCGCACCGCCCCGATGCGCTGGACAGGCACTTGTGCGGGACGCTAACAAACCGCCTGCGCCATGCCAATGTCGAGGATCACAACCCCCGAGGGGCCCCGTCAGTTCCAGCGTCCCTCGACCCAGATCCAGCCATTTCGCCGCTCGGCCCAGTGACCGGGGATCCAGCGGTGTTCCGGATGGCGCACGAAGACCACCCGGCCCGGCACCCAGATCCACACCCCGGCGCGCAGCGCCCAATGGCCGGGTTCCCAGATTTCATGCTCCTGGATCGCGGGCGCGACCTCGACCCGGGGTGGCGGCGGCTCTTCATAGATGATGATGTCCCGGGCCTGGGCGGCACCGGCGGCACCGAACAGGCCGAGTCCGAGAATCAGCGCGGCGGCTGCTCGCTTCGACATGATGGTTTTCTCCGGCGGAAGGTTTCCGCATTGCCTGAAACGGCGGATTACGGGGATTTCCTGCGCCGCCCGTGGGCCTTCCCTGCCCCCGATGTTCCCTATATGATCCCGGCCATGTTTACCGAAGCCCCCCTCGACTGCGGCCGCGCCACCGTTCTGCCCGAATGGGTCGACTACAACGGCCATATGAATGTCGGCTATTACGTTCTCGCCATCGACCAGGCGCTCGACCGCAGTTTCGACCGGTTCGACTGCGGCAAGTCCTATGTCGAACGCACCAACCGCTCGTTCTTCGTGCTGGAAACCCATGTCCGGTATTTGCGCGAGGTGACGGTGGGTGCCCCCCTCGCCTTCAGCTTCCAGCTGATCGGCCACGACGCGAAGCGGCTGCATTATTTCATCGAGATGCGCCACGCCGAGGAGGGGTTCCTGTCGGCGACCTCGGAACAGATCGCGCTTCATGTCGACCTCGGCACCCGCCGGACCGAAGTGATGCCGGATCACCTCCAGGCCCTGTTCGCGGACATGGCCGCCGCCCATGCCGCCCTGCCCGCGCCCGAGGGCCTCGGCCGGGTCATGGGCCTTGGCCGGAAAAGCTGATCCCGTGTCCGCCGATCCCTTCGACCCCGCCGGCTGGGACGAGCCCCTGCCGCCGGATGCGCCCGATATTCCGGCGCCGACGCCCTATTACCTCGACGGCCTGAACCCGGAGCAGCGCGCCGCGGTCGAGGCGACGGACGGCCCCGTCCTCGTCCTCGCCGGCGCCGGCACGGGCAAGACCCGGGTGCTGACCACGCGGATCGCCCATCTGTTGCATCTCGGCAAGGCCTGGCCGGGGCAGATCCTCGCCGTCACCTTCACCAACAAGGCCGCGCGCGAGATGCAGGAGCGGGTCGCCGCCCTCGTCCCCGGCGCGGCGGAAGGGCTGAACTGGCTGGGCACCTTCCATTCGATCGCCGCCCGCATCCTGCGCCGGCACGCCGAACTCGTCGGGTTGCAGCCCAATTTCACCATTCTCGACGCCGACGACCAGCTGCGTCTGATGAAACAGCTGATCGCCGCCGAGGGGCTGGACGACAAGCGGTTCCCCGCGCGCAGCCTCGCCGTGCTGATCGACCGCTGGAAGAACCGGGCGCTGACCCCCGACCGGCTGGGCAGCGACGACGCCCATAGTTTCGCCGACGGCAAGGGCAAGCTGCTCTACACCGCCTATCAGGAGCGGCTGAAGACCCTGAACGCCGCCGATTTCGGCGATCTTCTGCTGCATGTCATCACCATCTTCCAGCAGCATCCGGACGTGCTGGCCGACTGGCAGCGGCGCTTCAAATACATCCTCGTCGACGAATATCAGGACACCAACGTCGCGCAATATCTGTGGCTGCGCCTGCTCGCCCAGCGCTGGCGCAACCTGTGCTGCGTCGGCGACGACGACCAGTCGATCTATGGCTGGCGCGGCGCCGAGGTCGGCAACATCCTGAAGTTCGAGAGCGATTTTCCGGGCGCCGTGGTGATCCGGCTGGAGCGCAACTACCGCTCGACCGGCCATATCCTCGCCGCCGCCTCGGGCCTCATCGCCGCCAACGAGGGCCGTCTCGGCAAGACCCTGTGGACCGAGGACGAGGCGGGCGAGAAGGTCCGCGTCATCGGCTATTGGGACGGCGAGGAAGAGGCCCGCTCCACCGCCGACCTGATCGAGGGGATGCGCGGCCGCGGCCGGCGCCTGTCGGAGATGGCGATTCTGGTGCGCGCCGGCCACCAGACCCGCGCCTTCGAGGAGCGCTTCGTCGCGACCGGCCTGCCTTATCGTGTGATCGGCGGCCCCCGCTTCTACGAGCGGCAGGAAATCCGCGATGCCCTCGCCTATTTCCGGGTCGTCGTGCAGCCGGACGACGATCTCGCCTTCGAGCGGATCGTGAACGTGCCGAAACGCGGCCTCGGCGATGCCACGATCCAGCAGCTTCACATCCTCGCCCGGGCGCGCGGCATCTCGCTGCACCGGGCGGCGGAGGCGATCACCGAGTCCGACGAACTGAAACCGAAGGCGCGCACCGCCCTGCGCGACCTGATGACCGGTTTCGCGCGCTGGCGCGCCGTCGGCCGCGACCTGCCCCACGCCGAACTGGCCGAGACCATTCTGGATGAAAGCGGTTACACCGCCATGTGGCAGGCCGACAAGTCGGCCGAGGCGCCGGGCCGGCTCGACAACCTCAAGGAACTGGTCGACGCCCTCGCCGGCTTCGAATCCCTGCCCGCCTTCCTCGACCATGTCGCGCTCGTCATGGAGATCGAGCGGGGCGACGCCGGTCAGGACATGGTCACGCTGATGACGCTGCATGGCGCCAAGGGGCTGGAATTCCCCGTGGTCTTCCTGCCCGGCTGGGAGGAAGGCCTGTTCCCGAGCCAGCGCAGCCTCGACGAGAGTGGCCTCGCCGGGCTCGAGGAAGAACGCCGCCTCGCCTATGTCGGCATCACCCGCGCGCGGGAGACGGCGATCATCAGCCATGCCGCCAACCGCCGCATCTATAACCAGTGGCAGAGCGCGATCCCGTCCCGTTTCATCGACGAGATGCCGCGCGACCATGTCGAGATCGAGGCAAAGCCCGGCCTGTGGGGCGCGAACAGCGGCTCGTCCAGCCTCGGCACGTCACTGCGCGAGGCCGATCTGTTCGGCGACCGTGGCGCGCCCGGCCCGGGTTTCCGCCGCGCCGCCGAGGTGAAACCGACCCGCGCCCTCGACCTCGCGGTCGAGCGGGTGACGGTGACCGATCACTCGGGCGATGATTTCTCGACCGGCGAGCGGGTGTTCCACCAGAAATTCGGCTATGGCCGCATCGCCCGCATCGAGGGCAACAAGCTCGACATCAATTTCGACAAGGCGGGGGTCAAGAAAGTGATCGCCAGCTTCGTCTCCCGGGCATGACCCCGTTTTCCCTTCCGAGGCCCCTGACATGAACCCTGGCGCCGGCCTGATCGAAGCCCATCTGACCCTGCCGCCGGAAGCGGTGCCCGCTTTCGAATTGATGCTGTCCGACCTCGTCGTCGCGCTGACGACGATGACGAAGGACGACGGCGCGACCTGGACCCTCGAAGCCCTGCTCGGCCCCGACGGCGACAAGGAAGCCCTCGCCGACGCGCTGGTCGAGGCCGCCGACATCGCCGGCATCGAATTGCCGGCCATCGAATGGCGCGTGCTGCCCGATGTCGACTGGGTGTCGGAGACGCAGAAGATCCTGAAGCCGCTCGATATCGGCCGGTTCTGGATTCACGGCCCCGACGCGGAAGAGACGCCGCCGGTCGCGACCATTCCGCTGGAGATCGAGGCGGGCCTTGCCTTCGGCACCGGCCGCCACGCGACGACCGCGGGCTGCGTCCTCGCGCTCGAGAAATTGTCGAAACAGCGCCGCTTCCGCCGGGTGATCGACGTCGGCGCCGGCTCGGGCATTCTTGCCATGGCGGCGGCGAAGCTGATGCATCCACCCGTTCTGTGGGCGACCGACGTCGATCCGGTCGCGGTCGAGACGGCGCGCGACAATGCGGCGAAGAACGGCCTGCGTGCCGCCGCCCTGCACACGGTCGCCGATGGCGTGATCGAGCGCAAGGTCCAGGCCGCCGCGCCCTTCGACCTCGTCATCGCCAATATCCTGGCGGTGCCCCTGATGAAGCTGGCGAAACAGATCTGCGACGTGGTCGCGCCCGGCGGCACCATCGTCCTGTCCGGCCTGCTCGTCTCGCAGGAAATGATGGTGCTGTCGGCCTATCGCCAGCGGGGCTTCCACCTCGCCGCCCATATCCACAAAGAAAACTGGGCGACCCTGATCCTCACCCGCTAGGGGGAAGTCGGGATCGCCCAGCTTCGGCGTCTCGTCACAATGTCTCGGCGCGCCGTCGGGCGCACCTGATGCCTCAAGCGGCGGTGCGGGCCGCGGCGTTTTCGTTCGCCGCGTCCTTCAGCGCCTGTGCCTGCAACAGCACTTTGGCATCCCGCCGGACACGGCCGGCGACGACGCCATCAATCTGGCCGCGGTCGATGCCGATATCGGCAAGGAGGCGGTCGTCAAGAACAGACAATTCGGCACGCAGGCGCTGACGCGCCATGAAACCCTTCAGCGCCCCGGCGAGCTTTCCCGGAACCTTGGCCACAACCATGACAACCTCCCAGAGGAAAACGCTCAACCCCACCAGCGGAACGATCCTGGCCGTAACCATGTCCGCGCCACCGATGAAGCCATAGGTGCTGACGGGCCGATGCCCAACATGCGAGCGGGACGCCTCGTAAGGAACGTAAGCCATGATGCTTCTCCTTCGGTTGGCGTTACCGTCGTGGCAAGATATACGCGGCGGCCGTGGCTTCCGGCAGGGGGGCACCGGCAGGCGAGATATGCGTCCAATGCATTGGAAACAAATTATCGTCCCACTAAATGCATAGCTCTGCAGCAAATGTCCCGAGTTCGACGCCAAGAGGCTAAAAAATGAGCACACCCGATCAGGCCACCGCACGCTTCCTCGATGCCGGGGAGCTGGCCGAGCTGGAGCGCCTGGCGCCGGGCAAGCCCTTGGAATCGCTGGCGCTTCGCGTCGCGGGCGCGGCCGCCGGCACGGCCGGGAGCGGCGCCGACCTGCTGGCGGTGATCGCGCCGGGCGCCGCCCCTGCCCTTGCGTCCGGGATCGCGGGCGTGGTCGGCCGGCTGCGCCCGCGCCTGCTCGCCTCCATCGGCGCCGGACGCAAGGCCAGCGCCGCCCGCATCGCAGCCCTGCGCGAAGAGCTGGCACGGCGCAACCTCTGCGGTTTCCTGATCCCCCTCGCCGACGAGCATCAGGGCGAATATATCCCGCCCTCGGCCCAGCGCCTCGCCTGGATCAGCGGCTTTTCCGGCTCGGCCGGCATGGCCGTCGTGCTGCGGGATGAAGCCGCGATCTTCGTCGACGGGCGTTACACGCTGCAGGTCCGCGATCAGGTCGATACCGCGATCTTCGCCCCCCATCACCTGATCGAGGAGCCGCCGGCCACCTGGCTGGCCAGCCGGCTGAAGGCGGGCGACCGCCTTGGCTTCGATCCCTGGCTGCACACCGCGGCCGGCATCGCCGCCATCGAGCGGGCGGCGGCCTCGGCCGGGGCCCAGCTGGTCGCGGTCGCGGGCAATCCGGTCGATGCGATCTGGACCGACCGGCCACCGGCGCCCCTGTCGCCGATGAAGCCCCATGCCCTCGCCTTCGCCGGCGAAAGCCACGAAGACAAGATCGCCCGCCTCGCCAGGGGTCTCGCCGCCGAGGGACTGGACGCCGCCGTGATCAGCGCGCCCGATGGCCTTGCCTGGCTGCTGAATGTCCGGGGGCAGGATGTGCCCAACAATCCGCTCTCGCTCGGCTTCGCCGTGCTCGACGCGGGCGGCGAAGGTCTCGTCCGCCTGTTCGTCGATCCGGCCAAGGTGACGCCGGAGGTGCGCGACCACCTCGGCAACCGGGTGACGATCGCGGCGCCGGACGACCTCGGCCCCGCGCTCGACGCGCTGGGTGCCGCCGGGGCCAAGGTCCGGCTTGACGCCGCGACGGCGGCTGTCTGGCTGTCGGCGCGGATCGAGGCTGCGGGCGGCGCGGCCCTGCCCGGCCTCGACCCCTGCGCCCTGCCCCGCGCGATCAAGAACCCGGTCGAAATCGCCGGCACCCGCAGCGCCCATGTCCGCGACGGCGCCGCCATCGTCCATTTCCTGCACGGACTGCAACAGGCGGTCGAAGCCGGCGAGACGCTGGACGAACTCGCCGTCGTCGCCCGGCTGGAAGCGGCGCGCGCCGCCCATGGCTGGTTCCGCGGCCCCAGCTTCGACACGATCGCCGGCTTCGGCCCCAATGGCGCCATTGTCCATTACCGCGCGACCGAAGAAACCAGCCGCGTTCTGGAGAAGGGCAACCTGCTGCTGCTCGATTCCGGCGCGCAATATCCGGACGGCACCACCGACGTCACCCGCACCATCGCCATCGGCAGCCCGAGCCCGGAGCACCGCAACCGTTACACTCTCGTTCTGAAAGGCCATCTGGCGCTGGGCGCGGCGCGCTATCCGGCGGGCACCTCGGGCAGCCAGCTCGACGTGCTGGCGCGCCTGCCGCTATGGGCCGCCGGCCTCGATTACGACCATGGCACCGGCCACGGCGTCGGCGCCTTCCTCTGCGTTCACGAGGGGCCGCAGCGCATCTCGAAGATGCCGAACAGCGTCGCCTTGCGGCCGGGCATGATCGTCTCGAACGAGCCCGGCTACTACAAGACCGGCGCCTATGGCATCCGCATCGAGAATCTGGTGACCGTCACCGAACTGCCGGCCCCGGTCGGCGCCGAGCGCGAGATGCTGGGCTTCGAGACCCTGACCCTGGTACCCTACGACCGGCGGCTGATCGACACGTCCCTGCTGACGGCGGCGGAAATCGCGCTGGTCGATGCCTACCACGCCCGGGTGCAGGCGCAATTGGCGCCCCTTCTCGATCAAGCGGCACTGGCCTGGCTGAAAACGGCGACTGCCCCGATTTCGCGTTGACCTCTTCGGATCACGCGACCTTGGTGCCGCAGCGATCCGGAGGCAGGACCAGACAATACATTGCCGTCAGCATGTCGATAATCGCGGGAGACACTCATGCTCTTTAAACGAAAGCAGGAATTGGAATGCCCCGCTATCGCGAAGAGCCCCGGGGCCGTTGAGGTCTTGCGGGTCTGGGCGGTCCCAGGGGCGCCGCAACAGTTTTCCCTTCGGCCCACCTGGAAAGACCCTGCGGCTTGGGGGCTGATGCTTGCCGACCTCGCCCATCACGCCGCCAAGGCCTATGCCGCGGAAGGATGGTCGGAGGCAGAGGTCTTCGAGAGAATCATCGCCGGCCTGAAAGCCGAGATCGAGAGCCCCACCGATTCTCCCTCCTGAAAGGGAGGGACTGTCCCCTTTGTGCCGCGCCCCGGCGCGCCCCCCCCCTCGCTGCCTACCGCGCCCTCGGCGCCCGGGGCGGCAGGCCGAAGGGCACGCCCGGTTCGTGCTTGCCGTTGCGGATGGTGAAGCTGGTCTTCACGCTGGCGACATTGGGTGCCGGGGTCAGTTCGCGGGTCAGGAACGACTGGAATTCGGCGAGGTCGCGGGCCACGATCTTCAGGATGAAGTCGATCTCGCCGTTCAGCATCCAGCACTCGCGGACGAGCGGCATGGCGCGCACCCGTTCCTCGAAGGCGACGAGGTCCGATTCGGCCTGGGAAGCGAGGCCGACCATGGCGAAGACCGTAACCTCGAAGCCCAGCGATTCGGCGTCGACCTCGGCGTGATACCCACGGATATAGCCCGATTCCTCGAGCGCGCGGACGCGCCGCAGGCAGGGTGGTGCCGAAATCCCGACCTGCCGCGCCAGATCGACATTGGTCATGCGGCCGTCGGTCTGCAGGTGTGCCAGAATCTGCAGGTCGATGTCGTCAAGCTTTACCTTGGTCATGCGCTCCCCCTGTGGCGGCGCATTATCAGGCCGGGCCCAGCGATACGAAAGAAAATTTCACAACAAGGTGAAAAATGCCGACGCAACATCGGCAAGCGGCGGATTAGACGCCAGTTTCGTCCGCCGTCAAGCTACATGCGGAAAGCCGCGCGCCGCCTCTTGGCGGGCCATGCCCGGGGCGCATAACATGATGATCGACAGGGAACCCATATAGGCGATTCTCTCAACGGATTCGCGTTGCCCATGATGGCGGCCGAACAGGACAAAAAGTGGAGTTGTCGGGAATGACGGAGCGTCGCCACGCCAGGGTGCTGATCATCGGCTCCGGGCCCGCGGGCTGTACGGCGGCGATCTATGCGGCCCGGGCCTGCCTCGATCCCGTCATGGTGCGCGGCCTGACGCCGGGCGGCCAGCTGACCATCACGACCGAGGTCGAGAATTACCCGGGCTTCGCCGAGGCGATTCAGGGCCCCTGGCTGATGGAGCAGATGGAGGCGCAGGCGCGCCACGTCGGCACCACCATCATCGACGACATCGTGACCGAGGTCGATTTCAGCCAGCGCCCCTTCACCCTGAAAGGCGATTCGGGCACCGAATACACCGCCGACACGGTGATCATCGCGACCGGCGCCAGCGCCAAATGGCTGGGCCTGCCTTCGGAGCAGAAATATCAGGGCTTCGGCGTCTCGGCCTGCGCGACCTGCGACGGCTTCTTCTATCGCGGCAAGACCGTCGTCGTCGTCGGCGGCGGCAATACCGCGGTCGAGGAAGCCCTGTATCTGACCAACCATGCGTCCAAGGTGACGCTGGTGCACCGCCGGGGCGAGCTGCGCGCCGACAAGACCAACCAGCGCCGCCTGCTCGCCCACCCGAAGGTGAGCGTGGTCTGGAACAGCGCGGTCGAGGAAATCCTCGGCAGCGACGATCCGCCGGGCGTCACCGGCGTGCGGCTGAAGAATCTGGAAACCGGCGCGGTCAGCGAACTTCCGACCGACGGTTTCTTCGTCGCCATCGGCCATGCGCCGGCGACCGAATTGTTCAAGGGCAAGCTGCCGATGGACGACGCCGGCTATCTGCTGACGGCGCCGGATTCGACGGCGACCAGCATCCCCGGCGTCTTCGCCGCGGGCGACGTGAAGGACCATGTATTCCGCCAGGCGGTCACCGCCGCCGGCATGGGCTGCATGGCGGCACTGGAGGCGGAACGCTTCCTTGGACAGCATGAAAGCGAACAGGCAGCGGCCGCCGAGTAAGGACGGCCGCGCGCGCGCGACGAAGCGTGCGTGAATGGGGGGCGCGCGATGATGGACTGGGACAAATTGCGGATTTTCCATGCCGTTGCCGAGGCCGGCAGCTTCACCCATGCGGGTGAGGTGCTGAACCTTTCGCAATCGGCGGTGAGCCGCCAGATCAGCGCCCTCGAGGAAAGCCTCAAGGTCTCGCTCTTTCACCGCCATGCCCGCGGGCTGATCCTGACCGAACAGGGCGAATTGCTGTTCCGCACCGCCCATGACGTCTTCGCCAAGCTGGCGATGGCCGAAGCCATGCTGGCCGACACCAAGGACAAGCCCCGGGGCGAGTTGCGGGTGACGACCACGGTCAGCTTCGGGATGCTGTGGCTGACGCCGCGGATCAAGGAATTCTCGGATCTCTATCCCGACATTCGCGTGCACCTGATCCTCGACGACGACGAGTTGGACCTCGGTATGCGGGAGGCGGATATCGCCATCCGTTTCCGTGCCCCCGTGCAGGCCGATCTGGTGCAGCGCCGGCTGGTCCAGGTGACCAATCATCTCTATGCCGCGCCGACCTATCTGAAGCGTTTCGGCGCGCCGAAGAATATCGACGACCTCGACAACCACGCCATCCTCGCCTATGGCGCCGCCGTGCCCCAGCCGCTCGCCGATGTGAACTGGCTGCTCGCCAAGGCGACCGACCCGCAGCGCCCGCGCAAGCCGGTGTTCACGGTCAACAATATCTATGCCCTGATGCTGGCCGTCGAATCCGGCCTCGGCATCGCCGCCCTGCCCGACTATGTCGCGCGCGGCAACACCAAGCTGACCCAGGTCCTGCCCGACAGCGCCGGGCCGACCTTCGACACCTACTTCGTCTATCCCGAAGAATTGCGCGACACCAAGCGTATCGCCGTGTTCCGCGACTTCATGCTGCGCAAGGTGGCCGAATGGGGGTTCTGAGCCCCCATTTTGCACCGCAACATATTTACAATGCTGTCATATGACTGAAAACGCAGGGATTTTCCCTGCGTTTTCATTCCATGCAAAAAATGCAACAGCCGCCGCTCGCAATAGCAATGGTGACTGTGCGGCTGCGGGATTATTTATCACTTCGACGCCGCCGCTTGCGGTGGCTTGAATACCCGCCCAACTCCTCCCCCGGGCCGGTATTCGGTCGGGTGGTTTGCCCCCCATTCCCCCGACCAACTTCACGGTCTTTTGACGTGAAGCCTCCCTGTAAGACTTGCCGGGCCCTTGGGCCCGGCTTTTTTTTGCGCTGCGCCTTGGGTCAATCGAATTTTATACCCAATTCGGCGATACTTAATCGCGCAGAATTCACAACGCATTGTTTTTAATAGGCTTATCGCTCAGCCGATATACCCCCAAACTGTGTTTATATTCAATTTGGAGGCACTTACCGTCGATTTTCGCGGCTATTTTCCACCATTCTGAGGGTCACGAGGCTGGCCCACAGCCACCCCATCGACTCTGTGGAGGTGTACCCGAGATGAAGCCCGATACCGGTGCCGCCGTCGCCCTGACCCTGCTTCAGATCGAAACCATGCGCCGCGAAATCCAGGCCAGTATGCTCGACACCATGATGACCGCCAATCGGCAGTACCTCGAACAGCAGCTGGATCAGGACGATTTCATCGTCGCCAACGAAATCGCCCGGTTGCTCAAGGAAACCGTGGCCATGGCCGGCGATATTGCCGCACAATTGCGTCAAAGCACGCCTCAGGGAGCCGCACCCACAACCAAGACGCCACGCGCCGCACAGGGAGAGAACGCATGACGATGTATTCCCCCGCCTTCATCCCGCTTCAGGAGCAAAAGCCGCTGGCCCAAGACCAGATGCTGCTGCGATTGCTCACCGTGTTGCGCCATCCCCCCGCCGGCACCGAATATGGCCTCGTCGAGCGGAATACCTGCCGGCTTGCCCTCGGCATTACCGGCTTCGAGCTGGACTCGGTGATCCGGCGCGGCCGTCAACGCGGTTATCTCGACACGCATTCTGCCTATGACCGCATCGGCCTGACGCCGCGCGGCTTGCAGAAACTGCAGTCGACCGCCGCCTACATGTAGAGCGCCTCGCGCTCCAGACCCTTGTAGAGATCGGCGACAAGCTCGCCATAGCCGTTGAACAGCAGGGTCGGCCGCCGCTCGTCGGTGCCGAGCACCCGCTCATAGGCCTGCGACCAGCGAGGATGCGGCACCTGCGGGTTCACATTGGCCCAGAAGCCGTATTCGTCCGGCCCGAGCGTCTGCCAGAAATTCTCGGGCTGCCGGTCGGTGAAGGTGATGCGGACGATCGACTTGATCGACTTGAAGCCGTATTTCCACGGCAGGGCAAGGCGCAGCGGCGCGCCGAACTGCGGCGCCGCCGGTTTGCCGTAGACCCCGGTGACCAGGAAGGCGAGATCATTCGCCGCCTCCGCCATGGTCAGACCCTCGACATAGGGCCAGGGATAGAAACTGTTCTGGCGCTGACCACTGGCGATCCTGGGATCGTTGAAGGTCTCGAAGCGGACATATTTCGCCGACGACAACGGCTCCACGGCATCCATCAGGGCGCGCAGGGGAAAGCCGGTCCAGGGCACAGCCATCGACCAGGCCTCGACACAGCGATGGCGATAAAGCCGCTCCTCGAGGGCGAAGCGGCCGATCAGATCGTCGATCGCGATGGTCGCCGGCTTGGCCACCATGCCGTCGATCACCACGCTCCACGGCCGGAGGGGCAATTTGTCGGCATTGGCCCAGATCTGCTTGTGGGTGCCGAATTCGTAGAAATTATTGTAGGTCGACGCCCATTGCTCGTCGGTCACCGGCCGGTCGAGAGCATAGGCCTCGTTCCTCTTCGCCGGGTAGAAGCGCGCGCTCGGATCGGCGGCGGGTTTCGCGCCCTCGCCTTCCGCGCGGGCTTCGCCATCGCGACCATCGCAACCGGCGATCAGGGCGACCGCCCCGAACCCTGCCAGTTTCATCAGGCGCCGACGGTCAAGATAGACCGCCTCCGGCGTCGCCGCGCTTTCGCGCAGCTGGTCCCAGGGTTTGCGGTTCCTGATCAGCATGGCGGCACTCCCGTTACCCGGCCTCGATGGCCGCGATCTCGGGAAGAAGGTTCGCCGCGGCCGGCCCCGAGGTTACAGGAGCCGGCCGCAATGCCTATCGTTTGATGTCGCCGGCCTTCAGGCGAGGGTGGCGCGCAGCATCCAGGCGGCCTTTTCGGCGGCGGTGACACGGGCCACCATCAGGTCGGCCGACGAAATATCGCCCAGCTCGCCCAGTTCGCCTTCGGCTTTGCGCAGCGAAGCGGCCAGCGCCTCGTTGGTGGCCAGCAGGTCGCGCACCATGTCGTCGGCCGTGGCGCCTTCCGCCGCTTCACCGATCGAGGTCAGCTTGGCGAAAGCCGCCAGCGAACCCGGGGTCTTGTAACCGAGGGCGCGGACCCGCTCGGCGATTTCGTCGACCGCCTCGTGCAGCTCGTCGTACTGGCCCTGGAACAGGGTGTGGAGCTGCTGGAAGGTCGGGCCGGTGACATTCCAATGGTAATTGTGGGTCTTCAGATAGGCGGTGAACGTGTCCGCCAGCGCCTTGCCGAGGATGGCCGCCGCCTTTTCGCGCGCCGCCTCGTCGAGACCGATGTCCATTACCGCTTCATTCGTCTTGCCCATGATCATTACCTCCTGTCTGCAATCTTATATAGAGGCAGAAACCGACACTTTCAAGCTATTTTCTAGAATTATTCTAATCTTGGCCAGCCGGGGCCAGCAAGGCCAAGGGCTTGCCCCTGATGTGGCCTTCCAGTCGGTCCACGATACTTGCATGGACAGGCGCCGCAACGCCGAGAGCCGCGGCCAATCGTACCACCGTCCCCGACAGGACCATGACCTCCAGCGGTCTGCCGTGTTCGAGGTCGTCGAGCATGGACGACCTCAAGTCCGCGGGCATGATGGCGAAGGCCTCCATGGCCGCGGCTTCGGCGCCTTCCCCGAGCGCGACGCCCGCCGCTCGCCCGACGGCCACGGCCTCGGCCACGGCCGCCGCGAGCAGACCGAAGGACACCGGATCGTCACGGAGCGCGCCGATGTCGGCGCGGTAAAGGCAGGATATTCCAGTGAAGGCGGAAGTCAGGCAGAGCTTGCGCCAGAGTACGACATCGACATTGGTGCCGACGGTGACCTCGAAGCCAGCGGCGTTGCCGACATCGACGAATTCCGCCGCCAGCGGCGTCAGCACGCCGGACACCGGGGCCAGTTCGAGCACCACCCGGGGCGAGGCGACATGGATCAGGCCCGGCCCCGCGATGCGCGCGGCGATATAGGCACCGCCGCCCAGCACCCGTCGCGCGCCGAGCCTTCGGGCCAGCCGATGCGGCGCGTCGATGCCGTTCTGCAGGGTAAGCACGAGGGTATCCGGCCCCAGCAGGGGACCGATCACGGCCGCCGCGGCCTCGTCGCCGAAACAGCGGACGGCGAGGACGACGATGTCGCAGGGACCGATGGCGGAAGGGTCGCGGGTCGCGTTGACCCGGCGCAGGGCGAGATCGCCCGCCGCGCCCTCGACGACAAGGCCGTGGCTGCGCAGGGCTTCGAGATGGCCGCCCCGCGCGACGAAGAAGACTTCGTGCCCGGCATCCATCAGCCGGGCACCGAAATAGCCGCCGACGCCGCCGGCGCCGATGACGGCTATTTTCACCGGCGGCTCACTTCAGGGCCGCGCAGGCCCGCTGAATGCGCGTGCAGGCTTCGGTCAGCGCCTCTTCCGAGGTCGCGTAGGAGATGCGGAAGTAGGGCGACAGGCCGAAAGCCGCGCCCTGCACTACCGCCACGCCTTCCGCCTCGAGGAGATAGGTGACGAAGTCGCCGTCATTCCCGATCACCTTGCCATCCGGCGTCGTCTTGCCAATGACGCCTTCGCAGGACGGATAGACATAGAAGGCGCCTTCGGGACGCGGACACTTCAGGCCCGTGGCCTGGTTCAGCATCGAGACGACGAGGTCGCGCCGCTGCTTGAAACGCTCGGCCCGGGGAGCGATGAAATCCTGCGGGCCGGTCAGGGCCTCGACCGCGGCCGCCTGGCTGATCGAGCAGGGGTTGGAGGTCGACTGGCTCTGGATCTTGGCCATGGCCTTGATCAGGGCGACATCGCCCGCGGCATAGCCGATGCGCCAGCCGGTCATCGAATAGGCCTTGGAGACGCCGTTGACGGTCAGCGTGCGGGCATAGAGCGCCGGCTCGATCTCGGCCGGGGTCACGAACTTGAAGCCGTCGTAGACGATATGTTCGTACATGTCGTCGGTCATGATCCAGACATGCGGATGCTTCACCAGAACGTTGGTCAGCGGCTTCAGGTCATCGTAAGAATAGGCCGCGCCGGTCGGGTTCGACGGCGAGTTCAGGAACACCCACTTGGTCTTCGGCGTGATCGCGGCCTCGAGCTGGGCCGCCGTCACCTTGAAGCCCGATTCGAGCGTCGTCTCGATGAACACCGGCGTGCCGCCCGCGAGCAGCACGATATCGGGGTAAGACACCCAGTAGGGCGCGGGGATGATCACCTCGTCGCCCGGGTTCAGGGTCGCCATCATGGCGTTGTAGATCACCTGCTTGCCGCCGGAGGCGACATGCACCTGCTCGGGCGTGTAGGTCAGGTTGTTCTCGCGCTTGAACTTCAGGCACACCGCCTTCTTCAGCGCGGGCGTACCATCGGGCGCGGTGTATTTGGTGTCGTTCGTCTCGATCGCGCGGATGCCGGCGGCCTTGATGTTGTCCGGCGTCGGGAAATCGGGCTCGCCCGCGCCAAGACCGATGACGTCGCGGCCGGCCGCCTTCAGCTCTGCCGCTTTCTGGGTCACCGCGATGGTCGGCGACGGCTTGATGCGCGCGAGGGACGAAGCGATGAAGGCCATGAGAGCACCAGTCTTGTGGTTGGCGAGGAAAACGCGCCGGAACCCTAGCCCCGCCCTCGGTCCGCATCAAGAGCGCAGGCGGCATCGCAGGCCCCGCGCGGGCACGTCATGCGTCTGCGTCAGGGCTGCGCCTTCTTCCGGTCTGGCGGCGCCGGGCCGACGGCCCTATAAGGAACATATGGCGAATATGATGGACGGCCCGAGCCTGGCCGAGATAGCGGCCTGGGTTCCGCACCGGCCCGAACGCCCGGAGAAATCCGAAGGCGGGCGCCGCTTTGAACTCGTGTCCGACTACAAGCCGGCGGGCGACCAGCCGGCAGCCATCGACGAACTCGTCGCCGGGGTCGACGGGGCGGAACACGACCAGGTCCTGCTGGGCGTCACCGGCTCGGGCAAGACCTTCACCATGGCCCATGTGATCGAGCGGACACAGCGCCCGGCCCTCGTCCTCGCCCATAACAAGACCCTGGCGGCCCAGCTCTATGGCGAGATGAAGGCTTTCTTCCCGAACAACGCAGTCGAGTATTTCGTTTCCTATTACGACTATTACACGCCCGAGGCCTATGTGCCGCGGACCGACACCTATATCGAGAAGGAATCGTCGATCAACGCCCAGATCGACCGGATGCGACACTCGGCGACCCGCGCCCTTCTGGAGCGGGACGACGTGATCATCGTCGCCTCGGTGTCCTGCATCTATGGTATCGGCTCGGTCGAGACCTATACGGCGATGACCTTCGGCCTGAAGACGGGCGAGACCATCGACCGGGCGGAGTTGCTGCGCAATCTCGTCGCCCTGCAGTACCGGCGCAACGACGCCGCCTTCCAGCGCGGCACCTTCCGCGTGCGCGGCGACAATGTCGAAGTCTTCCCCGCCCACTACGAAGACCGGGCATGGCGCATCTCGCTGTTCGGCGACGAAATCGACGCGATCTCGGAATTCGATCCGCTGACCGGCGAGAAGACCGCCCCCCTCGACTATGTGAAGATCTACGCCAACAGCCACTATGTGACGCCGCGCCCGACCCTGCATCAGGCGGCGAAGCAGATCCGGTTGGAACTCGCGCAGCGGCTGGAAGAGTACAAGTCGACCGGCCGGCTTCTGGAGGCCGAGCGGCTGGAACAGCGCACGACCTTCGATCTCGAGATGCTGGAAGCGACCGGCTCCTGTGCCGGGATCGAGAATTACTCGCGCTATCTGACGGGACGCCGCCCGGGCGAGCCGCCGCCGACCCTGTTCGAATATCTGCCGGACAATGCCCTCGTCTTCGTCGACGAGAGCCATGTCACCATCGGCCAGCTCGGCGCGATGGAGCGGGGCGACAACAAGCGGAAATCGACCCTGGCCGAATACGGCTTCCGCCTGCCCTCCTGCATCGACAACCGGCCGCTCAAGTTCTCGGAATGGAACGCCATGCGGCCGCAGACGGTCTTCGTCTCCGCGACCCCCGGCAAATGGGAACTGGAGCAGACCGGCGGCGTCTTCACCGAACAGGTGATCCGCCCGACCGGCCTGATCGACCCCGAATGCTACATCCGCCCGATCGCGAAGCAGGTCGACGACCTGATCGCCGAATGCCGGGCCGTGACCGCCAAGGGCAACCGCGTCCTCGTCACCACCCTGACCAAGCGGATGGCCGAGGACCTGACGGAATATCTGCACGAGGCAGGCATCCGGGTGCGTTACATGCACTCCGACATCGACACGCTGGAGCGGATCGAGATCCTGCGCGACTTGCGCCTCGGCACCTTCGACGTCCTCGTCGGCATCAACCTGCTGCGCGAGGGGCTGGATATCCCCGAATGCGCCCTCGTCTGCATTCTCGATGCCGACAAGGAAGGCTTCCTGCGCTCGGAAACCTCGCTGATCCAGACCATCGGCCGCGCCGCCCGCAATGTCGACGGCCGGGTGATCCTCTATGCCGACAAGATCACCGATTCGATGCGCCGCGCTCTCGACGAGACCGAGCGCCGCCGGGCGAAGCAGCGCGCCTATAACGAGGCGCATGGCATCACCCCGGAATCGGTACGCAAGCAGATCGGCGACATCCTCGAATCGGTCTTCGAGGCCGATCATTCGAGCGTCGACCTCGGCGACGACAGCCGCAAACACCTTGTCGGTCACAATCTGAAAGCCTATATGGCCGATCTCGACAAGCGTATGCGTGCCGCGGCAGCCGAACTCGAGTTCGAGGAAGCGGCGCGCCTGCGCGACGAACTGCGCCGGCTCGAGGCCTCGGAACTCGAAATCGCCCAGAACCCCACCGCGCGGCCATCGGCCCCTGCCCCCGGCGCGCGCGGCCGCTCCAGCGGCGGACGGCCGGGCGTCCGCACCCCCAAGAAAAAGCCAGCCCGCCGCTGAGCCCCATTTGCCGAGGCCCCTTTCCATGTCCAAGAGTTTCGTCAGCCCGGTCGGTTTCGCCGACGCCCGCCAGGGCCTTGCCCATCTGTTCGTCCGGGGCCTGACCATCGAGGCCGAGATCGGCGTCTGGGCCCACGAGAAGGGCCGGCGCCAGATCGTCCGCCTCGACATCGACCTCGCGGTGGACGACCCGCGTTCCGCCGGCGACGATCACGGCAAGGTCGTGTGTTACGAATGGGCCTCGAACGAGGCGCGGGCGGTGGTCGCCACAGGTCACTTCAATCTCGTGGAACGCCTGGCGGAGGAAATCGCCGACCGCCTGCTGTCGGACCCCCGGGTGCACGCCGTTCGCATCCGCGTCGAGAAACCGGGGGCGATACGCGGTGCCGACGCGGCCGGAATCGAGATCGTCCGGCTCGGTGTCACCAGCCTCGACGTGCGGCCCTGACGAATTCTCATAGCCTGCGACAAGGGGCGCCATGGCGTCGGGCGCGCGAAATTGTGCACAGGCGCGGCTAGCAGCCCGGGCAACCGGGCGTCAAGCCGAAAAATGGTTAAAAAATCCCGGCCGAATTGGCCGCTCTCGCGTAACCCATTGATTTCATTAGAGGTGCCCCGGGATGCTCAATTTATGAGCAAGGACGCGGGGAGCTAGGGAAAGTGCGGGAGAGCGGCATTGGTTCATGGGTTGCCAACAAGGTTATCCACAGGATCGGTGGAAAGTGTCAGGATGAAGACGGGACAGTTTCAAGGCATCCTGCCAAGAATTGCAGCAACCGAGGATTCCCGCGGCTTTGAGCACTGTCACATTCGCGCCCTCCGGCGCCGCCGCGACACCTTCGCTGTTGCAGCATAGCAGATAGCCATGGGAAGCGGCTGTGAATCGGGCCAGAACGGGTTCATCGAATGATTGCGAATGGCGATAGCGATATCCCGCCCGATGACGAGTCGGTCGCGGACGACGAGTCGCCGGCCGGCGACTCGTCCGAATCGCGTGGCCGGGGGCTGATCCGCCGCCATCTCGCCACCCTCGGCAGCGGCCCCGGCGTCTACCGGATGCTCGACGCGCGGGGCGAACTGCTTTATGTCGGCAAGGCGCGTAATCTCAAGCGTCGCGTGGCGCAATATGCCAACGGCGTGCACCCGTCGAACCGCATTGCCCGCATGGTTGCCGAGACGACGGCGCTGGAGGTCATTGTAACCCATACCGAGGCGGAGGCTCTCCTCCTCGAGGCCAATATGATCAAGCGGCTCAAGCCGCGTTACAATGTCCTGCTGCGCGACGACAAGTCGTTCCCCTATATCGTCATCGCCAAGGGTCACGCCTGGGCCCGCCTCGGCAAGCACCGGGGCGCCCGGGGCGAGAAGGGCAGCTATTTCGGCCCCTTCGCCTCGGCCGGCGCGGTCACCCGCACGCTGAACGACCTGCAGCGGGTGTTCCTGCTGCGCTCCTGCTCCGATTCCATGTTCGAGAGCCGCAGCCGGCCCTGCCTGCTCTATCAAATCAAGCGCTGCGCCGGGCCTTGCGTCGACCTCGTCTCCAAGGCCGACTACGACCATCTGGTCGAACAGGCCGAGGAATTTCTGGGGGGGCGCAGCCAGGCGATCCAGCGCGAATTGTCGGAAAAGATGACCGAGGCGGCGGAAGCCCTCGACTACGAGCGGGCGGCGATCTTCCGCGACCGCATCAAGGCGCTGACCGCGATCCAGGCCCATCAGGACATCAACACGGATGCCGTGGGCGAAGCCGACGTGATCGCGCTTCATGTCGACGGCGGTCAGGCCTGCGTCCAGGTCTTCTTCTTCCGCGGCGGACAGAATTGGGGCAACCGCGCCTATTACCCCCGCATCGACAAGACCGACGAGGAGGCGGCGATCCGTTCCGCCTTCATCGCCCAGTTCTACGACGAGCGCCCGCCGCCGCGCCTGATCCTGGTCGACGGCCCGGTCGACGACGCCGAACTGCTGATCGAGGCCCTGTCGGCCGCGGCCGAGCGGCGGATCGAGATCGCCGAGCCGAAGCGCGGCGCCAAGGCCGACCTGGTCGAGCACGCGCGGACCAATGCGCGGGAGGCCCTGGGCCGGCGCCTCGCCGAGACCTCGGGTCAGGCCAAGCTGCTGCAGGCGGTGGCCGAGGCTTTCGACCTCGAAGCCCCGCCGAAGCGGATCGAGGTTTACGACAACAGCCACGTCATGGGCACCAACGCGGTCGGCGGCATGATCGTCGCAGGGCCGGAAGGCTTCATGAAGAACGCCTATCGCAAATTCAACATCCGGGGCGAGGACATCACCCCGGGCGACGATTTCGGCATGATGCGGGAAGTGCTGACCCGGCGCTTCAAGCGCCTCGTCGCCGAGAATCCGGACCGCGCCGAAGGCGGCGCGGCCTGGCCCGACCTGCTGCTGATCGACGGCGGCGCCGGGCAGGTTGGCGCGGTCGTGGAGATTTTGCGGGAACTCGGGGTCGAGGAGGTGCCGGTCGTCGGCATCGCCAAGGGCCCGGACCGCAATGCCGGGCGGGAGCGATTCTTCCGCCCCGGCAGACCTGAGTTCAGCCTGGAACAACGCTCGCCCGTGCTCTATTTCCTGCAGCGCCTGCGCGACGAGGCGCATCGCTTCGCCATCGGCACCCACCGGGCGAAACGCGGCAAGGCGGCGGTACAATCGGTGCTGGACGAGATTCCGGGCATCGGCCCCTCGCGCAAGAAAGCCCTGCTGCATCATTTCGGCTCGGCCAAGGCGGCGGCGCGGGCGGGACTGGCCGATCTCGAAAAAGTACCGGGCATCTCGAAAACCGTCGCGAAGCTCGTTTATGATCACTTCAACGAAAAGGCCTGACCCGAGCGCGCGATGATCACCAACCTGCCCAACCTGCTGACCCTGTTCCGGATCGTCGTCATCCCGCTGATGGTCGCCGCCTTCTTCCTGGATTTCCCGGTGGCCAACTGGGTCAGTTTCTCGCTCTATACCGCCGCCTGCATCACCGATTATTTCGACGGCTGGCTGGCGCGGGCGCTGAACCAGACCTCGCCCCTCGGCCGCTTCCTCGACCCGATCGCCGACAAGCTGCTGGTCGCCGCCGCGCTGCTGATGCTGGTCGCCAAGGGCCATATCGCCGACTTCGCCGTGATCGCCGCGGTGATCATCCTGCTGCGCGAGGTGCTGGTCTCGGGCCTGCGCGAGTTCCTGGCGGAACTCCGTGTCGGCGTGCCGGTCTCGAAACTGGCCAAATGGAAGACCACGGTGCAGATGATCGCCCTCGGCTTCCTGATGGTCGGCCGGGCCTCGCCCGCCGCGATCCCGAGCGAGGATATCGGCCTGTGGGGCCTCTGGGGCGCCGCAGCGCTCACCCTCGTCACCGGCTACGACTACCTGCGCGCCGGTCTCCGCCACATGACCGGCACGGCGGCCTGAGGCCCATGCGGATGCTCTATTTCGCCTGGGTGCGCGAGCGGATCGGCACCGGGGAGGAAGACACCGGCCCCCTGCCCGGCGTCGCCACCGTCGGCGAGTTGCTGGCCGCCCTCGCCGCGCGCAGCCCGCGCCATGCCGAGGCCCTGGCCGACCGCAAGGCGATCCGGGTCGCCGTCAATCAGGATTTCGCCACCGACGAAACGCCGGTCGCCCCGGGCGACGAAGTGGCGATCTTCCCGCCGGTCACCGGCGGCTGAGCCTCACGACAGAATGTCGCGCAGGCGGAACCACATCATCGCCGCCATGAGGAGCGGCGTGCGCAGCAGGCGCCCGCCCGGGAACGGGCGGTGCCGGATGCGCGAGAAGACATCGAAGCGCCCGGCGTCACCCGAAATGGCCTCGGCCAGCAGTTTACCCGCGAGATTGGTCAGGGCGATGCCATGGCCCGAGAAGCCTTGCGCGTAATAGATGTTACTGCCCAGCCGGCCGAAATCGGGCAGGCGGTTCACCGTGATGTCGACGAGCCCGCCCCAGAAATGTTCCACCTTCACGTCCCGCAGCTCGGGGAAGGTACGCGCCATCTTGGCCCGCATGATCAGCGGCTCGTGTGGGCCGGTGCGCCCGGAATAGGACGCGCCGCCACCGAACAGCATCCGGTTGTCGGCCGACAGACGGAAATAGTTGAGGACGAAATTGCTGTCCGAGATGCAGGCCCGGCCGGGGATCAGGCGCTGAGCCCTGTCGCCCAGAGGCTCGGTCGCGATGATGAAGGTCGCGACCGGCATGATGGTCCGCGCCAGCTTCGGCCGCAGGCTGCCGACATAGGCATTGGCTGCGAGCACCACGGTCGCGCAATCGACTTCGCCGTCGCGGGTGACGACCAGCGGCCGCGCGCCCTCGCGAATCTCGGTCACCCGGCTCGCCTCATGCAGGGCGACGCCCTCGCGCTCCGCCGCCGCGGCGAGGCCGAGGGCGAAGTTCAGCGGATGCAGGTGCCCGCTGCCGAAATCGAGCACGCCGCCATGGAACCGGTCGGAGACGACCTGCGCGGCCAACTCGGACCGGTCGAGCGGGGTCAGGTCGCCATAGCCGTATTTCCGCGCCATCAGCTCGACATCCTCGAGCATGGCGGCGTAATGCGACGGCTTGGTCGCGGCATGGACATAGCCCGGCTGCCAGTCGCATTCGATGGCGTGGCGCTGGATGCGGCGGCGGACGATGTCGGTCGCCTCCACCGTCATGTCCCAGATCGCGCGCGACGCCGCCTCGCCCAGCATCTTCTCGATGCTGGCGACGCCGGGGTTGAGACCGTTCAGCATCTGCCCGCCGTTGCGGCCCGAAGCCCCCCAGCCAACCCGCTCCGCCTCGAGGAGGACGACGCGAAAACCCCGTTCCGCCAGCTCGAGCGCAGCCGAAAGCCCGGTGTAACCGCCGCCGACGACGCAGACATCGGCCGAGACCCGGCCCCTCAGCGCAGGTCGGATCGGGCTGGCGTTACGGCTCGAGACGTAATAGGAGGCTTCATATCCGGTCATGATGCGCAGGCTGGCCGGGCCGGCCGGCGCCGTCAACCCCGCGTAGCGAAAGGCCAGCCATGCCATCGACAGACTGGCGATTTTCCGTCGCCGATGCCTTCCACGCCGATTTCTATATCGAGGACGATCCGGAAAGCCGCCCCGGCATCGAATGGCTGATCGACGTCGCGCGCGGGCCCGAATGCGTGAAGGTACTGGTGCGCGGGGTTTTCGCCGACGACCTCGGCCCCGAGACCCGCGCGGATCACCGCTACCAGGCGCAGACCTGCATCGCCTTCCTCGCCGACATGATCGAGGACGGCTGGACCCCGCGCGAGGGCGAGCGATTCCTGATCGAAATCCACGAACCCGACTAGGTTCTGGACTCATAAGACCTGAGCCATAGGCGGGTTGCGGCGAGCGACACAGCTGCGAGGAAGTTGGCAGCGAGCTTGTCGAAGCGCGTGGCGACTCGCCTGAAGTGCTTGATCTTGCT
>NZ_QGLE01000015.1 GCF_003173035.1 Zavarzinia aquatilis
CAGGGCATCGGCCGGGGAGGCGTCGATCTGCCAGCGGTCGTTGAGGCCTTCCCCGACAGGCTGCTCCCCGAAAGCGAATTCGTATCTGCTCCGCCAGCCGTCCGGGTTTTTCAGGGCCATCAGCACGTCGGCGAACTTCACCTTCGCCTCGGCGATCCACGCCTGGAAGCGCCTGACGCTGGGCCAGGGCACCACCTGGCCATCAGGCATCACGGCATCCTCGCCGAGGTTGCCGCGCAACTGGCGGCGGACCTCATAGGCGGACAGGTGATCGCTCTTGCTCAGCAGCGCGAGCACGATTTCGACCGCCCGGCCGTCATAGGCACGGTCGATGATCCCGGTGTCCGCCCGGCCGCCATATCGGCCGGCGAGCGCCCCGATCTCGCCCTTCTTGACCGCCTCGGCGATCCGCCGAAGCGTCGCGACCGACAGTCTCGGCTGGGCCTCGAACACCCATCGAGGCTGCTTCGAGATCGCCTCGGGCAGAGCGGCAGGCAGCGGCTGCCCGGCCTTGATCGCCGAGGCCGCGTGGACCCACAGCGTGGCGAAGGACGGCATCGCCTGCCGGTCGGAGGCCCCGGCGGCCAGCCGATAATCGACGTAAGCGTGGTACAGCTCCAGCCGCCCGTCCCGGCGCTGCTCGGCCTTCGGCGTCGCCGAAATCTTCTCGGCCGCGACCAGGGCCGCCGGCGCCGGCGCCGGCGCCGGCGCCTTGTCCTTGAGCACGCCCTTGGCGGTGAGTTCGGCCTGCACGGCCGCGATCTGGTGGCGGGACAGAGCTGTGCGGACGTCGCGGGGCAGGTCGGAAATGGAGTAAAGCCGCTGCCGCCCGCCTCGGACCGATTTCTCGGTGTATAGCCACCCAGCATTGACGGCTCGATCGCGCGCTGCGCGATCAGTGACTTGCAGCGCCGCCGCGATCTCGGCGATCGTCACGAGCTTGGCCTTCATCGCCGTGCCCCCTTCCACAGGCGGCGGGCGGTGCGCTCTTCGCGGTCAAGCTCTTCGCGCTTCTCTCTGATCATTTCGGCCCGGATCGCGTGGACATACCGCCCCTCGATCACGGCCCGTCCCGTCAGTTCGGCGGCCAGCTGCAGCGGCCGGGGGTCGCCCGTCACCTCGACCAGGGCGACCAGCCGAACGTAGCTGATCGTATGATCTTCCTTGGCCTGGCTCGCGTAGGCGTCCAGCATCGATCGAGACACATCCTCGCCCAGGTAGTCCGACATCCGCCGGGCGATCTCATCCCGGCCCAGCTCACTGTCTGTCAGCGTCTCGGCCACGGCCCGCGCGATCTGACCGCGCAACGATCCTGCCCGCACCCGCCGCTCGTCATAGCGCTCGACCAGGGCCGGCGGCTCCCAGCCCAGCAGATCGCCCTGCCGAGGGTCTTTATGGCGCCGCGCCGCCATTCAGGCGGCCCTCCGCGCGACACGGGCCAGCACCACCTGCGGGGGCGCGGGGAAGCAGGTGACGCCGGCCCGGCCGGCCCCTACCATCGACGGTTGCGAACCCGAATCGATGGAGAAGCCCGTGGATGCGAAAGAGATCACCTCCAGATTGATTGAGGATCTTGTGGGGCGACCAATGGCCCAATGGGCGCCGCCCGTTCGCATCGCCGGATATGACTTGCTCACTACCGTTTGGCCCGTCCTCGAACGGGCATATTCATGGACGAGCGCGAACCAGTTGCCGTATCGGAGCAGGGCTGAGCGCGCGGCCGACCAGGCGATCGCTGAAGCCGCCATCAAGGGCGACATAACCCTATTGGATGCGGCATCGCCTCCGGCTCGGCGCGTCATCTTCGAGCGACTGGTCCAACTGGCGTTGGCGCTCTCGGCCGAAGAGCTGATCGGGATATCCGAAACCGTCATCGTGGTGCCTTCCGATCTTTCTCGGACGGCCCACTGGCGGATCGCGATGACATGGCTCCTGATTGAGATGCCCCTGCCTTGGCCACCTGGAGCATTTGATCGGCACGGGCCACAACTGCGGGCGTTGGCTCAGACAATCCAATGATGCCCCAGCTCACATGCTGGCGCCGCTTGGCTTCTGCATAGGCGGTCTCCCACACCCCCTGATTGCTTCGCATGTCAGGCGGCCTCCGAACTTTCGACATTGCGCTGCGACGCGGCGCGGGTAGGCTTGCGTTGCCTTGTACGGGCAAGGGGAATGCGCCCCCCGGCCTCGTCGAAATGTTCGGGAAACAGCTCCTGGTGAGGCACGCCGATCGCTTCGGCGATCGCCTGCTCAATGGCCAGTGAGGGGTATCCCGCCGCCGCGTAAGACACCGCTTGCTGGCTGACGCCCAGCTTCCGGCCCAGGGCACGGAAGTTCGAGCCGACGAGCCGCAGGCGATACTGGATCCACGCCCGCCTTTCGGTGGGCTTTTTGGGGATGTCTAGCCTTGGACGCTTGTTTGTCATGCCAAGGAGATTGCCGGGCAAAAAATTGCCTGACAAGCAATTTTTTGCCCTTCCGGCTTTCGCCGACCGCTCACCCGCGCAGAAATTGGCTCATTACATTGATTTTGTTAGTAAATTCCGGATGCCGGAAGCTCATGGAAAGCTGGAAGGAATACTTCCGGCTTTCTGCCGCATGAGCGCTGAGGAAGAAATTGGCGCGCGCCTCAAGGCGTGGCGCGATCAACTCGGGCTGACAAGGCAGGAAATGGCCGATCGGCTTGAAGTGCCTCTGCGCACTTACCAAAACCACGAAAGCGGCGCCTCGGGCCCCAAAGCGGCTCAGTTGCAGCGATTGGCTGACATTGGCTGTGACATTGCCTGGCTAATAACTGGGGTCTCAGCTCCGCTGGCGCCAGTTACCGGGCGGCCGCAAGCCAGCGACGCGACTATTGTCGGCATACCGCTATATGACGCACGGTTTTCGGCCGGAAAGGGTCTCTTGCCTCCAGAAAATGAATGGAGCCAAGACGTTAAGCTGCCGGAAGATTGGGTGCGTCGCGTTACCGGGCGGCCACCAAAGAACCTAATTATGGCCCAAGCCGAGGGCGACAGCATGGAGCCAACGATCAGTAGCGGCGACGAGATGCTGATTGACATTACCGACCGACTGCTTACGAACGGCAAGATTTACGCGCTGTCGGTTGCGGGAACTCTTCTGGTGAAACGGATACAATTATCCGTTTCTGGCATCATCAAACTTATTTCTGACAACAAAGATTATGACCCAGAGGAGATAGACCACAACACATCCACTGAAATTCAAGTTATTGGGCAGGTTGTGTGGTGGGGCCATAAGGCGCGCTAGAGCGGCTTATCTGCTTTGTTGTTTGGTAATGTGGCAAGAACGCCTAGAACGACCAATGTGGATGGGCCGACTGTCAGCAAGAGCGCCGTCAAATCTCGGGCTTGGTCGCTGATGCCACCAGCGCCGGACAGCTGAGGCCCTTTAGCCGCGCTGATCAGCGCCAACAGGCCAAGGTCGAGGGCGGCGGCGATCAAGGACCATATGACCCCGACGCGGCGAAATTTTTTCTGGGCGAGAACGCCGAGGCCAATGACCTGAGCCAATACCATTATCGCAAGCATTCCACCGTTCATTGCCACCTCCATTTTCAGCAAAGGTAGCGGCGTCACGGCTGGACGTCAGCACTTTTCAAAACGTCGCGATGTTTTGCTTGAGCACATGCCGTCGGCGGACAAATTTTTTCTGGATGACATTGATTTATAAGGGAGAATTACGGGCGGCGTCCCACCTTGTCCCCGAATATCCCGGCAAATCCCGGATCCCCGGTGTGCTCATCCAAAGTGTCGCCTAACACTGAGCCGGCCGGGGAACCTTGAGCTTGGCTGACGCGCCAGCTGTCGGCGCCGCTGAAAAGAGAAAGGGCCGGCACCACCGGCGCCAGCCCTTATCTTTAACACCTGCCAGCATCCCCCATCCGAAGTCCGGGGAATTGCTGGTAGCGGAGGAGGGATTTGAACCCCCGACACATGGATTATGATTCCACCGCTCTAACCAGCTGAGCTACTCCGCCCCATCAAGGCACCGGCTTTACGCCGGGAGGCCGCTCGTATAGGCGACCGGCGCCGGCCTGTCAAGCCTGTGCACGCCGGATCCACCCGCCACCCAAGACCCGGTCTGGCGCCGTCGCATCGTAAAGCACGCAAGCCTGTCCCGGAGCGACGCCATATTCGGGCTCGTCGAGGACGACCGTTGCCTCACCCGCGCCGAGACACAGTGCCGCCGGCACCGGCGCCCGGGCCGAACGGATGCGGGCAAGCGCCGGCACGTCTCGCGCGGCCTCGCCCGGGCCGATCCAGTTCAGTTCGCTGACCCCGATCTCGCGCCGGGCCAGCGCCTCGCGCGGGCCGACGACGACGCGCCGGGTTTCGGGTTCCAGCCGCACGACATAAAGCGGGCTATTGTCCGGCATGGCGCCGCCGCCGATGCCGAGGCCCTTGCGCTGGCCGACGGTATAGGAAATCACGCCCTGATGGCGGCCGAGCACCCGGCCCTCCATGTCGACGATGTCGCCCGGGTCCGCCGCGCCGGGGCGCAGCTTCTCGACCACCGCGGCATATTTGCCGGACGGCACGAAGCAGATGTCCTGACTGTCCGGCTTTTCCGCGACCGACAGACCGAAATGCGCGGCAAGCGCCCGCACCATCGGCTTTTCCATGTCGCCAAGGGGAAAGCGCAGGAAATCGAGTTCCGCCTTGGTGGTCGCGAAGAGGAAATAACTCTGGTCCCGGTTGGGATCGCGGCCGCGGTGCAATTCTGCGCCCTGCGGCCCCTTCACCCGGCGGACGTAATGGCCGGTCGCCATCGCCTCGGCGCCGAGGTCGCGGGCGGCGCCCAGCAGATCGCGAAACTTGACCGTCTGGTTGCAGCGGACGCAGGGCACCGGCGTCTCGCCCGCGAGATAGGCGTCGACGAAGGGCTCGATCACATTGGCGCGGAAGGCCTGTTCGTAATCGAGCACGAAATGGGGAATGCCGATCGCCTCGGCCACCCGGCGGGCGTCGCGGATGTCGAGCCCGGCGCAGCAGGCGCCCTTGCGCCCGGCCGCCGCGCCCTGATCGTAGAGCTGCAGCGTGATGCCGACGACATCGTAGCCCCGCGCCTTCATCAGGGCGGCGGTCACCGAACTGTCGACACCGCCGGACATGGCGACGACAACGCGCGCGCCAGGGGGCAGGTCGTCGTCGGGCGCGGGGCGCAACAGCCGCTCGAGGTCGAGGTTTTCGATCATGGCGGCGACCATAGTCGGCCCGGCAGAAACGGACAAGCGGCGGGAAGGAATTGCCGGGTTGCACGGCCCGCCGATGCCGCCATCCCCCGAAGAGGCGCGGTTTCCGGGCTTTCCGCCGGCTGGCCCGCTCCCTGCAAGGCGGAAGGCGTCTTTTCGCCGGAAGCCGTCATGGATACCGCCAGCCTGTCCCCTGTTCCCGTTGCCGCCCCCGTGCGCAATCCCGCGCCGCCGTCCACTGCCGGAGACGGCGGCTTCGCGGCCCTGCTGGACCAGCAGACCGAAAGCGCCGCCGCCACCGGCGGAAAACAGGCCCACCGGGCGACGCCGGACAAACCGGGCGACGGCGCTAAATCCACCGAAGCCAAGGCATCCCCGGCCGCGGAGGACACGACCGCCGCGGGCGAAGCGGGCACCGCGATGGCGACCGCCGGTGAAGGCGATGGCGCGACCAAGGGCGACCGGGGCGAGCGGACCATCGGCGAAGGCGCCGAGGAAGAGGTCACGGACAAGGTCGCGGGCGATGCCGCCCTGACCGATCCGAGCGCGCTGCTGACCGGCATGTTGCTGGATCTGACCGCGCCGACCGCCCGCAAGGACCAGGCGCCGCCCCCGGCCGCCGCGCCTCCGGCCGAAGCGGAGACTCCGTCCGGCGCCGGAAAGCTCGCGGGACGAGGCTCGGCCGCCCGGCTGGCCGCACCGGTCGCCCCCGGTCAGGCGGAAAAAGCGGGCGACGCCACACCTTCCGCCACCGCCAAAGCCAATTCCCCCGCGACCGAAAGCGCCGCCAAGCCCGCTGCCGCCGATCCGACCACGGCGGCCGTGGCCGCCGCACCGCCCCCGGCCCCGAGCGCGGCCGCCGCGGCGCCGGCACCGGTCGCCGCGCCCCGGGCCGTGCCCGTGCCGCTCGACCCCGAGGCGCTGTCGGTCGCCATCGCGCGGCGCGTCGACGAGGGCAGCCATGTCTTCGAGATTTCGCTGACACCCGACGATCTCGGCCGGGTCGATGTCCATCTCGAATTCGCCGAGGACGGCCAGATGACCGCCCGCGTCTATGCCGACCGGCCCGAAACCCTGCACCTGTTGCAGCAGGACAAGGCGGAACTGGTGCGCAATCTGGCCGGCCAGAGCACGGCGACGCAGAACGCGACCGTCAGCTTCGCCCTGCGCGACGGCACCGCCGGGCAGGGTGGCAATACGGGCAGCAACGGCTCGGGCGAGGGTGGTGGTGGCAACCGGCGCGGCCGGGGCCAGAGCGCGCTGGCCGCCGAAAGCGCGGCCGCCGCCACCAGCCCGCGCCAGCGCCGGGGCGGCAATGCCCTCGCCGTCGATATCCAGGTCTGAACCCGAGAGAAGAAGAAGGAAGGCAATGCCATGACCTCCGTCGCCTCCGCCAACGCCGCCAGCAGCACCGCCGCCAGTTCCTCGACGACGTCGACCGCGACCGCCGGCCTCGCCAAGAATTTCAGCACCTTCCTGACCCTGCTGACCACCCAGCTGCAGAACCAGGACCCGCTCAATCCCATGGACTCGAACGAATTCACCAGCCAGCTGGTCCAGTTCGCCCAGGTCGAACAGTCGATCAACGCCAATTCGACCCTGTCCAACGTGCTGTCCGCCCTGCAGGGCCAGGCGACGGCGAGCGCCGTCGGCTATATCGGCAAGGAAGTCGCGGTGCCGACGGCGACCGCCAGTTTCGATGGCACCACCCCGGTCACCTGGCAATATGGCAAGGACACCGCCTCGGCCTCGACCACGCTAAGCATCGTCGACGCCAAGGGCCAGACCGTGCGCAGCCTGACCGGTACCACCGCCGCCGGCACCACGACCTATACCTGGGACGGCAAGGACGCCAATGGCGATACGGTCGATGCCGGCAAATACACGCTGAAGATCGCCGCGCTCGACAGCGCCGGCAAGACGGTGACCACGGACATCAGCACGATGTCGCTGGTGACCGGCGTCGATTCCAGCGGCAGCGCCATCGAACTGGTGACCCGGAACGGCAATGTCGCCATCGACGAGGTGACCAATGTCGCCTCCGCTGATTGAGAATCGCCCTTAGGTCGGTGTTAACCCCGCCTCGCCTAACATCCTCCTGCCGATGGGCCGGCCCTTCCGGCCCCGCAGGAGACGAGTTGAGCGAGCATCATCATATGGACGACATCACCGAAGCCCTTCTCGGGCCGGAAGGCCGGGGCCTTCGGCTCGAGGATCTGCCGCCCGCGAACACCAAACGCTGGGTGATCCGGCGCAAGGCGCTGGTGGTCAGCGCCGTGCGTGGCGGACTGATCACGCTCGAGGACGCCTGCCGGCGCTATTCCCTCTCGGTCGAGGAATTCCTGTCCTGGCAGCGGGCGATCGACGCCCACGGCCTGCCCGGCCTTCGCGCGACGCGCATCCAGCTCTATCGCGACAGCTGAGGCGTCGCCCTTCCCCCCCCCTTGCATCGAAGCCCGGCCCTGCGCCGGGCTTCGGCGTTTTGGGGCCAGCGCGTCTTATGGCGGCAGCGTTAACCTCCTGTTCAACAGAAAGGGGGAAATTATTGCCTAGGTCGATGGCGCGGAGCCGGGGGCGACATGAACGAACTGCTGATGCGATTGAAGGGTCTGGGGCTGCGGCGCCTGCTGATGCTGGGCGCGGTGACCGCCGTCGTGGCCGCCTTCCTCGTCTTCGCCGCCAACCGCATGATGGCGCCGACCTATGCCCTGCTCTACAGCGACCTCGATCTCGGCGACTCGTCGCGCATCGTCCAGAAGCTGGACGAGCTGAAGGTTCCCTACCAGCTGTCCGCCGATGGCACGCGAATCCTGGTGCCCGAGGATCAGGTCGCCCGCCTGCGCATGACCATGGCCGAAAGCGGCGTGCCCGCCGGCGGCTCCATGGGCTATGAAATCTTCGACCGCACCGAGGCCATCGGCACGACGAGCTTCGTCCAGAACATCAATCACCTGCGCGCCCTCGAAGGCGAGATCGCCCGCTCCATCTCGGCCATCGACCGCATCGCCAGCGCCCGCGTCCATCTCGTGCTGCCCCAGCGCCAGCTCTTCGCCCGCGAGACCGAGGCGCCCTCCGCCTCCATCGTGCTGAAGCTGAAGGGTGGCAGTCTCGATCCCGCGCAGGTCCGCGCCATCCGCCAGCTGACCGCCGCCGCCGTGCCCGGCCTGAAGGCCGACCGCGTCTCCATCGTCGACGATCGCGGCAATCTGCTCGCCTCGGGCGACGGCGCCGTGGCCGACGGCGGCCCGTCGGAAGCCGTCGCCGGCAAGACCCGCGACTACGAAGCCCAGGTGCGCCGCGCCCTCGAACAGCTGGTCGGCTCGTCCGTCGGCTTCGACAAGGTGCGCGCCGAGGTTTCGGCCGAACTCGACTTCGACCGGGTGACGACCCAGACCCAGACCTTCAACCCGGACGGTCAGGTCGTGCGCTCCACCCAGACCGTCAACGACCGCTCGCGCAACCAGGAAAGCGGCTCCCAGGCGGTCACGGTGCAGAGCAACCTGCCCGGCGGCCAGGGCCAGAACGGCGGCGCCCAGAACACCTCCGACCGTTCGGAAGAAACGATCAACTACGAAATCTCCCGCACCGACCAGACCGTGGTGCAGGAGGGCGGCCGGGTGAAGCGCCTGTCCGTCGCCATCCTCGTCGACGGCACCTATCAGACCGCCGCCGACGGCACGCGGACCTATCAACCGCGCAGCCAGCAGGACCTCGACCAGCTCGAGACCCTGGTGAAATCGGCCATCGGCTTCGACGCGAAGCGCGGCGACCAGGTGCGCGTCGTCAACCTGCCCTTCGCCGACCAGTCGCTGCCCGAGACGGGCGCGGCGGCCGACGCCGGCTTCCTCGGCCTCTCCAAGGCCGATTATTTCAAGATCGGCGAGATTGGCGTGCTTGGCCTTGTCGCCCTGCTGCTCACGCTCTTCGTCATCCGGCCGCTGGTCACCCGCCTGCTGGTGCCGGCCGGCGGCACCGGCCACGCCCTGGCGGGGGCCATGGCCGGCGCCATGGCGGGCGGCGCGGCGCAGCTGGCGGGCCCGGGTGCCGCCGCCCTGCCCGGCCCCGACGGCCGCCCCATGCTGGCCAGCCCCGATCTGCCGTCCGAATTCGAGCAGATGGTCGACATCGCCAATATCGAGGGCCGGGTGAAGGCATCGAGCCTGAAGAAGGTCGGCGAGATCGTCGAGCGCCACCCTGAAGAGGCCCTGGCGATCATGCGCAACTGGATGTACCGGGAGTCGTAAGATGGCCGCGGCGAAAGACGAAAACCGCAATCTGTCCGGCCCCGAGAAGGCCGCGGTCCTGATGCTCGCCCTCGGCGAGGAGCATGGCGCGCCGCTGTGGCGCCTGATGGACGACGAGGAGATCAAGGAAATCTCGGCGGCCATGGCCACCCTCGGCCGGGTGAACGCCAATATGGTCGAGCGCGTCTTCGTCGAGTTCGCCTCGCACATGACGACCTCGGGCAACCTGATCGGTTCCTTCGAATCGACCGAGCGCCTGTTGTCGAAGTCGCTGCCCAACGACCGCGTCTCCCAGATCATGGAAGAAATCCGCGGCCCCGCCGGCCGTACCATGTGGGACAAGCTGGGCAATGTGAACGAACAGGTTCTCGCCGCCTATCTGAAGAACGAATATCCGCAGACGGTCGCCGTCGTCCTGTCCAAGATCAAGCCGGAGCACGCCGCCCGCGTGCTGGCCAACCTGCCCGAGGATTTCGCCCTCGAGGTCGTCAACCGCATGTTGCGGATGGAATCGGTGCAGAAGGAAGTGCTCGACAAGGTCGAGCAGACCCTGCGCACCGAATTCATGTCCAACCTCGCGCGCACCGCGCGGCGCGACGCCCACGAACTGATCGCCGAGATCTTCAACAATCTCGACCGCTCGACCGAGGCGAAGTTCATCACCGCCCTCGAGGAACGCAACCGCGAGAGCGCCGACCGCATCAAGGCCCTGATGTTCACCTTCGAGGATCTGCAGAAGCTGGACCCGAACGGCGTCCAGGTGCTGATGCGGGCGATCGAGAAGAGCCGCCTCGCCCTCGCCCTCAAGGGCGCGTCCGACACGCTGCGCGACATGTTCTTCTCCAACATGTCCGAGCGCGCGGCCAAGCTCTTGCGCGAGGAAATGGAGCAGATGGGCCCCGTTCGCCTGCGCGACGTGGACGAGGCGCAGATGCTGATGGTGCAATCCGCCAAGGACCTCGCCGCCCAGGGCCAGATCGTTCTCGCCGACGCCAAGGGCGACGACGAGCTGGTCTATTGACGGGAGCGCGCGGCATGAACGGCGGACCGGTGAAATTCACCTTCGATACCGACTTCCAGATCGCGGCGCCGCGCCCGAAGCCGGTGGCGCCCCCGCCGCCCAGCTTCTCGGCCGACGACTTGTCCGCCGCCCGCGCCGCCGCCTTCGCCGAAGGTGTCGCCGCCGGCCGGCGCGAGGCCGAGGCGGAAATCGCCGCCGCCCTGTCCCATGCCGTCGCCCAGGCGGGCGAATCCCTCGACGCCATCGCCGGCCACATCGCCGCGGGCGAGGCGGCGCAGAAGGCGGATGCCGCCGCTCTTTCCCTCGCCATCGCACGCCGCCTGTGCCCCGCCCTGACCGCGGCGCTGCCGCTCGCCGACATGGAAGCCATGGTCGGCGACTGCATGGCCGAGCTGAAGGACGAGCCCCGCGTGATCGTCCATGTCGCGGCCGCCATGGTCGACGCGGCCCGCGAGCGTTTCGAGGCGATCGCCGCCGCCCATGCCTTCCCCGGCAAGATGATCACCCTGCCGAGCGACGAACTCGCCCCCGGCGACGTCCGCATCGAATGGGCCCATGGCGGTATCGCCCGCGATACCGGGGCCCTCGCCGCCGCCGTCGAATCCGCCGTCACCCACTATATTGCCGCGCAGCGCCGCCAGACCGCCTGACCGGAGAAAGCCCCCATGCCCGCAGACCGTGACATGACCCTGGAAGAGCTGCAGAACGGCCAGGCCCTGGCGACCGACGAGGACGGCCAGATCCGCACGGCCCAGGATCTCGAGGCGGTGTTCGACATTCCCGTCGCCGTTTCCGCCGTGCTCGGCAAGTCCAAGCTGCAGGTCAGCCAGTTGCTGCGCATCGGCAAGGGCGCGGTGATCGAACTGGACCGCAAGGTTGGCGAGGCCATCGACATCTATGTGAACAATCGCCTCGTCGCTCGTGGCGAAGTGGTGGTGGTCGAGGATCGCCTCGGCATCACCATGACCGAAATCATCAAGGGCGACCGGCGCTGAAAGGGTATTGAACCATGCGGCTCATGATCGTCGGTTCGCTGTCGGGTGAATTCGGCACGGCGTCCAAGATCGCCATGTCGCGCGGGGCGAAGGTCGCCCACGCGGATTCGGTCGAAGGCGCGCTCCATGCCCTGCGTTCGGGGCGCGGCGCCGACCTGCTCATGGTCGATGTCCGGCTCGACATCGCCACCCTGATCCAGGCCCTCGCCGCCGAGCATATCCATGTCCCGGTGGTCGCCTGCGGCATCGGCAACGACACGCGGGCGGCGGTCCTCGCCATCCGCGCCGGGGCCAAGGAATATGTCCCGCTGCCGCCGGAGCCCGATCTGATCGCCGCCGTGCTCGAGGCCGTCGCCGAGGAAAGCCATAATCTGATCTATCGCGATCCCGCGATGGCCGAGGTGGTCCGCCTCGCCGAACAGGTCGCGCCGTCCGAAGCCTCGATCATGATCACGGGCGAGAGCGGCACGGGCAAGGAAGTCATGGCCCGCTTCGTCCACCGCAAGAGCCGGCGGGCCAATGCCCCCTTCGTCTCGGTGAACTGCGCCGCGATCCCCGAGAACCTGCTGGAGAGCGAACTCTTCGGTCACGAGAAGGGCGCCTTCACCGGCGCCGTCGCCCGCCGCGTCGGCAAGTTCGAGGAAGCGAACGGCGGCACCCTGCTGCTCGACGAAATCTCGGAAATGGACGTCCGGCTGCAGGCCAAGCTGCTGCGCGCGATCCAGGAACGCGAGATCGACCGGGTCGGCGGCTCGAAGCCGGTCAAGGTCGACATCCGCGTCATCGCCACCTCGAACCGCGACCTCGCGGAAGAGGTGAAGAAGGGCACCTTCCGCGAAGACCTTCTGTTCCGCCTCAATGTCGTCAACCTGAAGATCCCGCCCCTGCGCAAACGCCCGGCCGACGTCCTGCTGCTGGCCGAGCATTTCGCGCGGAAATATGCCGAGCTGAACGCGACGGGCGCCAAGGTCCTGACCGAGGATGCGCGCAAGCTGCTGCTCGGCTATGGCTGGAAGGGCAATGTGCGCGAGCTGGAAAACACCCTGCACCGCGCCGTGCTGCTGTCGCCCGGCACCACGATCGAGCCCGCCGCCATCGTCCTGCCCGACGGCAGCCGCCCGGTCGACAGCCCGTCGCCGACCGCCGCCGCCGCCTCGATCGCGGTCGCCGCCGGGGCCGCCGCCGGCAGCGGCAAGCCGCTGGTCGGCCGCACTGTCGCCGACGTCGAGCGCGACCTCATCCTCGACACGCTCGACCATTGCCTCGGCAACCGGACCCATGCCGCCAATATCCTCGGCATCTCGATCCGCACCTTACGCAACAAGCTGAAGCAATATACCGACGAAGGCGTATCCGTGCCCCTGCCCGGCGACGTCCGCACCGGCGTGGCCTGAGGCGGACGCGGACGATGGCGGACACCGGGGGCAATTCGGGCTTCGACGCGGGCGCCCTGCTCGGGCGGCTGCAGACGGCGCTGCGTGGCGGCGACGTCCTGCTGGCGATCGGCGTCATCGTCATCCTGACCGTGCTGATCTTCCCGATGCCGGGCTGGCTGCTCGACATCTCGCTGGCGCTGTCCGTGACCCTCAGCGTGCTCATCCTGATGACCTCGCTGTTCATCGAGAAGCCGCTCGACTTCAGCGCCTTTCCGACCGTCCTCCTCATCGCCACCATGCTGCGGCTGGCGCTGAACCTGGCGTCGACCCGGCTCATCCTCGAATTCGGCCATGAGGGCACCCATGCCGCGGGCGATGTCATCGCCGCCTTCGGCGGGCTCATCATGGGCGGTAATTTCCTGATCGGCGTGATCGTCTTCGCGATCCTCGTCATCGTGAATTTCGTCGTCATCACCAAGGGCTCGGGCCGCATCGCCGAGGTCGCGGCGCGTTTCACCCTCGACGCCATGCCCGGCAAGCAGATGGCGGTCGACGCCGACCTGTCGTCCGGCCTCATCGACGAGAACGAGGCGCGCAAGCGGCGCACCGAACTCGAACAGGAATCGACCTTCTTCGGCGCCATGGACGGCGCCGCCAAATTCGTGCGCGGCGATGCCGTCGCCGGCCTGCTGATCACCGCGATCAACCTGATCGGCGGTATCGTCATCGGCACGATGCAGGAAGGCATGTCGGCGGGCGACGCCATGCGCACCTATTCGACCCTGACCGTCGGCGACGGTCTCGTCTCGCAGTTCCCCGCCCTCATCGTCTCGACCGCCGCCGGCCTGATGGTGACCAAGGGCGGCACGCGCGGCACCGCCGACAAGGCGCTGTTCGGCCAGCTCGGCGGCTCGGCGCGGGCCATGGGCATGGCGGCCGCGCTCGCCTTCGTGCTCGCCCTGCTGCCCGGGATGCCGGCGCTGCCCTTCCTGATCCTCGCCGCCGGCGCCGGCTATGCCGCCTACCGGATCGAGCGCAAGCAGACGCAGGACGCCGAGACCAGCGCCGCCGTCGCCGTCGCCGAACAGAAGCGCGCCGTGCCGGCGGAAGAGCCGATCTCCTCCGCCCTCGCCATCGACAGCGTCCGCCTCGAACTCGGCTATGGCCTCATTCCGCTGATCAACGACGCGCCCGGCACCCGCATCACCGACCAGATCAAGGCCCTGCGCCGCCAGATCGCGGCCGAGATGGGCTTCGTCATGCCGGCCGTCCGCATCCTCGACAATGTCCAGCTGGCCTCGAACACCTATGTCCTCCGGCTGAAGGAGATGGAGGCCGGGCGCGGCGACATCCGTCCGCACATGCTGCTGGTCATGGACCCGCGCGGCGAGCCGGTCAGCCTGCCGGGCGAGCCGACGGTCGAGCCGACCTTCGGCCTGACCGCCGCCTGGATCGACACGTCCCTGCGCGAGGAAGCGCAGTTCCGCGGCCTGACCGTGGTCGACCCCGCGACCGTGATCACCACCCATCTGACCGAGGTGATCAAGGACAACATGGCCGAGCTTCTGTCCTATGCCGAGACGCAGAAGCTGCTCGACGAATTGCCCAAGCCGCAGCAGAAACTGGTCTCCGACCTGATCCCCGGGCGCTTCACCGTCGCGGGCGTGCAGCGCGTGCTGCAGCAGCTCCTGTCCGAGCGCATCTCGGTCCGCGACCTGCCGACCATTCTCGAGGGTGTCGGTGAAGCCGTGGGTTACAGCCAGAACGTCATGACCATCACCGAGCATGTGCGCAGCCGCCTCGCCCGCCAGATTTCCTTCGCCAACACGGGCCCGGGCGGTTACATCCCGCTGCTGCCCCTGTCGGCGGACTGGGAACAGGCCTTCGCCGAGGCGCTGGTCGGCCCGGGCGAGGAAAAGCAGCTGACCCTCGCCCCCAGCCGCCTGCAGCAGTTCATCCAGTCGGTGAAATCCTCGCTCGACCGGCTGGGCGCCGACGGCGAATTGCCGGTGTTGTTGACCAGCCCCGGCATCCGGCCCTATGTCCGCTCGATCGTCGAGCGGTTCCGGCCGCAGACCGTCGTCATGTCGCAGAACGAAATCCACCCGCGGGCGCGCGTGCGCACCCTCGGCCAGATCTAGGGAGGGGCTAGGACATGCGCCTTCGCACCTTCCACGCCGCCAACATGGCCGACGCCATGGCCGAGATCCGCAAGGCCCTCGGCCCCGATGCCATCATCGTCTCGACCCGGCGCGCCGCGCGCGGCATGGTCGAGGTCGTCGCCGCGGTCGAGGCCGCGACGCCGCCGCCGCCCGTGCCCGACCCGCGTGCCGCCATCGACCGTCGCCCCGACCCGTTCTCGCTGCACCGGGCCGAGGACGATCCGGTCGAGGCCCTGCTGGCCGGCCGCCTCGCCCAGATCAACACCCCCGCCGACGCGCCCGAGGAAACCCGGCACCGCAACGCCTTCGCCCGCCAGATCACCCGCGCGCTCGAATATCACCGCACGCCGCGCCGGCAGGTGGAGCGCCTGGTCCGCCTCGCCGGGGCGTTCGAGGGCGGCTCGCCGTCCGATGCCCTCGCCCATGCCCTGTCGACCCTGCTGCGCTTCGCCCCGCTGTCCGATCAGCCGCAACGCTCGATCATGCTGGTCGGGCCGCCGGGCGCGGGCAAGACAGTGGTCACGGCCAAGATCGCCGCCCGCGCCGCCGCCAACGGCACGCCGCTCCGCGTCGTCTCGACCGACACCCTGAAAGCAGGGGCGACGGCGCAGCTCGAAGCCTATCTGCGGGCGCTGAACCAGCCGCTCGGCCTCGCCGCCAATCCGGCGGAACTCGCCAAGACCGAACATGGCGGCAGCCGGGCGCGCCGCGCCGTCATCGACACCGCGGGCGCCAATCCCTTCGACGAAGGCGAGATGACCCAGATCACCCGTCTGATCGCCGCCGCCGACGTCGAGCCCGTGCTGGTGCTGGCCGCCGGCACCGATGCCCATGACGCCATGGATACCGCCCGGGCCTTCGCCCGTCTCGGCGTCCGGCGCATGATCGTGACACGGCTCGACGCCACGCGCCGCTTCGGCAGCCTGATCGCCGCGGCCGATGCCGGTGGCCTCGCCATCGCCGAGATCGGCGCCAGCCCCTTCGTCGGTCAGGGCCTGCGCCCGATCGACGCGACCGAACTCGCCCGACTTGTCATGCACGATTACGACCACATCGAAGCCGACCAGCTTCACGACGAGGCCGCCCAATGAGCACCGAAGCCCCCGTGGCCCAGAACCCGACCTTCGCCCCCGGCAGCCCCGCCCGGCGCGCCGACAACCGGCGCATCGTCGCCGTCGCCTCGGGCAAGGGCGGCGTCGGCAAGACCTGGCTGTCCATCACCCTGTCCCACGCCCTCGCCCGGGCAGGGCGCCGGGTGCTGCTGTTCGACGGTGACCTTGGCCTTGCCAATATCGACATCCAGCTGGGCCTGATGCCGGAACACGATCTGGGCGGCGTGATCGCCACCGGGGCCGACCTCGGCGCCGCGGTCACGCCGGTGCCGGCGACCGGCTTCGACGTCGTCGCCGGCAAGTCGGGCTCGGGCGCGCTGTCGTCCCTGACCCGGCAGGAGGTCGCCGCGCTGCGCCAGGGCGTGATCGACCTCAGCCCGCGCTACGACAATGTGATCATCGACATCGGCGCCGGCATCGACACGACCCAGCTCATCCTGGCCTCGACCGGAGGCACCGTCCTCGTCGTCGCGACCGACGAGCCGACCTCGCTCACCGATGCCTATGCCTTCATCAAGGTCGCCGGCAAGCTGATGCCCCGGCCCGACCTTCGCGTCGTCATCAACATGGCGACCTCCCGCGCCGAGGGCGAACGCACCTATGCGACGCTGAAGCGGGCCTGCGAGAGTTTCCTGAAATTCACCCCGCCGCTGGCCGGCATCATCCGCCGCGACAACAAGGTGAAGGACGCGATCCGTTACCAGACGCCCTTCCTCACCCGCCACCCCCATGCCGAGGCGGCGGGCGATGTCGAGGCGCTGGCGGCCGAATTGCTGAAACCGCCGACATGACCGGGCCGATCACAGGCCCGGCCGCCCCCTACGCCGTCGGCCTCGGCATCGGCACCGGCGATGAACGCGCGGCCGCCGAAGCCCGCGCGCGCGGCGGGGGCGAGACCGCCGGCCGCCAGACGCCGGGCGACGGCGCCGCCACCGGGCAGAATGCCGCGCCGGGCGAAACCGCCGCCCCGGCCTTGCGCATCGCCGCCGAATTGCTGCGCCTCGCCCGGGGCAGCCTGCTGCAGGCCATCGTCGGCGGCCCGGACGAACAGGGCCGCCCCACGCTGGTGACCAGCGCCGGCCTCTTTACCCCCGAAACCCCGCTGCGCCTGCCGCCACCCGGCACCCCGGTGACCCTGGAGGTCGGCGAGTCCGCCGAACTTCTGTCGGCGATCCTGCGCGCACCCGCCCGGGGCCAGCCGGATCAGAAGGTCGAGCTGCGGTTCCTCGGCGGGCCAGCTCCCGCGCCGGAAGACGGCACCAGCCGTCCGCTCTATCAGGCGCTGCAGACCGCGGCCGACGGCAGCCGCCAGGCCATGCTGGCGCTGCGCCTCGGTGTCGCCAGCAATCCGGCGGCGCTGGTCCTGGCGGCGACGGTGACCGGCCGGCGGCAAATGCCGGACGGCTCGGTCAGCCTGACCCTCAGCGCGGCCGACGGCAGCACGGTCACCATCGACGATGCGCCGCCCGGTCTTGGCACCGGGGCCCGGCTGATGCTGGAAATCGCTGGCCGCCGGCCCCTGGCCCCGGGGGCGGAGGAACGCCCGCAGGCGACGCCTTTGCCCAGTCTCGCCTCGGCCCCCGCCGCGATCCGCCAGTTCGCCGCCGGCCGCACGGCCATCGCCGGTATCGCCCCGCTGATGGGCGGGGAGGACGGCACGGCCGCCGCCCTCGGCCGGCTGCTGCCCGGACTGATGCAGGGCGGCGACCAGACGCTGGCGACCCTGCTGCTGTCGGCCGCGCTGCGTTTTCGCGATCTCAAGCGTCTCGTCGGCGAGGAAGAGGTCGGCCGGATCGAGAGCCGGGACGGCCCCGGCCCCCTGCTGCGCGCCGGGGCGGAATTCGGCGAACTGGCGCGGGCGGCGGCGGAGCCGGCGGCGAATGGCTGGCGCAGCGTGCCCCTGCCCTTCTTCGACGGCAGGGACATCATTCCCCTGGTGGTCTTCGTCCAGCGCCATGCCCCGCCGCCGGAAACGGTCGAGGAAGACACGCAGCAGACGGACCGCAAGACAAGGGGCGGCGCCACCCGCTTCATCGTCGAGCTGAGCCCGAGCGAACTCGGCCCCCTGCAGATCGACGGCTTCGCCCAGGGCGGCCGGGTCGATACCGTGCTGCGCAGCCGGCGGCCGATGCCGGCGGACCTGCGGGAAGGCTTGACCGCGCGCTATGGCGCCGTGCTCGCGGCGTCGGGCCTGGCCGGCACGATCGGCTTTCAGGTGCAGGAAGGCCCCCTGGGCACGCCGCACCTCGGCAGCCCCGCCGGCCCGGCGCGGCGCGGCGGCATCTCGATCACCGCCTGAACGGCGATCCCGGGTTCAGGGCCGGCGGCGCCGGTGCTGGACGATGGCGACTTCGTCGAGATCGGCCTGTTCGGCCTGCGCTTCCGCCGCCTTGCGCTGGCGCTGCTTCATCTCGACGGCGATTTCGTAACGCTTGACGTCCTGGAAGGCGCTGGCGACCGCATTGGCCGCCGCCTCGATCTTGGGCGCCAGTTCGTCGATGGTCTGCTGCATGGTCGCGCGGCGCTGGCGCGCGCCGGCGAGATAGGCGGTAAACTGGCGCAGGGCCTCGGCCGAGCCGGTCGTCGTCAGCCGCTCGCGCTCGATCTCGGCGTCGAGCATCAGGATCTTGTGATCGAATTCGGCACGCAGCTGTTCGAGCTCGGCCAGCATCCGCCGTTTCTCGTCGAGTACCCGCTGGTGCAGGCGGATCAGCGTGGGAAGCCCCCGCTTGCTGGCCATGGCCCTATTCCTCGTTCATCACGGGCGCCAGGATCTGCGCCAGTCGACCGTAACCCTCGTCGAGCGTCGAGTTCTCCGTCTTGCCCTGGCCGAGGAAGGCCTCCAGTTCGGGCTGAAGCTCGATCGACGTGTCGACCTCCGGGTTGGAGCCCCGGCGATAGGCGCCGAGGCGGATCATCTCGGACATGTCGTCATAGGCCGCCATGTAACGCCGGGCGGTCTTGACGAGGCGGTTTTCCCCGGCCGAATTGCAGCCCGGCATGGTGCGCGAGACCGAGCGCAGAATGTTGATGGCGGGAAACCTGCCGCGTTCCGCAATCGCCCGCTCCAGCACGATATGGCCGTCGAGGATACCGCGCACCGCGTCGGCGATCGGCTCGTTGTGATCGTCGCCCTCGACGAGGACCGTGAACAGGCCGGTGATCGAGCCCTGGCCGGTGCCCGGACCCGCCCGCTCGAGCAGTTTCGGCAATTCGGCGAAAACCGTCGGCGTATAGCCCTTGCTGGTCGGCGGCTCCCCGCCCGACAGGCCGATCTCGCGCTGGGCCATGGCGAAGCGCGTGACCGAATCCATCAGGCACAGCACATCCTTGCCCTGATCGCGGAAATATTCGGCGACGGTCAGGGTCATATGCGCGGCCTGACGGCGCATGAGCGCGCTTTCGTCCGAGGTGGCGACGACGACGACCGAACGGGCGAGACCTTCCGGCCCCAGATCGTCCTCGATGAATTCCCGCGCCTCGCGCCCGCGTTCGCCGACAAGGCCGATGACGATGACATCGGCGCTGGAATAGCGCGCCAGCATGGACAGAAGCGACGACTTGCCGACGCCCGAGCCGGCGAAAATACCCATGCGCTGGCCGCGGCAGCAGGTCAGAAACGTGTTCATGGCGCGAACGCCAAGGTCGATCTTGGCGCCGACGCGCTTGCGCTGATGGGCGGGCGGCGGGGCGCGGCGCAAGGGATAGGCCTGCGCCCCGCGCGGCAGGTCACCTTCGCCGTCGACCGGCCGGCCCAGGCTATCGACCACCCGGCCCAGCCATTGATCGCAGGGATAGACCGCGGCGACGCCATCCTCGACGATGACGCGCGAGCCCATGCCGACATTGTCGATAGGACCGAAGGGCATGGCGAGGGCGCGGGTCTCGGAAAAGCCGACGACTTCGGCCAGAACCTCGCTGCCGTCGCGCCCGACCAGCCTCATGCGCGAGCCGACGCCGACCATGCCCTTGACCCCGGCGACCTCGACCACCAGCCCCTGCACCGCGACGACCCGCGCGAAGCGGGTCAGCGGGGGGATGCCGTTGATTTCGGCGATCAGGGCTTGCACGGGCATGGCCTCCGGCATCATGGGGAAAACCGCCACATCATGCGCCCGCGACCCTTAACCGAGGGTAAAGCCGGACGCGGCTCATGCCGCAGTGCAGCTACCAATTGTTAAGCATGAGGCCGCTAAGGTGGTTGCATCGGCTGCGCGCGGGGCGCAGATTAACCTTTGTAAACATTTCGACCGCGACGCGGGTACAGGCGGGGGAAGCCGATGCGCGTTCTACTGATCGAGGACGATCCGCAAATCTCCAAGAGCATCGAGCTGATCCTCGGTGCCGAGGGGCTGAACGTCTACACGACGGACCTGGGCGAGGAAGGCCTCGACCTCGGCAAGCTCTATGACTACGACATCATTCTTCTCGACCTGAACCTGCCCGACATGAGCGGTTTCGACGTCCTGAAGAAGCTGCGGGCATCGCGGGTGACGACGCCGATCCTGATTCTGACCGGCATCGGCGGGCTGGATTCCAAGGTGAAGGGCCTCGGCTTCGGCGCCGACGACTATGTCACCAAGCCCTTCCACCGGGAGGAGCTGGTCGCCCGCATCCATGCGATCGTGCGCCGCTCCAAGGGTCATTCGCAGTCGCAGATCACCACCGGGCGCATGACCGTCAACCTCGACGCCAAGACGGTCGAGGTCGACAGCAAGCCGGTGCATCTGACGGGCAAGGAATATTCCATGCTCGAGCTGCTGTCCCTGCGCAAGGGCACGACCCTGACCAAGGAAATGTTCCTGAACCACCTCTACGGCGGCATGGACGAGCCCGAGCTGAAGATCATCGACGTCTTCATCTGCAAGCTGCGCAAGAAACTGGCGCAGGCCACCGGCGGCGAGAATTACATCGAAACCGTCTGGGGCCGCGGCTATGTCCTGCGCGAGAGCGCCCCGGCCGAGGGCGGCAAGTCGGCCACGGCCTGACGTCCCGAAGGTGCCGCCCGGTCAGAGCCCGGCGGCACGCTTCAGATGGTCGAGGATGAGGGCATTGACCTCATCCGGCTTTTCCTGGTGCAGGAAATGGCCGGTCCCTTCGATGACCTCTAGGCTGATCCCTGCCGGATAATCCTCGGGCCGCACGGCGCGGCGGAAAGCGTCCGCTGAAAAGCAACCGTCGCGGCTGCCCGCGAGGATCAGGCTGGGCCGCCTGATCCGGCGCGAGGCCCGGCGCACCCCTTCGCGGAAGCGCCCGGTGAAGGGCGAAGCCAGCGCCCGGTAATAGGCGAGGGCGGCATGTTTCACGCCCGGCGCCGACAGAGTCGCCTTCACGCCGTCGAGCACGCCCGGCGCCGGGGTCCAGCCCGGCGACCAGCGCCGCCACAGGATGTCGACGAGACGCCAGTCCCGTTTCTCCAGCAGCCAGTCGGAGAAACCGCGGGCCTGGAACAGGCCGATGTACCAGAAAGGCAGCGCCAGCCAGGGCGCCTGCGCCGCGATGGCGATCAGCCGGCCGGTGGGCGGGATCGCGATGGCGGTCCAGCTGGCCAGATTGTCGCCCCGGTCGGCGGCGACGACATGGCCGACGACGGCGCCCCAGTCGTGGCCGATCAGATGGACGGGGGCGGGCCCCAGGCTGTCGATCAGCGCGCCGAGATGATCGGCGAGGGCCGCGATGGTGTAATCGCCATCGGCGGGCTGGGACGACGGTTCATACCCCGGCATCAGCGGGGCGAGCACACGAAAGCCGGCGGCGGCCAGCACCGGCGCCAGGGCGTCGAAGGAATGATTGTTGTCGGGAAAACCGTGCAGGCAAAGGGCGATCGGCGCCCCCGCCGGCTCGCCCGGGGGCAGGGTCTCGAAGGCAGTCATCTGCAGGGCGCCGACGGTCAACGTGACCACCCTCGGCTCCAGTGCGACGAATTCCATAACGCGGCCTCCCCTCCTGTCTTTGGGCGGGGAGTTTGTCGCGACCGGTGCCGGGCCGCAACCCCGGCAAACGGGTGGGGCGGCTTCCCTAACGGCTGACCGGCGCGACCTCGTAGAGCCCGCGGCGGTCCTTGACCGGGCGGAAGCGATTGGACAGGCCGAGCACGGTTTCCGCGGCACCGAGGAACAGCATTCCGTCATCGGGCATGGCGTCGGCCAGGCGGTCGAGCACATTCGCCTTGGTCGGCTGATCGAAATAGATCAGCACGTTGCGGCAATAAATGACATCGCAGCGGCCGAGGCTGCCGAAACCGTCAAGCAGGTTATATTCGCGGAACTGCACCATCGAGCGGATCTCGGGCGCGATACGCCACTGGTCGCCTTCCTTCTTGAAATATTTGACCAGAAGCTGGATCGGCAGCCCGCGCTGGACCTCGAACTGGGTATAAAGACCGGCGCGGGCCCGCAGCAGCACTTCGGACGAGATATCGGTGCCCATGATCTCGATGCGCCAGCCGGCGAGCTGCGCCTTCTGTTCAGAGAGCAGCATGGCCAGCGAATAGGGCTCCTGCCCGGTCGACGCCGCCGCCGACCAGATGCGGATACGCTTGCTGTCCGCCCGGCTCTGCAGCAGACGCGGCAGAACATAGGCCTTGAAGGTGTCGAAGGGCGTGTTGTCACGAAAGAAGAAAGACTCGTTGGTGGTCATCGCCTCGACCACCTCGCGGATCAGCAGTTCGTCCTTGCGCCGCAGGGCGCCGACAAGGCCGTCGAGCGTGGAAAGTCCGCGCTTGCGGGCAATGGGCAGCAGACGCGATTCGACGAGATAGCCCTTGTCGCCGGTCAGAATCAGGCCCGAACGGGCCTTCAGCATGTCGGCCAGATACTGGAAATCGAGCGGATTCATCAACGCACCCCCGCCAGGGCCGGGCCCCGCAGCAAACGCTCGACCGTGGCGCCAATCTCCCCCAGCGGCAGCACGGCACTGCACAGGCCGGCGCCGGCGACGGCCCCCGGCATTCCCCAGACGACACTGCTCGCCTCGTCCTGGGCGATGATCGTGCCGCCGGCCTCGACCACGGCGCGGCTGCCATTGAGGCCGTCCTGCCCCATGCCGGTCAGGATCACGACGAGGCTGGCGGCGCCATAGGCGGCGGCGACCGAGCGCAGCATGGGATCGACCGACGGGCGGCAGAAATTCTCGGGCGGCTCGGTATTGAGACGCAGGACGCGGTTCATCCCCTGGCGCTCCACCACCATGTGGAAACCGCCGGGCGCGACATAGATGCGGCGGCCCTGCACCATTTCGCCGTCACGGCCTTCGGCCGCCGGCACGCCGGTCGCCTTGGTCAGATGTTCGGCCATGATCGCGGTAAAGGTCGCCGGCATGTGCTGGGTGATCAGGATCGGCACATCGAGACGGGAGGCCAGCGGCCCAAGCAGGGTCGCCAGCGCCTGCGGCCCGCCGGTCGACGAACCGATGGCGAGAAGCTGCGGCCGGATGGGGCCGGCCGGCCGGGTCACGATCGGGGCGGAAGGCGACAGCCGCGAGACACGGGGCTCCGTCGCCACGACAGTGGCTGCGGCCGGGGCCGAAACCGGAGCCGTTTCCGGACGCGAGCGTCCACGATGACGCCGGACCGCGGCGCCGAGCGCCCGGACCTTGTCCACCAGGTCGCGGCGGAAGGCCTCGACGGCATTGGTCTCCCGCGTCGAACTGGGCTTGGCCAGATAGTCGGCGGCGCCGAGGCTCAGGGCCTTCAGGCTGATTTCGGCACCCGCCCGGGTCAGGGTCGACGACATCAGCACCTTGGCATTGCAGGCCAGGCGCAGGATCTCGGGCAGCGCGGTCAATCCGTCCATTTCCGGCATCTCGACATCGAGGACGATCACTTCCGGGGCGACGCGGGCAAGCTGCCGGATCGCCATGGCACCGTTCGGCGCGGTCGCCACCACCTCGATGTCCGGCTCGGCGGTGAGCCAGCGCGCCACCATGCCCCGGATGACCGCCGAATCGTCGACGATCATGGCGCGTAACGGGGCCGCGTCGCCCGGTCTTCCCTCCGGTATCGTCCCACCTGCCGTCATGTCAGAGCGCACCGACGGAGGCGAGCTTGGCTTCGAGGATTTCCCGGTCGAAGGGCTTCATGATGTATTCGCTGGCACCGGCCTCGAGCGCGGCCTGGATATGCTCGATATCGTTTTCCGTGGTGCAGAAGACGACGATGGGCGCGTCCCCCCCCGGCAGGCCGCGCAGGGCGCGCAGGAATTCCAGCCCGTTCATGACCGGCATGTTCCAGTCGAGCAGGATGAAATAGGGCAGTCCCTGCCCGCAGCGTTCCAGCGCCTGCTGGCCGTCGCCGGCTTCATCGACCTCGAAGCCGATTTCCTCGAGCATACGGCGCGCAACCTTGCGGATTACGCGGGAATCATCGACGACGAGGCAGGTCTTCATGACCGGTATCCCGTAAAAGCAAAGACATCATTCAGGCCGCCCGCCGGCTTTCCAGCGTCAGGCGCAGCGATTCGAGCAGACCCGCCTTGTCGCCCTTGGCGACGTAATCGGCGAAGCCGACGGCGCGGCCGCGTTCGAAATCAGCAGGCGAGGTGCGCGACGACAGGGCGATGATCGGCGTGGAGCGCCAGCGCCCCTCGCGCCGGACCTGCTCCGCGAACTCGAAACCGTCCATGCCGGGCATTTCGATATCCGACAGGATCAGGTCGAAATCCGTGCCCTGCTCGCGCAGGCGCAAGGCGGTAACCGCATCCTCGGCCGTGGTCACGCGATAGCCCGCGACCGAGAGCACCGGCAGGATCATGTTGCGGAAGAACGGACTGTCGTCGACGAGAAGGACCGACCAGTTGCGGCTGGTCGTCACCACTTCGGCGGCCGAGCGGCGGAACCAGTCGTCATAGGCCTGGGTCAGATAGTGGGCGACATCGACGACGCCGGTCGCCTGGCCGGCGACGACGGCGGTACCGATCAGCCCCGGGCGTTCCGCCTTCAGCTCGACGTCGAGCCGGTCCTCGACGATGTCGATGATTTCGTCGACGGCAAGGCCCATGGCCCGTTCGCCATCGGCGAAGACGATGACCGGCTGCCCGCCCGACGTCTTCAGCCGGTGTTCGGCGTCGGCGCACACGATCGGCATCAGGCGGCCGCGATATTGCACCACCGGCCGGCCATTCGAGCGTTCGATCCGGTCGACCTCGATTTCCTCGAGCCGGGCGACCAGCGACAGCGGCACCGCCTTCAGCTCGTGCCCGCCGGCCCGGAAGATCAGCAGCGACGAGGCATCGCCCTGCTGGGCCGTGACCGCCTGATCGGTCTGGCCGTCGTGATTCTCGCGCAGGGCCTCGCCCGTCTGCAGGGCAAGACCGTTGGGGTCGAGGATCATGATCACACTGCCGTCGCCAAGGATGGTGTTGCCCGAGAACAGGGCATTGTCGCGCAGGATGGTCGCGACCGGCTTCACCACGATTTCTTCGGTATCGAACACCCGGTCGACGACGATGCCGAAGGTCTGGTTGCCGACCTGGGCGACGATGATGAAGGCTTCCTCGGGCCGCTTCGTCTCCGGCGGCACCAGCTTCAGCGTCTCGGCGAGGAAGATCAGCGGCAGCAGGCGATTGCGCAGGCGGACGACCGGCGTGCGGTTGATCTCCTCGATCCGGTGTTCGCTGTCGGGCGTCGCCCGCACCAGCTCGACCACGCCGATCTGCGGCACGGCGAAACGCTCGCCCGCGCATTCGACGATCAGGGCCGAGACAATGGCGAGGGTGAGCGGGATCTTGATCTGGAAGGTGGTGCCCTGGCCCGGATTGGTCTTCAGGTCGATGGTGCCGCCGATCTTCTCGATATTGGTGCGGACGACATCCATGCCGACGCCGCGGCCCGACACGCTGGTGACCTTTTCGGCGGTCGACAGGCCCGGGTGAAAGATGAAGCGGGCGACCTGGGCATCCGACATCGCCTCGAGATCGGCCTCGCTGGCAAGACCGTTCGACGCCACCTTCTGCCGGATCCGCGTGAGGTTGAGGCCCCGGCCGTCGTCGGCGATCTGGATGATGATGTGACCGCCCTCGTGATAGGCGTTCAGGGTGATGCGGCCGGTCTCGGATTTGCCCGCCGCGCGGCGCTCCGCCGGGGTCTCGAGGCCGTGGTCGGCCGAATTGCGCACCATATGGGTGAGCGGATCCTTGATCAGCTCCAGCACCTGGCGGTCGAGTTCGGTCTCGGCGCCGACCATCTGCAGGTCGATCTTCTTCTTCAGTTCGTGCGACAGGTCGCGAACGATGCGCGGCAGCTTCGACCAGGCATTGCCGATCGGCTGCATCCGCGTCTTCATCACGCCTTCCTGCAGCTCGGAGGTGCAGAGCGACAGGCGCTGAAGCGGGCCGGAAAACTCGGTATCGCCCATGCGGCGGACCATCTGCAGCAACTGGTTGCGGGTCAGCACCAGCTCCGAGACCATGGTCATCAGGTTCTCGAGCAGATCGACGGAAACACGCAGGGTCTGGTTGCCCAGCGGGGCCTCGCCACGGCCGTCGGCCGCCTCGGCGTGTTCAGACCGCTGGACCGGGGGCGCGGGGGGCGGATCGCGTTGCACGACGGCCGTCTCGGCCGCCTCCGCTTCCGAAAGCAGCGGCATCGCGCCAGCGGCGATCGCCTCGGGCCCTGGCGCCATCTGGAAGGCCGCCTCGAGTTCGTCCAGCGAGACTTCGCCCGGCTTCAGCACACGCGGGGGCATGATCGGGGCGACCGGCTCCGGCACCGGCGCGATGACCGGGGCAGCGGCCGGCGGCGGGGCATGGCGCCCCTCGGCCAGATCGTCGAGCCTGGCGATGATGGCGGCATCGGTACCCGGCGGCTCCTGCTCGGTTTCGCCGAGAACCTTCAGAATGGCCTTGATGGCGTCGATCGCCTCGAGAATCAGGCTGACCGCGTCCTCGGTCACTTCCATCTCGCCGGCCCGGAACTTGCCGAGCACGTTTTCGCCGGCATGGGCGACCGCTTCCAGCCGGGGCAGGCCGAGGAAACCACAGGTTCCCTTGATGGTATGGACGAGCCTGAAGATGTTGGACAGGACTTCGCGGTTGTTGGGATCCTGTTCGAGCTTGACGATCTCGACGTCGACGACATCGAGATTTTCCGCCGTCTCGGTAAGGAATTCTTGGAGCAAGTCGTCCACGGGCACCCCCGACGTCAGGCGCCGGCAGACGTGCGGCTGCCCCTGCGCTCGATCAATGCGTATCTGGGGCTAATGCTGGGGCCGTGGTTGTAAATATTCGATGAACGCGGGCGGCATTTCGCCCGCCTAGGCCAGCCGCAGCTCGACCGTGCCCTCGCGCGCGGCGCAGGTCAGACTGCCGCCGTCCTGCGCCGCGAGACCGAGCGCATAGACGACCGGGGCGGTGCGGGGTTCGATGCCGGCGTCGTCGCCACCGAAGACCGCGGCATGGGCGGCCGGCAGGACACAGCGGTCACCCGCGGACGTCACGACGACATTCCGCCCCGGACCGAATGAAAGATTGAGGCGACCACCACGGGGCAGACAATCCGCGCCGATCAGGGCCATGAGAAGGCCGATTCGGGCTTTCGCGCGGTCGAGCCCTTCGCGCGCGCCGTCAATCGTCGCGGCGATGCGCCGCCCCTGCATGACCGGCAGCAGGACTTCGGCGATTTCGTCATGGCTCACGATGGAGCCGTCGGCGGCGGCGCCAAAGGCCAGGCGGAACAGGCGCAACCGGGCCGAAAGTTCATTCGCGCTTTCGCCGACGAGGGCGATCGACTGGTCCCGCAGCTCTTCCTCGTCCGGGCCACCGTCGACATCGGTCAGGAGTTCGACACCATTGACCACCGCGCCCACGGGGCCGACCAGATCGTGGCAGAGACGCGAACAGAGAAGGCCGGCGAGAAGCAGAGGATCGGTCATGGAAAGCCACGAAATGCGGAAAGGGTTGGTCCGGGCATTGCCGCGACGGCGGCAAGGAGGGACAGTGACGCGACCGCACCTTAAACCAGCCCTCGCCCCCGCGCTACAGCGAGGCCATGGGCCCTTTCGCCGGAGCCCCGGAGACCGCCATGCACCGCCACACCGCGACAACATTGCTCACCCCCGGCGACCGGGTGCGCCACCCGGGCGAGCCGGACTGGGGCATCGGTCAGGTGCAGAGCGTGGTCGGCGCCCGCGTGACGGTGAATTTCGAACACGCGGGCAAGCGGCTGATCAATATCGCCGTGATCGACCTCGAGACGGTCGCCGACCATGGTCATTGAGCGCGGCGGCGGCCTCGGTCGCCGCTGCCCGGAAACACTGTGTTCACCCCGACGCGGGCCGGGCGGCGCGGCTTGCGCCCAAGGGCCGACATCCCCATAAAGAAAACCAAGTCATCGCAACCGGGGCTCGAACCACGACATGCAGATGATAGGGGGAGCGCTGAAATGGGCGGAGGAGCGGCCAGGGAGTCCATGGCGGTAACGGATGGGCTCATTCGCACGGTGGGGGATATTCCGCGCCATCACGCCGCGCGGCAGCCCGAGGCGACCGCCCTCGTGTTCGAGGGCCGGCGATCCAGCTTCGCGCGCTGGAATGACCGCTGTTCGCAGGTCGCCAATGCCCTGATCCGCGACGGCGCCGGCTCTGGCGCCCGCGTTGTCTTCTTCGCCAAGAATTCGGACTGGTATTACGAGGCCTATGTCGGCGCGACCAAGGCCAATGCGGTGCTCGTCGCGGTGAACTGGCGCCTCGCCCCGCCGGAAGTCGCCTATATCGTCAACGACAGCGCGGCCGAAATCCTGATGGTCGGCCCGGAATTCCTGCCGCTGATCCGCGAGATCAGGGCCGATCTGCCCCGCGTCCGCCGCATCGTCGTGATGGGCGAGGGCGGCGAGGACGGCCCGGGCTGGGAAGACTGGCTGGCGGGTGTCCCGACCGACGATCCCCAGCTGCCGACGGCGACCGACGATGTCGCGATCCAGCTCTATACCTCGGGCACGACCGGCCACCCCAAGGGCGTGATGCTGACCAACGGCAATGTGCTCGAGGCCATGAAGGCGGCCGAGAACGGCACCTATGGCCCGTGGCGGCCCGGGCGCGACAGCCTGCTGATGTGTATGCCGAATTTCCATGTCGCGGGGTCGAACTGGGGCCTGTTCGGCCTTTCGGTCGGGGTCGCGGTCCATGTCCTCGCCGAGGTCGACCCGGCCCGGATCCTGGCCACCATCGAGCGGGAGAAGATCAGCCGCGCCCTCTTCGTGCCGGCGGTCGTGCTCTTCCTCGTCCAGCATCCCGCCGCGCGGACGACCGATGTCTCCAGCCTGAAGACCATCCTTTACGGCGCGGCGCCGATCCCGCTCGACCTGTTGCGCGCGGCGATGGAGGTGTTCGACTGCGACTTCGTCCAGGGCTATGGCCTGACCGAGACCTGCGGCGCCACCATCTGCCTGCCCCCGGCCGACCACGACCCGGCGGGCAATCCCCGGATGCGCAGCTGCGGCAAGCCCCTGCCCGGGGTCGAGGTGCGCATCGTCGATGCCCTGGGCAAGGCCCTGCCGCCCGGCGAGGTGGGCGAGATCGTCATCCGCTCCGCGCTCAACATGATCGGCTACTGGGGCCGGCCGGAGGAGACGGCGAAGACCCTGCGGGACGGCTGGCTGCACACGGGCGACGCCGGCTACACGGACGCCGACGGCTATGTCTATATCCACGACCGGGTGAAGGACATGATCGTCTCGGGCGCCGAAAACATCTATCCGGCCGAGGTCGAAAGCGCGCTCTATGGCCATCCCGCCATCGCCGATGTCGCGGTGATCGGCGTGCCCGACGAGCGCTGGGGCGAGGCGGTGAAGGCCGTCGTCGTGCTGAAACCCGGGCAGGACGCCGCCGCCGCCGACATCATCGCCTTCGCCCGCCAGCGCATCGCCGCCTATAAGGCGCCGAAGACGGTCGATTTCGTCGACAGCCTGCCGCGCAACCCCTCGGGCAAGCTGCTGAAGCGCGAACTCCGCAAACCCTATTGGGAAGGCCGCGACCGTCAGGTGAACTGACCGCCAGCCGGAAGCCCCGGCACGCCCCGCCATGCCCCGGCTTCCGGCCGCGCCCAGGTTCCCCCGCCGGCCGGCCCTGGCGCGGGGACACCACATGCCGGATGCCCTGAACATATTGGAACGGCCAGGTCCGGGCGGGGTGTTGTGGCGCCGCCGGCTGTAGGAATATCGGCGGCTGATGGCAATTGATTCGAAGGGGCGTGCCAAAGCGCGCCACTTCGGCGAGAATCAGCAGCAAGGCGGGGCAGAATGGCGGACCAGGCGCAAAGGGACAGATTCGTGGCGGTGCTGGGCGGGCTTGGCGGCTCTGCCGGCAACGGCCGCCTGCGCGAGGCGCTCGACTGGGACGAAGCCGTCTACAACGCCGTGAAGGATGAACTCATCGCCGGGGGCGTGGTGACGCCCGGGCGCGGACGGGGAGGTTCGGTCGCGCTGGCCGGCGCGGTCGAGGCCAGGATCGCAGCGCCGGCCCCCACGGCGCCGCGCGCGAAGCCCGCGCGGGCGAGCGGCAATGGCGGCGATCTCGGCTTCGAGGCCGAACTGTTCAAGGCGGCGGACAAGCTGCGCGGCAATATGGAGCCGTCGGATTACAAGCATGTCGCGCTGGGCCTGATCTTCCTCAAGCATATTTCCGATTCCTTCGAGGCGAGGCACGCCGCGCTGCTGGCCGACTATCCGGAAGGGGCCGAAGACCGCGACGAATACGCGGCCGAGAACGTGTTCTGGGTGCCGCCCAGGGCGCGCTGGTCCCACCTCCAGGCCAATGCCAAGCAGCCCTCGATCGGCAAGATGATCGACGAGGCGATGCTCGCCCTCGAGAAGGACAACGAGAACCTCAAGGGCGTGCTGCCGAAGGATTACGCCCGGCCGGCCCTCAACGCCGTGATGCTGGGCGAATTGATCGACCTCATCTCCGGCATCGCGCTCGGCCAGGGCAAGGGCGAGGCGCGCGACGTGCTCGGCCGCGTCTATGAATATTTCCTGGGGTCGTTCGCCGGCTCGGAAGGCAAGCGCGGCGGGGAATTCTATACCCCGCGTTCCGTCGTCCGCGTCATGGTCGAGATGATCGAACCCTTCAGGGGCCGCGTCTACGATCCCTGCTGCGGCTCGGGCGGCATGTTCGTCCAGTCGGAAAAATTCGTCGAACTCCACGGCGGCCGCATCGGCGATATCGCCGTCTATGGCCAGGAGTCGAATTACACCACCTGGCGGCTGTGCAAGATGAACCTCGCGGTGCGCGGCATCGACGCCGATATCAAGTGGAACAGCGAGGGCAGCTTCCACAAGGACGAATTGCGCGACCTCAGGGCCGATTTCATCCTCGCCAATCCGCCCTTCAACATTTCCGATTGGGGCGGCGACCGCCTGCGCGAGGACGTGCGCTGGAAATACGGCACGCCGCCCGCCGGCAATGCCAATTTCGCCTGGCTGCAACATATCGTGCACCACCTCGCCCCCGCGGGCATCGCGGGCGTGGTGCTGGCCAATGGCTCGATGTCGTCGACCCAGAACGGCGAGGGCGCCATCCGCCAGGCCCTGATCGAGGGCGTGAGCGGCGCGCCCGGCGTGGTCGACTGCATTGTGGCGCTGCCCGGCCAGCTGTTCTATTCGACGCAGATCCCGGCCTGCCTCTGGTTCCTCGCCCGCGACCGCTCGAACGGCATCGCCCGCAACGCGAAACTGCGCGACCGGCGCGGCGAAATCCTGTTCATCGACGCCCGCCAGCTCGGCCATATGGTCGACCGCACGCGCAAGGAATTCTCCGACGCCGACATCGAGAAGATCGCGCGCACCTATCACGCCTGGCGCGGGGAAGGCGATGCCGGCAGTTACGAGGATGTGCCGGGGTTCTGCAAGGCGGCCAGTTTGGAGGAGATCAAGGCGCACGGGTTCGTGCTGACGCCGGGGCGATATGTCGGGGCGGCGGAGGTTGGAGATGAAGACGCGCCGTTTGCTGATCGGTTTGCGGCTTTGAAGGCAAAGCTCGAAAAACAATTCGCTGATTCCGACAAACTTAATGCCTTTATATTGCACAATCTAGCCAAGGTCACCAAGCATGGCTGAATGGCGCACTGCCAAACTGGGAGAGTTGGGCGAAGTTAACCGTGGGCGTTCCCGTCACAGGCCACGTGACGCTGCCCATCTTTACGGCGGAGCATATCCTTTCATACAAACAGGAGACATTAAGGCTGCGAACGGTCGAATTACGCGCCATTCTCAGAATTATAGTGAGGCAGGCCTTAGACAAAGTCGACTTTGGCCAGCGGGAACAATGGTTATTACGATCGCAGCCAATATCGCTGAAACAGCAATTTTGTCTTATCCAGCATGTTTTCCTGACAGTGTCGTTGGTTTTATTGCTAATAATAATAAGGCTGACGCTCGATTTATCGAGTATCAGTTCCGTCAACTTCGACGACTCATTCAACATGAAAACGTAGGAACTGGTAGCGTTCAGGATAATATAAATCTTCAGACGCTAGAACGTTTAGAACTCAAAGTTCCGCCTATCTGTGAACAGATTGCCATCGCATCCACCCTTGGTGCCCTAGACGACAAGATCGAGCTGAACCGGCGGATGAATGAGACGCTGGAGGCGATGGCGCGGGCGATCTTCAAGGATTGGTTCGTCGATTTCGGCCCGACCCGCGCGAAGATGGCCATGCGGGGCGAAGACCCGCAAAAGGACAATGTGGCCCGCGCGCCCTATCTCGCGTCGGACCTCTGGTCCCTCTTCCCCGACCGCCTCGACGACGAAGGCAAGCCGGAGGGGTGGCCAGAGGCGCCGCTGACGCAATTCTTCGAGATCGTTGGGGGGGGGCACTCCAAAGACGTCCGAGCCAACTTATTGGGGCGGCAATATTCCTTGGTTTTCAGTCGTTGATACCCCGCCGGGTAGTGAAATATTTATTTTCCACACGGAAAAGAAAATTACGGAGGCTGGTCTTCAAAATAGCTCCGCTCGCCTTCTTGAGGCTGGAGATACAATTATTTCGGCCCGCGGCACAGTTGGCAATTTAGCGATAGCTGGATGCCTCATGGCTTTTAATCAATCTTGCTATGGTTTAAAGGGGGTAAACGGATACGGATCATGTTTTGTTTTTCTAGCCGCCAAGAACATGGTGACGAAACTGCAATCGCTGGCGCATGGTTCTGTTTTCTCAACGATAACTCGTCAGACATTCGATTCTGTTCACCTTCCTAGGCCTGGCATTGCAATTGCGGAACAATTTGAGCTTGCAACATCCCCTTTGTTCGAACAGATACGCGCGAACGTGGCTGAGTCTGGCACCCTCGCCGCCACCCGCGACCTTCTCCTGCCGAAACTCATGTCGGGCGAGATTCGCGTCAAGGACGCCGAAAAGCTGGCCGGGGAGGCTCTATGACGCTTGCGCCTGTTCGTCCCGAAATGTTGCGCTGGGCGCGGGAGCGGGCCGGCATTCGTGATGCCGGCGATCTCACCGGGCGTTTCCCGAAGATCAGCGCGTGGGAGAGCGGCCACGCGCGGCGGCCGCCCCAGACGCAAATGGAGGCCTTCGCGAGGGCCGTCCATGCGCCTGTCGGCGATCTGTTCCTGCCGGCGCCGCGCCGCTGCATGGTGGTCGGCGCGAGGCGGTGTGGCGCGACGCGGTGGCGGCCGAATTTCCCGTGCCTCCTCGCGCTCAGCGCCTGCCGTGAAGCCAGGGCCTCAGCGCCTCAAGACGCGGAGATCGAATGATGGCCTATCTGTCCGAAGCTGCCATTGAACAGATGGCGCTCGAGCAGTTCGGCCACCTTGGATATGCGGTGGCGACGGATGCCGAGATCGGCCCCGACGGCAAGACCCCGGCGCGGGAAGCCCATGCCGATGTCGTGCTGGTCAAGCGCCTGACGGCGGCGATCGAGCGGCTGAATCCGTTCATTCCCGCCGAGGCGCGGGGCGATGCCCTGCGCAAGGTGCTGGCGACGGAGAAGCCGTCGCTGGTCGAGGAGAACCGCCGGCTGCACAAGCTGATGGTCGAGGGGGTCGACGTCGAATTCTACGGCGAGGACGGCACGATCCGGGGCGACAAGGTGCGCCTGATCGACTTCGACGATGTCGCCGCGAACGACTGGCTGGCGACCGGGCAATTCACCGTGATCGAGGGGGGCGTCAACCGCCGGCCGGATGTCGTCGTCTTCGTCAACGGGCTGGCGCTTGGCGTGATCGAGCTCAAGGCGCCGGGGGGCGAGAATGCCACGCTGGCCGGCGCCCATAGCCAGCTTCAGACCTACAAGGCGCAGATTCCGTCGCTGTTCCGGACCAATGCGGTGCTCGTGACATCCGATGGCATTACCGCCCGCGTCGGCTCCCTCACCGCCGATCAGGAACGCTTCATGCCCTGGCGGACGACCGACGGCAGCGTGATCGCCATGAAGGGCCAGCCCGAGCTGGGGGTTCTGATCGAGGGGGTGTTCGATCGCCGGCGCCTGCTGGACCTGATGAAGGACTTCACGGTGTTCGGCGAAACCGGCTCCGGCCTCGCCAAGATCATCGCCGGTTACCACCAGTTCCACGCAGTCCGGCGCGCCGTGGATTCGACATTGCGGGCGCTGGCCCTGAACCTCGGTCAGGCCAAGACGCCGTCCTATGGCGGCGGCCTGCGCGAGGAGCCCGCCACCTATGGCCTCCCCGGCGTCAGGGGATACCCGAGGGGTGACAAGCGGATCGGCGTGATCTGGCACACGCAGGGGTCCGGCAAGAGCCTGCTGATGGCGTTCTATGCCGGCCAGCTGGTCCGCCATCCGGAGATGGAAAATCCGACGATCGTCGTCATCACCGATCGCAACGATCTGGACGACCAGCTGTTCGGCACCTTTTCAATGTGCCGCGACCTGATCCGCCAGACACCGGTCCAGGCCGACAGCCGGGAAGACCTGCAATCGGCGCTGAGCCGGGCCTCGGGCGGGGTGATCTTCACGACCATCCAGAAATTCTCGCCGACAACGGGCGAGGCGGTCTACCCGCGGCTGTCCGAACGCCGGAACATCGTGGTGATCGCGGACGAGGCGCACAGGAGCCAATACGGCTTCCGCGCGCGGATCGAGCGGAAGACCGGCGAGATCGCCTATGGTTTCGCGAAATATCTGCGCGATGCCCTGCCGAATGCCTCCTTCATCGGCTTTACCGGCACGCCGATCGAGAAGGACGACGCGAACACCCCCGCGGTCTTCGGGGAATATATCGACGTCTACGACATCAGCCGCGCGGTGGAGGATGGGGCCACGGTCCCGATCTATTACGAGAGCCGCCTCGCCCGGATCGAGCTTCCCGAGGCGGAGAAGCCGAGGATCGACGCTGAGATCGAGGAGCTGACCGAAGACGAGGCGATCACCGAGCAGGAGAAGCTCAAGCAGAAATGGGCGGCCGTCGAGAAACTGGTCGGTGCCGAGAATCGCCTCGCCATGATCGCGGCCGACCTCGTCCGACACTTCGAGGACCGTGTCGCCGCCCTGGAGGGCAAGGCGATGGTGGTTTGCATGAGCCGCCGCATCTGCGTGGCGCTCTATAACCAGATCATCGCGCTTCGCCCCGCCTGGCACAGCGACGACGACGCCGCGGGCCTCGTCAAGGTCGTGATGACCGGGTCCGCCGCCGATCCGCAAGCCTGGCAGGCGCATATCGGGACCAAGGCGCGGCGCGATCTCCTGGCGAAACGGGCGAAAGACCCGCAGGACAGCCTGAAGCTGGTGATCGTTCGCGACATGTGGCTGACCGGCTTCGATGCGCCCTCGATGCACACCATGTATGTCGACAAGCCGATGCGGGGCCATGGGCTCATGCAGGCGATCGCCCGCGTCAACCGCGTGTTCCGCGACAAGCCGGCGGGCCTCGTCGTCGATTACATCGGTATCGCCCAGAACCTCAAGAATGCCCTTGGCCAATATTCGGGATCCGATCAGCGCCAGGCCGGAATCGACGAAGCCGAGGCCGTCGCCGTCCTTCTCGAGAAATTCGAAGTCGTGAAGGCGATGTATCATGGCTTCGATTATGCGCGGGGCCTGGCCGGCACGCCGCGCGAGCGCCTCGTCGTGCTGGCCGAGGCGATCGAGTGGATATTGCGGCGCCAGCATGAAGCCGCCGGCAGGGAGAGCACCGAAGACGGCAAGCGGCGGGAAAACCGCCGCTATCAGGATGTCGTGCTCGCCCTCTCCAAGGCCTTCGCCCTGGCGTCGGCCAGCGACGAGGCGCGCGCCATTCGTGATGAGGTCGGATTCTTTCAGACTGTCCGCGCGGCACTCGCCAAGACCGCCGACACAGCCGGGAAGAACGCGGCCGACCGGGAATTCGCCATACAGCAGATGCTGGATCGCGTGGTCGTCTCGACCGAGATCGTCGACATCCTGGCCGCGGCCGGGATCACGACACCCGACATCTCGATCCTGTCCGACGAATTTCTCGCCGAAGTGCAGCAGCTCGAGAAAAAGAACCTCGCGCTCGAGGCGCTGCGCAAGCTGCTGAACGATGAAATCCGGTCCCGCAGCAAGACGAATGTCGTCGAGACCAAGCGTTTTTCCGAGCGCCTGGAAGCCGCCATCGCCCGCTACCACACGAATGCGATCAGTACGGTGGAGGTACTGCAGGAGTTGATCGAACTCGCGAAGGACGTCCGCGCGGCGCGTCGGCGGGGCGAAGAAGAAGGTCTGTCAGAAGACGAGATCGCCTTTTATGACGCCCTGGCCGAGAGCGAGAGTGCCGTCCAGTTGATGGGCAACGACTCGTTGAAGGTGATCGCCCACGAATTGCTCGTGAGTCTCAGGGACAATGTGACGGTGGATTGGTCGCATCGAGAGAGCGCGCGGGCGCGGATGCGCGTTCTGGTGAAGAGAATTCTGCGCAAGCACGGCTATCCGCCCGATCTCCAGGACGCCGCGGTGCAAACCGTTCTGCGGCAGGCTGAAACACTCTCCGCCAGCTGGGCGCAATGAGAGGGGCCACGGTGGCCAGCCCCCCGCGCATCCATCCGGGGCAAGGGCGGCTTCCGCCGGACCGGCCTTGAGGCCAGCGCCCATTGATCGGCAATTTCAAGGGGGTGGATGGTGGACGCGGCTGGGATTGAACCAGCGACCCCTACGATGTCAACGTAGTGCTCTCCCACTGAGCTACGCGTCCGGACCATGCCGGCGGCCGGGGCTGTGGGTAGATGCCTTCGGCCGGGAGCCGCGTATTTAAGGTATTGCCCGGGCTTATGCAACACCTCTTTTTGTGCTCTGCCTGCACCGGCCGCCGGGTGATCGTGAAAGTGGCGTGACGATAGGCTTCTCGGCGCTTCACCTTGGCGCCCGAAAACGACATTCTATGGAAAGCCCCTGTCCGCAAAGCCCGAGATTGCCGCCCGTGTCCATCGTTCCCTTCGTCGCCAGTCTTGCCGATGCCGCGCGCGCAGAGCCCCGGCGCCGGGAGAGCGACGGCCGGGAGAACGAGGGTCGGGAGAGCGAGGGCCGGGGAGACAGGGATGGCGAATCGGGTGCGGTCGGCGTGCAGGCCCCGGCCGAGGGCGCCGAGACACGGCCGCTGGTGCTCAGTTCGCCCCATTCGGGTTCGGTCTATCCGGCATCGTTCCTGCGCCAGTCGCGGCTCGACCCGGTGTCCTTGCGCCGGTCCGAGGATTGTTTCGTCGACCGGCTGTTCGCGGCGGCGCCGCAGCATGGCGCGACCCTGGTGCGCGCCCTGTTCCCCCGCGCCTATGTCGACCCCAACCGCGAGCCCTACGAACTCGACCCGGCGATGTTCGCCGACAGTCTGCCGTCTTTTGCCAACACACGGTCGCTGCGCGTGCTCGGCGGCCTTGGCACCATCGCGCGGGTGGTCGCCGACGGCGCCGAGATCTATCGCGAGAAGCTGCCCTTCGCCGAGGCGGAGGCGCGCATATCCGCCTGCTACCGCCCCTATCACGCGGCGCTCGCGGAGGCCCTGGGCGAGGCCGAGCGGCGCCATGGCCGGGTCGTGCTGCTCGATTGCCATTCCATGCCCTCGATGGCCGCCCCGGGGGAGCGCGACAGCGGCCGCGGCCGGCCGGACATCGTGCTGGGCGACCGTTTCGGCATGAGTTGCGCCCCCATCGTGATCGAGACCGCGGAAAACCTGCTGCGCGCCCGGGGCTACCGGGTCGGGCGCAACGACCCCTATGCCGGCGGCTATATCACCCATCACTACGGCCGGCCCCGGCGCGGCCGTCACGCCCTGCAGATCGAGATCAACCGCGCGCTCTACATGGACGAGACGCGGCTGGAGCCGAACGCCGGTTTCGACCGGGTACGTCAGGACCTGGAGGCGCTGGTCGCCGCCCTCGCCGCCCTGCCTGACGGTCCGCTGTCGCCGGACTGACGCCCGTGACCGTCCTGCGGCCGGCGACACCGGACGATATCGGCGCCATCGCCGCCATCTATGCCCATCACGTCGACCATGGCTTCGGCTCCTTCGAGGAAATCCCGCCCGGCGAGGCGGAGATGGCCCGGCGTTTCCGCGCGATCACCGAGGCCGGCTTTCCCTATCTGGTCGCGGCAGCGGCGGACGGCCGCATCCTCGGCTATGCCTATGCCGGCCCCTATCGGCCGCGTTCCGCCTATCGCCATACGGTCGAGGATTCGGTCTATGTCCTGCCGGATGCCGTCGGCCAGGGCGTCGGCCGGGCCCTTCTCGCCCGCCTGATCGAGGAAGCCCGCGCAAGGGGGTATCGCCAGATGATCGCCGTCATCGGCGACAGCGGGAACACGGCTTCGATCGCGCTGCATCGCGCCCACGGCTTCTCGCATCAGGGAGTCTTGCGCCATGTCGGCCTGAAGAAGGGCCGCTGGCTCGACAGCGTGCTGATGCAGCTCTCCCTCTGACCGCGCCGGCCCTGCACCGCTGCGCTGAGCGCCGGGCAAAAAAAAGGGGCCGCGTCGAAACGCGGCCCAAGTTTAGGGAGGAAACGCCCAGGAAGGGCAGCGACACCGGCAAGCCGATGCCGCGGTGCACAATATGACATTGCAGCGCACGCTTGCCAAGCCCCGTTCTTGAAAAAATTGTTCATTGGGGGTCAAGCCCCTGAAAAACAATAAAATTTCAAACGCGGCCGGCTTCGGGCAAGGAAAACTCCAACCCGGCCTTCCCAAGGCACCGCGCCCGATTCGGCGCCCGGAGTGGCCCGGCGGCGGGGTGCACGGGTTGAGTCGCGCCATCGTCGACGGGCGGCCGCTGCCCCCTCGCCCCTCATGGATAACCCAATGGATAGATCGGCGAGATCATTGTCATATTTCCGACCTATTGTTCAACAAATCGTCATCAATTGAGTATTACCGGACACACCACGCCGAATTCGAGAAACGACATCATATTGTCTCTAATAGACGTGCTATAAGTCACCCGATGATTTGTTCTTGCATCTGTGTGACGGAAGGGTTCTGTTTTGTTGACACGGCTGTCGCCCACCTTGGCCCGACGCCAGGACGTCGACACGCTCGCCGCCCTGGGCGCGGGCATCGCCGGGCCGGTCGCCGACCAGTCGGCGGGCGATGACGACGCCGTCGAGTCGCCGAAGGACAAACGCCGCTACCGCAGCATCTTCATTTCCGACATCCATCTGGGCACAAGGGGCTGTCAGGCCGACATCCTGCTGGACTTCCTGAAGCACACCGAGTCGGACCACCTCTATCTCGTCGGCGACATCATCGACGGCTGGCGCCTGCGCCGTTCGTGGTTCTGGGCGCAGAGCCATAACGATGTGATCCAGAAGGTGCTGCGCAAGGCGCGCAAGGGCACGCGGGTGATCTATGTCCCCGGCAATCACGACGAGGCCGCGCGGGATTACGTCGACCTGCATTTCGGCGGCGTCGCCGTGCTGATGGAGGCGATCCACACCGGCGCCGACGGCCGCCGCTTCCTCGTCATGCATGGCGATGCCTTCGACGGCGTCGTGAAATATGCCCGCTGGCTCGCCCATCTCGGCGACTGGGCCTATAATATCGCGCTGACCCTGAACACCTGGTTCAACGCCCTGCGCCGACGCTTCGGCTATCCCTACTGGTCGCTGTCGGCCTACCTGAAGCACAAGGTGAAAAACGCGGTCGATTACATCTCGAGCTTCGAGGTGGCGGTCGCCGAGGAAGCCCGGCGGCACCGGGTCGACGGCGTGATCTGCGGTCATATCCACCATGCCGAGATCCGCGACATCGACGGCGTGACCTATTGCAACGACGGCGACTGGGTGGAGAGCTGCACCGCCCTCGTGGAACATGGCGACGGACGCATGGAAATCGTGAACTGGGCGCCGGAATACGAACGGCGCCACAGCCGCAAGCGCAGCCGCGAAACCCTGGCGCTTCCCGCCTGATGATCGGCGCCGCCCAGACCCTGCCGGTAACGGCCAGCGTGCCAGCGACCGATCTGCCGCTGCGCATCCTGATCGTGACCGACGCCTGGTACCCGCAGGTGAACGGCGTCGTGCGCACGCTCGATACGGTCGCGCACGAACTGGCCGAACTCGGCCATGTCGTCGGCTTCGTCACGCCGGACCAGTTCCGCACCCTGCCGATGCCGACCTATCCGGAAATCCGCCTCGCGATCGCGCCGGGCCGGCGGCTGGCGCGGACCTTCGCCGCCTTCGCGCCCGATGCCATCCATATCGCGACCGAAGGGCCGCTGGGCTGGGCGGCGCGGCGCCTGTGCCTGCGCCGGGGCCTGCCCTTCACCACCGCCTATCACACCCGCTTTCCCGAATATGTGAAGGCGCGCTTCGGCATTCCCCTCGCCCTCACGTTCCGCATCGTCCGGCGCTTTCACGCCCCCTCGCGCGGCCTGATGGTGGCGACGCGCTCGCTGCACGAAGAGTTGTCCGGCCGGGGCTTCGGCAATCTGCGCGCCTGGTCGCGCGGCGTCGACCTCGAGCGGTTCACCCCCGGACCGCGCGACCTGCTGCCCCATCTGCCGCGGCCGATCTTCACCTATGTCGGCCGCCTCGCGGTCGAGAAGAATATCGACGCCTTCCTGAAGCTCGATCTGCCCGGCTCGAAACTGGTCGTGGGCGACGGGCCCGAAATGGCGCGGCTGAAGGTGCAATATCCGGACGCGCATTTCGCCGGGGCCCGCCATGGCGACGATCTCGTCGCGCATTTCCGCGCGGGCGACGTCTTCGTCTTCCCCAGCCGGACCGACACTTTCGGCCTTGTCATGCTGGAAGCCATGGCCTGCGGCCTGCCGGTCGCCGCCTATCCGGTCGCGGGGCCGCTCGACGTGCTCTCGCCCGAGTCCGGGGCGATGGACGAGGATCTGGCGGTCGCCTGCCGCCGGGCGCTTCTGCTCGATCCCGCGGCCTGCCGGCGCCATGCCCTCGGCTTCACCTGGTCGGCGACGGCGGCGCAATTCGCCTATAACGTCGCGCCCTTCCGCCAGGACTGGCCCCGCGCCGCCCTGCCCGCGCCGATCCCGACGAGGGCACCGCGGCGCTGACCGGGTTCAGCCCCGGCCGATGAAGGGCATCCGCGTCGCCGCGATGGTCAGGAAGGATATGTCCGCTTCCGTCGGCTGGCCGGCCATGAACACCACCGCCTCGGCGGCGCGGGCGACATCCATCAAGGGCTCGGGCTTGATGCTGCCGTCGGCCTGGGGCATCCCCACCGCCATCTGGCCGGTCATGCCGGTCGCGGCATTGCCGATGTCGATCTGGCCGCAGGTGATGCCGAAAGGCCGGCCGTCGAGCGAGATGGACTTGGTCAGGCCGGTGATCGCGTGTTTGGTCGCGGTATAAGCGGCCGAGAAGGGCCGCGGATGATGGGCCGAGATCGAGCCGTTGTTGATGATGCGCCCGCCTTGCGGGGCCTGCGCCTTCATCACCCGGAAGGCCTCGGCGGCGCAGAGGAAGGAGCCGGTCAGATTGACCTCGACCAGCGCCCGCCAGGCCGCGACATCGACGAGGTCGACGCTGCCGCCGGCACCGAAAATGCCGGCATTGTTGAAGAGGACATCGACCCGCCCGAAGCGATTGACCGCCGCCTTGAACAGGGCCGCGACCTGCGCCTCGTCGGTGACATCGGTCGGGACGGTCAGGCCGCGGGCCGGGTCTGCCAGCAGCGCCCGGGTTTCCTCAAGCGGCCCCACCCGCCGCCCGGAGAGGACAACGGCGTCGCCCTTCGCGGCGAAGGCCAGCGCGGTCGCCCGGCCGATGCCGGAGCCAGCCCCGGTGATCACGACGGTACGGGTCATGCGGATGATCCTTTCGCTGCGTCTTCGATGAGAGAATGCGGCGCAGCGGGGCGGCCAACAACCCGCTCTCGGTGCGAGAGATGCCGGCACGGTGCGGGCCGGGGGCGCCTGTCCCCCGGCCCGTCTCTGTCTTACTTCAGCAGGTCGGCGACGCCTTCGGCTTCCGAGAGCAGTTCGTCGAGGGTGATCTTGAAACGTTCCTTCGAGAATTCGTCCATCTCGAGGCCCTTCACGACCTTGTATTCGCCATTCTCGCAGACGCAGGGCATCCCGAAGATGATGCCTTCCGGCACGCCGTAGGAGCCGTCCGAGGGCACGCCCATCGAGACCCAGCCGCCATTGGTGCCCAGCACCCAGTCGCGGACATGGTCGATGGCGGCATTGGCGGCCGAGGCGGCCGACGACAGGCCGCGCGCCTCGATGATGGCGGCGCCGCGCTTGCCGACGGTCGGAAGGAACACGTCGCGGTTCCAGACTTCGTCGTTGATCTTGGCCTTGACCGATTCGCCATTCGAGGTGGTCAGGCGATAGTCGGCATACATGGTCGGGGAGTGGTTGCCCCACACCGCCAGCTTCTCCAGCGAGGAGACGGCGACGCCGGCCTTGGCGCTGAGCTGCGACAGGGCGCGGTTGTGGTCGAGGCGCAGCATGGCGGTGAAGTTCTTGGCCGGCAGGTCGGGGGCCGACTTCATCGCGATATAGGCATTGGTGTTGGCCGGATTGCCGACGACCAGAACCTTGACGTTACGCGAGGCGACCTTGTTCAGGGCCGCGCCCTGAACCTTGAAGATGGCGGCATTGGCGGCCAGCAGGTCGGCGCGCTCCATGCCCTTCGAGCGCGGACGGGCGCCCACGAGGATGGCGACGTCGGCGTCCTTGAAGGCGACTTCCGGATCGTCGGTGATGACGACGCCGGCGAGGGTCGGGAAGGCGCAGTCCTCGATTTCCATGACGACGCCGCCGACGGCGTTGATCGCCTGCGGCAGGTCGAGGAGCTGCAGGATGACCGGCGTGTCCTTGCCCAGAAGGTCGCCGTTGGCGATGCGGAACAGCAGCGAATAGGCGATCTGGCCGGCGGCGCCGGTCACCGCAACGCGGACGGGAGTTTTAGCCATCTTGGATCTCCAGGACACGGGGAAAGGAGAGGCTGCCGCCCCTCGCGAAAACGAAGCATCAGGCAGCACAACTGGCGCGGTTTCGCAACACTCAATTGCCCGATCGAGCAATGACCTTTGCCGCGTTGCGCTAAATCTCTCCGCGCTGCATCCTGTCGGCGGGGAAGGAATCCCCTGCGTAAGGCAGATGGACGGGAAACAGGCGACGATGAGCAAAAAGGTCTACCCGGACGCGGTGACGGCCCTTGCGGGGCTTCTGCGCGACGACATGGTGATCATGGCGGGGGGCTTTGGCCTCTGCGGCATTCCCGAGAACCTGATCGAGGGCATCCGCCTGTCGGGCGTGAAGGGCCTCACCTTCATCTCGAACAACGCGGGCGTCGACGGTTTCGGCCTCGGCGTGCTGCTCGAGACCAAGTCGGTCAGGAAGATGATCAGTTCTTACGTCGGCGAGAACAAGCTGTTCGCCCAGCAGTATCTCTCGGGCGCGCTCGAGCTCGAGTTCAACCCGCAGGGCACGCTCGCCGAGCGCATCCGCGCCGGCGGCGCCGGCATCCCCGCCTTCTTCACCAAGACCGGCGTCGGCACCCTGGTCGCCGAGGGCAAGGAGCTGCGCGAATTCAACGGCGAGACCTATGTCATGGAGACCGGCCTCGTCGCCGATCTCTCCATCGTCAAGGCCTATTGCGGCGATACCGCCGGCAATCTCGTCTACCGGAAGACCGCGCGCAACTTCAACCCGATGATGGCGACCGCCGGCAAGGTCACCGTCGCCGAGGTCGAGAATCTGGTCGAGCCCGGCAGCATCGACCCCGACCACATCCACACGCCCGGCATCTTCGTCCAGCGCATCATCAAGGGCCCGGCCTACGAGAAGCGTATCGAGCAGCGCACCACCCGGAAGAAGATCTGAGGAGACCGCCCATGGCCTGGACCCGTGAACAGATGGCCGCCCGCGCCGCCAAGGAGCTGCAGGACGGTTTCTATGTGAACCTCGGCATCGGCATTCCGACGCTGGTCGCCAACTACATCCCCGACGGCGTGCATGTCACCCTGCAGTCCGAGAACGGCATGCTCGGCATGGGGCCCTTCCCCTTCGAGGGCGAGGAAGACCCGGACCTGATCAATGCCGGCAAGCAGACCATCACCGAGCTGCCGGACAGCTCCTTCTTCTCCTCGGCCGACAGTTTCGCGATGATCCGCGGCGGCCATATCGACCTCTCCATCCTCGGCGCCATGCAGGTCGCCGAGAACGGCGATCTCGCCAACTGGATGATCCCGGGCAAGATGGTCAAGGGCATGGGCGGCGCCATGGACCTGGTCGCCGGGGTGAAGAAGGTCGTCGTCGTCATGGAACATGTCGCCGGCAACAGCCCGAAACTGCTGAAGGCCTGCAACCTGCCCCTGACCGGCACCAAAGTCGTCGACATGGTCGTGACCGACCTCGGCGTGTTCAGGATCGACAAGCAGGGCGGCACCGGCCTTACCCTCATCGAACTCGCCGAGGGCGTCACCCTCGACGAAATCACCTCGAAGACCGAAGCCGCCTTCGACGTCGACCTGTAAACGAACGAAAGACCCGCCCTCGACCAAGGGCGGGTTGCTCTGCCCGGGCAGCCGTCCTACATCTTTCCCAAGGACAAGATGAACGGGGACCACCCCGCATCCAGGAAGGCGAGACCCGTGCAGATTGCGTTCCTTACCGACATCCACAGCAACCGCGAGGCCCTGACCGCGGTGCTGGCCCATGCGCGGGCGCGGGGCGCGCAGCGTTTCGTGCTGCTGGGCGATTACGTCGGCTATGGGCCCGACCCGGAATGGACCATCGAGACCATCGCCGGCCTCGTCGCCGAAGGCGCCATCGCCATCCGCGGCAATCACGACGAGGCCGCTGTAGGCGGCGTGAACGGCATGAACTCCAACGCCGCCCAGGCCATCGACTGGACCAGCCGCCAGCTCTCCAAGGCGTCTCTCGACTTTCTCTCGAAACTGCCGTTGTCGGTGATCGACGACGACCGGCTTTATGTCCATGCCGATGCCTCGGCGCCGCACCGCTGGCTCTATGTCGTCGACGGCGAGGCCGCGCGCCATAGTCTCGAAGCGGCGGAGACCCGCCTCGTCTTCTCGGGTCATGTCCATGTCCCGGCGATCTATGGCCTCTCGAACATCGGCAAGCTGACCCCGTTCCGGCCGCAGCCGGGCATCGCCATTCCGCTGCTGGCGCAGCGCCGCTGGCTCGCGCTGATCGGCTCGGTCGGGCAGCCGCGTGACGGCGATCCGGCCGCCGGCTATGCCCTCTATAACGACTACAGCGCCGAGATCGTGTTCCACCGCGTGCCCTACGACGTCGAGACGACGGCGCAGAAGATCAGGGCCGCCGGCCTGCCGGCCGGCCTCGCCAGCCGCCTGTTCGCCGGGCACTGAACCATCGTGGCGGCGCCGCGGATCAGCCCCGGCAGCGTCATCGACGGCTTCACCGTCGATTCGCAGGTCCATCGGGGCGGCATGGCCACCATCTGGGCCGTGAAGAAGCCCGGCATCGACACCCCGTTGATCATGAAGGTGCCGCGCCTCGCCGAGGGCGAGGACCCGGCGACCATCGTCGGCTTCGAAATGGAGCAGATGATCCTGCCCCGGCTGTCGGGGCCGCATGTGCCGAAATTCGTCGCTGCCGGCGATTTCCGCACCCTGCCCTACATCGTCATGGAGTGGATCGAGGGCAAGAGCCTGCACACCCGCCTGCCCGATCTGCCCCTGCCCCCGGCGGAGGTGGCCGACATCGGCGCCCGCGTCGCCACCGCCCTCGACGCGCTGCACCGTCAGCAGGTCGTGCATCTCGACGTAAAGCCGTCCAACGTCATGGTGCGGCCGTCGGGCGAGATGGCCTTGATCGACTTCGGCCTGTCGCATCATCTGCTGCTGCCCGACCTGCTCGACGAGGAATTCCGCCTGCCCTATGGCACCGCGCCCTATATGGCGCCGGAACAGGTGCTGGGACAGCGATCGGAGCCGCGCAGCGATCTCTTCGCCCTCGGCTCGCTGATGTATTTCTTCGTCACCGGCACGCGGCCCTTCGGCGATCCCCAGACCCTGAAGGGCCTCAAGAAGCGCCTGTGGCGCGACCCGCCGCCGCCGCGCAAGCTGCGCCCCGAGTGTCCGCCCTGGCTGCAGGAGATCATCCTGCGCTGCCTCGAGGTCGATCCCGCCCAGCGCCATCCGACCGCGGCCCAGCTCGCCCTCGACCTGCGGACGCCGGGTCAGGTGTCGCTGACCGCCCGGTCGGAGCGCATGACGCAGGACGGCTTCATCGCCGCCTTCAAGCGGCGCATGGACCTCGACCATATTCTCGTCATCGACAAGGGGCCGGCGCCGGGCGATGCCCCGATCATCATGGCCGCGGTCGATTTCAACACCCTGGGCGATGCCGCGGCCGAGGCCATGCGGGCGACCATCCGCCAGCTGATGATCGCCATGCCGCGCGCCCGCCTTGCCTGCGTCAACGTGCTGAAGCTGCGCCGCATCGGCATTGATTCCACCCTCGACGACGAGGGCGAGCACAAGCACCTGCAGCGCCTGATCGAGCTGCGCCACTGGGCCCGGCCGCTGGAATTGCCCGACGGCAGCGTGACCTTCCATGTGCTCGAGGCGACCTCGCCCGCCGACGCCATCCTCGACTACGCCCGCGCCAACCATATCGACCATATCGTCATGGGCGCGCGCGAGCGTTCGGCCATGCGCAGCCTGCTCGGCTCGGTCTCGGGCGAGGTCGCGGCCGAGGCGCCCTGCACGGTGACCGTGGTTCGGGTCCGGGCGGAGGACGGCGCGGCGCCATAATTACTGTATTTTTACGTACAATATAATTTTCAACATCACAAATATACGGATTGACGCAAATCATTCCGCCGGACTGTGGTTCATGCTGCCCTGAAGTCATTGCCGATGACCGAGGACATCATGAGTTTTTACCGCGACCTCAACGACAAGCCGGCGCTGGAAGCCTGGAACAGTGCCGCCCACGCGCCCTTCGAGCATCTGACCGTGGAGCGCCTGTCGCCCACCATCGGCGCGAGGATCACCGGGATCGACCTGCGCCAGCCGCTGACCGGCGCGCAGGTGGCGGAGCTGCGCCGGGCCCTGCATGAATTCCTGGTGGTGGCACTGCCCGGCCAGCCGCTGTCCGCCGAGCAGCACAAGACCCTGGGCCGCCATTTCGGCACGTTGCACAGCCATCTGCTGGGCGCCAGCCGGGTGATCGCCGGGGGCGACTACGATCCCGAAATCCTGTCCTGGCGCACCGGACCGCAGTCGCGCTTCACCGCGGGCGATGCCTGGCACGCCGATGTCTCCTGCGACCAGCATCCGATTCAGGTCTCGGCCCTGCGCCTGACCCGGCTGCCGGAGATCGGCGGCGGCGATACCGCCTTCGCCAATATGTATCTGGCTTACGAGACCCTGTCGGACCGGCTGAAGGCCCTGCTGACCGGCCTGACCGCGATCCACGACGGCGGCCACGCCTGGACCCAGGGCTATGGCTCGGCCCCGCAGGGCACCAATGCCTTCCCGGTGACGGAACACCCGGTGATCGCCCGCCATCCGGTGACCGGCCGGCCCTATCTCTATGTCAATCCGGCCTTCACCACCCATATCGTGCAGCTGCCCCGGCCGGAGAGCGATGCCCTGCTCGGCTTCCTCGCCCGCCATGTCGAGCGCAGCCTCGCCCTGCAGGTGCGGGTGCACTGGGAAAAGGACATGATCCTGCTGTGGGACAATTGGGCCGCCCAGCATCACGCGGTCTGGGATTATTTCCCCTATGAACGCTGGGGCGAGCGGGTCTCCGCCGTGCCCGACCACGGCCCCATCGCGGCCTGAAGCCGGCGCGCACCGTTCAGCCGGCGCGCAGGGGCGCCGTCGCCTCGACCAGCGCATCCATCACCGCGCGCACCCGCGGGCTTCGCCGCATGTCGGGATGCACGACGAGCCAGAGGTCGCGCGCCGCCTCCGGCCCGTCGCGCAGGCAGACGAGGTCCTCGCCCCCGGCGAGGACATGGGGCACCGCCGCGACCCCCATGCCGGCCCGCAGCGCCGCCAGCATGGCCGACAGATCGTTGGTCATCAGGCCGACGCCCGTGGCCCCGGCAAGCTCGCGCAGCCAGCGCTGCTGCGGCACGTCGGACAGTTCGCCATCATAACCGATGTAACGCCAGTCATCGCCCCGGGCGACATAATCGCGCCGGCCATAGAGACCATAGGTCAGGCGACCGACATGGCGGGCGACGAGGCCCTTGTCCTCCGGCCGGTAGAGGCGGAGCGACAGGTCGACCTCGCGCCGCGAAAGATTGCTGATCGCATTGGCGACCGACAGGTCGAGCACCAGCCCCGGATGACGGTCGAGCAGCGGGGCAAGGCGCGGCATCAGCCACTGGCTGGCGAAGGCCGGCGGCGCGCCGAGGCGCACCACGCCCCGGATCGCCTGACCGGCGCCGCCGGCCTGCCGCTCGAAGGCGAGCACCGCCTCCTCGACCGCGCCAAGGCGGACGGTCAGCGCCGCCCCTTCGTCGGTCAGGGCATAGCCCCGGGGCAGACGGTCGAACAGTTTGACGCCAAGGCGCGCCTCCAGCGCGGCGATGCGCCGGGCAACCGTGGTGTGATCGGTCTGCAGCACCCGCGCCGCCGCCGACAGGCTGCCGACCCGCGCGAGGGCGGCGAAGAACCGCAGATCGTCCCAATTGCTCATCTGCGCAATTTCGCACAGATCATCCGCGATATCACCGGATATTGCCCCATGATGCGAGCCATTAGCCTGCGCCTGTCTTTCGTCGACAGGAGCGTGCCGTGTCCCTTTCCGTCGCCCTCGCCGCCCATGGCGGTGCCGATGTCCTCCAGCTGCGGGAGGCCGACGTGCCGCCCCCCGGCCCGGGCGAGGTCCGCGTCCGTCAGGGGGCGGTCGGGGTCAATTTCGTCGACATCTATCACCGGCAGGGTCTTTATCCGGTGCCCGGCCTGCCCGCGGTGCCAGGGGTCGAGGGCGCGGGCGCGATCGAGGCGCTGGGGCCGGGGGTCGAGGGCTTGCACGTCGGCCAGCGTGTCGCCTATGCGGGCCTGCCCATCGGCGGCTATGCCGAGGTGCGGAATATGCCCGCCGGCCGGCTGATCCCCCTGCCCGCCACCGTCGGCACGGCCACCGCCGCCGCCGCCATGCTGCGCGGCATCACCGTGCACATGCTGCTGCACCGGGTGTTTCCGGTCGGGCCGGGGATCACCGTGCTCGTCCAGGCGGCGGCGGGCGGCGTCGGCCTCGTCCTCACCCAATGGGCCAAGAGCCTGGGTGCCCTTGTGATCGGCACCGTCGGCAGCGAGGACAAGGCGGAAATCGCCCTCGAACACGGCCTCGACCATGCGATCCTGTACCGGCGGCAGGATTTCGTCGCCGAGGCGCGCCGCCTGACCGGCGGAAAGGGCGTCGACGTCGCCTATGACGGCATCGGTGGCGAGACCCTGCTGCGGACCCTCGACGCCGTCGCCCCCTTCGGCACGATCGCCAGCATCGGCCAGGCCAGCGGCAGCCTGCCCGCCATCGACGTCGCCGATCTCGGCCCGCGCCGCTCCCTCGCCCTTGCCCGGCCGAGCGTCTTTGCCTATGCCGCCGATCCTGCCTCCTACCGCGAGGCGGCGAGCGATCTCTTCGACATGATCGAGGATGGCCTGCGCATCACCGTCGGGGCCGAATTTCCGCTGGCCGAGGCGGCGGCGGCACACCGCGCGCTGGAAGCCGGCCAGACCACGGGCTCGATCCTGCTGCGACCGTGAATGTAAGGGGCGAAGCCGATCATTGAACACGTCTTGGAAATAATTCCTTTCACGGGCGGCCATTTTTCACGACCGGGAAAATGCCTACCTTCTGCCCATGACGGCCACCGGGGGTGGTCCACAACATGGGAGACGGACAATGATCGAACTTCGCCCCTTCTCGGGTCTCGGCGCCGCCGATCACGGCTGGCTGCAGGCCAAGCATCATTTCGCCTTCGGCGATTATTTCGACCGCAGCCGCATGGGCTGGGGCAGCCTGCGGGTCTGGAACGACGACACGATCGCGGCCCAGACCGGCTTCCCGCCCCATGGCCATGCCGACATGGAAATCATCACCTATGTCCGCAAGGGTGCGATCAGCCACAAGGACAGCCTGGGTAACGCCGGCCGCACCGAAGCGGGCGATGTGCAGGTGATGTCCGCCGGCTCCGGCATCCGCCATTCGGAATATAATCTCGAGGACGAGGACACCCAGATCTTCCAGATCTGGATTCACCCGACCAGCCGCGGCGCGGCACCATCCTGGGGCGCCAAACCCTTCCCCAAGGACGACCGGGCCGGCCGCTTCGTTACCCTCGCCAGCGGCTTCGGCGACGAGGACGCCCTGCCCATCCGCACCGACGCGCGGGTGCTGGGCGCGACCCTGAAGGCCGGCGAGAGCGCGACCTATGACCTGACGCCCGAGCGCCACGCCTATCTGGTGCCGGCCCTCGGCAAGGTCGTGGTCGGCGATGTCACGGTGAACGCCCGCGATGGCGCCGCCATCACCGGCCTCGACCGCATCACGGTGACGGCGATCGAGGACGCGGAAGTGGTTCTGGTGGACGCGGCCTGACGGAACGGGAACCATGGCGCGGCGGATCGGCCGCCGCGCCGACTGAAGGGGGAATGAAGCATGACCAAGATTCTCGCCATTTCCGGCAGCCTGCGCCGGGCATCGTTCAACACCGCCCTGGCCCGGGCCTTCGCCGCCCATGCCCCGGCGGGCACGACCGTCGAGGTCGCGACCCTGCACGGCATTCCGCTCTATGACGGCGACCTCGAGGCGGCGGAAGGGATTCCGCCGGCCGTGGCCGCCCTGGCGGCACAGATCGCGGCAGCGGACGGCCTGATCCTGTCGACGCCCGAATACAACAACGGGATGCCCGGCGTGTTCAAGAATGCCATCGACTGGCTGTCGCGCGGCGGTGTCGCCGGCGGCAAGCTGTTCGCCGGAAAGCCGGTCGCCCTCGCGGGGGCCTCGCCCGGCGGCTTCGGCACCATCCTGTCGCAGGCCCATTGGCTGCAGGTTCTGCGCGCGCTGGGCATGAGGCACTGGTCGGAGGGGCGCCTGATGGTCTCCCGCGCCGGCAAGGTCTTCGATGGCGAAGGCGCCCTGCTGGACGGCGAGGTTGCCGCCCAGCTCGGCCCCTATGTGGCCGGCTTTACCGCCTTCATCGGCAAGTAACCCCTCACGCCGCGGCCTTGGGCGCCGGCTGGGCGGGGGCCGAGGCCTTCGGCTTGCCGGCGAAGGCCAGCGCGCCATCGTCCAGCTTGCCGTAGCGCAGCGTCAGGATGTCGAGCAGATAGTTCTGATAAAGCTTCCACGGCCGCTTCGAGCCCTGACGCGGAAAATCCTGCAAGGCGCGCTGGACGTAGCCCGACGAGAAGTCGATGAAAGGCTCGGGCTTCACTTCGGGATCGGTCAGGCGCGGCGTCGCGCTCACGTAACCGTGGCGGTCCATGTGGTTCAGCAGGCGGCACACCCGCTCGGCCGTAAGATCCGCCTTCAGGGTCCAGGAGGCATTGGTATAACCGAAGGCTGTGACCAGATTGGGCACATCGGAATACATCATGCCCCGGTAGTTATAGAGTTCGCTCGCCGCGACCTGCCGGCCGTCGACCGACAGCGCCATGCCGCCGAGGAACAGCAGCTTCAGCCCGGTCGCCGAGACGACGATATCCGCCTCCAGCTCCTCGCCCGACTTCAGGCGGATGCCCTTTTCGGTGAAACTCTCGATGTGATCGGTGACGACCGAGGCTTTCCCCGCGCGCAGCATCTTGAACAGATCGCCGTCCGGCACCAGGCAGACGCGCTGGTCCCACGGCTTGTAGGCCGGGGTGAAATGCTTCTCGACATCGAAATCCGGGCCGAGCTGGCGGCGGATGAGACCGATGATCTGCTGCTTCACCTTTTCCGGACGGCGGCGCGAGAGCTGGAAGAACAACATGCCAAGGCCGACGTTCTTCCACCGCGTGATGCCATAGGCCAGCCTGGCCGGCAGATATTTGCGCAACGTGTTCGCCAGCTTGTCCTCGCCCGGGCGGGAAATGACATAGGTCGGCGAGCGCTGCAGCATGGTGACATGGGCCGCGGTCTTGGCCATTTCCGGCACCAGGGTGACCGCCGTCGCGCCAGAGCCGATGATCACCACCTTCTTGCCCGCGTAATCGAGACCTTCCGGCCAGTGCTGGGGATGGACGAAACGGCCCAGAAACGCTTCGCGTCCCGGAAAATCGGGGGTGAAGCCTTCGTCGTAATTGTAATAACCGCTGCAGCCGTAAAGGAAATTGCAGGTGAGGCGCAGGGTCTCGCCGGCCGCCGTCCTCTCTGCCTCGACCGTCCAGGCCGCGTCAGCCGAGGACCAGGCCGCCGACCTCACCTTGAGGCCGTAGCGGATATGGTCCTTGATGCCGCCATCCCGGGCCACTTCGGTCATGTAGCGCAGGATGGACGGGCCATCGGCGATCGCCTTGGCGTCGGTCCAGGGCTTGAAGGAATAGCCGAGGGTATACATGTCGCTGTCCGAGCGGATGCCTGGATAGCGGAACAGATCCCAGGTACCGCCCAGCCGCTCCCGCCCCTCGAGAATGGCGTAGCTCTTGCCCGGGCAATAGGTCTTCAGGTGCCAGGCGGCCCCGATGCCGGACAGGCCGGCGCCCACGATCAACACATCGAAATGCTCGAGCGCCATCGGCTCTCCCCCAGCAAAGGACCGCGGGCCGCGCCGCCCGCAAGGTCTCGTCCATGCCCCAGATCGGGCAAGCCCCGTGATCCGGGGTCTTCGCGCGGCCGATGGGCCGTCGCCGGGGTATTATAGGCAAACTTTGGTCAGTTGAAATAGATTAATTCCAACCCCGTCAATGCAGCAGGCCCGACTGGCGCGCGATCTGCACCGCATGGGTGCGGTTGCGGGCATTCAGCTTCTTGGTGATGTTGCGCATGTGCCATTTCACCGTCTCTTCCGACAGCACGAGGGCTTCGGCGATGTCGCGGTTGGTCAGGCCCTGCGAAATCAGGGTCAGCACATGCCCCTCGCGGTGGGACAGGCCGTTGAGGCCATTGCCCGCGCCGACATCCGGCAGCACGAAATCGGGCACCGGCGCCGCCTGACGCTCGATCAGCCCGCCGAGCAGGTAATCCTCGTCGATGACCGAACGGCGGAAGCCGGCCTGAGCCGCGGTCAGTTTCGCCTGGGTGGCAAGACGCCGGCTTTCCGCCATGTCGCCCGACTGGGCCTGCGCCCCGGCGGCAAGGCAGAGCGCGGAAATCTCCAGCCTCACCTGGCCGGTCGAACGAACCCGGTTCAGCAGGGTGGCGACCAGACGCGACGCCCGCCCGACATCGCCCCGCGCCAGCGACAGCCGCGCCTGGGTCAGCTGGCGCATGTCCAGGGAAGCGGCGAAATCCTCGGTCGTCGGCTGCGACAGGCCCATTTCCTGATCGACCTGGAACGCCTCGTCCAGCCGGCCGACACGGATGAGGCAGGTCGCCATCTCGCCGCCCAGCAGGTCGACGAGGCGCGGCAATCCCGCCTGCTGGGCAAGAGCGATGGAGCGGCGCAGGATCGACAGCGCCTCCTCGACCTGTCCTGAAGGGAGGGCAAGCCGCGCCAGCACCCGGCTGGCGCTTTCCCCCAGTTCGACCGTGACATGGCCCAGCGCCGCCTCGCCCGCCTCGTCCATCGACTGCCGCGCTTCCTCGAGCCGGTTCGCCTCGTAATGAGCCTCGGCGAGGCAGACCGACATCAATTCCCGCACGAAACCAACGGGACGTATGTCCACGTCGTGATTTTCGAGCGTCAGCCTCGAATGCTCGATCACATCGCCGAGCTTGCCCTCGTAGAGCGCGAGCCTCGCCTTGACCACCGCGTACCAGCCATAGGCATAGGGGGCCTGACTGCGGACCACGACCTCTTCCGATTGCTCGAGAAGACGCCGCGTTTCGCGCGGCCGGCCGAGGGCGAGAGCGGTGTAGGCATTGGCGATGAGGATCGAGGCCTGTTCCATGAAACCCGTGCGGGTCCATTTGCGATCGAAGGCCCGGAACAGCTTGCCGGCGACGGTATAGCGGTCAGACGCCGTCGCCGCGATGGCCCGGATCATGTCGCAGGTCGACAGGGTCTCGGCCGCCTGTTCCTCGGTGATCTTGTCGAGGTTGAGGGCGGCCTGGACGTCGTTCTCGACGCTGGACAGCAGGCGCCCGGCCTCGGCGTGGCGCTGGCGGAAGGTGAAGGCCCAGGCCAGACCGATCTTCAGCGACGGATAGCGGTCGATGATCTCGCCCGGCAGATTGCTGATCCAGCGCTGCACCGTCGCATGTTCGCCGCGATTGAGCGCGATGTCCGTCAGTCGGTCGGAAGCGAAGGCGGCGGCCCGCTCGTGGTCGCCCGCGCGCAGGGCATGTTCGACGGCGAGTTCGATTTCCCCCGCGTCGTGGAACCAGGTGCTGGCCGCCGACAGCAGGCGTTTCTTTTCGCCCGGGTGGTCGACCTCGAGCCGGGATTCCAAGAACTCGCGGAACAGGGCGTGATACTTGAACCAGCGCCGCTGACGGTCGAGGGGGATCAGCAACAGATGGCGATCCTCAATTTCCGCGAGCAGGGCGCGGGCATTTTCGAGCCCGGTCAAAGCGGTGCAGAGTTCGGGCGAGAACATGTCGAGGGGCGAGGTCGCGAGCAGGAGCCGCCGCACATCGGGCTGCTGCAGGTCGAGGGTGACTTCGCACAGGTAGCGCGAAACCTCGATATCGGTGCCCGAAAACTCGTCGATGAAGCGGGCCGGGCTTTCCGAGGCTTCGAGGGCGAGGCCCGCCATCTGCAGCATGGCCGCCCAGCCACCCGCGCGCTGGCGCAATTGCTCGGCCTGGTCGGGCGCGATTTCGCGCTTGCAGATATTGCCCAGCAGACGCTGCGTCTCGGCATCGCTGAGCGCGAGATCGCCTTCCCGCAGGACGAGGACAGTGCCGGCCAGCCTGGCCTTGGCGAGGGCCATGGGCAGGGCGATGCGGCTGCTGATCACCAGCTGGAAGCCTTCCGGCGCCTGGGCCGCGAGGCGCCCGATCGCCCGATGGATATTGGCGTTGGTGACGACATGGAAATCGTCGATGAAGAGCGCGGCCGGCCGCTCGCTGAAATCATGGGACAGCAGCCGGTCGACCACCTCCTCGATTTCCTGCAGCTCGCCGGAGCCAAGAACGACGGATTGACGGCACAGGCCCGGGAAGGCCCCGATCACCAGCGAGGCGAAGCGTCCCGGTTCGTCGTCGAGCGCGTCGAGCGATAGCCACGCCGTGCGCCAGCCCTGTTCGCTGCGCAATTCGAGCCATTGCCGCATGACCGTCGATTTGCCGTAACCGGGCGGTGCCTCGAGCACGATCGCCTGCATGTCGCCGGCCTCGGCCGAAAGTCGCGCCAGCAATCCGTCCCGCCGTACTGTCCATTGCTGCAGCGGTGTCGGCCGCGCCTTGGCGGTCCTGACCAGTGACGGCGGCGTTTTCGTCCCCATCTGTTTCCCCCGAACCATCGTGCCCGGCATTGGTGCCGATGCTTTATTGATTCATTCCTATAATTACCGCGTTTCGCCCCGTATTCAAAAAAAAGGGGAGGAGGTGTGGAGGTCGCTCCTCCTCCCCGAGTACCGGCTGGGGGGCCGGGGACTGAACGCTAGAACTGATAGGTCACGCGAAGCGCGAGTTCGTCGAGATAGTCGACGAGGGCGATGGCGGACCGGCCGTCCTCCGGGGCGACGACGATGTTGGCGTAGATATTGGCTTCCCACTTGTCGTTGGGCTTCCAGCGCAACCCCGGCTGGAAGAACCAGCCGCCGTCGATCTCGTAGAGCACCGCCCATTCGAATTTCCATTCGAGCGAAGGCGAGGGCTGGAAACCGGCGAAGGCGATGGCCGCCGAATAGTCGACGCCCTTCGGGGTCGTGGTCGCCGTCGAGTTGTAGCCCGACAGGTGGCGGGTTTTGACATCGAAGATGTCGGAGCCGTTCTTATACATGAACTGCAGCACGAGATAGGCTGCCGGGAAATCCTCGCTCCAGCGGTGCCACTTCTCGAACACCGCGGCGAAGGACCACTGGTCTTCCTTGATGAAGTCCTGGCCCAGGGTCGGGTTGGTGAAGGTGCGATCCGGCGTATAGGTGACCTCGACGCGGCCGATCAGCTGTTCGAGGAACGAGCCGGGTTCGCCGTCGAAGACATAGTTCACGCTGGCGCCGAACACATTCTCGTAGGGGAAGACATTTTCTATATGGCCGCGCAGACCGCCCGAGAGCCAGAAGAACGTATCGAGCTCGCCCCGGGCGAGCGCGTCGCTCTCGCCGACGTTATAGGCGGTCACTGCGCCGGTCGCCGGCTGGAAGTCGTCGATCGCGGCATTGAGGCCCTGGGTGCCGTCGAGCCGGACCGAATTGGAGTACCAATACCATTCCTCCTGGCTCTTCACGCCGTTCTTCTGGTCGACCTCGAACGGGGTCTCGGCCAGGGTCGCGCCCGAGCCGGGCAGCACCGGCAGGTCCCTGTTCACGCCCGACTTGGTCCAGCGGAGCACGCCGTCCGGGTTATGCCGCGAGACGGCGATGAACTGCAGGCCGAGATTGCCGAGCTGGGCGCGGATGCGACCGCCGACATTCCACAGGTCGTCGGCATAGCCCTTATAGCGCTCGTGCACCGTGAACTGGTCGGGCACCACGTTGTAGGGTGTCGACGGATTGGGATAGAGCGACGGCTCGAACTTCTGCACGAAACCTTCGACTTCCCATTCCGAATTGATCTGATAGGACGCACGGACGCCGAGCGCGGGCACACGCTTGTCGCCATATTCCTCGATCGCCGGCTCTAAGATCAGATGGCGCCGGTAGTCGAGGCCGGCGGGCACGTCCATGACGCGGAAGAAAATAGCCTCGCCCCAGGCGATCTGCTGGTTGCCCATGCGGACGAACAGTGGACCGTTGGTGTAGTCGACCGTCGCCACCGGCAGGTCGATCATGAAATCCTTCTCGGCATATTCGAGCGGGGTGCCGCCGCCGCCGCTGCGCATCTGCGTCTCGAAGAAATTCGTGTCCGAATTGTCGTCGTAGGCGTTCCAGTCGTAGTAACCGCGAACGGTCAGGCGCGCGCTCCAGTTGGCGTCGATCGCCGCCGCCATGTTCACTTCGACACGGGTCGCGAACAGGTTGAAGTCGTTCTTCGCCGTGCGCACGTCACGCCGCCCGGTCGGCGGCAGCGTCGCGGCCGAGCCGAACAGCGGCTGGGTCACGTCCGTCACCGTCGGCAGGCCGAGGCTGCCGAGCAACCCGTTCAGCCCGGCGACGCTCGACAGGTTAAGCCCGAGCGGCTCGAGCGGCACGTCCTGGCCGTTGAACGGGTTGCCGTGATTGTTGGCCTGATTTTCCCTGTCGCTCAGCTTGATCGCCATTTCCTGGCGGATGAAGCCGGAGATCGAGAAGTCGATGGCGAGCGCGGGAACGACGAGGCCGAGCATGGCCCCGCCGATGATGCTGCCCGTGACGATGCCGGCGGTGCCGGTCTGTTTTTTTCTGGACATGGTTTCCCCCCCTGGTCGTCGGACGACCGGCTTCAGTTCTGTTCGACGCGCGCGATACGCCCGGTGTGACCGCCCACGAGCCAGCCGCTGCCCTTGGCGGCCATCGCCGGCTGATACCAGGTGGTGGAGATGTCGCCGGCGACGAGCGGCGTCAGCTTCGTCGCCTCGTCGGTCGCGACCAGCATGGTGCGCATACCGGTGATCAGGGTCTTGCCATCCTCGCCCCGCGCGATACCGAGAAGGTTGGCCGTGCTGCCACTGTCGACGGCTTCCCAGGTCGCCCCGTGATCGTGAGTGCGCAGCACCTTGCCGTTCTGGCCGACGGCATAGCCGATGCCGCTCGTCTCGATCTTCAGATCGAACAGCGAGGCGGTACCGACATGGACGACATCCCAGGTCGCGCCGCCGTCCTTCGAGCGCATGATCAGCTCGAATTCTCCGACCACGGTCATGGTGCCGTCGGTGTCGATGCTGGCGCTGTAGAGATGCGGCTCGAAGCCCTGGTCATTGGTGCGCGACCAGTCGAAGTCGATCTTCTTCCAGGTCTGACCGGTGTCGGACGAGACAAGGATGGTGCCGAAGGCGCCGACGGTGATCGCCCGTCCGGCATCGTTGGCATCGACCGAGAACAGCCGGGCATCGGTGCCGGCGTCGACCTTGGCCCAGCCCTTGGCGTCGCGCCGCAGCATCACGCCCTGCTGGCCGACCACGAGGGCGACATCGTTGTTCAGCGTGCAGCCGAGATAGGCACTGGCGCTGTTGATGTCGGTCACGCGCTGCCAGGTCTGGCCCGCGTCCGCGCTGGTGAACAGCAGATTGGGCACGCCCGCCGCCAGCCGTTCGTTGCCACTCGCCGACAGGCAGAAGATCGCCTCATGCGTCGTGCCCTGCCGCACCGTATCGAGTGCCGGGGTCGCCCCCGCGAGCGCCACGCCCGCCGCCAGCAGACTGCCCGCCGCCGCGACGAGGCCGATCACCCTGCCTCCGATCCTGCTTCCCATGTCCCGTTACCCCTGTTTCCGCCCTGTCGGGCCGGCGATCGCTGTCGCCGGCCCATCTTTCTTATGGTGAGGTCCGACCGAGGATCAGGCGCCGAGACGCCGGATCGCCTGGATGGTCAGATACTGGTCGTGGATGCCGTCGCCCTGGTTGAAGCCGGACTTGTAGCCGCCGGCAATTTCCTTGGCCTTCAGCGCGCGGCTCATGCGGTTCGACTGGATGTCGTGGCAGGTGAAGTGACCCCACGACCAATGCACGTGGTCGCCGTCCATCACCTTGTTCTTGCCGGTGTCGTAGAGGCTGAACGCCGGCTCGAACGACTTCCACATCTCGCCGCGACGGTCGTAGGTCAGATAGGCGATGAACATCATGTTACGGGTGTCGACATAGACGCGCTTCTTGCCGACCGGGGCCCGCGGGTAACCCGTCGGCTCGCACTCGATCACCAGCACTTCGGGGCAGAGTTCCATGTTGGAGAGCCAGAAGGTCTGATCCTTCGGGCCGCCGTGCGCCGGCTTTTCCCAGTTCGGATCGTCACCCGCCCAGTTCTCGGAAACGGCGCCGAGATGCGGCTTGGTCTCGATCACCTTGTAGTTGCCCCAGGTCAGCATCGGGTCGCCCGCGGCCCAGGCGTCCGACAGGAAGATGGTGACGCCCGGCACCAGCGGCTCGAAACGCTGGTTGGTCGGGAAGCGGCGCTCGCGCTTGAAGGCCGGCAGGTAACCGAACAGATCCGGGAACTGGGTCTGGTCGTAGTACCATTCGTTCAGGAACGAGGTGCCGCGCACGTCGTTGGGCGTCAGGAACCACACCGACTGGTACCGGTTACGGTCCTTCTTGCCCTGCCAGTACGGGCCTTCCGGATTGTTCAGCAGGCCCGTGGTGTTCTGCTCGCACCAGCAGAAGTCATACTGGTAGGAAACCGAGCCGGACGGCGAGATGTCCCAGTCCTTGATCGCGTAGAGCGTCTGGTCGTGACGGCCCCAGGACAGCGTGATGTTGGCGAAGGCCTCGAGGCCGTCCTTCGAATCGGGGAAGGGGTTGCCGCCGATCCAGGGATCGCCGTTCTCGATCACGACGTTGCCCTTGGCGTCGAACTTGGCCTTGCCCTTGTTGCTGAGCGTGGCCTCGAGATACTTGTGCGGGAACATGCGGGTCACGTCCGTCGTCGTCTTCACGATGCGGATCTTGCGGCCCATCTCCTTCACCTGCTTGTAGGCGATGGGGTCGAGCAGGTCCTTCACGATGTCGACATTGTTGGCGTCGACGATATCGCCGGTCTTGATCTTGCCCTTGGTGTAGGCGTCGATCGAGAGCAGCTCTTCCGGATAGACCTTGGAGATATCGCCCGACCGCGCGATCTCCGGCCAGAGCGCCGTCAGCATCCCGAGCGAGAGCCCGGCCTTGGCCGACTTGTCCATGAACTGGCGACGGGTATAGCCCTTGTCGAACTTGGTGATATGCATTGCTCTTCCTCCCGGACTGGGTTTTCTGGTTGGTTCTTGTTTTACGCTCGGGTTATTTCGCGAATGCCGCCTGCTCGAGGGCGCGGCCTTCGGTGTACTGGCTGAGGTCGATGGATTCGCCGACCAGCAGGTCGTCGCGGGTTACGAAGTGCGGCTTGAACAGCCAGACCAGCAGCGGCACCACGACGATGGCGAGGACCATGTTGATGGTCATGACCATGACGAGGAGCAGGCCCATGTCGGCGAGGAACTTCAGGTCCGACAGGAAATACCAGGGCAGGATGCCGACCGCGACGATGGAGGCGGTGAACAGGATCGCCTTGCCCGTGGTCATGATCGCGGCCCGGATCGCCGTGTCATAACGCTTGGTCGCCTGATATTCCTCGCAGATGCGCGAGAGCAGATAGATGCCGTAGTCGATGCCGACGCCGATGCCGATCGAGGCGATGGGCAGGGTGTTGACGTCGAGGCCGATGCCGAGTTCGACCATCACCGCGCCCAGCCGGGATCAGCAGGAAGAAGCCGGCGGTGATCGAGCGATAGGCGATGGCGCAGCCCACCAGGATGATCACGTTCAACGCGCCGAGGATGACATATTCATACTGGGCGACGGTGTCGTTGATCGACTGCTGCAGGGCGATGGTGCCGGTGGCGAGACGAACCGTGAACTCGGGATGATCGACACCGACCAGTTCCACGGCCTTGCGGGCCTGGGCCAGGGCGAGATCGACCGTTTCCTGCTTGTTGTTCTTGTACCAGAGCGAGACCGTGGCGTTCTGCTGCTCGAAGTCCGCGACATGCAGGAAGGCCTTCGGGCTGGTGCCGAACATCACCGCGCCCACCGCGGCGCCCGTGGCCGCGTCGGTCGGATCGAGCGGCGCCCACTTCGGATTGCCACCCGCGAACAGGCGGTTGGCCTCGGGCAGATAGTCGGCGAAGGACAGGGTCGCCTCAGGCGGGTTGTCCATGTGCTCCAGCGCGTACTGGATCTGGGCCATGGTCGCGATGGTCTCGGCCTGGCGCGCCACCCGGTTCGGATTGATCGGGTTCTTCGCCTCGAGCACGATCTCGAGCGTATTCACACCGGGGAAGTTGCGGTTGATCGCTGCGACCGCGGTGTTGAACTCGCCGTCCTCCCACAGGATGTTGCTGCCCTCGACCGGGTTGCCCACCTTCATCTGCAGGAACTCGTAGGTCGAGACGCCGGTGATGATCAGGAAGGCCACCGTGGTGATGCGCGCCGTGCGGCCATAGGTGATGGTCGCGACATGGCCGAGGAAGCGCTTCAGCGCGGCGTGGAAGCCGTGGTCACCGTCCATGCCGGTGATCTTCCGCACGTTGCGCGGCGCCGGCAGGAACGAGAGGATGAGCGGCGACAGGAAGACGTTGGCCGGCACGAGCATCGAGGCCCACCAGCCGCAGAACACCGCGAAGCGTTCCATGGCGGGAATGGGCGCCAGGGCGATGAGCAGCAGGCCCGCCGCGTCGGTGAAGATGCCGAGCATGGAGGGCGCCATCATCACCGAGAGCGCGATCTCCGCCGCCTTGCGCTTGTCGCCGACGTGGAGATAGATCTCGTAGTAACGCTCGGTGAACTGCACGCTGTGGCTGAACGAACGGGCGACGAGCAGCAGCGGCACGACCATGATCAGCGGCTCGATCGCGAGGCCGAGCCAGCCGACGAAGCCGAAGCCCCAGATCGCAGCGATGATCGAAGTGGTGATCGGGGTGATCACGCCGGCGAAATTGCGCATGTAGAGGATGAGGCAGAACAGCAGGGCAAAGCCGGTGATGGCGAAGATGCCGATCATCTGCTGCTGATAGCGGTAGACCCAGCCGGTCAGGGCCGGCATACCCGCCATATGCACTTCGTGGTTCGCGTCGCGCGCATCTTCCACGATCTTCTGCATGTATTCGAAGGTCTGGCCGTAATCGAGCAGGCGTTCGATGAAGGTCGCGGTGATCAGGGTCGCGGTGCCATCTTCGGAGATATAGAAGCGACGGGCCAGCGGCGCCATGTCGACGCGGCGCTTGAATTCGTCGATATCGGCCTGGGTCGAGGGAATGGTGTCGCCCATGACCGGCTGGGTGTCGATACCGCCCGGCACCGCCTCGGCATAGCGCACCTTCTCGGTCGAGATCGAGATCACCTGGTCATGGTCGACGCCGGGCGCCAGGTCGACGTCACGGGTCAGGTTCCAGACTTTCTGCAGGGTCTCGATGTTGTAGATGTCACCGTCGGTGCGCTTGACCATGATGGTGATGGTCAGCGGATTGCCGAAGTTCGGATGGTCCTTGAAGGTCTCGACGAAGGGATGGTCCGCCGGCAACAGGTCGGAGAAGATCGTCCTCAACTCGACGTTGCGGCAACCCCAGCCGAAAAAGGCCGTGATGAGCGCGATGATGAAAATCGAGATGCCCCGATTGGTCATGATCGCGTGCGAAAGGCGATAGCTGAAATTCTGCACGAGCCCCGAGCCCCCTGCCTAGCGGTGGAACATTGGGCTTGCCGCCCCTGGCGTGATGTCATGAGAAGTCCGCGAGTGGACTCCCAACGCGAATGGTCGCGTCATCTCTTCCTCCCTGTGCGTCCGGTTGCCCCGGAGCCTCGTCGTTAGGCCGCGCCGCTTCCTGCGGTGTCTTGCCGTTGCCAGAGGGTGCGACGGATCAGGGGGGTCTGCCCCCCACCCGTATGGGGTGGGAGAGGCGACATTTCTCCCGATTTGGCATGAAACCGAACCGCAAGAATAGGCGCTTCCGATTTCCCCTCGATCGAGGGGGGGGTTGCCCACGCCGCCTTGCCTGAAAGTGAGCCTCGATCAGGTCCGCGTATCGACGCGGGTCCGATGAGGAGCGGCAAAGCCGCCAAGGACAAAGAACAACGAACCACCCCCGCTTGCGGGAAACAGGGAGTGCGGAGATGAGTGAAGCAGCCTTGAAACGGGACGGCGCCAACGATCCTTACGCGATACCGCTCGCCGATATCGACGTCAGCGATCCCGCGCGCTTCCGGGATTTCACGCTATGGCCGTATTTCGAGCGGCTGCGCAAGGAAGACCCGGTCCATTGGTGCGCCAACGGCATGTTCGGTCCCTATTGGTCGGTGACCAAATACAAGGACATCATGCAGGTCGAGACGAGCCACAACATCTTCTCGTCCGACACCGAGCTGGGCGGCATCACCATCGAGGACGGCAACGCCAAGCTGGGCCTGCCCATGTTCATCGCCATGGACCCGCCCAAGCACGACGAACAGCGCAAGACGGTCAGCCCCATCGTCTCGCCGGAGAATCTGGCCAAGCTCGAATCGACCATCCGTGCGCGCGTCGGCATGATTCTCGACGACCTGCCGGTGAACGAGACCTTCAACTGGGTCGAGCGGGTGTCGATCGAGCTGACCACCCAGATGCTGGCCACCCTGTTCGATTTCCCCTGGGAAGACCGCCGCAAGCTGACGCGCTGGTCGGACGTCGCGACCGCGACCCCGGGTTCGGGCATCATCGACAGCTACGAGCAGAAGATGGCCGAGGTGATGGAATGCGGCGCCTATTTCACCCGGCTGTGGAACGAGCGGGTGAACGCCGAACCGGGCAACGACCTGATCTCGATGATGGCCCATTCGGACGCCATGCGTCACATGTCGCCTGAGGAGTTTCTCGGTAACCTCTTGCTGCTCATCGTCGGCGGCAACGACACCACCCGGAACTCGATCACCGGCGGCCTGCTGGCCCTCAACGAATTCCCGGACCAGTACCGCAAGCTGCGCGAGAATCCGGCCCTGATCAGCAGCATGGTGCCGGAAATCATCCGCTGGCAGACCCCGCTCGCCCATATGCGCCGCACGGCGAAGATGGACACGGTGCTGGGCGGCAAGACCATCCGCGCCGGCGACAAGGTCGTCATGTGGTACGTCTCGGGCAACCGCGACGAGGAGGCGATCGAGCGGCCGAATGAATTCATCATCGACCGCGCCCGCCCGCGCCAGCATCTGTCCTTCGGCTTCGGCATCCACCGCTGCGTCGGCAACCGTCTCGGCGAGATGCAGCTGCGCATCGTCTGGGAAGAAATCCTGAAGCGCTGGCCCGACCAGCCCATCGAGGTGATGGGCGAGCCGAAACGCGTCTACTCCTGCTTCGTCAAGGGCTACGAATCCCTGCCCGTCCGCATCCGCGCCTGAGAGAGTCAGCAATCATGAGCAAGATTACCTTCATCGAACACAACGGCACCCGTCACGAAGTCGAGATCGCGGACGGCCACAGCATCATGGAAGGCGCGGTCGCCAACATGGTGCCGGGCATCGACGCGGATTGCGGCGGCGCCTGCGCCTGCGCCACCTGCCATATCCATGTCGACCCGGAATGGCTGGAGCGCCTGCCGGCCAAGAGCGACATGGAAACCTCGCTGCTCGAATTCGCGCCCAGCCCGACCGAGGGCTCGCGCCTCGCCTGCCAGATCAAGGTCTCGCCCTGCCTGGCTGGCATGACCGTGCATCTGCCCGAAGCACAGCACTGAGCGGACAAGGGAAGGGGCGGGTCGCCGTGGCGGCCCGCCCCTTTTTTCCTGCCTGCGCGCGGCCGCGATCAGGCGACGTTGCGCGTCTCTTCCCGCGGCAGGGCGGCGCGGCCGAGGATCATGTCCGCCGCCTTTTCCGCGATCATGATGGTCGGCGCGTTGGTATTGCCCGAGACCAGCGTCGGCATGATCGAGGCATCGACGACGCGAAGCCCGGCGATGCCATGGACCTTGAGGTCGTCGCCGACGACGGCCATCGGATCGCTGCCCATCTTGGCCGTGCCCACCGGGTGATAGACGTGTTCGCAGTGTTGGCGCACCGCGGCGCCCAGTTCGGCGTCACTGCGCACCTCGACGCCCGGGATCATCTCGCGGTCGAGATGGGCGGCAAGGGCCGGCTGCTGCAGGATGCGGCGGCACAGTTTCACGCCCTTGATCAGGCGGTCGACGTCGCGCTCGTCGGACAGCAGGCCGATGTCGATGGCCGGATCGTCGAAGGGATCGGGCGAGGCCAGGGTGACGCTGCCCCGGCTGTAGGGGCGCAGGAAACAGGCGTGCAGCGACAGACCATGCTGGCCCATCGCCTTGGTGTCGCGGCCATGGTCGACGAAGACCAGGGGCACGAAATGCAGCTGCAGATCGGGTACGTCGACGCTCGGGTCCGACTTGATGAAACCGCCCGCCTGGGTGACGGAGCGGCCCAGCATGTTGTCGCGCCGCCCCATCATGTAGGAGAGGCCAGCCCCCGCCATCTTCATCAGGCCGGCGCCATTCATCACGAAGCCGTCGCGCAGCTTCGACGAATAGACCGCGGCGACGTCGGGATGTTCCTGCAGGTTGCGGCCGACACCCGGCAGGTCGTGGACGACGCCGATGCCCTTGGCGCGCAGCTCCGCCGCCGGGCCAATGCCCGAGAGCAGGAGAACCTGCGGCGTGCCGAAGCTGCCGGCGGCCATGATCACTTCGCGCCCGGCCTTGATCGTCTCGCGCTTGCCCGCGCGGTCGACGACGACGCCGGTCGCGCGGCGCCCGTCCATCGCCAGTTTCAGCACCCGCGCATCGGTCAGCACGGTCAGGTTCGGGCGCGAGCGCGCGGGTTCGAGATAGGCCTGGCGCACGCCCCAGCGCCGCCCGTCCTTGATCGTGAACTGATAGAGGCCGACGCCCTCGAACTGCGCGCCGTTGAAATCCGGGTTGCGCGGGAAGCCCGCCTGTTCCGCCGCCTCGATGAATTTCAGGTTGGGGACATAGCCGTAATGGGTGTCGGAGACGTGCAGCGGCCCGCCCTCGCCGTGAAAATCGTCGGCGCCCCGCGCGTTGTCCTCGGCCCGGCGGAAGTAGGGCAGAACATCCTGATAGGCCCAGCCGCGGTTGCCGCTCTGCGCCCAGGTGTCATAGTCGGAGGCATCGCCCCGGATATAGACCATGGCGTTGATCGCAGAGGAGCCGCCGAGACCCTTGCCGCGCGGCAGGAAGTGGCTGCGCCCGCCGGTCGCCGGGTTGGGCAGGGAATTGAAGGCCCAGTTATAGCGATGGGTCAGCATGTTCATGCCGAACATGCCGGGCCAGCGCACCAGCGGCGACGATTTGGCCGTGCCCGCCTCGATCAGGCAGACCTTGCTGCGGCCGTCCGCGCTCAGCCGATTGGCCATCACGCAACCGGCCGAGCCACCGCCGACGATGACGTAATCGAATTCCATGGCCCCGTTCCTCCCGGTTTTGCCTTGTTTTCTGCGGGCTAGAACACCCCTCCGGGCCTCGCAGGTCCAGCACCTCGAATAGGGGGGTGGGAGGGCCCGGCCGTTCTCGTCACCTTGGCCGAAAAGCGGAGGAGAGACATGCAAGCCCAAGCATCGGCGGATTGGGGCCTCGCGGCCCGTGCCCGCAGCACCCCCAGCCTGCAGGACCTGCACGTCCTGCCCCTGTTCCCGGTGCCGACCCTGGCGCTGCTGACCGGCTGCATCGCCGGTTTCGGCCTGTCGGGCTGGGCCATGGTGACCGGCGTGCTGCATCCCGCCATCGCCATCGCGATCAGCTCGGTGCTGGTCTACGCCTCCTTCACCGTGCTGCACGACGGCACGCATCGGGCGATTTCGCGCAGCCCGCTGCTCAACGACATCATCGGCACGCTGGGCGGCCAGTTCCTGCTGCCCGGGATCGAGGTCGCGGTCTATCGCCACCTCCATCTCGAGCACCACAAGAGCACGGGCGAGCATGGCGACGACCCGGACGACATCCTGGTGGCGCCCCTGCCCGGCGTGCTGCCCGCCCTGTTCTTCATAGATATCATCTGGTTCTTCTGGTACGTGAGGCGTTTCAATCGCTGGACGGCGCTGCAGAACAGCCGCTTCCTGCTGGGCTTTTCGCTCTATGTCGCCTGGCATGTCGCCTGGATCGCCTCGCCCTACGCCTATGAATGGCTGCTGGTCTGGCTGCTGCCCCAGCGTCTTGGCCTCGGCATCACCACCTATCTCTTCGCCCATATCCAGCATCCGCCCGGCGTCGAGCAGCGCGAGCATCCCATCCACGCGACGGTGATGATCGAGCGCAATCCCCTGGTGCTGTCCTTCATGCTGGGGCAGAGCGCGCACCTTATTCATCACCTCTACCCCCAGCTGCCCTTCTACCGGCTCGAAGCCGGCTGGCGCGCGGCGGAGCGCCTGCTGGCGCCGCGTGGCGTGCTGTTCCGCGGCCTCGTCGAGAGCGAGGCCCCGACCCTGCCCGAGGCGGAGCAGCCCTGGCGCCGCGCCCGCGTGACCGCGGTCGAGGACATCGCGAACGGCATCCGCCTGTTCACCCTCGCCCGCGCCGACGGCGGCGACCTGCCCGGTTTCGAGGCTGGCGCCCATGTCGACCTGCGGCTCGATCCCCACAGGGTCCGGCAATATTCGCTGATCGGCGTGCCCGGCCAGGCCGGGACCTGGCAGATCGGCGTGAAGCGCGAAGCGGCGGGGCGCGGCGGCTCCATCGCGGTGCACGAGCGGCTGGTGACGGGGGCCGAGATCGAGGTCGGCCGGCCGCGCAGCCATTTCCCCCTGCGGGACGGCGGCGGACGCCATGTCCTGATCGCCGGCGGCATCGGCATGACGCCGCTGATTTCCATGGCCCACGCCCTGCAGGGCCGCGATTTCACCCTGCATCTCTTCGCGCGGGACGCGGCCGGCGCCCCCTTCGGCGCCAGTTTCGCGCGTTTCCCCTTCGCCGCCCGTATCCAGCCGCATTACGACGAGGGCAAGGGCTTCAGCGACGGGGAAATCGCCGCCGCCATCGGCCCCTGGCACGACGGCGACCGCATCCACCTGTGTGGCCCGGGCGGCTTCATGGACCGGGTGAAGGCGGTCGCCTTCAGCCTCGGCTGGCCGGCGGACGCCGTCTCGACCGAGAATTTCTCCCCCGTGCCCCTGTCCCCGGGCGAGGCCTTCACGGTAACGCTGGCGCGCAGCGGCAAGCGCATCGAGGTCGCGGCCGGCGCCGCCCTGACCGACGCGCTCGAGGCGGCGCGCCTGCCGGTCGACACCCTGTGCCGGCGCGGCATCTGCGGCACCTGCCGCTGCAAGGTGATCTCCGGCACGATCGAGCATCGCGATTCCGTGCTGACCGACGAGGAACGCGCCAGCGGCCAGCACATGATTCCCTGCGTCTCGCGCGGCACCGGCAAGGACACGCTGGTGCTCGATCTGTAGGGCGGGGAGCGACGCCGGCCCTGGGCCGGCGTGTTTTCGGCCTTTGAGACGCAGGCAGGACCACCCCATAATGCCCCTGGGGTGGTCTTTTCATTGACGGATTTGTCTCCAGAGACTGCAGGGAGGAGGGTATGATGGCCTATCGTCCCGAATTCCTCGAAGGCTTGGCCTTGATCGCCAAAGCCGCAACCGCGGCCGTAAAGTCCGGGGGCACTCCGCCCATTCTGGTTGGTGGGGCAGCGGTGGAGTTTTTCACTGGGGGCGCCATCACTTCTGGTGATTTCGACCTGTGGACGGCATCGGAAAATTTGCTTCGGCGCAATTTGCTGATCGTGGGTTTCAAGGATGAGGATCGTCGCGGGCACCTTGCCCGCGGCTTTTATCACCCGGATCTCGACATGGGCGTCGAGCTTGTCAGCGGGACTCTATTCGACGGCCGATGCGACAGATCACGTCTCGTCATGGCAACGATCGGCGATGCCGCTATCCACCTTCCACCCGTCGAAGACCTTATTGCCGACCGCATGGGGCAATATAACTCGGCCCCCCGGAAAGTTCCGGCGATGCGGGAGCAGGCGGCGATTCTCTACCTTCTTGCGGACGACCTGGACGAAGCCTACCTTGAACGCCGTATTCGCGAGGACACGGCAGGCGATTTTGGCCTGTCAGACCTCAAGGAAGCTGCCCATGAACTATCGCACGATCACGATTGAGCAACAGGCCGAGCGCATCGCCCGTCGGGTGAAAGCTCTCGGCTGGTCAACCGTGCCCGCGCCCGTCAACGACGGCACCAGACGAACAGTCGAGAAACGGAGGCTGTTGGCCGCCATTTCCGAGAGCGCCGGTGCACAGGGCCGCACCCCCCGCTTTCGAGCACGGTTTGTCCCGCCGGATGACGGGCAAGAGGAAACAGCCGAGGTTCGGAGCCTTCAGGAATAAAAATGCCCACCGTCGGAAGCGACGCAGCGTCAGCTATTTCCGAATCCGGGGAACCGCGATGTCTTTAAATCCCGCAGCGGGGGGAAGGTTGGTGGAGCTGAGCGGAATCGAACCGCTGGCCTCCTCATTGCGAACGAGGCGCTCTCCCATCTGAGCTACAGCCCCTCACCCGCCGCTTGCGAGGCGCGGATAATGCTCAAGCCAATATCGTCTGTCAAGCGGGTTGCGCGTCGGCTTTCAAAGCCCTACATCGGCAGGGGTTGGCCAGCGGATGGACGCGATGATTGCCCTTGTTCAGACCATTGATCTGATTCTTTCCCTCTATACCTGGGTGCTGATCGGCACCGCCGTCATCTCGTGGCTGATCGCCTTCAACGTGATCAATCCCTACAGCCCGGCGGTGCGCTCCATCGGTCAGGGACTGCATGTGGTGACCGAGCCCCTGCTGCGCCCGATTCGCCGCATCGTGCCCTCGGCGGGCGGCATGGATTTCTCGCCGGTCATCCTGCTGATCGTCATCTTCTTCCTGCGCCGCTTCATTCCCGAAGTGCTGCTGGGCCTCTGATGGCCGGGCTGCCTTTCGCGGCGGAGGCGGGCGGCGACGCGGTTCGCCTCGCGGTGAAGCTGTCGCCCCGGGCTTCGCGGAACAGTCTCGAGGGGATCGTCGCCGGGGCGGACGGCCGGACGGCGGCGGCGATCCGCCTGAATGCCCCGCCGGTCGACGGCGCCGCCAACGAGGCGCTGATCCGTTTCGTCGCCGAGGCGCTGGATGTGCCGAAATCGTCGGTGACGATCCGTTCCGGCCACACCTCGCGGCAAAAGCTCCTCGTCATAGCAGGTAGCAGCGAGACGCTGTTGCAGCGCCTCGCCAAATGGCTTAACCCCGCGCCATCGAAGGATTGAGGGCGGCCCGGCCGCCACAGCGACAGGGGTGTCCCATGACCGCGCAGGTGATTGACGGCAAGGCTTTCGCCGCCGGATTGCGAACCCGTGTCGCCGCCGGGGTCGCCCGCCTGAAGGCAGAGCATGGCATCACCCCCGGTCTCGCCGTCGTCCTCGTCGGCGAGGATCCGGCCAGCCAGGTCTATGTCCGCAACAAGGGCGAGCAGACCAGGGCCGCGGGCATGAATTCCTTCGAATTCAAGCTGCCGGCCGACGCCAGCGAACAGGAACTGCTGGAGCGGGTGGCGGCGCTGAACGCCGACCCCGCCGTGAACGGCATCCTCGTCCAGCTGCCCCTGCCCCGCCACATGGACGCGGCCAAGGTGATCGACCTGATCGACCCGGCCAAGGATGTCGACGGTTTCCATGTCGTCAACGCCGGCAAGCTGGCGGTCGGGGCGGAGGGGCTGGTGCCCTGCACCCCGCTCGGCTGCCTGATGCTGGTCAAGGACCGGCTGGGCGGCAATCTGGCCGGGCTGAACGCGGTGGTCATCGGCCGCTCCAACATCGTCGGCAAGCCGATGGCGCATCTTCTCCTGAAGGAAAGCTGCACGGTCACCATCGCCCATTCCAAGACTCGCGACCTGCCCGCCCTCGCGCGCAGCGCCGATATCCTGGTCGCCGCCGTCGGCATCCCGCAGCTCGTGAAGGGCGACTGGGTGAAGCCGGGCGCGACGGTGATCGACGTCGGCATCAACCGCGTGCCCAAGCTGGATGGCAGCGGCACCCGCCTCGTCGGCGATGTCGACTATGCCTCGGCGGCCGAGGTCGCGGGCCATATCACGCCGGTGCCCGGCGGCGTCGGCCCCATGACCATCGCCTGCCTGCTGGCCAACTGCTTGACGGCGGCCTGCGCCCAGGCAGGATTGCCGAAGCCCGCGCTCTGACCCTTTTGGTGACGACATGGACCTGCCGCTCGACCCGCATCTGTTCCAGCTCTATCTCGTCGCCGTCGTCATCCTGATCCTGATCCCGGGGCCGGATTTCCTGCTGGTGCTGGGGCGCAGCCTGTTCGATGGCAGGCGCGCCGGCTGGACCGCCATCGGCGGCATCACGCTGGGCAATTTCACCCATTCAACCCTGGCCGCGGCCGGCATTTCCGCCGTCGTCGCCGCCTCGCCCGGGCTGTTCCAGGGCCTGAAGACCGCGGGCGCCGCCTATCTCGCCTTTCTCGGCGTGAAGGCGCTGCTCGCCGCCCGCCACCACTGGAAGCATCACGGCGCCGCCGGCGCGGTGCGGCAGGACAGCAGCCTCGATGCCCGGCGCATCTTCACCCAGGCGCTGGTCACCAATCTGCTGAACGCCAAGGTGATCCTGTTCTATCTCGCCTTCCTGCCCCAGTTCGTCGCGCCCCAACTGGGCCATGTCGCGCTGCAGATGTTCATCATGGGGCAGATGGTGGCGATCATCGGCGGGCTCTATCTGCTCGTCATCGCCGCCTTCGCCGCGCGCGCGGCCGCCCGCATCGCCGCCAACCGCTGGTTCCGCGCCGGGGTCGAGGCTTTGTCCGGGGTGATCTTCCTCGGCTTTGCCCTGCGTCTGTTCATGACCGAGCGGAAGCTGGTCTGAGTCCTCAGGCGGATTTCGCCAGGAAACCATTCATCAGGATGTCGACCGCCGTCTCGGCATAGCGGTTGCACAGGTCCTGGTCGATCTCGGTCACGCCGAACGTATAGCGCAGCGTGCTCGACTCGGCGAAGAGATGGTCGCAGGCGCCGATGGCGCAGAGGTGGAACATCATCGGGTCGATGGGCCGGAACGCCCCCGTGGCCACCCCTTCGGCGATGATCGCCTTCTGGGTCTCGACCACCGGGCGGCTGAAGAATTCGCTCAGCTCCCGCGCCGCCTTGGAATCGGCGTCGCGCATCAGCGCCCGCATCAGCCGGTAAAGATAAGGGCAGCGATAGAAGGTGCGGATGATGCCGGTCAGGTGACGGCGCATCTTCTCGGCCGGGGGCAGGTCGGTCGCCAGCAGGCGCTGCATCTCGGCGACCGACTGGGCCGCGTCGCGCCGGACAAGGGCGATATGCAGCCCGGTCTTGGTGCGGAAATAGTAATTGACCAGCGCCGCGTTCAGGCCGGCCCTGGCCGCGACATCGGCCACCGGCACGTCGATCGTGTTGCGTTCGGTCATCAGCGCGGCGGCGGCGAGGAGCAATTGCTCCGCCGTTTCGGAGGTCGTGGGGTCGGCCTTGTGGCGCAGGGTACTCTCGCGTGCCAAATCGCTGGTCCTTCGGGGCGGCGCCGGGGCGGCCCGCTTTCTCTATTCCAGCGATTAAAACGACGTATGGCAAGCCCCGGTCAATAGTCCCGGCGGCGATCCGGCCGCGACGGCCCGGACAACAGCGCGGACAGGAACAAGGCAAAGGCGTCGTAGACAAAGGCGAACATGGGACATCTCCTGTGGGTCGCCCACAGGATCGGCGCGGCGGCGCCAACGCTCAAACGCCGTCCCGTTGCGCTGAGCACAACAAAAAGTTAGCCTTGACCATGAGCCGCAGCCTGCCGCCCCTCAATGCCGCGCGCGCCTTCGAGGCGGCGTTCCGGCACCAGTCCTTCGCCCGCGCGGCCGAGGAGCTGAACGTCGCCCCGGCCGCGGTCAGCCGCCATGTCCGCGATCTGGAGATCTGGCTGGGCCTTGCCCTGTTCGAGCGCCACAGCCGTGGCATCGCCCTGACCGACGCCGGCCGGCGGCTGGGCGCCGCGCTCGCCCCGGCGTTCGAGGCCATGGCGGCCGCCTTCGAGGCGGAACGGCCGGCCACGCCGACCCAGCGGGTGACGGTGACGGTGGAGCCGGTCTTCGCCCAGCGCTGGCTGCTGCGCCGGCTGGCCGAGTTTCGCGCCCTGGCGCCGGAGGTCGAGCTGGTGCTGGCGCCGGGCGACCGCCTCGCCGACCTGAAGGCGGAGGGCATCGACCTCGGCATCCGCTACGGACGAGGCGGCTGGCCCCATGCCGAGGCGGAGTTGTTGACCATGGTCGAGGTCTATCCGGTCGCCTGCCCCGCCATCGCCGCGCAGCTCCCGGCGGAGCCCGGCGTCGAAGACCTGCGCCGTTTCACCCTGCTGCACGAGGATGGCGAGCTGTGGCCGCGCTGGGGCCGTTTCACCGGCGGCGAGGTGAGCGCCACAGCGCCCTCGGGCCTGATGCTGCACGACACGCATCTGGCGATCGAGGCGGCGGCCCTCGGCCAGGGCATCGCGCTCGGCGATTCCGTGCTCGATTTCGACGACCGGGCGGCGGGACGGTTGATCCGCCTCACCCGCGCCGTCCTGCAGGATCACGGCTATTGGCTGGTCTCGCCGCCACGCAGGCGCCCCGCGCCCGCCGTTCGCCGCTTCCGCGACTGGCTGCGGGCGCGGTTGCGGGCGGATATGGAAGAAGCCGCCCGCCTGCCGGTCCACCAGGGACCGGCCCCCGCGCAATGAAGCCTCAGCTCTCGAAGCCGATCAGCACGTTGGCGGTATTGATGCCCAGCGCCTCGACCGCGTAACCGCCCTCGAAGACGAACAGGGTCTGCAGGCCGAGTTTGCGGATCCGCTCGCCCATGCGGAGGTAATCCTCCGACTTCAGCTTGAATTTCGAGATCGGGTCTTCCTCGAACGTATCGAGGCCGAGGGAGACCACCACCGTGTCGGCGCCGAAGGCGACGATGCCCTCGCAGGCCTTGTCCAGCGCGGCACCATAGGCATCCCAGGCCGAGCCCCAGTAGAGCGGCAGGTTGAGGTTCGCCCCCTCGCCCGCGCCCGCCCCGGTCTCGTCGGCATAGCCGAGAAAATACGGATATTCCTGCGTCGGATGGCCGTGGATCGAGGCGAAATAGATATCGCCCCGTTCGTAGAAGATCGCCTGCGTGCCATTGCCGTGATGATAGTCGACATCGAGGATGGCGACCCGGCGCCCGGCCTCGGCCAGGACCTGCGCCGCGATGGCGGCATTGTTCAGGTAACAGTAGCCGCCCATCTGGTCGGCGGTCGCGTGATGGCCCGGCGGCCGGCTGAGGGCGAAGGCCGACGTCTCGCCGGCGAGGATGAGGTCGACGCCGGTCAGCGAAGTCTCGACCCCGGCGGCGATGGCCTGGAACGAGGTTTTCGTCAGGCCGCAGCCCGCGTCGAAGGAATAGAAGCCCAGCTTGCCGTCGATCGAATCCGGCTCGATCTGGCGCAGCGAGCGGGCGGGCCAGGTCATGGGCAGGGCGTCGCTGTCGCCATGTTCCTCGGACCACAGGCCCCAGGCCTTTTCGAGGAAGGCGACGAACTTGGCATCATGCACCTTGGCCGCGGCGGCGATACCCGTGGCGGTCGGCGCGATGACGGGACCCAGCTTCGCCTCGGTCACTTTTTCCAGCACGATCTCGGCCCGGCGCGGGCATTCGAAGGCCGGCATCATCTTGCCGCCGATCAGCTCGAAGGCGGCGTCATGCAGTTTGTGGTCGGCGTTGAAAATCGTCTTCATCACAGGTCCTCGATGACGAGATGGGCCGCGCTCCAGGCGCCGGGCCAGACTTCCGCGCCCTGACGGCGCAAGGCCCGGACAAGCCCGAGCGGCAGGTCGCGGCAGAGCAGATAAGGTCCGGCCCCCGCCGCCGTGTCGGCGATGGCGGTCGCGGGGCCGAAGCCGGTGAAACCGAGGGCTTCCTCGCAAGGGTAATAGACGGCGGCGCCCGAGGTGTTGGGATGCGCCGCCCCCGACAGGGGCCGGTTGCCGATGGCGCCGACGGCGGCGATGACGGTCATCAATTCGACCGCCCGCGCCTTGGCGCAGCCAAAGACCCTGGCATTGCCCGAGGCGAGCCGGGTCATCGACGGCACCACGATGAAATCGAGGTCGAGCCCGGCGAGGCGGACCGACAGCGCCGGCAACTCGATGTCAAGGCAGATGACAACGGCGAAGCGCCAGCCCGCGATCTCCATCACCTTCAAGGTGGTACCGGTGCCGAGGCACCAGGCGGCCGGGTCCCGCTCCCCCGGGGTCAGGGCCATCTTGTCCTGAACGAGGTGGCGGCCATCCGGAAACAGCACATGGGCCCGGTTGGTGTAACGCCCGGCGCCGTCATCATGCGGGATCGTCCCCGCCAGCAGGGCGACGCCATGGCGCGCGACGAGCGGGCGGAGCAGATCGAGCGCCGCCGCTTCCCGTGCCGCCAGCCAGGGAATTTCCCCGGTCGGCGCCAGCGCGGGCGCGAAAGACAGCCATTGCGCCGAGGCATATTCGGGCATGACCAGCAGCGCGGCGCCATCGGCCGCGGCTTTCGCCAGCATGGCCCCGACCCCGGCCGCCCATTCGTCCAGCGACGACAGGCCGGGTTCGAGATTACTCGCCCAGAGGGCGATGGTCAGAGTCTCGGACATTCTCTCATCTCTTCCCCCTCTCCGCCCTTCAGGGGGGAGAGGGCCGGGGTGAGGTGGGCGGCTCCGACATCGACACGGTTACAAGCCAACACCCGGCAATCACCCAGCCTTCCCCACCTCACCCCCCGCCCTCTCCCCCCGCGAGCGGGCGGAGAGGGGGCCATAGGGAGCCGCAGACTTACTTGCGGACGTTGGTCCAGACCTTGTCCATCAGTTCCTTGGCCTTCACGTCGCAGGGCTTGGCCATGACGAAGAGCTTGTCCATGCCTTCGGGCGGGACCACCGCCGGGTCGGCCTTCATCGCGTCGTCGAGATAGGGCGCGGCGGCGGGGATGGCGCCCATGTAACCGGTGAAGTTCGAGGCTTCGGCGATATTCTTCGGGTCCATCATCCAGTTGATGAAGATCTTGGCTTCCTCGATATTCTTGGCGCCGACGGGCACGGCGAAATTGTCGGCCCACAGGCTGATGCCTTCCTTGGCATAGACATATTCGACCGAGGGCAGCGCCATCTTGGCGCGGTGGGCGGCGCCGTTCCACTGCATGTGCATGACGACTTCCTTGGCCGCCAGACGCTCGTGGGTGCCGTCCGAATTATAGAGCGCGACGAAAGGCTTCTGCTTGAGCAGCAGCTCCTGCACCTTCTTCATGTCGGCCGGGCTCTCGTTGCACAGCGGCAGGCCGAGGTAACGCAGGGCGTTGTTGATCACCTCGACCTGGTCGTTCAGGACGGCGATCTTGCCGCGCAGCTCCTCGCGCGGTTCGTAGAATTCCTTCCAGCTCGCCTCGAGGCCCTTGATCGCCCCGGTGTCATAGGAGAAGGAGGTGGTGCCATACATATAGGGCGCGGTGTATTTCCGCTCCGGATCGAAATAGGGCGACTTCAGCGGGCCTTCGACATTCTTGAAGTTCGGCATGTCGTGCACGCCGATGTCGACCAGCATCCCCTCGTCCGCCATGATCTTGACCATGTAGTCGGACGGCACGACGACGTCGTAACCCGAGCCGCCGGCCTTCAGCTTGGCCAGCATGGACTCGTTCGAATCGTAGAGGTCGAGGGTGATGTTGATGCCGGTCTCGGCGGTGAAACGCTTCAGCAGCTCGGGCGGGGTGTAATCCGACCAGTTGTAGAGCACCAGTTCGCGGGCCTGCGCCGCGAGCGGCGCCGCCAGCACGGCGACGGCGGTGAGTGCCGCGCCGGCGACACCCTTCAGCAGATTGAGCGACATGTGAGCCTCCTCAGGTTGGGATAAGCCGGTCACTTCGACCGGCGGCCGATCCAGGCCGAAACGGACACGAACAGGATGGAGACGACGAGCATGAGCGAGGAGATCGCGTTGACCTCGGGCGTCACACCCATGCGCAGGCTGGCGAAGATGTAGATGGGCAGGGTCGAGGCCCCGGGCCCGGCGACGAAATAGGTGATGACGAAATCGTCGAGGCTGGTGATGAAGGCCAGCATCGCCCCGGCGATCACCCCGGGCCAGAGCAGCGGCAGGGTCACCCGCCGGAAGGTCTGCCATTCGTTGGCATAGAGATCGGCCGCCGCCTCGCGGTAAGCGATGGGCATCCCTTCGAGCCGCGCCTTGATCGGCAGATAGGCGAAGGGAATGCAGAACACGACATGGGCGAGGATGACCGTGCCGAGGCCGAGCTTCAACCCGATGGAGAGGAAGAAGATCAATGTGGCGACGGCCGTGACGATTTCCGGCACGACGAGCGGCAGGGCGATCACCGAATTGACCGCGTTCATGCCGCGAAAGCGTGCCCGGTCGAGGCCGATGGCGGCAAGGGTCGCCAGCATGGTCGACAGGACCGTCGAGATCGTGCCGACGATCAGCGAATTCTTGGCCGCGCGCAGGATGTCCGGATTGTCGAGAACGACGCCGTACCAGTCGAAGGTGAAGCCTTCCCACAGGGTGGACGAGCGCCCGGAATTGAACGACAGGGCGATGAGGACGACGACCGGGGCATAGAGGAAGACGAAGAAGGCGAGCGCGGCGGTGCCGGTGCCGGGAAAGCGCCGCAAGGGATTGTCGGACATCAGCGGCCCTCCGTCAGGGCGCCGCGGCCGAAGCGCAGCGAATAGGCGATGAGGGCGATCAGCACGATGGCCAGCAGGGCGAAGGACAGGGCGGCGCCGAAGGGCCAGTTCTGCGAGGCACCGAACTGCTGCTGGATCAGGTTGCCGATCATCAGCGCCTTGCCGCCACCCAGGAGTTCGGGCGTGACATAGGCGCCAAGACAAGGCACGAGGACGAGGATGCAGCCCGCCGCGATCCCGGGCATGGCGAGGGGGATGACGATGCGGCGGAGCGCGGTGATGCGGTTGGCGCCGAGGTCATAGGCCGCCTCGACCAGGCGGAAATCCAGCTTCTCGAGGCTGGAATAGATCGGCAGCACCATGAAGGGCAGGAAGGAATAGACGAGACCGATGAGGTTCGCGACGTCGGTATAGAGAAGACCGAGCGGCGCGTCGGTGATCCCGACCGCCTGCAATCCGTAATCGACCAGCCCCTCCCGCCTCAGCAGCAGGATCCAGGCATAGGTGCGGACGAGAAGATTGGTCCAGAACGGAATGGTCACCAGGAACATCAGGATGTTCCGCCGTCGCTCCGATTGCTGCACCAGATAGAGCGCGGTGGGAAAACCGATGATGACGCAAAGGACCGTGGTGATGCCCGCGAGGATGAAGGAGCGGGCATAGATCTGCAGATAGGCGGAATTGAAGATCAGGCTGTCGTCCAGATCATGCTCGAACAGGAACTGGATGTAGCTCTGGAACGACAGGGTCCAGATCACGCCGCCATAGGTCGCGCGCTGCAGGAACGAATAGATCAGCATCAGGCCGAGCGGCAGCACCATGAACAGCAGGATCGCCCCGACGGCGGGGGAGACCAGGGCGGTGCGGCGGGCGGCGGGGGTGCGGCGGAAGTATTCGATCACGATCCTCGCCCCCCGGCCTCAGCCCTTGAAGTCGCGAAAGGCCCGGACGGCGGCCCGGGGCATCTGGATCGTCACCCGGTCGCCCCTGTCGAAGGGAAAGGGCTTGCCGGCGATATTCTGCTCCCGCACGCGGATCGAGCCGGCACCGCCGTCGAGGGCGACATGAAAGGTGGTGTCCGTGCCGAAATAGACCACGGCGTCGATCGTGCCGGCGAGGCCATCGCCCGCGGCATCGCCCAGGTGCAGCCGCTCCGGCCTTGTCGACAGGGCGACACTGGCCCCAGCGTTGAAGTCTTGTGGCGGGCCGTCGATGAAGGCGCCCGACGACAGTCGATAGCGCACACCCGCGTCATCCGACGCCTCGACCATGGCGTCGAGAAAGTCGGTCTCGCCGATGAAATCGGCGACGAAACGGTGCTCCGGATTCTCGTAGATATCGCGCGGCGCGCCGACCTGCAGCACCCGCCCCGCCGACATGACGGCGATGCGGTCCGACATGGTCAGGGCTTCTTCCTGATCGTGAGTGACGAAGACGAAGGTGATGCCGGTCTCGGTCTGCAGGCGCTTCAGCTCGAACTGCATTTCCTTGCGCAGCTTGAGGTCGAGGGCGGACAGCGGCTCGTCGAGCAGCAGCACTTTCGGCTTGTTGGCGAGGGCCCGGGCGAGCGCCACGCGCTGCTGCTGGCCGCCGGACATCTGGTCGGCCTTGCGTCCCTCGAAGCCTTCGAGCTTCACGAGGGCCAGCATCTCGGCGACACGCCTGGCGATCTCGGCCTTCGCGATACCCTGCATCTCGAGGCCGAAGGCGATGTTCTGCCCCACGGTCATATGGGGGAACAGGGCATAGGACTGAAAGACGGTATTGATCGGCCGGCGGAAGGGCGGCAGATGCTCGATCCGCTCGCCGTCGAGATAGATCTCGCCCGCGGTCGGCTGCTCGAAGCCGGCGATCAGGCGCAGCAGCGTGGTCTTGCCGCAGCCCGATGGCCCGAGAAGGGTGAAGAATTCGTTCGGGCGGATGTCGATCGAGACGTGGTCGAGGGCAACCGCCCCGCCGGGGAAGGATTTGACGACCGAGCGGGCCTCGATCGCCGGAATACAGGAGCCTACGCCTTCACCCAAGATCACCCCTCCTGGACGGCGCTGGTGTTCCAGTCGGCCCGTCCGATCTCTTGCCTTCAAGGCTAGATTCGGTCAGGTGCGATTGTCCAGCGGTCCGGGAGAAAATTTTTCGGGTGGCTATGCGCGACTTTCGTCTAAGGAAACCCCGGGCTGCAGGGGCCGGCGTCCTTTCCACCCACATGAGGCAGGCGGAAAAGGCGCCGGGGTTCAGCTCTTCTTCAGCCGGTACGACAGCTGCGCCCGACTGATGCCGAGCAGACGGGCGGCTTCCGAAATATTGCCGCGGGCCTGTTCGACCGCGCCGCGCAGCAGCGAATCTTCCAGCTGGTCGAGCGGAATGCGCGACTTCAGCACAGTCTGCACCAGTTGTTCCGCGCTGGACGACGATGGCCGCGAGGCGGGTTCGTCGGTAATCGGGTTAAGGTGCCCCTCCTGATCCATGCCGAGCACGGAGGGATCGAATTTCTCGCCCGACGTGAAGAGATGGCACAGGTCGATGGCGCCATTTTCCGGGGCCAGGATCACGCCGCGCTCCACCATGTTCTCGAGTTCGCGCACGTTGCCGGGCCAGGCATAGGAATAGAGGCTGGTGATCGCGCGCTGGGTGAAACCGGTCAGGGCCTTGCCGTGACGGCGGCAGAAGAAGCCGAGGAAATGGTTCAGCAGCAGCGGAATATCGGCCCGGCGGTCGCGCAGCGGTGGAATATGGATGGGGAAGACATTGAGGCGATAGAACAGGTCTTCGCGGAACGAGCCGTCGGCAACGCCCCGGCGCAAATTCACATTGGTCGCGGCGACGATGCGCACGTCGATCTTGCGGCTGCGCTGGTCGCCCACCCGTTCGATCTCGCCTTCCTGCAGGGCACGCAGCAACTTGCCCTGGGCGGCGAGGCTGAGGGTGCCGATCTCGTCGAGGAACAGCGTGCCGCCATTGGCCCGCTCGAACCGGCCGGGACGGGAGGCGATGGCGCCCGTGTAGGCGCCCTTCTCGACGCCGAACAATTCGGATTCGATCAGATGCTCGGGGATCGCGGCGCAGTTGACGGCGACGAAGGGACCTTCGGCGCGCGGGCTGATCCGGTGCAGGGTCTGCGCGAACATCTCCTTGCCGACGCCGGATTCACCAAGCAGCAGCACGGTCGCATTGGTGCCAGCGACCTTCTCGAGCATGTGACAGACGATATTGAAGCCGGCCGAGGCCCCGACCAGATCCTTGACCGGCGAGCGCGAGCCGGTGCTGTTCTCGTCCGGCAAGGCGATCACGGCGGCCTCGGCGTTGACGACGATCGGCCCGGCGGTCTTGCGGTTGGCGAAAGTATGGGGCTGCAGGTAGCGGATGTCCTCGTCGGCGTCCGACCATTCGGCGACCGGCTTGCCAATGATGCGGCAGGCGGAATGGCCCATGGAACGGCATTCGACCTCGCGGAACAGCATCGGCCGGCCCATGAAGATGCTGGTGTAACCCGAGGCATAGCCGATCTGCATCCAGCAGGCGGGATCGCTGCCGATGCCGTGGGAGGCGATATGCACTTCGTCCTCGCAGGAGTCGTGCCAGATGAATTCGCCGTAGAACTTGCCCGTGTTCACATCGGATTCGACGCGCACCGGCTCGACGGTGACGATACCCTCGAGCATGTGGAGCTGCGGGCCGACATTGATGAAATCGAAGAAATCGCGCCCGGTACGCACCTTCACCGCCAGTTCAGCGTCCTGCGCCCCGGAGGCATAGCCCATCCGGGTCAGCAAGGCCCGCGCGCCCTGAAGGCCGAGGGTTTCGATCAACTCGTTGCGCAGCGCGCCAAGGGCGTGGTTGTGCAGCAACACCATGCGCTTGTCGTCAAGCCAGATGCGCCCGACCTGCGGACAGAAGCGCAGCCGCGCCGCCAGATCGTCGATGTCCGGAAAATGTCGTGCATTTTCAGGAGGAGGGGTTGAATCCGCCATGCCATTTCTTACGGTAGAAAAATTTCGCACGACTACAGTCATGGTGGTTCCCCCTTTTATTTTTTATGAGACCCGCGACTTATTTTTTTGTCAGGCCAAGCATTTCACTAGATTACATCACCATGCCGCAACTTACCATTTGGGTATGCCCGCGGATTCCAGATGAAATCCGCCGATTGCCCCGAAGATGAAGGTGAGTTCCTTCATCTCCGGGTCTAAATCGTCAGTCGCGCAGACCGAGCGTGCGCTGGAAATTCAGCAGCCGGGCCGTCGCCGCCACGCCGCCATCGCTTTCCGGCAGGGCTTCGGCAAAGGCGGCGATCGCCGCTTCGGCGAGCGGCGTCCAGGCCGCGACACGGTCGCGCAGCCAGGCCTTGTTGCCCTCGACGGTCAGCGCCATTTCGACGAGGCGCGACGCCCACCGGCGATGACGTTCGGCATCGCGCATTTCCGCCTGCGACAACAGGCTGTAGAGCGTATCGCCATTGGCGAGCGCCACCTCGGCGAAGGTGCCGAACATGACTTCCTCGACCGCGGGCTTCAGCACCAGATTGAAGACGACGAAAGCCTCGGACCAGTCCCAGACGACCAGGGCTTCTTCCAGCAGACGGCGGAAGCCCTGCCACTGCGGCGCGTCTTCCCAGATCTTGCGCTCGGCGGTGCCGAAACCGAGATCAGACTGCGCCTTGCCCAGTTCGATCGTACGATAGGCGGTGTGGGTCACCCAGCGCAGCGAGTCCGCCGACTGGAAGTAGAGGCAGGTGGTGATGGTGCTGGCCGGCGCCATCTGGGCGACATAGGCCGAGCCCATCTGCAGGCCGTGATAGAGATAACGGGCCGGCGAATGGAATGCCGCCAGCGTCGCGATCCACTCGCGCGAGATCATCTGGTCGTGACCACGGTCGCTGAACTGGTCGAACAGGCCGTTGACATAGGTCTCCTGCCCGTCCTGCAGGATGTTGTAGGTCCGGTAGACCAGCTGATCCGGATCCTGGAACAGATCCCAGTCGTGGTGCTTCAGCGGGCTTTCGTTGCAATACTTGCGATACCACTGGTTCATCGCCAGGTTGGGATCGAGTTCCCACGGAACATTCGGATCGCGCTGACGATAGTGCAGGCGGGTATTGACGATGTCGTATTCGCTCGGCCGTTTGCGGCGATCGGCGAGATGCGACCAGGTCTTCAACGGCTTCAAGGGCTCGGGTGCGGCGGACATTGGGGGTTCCTTCCCGGAATTCGGTTCTTGTCAGATGTGCTTGGCGAGATAGAAGCGCACGCGATCTTCCGACGTGTCGATCTGGCCCGAGAAGGAGCCGAGATTGATCTCGATCTCGCGCATCTGGAACGGACGGCCCAGGGCCTCCTCCATCGACGCGCGGGTGAGGATGCATTCATCCTCGCATTCGATGCGGATGTAGGCGGTGCGGTCCTCGACGTGGATTTCCTTGCCGGGGTTGTCATCCTCGACCGCCTGGATGGCGGCCTGGGCGACTTCACCGGCGCGCAGAATCGGGCCGACGCGGTTGTTACGATAGGCGTCACCGGACGAATTTTGCTTGGACATGTCTCTCTCCCGCGTCAGGTGTGCGATTTGCAGGCCTCGATGCCTTCGACATTCACGAAGACGTCGTCGCCCCGAAGTTCAACCGGATACTGCGCGATCCGGCAGTCGGTCGGGTTCAACCCGGCGCCGGTCTCGCTGTCGAACTGCCAGAGATGCGCCTTGCAGGTGATCACGCCATTCTCGAAGCTGCCGTCGATGAGGGCGATTTCCTGATGCGGGCACATGGACTGGAAGGCCTTGATCCGGCCGCCGTCAACACAGACGACGAGGACGTCACGGCCGCTGGCGGTGGTGAACTCCTCCATCTCGCCTTCCCAGACGTCGTCGAGCGTGCAGATTTTCTCGAACGCCATGCTTTTTCTCTTCGCGCGGTCAGATGTCGGAAAAGATGACGTCGATGGTCTCGGTCGGCATCAGGCCGGCCGATTTCACCTGCAGGTCACGCGGAAAGACCTCGCCGGTCGAGTGACGACGGACACGCAGCACCTTGCCGGGACGCGGCGCGACACGGCGGTTCACCGAATGCACGGCGCAGGCGGCGGCGACTTCGTCCATGGTCGAGCCATCGTCGACGACGACCAGCTGGATCACGAAATCGCCCTCGAAATTCGAAGACAACGGAAAAATGGCCATGGGTTCCTCCCCTTTATTCACGAATGGGGGAGAGCGACTGTCTTGTTGGTCAAGAGAGATTTGGCATGGCCTGCCGGACGTCTCGTGCTTTTGCGTTGAGCCGGACGAGGAGTTTTCGGGCGAGGGCGATGCGGATGACCTTTCTGGG
>NZ_QGLE01000016.1 GCF_003173035.1 Zavarzinia aquatilis
GCGCAGGTTCTGGCCCTCTTCGGCGAAGACCTCATGCCAGGCCCGGCCCGTCGCATCGCCAGCCAGAATGCGGCCGCGATTGCCCACCGCCGCGAAACCATGACCCGGAACCGCCACAACCCGCCGCAGCAGATCGCTCGAGCCACTGTCCACCGTGCTCCACGCCCGGCCATCCACGCCCGCCACAACAACCGAACCATGATACCCGCTCGCCACCGAAGCCGACGAACCAAGCCCAATCCCAAACAAATTGTCCGGGTATACGCGGTAACCGGTAGCGTCCGCGCGCGCCGTCACGGGCATCAGCGACGAAGCCGCCAGGACGGTCACGACCGCCGCCGCATGGATCGCGCCCCGGGCGATGTTCATAACGTTTTCGGTTACGAATGGAATCCGCGTGGGTGGATGCCCCGCGTGTCGACGCAATACGGCCGACTCCGTTTTCCTCTGCAAACCTCGCCTCCCTGTCCTTGCCTCGGTCGTAGCCGGCGGCTTTGGATCACGTTCTGCAAGATCGTTGCCAACCGGCCGTCCGCTGCAGCGCAAATCTTGTAAGGCTTTGTTTTTCCGTATTATTTTTATCTCGCTTCAGGCGATGCGAAAAAACATGCCCCGCGATTGCCGCATTGCACCTTTGCGATATCAGGAAGTCGGAAGGGAAGATCGACTAATTTGAACAAACCAAATTGGCGACACAGCGTCAGCGAGAGCGGCACCCGATACCGGGGGCGCTGCTCGGCGCCACCCGGCTCCGGTCGACCGGGAATTAGAAGAACGGTGGGCGGCCGTCAGGCCCGCGCCCTGCGCAGTATATAAATATCCATGATCCAGCCGTGACGGCGGCGGGCGGCGGTCCGGGCTTCCGCGATCGCGGGCGCCATCGTGAACAGGGGACCGGAAAGAATCGTCTCCGCCGCCATGCCGACATAGGCGCCCCACCATATGTGGATCCCCTCCTGAGCGATGTGGCGGAAGGCACAGTCGCCATCCAGCATGACCACCACCGTGTCGACTCCGGGTGGCCAGCCAAGATCGCGCAGGTGCCGGCCGGTGGTGACGACGAATGGCGCCCCGATGTCATTCACGGGAATGCGATGCGCGGCCGTGAGCGCCTGAACAGCGGTAATGCCGGGAATGACCTCGAGGGCGGGCGCCGGTCTCAGGCGGGCGGCGATGCGCAGGCTGCTGTCATAGAGCCCGGGATCGCCCCAGATCAGCAGCACGACGCGCCCTCGTCCCGCTGGCAGATGCGCGGCGATGGTGCCTGACCAGACCTCGGCGATGGCATCGTGCCAGTCGTCCACGCCGGCGCGGTAATCGGGATTGCCGGCATCGCGCACCGGCAGGTCGAAATCGGCGATCCGCGTCGCGGGATTGGTCAGCACATTGACCAGGATGTCCCGGCGCAGGTCGGCGAGATCGGCCTTGTCGGCACCTTTTCGCGGGATCAGCACAAGATCGGCGCGGTTGATCGCCTTGATCGCCTGCAGGGTCACATGGTCCGGATTGCCGCTGCCGATACCGATGAGCGAGAGGTGAATGCCGGCTTCAGGCATCGCCGCTCTCCCCCAGGGGACCGAACAGGATCATCGCCGGGGCCGCCCCCTTCGCCGCACCCGCCAGATGCGCGGCAAGGCCCGCCAGCGTGTCGCGCCGACGGATCGCGCCGGGCAGGCTGGCGTCCTCGACCAGCAGGGCCGGGGTCTCGGCAGGCAGACCGGCGGCGATCAGCCGGGCGGCCAGCTCGGGGAAAGTGCGCCGGCCCATGAAGACGGCGGTGACCGCCTGCGCGTCGGCCAGGGCGGCGAGGTTCAGGTCGTCCGGCAGACGGCCCGTGGCATCATGGCCGGTGATGAATTGCAGGCGCCGCGCGGCCTGGCGCCGGGTCAGCGGCAATCCCGCCCCGGCGGCGGCGGCGCAGGGCGACGGCACGCCGGGCACGATCTCGAAGGCGATGTCGGCGGCGCGCAAGGCTTCGATCTCCTCCTCCAGCCGGCCGAAGATGCCGGCATCGCCGGACTTCAGTCGCACGACCCGGGCGCCGCCCGCGGCGTAATCGACCAGCAGGCGATTGATGTGGTCCTGCCGGGGCGAGGCCCGCCCGGCCCGCTTGCCGACGCCGACGAGATCGGCGCCGTCGCGGACATGGCCGAGGATATCGCCCGCGGCGAGATCGTCGTAGAGCACGGCATCGGCCCGGCGCAGCCGGTCGACCGCCTTCAGGGTGAGAAGCTCGGGATCGCCCGGCCCCGCCGAGACGAAGGAGACGAAGCCGGTCATGCCGCCCCCGCGATCAGATGAAAGAAGGTGCCGGTGGCAAGGCCCCGGCGCGAACCCGTTTCCGTGACCGGCGCGCCGGCCGCGTCGACCACCTGGGCCAGCGGCGGATCGTTGAGGGCGACCACGCTGGAATAATGGAATTCGTGGCCACGCAAGGCCCCACCGGTCGGGAAGCCCGGCATGGCCGCCAGCAATTGCGCCCGCCGGTAGCCGAGATGCATTCGCCGCGCCGCGTAACTGGTGACGAGGCCAAGCAGGCGGGCCATTTCGTGGGACACGCCCTCCGCGTCGATCAGCGCGCTGCCCATCACCATGTAACCGCCGCATTCACCATGCACCGGCCGCGTCGCGGCGAAACGCCGAAGCCCGGCGCGGAAATTCGGCGCGGCGGCGAGCCGGCCGGCGTGCAGTTCGGGATAGCCGCCGGGCAGCCAGCAGACATCCGCCGTCCCGTCCGGCGCCTGATCGGCGAGCGGCGAGAAGGGCAGGATTTCAGCCCCGGCCCGGCGCCAGCCCGCCAGCATATGAGGGTAGACGAAGGAAAAGGCGGCGTCGCGGGCAAGGGCGATGCGCTGGCCGGGCGGCGCGATCTTCAGGGCCCCGTCCGCCCCGCCTTCGCCGCCGACTGCCGCGCGCCGCAGGGCGTCCAGGTCGACGTTATCCGCGACGAAATCCGCCGCCTCGGCGATCATCGCTTCGAGGGCGCCATGTTCCTCGGCCTGGACGAGGCCGAGGTGACGTTCCGGCATTTCGATCTTCGCCCGGCGCGGCAGGGCGCCGAGGACAGCGATGCCCGCCTGCGCCATGCCGGCGCGGACCAGCGCCTCGTGCCGGGGGCTGGCGACGCGGTTCAGGATCGCCCCGGCGATGCGAACATCGGGCTGGAACCTCGCAAGGCCCAGCGCGACCGCCGCCGCCGTCTGCGCCTGACCCGAGACATCGAGCACGAGGACCACCGGCCAGCCCCTGCGCCGGGCGATGTCCGCGCTGGCACCGCTGCCACTCACCCCCGGCAATGCAACACCGTCGTAAAGCCCCATGGAGCCTTCCGCCAGCACGAGATCGGCCCCCGATGCCTCGGCCCCGAGGGCGTCGATCATCGCCGCCGGCATGGCCCAGCTGTCGAGGTTCCAAGACGGTCGCCCGGCCGCGGCGGCGTGAAAGCCCGGGTCGATGTAATCCGGGCCGCTCTTGTAGGGCTGCACGATCACGCCCCGGTCGCGGAAGGCCCGGGCAAGGCCGAGCATGACCGTGGTCTTGCCGCTGCCCGAGGCGGGGGCGGCGATCATCAGGCCGGGCGGCATCACCGCCCCTCCGGAAAGCGGGGCGTGTCGCCCTGTGGGCGGAAGCGCCGGTCGTAATCGGCGGCGTAAAGCCGGCTTTCGCCGAAATCCTCCGCCCCCAGCACCGGCCCGACCAGGATCAGCGCGGTCCGCTCGCCCGCGCCGTCGACCGCGCTCGCCAGCCTGCCCAACGGGGCGTGGACCACCCGCTCCTCCGGCCAGGAAGCGCGGAAGACCACGGCGGCCGGACAGTCGGCGCCATAAAAGGGCAGAAGCTCGGCGACCACCCGGTCGAGCACATGGATCGAAAGATGGACGGCGATGGTCGCGCCCGTCGCCGCGAAGGCGGCGAGGCTCTCGCCCTTGGGCATACCCGTCGCCCGGCCGGAGGTTCTGGTCAGCACGACCGACTGGGCAAGGCCCGGCAGGGTCAACTCGGCACCAATGCTGGCGGCGGCGGCGGCGAAGGCCGGAACCCCCGGCGTTATGTCATAGGGAATGCCGAGAGCCCGCAGCCGGCGCAATTGCTCCCCCATCGCCGACCAGATCGAAAGGTCGCCCGAATGCAGCCGGGCAACATCATGGCCCGCCGCATGGGCAGCGGCGATTTCGCCGATGATGGCGTCGAGATCGAGGGCGGCGGTGTTGACGATGCGCGCGCCCGGCGGGCAATGGTCGAGCAAGGCCGCAGGCACCAGCGAGCCGGCATAGAGGCAGACCGGGCAGCGCGCGATCAGGTCGCGGCCGCGCAGGGTGATCAGGTCGGGCGCGCCGGGGCCGGCGCCGATGAAATGCACGGTCATGATCTGGGCCTTTCGGCGAGGGCCGCCGTCGCCATGCCATCGGGGCTGGTGGCGCGGGGGCGCAGCAAACGGGCGCCCGGCCCGGCGACGGCGAGGGCGGCCGCCTCCGCCAGACTGCCGGCGCCGGTTGCCTCGACACTGCGCAGGGAACAGGTGGCGGTGCCCTGCGTGGTCAACACGGCGCGGGGCACGGGGACGAGCGGCAGGCCGAGGTGGCGCGACAGCGCGAGCGCGACCGGCGCCCCCGCCTTGTCCGCGCCGGTGGCGAGATGGGTAACGCCGGCGATCCCGCCCGCCGCCTCGATGGCCGCCAGAAGGGCGTGCAGCGTCGCCGCCGACCGGAAGCCGAAACCCGCTACACGCATCGCGTCACGCTCCATTGCACCAGGGGCCGCGCCGGCACCCAGCCGCGGAAGGCGCCAAGCGGTGCCGCGCCCGCAAGCTCGATCCGCAGCAGCTCACCGCCGTGGCGACCGGCGGCGAGGATCAGCAGGGCCTCGGTCTCCAGCGTCACCGCATTGGCGACGAGGCGCGCGCCGGGCCGCAACCGCGCCCACAGCAGATCGAGAGAGGCCGCCGACAGCCCGCCGCCGACGAAGACGGCGTCGGCGGGCGGCAGATCGGCGAGCAGCGCCGGCCAATGGCCTTCCGCGATGGCGATGCGAGGGCCGAGGCCGAAGGCGGCGATATTGGCGCGCAAGCCCGCGATGCGATCCGCCCGGCATTCGGCGGCGATGGCAGCGCCCCCACCGGCCAGACACCATTCGATGGCGACTGAGCCGGAGGCGGCACCGAGGTCCCACAGCACTTCCCCCGGGCGGGGCCCGAGGGTGGCGAGGGTCAGGGCGCGCACGGGCCGCTTGGTGATCTGGCCGTCGTGAGCAAACAGATCGTCCGGCAGACCCGGGGTCAGCGGCAGGCCGAGCCGGCCCGCCATCTCGATGCCGAGGGCAACCGGGGCGGCGACATCGGCAAGATCGTAATCGCATGCGATACAGGTGCGTCTCCGCTCCCGGGGGCCGCCCAGCGCCTCGAGGACATGGAGGCGGCTGGCGCCGAAGCCCTGCGCGGCGAGATAAGCAGCGAGTTCACCGCAGGCCGCGCCATCCCGCAGCAGGCAAATCAGGCGTGCGCCATCTCGCAACCGGGGCCGCAGGCTCTCGACAGGCATGGCATGAAGGCCGAGGCAGGCGGTCGTCTCGACCGGCCAGCCGAGACGCGCGGCGGCGAGGGAAAAGGTCGAAGGCGCGGGATGCGCCCGCCATTCGCCGGGCGCCAGACGGTCCGCCAGCACCCTGCCTGCGCCATGCCAGAACGGATCGCCGGACGCGAGCACGGCCACCCGCCGGCCGCGCAAAGCCAGCACGGGATCGACCGAGAAGGGCACCGGCCACGGGCGCCCTCGCCCGCCGACCTCGGCGAGGGCAAGGTGGCGCAGACCCCCGAAGACGAATTCCGCGAGCGACAGCGCGTTCCGGCTTGCCTCCGACAGGCCGGCCATTCCATCTTCCCCGATGCCGATGATCGACAGCCAGGGCTCAGTCATGATCCGTCCCCTCATTCTCGGCGGCACGCTCGATGCCGGCCGCCTCGCCCGGGCGCTGGCGGCGGCGGGGATCGACGGCCGCTATTCCTATGCCGGGCGGACCCAGGCGCCGGCAGCCCAGCCCCTGCCCACGCGCATCGGCGGCTTCGGCGGCGTGGCGGGGCTCGTCGACTATCTGGAACGCGAGGGGATCAGCCATCTGATCGACGCCACCCATCCCTTCGCCGCCAGCATGAGCGCCCATGCCGCCGCCGCCGCCGAGATCGCAAGGGTTCCGCTGATCGCGCTCGAACGGGCGCCCTGGACCCCGGGACGGGGCGACCGCTGGCAGTCCGTCCCCGACATGGCGGGCGCGGCGCGGGCGCTCGGGCTTGAGGGTCGCCGGGTGTTTCTGGCCATCGGGCGCCAGCATGTGGCGGATTTCGCGGTCGCCCCCCGGCATCACTACCTGCTGCGGCTGGTCGATGCCCCGGACGGCCCCCTGCCCCTGCCCGATGCCACCGTCATCCTCGGGCGTGGGCCCTTCACGGTTGAGGACGACCGCGCCCTGATGGTCGAACACGGCATCGACATCGTCGTCGCCAAGAACGCGGGCGGCGATGGCGCAAGGGCCAAGTTGGACGCCGCGCGGGCGCTGGGCCTGCCGGTGATCATGATCGACCGCCCGGCCTTGCCGCCCCGCCGCCTGACCGAAAGCGTGGACGAGGTCCTGGCCTGGCTCGGTCACGGCGCCGACCGCGGGGTATAGAGGAAGCGGCCGGCCCGCCGTGTCGTGCTGCTGCCCAGAATGACGAGGGTGCGCATGTCGGCCATCTCCGCCGTCGCCGCGCCGAGGGTGCTCACCTCGATCCGCTCCTCCGCGCTGCCGACGGCCCGGGCGAAGACAATGAAACGCGCGACACCGCAGACGTCGCGCAAAATGTCGAGCGCGGCGGCGAACTGATGCGGCCGGGCGGCGGAGCGCGGATTGTAGAAGGCCATCGCGAAATCCGCCTCGGCGGCGAGGCGCAGTCGCTTTTCGATCAAGGCCCAGGGCTTCAGATTGTCCGACAGGTTGATGGCGCAGAAATCATGGCCGAGCGGGGCGCCGACCCGCGCCGCCGCCGCCAGCATGGCGGTAACCCCGGGCAGGACATGAATGTCGAGGCCGTGATCCGCCGGCCGGTGCTCCAGTGCCTCGAAAACGGCGGCGGCCATGGCGAAGACGCCGGGATCGCCGGAGGAGGCAACGACGACGCGCCTTCCGGCGGCGGCGAGGTCGAGGGCGTGATGCGCCCGCTCGAGTTCTACCCGGTTGTCGCTGGCATGAAGCACCGCGTCCGCCGTGGCCGCGCGCGCGACATAGGGGCCGTAGCCGACGATATCGGTCGCCTGCATCAGCGCGAACTCGACCTCCTGCGTGATCTGGCTCGACGGTCCGGGGCCGAGGCCGACGATGGTCAGATTGCCCTTCATGCCTCGTCTCCCGCGCCGGGCCGCCGGCCCCGGCCATGGGCGAGGACAATGGCGAAATAGGGACATTCCGCCGTCTCGACGTCCGCGAGGGGGCGCACCCGCTCGCCCGGCATGGTGCCGTGTTCGATCAGCACGGCATCGCCGATGCGCCCGGCCGCCACCAGGGCACGGCGGATTTTCGGCAGGTTGCGTCCGGTCTTCATGACGACGATGGCATCCGCCGCCGCCATGTGACGGATCAGGTCGTCTTCGGCCAGGGTGCCGGTCAGCACGGACAGGACATCGTCGCCCCAGGTGATGGGCTGACCGCTGGCGTGCCAGCAGCCGGCCATGCCGGGAATGCCCGGGACGACCTCGACCGTGGCGCGGTCCCGCAGGCGGACATGCAGATGCATGAAGGAGCCGTAGAAGAACGGATCGCCTTCGCACAGCACGACGACATCCTCGCTCCGCGCGATCTCGGCGAGGCGGGTCGACCACTCGTCGTAGAAGCGGGTGAGGAGAGCATTATAGGCCGGGCTGTCGAAGGGCAGTTCGGTCGTCACCGGATATTCCATCGCGTGCTCGATCGCGTCCGGCGCCAGCATTCCCTCAACGATGCGGCGGGCCTGACCGGCGCGGCCCTTCTTGCGGAAATAGGCGATGTGCCGGGCGGAACGGATCAGCCGGTCGGCCCGCAGGCTGATCAGATCGGGATCGCCGGGGCCGAGGCCGGCGCAGATCACCCTCGCCATGGCGCCTATTCCCTGTCGCTGGCGAGGGCGTTTACCGCCGCCGCCGTGATGGCCGAGCCGCCCAGCCGTCCCTCGACCACGAGGCAGGGCACCGGCGCGCTCGCCAGCAACTCCGCCTTGGATTCGGCGGCGCCGACAAAGCCCACCGGGCAGCCGATGATCGCCGCCGGACGCGGACAGGCCGGGTCCTTCAGCATGTCCATCAGGTGAAACAACGCGGTCGGCGCATTGCCGATGGCGACCAGCGCGCCGGAGAGATGCGGCCGCCACAGCTCCAGCGCGGCGGCGGAGCGGGTATTGCCTATCGCGCGGGCAAGCGCGGGAACGGCAGCGTCGTTCAGGGTGCAGATCACCGGATTGCTGGCCGGCAGGCGGGCGCGGGTAATGCCTTCCGCGACCATGCGGGCATCGCACAGGATGGGCGCCCCCGCTTGCAACGCCGCCCGTGCCGCCGCCGCCATGCCGGGGCTGAAGCGGATGAAGTGTTCCAGCCCGACGAAGCCGGCGGCATGGATCATGCGCACCGCCACCGCCTCTTCCCCTTCGCCGAAGCGGGCGAGCGCCGCCTCCGCCCGGATGATGGCGAAAGAGCGGGCGTAGATGGCGGCGCCATCGGTCTCGTAACGTCTGGCGATCATGATCGGGTGAATATCCCCTCGGGGTGGCGGATCAGGCTGTCGGTGTCGAGGCCATGGCGATGCGGGCTATCGCCCGCGCGGCCGTCGCGGATCAGGGCGAATCCCCCGGCCTCCGCGACCAGCGTGGTCGCGGCCGGGGCCGGATGGGCGCAGCCCTTGGCGCAGGCCGAGACGTGAAGACGCTCGCCCGCCGGCACATGCGGCGCGAGGGCCAGGGCCAGGGCCCGCACCGGCGCCTGCGCCTGCGGGCAATCGGGCGCGCCGGTGCAGGCGTCGACGCGGCGGCGCGGATCGGCGGGGTCGAGGATCGCCCCCGGCAGATCGGGCAGCGCCCCGACCCCCTCGACAAGCAGCATCCGCCATGGCGTGAGACGCAGGACAGCACCAGCCCGGCCGAGGCTGTCCAGCACCTCCGCGCGCAGGCGGCCAAAGGCAAAGCCGACGACCATGCCGAGGGCATGGCGTCCCGGTCCCGGTGGCGGCAGCGGCGCGGCGGGCGCGACATCGCCGGCAAGGTGCCGGGGCAGCGCAACCCCGCGCGCCAGCAGCGGGGCCATGCGCCCCCTGCCGTCCTCGATGCCGCCAGCTTCGCCGAACCAGCGGGCGAGGTCGAGGATGGCCCCGGGCACTTCCCCCTCGGTCACGGCCCGGCCGGTCGGGGCGCCGTCGGCGCGGACGATCAGGCTGCCGCCCGCCGCCCGCTCCACCCTGATGTCGGCGGAAACATCGCTCAGCACCGGCCCCGCGCCGGTATCGAGGGCAATGCCGAATTTGCCTGGCAAGGCGGGTGCCCGGGTCAGCGCGTCTTCGATGGCGCCGGCCAACGCCATGGTGCCGTCGCCGGGCGACCACAGGGGTGTCACCACCAGATTGCGCCGGCCTTCCTGCTCGATCCCGTCGTCGATCAGGCCGAGGGGGGCGAGGTCGGCGATCAGCGCCGCGTGGGACGTGGGGGCGATGCCGCGCAGTTGCAGATTGGCCCGGGCCGAGAGGTCGATTTCGCCGTTGCCGTGAGCCAGCGCCGCCCGGGCGATGCCGGCGACCTGCGCCGCGCTCAGGCGCCCGCCATGAGGGCGGATGCGTGCCACCAGCCCGTCGCCCGAGGCCATGGGGCGCAGGGCGCCGGGGCACCAGCCCTTCACCTCGTAACCGGTCACGATGTGCCCTCCAGCCCGGCGACGATGGCGTTGCGCCGGCTGCGCCACAGGCCCGCCTCGTGCAGGCGGCGGAAGCGGTCGCGCAGCGCGGCGAGGGCGGCGGGATTGGCCGCGGCCATGAAATCCGCCACCTCCGCCCGGCCGAGGGTGGCGTCGTGATAGAGATCGAACAGATGGGCCGGCACCGCCCCGGCCAGATGGGCGAAGGCGGCCATGTGGTCGAGGGTGGCGGCGATTTCGGCGGCGCCGCGAAAGCCGTGGCGCATCATGCCCGCGGCCCAGGCCGGGCTGGCCGCGCGGGCGCGCGTGATGCGGGCGATTTCCTCGGTCAGCAGGCGGGCACGGGGCCGCGCCGGCTCGGTCGTGTCGAGGTGATAGAGCGGCACCGGGGTTTCCCGTGCGGCCGCGAAGCCGCCAATATGCGCGGCATGATCGAGGGCGAGCAGAATATCGCTTTCGCCGAGGTCATGGACATGGACGAAACCATCCGCCGCCCCCACCCGCGCGGCAAGGCCGTCCCGCGCCGCCCCCACGCCGTCGAAGGCAAAGCCCGAGGCCGACAGCCAGGCTTCCCCCGCGGCCGCGCGGCCATCGGCGCCATAATCCTCGATCGCGGCGCCAAGGCCCGCGCCATATCGCCCCGGCGCCGGGCCGAACACCCGGGGGCCGCCGGTCGCATAAGGGTTCTGGTCGGCGGGCTCCGCCCGCGCGGCGAGGGCGGCCGCGCCCTGGCCGAACAGGGTGACCAGATCGGGAAAAACGTCACGGAAAAGCCCCGAGATGCGCAAGGTCACGCCGATGCGCGGCCGCGCCAGCAGGGCGAGCGGGATCACCTCGAAACCCGAAATCCTGCCGCTGCCTTCGTCCCAGCGGGGGGCGAGGCCGGCGAGATGCAGGGCCATGGCGAATTCCTCCCCCGCCGTCCGCATGGTGGCGGAACCCCAGAGGTCGATCACCAGATCGCGCGGCCATTCGCCCCGATCCTGCAGGTGACGGCGCAGCACTTCCTCCGCCAGCTTCACCCCTTGCGCATGGGCGGCGCGGCTGGGCACGGCCCTTGGATCGACGGCGAAGAGATTGCGCCCGGTCGGCAGCACATCGCCCCGTCCCCGCCTGGGCGAGCCGGCGGGACCGGGGGCGACGAAACGCCCGGCGAGCGCGCTGCGCAACCCGGCGCGTTCCGCCGCGCCGCATTCGCCCCGGCCATAGACATGCAGCCCGTCGCCGAAGCGGCTGTCCTTCAGATCGCAGACGAAGCGGTCGAGCCTTGTCAGCGCCTCCGCCGGGGAGGCATCGGGGGACAGGGCCAGATCCTCCTCCACCCCGCTGACCCGGGCTTCCTGCCGGATGTCGGCGATCAGACGGTCGCGCCGCGCCGGGTGCAGGCCGTCAGCGGTCGAATATTCGTCGAGCAGGCGCTCCAGCCGGCGCAGCCCCTCCGGCACCGCGCCCGCGATCTGCGGCGGCGGCAGATGGCCGAGGGTGAGCGCGCCGATGCGCCTTTTGGCCTGCGCGGCCTCCCCCGGATCGTTGACGATGAAGGGATAGACGACGGGCAGGCCACCCGCCAGCGCCTCGGGCCAGCAGGCGGCGGAGAGTGCCACCGCCTTGCCCGGCAGCCATTCCAGCGTGCCATGGGCCCCCATGTGGATCAGGCCATGGATCCCCTGCCGCTGCAGCCACAGATAGAAGGCGACGTAACCATGGCGGGGCACACGCGACTGGTCGTGATAGAGCGAGTCCCGCGCCTCGACCTCGCCTCGCTCGGGCTGAAGCGCGATCACCATCTTGCCGCGCCGCACGAAGCGGAAGCGAAAGGCGCCGTCGCGGACGGCGGCATCGTCTTCCGCCGGTCCCCAGGCGACGTCGAGCGCATCGCGCAGCACCGCCGGCTGTTCGGCAAGGGCGGCGCGATAATCGGCCAGCGGCCAGCCCTCCGTGTCGCCGACAAGGTCGTGGGCGAGATCGCCGGCTGGTGAGACGTCGTAACCTTCGGCATCCAGATCGTCGAGCAACGCGGCGACGGAGGCCAGCGTGTCGAGCCCGACCGCATGGGCCATCTGATCCGCCCGCCCGGGATAGGTCGAGAGAATCACCGCCAGCCGCCGTTCGGCCGCTGGCGTCGCGGCCAGCGCGTGCCAGCGCGCGATGCGGTCGGCGACGGCGGCGATACGCTCTTCGTCGGCAGCATGATGGCTGCGGGCGAATTGCAATGGCTCGTCCCGCGCGCCCGCCGACTTGAAGCTGATCACCCCGGCGAACAGGCGGCCGTCCACCTCGGGCAGCACGACATGCATGGCGAGATCGGCGGGTGAAAGGCCGCGCGCGGCATCCACCCAGTCTTGGCGCCGCGCCGTCGACAGCGCGACCTGAAACACCGGGCATCCCGCCGCATCGAGCGGGGAGGCGCCCTCGTCCCCCTTGGCCGAAAAGGCGGTCGCGTTGACGATGGCGGCAAGGCCCCGCCCGTCGACATGCGCGGCAAGCCAGCCGGCGACACCCGGCGCCTTCAGCGAGGGCACGAACAGCCCATAGGCATCGAAGCCGCGCGCGCGCAGCGCCCCGATCAGAGCATCGACCGGGGCGGTATCGCCCGAGGCGAGATAGGCGCGGTAGAAGACCACCGGCACCGCCGGCCTGTCGCCCGGCGCGGGTTCGGCGACGACACCCCGGGCGGGATCGTGAAAGCCCATGGCGGGCACCGTCTTGTCGCCCGCGACCGGCGCGGCATAGAGCCCGGCGGCAAGGGCGAGCTGGGCCAGCGCGGCCTGCGCCGCCACCGCGCCGCCCGCCTCGCACAGGGCGGCGAGCCGGCGCAGGGTCGAGACCGGCAGGGTCGAGACCTCGTCGAGCCGAGCATCCGGCCGGCCGTCGCCAGGCAAAACGGCGAGGGCGATGCCCTTTCGCTTCGCGAGATCATGGACCTGCATCAGGCCATAGGGCCAATAGGCCTCGCCGCCGATCAGGCGGATCAGGATCGCCTTCGCGCCCGACAGCGTCCGCTCGATATAGGTATCGACCGAGAGCGGGTGGCGCAGCGCCGCCAGATTGGCAAGGCGCAGCGCAGGCAATTGCCCCCGGTGCCAGCCCGCCGCGAAGGCGCCGAGATCGCTGTCCGAGAAGGACAGGACGACGAGATCCGCCGGATCCTGGCCGAGATCGGCCGGACGGGCGGCCTCGTCGAGACCATGGCTTTCGCGGAAGACGACATGCATGGCGGGTTCAGACGCCCAGCCCGCGGCGAAGGGCGGCCTCATCGAGATCGCCCCGCTCGGCGATGACGACGAGGCGGGAGAGACGAGGACCGTTCCAGGGCCGGTCGAACTGCATCCGCACCCGCGCCCCCACCGCCTGGACGAGCAGCCGCATCGGCTTGCCGGCGACGGCGACATGGCCCTTCACCCGCAGGATGCCCTGCTCCCGCGCGAGGCCGGCGATGGCATCGGCCAGCACCGCCGGGTCCGCCACCTCGCCCAGCTCGATCACGGTCGAGGCGAAGTCGTCGTGTTCGTGCCCCTCCTCGCCATCGTGATGGGAGGGACGGGCGGCGATATCGTCTTCCGCCGCGGCGTCGAGGCCGAGCACCACACGGGGGTCGATCACCCCGTCGGCCAGCGTCAACACGGGCAATTCGCGCGGGGCTCCGGCCGCAATCAGGGCGCGGGCGGCGGCGATCCCCCCTTCCCCTGCGAGGTCGGGCTTGGAGAGGAGGACGAGATCGGCGCAGGCGATCTGATCCCCGAACACTTCCGACAGCGGCGCCTCGTGCCCACTGTCGGCCGGGGCATCGGCGAAGCGCCCCTGGGCCAGCGCCTCGGCATCGGCGAGGGCGATCACGCCGTCGATGGTCACGCGGCTGCGGATGTCCGGCCAGTCGAAAGCCTTCAGAAGCGGCTTGGGCAGGGCAAGGCCGGAGGTTTCGATCAGGATGTGATCGGGCCGCCGGGGCAGGGCCAGCAACCTCTCGACCGTCGGCAGGAAGTCGTCGGCGACGGTACAGCAGATGCAGCCATTGGCCAGTTCGACGATGTTTTCCGCCGGACAATTCTCGTCGGCGCAGGCTTTCAGCAGATCGCCGTCGACCCCGAGGGTGCCGAATTCATTGACGAGCACGGCGAGGCGCCGCCCGCCGGCATGGGCCATCAGATGGCGGATCAGCGTGGTCTTGCCGGCACCGAGAAAGCCGGTGACGATGGTGACGGGGGTCTTGGCGAGATCGGCCATGGCTCAGGCCTCCCGCGGCGGAATGCGGGCGATCACGCTTCGGCGCAGCAGCTCGGGGCGCTCGCGCCAGGGCACGATGCCGTCGGCTGCGCGGGCATAGAGCGCCGCCCCTTCGAGCAGGGCGCCGAGATCGGTCTCGGGCGCGATGCCGCCATAGACATAGGTCCAGCGCCCCGGCCCGGCGAAGGCGACGGCGCAGCCGCGCGAACAGGCGGACAGGCAGGTCACGGGCGCGACCGCGATCCCGTCCGGCGCGGCGCGCCGCGCGGCCTCGAGCAGGCGCGAGCCCGGACAGATTTCACCCTCGGCCAGCCGGCGGTTGGCACGGCAGGTGATACAGACATGAAGCGTTACGGCCATCCCCGGTCCTTCGCGCAAGAGGCGAAGGGGGCAAGGCCGAAGGAGGATGCGGGCAAGCGTCCACCTGCCGGTCGCGAACACCCCGTTCGCCCGATCAGAAACATGCGCTGGCAGGTCTCCCGGCTTGCGGATTCAGGAATTTCTTCCAACGGTCGCCCGCCTTCCCGGCCTTGCGGCCAGTGGCTTGGACGACCTCTCCGGTCACGGTCGCGGGGGCGGCTGCGCTTCGGGTTTCCCCTGTCGCATTCCCTCTTCGCCTGTCTTACGACAGGAACCAGCGCGGCCCCAACAGAAGGGGCGCGCGCCCGATTGTCAAGCCCCGCGCTGAAAAGGGCGGGGCGCCTCAGTCCGGGGCGGGGGCGAAGCGGCCCGGGTGGTCGAGCTTCCAGCTCGCCATCATCGTGACCGAGACCTGGAGCGACAGGCTGGTGGCGAAGCCGCGCCGGGCGGAACGGTTTCCGCGCCGCCCCTCATCACGCCGCAGCCCGGATAATGACCGGCATTATTCTACGCAAGGGTTTCGATAAATCGCCGGACGGTTGCGGGCTTGCGCCGAACGGGCGATGATATTAATGTCATACATTAAATTTACCCTGACACAGGTGGGCAGGCATGATCCGCTGGCTACGCATCCTCCTCCTTTCGCTTGCCGTCGCCGGTGCCGTGGCGGCCGGTCTGTGGGCCTACGCCGGCGACCGCATCGTCCTGGCGCTGGCCGGGCGGATCGCCGCCGCCAATCTCGCGGCGGACCGCGCCGCCAGCCTGCCCGACGGTCTCCACCTGGCGATCTGCGGCGCGGGCGGACCGATGCCCGATCCCGCCCGCTCCGGCCCCTGTCAGCTGGTCATCGCCGGCGACCAGCAATTCCTGGTCGACGCCGGCAGCCTCGGCGCCCGCAACCTGACGCGCATGGGCTTTCGCACCGGATCAATCACCGCGATCCTGCTGACCCATTTCCATTCCGACCATATCGACGGCCTGGGCGAGGCGTTGATGCTGCGCTGGGCGGGCAACGCCCATACGGCGCCGACCCCGGTCCTCGGCCCGCCGGGCGTGGCGGGCGTGGTCGACGGCTTCAACGCGGCCTATGCCCTCGACAGCGGCTATCGCACCGCCCATCACAGCCCCGCCGTGATGCCACCCGGCGGCGCCGGCGGCCGGGCCGAGACTTTCGACACGCCGCCCCCGGGCGAAGGCGTCACCGTCTGGGACCGGGACGGCGTCAGGATCACCGCCTTTTCCGTCCCGCATGAGCCCGCCTCGCCCGCCGTCGGCTACCGGTTCGATTACAAGGGCCGCAGCCTGGTGATCAGTGGCGATACAGGCCCGAGCCCGACGGTCGAGACTTTCGCCCGGGGCGCCGATCTTCTCGCCCATGAGGCGCTGGCGCCGAAGCTGATCGCGGTGCTGGGCGACGCCGCCCGGGCGGCGGGCCGGGACAATCTCGTCAAGATCATGCATGACATTCCGAATTACCACACGTCGCCCGCGCAGGCGGCCCAGCTGGCGGCGCGGGCGGGGGTGAAGCATCTCGTCTTCACCCATGTGACCCCGCCCCTGCCCAATCCGCTGCTGAGCCGGCTGTTCCTCGAAGGTGTCGACGACGCCTTTGGCGGCCCGGCCGACATCGCGAGGGATGGCGATCTCTATTCCCTGCCGGCCGGGGGTGAGGCCATCACCCTCGAGCATCTGTTCTAGCGGCCGGCCACAGCACCCATCTTCGCATCCCCCCCGCCCTGTCGTAAACAGAGCAGGACGAATCGAGGAACGGGAGCTGCCGATGACCGGGGAAGACGCCGCCGAACACGCCGCGAAAATGGCCCGCATCAAAGCCGCGCGCGAGCGCATGATGGCGCAGCGGCAGGACGAAAAGGGCCTCGTCATCGTTCATACCGGCAGCGGCAAAGGCAAGAGTTCCGCCGGTTTCGGCATGATCTTCCGCGCCATCGCCCATGGCATGAGATGCGCCGTCGTGCAGTTCATCAAGGGCGCGCGCGACACCGGCGAGCGGCGCCTGATCGAGGCGCATTTTCCCCATCTGTGCCGCTTCCACACCATGGGCGAAGGCTTCACCTGGGAGACGCAGGACAAGGCGCGCGACATCGCCGCCGCCCGCGCCGGCTGGGACAAGGCGAAGGGCCTGATCCGCGATCCCGCCCTTCGCATGGTGCTCCTCGACGAGATCAATATCGCGCTGCGCTACGACTATCTCGATATCGCCGAGGTGCTGGCATTCCTGCGCGACGAGAAACCCCCCATGACCCATGTCGTGCTGACCGGCCGGAACGCGAAGCCCGAGCTGATCGACTTCGCCGACCTCGTCACCGAGATGACGCTGGTGAAACATCCCTTCCGGTCCGGCATCAAGGCGCAGGCCGGGGTGGAGTTCTGATGCGCGCCCTGATGATCCAGGGCACCGGCTCCAACGTCGGCAAGTCGCTGCTGGTCGCCGGCCTGTGCCGGGCGGCGCGGCACCGGGGCATCGCGGTCGCGCCGTTCAAGCCGCAGAACATGTCGAATAATGCCGCCGTGACCGCCGACGGCGGCGAGATCGGCCGGGCGCAGGCCCTGCAGGCGCTGGCCTGCGGGCTCGATCCCCTCGTTCACATGAACCCCGTGCTGCTGAAACCCGAAAGCGAGACGGGCGCCCAGGTGATCGTGCAGGGCCGGCGCCGCACCACCACCCGCGCCGCCGATTACGCCGCGCTGAAGGCCGGCCTGATGGCCAGCGTGCTCGACAGTTTCCGCCACCTCGGCACCATCGCCGACCTCGTCATCGTCGAAGGCGCGGGCAGCCCGGCGGAGGTGAACCTGCGCGCGAACGACATTGCCAACATGGGCTTCGCCCGGGCGGCGGGCGTTCCCGTGATCCTGGCCGGCGACATCGACCGGGGCGGCGTGATCGCCCAATTGGTCGGCACCAAAGCGGTGCTAGACCCGGCCGACGCCGCCATGATCGAAGGCTTCCTGATCAACAAGTTCCGCGGCGATCCCACCCTGTTCGAGGGCGGCTACCGCGAGATCGCGGCGCGGACGGGCTGGCGCGGTTACGGCGTGCTGCCCTATTTCGCCGGGGCCGCCCGCCTGCCGGCGGAAGATGCCCTCGACCTCGGCCGGGCGGGTAGCGGCGGCCCCTTGCGCATCGCCTGCCTCGCCTTCTCGCGCATCGCCAATTTCGACGATCTGGACCCGTTGCGTCTCAGCCCCGGCGTCGACCTCGTCATGATCGAGGCCGGGCAGGCGATCCCGGGCGATTGCGCGCTGGTCATCCTGCCCGGCAGCAAGTCGACCCGGGGCGATCTCGCCTTTCTGCGGCAACAGGGTTGGGACATCGACCTCGCCGGTCATGTCCGACGTGGCGGCCGCGTGCTCGGCATCTGCGGCGGCTATCAGATGCTGGGCCAGCGCATCGCCGATCCCAACGGAGTCGAAGGCCCGCCGGGCGAGGATACGGGCCTTGGCCTGCTCGACGTCGAGACGGTGATGACGGCGGACAAGCGCCTGACCCGGGTCGCGGGGACCCATGTCGCCAGCGGCCAGCCGGTCGAAGGTTACGAAATCCACCTCGGCCGGACCGAGGGAGCCGACCGCGCCCGGCCCTTCGCCCGCATCGACGGCGCGGCGGAAGGCGCGATTTCGCCCGACGGCCGGATCATGGGCAGTTACCTGCACGGTCTCTTTGCCGCCGACGATTTTCGCGCCGCCTTCCTCGAAGGGCTGGGCGCGGCGGCGCCCGCCACCGCCTATGGCGCCCTGGTCGAGGCGACGCTGGACGGGCTCGCCGATCATCTGGAGCGACATCTCGACGTCGACGGCCTGCTCGCCCTCGCCCGTTAGCAGACTCCCGCCTCGTCATGCCGGCGCAGGCCGGCATCTTTTGACGCATGGGGCGCCCTTCCGTCCCAAGGTTCCGCCCTGCGCCGGGACGGCGATGCTTTCTATGCGATCATGGAGGCGGCCGCGGCGCGGTCGTGAAACACCAGCCAGTCGTCCAGCCGGGGCGACGGGGCAAGCCGGCGTTGCTGGCGCAGGGTGACCCGCAGGCAGGCGCGGGCGAAGCGGTCGCGCGGCACCGAAACTGCATCCGGCCCCTGTCCCGCCGCCAGTGCCGCGAGAACGGCGTGCTTCAGGCGGACCAGCCGCCTCGGGCCAAAGACCGCATACAAGTCCTGAAACCGCTGGTGTTCCGCCGGATCGAAGGGCTTGGTCCGGCCCGCGCCAGGAGGCGGGAACAGGAAGCCGCAGGGCACCAGATGACGGGGCAACGGCAGGGTGGCGGCATGACGCCGACCGGCGCCAAAGCCCGCGGGCAGCAGCAGCGGAACCTGCCCCACCGCCAGCTCCAGCCGGCCGGCGCGGCTCTTGAACAGCCAGGTCGCGCCCAGCCCGGTCAGCGCGGCGGGATCGACCTGTTGCCCGATCAGGCGATCGAGCGACCGCGCCTGCTCGGCCGTGGTCGCGCGCAGGCACAGCCGCCCCCGACAATCGCCGAGGCCGAGATCATAGAGCACGCCGGGGCCGAGAATCGCCCCCCGGTCCGTACCGAGGCGGACAAGCCCACGCGGTGTCGGAAGGGGCGGCACGCAAAGCGCGATGCCATGATTCCACGAGACCGGATCGGCGCTCAGGCTCTCGTAGGCGAGGAGGCGAAAACCCCCGCGCCGAACGAGGCGGAGCGCACCATGGGCCCCGATGGCGGTCACCGTGGAGGGCAGGGCGGTGACCGCCATCGGTATGCCGTCGGCGGCGAAGCGACCGACGGCATGTCCAAAGCCCATGCTCCAGACCATCGCGGGATCGGCGAGCAGGGCGGCGAGCGCGTCGAAGGGGCGATCCCGCCGCCAGCCCGGAACCAGCGCGGTCACGCCGCCCGCAACAGCCCGCTTCCCCGCGCGGCCTCGAGCCGGCGTTCGGCGACAAGGCCGAAGCCGAGACCGAGCGCGGCCCACAGCACCGCCTGGGTACCGACGGCAGCCAGACGGAAATCCCACAGCAGCGCGGCCGGAAATTCCGCGGGCATCTCGGTCACCGCCGGCAGCGCCAGCATGGCGGCGGTCACCGCGCCGAGATAGAGCGCGCCCCCCAGGATGGCGCCGTTCCAGAGCCCGAGCGCGCGGGCCGCCCGGCGTCCGCCGGCCAGCGCGGCCACGGCCGCCGCCAGCGAGAACAACACCATGGAGAGATAGAGCGCGGTGCGCGGCCCGATGGTCTCGGGGCTGCTGACCACCGGCGGGCTGGCCGGATATTTGATCTGCGGCACCAGATAGATCACGGCGAAACCGGCGAGGGCGAGCAGCGCCGCCGTGGCCCGCGGCCCGATGGCGCCGAGCCTGCCTTGCGCATAGGCGAAGACGAGGGCGAGGATACCGCCGAGGGCGGCGCCATAGACGACGGTGCCGGTCAGCAGGCCGAGACCGCGCTGCACGTCGCGGCTGACCAGCTCGGGCTCGTCGGCGGCGCCATGGGTGTCGGCGGTGTCGCCACCGCCATGGCTATGGGAGGGCGCGCCCTCGAGGGCGATGGCGCGCTCGACCGGCGGTTCGCCGAAGACCCGGGCGAAACCGAAGGCGAGCAGACCCGCGAGGATGCCGATCAGCATCCCCCGCATCAGCAGGGCAGGAACCATGATGAAACGCCTTCGATCTCAGTGGCAGGGAAAGCCGAGCAGATGGCGGGCGTCGTGCACGAATTCATGCACATACATGCCCTCGAAGATCGAGGTGGCGCCCTGTTCGGCGCCGACGAAATAGATCGCCACCAGCGACAGCAGCCCGGCGAAAATCGCCCAGGGCAGGATGTCATGCAGCGGAATGGCGGAAGGTGAAATCGCCCGGGTCACCGGCGCGATGGTCGCGTGGCTCATCTGTCTGTCCTTTGGGATTGCGCGTCCCGTTAGAGTGTGCGTGCCGGGGGCGGGTCTGGCTTACGCCCCGGTCATATGACCTTGGCGATTACAGTGGCGCGACCGCGCCGGAATTGCACCGGCTTCCAGTCCCCGACAAACGCCGACAGAGTGGGCCGTGGTCGCGCCGATGTCAATGCGGGTGCGAAAGGAAGGCCTCCCCGCCCCTCCCCATCGGGGAGGGGGTCGGCCGGCCCCCGTCCGCCTACAGTGGCCGCCGAAGCGCCGAGCCGGCGCCCTGTCCCCATCGAGGAGCGAGAAGATGAGCAAGGTCGTGGTCGCTGGCGTCGGCATGATTCCCTTCGTGAAGCCGGGGGCCAACAAGCCCTATCCCGAAATGGCGACCGAAGCCCTGCGCGCCGCCTTCGCCGATGCCGGCCTCGACTATGGCGCGGTCCAGCAGGCCTATGTCGGCTATGTCTATGGCGATTCGACCGCCGGCCAATGCGCGCTCTACGACTTCGGCATGACCGGCATTCCGGTCTTCAATGTGAACAACAATTGCTCGACCGGCTCGTCCGCCCTGTTCCTCGCCCGCCAGGCGGTCGAAAGCGGCGTCGTCGACTGCGCCCTCGCCCTCGGCTTCGAGCAGATGAACCCCGGCGCCCTCGGCTCGGTCTTCGGCGACCGGCCGAGCCCGTTCCAGCGCTTCGACGACGCCACCGCCGAACTGGTCGGCCATGCCGAAATCCCGCTCGCCCTGCGCTATTTCGGCGGCGCCGGCCTTGCCCACATGCAGCAATACGGCACGCCGCTCGAGACCTTCGCCAAGATCAGGGCCAAGGCCAGCCGCCATGCCGCCAACAATCCGGTCGCCCTGTTCCGCAGCGTGCTGACGGCGGACGACGTGCTCGCCTCGCCCGTGATGTGGCCGGGGGTGATGACCCGGCTGATGGCCTGCCCGCCGACCTGCGGCGCCGCCGCCGCCATCCTGTGCTCCGAGAGTTTCGCCGCCCGCCACGGCCTCGATGCCTCGGTGCGCATCCGCGCCCAGGCCATGACGACGGACACGCCGGTCAGCTTCGAGGCGCGCGACATGCGCGAGGTGGTGGGCGCCAGCATGACCAAATCCGCCGCCCGCCAGGTCTATGAAGCGGCGGGCATCGGCCCCGAGGATATCGACGTCGTCGAGCTGCACGACTGCTTCGCCCATAACGAGCTGATCACCTACGAGGCCCTCGGCCTCTGCCCCGACGGCGGCGCGCAGAAATTCGTCGACGACGGCGACAATACCTATGGCGGAAAATTCGTCACCAACCCGTCGGGCGGGCTGCTGTCCAAGGGCCATCCGCTGGGCGCCACCGGCCTTGCGCAATGCACCGAGCTGGTCCAGCAGCTGCGCGGCACCGCCGACAGGCGCCAGGTCGAGGGGGCGAGCCTCGCGCTTCAGCACAATCTCGGCCTTGGCGGCGCCTGCGTCGTCACCCTCTATGAAAAGCACTAAAGGGGGCCGCCGTGATTGATCGCAAGTGGATCGGCCATGTCTCCGCCCCGTCGGAGCTGGCCCTCGACCGTGGGCGCCTGCGCTTCTTCGCCGAGGCGATCGGCGAGACCGACCCCGTCTATACCGATGTCGAGGTGGCGCAGGCCGCAGGCTACGCCGACCTGCCGGCCCCGCCCACCTTCCTCTTCGCCGCGGAAATGGACAGTGGCGCGGTGATGCAGACCCTGACCGACCTCGGCATCCCGCTCGCCCGGCTGCTGCATGGCGAACAGGGCTTCACCTATCACAAGCCGGCCTGCGCGGGCGATGTGATCACCGTCGTCTCCCGCATCGCCGACATCTACGACAAGAAGGGCGGGGCCCTCGAATTCGTCGTGAAACAGGCCGAGGCGCGCAATCAGGCGGGCGAGCTGGTGGCCGAGCTGCGCACCTCCTTCGTCTGCCGGAATTGATGAGGAACCCCGCCATGATCGAAACCGTGGAAACCGGGCAGGAGCTGCCGCCCCTGACCCTGAAGCCGGTGGACCGCACCACCCTCGCCCTGTTTTGCGGCGCGTCGGGCGATCACAACCCGATCCATATCGACATCGACTTCGCCCGCAAGGCCGGAATGCCCGATGTTTTCGCCCACGGGATGCTGGGCATGGCCTGGATGGGCCGGCTGCTGACCCGCTGGGCACCGCAGAGCCGGCTGCGCCGTTTCGACGTGCGCTTCCAGGGCATCACCCATCTGGGCAACGCGATCACCGTGCGCGGCCGCGTGACCGGGATCGTCGAGCTGAATGGCGAGCGCTGCGCCCGCGTCGAGGTCAGCAATTCCAATCAATACGGCCAGGTGAAAATCGCCGGCGAAGCCCTGATCGCGCTCGGCTGACGGTCACGGTGAGGAGAGAGAACATGTCGAACAAGCTCGAGGGCAAGGTCGCCCTCGTCACCGGCTCGGGCCGCGGCATCGGCCGGGCGATCGCGCTGAAACTGGCGTCCGAAGGGGCGCGGGTCGTCGTCAACGATCTCGACCCCGGCCCCGCCGCCGAAGTGGTGGAGGCGATCCGCGACGCGGGCGGCGATGCCGTCGCCTGCATCGGCAGCGTGACCGCGCCCGATTTCGCCGAACGCTTCGTCGGCACCGCGGTCGAGACCTACCGGGCACTCGACATCATCGTGAACAATGCCGGTTACACCTGGGACAGCGTCGTCCAGAAGATGACCGACGAGCAATGGTACGCGATGATCGACGTGCATCTGACCGCGCCCTTCCGCATCCTGCGCGCCGCCCAGCCGGTGATCCGGGACCAGGCCAGGGCCGATGCCGAGGCCGGCCGCCGGATCGTGCGCAAGGTCGTGAACATCTCGTCGGTCGCCGGCCTGTTCGGCAATGCCGGCCAGACCAATTATTCGGCGGCCAAGGCGGGCATCACCGGCATGACCATGACCCTGGCCAAGGAATGGGGCCGCATGAACACCACGGTGAATTGCGTCGCCTATGGTTTCATCAAGACCCGCCTGACCGAGGCCGCCGCCGGCGCCAACGCGACGGCCAATATCGAGGGGCGCGAGATCAAGGTTGGCGTCAATCCCGACCTGCTTGCCATGATGGAACGCTCGATCCCGCTCGGCCGGGGCGGCACGCCCGAGGAGGCGGCCAATGCGGTCTATCTGTTCTGCATCCCGGAAAGCGATTATGTCAGCGGCCAGACACTGATCTGCTCCGGCGGGCTGACCGGGATCTGACGGCGATGTATATCACCCAGCCGCTTCACCGCGCCGTGCAGCAGCATCCGGACCGGATCGCCCTGCGCTGCGGCCGGCGGAGTCAGACCTTCCGCACGCTGGCGGACCGGGTCGCCCGGCTGGCCGGTGCCCTGCAGGGCCTTGGCATGGCGACCGGCGACCGGGTGGCCATCCTGTCCCTGAACTCGGACCGTTACTTCGAGGCGATGATCGCCGTCCCCTATGGCGGCGGCGTCATCAACCCCTGCAACATCCGCTGGTCGGCGGCCGAGCTGCTTTACGCGCTCGAGGATTCAGGCTCGCGCATTCTCCTCGTCGACGATGCCTTCGCTGCCCTCGCGACGCGGCTACAGGCCGATTGCCCCTGGCCGCTGACCCTCGTCCACTGCGGCGACGGCGAGACGCCCGCCGGCATGGCGGCTTACGAGAAGCTGATCGCCGGGGCGCAGCCGGTGCCCGATGCCGTCCGCCGGGGCGACGATCTGCTGGGCCTGTTCTATACCGGCGGCACCACGGGCAACCCCAAGGGCGTGATGATCAGCCACGGCGGCATGTATGCCTCGCTGCTGTCCCTCCTCGCCGAGGGCATGGCGCCCGAGGGCGGCGTCTACCTTCATGCCGCGCCCATGTTCCATGTCGCCGATATCGGCATGTCCGGCGTCCAGTGGGTGCGCGGCAACACCCAGAGTTTCATCGGCGCCTTCTCGCCGACCGCCGTGGTCGAGGCGATCGAGCGCGACCGGGTGAGCCATGTCCTGCTGGTGCCGACCATGATCCAGATGCTGGTCGACCATCCGGTGATGCGCGAGGGCCGCGACCTGTCCAGCCTGAAATGCATTGTCTACGGCGCCTCGCCGATGTCGGAGGCGCTGCTCGACCGCGCCATGGCGGTGCTGCCCGGGGTCGATTTCATGCAGGCCTATGGCATGACCGAACTCTCCCCCCTCGCCACCCTGTGCCCGGCCGAATATCACCGGCCCGAGGGGCGCAAGCTGGGCAAGCTGCGCTCGGCCGGGCGGGCCAGCTTCTGCACCGAGGTCCGCATCGTCAAGGCGGACGGCCGCGAGGTGCCGCGCGGCACCGTGGGCGAAGTCGTGGTGCGCGGCCCCAATGTCATGCGGGGCTACTGGAACAAGCCCGAGCTGACGGCACAGACGGTCCGCGACGGCTGGATGCACACCGGCGACGGCGCCTATATGGACGACGACGGCTTCATCTTCATCGTCGACCGGGTGAAGGACATGATCATCTCGGGCGGGGAGAACGTCTATTCGGCCGAGGTCGAGAATGTCATCGCCCAGCATCCGCTGGTCGCGACCTGCGCCGTGATCGGCATCCCGAGCGCGGACTGGGGCGAGAGCGTCCATGCCGTCGTCGTGCCGAAGCCGGGCGCCGCCCTCTCGGCCGAGGAGGTGACGGCCTTCTGCCGGGAGCGGATCGCCGGCTACAAATGCCCGCGCAGCGTCGACTTCGTTGCAGAACTGCCCGTGTCCGGCGCCGGCAAGGTGCTGAAAACCGCTCTGCGCGCGCCCTATTGGGGCGATCGCAAAAACCAGGTGGCCTGAGCCTGCCCCCCTGTATCATGGGCGATACCGACGATGCGAAGAAGGATGACACGGCCCGCGCGCCCGACTTGCCATGACCACGCCGCCCGTCTCGCTCATCCGCACCAAGCTCGCCCCGCCCCGGGTCGGCGGCCCGGCCATCGGGCGGGAGCGTATTCTCGACCATCTGCAGGCACGGCGGGACCGCGCGCTCACCCTGATCCTCGGCCCCGCCGGCAGCGGCAAGACCACCCTCGCCGCGCTGTGGCGCCAGCGCCTGATCGCCGATGGCATCGCCGTCGCCTGGTATAACGTCGGCGAGGACGACGACGAGGTGCAATGGGCCGCCTACTGGTTCGCCGCCCTCGCGGAAGCCGGGGTCGATGTCGGGCCGGCGCTGGCCCAGGCCCTGCAATGCGAGGGCTTCGAGACAGCGGGGCGTTTCGTCGCCCAGACCGCCAACGCGCTGGTTGCCCATGCCCGGCCGGTGGTCATGGTGCTCGAGGACCTGCATATCCTGAAGGCCCGGCAACCCTTTGCCCTGTTGCAGCAACTGCTGCACCTGCTGCCGGCCAATTTCCATCTGGCGATCACCGCGCGCACGCCGCCGCCGCTCGACCTCGGCGATTTCCGGCTCAAGGACCAGATGACCGAGGTCAATTTCGACGAACTGCGCCTCTCGCCCGAGGAACAGGGGGCCTTCATCGAGGCTCTGGGCCTGCCCCGACCGACGGCGGGACAGACGTGGCGCCTGTTCGCCCTGACCGAAGGCTGGATCGCCGGCACCCAGTTGCTGGCCCTCGCGATCAGGAAGCAGGGCGATGCCGACGCCGTGCTGGCGCGGCTGGACCGGCTGGCGGCCCCGGTCGCCGACGATGGCCTGACGTCCTATGTCGAGGATGCCATCGGCGCCGTGCTCGAGCCGGAACAGCTGGCGCTGCTGGTCAAGGTCGCGGCCTGCCGGCGCTTCACCGCCGCGCTCTGCGCCGAGCTTTGCGACGATGCCGGGGCCGGCGCGCTGCTGGCGACACTGGCGGCCCAGCATTATTTCGTCTCGCCCATCGACAGCGACGAACCGCTGGTCTGGTACCGTTTCCACCGCATCTTCGCCGCCTTCCTGAAGCGCCGCCTGCTCGCCCTGCCGGCGGCGCAGCTGGCCGAGATCAATCGCCGGGCCAGCCTGTGGTTCGAGCGCCAGGGCCTGACCACCGAGGCGCTGCGCCATGCCCGCCACGCCGGCGATACCTCGCGCATGGCGGCGCTGATCGGCGATGCCGCCCGGCCCCTGCTCTATGCCGGGCAATTCTCGCAGCTGCTGCGCTGGGCGGCGGACCTGCCTGCCGATGCCAAGGCCGAGCGCATCGACACCCTGCTCAGCATCGGCTGGTCGCAGGTCGGCGTCCGCCGCCGCGGCGAGCTGGCGGCGACCATGGCGGCGATCGGGGCCCATCCGGCGGCGATGCGGCCGGAGGTCGATTTCGAGCTGCGCCTGATGCGTGCCCTCGACCTCTTCACCCGCGACGATTCGGCGGCGGCCATGGCCCTGCTCGCGCCCGCGCTCGACGATCCGCCGCCGACCGACGGCTTCAACCTGCTGATGCTGGGCGCGGTCGGCGGCATGGCGCTGATCGGCGCCGGCCAGCACGAAAGGGCGCGCGATTTCGCCGCCGATTGTCAGGCCCGACTGCGGTCCCGCCACGGCGCCCGCGCCCGGCCCTGGCTGGAAGGCGTGATCGGCCACAGTTTCCTGGTCCAGGGCGACTTCATCCAGGCGCGTGACGTGCTGAGCCGTACCTTGCGCGACCTTGGCCGGGACGAGCTGCTGGCGGAACATTCGGCCGGCCATCTCGCCGGCTATCTGGCCGAGGTCAGCTACCAGCTGAACGATTTCGAGGCGGCGGAAGACCATCTCGATATCTATCTGGAGGCGGGCGACGTCGCGGGCGGCCTCGATGCCCGGCTGCACGCCCTGCGCACGCGGGCGCGGCTGCACGCGAGGCGCGGCGACGGCGCCCGTGCGCTCGATGCCCTCGACGAGATGGAGCGTCTGGCCCAGGACGAGGGCTGGGACCGGCTCGCCGCCTGGAGCCTCGCCGAACGGGTGCGCCTGCTTGGCCAGCGCAGCCAGACGATCACGGCGATGCGCGAGGCGCTGCGGCGGCTGCGGCGCATGGCGGCGCGACACGCCGGGGCGACCGGCACCCTGGCGGAAATCGGCCTCGCCGCCGCCATCGCCGAAGCGGATGCCGCCGCCGCCGAATGCGACTGGCAGCGGGTGATCGAGCTTTCGACGCCGCTCGCCGGGCAATTGCGCGACGGGGGCCGCATGTTCCTCGCCGCCCGCCAGACCCTGTGCGTCGCCCTCGCCCTGCAGGATCAGGGGCGCGAGGCGGCCGCGGACGATATCGCCCGCGGCCTTCTGATGACGGCGGAACATTGCGGCATGTACCGACTGTTCCTCGACGGCGGGGCCGGCGCGCTGACGCTCTGCCGCCGGCTGCGCGAGAACGCGGCCCTCCGACCGGAGGAGCGGCGCCTGCTCGATGCCTCCCTCGGCACCGCGCGGCAGCCGGCGGCTTCCCCGGCCGCGCCGCGCGAAGGCGGCACGCTTTCGCCCAAGGAGCGGGAAATCGTCCAGCTGCTCGACAGGGCACTGTCGATCAAGACCATCGCCCGGGCGCTGAACGTCTCGCCCGGCACGATCAAATGGCACCTGAAGAATGTCTACGCCAAGCTCGACGCCGTCTCGCGCGAGGATGCGGTGGCCCGGGCCCGGGCGGCGAGGCTGCTGACCTGAGCGCGCCGCCGGCTTCGACGCGCGCGACACGGAAGGCGATTCACAGCGCGCCTTTAGGCAAGGCGAACCTAGGCTTCGATCCGGCAGCAACGATCGAAGGAATGATCATGCCGGGTTCCATGCCCCATCAGATCGTCTCCCCACGCGCCTTCTTCGACATCGACGTCGGCCGACGCGAGGGTGACATTCTCGGCCACTTCCACGGCCGCGCCATCTACGAGCAGATCAGGGACAGGGCGGGGGTGCGTTTCGCCTTCTTCGGCCTCGCCCCGGTCCTGCCCGACGGGCGGGTCGATACCGCGGCGATCGGACCCGATCAGGGGCTGGTCGACGGCACCCTGCTCTATGTCCGGCAGGGCCGTTCGCGCACGGCCTGACCGCGCCGGCCCTTCAGAGAAATTGACGCCGCGCCCGAACCCGTCTGTCATGGGCCTTCATGGGGCGGGGGCCGGGGTGAGGCATGTCGGACGGTTGGCGTATTCTGATCGGCGTTGCCGGCGGCATTGTCCTCATCGCCCTGCTGTACATCTCCGCCTTCTACCGCGCCGCCGCTTCCGCGCGGCGGCGGCGGCGGCAGGGTCTTGGCCTGCGCATCCCGATCCACGTCCATGCCCCGCATAGCGGGCGGGGCGCCGGCCTGGTCGACGAATGGCGCGTGCTGTGGTCGGGCCTGTCGGGCCTCGTGCTCGACCAGCCGCGCGCCCTGCCGCTGATCGCGGCGCTTCTTGTCGGCGTGCCCGCGTTCCTTCTGCTGATCGACCCGATTCTGTCCGAGCCGCTGCTGTGGGGCGGCCTGGTTCCGGCGGAGGCGCGGGCCGCGATCCCCGGCTGGTTTCGCCTGCTGTGGCTGGCGCTCGCCGTTACGCTGGTGGTCGGCCATGTGCTGTTCATCTGGTATCGGGCCCCCCGCCTGTTGTCCCGCCATTGGCTGGTGCTGAACGACGATGGCGTGATCGAGGTGCCGGGCAGCGCCCTGCCCGCCCTCGACCCGGCGCGCGCCTTCGACCTCGCCGACGAATTGCCGCCCGGCCGGGGCGAGCCGGCACCGGCCGAAACGCTGGCGACGGTGATCCGGCAGGGCCCCTGCGCCGTCGCCTTCGTCCATCTGCCGGGCCAGCCGCGCTGGTACCAGCTGCGCTATGCCGGGATCGTGCCGGCGGACTGGTGGCGCATCGACGTCGGACCGGGCTTCGACCAGTTCGACGACTTCCTCGACCAGCATTACCGTGACGAGGAGGGCAGCGCCCGCCGGCCGCCGCCCGCCCTGGCCGAAGCCTTCCTGCCCCCCGCGCCGACACTGGCGCCGGCCGCCCGGACCCCTGCCGCCCTCCATCTCGACCGTCACATCCTGATCGTTTATACCGGCGGCACCATCGGGATGCGCCCCTCGCCCGATGGCCTCGTGCCACAGGACGACCTGCCCGCCGTGCTCGCCCAGCGGCTGGCGCCGCTCGCCGCCGAATTGCCGGCCTATAGTTTCACCGCCCTGCCCCGCACCATCGACAGCGCCGAAGCGAGCCCGGCCGACTGGGGCACCATCGCCCATGTCATCGCCGCCCATCGCGACAATTACGACGGCTTCGTTGTCCTGCACGGCACCGACACCATGGCCTATACCGCCTCGGCCCTGTCGTTCCTGCTGCGCGGGCTGGAGCGGCCGGCGATCGTCACCGGCGCCCAGTTGCCGCTGGAGGCGGAGGGGAGCGACGCGCTCGGCAATGTCGTCGCCGCGCTGCGCTTCGCGGCGACCGATGTCGACGAGGTCTGCCTCGCCTTCGACGGCGTCCTGCTGCGCGGCAACCGGGCGACCAAGGTCTCGTCCCACGATTTCGCCGCCTTCGACAGCCCCAATCATCCGCCGCTGGCCCGGCTCTCGCCCGGGCCGATGCTCGATCCCGCCGCGCTCGACCGGCCGGCCACGACCATGCCGCTGGACATACCGGCCGGCCTCGGCCGGGCGACGGTGTTCAGCCTGCGCCTTGTCCCCGGCTTTCCGCCCGCCGTGCTCGATGCCGCGCTGGCGGTGCGGCCCGATGCCCTGGTGCTGGAATGCTATGGCAGCGGCACCGTGCCGTCGCTCGATGGCCGGATGCAGGATTTCCTTCAGCGGGCGCGGCGGGCCGGCGTCGCCGTTCTGGTCTTGAGCCAGGCGCCCCATGGCGGCACCCGCCTCGGCACCTATGCCGCCGGCTCGGTCCTGCTGCGCGAAGGCGCGATCGACGGCCACGACATGACGGTCGAGGCGGCGATCGCCAAACTGCACTGCCTGCTGGCCGCGGGCCATCGTGGCGACGGCCTCGCCCGCGCCCTCGGCACCGATCTGGCCGGGGAATGCACCGCCGTCAGGGATTCGTTAGGGACTTCCGCCTAGGCTGTAGCTTTGGAGCATTTTCTCCGGGGCCATGGCGCGGTCGGGTTCATCCTTTGGCCGCGTGGCACCACGCTCCCTTTCACGATAAATCGCCTGGTGGACAACGGGTCATTCATGAACGGTTATTCCGCCATCCTGTCGGCGGGGGGCATCACCCTCATCCTCTTCGTCGCCTTTCTCGCCATCGACACGCTGATCGCCGAGCACCTGCCGCCCGAGCGCCAGAAGATCTCGCGCGATATCGCCATCGTCGCCCTGTCGGCGACGGTCATGTTCTTCCATGTCCACGAGGCGGAAGGCGTCGTTCTCGACCAGCGGGGCTCGGCCATCGCCATCGCCACCCTGTTCGGCGGGCCGGTGACCGGCTTTCTCGCCATGCTCGTCATCGGGGCCATCCGGATTCTGCTGGCGGCGCCCTCGTCTATACCGGCCTCGCCGGGATCGGCGCCGATTTCCTGGTCTGCCTGATCGCCGTCCGGCTGACCGGCGGGCCGGCGAACAATGCCGCCGCCTCCTTCGGCCGCATCCTTCTGCTCGGCATCGCCGCTGGCGCGACCGAAGCCCTGTCGATCCTGTTCGCGCCGGACGAAACCGACCCCGTGGGATTGTTCCTGCTGTTCGGCCCTGCCCTGTTCGGCATCCAGGTCGTGTCGGCCTGCCTGTTCGGCTGGCTGCTGAGCCTGCAGCTGGAACGCCGGGCCGGACGGCGGGCACAGGCGATGATCGACCTCGAGGAACTGGCGCTCAACCACGGCCTCGTTTCCACCCAGGTCGAATTCACCCTGAAATTCGCCCTCGATGGCAGCATTCTCGATGCCAATCAGGCCTATGCCCGGCGCAGCGGCTATCCCTTGCGCGAGCTGTCGCAGATGAATCTGGCCGATCTCAAGCTGCTGGAGCCGGGCGACGATGTGCGCGCCCTGTTCACGCGCATCCGCGCCGCCGGCCGGACCACCTACGAGACGCGCCACCGCACCCGCGCGGGCCAGATCTGGCCCGCCGAGGTCACCGCCGTCTACGACGATGCCGGCGACTATGTGCTGGCTTTCCTGCGCGACATCACCGAACGCAAGGAGGCGGAACGCCATCTGGCGGAAAAAAGCGCCGACCTGCGCCAGGCTCTCGAACAGACCATCGACGCGCTGGCCTCCGCCCTCGTCTATCGCGATCTGTCGTCGGGGGGCCATGCGCATCGGGTGCGCGATCTCGCGGGACGAATCGGCGAGCGCATGGGCCTCCGCCCCGACCGGCTGGAGGGCCTGCGGCTGGCGGCGACCGTGCACAACATCGGCCAGATCCAGACCCCGGCGGAAATCCTGAATCGGCCCCGCGTCCTCGGCCGCGAGGAAATGGACCTGATCCGCCTGCACCCGGCGGCGGGCCACGCCATCCTGCGCGACATCCGCTTTCCCTGGCCCATCGCCGACATCACCCTGCAGCACCACGAAAATTTCGACGGCAGCGGCTATCCCGCCGGTCTTTCGGGCGATGCCATCCTGCTCGACGCGCGGATCATCCGGGTTGCCGACAGTGTCGCCGCCATGATGGCGCATCGGCCATTCCGCCGCGCCCATGACCGCGATTACGCCATCGCCGAACTGCGCCGCCACGCGGGCGACTGGTACGATCCGCTGGTGGTCGTCGCCTGCCTGAACCTGCTGATCGAAGAGCGCTACGAATTTCCCCCGATACCGAAAAGGCCTGCGTCATGACCCGGGAAAAGGAGCTGATGGCGGCCTGGCTGGGCGAAGGCGGCGGTATCGTCTCGGTCATCGACGAATTGCCCCAGCGCCTGATGATCAAGGATCGCCAATCGGTCTATATCGCCTGCAACGAAGCCTATGCCCGCGATCTGGGTCGGCCCGTCGCCGAGATCGTCGGCAGGACCGACGCCGATTTCTTCGCCCCCGAGCTTGCCGCCACCTATGTCCAGGCCGACCAGCGGGTGATGCGGACGGGCGAGGCCCTGACGCTGGAAGAGCCTTTCGTCATCGGCGACCGCCATTCCTGGCTGCGCACCTCGAAGAAGCCGCTGCATGACGACAAGGGCGAGGTGGTCGGCGTCCTGGTGATCTTCGAGGACGTCACCGAGCAGCACGAACTGACCGAATCGCTGCGCCGCCACGACTGGGCCCTGACCGCGCTGCACCGCGCGGGCGAGGCCCTGATCCGCGCCGGCAGCGAGGAAGAGCTGATCGCCGACGTCTGCGCCGCCCTGACCCATGACGATGAATATCCGCTGTGCTGGATCGGCTGGGCGCGTGACGATGAAGCCCGCACGGTCGAGGTCACCTCGACCGCCGGCCGCGCCACCGCCTATGCCGACGGACTGCACATCTCCTGGGGCGACGGTCCGCTGGGGCAGGGGCCGACCGGCCGCGCCATTCGCGAGAACAAGGTGATGGTCAACAATCGCGCCGCCTCGCAAAGCAGCTTCAACCCGTGGAAGGAACGCGCGCTAAAGCACGGTATCGCCGCCTCGATCGCCGTTCCCTTGCAGGCGGGCGACCATGCCATCGGCGCCCTGACCGTCTACGCCCGCAACGAGGACAGCTTCGGCGAGCGCGAAATCGGCCTGTTCCAGGAATTCGCCGGCACGCTGATGTTCGGCATCGAAGCCCGGCGCAATGCCGCCGCCCTCGAAGCGGCGCGGCAAAGCCGGGTCCGCCAGGACGAGAAGCTGCGCGGCGCCCTCGAGGATGCGCTCGCCGCCATCGCCGGTGTGCTCGAACAGCGCGACCCCTATACCGCCGGCCATCAGAAACATGTCGCCGACCTTGCCATCGCCATCGGCCGCGAACTGGGTCTCGATGCCGAACGGCTGCACGCACTCCTTCTGGCCGCGACGGTCCACGACCTCGGCAAGATCGAGGTGCCGGTCGAAATCCTGACCAAGCCCGCCCGCCTAAACCCCGCCGAATTCGCCCTCGTGAAGCGGCACCCCGAAGTCGGCTACCAATTGCTGAAGCGGATCGAGTTCCCCTGGCCCATCGCCGACATCATCCGCCAGCATCACGAGACCATCGACGGCAACGGCTATCCGCAGGGCCTGAAGGGCGACCAGATCCTGATCGAGGCGAAAATCCTGAGCGTCGCTGACATCGTCGAATCCATTTCCTCCGACCGGCCCTACCGCCCGGCCCTCGGTCTCGATCAGGCGATCACGGAAATCGTGAAGATGCGCGGCACCAAACTCGATCCCGTGGTGGTCGATGCCTGCCTGCGCGTGCTGTCCCGGGGCGAATTCACCCCCAACACGCTTTAGGCTTCGGCCGGGCGGCGGGCGCGCAGGGCCGCCGCCAGCGTGCCGTCGTCGAGATAATCCAGCTCGCCGCCGACCGGCACGCCGTGGGCAAGACGCGTGATCGCGATCCCGAAGGGCGCGATCAGACCGGCGACATAATGGGCCGTGGTCTGACCCTCCACCGTCGCGTTGAGGGCGAGCACGATTTCGCTGACCGCCCCGTCGCCGAGCCGGGCCACCAGCTGGCCGATGTGCAGATCGTCAGGCCCGACCCCCGCGATCGCCGACAGATGACCGCCCAGCACATGATAGCGCCCGCGAAACGCGCCCGAGCGTTCGACCGCCCAGAGATCGCCGACATCCTCGACGACGCAGAGGATGGCCGGATCGCGCGTGCCGTCGCGGCAGATCGCGCAAGGGTCGGCGGTGTCGAGATTGCCGCAGACCGAGCAGGGCCGGACCTTGTCCAGCGTCTCGGCCATCGCCGCGGCGAGGGGGGCCATCAGCGCCTCGCGCCGGGCGAGGAGATGCAGCGCGACCCGCCGCGCCGACCGGGGACCGAGCCCGGGCAGCCGGGACAGCAGCTGGATCAGCCGGTCGAGCGCGCCGCCGGGCTCCGGCCCCGCCACCGCCATCAGACGACAACCGTCATCAGAACGGCAGCTTGAAGCCGCCGGGCAGGCCAAGGCCGGCCGTGGCCTTCTGCATTTCCTCGGCCATGCGGACCTCGATCTTGGCCTTGGCGTCGCGATGGGCGGCGACGATCAGGTCTTCCAGCACCTCGGCCTCGTCGGCGACGATCAGGCTGGGGTCGATCTTCACCCGCTTCACGTCGCCCTTGCCGTTCATCACCACCTTCAGCAGGCCGCCGCCGGCGCGGCCCTCGATCTCGACATTGTCGAGACCGCTCTGCATCTCGGTCATCCGGGCCTGCATGGCCTGGGCCTGCTTCATGATTTCGTCGAAGTTCATGGGGCGGGCTCCTTCTCGTCCTCAGTCGTCTTCATTCTCGAGGTCGAAGATGTCGAGAATGGGGGCATCCTCGTCGTGGACCTCCTCGATCTCGGGCACATCGTCGACCGGCCCGGCGGCCTTTCGTTCGCGGATGTCGACGAGGCGGATGCCGGGAAAGGCGGCCTCGAGCGCGCGCACCGGCGCCGATCCCTTCAGCCGCTCTGCGAGGGCGTTCTTCTCCGCCCGGGCACGGTCGCCCAGGGTCTCGCCGCCCTCGTCGAAGGAGGTTTCGATGATCCAGGGCCGGCCGGTCCAGTCCTTCAGCTTGTCGGCAATCTCGCGCAGGCGGTGCTTCTGGGCGTTGGGCGACAGTCGCACCACGACCTTGCCCGGCGCGAAACTGACCGGATGCACGTCGTTCATCAGCAGGGCGTGCAGCATGATCTCGCGGCGCTGGCCGAACAGCGCCACCAGCGCCTCGAAAGTCTCGGGCTGGGGCCGCGCGTCCGGACTATCCACCTTGTTCAGATAGACGACATTGCCTTCCGCGCTGGCGACGGGGGCCCGCCCGGGCGGGGCGGAAACCGCAACGGTCGAGACCGCCAGCGCCGTCGCGCCGCCCCCTCCGTTACCACCACCCCCGTTACCGCCCCCCATGGGCGCGCGAGGCGCGGGGGCACCGCCGGCCCGCTCCTCCTGATATTGCTTCACGAGATCGCCCGGCGTCGGCAGATCGGCGGCATAGGCGAGGCGGATCAGGATCATCTCGGCGGCCGAAAGCGGGCTGGGCGCCTGCCGCACCTCGCCGAGGCCCTTGAGCAGCATCTGCCAGGCCCGCGCCAGCACCGGCATCGACAGGGCGCGGGCAAGGTCGAGACCACGGGTCCGGTCATGTTCCGAAGCCGTCGCCTCGGCCGCCGCCTCGGGCACGATCTTCAGCCGGGTCAGCCAATGGGCGAGTTCGAGCAGATCCTGCAGCACGACGGCGGGATCGGCGCCGGTATCATACTGGTCGCCGAGTTCAGCCAGCGCCGCCTTGGCGTCGCCCCGCATCACCATCTCGAACAGATCGAAGACCCGGGCCCGGTCGGCGAGGCCGAGCATGTCGCGCACCGCCATCTCGTCGACCTGGCCCGCGGCATGGGCGATCGCCTGATCGAGCAGGGACAGCGCGTCGCGCACCGAGCCTTCGGCGGCGCGGGCGATGAGGGCGAGGGCGGCATGGGCGACGCTCGCGCCTTCCTTGCGGGCGATGCCGTCGAGATGGGCGACCAGCCGGTCCTGTTCGATGCGGCGCAGGTCGAAACGCTGGCAGCGCGACAGGACGGTGACCGGCACCTTGCGGATTTCGGTCGTCGCGAAGATGAATTTCACATGGGCCGGCGGCTCTTCCAGCGTCTTCAGCAGGGCGTTGAAGGCACTCGTCGACAGCATGTGCACTTCGTCGATGATATAGACCTTGAAGCGCGCCTGGACGGCGGCGAAGCGCACGCCCTCGATGATCTCGCGGATATCGTTGACGCCGGTGCGACTGGCGGCGTCCATTTCCTGGACGTCGATATGCCGGCTTTCGGCGATGGCGACGCAGTTCACGCATACCCCGCAGGGCTCGACCGTGGGGCCGCCCTTGCCGTCGGGGCCGATGCAGTTCAGGCCCTTGGCGATGATGCGCGCCGTCGTCGTCTTGCCGACGCCGCGCACGCCGGTCAGCATGAAGGCATGGGCGAGACGGCCGGCGGCGATGGCGTTGGTCAGGGTACGAACCATCGCCTCCTGACCGATCAGCTCGGCGAAGTTGGAGGGCCGGTATTTCCGGGCCAATACGCGGTAGGGCTCGGCCGGAGTATCGGCCGGAATCACAGGGTCCGTCATCGGGCGCGATTGTGGCCGCCGGGCGCGATCAGGGCAACAGAGGCGCGACGGAAAAAAGAAAAAGGCATCGCCCGTGTCGAACGATGCCTCTCTCGAACCGGCCCCGATGGGGGCGCGGGACTATTTCGCCTTCGCGGCCTTGAGGGCGCGCCTTTCCGCCTTTTCTTCCCGCTCCTTGATGCGGGCGTCGCGCTCGGCGATGCGTTTCGCCTTCAAGACCTGCTTCTCCACCTGCTCGGCGGGCTTCAGTTCCTTGACCTTGCCCTTCTGGGCATGGGCGAAGGCGCGGGCTTCGCTGTCGGTGCCCTTGGTCAGCTTCTCGTCGGTCGACAGCGCGTCGGTGATGACCTCGCGCAGGCCGGCTTCATCGAAGTCGGTGGTGCAGAAATAACGCTCGAAGGCCTTCATGTTGGTGTCGATGACATGGGCGTGCGGATGCCGCATGTCCATCATGAAGGGGGTGCGGAAGCCCTGCATCACCACTTCATAGGCCGGGAAGTAGAAGAACTTCGGGTCCTTGGCCGCCGAATGCACTTCGTCGATCGCGCTGCGCAGCTTCGCCTTCGAGACCGCGTTGGCGGTGATGCAGGAAACCGGGCGGAAGGTCGCCGCGAGACCGACGGGCGAGAGGGTGAAAATAATGGCCGCGTTCGGGCGATGCTGGCGGATCAGGCTGTAGATCCGCTGCAGGCGCTCCACCGTCTCCGCGTGGGTGGCGACGCGGAACTTGTGGCGGCTGGCATCGAACTTGTCTTCGGGCACGGCGCGCCAGAACACTTCGCCGGTCGGCTCGTCGTACCAGATTTCCGACAGGCCGAAGGTCAGGATGAAGACATCCGCTTCATCGAACAGACGCTTGGTCTCGAGCCGGACATCCTCGTCGTAGCCGTAATCCTCGGCCTTCCAGCCGTGCCACAGCTGAATGTCGGGCACGCGGTTTTCCCAGGCCCATTCGAACTGCTGCGCGATGGCGTAGACATTGACCAGACCGTCGCTGATCTTCTGGATATGCGCCTTGCCTTCGCGCTGGGTGGCGATGGCGAAGCCGAGGTTGTTCAGATAGCGACCGATGTTGGCGGCAAAGCACGAACCGAAAGCGACGATATTGGCATCGGCGCCGATGAACCGCTCCTTCGGCATCCAGCCCTTGAGGATGAACTCCTCGACGGCGCTGGGCTCCCGCAAGGGACCGGCCTTGGGCATCAGGTTCATCACGTCGCCGCGAAAGAAAGAACTGCCCGACGGCGCTGCAGGACTGACCGACATGATATCCCCCAAATAGAGTTAACTGCAGTAAATATGCCTAACCAACCCGTCGACAGACGCGCGCGCGCTGGCCCGATACGGCCATGGCATCACATCGTCGGCTGTCCCGACAAGGCTATTCCATAATTCGCCGACGTTTCAATGGTCCGGATCATGAAACCGCCATCACGGTATCGTCGCATCCCGATCGAATACGCGGGAAACCGCTGCCGAATACTGCCGTCGTCGCGACAGCGACAAAGCCGCGTCCTGCCACGCGCGAAACTGGTCGGAAAAGCGGAGGCGGCGCGACATCGGCGGCGGAGCCACGGCGAACGACGCCGGGGCAGGGTGGGAGGCTGGACAACGACCCAGATCGAATTCGTTACGGCTGCTTCCTTCCGGACCTGACCGGGTTGGCGAGGGACCTGTCCACCGCCAACCTCCCGGCCCCTATATCGTCCAGTTGCGACCGTTCGGCAAGAGGTTTGCGCGAAATTCCCCCACGCCACGCTCACGCCCTTGATTCCGCAGTGCATTTGGTTGGGTTCCCGATGGACGGCGGCGGCTCTATTGGTGACAGTTGCGCCATGAAACGGAAGCGCGGCCCGCTCGGACTCCGAACGGCGGTGGCATTGGCCCTCGCCCTTGGCGGATTCTTGCCTGCCGCCGCCTTTGCCGCCGACCCGGGCGATCCCGCCCCCTGCCGCCGCCTGATCAAGGAAAAATGGGAGATGTCCCGCCCGCTCGACCTCGAGGGATGCCTCGACCGGCTGGCCGGCTCGCCCTCGCCTTACGATCCGAACGGCTACAAGCTGGCGCTGTGGGGCGACGTGCTGCTGGCGACCGACGGCACCGCGCTTTACCAGTCGGCCGATGCCGGCCTGTCGTGGTCCGTGGCGCGTCAGCCAGCGGATGTCACCCGCGCCGCCCTGACCTTCGCGCCCAGCGATCCGCCGCCCCTCGCGCCCGAGACCCCGGCCCCCGCCGAGGCAGCCTCGGGCACCACCGCCGACGCGGCCTCGGCGGCGCGCTATCGCATGTGGCTGGCCCTCGCCCGGCGCTGCGAACCCGCCCTGCCCGACGAGGGCGCTTCCCTGCGCGACCTGCAGTTCAAGGCTTCCGAATGCGAACGCCGCTTGCGTCTGCCGCCGGGTAATGTATCGACGTCGCAGAACTGACGAAGACGCCGGCAAGGCGGCGGGGAGCGTTTGCATCATGTTGGAACCGAGTGCCGCGACCACCTTCGCCGGCAGCCCGCTCGATCGCGCCTCGCATCGGCGCAAGGACGAGGCCTGGCTGGCCGCCCGGCTGAAGGCCGACGACAGCCTGATCCTGCCGCTGTGGCGCACCCGCCCCTTCGTCGTCGAGGAGGGCGGACAGAGCCTGCTCGGCCTGTTGCGACCGGGCATGATCGACGCGCTGGTGGCCGCCGCGCCACCGCCGGTTTTCCTTGGCATGGAGCGGGACGCCGCGGTCTTCGCCGTCGACCTGTCGGCCGGGCCGGACCCGGCGCGGGGCGGCGTGCTGGCCGGTTTTGGCCGCTTCCAGGACTTACGCGCGGCGGCCATGAGCCTGCCTCACGGTGATTGCGCGATCGCAGCCCAGGCCAAGGCGATTCTCGACTGGCACGACCGCCATCGTTTCTGCGCCCAATGCGGCGCCCCGTCCCGGCCGGAAAGCGCCGGCTGGTCGCGCCGCTGCGCCAATGCGGATTGCGGGGCGGAACATTTCCCGCGGACCGATCCCGTGGTGATCATGCTGGCGACACGAGGCGACCGCTGCCTGCTCGGCCGCCAGCCCAAATTCCCGTCCGGTTTCTATTCCGCCCTCGCCGGCTTCGTCGAACCGGGCGAATCCATCGAGGAGGCCGTGCGCCGCGAGGTGATGGAGGAAGCCGGCGTGACGGTCGGCACCGTCACCTATTTCGCGGCCCAGCCCTGGCCCTTTCCCTCGTCCCTGATGATCGGCTGCTTCGCCGAGGCGACGAGCGAGTCGATCACCATCGACGGCGACGAACTGGACGACGCCCGCTGGTTCGACCGATCGACCATCGCCGCCGCGCTGGACGGCCGGGTACCCGACCTCGTCATGCCGCCGCCGCTGGCGATCGCCCATCACCTGGTGAAGGCCTGGGTTTCGCGCGCGGCGGGCTGAGGCCGCGCGCGTGTCTTCCGGCACCGTCACGTCAGGATGAAGTCGCTGGCGGCGAGGGTGATCTTGCCGGCGAGGGTGATCACCATGTCGGCGGCCTTGTCGCCGTCCTCGTCGGCATAGATCGTGGTCGTCGTGCTGGCCCGGACATAGCGGATTTCGCCCGCCACGCCGGTGAAGGCCGCGGTGCCGATGAAACTGTGCACGTCCTCGAAGTCCAGCCAGATCTTGTCGCCCTGGCTCTTGCTGAAATCGGTGATCGTGTCGGTCGCCTTGGCCGTGCTTTCGTCGTACCACCAGTAGTGGAACAAATCCGCCCCGGCGCCGCCCGTCAGCGTGTCGGCACCGGCGCCGCCCCGGATGTCGTCGGCCCCGGTGCCGCCGATCAGCGTGTCCTTGCCGGCGCCGCCCTCGCCATAGCTATAACCATAGTCGATGCTGGCATCGGGCGTGTAATCGGCGAAACGGATGGTGTCGTTGCCATTGCCGCCCTGAACCCAGAAGTAATAGGACTTCACGCCCGTGGCATTGAAGGTATTGCCGAGGTCGGAAAGCACGAAATCCGCGTCGAGGGCCGACGCGGCCGTGACGTCGACCGTGCCGCCGTCGACGATATGAATCTGGAACCCGCCGATATAGTCGAGGCCGACGAGCTGCGCGCCCTTCACATAGGCATCGTAGAAGCGGGAATCGAGAGACTCGATGCCTTTCAGCGTCACGCCGCTGATGTCGATGGGACCGCCCATCTTGACGTCGTTATAGCCGCCACGAAGCGGCGAATCGAGGAGCAGCACATCGTAACCCGCGCCCCCATCGTAGGTTTCCCCGGCCACGACCTCGGTCGGCAGGATGATGCGCAACTCGTCGTCGCCATTGCCGCCTTTCAGCGAATCCTTGCCGAGGCCGCCCACCAGCAGGTCATTGCCGTCCCCGCCATTGATCACATTGGCGCCGTCGTTGCCGACGATCTGGTTGTTCAGCGCATTGCCCGTGCCGTTGATCTTGGCCGTGCCCATCAGGAAGAGATGCTCGACATTGGCCGACAGCGTGTAGGTGGCCGTGGCATAGACCACGTCACGATTGGACGCCCCCTCGGCCTCGACGATCTTGTCGTTGGTCGAATCGACGTAATAGACGTCGTTGCCGTTGCCCCCTTCCATCACGTCGTCGCCGGTGCCGCCGTCGAGGATGTCGCGGCCGGAGCCACCATAGAGCTTGTCGTTGCCATCCCCGCCGATCAGCCAGTCGTCACCGCGCCCGCCGCTCAGACTGTTGACCCCGCTGTTGCCGAAGATCGTGTTGTTGCCGTCGTTGCCCGTGCCGTTGATCGCGGCGGTCCCCGTCAATTCAAGGAACTCCACATCCGCGGGCAGCTTGTAGGTGACCGAGGACTTCACCCTGTCGGTGCCCGCGCCCGGCTCTTCGATCACGACGTCGCCGGTGGAATCGACGATATAGACATCGTTGCCGGCGAGACCGCTCATCGTGTCCTTGCCGGTCTTGCCGTCGATCACGTCATCCGCGCTCGTCCCGGTCAGGGTATCGTTGCCTGTCGTCCCGTTCACCGCCGCCATGTAACCAGCCCCCTCTCGCCCCGAACAATACGGCGATGGTAGCTGCGGGGGACGCCGTTGCCGTCCCCCGAACGGGTGAAGTCACAAAAATCAGAAGCCCTGGCCGGCGAAGGTATCGGGGGCGGGGCGAATCACCCGGGGGCCGCTGCCGGTCACTTCCATGATGGCGAGACCGTGCTGGGGCGTGCCGTCGGCGCGGAAGCGGAACAGGCCGTCGACCCCGGCGAAACCGTCGGGCGAGGCAAGACCGCGCGCCGAATCGGTGAATCCGCCCGGCTGGCGCGCCAGCAGCACGGCAAGGGTCATGGCGTCATAGGCCTGGGCCGCGATGCGCGGCGGGCGGTCGCCGAAGGTGCCCTGATAATGAGCGGCGAAACGCTCGAACCGGTCGGGTGCCGGACCGGCGAACCAGCCGCCGAGGGTCAGGGGATCGCTGCCGAGGTCGGAGCCCGACCACTGGTCGGTGCCAAGCAGCCGGACCGAGCGGCCATCGAAGCCGAGCCCGGCGAGGGTCGCCGTCACCTGACGGAGCGCGGCGCCGCCCTCGGGCACCAGGATGGCGTCGACCGGCATCCGCCCGTCCGGCCCGGGGGTGACCAGGGCGCGCAGCATCTCGCTCGGCTGCAGGCTGCCCGAGCGATAGCGTTCGGTATAGACGACGGTGCCGCCATTGGCGCCGACCGCGAGATCGAAGGCGGCGGCGGCGACATCGCCGTAAGCCCCCGTCGGCAGCAGGGCGGCGAAGCGGGTCATGCCCGCGCCGGCAGCATAGGAGACGACGGCCGCGACCTGTTCCTCGGGCATGAAGCCCATCAGATAGACGCCATTGCCCGCCGCGCTGCGGTCGGTGGAAAAGCCGAGCATGGTCACGCCCCGGCGCCGCGCCTCGCCCGCCGCCGCCTTGACCGAGGTCGCGCCGAGCGGCCCGATGACGAGGCCGGCGCCATTGCCGAGGACATTCTGCGTCGCGCCGACCGCCGTCGCCGCCGAGGCGCCGGCATCGGCCTGCAGCAATTCGATATCGGGCGCGTTCAGGTCGAACAGCGCCAGCTGGGCGGCGTTCTGCAGGGCCTGACCGACCGCGGCGGCCTGCCCGGTGGCCGGCAGCACGACGCCGATCTGAATGCCGCGCGGCTGCACGGGCGCGATGGGGGCGGCCGTGATGGGTGACGGCGGCGGCGCGCCCGCGCTACTATTGCCGCCGGAACCGGTACATGCGGCCAGGACGAGGCCGGCGAGGGCGAAGACGGATGAACGGAACAGAGGCCAGCGGAACCCCGCAGCCGTCTTTGCCAGAGGATGCACCGGACCTTACTCCCGCGTTCGAGCCAGACGGCGGCCAAGGTAGCGGCGGCGGGCGGCCAAGTAAACCGCGCCCCGGCCTGCATCTGGTCGCGACCCCCATCGGCAACGCCCGCGACATCACCTTGCGCGCGCTCGATACCCTGCGGGGCGCCGATCTCGTGCTGTGCGAGGATACGCGCGTCACCAGCCGCCTGATGCAGATCCATGGCCTGCACAAGCCGCTGATGCCATATCACGACCACAACGCGGCGAAAGTGCGGCCCGAGGTGATGGCGCGGCTGGCGCAGGGCGCGGTGATCGCCCTCGTTTCCGACGCCGGCACTCCCCTTGTCTCCGATCCGGGTTATCGCCTCGTCGTCGACGCGGTGGCGGCCGGCATCCCTGTCACCACCCTGCCCGGCGCCTCGTCGGTGCTGGCGGCCCTGACCCTCGCCGCGCTGCCGACCGACCGTTTCCTCTTCGCCGGTTTCCTGCCGCCGAAAAGCGCCGCCCGGCGCGAGACCCTGCAGGAACTGGCCGGGGTGCGCAGCAGCCTCGTCTTTCTCGAATCGGCGCAGCGCCTCGACGACATGCTGGCGGATGCCGCCGCCGTGCTCGGTCCCCGGCCCGCCGCGGTCGCCCGCGAGCTGACCAAATTGTTCGAGGAGGTGCGACGCGACACGCTCGACACGCTCGCCGCCCATTACCGCGAGGCCGGCCCGCCCAAGGGCGAGGTCGTCGTGGTGATCGGACCGCCGCTTGAGACCGCGACGCCCGATGCCGCCGACCTCGACACCGCGCTGCGCGCCGAACTCGCCCATGCCGGGCCATCGGCCGCCGCCGCCAAGGTCGCCGCCGCCTTCGGCCTGCCCAGGCGCGACGTCTATGCCCGCGCCCTCGCCCTGAAGGAGGCGCCTTGAGCGAGGCGAAGCGCCGGGCCCAGCGCCACGGCCGCTGGGCCGAGACCGCGGCCGGCCTGCTGCTGCTCGCCAAGGGCTATCGCATCCTCGAGCGGGACTGGCGCTGCAAGGCGGGGGAGATCGACCTGATCGCGCGCCGGCGCCACATCCTCGCCTTCATCGAGGTCAAGCATCGCCCCAGCATCGACGCCGCAGGCGATTCGATCGGGGTCCGCCAGCAGGCGCGCATCGCCCGGGCAGCCACCGTCTATCTGCGGCAGCGGCCGGCGCTGGCCGGCCTCGACCTGCGCTTCGATGCGATCCTTGTGGTGCCCTGGCGCCTGCCCGCCCATATTAGGGGCGCGTGGCGAATCGACTGACGCAACGGGAAGAGTAATGAACGGAAAGAATGCCGCAGCCCTGACCGCCCTCGTGATCGCAATGCCCCTGATGGGCGGCTGCGTCGCCGCCGCCGTCGGCGCGGTCGGCACCGCCGGCTATGTCGCGGCCCAGAACCGCGCCCCCGGTCAGGTGGCCGACGATTCCGCGATCCGCATCGACATCAACGACAAGCTGCTGAAACGCTCCACCAGCCTGTTCTCCAATGTCAGCGTCGAGGTGGTGCGCGGCCGGGTGCTGCTGGTCGGCACGGTCGCCAGTTCCGCCGACAAGGAAGAAGCGGGCAATATCGCCAGGGCCTGCGAGGGCGTGAAGGAAGTCGACAACCAGATCCAGCTGGCCGACGACGGCGGCATCGGCGGCTATGCCGGCGACAGCTGGATCACCACCAAGGTGAAATCCAACCTGGTCACCGATTTCTCGCTGAACGGCTTCTCGATCGGAGTCGAAACCGTTAACGGCATCGTCTATCTTTCAGGCGTCGTGCGCAGCGATGCCCAGCGCGACAAGGCGGTGGAAATCGCCCGTTCGATCTCCGGCGTGCAGAAGGTCGTCTCGGCGATCCAGATTTCGCCGGAATGAGGGTGTCGCGCAGATCGGGGCCGGGACACCGGCCGCTTACGTAATGAAGGCCATGTCCAAGCTGGAACCCGTGCCGCTTCGCCCGGAAGAGATCGAGGAAGCCCTCGACGCCGTCGGCCGCCTCGACGACCGTGCCATCGACCTCGCGGGGACCGCGCTGCTGCTGGCCGCGCTGGACCGGCCCGGGCTGTCGCTGGCACCCTATCGCGGCCATCTCGACGATCTGGTGGCGGCCCTGCGCGACGCTTCGGCGACGACGGCGATCGAGGTCGCGGGCGCGCTGCAGCGCCTGTTCTTCGAGCGTTTCGGTTATGACGGCGACCGCCTGACCTATGACGATCCGCAGAACGCCAATCTGATCCGCGTGATCGACCGCCGGAAGGGCCTGCCGGTCGCCCTTGGCGTCCTGTTCGCCCATGCCGCGCGCGGCGCCGGCTTCACCCTCGACGGGATCGCCTTCCCCGGCCATTTCCTGATGCGCCTGTCGGTGAAGGGCGAGCATCTGATCCTCGACCCCTTCAATGGCGGCCGCGTGCTCGATGCCATGGAACTTCGCCGCCTCGCCAAGCAGCTGATGGGGCCGGAACAGGAACTGACCCCCGCGCTGACCGACACGGTCGGCAATCGCGCCGTCCTGCTGCGCCTGCAGAACAATCTGAAGTCCCGGGCCGAATCCGAGGGCAAGGTGGAGCGGGTGGCGCAGATCGCGCGTTCCATGCTGCGGCTTGCGCCGGAACACGCCGGCCTGTGGCTCGAATATGGCAAGGCCGAGCATCAGCTGGGCCGGCTGGGCGCCGCCACCGGCGCCCTGCGCAACTGCATCGAACATTCCCTCGACGGTTTCGAGACCATCGAGGCCCAGCGGCTGCTGGAAGAACTGCGCCGCAGCCTGAACTGACAAGGCCCCCCCGATGTCCCTTTCCGTCGCCATCCAGATGGACCCGGTCGAGTCCTTCGACATCGCCGTCGATTCGACCTTCCGCCTCGGCCTCGAGGCGCAGGCCCGTGGGCACAGGCTCTGCTATTACCTGCCGCGCGACCTGTCGCTGAAGAACGGCAAGGTCGTCGCCTTCGCCCGCGATCTCGAACTGCGCCGGGTGAAGGGCGATCATTTTACCGCCGGGCCGGGCCGGGAAATCGACCTGTCGAGCCAGGACGTCGTTCTGATGCGCCAGGATCCGCCCTTCGACATGGCCTATATCACGGCGACCCACATCCTCGAGCACATTCACCCGAAGACCCTCGTCGTCAACGACCCGGTGGAGGTGCGCAACGCGCCCGAGAAGCTGTTCGTCACCCATTTCCCGCAGCTGATGCCGCCGACCCTGATCACCTCGCGCAAGGCCGAGGTCGAGGCCTTCCGCGAAGTCCACAAGGACATCATCGTGAAGCCGCTGTTCGGCAATGGCGGAGCCGGCGTCTTCCACCTGAAGCCGGGCGACGAGAATCTGGGCAGCCTGCTCGAGACCTTCACCCAGCTCTACCGCGAGCCGATCATCGTTCAGCGCTACCTGCCGGAAGTCCGCCTCGGCGACAAGCGCATCATCCTGGTCGACGGCAAGCCGGTCGGCGCCATCAACCGGGTGCCGGCGGATGGCGAGGCCCGCTCCAACCTCCATGTCGGCGGCACTGCGGTGCGCAGCACCCTGACCCCGCGCGAGATCGAGATCTGCGACACCATCGGCCCGGTGCTGGCGAAAAAGGGCCAGATTTTCGTCGGCATCGACGTGATCGGCGACTATCTGACCGAAATCAACGTGACCAGCCCGACCGGCATCCAGCAGATCGAAGCCTTCGACGGCACAAATGTCGCAGCCCTGATCTGGGACGCGATCGAGAATCGCCGGAAAAGTTAACCCGCTGTTCACCCGGGAAGGCGCCCCATACCCGTAAATTGTCTATGGGTATGGAGAGACCATGTCGCGCCCGACCATACGGCCGACCGACCGTGAAATCTTTTTCGCTGCCGACGACGTCATCGTCAGCAAGACGGACCTCAAGGGCATCATCACCTATGCCAATGACGTCTTCCTGGGCATCGCCGGCTATCGGGAAACGGAAGTTCTGGGCCAGCCCCACAACCTGATCCGCCACCCCGACATGCCGCGCGCCGTCTTCGCCCTGCTCTGGCAGGAGGTGCAGGCCGGCCGCGAAATCTTCGCCTATGTGAAGAACATGGCGAAGTCCGGCGACTATTACTGGGTGCTGGCCCATGTCACGCCGAGCCGCGATGCCACGGGCAAGGTGGTGGGCTACCACTCCAACCGCCGCACGCCCGAGCGCCAGGCGGTGGCCGCCGTCGCCCCGCTCTACGACACCATCCGCAAGCTCGAACAGGCAGAGGCCAGCCCGAAGGACGGCCTCGCCGCCGGCCTTGGCGCGATCGAGCAGCATCTGTCCCGCCTGGGGGTGAGCTATGGCGAATTCATCTTCTCTCTTTAATTTCCATCGCCGCCGCGAGACCGCCGCGCAGGCCGACGCCCGCGACGAGACCATCGCCCGCCTCGAAGCCGACAATGCCCGCCTGCGCGAAGCCATGGACAAGGCGAGCGAAGCCTGCCGCCGCATCGCCGGGGGCGATTTCGAGGCGCGGGTGACATTGATCGAGCATCTGGGCGACGCCGTGCCCTTCCTCAATCACCTGAACCGCGCCTTCGACCTGACCGACGTCTTCATCCGCGAAAGCGTCGCCTGCCTCGAACAGGCGGCCCAGGGCCATTACTACCGGCCCTTCCTCGAAACCGGCATGACCGGCGCCTTCCGGCTGGGCGCGCGCACCATGAACGAGACGCGCAACCGCATGAAGACGATGCAGGACGAAGCGAAGGCCCAGCGCCTGCGCCTTGCCGGCGACTTCGAGGCGAGCGTCGGCGAAGTTGTCTCGACCATGGCCGCCGCCGCCTCGCGCATGACCGGCACCGCCGGGGGCGTCGCCGACATCGCGACCTCGACCCAGTCGCGCGCCGCCGCCGTCGCCGCCGCGGCGGAAGAGACCGCGGCCGGCAGCGAGGCCGTCGCCGCCGCCACCAACGAACTGGCCGCCTCGATCAGCGAGATCAGCCGACAGGTCCACCTGACCTCCGACCTTTCCGGCAATGTCGCGGGCGAGGCCGAGTCGGCCGCCCGCAACATGAACGAGCTGGCGGCGGCGGCCCAGTCGATCGACGGCGTCGTCAAGATGATCCAGCAGATCGCCAGCCAGACCAATCTTCTCGCCCTCAACGCGACGATCGAGGCGGCCCGCGCGGGCGAGGCCGGCAAGGGCTTCGCCGTCGTCGCCGCCGAGGTGAAGACCCTCGCGCGCCAGACGGCGGAGGCCACGGTGCGCATCGGCGCCCAGGCCGAGGACATGAAGGCCCTGACCGACAATGCGGTCGCCGGCATCGGCCGCATCACCGGCGCCAGCGAGCAGTTGCGCGATGCCGCCGCCTCGATTTCCAGCGCGGTCGAGGAACAGACCGCCGCGACCGGGGAAATCGGCCACAATGTCGAACAGGTGGCGGCCGGCAACCGGAACATCACCGGCCATATCGCCGATGTTTCGGCGGCGGCCGAGGAAACCTCGACCGCCGCGGGGACCATGACCCAGTCGGCGGCGGCCCTCGCCGACATGGCGCGCCGGCTGCAGGGCGAGATCGAGGATTTCCTCGGGGCGATCCGCGCGGTCTGACCCGGTCCGGCGCCCCGTCAAGACTTCTGCACTTGCAGCCGCCGCGGCGTAGTCCTATCCAGAGGCGATGACGGCGGATCTGGCGGGGTTCGCCGTGCCGAAGACATCGAGGACCATCGCAGATGACAAATCATGGGTCGCAGGGTTTCCGCAAAGTCGCCCACCCGAGCCCGATGCCCGATCCCGAGCGCATCGAACTGATACGCAACCCGGGTTTCGGTCGCGCCTTCTCCGACCACATGGTCACCATCACCTGGACGGCGGATCGCGGCTGGCATGAGATGACCATCGGGCCGCGCGGCCCCCTGTCGCTCAGCCCGGCGGCGGCCGTGCTGCATTACGCCCAGGAAATCTTCGAGGGCCTGAAGGCCTATCGCACCTCGTCGGGCGAGATCACCCTGTTCCGTCCGGACATGAACGCGCGCCGCTTCGCCCTCTCGGCCGAGCGGCTGGCCATGCCGGCCCTGCCCGACAATCTGTTCATCGAGTCGGTCGAGGCGCTGACGTCGATCGACCGGGCCTGGATCCCGGACGGCGAGGGCAGCCTTTATCTCCGCCCCTTCATGATCGCGACCGAGCCTTTCCTCGGCGTGCGTCCGGCGGCCGAATATCTCTATGTCGTCATCGCCAGCGCCGTCGGCCCCTATTTCAGCGGCGGCAAGTCGACCATCACGGTCTGGGTGTCCGAAGATTACACCCGCGCCGCCAAGGGTGGCACCGGCGCCGCCAAATGCGGCGGCAACTATGCCGCCAGCCTGACCGCCCAGGCCGTTGCCAGCGCCGAGGGCTGCGACCAGGTGCTGTTCCTCGATTCCGCCGAACACCGCTGGATCGAGGAATTGGGCGGCATGAACATCTTCCTCGTGTTCGAGGACGGCAGCCTGCAGACGCCGCCCATCGGCGGCACCATCCTGCCCGGCATCACCCGCGATTCCCTGATCCGCCTCGCCCGCGAGGAAGGCCGGGTGGTGCGCGAGGAGCCCTATGCCTTCGACCAGCTGAAGGCCGATGTCGCCTCGGGCCGGTTGCGCGAAGCCTTCGCCTGCGGCACCGCCGCCGTCATCTCGCCCATCGGCAAGCTGAAGACCACGGACGGGCCCATCGTGATCGGCGACGGCAATGCCGGCGAAGTCTCGCTGGCGCTGAAACGCAAGCTGGTCGGCATCCAGCGCGGCGACGTGCCCGACAGCTTCGGCTGGCTGCACAAGATCGCCTGAACCGGCGGCCACTCCCGCGAAAGCACTGGCAGACCGAGGCAGAATGCGCCAATTTGGGTAAAAATAAACCCACGGCGCCTTCATGTTGCAACTTGCCTTTGTTCTGATCGGTCCGCAGGCCTTCCGTTCGCGGTGGTTCGTCATCGTGATCGCGGGCGGCCTGCTCGCCCTCCTTGTGGCGCTGTTGCCGTTCCTCGACCTGTCGTCGGGCCTGCTCGGGCCGGCGCAAATCGTGCTGGGCCTGCTCTTCCTTGGCCACGGCCTGCTGGCCCTGATGGCCATCGCCGAGGCCGGCTTTTCCTCGCGCCGGTTGCTCGACATGGTCAAGGCCGGGGGGTTCCTGCTGCTGGGCGCGCTCCTCCTCCTGCCCGCGCTGTGGAGCCCGCTGGCGCTGGCGCTGCTGTTCGGCGCCGCCTTCACCCTCGACGGGCTGACGCGGGCGGCGACGGCCTTTCTGGTCCGCTTCGCCGGCTGGACCATCGCCGTCGGCTGCGGGGTGCTGGAAATCCTCTTCGCCATCGCCGTCGTCGCCGGCTGGCCCCTGCCCCGGGCCGAGGTGATCCCGCTCGGCGTCGGTCTGCTGCTGGGCCTGACCGCCTGGCTGATGATCCAGCTTGGCCTGATGCTGCGCACCCTCGAGGACGAGGCGGCGATCCTGAACCTGCCGATCTTCGCCGGGCGCGGCTGGTACGAGCACGCGCCCGTTCTGGTGGGCGAGGAGCCGCCGCCTGCGCCCGATCAGCCGCCGATGACCATCCATATCTGGACCCCCATCGGCTCGGCCGAGAAGCCGGAGCGGCTCTTGCTGATCGACCGCTACATCGCCGCGGTGGATGCCAACGGCGAAGTCTCGACAGGGCATTCCGCCCTCGAGGTCGCGCCGGACGTCTACATCAGCCATTACCCGTCGATCGACCTCAAGGCCTCGGCCGGGGCTGCCGTGCTGCACGCCGGCGCGCACAACAACATGGAGGGCAGTTTCCAGCCGTCCTATGCCGCCGAATGCGCCGACTGGTGCGAGGCGGACGCCCATGTCGTCATCCGCCGCTACAGCCCCCGGCGCCTGCGTGCCTTCTGGATCGGCTACCGGCAGGACAGCACCTATAATCTGACCGCCCGCAACTGCTCGACCGTGGTCGCCGCCGCCCTCGACGCCGCGCTGGAAGCGACGCTGGCCTGCCGGCGGCCCTGGCTGGGCCTCGTGAAACTGCTGCTGAACCCCGATCTGTGGGCCGCTTCCTGGGTGCGCAGCCACGCCATTTCCGGCACCTGGACGCCGGGTCTCGTGCTCGATTACGCCCGCGCCCTGTCACGCGTGGTCGACCGGCGCGATATTTCGTGGGGCGACCGGCTGCGGGCGCTGCTGTTCCGTTCATCGCATACCCGCAAGGCCCTGCCGCAATGAACCTCTATTCCCGCGTCGCCGTCATCGCGACGGCGATGATGTTCGGCCTGACCTACTCCTTAAGCACGGCACTGATCGCCCTCGATCTCGCCGCGCGGGGCCTGAGCGAGACGCTGATCGGCGCCAATGTCGCCATGCATGCGGTCGGTGTTCTCGTCACCGCCCTCGTCCTGCCGCGCATCGTCGCCCGTTTCGGGGCGCGCCGCCTCGTCATCGGGGCGCTGCTGCTGGCCGCCCTCGTGTTGATGAGCTTTCCGGCCCTGCCCTTCGTCTGGCTGTGGTTCCCCTTGCGCATCGTGCTCGGCGCCTCGTCGGAAATCCTGTTCGTCCTGTCCGAGACCTGGACCAACAGCCTGAGCACCGAGGAAAGCCGGGCGCGCTGGATGGCGGGCTATACCGCCGCGATTTCCATCGGCTTCGCCGTCGGCCCCGTGATCCTGTCGGTGATCGGCAGCGGCGGTTTCGCGCCCTATGCCGTCGGCGCCCTGATCGCCGTCGCGGCCGCCGGCCTTGTCGCCTCGCCGAAGGTGAGCGCGCCCGTGTTCGACGAACCTTCCGTCGGCAATCCGCTGCATTTCATCCGTCTGGCGCCGGTCGCCATTTCCGCGACCGTGCTCAATGCCGCGATCGAGGTCGCGGGCCTGTCCTTCCTCGCACTCTATGCGGTCTCGCTGGGCTGGGCGGAGGATAACGCCACCCGCCTGATGTCCTGCATGATGATCGGCGCCATCATCCTGCAACTGCCCATCGGCTGGCTGGGCGACAAGCTGGACCGGACGAAGTTCACCGCCGCCCTCGCCTTCCTGTCCATGCTCGGCGCCCTCGCGTGGCCCTTCGCCCTTGCCAGCGAGATCGCGACCTATGCCCTGCTGTTCGTCTGGGGCGGCACTTTCGTCGGCATCTACACGATGATGCTGACCATCGTCGGCAGCCGCTTCAAGGGCGCGGAACTGGTCGGCATCTACGCGACCATGGGGCTGGTCTGGGGCGTGGGCGCGCTGACGGGGCCGCTGCTCGCCGGCTTCGCCATGGAGAATTTCACGCACGGGCTCGCCTATTTCGCGGCGGCGGCCTGCGGCATCTTCTTCCTCGTCGTCCGCTTCGGCCCCGCTCAACGCGCCCAGATATCGGACTGAAGCAGATAATCCCGGGTCGAGCGGTCGAGCGGATAGACCATCACGCCGTCGCGGCCGAACCACTTGTCGTGGATGTCCATGTAACGGCCGCGGTAGTCGGCGAGCCCCTTGGTCAGGCCGATGATGGTCGCGTTGACGAAATCGCGCCAGGCGCTGTCGTCCTGCGGCAGCACGCAGGCCATGGCCTCGTTGCCCAGCGGCTCGGTCCGGGGCAGCAGGACGACGCTGCGCCCCGGCTCCAGCTTGCGCGACAGGCCGAGCAGGATGATGCCGATATTGGCGACCCCCTGCACCTCGCCCCTTGTCAGCGCGCCGAAGGCCGCGTCCATGGTCGGGTAGGATTTCGTGCGGATGCCGGGCAGCGTCTGTTCGAGGATGTCGCCGGTCGTCGTGCCTTCGGCGATGCCAACCAGCATGTCCTTCACCTCGGGCACCGTGCGCAGCGTGTCGCGGAAGGCAAGGACGCGGGTGCCGTCGCGAAAGAACGGGACCGAGAAATCGACGATCTTTTCCCGCTCCCAGGTCGGGGTGGTGATTTCGCACACGATGTCAAGTTCGCCGCCCGCCACCCGCTGCAGGCGGTCGGCCGGGGTGACGACCGACAGATCGACCCACACCGGCCGGCCCAGCCGCGCTTCGGCCGCCGCGCGGATTTCCTCGATCAGGTCGACGGAAAAGCCCACCAGACGGCCATCGTCGCCGGCATAGGCGAAGGGGACGGCATCGGCCCGCGTGCCGGCATGGATGACGCCGCTTTCGCCGATACGCGCCAGGACATCGGCCCGGGCCTGACCGGTCAGGCCGAGGATGGCGAGGAGGGCTATGCCCAAGGGTCTGATCACGCTGAAACCTTCCCTACCGCCCGACGGAAATTGCTGCCAATTTGGGGGATATTTGTTGATAAATTACAGCGATCCTTTTCGCCAGTCCCAAGCCGTTTCCGGAACCCCGCCTTGTCTCGCCTTCTTCCGGCCCTTCTTCTCTGGCTACCCGTCGTGTTCGGCCTCGCCGCGCCGCCGGCGCGGGCCGACACGCTGACGGAAATCCGCGCCCGGGGCGAGCTGATCGCCGGGGTGAAGGCGGATTACGAGCCTTTTGGCTATCGCGGGCCCACGGGCGACATCATCGGTTTTGACGCCGACGTCGCGGCCGACCTTGCCGCCGTCATCGGCGTGCCGGTGCGGCTGGTCGCGGTCACCAGCGCCAACCGGTTGCAGAAACTGGCGGCGGGCGAAGTCGACGTGGTGGTCGCCACCCTGGGCGATACCATCGACCGCCGCCGCCTCGTCCGCATGATCGAGCCCGGTTACTACGGCGGCGGCGCCAGCGTGCTGCTGCCCGGCGACAGTCCGATCCGCGACTGGGCCTCGCTTCGCGGCGTCCCCCTCTGCGCTGTGCAGGGGGCGCTGTGGAACCGCCTCGCCGCCGCCCGCCTGCTGGCCGACATCCGTGCCTTCGGCAACCCGCGCGACGCCGAACTTGCCCTCCGCGACCGCGCCTGCGCCGGCTGGCTCTACGACGAGGCCGCCCTGCAGCACCGGCTGGCCAGCGGCGACTGGCCGGGTTACCGCCTGCTGCCCGCCGATTTCGTCGCGCCCTGGGCGATCGCGGTCGCGGGCGAAGGCCCGCTGGCCCGCCTGTTCGACGAGACCGTGGCCGGCTGGCTGCGCGATGGCCATCTGCTGGCGCTGGAGACGAAGTGGCGCCTGCCCCCTTCCGCCTATCTGCGGGATGCCGGCCGCCTGTGGTCCGCGAAGGACAAGGACGGGCAATGGCGCTGCCGGCGCGAGGGCGAGGCGCCCTGGCCGGCCGAATGCCGCGACCTCAATTTGATCGAGGCGCAGGATCTGCGCGGCATCGGCGCCGCCATCCTGTCCTTGCGTGACGATCTCGGCATCGACCTGACGCCCTTCTACGATCCCTACAGCCGCGACCTGTTCCTCGGCGCGCTGGCGACCACCGCCCTCCTTGCCCTGCTCGTCGTCGCCGGCAGCCTGATCGCCGGCATCTGCGGCGCCGCTGCCCTCCGCCTGCCCCTGATCGGGCCGGTCTTCGGCGGACTGCTGACGGTGCTGCGCATGACGCCGCCGCTGTTGCAGCTCTATCTCGTCTTCTTCGGCCTTGGCGGATTGCTGGCGGCGCAAGGGTTCAGTCTGGGCGCCCTCACCGCCGCGGTGATCGTGCTCTCGCTCTATGCCGGGGCGGCCAATGCGGTGGCGCTGGGCGAGGCCGCGGCGTCCATCGCGCCGGGCGGCGACCGGCGGCGCCGCATCGCGGCGCTGGCCTATCCCGCCGTCATGGGCAGCTGCATCAACATCGTGAAGGCGACGGCGATGGCGAGCGCGATCGCCGTGCCGGAACTCGTCCATGCCAGCACCGCGATCATCACCGATTACGGCAACGGCGGGGTGATGATGAACATCCTGCTCGGCTGCTATGTCGTGCTCGTGCTCGTCGTGGTGCAGGGCTTCAATCTGTTCGAGCGGAAGGTGCTGCGGCGATGAGCGCGGGCGACATCCTCTCCCTCCTCGCGACCTGGACGCCCTATCTCGCCCTCGGCTTCCTGTGGAACATCCTGATTTCCCTGGTGTCCATGGCGATCGGTACGCCGCTGGGCTTCGGTCTCGCCCGCCTGCGCCTGTCGGGCTCGCGCGTCGGGGCCGGGCTGACCGCGGTGGCACGCCTGCCGCCCACCTTCGTGCTGATCTACTATCTCGCCTATGTCCTGCCGACCGAGGTGGTCGTTTCCGGTTACAGCCTTGGCCTGCCCGGCTGGCTGAAGGCGTCCCTCGCCCTGTCGGTCGCGGTCGCCGGTTTCGTCTCGGACAATGCGCTCTCCGCGCTGCGCCACCACCAGCGGGGCGAGCGGGTGGAGGCGCTCTATTTCATTCCGGCCTGGACGACCTATTTCCTGATCATCGTCATGGCGTCCTCCACCGCCTCGGTGATCGGCGTGCCCGAGATCGTCCAGCGCGCCAATACGGTGATCGCCGCCGTGGGTGAGCTTTCGGCGACGCTCTGGGTCTATCTCTATGCCATGCTGTGGTTCCTCGGCTTCTGCTGGCCGCTGGCCCGGCTGATGAGCCTGATCCGCGCCCGCCTCGGGCGCCGCGCCGGCTCGCAGGCCGGGCGCCGGGCGCCCCTGGCCGACCGGGACGGTTTCGCCGAACTCAATCTGATCATCCTGCCGGACGGGGAATTGCCCATGGCCGCCGACATCATTCTGGAAAAGCGCTTCGAGGTCGCCGCCGACCTCGCCGCCATCGCGACCATCCAGACCGCGATCGAAGCCGCGGCGGAAGACGTCCTGCCCCCCGCCGCTACCTTCAAGCTGACCATGGCGGTCGAGGAACTGGTGACCAATGCCGTCGTCCACGGCGGCTGCGGCGACCAGCCCATCGGCGTCGGCATCCTGGTCGATCCGCGCTGCGTGACCGTGGAACTCAGCGACGCGGGCACCGCCTTCGACCCGTTCCGCGAGGCACCGCCGCCCGACCTCGACGCGGCGCTGGAGGACAGGCAGATCGGCGGCCTCGGCATCCATCTCGTCGGGCGCATGGTCGACCGCGCCTATTACCACCGCATCGGCGAGCGGAACCATGTCCGTCTCGTCATGCTGCGGCCGGGCGCCAGCGGCGACGGGATCGCGCCGTGACCCTGACCCGGCGCCTTGTCCTGATGGTGGCGGCCTGCATCGCCCTCGCCATTCTCGCCATCAGCCTCGTCTTCGGCGTGCTCGGCCGGCAGGCCCTGATCGCCCAGGCGGAAGGGCAGGCCCAGGCCGTCGCGCGCATCGTCGCCGAAAGCGCGCGGCTCACCGAAATCTCGCTCGAGGAGATGCGCAATGTCCTCCTCGACGATCTCGCCACCCTCGCCTTCGCCATCGCCAACACGAATGAGTCGGAAGGCAGCGACATCGGCACGCGGCTCGCCGAAATCGTCGCCCGGGGCAATCTCGCGTCGATCTGGCTGGTCGACGGCGATCTTCGCGTCCTCGCCCATTCCATCGGCGATTACGGCGCGGTGATCGAGGGCGAGACCCTGCCCCCCGCCCTGCCCGCCGAAGCCCTCGCCGCCCTGACCAGCGGCCGGCGCTTCAGCCTCGCCTTGGGCGGGCCCCTCGACGGCATTCAATATGTCGGCGTCCGGGTCGCGGGGGGGCGGGCGCTGATCGCCGGCCAGCCGGTCACCGTGCTCGCCCCGGTGCGCGCGGCCAACAGCCTGCCCGTGCTGCTCGCCGCCCTGCTCGACCGCGATGAAATCCAGTCGATCCGGGTGTTCGACGACACGCAAGGCCTGCTGGCGGAGGTCGGCACCGCGCTGCCGCCGGCCGAGGTGAAGGACATCGCCGTGGCGACCATCGCCGGGACCGCGCCCGCCTCTGCCTTGCGGCCCGATCACCTGCTGGTCGCCGCGCCCATCCGCGATACCGCCGGCATCACCATCGGCGCCACGGTGATCGCGCTCTCGACCGCGCGGCTCGACCGGATGCTGGCCGATTACCTGCTCTATGGCGCGGGCGCCGCCGGCCTCGTCTTCGCCATCGGGGTCGCCGCCGCCTCGGTTTTCGCCGGCCGCATCGCCAGGCCCGTCGCCGCCATGACGAGGGCGGCGCGCGAAATCGACGGCCGCAGTTTCGATCCCGCCAGTCTCGACCGCCTCGCCCGGCAAGGCGACGAACTGGGCACCCTCGCCCGGGTGTTCCAGCACATGGCGATCGAGGTTCAGGCGCGCGAGGAACACCTCGAAGCCCTCGTCCGCGCGAGGACGCTCGAACTCGAACAGAAAAACGCCTTGCTCGAAGCCTCGAAACGCCGGGTCGAGGCGGAGCTGGACGCCGCGCGTTCCTTGCAGGCGGCGATCCTGCCCCAGGCCCTGCCTGCCCACCCCTCCTATGCCGGCAAGGCGACCATGGTGCCGGCCAGGGAGCTGGGCGGCGATTTCTACGATTTCTTCGCCATCGACGAGCGCCACCTCGGCATCGTCATCGCCGACGTCTCGGGCAAGGGCGTGCCGGCCGCCTTCTTCATGGCGATCTCGCGTACCGTGCTGCAGTCGAGCGCGCGGGAAAGCCGCTCGGCCGGGGCCTGCCTCGCCGCGGCCAACACGCTTTTGTGCGCGCAGAATCCGATGGACCTCTTCGTCACCACCTTCTACGGCATTCTGGATACCGAGACGGGCGACCTCGCCTATGCCAATGGCGGCCATAATCCGCCGCTGGTCATCCGGCGGGCGGACGGCACGGTGGCGGACCTGCCGCGCACCTCGGGCATGGCGCTTGGCGTGATGCCCGACATGCCCTATGCCGAGAAGCGCCTCCGCCTCGATCCGGGTGACACGCTGTTCCTCTATACCGACGGGATATCGGAAGCGATGGACGGTGAAGGCCGGGAATTCGGCGAAGCCCGCCTGCGCGAGACCCTGGCCGGGACGGAGGCGCGGGCGGTCGACCTCGTGATCGAAGGTGTTACCGCCGCGGTCGGCCATTTCGTCGCCGGGGCCGAACAGTCGGACGACATCACCTGCCTTGTCATCCGTTACATCGGCCCCCGCTGAGATCAGGGGCCCAGATGCAGCCGCTGCAACAGCAGCACCAGTTCCGTCCGCCCCGCAGTCTCGGTCTTGGCATAGATCGCCTTCATCTGGCTGCGAACGGTCTCGCGCGAGGTGCCGGCCCGGGCCACGATCTCCTCCACCGTGGCGCCGGTGGCGGCGATCGTCGCGATTCTGGCTTCGGCCGCGGTCAAGCCGAACATCGACGCGAGCACCGCGGCCGCCACCGTCCGGGTGACCTGTCCTGAGCGGACGATGACGAGGGCAACCGCCGAAACAAAGAGGTCGCGGGCATTGCCCAGCAGCGGCATACAATAGACGATCGCGGGCGCCATTGTCGCGCCGCGACAGGGGATCGGCCGGATATCGGCGAAACGCCGGCCCCGGATGGCCGCCAGGGCCTCCTGAAAACCGCGATGGGTGGCGGCATCGGCAAAGACCAGCTGACCGAAGCGATTACCCACCATGCCGGGCGGCAACCCCTCGAACCGGGTATTGGCGGCGACGCATTTACCTGACGCGGAGACCGCGGCGGCGGGACAGCCAATCTGGTCTAGGACGTCGATGGTCTGTTCGAGACGGGTATATTGCAACCTCATCGACAGGCCGGCCGACCGCTTGAGATGGGGCACCAGGAGCTGCAGGCGGGCGGCGGCTTCCGGACTGAAGGATTCCGCGGTTTCGATGCTGAGGGCGAGCGCGCGGCCCTCGCGATCCTGCATCGCCATCCCGGCGAAACCCAGCAGCCCCCAGGGCCGGCGGAATCCACGCAGGAATTCATTCGACTCGAATTCATGGGGCTGAATGACATCGCGGTCGGTCGTGAACCCCGGGATGCCCTTCGCCCGGATACGGTCCGGCAAGGGATTGAGCGCATCCCAGCCGCCGACGATGAAATCCTCCATGCTCCGGTCGAGGCCCGGCGTGTTCAGGGCGGTCGTCCGCTCGCCCCCGACCGTGAACAAGGTCGCGCCGATCACGCCGGCTTCGGCCGAAAGCCTGTTCAGGATCTTCGACCAGACGTCCGCGTCGAGCGCCGCCTCGTAAATGAGGTCCAGCAAATCATGGTTCTGCATCGCCCCGTTTCCGTCGCTCCGGCAAGGCGCGCCACGGCTGCCGAACCGTCTCCCGGACCCGACTCTATTTCACCCCTTCGCGGACAACCACTTTAAAGAGCAAAAAAATGCACAATGCGCCCATTGTGGAGCAGCATTCCCGATAAATCGCAATGAGGATGTTACGGGAAAGGAAATTCCCGATCGGGCGGCATCACCCGGACACACCAGCGCGATCAGCGTAGAAATCGCGCTTGGCCGCATACATGGCGAGATCCGCGCGGCGCACCACGTCTTCCAGCCGCTCGCCCGCCGCGCCTGTTGCCGCCCCCATCGACAGGCTGAGGTGCATTCCCGGGTAGAACTGGTTGTTCAATTCGGCCATGCGATGGATTTCCTCCATCAGGAGCTTGCCCCCCGCGGCATCGACCCCCGGCATCAGCACGACGAATTCGTCGCCGCCGATGCGGGCGGCGCAGGACGGCTTCTCGACCGCCTTGCCCAGGATTTCGCCGGCGCGGCGCAACAGGGCGTCGCCCACCGCATGGCCCCACTGGTCGTTGGCGGCCTTGAGACCGTTGAGATCGGCGACGATGATCGTGATCGGCCGCAGCGAACTGCGTTCGATCCGGTTCAGTTCGTCGACATAGAACGAGCGGTTGTGCAGCTTGGTCAGCACATCGTGCGTGCCGAGATATTCGAGATAGGTCTCCGCCTTCTTGCGCGCGGTGATGTCGGTCAGCGCCACCTGGACCAGCGACCAGTCGGCCTCATGCCCGGGCAGGACCGAGAACTGCATCAGGACATGGACCGCGTTGCCGTTCAGGGCGTAGTTCACCACCTCGCGCTGCTGGAACAGCTTGCCGTGCCAGAGATCGACCAGCTGCTCGCGGAAGGAGCGCGCCATGTCGTCGCGAAACACCTCGCCGAGGCGGCGCAGCAGGGTCGGCCTGTCCGGCGCCTGGAACATGTCGAGTGTCTGCCGGTTGACGTCGAGCACGCGGATTTCGCTCATGCAGCGCTGGACGAATTCCGGATGCACGTCGGTGAAGACCCGGAAATCCTCGATCCCCCGCTCGCGCAGCTGATCGAGGAGCTTCCTGATCGAGCTGAAATCCTCGACCCAGAGCGAGACCGGCGAATGCTCGAACAGACCTCGGGCATAATTCTCGCTCGCCGCCTGATCGCGCCGCGCGTCCTCGCGCTCGGTCACATCCTCGATCGCGATCAGCACCCGGTCGAGACTGCGCTCGGCCCCGGGCAGCACACGGCCGGTCATCTGGATGTCGATCCGGCGCCCCGCGAGACTGTAATTGACCGAGTTGCTGAAGAACGCCGTCTTCCCTTCCCACAGCGCCGTCAGTTCGGCGACATGACAATCCAGCATGTCGTCACGAAAGACCCGGTCGAGATTGCCGACGAGTTCGGGAAGATCGGCGGCCCCGAACAGCTGCAGCGTGCGCGCATTGACCTTCAGCACCCGGATACTCTCGGCGCAGGCCCGTATCCGCGCAGGGTCCGACCGCAGGAAGACCGGCAGATCGGTCACGCCATCGGCGCGCCAGACCTCGAACAGCGATCGAACCCCACCAAAATCCTCGAGCCACAGGGAAACCGGCGCGAGATCGAACATCTCGTCATCGTCCCCCCCGGCAAGATCAGCTTTCATCGTCCGCATCCGATCGTCAGGTCGAAGCCCGGCGCCTGCAAGGTGCCGCTTCGCCGGGTCGTCCGCACCATCCTTGCAGAGGGCGCGACCTTTCAGGCGAAGGCTTCGGCAGGCTCAAGAACCCGGAGGTTACCACCCGGATCCTCGGGCGATCAACGCGGGACCAACCGGGCACACGAAGGTACAACCGCCGACATGAACGGCGGCGGCATTATCATCCGCGCCGGTAATCGCCGGCACAGATCAAGCTCAAGGCCTCGAAATCGCTCACCGGTCCGAACCGGTGCCCCCTTCGCCCGGTCGCCCCCCGGGATACCGTCGCCAGCGACCTCAAAAAGGCATTTGCCCGCGCCTGACCGCATTCGTCATGCCGTCCGCGCGCCGGAAAATCTGCGATACGGGAACACATCCCCTCAAATCGGCCGGAATATTCTCCCCCCATCACCCGCCCGGGTGATGCGCCGACCGGTTGCGAGGCGGATACCCTTTCTCCGCCAGGGGGCGGTGGGGCAACCGTGCCTTGAACTGGTCAAGTTGTCATAAAAACACATCACACGCAGGGTCTGAACACAAAAATTCATCAACTTCGCCATTGTCATGAAATATCATGACAATAGAGGCGAAGTATTTTTATTTTTCATCATCAATAGCTCTCTCATAAAACTCGAAATTGCCGAATTGTTTCCGTCTAGGCGCTGTTGACAAAAGGGATTCCCAGGCGAGCTGAGGCGTGATTCAACACTGGTCTTTGCGGAGACCAGTGTCATGCGTGGCGACCTGACGGACGAGGAATGGGCGATCATCGGGGGCTTGCTGCCGCCCGAGCGAGGGCGTTGGTCGCGGCCGGCTCAAGACAATCGGCGCTTCCTCAACGGTATGCTCTATGTGTTGCGGGTCGGCTGCCCGTGGCGCGACATGCATGAACGTTATGGCAAATGGAACTCGGTCTACGTCCGTTTCCGCCGCTGGGCCGAGCAAGGCGTATGGGATGCCTTGCTGGAGACGTTGGTCGATCTGGGCCTGACCGACGACTGGCAACACATGATCGACAGCACCACGGTCCGGGGCCACAGTCAGGCCGCTGGCGCAAAAGGGGGACTCATAAGGAAGGTTTTGGTCGAAGCCGCGGCGGCTTTACGAGCAAAATCCACGTCCGCGCGGACGGTCAGGGGCGCCCTCTCGGCTTTGCTCTGACAGGTGGCGAGGTCTCAGATTATCTCGGTGTCGAGCCCCTGATGACCCTGCCCGTGAGCAAGCCTTGCGCACTACTGGCGGACAAGGGTTACGACGGTGACGCCGTCCGTCAGGTTCTGCTTCTTCAGGGTATCCTGCCGGTCATCCCGCCCCGCTCGAACCGGATAGAAACGATCGCCTGCGACTTTCGCCGCTACAGGGACCGAAACCGCATCGAGCGCATGTTCAACCGGCTGAAGCAGTTCCGCCGGATTGCCACGCGAAGCGCATGTTCAACCGGCTGAAGCAGTTCCGCCGGATTGCCACGCGATACGACAAGACCGCCAAATCATTCCTCGGCTTCCTCCACCTTGCCGCCGCGAAGCTATGGCTTCCATCCTTTGTCAACAGAACCTAAAATGGATCAATCCGCCCTTGATGGGCGATACATCCGTCTGTTTGTCTATCCATCGGGGGCGGTTCCGGGCCAATCCATGCACCGATAGGTCATGATGGGCCCGTGATACCGCGATTTTTTGCGATTTTCTCGGTGGGGCATCATGGCGACGATTAAGCTGACGAACGGTACCGACACGGCAGTCGGCCCGAATGGCGAGAGCAATGTGTTCGAGGCAACGCCTGCAACGTTGACTTCGGCCGATACGATCACCGGTGGCGACAGCACCGATCGCATCATCGTCACCGAAGGGGGCATCTTCGCCGATGACGCTTTCGCCCATGTCTCCGGGGTCGAGCGTATTCAGGTCAAGGCCACCGACGGCGCGCACGTCAAGCTGACCTCGGCACTCGTCGCGGGCACGCCCGGGTCATCGACCTTCTCGGTGGATAGCGGCGCGGGCAGCGATTACTTCGACGCGACTGGCGTCAACATCGACCGGCGCATCTCCGTGCGCCTCGGCGCCGGGATCGACACCTATCTGGGCGGCAGCGCGAACGAAGTCCTGGTCGTCGGCAGCGCCGCCGACGTGCAGGGAGACACCTTCTCCGGCGGCCTCGGCAATGACCGGCTCAGCATCGAGAACGGCATCACCCTGACCGCCAGCGACATCGCCGGCATCAGCGGCATCGAGCTGATCTCCCTGACCGAAGGCGGCGACATCACCCTGGGCAACGGTCAGGCCACGTCGAGCAAGCTGACCGTCACCGGCTCGGCCTTCAACGAGACCGTGAATGCCGCGGCGGAAACCGGCGCCGCGATCTCCTTCTCGACCCGGGGCGGCGACGACACGCTGATCGGCGGTCAGAAGAACGACACCTTCATCTTCGACAACACGGCGGGCGAATTGACCGTCGCCGACACGATCGACGGCCAGGGCGGCAACGACACGATCGAGCTGCGCGGCGACGGCGCCGTGGACACGACGGCGCTCGCGGCGGCCACCAGCATCGAGACGATCTATCTGAGCGGCGATGGCCTGAGCCTGACCGTGACCGACGCCCTGCTCGCCGGCAATCCGCTGATCAAGGACGGCGGCGGCAGCAGCACGATCGACGGCAGCGGCGCCAGCGCCAACATGCGGGTCCAGATCGGCGCCGGCGCCGACACGGTCATCGGCGGCAGCGGCAATGACACCGTCATCGTCTCGGGCAGCGGCGCCACGGTCACCGCAGCCGACACGCTGACCGGCGGCGCGGGCGCCAACACGCTGGTGTTCGCCTCGGCCGCGGTGGTCGATGCCGCGGCCTTCGCCGGGGTCTCGCAATTCTCGCGCGTCGACCTGCGCAAGGGCGGCACCATCGAACTGGCCGACGGGATCGCCACCTCTCGCCTCGTCGTCGGCGGCACCGGCGCGGCCGACCACGTCGACGCCTCGGCCGAGACCGACGCGCGCGTGGTGTTCGAGAGCAACGGCGGCGCCGACACCTTCGTCGGCGGCGCGCTGAGCGACGAAGTGCGTATCAAGGATGCCGCCTTCGCCTCGATCGACGGCGGCGGCGACATCTACAACGTCCTGCGCCCGATGACCGATGGCCTCGTCCTCGATTTCACGGAACCGTCGCTGCTCGCCAAAGTGTCGTCGGTCCAGGTCATCAACCTGTCGAGCAGCACGGCCGCGACCCTGTTGCTCGATGCCGCGGCGATCACGAGTCTCGCGGGGAGCGGCAACGCCCTCTACGTCATCGGCGCCGCGGACGACGAAGTGAGCATCGGAGACAGCGGCTGGATCGACCTCGGTCTCGCCACCAACCTGTCGGTCTCGAGCACGACCACCTTCCGGCATTATCAGCTCGGCGGCACGGTCGATCTCTATATCGCCAACACGATTTCCCCGATCATCGCGGCGGCGGCCAACCTCGGGCCGACCGTCGACCTGAACGGCGCCCCCGCCCTCTTCGACTATGTCGAAACCCTGACCACGGGCGCCGGCGCCAATGTCGCGATCGCCGCGGGCGATGCCTTGGTCAACGACCCCAATGTCGCGGGGCCGGCGGCCGCGGTCCAGTCGCTGACGATCGACATCACCAACGGCACGAGCGCCAGCGAAAGTCTGGCCCTGACGGCCTTCGGCACGAGCTACGCCGCCTCGAAGGGGCTGACGGTCAGCTATAACGCCGCCACCTTCGAACTGACGATCAGCGGCACCGCGAGCGAGGCGGACTATACCGAGCTCCTGCAGGAAGTCCGCTACCACAACAGCGAGATCGGCGCGGGCGCCGACTACGGCGACCGCATCATCACGGTCAAGGCGACCGACGGCCTCGGCGTGATCGGCAACACGGCGACGACCACGATCGACCTGACCAACGGCAATGAACAGCCGGTGGTCGATCTCGACACCGCCAACGCGGCTTCCGCCGATTTCGCCGCCGTCGTCACCTCGGGCGATAGCGCCGCCGCGATCACCGGCACGCCGGCCGTGGCAACCAACACCTCGATCACCGACGATGGCCCCATCGAGCGCCTCGAAGTGAGCCTGAGCGTCGCTTCCGGCGCCGCCGACAGCAACCTCGATTTGGGCGAGGCGCTGACCCTCAACCCCGCCTTCGCCTCCCTCGCCGATGCGCTCGGCATCACCATCACGACGACCGGCACGGCGACCAGCTTCTCGATCGTTCTCGAAACGGCGCCGGGCGAAGGCCTGACCCCCAGCGTCTTCTCGGCCTTCCTGAAGGAAATCACCTACGGCAACGCCGACACCAGCTTCGAGTTCAATCCCGAAGACCGCACCGTCACGGTCACGGTGACCGATAACAACGGCGCCAGCACCACCCAGACCACCACGCTCGACCTCAGGGCCGACGTGTACAATATGGGCGTCGCGACCAGCTTCACCGGCGCCAATCTCGACGATTCGATCACCGGCAACGGGACCGCGGAAACCCTGTCGGGCGGTGACGGCGACGATACGCTTTCGGGTGGCGGCGGCGACGACATCCTCGACGGCGGCGCCGGCGAGGATACGCTGATCGGTGGCGCGGGCGTCGACACGGCGACTTATGCCGCGGGGGCGGTGATCGCGCGCGACGCGGGCACCGGCGCCTGGACGGTCACCATCGACGGCGTGACCGAAAGCCTGACCGGCATCGAGCGGGTGACGGTCGGCAGCGATGTCTTCCTGCTCGTCGACAAGACCGGCGTCGATGTCGGCGGCTTCCAGTCCGTCCAGAAGGCGGTCACCGCGGCCGCCGGTGGCGAGACCGTCCTGGTCGCGCCCGGCATCTACAGCGAAACCAGTCTCACGGTCCACGGCACTGCCGGCCTCTACATCAATACCGCCGACCTGACGATCCAGGGCGTGCTGGCCGACGGCTCCTATATCACCGACGGCGCGACGGCCAAGACCGACGGCCCCACGATCATTTCCGGCGCGCAGAACAACTTCGGCGCCAACCATTGGATCGACGTCGGCGGCTCGGGCACCGTGCTCGAAGGCCTGCACCTGCAATCGGGCGCCGCGACCGACAACAAGCTGCTGGAGATCTGGGCCGACGACGTCACCGTCAGCCACTCCTTCATCGACACCATCAGGGCCGACACCAGCCTGTCCAACGCCGGGGCGATCTACATCGACTTCGGCGGCGCGCCGATCAACACCTATCTGATCGACGGCAACGTGCTGAACGAGGGGATCTATGTCGCCAGCGGCACCGGCACCGCCGGCGCGGGCATCGGCGCCACCCAGGTGATCAGCAACAACCTGTTCGAGGGCATGTACGACGAGCTGACCGGCGACGGCCGCTGGGACGCGATCTCGGTCCGGGGCGAGGAACCGGGCATCGGCTGGCAGCTTCTGCCGACCCAGGTCCCGACCATCGAGAACAACACGGTCGCCAGCAACGACGTGCCGTTCCTGTTCCGCATGAGGGAGAAGGAGGCGAGCTACTTCCCCAGCCTGGCCGAAGTCGCCGCCATCGCCGAAGGCTTCCAGGACGCGACCTATGCCTATGTCATCGACGGCACCAGCGGCGGCTGGAAGCTGGTCGACCGCGACCATGGCTCGGGCCCGTTCTTCGCGGGCTATATCGCCAACACCATCGACACGCTGAACCTCGCGCTGGTCGATACGCCCGACGCCTTCTTCGGCGACCAGCAGGCGACGATCGAGAGTGGCGATACCATCGTGGTGGGCAGCGGCGCCGGTCATTCGGTGCAGACCATCGCCGTCGACGACGTCTCGGTGCTGGCGGTCGAGGATTCGGCCGACCTCGACCTGGTGCTGGCCGACGCACTGTCGGACGGCAGCCCGGTGACCGTCACCACGGTGACCCTGGCGGACTATGCCCCGGGCGAAGGCGCCGACGTCGATGTGACCGGCAACGGCTCGGCCAACGTGATCCTGGGCAATTCCGGCGACAACACGCTGGCTGGCGGTGGCGGCGACGACAGTCTCTCGGGTGGTGCCGGCAACGACACGCTGCAGGGCGACGCCGGCACGGACGAGGCGGTCTATGCCGCTGATTACGCCGATGTGTCCATCACCTTCGGGCCGCTCGCGACGACCATCGTGACCCCGGGCGAGGGCACCGACACCCTGAACGGCGTCGAGGCCTACAACTTCAACGGCCAGCGCTACATCTTCGTCGACGACGATGGTGGGGAAGGTGCCTTCAGCACCATTCAGGGCGCGGTCGAAGCAGCCAGGGACGGCGACATCATCGTCATCCGCGACGGCACCTATGCCGAGCAGGTCGAGATCGACGGCAAGACCAATCTGACCCTGATCGGCGAAGGCGACGTCAAGATCGTGGCGCCCGACTCCCTCGTGGAGACCGCGACCTCCTCCACCAGCCGCGCGCTCTACGGCATCGTGACGGTGGAGAACTCGTCGGGCATCACCATCGAGAATGTCGACGTCGACGGTCTCGGCAAGGCCAACCTGGTGGCGGGCGCCGGCAATTACATTGGCGTCGTGTTCCGCAATGCCGACGGCACCCTGACCGACGTCGACATCTCGGGCGCGCGCGATCCCTATCCGGGCGGCACCACCGCCGACGGCCTCCCCGTCGTCTCGGGCAACCAGCGCGGCGTTGGCCTGCAGGTCGACAACGACACGCTGCGCGACTTCACCATGACCGGCGGCTCGATCAGCGACTTCCAGAAGAACGCGACGGTCATCTCAAAGGCCAATCTCGATATCTCCGGCGTCACGATCACGGGTGGCGGCGCGCAGACCGTCAACGCCCAGAACGGCATCCAGGTCCTGAACTCGACCGGCTCGATCACCGGAAACACGATCGAGAAGATCGGCTATGCCGGCCCGCAGGTCATCTATTCCGGCGAAATGCTGCTTTATGGCAACGAGAACCTGTCGGTCACGGGCAACACGATCACCGGCACCAACGACGCGACCGCCGACGCCAAGGTGGTGGGCATCTATGTCTTCGAGACGGGCACGCCCAACAGCGGCGGCGAAATCTCGGGCAACACGATTTCCCATGTCGATATCGGCCTCGCGGTCTATGACGACGTGACCCCGGACTCGATCGCCATCCACGACAATACGATCACCAACATCGACACCACCGATCCCTATGCCGCGGGTGTCGATTTCGAGCCGACGGCAGCCCTGTCGGTGGTGCACGACGTGGAAGGTTCGGCGGGCGCCGACATCCTGTTCGGCGGCGCCGCGGCGGATACGCTGGCCGGCCTCGGCGGCGACGATCTGATCGACGGCCGCGGCGGCGCGGATACGATGTCGGGCGGTGTGGGCGACGACAGCTATGTCGTCGACGATGCCGGCGACACGGTGATCGAGGCGGCGGGCGAAGGCAACGACACGGTCTCGACCAGTGTCACCTACACGCTGGCGGCCGGGCAGGAAATCGAGACCCTGCAGGCGACCGGCACGGGGAACATCGCCCTGACC
>NZ_QGLE01000017.1 GCF_003173035.1 Zavarzinia aquatilis
AGCAAGATCAAGCACTTCAGGCGAGTCGCCACGCGCTTCGACAAGCTCGCTGCCAACTTCCTCGCAGCTGTGTCGCTCGCCGCAACCCGCCTATGGCTCAGGTCTTATGAGTCCAGAACCTAGCGCGGTTTCCGGCAAAGTGGACGCCGGTTTGCCGCCAGAAACCGCGCGACTTCAAGACATCGGAGTATTTTGCCGATTCCATGAATCGGCAAAATACTCTAGGTGGTCTGCACCCCGCGCAGGGCCGCGCGGTGGCGAGGGGAACGGGCCTTGGTTATGGTGGGGCTTCGATTTCCACAGGGCGTGTCATGCATTTTTCTTCGAGGGTCGAGCGGCTGGGGGGCAAGGGCTCCACGGCCTGGGGCATTCATTTCCGCGGCGTCGAGGCCCAGCGCCGGGGCGAGGACGTCATTCTGTTGTCGGTCGGCGATCCCGATTTCGATTCGGCCCCCAACATCAACGCCGCCCTGAAAGCCTCGCTCGATGCCGGGGATACCCATTACGGCGATATTCCCGGCCACCCGGCCCTGCGGGCCGCCATCGCGAAGTATCACACCCGCCTGACCGGGCAGGAGGTCGAGGCCGGCAATGTCGTCGTCATGGCCGGGGCACAGTCGGCCATGTTCGCGGCGGCGCAGGTCCTGCTTGGCCCCGGCGACGCGGTGATCGTGCCTTCGCCCCGTTATGTCACCTATGAGGCGCTGATCGGCGCCGCCGGCGCCTCCATCGTCGACGTGCCGCTCTACCCCGAGCGGGGCTTCCACCTCGATCCGGCCGACCTCGAGAAGGCCGCGGCCCAGCCCCATGTGCGCGGCCTGATGCTGACGACGCCGAACAATCCGACCGGCGCGGTCATGACCCGCGAGGAGGTGGAGGCGGTGGCCGATGTCGCGAAGCGCCGCGACCTCTGGGTTTTGACCGACGAGGTCTATGCCAGCCTCGCCCACGAGCGGCCGCACATCAGCCCGGCCAGCCTGCCCGGCATGGCGGAGCGGGCGATCACCGTGTGCAGCCTGTCGAAATCCCACGCCATGACCGGTTTCCGCATCGGCTGGGCGGTCGGCCCGAAGGATTTCGTCGAGCAGTACTGCCGCCTCGTGCTGTGCATGATCTATTCCTGCCCGCCCTTCATCCAGGCGGCGGCGATCGAGGCGATCGAGGGCGACCAGTCGGCGCAGAAGCGCATGAAGGAAGCCTACCGGGCGCGCGGCCGCCTCGTCTTCGAGCGGCTGGGGCAGAGTCCCCATCTGTCGTGTCACCGGCCGGAAGGCGGCATGTTCGTCATGGTCGACGTGCGCCGCACCGGCCTGTCGGCCGACGCATTCGCCAACGGCCTGTTCGAGGAAGAACGGGTGACCACGCTGGTCGGCGATGCCTTCGGCCCCGAGGCGGGCGGCCATCTGCGCCTGTCCATGACCTATGATCTGCCGGCCATGGAAGAAGCCTGCAACCGCATCCTGCGCTTCGCCGACCGCCACGCGAAGCGCGGCTAGTCAAGGGCGTCAGCCCCCGGGGCTGAGCTGGATGTGGGCGCTGATGTTCAGCTGGACGTCGTTCGAGACGAAATCCTGATCGGCGGTCATGCCGAAATCCGCCCGCTCCACCGTGCCGGAGGCGACGAAATCGGCGACCTCCGCCTTGGTTTCGGGGTCGGTGCGGCGCCCGGTCAGCGCGGCCTGCAGGACTTCGCGCCGGGTGACGTCGCGGATCGTCAGATCGCCGGTGATTTCCACCCGGTCGTTGCCGAGGTCTTTCACCGACACCGCCTTGAAGCGCATCTGGGGAAAGCGCGCCGGATCGAAATAATCGGCCGAGCGCAGCTTGTCTTCCGCGAGGTCCGAGGGGACCGAGACCGAGGTCGTGTCGACGCGGACTTCGACCCGGCTGTCGCTCGGATCGGTGAGATCGAGGAGGAGGTTGCCCTCGAAGCGACCGAAGCTGCCTTCGGTCGAGAACAGGCCGAGATGATCGACCGAGAAACCGATGGTCGTGGTGCCGGGCTGGATGCGGTAGAGATCGCCGGCCATGGCGGGGGTGGCGATGCCGATGCCCGCCGCGGCCAAGAGCCCTGCAAGATGCCTGTGCATGGCGATGCCTCCTGCTTTTCTTACCCCCTCGCGAAGAATAGCACGGCCGGCCGGGGCGGCCACCGCCTCGATGCCGAAATGTGAAACGAGGGCTTGGACAAGTGGGGCATGAGTCCCTAAATAGAAGGTGTGGCGGGTACTGCTGCGCGCGCCAGGCACTGCAATCCCTGGGGCCAATACCGACTCTTTGGGAGCTGTCCCTTGCCGGGCTCTGGTCCGGGAACATGGCGCCCACCTGCTGACGCAGGCCACAGAGGATCGGAACGCCAGCGGCGTCGGTGGTCCCGCCACACCCTCTCCGGTCCTTCGCGCCGGATACCCACCCTGTCGAGAGAATGCGGGCGCCGGGCCGATGGATATCGACGACGAAAAGGCGACGTTGCGGAAACTGCTGCGCGAGCGGCGGAAATCCGCCCGCGCCGATCTGCCCGCGGCGCCGGAAACCCTGTCGGCGCAATTGGCGACCGTGCCCCTGCCGGACAGCGGCACGGTCGCCGGCTATGTCGCCCATGGCAGCGAGATCGACCCTTTGCCGGCCCTGCGCGGCCTGTCGGCCCGGGGTTACGAGCTGTGCCTGCCGGTCGTCGTCGCGCCGGGCCGCCCGCTCGAATTCCGCGGCTGGGCCGAGGGGCTGGCGCTCGAGGCCGGGGAATTCGATATTCCCGTGCCAGTCGCGGGCGATGAAATCCTGCCCGATGTCGTGCTCGTCCCCCTCGTCGGTTTCGACCGCTCAGGGGGCCGGCTCGGTCAGGGCGGGGGCTATTACGACCGCACTCTGCCCCGACTTCGTGCGGCAAAACCCCATCTGGTCGCCATCGGGCTTGCTTTTTCGGTGCAGGAAGTGGCATCCGTGCCCCGCGCGGCGAATGACGCCGCCCTCGACTGGATCGTAACCGAGCGCGAGACGATCGGAATCCGCCCATGAGGCTGCTCTTCTTCGGCGATGTCGTCGGCCGCTCCGGCCGCGATGCGCTGGCCAAACATCTGCCCGATATCAGGGCCCGGCTGAAACCCGACTTCATCGTCGTCAATGGCGAGAATGCGGCCGGCGGCTTCGGCATCACGGCGCAGATCGCCAAGGAGTTCTACGCCCTCGGCGTCGACGTGATCTCGACCGGCAACCATGCCTTCGACCAGAAGGAGACGCTGTCCTATATCGGCGGCGACCCCCGGCTGCTGCGCCCGCGCAACTACCCGCCGTCGGCCCCGGGGCGCGGTGCCGGCATCTTCGAGACCGCGCAGGGCGGCCGCAAGGTGCTGGTGATCAACGTCATGGGCCGCATCTTCATGGACCCGCTGGACGATCCCTTCGCCGCGGTCGAGGCGGAACTGGCCAAGGTGCGCCTCGGCACCACGGTCTCGGCGATTATCGTCGACGTCCATGCCGAGGCGACCTCCGAGAAAATGGCCATGGGCCATGTCTGCGATGGCAGGGTCTCCCTCGTCGTCGGCACCCATTCCCATATCCCGACGGCGGATGCCCAGATCTTCTCGGGCGGCACCGCCTATCAGACCGATGCCGGCATGTGCGGCGATTACGACAGCGTGATCGGCATGGACAAGGCCGAACCGGTGAACCGCTTCATCCGCAAGATCCCCGGCGGCCGCTTCGAGGCCGCCTCGGGCGAGGCGACGGTCTGCGGCCTTCTGGTCGAGACCGACGACCGGACGGGCCTCGCCCTGAAGATCGAGCCCTTGCGCGTCGGCGGCCGGCTGAAACCCCAGTGGCCTCCGGACTGAGCGGGCCTTCGGACTGAAAGCTACGCTTTCCTACCAGATATGGTAATTTCCACCCCAATCGCTCGTAAGACTAGATCAGGGCTACGGTCCATCCGGCCCCTGGAGAGACATCATGGCAGGCCATTCCCAGTTTAAGAACATCATGCACCGCAAGGGCGCGCAGGACGCCAAGCGGTCCAAGATCTTCTCGAAGCTCGCCCGCGAAATCACCGTTTCGGCCAAGATGGGGCTGCCCGACCCGAACATGAACCCGCGCCTGCGCGCCGCCATCCTGGCGGCCCGGGCCGAGAACATGCCCAAGGACAATATCGACCGCGCGATCAAGAAGGCGGCTGGCGGCGACAGCGAGAACTACGAGGAAGTGCGCTACGAGGGCTATGGCCCGGCCGGCATCGCCGTCATCGTCGAGGGCCTGACCGACAACCGCAACCGCACCGCCTCGGAAGTCCGCTCGATCTTCACCAAGTTCGGCGGCAACCTCGGCTCGACCGGCTCGGTCTCGCATATGTTCAACCGCATCGGCCAGATCAACTACAAGGCCGAGGTGGCGACGGCGGACGCCATGCTGGAAGCGGCGATCGAGGCGGGCGCGGAAGACTGCGTCTCGACCGAGGACGGCCACGAGGTGGTGACCTCGGTCGACGATCTCGGCACCGTGCGCGACGCCCTCGAGGAGAAGTTCGGCGGCGCCGATGGCGCCAAGCTGGTGTTCAAGCCCAGCGTCTCGTCCCCGGTCGACGAGGAGACGGCGCGCAGCCTCCTCAAGATGATCGACTATCTCGACGACAATGACGACGTCCAGAACGTCTACACCAACTTCGAGGTCTCGGACGAGATCATGGCCAAGCTCTCGGCCTGAGCGGGCGGGGAGCGGCGGCGGCACAGGGCGGGCGACGGATGCGCATCATCGGCCTCGATCCAGGACTTCAGCGCACCGGCTGGGGCGTGATCGAGGCCGTGGGTTCGCGCCTCGTGCCCATCGCCAATGGCGTCGTCACCTCGAATGCGGCGGACGAGCTGTCGGTCCGCCTGCGCCATATCTTCGAGGGGGTGCAGGCGGTGCTCGCCACCCATGCCCCCGATGCCGCCGCGGTCGAGGAAACTTTCGTCAACAAGAACCCGACCTCGACCCTGAAGCTGGGTCAGGTGCGCGGCGTCGTCCTGCTGGCGCCGGCGCTGGCCGGCCTGTCGGTCGCGGAATATACCCCGAACCACATCAAGAAATCGGTCGTCGGCGCCGGTCATGCCGACAAGGGCCAGATCCACCACATGGTGAAGGTCCTGTTGCCGACGGTGCAGGTGAATGGCGCCGACGCGGCCGATGCCCTCGCCGTCGCCATCTGTCATGCCCATCATGCCGCCAGCGACCGGGCGCTCGCCCGAGGGCTGATGCTGGCGGGGGCGCGGCGATGATCGGCAAGCTGTCGGGCCGGCTGGACGAAACGGGCGAGGACTGGGCCATGGTCGACTGCGGCGGCGTCGGCTATGTCGCCTCCTGTTCGGCCCGCACCCTGCGCCGCCTGCCGGCGCCGGGCGAGGCGGTCTGCCTCGTGGTCGAGACCGTGATGCGCGAGGATTCGATCCGCCTGTTCGGCTTTCTCGACAAGGCGGAGCGGGACTGGTTCCGCGTCCTGCAGACGGTGCAGGGCGTCGGCGCCAAGGTCGCCCTGGCGATCCTCGACGCATTGGCGCCGGACGAGATTTCCCGCGCCGTCATGGCCGGCGACAAGGCCGCCCTCGGCCGCGCCTCCGGCGTCGGGCCGAAGCTGGCGCTGCGCCTGATCACGGAACTGAAGGACCGGGTGCCCGCGGTCGGTGGCGGCGCCTTCGTGCCTGGTCCCGCCCCGGCCGGCGCGCCGCCCGCGGGCGGCAGCGCCATGGCCGAGACCGCTTCGGCCCTGGTCAATCTCGGCTACAAGCCGGCCGAAGCCTCGGTCGCGGTCGCCGCCGCCGTCTCCAAGCTGGGCAAGGATGCAGAAGTGGGCGCCCTGATCCGGCAGAGCCTGAAGGAGCTGGCGCGATGAGCGGGGAAGGCCGTGTCGTCTCCTCCGCCCGGCGCGAGGAAGATCTGCTGGAGACCAGCCTGCGGCCGACACGGCTCGACGATTTCGTCGGCCAGGCCAAGGCGCGGGAAAATCTGAAGGTCTTCATCGAGGCGGCGCGGTCGCGGGGCGATGCCCTCGACCATGTGCTGTTCTTCGGCCCGCCCGGCCTTGGCAAGACCACGCTCGCCCAGATCATGGCGCGGGAACTCGGCGTCGGCTTCAAGTCGACCTCCGGTCCGGTGATCGCGCGGGCGGGCGATCTCGCCGCCCTGCTGACCAATCTCGAGCCGCGCGATGTCCTCTTCATCGACGAAATCCACCGGCTGAACCCCGCGGTCGAGGAAGTGCTCTACCCCGCGATGGAGGATTACCAGCTCGACCTGATGATCGGCGAGGGGCCGGCGGCGCGTTCGGTGAAGATCGACCTGCCGCCCTTCACGCTGGTGGGCGCCACCACCCGCTCGGGCCTCCTCACGACGCCGCTCCGCGACCGTTTCGGCATTCCGGTTCGTCTCAATTTCTACGAGGTCGACGAGCTGGAGCTGATCGTCCGGCGCGGCGCCCATATCCTCAATGTCGCGATGACGCCGGATGGCGCGCGCGAGATCGCCCGCAGGGCGCGGGGCACGCCGCGCATCGCCGGCCGCCTGCTGCGCCGGGTGCGCGACTTCGCCCTGGTGGCCAGGGCCGAGGCGATCGACGCGAAGGTCGCCGATGCCGCCCTGACCCGGCTCGAGGTCGACGGCCGTGGCCTCGACGCCATGGACCATCGTTATCTCTCGGCCATCGCGCGCGATTACGGCGGCGGGCCTGTGGGGGTCGAGACCATGGCCGCGGCCCTGTCCGAGCCGCGCGACGCCATCGAGGAAATCATCGAACCCTATCTGATCCAGCAAGGTTTGTTGCAGCGCACACCAAGAGGGCGCATGTTGACGCAGGCGGCGTTCCGGCACCTGGGTCTTGCCCTGCCGGATCGCCCCGACATTGCGCAGCTGCCGCTGCTCGGTGAGGTGGACGATGCCTGATGTCACGGCGCTGGGCCCCCAGGTGGGGGTGCTGGCCGAAGGCGCCCATTGGCTGCCCCTGCGGGTCTATTTCGAGGACACGGACGCGGGCGGCATCGTCTATCACGCCAATTACCTGAAATTCATGGAACGGGCGCGCAGCGACTTCGCCCGCCAGATCGGCATCGACCAGAACGCGATGATGGAGGGCGACGATCCGCTGGCCTTCGTCGTGAAGCGGATCGACATCGACTATGCCCGCCCGGCCCGGCTGGACGATGCCCTCGTTGTCGAGACCCGACTGAAGGTGCTGAAGGGCGCGAGCATGGAATCGCTTCAGATCGTGCGCCGGGGTGTTGAAATCATGACACAGGCGACGGTCCGAATCGCCTGCCTCGACCGGCAGGGCCGGCCGCGGCGCTTTCCGGACCCGGTTCGCCACGCTTTTGCCCCCTTCGAGATTCAAGAACAACCATCATCAAACGGGAAACCGAAATGAATCCTGATGCAACGACGGGTGCGCTGACCGCGCCCGTGGGCGATATCGCCGCCACGGGTCTCGGCGGCGCGGCCGCGCCCGACATGTCGATCATGGGCCTGTTCCTGCAGGCCGACTGGGTGGTGAAGCTCGTCGTCATCCTGTTGCTGCTGGCCTCCTTCTGGTCCTGGGCGATCATCATCGACAAGCTGCGCCGCCTGCGCCGGGTGCAGGTCCAGGCCGACCAGTTCGAGGAAGCCTTCTGGTCCGGCAATTCCATCGACGACCTCTACGACCGCATTCAGGCGCGGCCGGATCACCCGATGGCCCTGGTCTTCGTTGCCGCCATGCGCGAATGGCGCCGCGCGACCGAGCGTCTGGCGGCGCCGGGCGCGGCCCTCGCCACCGGCCTGCAGGAGCGGATTTCCAAGGTGATGCGCGTTGCCCTCAACCGCGAGCTGGACGGGCTGGAGCGTTATCTCGGCTTCCTCGCCACCGTCGGCTCCACCGCGCCCTTCGTCGGCCTGTTCGGCACGGTCTGGGGCATCATGAATTCCTTCTCGTCGATCGCGATCTCCAAGAACACCTCGCTCTCGGTGGTGGCGCCCGGTATCGCCGAGGCGCTGTTCGCGACCGCGCTCGGCCTTGTCGCCGCCATCCCGGCGGTGATCGCCTATAACAAGCTGTCGTCCGACGTCGGCCGCTTCCAGGGCAGGCTCGAGGGTTTCGCCGACGAATTCTCGGCCATCCTGTCGCGCCAGGTCGACGAGCGGAGGAGCTGAGTCATGGGCGCTTCCCTCGGCGGTGGCGGCAGGCGGGGCGGACGGCGCGGCCGCGCGCCCATGGGCGACATCAACGTCACCCCCATGGTCGACGTCATGCTGGTGCTGCTGATCATCTTCATGGTCGCGGCGCCGCTGATGACCGTGGGCGTGCCGGTCGATCTGCCCACCACCCAGGCCGACACCCTGCCCCAGGACGACAAGCCGGTGATCGTCTCCGTCGATGGCGAGGGACGCCTGTTCATCGGCGACAACGAGGTGACCAAGGATACCCTGGTCGCGCAGCTTCAGGGCAGCGCCAAGCAGGGGCCGGAGACCCGCATCTATGTCCGCGGCGATCAGGCCATCAACTACGGCAAGGTCATGGAGACCATGGGCCTGATCAAGGCGGCGGGCTTCACCAAGGTCGCCCTGATCGCCCTGCCGCCCGCCAAGTGACGTAACGCTTAAGACGACAAAGGTTCGGTTCCGATCATGCGCAAGGGCGCAGCCATTGCCTCCGGTATCCTGCATCTCCTGCTGATCGCCCTTCTGGTGTTCGGCCTGCCGCAGTTCGCCCGGCCCCTGCCCGAGCCCGAGATCTACTCGGTCGAGATCGTCGACGTGATCAGCGAAAGGGCCAATCCCGCCCCGCCGCAGCGGGTGAAGACGCCGATCCCGCCCGCGCCGACGACAAAGCCCCTGCCGCCGGCGGAAGAGCTGCACGAGACCCCGCCCCCGGCCGCCGCCCCGCCGCCGCCGCAGGCCGCGACGCCCGCGCCCCCGGCCGAGACGGCACCCCCGGTGCCCGCGCCCCAGCCAAAGCCGACGCCGCCGCGCGAAGTGGCCGAGGTGCGCCCGCCCGACCCCGTGAAGAGCGAGGTGCCCGAGCCCGTGCCGGCGAAGGAGCCGGAAAAGCCGAAAGAGCCGGAAAAGCCCAAGGAGCCCGAGAAGCCGAAACCGGAGAAGCCGGAGAAGCCCGAAAAGCCCCAGAAGCCGGCCGAGACCAAGCCCGCGCCCGAAAAGCCGCAGAAGCCGACCAAGCCGAAGCCCGAGAAGCCGGACGCCAAGCCCGTCGATCTCGACGAGCTGGACGCGCTGCTGAACGACACGGCGCCGAAGAAGCCGGGCGCGCCGCCGCCCCGGACGCGGGAAAGCACGACGCCGAACCGCGAGATTTTCGACGCCAACGATCCGACCAAGCCGCTGAGCAATTCCGACAAGGGCGCGATCATCGCCCAGATGAAGGAATGCTGGTATGTCGACATGGGCATGGCGGGGATCGACACGATGTCGGTCACCTTCCGCGTGCGCTACGACCAGAGCGGGGCGCTGATCGGCCAGCCGCAGAAGATCGACCAGACCTCGACCACGACGCCGGCCTTCATCAACAAGGCCTTCATCGCCCTGCAGAAGTGCAACCCCTTGCGCAATCTGCCGGTCTCCACCTATGACAGCTGGAAATACATGGACATCGAATTCAGTCCGCGCGGCCTCGGCTTCGATGGCTAGGCGGGTGGCCGGGGCGGAAGGTCAGAATCGGCTTTACTCCCCCGGCCTCTGGTGATAGATGTCCGCGCTCGTTTTCCAGGTTATCCACATCGGGTCTGAACACTATGGCGAATACGGAATCGGCAAAGAAGCGCGTGCGCGTCACGGAACGTCGCACCGCGGTGAACCGTGCCCGCGTCTCGCGCATCCGCACCTTCATCAAGAAGGTCGAGACGGCGCTCGAGGCCGGCGACGCGGCGGCGGCCAAGGCGGCCTTCGCGGCGGCCGAGCCGGAGATCGCGCGCGGCGTGATCAAGGGCGTGCTGCCCAAGAACACCGCTTCCCGCAAGATCTCGCGCTTGTCGGCCCGGGTGAAGGCGCTCGGCGCTTCCGCCAACTGATCGGCGGGGATCGGCCGCGGCCGATCCTGCCAGACGGCGTCGCGGCGCAGGCCGCGGCATGACAGCGGCCCGCCCGGTGCGGGCCGTGTGCATTTCCGTACACACGATGTTGTTGCAGGCGCGCTGAAGATTTCGCGTCTGCCTGCGGTATGCGGGTGCCCGCCTGCGATGTGACCTGTGGCGATTCTTCACCGTTCCCGCTTCGGTCCCGTTGCTTCCGACTTGGTCGGTTGATATGGTGTGGCTCCTCGCAGGGCTGGCGGGGAAGCTAATCGAGCGAAGGGAATTCAGACCCCTGCAGTCGCGGATATCGCGGCGCAGGAACGGGATTCTTTTGTCCGATCGGCAGATGGGCGAGCAACCGTCGTTGTCGTCGGGATGTTTCCGTTCGGGGCTGTTGAACGGGAAAGTTCCGCCGGTTGACTGCCGGGGCAGGCGCAGGGCCAGGGGCCGCGCCGCCGGGCAGGATAGCCGCGCCGGATGAGAAGAAGAGGAGTGGAGTCGTGGCAGATTACGCGGGTGACATCACCCCGGGTGACGCGTGGCGTATCCTCAGCCAGGACTCTGGCGCGGTGCTGGTCGACGTCCGTTCGCAGGCCGAATGGAGTTTCGTCGGCCTGCCCGATCTGACGCCCGTGGGCAAGAAGCCGGCCCTGGTCGCCTGGGCGCATTTTCCCGGCATGGCGGCGAACAAGGATTTCCTGGCCGAGCTGCGGCAGGCCCTGGCGCAGGTCGGGCATGGCGAGGCATCGCCCGTGCTGTTTCTGTGCCGGTCGGGCGCGCGCTCGCGGTCGGCGGCGATCGCCGCGACGGCCGCCGGCATCGCGCCCGCCTATAACATCGTCGGCGGCTTCGAGGGCGATCTCGATGGCGCGGGCCATCGCGGCGCGAGCGGCGGCTGGAAGGCCGAGGGCCTGCCCTGGCGGCAGACGTGACGGCGGTGACGCCCCGGCCGGCGCAGGCCCCCGGGGATGCGATTGATGGCGGGCGACCAGGTCGGGCGGATTCGGCAGGCATGTTCCAGAACCAGCAATTCGAGGCAGCCTGGACGGCGGTGAAGAAACGCCTCCGGCTCGAACTCGGCGACAACACCTTTCAGAGCTGGATTCGTCCGCTCAATCTGGTCGAGCTGCGCGCGCCCGACACGGTCGTGCTGGCCGTGCCCACCACCTTCATGCGCGATTACGTGCGCAGCCATTTCGCCGACCGTCTGACCGCCCTGTGGCGCACCGAGGAACCGGGCGTGACCCTGGTCGATTTCCTGGTGGCGCCGCGCATGGCCACGCCGGCAGCGGCCGTTGCCGCGCCCGCGCCCCAGCCGGCGCAGGCGGCGGCGATCCGACCCGCAGCCGCCTATGGTGCCGCCGCCGCGGTCGCGGCGCCCGTCGCCGCGGTGGCGACGGCAAGCGCGCCCGCGGCCCAGGCCTCCAGCATCCAGGATGTCGGTGTCGGCGCCCCGCTCGACACCCGTTTCACCTTCGACAATTTCGTCGTCGGCAAGTCGAACGAACTCGCCCATGCCGCGGCCCGCCGGGTCGCCGAGGGCGAGGCGGTGAAGTTCAACCCGCTGTTCCTCTATGGCGGGGTCGGCCTTGGCAAGACCCACCTGATGCACGCCATCGCCTGGGCCCTGCGCGAGAAGGCGCCGGAGAAGAAGGTCCTGTACCTCTCGGCCGAGAAGTTCATGTATCAGTTCATCCGGGCGCTCCGCTTCAAGGACACGATGGCCTTCAAGGAGCAGTTCCGTTCGGTCGACGTCCTGATGATCGACGACGTCCAGTTCATCTCGGGCAAGGACAGCACGCAGGAAGAGTTCTTCCACACGTTCAACGCCCTCGTCGACCATAACCGCCAGGTGATCATCTCGGCCGACCGCAGCCCGACCGATCTCGAGGGCATCGAGGAGCGTATCCGTTCCCGCCTCGGCTGGGGCCTCGTCGCCGATATCCACCCGACCGACTACGAACTGCGCCTCGGCATTCTCGAACAGAAGGTCGAGGGCATGGGCACGCATGACGTGCCGCGCCGGGTGCTGGAATTCCTCGCCCATCGCATCACGTCCAATGTGCGCGAACTCGAAGGCGCGCTGAACCGCGTCGTCGCCTTCGCCGAACTGGTCGGCCGGCCGATCACGGTCGAGATGGCGCAGGAGGTGCTGCAGGACCTGCTGCGCGCCAACGATCGCCGGGTGACGATCGAGGAAATCCAGCGCAAGGTCTCGGATTATTACGGCGTCCGCCTCGCCGACCTGTTGTCGGCCCGCCGCGCCCGCGCCGTCGCCCGGCCCCGTCAGGTCGCCATGTATCTGTCGAAGCAGCTGACCTCGCGCTCCCTGCCCGAGATCGGCCGCAAGTTCGGCGGCCGCGACCACACGACGGTGATCCACGCCGTGCGCAAGATCGAAGAGCTGTGCTCGACCGACACCGCCTTCCAGGACGACATCGACGCCCTGCGCCGCGTCCTCGAGGCGTAAGGCCCCGAAATTATTCGACGTTGGGGTGAAACCCCGCGGCTGGCGCCGCGGGGCGGGCGACGTCAGGCGAAGAGAAAATCGCCGGTGTCGATGGCGGCGACCGCGGTGTTGAGCAAGAGGATGCCGTCGTTGCTGTCGGCGTCGAAGGTGATCAGCGTGTCGGCCCCCTGCTGTTTGACCTGACCTCCCGCCGCGCGGAGGTCGTCGAGCGAATGGAAGCCGAAAGCGCTCACGTCGATCCGGTCCTTGCCATTCTCGAAGTCGAGCAGGCTGTCGATGTCACTGCCCCTGCCAAAGACGAAAGTGTCGAGACCTGCGCCACCGGTGAGCCGATCCGCGCCGCCGCCACCGTCGATCGTATCCATGCCACTGCCGCCCGAGATGTCCTGAGCGATGGCATTGCCGTAGATCGTGTCGTTGCCGGTGCCGCCGGAGACATAGAAGACCGTTACCTTGTTGGTCGCGCCGGCGTCCTGACGCATGTCGAGCGTGGTCGAGTGATTGCTGAACTGCACGCGCATCGCGTAGAACAGGGTGTCGCTGCCGATGTCCAGCACACCGCCGGAGGTCAGTTTCAGGATATTGGGGATATAGACCCGGTCGAACTGGCCGATGTCGGCGACGGATATGTTCAGCGTGGTGTTCTGCGCCTTCAGGCCTTCGACATTCCTGAAGGTGACGCCGCTGAAATCGAAGGTGGCGACCTGTTGGGACTGCTGGAAATACGGGATGACCCAGTCGATCCCGTCGCCGCCGTCGTAGACTTCGCCGGCGACCAGATCGCCCTTCAGAATCATGATGGTGTCATCGCCCGAGCCGCCACGGATCATGTCCTTGCCGGTGCCGCCAACGAGCGTGGTGGAGCCCGTCGTCCCATACAGGCGATCGTCGCCGTCACCCCCGTCGAGGACGGTCGAGGCGATGTCGACGCCGCCTTTCAGGATATCGTTACCGCCGCCGCCGGAAATGGTCATCTTGCTCCAGGACCGGCCGGCGGTGATTTCGTCATTGCCGTCACCCCCCGCCACCGAAAGCATCTCGTAGGGATAGGCCGGCGCATCGAGGAGCCCGAGGTTGACGACGGTCGCCGTGTTCGAGAGCAGGAGATTGGTCTGATAGGCCACGACGCTGGACAGTTGCAGGGACAGGCCGGACAGATTGATCCGGCCGCCTTCGGTCAACTGGATCGCCGCGGCCCTGATGGTGTCGAAGGATTTCAGGGTCTTCAGCGACATGGTCAGGATGCCGCTGCTGGTCAGGATTTCCATGTTCCGGATCGAGACGCCCGAGAAATCCACCTGTTGCCCATCGCCGAAAGCGACCACGTCCAGCGTGTCCGTTCCGGCGCCGCCATCGTAGACCTCGCCGGCGAGCAGATGCGCCGGGCTTGAGACGATGAGGGTGTCGTTGCCGTCTTCCCCGAAAATCTTGTCGACGCCGACGCCGCCATTCAGCCTGTCGGCACCGGCGCCGCCATAGAGCAGGTCCTTGCCGTCGCCGCCGCTGATCGTATCGTCGCCAGCGTTGCCGAGCAGCCGGTTGCTGCCGCTGTTGCCGCTGATCGTGTTGTTGTCGGCATTGCCGGCGCCGACGGTCCCCGCCCGCAGCACGAGCTTCTCGATACCCGCGCCAAGCGTGTAGTCGCGATCGGCGATCACCGTGTCGATGCCGTCGCCGCCCGCCTCGCTGACCACGTCGGGGCTGGTGCCGTCGGCGCCGACATAATAGGTGTCGTTGCCCTTGCCCCCTTTCAGCGTGTCGTCACCGAGGCCGCCCTTCAGCGTGTCGTCGCCATCGCCGCCGTTCAGGATGTCGTCGCCGTCGCCGCCGTCCAGCGTGTCCTTGCCGATGCCTCCGATCAGGGTGTCGAGGCCGATGCCGCCGTTCAGCGTATCGTCGCCATCGCCGCCGTTCAGGATGTCGTCGCCGTCGCCGCCGTCCAGCGCGTCCTTGCCGATGCCACCGGTCAGGGTATCGTCGCCGAGGTCGCCTTTCAGCGTGTCGTCGCCGGCCCCGCCGTCGAGGCCGTCCTTGCCCGCCCCGCCATCCAGGATATCGGTGCCGTTGCCGCCCAGCAGCTTGTCGTCGCCATCGCCGCCCAGCAGGGTATCGTCACCGTCCCGCCCGTCGAGGGTATTGGCGCCGGCATTGCCCGTGATCTTGTTGCCGAGCGCGTTGCCGACGGCGCGAATGCCGCTCGTGCCCTGCAGGACCAGGTTTTCGATCCCCTCACCGGCGGCCCAGGTCGCCGAGATCAGCGCCGTGTCCAGCCCGGCGCTGTCCCTGGCCAGATCGCCCGTGCTGTCGATCACATAGGTATCGTCGCCGGCCCCGCCTTCCATTTCATCGTTGCCGGCGCCGCCATCGAGGTAGTCGTTGCCGGCCCCGCCGAGGAGGCCGTCGTCGCCGCCATGGCCATAGAGCCGGTTACCGCGGTCGTTGGCCATCAGGACGTTCTGCTGATCGTTGCCGTCGCCCCTCGTGCCGGCATAGAGGTAGAGGCCCTCGATGTTGAGCGGCAGCGTGTAGTCGAAGAAGCTGACGACGGTATCGAAGCCGCCGGTCGCGCTCTCGACGATCGTGTCGACGGTGTCTTCGTCGAGGACATAGGTATCGTCGCCGTTGCCGCCGATCAGTCGGTCGGTGCCCGCGCCGCCGCCGATCAGGTCGTCGCCGTCGCCGCCGTCGATCGTGTCGTTGCCGGCGTCGCCGTAGAGTTCGTCGTCGCCGCCGAGGCCCCTGATGGTGTCGTTGCCCGTGGTGCCGCCATAAACGTCCGCGCCATTGGTTCCGGTGAAATTGGCCAAGACAGCTACTCCGAAGATAAAGCGCCGACAGACGCGCGCGCCTCAGACTGGCGCGCGCCATGCGCGAACACAATGGTGATTCATGCCGCGGAGATGGGCATTCCGGGACGCGCGAATCACCCCCGCGCACAGGTTTTGGCCGGGCCGTCGGAAGGCCCTGGGCGGGCGCCCGATAAGCCCGTAAAATCAATATGTTGCCCGGGGTTAAAAAGCTATGGCGGGCGCCCCGCCTTTTGCTATCCTCTAGCACCGTGCCTCCGCCCTGTCGGCGGGGCGCGGGGGCGCCGTCCGGCGCCGTTTCAGCCCGCCTGATCCCGTCCCCCACGGATCACGACCGACGTTTCGAGACCTGACGTATGCAGCTGATCATTGAACGCGGCGCCCTCCTGCGCACCCTCGGCCATATCCACAGCGTCGTCGAGCGTCGGAACACCATTCCCATTCTCTCCAACGTGCTGATCGAGGCGCGCGACGGCCAGCTGCACCTGACCGCGACCGATCTCGACCTCGCCATCGTCGAAAGCGTGCCGGCCAACATCGTGCAGGCGGGCGCGACCACGGCCCCCGCGCATACGCTGTTCGACATCGTGCGCAAGCTGGCGGAAGGCACCGATGTCGAGCTGACCTACAAGGCGGAGGACGGCGGCCGCATGACCCTCGCCGCCGGGCGCTCGCGCTTCCAGCTGCAGTGCCTGCCGCGGGAGGATTTCCCGGTCATCGCCGACGCCGGCCTGCCGCACCGCTTCGCCCTGCCGGCCAAGGCCCTGCGCGACCTGATCGACAAGACGCGCTTCGCCATCTCGACCGAGGAAACCCGCTACTACCTGAACGGCATCTATGTCCACGCGACGGAATCGGCCGGGCTTCCGGTGCTGCGCGGCGTCGCCACCGACGGTCACCGCCTCGCCCGTTTCGAGGTGCCGCTGCCCCCGGGCGCGGCCGGTCTGCCGGGCGCCATCGTGCCGCGCAAGACGGTGAACGAAGTGCGCAAGCTGGTCGACGAGACCGAGGGCGATGTCGAAGTGTCGCTGTCCGACACCAAGATCCGCTTCGCCTTCGACGATATCGTGCTGACCTCCAAGCTGATCGACGGCAGCTTCCCGGAATATTCCCGCGTCATCCCGACCGCGAACGACAAGGTGCTGGAAATCGACCCCCGGCTCTTCGCCGCCGCCGTCGACCGCGTCTCGACCATCTCGACCGACAAGACGCGGGCGGTGAAGCTGATCCTCGACCAGGACCGGGTCACCCTGCAGGTGACCAGCCCGGACAATGGCTCGGCGGTCGAAGAGGTCGCGGCCTCCTACCGCGCCAGCCCGATGGAAATCGGCTTCAACGCCAAATATCTGCTCGATATCACCCAGCAGATCGGTTCGGACGTGTTGCGCATGGTGCTGGCGGATTCGCTGGCCCCGACCCTGGTGCGCGATCAGGGCGATGACGCCACCCTCTATGTCCTGATGCCGATGCGGGTCTGAGGCGGCCTGTGCTCGCGGTCCGGTCGGCGCCCATGGCTGTCGAGGTGGCGCATCGCCATGTCTCGCGCCTGATGCTGACCGATTTCCGCTGCTACGAGCGGGTGGTGCTGGCCTTGCGGCCGGGGCCGGTTGTGCTGTCGGGGCCGAATGGCGCCGGCAAGACCAATATTCTCGAGGCGGTCTCGCTGCTCTCGCCCGGGAGGGGTCTGCGCCACGCCCGGGCGGCGGACATGGCCCGCATGGGCGGCGGTGGCGGTTTCGCGGTGGCGGCGACGATCGAGGGCGCGGATCTGGTCGCCCCGCTCGATCTCGGCACGGCGACGGCGGGGGAGGGCGATCGGCGCATCGTGAAGCGCGCCGGGGCGATGGCGACCCAGGCCAGCCTGGCCCGCGACCTGTCGATCCTGTGGCTGACGCCGACCATGGACCGCATCTGGACCGAGGGCGCGGCCGGGCGGCGGCGCTTCCTCGACCGGCTGGTGCTGGCCCGGCGCCCGTCCCACGCCGAGGCCCATATCGCCTATGACAAGGCGCGGGACGAGCGGATGCGCCTGCTGCTGAACGGCCCGCGCGACGCGACCTGGCTCGCCGCGATCGAGGAGCGGGCGGCCAAGGCCGGCGCCGCCATCGCCGTGGCGCGGCGGGGCGCGGTCGCCGAACTGAACGCGGAAATGGCGGCGGCGGAAACGCCGTTCCCCGCGGCCGAGCTGACCCTGACCGGCGAGGTCGAGGGCTGGGCGGAGACGGAGGAGGCGGGGCTCGCCGCGCGGCTGAAGGCGGCGCTGGCGGCGACGCGCGCCCGCGATGCCGAGGCCGGTGTGCAGGTCACCGGCCCGCACCGGGGCGACTTGACGGCGCGCCATGTCGCCAAGGACCTGCCGGCGTCCCATTGCTCGACCGGCGAGCAGAAGGCGCTGCTCATCGCCATCGTGCTGGCGCAGGCCGCGCTGGTCGCGCGGGCCGAGGGCCGGGCACCCATTCTGCTGCTCGACGAGGTGGCGGCCCATATCGACCCGGGCCGGCGCCAGATGCTTTACGACCTCCTGTCCGGGCGGGGCCTGCAGGCCTTCCTGACCGGAACCGAAAGGTCGCTGTTCCACGGTCTCGAGGACCGTGGCCAATTCTTCGATGTCCGCGACGGCCAGGTCGCCGCGGCTTCGTGATCCCGAGGGTAACGACATGACCACCAACGAGTCCCACCGCCGCGATACCGCCGAAGGCGCCGCCCATTACGGCGCCGATGCGATCCAGGTGCTGAAAGGACTGGACGCGGTGCGCAAGCGCCCGGGCATGTATATCGGCGATACCGACGACGGCTCGGGCCTGCACCACATGGTCTATGAAGTCGTCGACAATGCGATCGACGAGGCGCTGGCCGGCTATTGCGACCGGGTGCTGGTCACCCTCAACCCCGACGGCTCCTGCACGGTCGAGGACAATGGCCGTGGCATCCCGACCCAGATCCACGAAGGCGAGGGCGTCTCCGCCGCCGAAGTGATCATGACCCAGCTCCATGCCGGCGGGAAATTCAATCAGGATACCTACAAGGTTTCGGGCGGCCTGCATGGCGTCGGCGTCTCGGTCGTCAACGCCCTGTCGAGCTGGCTCGACCTCCGGGTCTGGCGCGGCGGCAAGGAGCATTACATGCGCTTCCGCCACGGCGTGCCGGAAGCCCCGCTCGCCGTCGTCGGCGAGGTGACGGACAAGTCGGGCACCCAGGTCACCTTCCTGCCCTCGACCGAGACCTTCACCCAGGTCGTCTTCGATTACGACACGCTGGAGCACCGCCTGCGCGAACTCGCCTTCCTGAATTCGGGCGTCCGCGTCGTGCTCGAGGACCGGCGCGGGGTCGAGCCCAAGGTGGCCGATCTCTATTACGAAGGCGGGGTCGAGGCTTTCGTGCGTTACCTCGATCGTAACAAGAAGCCGCTGGTCGACACCCCGATCGTGATCCGGGGCGAGAAGGACGGCATCATCGTCGACGTCGCCATGCAGTGGAACGACGGCTATCACGAAAACGTCCTCTGCTTCACCAACAACATCCCGCAGCGCGACGGCGGCACCCATCTCGCCGGCTTCCGCGGCGCGCTGACGCGCACCGTCAATGGTTACGCGACCGAGTCGGGCATCGCCAAGAAGGAGAAGGTCACCCTGACCGGCGACGACGCGCGCGAGGGTCTGACCTGCGTTTTGTCGGTCAAGGTGCCGGACCCGAAATTCTCCAGCCAGACCAAGGACAAGCTGGTCTCCTCCGAAGTACGCCCGGCGGTCGAGGGGTTGATCAACGAGAAGCTGCAGCAATGGTTCGAGGAACATCCGGGACCGGCCCGCGTCCTCGTCTCCAAGGTCTGCGAGGCGGCGGCGGCGCGCGAGGCGGCGCGCAAGGCGCGCGAGATGACGCGGCGGAAAGGCGCCTATGACGTCTCGAACCTGCCCGGCAAGCTCGCCGACTGCCAGGAGCGAGACCCGGCCAAATCCGAACTCTTCATCGTCGAGGGCGATTCGGCGGGCGGCTCGGCCAAGCAGGGCCGCAACCGCGCCAATCAGGCCGTGCTGCCCCTGCGCGGCAAGATCCTGAACGTGGAACGCGCGCGGTTCGACAAGATGCTGTCCAGCCAGGAAATCGGCACGCTGATCACCGCGCTCGGCACCGGCATCGGTCGTGACGATTTCAATATCGACAAGATCCGCTACCACAAGATCATCATCATGACCGACGCGGACGTGGACGGCGCCCATATCCGCACCCTGCTGCTGACCTTCTTCTATCGCCAGATGCCGGAGATGATCGAGAAGGGTTACCTCTATATCGCCCAGCCGCCGCTCTACAAGATCAAGCGCGGGTCGTCCGAGGTCTATCTGAAGGACGAGCGGGCGCTCGAGGACAATCTGATCGACGTCGGCCTCGAAGGCGCGGTGCTGACCCTCGGCGACGGCACCCAGCTCGCGGGGAACGACCTGCGGGCGGTGATCCAGCAGGCGCGCCAGGTGCGCGGCCTCCTCGTGGCGCCGGCCCGGCGCTATGCCCTGCCGGTGGTCGAGCACGCGGCAATCTCCGGTGCCCTGTCGCCGGCGGTGCTGGCCGACGCGGCGACGACGACGGCGGCGGCGGCAAGGGTCGCCACCCGCCTCGACCAGCTCGCGGCCGAGGGCGAGGATGGCTGGAGCGGCGAAGCGGGCGTCGACGGCGGCCTCGTCGTCGCGCGGGAAGTGCGCGGCGTGCGCGAGGCCCATGTCCTCGACATCGGCCTCTACCGCTCGGCCGAGGCGATGCGCCTCGACGAAATGGCGCCCGAGCTGCAGCATATCTACGCCGAGCCGGCCCGCTTCACCCGCAAGGACCTGGACACCAAGGTGTTCAGCCCGACCGCGCTGCTCGACACCGTGCTCGCCATCGGCCGCAAGGGCCTGACCATCCAGCGTTACAAGGGCCTCGGCGAGATGAACCCGGAGCAGCTGTGGGAAACCACCCTCGACACCGAGGCGCGCACCCTGCTGCAGGTCAAGGTCTCCCACGCCGACACGGCGGACGAGATTTTCGCCAAGCTGATGGGCGACGTGGTCGAGCCGCGCCGCGATTTCATCCAGGAAAACGCCCTCTCGGTCGCCAATCTCGACGTGTGATCGAAGGCGTTATGGTGGGGCGCTGCCTCCCCCGACTTCGGGGGCCAGCGCCCGCGCCAGCCGTTCTGCCCATTGCTGCGCGCCCTCGGGGGTGGCGATGCGGTCGTTCCGGATCTCGATCAGCACCGCGTCGAGGCCGCGGTCCTGGCCGTGGCGCGGGATGGCGTAGTCTTCGTCCATGGTGATCCGATAGGGCTGATTCCCGGCGACGACGAGGCCCGGCTCCCGCGACAGGCGGTCGATCAGGCGCGTGGCGAAGGCGGCCGAGCGGTCGAACAGGATGCCGGCGTGCCAAGGCCGCGCCTCGCCCAGATAGACCGGCGTGAAACTGTGGACGGTCACCAGAATCGTCGGCACGCCCCGGGCGAGGCGATGTTCGAGCATGGCGGCGACCCTGTCGTGGAAGGGGGCGAAGATGTGCTCGATCCGGCGCTTTCGTTCGGCGGGATCGAGGTTCAGGTTGCCGGGAATGTCGGTCGCCTCCGAGCGGGCGGGGATCAGGCCCGCCGAATGCAGGGGCCGGTTCAGGTCGATCAGCAGGCGGGAATAGCCTGCGAGGAACAGGGGCGCGTCCAGCAGGTCGGACAGGCGGGCGGCGACCTCGGCGGCGCCGATATCCCAGCCGATATGGCGCCGAACCTCCGCCTCGGGCAGGCCGAGGTTGTTGTATTCCACGGGGATATGCCGGCTGGCGTGTTCGCACAGGAGGACGAAGGGCGAGCGACCGCCCTCGTTACGGAGGGTGACGGCGGGCGGCCAGCCGGCGGCGGTCACGATGCCGGACCCCGGGCGGGGCCATCGAGGGTGACGCGATTGGCGTGGCGCAGGCGCTCGACCCGTTCCATCCGGGCCTGAAGGCGCGGGCCGGCGCGACTGATCATCAGATGGCCGAGGGCCTCGACCTGGGCGAGGGCGGTGACCTGACTGTCGAAGGGCGAGTCGAGTTCGACGGGCGCGACCACGACATGGGCGGCGGCCTTCGCGATGGGCGACAGCCAGGGATCGGTGAACAGCACCACCCGGGCGCCCTGTTCCGCCGCCTGCAGGGCGATATCGACGACATCGCTCTGATAACGGCGGTAATCGAAGACGACGAGGACATCGGCCCGGCCCATGTCGGCGAGCCGGTCCACCGTCTCGGACGAACAGGGGCCGAGGTCCACCGCCCCTTCGCGGAAATGCACCAGATAGGTGGCGAGGATCGAGGCCAGATGCCGGCTGAAGCGCCCGCCGAGCAGATAAATCCGCCCCGGCGCCTGCGACAGCAACTCGACCAGCGGATCGAACACCGCGGGTGAGGCCTTGTCGGCGTAATCGGCCAGTTGCCGCGCGGCGGACGACAGGAAGGCGCGCAAGGGATCGGTCGGCGTCTTGTCCGCCGCCTTCGCCGCCATCATCAGCAGGGGCGAATGCAGGCTGGCCTCGACTTCGGCGAGAAGGCCGGCCTGGAAATCGGCGAAGCCGGCAAAGCCCAGCTTGGCGACGAAACGGGTCACGGTCGGATCGCTCACCCCCGCCTTGCGGGCGAGGCCCGAGGCCGTGCCGATCCCGCCCAGCGGATAATCCGCCAGCAGGACCTGGAGCAGCTTCGCCTCCGCCGGGGTCGGCGCGGTCAGTTCGGCCAGTCGTTCCCTGATGGTCATCGCCTTCCCGCCCATTGATGTAATGAAATTAACAATGACTGAAAAATTTTCAATGAAGAAAGAATATTGACATGCGCCGGGCAAGCCCGCCTTAATTTCGGGAATATCCGGCGCGATGGCGGCGGCAACCCGGCGCGTTACCAGGAGGCGCGGCATGACGCGAGAAGCGATCACCTATCTTCTGTGGAACGATCTCGTCGGTGTCACCCGGACGCGGGGCGTGCCCACCGCCGATCTCCCCGGCAAACGGGAGGCCGGCCTCGGCTGGGCCTGCGCCGGGCAGGCCCTGACCGCTTTCGACAGTATCGTCGACAATCCCTGGGGGCCGATGGACGAGGCGCGCCAGATCCCGGACATGGCCAGTGCCTTCGACTATCGCGGCCCCACGGGCGAGGGCTGGTCGGCGGTGATCTGCGATTCCCGGGCTTCGGTGACCGAGGACTGGGATTGCTGCCCCCGCAGTTTCTACCGCCGCGCCCTCGAAGCCCTGCGGGCGGAAACCGGTCTCGGCTTCTGCGCCAGTTTCGAGCATGAATTCACCCTCGACGCGCCGAGCCCGGTCGAAGCCGGCTTTTCCTTCGCCGCCGCGAGGCGCGGCAATGGTTTCCTGCAGGCCTGCTGCGCGGCTTTGCGCGCCGCCGGGGTTACACCCGAAAGCCTGGAGCCGGAATATGGCGCCTCGCAATACGAGATCGCCTGCGCGCCGGACATTGGCGTCGCCGCCGCCGACGCGGTGCTGAAGGCGCGGGAAATCATTCGCGCCGTCGCCGCCGATCATGGCGCGCGGGTCAGCTTCACGCCGAAGCCGGCGCCCGGCGCGGTCGGCAATGGCGCCCACATCCATTTCAGCCTGGTCGACGCGACCAGCGGCGGGAATGTCACCCACGACCCTTCCGATGCTCTCGGCCTGTCGGCGGCGGCTTCGGCGTTCTGCGCCGGCATTCTTGCCCATCTCGAGGCGCTCGTCGCGATCACGGCGCCGACGCCGGTGTCCTATTACCGATTGACCCCCCATGCCTGGAGCTGCGGCTTCAAGGCCATCGGCCTGCAGAACCGGGAGGCGGCGCTGCGGGTCGCGCCCTCGCCCTCGCCCGATCCGGCGCGGCGGCGCAAGGGGTGGAACATCGAATATCGCCCGTCGGACGGCTGCGCCTCGCCCTATCTCGCGCTCGGCGTGCTCGTTCTCGCCGGGCTCGACGGCATCCGGCGCAACCTGCCGCTGCCGCCCGCGATCGACCGCGACCCGGCCGACATGACCGGCGACGAGCGGGACGCCCTCGGTATCGTGCCGCTGCCGCAATCGCTCGATGCCGCGCTCGACGCGCTCGAAGCCGACGACATCGCGAAAGGCTGGTTCTCGCCCACGCTCTTCGAGGTCTACGGCCGGCTGAAACGCTGGGAGGCGGCGATGGCCCGCGAGAGCGACGAGGCCTCGCTGTTCGCCCGTTATCGCAACGCCTATTGAGGGTCAGGTCATGAAGGATTTCGTCGGCGCGCTGCCGCTTATCGACCATCATTGCCACGGCGTCGTCGCCCGCGATCTCGACCGGCCCGGTTTCGAGGCGTTGATGAGCGAGGGCCATCGCCCGGTGCCGGGCTGCAGCCAGTTCGACAAACCGCTGGGCCTTGCCCTGCTGCGCCATTGCCCGCCGGTGCTCGGCCTCGCGCCCCATGCCGAGCCGGGCGATTACCTGGAAATCCGCCGCACCCTCGGTTTCGAGGAGGTCTCGCGCCGGCTGATCGGCGCCAATGGCGTCGACACCCTGCTGATCGACACCGGCCACCGTTCCGACGCGATTTTCGATCCCGCGCGCATGACCGCGATCAGCGGCGTTCCATCGCGCGAGGTGGTGCGCATCGAGGCGGTGATGGAGGAAGTGGCGCGGCGGAAACCCGCCAGCGGCGCCGAACTGCGCAAGGCCTTCGAGGAGAGGCTGGCCGAGCGGTCGGCCGGGGCGGTCGGCCTCAAGTCCATCGTCGCCTATCGCACCACCTTCGACATCGACCAGTCCGAGCCGGCCGAGGCGGAGGTCGATGCCGCGGGCGACCTGTGGCTGCGCCAGCTCGACAGCGGCGAGGCGCGGCGGCTGGAAAACGCGGTGCTGATCCGCCACGGGCTTTATGTCGGTGCCCGCCTGTGCCGGGACAGGGGCTTTCCAATGCAGCTGCACGTCGGCTTCGGCGACCGCGACGTGATGATGCCGAAATGCGACCCCACGGTGTTCCTGCCCTTCATCGAGGCGATGGAGACCATGGGCGTTACCATCACCCTGCTGCACTGCTGGCCGTTCCTGCGCGAGGCGGCCTGGCTCGCCGAAGTTTTCTCCAACGTCTATGTCGATACGGGGGTCAGCCAGAATTTCACCGGCGCCTCGGCGCCCCGGGTGGTCGCCGAGATGATGGAGCTGGCGCCCTTCCACAAGCAGGTCTACAGCTCGGACGCCTTCGGCCTCGCCGAGCTGCATTACATGGGCGCGCGCCTGTTCCGCGATGCCCTGGCCGAGGTGCTGGCGGGCTGGATCGCCCGCGGCGATCTTCTGCCCCAGCGGGCGGAGCAGATCGCGCGCGCCATCGCCTTCGGCAATGCCTGCCGCATCTATGGGCTGCCGCTGCCGGCGTCAGCCTGAGAATTCGACCCGGTTGCGGCCGTTGCTCTTGGCCGCGTAGAGCGCGCGGTCGGCACGGTCGAGCAGGCTTTCCAGCGGCTCGCCCTGATGCGTGCGGGTCGCGCCGCCGACACTGATGCGGGCGTCGACGACGACGGACCCGCATTCGATGGGGTAATCGGCGACGACCCGGTTCAGCCGCAGGGCGATGTTCGCCGATTCGGCCGACCCGGTCGAGGGCAGCAGGACGGCGAATTCCTCGCCGCCGATACGGGCGATCAGATCGCCGAGACGCAAGGCCTTGCTGCAGCGGTCGGCGACGACGCGCAGCACATGATCGCCCACGGCGTGACCGTGCTGGTCGTTGATCGCCTTGAAATGGTCGATGTCGATCATCAGCAGCGACAGGTCCTCGTGCCCGAGGTCCGTATTCCGGCGCATGATTTCGCCCTGCTCGAAGAAATGGCGGCGATTGCACAGGCCGGTCAGGACATCGGTGCAGGCGAACTCGCGCCATTCCTCCTCGAGCCGGCGGCGTTCGGTCACGTCCCAGAACACGACGGTGTAGAGATCGCCGACGAAGCGGAAGCGGAACTCGAAATGGCGGTCGAGCCCGTCGGCGCAGCGCACCTTCCACTCGGCGGAGCGCGACCGGCTCTGGTCCTCGCGCGCCTCGGCGATCCGCTCCTGCCATTCGATGAAGGCGTGGCGGCGGTCGTCCTCGTCGGGAAAGCCGATGGACCACCAGTCGTCGTGATGGTCCATGCGGATGCCGGGATAATTGAAGAAATGGTCCGAGACTTCGTTGCACAGCAGCGGGCGGAAGTCGCGGTCGTAGATTTCGAGGCCGATGGGCAGGCCGGCGGCGACCTCCTCGAGACTTTCGAGCCAGGTGCGTTCGTCGGGGACGGGGTGGCCGAGGGTCACGGTGAAGCCTTCGGCGCAGGGCTCGGCGTCGAAGCAGAGGCTGCGGAAGCCGCCCCGGGTCCGGCAGGTCAGCACCAGACGGAATTCGAGGCGCCGGGCCGCCGCCGCGTGCAAGCTCTCGCTCGCTTCGTCGCCGATCGCCATGTCGAGCGGGCAGGGCAGGGCCAGATCGGCGGGCAGCATCAGGATACGGCGTGCCCCGGCATTCGCCGCGACGAGGATGTCGCCGGTGGCGTTGACGATCATGACGGGCGCCTTCACCAACCGCAGCCAATGCGGTGGTCCCTTGCTGGCCATTGTCTCTTTCCCGGCCGTAACTTGGCCATAGTGCCGTGAACCTTGTTAAGCGAGTGTTAGCAGTGCGGGTGAGGAAGGAGAGGGAATTCATGCGCTCGAGACTGAGCCGGCTGACGTTGGGGCGGCCGAGGTTCCTGCTCGCGGGATTCGTGGTCGGCGTCGGCTTCCTTCTGCTGCCGCAGGACCTGCCCGAGGGGCTGCGCCCGGTCGTCGCCTGGAATTCCGGGCTTTTCGTCTATCTGGTGGCGACGGGGGCGATGATGGTCCGCGCGACCGAGGCGGATATCCGGCGCCGCGCGCGCATCCACGACGTCCGCCAATGGGTGATCGTGCTGCTGGCGCTGATCGGCACCGGCGCCATCGTCGCCGCCCTGGTCGATTTCCTGCGGGTCGCGCGCATCGGTCAGGGCGCGGGCAGCTTGATCGACTTCGCTCTGGTGTTCTGGACCATCCTGTCGACCTTCATCATGCTGCACATGCTGTTCGCCGTGCATTACGCCCACGCCTATTACGCGGCGGTCAGCAGCGACCCGCCGCTGGCCTTCCCCGGGGGCGAGAAGCCGGATTATTTCGACTTCCTCTATTTCTCCGTCGTCGTCGGCCTGACGGCGCAGGTCTCGGACGTGGTGGTCAACAGCCGGCGCCTGCGGCGGACCGTGCTGGTCCATGGCATCATCGCCTTCTTCTTCAACACGCTGATTCTCGCGCTCATGGTCAATATCGCCGCCGGACTCGTCGGGCAGGGGGGCTGAGCGTGGGCCGGCGCCGGCTGCGGCCATGGCTCGCGCTGCTGCTCACCCCATTGGCGCCGCCGCTGCTCTATCTGCTGGCGGCGCTGGCCGGCGCCCTGCCCCTGTCGGGCGGGCGGGTGGCGGAAGGGCCGGCGACGGCGACGGTCTTCGTCGTCTCGAACGGTGCCCATGTCGACATCCTGGTGCCCCTGCGCACGCCCGCGATGGACTGGAGCGACTGGCTGCGGCCCGAGGATTTTCCGGAAGGCAACCCCTTCCTGGCGGCCTATGTCGGCTTCGGTTGGGGCGACCGCGATTTCTATCTGAACACGCCGCGCTGGTCGGACCTGACGCCGGCGGCGGCCCTGCGCGCCCTCTTCGCCTCGCGCGGCAGCCTCGTCCACGCCACGCTGTGGTATGGCACGCCGATGCCGGGGGATGCGGTGCGCAGCCTGCGCCTCGATGCCGCCGCCCATGCCCGGCTGGTCGCGGGGCTGAAGGCCGGCTTCGCGACCGACGAGAAGGGCCGGCCCCGGCCGATTCCCGGCCGCCGCTATGGTCCGTCCGATGCGTTCTACGAGGGGGTGGGGCGCTATTCGCTGGTGCTGACCTGCAACGAATGGGCGGGGCGCCGCCTGCGCGATGCGGGGGTCAGGCTCGGCTGGTGGACGCCCTTGCCCTTCGGCCTGATGTGGTCGCTGTGATCGCCTGCCGGTGCAGATTGCGGATTCACCGGGAGCCGAATCACCCCTATGGTGTGCCATGGCCGGCGTGAACCAAAGCGGAACAAAAAAGGCGGGGAACTCTCCCCGGCCGGCGCCGCGCGTCGACCGGCTGGACCGGCGCGACACGTCCGCCGCCCCCTCCTCGGGCGGATCGGGAAGGAAGGGCAAGGGCGGGGGACCGAAGCGGGGGCCGCTCTACTGGCTGGCGGTCGCCGGGGTGTGGAGCGTCGTCGTCTTCGCCGTGCTGCTGGCCTGGTTCGCCTGGGACATCCCGTCGATGAGCCGATTGAACGATATCGACCGGCGCCCGGCGATCAAGGTCGTCTCGGCCGACGGCGCGACGGTCGCGACCGTGGGCGATCTCTATGGCGATGCCCTGCCGCTGGCGCAATATCCGGACGTCCTGGTCAAGGCCGTGCTGGCGATCGAGGACCGGCGCTTCTACGACCATGGCGGTTTCGATCCCATCGGCATCCTGCGGGCGATGGTGCACAATATTCTGGCCGGCGGGCTGGAACAGGGCGGCTCGACCATCAGCCAGCAGACGGTGAAGACTGTCTTCCTGTCGCCCGAACGCTCGATCCGCCGCAAGGTGCAGGAGGCGATCCTGACCCTGCGGCTGGAAGGCCGGCTCAGCAAGGACGATATCCTCGCGCTCTATCTCAACCGGGTCTATCTCGGCTCCGGCGCTTACGGCATGGACGGCGCGGCGCGGCGCTATTTCGGCCATTCGGCGCGCCAGATGTCGCTGGCCGAGGCGGCGATGCTGGCTGGCCTGATGAAGGCGCCGTCGCGCTATTCCCCGCTCGCCGATTATGGCGCGGCGACGGCGCGGGCCGCCCTCGTGCTCGACGCCATGGTCGAGGCGGAATTCATCACCGCCGATCAGGCGGCGGCGGCCAAGGCCATGCCGGCGCGGCTGGCCGCCCGGCCCTTCAGCAACGACGCGCGCTATTTCGTCGACTGGGTGGTCGAACAGGTGGCGGATTTCGCCGGGCCCGAGGCGGGCGACCTGACGGTCTATACGACCCTCGACCGCCGCCTGCAGCAGGCGGCGGAGCGGGCGCTCGACGCCGGGCTCGACGGCGAGGGGCTGAAGCTCGACGCCGGGCAGGGCGCGCTGGTGGCGCTCGCCCCCGATGGCGCGGTGCGGGCCATGGTCGGCGGGCGGAACTATTCCGCCTCGCCCTATAACCGCGCGGTGCGGGCGCTGCGCCAGCCCGGTTCGGCCTTCAAGCTCTTCGTCTATCTCGCCGCGCTCGAGGCGGGCTTCGCGCCCGATACCATCGTCAACGACGGGCCGGTCGATATCGCCGGCTACCGGCCGACCAATTTCGAGGGTGGCTATGCCGGCGACGTCAGCCTGACCACGGCCTTCGCCCGCTCGCTCAACACTGTCTCGGTGCGGCTGCTGGCCCGGGTGGGCGCGCGGAAAGTGGTGCAGATGGCCCAGCGCCTCGGCATTTCCAGCCCCATTCCGGCCAATGCGTCCATCGCCCTCGGCAGCGCCGAGGTGACACCGCTCGAATTGACGGCGGCCTATGCCGTGCTCGCCAACGGCGGACGTTCGGCCGAGGCCTATGGCATCCGCGAGGTGCGGGGCGATGACGGCGGCATCATCTTCTCGCGCGAGCGGCCGGCGGCGGCACCCCTGCTGTCGGCTCAGGTGGTCGGTCAGATGAACCGTCTGCTCGCCGCCGTGATCAATGGCGGCAGCGGCCGTTCGGCCCAGCTCGGCCGGCCGGCCGGGGGCAAGACCGGCACCAGCCAGGATTACCGCAACGCCTGGTTCGTCGGCATCACCGGCAGCCTGGTCGCCGGGGTCTGGGTCGGCAATGACGACGGCACGCCGATGATCAAGGTCACCGGCGGCGGCCTGCCGGCCCATATCTGGAAAGATTTCATGACCGAGGCGCTGGCGGGCACGGCGGCGACGCCGCTGCCGGACGCCCCGTCCAGCGAGGACCGCGATCTCCTCGACCGGCTGGTCGATTTCCTCGGCGGCGACAGCCCGGCGGAAAGCGCGCCCGCTCCGGCATCTGCCGCCACGGCGCCCACGGCGGCCCCGCCCCGGCCTCGTCCAGGGCCGACCATCGAATATACCTATCCCACAGAAAAGCGCCGTTAGGGCGCTTTTGCCCGCGGATCGACCCTGCCCGGACGGACGGTCTGCATCGGCCGGACCAGATGCTCGATCCAGTTGGCGATGTCGCGCCAGCGCCGCGCCTTGTCCAGCACGTCGCCATCGACGCCGAGGCGCCAGGCGAGGGTGCTGTCGGCAGGGTCGGCTTCCAGCCCGTCGTAAAGGGCGATCACCCCGTCGAGCTCGGCCTGATCGCGCACGAAGCCGCCCGCGATCATCGGCGGGCCATAGCGGCGCAGCACCGCCGCCATCTCGCCGAAGGAATATTCCGGGTGATACTGCACGCCCCAGAAGATGCCCTTGTCATGACGGATTTCGGCCGCCTGCACCTCGCTGATCGCATTGCCGGCGAGGACGGTCATGCCCGGCGGCGGCGTCTCCACCTCGTCGAGATGGACGCAGAGCGCGTCGTAACAGGCGGGGCGCCCGGCCAGCAGCGGATGACGGCTGCCTGTCTCGTTCACCAGGATCTTGCGGGCGATGCCGATCTCCCGCCCCTTCGGATTGGCGCGGACGCTGCCCCCGGCGGCGACCGTCGCCACCTGCAGCCCCCAGCACGAGCCGAACATGGGCGTGCCCGCGCGAAAGCCGGCGCGCACGAGCTCGACCTGCGGCTCGATCGCCGGCCCGCCGTCATAGACATTGAGGGCGGAGCCGGTGATGGCGATGCCGTCATAGGTGGCGAGTTCGGCTTCGCCCGGCAGATTGGCGCCCGCATCGGCGGGATAGCAGATATCGACCTCGGCATCGGGGGCGAGGGCGCGCAGCACCCCGGCGTAGGATTCGCCCGAGGCGCTGCCGCCGGAAGCGATGGCCCGGGCGCGCCCTGCCGCCGTGTTGCCCTCGACCACCAGGAGGCGCAGCGCCGAGACCGCCATGGCTTGTCCTTTCGTCAGCCCGAGGCGGCGGCGAGGTCACCCGTCACCGCCGCCCGGAAAATCCGCTCCATGTCCGCCGCCTTGGCCGGGCGCGGATTGGTGCCGGTCGAGGGGTCGTGTTCCGCCATGATGCCGATCTCGCCCGCCCGGTCGAGGCCGACCTGAAGTTCCCCGAGCATGGCAGGAATGCCGAGCTGGCGGCGGAAGCTCAGCAGCCAGTCGAGCACGCCGGCGAAATCCGGCCGCGACAGGCCGAGCACCCGGCCGAGCAGGGGCATCCGCGCCTCGATCGCCGGGCGGTTGAACATCATGACATAGGGCAGCAGCACCGCATTGGCGAGGCCATGGGGCGTGTCGTAGACGACGCCGAGGGGATGGGCGATGGAATGGGTGGCGCCCAGACCCTTCTGGAAGGCGGTCGCGCCCATGGTCGCGGCGGCCAGCATCTGGCCCCGCGCCTCGATATCGCCGCCGGTGGCGAAGGCGCGCGGCAGGTAATCCTTCACGATGCGCATCCCCTCGAGGGCGATGCCGTCGGCCATCGGGTGGAAGCCCGGCGCGCAATAGGCCTCGAAACAATGGGTGAAGGCGTCGAGCCCGGTCCAGGCGGTGATATGGGGCGGCAGGCCGATGGTCAGCTCCGGGTCCTCGATGACGAGGACGGGCAGCATCTTCGGGTGGAAGATGATCTTCTTCACCCCGGCCTTGCCGTCGGTCAGCACGGCGGCGCGCCCGACCTCGGAGCCGGTGCCGGCGGTTGTCGGCACCGCGATGACGGGGGCGATGCCGGCCGGATCGGCCCGAGTCCACCAGTCGCCCACATCCTCGAAATCCCACACCGGTCGGCTTTGCCCCGACATGAAGGCGATCAGCTTGGCGACGTCGAGGGCGGAGCCGCCGCCGAAGGCGACGACACCGTCATGGCCGCCCGCCCGGTAGAGCGCGAGGCCATGGTCGAGATTGGCTTCGATCGGGTTGGAGCGGATGTCGGCGTAGAAACCGGGGGAAAGGCCGCCGGCGTGCAAGACCTCCATCGCCCGGGCGGCGATGGCGCTGTTCTCCAGGCCCTTGTCGGTGACGAACAGGGGCCTCGCGATGCCGGCGCCGCGGCAGGCCTCGGCCAGTTCGGCGATGCGCCCGGGGCCGGCGAGGATGCGGGTCGGATAGTTCCAGGCGCCTTTCAGGGGGGCGGTCATGATCGGTCGTCCTTCACAGGGCGGTGCGCAGGTGGAAGCTCTTCGGCCGGGTCAGATGTTCGTAGCCGACGCGCGACAGGGTGGCGCCGCGCCCGGTGTCCTTCACCCCGGTCCAGGCCAGGGCGGGGTCGAGGTAATCGCAGCGGTTCATGAAGACGGTGCCCGTCTCCAGACGGTCGCCGATGGCCTCGGCCGCGCCCGCGTCCATGGTCCAGATCGCGGCGGTCAGGCCATAGGGGCTGTCGTTCATCAGGGCGATGGCTTCCTCGTCGGACGAGACCTTCATGATCCCGGCGACCGGGCCGAAAGTCTCCTCGGTCATCACGCGCATGGTGTGGTCGACATCGACGAGAACCTGCGGCGCGAGATAGGGCGTGCCCGCCTTGTCGGCAGCGAAACCCTTCGGGTCGACCAGGGCGCGGGCCCCCTGCGCCACCGCCTCGGCGACCTGGGCGCGGACGAAATCGGCGGCACCCGCCCGGACCATGGGGCCGAGATTGGTCGCCGGGTCGGTCGGATCGCCGAGGCGATATCCCCTGGCGAAGGCGACGACCCCCTCGACGAAGGCGTCGAAGAGGCGGTCGTGGACATAGACCCGTTCGATGCCGCAGCAGCTCTGCCCCGAATTGAAGAAGATGCCGTCGGCGATATTCTCGATGGCGTGGGCGAGGTTGGCGTCGGCCCGGACATAGGCCGGATCCTTGCCGCCCAGCTCCAGCCCCGCGGTGGCGAAACCGCCGTCCAGCGCGCGGACGACGGCATGGCCGCCGGAGACGGAACCGGTGAAGCAGACATGGGCGATACGCCGGTCGGATATCAGCTTCGCGGTATCGCCATGGGACAGGTCGAGATGCTGGAACACGCCCGGCGGCAGGCCGGTGGCATCGGCCGCGGCCTGGAAGCGGTCGGCGACCAGCGGGGTCTGGTGGCTGTGCTTGAGGATCACCACATTGCCGGCGGCGAGGGCGGGCACGATGGCGTTGATCGCGGTCAGGTAAGGGTAATTCCATGGCGTCACGACCGCGACGACGCCGAGCGGCACCCGTTTCACCGCGCGGGCAAAGCCCGGCTTCGGCCCGGGATCGACGGGGGCCAGCGCCTCTTCCGCGATGCCCAGCATGAAGCGCGCCCGCTCCTCCAGCCCGCGGACCTCGCCCGGGGTCTGGGAAATCGGGCGTCCCATCTGCCAGGTGATCTCGGGCGCGATCTGCGGCCCCGCCGCGACGAGGTGATCGACGAGGGCGGAGACGAGGCGCAGCCGGGTGGCGAGCGGGGTGGCGGCCCAGCGCGGGGCGGCGCCATGGGCGGCGTCCAGCACGGTTTCGATCCGGGCGCCGGTGGCGAGGGGGCGTTCGACGAGCACGCGCCCGTCGACAGGACTGACGGTCTTCAGCATGGCCGATCCTTCAGATGATCTCGAAATAGCGGGCCAGCTGCCAGTCGGTGATGGCGCGGCGGGCCTCCCGCTCCTCCCAGTCGCGGGTCGCGACGTAATGCTCGACGAAGGCATCGCCGAACAACTCGCGCGCCGGCTTCGAGCGGGCGAGCCGTGCCGCCGCCTCGCCGAGCGAGCGGGGCAGCCGGCGCCTCGCGGCATGTTTCACCGCATAGGAATTGCCAACGATGGGGGCGTCCGGCTCGATCCGGTGCTCGATCCCCCACAGGCCGGAGCCGATGGCGGCGGCGAGGGCGATATAGGGATTGATGTCCGCTGCCGCCACCCGGTATTCGACCCGCTGGCTCTTCGGGCTGCCGGGGATGACGCGCAGCGCGCAGGTGCGGTTCTCCACCCCCCAGGTCGCGTCGGTCGGCGCCCAGAAGCCGGGGATCAGCCTTGTGTAACTGTTCACGGTGCAGGCGACCATGGACAGGAATTCGGGCATCAGCGCCTGCTGGCCGCCGACGAACCAGCGCATGGTGTCGGACATGTTGTGCGGCTGGCGCTCGTCGTGGAACAGCGGTTTGCCGTCCCGCCCCTGCAGCGAGACGTGGAGATGGCCCGATTGCCCCGGCCAGTCGTGGGACCATTTGGCCATGAAGGTCGCCATCAGGTCGCGGCGCTGGGCGAAGATCTTGGTGAAGGTCTTGAACAGGGCCGCCCGGTCGGCGGCTTCGAGCGCGTCCGAATAGGTGATCGCGGCCTCGAGGACGCCGGCCCCGGTTTCGGTGTGCAGGCCTTCGATGGGGATGCGCATCGCCTCGCATTGCGCCAGCAGGCCTTCGTAGAAATCCGACTGGGCGGCGGCACGCAGCATGGAGTAGCCGAAGAAACCGGGGGTGAGGGTGCGAAGGCCGCGATAGTGTTTCTCGCGCACCGAATGCGGTGTCTCGTCGAAGACGAAGAACTCGAATTCGGCCGCCGCCGTCACCTTCATCCCCATGCCGGCGGCGCGCGCCAGCACACGGCGCAGGGCGCCGCGCGGGCAGACCGCCTCCGCCCCTTCGGCGAATTCGCCGAGGAACAGCAGCATGTCGCCTTCCCCCGGCACCGGCCGGCAGGTCTCGGGCAGGATGCGCACCGGCGCGTCCGGATAGGCGGTGTGCCAGCCGGTGTAACTGGTGTTGTCATAGAGCTGGTCGTTGGAATCCCAGCCCAGCACGACGTCGCAGAAGCCGAAGCCGTTGTCGAGGGCCGAGAAGAACTTGTCCCGCGACATGTATTTGCCGCGCATGATGCCATCGGTATCGAACACGCCGACCTTGATGTGGCTAAGGCCGCGTTCGTCGACGATCGCCCGCGCATCCCTGATGGACGCGACGTCACCTGGCTGCATGGCAACCATCCTCCCTTTTTATTTTCATTGTGACCCCGGGCCGGTCGAGCGGCCCGGGGGTGCGCGTCGTCTTTGAAGGCGAAGGGGCCTAGCCCTTTTCACCCACCGCGGCTTCCGCCGCCTTGATGTCGGCGAGGCGCTTCTTGATCACGTCGCCGACGGGCGGACCCTTGAAGCGCTTGCGCTCGATCACGAACCAGCCGAACACGAGCAGCACCAGGATGCCAAGCCCGTAATTGATCAGGATGTCGTTCGGCGGCTGCAGGCCGAGGAAGGTGAGGCCAAGCGCGAAGAGCACGGTGATCGCCGCGAAAGGCTTCGAGAAGATGCCGAGACGGAACGGCCCGAAGGTCGTCCAGCTCTTGCCCTCGGCGAGGAGGCCGGCACCGATCGGCATCGCATAGGAGAGATAGAGGAACACGGCGCAGCCCGCGGCCAGCGCGGCGAAGGCGGGCGAATAGAGCGTCGAGACGAAGGCGAGCACCGCCGCCGTCCACACCGCCTGCACCGGGGTCCGGTAGGTGGGGCTGACCTTGGCCAGCACCTTGGGCAGGCCGCCGTCGCGCGCGAAGGCGAAGATCATGCGCGAGAAGGAGGTCATGCCGGCGAGGGCGCAGAGATAATTCGCCGCGACGATGCCGATATAGAGGATGTCCTTCAGCGGCCCCGGAATGCCCGAGCCGTCGATGGTCCAGAAGATGACGTTCAGGCCCTGCTTGGCGCCTTCCGTCGTGTCCGGCATGGCCAGCACGAAGGAGCAGATCATGAAATAGCCGAACAGGAACGACCAGAACACCGAGGCGAGCATACCGCGCGGCACGCTGGTCTGGGCCGAGCGTGTCTCTTCCGAGGTATGGGCCGAGGCGTCGAAGCCGGTGACCGTATAGGCGGGCAGCAACATGCCGATGCCGAAGGCCATGATGGCCGAGCCCGTCATCGGCCAGACGCCGCCGCCGGCATCGCCCGTGTTGTTGGTGAAGGTGAACAGCCGGCCGATGTCGATCGACGGCGCCGAGAACAGCAGGGCCGCGGTCAGCACGATGGCGACGACGAGGATGAGATAGCCCGAGAAATCGGTCAGGATCGTCGTCGCGCGGATGCCGATGTGATTGAACAGGGCCTGGCTGGCGAGGATCAGCGCCACCGCGATGATCTGGTGCGTGAGGCCGAAGCCCGAGACATCGACGCCGAAGACGCCGCCGAGCACGAGATCCTTGAACAGCAGCCAGACGCCGACGTCGACCGAGGCGACGACGAAGACGAGGCCGAGCAGGTTGATCCAGGCGCAGGCCCAGCCCCAGCCCCGGCCGCCGAGGATCGAGGCCCAGTGGTAGAGGCCGCCCGCCGTCGGATAGGCGGAGGCGATCTGGCCCATGGACGCCGCGACGATCAGCGAAAAGGCGCAGGACAGCGGCCAGCCGATGCCGATGGCCGCCCCGCCCCCCGCGGAGAAGCCGAGCTGGAAGGCGGTGATGCCACCCGCCAGGATACAGATGATCGAGAAGGAGATGGCGAAATTGGAAAAGGCGCTCATGCGCCTTTCCAGCTCCTGGGCGTAGCCCATGCTGTGCAAGACCTGAACATCCTTGTGATGTTCGGACGCGCTATAGCCTTCAGACGGACCTGACATGATTGCACTTCCCCGCACATGTTGCGAAATCACAATCGACGAAGCCACTTCCCTGGCAGGCGTTTTCACCTGTCGTATTTTGAATGAGCGTTCCAAAGCTGTTGAAGTCTGTCAATGACGGAACGATCTGTCCAAAATCGACAGCGACTTTTTTTTGACGGCGGAAGTCCCGCTCCGGCAGGATGGAGGACGGAAACATGACGAAAGCAGCCCCCGCCCGCCGTCGCCCCGCCCATGAGACGGTGCTCGACCGCATTCATCGCTCCATGCCATCGCTGACCCCGCGGGAAGCGCGGGCGGCCGGCCATCTGGCGGCGACCTATCCGATCGCCGGCCTCGGCTCCATGGGCGCCTTCGCCCGGGGCGCCGGGGTCAGCCCGCAATCGGTGCTGCGCCTGCTGGCCAAGCTGGGTTTTCCGGGCTATGGCGCCTTCCAGGCGGCGCTGAAGCACGAGGTGGCGATGGGCCTGCCCTCGCCCCTCGACCGGCTGACCGCGACCTCCAAGGGCTCGCGCGTCCATGATTTCCTCGACCGTTTCGCCGCCCGCGCGGCCGAGAATGTCGCCTCGACCTTCGCCCAGCTCTCGCGCGCGGATTTCGAGAGGGCGGCGCGCCTGCTGGCCGAGCCGAAGCGCCGGCTGCAACTCGTCGGCGGCCGCTTCACCCAGACCCTCGCCCATCTGATGGCGCTGCATCTCGACATCATCCGGGGCAATGTGCTGCGCCCGGATGCGCAGGCGCTGGCCTGGGCCGACCGCCTCGCCGACATCGGCCGGCAGGATATCGTCGTCGTCTATGACATCCGGCGTTACCAGCCGGATCTGGTGCGCTTCGCCGCCGCCGCCGCCGAGCAGGGCGCCGAGGTCATCCTGATGACCGACAGCCTGTCGGCCCCGGCCGCCGCCCATGCCCGCATCACCCTCGCGGCCGAGATCGGCATGGAGGGGACCTGGGATTCGGCGGCCGCCCTGCTGACCCTGGGCGAGGCGCTGATCGCCCGGGTCAGCGAACTGGCCCAGCCCCGCCTGAAGGCGCGGCTGGCCCGGATCGAAACCTTGCGCGCGAAGCTCAGAGGTGACGGCTGAACCAGTCCGCCTGCGCGGGGGCGGAGCGCGCGAACATCGCGCCCGTATAGGCATCGAAATGGCCGCAGGGCAGGACCAGCAGCGACTTCGGCTCGAGCGCGGTCTCATAGGCGGCGAGGGTCATGTCCGCCGGCGTCAGATGATCGTCGCGGGCGACCACCATCATCAGCGGCGTCGGGCCGATGCGCGGGATATGGGGCCAGGGTTCGTATTCGGCGAACAGCTCCACCGAATGCAGGGTGACCGCATTGACCCAGGTGGTGTCCGGGTGCGTGCGGCGGTGATTGTCGAAGAAGGCCCAGCTGTCGGGCGTGGGCAGGGCGCTGGGGCCGTTCCCTTCGTCGACGACGGGGATCATGGCCGGCGCCGCGCCCTGCAGCCGCGCCCGGCGGTCGGCGTCGAAATTGGCGCGCAGGCCCGCCCAGTAATCGCCCCGGATCAGGCGCCGGGCCGCTTCCAGACCGCCGACCAGCGGCACCTGCGAGACGACGGCCTTCACCCGCCGGTCGATGGCGGCGACGACGAGGACATGGCCGCCGGAATAGGACGAGCCCCAGATGCCGATCCGCGCCGGATCGACGCCCGGCAGGGTCTCGGCATGGCTGATGGCGTCGCGGTAACCCCTGATCTGGGCGACCGGATCGACATGGCCATGCGGGCTGCCGTCGCTCGCGCCCAGGTTGCGGTGGTCGTAGACCAGGCAGGCGAGACCGTGGCGCGAGAAATACTCGGCGAAATCGTCGAGATGCATCTCGCGCACCGCCGAAAAGCCGTGGGCCATGACGATCGTCGGCGCCGGACCCGCGACCCCTTGCGCCGGATAGAACCAGCCTCGCAGGGTGACGCCGTCTTCCGTCCTGAACTCGATATTCTCGCGCATGTGTCTCCTCCCTGTTTCGGGGGAGCATCGGCATTCATCGGGGCGCGCGTGATCCCCTATATGGGTGGGACGAGCCTTGCAAAGGGCGAGGGCGCGCGATAAGCCGGGATTGTTCAGTTGTGTCATGGGAATACGCGGCGGGGCGGGGCCCGCGTCTCTGGCCGAGGTGGCAAGGCATGGTGCTGGACCGGATGGTGCGGTTTTCGAGTTTCGCGGGCGAACGCGCGGTGCAATGGATCAGCAACGCGGTCGAGACGACCCTGTTCGCCGAGAATTTCGACGTCTCGGAACAGACGCCCTATGACGTCGTGGCGCGCAATGGCCTGATGACCCTGCGCTATTACCCGCCGCTGAAGGACAGCGAGATCGAGGTCGGCGGCGAGACCATGCCGGTGGCGACGGCGCGGCATCCGATTCCCGTCCTGCTGGTGCCGCCGCTGGCGGCCGACCCGCTGAATTTCGATCTTCTGCCTAACCGCTCGCTGGTGAAATTCCTGCTGGCCAAGGGCTTCAAGGTCTATCTGGTCGATTTCGGCTCGCCCAAGACCCGCCATGCCGATTACGGCCTCGCCGACTATGCCGCGCGGATGCTGCCCGACGCCATCGCCGCCCTGCGCGACCATCATGGCGGGCGCCAGCTTTCCCTGCTCGGCTACTGCATGGGCGGGCTGTTCACCCTCGTCTATCAGGGCTGGGCGGCCGATCTGGACATCCGCAACATCGTGACCATCGCCGCGCCCATCGACTCGACCGCGGTCGGCATGGCCGGCGGCCTCGTCGAGGCGATGCAGGTGCCGATCCGCCTGATCCGCCGCCTGACCCCCTTCCGCATCGACAAGATCAGCGCGAAGCGCCTGATGATGCCGGGCTGGATGGCCAGCAATATCTTCAAGCTGTCCAACCCGGTCGGTGTCATTCAGGGTTACGCCGACCTCCTGATGAACCTGTGGGACCGGGAATATCTGCGGGAAAACCGCACCGTCGCGAAATGGTTCAACGACATGCACGCCTATCCGGGCGGCATCGTGAAGGATTTCGTCGTCCGCGTCGGCCTCGACAACGCGCTGGCCAAGGGCAGGATCGAGCTGGCGGATGGTGTGACCAGCGATTTCTCGGCCATCACCTGTCCCTATCTCGCCATCGCCGGCAAGACCGACCAGATCGTCACCCTGGATGCCGCGCGCAAGGTGATGGAGGTGGTGCCCGCCGCCGACAAGCAGTTCGCCGAGGCCCCGGGCGGCCACGCCGGCGTCTTCGCCGGATCGAAGGCACCGGTGACGACCTGGACCATCGCCGCCGACTGGCTGGCGCTGCGCTCGGCCGCGTGAGGGTCGGGGCCGCTTGCCTCGTCCTCGGCGCGGCGCTGGCCGCGCCCCCGCCTGCCGCCGCCGCCTGGACCGAGCGCCCGGGCGAAGGCCTCGCCATCGTCAGCTTCACCCTGAAGAGCGCCGACCGCCGTTTCGACGGGGCGGGCGCGTCCCGTCTTGCGGACGGCAGCCGCAAGCGCGAGGTCTCGATCTATGCCCAATACGGTCTCGACGAGACGCGGACCCTGATCCTGCAGCCGGTCTGGACCCGGTTCGAGACCGCTGACGTCAGCACCGAGGGGCCATCGACCCTCAGCCTCGGCCTGCGCCAGCGCCTGCTGGCCGAGGGGCCGGATGTCGTCTCGGTACAGCCCCTGATCCGCCTGCCGCTGGCGAGCGGCGAGCGGGGCAGCCAGCTCGGCCAGGGCGAGATCGAGGGGGAAATCCGCCTCCTCTGGGGCCATGGCTTCGCCTTCGGTTTCGACAATCCTTTCGACGAACGTACCGAGGTCGCGGGCTTTACCGTCGTCGAATGGGGGCCCCGCGTGCCCGAGGGCGGGCGGGGGGCGCATATCGAAAACGATATCACCCTCGGCTTCCGGGTCGACGATGGCGACCTTATGCTGGTGCAGCTGTTCAATACCTGGCCGCTGGGGGCGCCGCATCGGCGCAAGCATCAGCTCCAGCCCTCGACCGTGATGGATCTGGGGGACGGGGTGTCGCTGCAGACCGGTGCTGTCTACACCTATGCCGGGGCCGGCGTGCCGGCGGAGCTGGGTGCCATTCTCGGCCTGTGGCTGCGCTTCTGAAGCGGTATCAGGCAAGACGGGCGAGCAACTGATCGAGGTCGAAGGGCTTGGGCAGGACGGCAACATCCGGCCCCAGCAGATCGCGGGCGGCAAGTCGCAGGTAGTGATGACCGCTCATGACGACGATGCGCGTGCGCGGTTGCAGCGCCTGCATCACCTGGGCAAGACGAAGGCCGTCCAGCGCCGGAATTTCTATATCGAGCAGCAGCGCATCGGGCGGCGCCTCGGTGGCCGACAGGGCCGCCGCCGCGCCGTCGCCCAGGCCCGAGGCCGCGAACCCGGACGCGGCCAAGCCCTGCAGCAATTCCTCGCGCAGGGGGCCATCGTCCTCGACCACCAGAATCCGGCGCTCCCCATCTGCCATGATGCCCCCGATGGCGGCACGACCGCGCCATTTCGATTTTCAAATACAGGTCGTAACATACTATTCTATGCAGCTGTAAGGGGATTGGCGATCGGCATGGCGCAGGGGTGGGACATGATGATTTCTGGGGGTGTGATGGCGGCGACCCTGACGGTGGCGATCCTGGCCTTTCGGCGGCACCGGCATCGGCGGCGCGAAGCCGCGATCTGAGACGTGGCGCCGGACGACCGGGGCAGGGCCCCGAGCGATCTTGCCGAAGGGCGTGATTTCGCCGCCGTGCTGGCGGGGCCGGGCGGCGATCATCTGGTTCGCTGCGGTCTGGTCTCGCCCTCGCTGCGCGAGGCGGCGATCGTGGCGGCCCGCCGCCATCGTGCCGATGCGATCGACTGTCTGCTCGGCGTTCAGCCGGGCGTGGCGACCCGGACGGACCTGGCCGCCACCCTGGCGCGGGGCCTTGGCCTCGAGCTGATCGGGGATGATGCCGAACCGCCCGATGGCGGGCTCGCCCGGTTCGCCGACCTTGCCGTTTATGGCGCGCTGGGCATGATGCCCTGGCGGCGCGACGGCGACGCCGTGGTCTGGGCCTGTACCGCGCCCGATGCCTTCTCGCTGGCGCAGGCAGAGCGGCTGACGGGCGGTCCGGCGGTGCTGGCGGTGACGACACGGCCGAGACTGACTGCCGCCCTCGTCGACATGTTCGGCGCCGATCTGACCCGCGTGGCGACGCAGGGTCTGAGCCTTGCCCTACCCGAGGCGTCGGCAGGAACACGGGGGGCGGGCAGGCTTCGTCCCGCCCTTTTCGCCTGCGGCCTCGCCGGGGCGCTCCTCGCATTCGCGGCCCCCCTGTCCGCGGCGCTTGTCGCCGTGACCTTGATCACGCTGTTCTATCTCGCCAACCTGGTGCTGCGGGCCCTGTTGGTGGCGGCGGGGCTGCGAGGCACGCCGGGGGACGCTCCGGTATTGGCCGATGGTGATCTTCCGCATTACACGGTGCTGGTGCCGCTCTACCGCGAGCCGGACATCCTGCCCCTGCTCGCGGATGCCCTCGACCGGCTGGATTATCCGCGCGCGCTCCTCGACGTGAAGCTGCTGCTCGAGGCGGACGATGCCGAAACCATCGCCGCCGCCCGGGCCCTCGGACTGGAGGACCGGTTCGACCTGATTGCCGTGCCGCCGTCCTTTCCGCGCACCAAGCCGAAGGCGTGCAATTTCGCGCTGCCTTTGGCTCGGGGCCGCCTGCTCGCGATCTATGACGCGGAGGACCGGCCGGAATCGGATCAGCTGCGCCGCGCCGCCGCGGCCCTGGTCGCCGGGCCGCCGACACTGGCCTGCGTGCAGGCGCGGCTGAATTTCTTCAATGCCGACGAGAACTGGCTGACCCGCATGTTCGCCCTCGATTACGCTCTGTGGTTCGACTATCTGCTGCCCGGTCTCGACCGGCTGGGCATGGCGATTCCGCTCGGCGGAACGTCGAACCATTTCCGCATCGAGGCCTTGCGCGCGGTCTTCGCCTGGGATCCCTACAATGTCACCGAGGACGCCGACCTGGGGCTCCGCCTGTACCGCCACGGTTACACCGTCAGCCTGATCGACTCGACGACCTACGAGGAGGCGACGACGCGGCTGCCCGTCTGGGTCCGTCAGCGCACACGCTGGCTGAAGGGCTACATGCAGACCTTCGCCGTGCAGATGCGACGGCCGGCCACGCTGTGGCGGCGTCTGGGGCCTCGGGCCTTTTTCGGTTTCCTCGCCTTCATCGCCGGAACCTTCGCCTCGGCCTTGCTGAACCCCCTCGTCTGGGCGGCCTGGGGGCTCTGGCTGGTCAGCGGCGGCGCCTGGCTCGATCCGCTGTTTCCCTGGCCGGTCAAGATCGCCGGCCTGTGCTGCTGGCTTGGCGGCAATTCGCTGTTTCTCTACCTGGCGCTGGTCGCGCCCTTCCGGCGTCGCTGGTTCTCGCTCGCGCCCTGGGCGCTGACCATCACGCCCTATTGGGCCCTGATGTCGGTCGCCGGCTGGCGGGCGCTGTGGCAATGGCTGCGCCAGCCTTTCCTGTGGGAAAAGACCACCCATGGCCAGAGCCGGCGGGTCCGAGCCGCCCTCGCCGGTCGCGATCTGCCGCCGTGAGCCAGGGTTACGTCATCTTCGCTTCATTGGCGGTGCCCGCGCTGTGCCTGTCGGCGGGCGCGAAGGGGCTGTTCGCCGGTGCATCGGCGACCCCGCCGCTCGACCTTGAGCTGCAGGTGGCGCCGACGGCGGTCGCCATCGCTCTGTCGGTCCTGGCAGGGTGGGGCATCGCCGCGGTACTGGCGCCGCGGGGATGGGCGCTGGCGCTGGCGTTGCCCGGGCTTGGCATCGCCGCCGCCGCCGGGCCGGCCGAAGCCCTGCTGTGTCTGGGCTGGCTCGTCCTCGGCCTCGCGATCCTGCGTCTTGCCGAAGGACAGGAGTTGACCCCGCTGATCGGCGCCGGTCTTGCGCTGGGGGCCTTGCCTCTCGTCCATCCCGCGGGTCATGCCTTCACACTCGTGGCGCTGCCTCTGCTCGCCGCCTGTCTGCCGGCGCCCCTGATCGTGGGGCGGGCTGCGGCGGGGGCCTTTCTGTTGCTGGGCCTGCCCGCGCTTGGCCTGCCGCTGATCTTCACGCTGCTGGCCTGGAGTCACGTCCTGCCGGACTTCGAGCTTCCAATGCAGGGGCAGGGGGGAAGGTCCGCCCCGTCGGCGCCGGGAATTGCCGCCGCCCTTCTGATCGCGGCTCTTCCGTTGCTGCCGCTGGGGCCGGATGAGCGGGGCCGGCGCCTCGCCACCTGTGCCCTGTTGGTGCTGCCGATTCCGGCGGTCCTGCTCCAGGGCCTGGGCGGCAGCCCGGTTTCGGCAGCAATGGCTCTGGCACCGGCCTTCACCGCGGCCGGCCTGATCGAAACGCGGCGTCCGGCGGTACTTTTGGCACTGGTCTGGGGCGCCGCGGGACTTGCCGTGCTCGCCCCCGGCGGATGGTGAAATGCGCGTCGTCCCGATCTGCGATCCCGCGCGCCGGGAGGACTGGTGCCTGCGCCTGCAGGCGATCGGCGCCGAGATCGGCGAGGGCATCGACGGCGGTGAGGCCGATCTCGTCCTGGTGGTCGAGCCGGCGGTGGCGGGCATCGGTACCCTGTTCGCCCGGCTCGAGGGGCCTGGGGCGCCGCCGGTTGTCGTGCTTTCCGATGACGAGGCGCTGGCGCGGGCCTGTGCGCTGATCGGCGCGTTGCTGCTGCCGGCGGGGCTCGGCGACGCCGCGCTCGGCCTCGCGCTGCGCTTCACAGGGCGACTGGCGGGCGAGGCCGGGCGGCGCCGCAGCCTCGAAGGGCAGCGCGACGCCCTCGACGTCGAACGCCGGGCCCTGCGCAGCCTCGCGCCTTTCCAGGCCGATGGCATGATCCTCGGCGCCGCCACGGGCCGCTATCGCGCGCAGCGGCTGCTGGCCTCCGGCGCCGCCCTCGTCATGGTCGTGGCGATCGACGAACAGGCCGCCTGGGCGGCCGCTTTCGGCCGCGACGCCGCCGCCCGCACCGAGGCGGCGGTGGCGGCGCTGCTGGTCGGCGCGCCGGCCCGCCTCGGCGATATCCTGCACAGCCGGGGCGCGCTCGCTGGCTGGGGTCTGTGGCTGGCCGGGCAGGACCGGGCGGCGGCCAGCGCCATCGCGAACCGTCTGCTCGACCTCATCGAGGCACGCCACCTGCGCCACGACCGCAGCCGGGCCGACAGCGCGGTCACGATCTCGATCGGTATCGCCCCCGCCCCGGCCGAAAGCGCGGCCTCCGAAGCGGAGGCGCGGGCCTCGCACGCCCTCGCCCACGCCGCCGCGCTCGGCGGCAATCGCATCCGCTGGTCGGGCTAGGCCGCTGCATGGCCCCCCGCCCGAGGTTGCGCGTGCTGGCCGGCGCCATCGCGGCTATGGTCGCGCCATGATCGCAGACCCTTCCCGGCGCAAGCCCGGCCGCCTCGGCCTCATCGTGATTCTCGGATCGCTGACCGCCTTCGCGCCCCTGTCCATCGACATGTATCTGCCGGCCTTTCCGGCGCTGGAGGCGCATTTCGGCGCCAGCGCCGGGGCGGTGCAGGGCACCCTGGCCGCCTTCTTCGTCGGCCTTGCCCTCGGCCAATCGGTCCATGGCCCGCTGTCGGACCGGCTGGGCCGGCGCCTGCCCATGCTGGGCGGTATCATCGTCTATGTCGCGGCCTCGATCGCGGCGATCTTCGCCCCCGATATCGAGAGCTTGAGTCTGCTGCGCTTCATTCAGGCCCTGGGCGGCTGCGCCGGCATCGTGATCGCCCGCGCCATGGTCCGCGACCTGTTCGACGAGCGGGACTCGGCCCGGGTGTTTTCCCTCCTGATGCTGGTCATGGGCCTTGCGCCCATCCTGGCGCCGGTGCTGGGCGGGCAATTGCTGGCCTTCGCCGACTGGCGCTGGATCTTCGCCGTGCTCGCCGCCTTCGGCGCCGCCTGCCTGGCCGCCGTCGCCTTCGCCCTGCCCGAGACCCTTTCGGCCGAGCAGCGGCAAAGGGGCGGCCTCGCCCGCATCCTTCACGCCTATGGCCGGCTGCTGGCCGACCCGGTGTTCATGGGCTTCTCCCTGTCGAGCGGGCTGCTGATGGCCGGGATGTTCGCCTATATCACCGGCTCGCCCTTCGTCTTCATCACCCTTTATGGCGTCAGTCCGCAGGACTATGGCCTGTTGTTCGGGCTGAACGCCGTCGGCCTGATCGCCACCAGCCAGATCAACCTGCGCCTGCTGCGCCACTATTCCGGGCGCGACATCCTCAAGGTGGTGATGGCGGTGCAGGCCGTCGCCGCGCTGGTCCTGGCCGGGGTCGCGCTGGTCCAGCCGGCGCAGCTCGCCTTCCTGCTCGCGCCGCTCTTCGTCTGCATCGCCAGTCTCGGCTTCGTCTCGGCCAATGCCTCGGCGGCGGCCATGTCACGCGCGGGGGCCAACGCCGGCATCGCCTCGGCCCTGATCGGCGTGCTGCAATTCGCGCTCGGCGCCGTTGGCGGTGCCTGCGTCGGCCTGTTCGACGACGGCACGGCGGCGCCGATGGGCTGTACCATCGCGGGTCTCAGCGTCGCCGGCCTGCTGTCGCACCGGCTGCTGACCGGGCGGGCCGGTCAGTCCTCGTCTTCGGCCGCGTAGACGCTGGCGGCGGCGGCGTTCAGCGCCTCTTCGGCTGAAACGGGCGGGATGGCCCTCTTCCGCCGCGGAAAGGCGATGATCTGGGCGGACGAGCCCGTGGCCACAACCTGATACTCGACGGCGGGCGAATGATCGTCAGTGTCTTTGCCGGACATGCCCGAGCCCTCCTCAACCTGCTGCAACGCAAAAAACATGCGGGCGGCGGGGGCGCGAGGCGAGTCGATTTTCAACCAGGCGCGCCGGAAACTCCCATTTCGACCGCAAGTGCGAAACCCGAGGCGATGCGGCGCACCGCTTCGGCCTCGACCCCCGGCGCCGGGGTCAGGCGCGCGGTCAGGCCCCGGGCCGGATCGTCGAAGGTTTCGACCGTGGCGCGCAGGCCGGCGGCGGCCAGCGCCGACTCCAGTACGCGGCGGATCGCCTCGAGACGCAGCGGCGGCTTGTGAATCTTGCCGACCGCGGTCACCGGCAATTCCGGCAGGATTTCCAGATGCACGGGCACCGCCGCCCGTTCCGGCACATGGGCGCGGGCATGGGCCAGCAATTCCTCCGCCGTCGCGCTGGCGCCCGGGCGCAGCGAGACATAGGCGGCGGGCAATTCGCCAGCATAGGAATCGGGCTGGCCGATCACCGCGGCGAGGGCGACGGCGGGGTGGGAGACCAGCGCATCCTCGACCATCTGGGGGTCGATATTGTGGCCGCCGCGGATGATCAGATCCTTGGAGCGGCCGACCAACCACAGGTAATGTTCCGCGTCGTAACGCGCGAGGTCGCCGGTATCGAACCAGCCGTCCGGCGCCGGCTTGCCGACATAGCCGGCGAAAAGCTGCGGCCCCTTCATGAACAGGGCGCCGACCTCGCCGATGGCGCAGGGGCCGACCGGCTGGCCCTTGCCGTCGATCTTCATCGGCTGCAACTCGACGTAAGGCAGACGGAAGCCGACCGAGCCGGCGCGCCGCTCGCCATAGCGCGGGTTGGTCGCGCTGGCGCAGGTGCCCTCGGTCATGCCGTAGCCTTCGAGGATCTTGACCCCCGTCGCCGCCTCGAAACGGCGGATCAGGTCGGCGGGCATGGGCGCGGCGCCGCAGATCGCGGTCTTCAGCGAGGAGACGTCATGGTTGCCGATCGGCACATCCAGCAGCGCGGCATAGAGCGTGGGCACGCCCGAGAAGGAATTGCCCCGGAAGCGCTCCACAAGGGCCCAGAAATTGGCGACGACACCCTGGCCGCGATAGCCCTGGGGCGTGAGGATCACCACGGTGCCGCCGGCATGGAACGGGGCAAGACCCGTGACCATGGTGCCGTTCACGTGGAACAGCGGCAGGCCGCAAAGGATGACATCTTCCTCGTCCGTGCCCATGATCGAGCCGAGCAGCATCGCCTCGAAGGCTTCGTTGAAATGGGTGTGCCGCGCCAGTTTCGGCGTGCCCGTGGTGCCGCCGGTGTGGAAATAGGAGGCGATGTCGCCGCTTCCGATCACCCGGCCGGACAGCAGGCGGTCGCCCGGCTGCGCCGCCCGCGCCGCATCGAAATCGTGGATGGTCACGCCGCCGCGCGCGATCGGCGTATCCGCCGGCATCAGCGCGGGCAGCATGGCGCGCATCGCTTCCGGCACATAGGGCGACAGGTCAACGCGCAGAACATGCTCGATCCCGCTCGCCTGCTCGACCACGGCGGCCGCCTTGTCCCACAGGTCGCTCTGCGGGAAGGGGGCGAGGGTGACGAGCACGCGGGCGCCGGCCGCGGTCAGGATGTCGGCGATCTTGCCGGGCTCGAGCAGCGGGTTGACCGGGCTGGCGATGCCCGCGGCCTCCCCGCCCCAGAGGGCGTAATGGGTCTGCAGCAGGTTGGGCAGCAGGATGCCGACGGCATCGTTCGGGCCGACGCCGAGGGCGTGGAAGACATTGGCGGCCCGCGTCACCTCGGCCAGAAGCTCGCGATAGGTCACATCGACGCTGGGCAGCGATGGATCGCCGATCAGCAGGAAGCGCAGGGCGTGCTTGTCGCCGTAAGCCCCGGCGGCATGGCGCAGCACGGCGTAGGTATCGTCGATCCCCCGCATCCTCTCGTGCGCCGGCAGGCGTTCCACCTGCAGGACATCGTCATAGGTTGCGATGCGGATGGCGTTGTCCATGATCTCTCCCCGGCGTTCTTATGGTTGGGCCCGAGGATCGGGGAGTGCTTCTCTCAGGTCAAGGCTTGCCGTAGGTGATGTGGTCGGGCGCGGCGGTGCCGCCCGACAGGATGAACTGCATCGCCTCGTTTCCCGTCCAGTCGAGGAACACCAGCCGCTCCACCGGCACCAGTTCCATGTAGCCGGACGTCGGGTTGGGCGCGGTCGGGACATAGACGGCGGCGATTTCCTGGCCGGTATCGCTCGCCGTGAAGATCTTGGTGACGAAGCCGAGGGTCTTCATGTCGGGGCTGGGGAATTCGACCAGCACCACGCGCTGCTGGCCGGCGGGCGTGGTCTGCAGCGACGAGATCAGCTTGCGCACGGCGCCGTAAACCGCTTCAACGAAGGGAATGCGCGCCATCAGCCGGTCGAACAGATGCCACAGCCGGGCGCCCACCATGGCCGTCGTCAGCGCGCCGAGCAGATAGAGCGCGAACAGGGTGACGATGGCGGCGAGGGCGCTCTGGAACCAGCCCTGCTGCAACAGGGCCGCGACCTCGGGCAGCTCCGGCGCCAGCGCGCCCGACAGACCGAGGACGAAGGGGCGGCCGGCAGCCACCAGGAAGTCGAAGACGAAGCCGACGACCCAGACCGTCAGCATCAGGGGCAGGCAGGCCAGCAGGCCGGCGACGATATTGCGGCGAATACGTTCCATGTCCCGACTTCACCTTCACAAGCACGACGGACTCCCCTTATGTATCCTACAGTCTTCGTGGTTCATGCGGCGGGAAATCCGCTACGCTCTGGTCGAGATCGCCATGCTCAAGGTCGGTATCATCCCCGTCACCCCTTTCCAGCAGAACTGCAGCCTCGTCTGGTGCGACCAGACCATGAAGGGCGCGGCCGTCGATCCGGGCGGCGACCTCGACAGGATCAGGGGCGCCATCGAACAGGTCGGCATCACGCTGGAAAAAGTCCTGCTCACCCACGGTCATCTCGACCATGCCTCGGCCGCGGGCGAACTCGCGACCTCGGCCGGCGTGCCCATCGAAGGCCCGCACCGCGAGGATGAATTCCTCATCCATACCCTGCGCCAGCAGGGCCAGGCCTATGGCTTCCCGCTGTACGAGGCCTTCGAGCCGACACGCTGGCTGGTGGGCGGCGACACGGTCACGGTGGGCGATGAAGTGCTGGAGGTGCGCCACTGTCCGGGCCATACCCCCGGCCACATCGTCTTCTTCCACGCGCCGACCAAGCTCGCCATCGTCGGCGACGTGCTGTTCAAGGGCTCGATCGGGCGGACCGATTTCCCGCGCGGCGACCACGCCACGCTGGTGCGCTCGATCACCGGTGAACTCTGGCCGCTCGGCGCCGACGTCACCTTCATCCCCGGCCACGGGCCGGTCTCGACCTTCGGCGACGAACGCCGCAGCAACCCCTTCGTCGGCGACCGGGCGCTGACGGCCGGCGCCTGAGGGCCGCAGGACGGCCTGTGCGCGGGGGCCGTTTCGCGCCGGTTTCCGTCGCCGACGCGCGTCTCGAATTCAGACCTTGCGCGTGGTCGTGCTGACAAAAATTTTCGTTAACCCTGAATTCCGTTGATGCCCGTTGCCCCATGATCTATTAGCAGTTGTCGTGCAGGCTGAATTTACATCGGCGGCAATGTCGCTTAAGTCGCCTTCTCGTCAATAGCGCGCGACTTTTCCAATCTGCGGGATTGTGTGCCCTGTTGTTCAGCCAGGGGTGTCGAGCGGATTGGGGCAGGTGACATGGCATATGTGAGATGGCTGGGGCGCGCAGTTTTCGTCCTGGCCATGACTTGCGCGTCGTCGGAGATGGTGTCGACGGCCGCCGCGCAGAGCGGTAGCGCGACAGGCGGGGCCGAATTCTCGGTTGTGCCGCCCGAATCGCCCGTGAAAGTCACCTTGACGGCTTGGCTGGTGACGACGGATGCCAAAGGCGAAGATGTCTACGCGCCCGCCGAAACTGCCCGTCCGGGCGATCTCATCGAATATCGCGTCGAAAGCGTCAACGAATCCGGCAAGCCCCTGAAGGGGCAGGTGCTGAATCTGCCGATTCCGCCCGGGACGACCTATGTCGGCGGTTCGGCGAGCCCGGCCGCGGTGCAGGCCAGCATCGACGGCGGCAAGACCTTCGCGCCCGTTCCGCTGATGCGCGAAGTCGCCAAGCCGGGCGGCGGGACCGAAAAAATTCAGGTGCCGGTGACCGAATATCGCGCGTTGCGGTGGGTCGTCGGCATTCAGGCGCCGGGGCAGCGTGCCCACGTCAAGGCGCGGATCAAGGTCGACGGGGCGTCGGGCGAAACGCCCTGACACGCTTCGGGACACAGAATTGGGGATCAGGGGTGCGGTCGGGCTGTTGGGCCGCCTCGACTTTGTGAGGGCTATGATGGGCAAAGACATGAAGAGAGGGCGCGGGTCGAGCCGATTGCTCGGCTTATGGCTGCTGGCGATGGCGGCCGTGATCGGAACGGGCGGGGCCGCCCTGGCGGCTGCGCCCGCGGCCGGCACCATCATCACCAACAGCGCGTCCGCGACGTATCTGGATGCCCTCGGCGCCAGTCAGACGGCGCAGTCGAACACGGTGGAGACCAAGGTCCTGCCCAAGGCGGCGTTCACGCTGACCCAGGACAACACCAAGCAGGGTGCGCCGGGCACGACCGTCTACTTCCCGCATATCCTGACCAACACGGGTAACGCCGCGGACAGCTTCACGCTGACCCTGAGCGCGATCACCGGCACCGCGGCGACGAGCTGCGAGGTCTATCTCGACAATGGCTCCGGCCAGCCCACGGGCGCGTCCCTCGGCTCCTGCGGTTCGGCCTTCACCACCAGCACGCTGGCGGCCGGCGCCGACCTGAAGCTGGTCATCGCGGTGCCGGTGGGCGCTTCCGCGACCCCGACCGATACCGCGTCCCTGACCATCACCGGTGCCAGCGTCGCCGATGGCACCCTGACGCCGATCGTCAACACCGACACGCTGCAGGTCACCAACGGTGCCGCCTTCAGCATCGTCAAGGCGATTTCCGGTGCGTCCAGCGGCCCGGCGGGCAGCACCATCAGCTACACGCTGACGATCAACAACACCGGTAACGCGGCGGGCGACGTCACCATCACGGATACGTTCGGCACCGCCAATGCCCCGACCTCCGGCCTGCTCTATCTGCCGGGTTCCGGCCGCTGGTCGTCCTCGGGCTCGACGGCGATGAGCGATGCCAGCGACGGCAACGATCAGACCGCCGGCGCGCAGTCGATCGACTATTCGTTCGCGACCACCGGCACCAGCGCCACGGACTCCGGCTCCGCCGGCAAGCTGACCGTGGTGCTCCATGCCGTCGCGCCGAACAGCACGCAGCAGGTCACCTTCCAGGTCAAGGTCAGCACCGTCGCGGTGGCGGGCGTCGTCAACGCGCCCGTCGTCGGTCGCAGCCAGACCACCAACCAGGCGACCTACAGCTGCCCGACCGCGACCAACGCCAGCCAGACCTGCACCACCACCCAGGTGCCCTATGACGTCACCCTGGCGACGGGCGTGGTGATCAACGGCAGCACCTCGAGCAGCGCCAACGGCACCGGCGAGCCGGTGAATATTCCGTCGGCGGCGGCCGGCCAGACCGTTTCCTATACCAATGTGGTGTGGAACACGGGCAACAGCACCGACACGTTCAAGCTGACCCAGACCTCGACCGACTTCCCGGCCGGGACCACCTTCCTCCTCTATCAGGCCGACGGGGCGACCCCGCTGACCAACACCACCACGCCGCCGATTCCGGCCCTCGACACGGATGCGTCCTGCGTCGCGCCGCTGCTCAAGGACACGGTGCTGCATCGCTGCGGCTATCCTGTGGTGGTGAAGGCGACCCTGCCGACCAGCGCGCCGGCCGGCGGCCCGTTCACGACGGTCTATACCGCGACGTCGAACAACGATCCGACCAAGTCGGACACGGTGGCCGACACGCTGACCATCCTGACGGCGGCCCAGGTCACCCTGGCCAACGACGCGGCCCTTGCCCTGAAGGGCGCCTCCGCGCCGCAGACCACGCTGACGGCGTCGGCCGGCAGCAGCGTGACCTTCCCGCTGTATATCGCCTCGAACATCGCCGACACCTACACGCTCACCGCGTCGCAGGACAATTTCTCCGGCACGCTGCCCAGCGGCTGGTCGGTGGTGTTCCGGACGCCCACGGCTGGCTCCTGCTCGGCCCCCGGGACGGTGGATAATACCGTCACCATCAATGCCGCGCAGACCTCGACCACCACGGGTACGCTCGTTTCCTGCGCCGTCGTCACGACGTCGGCCTCGGCGGCCCCGGGCACCCAGCCGGTCTACTTCAAGGTCGTCGGCACCTCGACGGCGGTCAGCATCAAGCAGGACGCGGTGACCATCGCCACGGCCCGCTCGATCACCCTGACCCCGAACAACTCGGGTCAGGCCGTGCCGGGTGGCAGCGTGACCTACGCCCATGTTCTGACCAACACGGGTAACGCGGCCGAAGGCGGCACCTGCTCGACCGTCGTGTTCTCGGGCGGGGATTCGCTCTCCGGCTGGTCGTCGGTCATCTACTATGACAAGAACAACGACGGCACGCTGGACAGCGGCGACCCGGTCGTCAACAGCGTCTCGGAAATCGCGGCTGGCGGTCTCTATACCGACGGTACCGCGGTGACGGCCCAGACCCTGCCCGTGGGCAAGGCGGTCCGCCTGTTCGTCAAGGTCTTCGCGCCGGCCAGCGCCATCGCCGGCCAGACCGACACCAGGACCCTGACGGCGACGGTGAGCAACAGCAGCTGCACCGCGGCGGTGCCCGCGGCCCAGACGGTGACCGACGTGACCAACGTCAACACCGCCCTGGTCCGTCTGGAAAAGACCCAGGCGCTCGATGCCGGTTGCGACGGCACGGCGGACGGTGCCTTCGGCGCCGCCCAGATCGAAGCCAAGCCCGGCCAGTGCGTGGTCTACCGCGTCGTGGCCACCAACCAGGGCACGCAGCAGGTCACGGCGCTGAAGATCAACGACAGCACGCCGTCCTACACGACCTACAGCGGCCCGACGGTCGCGACGCTCTGCAGCCCGTCCGGCTCCGCCGACAGCGCGCCGTCGGTCGGCGGCAGCGGGGCCATCGCCTGCGGCGAATACACGCTCGCCGCCGGTGCCTCGGTGACCCTGCAGTTCCGGGTCAAGATCAACGAGTGATCGCATCCGCCTAGTTGACCGGCGGCTTCCTTCGGGAGGCCGCCGGTACCTTCACAGACCGCGACGGAAAGAGTGACGCCGATGCCGGTTGGTCTTCGACCTTGGCAGCTGCTGCCCTTGCTCGTCGTCCTGGCCGCATGGTTTTCCATTTCGGCGGGCGGCGCGCGGGCCGCCATGCCTGCCGTCGACACGATCATCGCCAATCAGGCCTCGGCCGACATGCTGGTGCCGGGCCGCAGCGATTATCTGACGGTCTATTCCAACCGCGTCGAATTGCGGGTGGGGGCGATCGAGGCCCTGACCCTCGATGCCGATGGGCGGCGCCTGGTGGCGCCGGGCGCCCAGGCCCATTTCGCCCATACGCTGGTCAATACCGGCAATACCGCCTCCACCTATGTCTTCTCGATCGCCACCAAGGGCGGCGGCACGGCCAGCCTGAGCGGCTTCCGGCTGTTCCTCGACCGCGATGGCGACGGTGTCGTCGGCGCGGGCGATACCGAGATCGAACTGGACTCGCCGGTGCTGAGTCTCGAAGCCGGCGAAAGCGCTCATGTCATCGTCGAGACGCTGATGCAGGCCGGTGTCGACGACGGTGCCGAAGGCAGCCTCGTCCTGACCGCGACCACCGTCCTCCAGGGGTTGATGGCGCGGAATACCGATACCGCCGTGGTCCATGCCGGCGCCAATTTCAGCGTCGCCAAGGCGGCCGATGCCTCATCGGTTTCGAGCGGTGACGTCATCACCTATCGGCTGGTCGCCAGCAATATTTCGAGCGTCGACGGCGAACCTCTGACCGAAGTGGAAGAGGGCGGCGCCCGGCGCGACATCATCATCGACGGCGCGGCGGCCACGGTCGTCCTGCTGCGCGACGCGATCCCGGCGAATACGGTCTTCGCCACCGGCACGCTGTCCGGGATCGGGGCCGGGGCGCAATTGTTGTGGCGCGCCGCGGGCGATCCCGCCTTCACCTATCGCACGGTCGAGGCCGCCCACATCGTCGAGGTGGCGGTGGCGGTGCCTGCCGTGGCGGCCGGGGCACAGCTCGGCATGAGCTTCGGCGTCCGGGTCGACGACATGTTCTCCGGGCGGGTCGACAACAGCGGACGCATCTATTTCGACACCGGATCGGATGTCGGCCGGCGCGGCATCGACAGCAATCTGGTGCCGGTGACGGTCACGGCCGGCCGGGGCCCCGATCTGCGCATCGCCAAGAGCCATGCCGGCAATTTCGTCGCCGGGATCGAGCAGCTTTATACCATCTCGGTCTCCTCGCTTGGCCGCCCAACCAGTGGCACGGTGACGGTCGTCGACACCCTGCCCGGCGGCATGAGTTTCGCCGGGGTCGAGGGGACAGACTGGAGCTGCGGCGTCGCCAATCCGAGCGGCGGACAGGTGGTCACCTGCACCACCGAACAGGTGATCGGCACCGATGCCCCGGCAACCCCGATCCGCCTGACCGTGCGGGTTCCCGAGAGTTCGCTGGGCGGCGCCGGCACCGCCGAATTCACCAATGTCGCGCAGGTGTCGGGGGGCGGCGAGCCGCCCGAGCTGAGCGGAGACAATGAAGCCCGCGACGCGACCACCGTGACCGCCCCCGCGGCGATCAGCGGCCGCGTCTGGTTCGACAGCAACCACGATCGCCGCCACCAGACGGAAGAGGGCGGCTTGCCGGGCTGGCGCGTGCAACTGCTGGTGCCGACCGGGGCGGAGGCGCCGGCCGGTGCCCGCGCCGCGCCCGCGCCCGCCGGCATGACCGTGATGGACGAGACGGTGACCGCCGGGGACGGCTCCTATGGCTTCACCGTCGCGCGCGCGCGCGCCGATTATGCCGTGCGCTTCTTGTCGCCGGACGGCTATCTCTATGGCACGCCGGTCGACGGCGAGAGCGGCACCGCCATTTCAGGCGCGGTGCTCGACCCCGACCGGGCGACCCTGCGCAGCATCGCCGTCGATCCGGGGCAGGACGTGCCCGAGCAGAGCCTGCCGGTCAATCCGACCGGGCTGGTCTATGATTCCGCCAGCCGCCTCGCGGTCGCGGGGGCGGAAATCACGGTCGAGGGGCCGGCGGGTTTCGACCCTGCCACGCATCTCGTGGGCGGCCTGGCCAACCTGGTCCAGACCACCGGCGACGACGGCTATTATCAGTTCCTGCTGACCTCGACCGCGCCGGCGGGAACCTATACCCTGAAGCTCACCGTGCCGACGGGCTATGAATCCGAGTCGACGACGATCCCGCCCGAGGATGGATCGCTGGCCGTGCCGGACGGTGAAATGCCGATGGCGATCCAGCCCCAGCCGACGGCGCCTTCGGCGGGCGCCAGCACCACTTACTACATGTCCTTCGTCGCCAGCGCCGACAGCCGCCCGGTGGTGAACAACCATATCCCGCTGGAGCGCGGGGCGAGCGCCGATGCCCTGGTCCTGCTGTCCAAGGCGGCATCGAAGAGCGTGGTCGAGACCGTCGACCTCGTCGACTATCGCCTGGCACTGGCCAATCGCTCGGGCGGGCCGCTGGCGGGGGTGGTGTTCATCGACAAGCCGGCGACCGGCTTCACCTATCAGCCCGGCAGCGCGCGGCTGACCGTCGGCACCGCGCCGGCGACGCCGGTCGAGCCGACGCTGGTGCCGAATGGCCACGGTGGCAACGACCTGCGGTTCGATCTCGCCAGCCTGACGGTGGCGGCGGACGAGGTCGTCGGCCTGACCTACCGGATGCAGGTCAATGCCACGGCGCTGAGCGGCGACGGCATCAACCGGGCCAGTGCCTCGGCGGGGGGCATTCCCTCGAACCCGGCATCCGCCAAGGTGAAGGTGGTTGGCGGGGCCTTTTCCGACGAAGGCTTCATCATCGGCAAGGTCTTCCTCGACTGTAACGAGAACGGTGTCCAGGACGAGGGCGCCCAGGCGGCGGAAATCGGCGTGCCGGGGGTTCGCATCTATCTCGAGGACGGCAGTTTCGTCGTCACCGACGTCGAGGGCAAATACAGCCTCTATGGCGTCCGGCCGATGACCCATGTCCTGAAACTCGACGGCACCACCCTGCCGGACGGCGCCCTGCTGGGCGGTGTCGGCAACCGCAATTCCGATCGCGGCGCCAGCGAAGCCCTGATGCGCCACCAGCGGGCCATGACCCGTTTCGTCGACCTGAAGAAGGGCGAGCTGCACAAGGCGAATTTCGCCGTGACGACCTGTGGCGACGATATCCGTCAGGACATCGCCGGCCGTCGCAAGCTGGTCGAGGCCAGCGGCGACGAGGGCGCGGCCCTGGTGCGCCGCGACTTCGAGGCCGAGTCGACCCCGGATACCGATGGCGACTATCGCGGCCGGCCACAATCCGGCTGGATCGACCGGGCGAGCGGCCAGCCCGCGGCCGAGGCGCAGCGGCCCGCCGATTCCGCGGCCTCGGTCTCGGGTGGCGTGCCGGTTGTCGCCTCGGCCCCGCTCGAGGAATTGATGGCGCGTACCGATGCGGGTCTGGCGTTCCTCAATCTGCGCGAAGGCCAGGTGCTGCCCATCGCCCAGGCCTCGGTCATGGTGAAAGGCGCGCTGGGCGCCCGTTTCGTGCTGGAGGTGAACGGCCGACGGATCGACGAGGGGCGGGTCGGCAAGCGCAGCGCGGCCGCGACGGTCGGCGCCGAAGGGTGGGAATTCGTCGGCGTGACCTTCGACCCGGGCGAAAACGTCGTGTCGCTGGCGCAATATGACGGTTTCGACAACGAGCGCGGTCGGGTCACCATCAAGGTTACCGCGCCTGGCAAGCTCGAGCGGATCGACGCGACCGTGCCCGAGAAGCCGATCGCGGACGGCGCGACCCCAGCCACGATCCGCATCCGCCTGAGCGACAGCCGCGGCGTCCCCTTCACGCCGCGCACCCAGGTCACCATCGACACGGATATCGGCAGCCTGCTGGTGGACGATCTGGCGCCGGCCGAGCCCGGTGTGCAGGTATTCGTGAACGGCGGCATGGGCGAAGTCCGGATCCGGCCGCCCACCGGCCCCGGAGAGGGCTATCTGACCATCGCCGCCGGCACGCTGCGCCAGCGTTTCCCCATCCGCTTCGCGCCGGCCCTGCGCCCGATGCTGGCGGTCGGTCTCGCCGAGGGCGTGGTGTCGCTCTCGAAGCTCGACTTCGACGGCATGGAGCCTGTCCGCGCGGGCGATGCCTTCGAGCGGGAACTGACGGCCTACAGCGCCGATTTCGGCGCCGGCAAGGGCGCGGTCGCCGGACGCGCCGCCTTCTTCCTCAAGGGCCGTATCCGCGGCGACTATCTGCTGACCGCGGCTTATGATTCCGAGCGGAAAGTGCGCGACCGCCTGTTCCGCGACATTCAGCCGGACGAATATTACCCGGTTTACGGCGACAGTTCGGAGCGCGGCTTCGATGCCCAGTCGAGCGGACGCCTGTTCGTCCGCGTGGACAAGGACGAGTCCTATGTCGTCTATGGCGATCTGACCACGGAATCACCGGACGAGATCCGCAAGATCACGCAGTACAGCCGTTCCCTGACCGGGGTGAAGGGCCACGGGGAAACCGATGTCGCGGGATTGCCGATCGAAATCACCGGCTTCGCCGCCCATGACAATCTGCGTCAGATGGTCGAGGAGTTCCGTGCCAACGGCACCTCGGGTCCGTTCACCCTGCGTTACCCGGATTTCGTCGGCGATACCGAGCAGGTCACGGTCATCACCCGCGACCGCAGCCAGCCCGCGCTGGTGATCAAGGTCGAGACCAAGGTGCGCTTCGTCGATTACGAGATCGACGAACTGAGCGGCCGTCTGCTGTTCAAGGCGCCGATCCCCTCGCTCGATCCCGATCTCAATCCGCAGTCGATCCGCATCGTCTATGAAGTCGACACCGGCGGGCCGTCGTTCTGGCTCTACGGCGTCGACGCGCGTGTGAAGCCGGTCGACGGCATGGAACTGGGCGGGCTCTACATCCGGGACGAGGACCCGGACCAGAGCTTCACCATGCAGGGCGCCTTCGGCCGCTATCGCTTCACCGACGTGACGACGCTGACCGCCGAATACGGGCATACGCGCAGCGGCGCCAGTCTGGTCGACAGCGTGGTCAGCGAGGCGGGGCGCCCTTACGGCAACCTGCTCGACGCCCATCAGGGTGACGGTGCCCGTATCGCCTTCCGTCACGACGGCAAGGACGTCCGGGTCGACATCGAATTCCAGACCTCGGATATCGGCTTCGACAACCCCTCGGCGACGGTTTCGGCTGGCCGTTCGGAGCTGACCGCCAAGGCCGACTGGCAGGCCGAGCAGGATCTGTCGTTCGGCCTCGAAGGCCGGCGGAGCGAGGACCGCACCAACGGCGGCCTGCGCGAAGGTGTCAGCATCGGGGCCGAATACCGCTTCGACAATGACCTGCGCGGCGAAGTCGGAATGCGGCGCTACCGCGAGACCCTGGTCGCCGCCGCGGCTGACACGGCCGGCGTCACGCCCTACAACGGCACCACGGCTTTCGGCAAACTGACCGCGACCCTGCCGTCCGACCCCAACCTGCTCGGCTATCTCGAATACGAGCAGGACATCCTCGACGCTGACCACCAGTTGGCGGCGGTCGGCAGCGAGTATCAGGTGACGTCCTGGGGCAAGGCCTATGGCCGCTATGAATTCATCTCCAGCCTGGGCAGCCTTTATTCGCTGAACAGCGATCAGAAGCGTTACGTCGCGCTGGCGGGCTTCGACCTGTCCTACATGGCCAACGGCTCGGCCTATTCGGAATACCGCATGGCCGATGCCCTGAGCGGGCGGGCGGCCCAGGCCGCGCTCGGCCTGCGCAACACGTTCGCCATTTCCGAAGACTGGCGCCTCGGCACGACGATCGAGCGGGTGGAGCCGATCAACAGTCCGAAGAGCACCCTGGCCGACGGTTATTTCTATGGTGGCGACTATTCGGCGCTGGACGAGGAATCGACGGCGGGCACGCTCGCGCTCGAATATGTCGGCGATGGCGACGTCAAGGGCGCGGGGCGCATCGAGGCGCGGCGGTCCGAGACCATCGACACTTTCCTGAACACCGTGGCCGTTGCCTGGAAACTGGACGAGGACTGGACCCTGCTGGCGCGGAACGGTATCCAGCTCGACCGCGGCCGGGCCGATGGCGGCGGCGATGCCACGCGCTACCGCGAACAGATCGGCTTCGCCTATCGACCGGTGGCTCATGACGATTTCAACCTGCTGGCCCGCTACGAGCACCGCTTCGAGGAGCTGAAGGCCGCGGCCGCGACCCTGGGGACGACGACCGGCGCCACCTTCATCGACGGCGACAGCCGCAGCCGCGCCCATGTCGTCTCGGCCCACACCAACTGGCAGCTGGCGCCGACCCTCATCCTGTCCAACCGCTATGCCCTGAAATACGCGCAGGAGCGGGCCAATGACGTCGACAGTCACACCTGGGCGCAGCTGCTTTACGGCCGGCTGACCTGGGATGTAACCGAGGATTGGGACGCCGGATTGCAGCTCTTCGGCCTGATGGGCGAGGGCGGCACTTATGAAACCGGCCTTGGGGTTGAAGTCGGCTATCTCATGGCCGACAGTCTCTGGCTTTCCCTCGGCTATAATGTCACCGGCTTCCGCGACAGCGATCTTGCCGGGGAAGAGCCGACGGACCAGGGTGTCTATGTCCGTTTCCGCTTCAAGTTCGACGAAAGCCTGTTCGGCGGGGAGATGGGACAGTGATCCGGCGGATGCTCGCGGCGCTCATCGGCATTCTGCTGGCGGCAATCCTCGGCCTGCTGCCGGGCGGAGCCGCCTTCGCCCAGTCGCGCATCATCACCAACGGCAGCTTCGAGTATAATCTGAATGGCACCGCGATGGCGCCCAAGGGCTCGACCGGCACGCGCTGGGTCATTCCGAGTTCGGGCTGGCAGTATTTCGACGATGCGCGCTGCCTGGGCGGCCAGAAGGACATCTGCATGGCCGGCTGGGAATCGACCCATGGCGGCTCCAACAATGGCAGTTACGCGCCCGTGCCACAGCATGTGGTCGAAGCCGGCAACAACAAGAGCAACAACACGCCCGTGCCCCAGACCGGCAATGCCGAGGCCGAGCTGAATGCCGACAATCGCAGCCGGCTCTACCAGAACGTCTGCCTGAAGTCGGGCGAAAGCATCACGTTCTCCTATTATTATTCGGCGGAAACCGGCGCGGGCAACCAGCAGGTCCTGGCCGGTATCTGGCCGCGCGGCAATACGGGACCGACCGGCGGCGCCCTGACCTCGCAGGCCAGCGTGGTCCGCACCACCAGGGGCTGGATCCTGCAGACCGCGACGCTGACGGCGCCGGGCAATGGTGTCTATCAGCTCGGCTTCGAAGCGGTTTTGCCGACCTCGGGCGCTGCCGGCAACGAGATCGAGGACGTCTCGATTCCGCTGGCGCCGCTGGTCGATCTGGGCGGCAGCCCGGTCAACGCCCTGGTGGTCGAGCCTCTGCCGCCGACCCCGCCGACCCCGGCCGCGACCAACGCCGGGGCTTCGATCAAGATCCGCGTCAACGGCCGTGTCCCGACCGGCGGCATGAAGCTGGCGCTGCGCCTGACCGGCGACGCCGTGCCCGATACCGATTTTCGCCTCGGCACGCCGACCGGACCCTATGGCACGCCGACCCTGACCCATACCGCGGGCAGCGCCCTCTGGATCGTCAATGTGCCGGCGGGCGATTACGATGCCGGCCTGACCCCCGCCCTCAACATCGGCGGCATCACGATCCCGATGCTGGCGCTGTCCGACCTCACGATCGAAAATCCCGAAAGCGCGGTCTTCACCCTGGAGGATCCGGGTGTTGACGGCTCGTCGTCCTCGACGGTCTGGCTGAAGGGCGATCCGGTCTGCAGCCCGACCGGCGCGATGCAGGAAACGGCCAGCTACACGATCCGCGACAATACCCCGACCATGGTGCTGGCAGGACATGTCTATGTCGACGCCAACGCCAACAACACGCGCGACGGGGTGGAGCAATGGACCTCGACCACGCCGCTGGCCTCGACCGTCTATATCAACGTCGTCAAGAACAACATCGTCGTCGCATCCCAGTCGGTGACCAGTGGCGATGGTGCGTGGACGATCACCGTGCCCGTCGATACCGACTATAACGTCGTGCTGTCCGACGACGGGGCCAATCCGTCGGCGGCGCCACCGCTTTACTGGCAGCCGCAGAATCCCTCGACGCTCAAATACACCGGCGTCAGCGCCAGCCAGTCCACGCTCGATTTCGGTCTGAAGGCGACCAAGGCGACCGACCCCGTGGTGATGGTCAAGGCTTTCGGCACCGGCCGGCTGCTTCTTGGCAACACCACCATCGTCCGGTTCCAGATCAACAATTCCGACGGCAATCCGGCGCGCAGCGGCATCGCCTTCACCGATACGCTGCCCGATGGGCTGACCCTGATCGGCAGTCCGTCGTGGAGCACGGCGGGCTGCAGCGGCACGCTGTCGTCGGGTACCGGCAACCAGATCGCGCTGACCGGCGGCACCATCGCCTCGGGCACGGCCTATTGCATCATCGAGGCGACCGTGCGCGGCGACAGTGTCGGCACCAAGCTGAACGACAGCACGCGCCTTAGCAATGTGACCGGCATCTATACATTGGTCGATGCCAGCGTCTGGGTCGGCACATTCTACGGCATCTCGGGCTATGTTTACGCCGATGCCGACGGCAACGGCCAGAAGGGCGGCAGCGAAACCGGCACTGGCGCGACTTGGCAGGTCAAGCTGGCGCAGCGCAGCGGCGCGACCTGTTCCACCCCGATCTTCGATTACGAGGTTTCGGTGGCGGCGACGGGCGCCTATGCCATCAACGAAGTGCCGCCGGGCGACTATTGCCTGATCGTCGACAACAACGCGACGGCCAGCGACGTGGTCTCGACCACGCCGGGCTGGGTGCCCACCCTGCCGTCTGCCGGCATCCTCTACGTCACCGTCAGCGTGAACAATCTGACCGGCCAGAACTTCGGCCTGTTCCGCGGCGGTGTTCTCAAAGGCCGGGTGTTCCTCGACCAGGGCTCGCCCGTGGCCACGCCCGGGGCCAGCGCGAACAACGGTATCCCCGATGGCGGCGACGAAAGCGGCCTTGCCGGGGTCACGGTAAAGGCGGCGACAGGCGCCACCGTGGTCGCCACCGCGCAGACAGACGGGGCCGGCAACTATACGCTGTTCGTGCCCCAGTCCGCGAATGGCACGACCCTGACGGTGACCGAGACCAACCTCGCCGGCTATCGCTCGACCGGCGCTTCGGTTGACGCCACCGCGATGGGCACCGGCGCGGTGACCGTCGGCGGTAACGCCTATACCTATGACCGGACCGGCGACCGTTTCAGCTTCGCCTTCGCCACGGGCACGACCTATGGCAGCCTCGATTTCGGCGATGTCCCCGACAACCGGCTGACCGGTGTCGGGCTGCAGGGCGCCGCGCCTGGCTCAACCGTGGTCTATGGCCATGTCTTCATCGCCGGCACGGCCGGGCTGGTCAGTTTCGCCGATGCCGGGGTGACCACGCCGAACACCTCCACCGGCTGGACCGATTCCGTCTTCCTCGATACCGACTGCAACGGCGCGATCGACGCCGGTGGCGATCTTGGCCTCGCTCCCGGCAGTCAGATTTCCGTTACCGCCGGCCAGCAGATATGTCTGACGGCGAAGATCTTCGTGCCCCTGTCGGCGGAGGATGGCGATAAAAGGGTTTCCACCCTGACCGCCAGCTTCACCTACAGCAATGCCGCCCCCGGCCTCGTTGGCAGCTACAGCCAGGCCGATACGACCACCGTGGGCGAAGGCACGGCGCTGGCACTGACCAAGCGCGTGCGCCGGGTCGACGCGGCTTGCGCCGCGCTGGCTTCGCCCGCCGGCGACTGGAGCGTCAGCAATCAGGCGCCGCCGGACAGCTACCTCCAGTATCAGATTCACTATCTGAACAATTCGGCGGACCGGATGCGCAGCCTGGAGATCAAGGACATGACTCCGGCTTTCACCACCTTCGTCGCCGCCGCCTGCGGCGCGACACCGGCCGGCCTGACCTGCGCCACGCCGACCTCGGCCGCGGGGACGGCGCCCGCCGTTGGCGCCATGGGGCAGATTCGCTGGGTTTTCACCGATGGCGCGCCGCCCAACGACGGTCTTGCCCCCGGCAGCAGTGGCGATGTGACCTTCTGCGTCCGCGTCATGCCCTGACCGGGCCGCGGCGGCGGCGGCGGCCGCGCGGGGCTATGTCCCGGCCGGCGGCGCGCGCCGCCGGATTTCCGCGGGCGAGGCGTCGAACCAGCGCCGGCACGAACGCGACAGGGCTGATTGCTCGGAAAAGCCGAGGGCGCCGGCCACCTGTTTCAGCGGAAGATCGGTCTCACACAGGAAGCGCAGGGCCGCCGCCCGATAGACCTGCTCGCGCAGTTGCTCGAACGAGGCGGCTTCATCGTCCAGCCGGCGCTGCAGGGTCCGTGGATGCAGGCCGAGCAGGGCCGCGATTTCGGCTTTCGTGCCACGCCCCGCGCCGACCGTGCGCTTCAGGGTTTGCCGCACCCGATCCGTCAGGGATTGCCCCCGGTCGGGGAAATGTGCGGCGATGTGGGACAGGGCGGCCTGGCGCAGCAGGGGATTGATGTCCTTCATGCCGACATTCAGCAGATCGCGATGGGCGTGCAGCGCGGCGTGCGGCTGGGCGATCGCGACCGGCGCGCCGAAATGGCGTTCGTAGGTACGGATCGGGGCGAGCGGCGTATGCGGCAGGCTGACCCCGCGCAGCCGGAACTGATCGAGTCCGAACGAGCGGCAGAAATGGTGGGTGAGGCTGAGGCAGCCGTCGATGATCTGCCGCTGCTGGACGAAGGCCGGCAGACGAATGTCGAAACGCAGGCTGAAGCAATCCTCGAACAGCGGGCTTTCCGGCTCGAGCACGATTTCATAGGCCGGGCTGTGCAGGAACAGATAGCGCGAGGCATCGAGCGCGGCCTGCGCCGGTGTCGGCGCATTCAGGATCACGGTGGCGAGCAGGCCGAGCATTCCCGTGTTCTGCCGCGCGGCGAGGCGCAGCCCGAAATCCGGGCAGCGGGTCTGTCCGGCGCTCTCCTCCAGCAGCAGGGCCGTGGCATCCAGGGAGATCAGGGCTTCCGGGTCGGCCAGTCGGTCGGGCTCGATGGCGTGCCTGCGCAGCATGGCCTCGGGATCGCCCCCGAGGGCCAGCATCAGGGGGGCAAAACCTTGCAGCGCGGCGGCGCGGATCAACGGGGCCATGGCTCGATCTGTCAAGGAATTGTCTCGATCTGTCAAGGCCGGGGCGGCCCTGCGGGGCATGGTGGCGCGACCGGAAAGGCGGAAATCGCACAGGAGAGAGACCGTTGAGCACGCAAGATATCGTCCTCATTCACGGCACCTGGGGTAGCGGGGGCAACTGGGGCGAATTGGCCGACGAGATGGTGCGGCGCGGATATCGGGTTCATACCCCCAGCTGGCGCCTTCATGGCAGGCCGGGCGAAATCGACATCTGGGGCAGTGCCCAGAAGGTCGCCAGGCTGGGCTTGCTCGACTATGTGGCCGACCTTGTCGCGCTGGTGAAAAGCCTGGATGCCCCGCCTGTCGTGCTTGGCCATTCGGTTGGCGCCCTGCTCGCCCAATTGGTGGCCGCGCGCTGCCGGACCAGGGGGCTGGTTCTGGTCGCGCCGGCGCCCGCCGCGGGCATTTTCACCTTCTATCCCTCGTCGGTCCTGCTCTGGGGGCGATATATTCCCCAGTGGCTGCTGGGCAAACCCATGTATCCGGTCGCCTGGGGACCGTGGCGGAACGCGGTCTGCAACGCCCAGTCCGAGGAGGTCGCCGCCGCGGCCTATGCCACGCTCTGCGCCGAATCGGGCACGGCGTACCGCGAGATGATCTTCTGGTACCTGGACCGGAAGCGGGCTTCCCGCGTCGATTACGCCGCTGTCGGCGCGCCGGTGCTGGTGCTTGCCGGCTCGCAGGACAAATGCACGCCGCCGGGCATGTGCCGCGCCACCGCGAGGCGCTTTGGCGACGACGCGACCTATGTCGAGTTCGAGGGTTCCGATCACATGATGACCATGGGCCCCTATCTGCCCCAGACCCTGGCCGCATTCGATCGATGGGCCGCGCGAAACGGCCTCGCGCCCGGGGCGATGCGGGGGGTGGAGGGGGCGGCGCGATAGCGTCGCCCGGCCCGCCGTCGACCGCGCTCCGGCTCAGACCGCGGTCGCGGCGGGCAGCAGCTCGTTGAGCCTGTCCAACCCCTTGCTGCGGACGCCGTTGAGGAAGATCTCGCTGAGCAGGGACGCGAATTGTTCGGGTTTCAGCGGGCCGCCCTCGCTGAACCAGGTGTAGGTCCAGTTCAGGCTGCCCAGCAGGATCAGGCCGACCGCCGTGCTGACCTTCGGATCGTGCAGCGCCGGGGTCTGGTGCAGTTTGCCGACGAGGGTCGCCATGTCGTGGACCATCTCGCTTTGCGATTTGCGGAGCGAGGCCTGCTGCTTCTCGTTCAGCGCATTCGTCTCCTTCATCAGGATGACGTGTTTTTCGCGATTGCGGACGTAATTTTCCATCAGCCGATCGACCAGCAGGAGGAACTTTTCCTCGTCGCTGCTGCTGTTTTCCATGATGCCCTTGACCAGGGTTTTTAGATTTTCGACATGCTGATGCAGAAGATCGTATAATATCTCGGCCTTTTCGCTGTAATAATGATAAATAAGCGCCTTGCTGATATTGCATTTCTTGGCGATCATCGCGATCGACGTCTTGTCGAATCCTTCGGACGCGATGAGATGGGAAGATTCTTCCAATATCACCTGGCGTTTTTCTTCATAATTTTCAGAACGTGGCCGGGCCATTTTTTATTTTCATCCACTTCTTTATCTGAATTCGGAAACAGCGGTCCGATAGCACCGCTGAATGATCCTGTCGGGCATACCGCCCGGCAAAAGGGCGGCGGCTGTGTCAACGGGTGCGCGATCCTGCTAATTAATTCCTCTCTGGAATATGTCTTTTCTAATTCTGGCGGCTTCCGAATGAACGGTCGACCGATAAACTAACCCGCACAAAGAGGTGGGAAAGCCGGCCGGCCATTATCCTATCGGTCATCGCCGGAGCGAGCTTGCACCACCCTGCCGATCATTCCTGGGATCCATAATGGATTAACCGGCCGATCGGTTCAAGAAAACAGGCGTCACAAGACGCGATGTTCAAAGGGGGGTAGAAGCGATATGCGATTCAGCATTGCGATCGCGAAGAGGCGTTGGATCGGCAGCGCGACGGCGGCAATTCGCGGCAGGTATCGTTCCGCCATATTGTGGCGGACGGCGACGGTGGTGGCGCTTCTCGCGGTGTCGCCCATGGCCGGCGCCCAGACTGCCCCGCGCGTATACCCGGACAATTTGTTTGGGATTGGGCTTGGTTCGTCGGCTTCGGTGGCGAGCGGGTATCATGGTTCGGTTGTTGTGGCGGGCGAGGACGGCCGGGCGTGGAGCACGGTGGACAGTGGCTCGAGCGATCTGCTGCGACGGGTTGTGGCGGTTCCGGGTCATGGTTTCGCGGCGGTGGGCAATCGCGGCCGCATTCTGGCTGGCGATGCGACGGGCCGGGCCTGGCATGAGGTCTTCGCCGAAGAGGGCCAGAACCTGCGC
>NZ_QGLE01000018.1 GCF_003173035.1 Zavarzinia aquatilis
AACGGGCGAATGCGGGACGAGCTTCTGAACGAGACCTTGTTCTTCGGCTTGCGCCATGCCCGCGCGGTCGTTGCCGACTGGATCGAGGACTACAACACCGAGCGGCCACATTCCTCGCTCGGCCACGAGACGCCGGCAGCATACGCCGCCGGCCTGCGCAAGTGAGACCAGGGGCAGGCCCCCTCCCTTGCATCAAACTTCACCTTGCGCAATTCTGGCCAAAGGCTCTGCTCCCAACGGGGTGAGCCATGGGGGACAGGTCACCCGACCGATGACGGGGCCAAGCCGCAAACTCGGTGACGACCGCTGTTCGCATCCCGCGCAAGTGACCGAAGCTGCGATCGCCTTCCGTGAGTTTCAGATTCCATACGCCCTGACCTAAGACGACGATCATTTTTCGCCACTGAAACCGATCACATCTCATTTCTGGCCGCAGCAGATGAAGCCACGGCTAGTTTACCTGCGGTGCAGGGAAGCGGAGCTCGAAAATCAAGCCTGGGCGATTGTCGTCCAATCGAAGCTGGATGCCGTGACGACTGGCCACGGCCGAAACCAGGGAAAGCCCGAGGCCGGTTCCCTCGTCCTCGTCATGGACCGACATGCGGTAATAGGGGAGGAAGACTTTATCCCGCTCCTCGACAGGAATCCCCGGACCCCGGTCGGCAATCCTGATCTTGCGCTCCGCCCCCAGCATCCATATCCCGACCTGCATATCGGGCGGGGAGTATTTCAGGGCATTCGCCAGGATGTTATTGAGCATCTGCCTGATATGAAACTCATTGCCGAAGAAGGGAATCGAGCACACTCCATGCGCAACGACGATGTCGGCCTTCAGGGAATCGTTGATTTCTGAAACCGCCTGGACGACCAGATCGCGCAAATCCATGGCTTTCCATCTTGCCCCGGTTTCCGCCCGCGCGCGGGAAATCTGCCACAGACTCCGGAACAGTTTGTCGAGCCCAAAAATCTCGTAGATGCAATCCCTGCGGATTTCCTCCGCATCTTCTGCGGATGCTGTTTCGAGGCGCTGGATATTATTGCGCAACTTGGTGAGAGAATTGCCGAGTTCGTGGGCCTGGAGCTCCGTCGAGACATTGAAGCTTTCCATAAGGCCTTCCAGACGAAGGAGCATGCCGTCGATGTTCTCGGCGACCTTCTCTATTTCACGGTACCCCCCGCCGGTCGGGATTTTTTCTCGGACACCCGCTGAAGATCTGAACCGGTAGCGGTCGCAGAAGGCATTGATCTCGGCGATCCGGTGAAGCAGAGGCCGCGACATGTACCAGCCTAAGAATATGCCCATCAGCGACAAGACGAGCAATGAGCCGGCGGCCGTCAGGCGCAGGACGGCATCCAGATCGTGAAGGGCCTGGATATTGCGGGAAACGATGTAGCTGAAACCGCCGCCGTCCTGGATTTCAAAGCGCCGGGCAAGAAAATGGATGCCTTCGCCGTTTGCGGCGGACTCGGTATAGCTTGCCCATTGGTCGTCGCCAAAAACGATGTTCGATGGGTCGGGGATATTCCATAGGGAACACTGGCCGCCCGAGCGAACGGGATCGGCACATGTGCCGTCGGGGGCCAGCAGGGCAAAGCGACGCAGGCCGGCTTCGGCCATGCGCCCCAGCCTGATATCTTCATCCACCCTGTCGAGGCGGAAGCGAATTTCCGCCCGAATTTCGTTCAGCCCGCGGATCGGCGAGATTTCCATTTCGATAGCCGACCGGGCCTCGGCCATGCCGCTGTGCCAAAGGGCAACAGCCGTCACCTTCAAAAGACCGGCGACAACAATGGCGATCACGATCGCGGGCGCGCATGTCGTGACGATCAGGCTGAACGAACGGGGCAAAGCACTCGACTTTTCAATGAGCACCGGGCGCCTTGCCGGGCACGAAAGCATAGCCGAAATGGCGCACCGTATCGATTCTGCCGCTAGAGCCAGCCTCCTTGAGCACGGCTCGCAGCTTGCATATCTGGACCCTTATCGTCCCTTCATCGACGAATTCTCTCCTGAACCCCTCGCGGGCAATCCGGTCGAAGCCGACGGGCTGCCCCGCATCCCGGGCCAGCACAAGGAAGATCTCATATTCCATGGTCTGCAAACGCAACTTCCGCCCACGGACCGCGACCGACCCCAAGTCGAGGTAAATTCTGACATCGCCAAGACGAAGAACGCCGCCCGGCCTCTGCCCTATGTGCTCACTCCAGTTCAACAGACCATCCAGCCGGTGGAGCAACTCCCGTTCCGAATAGGGCTTGCAAAGATAATCATCGACACCGAGTTCAATCCCGGTTTCCCGGTCTTGCGCGTCGATCAGAGCGCTCAAAGCCAATGCGGGCGTGAGCATCCCCTTCTCCCGCAACACCTTCAAAACATCGAGCCCCTCGCCATCCGGCAATATCCGGTCGACGATCAGCGCATCGAATGTCCTTTCGGCGACCAGCGAAAGACCGGCTGCCCGGGTCGGGGCAATTTCGGCTTGCCATCCTCGCTTCGCGATCGTTTCGGCGATATGGCGGGCGATATTCGCATCGTCTTCGACAATGAGGATGTTCATGCGGGCTTCTTTCGCGTCTTTGATCCCACAGGCTCCGGGTCAGTAGGTGGCACTTTCAATGCAGGAGCAGATTGTATCGCAGCGGCGACATTCCTGTATTGCGGACGATGATAAGAAATTCGCCGTCCAGCAGCGGCAACCAACTGCACCGACCGATGCTTGCCGTTCCCTCGTCAGTACAGATGGCGCGATCCCGGTCGTCGGCGACCGTCATCTCGAGAACGCCCGGGCCGTCGGCGACGATAGCCGCCACGGCGGGCGTCCCGGCGCGGAAGGGCCGGCGGAATACATGTACCGCACCGGGGGGCACGTCGAAGATCCCGGTCACGGATGTCGCCGATGCGCCACGCGCCAGGGCCGCCGAGCCTTCGCCGATGTCGTCGATCAATGTCAGCATTGTCGCATTTCCGGCGGCAAGCCGGCGCGCGTCCGCCAGCATGTCCTCGAGTGTGGCGAAAGGCTTGGCTGCGGCCGCATCCCCGGCCGGCGCCGCATATCCGCCCTCGGGAACATCCTCGATCCTGGTAAAAGGGGTAGCCGCCACGATCCGGGCCGCGGCGACGATAGCGAGAACATCCCGGTTCCGAACCGCGAGGCGGAACAGGTCCTGGGCCACCAGCAGATCGTCCAGCTGATACCTCTCGTCCCCCGCGGACGTTGAAGCGGACGAAGGCACCCCGCCATCCGAGCCAGCCCCCGCCCCGTCCGGGAAGCCGGCGGCCAGGGCCAGAGCGAGGAGTACGAACAGCCGAGAGCGGGGAAACATGGCGTTGGCGACCGTCAATTGGACATCAGGTAATAGGCGTTGGGAATCGGCCCCAGATTCTTGACGATCACTCTAAACGGACCCTGCCGCGCCGGTGTCCATTGGCAAATCTCACGGTCGGAGTATCGGTTCGCATCACAGATCGGGTTGCCGGACTCGTCCTCGATCGCCAGATCGAGATTGGTCGCGCCCATGCCCTGAACGTAAATGGTCGCCGGCTCCAGCGCCTCGAACACATATTCGAAGACATCCTGGGAAAAGGCCGGTACCAGGTTTCGGCTTCGCACGGGCCGCGCGACCACGCCCCGCGGCACAGCTTCGCGGGTGTCGACGATCAGTTCCGTCAACAGCGGATCATTGGCGGCAAGACGGCCGGCATCGCCCAACAGAACGTCCGGCATGTAGATGTCGAGCGCCGTCAGCACTTCCGGATTCGGTTCGCCCTCGATCTTGATCCCAGCCATCTCTCGCAGCGGTGTCCCCGCGATCAGGCGTGCCGCGACGATCAGCGCGAGAGGATCGCGATTGCGCCGCCCCCAAGCGGCCAGATCGGCCGCCACATGAAGCTGCCGCAGCTTGTCGTCGGGCACCACCGGCGCATGGGGGATCCGGTTCGGACCGCCCGCCTCTGACGGGACCGCCACCGCCAGGACGAGCAAGACGATCGGCGCTAGATATCGAAAGATCATAAAGGCTCGATCCATATTCCGCCCATCATTCCCCGCCCCCTGGCGGAAGCAATCGCAAACGCGCGATATGGGCAAATATTTTCTCCTCCAGGGGAACCGCCAGGCCGGATCTGGTGACGGGGGCATAGCCCGCGGCCTCAAGCATCATGCGCCGGAAGCCGGTGACCGAGCCCCTGCTCTCGGCGTTGGCAGGGGGCAAGTTCCCGGCCTCGTTACAACGCGGAACCAAGCCGACAAAAGAATAGGCGACGGCATCCTCCAGCGGGGACTGGCGGGCACTGCCAAGAAGCACCAACCGTTCGATACCGGTGGTCGAGGGACCACCGCGGCTTGCGCTCCAGGTATTCACAGTCACTTTCAGTATCCGCGTCTTTCCAGGCTCCAGTCGGAAACCGCGCCCTGTCGAGAGCAGGGGGGCAGCACAGCCGAGGCTATCGATATAGAAGGCCGACAAATCGACAGGCCAACGGTCCTCATTGCGGAGCTGGAGATAAAGCGCATCGCAATGGCGAAACGTCGGAATATCCAAATCGTCCAGGGGTTGCGCGCCGAGTGGTAGCCGGTCCCCCGGCGTCTGCGCGCACTGATAGGCGTCTGGGGGGACGACAGACGGCGCCTGCCCCGCGGGCAGTCTGAAGGCCCGGACGTTGATCCGCACACTCGATTGTTCGACCATGCGCGCAGCGACATCCAGGACGTTCAAGCCTTGCGCCAGCTCGATCGCACTTCTGACGAGTGCGGCAGCGGCGGCTTCCGTTCCGCCGTCAAGGGTCGCGGTCTTGAAACGTCGCCGGTCCGGCCCCTGCGAGGGCGGCGGTCCCCATGTCATCGAAGATGGCAGAAGAACAATATTCCGCCCCTCAACCCGCAAGGCGATATCGGCCGACGAATCCCCCGCGGGAAGCCCGACAAACAGGAACCCTCGATCCTCGCCCCCGTCCCGGGTTGCGCGCTCGAAGGCCGCCTGGGCGGCAACCAGATAGGCTTCGTCACCTGCCGCGGCCACAGGGGCAGACAGGTTGAACCGGCGCCGGGCCGGCACTTCTGGCAGGTCAGCCACCAGCGTGAAGGGAAAAGACGGCGGCACTGGGCCGCTGATCGCCAGAACGGATCGTGTGGTCCCAACCTTTTCGACGGTCGCCGGCAGCTGTGCCATGCCGGACTCCGGGACCACAGGGCGAAGCCGCACGGCCATGCCGTTAGCGACGCCGTCTATAATGCCAGCATGGAGGAGCGCCATTGCCTCGTCCAGGCGCTCAACCGGCACCCCCCGACCGCGCGCGATCTCTGTCCCGAATACGGGACGGTCCAGATCTCCATCGAAATAGGGCACCGGCACCGGTCGCCGCCCCTGGACACGAAGGCGGTCATAACCGTCGAATACCGCGACCGATAGTTCACGATAACTTTGCGCCGGCCGCCGCGCGAGTGCCCGCGTAAGGACGAAGGTAAGAGGGCCGTGGACGCGCCGGCTGCTCTCGTCCGCTTCCGGCGGCAGGGGCTGCTCCCAGGTCGGCTGATCGGACCGGGCAGCAAAGAAGCCGACATACCCCCCTTGGCCTGGTCTTTCCAACTCCGTCTCGACAATCGGATCGGTGGGACCGCCCGGGGCGTGCTGCGGCCGACCGCCGGAAGGAGGGGCCGGGATCATGCGCAGGCCGCCACCAGTCCCTCCCTGCCGGGTGAGCGTGCCGGAATTGCAGGAATCGAAAATCGCCCAGACCAAGGCTCCTTTCGCCCTGATTCCGTCGATTGCTTGGCCGATCTCGTCGTCCGTCAAGGCATCGGGCACAATGCCGGTGGCGGGATCTGCTGCGCCGGCATCGACAGGCAGGAAGATCTCGTCCAGCCCGTCCGGCTCGTTCGGATCTCCCGGTCGCGCGGGTTGCTGCGAACCGTGACCGCTGAAATATAGTACGAGGGTATCTCCCGGCCGGGCTTGGTTGGCGGCGCGGGACAGCGCCGCGACGATATTGCCGTTGGTCGGACTTGCCGAAGCCACGACGGAGCCAGCGTCTGGAGGCAAACGATCGGCCAGAACCGTTATGTCCTCAGGGATTACGCCGCGGTCCAACAGCATGCGATACATCAGCACGATATCGTTGGGCGGCCCCTCCAGACGAGCACCGCCAGCGACATAGTCGGCCACGCCGATCAGCACCCCCCTGACAGCGGCAACAGCCGTCAGGTTGTTGAACAGGATGGCCATCACCGCGATCGCCGCGAAAACCGACACCTTTCCCCCAATCCCCATGCCCCAGCCTCACCTTGTCACGCCCACGCATTGCGACTCGGCCTCAGAACAGCTTCAGGATCCGCGGAAGTAGTTCTCCCGAATATGCCCAACGCGGAACCGGCAGCGCAGGCCCGGAACCAACGCCATGCCAAAGATGCACCGAAGGGCACCTTTCGATCGGTCAAGCAGGCCACGGGCCAGCCCCGCTCAGCTGGCGCCCAGTTCTGCAGCAAGCCGGTCTCCATGGTGCCGGAGAAACACTTGATTGTCCCGCGATGACAGCCCGGCCCCCTCGGCCATGAAGACGACACGGACAACCGGAGATCGAAAAATATCGCAGCCACCTTCGCGGGGATCCGGGCCGTCTTCTAGACCGGGGGGAGCCGGGCTGGCCACGAGATCATGCTGCGCTTCCCGGTTAGGAAAATCTGGTCGATGAGTTTACCGAGGGTGGGATCGCTGCCGGCCAGGCGCCGTGCCGTTGCCACCATCTCGGCAAGAGACGGTACTTTGCCGACGCCTTCGGGGTGCGCACTCGCCGGATGGCGGTCGGACGGCGGTTGGACCAGGGTGGCAACGATCCGGGCCGCTACGATCACGGTCAAGGCGTCGCCACGCTCGATCCCCAAAGCATAGAGCGCGCGCGCCACCTCAAATTCGTCGGCCAAATTGTGCGGGACCGCAGATTTCTGCAGGGCGCCGATTTCGCCATTTCCCGTCGCGCCGTATCCGGCAGCAGCAGGCATTTCCCCGGCCTCGGCGACCGCAGTCATAAACAGAAAACTGAGAAACAGGCGGATAATTCGATAAGGCATTTCAGTCTCTCCTCCGACGTCCGGCACCGAAAGGGGATCGCCTTAGGGTTCAAGGGAGAGCGATCAATATCATATATAATAATACCGGTATTATTATTTTTAATTTAACAAAGTTGTTATTTCAAAATTAACAAACCCATAAATGAAAAATTCCCATAGTCATTAAATTCTACAGCAACAGCGCAATGACACCTTTCCTTTTTTTCATGGACGGGAACATTCGCCCCCATGCCCCGGCCGCCACGCCATTTTGGGAGATGAAGATGAAGCTTCTTGCCGGATTTATTTCCCTTGTCGTTCTCACCTTGACGTTGACCGGAGGTACGGCCATGGCCATCCCGGATGATGTCAAGCATATGCTCAAAGTGTGCACCCCGCTTGCCCTTGCCGCCGCGGCCGTAATCGCGGATGCCAGCGATAACGGTGTGTATCTGGACCCCATGAATCCGCGCTTTTCACACAATAATTGGAAAGAACACGGACTTTTCTTTGCGAAAATGGCATTAAATGCCAAAGTTTATAAAAACAGCAATGAAATCGCAGAAGGATACGAACGTGAATTTGAGATGTTCACGTCAGTACATAAATTTAAACCGAATTTCCATGCTGAATACCTCACGACGGGATTGAGAAAGACCTGCTTCGACGGCGCAAAATATTTGAAATCGAGATAATATATAGATTTATAAAATTACCGAGGAGAGAAATCGTTTTTTGATTTTCCCCCGGTTCATCCTGAGAGAACTGCCCGCGCGATAAGGGCAATAACCGCGTCGTTCATGGAGGATATCATGTTCCATACCAAGTCACTTCGTCATGCCCTGTCCGCCACCGTGATCGCCCTCATTTTCGCAAACTCCGCTAGCGGCGCCCTCGCAGAACAGAATCGTCTGTTTTCCGCGCCCACCGATGACGACCCAGCGCAGCGGGTCCGGGAATGCACCCTGATCACGGGGGCGGCCTGGCTCCTTCTGAATGAGGCGAAGAAGGATGGGGTAAAACTGGACTGGAACAACGAGCGATACTCGCCTGACAAATGGCTCCCTGTCTTCAAGACCTTTGGGAGTATCGCTCTTTCAGAGAAAATGTTCGGCAGCGAAAAAGAATTGGCTCAGGAAATTTTTCCAGAATATGAAAAGGTGGGCTACGTCAAGGGCGGCAACACCGGTGTGATCACATCATTCCTTAAAATGGACAAACTAATTCGGTGTTATGCCATAGCAACGGCCGTCATGGAGAAACAAAAAGGCGGTCAGTGACGCATGCTTTCGAGGGCATCAGCCGATATTTTCGAAGCGTTCAGCCGGGACAATTCAGCGGTTTTTGTTTCGCGCCCCGCGGCGCAGGCGATCGTGGCCACACCATACGATATCGGCCACGATCCCTTCCTTTGCGGCGGCCCAAAGCGCTCCGGCGCTCAACCGCCGGTTTTCCAAGCGACCATTCAGCGCGCGCCGTTTCCCACAAGGACGAAAGCTCCCCACCACGAGGGATGGGCCGTCGCCTCCGAATCCGCCGCTTGCAGAGCGCCTCGCATGGCCAGGACCAACGCTTCGCCGCGGTCGGTCGCTGGATTCGCAGCCAGAGCGGCAAAACTTCTGGTCGTAAGATCGACCGCCGCCGGACTCGACACGGGCCAGTGGGAAACCATCAGGCTGCGGGCGCCGGCAGCAAAAAAAGCCTGGGCGAGACCGCCCAGGGCTTCCGATCCTCGATCATTGCCCGCCGCCGTATTGCAGGCGGACAGCACCACAAGATCGGCGTTCAGGCGCAAGCGGGCGATCTCGCTGGTGGTCAGCAGCCCGTCGTCGTCAATCGTGCCGCGGGCCGGCGGCGTCAGGATCAGGCCGGCCTCTCCATTGCTGGCGCCCAGTTCCCCGGCGACCACGGCATGCGTAGCGAAGTGCAATATCCGGTATTGCTTCAATGCCCCGGTATGATTCAGGGCTTTCACCTGGGCTTCCGTGGCCTCGGCCCCCAGGAAAAGTGACGTATCGCCGGGTTTGGGGAACAGACCGGCGATCGCCTCCAATTCGCAGCGGCTGTCCGGCAGGCTGGCCTGAGCCCTGACGATTTCAACATCGACGGTTGGGGTCCCGCCGCTGTTCAGGCTCGACAGCAATGCCTCGGCCTGTTGCGGCAGACCACGCAATGCGACTTGCTGGAAGGTTTTCGTGCAATCCACCGTGCCCCCGACACCGATGACCGGATCGCCGAACCCCACCAGGGCCTTGGGCGCCGGTGGGCGCCTGTCCGCCTCGCGCAGGTCGCGCAGGCTGGAGATCGTAGGCAGGATGGTGATCGAGGGGTGGGACTGGAACAGCCAGGGCGCCTTGCGACTGGCCTCGGCCCCCGCCAGGCCCGCAGGCAGGGGGGCCGTCAGCAGCAGATGGAAAGGCAGGCCCATCAGATCAGGATCCGGCGAGATCAGCAGCTTCCGCCCAGCGACATGAGCGCGCAATTCCGCCGGGATCAGCAGGTCGTAAAGGGCCGCGGCGGCGGCGAAATCGAAGGGCGGTCGCGCTGCCTCCGCCCAGTCGCGACAAAGATCGCCGTCGTCTGCGCCCCGGGAGGATGGCGAGCATCCGGCGATAACAGCCGCGCAATCCGGATCGGCAAGGGCGGCCGAGCAACGCATCTGCCGCACAAGGAGACGCAGGCGGCTGCCGACATCGCCCTCCCCCAGGTCGAGAGCGGACAAGGCGTAACGGGCGCGACCGCCGGCGCCGCCCTGGATCGCGATCACCGCTACCCGCTCTTTTCCAGCTTCATAATCATCGTAAATGGTAATCGCGAGCAAAGCCTCGTCCCGCTTCAGCAGCGGAACAATTTCATCAAAGGGAACCGGCGCGAATGCTGGATCGGGATCGTACCCCTGTGTTACCGAACTGATCCGGGACCTTAGTCCGGGAATGAAGCCGGACTGAAAGTCGCGCTGCTCCCGCATTTTTTCGACATCGACGACCTTTTGCGCTGGAGGGACAGAAGAGTCCGCCATGAGCCGGTCGATTTCGCGGTCGAGCGCAGCGATCTCGTTAAGAATGTCGTCCAACTCACGCTGAGCCGCAGCAGCGGAAACGCCCACGCCTTGCCGCTGCGCAGCGCTTGCGATGGCGTCGGTCAGGGCGCTGGCCTGAACCCATTGCAGGACGTTGAAGGCGGAAAGAAAGAACTCACCATTATCTGAACCATTGCTCGCCGCATCGTTGGCCCTCAGCAGCAAGGGAACATATTTCCGGAAATATTGCCCAGACGCAGCGATCGTTCCGGCATTTCCGGGTGTCGTCCTCATCGACATGTTCGTTACAGCTTGGCGGGCGGCCTCAATCAGCGAGCCTTGCTGAACCAATGAGTCCAGCATCCCCTCGAAGATGGAAAGAATGCCGGCTCCCGGTGAATCGCCCGAACCGAAGGCATCCGGGCGAGCCAAGGCCATGCCCAATATCATGCCCGCACCGTCGAAATCTCCGCGCGCCAAGAGCAGCCGGGCCTTGGCGACGCGGATTCCGATATAAAGCTCCTCGTCACGGATATTCTTCTCTTCGTATAATTTTTCGGCCTCGAGAACATATCTTTCGCAAGCCGGCACATTTTTCCGGGCCAGAGCGGACCGGGCCAGCCCGAGCAGAATCGAAATTCGCTGCCCGGGATCCGGCACGCCGGCTCGGGCGTCGCGCTCGAGAGCGGCACGATAGCGCTCCTCCGCAGCGGCAATGGCGGCGCGCGCCATTAACCTGTCGCCCTCGGCCACAAGGTCAGCGATATGTTTCCGGTCCGCGACGGAGTCATCGGCCGGAGCGTATTCACGGGCTCTTTCCCGGAACGCGGCAGAGACTTCGGGCTGGTCGGCGGTGGCGCGGGCAAGAACCTTCAGCAGCGCCGAGATTTGCAGCGGGTCCTGCGGCCTGGCCATCTCGGCCCGCAGCAGCGCCTCGTTCAACAGGCGCCGGGCCTCGCCAGCCTTACCCGTATCTATCAACAGCCCCCCAAGGTCGATCGTCAGGTCAATGGCTTCGTGATGACCCAGGAGGTTGTTTTCGCTCCAATACTTGAAGGCATCCCTGAAGAATATCTCGACGTTTTCCGGTCTGCCGAGGCGATGATAGACACCAGCATAGCGCCGGATGAACAAAATTTCGTCGGGAAAATAGGAAGATTTATGGGCATAATAGACAGACGTCAGAAGAGAAAGAAATTCTCTGTCTGCGTCCGCGCCACGACCTTGCCCAATCATGCTATCAATTAGCAGCGCGATACTATATCCATAGCCTAGGAGCCGCCCATACTCCTTGCGCCACGAAAGGTTGCGGGCAGCATCCTCTGTGCCGCGCCATTTCGGCTCGACCGCGCTTTCGTAGATGGCCAAGGCATCCCGGGCGGCGACCTCGGCTTCCCCGAACCGCTTCAGGCGGAGCAGGATCTCCCCGCGCTCCAGCGCGTAACGTCCCCGGTCCATGTGATCCGGCGGCAGATGGCGCTGCCAGATGGCCCCAGCCCGCTCTATTTCCTCCAGAGCCGCAGGCCATTGCTGCAGGCGAACCAGGGCGGTGGCGCGCACCGCATGGACTTCCGCGATTTCGAGCTCGCCCGTCACCGTGGAGGCGTTGGTTAATCGCTGCGCCTCGTCGAGCCGTGCAATAGCTTCCTCGACATACCCCCAGCCAATCAGAGCCCGGGCCAGATCGAGCAGATTGGCTGTGAAGCCGGAGTAACCGGTGGCTTGCATTGGCGGCGCGTCCAGCGCCTCCTGCGCCAATCTCGCCGCATCTTCATAACGGAGTTCGCGATAGGCCTGCCGAACCCGATCCTGCAACATTTCCAAGGCGGCACCGCCCTCGCCCCCTCCCCTGCCAGCATCGTCGGCGAAGACCGGCATCCCCAGCATGCCGACAAAAACTACGAGCAAAAAGCCCAGCACCCTCGTTTTCGTCACCCCGTTCGCCCCCCATAACACATCACCGCACACCATCAGGTTGAGCGAAAGAAAGAGCGGGAGCAACATGCAGAAAGCCCGCGCCGCTTACCGCGCAAGAGGGCGACCACATGCTCGGCGCAGACGAAGCCATCCCGGCGAAGACAAGCCGCAGCTATCCATCATCGTTCACCACATGCGCTCGGCAAACCGCCGCTCCTCGGGACCGACCGCATCCAGGTAAATGGCGGTGGTGGTTTGGGACGCATGGCCCATCCAGCGCTGGATGAGATTGGGCGGGACATTCCTGCTTGCAGCCCGAATCCCGAAAGCATGCCTCAATCCCTTGCAGGTCCCCATGGGCCCCCGAACACCCGCCTGCGTCATGGCATTCCGAACCCAGCGCCAGGCGGTCACCCGGTTGCAGTCCCAGAACCGTCCATTCTCGCACACCCCCATATCGAGAAGCATTCGAATAATATCGCCCGGTACGGGAACGCGGCGATAAACCACGCGCCTGCGCTTGAGCGTCTTCAATGTCACCATGCCATCTTCGAGGCTCAGATGCTCCTCTTCGAGCATAAGAGCTTCAGATATACGACAGCCGGAGTAAGTCAGGAACATCAGCAAAGCCCTCGGTCGTTCTGGGATACGAAGAACAACCGAAAGAAACTTGCTTCGCTCTGCTTCATTTACATATTTCCGGTGCCCAGCTTCGTCGAGCACCCCGTGGTTGCATTTTCCCGGGATTTTCATGGGCTCCCTCCAGTGCAACGGAATCATCAATACCGTTTAGCGGCGCTGCGGATTTTCGGCAGCTGTGACATCACCTGTTGGTCAAGCTAAAATAAACTGGCAAGAATCCCCAATTAATTTAAAAATAACAAAACGGTAACCCTGTAACAAAATTGATGATTTCGTTGCAGCATGAAAGTATTCGACATGTCAGAAGCGCTGGTGGGGCGAGAATTCTCACTCACCGGGGGGCTTCATCCGCGGGCCGCCTTTAGGCAAGGGCTCGAGCGTCGTCATAGGGGGATCGAATGTATTTGGCGTTGAAGAGGTCTTTGCTGCTCGCGGCCGTGCCGGTGTCCCTGGGCCTGGGCGGTTGCGAGGGGACCGGGCTGGCGCAGGACGTCGGTGGGACCATCGGTTCGATCGCGGGGCAGTTGCTCGGGCAGCAGGTCGGCATCAGCGGGCTCGGCAACCTCGGGCAAAAATTCGGCACCGTCTTCGGCAACGAGTTCGAGGCCATGCTGAACGAGCAGGAACAGCGCCGGGCGCTCGAGGCCACGGAACGGGTCATCGCCAAGCCCGCGGTCGGCAAAGGCGCCGGCGAAAGCTGGACCAGCGGCCAGAACCCCGGTGTCGGCGGCACCGCCTATGTCGAGCGCGAATACAAGACGGCGGACGGCATGGTCTGCCGTGTCGCCAACAATTCGGCCCGAGGCCCAAGGGGCGAGGCAGTGGCCGTCCGACAGGACTGGTGCCGCCAAGCGGATGGTTCCTGGGCGCCCGTGGTGCCGGCGGCGTAACCATGCGCAGGCATCGTCTTGCCGCCCTCATGGCGCTCGCCCTGACCGCCACCGTGCCGATGGCGGGGCGGGCGCAGGCCTGCGCGACCGAGCCTTTTGTGGACAACAGTCGCCTCGCCTTCAAGAAAGCCAAATACGACGATCGTGTGATCCTGATCGTCTATGGCGGTATCGCGCGCGGGGATGCCCGGCGGCTCGAACAACAGATCCTGGAACACCGACGGCTTTCGGTGCCGATCGACGAAATCTGGCTGCATTCCCAAGGCGGCAACGCCTGGGAAGGCCTGGGCATCGGCCGCGTCATCCGCAAATACGGCATCATGACCCGCGTTCCCGCCGGCTTCGCCTGCGGCAGCGCCTGCACCACCGCGTTCCTGGGCGGCCCCATTCGTTCGGTTGATCCGGGTGGCCGCTACATCGTCCATGCCTTCAGTTCGCTCGGACGCGACGATGAAAAGCCCGGCGACACGCTCGAAATGCTGTCGGTCGAGCAGCAGCGCCAAAAGGAGCAGGGCGACGCCATCCTGGGTGCGGAATGGTCGGCCTACGCGACAGAGATGGGCGTCTCGACCGATTTTTCGCGCGCGACCATGAATATTCCGCACACCTCCCAGAAGACGTTGAGCCAGAAAGAGATCAACGACTATCTGGTGACCAATTTCCCCGCCGACCCGGTCGGCTGCATGACGCTGAATTAGCGGTGAATGGGAGGAAGATGATCGTGGCGGCACCAAGGTTTGGCTTCGACGACGGGAAACCCGTCGCCCGGCCGCTGCTGCTGGCGCTCGGTGCCGCCCTCTATCTGGCGGTCGCCCCGGGCGCGGCGCTGGCCCAGACCGATCCGGGCGCGCGCTGCGATGCCCTGGCCGCAAACCCGGAAGATCCGGCCAAGCCCCGAAGCGTTCTTGGCGTCCTGTACGACGGTATCGACGCGCCCCAGGCGATCACGGCATGCACCACCGCCATCGCCGCGAAACCCGAAGAAGCCCGCTATCATTTCCAGATCGGCCGGGCCTATGAGAAAAGTGGCGATGAAAAAAAGGCCATGCTGCATTACAAATTCGCCGCGCAAAGAGGTTATAAAATCGCCATGCGTAATATTGGGTTTTTATATTTGCGTAAAATTAATAAAAATAACAATGAAATTAAGGAGATGATGAGGTGGAGCTTGGCATCCGGTTTTTCGGATTCCCTTACATTGCTTGCAATTGGGATAGGGTATGAATTTGTAAATAATGATTATGTGAATGCCGCGAAATATTACTTGAGGGCCGCCAAACCGGGAGAGGCTTTGGCGCAAAATAATCTTGGCCGTTTGTACTGGAACGGCTGGGGTGTCACTAAGAACGCGCAGGAAGCGATCAAGTGGTGGAAACTGGCGGCCGCGCAGGGCCAACAGGACGCGATCGAGAACCTGAGAATGGCGCAACGCCGGGGCTCCGGTGGCTATTCCGGGGGCGGCGGCTCGGGCGGTGGCGGCTATCGGCAGCCCGATCACCCCTATGACGCGCCGACGCCCTATACGCCGCCCCCGCCGGTCTACAGCCCGCCGCCCCCGCCGATCGACCCCTTTTACGGCGGCTGCCACAATCCCATGGGGTGCTGACCGCGAGGCGATCGGCCCGGTGCGAAGGAGCGGACAAGGGGAAACACGATGCATTTCACGCGCGGGCTGGCGGTCTCGATGTTCCTCGGTGCAACCGGCGCATCCGCCGATCTGTCCTGCCTGACGAGTTGATGGACGGCATCGCGGCATCGGCAGGCCGACTGTCCATGTTTCTGTAATCCGGATGTAGACATTCCGTTGGTCCCCAAGCGGTGCCGAAGAAAAGACCAAGGAGAAAGATCATGAGGGTTGCCGGCATGAAATGGGCGATCTTGGCCGTAGCCGCATTGTCGGCGGTCGCTTGCCAGAATACCGCGGAAACATCGAGCCCCGCCAAGGCCCCGGTTGCAGGCGGCAATACCGAGCAATGCGATCCCAAGGATCCCTACAGCCGCGCGTGCGCGGATGCTCTCCGGCGAGGTATGGGCCTCGACCAGCTCAACGCGCACTGAAACGGCACGATCGAGCGAAAGACAAGGGGAAACATGATGCATTTCATGCGTGGGCTGGCAGTGCTGGCGGTTTCAGTGTTCTGCGGTGCCGCCGGCGCCTGGGCAGATGGGGCCGACTGTGATGCACTCGCCGCCTCGCCTTACGATTCCCGGCGGCCGCCAGGGGTACCGGGCGTGCGGTTTGCGGCGATGGACGTGGCGAAAGCGGAAGCCGCCTGCCGCCAGGCCGTCGCCGCCTATCCCGGTGAGTTCCGCTTCAAGTATAATCTGGCGCGAGTTCTCTGGCAGGAGAACAAGAAGGGTGCCGAAGCGGCGCGGCTGATGCGTGAGGCTGCCGGAACCTATCCCGCCGCCATGACCGACCTCGGCGTTTTTTACGAGCTCGGCTTCGGGGTCGAGAAGAACGACGTCACGGCCATGATGTGGCATCGAAAGGCTGCTGAAGCCGGCGACGTGATCGGGATGTTCTCGCTGAGTACCGGTTATCAAGAAGGACGAGGCGTTCCCAAGGATATGCAGCGGGCGCTGGAATGGCTGGGGCGCGCGGCCGACAAGGGCTTGGCTGACGCCAGCTATGGCCTCGCCTTCATCTATCAACAAGGCGTCGACGTGCCGAGGGATATGACGCAGGCGATAAAGCACTATCAGGACGCTGTTGCGGCCGGGTTCCCGGCGGCGATGGTGAATCTCGGAAAAATCTATTACGAGGGAGATGGCGTTCCCATTGACCGCGCGGCCGGGATGCGCCTTTTGCGGCAGGCGGCCGAAACTGGCATTCCCCGGGGCCAGGCGGCATTGGCGCATGCGCTTTTCTCCAGCGACAAGGAAGCCGACTGGCGGGAGGCGAAAATCTGGGCGGAAAAGGCGCGTGCCGCCGGCGATCCCCACGGAACCTTTGTCCTGGCGCTCCTGTATTCGCACGGTAAAGGGGTGCCCAAGGACAGCGCGAAAGCCCGAGAACTGGTGAGGGCAGCGGCGGAAATGGGGCACCCCTACGCCATGTACACCTATGGTGTGATGCTGTTGAGGAGCAAGGATTATGTCGGCGCCGCGTCGATGGTCGGAAAGTCGGCCGAGGCTGGCCAGCCCGAGGCCATGTTTCTCCTCGCCAATCTCGTCGGTCAGGGGATCGGGACCCCGCAGAATGAAGAGGCATCGCTGAAATGGCTGACCAAGGCCGCTGACGCCGGTTATCAGTTGGCCAAAGGGCAGCTTGGACTGATCAGGGCGGGCGGTGGATTGAGGTCGTCGCCCGGCGCGACGGCCGAAGATATCTCCCGGCGCGCCCGCGAAATTCTCGCCATGGTCGACGGCTATAATGCGGTCGGCACGGATCGGGACGAATTTGCCCGGGACTGGCAAAAGGTGGAGGATTTCTTCGCGACCCTGAATTCTGGCGGGATGGATGAGGCCAACCGGAGCATCGCTGAGGAACTCCGCGCCATCGTGCTCCATGCGGATATCGCCGGCATGGACCCGGCGCGGGGATTGAAAATGCGTGAACTCGTGCTCGGCATCGTGGACGACCTAATGGCGGGCAACAGGACGGCAGAGGCCGCCCGAAAGACGCAGGAACTGCGCGATCTCGTGACGGACTGACCTACCGGCAGAGCAATATGCGAAGGCTTTGCTGTCTCTGACCTTGACCTGACCCCCATGGTTCATCCAGTTGGGAGCAGAGACCTTTGGGCAGAATTACGGATGGTGGAGGTTGAAGCAAGGGAAGGGGCATGCCCCTTCCGTTGCTTGTGCAGGCCGGCGGCATAGGCTGCCGGTGTCTCATAGCCGAGCGAGGAATGTGGCCGCTCGGTGTTGTAATCCTCGATCCAGTCGGCGACGACTTCTCGGGCATGGCGCTGGCTGAAGAACAGGGGCTCGTCCAGAAGCTCGTCCCGCCTCAGGCCGTTGAAGCTCTCGACGAAGCCGTTCTGCATGGGCCGGCCCGGCGCGATGTAATGCCATTCGACGCCGAAGGCGCCCGCGAAGGCCAGTACCGCGTTCGAGGTCAACTCGGTGCCGTTGTCGCTCACGATCATTTGTGGCTTGCCTCGCTCGGCGATCAGCTCGGTCAGCTCCCGCACCACCCGCCGGCCGGAGAGCGAGGTATCGACCACCGCCCGCAGGCATTCCCGCGTCTCGTCGTCGACGATGTTCAGCACCCGGAAGCGGCGGCCATCGCCAAGTTGATCGTGCACGAAGTCCAGGCTCCAGCGCTGGTTCGGCAAGGCCGGCAGCATCAGGGGCGCCCTCGTGCCGACAGCCCGTCTCCGGCCACGGCGGCGGCGTACCGACAATCCTTCCTCGCGATAGAGCCATTGCACCTTCTTCCGGTTCACGACCAAGCCCTCACGGCATAACAGGATATGCAGGCGCCGGTAGCCGAAGCGCCGCCGTTCGAGGGCCAAGGCCCGCAACCGCTCCCGCAAGGCACCGTCGTCGCCCCGGCGCGGGCGGTAGCGGACTCTCGTTCGATCCGCCCCGATCACACGGCACGCCCGCCGCTCGCTCATCCCCAACATCCGCCGAAGATGCGCGACCGCTTCTCGCCTGCCGGCGGGCGTCACCATTTTTTTGACAGGAGTTCCTTCAGCCCGGCGTTGTCCAGCATGGCATCCGCCAGCAACCGTTTCAGCTTCGCGTTCTCGTCCTTCAGCGCCCGCAGACGCTTCGCCTCCGAGACCTCCAGCCCACCGTACTTCGCCTTCGAGGCATAGAAGGTCGCACTCGACAGCCCGTGGCGACGGCAAATCTCCGTCACCACCGCTCCCGCCTCGGCCTCCTTCAGAATCCCGATGATCTGCTCTTCGCTGAACTGCTTCCGCTTCATCTCAAAGCCCTTCCTTCTCGGTCGGACTCTACTCCACCCTGGATGAATTCGCGGGGGTCAGGTCAACAGGCCCGGGAGACCGGGCCCGTCGGCGCGTTCGGACTTAGTCGGGGACAGCAAAAAGCCCACGAGCTTTCGCACGTGGGCTGAATTTGGTTGCGGGGGCCAGATTTGAACTGACGACCTTCAGGTTATGAGGCGGATTACCAGATATCTATCTGTTTGATATTAAAAGAAATAAACCCAATACAATATGTGATGTGCTAAAATTTGTGCTGAATTTGGACCGCACCAGAATCGGCGAAGGTTCCTCACTTCCGAGCCGAGCAACAACCAGGCTTCGGCCTCAACAGATTCTCGTGCGGTTGGAAACATCAAACCTTCGTCACCTGCCGCGAGCGCCTCGTAGCCCCGCCTCCCCAGCCGGGTGATATCGAACAACGAGTCGTGCACAGCCCAAAGCGTCCCAAGCAGGTCGGACAGGGCCTTGATCGCTGCAAGCGGCTTGTCATCGATTCGCTGCTATACCAGCGCGAACGCTTGCCCGGAAACCCGTCCGACAATCTATTTGTCCGGAAACCCAACGTCCACATCGGTCGTGGACAGATCGAGGTTTGGCCGTCAATCGGCGGTTTGCCGGACATGGCTAATTAATGAGACCTGTGCGCGGCAGGCTCATCATGTTGATTTGACGCGTCGAATGTGCCTCTGGCCGCATCGTGGCTACGGATTATGCCCGTTGCGGTGATCTTCACGCCGGAAGTCGACGCCTTCCCCGACGCCCCTTATGCCGCGACGGCAAGGATGCTCAGGGTTCGTCTCATGTTGTAGGCGATGGCGGTAAGGCGGATCTGTAGGGAGGCCTTCGCCAAACCCAACCATCGGATCCGCCGGAGCCCATAGGATCGCTTCCAGGTCCCGAAGACCTTCTCGATCCGGCCGCGGATCCGGTGGATCGGCTGGTTCCAGGCATCCAGCTTTGCCTGTGTCTCCTCCTCGTCGCGGCCCCACATGTGGGTGGTGACGATGCGCGGTGTTCCGCCCTTGGCGCGAACCGCCGCGCGAAACATCTCGCCGCGATAGGCACTGTCGGCGAAGACATGACCGGGATCGTCGGGAAGCGCGTCACCGCCAGCTTTGCCGTCATGGACGTTGGCCGGGGCGACGGCGATCTCCTCGACCAACGCGGTGTCGGCGTCCGCGCCGACGTGAGCCTTGAAGCCGTGGACCGCAGGCTTCCGCTTGTGCTTGACCCATCGCGCCTCGTCGTCGCCCTTGCTTGCCGAAGCGATGATGGTGGCATCGACCAGCGTGCCGGTCTTCACCCGGATCGCCTTGCCCTTCAACTGGGCTGTCACGCCGTCGAACAACGCCTCGTCGAGCCCTCGGGTGGTCAGCGCCTTACGGAAGCGAACGAAGGCGGTCCGCTCCGGCGTCGGATCGGCACCGGAGAATCCGCAGAACCGGCGGAACGAGGCCCGATCGTCGAGAGCTTCGGCGAGCTTCACGTCGGACAGATCGTACCAGACGGCCAGCAGCAACGCTTTGAACAGCGCCACAGGCGGCCACGCCGGCTCGCCCTTCGCCGCGCAGGAGATATCGGCAAGCCATTGATCGACTGAAGCCCAGTCGATCAGCTTCGCCAGATCGTCCAAGGATGAATGCCGGCGTTCGGCACCGCCGAACCCGAAGCTCTCCCGCCCGATCCGCCGGCGCGACATGGAACACCTCAATCCATTGCTTTGATTAAGTGAATCACGTCAGATGACGGTCGTCGAGACCTATCCGCGCACAGGTCTCATAAGATCGCTTGGCAAGCGTTGCCGCTCTCCTCCCCCGTTGGCCAAGCCAGCGACGCGTCCGTCGTCATGGCACGGCTCCGGGTGCGAGGCCGAGCGGGGGAGGAGGAGAGGAGGAGGAGCCATAGGGTGTCCGCTCCTATTCTGCTTCGAAACACCTTGAGTGTCGAACTTCAGGGTGCGGCTGTTCTCCGTCACGGTACGACCGAGCTGATACGTTGCCCCGTTCGGCAGCCTCGCCTCGATCTCGATGGTGATTGTGACTTCCGCGCCCATCTGTCCAGTCAGATGGGCGATCACCTCATCGGCAATGCGGCCGGCATCGCGTCCGACGCGGGCCGAATCCACCCGCGCCGATCCGTGGAAGCGTCGAAGCTCATCCCTGAAGAAATAAATAGCTTCATTTGTGCGATCTATCGCGTTCGGGAATGTAGACATCGTGTGACGCCTCTGTTCGCTGGCCAGGCACATTCTCCCCCCGTTTTTGTGGCCGTCCGAAGGCCACTCACCGGATCATCTGGATGCCCGTCTTTCAGCAATCAGTTTGCCAAATCTTGCCAACTTGCGCCAATATGGCACAGTATTGCCACCAACATGTCGGCCACATTATGATCCAACAGTCCGATGACATCCTGACCATCGAGGAGGTCGCCGCCTACCTGAAGGCTGGGCGACGCACGGTCTATCGCCTCGCGGCCAATGGGCAGATCCCGGCCTTCAAGCTGGGTGGTACATGGCGCTTCCAGCGCGCCGAACTGGACCGGTGGATCGCTGCCCGCATGGGCACGCAGGAGGGAAAGCCCAAGCCGGACGAGGAGAAGTCATGACCCGTGCGTTCGCGGCAGACATCGCCAATCTCCCTGCGCTTGAACGGCTTATCGAAGATGTCAGCGATCTTCAGGGCAAGCTGATCCTGTTGGTTGGCAGCAGCGGCAAGACCCGGCTCCTGCGCGCCTTGGCGCGACGGCTGAATACCGCGTCACTCAATATCGGCGTAGAACTGGGGCGGCGCCTGACGGCAACGCCCGACTCCGATCGTGGCTTCTCATTGAACGAGTCGCTGCGTGAAGTCACGGTCAACGCGCGCAACGACGTGCCGTTGCTGCTCGACAATCTCGAAGTTCTCTTTGAGCCAAGCCTGAAGATCAATCCGCTCAACGTTATCAAGTTGCTGGCGCACTCGCGTCCGGTCATCGCCGCGTGGCCTGGCGAAATGCGCGATGACCACTTGATTTACGCCGGCATAGGACATCCCGAACACCGCGACTACACCCGCGATGGCGTCGTCGTCTTTGAAACGGCGCAAAGCCATCAAGGGGCCGGAAGGCCAAAAGTATGAAGTACAGAGACCTTATTCAATTCGAGCAGATTGAGTCGGTTGTTCAACTACTCGACGCCGACCGCCCGGACGAAGCCAAGAAGCTCGTTTCGACCTTCGTCATCTCCGACGACATGGCCGAGCGCATTGCCAAGCTTATGGTGCCACAACTCGGCTTCGATGATGCTGTCGACCACAAGGGCGTGCTCATCGTCGGCAACTACGGCACTGGTAAGTCGCACTTGATGTCGGTGTTATCGCTGGTGGCCGAGGACGCGGCCTATGCGCCGATGATCCGGCACCCCAAGGTGGTGGATGCGGTTACGTCCATCGCCGGCCGTTTCAAGGTGCTGCGCATCGAGGTTGGTGGCTTGGAAATGCCGCTGCGCCAGATCATCACCCAGCAGATCGAACGCTTCCTCAAGAAGCTCGGTGTCGATTTCACCTTCCCGAGCGCCGATCAGGAACTGAACAACAAAGACTCCTTCGAGGAGATGATGGCCGCATTCGGGGAGAGGTTCCCGAATCAGGGGCTTCTGCTCGTGGTCGACGAGTTCCTCGAATACCTGCAATCGCGCCGCGATCACGAGTTGGTGCTCGACTTGGCCATCCTGCGTCAGATCGGCGAGGTCGCCAAGCATCTGAAATTCCGCTTCGTCGCGGGCGTGCAGGAAGCCATTTTCGATAGCGGCCGCTTCCAGCATGTTGCCGACAGCATCCGCCGCGTCAACGAACGCTTTACGCAGATACTGATCGACCGCCAGGACGTGAGCTTCGTCGTTTCCGCACGTCTGCTCAAGAAATCCGCCGATCAGCAGAACAAAATCCGCGAATATCTCAAGCCCTTCGCCAAATTCTACGGGTCGATGAACGAACGCATGGACGAATATGTCCGGCTATTCCCGGTTCACCCCGACTACCTCAAGACCTTCGAGCAGATTCACTTCACCGAAAAGCGCGGTGCCCTCAAAACCATTGAAGCCGCGATGCGGGCCATTCTCGATCAGGACCTGCCGACCGACCGGCCACAACTGATCGCCTACGAGAGCTTCTGGAACACGGTCAAGAGCAACCAGGTGCTGCGTGCCGATCCCAACATCAAGGAGGTGCTGCGCGTCTCCGAGGTGCTGGAATCTCGCATCCAGCAGGCATTCACGCGGCCGGCTTACAAGCCGTTGGCGCTGCGCGTCATCAATGGTCTGGCTGTGCATCGCCTGACCACCGGCGGCGACATCCACGTCCCGATCGGTCCAACCGCCGCAGAGCTGCGCGACTCCCTGTGCCTGTTCCAGCCGGGCGTCGGGGACATGCCGGGCGAGCCCGCCGAGAACCTGCTGTCGATGGTTCAGACCGTGATGCGCGAGGTGCTGAAGACAGTCAACGGCCAGTTCATCTCCAAGGCCGCCGACACAGAGCAGTATTACCTCGATCTGAAAAAGGACATCGACTATGACGCCCAGATCGAAAAGCGCGCCGAAGCCTTGTCGGACGACGCACTCGACCGAGCCTACTACAGTGCTGTCAAGGCGCTGATGGAATGCAGCGACGATCTCCGCTATCCAGGATTCCAAATCTGGCAATACCAGATCGAGTGGCAGGAGCGCCGCGTCGAGCGCTTGGGCTATCTGTTCTTCGGAGCGCCGAACGATCGCCCCACCGCGCAGCCCGAGCGCGATTTCTACATCTACTTCATCCAGCCTTTCGACAAGCCGCGCTTCACGGACTCGCAGCAGCCGGACGAAGTGTTCTTCCGGCTGAAATCGCCGGACGAGGACTACAGACGCCACCTTTCCCAATACGCCGCATCGCTGGATCTGGCGTCCACCGCCAGCGGAGGCGCGAAGGCTGTCTATCAGTCCAAGGCGCAAGATGCCCTGCGCGCCATGAGCAAGTGGCTGCAAGAAAAGCAACTAACCGCGTTTGAAGTCACCTACCAAGGCAAGGCCAAGACGCTGCAAGATTGGGCCAAAGGCGTGTCCCTGCGCGATCGCGCGCGCTTGGGACCGGAGGAAAGAATCAATTTCCGCGACATCGTGAACATCGTCTCGGGCCTGGTCTTGTCCCAGCATTTCGCCGACATCGCGCCCGAGTATCCCAAGTTTCCGGTGCTCGTCACCGAGGCCAACCGTAAGTCCCTGATCGGTGCCACGCTGCGCGCGCTGGCGGGCGGCACCCGCACGAAGGACGCCACCGCTGTGCTCGATGCGCTAGAGATGCTCGACGGCGAACGCATCGACCCTGCCGGTTCTCGCTACGCCCAGGAGGTGTTGAATCGCCTCAAGGCCAAGGGGCATGGGCAGGTGCTCAACCGCAACGAACTCATCACCGGCGCAACCGATGTAGAGTATTTCTCCCCGACCAAGCATCGACTCGAACCCGATCTGCTCGTCGTTGTGCTAAGCGTCCTAGTCTATTCCGGCGACATCATTCTCTCGATTACCGGCGACAAGATCGATTCTGGCAAGCTCGTTTTGCTGGCCGAACGCTCGCTCGATGAACTCAAGCAGTTCAAGCACATTGAAGCGCCAAAGGAAATGAACCTTGCGGTGCTGCGCGCGCTGTTCGAGTTGCTCGGTCTGCCGTCTGGTCTTGCGCAGAAAGCCAGCCAAGGCGACACCGAGCCTGTCGTCGCCTTGCAGGAAAAGATCAGCGCCCTGGTGCCGCGCGTGCTTAAGGCCGGTTCCGATCTCCAGCAGGGTAAACTCGGTTTCTGGGGCCAGGGCCTGCTTCGCGAGGAAGAGGCCAAGGATTGGTATGCGCGGCTCGACGCGCTCAAAAAATTCACCGAAGCGCTGTCGCCCTACAACACCGTCGGCAAGCTCAAAAACCTGCGCGTCACGCAGGAAGACATCGACACCCAGAAGAAGAATCTGGACCTGCTCACTGGAGTTGAGCGTTTGCTGGATCTGGTCGGCGAATTGGGGGGCACCGCGTCCTACCTGTCGCAGGCGGAGATGATCTTGCAGCCCGGCCATGATTGGGTGAAGCAGGCCGAAGCGGAGCGCAAAGCTCTGTTCGACAAGCTGGCAGAGGACCGCACTGCGGAACGCGCCGCAACCGTGCTCGGTGAAGGCCGCCAGACCCTCGCCCGGCTCAAGAAGGACTATATCGGCGCCTATATCGCCAGCCACAGCAAGGCGCGACTGGGCGTCGCCGAAGAGAAGACGCGCAACGCGCTACGTCGAGACGATCGTTTGTTGTCGTTGCGCGTGCTGGCAGGCGTCTCGCTGATGCCCACCAGTCAGCTCACCGGCTTCGAGGACGCGCTCAACGGCCTGAAAAGTTGCTCCGCGCTGGACGAGCCGACGCTGCTCAGAACGCCGGTATGCCCCCACTGCCAGTTCCGCCCGTCCGCCGAGCAGTTGGAACTGTTGCCCGCCGCCAGTCGCTTGAACAAGCTGGACGACGATCTGGATCAGTTGCAGACCAACTGGCAGCAGACCCTGCTGGAAAATCTGGAAGACCCCTTCACGCAGGATAGCCTCGGCCTGCTGCCGCCGGCGTCGAAAACGCTGATCGACGCCTTCCTCACGGCGCGCAGGCTGCCGGAGCCTGTCACCACCGAGTTCGCCAGCGCCGTGCAGGAAGCTCTGTCCGGGCTGGAGAAGATCACGGTCAAAGCCGACGAGCTTCGTCAGGCCCTGCTGCAAGGCGGCTCGCCCGCCACGCCGGATGAACTGCGCAAGCGGTTCGACACCCTTATCAGCGAGCGCGGCAAGGGAAAGGACGCCACCAAGCTGCGGTTCGTGATCGAGTGACGCCATGACCAGAGACGAACTGCTCGCCAAGCTCCGATCCATCGAATGGAGCGACATCGAATTTAAGGAAGCGACTTGGGCTGTGCCCAAGGATGCGCTTTCGACTGTCAGCGCCTTCGCCAACACGGAGGGCGGGCACATTGTATTCGGCGTCAAGCAGGGCAACGGCACCTTCACCGTCACCGGCGTGACCGACGCCGATCAGATGCAGAACACCTTTCTCGGCCAGGTGCGCGATACCAACAAGGTCAGCGTGCTCCTGCCGATTGATCCGCAAAAGCACGATTTGCCGGAAGGCATCACCCTGGCATTCTACATCCCCGAAGCCACGCGGCAGCAGAAGCCTGTCTATATCGACGGAAATCCGAAGAAAGCCTACATCCGTCGTGGTGGCCGCGATGACACCTGCACGGGCGACGAACTGCTACGCTTCATCCGCGACGCATCGACCGTCCGGTACGATGCCGAGCCGCTGGACGTGGACACCAGCCGCTGCTTCGATGAAGCCTCGGTGCGTTGGTATCGTACGCGCTTTGCCGCCAGCAATCCCGGCAGAGACACCGCCGCCGATGATACCGCTTTCCTGCGGACGTGGGGTTTTCTCGTCGAGCAAGGTGGCGTGCTACGCCCCACCCGCGCCGCCATTCTGGTGCTGGGCAGCGGCGAATATGTCCGGCAAGTGCTACCGCGCATGGTCACGGACGTGCAGCTCTACCGCAATGCCAGTACCCAGTATGACTCCACGGTGCGCTGGGCCGATCGCCTCACCGTCGAGGACAACCTCATCAAGGCGTGGCAGGCCATCGTGGAGTTCTACTTCCGCCACAGCGAGCGCCCCTTCGCCGTGGATGCCGCCACCCTGCGGCGCGACGACGATCCGCCCGACTACATCTCCTTCCGCGAAGCGGCCATCAATCTGCTGATCCACCAGGACTTCGGTGATACCACCCGCGTGCCGGTCATCCGCTTCTTCCGTGACCAGACCGAGTTCTTCAATCCCGGCGATGCCTTCGCCTCGCGCGAGCAACTGCTCGATCCGGGCGACAAGGAGGTTCGCAACCCCAGCATCGTCAATGCCTTCCGACGCATCGGTCTGTCCGATCAAGGCGGCACCGGCGTGCGCGCCATCTTCGACGGCTGGCGCAAGTTGGGCTATCTGCCGCCCGAGATCGAAAACCACAGGGCCGAAAAAAGCTTCCGCCTGCGCCTTTGCAAGGTAAAGCTCATCACCGAAGCCCAGCTTCTGGCGCAGGCAAGCCTGGGCGCACACCTATCCGAGCACGAGGCGGCAGTGTTTGCCTTCCTTCTGCGCAGCGGCCAGGTCGATGTAGCGGACATCAAGGCGCTGACTGGTCTCACCGGCGCGCAGGCGCTGGATCTGGCGCAGCGCCTGACTGTGCAAGTGCTGACGGAACCGCTCGGCGAGGCGGCCCACACATGGCGGCTGGTCCCTCACTTGCGCACCCGCTTCGCCGCCGAAACGGCTGAAGATACCACGGATCAACCGACTGGCGCGGAAACGGTGGTGGCAGGCGCTACCGATCAAGTCACCGAACAAGTTGCACAGCAACAGCCCGGACTTGATCGGTCACTTGATCGGTTGACGGAGGTGCAGTGGCATATCGTCGGCTACGCCGATGTCCCGCGCTCGCTGGCCGAACTGATGGCCCACGCCGGCTATCGCCAGCGTCCGCACTTCGTTGCCACGCATATGGAGCCACTCCTGACCGGCGGCGTACTACGCCCAACTATCCCGAACAAGCCGCGCTCGTCGCGGCAACGCTACGTGCTCACAGAAGCGGGCATCCAACTCAAGCTACTGCGCGAACAGGCGCTGGCCAAGCCGGACGAAGAAGATGGATATTGAAACCTCCGGGGCCATCAGGCTGTTTTTCCCCAATCCGTCGTTGACGCTGGTCTATTTTGAAGCGCTGGCCAATGCGCTGGACGCGGGCGCGACCGACGTATCGATCAATATCGATGTTCAAGCTTTTGATAAGCCAGGCACGTTGAAAATAACCGTTTCGGACAACGGCGACGGCTTCACTGACGAGAATTTTGAGCGGTTCAGGAAACTCCTGCGGCCAAGAGATAAATTCCACAAGGGCATCGGCCGCCTCGTCTTCCTCAACTATTTCGCCCGTGTGGATGTTGATAGCGTTCGCGAAAAATGGCGGAGAACCTTCACCTTCAAGGACGGCTTCGACGGCAATGCGCCGCTGCAGGCCCTTGCAGATCAACAGGAAGCGAAAACCTCGCTGATTTTCAGCGGCTTCGCCAAAGAGCGTGTTAAATCATACGACGATCTGAAGCCGGATGCACTTAAGCCGCTTCTTATTGAGCAATTTCTGCCAACGCTTGACGCGCGCAAGCGCGAAGGCAAGGCATTCAAGATCTCTATAAATCTGACGACTAACGAAAGTAACGCGCAAAAGGAGTTCTTCCCTCAGGCAGCCGAAATAACACCGGCTGATTTGCCGACAATGACCAAGATTACCATCCAGGATGATACACTGGATGCCATCTCGACCATTGACATGCACTATCATATTGCCCCCGTATCGGGGAAAGGCAGTTCGCTCGTTGCCTTTAGTATCGACGGACGAACGATACCGGCCAACCTCATCCCACCTTCGTCATTTCCTACCGGTTATCTTTGCGTCTTTCTTTTCGATTCCGAACTCTTTCACTCGAATGCGGATAGTTCCCGGCAAAGGCTTGTTCTGCCTGCGGGAACGCCCGAGGCTCATCTTTTTCGCGTTCTGCGCCGTGAACTGGGCAAGGTTTTGGCGGAGAATATCCCGCAGATCACCGAGCGAAATGAAAAAACCAAAGAAACATTTGAAGAGCAATTCCCGCATTTGCTCGGATTTTTTGAGGCCGACACCGTTGGCCTAATCGACCGGGACGATGCGCTGTCGATCGCACAGCAGCGATTTTTCAAAGAGCAGAAGGCAATACTTCAGTCCGAAAAACTGAGCGACGCCTCATACGAAAAATCCTTGGAAATGTCTTCCCGAACGTTGACTGAATATATCCTGTATCGAGATAAAATCATTAGACGAATGAAGGAGATGACGACCGGAAATGCGGAATCCGAAATACACAATCTGATCGTTCCGCGATTCAAGGAGTATTCGCAAAGCTCCATGCCATCGGAGATTTACCAGAACAATGCCTGGCTGCTTGATGACAAATTCATGGTTTTCAGGACCATCCTGAGCGAGAAGAGCATGGATGCCGTCATCAATGCCATACGACTGGATGATGAAAACGTGGGGGATACCGGCAGGCCGGATATTGCGATGATCTTCTCGACAGACCCCAAAGACACGACGCCAGTCGATGTCGTTGTGGTTGAGATCAAAAAGAAGACGGATGACGAGAAAGATAACTTCTATGCGGTAAATCAACTTCTCGATCGCGCCGGTAAACTCGTCGCACATTGCCCGAACATTCAGCGCGTTTGGTACTATGCAATTATGAAGGTCAACGATGCGACGGCATTCCGTTTAAGGCAATTCAAGTGGACACCATTTTTCTCGAAGGGGCGCGTTTACTATCAGGAATTCGACACGCCACATCCTGATGGCCGCATTATCCCAACACCAACCTTCGTGGTCTCTTTCGATGCGATCATCGCCGATGCTGAAAGCAGGAATCATACCTTCTTGGAAATCCTGCGGGAAGGCATGAAAAAATACTCTGACGAGCAGGATGGCGACAAATCGTCTGGCGATGAGCAAAGAAAAGATGACTGATACGAACGATCTTCTGAAAAATCATCGCAGTGGAACGAGTGAATCGGTCGAATGTCTTGGTCAGACCTTTGCTAGCGACGACGCGCGGCGCACGCACTTCCTGACGCTGCTGGCCGAGAGGCTGCAAGACCCGGCGTTCCGCAGGCAGGAAGGTTTTCCGAAGGGATCGGACGCGGCCATTCTCGCCATGTCTGATCCGCCCTATTACACCGCCTGCCCGAACCCGTGGCTGGCGGAGTTCGTGGCGCACTACGGCAAGCCTTACGACCCGGCGGTGAAATACAGCCGCGAGCCGCTGGCGATCGACGTGAGCGTTGGCAAGACCGACGCCATCTACAAGGCGCACAGCTACCACACCAAGGTGCCGCACCTGGCCATCGTGCCGTCGATCCTGCACTACACCCAACCGGGTGATGTGGTGCTGGACGGCTTTTCCGGCTCAGGCATGACCGGCGTGGCCGCGCAGTGGTGCGGCACGGCGCCGTCCAGCTATCGGCACGAGCTGGAGCTGACCTGGAAGAAGGAAGGCCGCGCCGCGCCCAAATGGGGCGCTCGTCGCGCGGTGCTGAACGACCTGTCGCCGGCCGCCACCTTCATCGGCGCGAACTACAACATCCCGTTCGACGTCGATGCTTTCGCCAAGGCGGGCAAGCAACTGCTCAAGGCCGTGGAGCAGGACATCGGCTGGATGTACGAAACGCTGCACAGCGACGGCCGGACCAAAGGCCGCATCGACTATACAGTCTGGAGCGAGGTGTTCGCTTGCCCAGAGTGTGCGGGAGAAGTGAACTTTCTCGATGAAGCATTGGATGGTGCCAGCAAGCGTGTTCGCGACAGCTTTCCGTGCCCGCATTGCGACGCCCAACTGACGAAGAAGAAACTAGAACGAATCTATATTACGAAGCGGGATAATGCCACGGGCGATACGCTTTCAACACCCAAGCGCGTGCCCAGCTTGATCTCATATCGCGTCGGTAAAACCAAATACGAAAAGAAACCGGACGCAGCAGATTTGGCTTTGCTGCAAGAGATTGATGCTTTGCCGCTGCCCGGTAGTGTTCCTGTGGTTGCGTTTCCTTTTTCGGACATGTGGGAAGCGCCGCGCATGCGCGACAAGGGTATCACCCACACGCACCACATGTTCCTACCGCGTGCTGCGCAAGCCATGGGCGCACTGTGGGCCGAGGCACAAACCGATTCCGACGCACGGCTCCGCTTATTTTTGGAATTTTTCGCGGAGCAAGCGATTTGGGGAATGTCCGTTCTTGCTCGCTATGCACCAACTCACTTCTCTCAGGTAAATCAGTACCTTGCCGGCGTATATTACGTCGCTTCACAACATGCCGAATGCAGCCCTTGGTACATCCTCGATGGCAAGTTGGATAGGCTAGTTAAAACATTCGGCAACTTCAAAATTGGTGCTGGTTGGGCGACAGTCAACACAGGATCGGCTGCATCCTTACCGTTGTCGAACGACTCGATCGACTACATATTCACTGACCCACCATTCGGTGAAAACCTACCATACGCCGAACTGAATTTTTTGGTCGAGGCATGGCATGGCGTGATGACGCAAGCCAAGCTGGACGCCATCGTTGATCGCTCGAAAGAGAACCGTGCGGCGCAGAAGTCGGTGGATGACTACCGACGGCTGATGGCTGCTTGCTTCCAGGAATACTTCAGAGTTCTCAAGCCAGGCCGCTGGATGACAGTGGTGTTTTCAAATACGCAGGCTGCTGTGTGGAATAGCTTGCAGACTGCCATGCAGGAAGCAGGCTTCGTCGTCGCCAATGTATCCGCACTCGACAAGCAGCAAGGCAGTTTCAAGGCCATCACCACGACAGTTGCCGTCAAGCAGGATCTAGTCATTTCTGCCTACAAGCCCAATGGTGGACTGGAGCAGCGCTTTGCAGAACGCGGTGCCGTGCCAGAATCGGCGTGGGACTTCGTGCAGACACATTTGCGGCAGCTTCCGGTTCTAAAGGTAAGAAACGGCGAGTTGGAATTTGTCGCCGAACGCGACCCGCGTATCCTGTTCGACCGGATGGTGGCGTGGTTCGTCCGTCACAGCGCGCCAGTGCCGCTTTCCAGTCAGGAATTTCAGGATGGTCTTCGCAGCCGCTTACCGGAACGCGACGGCATGGTCTTCCTCCCCGAGCAGGTGACGGAATACGACAAGAAGCGCACACAGACCGCGCAGGCGCCGCAGATGGAACTGTTCGTCTCTGACGAGCGCAGCGCCATTGACTGGGTGGCGGACTTTCTGAAGGGACGGCCATCTACCTATCAGGACATCCACCCGGAGTTCATCAGGCAACTGGGCGCGGGCTGGAAGAAGCACGAGGCGCGGCCGGAACTTTCCGCGCTGCTGGAAGCCAATTTCCTGCGCTACGACGGCACAGGCGAGGTGCCGAGCCAGATCCACCGCTACCTCTCGACCAACTACCACGATTTGCGCGGCCTGGAGAAAACCGACCCGCGCCTCAACGCCCGCGCGCAGGACCGCTGGTATGTGCCCGATCCTAACAAGGCGCAGGATTTGGAGAAGAAGCGCGAAAAGGCCCTGCTCAAGGAGTTCGAGACCTACAAGACGTTCACCGGCCGCAAGATCAAGGAAACCCGGCTGGAGGTGCTGCGCGCCGGCTTCAACGCGGCGTGGGCGGCCAAGGACTACGCCACTATCCTCGGCATCGCCCACAAGCTGCCGGAGGAAACCCTGCAAGAGGATGAGCGGCTGCTCACCCTCTACGATATGGCGCTGACGCGCTCGGAGAGCGAATCATGACAAAGATCACCCATATCAAGCTGGACAATTTCACGTCTTTTGCCGGGCTGGATCAGGCATTTTCATCAGGCGTAAATGTCATTATCGGCGCCAATGGCACGGGCAAGACGCACCTGCTGAAGGTAATGTACGCTGCCTGCGCGATAACCGTGGGTGAGGACAGGGAAAAGGGGTTTGCGATCAAATTACGCAACGTGTTCAACCCATATGAAGGTCGCATAGGTCGTCTGGCTCGTCGGCAGTCCAACAGCGTTAAAACCAAGGTGGTGATTACCCGGGAGGGCGGAACCAAGCTTTCAGCGGAATTCTCCAATCACACAAACAAGCCAGAAGATGCAAAGGTCACGGGTGAAACGGCCTGGAAAAAAGAAGAGTTGGTCAGTGCTTATATTCCGGTCAAGGAAATGCTGGCTCATGCACCAGGTTTTCTGGCTACGGCAGCCAAGCGAGAAATTGCCTTTGAAGAAGTCTATGTGGACATCATCAAGCGCGCTTTCCTACCCAAATTGATGGGGCCGACCGATAGGGATCGACAACGATTGTTGACCGCGCTGCAGAAAGCCATCGACGGCAAGGTCGTGGCCAAGGGCGAATTCTTTTTCCTAAAGAACAAGCAAGGCGATCTGGAATTTACCCTGTTGGCTGAAGGCATGCGCAAGCTGGCATTGATCTGGCTGCTTATCCAGAACGGGACTTTGCTATCTGGCTCCGTGCTGTTTTGGGATGAACCAGAGGCCAATCTCAATCCCTCTCTGATGGGCGAAGTGGTTGAGGTGATCCTAGAGCTTCAGCGCATGGGTGTGCAGGTGTTTTTGACAACGCACAATTATGTTTTGCTCAAAGAGTTTGATCTGAAAAAGCAGAGAAATGATAAAATACGCTATTTGTCGCTGTTCCGAGATGAATCGGAAGCTGTTACGGCCAAGTCGAGCGATAGCTATTTAGGCGTTGACCCAAATGCGATTGCTGCGACTTTCAGCAATCTTTATGATCGTGAAATCAAGCGCAGTGTGGAAGGCATCGAACCATGATGGTGCTTGCCGAAGACGACATGCAAATCACTCTGCCGGCTGGTATCACCGGCCGGAGGTTCGATGATGAGACTAGCCATGGCCTGAGTCATTGCATGAAAGCGGTGGACTTCATCATCGAACTTGAGGATCGGACGATTTTTATCGAATTCAAAGATCCAGAAAATCCAAAAGCCAAAAAAAAAGACAGTAATGCTTTCCTAAAAAAATTCCTGAGCGGCACAATAGATACGGATCTCAAAACAAAATATAGAGATTCGTGGCTATATGAGCACGCGGATGGTCGAGCGAAAAAGCCTATTTATTACTGGGTACTGATCGGTGCGAGCACATTGTCCGACGCTGAGTTGTTAGCGCGGACCGATGCTCTGAAGCGCCTGATTCCGATGAGCGGACCTGATGATCGTTCGTGGAAGAAGCCATTTATAGCCGGCTGCGCCGTGATGAACCTTGCCGCATGGAATAAAGCCTTAGGACACATGCCAGCAAGCCGGGTCGGTCCATGAACTTTATGGTTGGCGATTGGTGCTGGCACACGCGGCAGGCTACGCCCTGCCGCGTGGTCGAGCGGCTGACGCTGTGGGGTGAAGCGGCCTTTCGTGTGTGGCTGCCGGCGAAGGACGCCGTGCTGCGCGCGCGGGCGACGGACTTGGCGACGCTTTCCAGCGTGCGGCCCACGGTGGAGCAGATTCTCCACGCCACGGCGGCGGCCAAGTTGCAGGACGCGCTGGAAGACAATCTGCTGCTGGCGCCGATCCAGTCGAGCGTCATTCCGCTGCCGCACCAGCTCTACGCGCTGAACCGCGCCGTCGGGCAGGATCGCATCCGCTACCTGCTCGCCGACGAGGTGGGTCTGGGCAAGACCATCGAGGCAGGTCTGGTGCTGCGGGAGCTGAAGCTGCGCGGCCGCGCCAAGCGCATTCTGGTGGTCGCGCCCAAAGGCCTGGTGCGGCAATGGCAGGCGGAGATGCGCCAGCATTTCGGCGAGCCGCTCCACTTCGTCGATCCTTCATCGCTGGCGGCCCTGCGGCAATGGCGCGGCGACAACGCGGAAGACAATGCCTGGCGGATGCACGACCAGGTGATCTGCGCGCTGGATTCGGTGAAGCCGCTGGAATCGCGGCGCGGCTGGAGCCTGGATCAGATCCAGACCTACAACCGCGAACGCTTCGAGGATCTGGTGTCGGCGGCCTGGGATCTGGTCATCATCGACGAAGCGCACCGCATGGGCGGCAGCACCGAACAGGTGGCGCGCTACAAGCTGGGCGCGGCGCTGGCGGAAGCCTCGCCCTACCTGTTGCTGCTCTCGGCAACGCCGCATCAGGGCAAGACCGACCAGTTCATGCGCCTGATGCAGTTGCTGGACCGGGACGCCTTCCCCGACGAGGGCAGCGTCAGCCGCGAGCGCGTGCAGCCCTTCGTGATCCGCACCGAAAAGCGCGCGGCGATCAATGCCGAGGGACAACCCCTGTTCCGGCCCCGGCTCACGCGCTTGCACGCCGTCGCGTGGCAGGCCCGGCACGCGGCTCAGCAGCAATTATACGAAGCCGTCACCGACTATGTGCGCCACGGCTACAATCAGGCGTTGGCGGCCAAGCAGCGCCATGTCGGCTTTCTGATGATCCTGATGCAGCGGCTGGTGACGTCCAGCACCGCCGCGATCCGCGCCACGCTGGAAAAGCGCCAGACGGTGCTGGACACGCCGCAGACGCAAGCGCGCCTGTTCGACACGCTCAGCCCGGACGAATGGGCCGATCTCGACGGCGAGGCGCAGGTAGATCTGGCGCTGCAAGCGGGTGGTCTGGAGCTAGAGAAGTCGGAGGTCGAAACGCTGCTGGCGCTGGCGCGCTCCACCGAGGCCGCCGGCACGGACGCCAAGGCCGAGAGCCTGCTGGAGCTGATCTACAGGCTGCAACAGGAAGAAGGCAACCCGGCGCTGAAGATGCTGGTATTCACCGAGTTCGTGCCCACGCAGGCGATGCTCGCGGACTATCTGGAAAGCCGGGGCTTCACGGTCGCCACGCTCAACGGCGGCATGGACATGGAAGCCCGCACACGGACCTTGCAGACGTTCGCGCAGGACGCGCGCGTGCTGATTTCCACCGATGCGGGCGGTGAAGGTTTGAACCTTCAATTCTGCCACGTCATCGTCAATTTCGACATGCCGTGGAACCCGATGCGCATCGAGCAGCGCATCGGCCGCGTGGATCGTATCGGCCAGAAGCACGTCGTGCGGGCGTTGAATTTCGTGCTGGAAGACACGGTGGAGCACCGCGTCCGGCAGGTGCTGGAGGAGAAGCTCGCCGTCATCGCCGAGGAGTTCGGCATCGACAAGGCGGCGGACGTCATGGACTCGGCGGAAGTGGAGCCGGTGTTCGACGAGCTGTTCGTGCAGAGCCTCCAACACCCCGAAGCCATAGAGCGCGAATGCGCGAGCGTGGTCTCGCAGTTGCGGACCACGCTGGCGGAATCGAATCGGAACAGCGATCTGCTGGCCGTGCCGCACGATCTCGACACGGACCAGGCGCGCAAGTGGCGTGACCACCCGGCTCAATTCTGGCTGGAACGCGCCGTCGTCAACGGGCTGGCGGTGCGCGGCGGATTGGCGGCGCAAGACGGCAACGTCTGGCGCGTGCGCTGGGCCGATGGCATCGAGACGCCGCAAGCGTGCTTCGACGCGCGCGCGGCAAGCGAAAACCCAGCGGCGGAATGGCTGACCATGGAAGACCCACGAGCGCGGGCGATCATCAGCGACGTGCCGCGCTTCGTGGCGGGCCAGCCCCTGCCCGTGATCCGGGTGACGGGCCTGCCCGACTCGGTAAACGGTATCTGGTCGTTGTGGGAGATCGGGCTGGCCGCGCCGGGTGCGAACCGCAAGCGGTTCCTGCCTATCTTCATCAATGACGAAGGCCGCCCCTTCGTACCCACCGCCAAGAGGGTTTGGGATTTGCTGCTGACCGAAACCGTATCTGTGCAGTCGGTGGTGGACGCGGAGGCTTCGGTGCGCTGGTTCGAGGCGTCGTTCGCGGTGGCCAGCGCGCAGGGTGAAGCCCTGTTCGCGGCGCTGGCGGACGAACATCTCACCCGGATCAAGGAAGAGCAGGATCGCGCCGCCTACGCCTTCGACGCCCGCAATCAGGCCATCGGACGCATCGGCCTGCCGGCCGTGCGTCAGTTCCGCCGTCGCCGTCTGCAAACCGAGCATGAGGCACGCCTGGCCGCGTTGGAAGATATGAAATCCAGCGTGCCGGAGCTGAACGCCGTGGCGATGGTGCGGATCGACGCCTCAGCCGGCAAGACCAGCGAGCGCGCGTCATGAGCCAATGGCATCAACGCATTCTTGGCTCTTTCACGGCCGATCTTTCCCGGTTGTGGGTGGCCTGCGATCCAGATGGCGTGCTGTTGGACGAGAAGCTGCTGTCCGAACTGCGCACACGCGGCTTCGAGGTGATGGGATACGACGACCCATTCGGGTTCCGCGCGGAATACGAGGAGCGGTATCGCGCGGCATGGGATGCCGACGAGCCGGCGCCATCACCGGCGCTGATCGTGCATCTGCGCCACGACAACGCAAACGATCTACCCTGGGACATCGTGCATAACGCCCGCCCGGCGGTGCGGCTAAATCTTGCCGAATTGTTCCCCAAACTGGCCTATGGCGCTGTGCGGCAGGTGGAACCGGAACGGCTAGAAATCCTGTTCGACGCCCATCAGACCGAGTTGCAGTCAGCGCGCGGCGAAAGCGAGTCGAAGGACTTCATTCTCGAACATGTCTATCAGTTGACGCCGCGATCGATCCGTGCGCCGGTGGACTTCTGGCGTGAAGTGCTGCGGCTGCACTTCGCCGGTCACGCCTTGCCGAAGCCGTTCGCCGATCATGTTGCGGCCATCCTGCACGGCAGAGACTTGCTCGTCGGCCATCCGGTCGCGGAATGGCTGTCATCCAGGAGCGCGCTGCTGCGCGTGGTGCAGGACGCCTGGTATCGCTATCTGGAAAAGCTGAAGCTGGAAGGCAGGCGCATGTCCGAGCCTGATCCGCCACCCTTTGGAGCAGGCCAGATCGGCACAGAGATCGAGATTCCCTTCGATCACTCCGACGTGCGCGCCATCATCGACTCGATGTTTCTCGACGGCAGCTTGCATCCGATGGCGGTATCCGATGTTCCCACCGCCATGCCAGGCTGGATCAAGGCAGGCATCGTCGAGGATGTGTGGTCGCAATTCGCACTGGCGGAAAAAGGCATTGAGGCGCTTGCCGCAGCGGTGCCGGAAGTGGACGCGCCGCACAAGCTGTGGGGCGACTTTGCAAAACGCTATGGCGAGATGCTGAGCCGGGTTCATGAATTGCCTGGCAAGGATGCCGTCGAACGGATGGTCGCGATCCGGGAGCACATCAAGGCGATCCAGGCGCTGACGGACGAACGGTTGCAGGCGTGGATTGCCGCCGGCCACTACGCCGACCTGATCCTGCAACCGGCGATCAAAGGCCCGGTGATGGTGCATCATGTTCCGCGCTTCTTGCGGCAGCGCCGTAGTGCGGGCGAAGCCAAGCTGGCGCTGCTGGTGTTCGATGGGCTGGCCTTCGATCAATGGGTGCGGATCAGGGAACATCTGATCGCTAACCAGCAGCCTTTGGCATTCGACGAGCGCACGGCCTTCGCGTGGTTGCCCACGGTGACGTCGGTATCCCGTCAGGCGCTGTTCTCGGGCTTGCGGCCGCGCGAGTTCGACGATTCGATAGACCACACCAACAAGGAAGAGACCTTGTGGAAGGCGTACTGGCAGAACGAAGCCGGTATCGCGGCCAGCGACGTGCTGTACCGCCGCGCATTGCACCAAGTCGAGCAACTGGGTGCCCTGAAAACCGAAATCGCCAGCCGCAAACCCAAGGTTCTGGGGCTGGTCATTGATGAGGTGGATGAACGGCTGCACAAAGAGCGATCCAAAGAGGATGTAGCGCTGTGGATCGGGCGCTGGCTCGACACCGGCTTTGTTGAACGCCTCTTCGCCTTCCTGCTGGGCGAAGGCTTCAGCATCTATGTCACGGCGGACCACGGCAATGTCGATGCTGTCGGTATCGGCAGGCCCAATCAGGGTGTGATCGCGGAAACACGCGGCGAGCGTGTGCGGGTTTACCGAAGCGAGCCGTTGCGCGCCGAATCGGCGGCCGCCTATCCGGGCACGCTCGCTCTGGACATCGCGGGGCTGCCTGCGAACTTCAAACCTCTATTCGCCGGAGGACGCAGCGCATTCGTTCCGTCCAGCGATCAGGTAGTGGTCCACGGTGGTGTGTCTGTCGAGGAACTAATCGTCCCCTTCGTGCGGGTCTCAAATGTAAGTGGCGTTGGGTGAGTTTGAGTGATGCCGCAGGCTCCCCGCATAGGCTTCGATCGGTTCATCGCTCCCGAATGGGCGACGACCGCGCTGAAAGTTCGCGCTAGACTGGCGCGGCCCGAAGACTTAGAGGCATTGTTGGATGCCGCCGGGTTGGGGGCCGCCGCGCGAACGAAAACGCGCACGGTCTTGAAACGCCTATGGCTGGAACCGCGCATCGATCTGGTGGACTACGCGGATCGTGGCGCGGCGATCTTCAAGGCGCACCCGGATGTGCCGGTCGCGGTGGTGCATTGGGGCATGGCGGTGGCCACGTATCCGTTCTTCGGCAAGGTGGCTGAACTGATCGGGCGCTTGTCCGCTCTGCAAGGCGATTGCGCGTCCGCCGAAATCCATCGGCGTATGAGCGAAACCTACGGCGAACGTGAAGGCACCTACCGAATGACCAACATGGTCATTCAGAGTCAGGCTGGCTGGGGCGCTGTAGCGCGAACCGAAAAGGGCAGGCGTGTGTCCCGTTTGGCCCCCATCGTGATCGAGAATGAAGAACTGACGGCATGGTTGGTCGAAGCCGCCTTGCGCTACGCGGGCAAGCCGCTGGCAATTTCAAGTTTGCGATCGCAGCCGGTGCTATTCCCGTTCAATCTGAAGCGGCCTTTGGCCTATCTTGCATCGAATAGCGAACACTTGGCCATGAGGAGGGAGGGAGCGAACGATCAGCTTGTCGCCTTGCGCGACGCGATTTGAGAACGAGATTGTCAATCGGCGTGCAAAGTTGCCCCTGGATCGGCGCCCAATATTGACCCCTGCGCCGGGTTGTTCCGGTAGTGCATAGGAGGGGCCCGCGCGCGTCGCGCAGTGCCCTGTGCGAGCGACGAAGCGGCGCGCGTGGGAGGTCCCTGTGAACCCACCGGGGCAACCCGAGGGGACGCCTCGAAGAACCAGCCCTCCGTTGACACCGGTGATGAATTTGGTGCCTGGACTGTCGCTGGCCAGACACCTGGGCCCGCCGTTGTGGTTATGCGGATCGTGCTGTTGGCGTTGTGCAGTGTGTTCACTTGCAGCCATGCGATTGCCCATTTCGCTGTCGCGTCGAGTTCCGTGGCCGTTGAAAGCGCGATCAAATATGTGAGCCAGAGGCCGACGCTGATCACTGTCATGATGAGTATGAAGCTGATCGCCGATCGAAATTGGATGCGCGTTTGCTGCTTCACCAGCTCGACGCCGCGCGTGAAATTGTCGGTGGCTTGGCTTTGTTTGAGCGTCATTCGGCCGCCCCGCGCTCGCGTTCATCTGCTTGAAGTTGGGCGATTTCGGCGTTTAGCCGGTCTTTCAGTTGGCGATATTTTTCCGACATGGCGTCGCGCCGATCGCTTGGCGTGAGCGGTGGGGAGTGGTCTGCCAACACTTCAGCGTAGGTGTCTTCGAGCGTAACGGTGACCTGCATGAGTAGTTTCAGGGATTGCTCTTGGCGGACCGCCATGACGCTGAGCGCCTGTTCGATGGTGTCGTTGTTGGCCGCGTGTTCGTGTTCTTCAATGGAGGCTTTGTGCAGGGCAAGTTGCTTTGTGATCGCCTTAGTCGTTTCGTGAACCTCTTTCAGGTGGTTGATGACGTGGGCGGGACTGAGACCATCTCGCCTCGCTCCAACAGCTTCGTAGAGCGCATTCCGAATGAATTCTCGGGGCGGGTAGTTACCGGCCACACCCTTTATCAGGGCCAGTAGATCGGACGAGATCCAGACGCTTAGAGCCTGTCGAGGGGATTTCATGGGGTTTGTCCTGGTTTGAGTGCTCCCTAGAGTATGGCACCGCGGGCACGGTCGTTTGGGCTCAACAGGATCAATTTTCGGCAGGTATACGGTTTTTCCCGACAACTTGCCGGGGCCAGCGCCATGAGAGAATTCGAGAGCAGGATGAGAGCAATCGAGAGCGCGACGCGAAAATCTGAGAGAAACCGAGAGAAAAACGAGAGAAAGTGAGATGCCGATGAGATGATTTGAGAGGAATTTTGCCAAAAATTGGCCATCTACTCGCCGATTTATTCTTTAATTTCAAAGGCTTATGGGAATGTTGAGAGGAATGGGAGAATAGCTTTTTGCCGCGCTCTCACTTTCTCTCACCAGTAAGCCTTTGATTTTAAAGCGTTTTCTGTTGAACTTGTCCCGCGCCTGCAAGGTGCATGGGGTGTGACATGAATTTTTCCTTCGATGCCCCGCATCGGCCAGTACTCGATAAGGGGGTTCTCGTGGGCTCGTTTCGATGTTCCCGGCAGGGGGATCCGACCGCTGGGCATGAGCGCGCGACGATGCAGTAATTCGGCGTCGCGATCGCTATTGCTCCCGCCGCAGGAGGCACCCGAGCCGGCGACGGCCCCCTCCTCCCCTTTAGGGCTCCTCTCTATCGCCGTACCGCAGGCCGCTTGTCGATATCCCCTGGAACACTCCGGCGCCCGGATGTATATGTTCATACATATGCAATAGGAATTCAGATGCCCCAGCCTCGACGCAGCGAGCCGATAGCCCCCCGCGAAGCCAAGCTGTTCCGGAACAACAAGAGCCAAGCCGTGCGCATCCCGGCGGACTTCGAACTGCCGGGCGACCGGGTGATGATCCACCGGGACGGCGATCGCCTGATCATCGAGCCGGTGCGGCGCCAGAACCTGCTGGACGTCCTGGCGGGGCTGGAGCCGCTCGGGCCGGAAGACCAGTTCCCGGAGATCGACGACACCCTGCTCCCGGCGAGAGCCATCGACCTGTGAGCCAGCTCTACATGCTGGACACCAACATCGTGTCCGCGCTGGCCCGCGACCCTCACGGCATCGTCGCCAGACGCATCGCCGAGGTCGGGCCGGAATCGCTCTGCGTCAGCATCGTCACCGCGGCCGAGCTGTGCTATGGCTGCGCCAGGAAGGGATCGCCCAGACTGCAAGCGCAGATCGAGGCGATCCTGGGGGCCCTGCAGATCGTCGCCCTCGACGTCCCCGCCGATGCCGAATACGGCAATGTACGGGCCTCCCAGGAAGCCGCAGGCACACCCATCGGCCCCAACGACTTGTTCATCGCCGCCCATGCCCTGGCGCTCGGCGCCGTGCTGGTAACGGCCAACACTGGAGAGTTCACGCGCGTCGGTGCTCTGCGGGTCGAGAACTGGCTCGCATGAGCCTCATAAAAAAATTCGGCGGCACCCCTGCGGGGTGCCGGTCACCGCGCGGCCCCGATATAATTGCCCGACGATTTCCAATGACGAGGCGCCCATGCGCGAATTCTCTGAAGCCGAATGGCGGAACGATCCGACGACAGTAGCGGCGGCGGCGAACGACGCCCTTGTCGTCCTCCTGAACGACGGCCAGGCGCGCCATGTCCTGATGACGATCGAGCGCTACAGACGCATGCAGCGATCCGACCCTCGGCCCGTTTACAGGACCGACAATATACCGCCCGAGATTGCCGCCGAGATCCTCACGGCCATCGACGCATTTCTGGGCGATGACGTCGAGCACGAAGCGGACGACCACCGCGCCTGATGCCCTCGATCCCGGCATGAGCGCCGCAAGGGCGCTCATGCCAGACACACCCCCGAGGGGTGTGTCCGCGCGCCGCCGGGCGGCGCTTCGACCATGTCGACTACAGATCGTCCTCGAACACCACCGGCAGCGCCTTACGCCGGCCGCCAAGCTTCGCCCGCCGCACATTCACCGCCGCCGCGCTGATCATGTTCTTGATGTGCGCCGCGTAATATTTCTGGATCATCTCGACGCTGGTCCGGCAGTTCCGCGCCACCGCATAGACATCGGCGCCTTCCATGAGCCGGACGCAGATGTAGGTGTGCCGCAAGCTGTAGGTCGTGCGCGCCTTGCCATCGCGATCGAGCTTCAACTTCTCGCGCACCAGCAGGCTGTTGAACAGATTGATGTGATTACCCGGGAACACATTGTCCGTCGGCTGCGGATAGCTCTTCGTCGGCGCATCAGTAGGGATCTCCTCACCAGTCCGGCGCATCCCCAGCTCCCTCTGGCGGCTGATCACCTCGACGGGCTTCGCCCGCCCCAGCAGGCGCTCATAGGGCCGCACGGCATTCGGCATGCTCTTGCAGAAGCCCACACCGCGTTTGCCCCGCACCTCGATCTCCAGGATGCGCTGGCCGGTTTCCTGGTCGACGACGATCTCGACGTCCAGATGCTCGAGGTTCACCGCCTCGTCCGGTCGCAAGCCCGTGATGGTCATGAACAGCACGTAGTCATGGACCTGCTCCGCGCTCCAGCGGAAGCGATCTCGGAACGGCGCTTTGGCACAGGCGCCCGTCGCCATGTAGAGCTGCTTGTATTCCGCCGGGCTGAACCAGGCCCGGTGCTCGACCTTGGCCGAGGCCCTGTAGGGCGTCGAGATATCGGGCACATGGGACAGCCAGCCGTGATTGACGGCGGTACGCAGCACCATGCGCAAGGTCACGGTCTCGTTGTGCAGCGTGTTCCGGGCCGGCAGTTTGTCCTTCAGCGGCCGATTGCTCCGCGAATGGGGGTTCGGCTCCATCCGCGTCGAGATCCGGTGCACCCGATAGTCCTGCACCTTGCCCGCCGTGATCTCGGACAGCCCGAGGTCGCCAAAGAACGGCAAGAGATGCACGCGCAAACGGATGGCATTCCCCTCGGTCCAACGCTTGCTGCGCTCGCCCTCGGTGATGATCTCATATTCGCGCAGGAACTGGTCGGCCGCCTGTCGGAAAGTCTTCTCGGATTTGAGCAGGCCGGCGTGCCGCTTGCCCCGCAAGCCGAGATACCAGTCCTCGGCGACCTGCTTGGCCAGCGCGAGGCTGTCCTGCTTCGCCAGCGCGAGGCTGTCCTGCTTCGTGGTCGCGCGGCGCTGCTTGCCGCCCACGGAGGTCGAGCAATGCCACTTGCCGCCGTCGACGCGGCGGTAGAGCTGGACGTTGCCGCCGAGAATCTCGTGCCGCTGCAAGAGAAGGCGCCCACCATAACCTGGAGATGCGCCACTATCAGCACGGAACAGGAACGCCGTCAAAATGTGTTAGCACTGTGCTAAGCCAAAAAGGCCGCCCTTTTGGGGCGGCCATTTGGTCAAGCTGTTGAGCTTGTGGTGTATTTTGGTTGCGGGGGCCAGATTTGAACTGACGGCCTTCAGGTTATGAGCCTGACGAGCTACCGGGCTGCTCCACCCCGCGCTGGGTGTGGGGGGACATTGTGGGTTCTCTGTATGCTTTGCAGGCC
>NZ_QGLE01000019.1 GCF_003173035.1 Zavarzinia aquatilis
CCTTGTTCACCGTCAAGCTGCCCGCCACGTAGCTGATGGCGTAGTTGCCCGAGCTCAGGCCCCCGGCCGTGATCGTGTAGCTCCCGGCATTCACCGCGCCCTGTGCCGCACCGCCGTAGCTCAACGTCCCGCCCAGGTCACCCGCGTCCTCACCCGCCACGAAGCCGGCATAGGTCACGCCGGCGCCGCCCGCGAAGGCCACGCCGTCATACGTCTTCGTCGCGTCGGCAGCGGTTACCGTCAGCGCCCGCTTGATCACCGTCAGGTCAGCGCCGACGTAGGTCAGGGCATAATTGCCCGAAGCCGCCAGCGTGCCCTGACTGATGGCGTAAGCTCCGGCCGACGACGCGCCCGTCGCCGAAGTCGAGAGCGCCCCCGACAGAGCGTCACCATTCACCAGGCTGCCGGCCGTCACAGCATAGGTCAGCGCCGGGTTGGCGTCGCCATAGGTGCGGGATTTCGCGTCGGCGGTGACGGTGATCGGACGGGCGGTGACGGTGCCGATCGAGCCGGAGAGGGTCGGCGCGATCGTGTAGTTGGCGGCGCTGGCGCCGGAAAGACTGAGGCCCGAGACATTGACGGTCTTGCCGGTGCCGACACCGGCGGTGGTCAATTCACCGGAAAGATCGGGGACGACGGCGACCGCGTCGCCGCTGACGATGCCGCCCAATTGATAGTTCGCGGCGGTCAGGGCAAGGCTGGTGGTGCCGTCATAGACCTTGGAAGCCGTGCCGGTCAGCGCTGCGCTGAGGGCCTTGGCCGTGATGGTGCCGATCGGCGCCTGAAGGGTTGTGGCGCTCAGGCGGTAATTTCCCGCCGCCGCCCCGGCGAGAGCGAGACCGGAGACGGTGACGGTCCGCCCGGTGCCGACATTCACCGAGTCGTAACTCCCGGTCAGCGCCGGCTGCAGGGTGACCACGTCGGAAAACAGCGGTGCGCTCAAGGTGTAGTTGGCGGCCGTCAGCGTGGCCACGGTGGTGCCGTCATAGGTCTTGCCGACGGTTCCGGTCAGACCTGCGGTCAACACGGCCTTGTCGATGGTGAGATCGCCGGCCTGATAGACAATCGTATAGCCCGCCGAGGACAGCAACCCGCTGCCCGCGAGCACATCGCTGTAAACACCGGCATTGGCGGCGATCGCCGTCGTATCCGTTACATGTATCGAGCCGCTGTAGGCGGCTGCGCTATCGCCGTTCACCAGGCCGCTGATGGTGGCGGCCGACCCGCCGCTGAAGGCCGCACCGTAGGTCCGGCTGCCGTCGGCGATGGCAACCGTCAGGGTTGCCGCGCGCTTCCAGATGATTTTCGATGCCGCGCCGGAAACCATGCCTGGCGCCAGTGTGGAGGTCGTTGCGTTGTAGATATTCCGGTCGGCCCCGCCAAGCCCCCCCAGGGACGAGGTCTCCCAATCATCGGCGTAGATCAGATAGCGTGCGGCACCCGTCAGTGAAACGGCGCCCGTGCCGGCGTTGTTGATCAACTTCGGCACCATCAACACCACGGCGGTGCCCGAGGTCGTGGCCGCGCCCAGGGTCGCGCCATTGTTGATGGTGAGGGTACCGCCACCTGACAACAAGCCCAGCGATATGGTGCCGTTGCCCGCCGAATAGACCGAGCGATCCAAGGTAAAGGCACTGCTGGTGGCGGCTAAGGAGACAAAAGTGTAGGGCAGCCCGGCAAGATCGCCACCGGCCGTCGAGAAGAGATAGTTTCCGGTCGGACCGGAGCCGGCGGCCGCATCAATTCCAGCGATAACGCTGGAGAGATTGCTCAGCGCCGTGCGCACGGTCAGCGTGTTGCTGGACAGGAGAAAGGACAGACCATGACCGGCCGTGGAGCCGGCAACCGCGGCGAAATCGACAATGCCGGTCGAACGCGCCACGGATGAGGTCAGGCCAGAGGCATCGAACAGCCGTCCGTCCCAGGCCGCGATGGCCATGCCCCCCGCCGCCAATGGGTCGATGGCCGCATAGAAATTGCCCTGACTGCCGGCAATCGCCTGGCCGACGATGCGCCCGCCAACGGTGAAGGACACCCCGCTTCCGGCAAATGCCGAGGTGCCGCTAAAGACGCTGGGCCCGGTGGGGAAGCGCCAGTTCAGAAAGGGATAGGCCGTGCCGGCGATTGTACCCCACACTTCGGTGGAAAAGCCGGCCGGCAGACCGGCCTGCAACTGACTGACCGTGCGGACAGTGGAGCCGTTCAATGTCCCGCTGCCGGCCGAACCGGGTGTGCCGGCAACACTGCTGACCCAGTAAAGGTTGTTGACCGTGCCCGAGGATGCCAAGCCCACCAGACCGCCACTGAACGAGCCGATGATGTAATTCGCGGCATAACTGGTATTGATCTGGCCGCCATTCAGGCGCCCCGCCAGGCCGCCGGCATAATTCGACCCGACCGCAACGGCGCCGAGAGCATAGCTGTCGGTGATCGTCGCCCCGAGGTTCACGATCCCGGCAAGGCCGCCGGCATAATTGGCCGCCCTCACCGTGCCGGTGAAATAGGATTGGCTGATGGCCGCCTGGCCCTGCTGAACGCCGACGAGCCCGCCGGCCAGATTGCCGCCGGCTGTAATGTTACCCGTTGCATAGGACCGGCTGAGCGAGCCCGCGTTGGTCATCTCGCCCAGCAGGCCGCCAGCCGCCTCCCCGGTGACGGCGACCGTCGCCGAGCTGGAAAGACCGGAAAACACGCCCGATAGCGATCCGCCGATGCCGCCGGCATAATTGCCGGCGCTGACAGAGCCGCTGACGCTCACCCCCGAAATCGTCGAGCCCGTCACCCCCGTCCCGCCGGCCAGGGCGCCGTAAAAGAAACCCGCCCCCGAAATCGCGACATTGCCGAGCGTGAGATCCCGGATCGTGGCGCCGGAAATCTGGCCGAAGAGGCCGATGTTGTTGGCCGAACCGCCGTTGATCGCCAATCCGTCGATGGTGTGACCGGCCCCGTCGAAGCTGCCGGAGAACGCATTGATGCCGGATTTCACCGGCATGAAGCCGCTGTCCGCCCTCCAGACATCGGAAGCATTGGCCAGGGCGGCGCCGAGATCGAGATCCTGACGAAGGCTGTAATCGGCATCGAGATCCATCGCCATCAACTGCAATTGATGGGCGGTGCGGATCGAGGTCGAAAATTCGCTGCGCAGGATCGGACGGAGACGGCCGACCGCGCTGCCGGCGGCATCCGGGTCCATGTACCAGCCGGCACCGAGGTCGAAGCCGGCATAGGTATTGGCGGTGAAGGCGGCGGCCTCGGTGGCGATCGCGGTGCCGAGGGGGCTGGCCGCCTGCCCGGTCGTCGTGACATCCCAATAGCTGCTGGCGGCCGTCACGGCGCCATTCGCCCCGACCAGCCCGCCGACGCCGCTCGCCGTTCCGGTCACCCGGCCGCTGGCATAGGTCTGGGCCAGACTGCCGCTGACCGCATTGCCGATCAGGCCGCCGGTCGACGTGTGGCCGGTGACCGCACCCGTGGCATAGGCGCGGGTGACGCTGGCCCCGTCCATCCGCCCGATCAGACCGCCGGTCTCCAAGATGCCGGTGACGTCGACACCGGCGTATATGTCGCTGACCGTAATGGTACTTGTGCCGCCGATCACCCCGCCGGTGGCGGAGGAGGTTCCCGTTACCGCGCCTTCGGCCGAGACCCGTTGCAGGGTGCCACCGATCCCGTCGCCCAACACGAGGCCGGTGAAATCCCCGCCCCTTGCCTTGCCTGTCACCAGAATATCGCTGACGAGGCCAGCATTCATCTGGCCGATCAGGCCGCCGGTCGAATCCGCCCCCGTGACATCGACATCGAGAAGCACGAGATTGGCGATACGGCTGCCCGCACCGCCGACCGAACCGAACAGGCCGACCCCGATAGCCGAGGGACGATCGATGAACAAGCCATCGATGACATGGCCCTGACCGTCGAACGTGCCGGTGAAACGGCTGGCCAGGCTGCCGATGGGCGAAAAGCCCGCGGCCGTATTCCAGATGTCGCCCGGATCGGCCAGCACAGTGGCCAGATCGATGTCATTGGCCAGCGTATAGTTGGCCGTCAGATTGGTGGCCATCAGTTGCAACTGATGGGCATTCTGGATGGTCGTCGAATGTTCGCTGCGCAGGATCGGGCGGGTGCTGCCCTCGGCGATAAACCAGGTGTTGGCGAAATCGAAGCCGCCATAGGTGGCGGCGGTAAAGGCATTGGCCGTGGCAAAGCCCGTACCGCCCCCGATGCCGGCGGTCTGCCCTGTGGTGCCGATGTCCCAATAGGCATTGGTTACCGTTGGCGCAACATCGGTAAGGCCGACGAGACCACCGATCATCCCACCCGGCTGAGTGGAACGGACGGCACCACTGGCATAGACATTGGTGAGGGACAGAAGGCTGCCATAGCCGACAAGGCCACCGACCGCGTAACCCCCGGCCGAAATGCTGCCGGTGGCATAGCTGTCGATGACCGTCAGCAATTGCGCAGCCCCTGCAATGCCGCCGACCGTCCCCCCCGTCGCCGATATGTCGACGCCGCTATAGACCCGGGTGACGGTCAGCCCCCCCGTGCCTGCGCTGCCGATCACCCCCCCGGCGATACTCTCCAACTGGGCCGCCATCGCGGTCACCGAGCCGGTCAGGGACGAATCGGACAGCGCCACCGGGCCCGACGTATTCCAACCGAAGGCACCACCGAGACTATGACCGCCCGTAACATCGACGATCGCGCTGATCCTGGAGAAACTGCCGCTGGCCCGGCCGACCAGGCCGCCCAGGCCAGAGGAGGTGGCGCCCCCGACCACCCTGGCGACAACGCGAAGGTCATCGACGGTCGCAAATTGCAGCACCCCGGCAATCCCGCCGCTTTCGGAGGCACCGGAGACAACAACATCAAGCGCGCTGTCGCTGATGGAGAGCGAAGCGAAAGTGCCAGTATCGGCAGTGCCAACAAGACCGCCGGCCGCGCTTGTGGTAACGCTGATGGTGCCCGTCAGATCAATATCGGAAATGTTGACCTGCTGGTTCGGCGCCACAAAATAGCCGACGATGCCGCCGGCCGCGTTGTTTGCCGTCACGGTTACATCGGCGGTCACGCCGGTGATCGAGAGATTGCCGCCGGAGACAATGCCAATCAGGCCGCCGGCACCACCGCCGGCGGCCGATACCTTGCCGCTCAGGGCGATCCCGGTGAAGCCATGGGTCGAGGTCGAATTGCCGGAGACCCGACCGGCCAGGCCGCCGACGTTCTGATTGCCGGTGACATCGAAATTGGTCAGGGCGAGATTGGCAATCGTACCGCTATCGGTGGCGAAGCTGCCGACCTGGCCGAAAAGCCCGACATTGTCGAGACTGCCGCGCTTGATATAGAGCCCGTCGATGGCGTGGCCGGCGCCGTCCAGGTCGCCGAAGAAGGGGGTCGCACCGGTGCCGACGGGTTTGAAGCCCGTCGCGATATTCCAGACATCGGACGCATTGGCACGGGTAGCACCAAGGTCGATATCGCGGGTGAGCGTGTAGGACGCGGTCAGGTCCAGCGCCATCAACTGGACCTGATGGGCGCTCTGGATCGTGGTCGAATATTCGCTGCGCAGAATGGGACGTGTGTCGCCCTCGGCGAAATACCAGGTATTGGTGAAATCGAAGCCGCTGTAGGTCGCGGCCTTGAAGGCATCCGCCGTGGCGAACCCGGCGCCGAGATTGCCGGCGCTGGTCGCCTGCCCGGTGGTGCCCGCGTCCCAATAACCGTTGGTAACGCTCAATGTGCCGCTGCTGACCCCGATCAAGCCGCCGGTGGCGAGCGCGGTCCCGGTCGCCCGGATCGCGCCGCTGGCATAGACCCTTTCGAGGGAAAGGCTGCCGACGTTGTTCCCGATCAGGCTGCCCAGCGGCCGGGTCCCGCCCGAGTTCATTGCGGTACTGACAGTGAGCGATCCCGTACTGTAACTGTCGCGGATACCGACAGTCGCGAGCGTATCGACATAGCCGATCAGGCCGCCCCAAGCGCTCATCGTGGCATTCGCCACCTCGACACCGGCATAGGCCCGGGTGATGGTCAGCGATGTTCCCGCCGACGACGCGCCAGCATAGCCGAGCAGGCCCCCGACAAGGGACCCGGCGCCGGCAATCGTCCCCGAGACGGCAACATCGTCGATCGTGGCCGTGCCGGCGGACATGCTGTAACGCCCGACCAGCCCGCCGACGTTGCCCACCGTGCCGGTCAGCACCGCGGCAGCGTCGATCCCGGCCAGGGAAACAGTATCGGCCTGGCCGATCACCCCGCCGACGAAGGAATTCCCGGACACGCGGGCATCGACCCGGGCATTACTGATCGATGCACTGTTGGCCGTGCCGAACAAGCCGCCGGCACCGCCATTGCTGATCGTCACATCCGCAGTGACCACGACATCATTGACGACAGCCGGCGTAACGGAGGTCCCGTTGACCCTGCCACCGATCCCGCCGGCCGAATTGACACCGGTAACGGCTGCCTTCACGGCCAGGTTGTCAATGGTCATCAAGGCGGAAGTGATGCGGGTGAAATCGCCGAACGCGCCGCCGGCGAAATCGCCGGTCGCGCTCACAGTCAGGTCGAGGGTGCTGTCCAGGATGCCGACATTGACATTGTTCGATCCGCCGAACAGACCGCCCACCCGGTTGGCGCCCGAAACCACGCCCTGAACGGTGAGCGTGTCGAAGGTCGCGGTGGTCACCGCCGTCGGCAATTGCCCGACAAGACCGCCGACATAATCCTTGCCGGTTACGCGGATGCCGGTCAGGGACAGATTGCTGAAACTGCCGCCCTGGGCCACACCGAACAGGCCCACATTATCGGCTGAAGGACGATTGATGTAGAGGCCGGCAATCGTATGGCCCCCACCGTCCAACCGGCCGGTGAAGGGGGTGGCCACAGACCCGACCGGGGAGAAGCCGGTGGCCGTGTTCCAGACTTCGGCGGCCCTGGACAGCGCCGCGCCGAGGTCGATGTCATTCGCAAGCCGATAGGCGGCACCGAGATTCAGCGCCGTCAGTTGCAGTTGGTGCGCATTGCGGATCGTGGTCGAATATTCGCTGCGCAGGATCGGCCGGGTGCTTCCCTCGGCGATATACCAGGTATTGGTGAAATCAAAGCCGGCATAGCTGGCTGCGGCATAGGACATGGCAGCGATATTTGTCGCATCGATGGTTGCGGCCGAGGTCAGTTCGCCATAGGCGACGGCAACGCCGGTCGTCGTTGCGTCCCAATAGGTGTCGGTCAGAAAAATTGTTGGATTGATACCCGTACCCCGCGTGATCGCGCCGACGAGACCACCAACCCTATTGGGGCCCGTTACCGCACCCGTCGCATAGGAATTGGTGATCGAAAGGGTGAAATTGTTGATTGTCTGCCCGGCAAGACCGCCAGCCGTGCCCAAGGCTGCCGTGACCGCCCCCGTGGCATAGCTGTCGTCGATGGATCCTTTAAAGATATCGCCGACCAGGCCTCCGACAGCGTATCGACCGGTGACCGCACCCCCGGCGTGGGCACGCGCGATGAGACCGGCGTTCCGCCCGACAAGCCCCCCGACAGTGGAACTATTGCCTGCCGAAACGGTGACAGATGCCCAGGAATCGGTTAGCGATACAGAGCTTGTCCCAACCAGACCGCCAACATAATCGCCGCTGGCCACTGTCACGCTGCCGGTGGCGAATACACCGGTTACGGTGCCTTCGCTCATACCGACCAGCGCACCGGTCGAGGAGCCGCCCGTGATATTGGCGTGGGTCAGGCCCAGATCACGGATCGTGCCGTTCGAGACGCTGATCATCCCCGTGTAGGTGACCGCCCGATTGATGAAAAGCCCGTCGACCACATGGCCCTGGCCGTCCAGCGTACCGGTGAAGCGATTGGTATAGCCGCCCACTGGCGCGAAACCCGCCCCGGCATTCCAGGTCCGGGTCGCCGAGGCATCAATATCGCGCGACAAGGCATAGCTGCCGGCGAGATTGTCCCCCATCGCCTGCAGGTCGGTGAGCGTGTTGACCAGCATCCAGGCGGTCAGCGCGCCGCCGCTGGCACTGAAGGTCAGGGGATTGTCGTATCGCTTGCCGTTGCTGTCCGTATCGGCCGGGTTGTAATAGATATTGTAGAGACTGCCGGCCGACAGCGTGGGTGTGACCCCGACCGTAACCGTGCCCGTGCCGGCCCCGGTCTTGTCCGCCCGGAGCGTGAGGTCGCCGCCGCCGCTGGCGGTGAGGGCGGCGTTGACCGTGATATTGCGGTGGGCGGCGAGTTCGAGGGTGGCGCCGGTGGTCCAGGTGACGGGGGCGCTGACCGTGATGTCGCCAGCACCGCCGCCGCTGGCCGCGGTTTCGATCAGGACATTGGTCCCGGCGTTGAGGCTGGTCTGGATCGTCGTCGCGGCAGCGCCGTTCAGCGTGTAATCGGTCGGGTCCAGCAGCCAGTGGCCATCGGCCCCGGCATCAATGGCGGCGCCGTCGAGCAGCACGTCCAGGCCCGAGGTTTCGATGAAGCCACCGCCCGCCCCCCCGGCCGTGAGCAGCCCCGAGACCGACGCCCGCGCATCGCCCCAGACGACGATGGCGCCGCCCCGTCCGCTGCCGCCGGTCGCGGAGACCGTGGCGCCGGCCGCCACTTCCGTTCGGTTCGCGGTCGGCACCGGCTTCGGCACCAGCTTTTCCGCCGCGACCGCGCCGCCGCGCCGGTCGCCACCGATCAGCACGGTGCCGCCCGTCGTGCCGCCGTCGGCCTTGACCTGCGCGCCGGCGGCGACAGTGACCGCATGGCCCGTCACGATGACCGTGCCGCCGGCCCCGGTCGGCGAGGAGGCATCGACCGTGCCGGTGACGGCCACGCCGCCCCGGCCGCCGTCGAGCACGATTTCGCCGCCGTCGCGGCTGATCGACGTGGCCCTGGTCACGCCGCCGACATTGATGACGCTGGAAACGACATCCGCCGCCGCATCGGCGGAGATCACCACCGTGCTGCCCTCGACCACGCCCGCCTGCTCGAGCTTGCGGCCCGCGCCGGTAGCCGCCAGTTCGACCAGCCCGTCACCCGCCAGGTCCAGCGTGAAGGTTTCGCCCGCCGCAAGGTTCACCTTGCCGGCGACGGCCTTGATCGTACCGGTGTTGAGCACCCGGGGCCCGACCAATGCGGCGATCCCCGCCCCTTCGACCGTGATCGTGCCTTCATTGGCGACCTCGGCCCCGGCATTGCCGCCGGGCGTGAATGTCAGGTTGGCGTCGCCCGCCATGAATTTCCCGGCGTCGATCCGCGCGGTGGAGGCGACCACGCCGGCCGCGTCGATCCGGCCGTTCGGGGCGATCAGCACGCCATTCGGGTTCAGGATCACCACCTTGCCGTTGGCCGAAACCTTGCCGTCGATCAGGCTGGCGCCGCCTTCCGTGACACGGTTCACCGTGATGGCGCCCGCATCCGGCTGGTTGAAGCGGACCGTCGCCTCGGACCCGACATCGAAACCGCGCCAGTCGATCACCGCGCGGTTGCTGGACTGGTCGACCACCACCCGGCCGGCGGCGGGATTGGCGATGGTGGCGGCACCGCCGACGACGGTGCCGCCGGTCGGCACCGCCAGTCCGTCCTGGGCCTGCGCGGCCCCGGCACCGGCCCCCCCCGCGAGTGCGAGCATCAGCAGGCGGACGGGAACCAGCGCCGTGGTCCCGGTCAGGGCTTCGCGCCGACCGTCGCCAGTGTCTCCCATGTCCCTGTGCCAGATTCCCATGACGCTCCCCCGGCCCCGGCAACAGGGCATCCCGAGGGATCAGGATCGACGCAGGCGGAATTGTCGCAATCGCCAGTCGACGAAGCGGGCTATTTCGTCGACGAAACGGGAATGGCGGCACCTGCGATTGCAGACGCCGGCCGGCACTTGCAGGATGGGGCGATTCACGTCGCCACCCGGAGCCCGCGGTCAATTGTCTGCCCCACCGGCCTCGTCCCCTGCCCCCTTGCCACCAACGTCTTCGCCCAGCACGCCGACAGGCAGGGCAGAGCAGAGCGACCATTTCTGGTCGCTGTTCCCCTTCGCCGCCGCGCTGGTCTATGGCTTCGGGCAGTTGGTGCGCTATCCGACGATGGAGAACAAGACGGCCGTCGTCCTCTTCTCCATTGTCTACGACACGGTGATCCTGCTCACCATGTTGCTCAACCGCCGGTTGATCCAGCGGCGAGGCATCGTGACCATGGGCATATCGGCCTGGCTGTTCCTCGTGCCGCTCTCGTTGGTGTCAGCGGCTTTCCTGGTCAGCTATACGATCGTGGTGGAACGCCTGCATATTTTCGGGGACGAACCGCTCAGGATCCTGTTGCAGCATCGGGTCTCCTATACTTTCTTCGTGTCGCTGGCGTTCAATTCCCTGGTTCTGTGGCTGCATGTCCGGTGGAAGGAAAACCAGCGCGTACTGGCCGCGGAACGGGAAGCCGCCCGGGCCGAAATCCGCCGCCTGCGCCAGCAGCTCGACCCGCATTTCATCTTCAACGGCCTCAACATGATCGCGGTCGACATCCAGGACCAGCCGGCCCAGGCCCTCGCCATGCTGCACGAGATGGCCAACTACCTGCGCCAGTCGCTCGACACGGCCGATGTCCCGGTCAATCTCGTGCAGGCGGAAATGGCGGCGCTGAAACCCTATCTCGAAGTCCAGGCCGGGCGTTTCGAGCCGCGCCTGAAATATGCCCTTTCCATCGACCCGGCCATCCACGACCAATTCATGCCGACCTTCCTGATACAACCTTTGGTCGAGAATGCGGTAAAGCACGGCGAGCCGGGTACCGATGGCATCGTGCAGATCGACGTGCGTTTCGGCGGTCGGCAAGGCGCCCTGGTGGTCACGGTCGCCAACACCGGCCGCCTGACGCGTGAGCCGCGGGACGCGGCGAAGCCCGGCACCCGCACCGGCCTCGCCAATCTGCGCAAGCGGCTCGACCTGCATTACCCCGGACGTCACCGTTTCGAGATCGCAGAGGACGGGCGCATGGTTCGCGCCACCGTCCATCTGACCGGGGCGCCGGAAGTGGTCGCGGCCTGACCGGCAATGCGGGGGATGACCCGGTGGGGCGGGCCATCCCCCTCGTGCATCCGCTGCCTGTGGGCAAGGGACTGGTCACGTTCGGCATGCGCGTCCGCCGATCGCGTTTGGGCTGGCGACGGCGGCGTTGCAAGGCCTAGCGCCGAAGGTGGGCGCAACGGGATCATTCGGCGGGCACGCCCTCCAGGACAAAGGGAAATCGACGAAGCAGGCGTAATCGTCGACGAAACGGGCCGCCTTGGGACTGTCAAAGTCACTTGACCGCTTTAGAATGGTGCCGACCGGAACCGGGACCGAGGACGATGATCGCCATTTCACACGGCGGCGCGACGGACGCCAGTGCGGCCGCCAGCGGCCGGCAGGGCAGGACCGCATTCGCCTTGGCCGCGGTGCTGGTCTATGTCTTCGGGCTGATCGCGCGTGATCGGGCGATCGACGACAAGGCGGTGCTAATCGTCTTTTCCCTGGTCATGGACACGATCTTCGTCGCCCTGCTGATCGTCAACCAGAAGCTGATCGACCGCCGACCGCCGACCTCGATCGACCTTGCGGCCTGGGGCTTCATCCTGCTCCTGGCCGGCGGCTCGACCCTGTCCATGGTGGCGATCGCGCTCTTTGCGGAAACCCTGACCGGGCTCGGGCTGAAGCCTCTGGCGCTCTCCCTGCCCCACCGCTTCATCTATTACTTCTTCATCTTCCTCTCCTTCAATTTCGCCGGCCTGTGGCTGCGCATCCAGTTCAGGGCCAATCGGACGGCGTTGAGCGCCGCGGCGGCGGAATCGGCCGCCGCACGGGCCGAAATGCAGCGCCTGCGACAGCAATTGGCGCCTCATTTCCTTTTCAACGGCATCAATTTCGTCGCCGTCGAGATTCCCGAACGGCCCCAGGTCGCCCTCGACATGCTCGGGGAATTGTCCAGCTACCTGCGCTATTCGCTGGAGGCCGCCGATCTCGCGGCCGTCCCGGTCTCGGTCGAAATGGCAGCACTGGAGGCCTTCCTGAGGGTCCAGTCCATGCGCTTCGAGCCTGGCTTTTGCTACAGTCTGGCGGCAGACGACGCCGCCCGCGAATGCCCGATCCCGCCCTTCCTGGTCCAGGCGATGTTCCAGGAGACGGTCCGTCCGGGCGCCGCCGGCGGTGTCGCGGTCGACATCCGTTTCCGGCGCGAGGGGAGCGCGCTCGTCGTCACACTCGCCGGCCTCGGCGGCGACATGGCGGATGCCGGGCTGGCGGCCTTGCGCAACCGGCTGGAGCTGCTCTACCCCGGGCGTTACAGGCTGGACCAGGGCCGGGAGGAGGGCCGTCCGGCGCTCACCCTCAGGTTGTCAGGTGCGCCGTCATGAGGGTGGTGATCGCCGACGACGAGCCGGCCGCGCGGCGCGGCGTCAGCCGGCTGGTCCGGGCCGCCGGCCTCGACCTGGTTGGCGAAGCCGCGACGGTGGAGGAAACTGCGGCGCTGATCGCCGAACATCAGCCCGATGCCGCCTTTCTCGATATAGAGATGGGGGATGGCACCATCTTCAACCTGCTGACGACCCTGCCCAACCCGCCCAAGGTGGTCTTCGTCACGGCATTTTCCGGCCACGCTCTGCGCGCTTTCGATTTCCAGGTCGTCGACTTCCTGCTGAAGCCGGTCGCCGCCGATCGCTTCGGCATCGCCGTCCAGCGTCTGACTCAACGCATCGGCGCCGACGCCGTCCTGAACCGCCTGCACCGCCCGACCCCGTTCGAGCAGCAGACCCTGCAAGTCGCGACCAGCCGGGGCCTCTGTCTGATCCCGGCGCGCGACATCATCTATCTGGAGGCGGAACGGGACTTCACCTATCTGCATGTGCAGGGCAGCGCCCCCATGCTGGCCAGCCTGCCGCTTGGCCGCTTCGACACGCTGCTGCCGACACCGCCGTTCCTGCGCATTAACCGATCCCTGATCGTCAACGCCCTGCAGATCGAGCGCATCGTCCCCATCGACCGCAACACCACGCAAATCCATCTCCGGGGCTTCCACACCCCGCTTCAGGTCGGCCGCTCCGCCCGCGGCGCCCTCCGTCGGATGCTCGGCCCACTCACGACGGAAGGCGACATCGCCCCCTGACCAATCCACGGGGGCTCTCTCGCCGCCGGGCCCCCTGCCCGAAGCGATCGGCCTCCGACAGCGCCGACGCTGCACACATCGGAACCTTGCCAAATGCCGTGTTCGGGGCCAAACAAGCATAGGGGCATACAACCCCTGGACATCAGATCTGCGGCGGGGCAACGACAGTGAGCAGTTTCTACGAGCGGCCGATTCTGAACTCGCCCTATCGCGCGCCGGAACTGCATCATCCGCTGGACCAGAACGGGCAGCCACTGGAAGGCGAGCCGCGGCGCGGGCGGCGGCCCTCGCGCTTCATCGTCCCCGTGCCCGCCTCGCGGAAGAAGGCGTCTTCGGCGCAAGCCTCCCTCGATCTCGAGACCTATAGCGAAAACGCCCTGATCAATGAGGTTCGGGGCTATGTCGAGCGCTGGCGGGCCTTGCGCAATCCGGCCGACTGGGGTGTCACCGCGGTCACCCAGCGCCTGCTGGAACATTGGCGCCATCATGAATTCGTCGGCCCGCGCCCCTTCTTCTGTCAGTTGGAGGCTGCCGAAACCATCATTTGGCTGACCGAGGTCGCACCGAAGCGCGCCGCCACGAAAGGCTTGCTGGACCAGATCGGCAAGGCCAACGAGGAAGCCAATCCGGCCCTGTTCCGCCTGGCCATGAAAATGGCCACGGGCAGCGGCAAGACGACGGTGATGGCGATGCTGATCGCCTGGCAGGCCGTCAATGCGGCCCGCAAGGATTCGAAGGACTTTTCCCGCGCCTTCCTGATCGTCACCCCGGGCATCACGATCAAGGATCGGCTGCGCGTGCTCCTGCCGAGCGAGCCTGACAACTACTATGAAACGCGGGAGATGGTGCCGCCGGAAATGCTGCCCGAGATCCGGCGCGCCGAAATCGTCATCACCAATTATCATGCCTTTCAGCATCGCGAGACTCTGGCCCTGCCGAAGGTCGCGCGGGCCTTCCTGCAAGGCAACGACCCCGAACCGCTGCGCACGACCGAAACCGATGCCGACATGTTGGAGCGGGCCTGCGGCAGGCTGCTGCGTTTCGAGCGGGTCAACGTCATCAACGACGAAGCGCATCATTGCTACCGCCACAAGGTCGGCGGCAATTCGGAAGGCGCGCTGACCGCCGACGACAAGAAGGAAGCGGCCGAAAACGAGGAAGCCGCCCGGCTCTGGATCAATGGTATCGAGGCGCTGGACCGCAAGCTCCCGAAAGGCGTGCGCGCCGTCTACGATCTGTCGGCGACCCCCTTTTTCCTGCGCGGCTCGGGCTACGAGGAAGGCACGCTGTTCCCCTGGGTCGTCTCCGATTTCAGCCTGATGGATGCGATCGAGAGCGGCATCGTCAAGCTGCCGCGCGTGCCGGTGACCGACAACCTCGTGCAGGTCGATACGGTCGTTTATCGCGACCTGTGGAAGCACATCGGCAAGGACTTGCCCAAGACCGCCACGGGCGCCGCCAAGCTCAGCCCCTTCGACCTGCCCAACACCCTGAAAACCGCCCTGAACGCTCTCTACAGCCATTACGAGGGCGAATTCGAGCGCTGGCAGCGCGCCGGCATCGGCGTGCCGCCGGTCTTCATCGTGGTCTGCCAGAATACCGCGATCTCGAAGCTCGTCTTCGAATGGATCGCCGGCTTCGAGCGCGGCGATGCCGAGGCGGGCGAGCGCGCCGCCTTCCATGCCGGCCACCTGGAGTTGTTCCGCAATTACGACGACCAGGGCACGCGCTATCCGCGCCCACGCACGCTGCTGATCGACTCCCGCCAGATCGAATCCGGCGATGCCCTGGACAAGGGGTTCCGCGACGTGGCCGGCGCCGAAATCGAACAATTCAAGCGCGAATTGGCAACGCGCGAAGGCGCCGCCGCGGCCCAGGGCGAAACCAGCGAAAGCGCGCTTCTCCGGGAAGTGATGAACACCGTCGGCCGCCCCGGCCGCTTGGGCGAGCAGATCCGCTGCGTCGTCTCCGTCTCCATGCTGACCGAGGGCTGGGATACCAACACGGTGACCCATATCCTGGGGGTCCGCGCCTTCGGCACCCAGCTCCTGTGCGAGCAGGTGGTGGGCCGCGGCCTGCGCCGCCGCTCCTACGAGTTGAACGAGAAGACCGGCCTGTTCGACGTCGAATATGCCGACATCATGGGTATCCCCTTCGATTTCACCACCTCGCCCCAGGTGGCGAAGCCGACCGCGCCGAAGCCGGTCACCCGTGTCCACGCGATCAAGGAACGGGCCGCGCTGGAAATCACCTTCCCGCGGGTCAGCGGCTACCGCCGCGACCTGCCGTCCGAAAAGCTGGAGGCGGTCTTCAGCGAAGACAGCCGGCTGGAAATCACCCCGGCCGACATCGGCCCCACCTCGGTCGTGATGGAAGGCATCGTCGGCGCCGGCGTGACGATCACGCCGCAGGTGCTGGAACGCCTGCGTCCGTCGGAGATCAGCTTCAACCTGGCCAAGCACCTGCTCTATACCAGTTTCCGCGACGAGGATGGCTTCCCCAAGCAGCATCTCTTCCCGCAGATCCAGCGCCTCGCGAGACGCTGGATCGACGAGGGCTATCTGGTCACGCGGGGCGTTCCGGTCGGCGCGATCCTCTATCAGGACCAGCTCGCCCGCGCGGCGGAGAAGATCGACATCGCCTGCACCCGGGGCAGCGAAGGCCGCCTGCTCGCCGTGCTCGATCCCTATAATCCCAAGGGCTCGACCCGCTTCGTCAATTTCATCACCTCGAAACCCTGCTGGAAGACCGGCGCGCAGCCGCCCCGCTGCCAGATCAGCCATGTCGTGCTGGACAGCAGTTGGGAGGAACAGCTCGCCCTGACACTGGAAGGCCACCCGCGCGTGCTGGCTTATGCCAAGAACCAGGCGCTGGGCTTCGAGATCCCCTATCTCGACGGCGGCGTCACCAGACGCTATCTGCCGGATTTCCTGGTCCGTCTCGATGTCGGTGACGCCGAACCGCTCAACCTCGTCCTCGAAGTGAAGGGCGCCCGGGACGAGAGCGACAAGGCCAAGGCCCAGACCACGCGCGACCTCTGGGTGCCCGGCGTCAACGCGCTGGGCGGCTTCGGTCGCTGGGCCTTCGCCGAATTCCGCGACTGGGCGGTGATGGAAGAGGATTTCGCCAGGCTGGTCGAGACTTTGAGGGGGCAGAGCAAGTGACGACGTCGTTCAAGACTCACCCTGCCGCCCTCAAGGACCTGATGCGGGACTGCCACGAAGGAAAATTGCAACTGCCGGATTTTCAGCGCGGCTGGGTCTGGGACCAGGACCGGATCGTCGATCTTCTGGCCTCGGTTTCGGAGGGCTTCCCCGTCGGCGCGCTGATGACCCTCGAAGCGGCGGGGGAAGTCGCCTTCGCCGTCAACCCGATCGAGGGAGCACCGGCGGCCAGCAAGCCGCTCGAAGCCTATCTCCTCGACGGGCAGCAGCGCATGACCTCGCTCTACCAGTCGACGTCGAGCCGCAATGCCGTCAAGACCCAGACCGCCAAGAATAAACCGGTCAAGCTCCACTTCTATTTCGACATCAGGGCAGCCCTCAATCCGAATGTCGCCCGGCGGGATGCCATCGTGGCGACACCAGAAGACCGGATCATTCGGGAAGATTTCGGTCGCAGGATCGCGCTCGACCTCTCGAACGAAGACGCGCAATTCACCGCCCTCCACTTCCCGATCGACCGCATTTTCGATGCCCAGATCTGGATTCAGGCGGCACTGACCTGGGTGCTGCAGGACATGGAAGCGCGTAAGGACCACATGGCCCTGATCAACGAATTTTCCATCCGCGTGATCAACAATTTCACAGACTATCACGTTCCGGTCATCGCCCTCGGCAAGGACACCAGCCGGGCGGCGGTCTGCCTCGTCTTCGAGAAGGTGAATACCGGCGGCAAGCCGCTCGACGCCTTCGAGCTCGTCACCGCCATGTATGCCGGCCAGACATTCCGCCTGCGCGACGACTGGAAGGCCCGGCGCGACAGGCTGGCGAAGCAGCCGGTTCTCGCCAACGTGGAACCGGTCGAATTTCTTCAGGCCATATCGCTGCTGCATACCAAATCCGTCCGGGCAAGAGCCGAGGCCGAGGGCAAGGAGCCGCCGGCGATCAGCGCGACCCGCGCCAGCCTGCTGCAACTGCCCCTTTCGGCCTATGTCGCCTATGCCGGCATGGTCGAGGAAGGTTACATCAAGGCCGCGAAATTTCTCCATGGCCTGAAGATATTTCGCGCCCGCGACCTGCCCTATCAGACGCAGCTTGCCCCCCTGGCGGCGATCCTGGCGGAACTCGGCGAGACCTGGGAACACGACGCGGTGCGCAAGCGACTGGCGCAATGGTATTGGTGCGGTGTATTCGGCGAACTCTACGGTTCAGCGATCGAATCCCGCTTCGCCCTCGATATTCGGGATGTTCCCCGCTGGATCGCCGGCGGGCCACTGCCCCAGACGGTCGATCGGGCTGATTTCCGCGAAGAGCGTCTGCGCACCCTGCGTTCCCGTCTTTCGGCCGCCTACAAGGGTGTTCACGCCCTGCTGATGCGGTGCGGCGCCGAGGATTTCATGTCAGGCCAACCCTTCGACCAGACGGTATTCTTCGACGAGAACGTCGACATCCACCACATTTTTCCCGAAGCCTGGTGCAAGCAGCCGGCCCAGGGCATCTCACCGGACATCTACAACAGCATCATCAACAAGACGCCGCTTTCGGCACGCACCAACCGCATCATCGGCGGGGTCGCGCCCTCGTCCTACCTCTCGCGTCTCGAGAAGGGCGGCGGGCAATTGCCGGCGATCCCCGCCGATCGTCTGGAGAGCATCCTGAAGTCTCACGAAATCGACATCGCCCGCCTGCGCGCCGACGAGTTCACCGCCTTTTTTGACGACCGGCGCGCGCGCCTGCTGCGTCTGATCGAGGCTGCCATGGGCAAGGATGCCGTGCGGGAAACTGTGGCGCCGCCCGACCCCGATGACCATTACAGCGATGAAGAGCAGGAAGCGGAAGTGCAGCACGTCGGCGAACACGAGGAAACGATCTGATGGCCCGCAGCCCCCGCACCCCCGCCGGCAAGTCCTCGAAGCAGGTCGATGCCCTGAAGCACAACGAGGCGACGCGCCGCAATATTCCGACGGCAGAGATGGAGAGTTTCTTCCGGCGGGAGGAAGACGCCTCGCCCATGGCGCCGAAGCATTACGCGCGGAGCCGCCCCCTGCCCGAAGGGGCGGTGCGGACGGAGGAGGAACCGCGCGCGCCCGAGCTGATCTGGAACGGCGTGAAGATCACCATCACCGACGAACAGATGAAGCAACTGGCCGAGACCGGCAGCCTCACCCTGTCGGACGCGCAACTGGTCTGGCGCGGCAAGGACCGGCAGGACTGGAGCGACCTTATCGTCAACGTCCCCCCGCTCTATATCCAGGAAAAAATCCACCCCAAGGCGATCATCGACGACCTGAAACGCCGCACCAAGGCGAAGCGCGAGGCGGAGGCGGAAATGCCCGACCTCTTCGCCGATTTCAACGGCCTCGACCCCGAAGCCCGGGCCGAGTTCTACCAGCACGACCAGCACTGGTCGAACCGCATGATCCTGGGCGACAGCCTGCAGGTGATGGCCAGCCTGTCGGAACGCGAAAGCCTGCGCGGCAAGGTGCAATGCATCTATTTCGACCCGCCCTATGGCATCAAGTTCAATTCCAACTGGCAGGTCTCGACCCAGAGCCTAGACGTGAAGGACGGCAAGCAGGCCGATATTTCCCGCGAGCCCGAACAGGTGAAAGCCTTCCGCGATACCTGGAAGGACGGCATCCATTCCTATCTCACCTATCTCCGCGACCGCCTGACCGCCATGCGCGACCTGCTGACCGAAAGCGGTTCGATCTTCGTGCAAATCGGCGACGAGAATGTGCATCGGGTACGGGCGGTGATGGATGAGGTGTTTGGAGCGGAGAACTACGTTGCGGACATCGCCTTTAAAACAACCAGTTCGTTCACTAGCTCCACCTTAGCCAGATCATACGATTTCATAATTTGGTATGCGAGATCATCTGCGTCCGTGAAGTACAGGGTGCCCTACGCACGCAAAGCATTAGCTGACGACAAAGGTGATCGCTTCACTCGGGCTGAAGAACCCGACACAATGAGGCGCTTTCTCAATGCGGAAGAGCGGGAAAACGAGGCGGCAATAAGCCCAAATTTGCGCGTATATCGTCATGATAATGCGTATTCTCAAGGCAGGGCATCGGCACCGCAGCCATTCACGTTCGAGGGCCATGTATTCGACCCGTGGAAAAAAAATTCGCATTGGAAATGCCACCACCCTGTAGGAGTGCAGCGACTGGCACGAGCGCGACGCCTTGCTCTACCAACAGCCAACTCAATATCTTATGTGCGGTATTTGCGAGATTTCGACGCGCAAAGCCTGAGTAATGTTTGGTTAGATACACAGACCGGCGCCTTCACTGACGACAAAGTTTATATTGTCCAGACAAACGCAAAGGTTATTGAACGCTGCATTCTGATGGCCACGGACCCCGGCGATCTTGTGCTCGATCCGACCTGCGGCTCGGGCACCACCGCCTATGTCGCCGAGCAATGGGGCCGGCGCTGGATCACTGTCGATACCAGCCGGGTCGCCCTGGCGCTGGCGCGCACGCGGCTGATGGCGGCGCGTTATCCCTGGTATCTACTGGCCGACAGCCGCGAGGGCAGGGCCAAGGAAGCGGCCTTGAGCCAGCGCCTGCCGGCCGATACGCCGGTGCAGGGCGATCTGCGTCAGGGTTTCGTCTATGAACGGGTGCCCCATATCACCCTGAAGTCGATCGCGGACAACTCGCAGATCGACGACATCTGGGAGAAGTTTCAGGCGGTGCTGGAGCCGCTGCGCGACGCGCTCAACGCCGCCCTCGGCGAAAATTATGAGGAATGGCAGATCCCGCGCGAATTGCCGGCCGGGGCGCCTGCCGCCGCCGCCGCGGCGCACGAGAAATGGTGGCAGGCGCGCATCGCCCGCCAGCAGGAGATCGACGCTTCGATCGCCGCAAGGGCCGATGTCGAATATCTCTACGACAAGCCCTATGTCGACACTGGCCGCATCCGCGTTGCCGGGCCCTTCACGGTCGAGAGCCTGTCGCCCCACCGCGTGCTGCCGGCGAGCGAGGACGACCTGGCTGCCGATCTCGAAGCGGCCGAAGGGCGGCGTTCGCCCGCCGACGCCGCATTGGCGGGGCAGGATTTCGCCGCCGTCGTCATCGACTACCTGCGGGCCGAGGGGGTGAAGCAACAGGCCAAGGGCGACCGCATCACGCTCGAGAACCTCGCGCCCTGGCCCGGTAACTTCATCGGTGCCAGCGGCACCTTCGTCGAGGGCGAAAACGGGGCCGAGCGGCGGGCGGCGATCCTGATCGGGCCGGAATATGGCACCGTCGGCCGTCAGGACCTTGTGGCTGCCGCGCGCGAGGCGGTCGATGCCCGCTTCGACGTGCTGATCGCCTGCGCCTTCAATTTCGATGCCCATTCCTCGGAACTCGGCAACCTCGGCAGTCTCAAGATCCTGAAGGCGCGGATCAACCCCGACATGCATATGTCGGCGGAATTGAAGAACACCGGGCGCGGCAACATGTTCGTCGTCTTCGGCGAGCCGGATGTCGAAATCCTCGACGACGGCGGGCCGGATATCCGCGTGAAGGTGAACGGCGTCGACGTCTTCGACCCCAACACCGGCGAGATCCGCTCCAACGACACCAAGGGTATCGCCGCCTGGTTCATCGACACCGACTATAACGAGGAGAGTTTCTTCGTCCGCCACGCCTATTTCCTCGGCGCCAACGATCCCTACAAGAGCCTGAAGACGGCCCTGAAGGCCGAGATCGACGAGGACGCCTGGGCCACCCTCTATGCCGATACCTCCCGCCCCTTCCCCCGGCCGAGAAGCGGCCGCATCGCGGTCAAGGTCATCAACCACTTCGGCGACGAGGTGATGAAGGTGTTTGGGGTGTGAAATGGAGAAACAGTTTGAACCCAACGTTCCGTTCGTGAAGCTGGAAATCAACATTCCGGACTATGTGAAGCAGGACGGCAGCACGGCTTCGCAACCATTCTCGAAGAGCAAACACGACCTGTATCGACCGCGAGACCTGAAAGTCAAAGGCAACGGAGACGGAGATCGAACGAACTATTTCAAACTGCATCTCGTCCGAATGCGGGAAAAATTGGGCCGTCCCGTGCCGTACAGGTTTCGCGACGCCGAGGGCCGAAAGCGTTCAATGGATGCGGGATGCCTGAAATTCGTGAATGGGCAGGGGCTAGCCACGTTTGTCTTGGACAATGGCTACATCGTCGCTGTCGATCCGACGCCCGCGCTAATTGCCGAGTTCGCCGAGCGCGCTGGCATTGCGAAGCCAGCCCTGCTTGTGCAGATCGGAGCGGGCAGAGGCGGAATTCCCCACCCTCCCGAACTCAAGGGGGGCTCGCTCGTCAGCATCCCCAAACCCGCAGATATTGCCAATGACCTCAAGGATATTTGGAATGACACTTCGATCGGCTCGACCAGTCGCCAACAACTGATCGACGCACGGATCGGCCAGGGCACGTTCCGAAAGGAAGTTCTGCGCCTCTGGGGCGGCCAATGCGCCGTGACCGGGTGCGATCTCCCGGAGGCTATCCGGGCTTCGCATATCGTTCCCTGGCGCAGTGCCGACAATCGTGAGCGGCTGACCCCGGCGAACGGCTTGCCCCTGATCGCGACCCTTGATGCGCTGTTCGACGCTGGCCTGATCTCATTCGACGACGACGGCAACGTCCTTTTCGCGCCAAGGCTCGACCAGGAGCACCGCAAGCTCGTCCCGGCGCCACGGCGCCTGACCCGGGTGCCGAGTTCGGCGACCAAGGCATATCTCGCCCGTCACCGGGCCGAGCACGGGTTTAGGTCTTGAGCAGATCGCCATGAACTTCCTGATCGCGGACACGTTCACCGCCTCTTTCAACCGCCTGGCCGGCCCGGACCAGAAGGCGGTGAAGGCCAGTGTCTTCGATCTTCAGATGGACCCGGCCGGCAACGGCTTGCAGCTGCATCGCGTCGACAACAGCAAGGACCCGCATTTCTGGTCGGCACGGGTCAATCGCGACATCCGCCTGATCGTCCACAGGACGGGCGACAGCCTCCTTGTGGCCTATGTCGGCCATCACGACGATGCCTATGGCTGGGCGGCGCGGCGCCGGATCGAGGCGCATCCGCGCACCGGCGCCATCCAGATCGTCGAAGTGCGGGAGCGGGTGGAAGAGGTCGCGCCGCAGACCACATTCGATTTCACCGTTCCGCCTCCTCCTGTAGGCGGCGATGCGTCTGGACCGCCGCTGTTCACCGCGCTGGACGACAATGCACTGCTCTCGATCGGCGTGCCGATGGACTGGCTGGCTGATGTCCGCGTCGCGAGCGAGGAGGGGTTCTTCGCCCTGGCGGCCCATCTGCCGGCGGAAGCGGCCGAGGCATTGCTCGAATATGCCGCCACCGGCCGCCTGGCGGTGCCCGCCCCGGTGCCGGCCGATCCCTTCGCCCATCCCGACGCCCTGCGGCGCATTCGCCCCATCGCCGACCAGGAGGAACTGGCGCAGGCCCTCGCCTTTCCCTGGGAGAAATGGGGGGTGTTCCTGCACCCGTCCCAGCGGGCGCTGGTCGAACGCTCCTTCTCCGGGCCGGCCCGTGTCGCCGGATCGGCGGGGACCGGCAAGACCATCGTGGCGATTCATCGCGCCGTCCGATTGGCACGGGAAAATCCGAAGGCACGGGTGCTGCTGGCCAGCTTTTCCGAGCCCCTGGCGGCAGCCCTGGCCAAGAAATTGCTCGTCCTGGCGCCCGAGACCGGCGGCGTGGTGCCCCGCATCGTCACCGCCTCGTTCCACGGCATCGCCGAACAGATGTTCCAGCTCGAACATGGCGTCCGCCCCCGCATCGCCAAGGACAGCGTGCTGCGCGAGCGCCTGGCGGCAGCCGCCGAGGCGCAGAACCTGAAGGGTTTCACCGAACGCTTCCTGCTCTCCGAATGGAGCAATGTCATCGACGCCTGGGGCCTGGAGTCGCTCGACGATTACGCGACGGTCCAGCGCATGGGCCGGAAAAACCGTCTCGGCCCCAATCAGCGCGCCCACCTGTGGCCCGTGTTCCAGGCCGTGCGCACCACCCTCGCCGCCGAACGCTATACCACCTGGGCGGAAGTCTTCGGCGGTCTTGCGGCGGCCCTGGCGCGGCGCCCGTCGAAGCATTTCGATCATGTCCTGGTCGACGAGGCGCAGGACCTCGGCCCGGCGGAATTGCGGTTCTTCGCCGCCCTCGCCCCCGCGACGGCAGACGGACTGTTCCTGTCGGGCGATGTCGGGCAGCGGATTTTCCAGCACCCCTTCTCCTGGGCCGGCCTCGGTGTCGACGTGCGGGGCCGCTCGCACACGCTGAAGGTCTGCTATCGCACCTCTCAGCAGATCCGCCGCGCCGCCGACCGGCTGCTGCCGACGGTTCTGCGCGACACCGATGGATTGGAAGACGAGCGCCGGGGCATCGTCTCGGTATTCGACGGTCCGGCGCCCGACGTGATGGCCTTCGGCAGTACCGCCGCCGAAGCGGAGGCCGTGCGTGGCACGGTCGACGGCTGGCTGAGTGAGGGGATAGAGCCCCGGGAAATCGGCCTGTTCGTCCGCACGTCCGCGCTCGTTCCGCGCGCCCGCGCCGCCGTCGCCGGATTGGCCGGCGAAGAGCAGATGACGACCGCGCCCATGAGTCTCGCCAAGGGGTTGGAGTTTCGCGCCGTGGTCGTGATGGCCTGCGACGAGGGCACCCTGCCGCTCGACGAGCGCGTCGCCGATGCCGCCGACGAAGCCGAACTCGACGACATCTATGAGACCGAGCGTCGCCTGCTCTATGTCGCCTGCACCAGGGCGCGCGAACACCTGCTGTTGACCGGGGTCACCCCGACCTCGGAATATCTGGCGGACTTCGCACACGCTTGATCGCCCTTGCGGGCGATCATCGATGCACGACGATATAGGAGGGGCTGTCCGGCCCTTCGATCATCGCATTGAGCGCCGCGAGTTTCTGGGCCTGGTCCTGCGCACTGGCCCCGAAGTCGAAACGAAGCGGAATGCCCCTCGGGCCAGCCCAACAGCCGAACCCCTGGTCGAAAACGATGGTGACCGCGGTCGAATCGTCGAATGACAAGACCATCTCGCGGGCGTGCCGATCCCTTCTCAAGACCATCGACCCGTTCATGCCGAACCTGCCGAGGACGGCTTCCGTCGTTTTCACGCGGTCGTCGTCGGAACGCCAATCATGGACGGCCTGCCACGGTCTTCGGTCGTCATATCGCGGGTCCGGTCGCCAAGGCTCGCTGACCAGCGATACCTGCACCTGCCCCGCCTTCCCGACGGATTTCGAAAGTGCCCCGATAAATTCGCAGGCAAGGCGCACGGTCAGCGGATTCTTGAGATAGCGATCGAAATATTCGACGCCGACGAGATGGCCCGCCCGCCATCCGCCGACACGCTGCAGCAAGGGTTTCGCGCATTCGAGCAGACGAGCACCGAAGCCCGAAAGCGGACCATTGCATTCCGTCGTGAAGCTGATGAATGCGGCATCGGCGCGCGGCTCCATCAGGTCCGCGGGGACCGCCTCGACGTTATCCTCGAGGTGCCAGGTCGCGCGCAAGATCGGCGCCTCGGCGGCGACACCCCAGGCATCTCCCAGAATACCGGCCCCGCTGTCACGGGTAGCCCAGATCTCCCTGCTACCCGAGGCTCCGAGAGCCGCCAGCGCAACAGCGCCGTTCGGAAAGCGTGGTGCTGAGCCTGAGCGCAACACGATGTCGAAGCGGGCCGCCAAGTCCCGCAACGCCAGCCGCATGGCATCGTCCATGCCGGCCAATATCTCCCGCGTCAGAACCAGGACCAGTGGGCGCCCCGCGTGCTGGAGAGAGGCCGCCAGACGGGAGAACGGGCCGCTTCGCAATGCTGCGACGTTCGGATGTTCGCCCCAGATGGTGACACTTCCGGCACCTGCCGCCAGTTCGTCGACCAGATTGTCGCTGAAACTTGCGCCGGACACGAAGTGATCGACTGGAGCAGGCGTGGCCAGGGCGCCCATGCGCGTCTCGACAAAGGCCAGTGCCGACTGGCGGTCGATGATCTTCTGCTGCTCGTGCAGATCGGGCGTCAGGACGCAGGCCGAACAGCCGTTGATGCAGCCCTCGACACCACAGTCGAGAAGGCCGCGGATCGGCCCGAGCAACTTAGCAAACAGGTCCTGCGCCCGTGGCGAAAAGCCGGCGCCGCCCGATGCGTGATCGAACAGGAATATGCTGTGGACCCAACCGCCGATCGCCGTCGACCGGCGCTCGATCCACAAGCCCACCTCGTTCAATTCGACGCCAAGCTCGCGCGTGAGCACCGTACGCAACGCGGAACCGAACGCCCAGGCGGCACCAGGCTGGTCCAGCCCGTCGAGCTGCAACTCGAAAACGTCGGTGCGAATCTCGTGACCGAACAGGATGTTCTGCTTGACTGCAAATGGCCGCGACGCGCCAGGACATTTTCCATCGTCGTCGGCTTTGGTGTAGCGGAGCGGCCGGTGCGACGCGAAAGGCAAATTCTCTGGCGCGTCCATCGCCTGTGCCCGTCCGCAATGCAGACATACCGTATAGCCGTCGCCCAGCCCGCCCCCGGCGCTCGAGTAAAAGACCAGTCCATTCGCGCTGCTGCGAGATCGCCCGAGCTCCGGCACCCGCAGCGGATGCCAGGCACTCCCACGGGCAGCGACAATTGGCGCCTCGGGCGGCACATAGGCAACAATGTCGGCATCGGAATGGGCTGGTCTAGGTTCCGCGGCGAACCCCGCCGGTCGCAGGTATTCCGCCTGCCACAGCGGATCCCCAGCCGCACCGCATTCGGAACATTCGCTGACACGGACCCGATGCGTTCCAGCGGCACCGCATTGCTTGCAGTGCCAGACGAACCCCAGGCTCTGGATATCGCGGGCATCCTTATCGCCGGCGGGTCGCTTCCAATTGAGTGTAACCCCGGCCGATCGGTATACGAGACCGTCGATGACGACGTCGGCACCGGGTGCATAGTCCCGCATCGCCTGGTCCAGATTTCGGCTGGCGAAAAAACGCCGCCGAAATGGGCTCCCTTCTTCGGCCGCGCCCTCGTCCCGATCCGGCTCGTCCTTGTGGATGAACTGAACCACCGCTGTCGGGAAGCCATGTCCCGGGAGCACTCCGCGATCGGAAAGATCGGACAGCAGGAATTCACCGCACAAGCGCTGAAGCTGGAAACCGATCGCCTTCCTGGCAATTTCGCGATCCAGCCCGACCGCCTGCGACTGCAAGCCGTCCCATTCAGCTCGGAATTCACCCTCGGCCGTTTCCACCGCCGATTTCGCGCTCTCGAATATGCCCTTGTCGTTTTCCAGTACCGAGCCGCGGAGCAATTCACCCATAGCGCCGGCCATGGCCTCCCTGACGCTGGGCTTGGCAAGCCAGGCACGGAAGGCAACGGACGGCGGATCAGGCAATCGCTCCTTCCGCAAGTCGGCGGGGAAACCATAGAAGGCCCCCGCCTTGGTCGTCGTCGCATCACCGTTCTGTCCGCGGACAAAGGCGGCGAGCAGCAAGGCGTTAGCGTGCCGCTGAACGAGCGGCGCAGAGTCGAGAGAGACCCGCGGCGCGGCGACGGCCCGACCTAGAAAACGCAGCGGCTCGCGGAAGGCTTCCCATTCGATCGGGTTATCCCTGCAATAGGTAAAAGCCATCGCCGTCGCTTGCCGCCGCCGACCGGCGCGCCCGACGCGCTGTCGATAATTGGCGATCGACGGCGGCACATTCGTCATCATCACCGTGGAAACGCTGCCGATGTCGACACCCATTTCCATCGTGGTCGAGCAGTTGAGAATGTTGATTTCGCCGCACCGGAATTCGGCCTCGTAATTGCGCAACCGCTGTGACGGCTGTTGTGCCGAATGTTCGGCCGCACGCGCATAGGGGGATCCGAGGGCGATCCGATCGTGGAGATTTCCCCATAGGCCTGTGACGCGCAATTTGCGCACGCCTTCGTCGTCCGCCAGCCAGCGGCGAACCAGTTCCTCGTCGCCGGGGCTGGTCATGAACGGGGCCGGATGGCGTGGCATCTTGATCGGTTCCGCCAGCGCACCCGAGCCACGTGTCAGACCCGTGGTGAGGCCGTAAGGGGAATATCCGCAGAAGGTGGTATCGAGCACGCGCCGCGTGACCGGACACCGCCATGCATCTTCCACCGGCGCGATCACGGCATCGCCGAGCTCCAGGCGCATATCTGCACCACTACCGACGGCTGTGAACAAAGGCCCTAGATCGAACCACGCTTTTTCAAGGAGCTCGTTGATAGTTTCGCGGTCCCCGCGTTCCTCGGCATCCAACCCGAGGCCAACCTCCAACAAACGGGGTAGTGAACCGCGATTGCCGATGTGGTCTGGACGAATTTGCGGCCAACGAATTTCCGTCTTCGCGGTAATCGCGCTCTTGGGACCGATCAGTCGTTTCGGTGGGATGCCGGGTTGCAGCCAATGGGCATCATTGCCCCCGATTCTGATGGCGAAATAGTCGCGCGCGGCGATCGTCAGGCAGAGGTAAAGGAAATCGCGCCAGTCTTGGATTGCCTTCCCGCGTGTTCGCAACGCGTTCGGCGTTCTACCTTCGGGCAGGTTCTCGATTGCGGCAAATCTCAGCTTCGCCAGCCCCATGGTTTCGACCGAGTTCGCCTGCTTCGTGCGGCGCGCGAGTTCCCGAAGCAGCAAGAGTTCGGCAAAACGCTCCCGCCCCTTCACCGGATCCCCGAAACGGTCTGGATCACGCTTCGCCCAGACCTGTAACATCCAGTGGCTGACGTCGTGCTGCTCGCTCAAGCGGCTTCGCACCACTTCCCACGGCAGGCCGGCATTTGACTTGGTCAATGCTCGTTGCTGCTGCTCGAGGAATGGCACGGCCGCCTCGGCCGCGGCGCCGCCCAAGCGGCGCAACTCCGTGATGGCTGCATTCACTCTAGCCAGATCATCGGCAACTGCTGGATCGACGCGCAGGGAGTCTTGAACAGCGAAATAGATCAAGGCACGGATACGGTTTCGCTCGGCCGCATTCTGCAATTTGGCGGATAGTCTCGCCGTACCCTGGCGGCTGTCGGTGAACGACAGTAACTGCCGCCCCTCGGCAGGACTCCCATACCCCGACGGCGGGCCGGAAACCGAGATATCGGCGCCTTCCAGCAGCAGGGGACTCGCGTTCGTCAAGATCGTCGGCGCGCCAAAACGGAACGGCCTTAGAATTTGCGGCCGCCTTCGCGTGCCTGCGCCGGCACAGGCCGGACAATATTCGGGATCCTCTCGGTCGTGAGCCGACAAAGCGACAAGGCCCTCCCCTGGCTGATCAGCCACCGCCCCACTTCGCGGGTCGACATTCATTGGTCGCCCATGACGCAGCCGACGAACCGCAATAAGCCGATCGATTCCCGGTGCGCTCGGCCCCGTGCCGTCGTCATCGGACGAGGCAGCACCTTCTTCCTCGGAATCCCGTGCATATTCGTCTTCGCGCTCCCCGTCGTCGCGCGAACGCAGAATGCGGTTGTCCTCGACGGCATCGAGGAAGGGCTCGCCGCAGTTCCGGCACGACACTACCGGCAGCACCCTGCCGCCGCACTCCGGGCACTGGTCGACGGCTTCGGGCAGTAAGGCGCCGAAAGGCCATCCGTCAGCTCGCCCTGCGCAACTGGGGTCGAGGCAGGTCCAAAGTCCCGGTATCGCGCGGTGGAATACATGGAAACGCAAAGGCAGCAGGCGATGGCCGGCTATTTCGGTGCGGGCGAGCGCGAGTGCGAGCGCTTCCGGCTCCAACTCTGTCTCCGCTAGATCCCTGGCCACCGACGGCCAGTCCCGCGCGCCCTTTGTCAGTTCGGCGATTTGTTTCTGTACCAGCGGATTACGCGCCAGCCGGTCATCCGTCGAACGGGCATCGCGCCCTGACCAGGAAATATCGGCAAGGCTTTTCTCTCGATCGACAGGCGGCAGATCCGGCATATGGCGATGGCCGACGACGACATGCACATGTTCTGCCGGCGCGCCAGAAACATCACGCAAAAAGCGGCGCAGTTCCTCGGTGACGTCCGCCCCTTCCCCGATCGTCGCCGACGTCGCAACAAAGCGGACCTGCGCGGGTGTAACCCCGAAAGACAATAGGACCCGGCGAAGAAGCAACGCGATTTCGGCGGCGTTCGAGCCTGTGTAACTGTGGGCCTCGTCGAGGATGATCCAACGCAACCGCCCCTGCGACGCATCGAGGATTGGTCGGTCCTTGCGACGTACCGTCAGATATTCCAGCATCGTCACATTGGTCACGAGAATTGGCGGCGGGTCCGCTCTTAGTGTGCGCCGACACAAAATCTGCTCGGGCACCTGCCGCTCCCGGCCGGCCTTGTCGTCATCCGGCATTTCGCCGTTATAGAGGGCATAACGAATCTTGCCCTTGAACGGCCTTGTCCATTTGCCCAATCGATCTTGCTGATTGGCGATCAATGCGTTGAGCGGGTAGAGCGCGATCGCACGGACGCCGCTCAAGGGACCGGATTGGCCTTCCGCTTCCCGCGCCAGATCGTCGAGCAGCGGCACCATGAAGCATTCGGTCTTGCCGGACCCGGTGCCGCTGGTTACCAGGATCGACTGCGGCTTGGGATCCGTGAGGTAACGCCAGGCCTCGAGCTGATGCTTGTATGGGTGCCAGTCCCTCCCGATTCGGGGATCGCCAGGTTGATCGAGCGCATCGACGACTTTCGAATGAATTGTCGTGCCGGCGAGTGATGCCAATGTCTCTTCGGCTTCAATGAAGGGAAACGCGGCCTCGACGATCGGTTCCTGCAACAAGGCCCCAGCACCGATATCCCGCCCACCAAACTTGCGCCGGATTTCCTTGGCCAGTGCCGGGTGATTGAGCCCGCTCAGGCCGAGAATGGCCTCGACCGACCGCTGGCGGATTTCCTCTACCACTTGAAAGGGCGTCAACCTGCGCATTCATTCTTCCCCGATTATCGTTCGGTATTCAGCAGGGCCGCGGCATAGGCCGAGACGTAATAGGTAGGATCCACGGCGGCAGCTTCCTTGCAGCGCCTTATCTGGGTGGGCGTCAGTGTAATGCCGGACTTCGCGGCCGACGCCGCGGCAACCGGAGCATCCAGCGATTCGAGATGCATCGGATCGAATTTTGTTGCGAACGACTCCGGAAGAAATGCGGCGAGTTCCGAAGTGCGAAACAAACTCGTTTGCTTGGACACACCCAAGTCGCCACGATCATAGGTACGCCGTACAAAATCTTGGGCGGCATCGAGAATGGAAGGGATCGAACGCGGCCTTGGGATCAGGTTGGCCGCAGCCAGGGCGGCCGCCACGACCGGATCGAGATGGCCTGTACGGCTCGCGGCAGCATCGACCGTCTGTTTTCCCAGGGCCGCCGTCGCCGCAAACTCCCACCCCGCCTTGATGAGTGGTTCGGCAATACTTCTTCCGAGCGCATTCGCCGCCGCCCGCCATGCGTTCAGTGGCAACGCGGCCCAAAGAAAGGGCAACTCGGACTCGAGACGCCAGATGGTGGCCTGGGCGGCCTCGTCCGCCGACAAAAGCAAATGCGCAAGAACAATCGGGGCATATGCAAGAGCCACCAAGGCATCGAATGTCGATGCCGGCAGCCCATTCAGCGAACTGATCAGATCGCGGAGCCAACGAATGTCTTCACCGGCACTGTCGAGGTCCGCCGAAATGGCCCGCATCCGATCGACGATAGCCGCGTGGCGATCCGACGCAGAAATGATGAGTGCCGTCGCAGCCAAACCACCGCTTACAGGGGGCGGCGGACCGGGACGGGAAACGATGGACGGTCGGGATCGAACGACGGGGCCGCTGCGCAAATAGATCCACCACGTTCCGTCCATGTCGGCGGGCAGGTCGACCGAAGGCCGGTTCACGAAATCGGCGAAATCGAGCGAGGCCAGTTGATGTTCCTCGGCAGGCGCGATGACTGGCCTGCCGGCCAGAACAAGCATCCCGCCGCCCGTGTCATGGATCCCAGCGATCGAGACAACACCGTCGGCGCAACGGACCTCGCTGTCAAAGAGCCGGACCCGCCACGGCGGAGAACTATTGCCGATGATGCTCAGTGAACACCAAGCGTCTATCCCGGCCGAGGCGAGATCGCTCCGAATCCTCTCCGATAGAGGGCGTAAACCAACCTCTTGGTCGCCGGAGACATAACGCGCCGGCACGCCGATCTCCGCATGCTTGAGTTCGCAGCAGAGGGTCAGTTTTCCCCCACCGAAGGCGACGAGGTCGCCCAGATCCGCCGGCGTTATCTCCGACCCTGGCGGGACGATACGGCCGTCCCAGCCCGCGATTCCGTCAGGCAAAGGAAACGGCAGCGCAATCCTGATCGACCGGCCGGCATTCGGCATTCGCAGCGCGAATATTACCTGCCGGCTGGGATGGCTGAAGAACGTGAACGCAAAGCTGTTACCCGAATGCCGCTCTATACGAAGCCCTTCAGCAGGCTCCGGCGCTATCTCAAGCTCACCGAACCCCTCGAATTCGTAGCGCCAACCCCCGGCTTCGCGCTCACGGCGTACTCTTGCGGATCGAGGAACGATCGCGGCTCGGACGCGATCCCGCACGAATCCAGTCTGCGCATCGCGCCACATTACGTCGATCACACCGGCCAAGGGCCGACGCCGTGCCCACTCTTCCCATGGATCACCGCCGCCGCGCCGCCACAACAGTTCTTTGTCGAGTGGCTTGACCAGCGTCCGTCCCTTAAAGCAGCTCACCGTCGGCGCCCCGGCAAATACCGACAGACCATCCGCCCCGTCAAAGTCCTGCACCAGGAACCCACGGAGTTCGATCCGGTCGCGAAACTCTTCGGTGGCGTTTGTCTTGATGCAATAGAGCAAGCCGCCTTCAGCGCTCTTCACCAGAACGGATTGATCGACAAGCCATAAGCCACGGCCATCCGCTGTCCGGCCAATTGGCAGGGGGCCACCATCACACGGAGTCTGTTCCCAGCTCAAAGTCCAGTCTTCGGGCGCTGTCACGACAACGCGCTCGGCCCGCAGGCTGGCCGATCCATGTGCGGCGAGGATCAAGACGGTCGGCCCCGTCGCGTCTTCCTTGTCGATATTGAAGGTGATGACGTCGCTACGCTCCGGTTCACCACCGGGCCATGGCATCACGCGCGCGGCCCCATCGGGCGACTGGATGAGCACGTCGATCGGCACATCAAGCGGCACGTTGTCGAGTTCGGTGCGCCGCGTCAGCGGGCGCAGCCGCCAACCATCCTCGTCTTCGCCCGGTGGATCCAGAAAGGCCAATTCCTCGCCCAATATGCGCGCCAGCACTCCATGGGGATGAACCCCCAGCCTGGCGCCCGGCCTGGCCAAACCGCTGAGCGCGCCGGCCTTGATCTCGCCGCCGAGCGACAGCCTCAAGCCGCTGCTCCACCCTTCGGGCGTTCGTCGCAACACCCGCACGCATCCGGCACCGCCACTCAGGCCGCGCCCAATTTTTTCTGCGGCAAGGATCCCATCGACCAGTCTGCGCGCGGCATCCGTATCGGCCCAAATCGGCAGTTCGTCGCGCCACCCCGGCCGAATCTGATCGAGCACCGTCGACGGCGTCAGGCCGGGAGCAACGGCTTCTGCTTGGCGCCGCAGTTCGACAATCACAAATGCGAGATCGGCCGCCAGCGCGATGAACGCCGGCTGACGATAAGTGTCACGCAATTCATCCCTTGCGGCGTCGGCCACTGCGAAGGCGTCCTCAGGCGAGGGCATGGCCGCGAGGCCGAGCAGCCGCCCGACGACCCCTCGGAGATACCGCGGCAGCCAACCTTCACCGGCCGCCAAGACACGCACCGGAAAGCCGCCTTCCAATGCGACCGTCAGCAATCGGTGGCGCTGCCCCATACGCTCGACGAGCGGGCGTCGCCACCATTTCAGCCCCTGTTCCAACAACTCGCGCCATTGCGCGTCGGACAGACTTGCCCCGATTGCCCTGCTCAGATCGTCATATTTGCGTTGTCCGCCCTCATAATGGAGGCGGAACCAAGCCGATGCCCAAAGCGCAAGCAACGCCGCATCGTTCCCCTTGCCGTCCGTCAACCGGCTCGCACGCTGCCGCAGCAGCGTTTCCAATTCTTCATAATCGTCAGCGCCTAAACGATAGCGATGCAATGGGCGCCCGTCAGGTGCAGTCAGCCCGCAACGATCGAACAGCCGGACGACCGGCATCGGTTTTGGCGGGCCCGGAACCGATGGCGGCACAGGCGACGTGCGCCCGGACTGCGACTTCGCCCGAACCATTTCGCATACCACTTTGAGGCGCAGACGCCCGGCATCGGTCGATTTGTGATGCTGAAGCTCATCAGCGACCTCCTTCAGCCGCTCATAATTCCCTCTCGCTGACTGAAATATTTTTTCGAGTTTCTGTAACGTTTCGGAGCATAGAGGACGTTGATTCATTTCCAATACTGCCTCCGCTCTACGATTTTATTATATGAATTCCATTTTTTCATGAAAAATATTTTCTTATTATTTATTTTCTTCTTTCCGACAGCAGCGCATCAATCTCATAAAATTGACCAGAACTTAACTCGAACAACCATTTATTGAGGGCTCAGTTGCCGCAGCGGTGGCCGCTAGATAGCCATTGACCCAGATGGCCTTTGATTGTGGCACGCAAAAGAGCGCACCCATAGAGGTATTATGGATGTTTCAACACATCCATGACCATAGACAACTTATGAATACGAATTTCTCGCTGGTGGTGTTCCTCCCGGTATGGCACCGGCGTGGCGTCGATTCAGTTGCCCGGGCAGGAGAAAAGGTCTGTCGCGGCCTTGCGGGCATCCTCGACGGCACTGAACCGTTCATTATACCGGATGCCGAGAACCTCGACCGTATAGACGTCCTTGAGGACATTGCCATGGTTTGCGTGCTTATGGACACGTGCAACCAGGGCGCCCTCGAAATAGCCGCCACACCCATAACTGTAACTGTCGCATGTTTCCCACATCAAGCTGCCGACACGAATAGTCGCTTCGCGCCGCCGGCCATGCGCCTTCCGCTCCTCGAGAGCTTCGCGATAGCGGAGGGTTGCAATGTCCTGAGGGTTACGCTCCAGAAGCCAAGGAATATTCGCCAGCTCTGCCCTCACCTCGCGCTCCGTCATCCAGGGAGCTCGAGCGATCTTGTCTTCGATGGTCTTGGTCATGGTGTCCTTCATCGGGGTTTCTCGTCATTACGCCAGTGGTCCAACAATTCCTGCACCGCCGCATCCCGCTCGCGATGCCACTGCTGCTACCTGAGCTGACCTGACCCCCGCGAGTTCATCCGCTGTGGAGTAGAGTCCGACCGAGAAGGAAGGGCTTTGAGATGAAGCGGAAGCCGTTCAGCGAAGAGCAGATTATCGGGATCCTGAAGGAGGCGGAGGCGGGTGCGGTGGTGACGGAGCTTTGCCGTCGCCACGGGCTGTCGAGTGCGACCTTCTATGCCTGGAAGGCGAAGTACGGCGGGCTGGAGGTCTCGGAGGCGAAGCGTCTGCGGGCGCTCGAGGACGAGAACGCGAAGCTGAAGCGGTTGCTGGCGGATGCCATGCTGGACAACGCCGGGCTGAAGGAACTTCTGTCAAAAAAATGGTGACGCCCGCCGGCAGGCGAGAAGCGGTCGCGCATC
>NZ_QGLE01000002.1 GCF_003173035.1 Zavarzinia aquatilis
TATAATCGACCATTCCTTGTCCGACAGATCGAAGCGGGCCATGAGCGAACTCCCTTGTATCAGGAAGTTTGAATCACGGCTCCGCTTCTTTGGGAATCCCGTTTATGGGTACAGAACCTAGGCGGATCGCCCGGCTTTCGACGCCCGTCCCACATCCGTGCCTTCGGCATCGCCGACATCCATTGACACGGCCGGCGGAAGGCCATGGAATTGCACATCGGATGCAGGACGAAAGAGACGCGATCCCTTGACCGAACACACCACGGTTCGATTTCCCTATTTCTTCGTGACCGTGCCCGCCCCCTGCCCCTATCTGCCGGGGCGGCTGGAGCGAAAGGTGTTCACGCGCCTGAACGGCGACGATCCGGCCGGCCTGAACGATAATCTGACCAACGCCGGTTTCCGCCGCAGTCAGAGCATCGCCTACAAGCCGGCCTGCGAGGGCTGCAACGCCTGTGTCTCGGTGCGTGTGCCGGTCGATCGCTTCACACCCTCGCGCGGTTTTCGCCGTGTGTTGGCCCGGAACGACGATCTGGTCATGGCCGAACGCCCGCCCGTCGCGACCGAGGACCAGTTCGCCCTGCTGCGCACCTATCTCGAAAGCCGGCATCCGGGCGGCGGCATGGTCGAGATGGATGCCCTCGATTATGCCGCCATGATCGAGGACAGCCCGATCGAGACTCATGTCGCCGAATATCGCGATCCCGACGGCCGACTGCACGCCGCCTGTCTGATCGACCGGCTGAGTGACGGCCTGTCCCTCGTCTACAGTTTCTACAACGCGGGCGATGCCGCCCGTTCCCTCGGCACCATGGTCGTGCTCAGCCAGATTTCACGCGCGCGCCAGCTGGGACTGCCCTACGTCTACCTCGGTTACTGGATCGAGGATTGCCGCAAGATGAACTACAAGGCGCGCTACCAGCCGCTGGAAGGACTTGGCCCCGAGGGGTGGAAACCTCTACAAATCAGTCCCGACCGCGATTCGTGACAAGCCGCCGGCACCCGAGGGGGGAATACGCAAGATGAAGGGTCCCATCGACGCCAAGCGTCGCCGCTTCCTTGCGTCGGCCGCCGTCGGCGCCGCCGCGGCCGCCGCGGCCTTTCCCGCCCCGGCCATCGCGCAGGAGAAGCGCGAATGGAAGATGGTCACCTCCTGGCCGAAGGGCCTGCCCGGCGTCGGCACCGGGGCCGAGCGGATCGCCCAGCGCATCACCGACATGTCGGGCGGCCGCCTGACGGTGAAGGTCTATGCCGCGGGCGAGATCGTGCCGGCGCTCGAATGCTTCTCGGCCGTCGCCGAGGGCAAGGCCGAAATGGGCCACGACGCCTCCTACTACCATATCGGCAAGCACCGCCAGGCCCCCTTCTTCACCACCGTGCCCTTCGGCCTGACCGCCAATGAATTGTCGGCCTGGATCCATTTCGGCGGCGGGCAGGAGCTGTGGGACGAGCTTTATGCCGGTTTCGGCCTGAAACCCTTCCTCGCCGGCAATACCGGCACCCAGATGCTGGGCTGGTACCGCAAGGAGCTGAAGACGGCCGACGACTACAAGGGCCTGAAGGTGCGCATGGCCGGCCTCGGCGCCGAAGTCGTCAAGCGCCTGGGCGCCACCGTCGTCACCGTGCCGGCGGGCGAGATTTTCCAGGCGCTGCAGAACGGCACGGTCGACGCGGCGGAATGGGTCGGCCCCTATAACGATCAGGCGCTCGGCCTCAACCAGGTCGCGGAATATTACTACGGCCCCGGCTTCCAGGAGCCGAGCGCCGGCCTCGAGCTGATCGTGAACAAGAAGCTCTATGACGAGCTGCCCAAGGATCTGCAGATGATCGTCGCCGTGGCCGCCCAGGCCGCGCATGACGATCTGTGGGCCGAATATGCCCTGCGCAACGGCGAGGCACTGGCCAATCTGATCACCAAGGGCACCAAGGTCGCCCGCGTGCCGAACGAGCTGATGATCGCCATGGGTTCGGCGTCCGGCGAAGTGCTGGCCGAGGAACGGGACAAGGCCGACGCCATCGGCAAGAAGATCTTCGAGTCCTTCCTGAAGGCGCGCGGCCCCGCCAGCGCCTACACCCGCATCGGGGAGCAGGCGATGGCCAACGCCCGGGCCCTCGCCTACAAATACATCGAATAGACGGGCCTATTGCCCGGCATCGGCCGGGTCGCCCTCGAAGTCATTCATGAAGGTCTTCAGCGCATCGCCCGGGGATTGCTCCCCGGCGGCGCCGGGCGTCGTCGCGCGCCCCGTCCGGAAGATCTGATCGGGCAGCCAGGTCGCCAGTACCGGCGCCGCCGCGACGATTGTCAGGGCCAGCAGCTGAATGCCGACGAAGGGCAGGACACCGCGATAGATGTCGGCGGTGCGGATCGCCGCCGGCGCGATGCCACGCAGGTAGAACAGGGCGAAGCCGAAGGGCGGGGTCAGGAACGAGGTCTGCAGGTTGACCCCGATCATGACGCCGAGCCAGATCGGGCTGATGTCGAAGCCGAGCAGCACCGGCCCCGCGATCGGCAGCACGATGAAGACGATCTCGAAGGTGTCGATGAAGAAGCCGAGGACGAACATCACGGCCATCACCGCGAACACCGCCCCGAAGGCCCCGCCCGGCAGGTCGCGCAGCACGGATTCGACCAGAAGATCGCCGCCAAGCCCCCGGAACACCAGACTGAAGGCCGAAGCCCCCATCAGGACGACGAAGACCATCGAGGAAATGGTCAGGGTGGAGCGCATGACCGAGCGCAGCTCGGCAAGGCCGAGGCGCCGCCGCAGGACGGCCAGCAGCATCGCCCCCATGGCGCCGACCGAGGCCGATTCGGTCGGCGTCGCGATCGACGCCATGATCGAGCCGAGCACGGCGAGGATGAGAAGGAGCGGCGGCAGCAGCGCGAAGACGACATCGCGGGCGAGCGAGGCGCCGGCCCTCGTTTCCTCGCGGAGGGCGGGGGCGGATGCGGGCTGCGTCCAGGCGCGGAACAGCACGAAGCCGAGATAGAGCAGGACGAGCAGCAGCCCCGGCCCCACCGCCCCGGCGAACAATTGCCCGACCGAGACCGGGTCCGGCGCGTAATTGCCCTTGGCCATCTGGGCCGAGGCATTGGCGCCCTGCAGGATGTCGCCGACGAAGATCAGCACCGTCGAGGGCGGAATGATCTGGCCGAGAGTGCCCGAGGCGCAGATGACCCCGGTCGCCAGCTTGGGATCGTAGCCGGCACGCATCATCGCCGGCAGGCTGAGCAGCCCCATGGTGACGACGGTCGCGCCGATGATCCCGGTCGATGCCGCCAGCAGGGCGCCGACCAGCACGACCGAGACGCCGAGACCGCCGCGCATCCGCCCGAACAGGCGCCCCATGGTCAGCAGCAGGCTCTCGGCGATGCCCGAGCGCTCGAGCACGACGCCCATGAAGACGAAGAGCGGCACGGCGACCAGCACCTCGTTGGTCATGGTGCCGAAATAGCGCTCGGCGAGGCTCGACAGATCGAAACTGAAGGCGCCGAAGGCTTCGCCGACGAAGGCGAAGAGCACGGCACTGCCGCCCAATGTGAAGGCGACCGGAAAGCCGATCATCACGAGAACGACCGACGACAGGAACAGCAGGACGGACAGCAGTTCGCCGATCTCGTGGCCGGTCATCGCGCCACCTCCCCCTCGCCTTCCAGCCGGCTGGCAAAGTCCTCCTCCCCGCGCAGCACGAGAATGGAACGGGCCATCAGCGCGAGGCCCTGCAGCCCGACCAGCAGGCAGAAGGCAACCAGCATGAACTTGAGGACATAGAGTGCCGGCAGGCCACCGGGCTGGCCCGACGATTCGCCGATGACATAGGAGGCGGCAAAGAAGCGCCAGGCCGCGCCGGTCACGACGATGAGCCAGGGAAACAGAAAGAACAGGCAGCCGAAGAGGTCGATCCAGGCCCGCCGCCGGGCCGAGGCCGGGCGGTAGAACAGATCGACCCGGACATGGCCGCCGACCTTGAAGGTAAAGCCGGCGCCGACGAGGAAGACCGCGGCATGAAGCCAGACGTAAGCTTCCTGCATCCAGACGAAACCGACCCCGGCGACATAGCGCAGCACGGCGACAAGGAAGCAGATCACGACGCAGGCCAGCGTCGCATAGGACAGAACGCCGCCCACCGCCTCGTTCAGGCGCTCGATCCAGCGGACGAAACCGCGCAGCAATGCCATGGTTACCCCTGCCCCCCAAGGCCCGCGATCTTGACCGAGCGGCACGCCCCCCACAAGGCGCTTGACCGCAGGCGGTCGACAGGGTCCCTTGTCGGGATGGTGCCGCTCCTTCGTCCCGTTGTCCTCGTCGCGCTGCTTGCCATCGCCGCCTGCGCCGAATCTCCCGATGCGGCGCCGGGCGTCGCCGTGCTCACGGCCGCGCCGCTGCAACCGCCGGTCATGCCGACCCGGCGACCGACCTGGAAGCCGGCCACCCCCCGCGAGGATGTCGGCGCGGTCCCGCCGCCGGCCCTGCTGGGCCAGCCTGCCACCTACGTGCCCGAGGCGCGCCCTCTCGCCCCCGGCGACCTCGCCGCGACGCCGCCGCCGCCGACGGTCACCCCGGCCTCGACCCCGGCCATTTCGCCCGGCGCGACCGCGCCCGGGCTACGCCTGTCCCTGCGCCTGCCGAAGAAGCTGCCGCACAGCGACGGCCCCCTGATTCTTCCGGTCGAAGCCAAACTGAGCAACATCGGCACCCGCGAGGCGCGGCTGAATGCCCCCACGCCATGCGATGTCGCGGTCTGGCAATTGCAGGATGCGCGAGGCGAGGTGCTGCTGGCCAAGGATGCCGATATCTGCGCCCAGGTCGTCGCCGAATCGAGCCTGAAGCCGGGCGAGACCCTGATTACCCGCGACCAGATCGCCATCCCCGGCCATCTGCTCGGCATCGGCAGCTATCGCCTGCGCTATGCCTTCTGGGGCACGGTCGCGGAAGAGACCGTCACCGTCGAATAGCGGCGCGCTACAGCCGGCCGCGCCAGCCGGCGAGGCCGACGCGCAGGACCTGTGGCAGGCCCCGCTCCGCCGGCAGGGCGAAGGGATCGTGCCCGGCCCTGTCCAGCGCCTTCAGCCAGCCCTCGGCGACGACGACGGGCAGCAGCGCCGGCACGGCCGTCTTCGGCAGGTCACGCGCGGCAAGGCGCGCCGCCTTCAGATGCTCCGCCGCATGGCCGGCCAGCTCAGCCACCAGCGCGCGCAAGGGAAGGCCGGACTTGCCGGCCGCGATCTCGTCGGTCTCAACGCCGTGGCGCGCCGTCAGGTCGGCGGGCAGATAGATCCGGTTGGCCCCGGCATGGAAGGGCAGCGCCCGCAGCAAGCCGGTCAGGCCATAGCCGATACCAGCGGCATGGGCCGCCTGCCGTCCCGCCGCCCCGGTGCCGAGCACGCCAAGGGCGAGTTCGATCAAGGCACCCGAAGCCCCGTCGAGATAGGTCGAGAGCGAGGCGAGGCTGGGCGGCGGCTGGTCGTCGAGATCGAGTTCCCGCGCGTCGATCAGGCGCTCGAAGGTGGCGAGGGGCAGATCATGGGTCCGGATCGCCTCGGCCAAAGGGGTGACCACTTCGTGGGCGCGGGGCGAACGCCCCTCGGCAATCTCGGTCAGGGCATCGCGCCACCATTGCAGGCGGATCTGGCCGATCATGGCGTCGGAGACGATCTCGCGAACCCGCGCGACCTCGAAATTGAAGGCGTAGAGCGCGAAGAGCGCCTCGCGCCGCTCCGGCGGGGCAAACAGGGCGGTCAGGAAACGGTCAGGGTCATGCGCCCGGACGAAAGCGGCGAGCGAGGTCACTCAGGGCACCGGCAGCAGGGCCGCCGCCACCCGCCGGCCTTCGGCGACCAGCACGTTATAGGTCCGGCAGGCCGCGCCCGTGTCCATTACGTCGAAACGGATGCCGGCATCGCGCAGGGCCTGTTTCGCCGCCTTGGGCAGCAGGCCGAACTGTGCCCCGCATCCGATCAGGACGAACTCGTAGTCGTCGCGCCGTGCGATCAGCGGCGCCATGGCCGCGGCGTCGAGCGCGTCCAGCGCCGCGACCGACCAGGGGGCGACACGCCCGCTGGTCACCAGCACGCCGCCCTCGTGGGACATGCCGCTGATGCGGAAACCGCCCGCGCCATAGCGTTCGATGCGACGCTCGGCCTGGTCGAGTTCCCGCAGCGGCGGCATGGCCTCAGCCCTTCTGCGGCGCCTGCGCGCCCGGATTGGCGGCCGCGGCCGCGGGCGAGCCCCGGCGCAGCTTGCCTTCGCCGAGGAACAGCAGGATCGGCGCGGCGATGAAGATCGACGACGAGGTGCCAACGACAACGCCGAACAGGATCACCTGGGCAAAGCCCGACACCGCCGAGCCGCCGAACACCGCCATGGGCGCCATGGCGAGGAAGGTGGTGACCGATGTGAAGATGGTCCTTGTCAGGGTCGAATTGATCGACAGGTCGATCAGCTCGCGCAGCGGCATCGTCTTGTATTTGCGCAGGTTCTCGCGCATCCGGTCATAGACCACGACCTTGTCGTTCATCGAATAGCCGATGAGGGTCAACAGGGCCGCGATCGCCGTCAGATTGAACTCGATGCCCGTCACCGCGAAGAAGCCCACGGTCTTGGTGATGTCGAGGATCAGGGTCAGCACGGCGCCGACCGCGAACTGCCATTCGAACCGCCACCAGATGTAGATCAGCATGGCGCCGAACGACAGCACGACGGCAAGCACGCCGCTGCTCACCAGCTGCTCCGACACCCGGGGACCGACGACCTCGACCCGGCGCAGGTTGGCGCCCGGCGCGATTTCCGCCAGCTTGGCGCGGACCTGTTCGACGGCGGCGCCCTGCGCCTGCTCCCCGCCATCCTGACGCGGCAGGCGCAGCAGGACGTCGGACGGGCCGCCGAATTCCTGCAGCGAGACTTCGCCGAGCTGCAGGGCATCGAGGCCGGAGCGCATCTTCGCGAGATCGGCCGGGCCTTCCGTCCGCACCTCGACGACGATGCCGCCGGCGAAGTCGATGCCGTAATGAAGGCCCGGGAAGAAGAACAGCACGATCGAGGCGGTCGAGAGCACGGCCGAGGTGGCGATGCCGATGAAGCGCCCGCGCATGAAGCGGATCGACGTGTTCTCGGGGATGATCTTGCGCGCGCCGAACAGGGCGTGGATGTCGAGGATCTTCTTCTTGCCCCACTTCACCCAATAGACCATCAGCACGCGCACCAGCGCGACCGCGGTGAACAGCGACAGGATGATGCCGATGCCCATCGCGATGGCGAAGCCGCGCACCGGACCCTCACCGAAGAAGAACAGGGTGGCGACGGCGAAGAGCGCGGTCAGATGGCTGTCGATGATCGTGGCATAGGCACGGTCGAAACCCTGATGCAGCGCCGCCATGGCACTTCGGCCCAATAGCGTCTCTTCCCGGATGCGTTCGTTGATCAGCACGTTGGCGTCGACCGCGATGCCGACCGACAGCACGAGACCGGCGATGCCCGGCAGGGTCAGGGTCGCGCCCATCAGGGTCAGCAGGGCGATGGTCAACACGATGTTGGCGATCAGCGCGACCACGGCGATGACACCGGTCACCGAATAGAACAGCACCATGAAGATGATGACGAGGGCGGTGCCGATCAGGCCGGAAATCTGCCCGGCGGCGATCGCGTCGGAGCCGAGGTCTGGGCCGACCGTCCGCTCCTCGATCACGGTCAGGGGCGCCGGCAGGGCGCCGGCGCGCAACAGGACCGAAAGGTCGTTGGCGCTCTGGACGTTGAAATTGCCACTGATCTGGCCCGAACCGCCGAGGATCGCCTCGCGGATCACCGGCGCCGAGATCGCCTTGCCGTCGAGCACGATGGCAAAGCGGCGGCCGACATTTTCCTTGGTCACGGCGGCGAAGCGCTTGGAGCCTTCAGCGTCGAACCGGAAACTGACCACCCACTGGCCGGACTGCGGATCCGCCTGGGCGCGGGCGTCGACCAGCATTTCGCCGGTCAGCAGCACCTTCTTGCGCACGGCGATCAGCTCGGGCGTGGAGCTGCCCGGCTGGGGTTCGCCCTCGATGATTTCGGTGCCCGCGGGGGCGCGGCCGGCCTTCAGTTCGGCGTCGCTGACATTCTCGACCAGGCGGAAGGTCATCTTCGCGGTCTGGCCCAGCAATTTCTTGATCCGCTCGGGATTCTGCTCGCCGGGCAGCTGGATCAGGATCTGATCGGCGCCCTGGCGCGCCACCGTGGCTTCCGCGGTGCCGGCGGCGTCAATACGGCGGCGGACGATCTCCAGGCTCTGGCTGATCGCGCCCGTCGTGCGCTCCTGAATGCCGGCGGGACTCAGGGTCAGGGTAAACTTGCCGTCGGACTGGCTCACGTCGATGTCGGGCACGCCGCCGCCGAGCACGCCGCCGCCTACCGGAGTCGCCAGATCGCGCAGCAGCTGGCGGGCATCGTCGAGCCTGGCGTTGTCCGTCACGGTGACGGTCACGCTCTGGCCCGAGACGCCGAGGCCCGTGTAGCGGATGCCGGCGCCGACGAGGGCGTTACGGGTGGAATCGACCAGCGTGTCCAGCCGCTCCTTGACCACCGCGCCGACATCGACCTCGAGCAGGAGGTGCGAGCCGCCGCGCAAGTCGAGGCCGAGGTTGAGCTGCTTCTGCGGCACCCAGCCCGGCAGGCCTTCGAGCGAGGCACGGCTGAACAGGTTCGGCGCGGCGAATATCACGCCCAGGGCGACAATCGCCATGTAGAGCATGATCTTCCAACGGGAATACTGGATCATCTTGTGCCGCTCGATCTGTCGACGGGGAGAGCCGAAAAGACATCGCCCCGCGGGCCGGGCCCACGGGGAGACGAAAAGGATGTGAAGGCCGCCTTACGCCGACTTTTCGTCGTCGGCGACCGGCTGGCCCTTGGTGCGGACTTCGGCGACGGTGCTCTTCAGGATGCGGATGCGCACGCCTTCCGCGACCTCGAGCAGGATTTCGCCTTCCTGCACCTTGGCGACCTTGCCGATGATGCCCGCGTTGGTGACGACGGTATCGCCACGGCGCACCGCCGCCAGCAGGGCGCGGTGTTCCTTGGCCCGCTTCTGCTGCGGACGGATCATCAGGAAATAGAACACCACCAGGATGAGCACCATCGGCGCGAACTGGAGGAGCATTTCCGTGCCGCCGGCACCGGGGCCGCCCGCGGCCGTCTGGGCATAGGCCGAAGAAATCAACAAGGACGACATGGACACCATCTCTGCACGGTTCGAAACGGGCGGACTATACCGGTTGAGCCTGCGAATGCAAATCGCGGGCGCTGTTCGGGGCCGGCCAATGTGTTAACGTCCCCGCCGTCATGACCGATACTGCCCTCGCCCCCCTGCTCGCCCGCATCGCCGACAGCCTGGAGCGCCTCGCCCCGCGCCCCATGCCCAGCGCGGACCCTTCGGCCTTCGATGCCTATGTCTGGCAGACCGATCCACCCCGCCTGCAGGGCGTCGCCGAGATTTCCCGGGTGCCCCTCGCCCTGTTGCAGGGGGTCGACCGCGTGCGCGACCTGCTGCTGGCCAATACGCGCCAGTTCGCCGCCGGCCTGTCCGCCAACAATGCCCTGCTGTGGGGCGCACGCGGCATGGGCAAAAGCTCGCTGGTCAAGGCGATCCACGGCGCGGTCTCGGCCGAGGTCGAAGGCCGGCTCGCCCTCGTCGAGCTGTCGCGCGAGGATCTGCACAGCCTGCCCGAGCTGCTGCGCCGCCTGCGTGGGGTCGAGCGGCGCTTCCTGCTGTTCTGCGACGACCTGTCGTTCGACGGTCAGGATGCCAGCTACAAGTCGCTGAAAGCCGTGCTCGACGGCGGGGTCGAGGGCAGGCCGCGCAACGTCCTGTTCTATGCGACCTCGAACCGCCGCCACCTTCTGTCCCGCGACATGATCGAGAACGAACGCTCGACCGCGATCAATCCGGGCGAGGCGGTGGAGGAGAAGGTTTCCCTGTCCGACCGGTTCGGCCTGTGGCTCGGCTTCCATGCCTGCGACCAGGACAATTATTTCGCCATGGTCGAGGGTTACGCCCGCCACTTCAACCTAAAGATCACACCGGATGACCTGCGCGCCGAGGCGATCGAGTGGCAAATGACGCGCGGCAGCCGGTCCGGGCGCGTCGCCTGGCAGTTTATTCAGGACCTCGCCGGACGGCTGGGCCAGCCCCTGCCCCCCTGACGGGCGGACACCGCGTTATTCCAGCGGATTTTCCAGCCGCTTCGCGGCCCTCTCGATCACCGCCCGGACCTGCGCGGCTTCCTCGGTCTTGTTCCATTCGACCGCAGCCTGCGTGGTGCCTGCGACCGCCGCCGGGGCCGCGGCCTGACCGTGAAAATCGCTGATCACCATGTGGCCCGAGCGGTTCACCTCGACCGCCTTGTCGGCGCCGCGACGGCGGCCATAACACATGGCCTTTTCGGCCCGCGCCACCAGGGCCTCCACCGTATCGCCGAATTCATACTGGGCGATCCCCAGGGTGACCCGCGGCAGGTTGGGGCCGCTTTCCGGCGCCAGCCGCCAGATCTTCTCCGCTTCCCAGCGGGCGGTTTCCGAAGCGTAGCCGATCATGATCGCCGCCAGCGTGCCGCTGCGGAGGCGCCCGACGACATCGGCCCGCGCAAGGAAAGCGCTCAGCCCCTCATAGCCGCCCCGGCGCAGATTGTTCGTCGCCTTCGCCTCGGTGCCGAGGTCGATGGCGACGACGGACAAGTCGCCGAAGCGATCGAGGAAGATGTCGATCAGATGCTCAAGCTCTCCAAACGTATCGCGTTCGGAATTGCCTGACGTCTTGGTTCCATAAAGTGAAGAATGTGCCATCGGGCCTCCAGTTTTTTGGGACAGGCGCAGGACTGCATTGCTGCCGCCCCTATCCGCCCTCAGGGATGTTTCCATTCCGCTGTCTATTTGGAGAAGCTTGGAGCAAATGAAACCACTCGCCATCCGACTAACGTCGGAAAGCCCTGCCCTAATCCCACATGAAGGATACGGGGAAAATTTCACGAACGCTTGTTGGAATTATTAAAATATTTTAGGTTTATGACAATTTGGTGACTGCAATCGACGGCAGTCTGCAGCCCGCGCGCGCCTCGTCGCGGTCGACGCTCAGCCGGCGTTGCCGTCGAGATATTTCAGGGGATCGACCGGGGTCCGGCCCTTGCGCACCTCGAAATGCAGCTGGGGCACGGTGACATTGCCGGTATGGCCGACACGGGCAATCTGCTGGCCGCGCACCACCTTGTCGCCCTGCTTCACCAGGAGGGTCGCATTGTGGGCATAGGCGGTCATCCAGCCGCCGGCATGGCGGATCAGCACGAGATTGCCGAACCCGCGGATTTCATTGCCGGCATAGGCGACGACGCCCGATTCAGCCGCCCGGACGGTGGTGCCCTGCGCAGCCTGGATATTGATGCCGTCATTGTGCTGGCCGCCGGGCTTGGCGCCGAACTCGGAGATGACGTCCCCGGCGACAGGCCAGACAAACCGCATGTCACCCGCCGATGGCGCCTCGCTCGACGCGGACCCCGGCCGGGCCGGCACGGTGGCCGCCGCAGCCGCCGTCGGCGCCGCGACCGGGGGGGGCACCGGCTTGCGCGCGGGTTGCGGCACTTCCGTCATGGCGAGCGCGGGCGCTGTCGCCGCGTCGGCCGCCGGCTTCGGCGGCGGCAGGCTGTCGGGATCGGGTTCGATGATTTCGGGGACCGGCGCGGGGTTTTCCACGGGCTCGGCCGCGGCCGGGACGGCAACCGGCGCCGCCACGGTCGAGGCCGGAGTTGGGGTCGTGGTTGGGGCCGGCGCCTGCACCTGCCCCGGAATGCGCAACTTCTGGCCCAGCTTCACAGTGAAGGGCGGCGAGATGCCGTTTTCCGCCATCAGGCTGGCCTGATCGACACCATAGCGCCGGCTGATGTTGTAGACCGTGTCGCCCGCCACCACGGTGTGATAGCGCACCTGCGGCAGCTGCAGCACCTGGCCCGGCTGCACCGTGAAGGGCGCCGCAAGATTGTTGGCCAGGATCAGGTCGCGCATGGGCACGCCGGTGCGCCGGGCGACCGCGCTCAGGGTCTCGCCCGGGGCGACAGTGGTCGTGCCGGCGGGCGCGGCTTCGGCGCCGGGCGAAATGGCGGGTGCCGGGGTCTCGACCGGCGCGGTTTCGACCGGTGTCGCCGCCGGACTGTCGAGGGGGGTCGCGGTAATGCCGCCGCCCCGGCTGACCGGCGCGAGGGGGGCCGCCTCGATTTCCGGCATGGGGCCGTCGCTGCCGCCACCGGTGATCGTCCCGGTCGAAGAAGACGAAGGAGAACCACCACCGACATATTCGACCGGCGCAAGCTCCGTCCGGCCGCCGCAGGACGCCAGCAGCAGCGTGCCGGCAAGCCACGCCGCCAGCCGAATCACGGGATAAGGGCCGCTCCGAACCATGGTCGCAGTCTCGGTTCGCCGATGTGCCGCGTCAATCGTCCCGCAGGACGCCTTCGACGAGGGGCACGAAACGCACGGGCATGAGTTTTTCATAGAGGGCTTCCGCCCCCTGACGGCGCACGCGCCAGATTTCCTGATCGCCATGCACCGGGCCGACCGGCAGGATCATCACCCCGCCCTCGGCCAGCTGGTCGATCAGCGCCTGCGGCACGGAAGGCGCCGCCGCCGTCACCATGATCCGCTCGAAAGGCGCCTGTTCGGGCCAGCCCTTGGCCCCGTCACCCAGCCGCGTCACCACATTGTGGATATGGATATCGCTCAGCAAGCGTTCGGCATGGCGCATCAGGTTGCGCCGCCGCTCGACCGTGTAGACCCGGCGGCACAATTTGGCGAGCACCGCCGCCTGATAGCCGGAGCCAGTGCCGATCTCCAGCACCCGGTGGCGGGCGCCGACATCCAGCATCTGGGTCATATAGGCGACGATGAAGGGCTGGCTGATGGTCTGGCCGCCGGCGATGGGCAGGGCCGTGTCCTCATAGGCCTTGTGGGCGAGCGCGGGCGGCACGAAACGCTCGCGCGGGATCGCCTCGATGGCGCCGAGCACGCGCAGGTCGACGATGCCCTGCTGGCGGAGGCTGAGGACCAGGCTGGCCTTTTCGGTGTCGGTCCCCATGGCGTCAGTCGTTCAGATTCAGGCCGGAAAAGGCCCGGCGCAGGCTGGCCTGGGTATCGTAATGGGTCAGGTCGAGATGCAGCGCGGTGACCGAGATCGCCCCGGCATAGACCGATTCGATGTCCGAATCCGGCTCCGGCGGCTCGGGACTGCGGCGATAGCCGAGCCAGTAATATTCATTGCCCCGCGCATCGACCCGTTCGTCGACGAAGAGGTTGCCGACACCGCGCCGGCCCTGATGGCTGACCCGGACCCCGGTCACCTCGTCCGGCGCCACCGGCGGGAAATTCACATTGATCAGCACGTCGCGCGGCCAGCCGGTCTCGATCAGCTTGCGAGCAACGGCGGCGCCATGGGCGGCGGCGCAGGCCCACTGGATCGGCTTTGTCCGGTCGAAGCCGATGACCTGACTGAAGGCGATGGAGGGCACGCCCAGCATGGTGCCTTCCATGGCAGCGGCGATCGTGCCGGAATAGGTCACGTCCTCGCCGATATTGCCGCCCCGGTTCACGCCCGACAGCACGAGGTCGGGCTTCCGTCCGGTGATGATCTTGTCGATCGCCATCATCACGCAATCGGTCGGCGTGCCCGAGACGGCGTAACGTTTCGGCCCCACCTTGCGGATGCGCAAGGGTTCGGTCAGCGTCAGCGAATGGGAGGCGCCGGACTGTTCGGTTTCCGGCGCCACGACCCAGACATCGCTGCTGAGTTCGCGGGCGATGGCGATCAAGACCTTCAGCCCGGGGGCATGAATGCCGTCGTCGTTGGAAACGAGGATGCGCAGCGGCTTGTCGGCGGCCTCAGGCATGGGGGCTGATCGTCTGGAGGCCACCCATGTAGGGCTGCAGCACGGTGGGCACCGCGATCGAGCCGTCGGCCTGCGCGTAATTCTCGAGGACGGCGACCAGCGTCCGGCCGACCGCGAGGCCCGAGCCGTTCAGCGTATGCACCGGGCGCGCGTTCTTCGCCCCCGGGGCCTTGGCCCGCGCCTGCATCCGCCGCGCCTGGAAGTCGCCGCAGTTCGAGCAGGAGGAGATTTCGCGATAGGTCTTCTGTCCCGGCAGCCAGACCTCGAGGTCATAGGTCTTGGTCGCGCCGAAGCCCATGTCGCCCGCCGCCAGCAGCAGCACGCGATACGGCAGGTCGAGGCGCTTCAGCACCTCTTCGGCGCAGGCGGTCATGCGCTCGTGCTCGGCCGCCGACTGTTCGGGGGTGGTGATCGAGACCAGCTCGACCTTGGCGAACTGGTGCTGGCGGATCATGCCGCGAGTGTCGCGCCCGGCCGCGCCCGCTTCCGACCGGAAGCAGGGGGTGAGCGCGGTCATGCGCAGGGGCAGATCGGCATCGTCCAGGATCTGTTCGCGGACCAGATTGGTCAGCGGCACTTCCGCCGTCGGCACCAGCCAGAAGCCGTTGGTGGTGCGGAACAGGTCTTCGGCGAACTTGGGCAGCTGGCCGGTGCCATAGACCGCCTGATCGCGGACGAGAACCGGCGGCGCCACTTCCATATAGCCGTTCTCGGTCGTGTGCAGGTCCAGCATGAACTGGCCGAGCGCGCGCTCCAACCGGGCCAGCGCGCCCTTGAGCACGACGAAGCGTGCGCCCGACATGCGGGCCGCCGCCTCGAAATCCATCAGGCCGAGGCCTTCGCCCAATTCGTAATGGGCGGCGCCTTCGGCGAGGCGGGGCGTGCCCCAGCGGCGGATTTCGGTGTTCGCCTCCTCCCCGCCCTCGGGCACTTCGGGCGCCGGCAGGTTGGGTATGGTCGAAAGCAGGGCTTCCATCTCGGCGGCCAGGGCCTTGTCCGCCTCGTCCGCCGCCTGGATGTCCGATTTCAGGGTCGCGATCTCGGCCATCAGCGCCGAGGCGTCGCCGCCCTTGCTCTTGACCTGACCGATTTCGCGCGAGGCATCGTTGCGCCGGGCCTGCATCACCTGCAGCCTCGTCTGCGCGTCGCGCCGCTTCAGGTCGAGGTCGAGCACCGCGGCGGCGGAGGCCGGAAAACCGCGCCGTGCGAGGCTGGCGTCGAAGGCTTCCGGATTGTCGCGGATCAGTTTCAGGTCATGCATGGGGGCGAAGCTCGAAAACGGCGATGTGCCCTGTCCTTATAGGGAACAGGGCACGAGTCCGTCCAGCACTCAGGGGGCCGCAGCCTCGCTGTCTTCCGCTTCTTCCGCCGCCTCGGCCGCTTCCCGCTTGGCGCGGCTGCGCTCGATCAGGCGGACGGCGATGACCGAGCCTTCGTAGAGGAAGAGCATGGGGATCGCCAGACTGACCTGGCTGATGATGTCGGGCGGGGTGACCACGGCGGCGAAGGCGAAAACGCCGACGATGGCATAGCGCCGCTTGGTCGACAGGGTCTTCGACGAGATGATCCCGGCCCGGCCGAGCAGGGTCAGCACCACCGGCATCTGGAAGCTGAGGCCGAAGGCGAAGATCAGCGTCATGACGAGGCTGAGGTATTCGTTCACCTTGGGCTCGAGTTCGATCGGCAGGGCGCCGCCGCCGCCGGGGGCCTCGAAGCCCAGGAAGAAATGCCAGGCCAGCGGCAGGATCAGGTAATAAAGCATCGCCGCGCCGGTGATGAACAGCACCGGCGTCGCCACGAGGAAGGGCAGGAAGGCGCCACGTTCGTTCCGGTAAAGGCCGGGCGCCACGAACATGTAGATCTGGCTGGCGATGATCGGAAAGGCGAGGAAGGCGCCGCCGAAGAACGAGACCTTCATGTAGGTGAAGAAGGCTTCGGTCAGGTCGGTATAGATCATCCGCCGCGTCGCCGCCGATTCCCCCATTGCCTGATAGAGCGGCTTCGTCAGGAAAGCATAGATCTGGTCGGAGATCAGATAGCAGCCGATCATGCAGACGATCAGCGCGGCGACACTGTACATCAGGCGCCGGCGCAGCTCGGTCAGATGTTCGACCAGGGGCGCGCGGCTCGCCTCGATATGCTCTTCGTCCTGCTTCTTGCTTGCTGCCATGTCAGGCTCCCGTGCTGCCTGCCGGCGGTTTTTCTGCCTCGGCCGGGGCCTTGGCCTCCGCGGCCTTGGCCGCGGCATCCGTGTCCTTGGTCACGTCGGCGACGGCATCGGCGACTTCGTCGCCGTACCAGTCTTCCTCTTCCTCGGGCTGAGGACGGGGATTGGACGCATAGGACGGCTTGGGCAGCGCCGGATCGCCGGACATTGCCCGCTCGAGTTCCTGGCGCGTCTTCGCCATTTCCTCGTCGCGCATCATCTGGTCGAAAGTCGACTGGAAGTTGGACGCCATCGAGCGCGCCTTGCGCACCCAGCGCCCGACCGTGCGGAGCAGATCCGGCAATTCCTTGGGACCGACCACCAGAAGCGCGACGATACCGACGAGGAGGATCTCGGACCACGCGAGATCGAACATGCGCCTGTCTCCACGGCAGGGCGCGGCCCTGCAAGCGGTTACGCCTGCAGGGAGCGGCCCTGCAAGCCCCTTACGAGAAAGAAACCGGTCCCGATCAGACCTTCTGAGCGTCCTGGCTCTTCGCCTTCTCGGCCGTGGCGTCGATCGTCACCTGGCGCGCGGAATCACCCGGGGCCGGCGGCGTCGGTTCGTCCGCCATGCCCTTCTTGAAGCTCTTCACACCCTTGGCCACATCGCCCATCAGCTCGGAAATCTTGCCGCGGCCGCCGAACAACAGAACGACCAGGGCGATGACGATCAGCCAATGCCACAAGCTCATCGCACCCATCGCCAATTCTCCTTCTATAAACCATGGCCCAGCGAGGCCGGATATTGCCCCAAGGGCATTGAAGAGGCAACGCGCAGAAATACGGTGCGCCGCCCGTCGTCCTGCTTATTTGGGGGCTTTCCGTTACGCCGCAAAGACAAAACACTGTCCGGGATCGACAGAAATGCGCATTTCTGTCCCGGCGGGGGGCAAATGCGGCGGCGAGAGTCGCGCGACCAGCGGCGAAAGCCCCGGCCCGAGGTCGAATTCAACCAGACTGTCGGCGCCGAGCAGGCGCGCGCGCAGAACGCGCAAGGGCAAGCTCTGGCCCGAATCGTCGAGCCGCAGCGCATGGGGACGAATCAGCACCTCCGCCCGGCTGCCCGGGCGCAGGGCCGGTGCCGGCACCGGGCCGAGCGGCGTCGCCACCTGCCCGTCGTCGCCCACCGTCCCGGCGAAACTGTTGGCCTCGGCGAAGAAACGGGCCGCGCCCGCGTCCGCCGGCCGGTTGTAGAGTTCCTCGGGCGTGCCGAGCTGCACCACCCGCCCTGCCCGCATCAGCGCGATGCGGCTGGCCATGCGCATCGCCTCCTCGGGATCGTGGGTGACGAGCAGCACCGCCGCCCCGGTCGAGGCAAGCAGCGCCAGCGTCTCGTCCCGCACCCGGTCGCGCAGGCGGACATCGAGGCCTGAGAAGGGTTCGTCCATCAGCATGACCGCCGGCCGCGGCGCGATCGCACGAGCCAAGGCCACGCGCTGCTGCTCGCCGCCCGAGAGCATGTGGGGGAAACTGCGCCCCCGATCGCCAAGACCGACCTTGTCGAGCGCGGCCTGTGCTTCGGCCAGGGCATCGCGCCTCGTGATGCCGAAGGCGACATTGTCGAGGATCGAGAGATGGGGGAACAGGGCATAGTCCTGGAAGATCAGGCCGACATGCCGCTTCTCGGGGGCAAGGCTGCCGCGCTCGTCCGCCACCACATGGCCGCCGATGGCGATTCGGCCCTGCTGCAGGGTCTCCAGCCCGGCGGCGAGGCGCAGCGTGGTGGTCTTGCCGCAGCCCGAGGGGCCAAGCAGGCAAACGACCTCGCCCGCCTCGATCTCGATGTTCAGGTCGTCGACGGCGATGCGCTGGCCGAAACGATGGGTGACATTGGAAAAGGCAAGACCGGCCATGACACTCGCTACACCTTGTCAGGAGCCGGCAGACTGCGACCCCGGCCGCGCCTTTGCAATGGCCCGGCTCATCAGGATGACGGGAAGGACGCCGACGGCGACGATGGCGAGGGACGGCAGCGCCGCCTCCGACAGACGCTCGTCGCTGGCCAGTTCATAGGCCTTGATCGCCAGCGTGTCGAAATTGAACGGCCGCATCATCAGGGTCGCCGGCAATTCCTTCATCACGTCGACAAAGACGAGCAGCGCCGCCGTGGTCAGGCTGGCGCGCATCATCGGCAGATGCACCCGGCGCAGCGTATCGAGCGGACTGCGCCCCAGGCTGCGCGCCGCCGCGTCCATGCTGGGCGTCACCTTCTCGAGCCCCGATTCCACCGTGTTGAAGGCGACGGCGAGGAAGCGGACGAGATAGGCGAAGATGACCGCGGCAATCGACCCGGTGAGGATCAGGCCGGTCGAGACCCCGAAATGCTCGCGCATCCAGGCATCGACCGCATTGTCGAGACCGGCGATGGGCACGAGCACGCCGACGGCGATTACCGCGCCCGGAATGGCGTAACCCATGGCGGCGATGCGGATCGCCACCTTGCCCGCCCGCGACAGGCCGAGCCGCCGGCCATAGCCGAGCAGAACGGCCAGCCCGACCGCGAGGGCCGCCGTCGGCACCGCGAGGGTGAGCGTGTTGCGGGCATAGGTCAGGAACGGTGCGAGGGCCATGCCGTCCTCCCCCGAGGCCCAGACCGCGAGGGCGACAGCCGGCAGCACGAAGCCGAGCAGGATCGGCAAGGCGCAGGCGAGCATGGCAGCGAAGGCGGATACCGGCTTCAGCGCCAGACGCGGCAGGGGCCGGTAGCGGGTCGTCGTATGGTGGAAGCGGGCGGCACCGCGCGCATAACGCTCGCCCAGCATGAGGGCGGCGATGGCGACCAGCAGCAGGGCAGCGAGATGGGCGGCGGACACCGGATCGCCGAGCCCGAGCCAGGTGCGGAAGATGCCGGAGGTGAAGGTGTCGACGGCGAAATATTGCACCGTGCCGAAATCGCCCAGCGCCTCCATCAGCGACAGGGCGACACCGGTCGCCAGCGCCGGCCGGGCCAGCGGCAGGCCGAGGCGCCAGAAGGCACCCCAGGGCGAACAGCCCAGCGTCCGTCCGATTTCGAGCACGCAGACCGATTGTTCGAGGAAAGCCGCCCGCGTGACGAGATAAACATAGGGGTAGAGCACCAGCACCATCATGGCGATGGCGCCGGGCATGGAGCGAATGTCGGGGAACCAGTAGTCCCGCACCGACCAGCCGGTCAGGTCGCGCAGCAGGCCCTGCACCGGCCCCGCGACGTCGAACAGTCCCGTATAGGTATAGGCCAGCACATAGGCCGGCACCGCCATGGGCAGGAACAGGGCCCATTCGAACAGCCGCTGGCCGGGAAAGCGGCACATGGTGACGAGCCAGGCCGTGCCCGCGCCGATGACCGCGGTGCCGACACCGACCCCCAGCATGAGGACGATGCTGTTGGTGATATAGAGCGAGAGCACCGTCTCGCTGAGGTGGCGCCAGGTTTCCCCCGCGGGCGAAAGGGCGGACGACGCGACCATGGCGACCGGCAGGGCGAAGATCGCCGCCGTGCACAGCGCCAGCACCGTCCAGCCGTTCAGGCCCCGGCGCCGCCCGGCGATGCGCCGGGCATTCAGGCGATAGTCGGTCAATGCCACTTTTGCCAAAACTCCCAGGGGCACGCCCTGGACTGGCGCGCCTCACTGCGAATGATTATCAGTAACTTCGCCGGACGCAAGCCCGCCGTCAAGTTTCGCCGCCGCCGGCCGGTGCGACATCTTCGCCCGTATCCAGCGCGTCAAGGGCCTCGTCTTCGTCCAGCGGCTCCAGATCCTCGTCACGGCCGATGACCGGCATGGCCTGTCGGGGATCGACGAGACCCGCCGCCTTCAGATCCTCGATCCCCGGCAGGTCGCCGATCTGGGCGAGGCTGAAATGGTCGAGGAAGATATCCGTCGTCTTGAAGGTGAGCGGCCGGCCCGGGGTCTTGCGCCGCCCGGCCGGCTTGATCCAGCCGGTTTCGAGCAGCACGTCGAGCGTGCCCTTGCTGACCGCGACGCCGCGGATCGCCTCGATCTCGGCCCGCGTCACCGGCTGGTGATAGGCGACGATGGCCAGGGTCTCGATCGCCGCGCGCGACAGGCGGCGCGTCTCCTCGGTATCCCGGCGCAGCAGGAAGGCGAGGTCGGGCGCCGTGCGGAAGGTCCAGCGCCCCGCGACCTCGATCAGGTTGACCCCCCTGCCCTCATAGGCCGCGCGCACCCGCTCGATCAGGGGGCGAACCTCGGTGCCGGGCGGCAGGCGCTGCGCGAGGCTGGCCTCGTCCAGCGGCTCGGCCGCGGCGAAGATCAGCGCCTCGACCATGCGGCTGTAGTGCAGCAGGTCGGCTTCGTCGAGGGTGCGCGGCGTGGCCTCGGTCTCGATGCCCGCATCCTCGGGCGGAAGCTCGGATTCTTCGGTCATTCGTCGCGGGCCTTGCGGATGAAGATGGGGGCGAAGGCCTCGGTCTGGCGCAGCTCGATCTTGCCCTGGCGGACCAGTTCGAGACTGGCGGCGAAGGTCCCGGCGAGGGCGGACCGGCGGCCGAGCGGATCGGTGAATTCGTCGGGCATGAACAGCTCCAGCCGGGTCCAGTCGAGTTCGATGCCCAGCATGGCGGAGAGGCGGTGGATCGCCGCCTCCATGGTGAAGATGGGCGGCAGCTTCACGGTCATGTGGCCGCCGGTCTTGCGCGCCGCCCAGTCGGCATAGGCCTTGATCAGATCATAGAGGCTGGTCGCCCAGTTCGACTTCCGCACCACGGTGACGCCCTCGGGCGCGCCCCGGGCGAAGACATCGCGGCCGAGCTGGTGGCGCGACATCAGCTTGGCCGCGGCGGCGCGGATCGCCTCCAGCCGCTCGAGCTGGAGCGCCATGCGGGCCGCCAGTTCCTCGCCCGAAGGCTCCTCCCCGGCCGGGGGCTCGGGCAGCATCAGGCGGGATTTCAGATAGGCGAGCCAGGCCGCCATGACGAGATAATCCGCCGCGAGTTCGAGGCGCAGTTTCCGCGCCTCGTTCACGAAGGCCAGATACTGGTCGGCGAGCTTGAGGATCGAGATTTTCTTGAGATCGACCTTCTGCGCCTTGGCGAGAGCGAGCAGGAGGTCGAGCGGGCCCTCGAAACCCTCGACGTCGACGGTCAGACTCTCCCCGTCCTCGCCGATGACCGGCGGAACCTGCTCCTCGAACGGCAGAGAGGGACCGGGCTTGTCGCTCATGCGCAAAGTTTACGAAAGGGGCGCGCGCGTGAGCCAGAGCAAAAGCTCGATGACGCCATTCATCACCGGGCCCAGCACCTGAAATACCGGATTGAAGTCGAGACCGAACTGGCCCGCGATCATGGGCAGCAGGAACACGGCACCGAAGACGATCAACATGCCGTAAGGCTCGACCCGGGCCAGCGGGTAAGCCAGCACCCGGGGCAGCAAGCCGACCGCGACCCGCCCACCGTCGAGCGGCGGCAGCGGGATCATGTTGAAGACGCCGAGGATGACGTTGATCTTGATGGCGTTGATGCAATTGGCGCCCAGCCAGATCGCCGCCTGTTCAGGCAGATAGGGCACGGCATGAAGCAGCAGCGCGGCGACCAGCGCCATCAGGACATTGGCGCCCGGTCCCGCCGCGGCGACCAGCACCGAATCCCGCCGGGGCCGCCGCAGGTTGCGGAAATTGACCGGCACCGGCTTGGCATAGCCGAAGGCGAAACCCGCCGTCATCAGGAGCAGCAGCGGCAGCAGCACCGTGCCCAGCGGGTCGATGTGGCGGATCGGGTTCAGCGATATCCGGCCGAGCAGCCGCGCCGTCGGATCGCCCAGCTTGTCGGCGACATAGCCATGCGCCGCCTCGTGCAGCGTGATGGCGAAGACGATCGGCAACGCCCAGACCGAGAGTTGCTGCAGGAATTGGGGCAGAGACATCATGCCTCTCCCTCCCCGCCCGCCGCGACGAGCGTGTCGAGTTCCGCCCGCGCCGCCGCCCGGTCGAAGGGCAGCGCCGGCCCGCGGCGCGACGCCGCGATCTTCCAGCGCGCCAGCGCGTCGCCATCAAGCAGGGGGATCGCCGGCAGCAGGTCGGTCATCTCGTCCAGCCGGCCGCTGCAATGAAGCGCGAGATCGCAGCCGGCATCGAGGGCCGCCGCCGCCCGCTCGGCCAGCGTGCCCGTCAGCGCCTGCATGTTCAGATCGTCGGAGACAAGGACGCCATCGAAGCCAAGACGGCCGCGCACCAGATCAGCGATACCGTCGGGCGACTGGGTCAGCGGGCACGCGGCGTCGATGGCCGTGTAGACGACATGGGCAGTCATGGCGATGGGCATGTCCGACAGGGCGGCGAAGGGCACGAAATCCGTCGCCTCGAGCAGCGCCAGCGGGGCATCGACCACCGGCAGGGCGACATGGCTGTCGGCCAGGGCGCGGCCATGGCCCGGCAGATGCTTGATCACCGGCAGCACGCCGCCGGCCAGCAAGCCTTCGCAAGCCGCGCGGCCGAGGTCGGCGACGGCACCGGGATCGGCCGAGAAGGCGCGGTCGCCGATCACGTCATGGGCGCCCTGCACCGAAATGTCGACGCAGGGGTGGCAGTCGACGTCGATGCCGAGATCCCGGAGATCGTCGGCGATCAGCCGCGCCTGCAGCCAGGCCGCGCGCTGCGCCGCACCACCGTCGAGCAGGCCGATGGTCCGCGCCGGGTAATAGGCCGGCCAATGGGGCGGCCGCAGCCGGGCGACGCGCCCGCCTTCCTGGTCGATCCAGACCGGGGCGTCCGCCCGGCCAAGGGCGGCGCGCACTTCGGCGACCAGGGCACGGACCTGTTCCGGCGTCTCGATATTCCGCGCAAACAGGATGACGCCGAGGGGGGGCGCCTTGGCGAAGAGCGCCCGTTCGCCCGCGCTCAGGGTCTTGCCGGCGAGGCCGACGACAATGGCGCGCGGCGCCTCAGCGGACGACATTGCAGTCCTGATTGCGCTGTTTCAGCTTGGCGCAGACCGCCGCCGCCGCATCCTTGCTGGCGAAGGGGCCGGCGCGCAGGCGGTAGAGCGTGGCGCCATTCACCTGCACCGGCTGGATGATCGGCTTCAGGCCGGCCAGCAGATCGGAGTTGGCCTTGGAAATCCGGGTCCAGGCCTGTTTGGCCGCGGCTTCGTCCTTCAGCGCCGCGAACTGGATCACGGCACCGCCGGCAGCCGGCGCGGTCGTGGCGGCGGGCGGCGCCGCCGGGGTCGCGGGCGCGGCGGGCGCCGGGGCGACGGCCGGCGCGGGCGCCGGTTTCGGCTTTTCCGGCGCGGGCGCGGGGGTCGCGACGGGCGCGGGCGTGACGGGCGCGGGCGCGGCTGCCGGTGGCGTCGCCGGCTTGGCCGGGGCGACCGGTGCCTGCGCGACAGGTGCGGGGGCAGCCGGCGCTGGGCTCGCGGCCGGCGCGGACGGGGTCGGAACCGGGGCCGGCGGCGCGGCGGCGGTCGTGTCGGGCGGCGGCGGGGGCGGCGGCGGGGCCGGCCGGGCCATGGGCTCGTCCGGCGGCGGCAGCAGCTGTTCGGGCAGGGTCGGCTCGCCGGTGCCCTCGCCGATACGGTTGAAGATCAGCTTGTCCTGATCCGGCACTTCGAGGCCACCCGGCTCGTCGGGCGGCACCTTGGCCGGCTCGGCGTCGGCGCGCACCAGGGGCACGCTGGCGGCATCGGTCGGCGCCGGCCCGTCGCCCCCGGTGAAGAGCGAAAGCACGAGATAGAGCAGCGCGCCACCCGCAAGGCCCATCAGCACCAGCCGGCCGATCTTCAGCCCGCCGCCGTCGTCCGAGGTCGAGGGCGGCACCAGCCGCTCCGCCGAGGGGGCGGGGCGATAGGGGCCCTGACCGTAGGGGTCGGGCGAATAGGGATCTTGAGGCTGATTGCCGGGCATCAACGCATCTCCTCGACCGGGGTCACGCCGAGAATACCAAGGCCGGAGGCGATCACGTCGCAGACGGCCTGAAGCAGGGCGAGCCGGGCCATCGTCAGGGCCGGATCGTCCTTGTGGATGAAGCGCAGCGCCGGCTCGTCCCGGCCCTTGTTCCACAGACCGTGGAAGCCGGCCGCGAGATCGTAGAGCGCGAAGGCGACGCGGTGCGGCTCATGCGCCTCGGCCGCGGCCTCGAGCTGGCGGGGGAAAGCCGCCATCAGCTTGACCAGGGCGAGTTCGTCGGCGGTGGCCAGCCGATCCAGCGGGGCGGCGGCCAGCGCGGCCCGGCCGGTGTCGAGACCGGGAATTTCGACGACGGCGTTGCGCAGCACCGAGCGGGCGCGGGCATGGGCATACTGGACGTAGAAGACCGGATTGTCCTTGGACTGTTCGGTCACCTTGTCGAAATCGAAGTCGATGGGCGCGTCGTTCTTCCGCGTCAGCATCATGAAGCGGACGACATCCTTGCCCACCTCGTCGACGACATCGCGCAAGGTCACGAAGCTGCCCGAACGCTTGGACATCTTCACCGGCTCGCCGCCCCGGGTCAGTTTGACGAGCTGGCAGATCTTGACGTCGAGATCGGCCTGCCCGCCCGAGATCGCCTTGACCGCGGCGCGCATCCGCTTGATGTAGCCGCCATGGTCGGCGCCCCAGACGTCGATCTGGCGGGTGAAGCCGCGGCGGTACTTGTCGAGGTGATAGGCGATGTCGGCGGCGAAATAGGTCCAGGCGCCGTTCGATTTCTTGAGCGCGCGGTCGGTGTCGTCGCCGAATTCGCTGGCCTTGAACAGGGTCTGCGGCCGCGGCTCCCAATCGTCGGGCTGCTTGCCCTTGGGCGCTTCGAGCACGCCTTCATAGATCAGGCCCTTGTCGACCAGCACCTGCAGCGCCTCGTCGATCCGGCCCGAAGTGTGCAGGCCGTATTCCGAGAAGAAGACGTCCTGATGGATGTTCAGGGCTTCGAGATCCTCGCGCACCATCGCCATCATGGCGGCGATGGCGAAGTCCTTCACCGGCTTCAGCCAGATGTCCTCGGGCTGGTGCAGGAAGCGGTCGCCGTATTTTTCCTTCAGCCCCTGGCCCACCGGCACGAGGTAGTCGCCGGGGTAGAGACCTTCCGGAATCTCGCCGATAGCCTCGCCATGGGCCTCGCGGTAGCGAAGATGGGCGGAGCGGGCCAGCGTGTCGACCTGGCCGCCGGCATCGTTGATGTAATATTCGCGGGTGACCGCATAGCCGACCTTTTCGAGGAGGGCGGCGAGCGCGTCGCCGAACACCGCGCCCCGGCAATGGCCGACATGGAGCGGCCCGGTCGGATTGGCCGAGACATATTCGACATTGACCGGCAGGCCCTGCCCCTTGTCCGAGGCGCCGAAACCGGCCCCGGCGGCGAGGATGGCGGCGAGCTGGTCGCGCCAGAAACCGTCCGACAGGCGCAGGTTGACGAAGCCGGGGCCGGCCACGCTGGCCTCGACCACGGCGGGATGGCCGCGCATCGCCTCGGCGATCTGCTGGCCCAGCGCCTGCGGCTTCAACCCGAGGGCCTTCGACAGGGCGAGCGCGGCATTGGTCGCGACATCGCCATGGGCAGGGTCGCGCGTGGGCTCGATCACCACGCCTCCCAGGCTCTCGGGCAGGGCGGGAATGGCGCCGGCGGCGGAAAGGGCGGAAAGCCGGCCCTTGAGGTCGTCGGCGAGCTGGTCGAAGAAATGGGTCATGTCATTACGCTGATATCGAAGAGCCGCGCATGTTCCTCGATCGCGAAGCGATCGGTCATGCCGGCGATAAAGTCGGCCACCAGTCGGGCGGTGCGGGGCGTGCCCGGCCCCTCGGCCCGCCGCGCCCAGTCGCCGGGCAGGCACTGGGGTTCGGCGAGCAGCAGCCCGAACAGGTCCCGGACGCAGCGCCTGGCCTTGGAGGTCATGCGGTTCACCCGGTCGTGGCGATACATACGGCTCCAGAGGAAAGCCTTCAATGCCCGATCCTGTTCGGCCATCTTTTCCGAGAAGGCGACAACGGGGCGGTGATGATGCCGGATCGCCTCGACCGAGGCCGGATTCAGCGCCGCGAGGCGCGCCCTTGTCTCGGTCAGCACGTCGTCGATCATGCGGCCGATCAGGGCGCGCACCGTTTCATGCGCCGTCCGTTCGCGGCCGATGCCGGGATATTTCGCCTCGACCCCGCGCAAAAGCTCGCCCACCAGGGGCAGGTCGCGAATATCGTCGAGGCGGAACAGGCCGGCGCGCAGGCCATCGTCGAGATCGTGATTGTTGTAGGCGATGTCGTCGGCGAGGGCGGCGACCTGCGCTTCCGGCCCGGCGTGGGTCGCAAGTTCCAGGTCCTGCTCGGCCATATATTCGGTGATCGCGACCGGCAGCGCCCTGTCCTTCAGGGGCCGGCCGTCGGCATGGACCAGCGGCCCGTTGTGCTTCACGACGCCTTCCAGCGCCTCCCACGACAGGTTCAGCCCGTCGAAATCCGCGAATCGCTTTTCCAGCTTGGTCAGGATGCGCAGGGTCTGGGCGTTGTGATCGAAACCGCCGAAGGGCGCCATGCAGGCATCGAGCGCATCCTCGCCGGCGTGGCCGAAGCAGGTATGGCCGAGGTCGTGGGCGAGAGCCAGCGCCTCCCCCAGATCCTCGTCGAGCCGCAGCACCCGGCAGATGGAGCGGGCGATCTGCGCCACCTCGAGGCTGTGGGTCAGGCGGGTGCGGTAATGATCGCCCTCCTGATAGACAAAGACCTGGGTCTTGTATTGCAGCCGGCGGAAGGCGCCCGAATGGATGATCCGGTCCCGGTCGCGCTGGAAGGCGCTGCGGGTCGGGCTGTCGGGTTCCGGGGTGCGGCGGCCGCGACTGCGGCGCGGGTCGCTCGCATAGGGGGCGCGGGCGTCGGTCATGGCCGCAACCTACAGGGCCGCCGGTTGCGCTTCAAGAAAGGCTGCAGCGCGCCTGGGGCAAATTGACTTGTCCGGCCATGCTCCTATGTTTGAGGACAAGATCGTCCTCTTCCGGTCAGGAGTTTAGCCATGTCCGCGACCCATGCCGCCGGCGGCGCCGGTGCCGCCCCCCCTGCCCCGCCCGTCGCGGAGCGCAGCGTCGGCCTGACCGACAGCGCGGCCGCCCGCATCGCCTTCCTGCTGCGGGAAGAGAATCAGCCCGGCCTGTTCCTGCGCATCGCGGTGACCGGCGGCGGCTGCTCGGGCTTCCAGTATAATTTCGATTTCGACCGCGAGGCGCAGGATGACGACCTCGTGATCGAGAAGAACGGCGCAAGCGTGCGCATCGACGGCGTCTCCCTCGACCTGCTGGCCGGCTCGGTCATCGACTTCGTCGAGGACATGATGAGCGCGTCCTTCCAGGTGAAGAACCCCAACGCCACCTCGTCCTGCGGCTGCGGCTCCTCCTTCGCCGTCTGACGGCCGATGCGGATCGCCAGTTTCAACGTCAACTCGGTCAAGGCGAGGATGGCCAATCTGGTCGACTGGCTGCGCGCGGCCGGGCCGGATGTCGTCTGCCTGCAGGAGTTGAAGACCATCGAGATGCCGACCGAGGAGGTCGAGGACGCGGGCTACAACGTCCGCTACGTCGGGCAGAAGACCTATAACGGCGTCGCCATCCTCGCGAAGGAAAGCATCGAGGTCGAGGAAGAGCGCCTCCCCGGCGAGGCGGAGGACGAGCAGGCGCGTTATCTGCAGGCGCTGATCGGCGGGCGCCTGCGCGTTGCCTCGATCTATCTGCCCAACGGCAATCCCATCGACACCGAGAAATTCCCCTACAAGCTGCGCTGGATGGCGCGGCTGCGCGACCAGGCCGCCGGCCTTCTCGCGCTGGAAGAACCCCTGGTGCTGGCGGGGGACTACAACGTCTGCCCGACCGACGGCGATTGCTACGACCCCGCCGCCTTCCGCGACGATGCCCTGTGCCAGCCGGAAAGCCGCTCGGCCTTCCGCCGGCTGCTGAACCTTGGCCTGACCGATGCCCTGATGGCGATCGACCCCGGGCCCCGGCGCTATACCTATTGGGATTATCAGGGCCGGGCACTCGAGCGGAACAACGGATTGCGCATCGACCACCTGCTGCTGTCGCCGCAGGCGGCGGACCTTCTGGTCGACGCCGGGGTCGACCGCGCCCCGCGCGAGAAGGAAAAGCCGTCGGACCACACGCCGGTCTGGTGCGAACTGGATATCTGACATGAGCGACGCCCCTGCCCGGCCGGTGACCGCTGCCGACCCGCTGACCGGCTCCTGCCTGTGCGGGGCGGTGCGCTACCGGATCACGGCGGCGCCGAATTCGGTCAGCCATTGCCATTGCACCCTGTGCCGCAAGGCCGCGGGCGCCGGTTTCGTCACCTGGGCGACGGTGCCCCGCGCCGCCTTCGCGCTGGAGGGGCGAGTAACCGAATATGCCTGGTCGCCCCGCTCGCGCCGGCAGTTCTGCGCCCGCTGCGGCAGCCAGCTCACCTTCCGCTTCGTCGAACTGGCGGAGGAGATCGACTTCACCTGCGCGACCCTCGACGATCCGTCGCGAATCTCGCCCGAATATCACACCTGGGTCTCGAAACAGCTGCCCTGGATCGTGCTCGGCGAAGACAACATCCCCCATTACGCCGAATGGGGCGTCGATTCGGTGCCCGAAGGCGCGTAAGGGACCGCCGGTCGGAACAGCCGGCACATTTTTGTCGCGTTTTATGTCAGAATTACTGACATATATATGGAAGCATCTTGCGCATTCCCGTCGAGAGGGCAGGATGCTGACCATCCTTTGGCGAAGATCGCGACTCCCATGAACAGCCAGCAGCAAGCGCGTCCCAATCCCCTGTTCCTGCGCGACGAGGAAATCCGGCAGGGGATCGAGCTGCTGTTCTTCGCCTATCGCGATTTCACCTCGGATGCCGATGCCGTGCTGTCGCGCCATGGCATGGGCCGGGCCCATCACCGGGTGGTCCATTTCGTCGGCCGCCGCCCGGGCATGACGGTCAACGAATTGCTGGGCATCCTGGGCATCACCAAGCAGAGCCTGTCGCGCGTGCTGTCGCAATTGATCGAGGAAGGCCTTGTCGTCCAGGCGCAGGGCACGCGCGACCGGCGCCAGCGCCTGCTGTCCCTGACCGACAAGGGCACCGAGCTGGAGCGGCAATTGTCCGGCCTGCAGCGTGCCCGGGTGACCAAGGCCTATCGCGAGGCCGGAGCCGAGGCCGTCGCCGGTTTTCGCAAGGTGCTGATCGGCCTGATCGACGAAGGCAGCCGCGAGACCATCCTCGCTTCGGTCGACAGGGACTGAGCCCGTTGAGCGAGATTGCCCCCGCCCATCTCCTCGTCGTCGACGACGACGCCCGGCTGCGCGCCCTCCTCGCCAAATATCTGGGCGATCAGGGGTTCCGGGTCTCGACCGCGGGCGATGCCGAGGAGGCGAGCCGCCAGGTCGAGGCCATCGCCTTCGATCTCGTCATCCTCGACGTCATGATGCCGGGCGAGGACGGGATTTCCCTGACCCGCCGCCTGCGCGAGGAGGCGGACCTGCCCGTCCTGCTGCTGACCGCGCGCGGCCAGCCGGACGACCGCATCGCCGGGCTGGAAGCCGGGGCCGACGACTACCTGCCGAAACCCTTCGAGCCGCGCGAATTGGTGCTGCGCATCCAGGCGATCCTGCGCCGCCACGCGCCGCCGCCGCCCACTCCCGGCACATCCGAGGTGATCAACCTCGGGGCCTGGCGCCTCGACCTCAACCGCGGGCAATTGCAGCGGGGCAGCGAGACGGTGCGCCTGACCTCGGGCGAATTGAAACTGATCCGCCTGCTCGCCGAGAAACCGGGCCAGCCGATCAGCCGCGAGGAACTGGCGATCGCCACCGGCCAGACCCAGGAACGCACCATCGACGTGCAGGTGACCCGCCTGCGCCGCAAGATCGAGGACGATCCCAAGGCGCCCAACCACCTGCAGACCGTGCGCGGCAAGGGTTACGTGCTGTGGCTGAACTGATCCGGCAGCCGGACGCCATCGACCGCGCCGGGCGCTTCATCCGCCAGATCCTGCCCAAGAATCTGTTCGCCCGCGCCCTCATCATCATCGTCGCGCCTGTCCTTCTGTCCCAGTCGATCCTGTCGTTCATCTTCATCGACCGGCATTGGGAACTGGTGACCCGGCGTTTCTGCAACGCGGTCGCGGGCGATATTTCCTATGTCATCGCCGAACTCGACATTGCGCCCGGCGCCGACAACACGCGCATGTTCGTCCGCGCCCGCCAGTCGATGCAACTCGACGCATCCTATGCCCCGGGGGCGGCCCTGCCCGAACCGGTCGAGGTCCGTTACCCGATCCTCGAGCGCGTGCTGAGGACCGAGCTGACCCGGGTCGTTGGCCTGCCGATGACCATCGACGCCGCCTCCGACGCCGACAATATCCACCTCGCCTTCGATCTCGGCGAGGGGGTGTTGCGGGTCTCGCTGCCCTTGAAACGCATCACGACCTCGACCAACGAGTTGCTGTTCTTCTGGATGGTCGGGCTTTCGGTGCTGCTGCTGACCGTCGCCATCCTGTTCCTGCGCAACCAGATCCGCCCCATCGTCCGCCTGACCGAGGCGGCGGAAGCCTTCGGCAAGGGCCAGCCCATCGGCGAATTCAAACCCTCCGGCGCGCGGGAGGTGCGGCGCGCCGCCGCCGCCTTCATCGCCATGCGCCAGCGGATCGAGCGCCACCTGCGCCAGCGCACGGAAATGCTGGCCGGTATCAGCCATGACCTGCGCACCCCCCTGACCCGGATGAAGCTGCGCCTCGCCATGATGGGCGGGGGCGAGGACGAGGCGGAATTGACCCGCGATGTCGAAGACCTCGAGCGGATGATCGAGGAATTCCTCGCCTTCGCCCGCGGCCAGGAGGGCGAGCAGCCGGCGGAGGTCGATGTCGCCGCGCTGATCGGCGAGGCGGTCGGCGCCGCCAACGCCGGCCATCGCCCGACCCCGGTGGAGATGCCGGCGCTGGAGCCGCTGACCGTGACCATCAGGCGGCAGGCGGTGAAACGCTGCCTGACCAATCTGATCGACAATGCCCAGCGCCATGCCGGCCATGTCCGCGTTTCGATGGCCGTGAGCGACCGCTGGATCGAGATCGTGGTCGACGACGACGGCCCCGGCATTCCCGACACACGGCGCGAGGACGCCTTCCGGCCGTTCGTTCGCCTCGACGCCGCGCGCAATCCGACCGACGGCGGCGTTGGCCTTGGCCTTGCCATCGCCCGCGATGTCGCGCGCAGCCATGGCGGCGACATCTTCCTCGAAACCGGGCCGATGGGCGGCCTCCGCGCCCGCATCCGCCTGCCGGTGTGACGCCATGCGCCGCGCCCTCGCCCTTTCCCTCGCCGTCGCCGCGCTGACGGCTGCCCCGGCGCGGGCCGAGGGGGGCTGGCAGGTCGATTGCGGCGCGACCTCGGCCATCCTCGGGGGCAAGGTCGTGCCGGGCGGGGCCTGCGCGGCAACGCTTGGCCTTGCCGACGGCACCAGCCTGAAGTTCTGGACCGGGGCGCGCAGCGCGGATGGCCTCGCATTGCGTGGCCCGGCACTCGCCATCGAGATGCCCCTGCCCGAAGATCGCCTCGACGCCCTCGCCGCCCGTTTCAAGGGCAATGCCGCCGTGCTGGCGGCCGGTGCCGCCTATCGCCTCGATCTGTCGTCCGGCGCCGCCATCGAGGGGCGCTGCGACCGCCTGTCGATCCCGCCACGGCGCGCCAGCCGCCCCGCCGACGGGCCGAAGACGCTGGGCTTCGAGCGCATGGGCTGCCAGATCGACGATGCCGACGGCACGATCCGCGACCGCCTGATCGCGGACGGAAGTTTCGCCTTCGCCCTGAGCATCGGCGGCGTCCGCCTCGCCCGCGCGGTCCATCTGGAGGACGGGGGCGACGAAGCCTATGCCGCCGCCCTCGCCCGCCTGGCGGGGGAGGCCGCGCCGCCGCCGCCCGTCGCCGCCCCGGCGGCACCGTCTTCCGCCAAGGCGCCGGGTCCGGCCGTGCCCAGTTACGAACTCGACGATCTGCCTTCGGGCGAAGGCGAAGGCAACGGCGGACCGACCCCGCCCGCCGCGCCGCCCGGCCCCCCGGTACAGAGCTTCGAGCTGGAAGACCTCGACTAGGCCCGCCCCGCGCGGCGCCAGCCCGCCGGGGCCGTGCCGTAATGTTCGCGGAATGCCCGGGTGAAATGGGCGACATTGACGAAGCCGGTCGCCAGCGCGATCTCGCTTACCGGCAGGGCCGACCGGCGCAGCAATTCCGCCGCCTTTTCAAGGCGCAGGTTGCGGTAGAACCGCATCATCGGCTGCCCGGTCTGCGCCGCGAACAGGCGCTGGATCTGCCGCGCCCCCACCCCGGCGAGCTGGGCGAGCTGATCGAGCGTCAGGGGATCGGCGATGTGATCGGTCATCAGGTCGACGGCGGCGACGAGGGCCGGATGGCTGAGGCCGTAAGTCTCTGCGACGCCTGCCTTCTGTGGATCGTCGGCAAGGCGGACGCGGGTGTGAATGAACCAGTCGCTGATCCGGCGGGCGAAATCGGCGCCATGTTCGGCGGCGATGATCGAATGCATCATGTCGAGCGGCGCGACACCGCCCGCGCAGGTGTAGCGGTCGCGGTCGATGACGAAGAGCCGCCGCTCCATCAGATAATCGGGCGAGCGGGCGCGCAGTGCCTCGAAATGCTGCCAGTGAATGGTGAAACGCCGGCTTTCCAGCAAGCCCGCCTCGGCCAGCAGGGCGGCCCCGCCGGATATCCCGCCCAGCCGCACCCCCGCCCGGTCCAGCCGGCGCAGCCAGCCACTCAGGGCAGGCTCGCGCAGGTCCAAAGGATCGCCACCCGCGACGACGAAGACGAGATCGAAATCGAGCCCGGCCTCGGCCAGCGGCACACAATCGAACGAAGCCCCGGCCGACGAGCGCGATTGCGTGCCCGACAGCGAAACGAAGCGCAGGTCGTAGAGCGCCCGCCCGGCAAGGAGATTGGCCGCGCGCAACGGCTCGATCGCCGCCGAGGTCGACATGAGGGCATAGCCGTCGATCAGGCAGAAGCCGATCCGCTGCGGTTTGTCGGGGCTGAACATGGCACGATCATGTCGTGATCAGCACAACAAATGTCAATTATGGAATAAGGCGCGACGATGTTTCGCCGCTATCGTCGAGAGCTATCGGGGTGACCATCCGGCTGCCCCGCCAAAGCCGGAAGAGGCGGTCCGCCGTGCGCTATTCAGGGTTCAGGATCATTCGCGAGGCGCTGACCGGCCACAGGGGCTGGGGCCCCGCCTGGCGCGACCCGGTACCGCAGGCCGCCTATGATTACGTCATCGTCGGCGGCGGCGGCCATGGCCTCGCCACCGCCTATTATCTGGCGAAGACCTATGGCAAGGCGCGGATCGCCGTCCTCGAAAAGGGCTGGATCGGCAGCGGCAACGCCGGCCGCAACACGACGATCATCCGCTCCAACTACCTGCTCGACGGCAACGAGCCGTTCTACGAGCTTTCGATGCAGCTCTGGGAAGGGCTGGAGCAGGAGCTGAACTACAACGCGATGATCAGCCAGCGCGGCATCCTGAACCTGTGCCACAGCGACGGCCAGCGCGACGCCTATCGCCGGCGCGGCAATGCCATGCGCCTGAACGGGGTCGACGCCGAACTGCTCGACCGCGACGGGGTGCGGGCCATGGCGCCGTTCCTCGATTTCGACAATGCGCGCTTTCCGATCAAGGGCGGCCTCGTGCAGCGCCGGGCCGGCACGGCGCGCCACGACGCGGTCGTCTGGGGTTACGCCCGGGGCGCAGACCGGCTGGGCGTCGACATCATCCAGAACTGCGAAGTGACGGGGATGCGCATCGAGGGCGGCCGCATCCTCGGCCTTGAGACGACACGGGGCTTCATCGGCGCGGGCAAGGTCGGCGTCGCCGTCGCCGGCAATTCCAGCCGGGTGATGGCCATGGCGGGAATGCGCCTGCCAATGGAAAGCCATGTCCTTCAGGCTTTCGTCTCGGAAGGCCTGAAGCCGCTGATCCCGGGCGTCATCACCTTCGGCGCCGGACATTTCTACGTCAGCCAGTCGGACAAGGGCGGCCTCGTCTTCGGCGGCGATATCGACGGTTACAATTCCTATGCCCAGCGCGGCAACCTGCCCGTGGTCGAGGACGTCTGCGAGGGCGGCATGGCGCTGATGCCGATGATCGGCCGCGCCCGCCTCCTGCGCATCTGGGGCGGCATCATGGACATGTCGATGGACGGCTCGCCCATCATCGACCGGACCGATGTCGACGGGCTCTATTTCAACGGCGGCTGGTGCTACGGCGGTTTCAAGGCGACGCCCGGTTCCGGCCTGTGCTTCGCCCATCTGCTGGCGACCGACAGCCCGCAGGCGACGGCGGCGGCGATGCGCCTCGACCGCTTCCGCCGCGGCCTGCTGATCGACGAGAAGGGCGTGGGCAACCAGCCCAACCTGCATTGAGAGGCCCGCGATGCTGATCCCCCACCCGCTGCTCGGCCCGCGCGATGCCCAGGAATTCACCTATCTTGGCGACGCCGCGCTGATCGACCGGCCCGACGGCCTTGCCGCCGATGCCGCGGAACGCTTCTTCGATTACGGTTACCTGCGCGACAATCCGCCGGGCGAGCACCGGGAACTGTGGTTCCACGAACAGGGCGACCGCTCCTGGCTGGTGGTGACCCGCAACATCACGACCCATGAAATCGTCCGGGTCGAACTCGCGCGCGATGTCGCCCTTGCGCGGGGGCGTGGCCGATGAGTCAGACGATGCGCCTTGCCGGCGGCCGGATCGACCGCGCCACCACCCTGTCCTTCGCCTTCGACGGCAGGCTTTACCGCGGTCATCCGGGCGATACGCTCGCCTCCGCCCTGCTCGCCAACGGCGTTCGGCTGATGGGGCGCAGCTTCAAGTACCACCGCCCGCGCGGCCCCCTGTCCGCCGGGTCGGAGGAGCCGAACGCCCTCGTCGAATTGCGCAGCGGTGCCCGGCGCGAGCCGAACACCAGGGCGACGGTGGCCGAGCTGTTCGAGGGGCTGGTGGCGACCAGCCAGAACCGCTGGCCTTCGCTGGCCGTCGACGCGCTGTCGGTCAACGACCGCCTGTCCAGCTTCCTCACCGCCGGCTTCTACTACAAGACCTTCATGTGGCCGAAGGCGTTCTGGGAAAAGCTTTACGAGCCGGCGATCCGCCGCGCCGCCGGCCTCGGCCGCCTGTCGGGCGAAGCGGACCCCGATGTTTACGACAAGGGCTTCCTGCACTGCGACCTCCTCGTCATCGGCGCCGGTCCCGCCGGCCTCGCCGCCGCGCTGACGGCCGGCCGGGCCGGGGCTCGGGTCATCCTTGCGGATGAGGATTTCCTGCCCGGCGGCCGCCTGAATGCCGAGACCATCACCCTGGACGATGCCCCGGCACGGGCCTGGGTCGAGGCGACCCTGGCCGAACTCGCCAGCCTCGGCAATGTTCGCCTGATGACGCGGACCACGATTTACGGCGCCTTCGATCACGGCATCTTCGGTGCGCTGGAGCGGGTTACAGACCATCTGGCCCAGCCCCGGCCGGGCACACCGCGCCAGATCCTGTGGCGTATCTATGCGAAGCGCAGCCTGCTCTGCGCCGGCGCGACCGAGCGGCCCATCGCCTTCGAGAACAACGACCGTCCGGGCATCATGCTGGCGGGCGCGCTGCGCGCCTATGCCAACCGCTGGGCGGTGGCCGCCGCGCGGGATGTCGCCGTCTTCACCAACAATGACGACGGCCATCGCACCGCCCGCGACCTCGCCGCCGCCGGCATCCGCGTCGCCGCCGTGATCGACAGCCGGGAAGACGCGCCCGACACCCCCGGCGTGCCGCTGTTCCGCAGCGCCGTGGTCACCGGCAGCAGGGGCCGCCTCGGCCTCAAGGCCATCACCGTCCGCACGGCGGGCGGCCGCACGGAGGAAATCGCCTGCGGCGCCCTCGGTGTCTCGGGCGGCTGGAACCCCAATCTGCAATTGACCTGCCACCAGCGCGGCCGGCCGCGCTGGGACGATGCGCTGGCGACTTTCGTGCCCGTGGGCGGGCCGTCGGGCCTTGCAGTCGCCGGGGCCGCCGCCGGCATCTTCTCGACCCATGGCGCCCTTCGCGGCGGCGCGGCGGGGGCGCGGGCCGCCCTTGCCGATCTCGGCATCGCGGCCAGCCTGCCCGCCCTGCCCCGGGCCGAGGACGCGCCCGTCCGCATCGCGCCGCTGTGGCAGGTGAAAGGCAAGGGCCGCGCCTGGCTCGACCAGCAGAACGACGTCACGGTGAAGGACGTCACCCTTGCCCATCAGGAAAATTTCCGCGCCATCGAGCACCTGAAGCGTTACACGACCCTGGGCATGGCGACGGATCAGGGCAAGACCGCCAATATCCCGGCCATCGCCGTGATGGCGGAATTGACCGGCAAACCGATCGCCGAGGTCGGCACCACGATCTATCGCCCGCCCTATACGCCGGTGTCCCTCGGTGCCCTGGCCGGGCGCTCGCGCGGGGCGGAATTCCGCCCGCGCCGGCTGACCCCCAGCCATCACTGGGCGGAAGGACAGGGCGCGGTCTTCGTCGAGGTCGGCAACTGGATGCGCGCACAATGGTTCCCCCGCCCGGGCGAAACGCATTGGCGCCAGTCGGTCGACCGCGAGGTGCTGGCGACGCGGCAGGCGGTTGGCATCTGCGACGTCACCACCCTCGGCAAGATCGACGTGCAGGGCACGAACGCTGCGGCCTTCCTCGACCGGCTGTATTGCAACGGCATGGCGAAACTCGCCGTCGGGCGGGTGCGCTACGGCCTGATGCTGCGGGAAGACGGCATGGTGAAGGACGACGGCACCGTCGCCCGCCTGGCCGAGGATCATTTCGTGGTCACGACGACGACGGCCAATGCCATCGCCGTATTCCGCCACATGGAATTCTGCCGCCAGTGCCTGTGGCCGGGGCTGGATGTCCAGCTGATCTCGACGACCGACGCCTGGGCGCAATTCTCGGTCGCCGGGCCGAAATCCCGTGCCCTGCTGGAAAGGATCGTCGATCCCGCCTTCGATCTCTCGAACGAGGCCTTCCCCTATATGGCCTGCGGCGGGGTCACGGTGTGCGGCGGCCTGCGCGCGCGGCTGTTCCGCATCTCCTTCTCGGGCGAACTCGCCTATGAGATCGCGGTACCGGCGCGTTATGGCGACGGGCTGATCCGCGCCCTGATGGCGGCGGGCGAGGACCTGGGCGTCACGCCCTATGGCACCGAGACGCTGGGCGTCCTCCGCATCGAGAAAGGCCACCCCGCCGGCAACGAGCTGAATGGCCAGACCACGGCGGCCAACCTCGGCCTCGGCAAGATGGTCTCGTCCGCCAAGGACGCCATCGGCACGGTGCTGTCCCGGCGCGAAGGATTGAACGGGCCGGACGATATCCGCCTCGTCGGGCTGAAGCCGCTGTCGCCCGCCGATGTCATCGTCAACGGCGCCCATCTGATGACCGAGGGCAGCCCGGTCGACGCCGCCCACGATCAGGGCTGGGTCACCTCGTCGTGCCATTCGCCCCATGTCGGCCATGCCATCGGTCTCGGCTTCCTCAAGCGCGGCGACCGGCGGACGGGCGAAATCGTCCGCGTCGTCAACCCGCTGGCCGGCACCGACATTCGGGCCCAGGTGGTCGCCCCCTGTTTCGTCGATCCGGAAGGAGTGCGTCTGCGTGGCTGAAGCTCTCGCCCCCCTGACCGTCTTCGGCAAGACCGAGGCACGGCTCGACCGCATCGGCGCGCTGAGCATCGCCGAGCGGCCGGACATCGCGCTGGCCTCCCTCGCCGCCCGGCGGGAACGGCTGACGTCGCTCGAGGCGGCGGCGCCCGCCGTGCTCGGCACGGCGCTGCCCGGCGTCTCGCGCGTGGCGGGCGGCACGATCCGCGCCTTCTGGACCGGGCCGGCGCAATGGCTGGTCGAGGCCCCCTACGATACCCATGAAGACCTCGCCGCCGTCCTCAAGCAGAACTTGGGCGGCGATGCCTCGATCACCGAACAGAGCGACGGCTGGTGCGCCTTCGACATCGAAGGGGATGCGACCATCGCCCTTCTGGAGCGGCTGTGCGCCGCCGACACCCGGGCGATGACCCCGGGCGACGTGCTGCGCACGACGATCGAGCACATGGGCTGTTTCCTGATCTGCGAACAGGCGGGGCACGCCTTCCGCCTGTGGACCGCCCGCTCCTCCGCCCTGTCGCTGCATCATGCGCTGACGACGGTCGCCGCCGCCCTGCCGTAGGGGCCGGGCCGGGGGCGGAGGGGGCCAGAATCCCGGGGGATCTGCGCAAGATCGCCTATTGCGCGGCGCGCAGGCTTCACTTTAAAGTCATTCAAGAGTGTTGACCGCTTAATCCCGGCGTTTGGGACACTGTGTCAACTGCCGCGCTCCCGTCCGCCATTGCCCGCGGGGGCGCAGGCCTTTGTCGCCAGTGCCTCGGCGTCGATCCATGTCCTGAACCGCTTTCCCATGGGGGTTCATGTGATGTTGCTCGACAGTCTGCTCTCGCAAGTCATCCGCCATGGCCGTCTCGGCGTCATCTATCCGAACGGTCGCCGCCAGACCTATGGCGAAAAGGGCGACGGTCCCTGTCCGACCCTCCGCATCCACGACCGCTCGGTGCTGATCGCGGCGGCGCTCGACCCCAGCCTCGGCATCGCCGAAGCCTATATGGACGGGCGCGTCACCATCGAGGACGGCGACATTTACGACGTCTGCATGGTCGTTGTGCATAATTTCGAGAAGGTCGGCCTCGCCGGCCTGTCGCGGCTGAAATCGGCGCTGCGCCATCTGCTGCGCCCCATCGAGCAGCTGAACCGGGCGCGGGCGTCACGCCGCAACGTCGCCCATCACTACGATCTCTCCGGCGCGCTCTACGATCTCTTCCTTGATGCCGACCGACAATATTCCTGCGCTTATTTCGCACGGCCGGACATGAGCCTCGAGGCGGCGCAGGCCGCCAAGAAGGCGCATATCGCCCGCAAGCTGCGGCTGGAGCCGGGGATGCGCGTGCTCGACATCGGCTCGGGCTGGGGCGGCCTCGCCCTCACCCTCGCGCGGGATCACGGCGTCGATGTCACCGGCATCACGCTCTCGACCGAACAGCTCGCCCTCGCGCGTCAGCGCGCGGCCCGGGCCGGCCTCGCCGACCGGGTGAAATTCGAGCTGATCGACTACCGCGCCGTCACCGGCCGCTTCGACCGCATCGTCTCGGTCGGCATGTTCGAGCATGTCGGCGTCGGCTACTACGATGCCTATTTCGGCAAGATCCGCGAGTTGCTGGCACCCGATGGCGCCGCCATGGTGCATACCATCGGAAGGGCCGGGCCACCGGGGCCGACCAACAGCTTCATCGCCAAATATATCTTCCCCGGCGGCTATACCCCGGCCCTGTCCGAGATGATGGCCTCGGTCGAGCGTTGCGGTCTCGTCGCCGCCGACGTGGAAATCCTGCGCCTGCATTATGCCGAGACGCTGAAGGAATGGCGCCGCCGCTTCCTCGCCAACCGGGACAAGGCCGAGGCGCTCTACGATGCCCGCTTCTGCCGCATGTGGGATCTTTACCTCGCCTCCTGCGAAGCCTCGTTCCGGGTCGGCGGCCAGGTGGTGTTTCAGGTCCAGCTGGGCCACGATGTCGCCAGCCTGCCGATCACCCGCGACTACCTCTATGTGCAGGACACGACGGAGCACGCGCGCCACGCGGCCCAATAAGCGTGTTCATCCCCGACGTTCACAGGCTGTGGACAAGATTCCTGGGGATGGTTGGGAAAGCCGGCGGTTCGGCCCTCGCTTCGGCGGCGCAAGCGGCTAGACTGCGGCGATGGATACCGCCCGCCCCTTTCCCGCCCCGGTCATCGCGATGAACGATACCGGCGCGGAGCCTCATTACCGCACGCCGCCCCACAACATCGAGGCCGAACAGGCCCTGCTGGGGGCGGTTCTCGTCAACAATGAGGCGATCACGAGGGTCACCGAATTCCTGCTGGCCCAGCATTTCTACGAGCCGCTGCACCAGCGCGTCTACGAGCACGCGCTGAAGCTGATCGAGCGCCAGCAGATCGCCAATCCGGTGACCCTGCGCCCCTTCTTCGAGCAGGACGCGGCCATGGCCGAGGTCGGCGGGCCCTCCTATCTCGCCCGCCTCGCCGCCAATGCCGTCACCATCATCAATGTCGCCGACTACGGCAGGGCGATCTACGACCTCGCCCTGAAGCGGGAGTTGATCCAGGTCGGCGAGGAAATCGTCAATACCGCCTATGAGGCGGATATCGACACCAACGCCGAGGAACAGATCCAGGCGGCCGAGGGCAAGCTGTTCAACCTCGCCGAGGCGGGCAGCCGCGAAGGCGGGCTGATGCCCTTTGCCCATGGCCTGACCGCGGCGATCGAGGCGGCGGAACGCGCCTTCAAGTCGGACGGCCGGCTGACCGGCGTCACCACCGGCCTCGTCGATCTCGACCAGAAGCTGGGCGGGCTGCACCGCTCGGACCTTCTCATCCTCGCCGGGCGCCCGTCCATGGGCAAGACCGCCCTCGCGACCAATATCGCCTTCAACGCCGCCCGCGCCGCCCGCTTCGAGAAGGATGCCTCGGGCCGCAACGTCGTCACCTCGGAAGGCGCGGTCGTTGCCTTCTTCTCGCTCGAAATGTCGTCCGAGCAGCTGGCCATGCGTATGCTCTCGGAGCAGTCGCGCATCGTCTCGGAGAAAATCCGCCGCGGCCAGATGAACACCGACGAGTTCCATCACCTCGTCCAGGCGGCGCAGGAAGTGCAGAGCCTGCCGCTCTATATCGACGATACGCCGGGCATCACCATCTCGGCCCTGCGCACGCGCTGCCGCCGGTTGAAGCGGCAATATGGCCTCGGCCTCGTCATCGTCGACTATCTGCAGCTGGTCAATCCGTCGGGCAAGTCGCGCACCGACAACCGCGTGGGCGAATTGTCGGAAATCACCCGCGGCCTCAAGATGCTGGCCAAGGAACTGGACGTGCCGGTGATCGCCCTCTCCCAGCTCTCGCGCCAGGTCGAGAACCGCGAGGACAAGCGGCCCCAGCTGTCGGACCTGCGCGAATCGGGCACGATCGAACAGGACGCCGACGTCGTCATGTTCGTGTTCCGCGAGGAATATTACCTGATGCGGCGCGAGCCTCGGGAGGGCACCCCCGAGCACGCTGCATGGCAGGACGAGATGGAACAGGTGCATAATCTGGCCGAGGTGATCATCGGCAAGCAGCGCCACGGCTCCATCGGCATCGTGAAACTGCGCTTCGACCCGTCCCTCACCCTGTTCCAGAATCTGGCGCGTGAGGATTATCTGCCCGATGCTGAAGAATATTGAGCCTGCCGCTGCCGAAGGCCCCGTCGGTGCCACCACCCGCCTGACCGTCGATATTTCCGCCATCGCCGCCAACTGGCGGATGCTCGCCGGCCTCGCCGCCCCCGCCGTCGCCGGGGCGGCGGTGAAGGGCGATGCCTATGGCCTCGGCGCCGCCCGCGTCGCCCCCGCGCTCCATGCCGCCGGGTGCCGCCATTTCTTCGTCGCCCATCTCGGCGAGGGGATCGCGCTGCGCCCGCATCTGCCCGCCGATGCCGCGATTTTCGTGCTGCACGGCATTCCGAAGGGCACGGCGGAAGAATTCACCGCCCATGGGCTTACCCCCGTTCTCAACAGCCTCGGCGATATCGCCGCCTGGTCGCGGGCGGGCATGGCCATCCAGCGGGCGCTGCCGGCCGCGCTCCATGTCGATACCGGCATGAGCCGGCTCGGTCTGTCGGCGCCGGAGGTCGAGCGCCTCTGTGCCGCGCCCGAGCTGCTGGACGGCGTCAGCCTCGATCTCGTCATCAGCCATCTCGCCTGCGCCGACGATCCGGCGAACCCGATGACGGCGGCGCAGCGCCTGCGCTTCCTCGATATCTGCGACCGCCTGCCGACCACCGGCCGGCCGTTCCGCCGCGCCCTCGCCAATTCCGCCGGCATCTTCTGGGGCGCCGACTATGCCTTCGACCTGGTGCGGCCGGGCATCGCGCTCTATGGCGGCAATCCCGTCAACGGCCGTCTCGCCCCGGTGCGCCCGGTGGTGCGGCTGGAGGCCGGCATCCTGCAGGTGCGCGAGATTGACCCGCCGGACACCGTTGGCTACGGTGCGACGCACAAGGTGGTCCGGCCGACACGGGTCGCGACGGTCGCCGTCGGCTATGCCGACGGTTACCTGCGCGCCGCGGGGAACCGGGGCCTGGCGCTGATCGACGGCCGGGAAGTGCCGGTTCTGGGACGGATTTCGATGGATTTGATGACGATCGACGTGACCGACGTGGCGCCGGAGCGCTGCCGCCCGGGCATGGATATCACCCTGGTCGGCGATTCCCTGACCATCGACCGCGTCGCCGCCACCATGGACACCGTGTCCTACGAGCTGCTGACCCGTCTCGGCCGGCGTTTCGCCCGCGTCTATACCGGCGGGGCGGCATGAACAATCCGCTGGCGCTGGTCGGCCGCGCGACGCTTTCGCTGTTCGGTCTCGCCGGGCGGCTGACGGTCTTCGCCGGCAATTGCCTGCAGCATATCGTGCGGCCGCCGATCTATTTCGGCCTGATCGGCCGGCAGATGATCGCCATCGGCTATTTCTCGCTGCCGGTCGTCGGCCTGACCGCGGTCTTCACCGGCATGGTGCTGGCGCTGCAGATCTATATCGGCTCGTCCCGCTTCAACGCGGAAAGCGCGGTCGCGACCATCGTCGTCATCGGCATCACCCGCGAACTCGGCCCGGTCCTCTCGGGCCTGATGGTCGCGGGGCGCGTCTCGGCGGCCATGGCGGCCGAGCTCGGCACCATGCGGGTGACCGAGCAGATCGACGCCCTGACCACGCTGTCGACCAATCCGTTCAAATATCTGATGGCGCCGCGCCTGATCGCCGCCACCCTGACCATGCCGCTTCTGGTCTTCGTCGCCGACATCATCGGCGTCATGGGCGGCTATCTGGTCGGCACGGCCAAGCTCGGCTTCAATTACGGCAGCTATCTGAAGTCGACCGTCGACTATCTGGAGCCGATGGACGTGATCTCGGGTCTCGTCAAGGCCGCGGTCTTCGGCTTCCTGCTGGCCCTCATGGGCTGCTACCATGGCTATTACAGCAAGGGCGGGGCCCAGGGCGTCGGGGCCGCCACCACCAACGCGGTCGTTTCCGCCTCGGTGCTGATCCTCGCCGCCAATTACCTGATCACCGAACTGTTCTTCACCTCATGACGACGGCGAAACTGAAACTCGAGGGCGTGGCCAAGCATTTCGGCCACAAGAAGGTGCTCGACGGCATCGACCTCGAGGTCGGCCGCGGCGAATCCGTGGTCGTCATCGGCGGCTCGGGCACCGGCAAGTCGGTCATGCTGAAATGCGTGCTCGGCCTCATCCATCCCGACAGGGGCCAGATCCTGGTCGACGGCGAGAATGTCGTCGGCCTGCGCGGCTCGGCCAAGGAAGAGTATCTGTCGAAATTCGGCATGTTGTTCCAGGGCTCCGCCCTCTTCGACAGCCTGCGGGTGTGGGAAAACGTCGCCTTCGGCCTCATCCAGGGCCGGGGCATGAAGCGCAAGGCCGCGAAGGACATCGCCATCGAGAAGCTGGGCCGGGTCGGCCTGAAGGCGGATGTCGGCGAACTTTCCCCGTCCGAGCTTTCGGGCGGGATGCAGAAGCGCGTGGCCCTGGCCCGCGCCATCGCGACCGAACCCGAGATCATCTTCTTCGACGAGCCGACCACCGGCCTCGACCCGATCATGGCCGATGTCATCAACGACCTGATCGTCGAATGCGTGAAGGACCTCGGGGCCAGCACCCTGACCATCACCCACGACATGGCCTCGGCGCGCAAGATCGCCGACCGGTTGGCCATGATCTACAAGGGCCACATCATCTGGTGCGGCCACAAGGACCAGATCGACAATTCGGGCAATGCTTACGTCGACCAGTTCATCCATGGCCGGGCCGACGGCCCGATCACCATGGACGTGCTGAAGCCCTGATGGCGCGCCCGGGCGAGAACTGGGTCTGCCAATCCTGCGGCACGGCGGCGCGCAAATGGTCGGGCCGCTGCGAAGCCTGCGGGGCGTGGAATTCCATGGTCGAGGAAGCGGGCGCGCAGGCCCTGCCCGGCGGCCTCGATCCCAAGGCGCGCAAGAAGGGCCGCGGCCCCGAATTCGCCGACCTGCGTGGCGGCGAGGCCCCGCCGCCTCGCCTGCCCTCGGGGATCGAGGAATTCGACCGGGTGGCCGGCGGCGGCCTCGTGCCCGGCTCTGCCCTGCTCGTCGGCGGCGATCCCGGCATCGGCAAATCCACCATCCTGCTGCAGGTCGCGGCCGCCCTCGCCCGGGCGGGCCGGCTCTGCGCCTATATCTCGGGCGAGGAGGCGGTCGGTCAGGTGCGCCTGCGCGCCGGGCGCCTCGGCCTTGGCGATGCGCCGGTGCGGCTCCTGGCGGAAACCGGCCTCGGCGAGATTTTCGCCGCGCTCGACGGACTCGGCCGGCCCGATGTCGTCATCATCGATTCGATCCAGACCATGTTCGCCGAGAATATCGAGTCGGCGCCCGGCACCGTCTCGCAGGTCCGGGCCGTCGCGGGCGAACTCGTGCGCTACGCCAAGAAGAAGGGCGTGACCGTCATCCTGGTCGGCCATGTCACCAAGGACGGGCAGATCGCCGGTCCCCGGGTGGTCGAGCACATGGTCGACACCGTGCTCTATTTCGAAGGCGAGCGCAGCCACCAGTTCCGCATCCTGCGCGCGGTCAAGAACCGCTTCGGCCCGACCGACGAGATCGGTGTGTTCGAGATGACCGGCGGCGGCCTCGCCCAGGTCGCCAATCCGTCCGCCGTCTTCCTCGGCGAGCGGCAGGAGGATGTCTCGGGCACCGTCGTCTTCGCCGGGATCGAGGGCTCGAGGCCCCTGCTGGTCGAGATTCAGGCGCTGGTCGCGCCGTCGGCGCTGGGCACGCCCCGGCGCGCCGTGATCGGCTGGGATTCGGGCCGCCTCGCCATGGTCATGGCCGTGCTCGAGGCGCGCTGTGGCATTGCCTTCGGCCCGCGCGATGTCTATCTGAACGTCGCCGGTGGCCTGCGTATCGTCGAGCCGGGCGCCGACCTTGCGGTTGCCGCAGCCCTCGTCTCCGCAATGGTCGATGTTGCGTTGCCGCGAAACATGGTAGTCTTCGGCGAAATCGGCCTGACGGGTGAAGTCAGGCCGGTAACCCAGACCGAGGCAAGACTGAAGGAAGCCGCCAAATTGGGCTTCGATCAGGCGCTTGTCCCTGCGGGTGGGGCAAAACGTGCAACGTCCGCCGGCATAACGGATATCTCCCGGCTTGCGGACATGGTCCACCGCCTTGTAGGAGAAGGGGTGGGGGCCGCTGGTGGCCACCCTCCGAGGAATCGCTGATCATGTCCGATCTGCCCTTCAATCTGGTCGACGGGGTGGTTATCGCTCTCGTCGTCATGTCCGCGCTTTTCGCCTTCTTCCGGGGCTTCACCCGGGAAGTGCTGTCGATCGCGGCCTGGGTCGGCGCGGCGCTGGTCGCGCTCTATCTGCAGGACAATGTGAAGCCCTACGCCCTGCAGGCGACGGGTCACGAGGTGCTGGCGCAGGCGATCGCCGTCGGCGCGCCCTTCATCGTCGCCCTGCTGGTGTTCTCGATCCTCACCCATCTCGTCGCCAGCCGCGTGCAGCAGAGTGCGGTCGGCCCGCTCGACCGCACGCTCGGCTTCGCCTTCGGCATCCTGCGCGGCCTCGCCGTCGTCTCGATCTTCTATCTCGTCGTCACCAACCTGGTGAAGGAGCCGGAAGACCCGGCCTGGATGCGCGACGCCAAGACCCTGCCGATCATCCGCGCCGGGGCCGAGATCGTCTTCGACATCCTGCCACCCGAGCTGCGCTCCGATCAGGTCCTGTCCCGCCTGCGCGACGAGGGCGGCGTCGTGCTGGACGGCGCCCGCACCTTCGAGACCATCGCCCCCGTGCTCTCGCCCAATGCACCGGGCGGCCCGGCGCCGACGCCGGCACCGCCCCCGGGGCCGCAGGGCGCCCTGCCCGGCAACGGTGAAACCAGCTATTCGACCCAGCAGGTCAGCGATTTCAATCGCCTGATCGACAGCGTGGGCACCACCAAAGCGAACTGAGGAGGAAGGTCGTTGACGACCCCTTTCGATGACGATCACCTGCGCGAGGAATGCGGCATCTTCGGCATTTCCCGCCATGCCGATGCCGCCCGCCACGTCGCGCTCGGCCTTCATGCCCTGCAACACCGGGGCCAGGAAGCGGCGGGAATCGTCTCCTTCGACGGGGCGCGTTTCCAGGCCCATCGGGCCATGGGCCATGTCGCCGAAGCCTTCGAATCCGACAAGGTGATGGCCGATCTGGCCGGCTATGCCGCCATCGGCCATGTCCGCTACGCCACTTTCGGCGCGACCATCCTGCGCAATGTCCAGCCGCTTTTCGCCGACCTCTCGTTCGGCGGTTTCGCCATCGCCCACAACGGCAATCTGACCAACGCCATGGCGCTGCGCCGCCGGCTGGTCAAGACGGGCTGCATCTTCCAGTCGACCTCCGACACCGAGGTGATCCTCCACCTCGTCGCCACCTCGCAGAAGAACAACGTCGTCGACCGCCTGATCGACGCCCTCAGGCAGATCGAAGGCGCCTACAGCCTGGTCGCCCTGACCGACAGCATGATGATGGGAATGCGCGATCCGCTCGGCGTCCGCCCCCTCGTCATGGGCAAGCTGGCGGATGACACCATCGTCTTCGCTTCCGAGACCTGCGCCCTCGACATCATCGGCGCCGACTTCATCCGCGACGTCGAGCCGGGCGAGATCGTCATCGTCTCCGACGAGGGCATCACCAGCCTGAAGCCGTTCGATGCGCCGAAGCCTCGCTTCTGCATCTTCGAGCATATCTATTTCGCCCGTCCCGATTCGGTGGTCGAGGGCCGTTCGGTCTATGACGTGCGCAAGCATATCGGCGCCGAACTGGCACGGGAGAGCGGGATCGACGCCGATGTCGTCATCCCCGTGCCCGATTCCGGCGTGCCGGCGGCCATCGGCTTCGCGGCCGAAACCGGCATTCCCTTCGAGCTGGGCATCATCCGCAATCACTACGTCGGCCGCACCTTCATCGAGCCGACGCAGCAGATCCGCAATCTCGGCGTCAAGCTGAAGCATAATGCCAACCGCCCGCAGATCGAGGGCAAGCGCGTGGTGCTGGTCGACGATTCCATCGTTCGCGGCACCACTTCGCTGAAGATCGTGCAGATGGTGCGCGATGCCGGCGCGCGCGAGGTGCACATGCGCATCGCCAGCCCGCCGACCACCCATTCCTGCTTCTACGGCGTCGACACGCCGGAGCGCAGCCAGTTGCTCGCCGCGACCCACGATGTCGAGGGGATGCGCAGGTTCATCCAGGCCGACAGTCTCGCCTTCATCTCGATGGACGGGCTCTACCGCGCCATGGGCGCAGCCGGGCGCAACCCGGCCCAGCCGCAGTTCTGCGACGCCTGCTTCACCGGCGACTATCCGATTTCCCTGACCGACCATTGGGGCGGCGACGAGGACCAGTCGCGGCCCCATCGCGTGAAAGCCGCGGGCTGATCCCTTGAGCATCGAAAAACCCCTGGCAGGGCGGATCGCCCTGATCACCGGCGCGTCGCGCGGCATCGGCTGGGCCGTGGCCAAGGCCTATGCCGCAGCCGGCGCCGACCTCATCCTGCTGTCCCGGACGACGGGTGCGCTCGAGGAGCTGGACGACGCGATCCAGCTCGCGGGGGGCAAGCCCTCGACCCTCGTGCCCCTCGACCTTGCTGACGGGCCGGGCATCGACCGGCTGGGCGGCGCCATCGCCGAGCGCTGGGGCAAGCTCGACATTCTCGTCTCCAATGCCGGCGTCCTCGGGATGCTCGCCCCCCTCGGCCATATCAAGCCGAAGGACTGGGACGCGCTGATGACCATCAACGTGACCGCCAACTGGCGCCTGATCCGTTCGCTCGACGTGCTGCTGCGGGCCAGCGATGCCGGCCGCGCGATCTTCGTGACCTCGGGCGCCGCCACCAAGGGCGAAGCCTATTGGGGCGGCTACGCCACCTCGAAGGCCGCGCTGAACGCCATGGTCACCGCCTATGCGGCGGAGACGGAAACCACCAATCTGCGCGTCAACCTGCTTTCGCCCGGGCCGATCGACACTGGAATGCGCGCCAAGGCCTTCCCCGGCGAGGACAGGGCGACCCTGCCGAAGCCCGCCGATGTCGCGCCCCTGTTCGTCGAACTGGCCCGCAAGGAAGAAACGCGCCACGGCCAGATTGTGCGCTATAGTCGGGCCTGATCACCGATCCGGAGGCAGGTCATGCCCCTCGAGCAGTTGAAGCCCTTCACTCTCGCCCTTGCCTCGCCGCCCAGGGGCGAGGAAGGGCCGCGCGGTCCGGCGGCCCCGACCGACGTCTGGCAGGCGCTGACCGATCACGCCGCGCATATCGCCGCGACCGAGCCGCTGCTGGCCGCCCTCGCCCGTCACTGGATCCTGAGCAAGCCCGATTTCGCCGCTGCCCTCGGCGCCATGCTGGCCGACAAGGCCGCCTGCGAGATGACCCCGCGCGACACGGTGGCCGACCTCGTCGCCGAAGCCGTCACCTTCGATCCCGAGATCGCGGCGGCCGCCCGGGCCGACCTCGCCGCCATCCTCGCGCGCGATCCGGCGGTCAAGGGCGCGGCCCATCCGTTCCTGTTCTTCAAGGGGTTCCAGGCCCTGCAGATGCATCGCATCGCCCATCACCTGTGGACCGTCGGCCGTCACGACGCCGCCCTGTTCTTCCAGAGCCGGGGCGCGGAAGTCTTCGCCATCGACATTCATCCGGCGGCGCCCATCGGTCGCGGTGTCATGCTCGATCATGGCACCGGCCTCGTCGTCGGCGAGACCGCCTCGATCGGCAACGATGTCTCGATCCTGCAGAAGGTCACGCTCGGCGGCACCGGCAAGGAATCCGGCGACCGCCACCCCAAGGTGCGCGACGGCGTGCTGCTGTCGGCGGGCGCCATCGTGCTCGGCAATATCGAGATCGGCCGCAATGCCAAGGTCGGCGCCGGCAGCGTCGTCCTGCACGACGTGCCGCCCTGCGCCACCGTCGCTGGCGTGCCCGCGCGCATCGTTGGCTGGTGCAAGGAAGGCGCCCCCGCCCTGTCCATGGATCACGAACTGCCCGAAGGTCACGGCTGATCGGGCGCCCTATTCATCGCCGTAGGACGCGGGCAGATGGCGCTCCAGTTCCATCGCATCGTGCAACAGGCGGCCGACGCCGACGGCGCCCGCGGGTGTAACGCGATAGAGCAGGAAATGCCGGGGGCGACGGACCGGGCCATGCGCCTGCCGTGCACGGTCCCGGCTGTGACGCAGATGGTAGCTGCGAACACATTCGCCGAGTTCAGCGCGGTCGATACTGCCGCCACGGAAGGGATCGGCGGCGAGATCGCGCAGGGCCGTGGCGATCAGGACTTCATAGCGCCGCCGGCCATTCTCGCCGAAACGCTCCTGCGTCCAGACGAGCGCGTCGACGATGTCCTCCCGGGCCGCCGCCGAGAGAAGAATGCCGCCCGCCATCGTCAGGGCACTGATTTCCGCACCCGCGCTTCCGCTTCCCGTCCGAGGGCCCCGATGACGTCATCCAGCGCGTCGCCCGAAACGGCGGCGAGACGCCCCTCATCGAGATCGCGGAAGCCAGCCTGCGCGGCAGCCCGCAAGGCTTCGAGCTTCGCCGCGTCGAGGGCTTCGATCTGTTCGACCAGGCGCAGGCCTTCCCTCAGGACTTCGCTGGCATTCTGATAGCGCCCGGATTTCACCAGCCGCTCGATCACGGCTTCGTGATGGTCGGTCAGGACGACGTTGCGCGTGGGCACGGAGACACCTCCCGCTGCGGATCGAGAACCTAGGTTATCCTCTATGGCATATCATGCCAATAGCGCGGCGCTCCCATCGGCCAGGCCTGCCGATCAGAGATTGGAGGAGCAATCCTCGAGGGTGGTCACGATCGTCACCGAATGGAAATCGCGCTTGGCGTGGAAGCGCCGCTCGATCGTCGCGCCTTTTTCCATGAACAGGCGAAGCAGCGGATCCAGGCAGGTCGCATGGTGCATCTGCACCGTCATGGCATCGGGATTGAGGAAAGCCCCCTGCGGCAGTTCGTAGGCATAGTCGTAGCGCACGGTGCGACCTTCGGCGGTGACCTCGACCAGTTCGGTATAGGGATCGACGGGCACCGGACCCCGGAAGCTGCGGGCGATTTCATCGGTGACGGCGTGAAGGCCGCGTTCGTCGATCTGGAGCGAGACATTGGCGAGTTGCAGCGCCTGCTCCGTCTGATTGCGCGCGATGAAATCCTGTCTGGCCATGAAGCCGGAATAGAACCAGAGCACGGCCAGCCCGGCATAGCCGACACCGCCCAGAATACCGATCGCCGTAAGGAGCCATTGGGGCCAGCGCGACGTCCGCTCCCCCGGCCCCGGTAAAAGGACGAGAGCGATGCCGGCCAGCGGGACGAAAGCGGCAAAGGCCGGCCAGGTGCGACCGAAGGCTTCGCGCGAACGCGCGCGGGCCGCCAGCCCGAGCGCGAGACCGAGGATGACGAGACCGATGGCCCAGCCCGCCATGAGCGGCGTGAGCCAGCCGCCGAGATAGGCATCCGGCACGAGCCAGAACAGGGCATTCGCAGCGATCAGGCCGCCGAAGATCGGCAGCAGGACAAGGACGAAAGCACTGCGACCAAGGCGCCAGGGGCGCTGACCAAGCCAAAGACTGAACAGCCCGCCAAGACCGACCGCGAAGGCCGCCGGCACCAGCGGCGGCCAATCCGCCGCGTGTAGATAAAGCCAAAGCGACTTGTCCACGCCCCACCATCCTAGCTGCAAAAGGCTCAATCGTCGTCGTAAGGATTCTCGTTCTTGCGCAGGATCAGGCGCACGGGCACGCCTTCCATGTCGAAGACTTCGCGCAGGCCGTTCATCAGATAGCGGTTATAGGATTCGGGCAGTTCGCCCGGCCGGTTCATGAACAGGGCGAAGGTCGGCGGCCGGGCCTTCACCTGGGTCATGTAGCGCGGACGCAGGCGGCGGCCGCCGACGGCCGGGGCCGGGTGACGCTCCGTCGCCTCGGAGAGCCAGCGGTTCAGCTTGGCCGTGGGCACGCGCCGGTTCCATTTGGTATAGGCCGTCAGGGCCGCCGGCATCAACTTGTCGAGACCCCGGCCGGTGCGGGCCGAGACGGTGACCACGGGCACGCCCTTCACCTGCGGCAGGTGGATTTCGAGCTTTTCCTTGAGGTCGACCAGGGTCTTGTTGTGATCGGCGACCGCGTCCCACTTGTTGAAGGCGACGATCAGTGCCCGCCCTTCATAGAGCGCGCGATCGGCGATGATGAGGTCCTGGCGGTCGATGCCCTGCACCGCGTCGATCAGCAGGATCACCACCTCGGCGAATTTCACCGCCCGGATCGTGTCGCCGGCCGAGAGTTTCTCGAGCTTGCTTTCGACCCGCGCCTTCTTGCGCAGGCCCGCGGTGTCGAACAGCTTGATCGGCCGACCCTGCCATGCCCAGGGCACCGAGATACTGTCGCGCGTCAGCCCCGCCTCCGGCCCGGTGATCATGCGATCCTCGCCCAGCAGGCGGTTGATCAGGCTGGACTTGCCGACGTTGGGCCGGCCGACGACGGCGACGCGCAGCGGCTTCTGCGGGTCTTCGACCACCTCGACATCCGGGTCGAACGGCTCCGCCGCCTCGCCGTCCTCGTCCCCCGCCTCGTCCGGCCAGGGGTTGATGCCCCGGGCCTTCAGGCGGTCGACGATGGTCTCGTAGAGGTCGAGCATGCCGTCGCCATGTTCGGCCGAGAGGTTGACGCATTCGCCGAGGCCGAGTTCCCAGGCCCCGGCGGCGCCGATCTGGCCCTCCTTGCCTTCGGCCTTGTTGGCGCAGAGGACGATGGGCGTCTCGCTCTTGCGCAGCAGGCGGGAAAAGGCGAGGTCGAGCGGCGTCACCCCGGCGCGGGCGTCGAACAGGAACAGGACGACGTCGGAATCGGCGATGGCCCGTTCGGTCTGGCGCCGCATCCGGCCTTCCATCGAATTGTCGATCACATCCTCGAAACCGGCGGTATCGAAGACCGAGAAGTTGAGATCGCCCAGCCGCCCGTCACCCTCGCGGCGGTCGCGCGTCACCCCCGGCGTATCGTCGACGAGCGCGAGCTTCTTGCCGACGAGGCGGTTGAACAGGGTCGATTTGCCGACATTGGGCCGGCCGACGATGGCGACCCTGAGCTTGGCATGTTCCGAGACCATAGGGGTCCCCTTCCGGTGAAATGCAAAGCGGCACGCGCCCCCTTGGCCGCGTGCCGCCCCATGCTTGAATATGAGATCAGCGCAGCGCGACCAGCGTCCCGCTGGTGGTCAGGACATAGACCGTGCCATTGGCGACGACGGGCGTGATCACGGTGCGGCCCGGCAGCTCGATGGCGCCCAGCACCTCGCCCGAATAGGGCGAGACCGCGGTCATCACGCCGCTGTTCGAGGCGAGCAGCAGACGGTCGCCCGCCAGCACCGGCCCGGTCCAGACGATGGCGCCGGTGGCATCCTTCTCGTCCTCGAAGCGGGGCAGCGGGGTGACCCAGCGCACCCGGCCCTCGTTGCGGGTCAGGCAGATCAGCTCGTTCTCGTCCGACAGGATGTAGATGTAATCGCCGCCGGCCCAGGGCGTGCCCGAGGAGCCGATGGCGCGGTCCCACAGGCGGCTGCCGGTGCGCAGCTCGATGCCGACGGTCGAGCCGCTGTGGCTGGTCGCGAAGACGTCGCCGCGGTCGATCACGACCTGGCCGCGGATATCGTTCAGGGCGGCGATCGGCGTGGTCGCGCCGGTGCGGATCAGGTTGTCCGACCAGACGACGCGGCCGTTCTCGACCCGAAGGGCGAAAATCTCGCCCGAGGAGAAGGGCACCACGACAGCTTCGCCCGCGACGGCGGCGGAAGCCGCGCCGAGGAAGCCCGCGCTTTCCGAGATGCCGACATGGTTCCACAGCACTTCGCCATTGTCGGTCGACAGCGCGAAGAGCTGGTTGTCCTGGGTGACGGCGAAGACGCGGCCGCCGTTCACCGTCGGGCCGGAGCGGAAGGGAATGCCGATGGACCGCTTCCAGACGACGCTGCCGTCGGAAGCGTTGAGGGCATAGACATCGCCATAGCCGGTGGAGGCATAGACGCGGCCCTGGTCATAGGAGACACCGCCGAAGAAGCCGGTCGGCGAATCCTCGTCCTCGGGCTGCAGATTGGCGGACCAGCGGCGCTGACCGTTGAGGTCCAGCGCATTCACATGGGCCGAAGTGTCGAGCACGAAGATCGAATCGCCGCTGACCACCGGCTGCGCCACCAGACGGGTATCGGCGGTATCGCCCGAACCCGCATTGGCGGTCCAGGCGACCTTCAGATCGGGACCGACTTCGAGATGATACATGGCGTGGGCGGGATAGCCGCCGGGCTGCGGCCATTCCGGATTGGCATAGGGCGGCGGCAGTTGCACCGGGACATCGGCGATGGAGGCATCGACGCTGACCGTGGCCGACTGGCTGGGCAGCACGGCGATCCGCTCGCCCTCGACCTGCTGCGTCGGCCCCGAATCGAAGGGGTTCAGGCTGGAGCAGGCGCCCAGCAGACCCGCCAGCATGACCGCGGCCAGCGGCGCGAGAGAGGAACGGTGACGACGGCTTGCGATCATGGGCGTTGCCCCTCGCTCTCGGGCGGTTGTACGGACGGCTGGGCCGGAGCAGCCGGCAACCGGCCCCCCAGCGCATCGAGAACTTCCTGCGCGCGCGCCTTCAGGCGCGACGGCGCGGCATTGTCGTCGACGACTTCGGCAAGAAGACGGCGGGCCTCGTCGGTCGCGCCGGCTTTCAGGCGGACATAGGCGCGCAGCTCCTTCACCGCCGGTGCGAATCCGGCTGCGGCCCCGACCGCGTCGAGTCGGGCGTCGAGATCGGCGGCCGGCGCCGTGTCCATCAGCGCCTGAACGGCGAGCACGCGGGCAAGGGCGGCGATGGAGACATCGCCGCTGGAGCCGGCGACCGCGTCATAGGCGGCGACGGCACCGGCGACATCGCCCCCGGCGAGGGTCGCGGCGGCGGCGTTCATGCGGGCGAGATCGCCGTAATTGCCGCCGGCCTCATTGGCGAGATCGGCGAAAGCCTTGGCGGCTTCGGCCTGCTTGTTATCGGTCACCAGCTGCGCGGCCGCGGCCAGTGCCTCGGCATTGGCGTCGAGCTGCGCCGACTTGTAGTCGCGCCAGCCCATGTAGCCGCCGATACCGACCAGCACCCCGAGAGAGAGCGCGACCACCGCCGTACCATGACGCCGCCAGAACCCGAGAAGGCGTTCCCGCCGCAGGTCTTCGTCGATTTCCTGAAAGATGTCGGACACTTGTACCCCACGGAAGGCAGCGCTGGCCCAAAAGGCGAGGAACGATAGCCAAAGCCCGATGGCTTGGCAAACGCGCCGGGCCGCTTCTTAAGTCCCGGTGCCGCCGGGGCCCCGGTTGTCGCCCTTGAGGCGGTAGGTATAGGCTTCACTCGGAAACTGGCGGCTGCGCACCTCGGCCGCATAGGCGGCCGCGGCCTCGCCGATGGCGACGCCGAGTTCGGCGTAGCGTTTCACGAATTTCGGCGTGCGGTTGGACATGCCCAGCATGTCGTCGATCACCAGAACCTGGCCGTCGCAAGCGGCGGAGGCGCCAATGCCGATGGTGGGCACGTCAATGCTCTCGGTGACGCGGACGGCCAGCGGCTCGCTCACCGCCTCGACGACGATCGAGAAGGCGCCGGCCGCGGCGACGGCCTGGGCATCGGCGATGATCGCGTCCCAGCCCGCGGTATCCTTGGTGCCGAGGGCGGCATAGCCGCCACTGGTATTGACCGACTGCGGCAGCAGGCCAATGTGTCCCATCACCGGAACACCACGGGCGGTCAGGAAGCGGATGGTTTCCGCCATGACGACGCCGCCTTCGAGCTTCACCGCCGAGGCACCCGTTTCCTGCAGGATGCGCACGGCGTTGCGATAGGCCTGCGCCGGGCTTTCCTCATAGGTGCCGAACGGCATGTCGATCACGACCAGCGCCTTGCTGGCGCCGCGCACGACGGCGGCACCATGGGCGATCATCATGTCCATGGTGACGGGAACCGTGCTCGGCAGGCCGTATACGACCATGCCCAGCGAATCGCCGACCAGCAGCAGATCCGCGTGCGGATCGAGCAGCTGGGCCATGGGCGCGGTATAGGCGGTCAGGCACACGATCGGCTCCCCACCCTTGCGGGCGCGGAGCCGGGGAACCGTATTGGTCTTGATGACGGTCGACTGGGCCGACATGACGCGCGAACCTCGATCGACCTGAAAATCAGCTGATGACGGCCAACAGGCCGATCATGCCACGCCGTCGCGCTGGGCGCGCTTGCGGGCCAGCTTGCGGGCGCGGCGGACAGCTTCGGCCTTTTCGCGGGCACGCTTCTCGGAGGGCTTCTCGTAGTGGCCGCGCAGGCGCATCTCGCGGAAGATACCCTCGCGCTGCATACGCTTCTTGAGAGCCCGCAGCGCCTGATCGATATTGTTGTCCCGCACCAAAACCTGCATTCGACTAACCTCTTCAAGCCCCTTGGTCCGCCGACGAACCTTCAAGCGGGGCGCGATCGAAAAGAAAAACCCGTTCGGTGGCGGGAAGCCTGCCACCGTGAGGAGGGCTGTATATCACGCACCCGGCGCCTTGGGAAGAGCCACGCAACGGATGAAAACCCGCTGTTTCGGGGGCGGAAACGGGCAGGAAACCTGCGACGCTGCCACTATCTTTCCACATTCGTCATGCTAGTGTGCCGCGCCATGGGGCCGGTATTCGGGCCACCGCGGAGCGGACGAAAATCTTGGGCGAAACGCAGGATACTTTCGGTACGGCGCATCTCTTCCGTACCCCCTCCATGCTGCTGAAGTGGCTGCGCTCGCCCTTCAAGATCGGCGCCGTCGCGCCGTCCAGCCGCTTTCTCGCCCGCGAAATGGCCGCGCAGGCCGATCTGGCGCGCCCGGGCCCCGTGGTGGAACTGGGGGGCGGCACCGGGGCGATCACGACTGCCCTGCTCGCCCGGATGGATTACGACCGGCTCTTCACCGTCGAATTCGACCGCGATCTGGCGCAGACCCTGCGCCACCGCTTCCCCCGCCTGCAGGTCGTCGAAGGCGATGCCTGCGAACTGGTCTCCCTGATGGCCGCGCAAGGGGTCGACAAGGCGGCCTGCGTCGTCTCGGGCCTGCCGCTGCTGGGCATGCCGCCCTCGGTTCAGCGCCGCATCGTCGGCGCGGCCTTCGAACTGATGGGGGATGGTGGCCGTTTCGTGCAGTTTACCTATGGCCCCGCCTCCCCCCTGCGGCCCAATCTCTTGGCGGAGCTGGGGCTGACGGCGCGGCGCTGCGGTCATGTCCTGATGAATATCCCGCCCGCGCGGGTCTGGTGCTACGAAAGGGTCGGCACTCGTTGACGCCGGCCCTGCTATTGAGGTATTGCGCCCCCTTCAACCAGGGGGCGTCAGAGGTCTGGAGAAGAATATGCGCAGTTTCGTGAAAGGCCTGGCCCTTGGCGCCGGGCTCGCCCTGACCGCGGGCATCGCCGTCGTGCCGCAGGTCCCGGCCTATGCCGAGGAGGCCGAGCCCGCGACCATCGCCTTCGTCGACGTGCCCCGCATCATGCGCGACAGCGCCGCGGCGAAGAGCGTCCGCACCCAGCTCGAGCGTCAGGAAAAGGCTTATGAAGCCGAGATCAAGGCGCAGACCGACAAGCTGCGCGCCGACGAGGACGCGCTGAAGAAGCAGCGCGCCAGCATGGCCGCCGATGCCTTCGCGGCGAAGCAGAAGGAATTCCAGGCCAAGGTCGACGGTCTGCGCCAGCAGGTCGAGCGTCGCCGCCAGCAGATGTCCTTCGCGCAGGACGACGCGATGAAGAAGCTGGAGCCGGTGTTCAACCAGATCGTCGCCGAAGTCGCCAAGGAAGTCGGCGCGACCGTCGTGCTCGACACCGCGCGCGTGCTGGTCTCGTCCAACAATCTCGACATCACCGAAACCGTGATGTCCCGCCTCGACGCCAAGCTGCCGACGATCACGGTCAACTTCAATGCGCCGGCGACACCGGCCGCCTCGGGCGGTGGCGCCCTGCCGCCGCCGCCGCGGCCCAATAAGTAAAGCCTATCCCCCGGGGCCGGTCGAACAGACCGGCCCCGTTTCCTTTGGGGCCCGAACAGGTCATGCTGCCCGCTGTCGTGTGCCGCGTTCTGGAGCAGATGATGCGACCGAACTTCACCCCGGGTCCGTTTCAGGCCGCCCTCGCGCTGATCGTGGCGTTATGGTCCGCACCCGGCCTCGCCCAGACTCGCGCCCTGCCGGTCGAAGTCGCCCCCGTCACCGTGACCGCTCTCGCCGACAGCATCGAAGCCGTGGGCAGCCTGCGTTCGGGCGAGACCGTGATCCTGCGCCCGGAGATCGCCGGCCGCGTCAGCCGCATCCTGTTCGAGGAAGGGCGCCCGGTCGCCGCCGGCACGCCTCTCGTCGAACTCGATGCCTCGACCTATGCCGCCCAGGTCGCGGTCGCCCGCGCCGACCTCGCCCTCGCCGAGGCGGAAGCCGAGCGGGCGCGTACATTGTTCGCGCAGCGCGCCGGCACCGCCCGCGCGCGCGATGAAGCCGTCGCCCGCCTCGCCACCACCAAGGCCGCGCTGCAGCTGGCCGAGGCGCAATTCGCCAAGACCCGCATCCTCGCTCCCTTTGGCGGCATCCTGGGCCTGCGCGCGGTCAGCATCGGCGACGTGGTGCAGCCGGGACAGACCCTGGTCAATCTCGAGTCGATCGACCCGCTGAAGCTCGATTTCGCCGTGCCGGAGACGATGCTGGCCCGGCTCGCCGTCGGCCAGGCCGTGGATGTCGCGGTCGATGCCCTGCCGGGCGAGCGTTTCGCCGGCACCGTCTATGCCATCGACCCCGCCATCGACGAAGCGGGCCGGGCGATCCGACTGCGTGCCCTGGTGCCCAATGCGGACGGCCGCCTGCGTCCCGGCCTGTTCGCCCGGGTGCGGCTCGACACCGCCCGGGCGGGTGAGAGCGTCACCGTGCCCGAACAGGCGCTGATCGCCCGCCACGGCAAGACCTATGTCTACAAGGTGATCGACGGCGCCGCGGTCGAAACCGAGGTAAGCCTGGGCCGCCGCCTGACCGGCAGCGTCGAGGTCGTGGCCGGTCTTTCGCCGGGCGATACGGTCGTCGTCGCCGGCCAGCAGCGCCTGCGCGACGGCGTGAAGATCGAGGTCGTCGCGCCGGACGGAACCCCCGCCCAGCGCACCGGCGGCTGAGACCATGAATCTGACCGAACTCTGCATCCGCCGGCCGGTCTTCGCGACCGTGCTGTCCCTCGTCATCTGTCTGATCGGCATTGTCGCCTGGCAGCGGCTGGCCGTGCGCGAATATCCCAACATCGACGTGCCCGTGGTCAATGTCCGCACGGATTACACCGGGGCGAGCGCCGCCGTGATCGAGAGCCAGATCACCCAGGTGCTGGAAGATTCGATTTCCGGCCTCGACGGCATCGACACCATCACCTCGACCAGCCGCGACGGCCGGAGCGCGATCACCGTCCGCTTCAACCTCGGCGTCTCGCCCGATGTCGCGGCAAGCGACGTGCGCGACCGCGTCTCGCGCGTGCGCGGGCGCCTGCCCGAGGAAGTGGACGAGCCGATCATCGCCAAGGTCGAGGACGATGCCCAGCCGATCATCTACATCTCGATTAACGCCGAAGGGGTAAGCCGGCTCGAAGTCTCCGATGTCGCCGACACGCTGGTGGTCGACCGGCTGCAGACCATCCCCGGCGTTTCCTCGGTCGAATTGCGGGGCGAGCGGCTCTATTCCATGCGCATCTGGCTGGACCGCTCGCGCATGGCCGCCCTCGGCGTCACGGTACAGGATATCGAGGATGCCCTGCGGGCCCAGAACCTGACGGTGCCCGCCGGCCGCATCGAATCGCACCAGCGGGAATTCACCGTCGAATCGCGCACCGACCTCGCGACGCCCGAGGAATTCGCCGCCGTCATCCTGCGCCGCGACGGCCTCTATCTGGTCCGTCTCGGCGATGTCGCCCGGGTCGAGCTGGGCCCCGAGAACGAGCGCATCCTTGCCCGTTACAACAGCCGGGAATCGGTGACCGTCGCCGTCATCAAGCAGGCGACGGCCAATCCGCTGGACATTTCGGCCGAGCTGCAGCGCCGCCTGCCGGAAATCCGCGCCGTGCTGCCGCCCGGCTACGAACTGACCATTTCATACGACAGCTCGATCTTCATCGACCGCTCGATCGAGGCGGTCTACAGCACGATCGCCGAGGCGGTCGGCCTCGTCGTCGTGGTGATCTTCCTGTTCCTGCGCAGCGCGCGGGCAACGCTGATCCCCATCATAACCATCCCGGTCTCGCTGATCGGCGCCTGCGCCGTCATGTATGCCTTCGGCTTCACCCTGAACACGGTGACGCTGCTCGCCTTCGTGCTCGCCATCGGCCTCGTCGTCGACGACGCCATCGTCATGCTGGAAAATATCTTCCGCCATATCGAGGCAGGGATGCGCCCGCTCGAGGCGGCGATCCGGGGCGCGCGGGAAATCGCCTTCGCCGTCATCGCCATGACCCTGACCCTCGCCGCCGTCTATGCCCCGGTCGCCTTCGCCGAAGGCCGCATCGGCCGGCTGTTCGCCGAATTCGCCCTGACCCTTGCTGGCGCCGTTCTGGTCTCGGGCTTCATCGCCCTGACCCTGACACCGATGATGTGCGGCCTCCTGCTGCGCCATCAGACGTCCCACGGCCGGGCCTACCGGCTGATCGAGCGGGGCTTTGCCGCCCTCGATGGCGGCTATGGCCGGACACTTTCGGGCGCGCTGCGCCTGTGGCCGCTCGTCCTCGTGCTCGCGGCCGGCATCGGCGCCGCCAATGTCTTCCTGTTCCGCGCCCTGCCCTCGGAACTTGCGCCGGTCGAGGACCGCGGCACGATCAACATCCGCGGCACCGCGCCCGAGGGCTCCACCCTCGACTATACCGCCCGTTACGGCGCCATCGTCGAGACGCTGGCGCGCGAAATCCCCGAGGTCGCGGGGGTTCTCTTCATCGTCGGCTCGCCCGATGTGACCACCGTCATCTCCACCCTGACGCTGAAGACGTGGGAAGAACGGGCACACAGCCAGCAGCAGATCGTGCGCGCCATCGCCGCCCGCCTGTCCCGCGTGCCGGGCATCAACATCTACGCCAGCAATCCGCCGTCGCTGGGCCAGAACGCGCGCGAGAAGGCGGTGCAATTCGTCATCCAGTCGAGTGGCAGCTTCGCCGAACTCGACGAGATCGCCCAGAAGATGATCCGCGCCGTCGCCGACAATCCCGGCCTGACGGATGTCGATTCCGACCTGACGCTGAACAAGCCACAGCTCGACGTGTCCATCGACCGGGAAAAAGCCGCCAGCCTCGGGATCGACGCCGCCGTGATCGCCCGCACGCTGGAAACCTTCTTCGGTGGCCGGCAGGTCACCCGCTTCGACCGCAACGACAAGCAATATGACGTCATCGTCGCGGTCGAGGACGCGGACAAGCGCCAGCCCTCGGACCTGACCTCGCTCTATGTCCGGGCCGCCTCGGGCGCGATGGTGCAGGTTTCCAATCTGGCCACCGTGCGGGAAATGGTCGGCCCCAAGGAGCTGCTGCGCTTCAACAAGTCGCGCTCGGCGACGATCACGGCCAATCTCGCGCCCGGTTACAGCCTCGGCCAGGCCCTCGCCTATATGGAGGACCAGGCGCGCGAGGTGCTGCCGCCCGGCTATCGCTTCGATTACGCGGGGCAGAGCCGCGAGTTCCGCGAAGCCTCCGGCTCGCTCTATGTCACCTTCCTGCTGGCGCTGGCCTTCATCTTCCTCGTCCTCGCCGCCCAGTTCGAGAGTTTCGTCGCGCCGGTGGTGATTCTGCTCTCGGTGCCGCTGTCGATCGCGGGCGCCCTCGCCGCCCTGCTGCTCTCGGGCGGGACGCTGAATGTCTACAGCCAGATCGGCCTCATCACCCTCGTCGGCCTCATCTCGAAACACGGCATCCTGATCGTCGAATTCGCCAATCATCTGGTGGCCGAAGGGCGCGCCCGGCGGGATGCCGTGATCGAGGCGGCGCGGCTGCGGCTGCGTCCCATCCTGATGACCACCGGCGCCATGGTGCTGGGCGCCCTGCCCCTCGCCCTCGCCAGCGGCCCCGGCGCCGAAAGCCGGCAAAGCATCGGCTGGGTCATCGTCGGCGGCCTGTCCTTCGGCACGGTGCTGACCCTGTTCGTCGTGCCCGCGGTCTATCTTCTGGTCGGGCGCAAACAGGCACGGGTCGCGGTGGAGGATGCGGCGGTTTCTGCTAGTCTGCCGCGATCATGACCGAACCATCCTCCCTGCCCACCATCACCTTGCTGGCGGGCCACGACCGCCGCGTCTCCGGCGGCCACCCCTGGGCCTATTCCAACGAATTGCGCCTCGACGCCGAGGCGAAGGCGATTCCGCCGGGCACGCTGGTCCGCCTGTCGCGCGCCGACAGCAAGCCGATCGGCATCGCCACCTTCAATCGCAACACGCTGATTTCCGCCCGCCTGATCCTGCGCAGCGACACGGCAAGGCCCGGCGCCGTCAATCGCGCCTTTCTGGAAACGCGCCTGCGCGCCGCCCTGGCCTTGCGCGAGCGATTCTTCGACGCGCCCTATTACCGCCTCGTCCATGCCGAAGGCGACGGCCTGCCCGGTTTCATCGTCGACCGTTACGGCGATACCTGCGTCGTCCAGGCCAATACGGCCGGGGCGGAGGCGCTGACCGAGCTTCTGCTCGACGCGCTCGAGGCCGTGATCGCGCCCGCCGCCATCATCCTGCGCAATGACAGCCCCTATCGCGAGCTGGAGGGTCTGAAGAAGGACATCCGCCTCGCGCGGGGGGCCATCGCCACGCCGCCGCAAGCGGTCGAATTCGGTGTCCGCCACGGCATCGACCCGCTGGACGGGCAGAAGACCGGCTGGTTCTTCGATTTGCACGAAGCGCGCGGCATCGTCGCCCGGCTGGCGAAGGGCGGCACCCTGCTGGACCTGTGCTGCCATACCGGTGCCTTCGGCCTGTCGGCCCTCAAGGCCGGCGCGACCTCGGCCCTGCTGGTCGACCGCGCCCAGCCGGCCCTGGCCCAGGCCGAAGCGACGGCCCGGGCGAATGGCCTCGGGGCAAACGCCGAATTCCGCCGCGCCGATCTCTTCGATGCCGCCAATGCTCTTGGCACGGAAGGGCGGCGCTTCGATGTCGTGGTCGCCGACCCGCCCAGCTTCGCCAAATCGCGCAAGGACGTGCCGCAGGCGCTGAAGGCTTATCGCAAGCTGGCGCAGGGCGTCGCCACGCTGGTCGCGCCCGGCGGTTTCCTGTTCATCGCGTCGTGCAGCCACAATATCGAGACCGAGGCCTTCACCACCGAAGTCGCGCGCGGCATCGCCAATGCGGGGCGCGAAGGGCGAATCATCGTGGCCGGCGGCGCCGGCGCGGACCATCCGGTGCATCCCCTGCTGCCCGAGACCGGATATCTGAAGTGGCTCGTGCTCGCGCTCGACTGATCGCCTTCGCGCTGGCCGCCGCCGCATCTTGGGCGGCGGTACCGGCGCGGGCCGAGACGGTCGATGTCGCCCTGGTGCTGGCGCTGGATTCGTCGTCCTCGGTCGACCGGGACGAGTACTTCCTGCAAAGCCAGGGCATCGCCGCCGCCTTCGCCGACGCGGAGGTGCAGGCGGCGATCGCCGCCGGCCCCAACAAGGTGATCGCGGTCGCCGTCCTCGAATGGTCGCAGCCCGGGCGGGCGCGGGTCGACCTCGGCTGGCAGAAGGTGACGGCGGAAACGGCGCCCGCCTTCGCCGAGGCGATCTTCAACAATCCCCGCTACATCGAGGGCGGCGGCACCGGCGTCGGCACGGCCCTGTTCCGGGCCGGTGCCCTGATGGATCAGGTGCCGTTCCAACCTTTACGCCGGGTGATCGACCTGTCGGGCGACGGCAAGAACAGCGCCGGCCCGCCAGCCGCGCCTGTGCGCGACGCCCTGGTCGCCCGGGGCATCACGGTGAATGGCCTCGCCGTCGTCAACGCCGAGGCCGATGTCGACGACTACTACCGGGCGGAAGTGATCGGCGGCCCCGGCGCTTTCGTCGAGGTCGCCCGCGATTACGAGGATTTCGTCAACGCGATCAAGCGCAAGCTCCTGCGCGAACTGAAGACCGAGGCGCTGGTCGCGACGCTCACACCCGCTCGACCTTGAGCGAGGTGCCGTTGGCCGCGACCACGCGCACCTTTGTCCCCGCCGGCAGGTCCGCCCCCGTCACCCGCCAGCTCGACCCGCCGAGATGGGCGCGGCCCTGGCCATTCTCGATCGCCTCGGCCAGCACCGCTTCGGTCCCGACCAGGGCATCGGCGCGCTGGTTGAGGCCGGGCAGGGCCTCGGGTGGGCGGCGACGCAGCCACTTTTGGCCCGCCAGCAGCGAGAGCGCGCTCGCGATGGCGAAGACCAGCACCTGATAGACGAGGTCCACCCCCGGCAGCAGCAGGAGCAGCGTGCCGGCCACGAAACCGCCGATGGCGAGCCACAGGAAGAGCACGCCGGGGGCGAGGATCTCGAGGATCAGCAGCACCCCGGCGAGGGCGTACCAGTACCAGAACACCACCTCGGGCATGGCGTCAGGCATCCTTGGCGGACCCGCCCGAGCCGTGGCGGGTCAGGTCGGCGATGCCGGAAATGGCGCCCATGATCCCCGTCGCCTCGAGCGGCAGGAAGGTGATCTTGTTGTTGGGGGCCATGCCGATGCCGGCCAGCGCCTCGATGTATTTCTGGCCGAGGAAGTAATTCACCGCGTCGGTGCCGCCGCTGGCGATGGCTTCGGAGACCATCTGGGTGGCGCGGGCCTCCGCCTCGGCCGAGCGCTCGCGGGCCTCGGCGTCGCGGAAGGCGGCCTCGCGCCGGCCTTCGGACTCGAGGATCGCCGCCTGCTTCTCGCCCTCGGCGCGCTTGATGCTGGCTTCGCGCACGCCCTCGGCCTCGAGGATGACGGCGCGCTTCTCGCGCTCCGCCTTCATCTGGCGGGCCATGGCGTGGACCATGTCCTCGGGCGGGGCGATGTCCTTCAGCTCGATGCGGGTGATCTTCACGCCCCAGGGCTGGGTCGCCTCGTCGATGATGGCCAGCAGCTTGTCGTTGATCTCGCTGCGCTTCGACAGCACGTCGTCGAGATTCATCGCGCCCATGACCGAGCGGATGTTGGTCAGCGTCAGATTGATCAGGGCCGCCATCAGGTTCTGCACCTCATAGGCGGCCTGGGCCGGGTTGATCACCTGATAGAAGGTGACCGCATCGCAGGTGACGATCGCATTGTCGAGCGTGATGATCTTCTGCGACGGAATGTCGAGCACGACTTCCTGCGTGCTGAGCTTCGAGCCGATCTGGTCGATCAGCGGAAAGATGAAATTCAGGCCGGGCTGCAACGTCCGCGTATAGCGGCCGAATCGCTCCAGCGTATAGGCATGGCCCTGCGGCACCGTCTTCACCCCCATGAAGACCGTGATCACGACCAGAATCAGCAGAACCAGCACAAAAGCGCCGAAACCTTCCATTTCCCCCTCCCCTCGCATCCGTCGGGTTGGGCATACTATAGCAGCCCCGACGGCGCGCTCCCAATGAACGGCGTCACAATGCGTATTCTTTGCGTCCAGAACGATCTTCGCACCCCGCCCGGCCTCGTCGGCCTTGGCATGATGCGGGCCGGTGCCCGGCTCGATGTGATCGCGCCGCATCACGCCTGGTCCAGCCTCGCCCCCCGGGGCGGCATCCCGGTGCCCGCCGATCCCGGCGACTACGATGCCCTCCTCGTGCTCGGCGGGCCGATGCACGCCAACAACGACAAGGATTTTCCGCCGCTGGAGCGAACCGCGGGCCTGATCGCGCAATTCGCCGCGCAGGACCGGCCGGTGCTGGGCATCTGCCTTGGCTCGCAACTGATCGCGCGGGCTTTCGGCGCCCGGGTCTATCCCCACAGCCTGACCGAGGTCGGCTTCCGCCCGCTCGACCTGACCGCCGAGGCCGCCGCCGATCCGCTGCTGGCGGGGCTGCCGGCGCAGGTCCATATCATGCAGTGGCACGAAGATACGTTCGAGCTGCCCCAGGGCGCGACCCTGCTGATGACCGGCCCGGAATGCCACCATCAGGCCTTCCGCATCGGCCGCGCGACCTATGCCTTCCAGTGCCATTTCGAGGTCACGGGCGACATCGCCCGGACCTGGGTGCAGACTCAAGGCGAATGGCTGGCGCGCAACAAGCCCGATATCCTCGCCCGCTTCGAGGACGACCTGCATCGCCACCTGCCCGCGGCCGCCCGTTTCGCCGCGACGGTGACCGAGCGTTTCCTGACCCTCGTCCGCTAGCCTTTCCGCCCGCTTTGTGCAGGATGGCGTCGTGATCCCCCTCCCCCGGCCCCCCACATCGACGACATGACGACAACCCGCCGCCGCCTCCTCGCCTTAGGCGCCGGTCTGGCCTTGGGCGCTCCCGCTATCGGTCGCAGCCTCGCCGCGCCTGCGCCTTTGCACCTGCTCGCCCCCGCGGCTTACGACGACCCGGGCGTCCTCTCCGCGCTCAAGACGGCGACCAAATCGGCCTTCGACCTGCAGCCCCTCGCCAATGACGACAGCGCCGTGGCTCCGCTGGTGCCGCTGCTGCCCGGGGCGACGGCGGCACAGCGCGCGGCGCGGCCAACACTGACAGTCGCCGCGCATCCCTGGCTGCGCGGCATCCTCTGGCCCGAGGGCGCGGTCGATCCGCTGGGCAAGGACGGCAGCGCGCCGGCCTCGAGTTTCGAGCTGGCGCCCGGATTGAGCCCACCGCTCGCCGAACTCGAATCCGGCCTGGAGGGCAGCTATCTGCTGGGCCGGACCCTGCGGTTCGATATCGCCGGGGTCGGCGTCGACAGCCGCCGGGTCTCGGTCGCGGCGCTCGACGACATCGGCCTGTCCCTGATCGACGATCCGGCGCTGTCCGGGCGCTATGGCCTGGTCCACGACGCCCGCTGCCTGCTGCCCTTGGTGATGCTCTATTGCGGGCTCGATCCGTTCCGCCTCCAGCTCGACAGCGAATTGCGCCGCTTCGAGGCCGGAATGCGTCGCCTTGTCGAGCGCGCGGCGCTGATCGCCGCGACCCCGGCCGAGGCCGCCGCCGCCCTGGCCGACGGCAGGATCGACCTCGCGCTGCCGCTCGGCCTCGGCGCCATGGCGCCGGCGCGGCTGGCTGGCGGCCGCCACCTGACCGTGGCCGCGCCCGGGCGGGGGCCCATGGCCGGACAGGCCGCCTTCTACTGGGTCGAAATGCTGGCCTTGCCCACGCAATGCCCGAAGCCGGATGCCGCGCGGGCCGTGCTGGACGCGGTGGCGGGTCGACCGCTGGTCTCAGCTTTGGCCCGGATGGGCGGGCTCTGCCCGGCGGCGGGCCTCCTCGCCGCCGGAAACGTCGACATTCTCACGGCCGAGGAACGACTCGCCCTCGATTTCGAGGCCTGGCCCGCGCTGCTTGCCCGCTGCACGGCGATGGACCTGGTGCCTGAACGCAAGCGCCTGCAACCCCTGCTCGACGCCGCCCTCGCCGCCCGGAAATGAAAAAGGGGCGCCCAACCGGGCGCCCCTTTCCGCATGGCCGCCGTTGACGGCGATCAGTGCATACTGCGCATCAGCGCGGCGCGTTCCTCTTCCGTCAGCGGCGGATACTTCTTCGGGAAGACCTGCTGGATGATGGCGATCAGCGCCGGCAGCAAGGTCACCGCGCCGATCATGTTCACCATGAACATGAAGGTCAGCAACATGCCCATGTCGGCCTGGAACTTCAGCTCGGAGAAGCTCCAGGTCGAGACGCCAACGGCGAGGGTGAAGCCGGTGAACATGGTCGCCGAGCCCACGTCCTTCAGTGCCTGTTCGTAAGCGTGGAAGGGCGACTTGCCGAGGCGCATGTAACGCTGGATGCGGTTGTATTCGTAGATGCCGTAGTCGACGCCGATACCGACCGCGATCGCCAGCACCGGCAGGGTCGAGATCTTCAGGCCGATCTGGGCGAGGGTCAGGAACATGTTGCCGATGATCGTCGACAGGATCAGCGGCAGCACGCAGCAGAGCGAACCGCGCCATTCCCGATAGGTCAGGAACACGAGGCTGATCACCACCGCGTAGACCCACAGCAGCATCGGGATTTCCTGCTCCTCCACCACTTCGTTGGTGGCGGCGGTCACGCCGATCGAGCCGGCGGCGAGACGGATCTGCATCCCCTCGAGCTGGTTCTCCGGCTTGGCGCGGAAGTCCTTCACCGCGGCGACCACCTTCTTGATCGTGACGGCCTTGCTGTCCTTGGTGAAGATCAGCAGCGGCAGCACGGTGCAGGTGGTGTTCAGGGTCATGGTCGAGGTCGGGATGGGACCGACCGCCTGGGCGAGCACCGAGGTGTTACGCGGCAGGAAATACCACTTCAGGTTACCCTCGCGCCACATGGAGCCGACCATCTTGGCGAGGAGGGGCAGGCCGATCGTCGATTGCACGCCCGGCACATTGGCCATTTCCCACTGGAAGCGGTCGAGCACGGCCATGTACTTGTGGTCGACACAGGCGCCTTCCGGCGTCTCGACGATCACGGTCAGGATGTTCACGCCGATGTCGAAATTGTCGACGACATAGCGGGTGTCCTGATTGTAGCGGCTTTCCGGCCGCAGCTCGGCCGCGCCGGCATGGACGTCGCCGATCTGCAGACCCTTGGAGATATAGACGCCGACCGCGCCGAGGATCAGGCAGCCGATGACCATCATCCAGGCGTTGCGCGGCTTGGCGATGCGCGCGACATAGGGCCAGACCTTCTCGCGCTTCTCCATCTGCTTCTTCACGCGGCGGGCATAATCGCCCGTCGGCGCGATATAGCTGGCCAGCAGCGGCAGCATGATCAGGTTCGAGACGATCTTCAGCCCGATACCGATCGAGGCGGTGATCGCCAGCTCGCGGATCATGCCGATGGGGATGAGATAGAGCGTCGCGAAACCGGCGAGGCAGGTCGAAAGCGCGATGGAGCCCGGCACCAGCAGGAAGGTGAAGGTATCGCGCGCGGCCTGTTCCTTGGTCTTGCCGTTGGCGATCTCGGACGAGACCATGTTGATCTGCTGCACGCCGTGAGAGACGCCGATGGCGAAGACCAGGAACGGCACCAGCACGGCCAGCGGATCGAGGTTGTATCCCATCAGGTGCAGGATGCCGAATTGCCAGGTCAGCGAGCACAGCGACGCGGACAGGGTGACGAAGGTCAGCAGCCAGGACCGGCAATAGAGCCAGAGCATCATCACGGTCAGGGCGAAGGCGACGGCCATGAAGATGACCACGCTTTCGGCGCCGTTCTTGATGTCGCCCATGATCTTGGCGAAGCCGACGATCTTCACCGAGATGCCGTCCTTCTCGTACTTCTGACGGAAGGCTTCGAGATCGTCGGCGACGCGGAAGTAATCCAGCCGCTCGCGGGTATCGGGGTCGATATCCTGCAGCTCGGCCGAGATCATCGAGGATTCGAGATTGTTGGCGACCATGCGCCCGACGATGCCGGCCTTCAGGACATTGGCACGAACGACCGCCATCGAGGCGTCGTCGGCGCGGAAGTCGGCCGGAATCACGTCGCCGGCATTGATGCCTTCTTCGGTGATTTCGAGGTAACGGGTATTCGGCGTCCACAGCGAGGCCAGCGTGGGACGCGAAACGCCGCGAATATAGAACACGTCGTCGGTCGCGGCCTTCAGAACCTTCAGGTATTCGGACGTGAAGATCGTCTTGTCCTTGGTGTTTTCAAGGACGACGATGATGCGATTGGCGCCGGCGAAATCGTCACGATACTTCTGGAAGGTCTCGATATATTCGTGACCGATCGGCAGCATCTTCTCGAAGCCGGTATCCATGCGGAGGTTGGAAGCGAGGAACCCCATCGCCACCGTCAGGACCGCCAGAAGCCCCAGGATATAGGCCCTGAATCTGAACAAAAAATTCTCTATATGCCGCAGCATCGAGTCTCCCCTTCCCCGCCGGTATTTCTCAACCGATCGTGTTGTCGCCGCGCCCTGCCGGGTCCGGTCGGTGTCTTAGGCACGCGGGGGCGCAACTCCCCCGAATTCTTCGCTATTAGGCCGCCGCAAACTCCCCGTCAACTAACTTCATGGCCCATGAGGTCCGGAATCCCTCGGGATCGAGCGCATCTGAAAAAGCCGCGCGGCAAATGGCGTCATTCTGGCAGCAAGACCGCCAGCATTTCCGCCATGGCCGCCCGGGCCGCCGCCGGATCGACCCCCTCGACCCTCCGTAGGGCATACCAGTGGTGGAATCCGGTCGCCGCCGCGATGCGCGCGATCAGGGCGAGACGCTTCGGCTTGCGCAGGGTCGCCAGCTCCGGCTTGAAGGTGACGCCGATCTGTACCCGCAGGGCATATTCGACATGGGCGAAGGTCGCCTTCAGCGTCGCCGAGATCGGCGCGGCGATCTGCCCCGCCCAATAGACATTGCCCGCCCGCTCGAACAGGGCGAAGCGCTGCTCGACCAGGGCGTCGATACGCGCCTTGCGCGGCAGGTCTGTCGGAATGGGCTGCACCGACGGGGCGAACCGGTTGACCCCCAGTTCAACGGCGGCGATGAGCAGGGTTTCCAGGTCCGGGAAATGCTGGAACACCGAACGGGTGGAAACGCCCGACCGTTCGGCGATGACCTTGGCCGGAGGCTTGAACTGCCCTTCGTCGAGCAGGGCGATCAGGGCGTCGAGCACAGCCGCCCGGGTACGCTGCGAGCGGGCGACACGGCCATCGACCTTGCCCGGCAGCGCGCCGCCGTCGGGCTTGCCTTTCGGCTTGCCGCCCTGGACTTTGCCTTTCGGCTTGCCGCCCCTGGTTTCAGCCTCGGCGACGCCCTTCCAGACGGCGTTCACATCTTCGCCCCACGGCAATGCCGATTTGACCACGCCCATCCCCCAGACCGGAACTCAGAATGCGGCGCAGGGCCGGCCCATGGCATCCACGGCTACGCCATCGAGATGATATTCGCCGGAACACGGCGACAGATCGAGCTTCACCGTGCGGCCCCGCCCCGGCTTGGTGGCGGCGGGCTTCGCGCTGGCGGGCTTGGCCGGCGCGGCTGAAGGGCGCGGCACGAGCGCGACACCCGGCGGCGGCGGCAATGCCAACCGCGGCGCGGCGGCAGCGCCCGCGGCCGGCTTTCCGGGCACGGCCGGCTTTCCGGGCACGGGCGGCGGCAGGGCGGCGACGATCCGGCCCGGTGCCTGCGGATGATTCGGATCGGCCCAGCGGCTGCGCAGGGTCTCGCCCGGCAGCAGCATGTCCTGTGGCGATTTCGGCGCCGGCCGCGTGTCGACGCTGCGCGTCTCCAGCGCCGGCAGGGGGGTGGAGGAGGCCGGCGCATCGGCGAACGCGAGGCCGGGCAGCGCCATGGTCAGCGCCGCCGCGATAGCCCCAAAGCCGCGTCCGATCCGCATCGTTCCCGTGTCCACCCGCCAAATCACCACCGGCAGGATAGCAGCAGATCAGACCCGATGCAGGAATTTTCCCGCGATCCCGTCGACCGACAGGGGACCGCCGCCACGGGCCAGCAGGGTGACCAGCGCACCGCCCCACAGGAACAGCTCGACCGGGTTGAAGTTGACCCCGTCGCCGGTGAAGGGCACGACGAACTGGATCATGGCCGTGACGCCCAGCAGGGCGAGTGCGCCCAACCGGGTGAACAGGCCGAGGAACAGCAGCCAGGCCCCGCCCGCCTCGGCCGCGGTGCCGAGATAGGCCGCCACTTCCGGCGGCAGCACGGGCACGCGGTAGATTTCCTGAAACAGGAAAATCGCCTGATCGGACAGGCCAAAGCCGTCGAAGCGCGTGCTGGCGCTCTTCCAGAACACGAGGCCGATGCCGAGGCGAAGGCCGACCAGGCCGAAAGGCTCGGCCAGCGCGGCGAGGCGGCGCAGTCGGCCGGCAAACCCGGCGTCCGGGTCGGCGGTCATGGGCATGGTCGAGATGGTCATGGGAAATCCCCCCCTGGGTCGGTGTCGGAAAGGCAAAGCAGACCCCGCCCGAGTGAGCGGGCGAGAATGGCCGCAAGATCGCCGCCTTCGGCGTGCGCGGCGGCCAGGGCCTCGTCCAGGCTGGCCCCGCCGACGATCGCCGACAGAAAGATGAAATCGCCGGCCTCGAGCGGCGCGGCGCGGACGAGATCGTCGCCATCGCGCCAGACAACCAGGCGGCAGGGCACATTGATGGGCCTTGTCGGCGTGCCGTCGGCGCCCGGCTGGTTGATCGACCAGACATGATCGACCGCGTGGGCAGCGGCGATCAGCCCCGCCCCCGGCATCAGCCGCAGGCGGGCCGCGCCGTCGAGGGCCGCCGGCTCGACCGGCAATGCCCGGGGCGCGATGGAGGCAAGGTGGCGCGTCCATTCGAAAGCCGCGACCTCGGCGATAACCGGATGGGCGGCCAGCGCCGGCTCCCCGGCGAGAAAGCCCGGGAAGGCGCCGCCGAACAGGGCAAGCCGGGCATCGGCGGGCGGCGACACGGCGAGAAAGCGCCGGGCGAGGCCGGCGAAAGCCTCCTCCCCCAGAAGGCGCAGGGTGACCGGGAAATGCAGGGCAAGGGCTGCCCGCAGGCTGCTGCCGACATGATGGACATGGATCGACAGACGGTCGGCGAAAATCCCGGCCTCGGCCCGCAGGGCCTCCGGCATGGCGCCATGGCGGAGGCCCGAGGCGAAATGGCTCTGGAATTCAGCCAAACGCATGGCGTTCCCCCTCCGGCATCGGTTGGGCGGCAAGGAAACCGTCGATCCGCGCCGCCTCGGCCAGAAGGCCCGATAGCGGCGGCAGGCGGCTGTCCCATTCGAGCAACAGGGGTGCGTCCGGGCACAGTGGGCGAACCCGGGCGAGCAGCGCCAGCACATCGTCGCACACGGGGCTGCCGTGATCGTCGATCAGCACGGGGCCTTCCGGCCGCTCCACCCGGGCATGGCCGGCGAGGTGAATTTCACCCACCGCGCGCAGGGGCATGGCGGCGAGATCGGCGAGCGGATCGGTGCCGAGGTTGCTGGCCGACACGAAGATATTGTTGAGGTCGAGCAGCAGGCCGCAGCCCGTCCGCGCGACCAGGGCGGAGAGGAAATCGCCCTCGCCCATGTCGGAGGCGGCGAAGGCGACATAGCTCGATGGATTCTCGATCAGCAGCGGACGTTTCAGGCGGTCCTGCACCCGGCCGATATTGGCCGCGACGATATCCAGCGCCTCGAAACTGCGCGGCAGCGGCAGAAGATCATTCCAGTAGTGCCCGCCCGCGACCGACCACGCCAGATGTTCGGAGACGAGATCGGGCTCGATCCGCGCCACCAGCCGGGCGAACCGCGCGAGGTGGGCGTCGTCGATCCCGCCGGCCGAGCCGAGCGAGACGCCGACGCCATGCACGGAAACCGGCAGGTCGCGCCGCACCCTTTGCAGCAGGGCGAAATCCGGGCCTTCGATCATGTGATTCTCGGCATGGATTTCGACGAAGCCGCGGGCGGCACCGCCCGCGGCCAATTCGGCCAGATGCGGGGCACGCAGCCCGATGCCGGCATGGTGCCCCGCGATCACCGGATCAGCCCTTGGTCGGGGTGAGCGAGCCGCCATTCAGCTTGGCGCAGGTGCCGGCGGGCACCAGGATCCAGGCATCCTTCTGACCATCGACGCTCGAGGTGCCGGCGCAGGAGGCGGTCGCGGTCTGGCAGTCATTCTGCCCGGCCTTGGCGACGCCATAGCATTTCTCGTTGTCGGCGGCGAAGGCGCCGGTCGAGATGAGGCCCGAAGCGGCGGCGATTGTGGCGGCGAAAAGCGAGGCCGTGGCCGTCTTCCCGATCATGGACATGAAAATCTCCTGTGGTTCTCGAATGCTGGGAGCGGCGGTCATCCATCCGTCTCGACTGTTGGTTCGGCCGCCACGGCGAAAAGTTACGCCACTCTCGAAATGCCACGGTTTGGCTGTATTGTTCAGGCTCGACTCGCGGGCATGGGCGTCGCGGAACGGGACAGGCATGGCGGACGGCGGTGAAGAGGGCGAAGAACTCGCTCGGCTGATGGCGGCGGCGCAGGACGGCGACAAGCGCGCCTATGCCACCCTGCTGCAGGCGGTCACGCCCTATCTGCGGGCGCAGGCCCGGCGCTATCTGCGCTCGCCGCAGGATGTCGAGGATGTCGTGCAGGAAATCCTGTTGACCATCCACCGGGTGCGCCACACATATGACCCGGCACGGCCCTTCCTGCCCTGGCTGGTGGCGATCGCGCGGCGCCGCGTGGTCGACCGTCTGCGCGGCAAGGGTCGCCGGGACAGCCATGAAGTCGTCGTCTCCCCGGACGATGAAACTTTTGCCAATGCACCGGCGAACATCCCTGAGGAAGAGGCCGATCACAGCCGGCTCCACGCCGCGATAGCCGCGCTGCCCCCGGGCCAGCGGCTGGCGGTGGAGTTGCTGAAATTCAAGGATATGTCGCTGAAGGAGGCTTCCGACTTCAGCGGCATGTCGGTCGGCTCTCTGAAAGTGGCGGCCCATCGGGCCTACAAGGCGCTGCGCATGGCGCTGACGGGCTCGCCGGGCGAAGATGAGACGAGAGGTTGAGAGAGTAACGGTGACGACGCAGACCGATCAATTGATCGAAGCCCTGGTGACGGGCGCAAAGCCGGTACGCCGGCTGCGCCCGCCCATGCTGCGCGCCGCCTTCTGGCTGGCCCTCGCCGGCGCGCTGATTGCGGGGATCACCGTCTATCACGCCAACGAAGAGGGCGAAGGCCTGAAGCACCTCTTCGGCGACCTCGCCCACACCAAGTTCACCCTGCAGTGGCTGGCCAGCCTCGCGACCGGCATCACCGCCGTGATCGCCGCTTTCGAACTCAGCCTGCCCGACCGCTCGCGCGCCTGGCGCCTGCTGCCGGTGCCGGCCGCCGCGCTGTGGCTGCTCACCCTCGGCTATGGCTGCTTCACCGACTGGGTCGAATACGGGCCGGACGGCTTCGTCGCCGGTCACAGCGTGCAATGCCTGACCACGATCATCGGCACCAGCGTGCCGCTCGGCCTCGGCCTCGCCTTCATGCTGAGCCACGCCGGGGCCAGCCGCCCGGTCGATACGATCGTCATCGGCGCCCTTGGCCTTGCCGCCCTGTCGGCGACCGGCCTCAGCCTCTATCACGATCTCGACGCGACGTTGATGATCATCGTCTGGCATGTCGTCGTGGCCAGCCTCGTCGTCGCGATCAGCCGGCTGCGCGCCCGTCGCCGGGCCTGAAACCGTCCCCTTAAGTCCCATTGCGTCCGGCCCCGCTCCCGGGGCATTCTGCCGGCCGGACCGTGACTTGGGGGGCTTTGCGCATGATCTATCGTCTGGGCGACCGGCGCGTCGTTTGCGAAGAGGGTGTGTGGATCGCCCCGGGGGCGGCCGTGATCGGCTCGGTCGTGCTGAAACGCAACGCCAGCATCTGGTTCAACTGCGTCATCCGCGGCGACAACGATCCCATCGTCATCGGCGAGAACACCAATATCCAGGACGGCTCGGTCCTGCACACGGACGACGGCGTGCCGCTCGACATCGGCTCGCATGTCACCGTTGGGCACAAGGTGATGCTGCATGGCTGCGTCATCGGCGACAACACGCTGATCGGCATCAACTCCGTCGTCCTGAACCGGGCGAAGATCGGCCGCAACTGCATTATCGGCGCCAACAGCCTGATCCCCGAGGGCAAGGAAATCCCCGATGGCTCCCTCGTCATGGGCAGCCCGGGCCGGGTTATACGCCAGCTGACCGAGACCCAGGCGCAGATCCTGACCATGCAGGCGCTGCATTACGTCGAGAACGCCCGGCGCTATGCCCGCGATCTCGCCCCCGATTCGGTGTAATCCCTTTCAGGTCGGCCCCCGATCCCCAGATAACCCGGGACAGCAGCGGAGTCAGCCATGTCCGACCGGCCCCAGATCTTCGGCATTCCGACCAGCACCTTCTGCTGGACCACCCGCCTCGTCTGCGCCGAGAAGGGCCAGCCGCACGATTTCTTCGAGATGATCCCGGGCGGCGTGCTGGATGGCGTGCGCCATCCCTTCGCGCGGGTGCCGGTGCTGCGCTACCACGGCGTCACCGTCTACGAATCCATGGCGATCGCCCGCTTCCTCGACCGCGAGCTGCCGGGGGCGGCCTTGCAGCCGGCGGACAGTTTCGCCCTCGCCCGCATGGATCAATGGATCAGCGCGACCTCGGACTATCTCTATGACACGCTGATCGTCGGCATCGTCGGCGAGCGGCTGGTCGCCCCGCTCGACGGGCGGGAGCCGGACGAAACCATCGTCGCCGAACAGACCGAGGTCATGCGCGAGCAACTGGGCGTGATCGACGAAATCCTGTGCGGCAGCCGCTATCTCGCGGGTGACACGCTCACCCTCGCCGACCTGTTCCTCGCCCCGCTCATCCACTGGACCGACAAGACGCCGGAAGGCGGCGAGGCGCTCGACCTCTATCCGACGTTGCGCCGCTGGTTCCACGGCATGGCCGAGCGGGACAGTTTCAAGGCCACCATCCCGCTCGTCCACATCTGATCACTTGGACTGCAGGGTATCCCGGATCTCGGTCAGCAGCTTCTCGGTCGGGGTCGGGGCGGTCGCCACCGGCGTGCGCTTCACCACGCGGTTCACCGCCTTGATCAGCAGGAACACGGCGAAGGACACGATCAGGAACTGGATCATCACATTGATGAAGGAGCCATAGGCGATCACCGCCGCCTTGGCCTCGCGCGCCGCCGCCAGCGACGAATATTCCACGCCCGACAGGTTGATGTAGAGGCCCGAGAAGTCGATGCCGCCGACGATCACGCCGATCGGCGGCATGATGATGTCGTCAACCAGCGAAGTTACGATCTTGCCGAAAGCCGCGCCAATGATGACGCCGACCGCGAGGTCGAGCACATTGCCGCGCATGATGAAGGCTTTGAATTCATTAAGCATGATGACCCCTCTTGCGATCTCCAGAGGATTCATGACACGGCGCCCGGGTCGATTGCAAATAAGAGGCGCGGTCAACTGGCGGCAGGATGGTTAACGCCCCCGCCCAGCACTTCGGCATAATGCGCGGGCTTGAAGCCGACGACCAGCCGACCGCCGAGATCGAGCACCGGCCGCTTGATCATCGACGGCTGCGCCAGCATCAGCGCGATGGCCTTGTCCCGCGTCAGTCCCTCCCGCTCCGCCTCCGGCAACTTGCGGAAGGTGGTGCCGGCCCGGTTCAGCAGCACCTCCCAGCCCAGGGCATCGCACCAGGATTCCAGCCGCGCCCGGTCGATCCCCGAGACCTTGTAATCGTGAAACTCATGACCGACGCCAGCAGCGGCGAGCCAGTCGCGCGCCTTCTTCATCGTGTCGCAATTCTTGATGCCGTAGATGGTGATCATGGCGTGTCCCTCGTCCGCTCGGGTCTTGATGCCACGGTCGATGCTGGAGGAAAAGCCGGACAGTCGATAGAAGACATCTATTGAACTACGCTGTTTGACCGCTTGATCGCGATTGCCTATTGGCGGATGGTGACCTGACCCTTGGGCATCGGGAACTCGCGGCATGGCGGCTAAACAATCGGTGAACAGCGCGAACACGAACCCCGTGCCGCGCCTCGCGGAGATCATTGCCGCGCATGGCCATGTCGCCGGCCCCACCCTGCCGACGCTGCACGCGATCCAGGCCGAATTCGGCCATATCCCGGCCGAGGCGATCCAGATGATCGCCGATGCCGAGAACCGTTCGCGGGCCGAGATTCACGGCGTCGTCAGTTTCTATCACGACTATCGCGAGACACCCGCCGGGCGCCATGTGGTGAAGGTCTGCCGGGCCGAGGCGTGCCAGGCCATGGGCGGGGAAGCGGTCGCCGCGCATGTCGCCGAACGCCTCGGTCTTGGTTTTGGCGAGACGGCGGCGGATGGCGGCGTGACCCTTGAGAACGTCTATTGCCTCGGCCTTTGCGCCACCGCGCCCGCGGCCCAGATCGACGAGCGGCCCTGCGGTCGCCTGACGCCGGAGCGGGCCGACAGACTGCTGGCGGGGCTGATCCGATGAGCGTTACCTTCTATGTTCCGCAGGATGCCGCCGCCCTCGCCGTCGGCGCCGACGAGGTCGTGGAGGCGATCCGCCTCGAAGCGGGCAAGCGCGGCCTCGCCGCCCGCATCATCCGCAACGGCTCGCGCGGGATGTTCTGGCTGGAGCCGCTGGTCGAGGTGGTGACGCCTGCCGGCCGCGTCGCCTATGGCCCGGTCGCGCCCGAGGATGTCCCTGCCCTGTTCGACGCCGGCATGGCGGAGGGTCTCGGCGGCCTCGGCCCGACCGAGGAGCTGCCCTTCCTCAAAAGACAGACCCGTTTCACCTTCGCCCGCTGCGGCGTGATCGCGCCGCTGTCGCTGGCGGACTACGCGGCGATGGACGGCTGGAAGGGCCTCGCCAAGGCCGTCGCCATGGAACCCGCCGCAATTGTCGCCGAGGTGACAACATCGGGCCTGCGCGGGCGGGGCGGCGCCGGCTTTCCGACCGGCATCAAGTGGAAGACCGTGCTCGACGCCCCGGGCAGCCGGAAATACATCGTCGCCAACGCCGACGAAGGCGACAGCGGCACCTTCGCCGACCGCATGTTGATGGAAGGCGATCCGTTCCATCTGATCGAGGGCATGGCCATCGCCGGCCTCGCGGTCGGGGCCGAGCATGGTTACATCTACACCCGCTCGGAATATCCGCACGCGATCGCCATCATGGAAGCGGCGATCGGCCTTGCCCGCGATGCCGGCTATCTCGGCCCGTCGGTCATGGGTTCGGGCCGGGCCTTCGACATGGAAATCCGCACCGGCGCGGGGGCCTATGTCTGCGGCGAGGAAACCGCCCTCCTCGAGAGCATCGAGGGCAAGCGCGGCCAGGTCCGCGCCAAGCCGCCCCTGCCCGCGCACGAAGGCCTGTTCAGCTGCCCGACCGTGATCAACAACATCCTGTCGCTGACCGCTGTGCCCTTCATCCTCGACAAGGGGGCGGAGACTTACGCCAATGTCGGCTTCGGCCGCTCGCGCGGGACGATGCCCATTCAGCTCGCCGGCAATATCGCGAGGGGCGGGCTTTACGAGATCGGCTTCGGCATCACTCTCGGCGAGCTGGTGAACGAGGTCGGCGGCGGCACGGCGACGGGTCGGCCGGTGAAGGCGGTGCAGGTCGGCGGCCCGCTCGGCGCCTATTTCCCGCCCGCCCTGTTCGACACGCCCTTCGACTATGAAGCCTTCACCAAGGCGGGCGGTCTCATCGGTCACGGCGGCATCGTCGTCTTCGACGAGAGTGCCGACATGGCAAAGCAGGCGCGCTTCGCCATGGAGTTCTGCGCCATCGAATCCTGCGGCAAATGCACGCCCTGCCGCATCGGCTCGACGAGGGGCGTCGAGACCATCGACAAGATCATCGCCGGGCGCGAGGTCGCGGCCAATATCGCCCTCATCGAAGACCTGTGCGAGACGATGAAGTTCGGCTCGCTCTGCGCCCTCGGCGGTTTCACGCCCTATCCGGTCCTGAGCGCCCTGCACCATTTCCCCGACGACTTCGCCAGGCCGCGCCCCGCGCAGGCGGCGGAATAGGAAACGAGCCATGTCCCTCGTCGAAGAACATGATTTCGGCACCCCGGCGGTGAAATCCGCCGTGACGGTCAGCCTGACCATCGACGGCAGCGCGGTTTCCGTGCCGGCCGGCACCTCGATCATGCGCGCGGCGGCGGAAATGGGCACCAGCGTGCCCAAACTCTGCGCCACCGACAGCGTGAAGGCCTTCGGCTCGTGCCGGCTCTGCCTCGTCGAGATCGAGGGCCGCGCCGGCACGCCCGCCTCCTGCACGACCCCGGTCGCCGAGGGCATGGTGGTGCGCACCCAGACCGAGCGGCTGAAGCGCCTGCGCAAGGGCGTGATGGAGCTTTACATCTCGGACCATCCGCTCGACTGCCTGACCTGCGGCGCCAATGGCGATTGCGAATTGCAGGACATGGCCGGTGCCGTTGGCCTCCGCGAGGTCCGTTACGGTTACGAGGGCGAAAGCCACACCAAACTCGAGAAGGACCAGTCGAACCCCTATTTCGACTATGACCCGTCGAAATGCATCGTCTGCTCGCGCTGTGTCCGGGCCTGCGAGGAAACGCAAGGAACCTTCGCCCTGACCATCGAGGGCCGGGGCTTCGACAGCCGGGTCTCGCCCGGCGCCCATGAGGATTTCCTCTCGTCCGAATGCGTCTCCTGCGGCGCCTGCGTGCAGGCCTGCCCGACCGCGACCCTGATCGAGAAATCGGTCGTGGAGATCGGCCAGCCCGAACACTCGGTGGTGACGACCTGCGCCTATTGCGGCGTCGGCTGTTCCTTCAAGGCCGAGATGCGGGGCGACGAGTTGGTGCGCATGGTGCCGTGGAAGGACGGCAAGGCGAACCGCGGCCATTCCTGCGTGAAAGGCCGTTTCGCCTGGGGTTACGCCACCCACAAGGACCGCATCCTGAAGCCGATGATCCGCGCCAGGATCACCGATCCCTGGACAGAAGTGACCTGGGACGAGGCCTTCGCCCATGTCGCCGCCGAATTCCGCCGTATCCAGGGCCAGTATGGCAAGGATGCGATCGGCGGCATCACCTCGTCGCGCTGCACCAACGAGGAAACCTATCTCGTCCAGAAGCTGATCCGGGCGGGCTTCGGCAACAACAATGTCGATACCTGCGCGCGGGTCTGCCATTCCCCGACCGGCTATGGCCTGAAGACCGCTTTCGGCACCTCGGCCGGCACGCAGGATTTCGATTCGGTCGAGGAGACCGATGTCGTCATCGTCATCGGCGCCAATCCGACCGACGGCCATCCCGTATTCGCCTCGCGCCTGAAGAAGCGCCTGCGCCAGGGCGCGCGGCTGATCGTGATCGACCCGCGCCGCACCGACATGGTGAAGAGCCCGCATATTCAGGCCGACTATCACCTGCCGCTGCGCCCGGGCACCAATGTCGCCGTGGTCACCGCCCTTGCCCATGTCATCGTGACCGAGGGCCTCGTTAACGAGAAATTCGTCCGCGAATTCTGCGACTGGTCGGAATTCGAGGATTGGGCCGCCTTCGTCGCCGATCCGCGCCACGCGCCGGAAGCGGTCGAAAAGATCAGCGGCGTGCCCGCCGCCGCGATCCGGGGCGCCGCCCGCCTGTTCGCGACCGGCGGCAATGGCGCCATCTACTATGGCCTTGGCGTGACCGAGCACAGCCAGGGCACGACGACGGTGATGGCCATCGCCAATCTCGCCCTCGCCACCGGCAACCTCGGCCGGCCGGGCGTCGGCGTCAATCCCTTGCGCGGGCAGAACAATGTCCAGGGCTCCTGCGACATGGGCTCCTTCCCGCATGAATTCCCCGGTTATCGCCATGTCTCGGACGACGCCACGCGCGAGACTTTCGAGAAGCTGTGGGGCGTTCCTTTAAGCAACGAGCCGGGCCTGCGCATCCCCAACATGTTCGATGCCGCGCTCGACGGCTCGTTCAGGGGCCTCTATGTCCAGGGTGAGGATATCGTCCAGTCCGACCCCGATACCCATCACGTCACGTCGGGCCTGTCGGCCATGGAATGCGTCGTGGTGCACGACCTGTTCCTGAACGAGACGGCGAATTACGCCCATGTCTTCCTGCCCGGCTCGACCTTCCTCGAGAAGGACGGCACCTTCACCAACGCCGAGCGCCGCATCAACCGCGTGCGCAGGGTGATGGCGCCGAAGAACGGCCTCGCCGACTGGGAAGTGACGCAGAGACTGGCCCAAAGCCTCGGCCTCGCCATGAACTACACGCACCCGCGCGAGATCATGGCGGAGATCGCGGCGACCACGCCAAGCTTCGCGGGCGTCACTTACGAGCGGCTGGACGAGCTCGGCTCGGTGCAATGGCCGTGCAACGAGGCGGCGCCGACAGGCACGCCGATCATGCATATCGGTGGCTTCGCCCGGGGCAAGGGTAAATTCGTCATCACCGAATATGTCCCGACCGACGAGAAGACCGGGCCGCGCTTCCCCCTGCTGCTGACCACCGGCCGCATCTTGAGCCAATACAACGTCGGGGCGCAGACGCGGCGCACCGCCAATACCGCCTGGCACCCGGAAGATCTCCTCGAGATCCATCCCCACGACGCCGAGAACCGGGGCCTGAAGGATGGCGACTGGGTGCGGGTGCAGAGCCGCGCGGGCGAAACCACCCTGCGCGCCCATGTGACCGACCGGGTGGCGCCGGGTGTGGTCTACACCACCTTCCACCACCCGGAAACCCAGGCCAATGTCATCACCACCGATTATTCCGACTGGGCGACCAATTGCCCGGAATACAAGGTGACCGCCGTCCAGATCGCCCCGTCCAACGGGCCGAGCGAATGGCAGGAACACTACCGCGACCACGCGGCGCTGAGCCGCCGCATCAAGGCGGCGGAATGATGGCGAACCGCGCTCCCTCCCGTCGTCCCGGCGAAGGCCGGGGCCAAGCGACACGAAGGCGCCGAGGCCAAACGTCACGAGATTCCGGCCTTCGCCGGAATGACGATTGTGTGTATGGGGGACCGCGCCATGCAGGCTGAGAAACTGGTGCGCATGGCCAATCAGATCGCCACCTTCTTCAAGGTGCAGGGCAACGACGCGCCGACGGATATCGCCGATCATCTGGCGAAATTCTGGGACCCGCGCATGCGCCGCGCCATCCTTGCCCATGCCGCAGCAGGGGGCGAAGGGCTGGATCCGGTGGCGCTCGAGGCCGTGCGCCGGCTGACGCCGCCGGCCGCCTGAGGCCTTCAGCGGTCGGGCTTGCCCGCCATGCAGATCAGCGTCTGCTGGCCGAGGGCGACAAGGCTGCGCGAAGTCCCTTCGACGGCGAAGACTTCGAGCTGGCAGATGGTCAGGGTACGGCCGCTGCGGATCACGCGCCCCTCGGCCTCCAGTTGCTCCCCTCGCGCCGGGGCGACCAGATTGACCTTGAATTCGACTGTCAGGACCGAGGCATCCTCGGGGAACATGGTAAGGCCGGCATAGCCGCCGGCGGAGTCGGCGATGGCGGAGGTACCACCTGCGTGGAAGAAGCCGTGCTGCTGGGTCAGATGCTCGCCATAGGGCATGACGATGCGGACGAAGCCGGGCTCGACCCTGTCGACGCGGGCCCCTAGATGCTGCATCAGGCCCTGACGGGCGAAACTCTCCCGCACGCGGGCTTCGATATCGCTCGGCATACGCCTCTCTCCTTTTCGTTACCCGATCTTCCCTCACGAGCGCCCGTCTTGCGAGTGAGCTTTATGGCCGCGGCCCTGAGCAAAACTCAATTGCCCAGCGCACTCCGCCATCGTTCCATGGTGGTCCCGCCATGGAACGCATCATGCCCAAATCCCCCGTCCTTTCCCTCGCCGATCTGCCGCTCGACACGCTGCACGACAATGCCCGCTTCACCGCCCGCGCCGCGCCCTTCGCCGCGCCGCTGGGGGCGACCCGGCTGGGCGGCCGGCTGGTCGAGGTGCCGGCGGGCAAACGCGCCTGGCCGCTGCATTGCCATCACGCCAACGACGAAATCTTCGTCATCCTCGCCGGGCGGGGCACTTTGCGGCTCGGGGACGGGCGCTTCCGCGTCGCGGCCGGCGATGTCGCGGTCTGCCCGGCCGGCGGGGCGGAGAGCGCGCATCAGCTGATCAACGATGGCGACGAACCCTTGCGCTATCTCGCCATCAGCACGATGAACGCGCCCGATGTGATGGAATATCCGGACTCGGGCAAATTCACCGTCTTCGCCGGTGCTGCCCCCGGTGGCGACAAGGCGAAGCGCAGCTTCCACCACATCGGCCACGCGGCGGACGCCTGCGATTACTGGGAGGGCGAGGCATGAGCGGTGCCATCGAATTCTGGTTCGATTTTTCCTCGTCCTACGCCTATTTCGCGGCGAAGCGGATCGACGCGCTGGGCGCGCGGGTCGGCCGGCCCGTGCTGTGGCGGCCCTTCATGCTGGGCACCGCCTTTCGCGAGACCGGGGCGCGCGGCCTGTCCACCACCCCGCTGAAGAAGGATTATGCCCGCCACGACTGGGCCCGCCTTGCCCGGGCCGGCGGCTTCGATTTCCGCCTGCCCGAGGGCCATCCCCTGATCGCCCTCGCCGCCACCCGCGCCTTCTACGCGATCGACGAGGACAGCCCGGCCGAGGCCGCCCGCTTCGCCCGCGCGGTGTTCGAGCGTTATTACATTGAAGGGCTGGACACCACGTCAGCCCGGGCGATGGGCGATTTCGCCGCCGGCCTCGGCCTCGACGGCGACAGAATCGCCGCCGCCTGCGAAAGCGCGGCGATCAAGGACAAGGCCCGGGTCATGTCGGAATCGGCGGTGGCGCGCGGCGTCTTCGGTTCGCCCTGGTTCTTCGTCGACGACGAGCCCTTCTGGGGCCACGACCGCATGGCAATGATGGAAGACTGGATCAGGACGGGCGGCTGGTGACGCCGGCCTCGCCCAAGAGCCAGCGCCGGATGTTGGCAAGGCGGCGGTCCCGCGACAGCGCCTCCGTGTAGACGAGGTAATAGCCCCCGGCCACGGCCAGCGGCCGGTCCAGAACAGGCTCCAGCCGACCGGCCGCCACCTCCGCCGCCGCCATCTCGGCCCCGGCGAAGGCCAGCCCTGCGCCGTCGATGGCGGCGCGAAGGGCAAGGCCGGTCGATTCGACGATTGTGCAGGCGTAATCCCCGACATCCCCGGCCGCCTGCCGCCAGCGCGCGAAGTCCGCCTGCCGGTGCTGGGACAGAAAAAGGTGCCGCCTTCGGGCGGACACAAGGCCCGGCGTGGCGAAAAGGTCCAGCGTTTCGCCAAACAGGAAATCTGCGCGAAGCCCCGGCCATTCGCCCCCGCCGTGGCGGATCGCCGCGTCCGCTTCGCCCGCGGCCAGATCGGCCATGGCCTGGGTCGAGGAGATCAGCAGCTCGAAGCCCTGTTTCTCGAAAGGATAGCGGACGAGCCGGGGCGAGAGCCAGTGAACGGCGAAGGTCGGCAGCATGGAGAGGCGAAGCGGCCCGCGGCGCCGGTCGTGCTGCAAGCGGCCGACCGCCGATGCGATGCGGCCGAAGCCTTCCGCCAGTTCGGGCGCCAGCGCCGCCCCGGCCGGGGTCAGCGCCAGCCGGTTGCCGGCCCTCTGCAGCAGCTCGACGCCCAGCGCCTCCTCCAGCCCGCGCAACTGATGGCTGACGGCGGAAGGTGTCACCGCCAGTTCCGCCGCCGCGTCCCGGATCGACAGCAGGCGCGAGACCGCCTCGAAGGCGTGCAGCGCGTTGAGGGAGAGGGGAATGCGGCGGGTCACGGCAGGGTCCGGCAGCTGTGGGGCCACCATTCTAGCGGCCTTGCCCCGCTGACGGGGATCGGATAAAATGAAGGCGATCATTCACTTTCATTTTTCGCCATGACCAGACGCGAGGAAAATCGGGAGAACAGGCGCCGGGCCATTCTGGCGGCGGCCAAGGCGTGCTTTGCCGCCCATGGTTTCCAGGGCACCGGCATGGCGGAAATCGCCCTTGCCTCCGGCGTCACCCCGGCCAATCTCTACCGCTATTTCGCGGCCAAGGCCGAGATCGTCTGCGCCATCGTCGACGAGCAGCGGGAGGATGTCGCCGCCGCCATCGTCCGCGCCGAGGCGGAGGGCGACGCGATGCGCGCCCTGCACAGCCTGTTCCGCCATTTCCTGACCGAGGCCCGCGATATCGCCGCCAGCCGCCTGTGGCTGGAGGTGCTGGCCGAGGTCGCGCGCAATCCGCAGGTGAAGGCCGCCTTCGACCGGGACGACGGGCTGGTGAAACAGGGCATTCTCGCCCTGATCGAACGAGGCAAGGCGGAAGGCGTCATGGCCCCCGACCTCGACCCGTCGGCCACCGCCATCTGGCTGATCGCCCTCGTCGACGGCGCGGTGGGACGCATGGTGATCGAACCCGATTACGACATCGACCGGGCGACCGACAGTTTCCTCGACCTGATCGGTCGGGCGCTGGGGCCGAGGGGGTAACCATGGCCGACCGCAGCCGCTGGCTGATCCTCGCCTCCGTCGCCGCCGCCTTCATGCCGGTGACGATCGACACCACCGTGCTCTATCTCGCCCTGCCCAGCCTGACCCGCGACCTCGGTGCCAGCGGCACCCAGGTGCTGTGGATCATGGATATCTATCCGCTGATGATGGCCGGTCTCGTGCTGGTCACCGGGCCGCTGGGCGACCGGGTGGGCCAGCGCAACCTGCTGCTGGCGGGGCTCGGCCTGTTCGGCCTCGCCTCCCTCGCCGCCGCCTATTCGTGGACGCCGGCCCTCTTGATCGGGGCGCGCGTGCTGCTCGCTTTTGGCGGCTCGATGATCATCCCCTCCACCCTCGCCATCGTGCGGCGCAGCTTCACCGACACCAAGGAACGGGGCATCGCCATCGGCATCTGGGGCGCCTGCGCCTCGGCCGGGGCGGCCATCGGACCCGTGGCGGGCGGCGTCATCCTCAGTCATTTCCACTGGGGGGCGGTGTTTCTGTTCAACCTGCCGATCCTCGCCCTCGCCGCCCTCGTCATCGCCGGCCGCCTGCGCAACAGCCCCAACCGCGACGCGGCGCCGCTGCACCCGCTCGCCGCCGTCATCGGCATCGCGGGCGTGCTGCTGCTCGTCCACGGCATCAAGGACCTCGCCCGCGAGGGCGGCGTCGGCCTGGTCAGCCTCGCCGCGCTGGCCGCCGGCCTCGCGCTGCTCGGCGCATTCGCCCGGGGACAACTGCGTTCGGCCCTGCCGATGCTGGACCTGCGTCTGTTCCGGCGCCCCGGCTTCGCCGTCGGCGTGCTCGCCGCCATGGGGCCGATCATGCTGCTGACCGGTTTCGAGTTGACCATCGTGCAGCAATTGCAATTCGTCGACGATCTGTCGCCCTGGGACACCGGCCTGGCGATGACGCCCCTCGCCATCGCCGCCGCCGTCGCCGGGGCCGCGACCGGCTCCATCCTGCATCGGACGGGAATGAGGCTGCTCGCCCTCATGGGGCTGGCGCTGGCCGCCGGCGGCTATCTCCTCCTGATGCCGGCGGGCCTTGGCGGGTTGATCGGGGCCATGATCATGATCGGCGCCGGCCATGGTTTCCTGATGTCGCTCGCGACCGCGACCATCATGGGCGCCGCCCCCGCCGACAAGGCCGGCGCCGCCGCCGCCATCGAATCCGTGTCCTACGAACTCGGCACCGGCCTTGGCATCGCGCTCTTCGGCTCGCTGCTCGGCCTTGCCTATGGCCTCGGTCTCGACCATGGCGGGCCCGGCGGGGGCTCGATCGGCGCGACCTTCGCCGAGGCAGCGGAATTGGGCGGGGTGGCGGGCGAAGCCTTGCGCGCCGCCGGGCGGGAGGCCTTCACCGACGCCTTCCGCCTGCTGCTCGGCGTCCTCGCCGGGTTCGCCCTGCTGTTCGGTCTCGCGATCTATCGCCTGGGGCGGGAGAAAAAGCGTCTCGTCCCGGCGTGATGCCCCTTGGCATGGCGCCGCGCCGGGGCCACCTTCGGGGTGTGATGGAGTCGCCCGAGCAGCAATTGCGGATCGAGATCGCCCGCGGCGTCGCCGGGATCGCGGCGGCCGACTGGGATTCCTGCGCCGGGCCGGACAATCCCTTCGTCTCCCACGCCTTCTTCACCTGCGTGGAGGCCTCGGGCTGCGCCAGCGACCAGACCGGCTGGGCCCCCCATCATCTGGTTTTGCGAGACGGAGCGACGGTGGCGGGCATCCTGCCGCTTTACCTCAAGAACCATTCGCGCGGCGAATATGTCTTCGATCAGGGCTGGGCCCAGGCCCTGGAGCGGGCGGGCGGGCGCTATTACCCCAAGCTGCAATCCGCCGTGCCCTTCACCCCGGTGACCGGCCCCCGCTTCCTCGTCGCCCCCGCATTCGACCGGGCGGTGGTGGAACGCCTGCTGGCCCGCGCCGCCGTCGACATCGCGGAAGGCAACAATATCGCCACCCTGCACATCACCTTCCCGACCGAGGGTGAATGGCAGCGGCTGGGCGCGGAAGGTTTCCTGCAACGCACCGACCGGCAGTTTCACTGGGATAATCAGGGTTACGGCAGCTTCGACGATTTCCTGGCAGCGCTGGCCTCGCGCAAGCGCAAGCAGATCAGGAAGGAGCGACGCGAGGCCGTCGAAGGCAACGGCATCGAAATCCACGCCCTGACCGGCGATGCCCTTCGGCCCGAACATTGGGCCGCCTTCGAGCACTGTTACCTCGCGACCGGCGCGGTGAAATGGGGTACGCCCTATCTGAACAGCGATTTCTTCCGCCGCCTGCATGAAACGATGCGCGACCGCGTGCTGCTGGTCATGGCGCGGCGCGCGGGGCGCTGGATCGCCGGGGCGCTGAACCTGATCGGCACCGATACGCTCTATGGCCGGAACTGGGGCTGTATCGAGGATCACCCCTGCCTGCATTTCGAGGTCTGCTATTACCAGGCCATCGACTTCGCCATCGCGCGCGGCCTTACCCGGGTCGAGGCGGGGGCGCAGGGCGAGCACAAGCTGGCGCGCGGCTATGTCCCGCGCGAGACCTATTCATTGCACTGGATCGGCGATCCCGGCTTTCGCCGCGCCGTCGACGATTACCTGCGGCGCGAGCGCGAGGCGGTCGCCGCCGAGGCGGACGAACTCGCCGATCATGCGCCCTATCGCCACGAGGAAGGTCGCTGAGATTGATCGCCGGTGCGCGCCCCGATAGGCTGGCGCCCCGACATCGAGGAGAAGCCGAGAATGGCCAGCGGCCCCCTGCCCGTCCGCAACCCGGACTGTATCTTCTGCAAGATCATCGACGGCGTCCTGCCCTGTCACAAGGTTTACGAGGACGACGAAACCCTGGCCTTCATGGACATTTTTCCGCTCAGCCCCGGCCATACGCTGGTGATCCCCAAGGAACATCACCCGGACCTCTACGCCATGCCCGACCATCTAACGGCGGCGGTGATGCGGACGACGCGGCGAGTCGCCCTCGCCATGGCACAGGCCATCGGCCCGGACGGCATGAATCTGTTCCAGGCCAACGGCCCGGCGGCCGGCCAGACCGTCTATCATTTCCACATGCATATCCTGCCCCGCCGCCTCGGTGACGGCGTCATTTCGACCGAGCACGGCCAGCGCCCGGGCGACCACGCCATCATCGCCGGCCAGGCCGAGAAGATTCGCGGCGCTCTCGCCGAGATGTGAGGCGCGGGGTGCTGCGCCGCTTCGCGATCCGCAACTATCGCTCGCTGCGCGAGGTCGCCCTCGAGCCCGGTGACCTGACCGTGATCACCGGGGCCAATGGCGCGGGCAAGTCCAACCTTTACCGCGCCCTTGGTCTTGTGCTCGCCGCGGCGCGCGGGCGCCTCGCCGCCACCATCGTCGCCGATGGCGGCATGCCTTCGGTGCTCTGGGCCGGGGACTGGCTGAAGGACGAGCGCCGCCGGATCGAGGTCGAGGTCGAGGCGCTGGACTGGCGCTTCGATCTCGTCTGCGGCCTGCCGCCCCCGCCCGAGGGGGCTTTCGCCCTCGACCCCTATGTGAAAGCGGAACGGCTGACCGCCCCGGACGGCACGAAGCTGCTGGAGCGCCAGGGGCCGAGCGCCTGGATGCAGGCCCGGGGCGCGCGCGGGCGCACCACCTATCCGGCCGCGCTGGAGCCGCAGGAAGCGGCGCTGTCACAGCTGCGCGAGCCGCATCTCTATCCTGATGTCGCGATGGCGCAGGCGCAACTGCGGCGCTGGCGCTTCTATCACCATTTCAGCACCGACGCCGATTCGCCGATCCGCAGCCCGCAGGTCGGCACCCGGACCCCGGTCCTCGCCGCCGACGGCCGGGATCTCGCGGCCGCCTTCCAGACCATCCTCGAGGTGGGCGATACGCGCGGATTGGCCGATGCCATCGACCGCGCCTTTCCCGGCGCGCAATTGCACATCGACAGGCGCGACGGCCAGTTCGCCACCTTCCTGCACCAGCGCGGCTTCAAGCGCGCCTTCGCGGCGCGGGAGCTGTCGGACGGCACGCTGCGCTATCTCTGCCTCGTCGCCGCGCTGCTCTCGCCGCGGCCGAGCCCGCTGCTCATCCTGAACGAACCGGACCAGAGCCTGCACCCCGACCTGTCCTATCCGCTGTCCGAGTCGATCCTGAACGCGGCCGAGCGCAGCCAGGTGATCGTGATCACCCACAGCCCCCTGCTCGCCCGCCTGCTGACCTCGGCCGGCGCGACCGCCTATGACCTGCGCCTCGAAGCGGGCGCGACAGTGGCCGAGGCGGTCGCCTGATCAGAAACCGATGGCGGCCATCAGCGCCTTGGGCAGGTCGGCGGCGGGGAGTTTCACGAAGTCCTTGTCGATGGCGGCGTTCAGTTTGGCGCGGGCGCTGGCGCCCAGCACCGTGCGGATGTCGCCAAGGAAGCGCGGCGGCGCGGCGATGATCAGGCGGTCGTATTTGCCGCCGCGGGCGGCGTGGTCCAGGCGCTGCGCGAGATCTTCAGCGAAGGCGCGCTCCTCGGCGCGGATGGGGTCTTCGCCCGGCTCGATGGCCGAGCGGGTGCCGTCGGCGCTGCTGTAGCTGCGGCCGGGGCGGTCGGTATCGACGTCATGGGCGAAACGGTGAGCGAGTGCGGGTTCGATCACGCCGCCCTCGACGCCATGCAGGTCCGAGAACGGTCGCGTGCCCTCGAGAAGTCGCGCGTTATGTCCGTCGGCGAGCAGGACCCAATAGGACGGAAGATGCGGCATTCGGGGGCACTCCAGGGGAATCTGTCAGAGTGCAGTATGTCGCAGCCCGGCCGCCGCACATTTGATCCAGATCAAGGCGCCCCGGAATGCCGCCAAACGACACCCCGGGGCCGGTGAATTACCCGCTCAGTGCACCAATTCGGGCGTGCGCTCGCCGCCCTCGCTGTCCTCGTCCTCGGCGGTGGGGGGCCGTTTCGACGCCTCGATCTCGAAGGTCAGAGCGCCGGCCTTGAAGTCGACATGGACCGTGCCGCCGCGGGCGAGCTTGCCGAACAGAAGATCGTCCGCCAGCGGCTTCTTGATCTTCTCGGCGATGACCCGCGCCAGCGGCCGGGCGCCGAAGGCGGCATCGAAGCCGGTTTCGGCCAGATGGCTGCGCGCCGCCTGCGACACCGTGATGTCCACCCCGCGGTCGGAGAGCTGGAATTCCAGCTCGGCGATGAACTTGTCGACCACCTTGGCAATGATGTCCGGCGTCAGGCCGCCGAAGGGCACCACCGCGTCCAGCCGGTTGCGGAATTCCGGCGTGAACAGGCGTTTGATCGCGTCCTCGTCGGCACCGACATTGGTCTCGCGGCCGAAACCGATGGCGGGCTTCGCCGCCTCGGCGGCACCGGCGTTGGTCGTCATGATCAGGACGACGTTGCGGAAGTCGATCTTCTTGCCGTTATGGTCGGTCAGCTTGCCGTGGTCCATCACCTGCAACAGGATGTTGAACAGGTCCGGATGGGCCTTCTCGATCTCGTCGAGCAGCAGCACGCAATGCGGATGCTGGTCGATGGCATCGGTCAGCAGGCCGCCCTGGTCGAAGCCGACATAGCCCGGGGGCGCGCCAATAAGGCGCGAGACCGTGTGCCGCTCCATATATTCAGACATGTCGAAGCGGATGATCTCGACCCCGAGGATCTTGGCCAGCTGGCGCGCGACTTCGGTCTTGCCGACGCCGGTCGGACCCGAGAAGAGATAGGAGCCGATCGGCTTCTCCCCCTCGCGAAGACCGGCGCGGGCCAGCTTGATGGCCGAAGACAGGGCGCCAATGGCGGCGTCCTGGCCATAGACGACCCGGCGCAGTTCGGTTTCGAGATTGGCCAGCAGGGCCTTGTCGTCCTTCGAGACCGACTTCGGCGGGATGCGGGCGATCTTGGCGACGACCGCCTCGATCTCCTTCACGCCGATGGTCTTGCGGCGCCTGGCCGGCGGCAGCAGCATCTGCGCCGCGCCCGATTCGTCGATCACGTCGATCGCCTTGTCGGGCAGCTTGCGGTCGTTGATGTATTTCGCCGCCAGTTCCACCGCCGCCTTGATCGCGTCGTTGGTGTAACGGATCTGGTGGTGTTCCTCGAAATAGGGCTTCAGCCCTTTCAGGATCTTGATCGCGTCGGGCACCGAAGGTTCGTTCACGTCGATCTTCTGGAAGCGGCGGAGCAGCGCCCGATCCTTCTCGAAATAGGAGCGGAACTCCTTGTAGGTGGTCGAGCCGATGCAGCGCAGCGAGCCTTGCGCCAGCGCCGGCTTCAACAGGTTGGAGGCATCCATCGAGCCGCCGGAGGTGGCGCCGGCGCCGATCACCGTGTGAATTTCGTCGATGAAGAGGATGGCGCCCGGCGACTGTTCGATCTCGGCGATCACCGCCTTCAGCCGCTCTTCGAAATCGCCGCGGTAACGGGTGCCGGCCAGCAGCGTGCCCATGTCGAGCGAATAGATGACGGCGTTCAGCAGAACCTCCGGCACCTCGCCCTGCACGATCTTCAGCGCGAGCCCCTCGGCGATCGCCGTCTTGCCGACACCGGGATCGCCGACCAGCAGCGGATTGTTCTTCTGCCGCCGGCACAGGATCTGCACCGTGCGCTCGATCTCGGCCTCGCGGCCGATGACGGGGTCGATCTTGCCGTCCATCGCCTTGCGGTTCAGGTTGACCGCATAGGTGGCGAGAGCCTCGCCCTTGCGCGGGGCATTGGCCTCGCCCGGGCGCTTGGCGCCGGGCTCCCCGCCCTGGCCTTCCTCGTCGGCGCCGCGCACCGCCCGCGGCTCGGAGGCGCCGGGGCGCTTGGCGACGCCGTGGCTGATGTAACTGACCGCGTCCAGCCGGGTCATGTCCTGTTCCTGCAGGAAATAGGCGGCATGGGACTCGCGCTCGCCGAAGATGGCGACGAGGACATTGGCCCCCGTGACCTGGTCCCGGCCCGAGGACTGGACATGGATCACCGCGCGCTGAATGACGCGCTGGAAGCCGGTGGTCGGCTTCGCGTCCTCGTCGTGCTCGACGACGAGACCTTCGAGTTCGGTGTCGATATAGGTTACGAGCTGCCGGCGAAGCACGTCGAGATCGACGTTGCACGCCCGCATGACCGCGGCGGCGTCGCCATCGTCGATCAGGGCAAGGAGGAGATGTTCGAGGGTCGCGAATTCATGGCTTCGCTCGTTGGCGAGCGCCAGGGCCCTGTGAAGGGACTTCTCGAGGCTGCGCGAAAAGGACGGCAAGGCACACCTCCGACTTTGCGCCAACCGCCGGACGGGCGGTCACACTCGCCTTGGCTTCGACGGAAGCCGCGGCAGACACGCAAGGCTGGCGAAAGGCCCTGTGTGCCTATTCCTTTTCCATGGTGCATTGAAGCGGATGCTGGTGTCGACGGGCGAAATCAACCACCTGGGTCACTTTTGTCTCGGCGACCTCATAGGTGAAGACTCCGCACACGCCGATCCCCTTCTGATGCACGTGGAGCATGATCTGCGTCGCCTCCTCCCGGTTCTTGTGGAAGAACCGCTCGAGGATGAGGACGACGAATTCCATCGGGGTGTAGTCGTCATTGAGCAGCAGCACGCGATACATCGACGGACGCGCCGTCTTCGGCCGCGTCGCGGTCAGGAGGCCGGTCTGATTCTGGTCGTCGCCGGCGGGGCCTGCGGTTGTGATCATCGGCGTCTTCGGAAGCGTCTTCTGGTCGGACATGCTGCTTGCAAACTGGAATATGATAAGGACATGGGGGCCGCACCGCAATTGTCCAGTCCCCGCGAAATGGGAACGAGAACGGCACGCCCATCATGGATTCTGCCCGGATCGGGACTGAAAACAAGACGGCGAGCGCCGGCGTTATCGCCTGGGCTGCCTCCCGCTGGGCACATGAGCGCAAAACGCACGAACCGGCGGGGTTGCCCCCGCCGGTTCGATGGATGCCCTGTCGGCATCGGGACTATAGCGCCGGCCATGGTAAGCAGGCCGGCGCCTTGCCAGGCTCAGGTCAGGCGACCGGCTGGGCAAACTTCTTGAAGACGGTGCCGAGCTGGCGGGACACCGGCTCGACCGCTTCCTGCGTGAACTGCACGGTCATCTCGCCGATCTTGTTGGTGAAGGCGAGGAAATTGTCGAAAGCGGCCTTGGTGTAGTCGTTCTGGATGTCGACGACTTCACGCAGGCTCTTCGCGCCGACGACCGACTTGGAGACGGCCACCAGATCCTCGACCGCCTTCTTGGTGTAGGCGGCGGTTTCGGCGGACACGCCCTCGAAGCCCTTCACGGTGATGTTGAAGGACGAGACGAACGCCTCGTAGGTTTCCTTCGACGAAGCGCCGGCGTCTTCGAACGCCTTCAGGGCCTGGTCGATCTTGCCCTTCACCTGCTCGGTGGTGGCCTTGATGGTTTCGGTAGCGGTATCGGTCACTTCAGTGGTCTCCGGTTTGGCGGTCTTCGGTTTCGCGGCCATGGTGATCCCTCGTTCGCAAAAGCTTCGTGGGTCAGGTCGGCTGTTCGCGCCGGCCCGCCGTCGCGGCAAGGTCAGTCGCCGCGGATCGTCATCAGCGATGCAGGGGCTGTTGACCGAAGCGCGATCGGGCTGTGATCGCCAGGGGCCGGGTCCGTGCTGCAACGCGGTAAGGGCAGGTTCCTCCCATCTCCCCTTCGAGTCAAGGGTTTTGTTGCAATGCAGCAAAAACCCTCGACCAAAGACGTAACCGGGGGTCAGTCCCAGCGCGCGACGTCGAGACCGTTTTCGTCGACCTGCACGGTAAAGGGACGCGGTTCGTCGTCGAAACGGCCGGTCAGCGGCGGCAGGTCCAGCGGCCTCGGCATGTTGACGGCGACCCCGGTCCGGTCGGCCGCGAACAGCTCCTGCGGGAAGCTCAGGGCCTCGAAGCGGCCGTCGCCCGCCTGGAAGGCATTGAAATGGAAACGCCCGGCGGTGCAGCTGGCGACCACCCAATAGAAAGTGTCGGAGCGCAGGAAGCGGCCCCTGGGCGCCGCCCCGGCGACATCCGACTGCGCGAGGGCCGCGGCCAGCCGGGCGAGACGCGGCCGGTCGATGCCGACCTGGGCCTTTTTCGCCTGCATGTCCGGGCCGGCCGGAGTCGCCGCCAGCAGGGTACCGGGCCCCCAGACCCATTGGTCGATGCTGGCGCCATAGGGGGCCGGGCGCAATTCATAGGCGCGGACCTGTTCGGTCCAGCGCGCGTTATAGACGAAGCGGGTGACATCCGGTCCTCCCGCCTCGCAGGCCGCCTTGATGTCGTCGCCCGAGAGATAGCGGAACCAGCCCGGCACCCGGCCCAGGCTGAAATCGGCCGCGCCATGCGGCATACAGCCCGCGAGCACAGCGGCGATGCCCGCCACCGCCAGCAGCCGCCAATTCCGATACGACGCACCCATGGGACCTGACCTCCAACCGTTGCTGGCGAGAATGCCCGGCCGCCTGCGCAACGCCAAGTGACGAGAAGACGCGCCAATCGCGGCGATTTGGCGGCAGAAGCTGACTTCCGGACTCAAAGGCTGCCCGCAAGCATCAGATTCCATGGACAAACTCGGTCGCCGCCCCTATCGTTGAAACTTGGGCTGTGTTCACAAGGGCAGGGGCGAGCCACATGCTGGGTACGCTTTCGATGGGCCGGGCGTCTTGCGCCGTCGGCATCGCGACCGGATCTTCGTTCCGGGCGGCAGACAGACGCCGACAGACGCTGCCTGTCCTGTCCGCGGCGATCCTGGTGCTGGCCATGGTCTTCGCCGCCCTGATCGCACCGCGACTCGCCTTCGCCGGCCCCGCCTATTCCGTGGTCATCCTCGATGCGGACACGGGTCGCGTCATCCTGTCCGACAGTCCTTCGGCCCAGCGTCACCCGGCGTCGCTGACCAAGATGATGACGCTCTACATGACCTTCGACGCGCTGAAGGCGGGCACGCTCACCCTCGACCAGCGTCTGACCGTCTCGGCCAACGCGGCCTCGCGCCCGGCGACCAAGCTCGGCCTCCGCCCCGGCCAGACGATCGCGGTCAAGGACGCGATCATGTCGCTGATCACCCTTTCGGCCAACGACATGTCCGTGGTGCTCGCCGAAGCCATCGGCGGCACCGAGGATGTCTTCGCCAGTCGCATGACCGCGCGCGCCCATGAATTGGGCATGAGCAGCACCTTCTTCCACAACGCCAACGGCCTGCCGGACGATGCCCAGGTCACCTCGGCCTATGACATGGCGAAGCTGGGTCTCGCGCTGATGCGCGATCATCCGACCTATTACCCGATGTTCTCGGTCCAGAAGTGGCGTTACGGCGGCAAGGTGATCACCAATCACAATCGTATGCTCGGCCGCTACGAAGGCACCAACGGCATCAAGACCGGCTATATCCGGGCCTCCGGCTTCAATCTCGTCGTTTCGGTGAAGCGGGGCGGCGTGCATCTGGTCGGCGCCATCTTCGGCGGCTCCTCGGCCAAGGCGCGTGACGATCACATGATCGAGTTGCTCGACGCCGCCTTTGTTCGCCTGCAGACGAAGCCCGAACTGGTGGCCGCGGCGGAAGTCGTGCGGCCCAACGCCGTTTCCGCCCCGACCCGCGCCTTTGCCGCCGCGCCGGCACCGGCGCCGGCCGATGTCGCCCTCGCCGCCGCCGCGCTCGACGCCAAGATCGCCGACGCCAACCCCGCCGACGACGGCGAGGAAGCCGCCGCCGAAGCCGCCTATGCGACGCCGCCGGTGGTCGCCAAGCCGGCGCCGGCCCGTCCGGCCGCCGTTGCCGCCGCCCCGCCCGCCATCGTTCCCGCGCGGCCGGCGGCCCCCACGACCGTCGCCGCCCTCGCGCCGGCGGGCACCCTCGGTGCCCAGGCCGACCGGGCGCGGGAACGCGCCACCTCGGGCGAGACCTGGGGGGTGCAGATCGGCGCCTTCCGCCGTCAGGATGCCGCGGTCGATCATCTGAACGATGCCATGCGCGTCGCCGCCTCGTCGTTGCGCGGCGCCCAGATGGCGGTGCATCAGGGCACCGACGACAAGGGCACGATCTATCGCGCCCGCTTCGTCGGCCTGTCCGAGAACGGTGCCCGCGATGCCTGCATGGCCCTGCGCAAGAAATCGCTGTCCTGCATCGCGCTGAAGGTTCCGTCGACCGTCACCGCCTCGGCTGGCGCCGCGAACTGAGCGGTCCGCGGTCTCGGCTGGCCGCCATGCGCGGCCGCCGCTGGCGTGGCGCGGCGACAGCGGCCATCATCGGGCCATGACGACGACAACCCCTCCCTTCAATGACCCGACGACGGGCGAGCGTGGCGGCATCCGCCGCGCCCCCCGCCCGCGTGACGCCGCGACCCTGATCCTGCACCGTGCCGGCAACGACGGCCGGCCCGAAGTGCTGATGGGCCGCCGTCACGAGGGGCATCGTTTCATGCCCGGCCAATGGGTGTTTCCCGGCGGCCGGCTCGACCGTGGCGACCTGCGGATGCCGGCCCTGCCCCTCCGCCCCGACGTCGTCGCCGCCTTGTGCCGGTCGGCGCCGCCCGGTCGCGCCCATGGCCTTGCCGTCGCCGCCATCCGCGAAACATTCGAGGAAACCGGCCTGATGATCGGCGTGCCCGATCCCCGCGCCTCCAGACTCGATGCCGGGCCGCTGGCCGCCTTCGCCGCCGCCGGTCTCGTGCCCGCGCTCGATGCCCTCGATTATGTCGCGCGGGCGATCACGCCGCCCTATCGCCCGATGCGTTTCCACGCCCGCTTCTTCCTTGCCCCGGCCGAGGTGGCGCGGGGCGAGGCCCGTCCCTCGCCCGAATTGACCGAGGTGGCCTGGGTGCCGCTGGCGGAAGCGCGCGCCCTCGACCTGCCGCGCATCACCGGCGTCGTGCTCGAGGTCATCGAAAAGCGGCTCGCGGGCGAGGACCGCCGCATCCCGGCCTTTTCCCACCGCCACGGCCGCGCCCTCGTCGATTATGACGAGTGAACGCCAGCGCCCGGTCCGCCCCAAGCCGGCGGCCAGCCTTGTCCTGATCGACGGGGCCGAGCGGGTCTTGATGGGCCGGCGCCCGCCGCGCAGCCGCTTCGCGCCCGATGCCTGGGTCTTCCCCGGTGGCCGGGTCGACCGCGCGGACCCCGGTCAGGGCGAGGCCCGCTTCCGCGCCGCGGCGGTAAGGGAGACGCAGGAAGAAACCGGCCTTGCCGTCGACCACGCCCTGCTGCGCCCGCTCGGCCGCGCGATCACGCCCAGCGAAAGCCCGATCCGCTTCGATGCCCGATTCTATCTGGCGCGCGCGCCCGAGTCCCTGAGCGCGGCGCCCCTGGTCACCAACGGCGAATTCACCGACCTCGCCTGGCTGGCGCTGGACGAGGCGCTGCGTCTGCCGCTGATGGACGTGACCGAGGTCATGCTGACGGAAGCCGCGGCCCGCCTGTGGTCCGGCGGTGGCGGCTGCCTTGTGCTGACCTATCGGCAAGGCGCCGTGCGCCTGCGGCGCACCCCGGCACCGTGATTTCCCGCGGGCCCGCCCGGCGAAACGGGTTTGACATTTGGCCCGCGACCGCTATATTCCGCGACCTACGCCGGGGCTCCAGTCCCGGTTCGTTGTTTTTATTGGTTCCTACCCGCTCGGTGCGGGACGCGAAATGCGGATAATGCTGGCGGCATCGGAAACATGAGCAAGCGCGTTCAAGCGAAGTACAAGATCAACCGTCGTCTCGGCGAAAACCTCTGGGGTCGCCCGAAGAGCCCGGTGAACAAGCGCGAGTACGGCCCGGGCCAGCATGGCCAGCGCCGCAAGGGCAAGGTGTCGGACTTCGGCACCCAGATGGTCGCCAAGCAGAAGCTGAAGGGCTACTACGGCAACCTGACCGAGCGCCAGTTCCGCAACCTCTATGCCGAGGCGGTCCGTCGTCGTGGCGACACCGGCGAGAATCTGATCGGTCTCCTCGAACAGCGCCTCGACGCCATCGTCTATCGCCTGAAGTTCGTGCCGACCGTGTTCTCCGCCCGCCAGCTGGTGAACCACGGCCACGTCAAGGTGAACGGCCGCCGGGTCAACATCCCCTCCTATCAGGTCAAGGTCGGCGACGTGATCGAACTGACCCAGCGCGCCAAGGAAATGGCCCTGGTGATGGAAGCCGGTGCCTCGTCCGAGCGCGAGATCCCCGACTACATCTCGTTCGACGGTCACAAGGCCACCTACATCCGCGTGCCCACGCTGTCGGACGTGCCCTATCCGGTGCAGATGGAACCGAACCTGGTCGTCGAGTTCTACTCGCGCTGACCTTCGGCTCCTTCGGGAACGAGACGAACCCCGCCCCTCCGGGCGGGGTTTTTCTTTGGGCGCTTTCCTGCAATTGGTGCCTTTGATGCACCGGACGTCAGCATAAAGCTGATTTTCGTCACGGCGCCCCTGGCCCACACTCCGGCATCCGACACGCCACAGGGGATGCCGCCATGGCCACCAATGCCGAACTCGTTGCCCGCCGCGAAGCCGCCACGCCGCGCGGCGTCTCCATCGCCTATCCGGTCTATGCCGAGAAGGCGCAGAACGCGGAGCTGTGGGACGTCGAGGGCAAGCGTTTCATCGACTTCGCCGGTGGCATCGGCGTTCTCAACGTCGGCCATCGTCACCCCAAGGTGATCGCGGCGGTGAAGGATCAGCTCGATCACTTCACCCATACCTGCGTGCAGGTCGCGCCCTATGAAGGCTATGTCGAGCTGGCCGAGCGGCTGAATGCCCTCGCCCCGTTCAAGGGGCCGGCCAAGACCGCCTTCTTCACCACGGGCGCCGAGGCGACCGAGAACGCGGTGAAGATTTCCCGCGCCTATACCGGCCGCTCCGCCGTCATCGCCTTCACCGGCGCCTTCCACGGCCGCACCATGATGACCATGGCGATGACCGGCAAGACCCTGCCCTACAAGAAGAAGTTCGGCCCGATGCCGAGCGAGGTGTTCCACGTCCCGTTCCCGAACGAGCTGCATGGGGTTACGGTCGCCGACTCGCTGCGCGCCCTCGAATTCCTGTTCCGCGCCGATGTCGAGCCGAGCCGCGTCGCCTGCATCATCATCGAGCCGGTGCAGGGCGAAGGCGGCTTCTACAGCGCGCCGGTCGCGCTGCTGACCGCGCTGCGCGCCCTGTGTGACGAGCATGGTATCGTCCTCGTCGCCGACGAGGTGCAGTCCGGCTTCGCCCGCACGGGCAAGATTTTCGGCATCGAGCATTCGGGTGTGGAGCCCGACCTCGTCACCGTCGCCAAGTCGCTGGGTGGTGGCTTCCCGATCTCGGGCGTCATCGGCAAGGCGCCGATCATGGACGCGGCCGATCCGGGCGGCATCGGCGGCACCTATGCCGGCTCGCCCATCGCCTGCGCCGCCGCCCTCGCCGTCCTCGACATCATCGCCGAGGAAAAGCTGCTTGATCGCGCCAATGCCATCGGCGACCGCATCAAGGCCCGCGTCGCGGCGATCGCCACCCGCAACGACGTGGTGCCGGTGACCGCCATCCGCGGTCCGGGCGCCATGATCGGCTTCGACATCGTCAAGAGCCGCGGCAGCTACGAGCCCGACGCCGAAGCGACCAAGCGCGTCACCCAGGCCGCCATCGAGAACGGCCTGATCCTGCTGTCCTGCGGCGTCTACGGCAATGTGATCCGCGTCCTCGTGCCGCTGACCGTGTCCGACGCCGTGCTCGACGAAGCCCTCGGCAAGCTGGAAACCGCGCTGGCCGCCGCCTATCAGGGAGCCTGATGGTCATGACCGTTCAGTTCAAGAGTACCGCCCCCCTCGAGCTGCAGGACCCCAGCCTGCTCGAAAGCCGCTGCCTGATCGACGGCGAATGGCTGGGCAGCGGCGAGGATGCCGTGCATAACCCGGCGACCGGCGCCCTGCTCGGCAATGTGCCGCGCTTCGGCGCCGCCGAGGCGACGAAGGCGGTCGAGGCCGCGTCCCGGGCCTTCAAGCCCTGGGCGAAGCGCCTCGCCAAGGAACGCGGCGCGATCCTGCGCCGCTGGTTCGAGCTGATCATCGCGAACCGCGAGGATCTCGCCCTCATCCTCACCTCGGAACAGGGCAAGCCCCTGCCCGAGGCCCGGGGCGAAATCGACTATGCCGCGTCCTACGTCGAATATTACGCCGAGGAAGCCAAGCGCATCTATGGCGAGACGATCCCCTCGCACCGGCCGGACGCGCGGATCATGGTCACGCGCCAGCCGACGGGCGTCGTCACCGCGATCACGCCGTGGAATTTCCCCGCCGGCATGATCACCCGCAAGATCGCCCCCGCCCTCGCCGCCGGCTGCACCGCTGTCGTCAAGCCCGCGCCGGAAACGCCGCTGACCGCCCTCGCCCTTGCCGTGCTCGCCCAGCGCGCCGGCATTCCCGATGGCGTCTTCAACGTGCTGACCGGCGATGCCCCGGCCATCGGCGAGGTGTTCTGCAGCCATCCCGCCGTCCGCGTCGTCGGCTTCACCGGCTCGACCGAGGTCGGCAAGCTGCTGATGCGGCAGGCCGCGGTCGGCGTGAAGAAGGTCGCGCTGGAGCTGGGCGGCAATGCCCCCTTCATCGTCTTCGACGATGCCGATCTCGAAGCCGCGGTCGAAGGGGCCATGGTCTCCAAATTCCGCAACATGGGTCAGACCTGCGTCTGCGCCAACCGGCTCTATGTCCAGGCCGGCATTTACGATGCCTTCGTCACCCGCCTTGCGGAGCGCGTCGCCGCCCTCGTGGTCGGCGACGGCACGGCGCCGGGCGTCACGCAAGGCCCGCTGATCACCGGCGAGGCCCTGGCCAAGGTCGAGACCCTGGTGGCCGACGCCACCGGCAAGGGCGCCCGCGCGGTCACCGGTGGCAGGCATCACGGCCTCGGCCGGACCTTCTACGAGCCGACGGTGCTTGCCGATGTGACCGCCGAGATGGCGGTCGCCCGGCACGAAATCTTCGGCCCCGTCGCCCCGGTCTTCAAATTCACGACCGAAGACGAGGTGGTCGCCGCCGCCAACGACACGCAATACGGCCTTGCCGCCTATTTCTATGCCCGCGACATCGGCCGCATCTTCCGCGTCGCCGAGGAACTGGAATACGGCATGGTCGGCATCAATTCCGGCCTGCTATCCTCGGAACTCGCGCCCTTTGGCGGCGTGAAGGAAAGCGGCAACAGCCGCGAGGGTGGCCCCCACGGCATCGACGAATTCGTCGAGCTGAAATACATGCTGATCGGTGGCCTCGCCCGCTGATCCTGAACACAGCCTGATGTGACGGGGCGCCCGACGGCGCCCCGTTTTGCTTTCAGGCCCCGACCGCGACCGGCGCCTTGCCGCCCTGCCCGGCCATGCAGGCGGGGTCGAGCGCGGCCATCGCCTCGGCCTGGGACAGGAAGACCCGGCCCGAGAGATGGGCGAGGAAATGGGTGGCCTTCAGCCGGTCCATGACCGGGCCCTTCACTTCCGAGAGATGGAAGGTGACCCCGGCGGACTTCAGCCGTTCGTCCATCGCCTCGAGGCTTTCGAGCGCCGAAGCGTCGATCATGTTCACCGCCGAGCACAGCAACACGACATGTTTCACCGCCGGCCGGCTGGCGATCAGGTCGTAGATGCGATCCTCAAGGAAGCGGGCATTGGCGAAATAGAGGCTCTCGTCGACCCGGACCGACAGCACGGTCTCGCCGGTGATCACCTTGTGACGCTCGACGTTGCGGAAATGCTCGGTCCCCGGCACCCGGCCGACAATGGCCATGTGGGGCCGGCTGGTGCGGTAGAGGAACAGGGCGAGCGAGACGACGACGCCCGAGACAATGCCGATTTCCACCCCTTCAAGGAGGACGACGGCGATGGTGACCGCCATCGCGGCGAAATCCGCCTTGGAATAGCGCCAGGTCCGGCCCAGCGCGCCGAGATCGACTAGCGAGAAGACGGCGACGATGATGGTCGCCGCCAGCACCGCCTGCGGCAGCTTCTCGAAGAAGGGCGTGAAGAACAGGATGGTCGCCAGGATACCGGCGGCAGTGAAGACGCCAGCCAGGGGCGTTTCCGCCCCGGCATCGAAATTCACCACCGAACGGGTGAAACCGCCGGTCACCGGATAGCCGCCGGTCAGCCCCGCCGCGATATTGGCGGCGCCGAGGCCGAAAAGTTCGGTGTTGGCGTCGATCCGCTGGCGCCGCTTGGCCGCCAGGGTCTGGGCGACCGAGACCGATTCGACGAAACCGACGATGGAGATCAGCAGGGCCGGCAGCGCGAGCCGAAGCCAGAGATCGGCCTGAAACACCGGCAGGGTCAGCGGCGGCAGGCCGCTGGGAATGGCGCCCACCACCTTCACCCCCGCCTGGTCGAGGGCAAGCGCGGCAACCAGCGCGGTCGAGGCGGCGACAGCGAAGACCGGCCCCGCCTTGGCCAGGATGTCGGCGGCACCCGCCGGCAGGCCGAGACGGCGCAGCAGGGGCTTCAGGCGCTTCCGCACCCAGAACAGGAAGGCGATGGCGGCGGCGCCGATGCCCAGCGTGATGAAATTGGTGCCGCCGATGGTGGCCGCGATGCCGGTGACCAGTTCGGGCATGGTATCGCCCGACGCCTTGATGCCGAGGATATGCTTCATCTGGCTGGTGGCGATCAGCACACCCGACGCGGTGATGAAGCCCGAGATCACCGAATGGCTGAGGAAATTGGCGAGAAAGCCAAGGTTCAGCAGCCCCATGAGGGTCAGGATCAGCCCGGATTCGACGGCGAGGATGAGGGCCGCGGCGACGAATTCCGGGCTGCCCGGCGTCGCCACCGACCCCGCCGCAGCGGCGGTCATCAGTGAGACCACGGCGACCGGCCCGACCGCCAGTGTCCGGCTGGTGCCGAACAGGGCATAGGCGACGAGCGGCAGGATCGAGGCATAGAGCCCGATATGCGGCGGCAGGCCGGCCAGCATGGCGTAGGCGAGGCTTTGCGGCACCAGCATGATGGTGACGACCACGGCGGCGACCGCGTCATTGGTCAGATGGCGCCGGTCATAGGTGCGGGCCCAGTCCAGAAACGGCAGCAGGCGCCGGATGTCGAAGGACATGACTTACCCCTGTTTGCGGGCGCGGAAGCGGATCAGCGCACCCAGGCCCTGATGGCCCCGCCCCTCGTCGAGCGGAACCTCGGGCGTGGCCAGATAGTCGATATGGAAACCGGCGAAATCGGCGCGCAGCTCGGCCTCGGAATAGAGCCAGTCGGCATTGCGCGGCCCGCCGGACGAACGCCCCAGCTGCTCGGCCCGGAAGCCCTCGATCACGACCATGCCGCCGGGGGCGAGGGCACGGCCGATCTGGCCATGCAGATCGCGGCGCAGCAGGCGCGGCATATGGGCATAGACGGCGATGACCGCGTCGAAGGCGGCCTCGGGTGCCGACCACAGGCCGAGGTCTTGCTGCCGCACGGTGAGGGGCAGATTGAGGGCCCGCGCCCGCGCCGCCAATTGCCGGCAGGCGGTCGCGGAAAGGTCGAGGGCGGTCACCCGAAAGCCCCGGGCGGCGAGGGCAAGGGCATTGCGTCCCTGCCCTTCCGCAAGGCACAGCACCCGCGCGCCATGAGCAAGGGCAAGCGAGCAATCGACCACGAAAGCCGACGGGGCAAGGCCGTAGAGCGCCTCGTCCCCGCGGAACCTTTCGTCCCAGTCCGGCGCGACGCTGGCCATCACCGGCCCTGCAGGCGCTTCGACTTGGCGCAATCATCGAGCGAGGGGTCTTCCTCGCGCGGCTGCGGCTCGTGCGGCAGCATGGTCGGCCTGGCCAGCCATTCCCGCCCCTTCAGCATCACATCCCAATAGAGCGTGGGCAGGAGATCGGCCTTGAGGAACCAGGCACTGCGGCGCGGTACCGCGGGATCGAGCGGGAAAGTCGGCAGCAGCTTGCCGCCATAACCGAATTCCGCCAGCACCACCTTGCCCTTCTCGACCGTGAGCGGGCAGGAGCCGTAACCGTCGTAGATCGCGCGCGGGCTCTTGCCGTCGAGGACGGCGATGATGTTCTCGGCAACGACCGGCGCCTGCTTGCGCACCGCCGCCGCCGTCTTGGCGTTGGGTGCCGAGGAGGCGTCGCCCAGCGAGAAGACATTGCCGTAACGCCGGTGGCGCAGGGTTTCCTGATCGACATCGACCCAGCCCGCGGCATCGGCGAAGGGCGACTGGCGAATGAAGTCGGGCGCGGTCTGCGGCGGCACGACATGGATCATGTCGAAACCCTTGGTCACGCGGGAGACCGTGCCGTCCGCCGCCTTCACCTCGAAATAGGCTTCCCGCTTCTCGCCGTCGATCGCCTTCAGGGTCGAATTGAAGGCGAGATGGGCGCCGTATTTCTCGACATATTTCATCAGGGGCGGCACGAAGGTGCCGACACCGAACAGCACCTGACCGGCGTTGTTCAGCTCGACCTCGATAGTCTTCAGGACGCCGGTGCGATGCCAGTGGTCGCACGAGAGATACATCGCCTTCTGCGGCGCGCCGGCGCATTTGATCGGCATCGGCGGCTGGGTGAACAGCGCCCGGCCCTTCTTCAGGCCCTGCACCAGTTGCCAGGTATAGGGCGCGAGATCGAACAGATAGTTCGAGGTGACGCCGTTCCTGCCCAGGGTCTCGCGCAGCCCCTCGATCGCTTCCCAGCGCAGGGTAATGCCCGGCGCGACGATCAGGGTGCGATAGGCGAGACGGCCGCCATCCTCGAGCACGACCAGGTTGCGGTCCGGCTCGAAACCGGCGGCGGCGGCGCGGATCCAGCGCACGCCCTTGGGGATCGCGCTTGCCATCGGCCGCTCGGTCTTGGCGCGGTCGAAGGCGCCGCCGCCGACCAGGGTCCAGGCCGGCTGGTAGTAATGTTTGTCCGAAGGCTCGACGATGGCGATCGAGAGGTCCGGCCGGCGCTTGCGCAGGCTGGCCGCGGCCGAGCAGCCGGCGGCACCGCCGCCGATGATCAGCACATCGAAGGAGGTCGCCCGGGTGAAGGGCAGCACCTCGCCGCCACCCGCCGCGCCGCTCGCCATGGCCGCGCGCTGCTCGAGCCGGCCGCGCAGATTCTCGAGATCGTAGCCAGCGGCGGCAGCGGTGGCGATCAGGGCATCCGGCGTCAGGTGATGGGCTTCCGACAGCGCCCACAGGGTCGTGGAACGGGTGCCGGTCCGGCAGAAGGAGGCGACCGGCCCCTTCAGCTCGGCGAGGGCGGCTGAGTATTCCGCCACCGCCTCGTCCGAGACCTTGCCCGAAATCGCCGGAATATGGCGATAGGCGAGGCCGAGGCGCTGGGCCGCGGCTTCAATCTCGGCCGAGGGGGGCTGGTCCGGCGCCTCGCCATCGGGCCGGCTGTTGATGATCGAGCGGTAGCCCAGCGCGGAAAGCGTGCCGACATCGCCCGCGTTGATCTGCGGCATGACGGACAGGAAGGGCGTCAGTTTCTTCAGGCTTTCCATGGGGCTCCCCCGAGCAGTTTTTTTGTTGGGTGAACGAAGTCAGGCGAGGCGCGGCCGCAGTCCCGACAGATCGCAGCCGGCGGCGGCGGCGGTGCCGATGATGTCATCGGCGGATTTCGTGCCGGCGAGACCGAGCGCCCAGAGAACGGCGCAGCGATTGCCCGTGCGGCAATAGGCCAGCACCGGCCCCTTGGCCTCCGACAGCGCCTTGGCGAAGGCGCCGACGACGGCAGCATCGGCGGCGGCGGGCGAGGCAATCGGGATATGCCGCGCTTCGAGGCCGGCCGCGGCGGCAGCGGCGGCGATGGCGGCGAAGTCGGGCTGGCCCGGGTCTTCGCCGTCGGGCCGGTCGCAGACGATCATGGCAAAGCCCCGCCCGGCGAGGTCCGCGACCTCGGCCGGCAGGATCTGGCCGGTGACGGCCAGATCCGGGGTCAGCTGCTTCAAGGCCTGCATGTCAGCGCCTGTTCGCCGGGCAGGTGCGGATGCCGAACAGCGTGTAGAGCGGACACCAGGACATCGCCGCGGTGGCCAGCGGCACGATGCCGATCAGGCCGAACCACTTCGCCTCGCCGTCCAGCAGGAACAGCAGGGAGAGCAGCACGAGACCAGCGACGACGCGAAAGACGCGGTCGGCAGTGCCGACGTTCTTGTTCATGGCGGATCACTCCTCTCAAAGAGCGTTCAGGGGAATCTTCAGGTAACGGGTGCCGTTGCCTTCGGCCGGCGGCAGTTCGCCCGCGCGCATGTTCACCTGGACCGACGGCAGGATCAGGCGCGGCATCGACAGGGTGGCGTCGCGGGCCTTGCGCATGGAAACGAAGTCGGCCTCGGAAATTCCCTCGTGGACATGGATGTTCGCCCGCTTCTCGGCGCCGACCGTGGTTTCCCAGGCATAGGAATCGCGCCCCGGGGCCTTGTAGTCGTGGCACATGAACAGGCGCGTCTCGTCCGGCAGGGCGAAGATCTTGCGGATGGAGCGGAACAGGGTCGAGGCATCGCCGCCTGGGAAGTCGCAACGTGCCGTGCCGTAATCGGGCATGAACAGCGTGTCGCCGACGAAGCCGGCATCGCCGATGACATAGGTCAGGCAAGCCGGCGTGTGACCGGGGGTGTGCATCACATGGCCTTCGATTTCGCCGACCTTGAAGGTATCGCCGTCGACGAAGAGCCGGTCGAACTGGCGACCATCGGTGGCGAATTCGGGTTCGGCGTTGAAGACCTTGCCGAAGATGCCCTGCACCACCTTGATGTTGGCACCGATGGCGATCTTGCCGCCCAGCGCCGTCTTCAGGTAGGGCGCCGCCGACAGGTGGTCGGCATGGACATGGGTCTCGAGCAGCCATTCGACCGTCAGGCCCTTGTCCTTGACGAGGGCGATGATCCGGTCGGCGGATTCGGTGGAGGTCCGGCCCGAGGCGGGATCGTAGTCGAGCACGGAATCGACGATGGCGGCGATGCCGGTCGCCGGGTCCTCGACCACATAGCTGACCGTGAAAGTCGCTTCGTCGAAGAAGGAATGGACAACGGGCTTCATGGCTTCGGCTCCTGGGCGGCATATGCCGTTCTATGTCTCAATTATTTATGATTTCATAAAATTAAAATCAATATGAAATCACATTGCATCGACTGTCGAATACCCACCCTGCGCCCGACGCGCCGGGCAGCGCGCCTCTTATCGGGCCGAGGGGATGCGTCGATCCGTCGTCACAGGGACAAGATAGGGCCTCTTGGCGCGTTTTCAATATATATTTACGTATATTATATATTGAATGCGCGCGCAAAATCCCCTGCCCCCGCAACAGGGGCGGGCACGAAGCTCAGAGACGGGAGGGTATCGCCGGCTCAGCCGACGGTATTGCGCTGTGGCCGGCGAACCGTCGGGAAGACCGCCGCTTCGCCCGCCGAAAGGCCGCGCGGGGCCGACGTCATCGCGGGATGCGAAGGGGCCGTCCCTTCGGGCACGGCGCCGCCACAGAACAGCTGGTTCATCACCGCGATCAGCGGCCGGGCCCGCTCGTCGGACAGCTGATAGATCACGGATTTGGCGTCGCGCCGGCCAAGGACGATGCCGGCTTCGCGCAGGATGCCGAGCTGCTGCGACAGGGTGGGCTGGCGGATGCCGAGCTGGGCTTCGAGTTCGGCGACCGATGCTTCGCCATCAAGCAGATGGCAGACGATCATCAGGCGGTTGGCATTGGCCAGAACCTTGAGGAATTCCGCCGCCCTGTCGGCCATGGGCAGAAGTTCGTCGCCCTTCGCGCCGCCGCTCATTGCCCGCGCCCCTTTCGCCCGCGCGGCACGACTCCTGCCGGGGGCATGTCGCCATAATACCAGTCGCGATTCCCGGGCTGCCCCTGTCGGACGCGCGCCTCGTCGAGCGCGACGGGCGGTGGGGCCAGCACGGGATCGCCCTCGCGCCAGTCGGCCGGCACGGAACATTCGTTGCCCGACGCGGCCTGCAGGGCGGCGACGAGACGCAGCAATTCGTCGACCGAGCGCCCGACCGCCATCGGATAATACTGGATCGCCTGGATGATGCCGGCGGGGTCGATGACGAAGGCCGCCCTGATCGTCGCCGTGGTCGCCGCCCCCGGATGCACCATGCCGAAGGCGCGCGAAATGACGAGCGAGACATCCTCGACGATGGGGAAGTCGATGGTTACGTCGAATTTTTCCTCGATCGCCAGCACCCAGGCGATATGAGCATAGAGACTGTCGACCGAGAGACCGACAATGTCGCAGCCGAGCTTCTGGAATCGCGCCGTCGCCCGCGCCAGGGCGACGAATTCAGAGGTACAGACCGGGGTGAAGTCGGCGGGATGCGACAGCAGCAGCAGCCAGCGCCCGCGATAGTCCGACAGGGTCAGCATCCCCTTGGTCGACCGGGCCTGGAAATCGGGCGCGGCCTCGCCGATCAGCGGCAGGCGGTCGCAAAAATCGGTGGCGGCGGTCGGGTCGGATGGACCAGTCACGAGGGTCGGAACTCCGGCAAACGGTATACCGAGTTATAGGCCCCGCGCCCCTTCAATTTCAACATTCGTTAAGTGATTAATCGACGGCGCCGCCCGGAGAGGGGGAGGGGCAGAAGGCGGCGCCGTCGCCCCGCCTTACTCGCACATGTCTTCGAGGGCTTCGCGATCCTCGAGGACGATGGTGCGGGACTGGGGAATGGAGATGAGGCCGTCGGCCTGAAGCTGGCTCAGGGTGCGCGACACGGTCTCGATGGTCAGGCTCAGGTAATCGGCCATGTCCTGACGGCTCATCGGCAGGTCGAGGCGCTTGCCCGCGTCGGCACGCTCGGCCATGTCGAGCAGGAAGCCGGCGACGCGCTCGCAGGCCGTCTTGTGGCTGAGCATGGCGACATGCTCCTGGCTGCGCTGCAGGCCCTGCACGGCAAGACGGAACAGGGTGGCGGCGACATCGCCCTGACGGGCGGCGATTTCATTGAGGTGCGACCGGCGCACGACGAGGATGGTGGCGCTGCCGAGGGCTTCGGCCGAAGCCCGATGCGCCGCCCCGGCTTCCATGCCGAAATATTCGCCCGCGAGGTGGAAGCCTTCGATCTGCCGACGGCCGTCGCGCAGAATGCGGTAGGTGCGCACCCAGCCCGAGACCACCTTGTAGAGGCAATCGGCCCGTTCGCCCTGGCCGAAGATCTCGGCGCCTTTGGCGAAATGCAGCACCTGCCCGCCTTCGAGCGGCAGATCGTCGTCGCTGACGACCGAAGCCTGCGGGAAAACGGCAAGGCCGGCGGGAACGGTGTTCGTGGCGGTGAGGATCTGGCTGTTGGCGAACATCGGGGCTTCCCTTCGGCTGGTGAAGGAAAACTACCCGCGGGCGCGCCTCGCGGAAATTCAGGGCGCACGCATAAGGGAAACTACGTATGCCGAGTCATTGTTCTGGATCAATGGCAGGCCAGCCCCGATCTGTTGTCATGACCGCCATGGATATCGCCGTTCACACCAGCCAGGGCACCCCTATGCCCCAAAATTCCGGGCCCAGGATTGTCGTCATAGAGGATGATGCCGCGCTCCTCGACGCCTTGGCGTTCGCCCTGGATACCGAGGGCTACGATACCCGCTGCTACATGTCGGACAAGAAACTGCTGGCCGATGGCGAATTCGATCGGGTGCGCTGCTTCGTGATCGACTTCATGCTGGCGCCCATCGACGGGCTCGAGCTGCTGGCGGAACTCCGTCGCCGCGGCGCAACGGCACCCGCCATCCTGATCACCACGGAGCCCGATGCCCGCTGCCGCCGCCGGGCCCGCCTGATGGGCGCCGCCATCGTCGAAAAACCGCTGATGACCGACGCCCTCAGTCAGAAGATCCGCTCGCTGATTTAGCGCGGGGCCGACGCGCGCTGGCCTACTTCGGCGCCGGTTTGGGACGCGCCCGCACCTGCGGGTGGCCCGCCTCGGTCTGGCCGATCTCGAAGGCATCGAGGCTGCGCACCAGGTCGATCAACTTCTTGAAACCATAGGTTCGCGAATCGAAGTCCGGCGCGAGGTTGGCCAGTTGCTTGCCAATCGCGCTGAGGGTGACCCAGCCTTCGTCGCCCTCCTCCTGCGAAAAGGCCTTGCGGATCAATTCCTCCGCCGGCTTCGATGGCCGGGCCACCTTGGCTTCGGCCGGACCGGCGCCGCCGAGCAGGTTTTCCGTATAGATGAAGCGCCGGCAAGCCTGACGGAAGCTCTCGGGCGTCTTCTGCTCGCCGAAGCCGAAGACATCTATCCCCTGCTCGCGGATGCGCGAGGCCAGGCGCGTAAAATCACTGTCGGAGGATACGAGGCAGAAGCCGTCGAAACGGCCGCTGTGCAGCAGGTCCATGGCGTCGATGACCAGGGTGATGTCCGAGGCGTTCTTGCCCGTCGTATAGGCGAACTGCTGCTGCGGCACGATGGCATGACGGGTCAGAATGTCGGCCCAGCCCTTGGAGCGGGATACCGAAAAGTCGCCGTAGATGCGCCGGACGCTGGCCTCCCCGATACGGGCGATTTCCTCGAACAATCCATCCGCGATCTTGGGCGAGGCATTGTCCGCGTCGATCAGCACGGCGAGACGGGGCGAACGGCCTTCCTGGGTCATGGTCGGTTCTCTCGATGCCGGGGTGGCGATACGCTATCAGAGGGGGGCGGCACCGGCCTTGTCCAGTGCCCTCTCGGCCAGCCAGTCGGCGACGCCGGCGCGGACCGCCGACAATACCGCCGCGCCGACCGCCTCACCCACCGCGGTATGCAGACCCGCATAGGGCGCGGGCGTACCGGCAACAGGACAGGCCATCACGATGCAATCGGTTCCCGTCCCGGTGATCGGAGGCAAGTCGGGGTCTGGCCGGTAATCGCCTTCGAGAATCGCCAGTGTGCGGGCCTGAACCGCGACCGACTGGGCTTCCAGCAACGCGATATCGTCGAGCGGCTGCGAAACATGGACGAGCATGTTCACCGTGCCGAAGCCGGGCGGGCGGGCGTGGCGCCGCCGCCCCACCCGCTCGCCATTGCCAAGGCCAACCGTCGCCAGGCAGGCAGCGGATACGCCATCCACCGCGGCGCGCGACGTGAAGTGGCGGCGAATATCGCGGGAGGTCATCATGGCCACGGCATCGAGCGCACCGAGATCGGCCAGACCGTCCCGCAACAGGGCCAGGGCATCGACGTCGGGGGTCAGATCGGCATTGCGCACTTCCCGCCAGACCACGCGGCGCGCGATCTGGAAACCGGGCCGATGCGGCGCCCAGCTCAGGAGCCGGCAGTCCGTGCCCAGATCGACCGCCAGCCACGGCTGGCTGCAGTCGGTGACGAAGGGAAGCGGGATCAGCGGGTCGGGACCGGGTGCTCGCCCCGGTAGTCATAGAAGCCGCGACGGGTCTTGCGCCCGAGCCAGCCGGCCTCGACATATTTCACCAGCAGCGGACAGGGCCGGTATTTGGAATCCGCGAGGCCTTCGTGCAGCACCTGCATGATGGCGAGGCAGGTATCGAGGCCGATGAAGTCGGCCAGCTGCAGCGGACCCATGGGGTGATTGGCGCCGAGGCGCATGGCGGTGTCGATCGCCTCGACCGAACCGACGCCCTCGTAAAGCGTGTAGACCGCCTCGTTGATCATCGGCAGCAGGATACGGTTGACGATGAAGGCGGGGAAGTCTTCGGCCGCGGTCGGCGTCTTGCCGATGGTCACGGCGAATTCGCGGATGGCCTGATAGGTGCTTTCATCCGTGGCGATGCCCCGGATCAGTTCGACCAGCTTCATGACCGGCACCGGGTTCATGAAGTGAACACCCATGAAGCGTTCCGGCCGGTCGGTGATCGCCGCGAGACGGGTGATCGAGATCGACGACGTGTTGCTCGCGATCAGCGCCGTGTCCTTCAGCTTCGGACAGAGATTGGTGAAGATCTGCTTCTTCACCGTCTCGTTTTCCGAGGCCGCCTCGATCACGAGGTCGGAAACCCCGAGCTGGTCGAGACTGTCGGTCGGCATGATGCGCTTCAGGGCGACATCGCGGGCAGCTTCCGTGATGGTGCCCTTGGCCAGCTGACGGGCCATGTTGCCCTGGATGACCTCGAGCGCGGCCTTGGCGCGCTCGAGGCTGACATCCATCAGGAACACATCGTAACCGGACAGCGCGCAGACATGGGCGATGCCATTGCCCATCTGGCCGGCACCGATGACACCGATCGTCTTGAGCGCCATTCCATCTACCCCGTCTGCTGTCCGCGTTACGATAAGCCTAACAAATAAGTCGCGTTACTTCGACAGTTCCGCTTCCAGCTCGGGCAGGGCCTTGAACAGGTCCGCGACGAGGCCGTAGTCGGCGACCTGGAAGATCGGCGCCTCTTCGTCCTTGTTGATGGCGACGATCACCTTCGAGTCCTTCATGCCGGCGAGGTGCTGGATGGCACCCGAAATACCGACGGCGACGTAGAGCTCGGGGGCGACGATCTTGCCAGTCTGGCCGACCTGATAGTCGTTCGGCACGAAGCCGGCGTCGACCGCGGCGCGCGAGGCGCCGACGGCGGCGCCCAGCTTGTCCGCGATCTTGTCGAGCAGGTGGAAATTGTCACCCGACTGCATGCCGCGACCGCCGGAGATGACGATGCGGGCGGCGGTCAGTTCCGGACGCTCCGACTTCGACAGCTCGGCGCCGACGAAGCTCGACAGGCCCGGATTGCCGGCGGAAGCGACCGCCTCGACCGGGGCCGAGCCGCTGGTGCCGACCGCCGGGAAGGCGGTGGTGCGGACGGTGATGACCTTCTTCGCATCCGACGACTGCACGGTCGCCAGGGCGTTGCCGGCATAGATCGGGCGGACGAAGGTATCGCCCGAGACGACCTTCACGATCTCGGAAATCTGCGCGACGTCGAGCAGCGCGGCGATGCGCGGCGTGACGTTCTTGCCCGAGGTCGTGGCGGGGGCGACGATATAGTCGTAGGCACCGGCGATGGACACCACGAGGGCGGCCAGCGGTTCGGCCAGACGGTTGGCATAGACCGCGTCGTCGGCGGTCAGCACCTTGGCGACACCGTCGATCTTGGCGGCTTCCGCGGCGGTGGCGGCGACGCCTTCGCCGGCAACCAGCACATGGATGTCGCCACCGATGGCCTTGGCGGCCGCGACGGCGTTCAGGGTCGCCGGCTTCAGGCCAGCGGCGTCATTTTCTGCAAGGACGAGAATCGCCATCTCAGATCACTCCCGCTTCGGTCTTCAGCTTGGCGACGAGGGTCGCGACGTCGGGCACCTTGATGCCGGCGCTGCGCTTCGGCGGCTCTTCGACCTTCAGGGTCTTCAGGCGGGGGGCGACATCGACGCCGTAATCGGCCGGGGTCTTCTCGGCCAGCGGCTTCTTCTTCGCCTTCATGATGTTCGGCAGCGAAGCATAGCGCGGCTCGTTCAGACGCAGGTCCGACGTGACGATGGCCGGCAGCTTCAGGGTCAGGGTCTCGAGACCGCCGTCCACTTCGCGGGTGACGTCGGCCGAGCCGTCGCCGATCACGATCTTGGACGCGAAGGTCGCCTGGCCCCAGCCGAGCAACGCGGACAACATCTGGCCGGTCTGGTTCGAATCGTCGTCGATCGCCTGCTTGCCGACGATGACGATACCGGGCGCCTCTTCGGCGACGACGGCCTTCAGCAGCTTGGCCACGGCCAGCGGCTGCACGTCCTCATCGGTCTTGATCAGGATGCCGCGGTCGGCACCCATGGCCAGCGCCGTGCGGATGGTTTCGGCCGCCTGCGCGGGGCCGATGGAGACCACGACCACCTCGGTCGCCTTGCCGGCTTCCTTGAGGCGGATCGCCTCTTCGACGGAAATTTCGTCGAAGGGGTTCATGGACATTTTGACATTGGCGAGGTCGACGCCGGAATTGTCCGCCTTGACACGGATCTTCACGTTGTAGTCGACCACCCGCTTCACGGGTACCAGGACCTTCATGGGAAATTCGCTCCGCCCTGTTTTCGAAAAACAGCTTCATGACCAGGACCAGCCGGTCCCGGGGAGGCAGCAGGGCCCCCCTGCCGGCAACTGGCAGGGCGGCTCCGATACTGCGGCGCACCATAAGAAGGGATGACGGCCCTGTCAACGAACCGCAATTCTCGCTGGTGCTTCCCGGGGGCCTGCGGCCACCGCGGGGTGCATAGTGGCAGGGAATCCGCCGTTGGCAAGCGCGGGCCGCAGGCGCGGCCCTGAATCTCAACGATTGGCGCCGGGCACCCAGAGCACATCGGAAGCGCCCTTGTCGTTCAGATGACGGGCCAGCACGAAGAGGTGATCCGACAGGCGGTTCACGTAGCGCAGGGCCGCCATGTTGATCGCCTCCGCCTCGGCGAGGGCACTGATCGCCCGCTCGGCCCTGCGGGCCACGGTGCGGGCCAGATGGGCGAAGGCCGCCGCCCGCGTGCCGCCCGGCAGAATGAAGGAGCGCAGCGGCGGAATATCGGCGTTCATCGCGTCGATTTCCTGCTCCAGCCGGGTCACCTGGGCATCGACGACACGAAGCGCCCCCTCGATCCCGTCGGGCGTCGCGAGGTCGGCGCCAAGGTCGAACAGATCGTTCTGGATCCGGCCGAGCATGGCATCGACCTCGGCGAGGCCGGCGGTTTCCAGCCGGATGAGACCGATCGTCGCATTCAGCTCGTCCACCTCGCCATAGGCGGCGACACGGCCGGCGTGTTTCGCCACCCGGCTGCCGTCGACGAGGGAGGTCAGGCCCTTGTCGCCGCCCCGGGTATAGATCCGGTCGAGCTTGACCATCAGGTCCTCCCGGCGAAATAGAGCGTCAGCAGCAGGAGGATAAGGGCGACGCCCTGCACGACGACGCGCAGCTGCATCAGCTTGTTGGAAAAGCGCCGGTCGGGGCCGCCGCGCAGCAGGGTGGTGATCCCGAGGGCGAGAATCACCACGAGCGCGACGAAGACGAGGGGCACGAGGAAGGCGAGGAATCCGGACATGGCCGCAAGATATAGCGCGTCGTCGGGGGAAGGAAAAGCGCCGCCGCCCTAACCGGCGAGTTCGGCCACCGCCGCTTCCATCCGGGCGATGTCCGCTGGCGAAGACAGGCGGTGATCGGCGCCCTTGACCAGGGTCAGCGTTGCGTCCGCGCTCTGCACCCGCGCCAGCAATTCCGCCGACAGGGACCAGGGCACATCCGTGTCCTCGGTGCCATGGATCATGCGCAAGGGGCAGCGGATGGCGACGGGACCGTTCAGGATCAGGTGATCGCGTCCCTCGTCGACCAGGGTCTTGCGGATTTCGTAGCCCGCCGGATCGTAGTCGGACGGATCGACGATGAAACCGTCCCGCGCCATCGCCTCGCGCTGGGCCTCGCTCATCCGCGCCTCGATCAGGCGGTGGGTGAAATCGGGGGCGGCGGCCAGGGTGACGAGGCCCGCGACCCGCTCCGGCCGGCTGATGGCGACGAGGCTGGCGATCCAGCCGCCCATGGACGAGCCGACGAGGACGACCGGCCCCTGCACCACCTGGTCGAGCACGGCGAGCGCGTCGCCCAGCCAGCCGCCGATGGTGCCGTCGGCAAACTGACCCGAACTGGCGCCGTGCCCGCGATAGTCGAAACGGGTGAAGGCACGGCCGGTCGCGCGGCAGAATCGGTCGAGCGCCGTTGCCTTGGTCCCGGTCATGTCGGATTTGAACCCACCGAGGAACAGGACGGCGGGTGATTTCCCGTTGGTAGTGTGATAGGCGATCGACTCTCCACCACTTCTCGGCAGTCGGGCGGGCGTGGTGGGTTCGGCAGGGGCATCGGCAGTTTTCATGAGCGATACATATACCGGCATCGAGGGGGATGCCATGTCGGCGGTGCCCCCGGGCCGGTTGCCCCGCGTGCTTCAGGTCCTGCCCGCCCTTGGCGCCGGCGGGGTGGAGCGGACGGCGGTCGATGTCGCCGCCGGCCTCGTCGCCGCGGGGGTGGAAACCTTCGTCGCCTCGGAAGGCGGCCGGCTGGTCCATGACGTCGAGCGGGCGGGCGCCCGCCACATCACCCTGCCCCTCGCGACCAAGAATCCGTTCCGTATGCGCAGCAACGTCCGGCGCCTGCGCGAAGTGATCCGGGCCGAGGGCATCGAGCTGCTCCACGCCCGCTCCCGCGCGCCGGCCTGGAGCGCGCGCGCCGCCGCCCGGGCCGAGGGCCTGCCCTTCGTCACCACCTATGCCGGGACCTACAACGAGAATTTCGCCGGCAAACGCTATTACAACGGCATCATGGCGGCGGGCGACGCGGTCATCGCCAATTCCCATTTCATCGCCGCCCATGTGCTGGAGCGTTATCCGGAAGCCCGAGGCCGGCTGGTGACCATTCCGCGCGGCATCGACATTCACAGCTTCGATCCCGCCCGCGTCAGCCAGGAACGGGTAATCGCCATCGCCAGGGCGTGGCGGATGCCGGACGGTCTGCCCGTCGTGCTGATGCCCGGCCGCCTGACCCGCTGGAAGGGCCACAGTTTCCTGGTCGACGCCCTCGCCGCCCTCGGCCGGCAGGACATCGTCTGCTTCATCGTCGGCGACGATCAGGGCCGCAACAAATACCGCGCGGAACTTGAAGAAAAAATCCGCCACCTCGGTCTTGGCGGCGTTGTCCGCATCGTCGGCCACTGCCGCGACATGGCCGCCGCCTATATGCTGGCCGATGTCGTCGTCGCCCCCTCGCTCGAGCCGGAAGCCTTCGGCCGCATCCCGGTCGAGGCCCAGGCCATGGGCAAGCCGGTGGTGGCGACCGACCACGGCGGTTTCCGCGAAACCGTGCTGCCGGGCGAAACCGCCCTCCTGGTCCCGCCCGGGGATGTCGCGGCGCTGGCGACGGCGATCGGCGATGCCCTCGCCCTCGACCTGACCACGCGCCAGGCGATCGCGGTTCGCGGCCGCGAGCATGTCGAGGCGACCTGGACCGTCGAACACATGGTCGCTTCCACCCTCGACGTCTATCGCGGCCTGATGGCGGGGCGCTGAGCAGCAGACCTTTAATCTTTTTCGGGCTTCATGCCGCCCGGAAACGATGAATGTGTCCGTGCTGAACGAGGTTGCCCCCTTGCGTATTGCTGTGCTGCTCACCGCCCTGATGACCGCGCCCGCGGCACTGGCGGCCACGCCCGCGCCCGCCGGGCGCTATGCCGTCGACGTCGACGCCACCTATCAGGCCCTGGTCGAAGCCAAGGCCGCGACCGAGACCAGCCGCGACCAGCTGGAGCGGCAGAAAGACCTGATCTTCCTCGAATTCGGCGCCGAAACCCTGTCTTTCGTCGCGGGGCCCCAACTTGGCGGCGGCGTAAAGGGCAGCTGCCGCTGGCGGCTGGAACAGGACCGCATCCGGGTCGACAGCTGCCGCCAGCCCGATGGGCGCCCCTTTTCGGTCAAAGGCCAGATCGGCTTCGAGGCCGATTCCGGCACGGTGACCCTGACCGGCAATACCCCGGTACCGGTTCGCTACCACGCCCAGTGACCGGCACGACCGGCGCCATTGATAAATTGTCAATTTGGTTGTTATAGACACCAATTCAGGGTGATTTGGTTCCATTTTGGTTTTATGGGCGGCAGGTTCGCGCCCTACCTTCGCCCTGTGTCCAGACAGGAGTTCGGTCATGGCGTATCGGGGCAAGGGCAGACACGAGCGTGGCGCGGCAGCCTTGCTGTTCGCAGTGGCGCTGCCCATTCTGCTCGCGGTCGTCGCCATGGTGATCGACCTCGGCTATGGCTATTACAGCCGGCAGCGCCTGCAGGCCGCCCTCGATCTCGCCGCCATCGCCGCCGCCCGCGAACTGGATGGCGGCGCCGGCCAGCGCAAGGCCGCCATGGATGCGGCCAATGCGACGCTGCTCGACAATGGTTTCTCCGCGCAGGTCGTCCGCGCCTATGACTTCGGCGATTACAGCCGGACCCGCCCCCATGGCAGCCGCTTTTCCGTGATCGCTTCGGGCAACAGCGGCATCAATGCCGTCCAGTTGCGGGCTACCGACACCTCCCCCCGCTTCTTCGCCGCGATCATCGGCGCCGATCCGATCGACGTTGGCGTCCGCTCCACCGCGATGACCACCGGGCGCTATGCCACGGTGAAGATCGCCAGCGGCCTCGCGAAACTGAACGATGGGTTGCTGAACCTGATCCTCGGCGCCCTGCTCGGCGGGAACGTCAACCTGTCGGTGCTCGACTACAAGGGCCTCGTCGGCGCCAATATCGACCTGCTCGGCTTCCTCGACGAATATGCCATCAAGGTCGGGGCGCAGGTCGGCAATTACGACGAATTGCTGGGCGCCGACGTCTCGGTGCTGGGCGTGCTCGGCGTCGTCGCCGATGTCGCCAAGAATGCCGCCAATGGCGCTTCCAAGGCGTTGCGCCTCGGTGTCGGTCTCGGCGATGCCTTTCCCGGCATCTCCAAACTGCCGCTGGCCGTGCTGTCCGACGTCAATGTGAAGCTGGGCGACCTGCTGGGCGTCGGTCTCGGCAATAATGATTCCGGGCTTTCCGTGCCGGTCAATGTGTTCGATCTGGTCACCGCCTCGATCCTCGCGGCTTCACAGCAAGAGAACGGAACCGGCCAGCACGCGGTCATGGCCAATGTCGGCACCTTCCTCGGCGCCTCGGTCGATGTCTCCATCGTCGAGCCGCCGCAGCCCCCGACGGGATATCGGGTTGTGACCGAAGACGACATAAAGACCGGCAACAACCTGCTGCGCACGGCGCAGATCCGTCTCCTCGTCCGGGTCGACTGGAAGGGGCCGTTGTCCGGGGTGATCACCGTCGTCAACGGCCTCCTCGATATCCTCCAGCTGCTCGGTCTCGACGTCGACCTGCTGCCGACCTATGGTCCCCATGCCAACAACAATCTCTCGGTCGGGATCAATGTCGCGCCGGCACAGGCGCGCATCACCAGGCTCGGCTGCGAACCCGCGCATACCGAAGACCGCTATGTCGACATGGATGTGGATACGGGCCTCGTCTCGGCCCATGTCGGCCAGATCGACCGCAGCGCCTTTCTGTCCAACAGCGCCGCCGCCCATGCCGATACGTTCAACGTGCTCGGCCTCTATTACAATCTGTGGGGTCTGATCGAACCGCCGCTCGACATTCTCAGCGTCGGGCTTGGCGTCAATCTGACCGTGGGCGGGCCGACCGCGCATCCCTCGGTCAAGGCCTCGGATCTCCTCGACCAGCCCGCCTTCGCCGATATCGCCGCCCTGTTCGACGAACCGGGCCATGCATCGGACAACGACGCCTTCCCGAGCGGCGTCACCGTCGGCACCAGCAAGATCATCACGACCCTCGGCAAGACGCTGCGCGATTCTCTTGGCCTGCAGCTGAACGGCGTCCTCGGTACCTTCGTCCTGAAGCCTCTGGTCGACCTCGTCACCTATATCGTCGGCGATTTCCTGATCGGCATGGTGCTGGGCCCCATTCTCGATGCCATCGTCGACTTTCTCCTGAACATCCTCGGCATTTCCGTCGGCACGGCCGAGGTCGCGGTGATCGACCTCGAATGCGGTACGCCGAAACTGGTGGTGCCCTGACCCTGCCTCTGGACTGGCTTTTCCGCCGCCGCGCGGCAATGATCGTGCCCCCGGAAGCGGAGCGCGCAGACAGATGACCGATACCGCCGAAGCCGACCCCGGCTTTCGCTTCGACAACAGCTATGCCCGCCTGCCCGAGCGATTCCACGCCTTTCTGGCGCCGACGCCAGTCGCCGCGCCGGGACTGATCCGGGTCAATCGCGACCTTTGCGCCGACCTCGGCCTCGACGCCGATGCGCTGGCGGCATCGCCCGATATTCTGGCCGGCAATCGCGTGCCCGCCGGGGCGCAGCCGCTGGCAGAGGCTTATGCCGGGCACCAGTTCGGCAATTTCGTGCCCCAGCTGGGCGATGGCCGCGCCATCCTGCTCGGCGAGGTGATCGACCGCGAGGGCCGCCGCCGCGACATCCAGCTGAAAGGCTCCGGCCCGACGCCCTTCTCGCGCAGTGGCGATGGCCGCGCCGCCCTCGGCCCGGTGTTGCGCGAATATATCGTCTCCGAGGCGATGCACGCCCTCGGCATTCCGACGACCCGGGCCCTCGGTGCCGTCACGACCGGCGATTACGTCCGGCGCGACCGCGTGCTGCCCGGCGCGGTGCTCACCCGCGTCGCCGCCTCGCACATCCGGGTCGGCACCTTCCAGTATTTCGCCGTGCGCGGCGATACCGAGGCACTGCGCCTGCTGGCCGATCATGTCATTGCCCGCCATTACCCCGACCTCGCCGGGGCCGAGAACACCGCCCTCGCCCTGCTGGTCCGCGTCGCGGAACGTCAGGCTTCGCTGGTCGCGCGCTGGATGCATGTCGGCTTCGTCCATGGCGTGATGAATACCGACAATGTCACCGTCTCGGGCGAGACCATCGACTTCGGCCCCTGCGCCTTCATGGAAGCCTTCGACGTCAACACGGTGTTCAGCTCTATCGACGAGCGCGGCCGCTATGCTTTCGGAAATCAGGGCGGCATCGCCAACTGGAACATCGCCCGTTTCGCCGAAACCCTGCTGCCCCTGATCGACGAAGACGAGGCGCGGGCCATCGCCGCCGCGACCGAGGTGGTGCAAGGCTTCGCCATCCGCTTCCGCGACCACTGGCTGTCGGGGATGCGCGCCAAACTGGGCCTTGCCACGGCGGAGGACGGCGATCTCGCCCTCATTCAGGCCCTGCTGGGGGCGATGCAGCAGAACGGCGCCGATTACACCCTGACCTTCCGCCACCTCGCCGGGCTCCTGGACGGCAGGGCGGTGCCGCGCGATCTCTTCATCGACCCGACCGCCTTCGACGCCTGGGCGGAAGGCTGGCACGCCCGTCTTGCCCGGGAAGACACGCCAGCGGACGCGACCGCGGCCGCCATGCGCGCCACAAATCCCGTTTTCATTCCGCGTAATCACCGGGTGGAACAGGCCATCGCGGCGGCGGAACAACGGGGCGACTTCGCCCCCTTCCATCGGCTGGTGGCCATCCTCGCCCGGCCGTTCGACGAACAGCCGGATGCCGCCGAATACGCCGAGCCCGCGCCCCCGGGCGAGGAAGTGCGCCGAACCTTCTGCGGGACCTGAGACCTTGAGCCACTTCTGCTTCGTCCACGCCGCCGACATCCATCTGGACAGCCCCTTGCGCGGGCTGGAAGCGGATCCGGACGCCCCGGCCGACGCCATCCGCCAGGCGACGCGGGCGGCCTTCCGCAACCTGATCGACCTCGCCATCGACGAGCGCGCCGCCTTCGTGCTGATCGCCGGCGATCTCTACGACGGCGACTGGCAGGATTACCGCACCGGACTTTTCCTCGTCGAGGAAGCGGCGCGCCTCGGCCGGGCGGGCATTCGCCTGTATATCCTGCATGGCAATCATGATGCCGCCAGCATCATCACCCGCAACCTGCGCCTGCCGGACAACACAAGGGTGTTTTCCGCGGCGAAGGCCGAGAGTTTCATCCTGGGCGATCATGCCGTCGCCCTGCACGGTCGCAGCTTCCCGACCCGGGCGGTGACCGAGGATCTGACCCGGTCCTATCCGCCGCCGGTACCCGGCCATCTGAACATCGGCCTTCTCCACACGGCCCTCGGCAGCCGGGACCATGACGATTACGCCCCGACGACGGTCGAGGCGCTGATCGCGCAGGGTTACGACTATTGGGCGCTGGGCCATGTCCATGCCCGGAGCCATGTCGCGAACACGCCCTGCCACATCGTCTTTCCCGGCAATCTGCAGGGCCGCCATGTGCGGGAAACCGGGGCCAAGGGTGCCAGCCTCGTCACGGTCGAGGATGGCCGGATCGCCGCCGTCGAGCACCGCGCGCTCGACGTGTTGCGCTGGGCGCGGCCCACGGTCGACCTTTCGCCCGCCGCCGACGTCGACGGGGCGCTGAGCCTGATCGGCCGGACCATCGCCACCGAACTGGACGCCGCGGAAGGCCGCCCCATCGCCCTGCGCCTGACCCTGACCGGGCGCAGCGCGGTGCAGCCGGCGCTGGCGCGCGATTTTGAGGATTTCCGCCAGAAGGCAATCGCCGAGGGGCGCCAGCACGGCGCCGGGCGCGTCTGGCTCGAATCCCTGCGTGACGAGACCCGTCCCCTCGCCGATCCCGCCCTTCTGGCGGAGCGGCCGGATGTCACCGGCCGCCTTGCCCGCATCATCGCCGAGATCGCGGCCGACCCGCCCGCCGACTTCCTCGGCGATTACGCCGAGCGTTTGAGGGACAAGCTGCGCGGCATCGACATCCCCGCCGACCACCTGCTGGCGACCGGGCCGGACGAGGCAACCATGGCACGGCTGCGGGCCATGGTGCTCGCCGCCCTGGCGGAGGCCTGAGCCCATGCGCCTCTCCCGGTTCCGCATCGAGAATTACGGCCCCTTCGAGACGAAGGAACTTGGCTTCGAGACGAAACCCGGCACGGTCAATCTGGTGATCGCGCCCAATGGCGCCGGCAAGTCGGTGCTGCGCCAGGCCCTGCGCGATCTCGTCTTCGGCATCCCTGGGCAGAGCGCCATGAGTTTCCGCTTCGGTTACAAGGGGATGCGCCTGCTGGCCGATGTCATCGACACGGATGGCGCCACGATCGCCATCGGTCGGCGCAAGGGCCGGGGTCACACGCTGGTCGACGAGGCCGGAGCCGAGGTGCCGGAAGCGGTGCTGACCCGCCTGACCGGCGGCGCCGACGACAAGCTGTTCCAGCGGCTGTTCTGCCTCGATACCCATCTGCTGCGCATCGGGGGCGAAGAGCTGATATCGACCGGCGGCGAAATCGGCGAGGCGGTCTTCGCCGCCGGCGGCGGCACCTCGCAGGTCCGGGCGATCCGCGATACCTTCGAGCGCGCGCGCGACGATATCGCCCCGGCCCGCCAGACCGCCAGCAAACCGCTCTACCTCGCCCTCGCGGACCACGCGGGTGCCGTCGCGGACCTGAAGCACGATCTGGTCCGACCCGACGATTGGCGCCGTCATGAGGAAGCGAAGACGGCCACGGCCGCCGAACTCGCCCGTATCCGCGAGGCACAGGGCCAGATCGCGACCGAGCTGGAGAAGCTGAACCGCGTCCAGCGGGTGCGGCCCTGGCTGGCGCAGCACCGCGCCGCCGTCGCCGAACTTGCCCCGCTGGCCGATCATCCGGCCCTGCCCCCCGACCTCGACAAGCAGTGGCAACGGGCGGGCGACGCCCTCGCCGCCGCCGACGCCCTGCTGGCCGTCCGTCAGGAAGAGGCCGCCCGGCTGCAAACCGAAGCGGCGGCCCTGCGGCCGGACGCGGCCCTGCTGGCCGAGGCCGAGGCGGTCGACGCGCTCTACCTCGAACTGGGCAAGGTCGGCGCCGATCACCGCGACCTGCCCCGCGTCTTCGCCGAGGAACAGGCCGCGGCCGGGCAGGTCGCCCTGCTGGAGCGCGATCTTGGCCTCGTGGCCGGGGCCGCCCTGCCGGCCACCCCCGCCATCGCCGCCGCGCGCGACCTGATCCGGCGCAGCGAGGCCATCGCCCGCGCCGCCGCGTCCGCCGCCGACGATCTCGCCACCGCGAGCGCCGATCTCGCCAGCTGCGGCGCGGCGCTGGATGCCCTGCCAGCGTTGCCCGAGACCGCCGCTCTCGCCGCCATCCGCGACCGCGCGCTGGCCGACGGCCATCCTGCCCGGCGCATGGAGGAGGCGGCGGCCGGCCTCGACAAGGCGGCGGCCAAGCAGGCGGCCCTGCTGGCCGCGACGCCGGGCTGGCGCGGCGATGCCGCCGGTCTCCTTGCCCTGACGCCGCCCGCCGCCGATACCGTGGCGAGGCTGGACGATGCCCTGCGCAAGGCTGCGCGGGCGCTGGACGATGCCCGCGCCGAAGCCGGCCGGATCGCCGCCGAGGACGGCAAGGCCGCGCTGGCCATCGCCGCCCTGCTCGAGGCCGGCACCCTGCCCGAGCCGAGCGTGATCGCCGCCGCGCGAAGCACGCGGGACGAGGCCTGGGCCCTCATCCGCCGGGCGAAATTCGGCCCCGGCGCCGACGCCGCCCTGCTCGATGCCGCCGGGGGCGAAATCGCCGCCGCGGAAGCGCTGGAGCGCGGCCAGGCCGAGGCCGACCATCTGGCCGACCGGCGCGATGGCGAAAGCCAGCGCCTTGCCCGGCTCGCGCAATTGCGCGCGGCCCGCGCCGGCTTCGCCGAGGATGGCGACCGCGCCGCGACCGCGCGGGCGGAGGCGGAAACCGCACTGGATGCCGCCCGGCGCGATTGGACGGCCTTGATCGCCGGCCTTGGCCTGCCCGAGGCGACCGGAGCGGCCGCTGTCACCGAATTCCTCGCCGCCCGGCTGCGCGTCGCCGATGCCGCCGCCGAGGGAGCCGCCGCCCGCGCCGCCCTCGACCGGGAAAGCGGCCGGCAGCAGGCGCTCGCGCGGGACCTCGCCGTCCTGCTGGCCACCGAGGCGGCGGCCCTGCCCGACCTTCTGGCCGAGGCCACACGCCGGCTGACGGCGGCGGCCGAACGGGCGGCGGAGCGAAAGACGCGGCAGGCCGCGCTGGATACCGCGCGCCGCCGTCACGCCGAAGCCCTGCGCAAACACGAGACAGCCACGCGGGATGCCGCGACCTGGCAGGCGGATTGGTCACGCGCCCTCGCCAGCCTCGACCGTCCGGCCGGCGAGCTGGCCACGGCGACCGAAAGCGCCCTCGGCCTGATCGAGGAGTTGCGCGGCGCCCGGCACCAGCGGGCGGACCAGCATCATCGTGTCGAAGGCATGAAGCGCAACATCGACAGCTTCGAGACCGGCGCCCGCGCCCTCACGGCCCGCCTCGCCCCGGATCTTGCCGGCCTGTCGCCGGAGGAGATGGCGCAGACCCTTCGCCTGCGCCTGACCGAGGCGCGCCGGCTGGAAACCGCCGCGGCCACCCTCGCGCCGCAGGTGGCGGTAGCCCAGGCGGCGCGGAACAAGGCCGCCGCCGACCGCGCCGAAGCCCTTGCCGCGCGCGAGACTTTGCGTCGGCGCATTGGTGGCGGTGACGATACCGCGATCCAGCATCGGCTGGACAGCGCGCGAACGCGGGTCGCGGCGGAAGAGAAACTCGCCCTTGCCGCCAGGGGCCTGGCGTCGGAGGGCGATCACTGGCCGCTGGACACGCTGGCAGCCGAGGTCGACGCCCTCGATGCGGTGGCGGCGTCGATCCGGGTCGATGTCTTGAAGGGCGAGGGCAAGCGCCTCGATGACGAACGCGACGACGTGGTGAAGCGCAGGACCGAACTCGATCATCGAGAGCAGGAAATGCAAAAGGCCGACCGCGCCCTCGACGCGGAAGAGCGGCGCCAGCAGGCCGCCGCGCGCCTGCTGCGTCTCGCCGGGGATGCGCTGCTCGCCCATGGCGCCGCCGCCCTGCTGGCGGAGGCCCTGGATCGCCTGCGCAAGGAAGAGGATGAAGACAGCCTTCTCGCCCGGATCGGCGCCCGCTTCGCACGGCTGACCGGCGGCGCCTATCGGGGCGTGACCGCGGACGAGGACGACGCCGGCCGCCCCCACCTCCTGATGATCGAAGCGGACGGGGTGACGGCGAAACGGGTCGAGGAATTGTCGGAAGGCGGGCGCGACCAGCTCTTCCTCGCGCTCCGTCTCGTCAAGATCGAGGATTACGCCGGCAAGGGCCCCACCCTGCCCTTCGTCGCCGACGATCTGTTGCAGACCTCGGACGAGACGCGCAGCCGCCTCATCCTCGAGGCGCTGGCCGACCTGTCGCATCACGCCCAGGTGATCGTGCTCAGCCACCACGAACAGGTGGCGCGCATCGCCGAAGGCCTCGGCGATGCGGTCAGGATCATCCGCCTCTGACGAGGGACAGGGTTACCAGACGCCGGTGCTCGGCATCGACTTCCACGGCTCGGCCGGGGGCAGCGGCGCGCCCTTCTGCAGGAGTTCGACCGAGATCAGGTCGGGCGAGCGGACGAAGGCCATCCAGCCGTCGCGCGGCGGGCGGTTGATGGTGATGCCGGCTGCCTGCAGCTTCTCGCAGGTCGCGTAGATGTCGTCGACCTCGAAGGCGAGATGGCCGAAGTTACGCGCCGTGCCGTAATCTTCCGTATCCCAGTTGTAGGTCAGCTCGACCAGCGGCGCGTCGCTGGCGCCGCCGTCGAGATCGACCGGCGCGGCGAGATAGACCAGGGTGAAACGCCCGCCCTCGCTCTCCATCCGGCGCACCTCGCGCAGGCCGAGATGGGTGCAGAAGAAGGTCAGCGCGGCGTCGAGGTCGCGCACGCGGATCATCGTGTGCAGAAAGCGCATGTCACTCTCCTGTCGGACATCGGGCCTCAGCGGCCCTGGAATACGGCCTTGCGCTTTTCGGCGAAGGCTTTCAGGCCTTCCTGATGATCGGCGGAGGCCCAGCAGCCGGCGATGCGCGCGGCGGCCGCCGCCTCGTCGAGATTGCCGCGGGCGATGCCGTTCAGGGTCTGCTTCATGCCCTGCACCGCGAGGGGGGCGAGGGCAAGGATGCGCTCGGCCAGGGCATCGACCTCGGCGGCGAGGGCGTCCTTGGCGACGATCTTGTCGAGGAAACCGATCTCGACGAGTTGCGGACCGGCGAATTCCTCGACCGAGAGCACAAGGCGCTTGGCGATGTTGAGGCCCAGCCGCTCGATCAGGCGCGACAGACCCAGCACCGGATAATGGATGCCGAGACGGGCCGGCGGCACGAACATCTTCATGCCCTCGACCCCGATGCGGAAATCGGCGACCAGCGCGATTTCGACCGCGCCGCCGAAGATGCCGCCGTTCAGCGCCGCGATCACCGGAATCTTCAGGCTTTCCAGCTGATTGACCAGGGTCTCGAGCGCGCCCTCGCGCTGCTCGCCGGACGAGAGATCGTTGATCGAGACGCCGGAACAGAAGCTCTTCGAGGTGCCGCCCGACAGGATCAGCAGGCGGATCGAAGGATCGGCCGCGATCGTCGCCAGATGGGCGCCGAAAGCTTCGAGATCGGCCCGCTCCAGCGCGTTGTGACGCTCCGGCCGGTTCAGGGTGATGGTGGCGCGGGCGCCTTCGACGTGGAGGAGGACGGTATCGGTCATGGCCCGCACCCTACAAGACACGGTGCGGCGCAGCAACCGGCGCGCGCGCAAAGCAGGGCTTGCGAAGCCCCGGCATCTTGGCTATTAGAAGCGCCTTCGATGGCCCCCGGCCTGCCGGCGTAGCTCAGGGGTAGAGCAACTGATTCGTAATCAGTAGGTCCGCGGTTCAATTCCGCGCGCCGGCACCAGCGCCAAGCCATTGATTTCAAATGTAAATTTAGGCTTTGCGCGGAAGCTGAAAACGGAACGCACCGGGAACTGTCAAACTCTACCGGAAGGCGACTGTCAAACTTCCGTTGCCTGACCGTTCCTCGGAAAGGCCATGTGCGGGCGGCAATCCCGCACATGCGCGCCCGCGTTGCGCCTACTTCCTCAATCTCGCCAGCACCTCGGTAGCGGCGATCAGCGCCGCCGACAATTCGTCGAGGTCGGGTCCTTGTTGACGCAATCGTGCCTCGACCTCCAATGCTAGGCCGGCCCAATCGGCAAAAGCGCGGGCGGCGGCGGTGCGGGCGGCTGATAGTGCGCTTTCATGGATCGGCGCCGGCGCACGCGGTGCAACATCGGCTTCAATCTGGCGGCGTCGGAAGGCCATGAAAACCTCGATCAGCGCCCGCCTCACTTGCGCCGCAACGGGTGTCCGTGACAGTGCGCAGATCAGAAGCGCCTGGCCTTCGGTCAGCCAATATTCGACGCCGGGGCGGCCGCCTTGGGCGGAGGTTTGCCGTGCCATACGGCAAACCTCCCCATAGCTTTGCAGCTCGGTCAGGTTCCGTTCGATCAGTTCCTTGATCGCGCGCAGCCGGCTCATGCCCAGTCGCTGCGCAAGCACCGTGTCGAGGATACGGGGCTCGTGATTGATGGACGCATTGATATCGTCGAATGAAATCAGGTCGGTCATGGCGAAGCCTTCTCTAGTCGGCGTTGGCGCTCGCCGCCGGAGAGGCTTTCCACGGCCCGCCCTGGTGGCGGGAGGTTGGAACCTGTCTAGAGCCAGGCGCGGTTATTGAGCCTTGCGGCCTTATTACCCGCCCTCCCGCCATGGGAGGCACCCGGACGGAATCCGGGCGCAAAAATAGCCGCGATGATGACGGTGCGGCGGCCGCTCTAGAAGTGGAGGTTCCAAGCTCCGGCCCCCAAGCTGCCGCCGGCGGCGTCCGCCGTCAACCCTCCTTTGTCATTCGCCGCCCTCGCCGGCCTTGAACGCCTCGCTCTGCCGAGGTTCGGCCGCCAACCGCTTGTCGGTCGCAAGGCGGGCCATCTTGCGCGTCCGGCCGCCGTACCGGTCGATGATTTCGGCGCAGTGCTTGAGCGTGTGACCCGTGATCGAGGCGATCAGGGGCAGCTCGCATTCCGCTTCGAACAGCCGGGTGACTGCGGTGTGCCGCAGGTGCATGAACTGCAGGCCCGCCATGCCGGGGTTCGCCGCTGCAGCGGCCGCCCTCACCTTGGCGAAGTCCTTGACGAAACGGTCGGTCGTGTAGGCCGCGCCGGACACCTCGGAAATCAGGATATGCGCCGGCGGAATATCCAGATCGTCGAAGCGGGCGAGTTCGGCGGCCACACGCGCCGCGACCCGGGGACTGTGCGGCAACTCGAGTTCCGCGCCCCGCTTGCTCTGACGGATGTGAAAGGCACCGTCGCGATATTGCCGGCGGGTCAGCCGGATGATGTCTCCCTCCCGCTGCCCCAACCACTCGTTGATGACGATGGCGGTGCCGATCGAGTGCAGGCCGGCCCTGTCAGCCGCCGCCACCATGGCGTCGACCTCGGCCGCGGTCCAGATGCGGCCCTTGGCGGCCCGGACCTTGATGCCGGGTTTCTCGGCCGGGTTGTCGCCCGTGCACAGGCCGGCCCGCCGCCCCCAGGTCCAGAGCAGCGAGAGGGCGCGCACCACGGCCGCCGCGGCCGAAGGCGCCGGCGCCGGCGCCGGGCGATCCTCGCCCCCCGCTGGCTGCCACAGCAGATGCCGCGTGCCCTTGGCGCGGATGCCCTTGTAAAGGTTCTGCACCCGCGCCGCCGTAATCGCCCGCACCGGGACATCACCCGCCCATCGTTCGATGACGCCGAGATTGAGACGGTAAGAGTGGCGCGTCTTCTCGGCCAGCGCGGCGTATTCCTCGCTCGCCTTATAGGCGGCGATCAGCGCGGCGACCGTGCCTTCCTTCGGCAGGGGCGCCGGCACGGGCAGCGGCGCGCCGCTTTCCTCGACTGAGGCCGCGAGCCCCTTGCGCCAGTCATCGAGCGCGCGGTTGAGCCGGCGCGCTTCGGCCAGCGCCTGTTCGCGATCATCCGACAACCTCGCCAGCTTCCAGCCCAGCGACCGGAGGTGCTCCGAGGGCTGCCAGAAATGGCGCCTCTTGCCGGCCCGGCCCGGCCGTTCGACGAAATATCTGATCTTTTCCCAGGCCATGGCTGCACCCATGAAAGGGAGGGACGCCGCCGGGCGCCCCTCGTTGATGTCACTCGATCCTGTTGCGGATCAGCGCGGCGTCGAACCGGGCGAAGGCGTCCCTTATGTCCTCGGCAAGATCGGTCACCGCCTCGACCTTCTGTTCGGTTTCGAGGGCGATGCCCGCCCAGTCGGCGAAGGCCCGCGCGGCCTTCGTCCTTGCCGCCATCAATTTCCGCTTCGATCCGCCACGCTTCTTCATCGTCATCTTGGTCCCCTCGTTGTTGGGACCACCGATTATTCACATTCCTGCCCGGGGCGTTGCCCAGCAAATCTCCCGCTCGGGTGGTTTGCTCTATTTTTCTTCGGTCGGCAGAAGAATTTCCGGGATGGTTACGCCCAACTCGCGGGCGATCTCGATATCGTCCTGGTCCGCTTTGGGGTGCCAGTGACGGCAGCAGGCGATGAGCTTCGAGCCGACGTTCGCGACCTGCCGCGACATGGCTTCCGGCCCGATCCGCCGCCCGGCGGCGATCACATCCGCGATGCTTGGCGCCAGCTCGTTATTCTGGTCGAGGCCCAGTTCGTCCAGGAATTCCGCCAGCACATCGTCATCAAGCGCGCTTTCGAGTGCGATCATTCCGTTACCCTCGCCGACGAGAATAAGCGCGAGCATGGCAGCGAGGCCCAGGGTGGGGTCGTCACGCAGGGCCGCCTGCAAATCGGTCGTAAACGCCGCCATGGCAGCCATTCTCGCCGAGTGGCTGGCCTGAGCCCGGGCATTCGCCGCCTGATGTGCAGCCATTTGCTCCTTGTTCTCTTCAGCCTCCACCTCCCGGCGATTGAAGAGGCCGAGGTGTTCCGACACGGTGCCGTCGCCGGCCATGACGATGACCGCCGCCCCCTCCTGCGGCAGCCGGCCGATTTTCTCGGCCGTCACCCAATCGAAGGCATAGAACCAGGTCACCATCACGATGCTGGCGTATTGCCCCTTGAGGGCTTCCGCCCGCGCCTCCACCGCCGCCTTCTGGGCGGCGAGGAACGCTGCGCGGGGCAGCATCCGCTGGCCGTCCAGATCCTCGACCACCTCGATGCCGGTGGCCTCGACGTCGAAGATCGCCCGTTCCACCGGCACCAGTTCGCGGCGCACTTCCGACCGGATCGCCGACACCGCCGTGACATAGGTCGGCGCATCGGGCGCGGCCAGCTTCTTGGCCAGCGCCCGCTGAACCTCCGGCGTCGCCGGCAGCAGCTCCCTCGCCTGGTTGAGGTTGATGCTGCCGGCATCGAGGGCGGCCTGCGCCTCCGGCACCAGCCGGGTGACGAGCGCGATGCGCGTCTCGACCAGCCGCCGGCTCATGCCGATGGCCTGGGCGATGTCGGGCACCGCCATGCCGCCCTCTTTCAGCGCCAGCATGGCCCGCCCTTCCTCGAGCGGGGCGATGTCCTTGCGCTGGAGATTTTCGATGATGGCCAACGTGCGGGCCTCGTGATCGTCGAAGGCGTCGACGACGCGGGCCGCTATCGGTGTGTCCTCCGACCAGCTGCCGGCCGCGATCAGGCGCCCGATGGCGCGCCAGCGCCGTTCGCCCGCGATCAGCTCGAAGCGGCCGCCCTCGATGGGGCGCACCACCAGGTTCTGCAGCAGCCCGCTGGTCTGGATCGACGCCGCCAGTTCCGCCAGCGCCTCCTCGTCGAAGTGCTTGCGCGGGTTCAGGCTCGAGGGCCATATCTGGTCGTGACGCAGCTCGATCATCTGGCCGTCCGTCGGCGCCATGCGCACGTCGTGCGCAGGCGCCGCCTCCGCCGCGACGGCGGCGCCATGGCTGAAATGATCGAACGTCGCGACCGCCGGAATGAAGGGCTTCTTGCGGGTCATGTCACCTCTCCTTGTGCGTGCCGGCCGCGCGTCCGTCCAGGATCGCGGCCCATTGGGCGAGTTCGGGGTCGGCATCGCCATGCGCTGCCGGCGGCGCCTGCCGGGCGGGCAGTTGCCCGTCCAGCCAGGCTTCGATGGCGGCGCGATCCCAGCGGTTTCGCAGGCCCCGCACCTCGGGCGGGAAGCCCGCCGCCTCGAGCCGCCGACGCTCCCGGTAGAACCAGCCGAGGGCATGGCCGAGCAGCGCGGCGACCTCGGCCGCGGTCATCAGCCGGCCGGCCTGGGCCGCCGCCGTCAGGGCCGCGGGCTGCATGGCGCGCCTCCCCCGTGATCGAGGCCGTCCCAATGCGGACGCATGGCGTTGAGGCCGGCGGAGGCCGCCAGCGCCAGCCGGTTGCGCGCCCGCCGCAGCCGCGTCGCCGCGATATCGGGCGATGCGGACAGGCCGATGCGGACGCCAGCAAGATCGGCGAGGAACATCGCCCCCGCCTCCTGCCCGAGGCCGGCCCGGTCGAGCGCGGCCGCGACCTCGGCCTCAAGGCGGCGCACCGCCTCGGCCGACAGGGCCAGCGCGGGGGAGGTCAGTGCGGGCGGTCGCATGGTGCGTCCTCCTCCGGAGCGATGACCGCGATATCGACCTGCGCGCCATGCCCTTCCGCCATGGCCCGGATGCAGTCCGCGACCAATGCCCCCGTGTTGTTCCCTTGGCCGTCCAGCGCCTTTAGGCATCGACCGATCATCCCCGCCAGATGCCGCATGCCCTGATCGACCGACGGATGAATGGTCTCCAGCGCGCGCAGGATTTCAGCCTCCACCGCCTGCAGCTGTTCGTTGGTCGGCCCCCTCATCGCCCACCTCCCGCCGCGCGGGGCGCCTGGCCGGGGCCGGTCGCCATCGTCATCGCCTCCATGGCGTCGGCGAGCACATCCGCCGGGTGGCGCCCGCTCGCCGTCGCCGCCAGCAGCACGGCCGCGCCGGTCACGCGGGCCAGTTCCTGCATCGTCTCCGCCGGGGTCAGCGGATAGCCGTGCACCCGGTCGATGGCGCCGCGCGCCACGCGCAGCAGGCCCGCGCGCTCAGCTTCGGACAGCCGCCTCATGCCACACCTCCCGGCGCCGCCTCGGCCAGGACTTCGAGGTGCCAGATCGAGGTGGACAGGATCACGCCGCCGACCGCGACCTGGGCGAAGGCGCCCGCCTCGTTGATGCCCATCACCCGGGCTTCCCGCCCGGCGTAGGCGCCGGCGGTCACGCGCACCCGCTGGCCGGGGTGCAGGCGCCGGTCGGTCTCGACCCGCTGCCGCGTCGGGAAGGGAACGACATTGGTCACGATGTCACCGCGCATGGCTCGCCTCCCCGCTGTCCGCGTGCATCGCGCGCCAATGCGCGGCGGCTTCCCGCGAGACCTCGCCGCTGCCCCAGCAGGTGGGGCAGTTCAGGGTTTCGCCGACCGCCGGCAGGAAATCCGTCGGAAGGCGGGTATAGACCCAGATCGTGCGTTCGCCCCCGCAGCGCGGGCAGGTCACATAGAGCGCGTCCATCCCGGTTACTCCGCCGCCTGCCGCGCGGCCGACACCAGCCGTTCGTCGACCGCCGCCGGCTGCGCCGCCGAGATGGCCCGGGTGATCTGCACCACCTGCGCCCGGATGGCCTGATCGTGGATGGTCTCGAAGGCCGCCACCAGGCGCACGGCGTCCGCCGTCAGGGCCGGCACCTCGGCGGTTTCCGCCGCCTCGCCGCCCAACCCGTCGAAGAAAAAGGCCACCGGCACGTCCAGCGTCTGCGACAGCTGATACAGCTTCGAGGCCGAGACGCGGTTGGTGCCCTTCTCGTATTTCTGCACCTGCTGGAAGGTCAGCCCGAGGCTGTCGGCCAGATCGGTCTGCGACAGGCCGAGCAGCTGGCGGCGCAGCTTCACGCGGGCGCCGACCTGAATGTCGATGGGGTTCGGTGTATCGGTCATGTGATGATCCTCAGGTCTTGGGAATGGTCCAGCACGGCGGCAGGGCGCGCGCCGCGTCGAAGGGCGGCAGGCGGATGACGCAGGAGCCGATGCGGCTGGCCTCGATCCGGTCCATGATCTTGGCCGCCGCCTGCGGATTGGCCTCGGCGAAGGCGGCGAAGCGGCGAATGGGGCCGTCGGCCGCCGCCGGTTTGCCGCGCGGCGCCATCAGGCGGCCGCCGCGTCGGCGAGGCGGTCCGCCCGATGGGAGAGCATCGACCGCGCTAGCTGATGCCGTTCGCCTTCGTTGCAGCGCCATGCCTGCCGGGCGATCGCCGCCAGATCCGCATCGCTGCGGGTCGCGTAGAAATGCGCGCTTGCGGCCGCGAAGCTGGCATCGAGGCGCGAAAGCTCCTCGAAGTGCGCGTCGACTTGCGCGGGCGACAGGATGTCGACCCAGGGCCGATTGATAGGGGTGGTGGTGTGCATGGGGGTGCCTCCTACGGTTTGCCCATAACGGATAAACTATAGTTAGTTTGCCCAAATTGGAAGACGCTTAAAGGTGGATTTTTCGATATGGCCCACATTCAGGGGTGCACTGAATGCGAGGCGAGTTATGGGGTGGTGGAGAAAGTTGTTCGGCTCGACGACAACGGCAACGTCAATCCGGGCGCGCGAAACAGCCAGCCGCATAGTTGCCGCGAATGAATGGATCATGGCCGGCATACGAGCCGGTAGCATTGAGGCGCTGCACGAGGCCGCTCAAAGAAATAATACCAACCCCAGCCCGATACAAAAGGGGATCATGGGCGAGCGAACGTTTACCTTTAGGATAGAAGGGGTTCCGATCGCGCTATCCGCGAGAAGTGGAACAATTTTCCCAAATGATCCCGCCATAAATTTAGATGTCATGGGAGAGGGCTACGGGGACCTTTGGTGGACCTTCATAATGTTTTCAGAAAAAATGAAAGCCGATATATCAATTATGAAGAAATCTTCATCAATCGGCGCCCTAACCCTGCCGGTAAAGGAAATACTTATGAAGGAGAAGGGTTTTTTCTGCACGGACGATTTTATAAATAGCTTACTGAACAAGAGCCATAAGTAACCTTAGGGCTCTTTCCCTCTCGTCAGGCTTCAATTTATTATAAATATTCAGGGCATCCCATTCATCGGGGCGCATTATTTGATTTGGCACAATCTCCCAAGGCTGGCATTTCAGAGCCTTTGATAGGCGGCCTAGCTTTTCAAGGCTAATCCCCAGCGCGCCTCGCTCGTATTTGCTAACGGCGGTCGCTGCTATGTTGGCACGTTTCGCCAAGTCAACCTGACTCAAGCCTTGCCGCTCCCGCAACTCCGTCAGCCTGTTAGGCGGCGGACCAGGCGGCGCGTCCTTACGCGGGCGCCCACCAACATTCTTCTTCGGCTGGTTTTCATTCATGCAGACGGGTTTCGCCAAAATGGGCAAAGCCGTCGATGGAGATTTTGGGCAAACAGGTAACAACACACTTGCAGCATAGCCCATTTTGGGCAAAGGTGAAGCCACAGCATCTAGTGGCCCCCTTATCCGAAACGGCTAAATCCGCGATGACCGATCAAAGCCACCCTGATAGACCCCGCATCGTCAGCCCCGCGCTGCGCCTGGGCGATCTGGCGGCCCTGTCGGTGATGCTGTCCTGGCGCGGCGCGCGGTGGTCGGCCGTCGAGGTCGAGCCCGATGGCGCCATCGTCGAGCTGACGATCACGGATGGCGACGGCACGGTTTCGCATTACGGACGGCCGTCCCTCGTCGGCCTCGCGCAGCAGCTGGGGCCCGGCGCCGCGTCAGTCGAATGCCTTTGCCGCCGCGCGCAGGCGCGCGTAACGCGAGACGGCACCGTGGTGTATAAGCCAGTGCCGCACCACCTCGGTCAGCTCGTCGGCGGGAACGGCAATGAAGCCGTGTTCCCCCTGGACGCTCCAGAAGCGGATGCGCACGCCGCCGGCACTGCCGGTGACCCCCTCGATACTCTCGATCTGAAGCTCGGGCTCGGCCTCGCCCCCATGGGGACGGACGGCAATAAAGCTGTCGGTCATGGACGTTTCCTTTCGTCGGACCCGCGAGGATCGACGATCCCCAATCTCTCTGGCAAGGCGCTTCCGCGATGACCGATCAAAGCCGCCCCGAAACCCTCGATCCGGCGCCGTCGTATTACCTGGACGAAGGCGGGCGACTGGCGTCGATCAAGATGCCTCGGCTTCAGCCTTTGCGTCTGATGGCCATGGCGGTCTCTCCCATGTTGACCAAGTGCGATTGCGCCACCTGCACCATCTCTGGCGGATATTCTGGCGGGATGCGCTGGGGCAAGGCGCGGGCCACCGCCATCAAGTCCACATCGAGCCTGGCGGCAAGGGCCGCGACCGCGGCATTCAGTGCGACCAGATGCGCCGCATGGCTGGCAAGGCCCGGCATCATCTGTTGGACCGTCTGCTCCGTCATCGCGACGTTTCTCGCCAAGGTGATCAGGTCACACGCAAGTAGATCGAGGGTGACTTCGGGCGGCGACATTCCGGTCTCCAATGCTGTGGAACCGGAAGCGTCTGACGCGGCGCCCGAGTCGGCAAGCGGGGAGTGATCTGATGCAGCTCGCCGACTGGATCGCGGCCAACGGACAGAACAGGTCGAGCTTCGGGCGCTCCATCGGCGAGCGGCCGATGACGATTTCGCGCTATTGCCTGCCCGCCGGCCATCCGCATCGCCGCATCCCGAAGGAAGAGACGATGCGCAAGATTTTCGTGGCGACCGGCGGCCTCGTCACCGCCAACGATTTCTACGGCATCGCGGAAGCCGCCCCCGACCCGGCGGCCCCCGCGCCCACCCCGGGCATGGAGGCGGCGGAATGAGCGACCTGAGCTTCGGCCTGACCGAGAGGCAACAACTGCGCCTTCACCTCGTCGAGCTGACATCTCCGGATCACGGGATCGAGCAGCGCCTGGAGGCCGCTTACTACCTCGAAGGTTACATAATGGGCCGGGTCAAGCCGACGGTCCCGGCGGAATGGGATCGAAATGACCGACCTGAAGGTTGAGCGTGGCCGGCACGGGCTTGCCCCCCAGCGCCACCTGCACGCAGTCCTGGGCAAGACGAAGCAGTTCTTCGCGGGAAATGTCCGTGTAGCCGCCCACGATGCCGCTTGCGTGCTTTTTCTCGCCGATCAACACGGCCTGCATCAGCAGAACAGCGAAATCATGTGGCGACAGGGGATTGGCTGCCATGTCCTCGACCTCACGAAGTTCGCGCACCAAACGGGAGTGCGCGAGCACATTAAACCCCGGGTTGCCGAGTCGGCAGAAGGGCGAATTCATGCCTGACCCCTTCAAACCCATCACCCTGCTGACCCGCGAGGGCGATTACGTCACCACCGCGCTGGTGCCGCCGTTCCTCACCCCGCCGCAGGTCCTGCGCTGGGGCGACAGGACCTTCCTCCGCGACGACATCGGCCGCTATCGCGAGACCGTCGCCGTCGACGTCGTGCTGACCCAGGACCCCGCCCCGGAGGTGCATTGATGCGCAATTTGACTGATCACATCGTCAACCCGGCCAACGACCAGTTGACCATTACCGTCACGGATGAGCCCGGCGCAGGTGGCGCCTGCCACCGCTATGAGGTTACCGGCATGTCATTCGCCACGAATGAATCGCTGCTGGATGTAAACGGCCACCATACTCAGCTTTCCGACACCCGTGCCGTGATCTTGTTTCAGAACGGCCCCATCGCCGAAGTCGGCGTCAATGGCGTCACCCATGAAGCCCTGCTGGCCATCGTCGCCGACAGGTTGCGGTCGTTTCAGGCCGGCCCCTATGCCTGCCGCGAAAATGCGCTGGCCCTGACGAAGATCGAAGAGGCGCAGCACTGGCTGCAGTCCCGCACGCTCGCCCGGATGCGGCGCGGCGTCGAAGGCACGCATAAGGTTTGACGCCATGGCCGCCGATGCCCCCTCGACCCTTCCCGCCGCCCTGCAGCAACTCGAAGCAGCGCGCGAGGATTATCGCAAGGCCGACAAGGCGTATTCCGAAGCCAACCGGGACAGAAATACCTGCCTCGGCCGGCTTAATGCCGCCCAGAAGGCCTTCGACCAGGTGGTGGCTGAGCTGCGCAAGGACTGCCCGCGCGACAGCAACTGGTATCAGGCCGAGCTGGCGTCGGGCAGGGCCTGACCATGGCGCATCTGTCAGACATCCGGCTGCGGCAGATGGCGCGGGCCGCGCGCCTGGGGCGCGGGCACCTGCGCACGGCGTGCGCGCGGCTGCTGGCCGATCTGGCGGGCGCCGCCTCCCCCTCTCCCGACGGGCTGCCTGCACGCGGCCTGTCCGACTGCGTGCCGCCGGCGGAGGCCCCTCGGCCGCCGGCGGCACGGCCTTGTCCTTGCGGCGCCTCGTTCCGCTCGGCCTCGGCCGAACGCACCCATTGCTATGCCTGCGTGCCGAGGGGGTCCCATGCCGTCGCCTGACCGCCAGCGCCTGCCGAACCGCCGCCTGTGTCTGACCGATGTCGTCAGCTGGCATGGCGCCGACTGGCTGCTGTCGATCGGCTTCGATCACGGCGGCCGGGTGCGCGAAGTGTTCCTGTCCGGGCCGAAATGCGGCAGCGAGATCGAGGCGACGCTGGCGGATGCCTGCATCCTGGTCTCGCTCCTGCTGCAGCACGATCACGAGCCGGCGGCCTTGCTCGACCGGCTGTCGCGCGATCCGGTCAGCCCGGAAGATCCCGCCGCCTCGCCCATCGGCCTCGTCCTCGAACGGCTGGCGGCGATGCAGGCAAGCGGAGCCGAGGCCGCGCGCGAGGCCTATGCCGCGGCCGCGGCCCTGGGGCGCCTCGCGTCATGATGCGGCCCGATGACATCGCCGGCCGCTGCGCCGCCACCCTCGCCCGGATCGAGCGGGAGGCCCGCGACCAGGCGGCGCGCTGCCGGCTGGTGCCCGCAGGGGTAACGATACTGATTTCGCGCGCGCAGGAGCTGATGGCCGAGCCGTCCTACCGCTGCGTGCTGCGCGTCCGGCAGGCGATCACCAGTCTGGGGAGGCCGCCGTCGCCGGCGGTGCAGGCCCTGATCGACGAGGCCGAAAGCCTGTGTCAGGCGGTCGAGGACTGGACCCGCCGTCGCGAGACCCTGCGCGACGCGATCCAGCGCGCCCGGCTGGCCCCCCAGCCGGATGCCAGCCCCTGGCAGGAGAGGGCGGACTTGCGATGACGGCGCAACAACGCCCGCTGATCGACATCGCCGAGGTCGTCGCCATGCTGTCCGACCGCATCGACGCGCTGGTGGCCGACCTGCTGCCCAATGCGGAGCGGGTCGGCCACGAATGGGTGGTCGGCTCGCTCGACGGTGACCCCGGGCGTTCCCTGTCGATCTGCAGGACGGGCGGCAAGGCCGGCGTATGGGCTGACTTTTCCGGCCAGGACAAGGGCGACGCACTCGACCTAGTCGCGGGCGCGCTGTTCGGTAACGACAAGAAGCGTGCCTTCAAATGGGCGCTCGGCTGGCTCGGCCTCGAGCGCATGGACGACAAGCTGTTGCAGAAGCAGCGCGCCCGGGCGGCGGCGCTTCGCGAACAGAACATCCGCAAGGCGAATGAAAACCGGGATGCCCAGCGTGGCAGGGCGCAGCGGCTGTTCTACGGCGCGGAGGCGGATATCCTGGGCACGCCGGTCGACCTCTATCTGCAGGGGCGCGGCATCGACGTCGGCACCATGCCCCGCGTGCCGCGCGGCCTGCGCTACAAGCCAGCGATGACCTACAAATGGTGCCCGCCCGGCGAGGCGCCGAGGATGGATCCCGACGCGGGCAAGAGTTTCGCCGGGATGGTCGCCTGCGTCATCAACGCCGAGGGCGAGACGATCGCCGCCCATCGCACCTTCCTCGCGCAGCGTCCGGACGGCAGTTGGGGCAAGGCGCCGGTAGGCACGCCGCCAGGGCGCGACGCGAAGATGTCCTTGGGCGAGCTGGCGGGCGGTTTCATTCCGCTGTGGCGCGGCGCGAACGGGCGGACGTGGAAAGACCCCGCGGCCGACGAGACGCTGGCGATCGCCGAAGGCATCGAAAATGCGCTGTCCATCGTCGCCAAGCGGCCGGCCTGGCGCGTGATTTCGGCCGTATCGCTGAAAAATATGGGCGCGCTGGTGTTGCCGCCGATCTGGAAGGATATCGTGATTTGCGGCGATAACGACCCCAATCAGGCCGAGCAGAATGCCCTGAGGGCGGCGATCTGGCGCCTTCAGGATCAAGGGCGCCAGGTGCGGCTAGCCCTGCCGCCGCCGGAGTACAAGGACTTCAACGATTTGCTGCGCGGTATCCGCCGGCCGGTGCAGGGGGCATGATGGACGATCAGGACCCCGTCCTCTCCGCTCTCGACGCGGCGGCACCCGTCCCGCGCCCTGCGCCGAGGCCCGTGCCACCCCCGGCGGATGAACCGCCCCCGGCGGGACCGGACGAGGACGTGCTGGACGATCGCGGCAAGATCGGCCCGGTCACACCCCTCGGTGTCCTTGGCGACACGGCCTATTACCTCGACGCCTGCGGCCAGTTGCGCGACGTGAAGTCCAGCGAGCACGGGCGGTTGAAGATCCTGTCCCTGTTCGGCGTTCACACGCAATTCCTCTACGAGGCCTGGCCCCGCAAGAACAAGGATGGCGATATCGTCGGCTGGCGGCCCGAACTGGCGGCGGAAACGCTGATGCCGGCGGCGGCGGCGCGCGGCGTATGGGATCCGTTGTCCTGCCTGCGCGGGCGCGGCGCCTGGCTGGGGCCGGACGGCGAACTGCTGCTGCATTGCGGGGATGCGATCCTCGTCAACGGGCTGTGGCATCGGCCCAGCATGATCGGGCCTTACGTCTATTCGACCGCGGCGCCCGTGCCGCGCCCGGCCGAAGGCGTGCCCCCGCCGTCGGGCTTCGACGGGCCGGCCGAAGCCGTGATGCGGGCGCTGAAGACCTGGGAGTGGAAGCGTCCCGACGTCGATCCCTGGCTGCTGCTGGGCTGGATCGGCTGCGGCATGATCGGCGGCGTGTTGCCCTGGCGCCCCGTCGCCTGGATCACCGGCGACGCCTCCACCGGCAAGTCCACGCTGCAGCGATTGATCGCATGGTTGCTGGGCGGCAGTGCCGGCCTCGTCTCGGTCGCCGACGCCAGCGCGGCCGGCATCTGGCAGGAGCTGGGGCACGCGACCTTGCCGGTCGCAATAGACGAGATCGAGGCCGAGGCCGACAATCGCAAGGTCGACGCCGTCGTGAAGCTGGCGCGCTTGGCGGCCAGCGGCGGCATGATCCTGCGTGGTGGCGCGGAACATACCTCGTCCAAATTCATCGCCCGCAGCTGCTTCCTGTTTTCCTCGATCCTGCTGCCGCCCTTGCTGCCGCAGGATCGCAGCCGCATGGCAATTCTCGAGCTGGACCCGCTGACCGGCAGCACGCCGCCGCCGATCACCGAGCGGGTGATGGGCGAAATCGGCCGGGGCTTGCGCCGCCGCCTCGTCGATCAATGGCCGCGCTTTGCCCAGACCCTCGAGTTGTTCCGGCAGGCGATGGCGGCCAATGGGCACGGGGGGCGCGGCGCCGACGTCTTCGGCACGCTGCTGGCCGTCGCCGACCTGCTGCTGCATGACGATCTGCCGGACAGCGATTACCTGGCCGAATGGGGCTATCGCCTGCGCACAGCGACCCTCGCGGAGCGCGATGGTGCGGATCGCGATCACGAAAACTGCCTCGGCCGGATCACGTCATATGTCGCCGACGTGTACCGCGTCGGCATCAAGCAATCGGTCGGCACCTGGATCGCCAATGCCGCATGGCCGAGCCGCCTGGGCAAGGAGGCGGAACTGATGGGCTCCGGCAAGGAGGCCGAGCGGGTTTTGGCCGCCTATGGCCTCCGCATCATCGCGCAGGAGGTCGAGCAGCCGGAGGGTGGACGAAAGCAAAGTCAGCTCTATCTGGCCGTGGCCAACAAGGGCGACACGATCGACCAGATCTTCGCCGGCACTCATTGGGCCGCGCGCAGCGGCACCCAGGGCGTCTGGGTGCAGGCCCTGCGTCGCACCCCCGGCGCCATCGTCCCCGAGGGGCCACAGCGCATCGGCGGCGTGCCGGTACGGGTGACCCTCATTCCCCTTACAGCCATCTGGCCGTGTGGAAGACCGCCGGACACCGAGCTGCGCTCGCTCGATGGTGACGGCATGGGCGATGGCGCTTCCCCGCGCAGATCGGAGGACGTCCATGTTCCCCTCTGAACCCGCTCATACCCCTCAACCCGGCGCCGCCCTCTTGCGCCTGCGCCCGCCTGCAACCATTTTCAGTCGAGCAGTCGCGATGGGGGCGGGCGGGCGTAACGCTCGTAACGGTGGGTGCGGGGGGCGTTACGGGCGCCGTTACGCATTCAAGCCATTGAAATATATGGCGAATTCCCGTTCCGTAACGCTTGTAACGCAATATGGCGCTTCGCACATGCGCATGTGCAGGCGCGCACATACGCGACAGGTGTGTGTTACATGCGTTACGCGCGTTACATACCCATATCCATGTCTAAATAGATATATATTCCAATGGGTTAAGAAACCGACAGGTGTAACGGTCGCCGTAACGCTCGGCCGTGGCACCGTTACGCTCGGCGCGGCCGGTTAAATAGGGGGCAAATACCATGTCGAAACCCAGCGGGATCGAAGCGGTGGTGGCCGACATGCTCGGTGAGGGCGACGAGCCGTTCCAGCCGGCGGCGCAGCTGCCGCTGCTGGCGGCCGAGGTCGCGCCGGACGCGCCGCCGGCGCCGGCTGGCGGCGGGCGCGGCGGGCGGCCGAAAGGCGCCAAGAACAAGCGCACCGAGGACTGGGTGAACTTCATCCTGGGCCGCTATCGCTCGCCGCTGGTCGGCCTTGCCGAGGTGTTCAGCCGCCCGGTCGGCGAGCTGGCGAAAGAGCTGGGCTGCAAGCCGCTGGAAGCGTTCCAGCTGCAGCTGCGGGCCATGGACATTCTGGCGCCCTACCTGCATCAGCGGCTCCCGCAGGCGATCCAGATCGACAACAAGGGCTTGCCGCTGCTGGCCATCGGCGCCTTCGCCGGGGCATCGGCCGGGCCGGCCGGAGGCCTGTTCGGCATGATCGCCGAAGCCCAACAAAATCAAGCACTTAGCGTTTCGCGCGAGGTCGAGTTGAACGGATCGAGTTTGACGGACGACGAAAATGCCAGCGATGCCAAGGGGTTGGACGATGCGACCGACTGATTGCGGATCAGTCGGGCCGGCCCTGCCGATGGCCCCGTCGATCCCCGCCGCGACCGCCGCCGCCCGGCCGACACCCCCCGGGGGGACCCCCAAGCGCCGCCTGCCCGTTTCCCCCCGGGCCTCGCGCGAGGCTTCCAGGGTTTCCAAAAGGTCGCCGCGAAATTCCAGGTCTGCGTCAAGGGCGGGGGTTGAAGGTCGGGCGCGGGCGGTTGGAGGTTGCGATGCTTGACTTCCGCGCCTTCCAGCCGCCCGGGCCGATCGCCCAGGCCTTCATGCTCGACCGGTCGCGCCTCTCGGGCATCATGGGGCCTGTCGGCTCGGCGAAGACGTCGACGAGCCTGATGAAAATCTTCATGGCGGCAGCGACGCAGGCGCCCAGTCCGATCGACGGGGTGCGCTACACGAAGTGGGCAGTCGTCCGCGACACCTACCGCAACCTTCAGGGCACCACCCTGCCGTCCTGGCTGACCTGGGTGCCGAAGGACCTGGGCGAGTTCTTCGCCGGCCCGCCGGCGGTGCACCGGCTCAAGTTCCAGATGCCGGACCGCACGACGGTCGACTGCGTGGTGGAATTCATCGCGCTGGGCGACGACCGCATCGAGGACGTGATGCGCGGCTGGGAAGGAACCGGCGCCTATGTGAACGAGGCTGACCGCCTGCTCGAGGATGTCGTGACCTTCCTCGGCTCCCGCGCGGGCCGCTACCCGTCGAAGATCCACGGCGGCCCCAGCTGGCGCGGTGTGTGGTGCGACTTCAACGCGCCGGACGTCGACAACTGGACCTATCGCCGTTTCGTCGAGAAGCGCACGGTCGACGGCAAGCCGACCGAGAACGAAGCCTTCTTCCGCCAGCCCTCCGGCTGGTCGCCCCGGGCCGAGAACATCGCGAACCTGCCGGAAGGCTATTACACCGAACAGGCCAAGGGCCAGCCCGAATGGTTCGTGCGGCGCTTCATCGAAAACGAATTCGGCTATAGCCGCGACGGCAAGCCCGTCTTCGCCGAGTTCCGCGACACGGTGCATGTCACCGCGACCGAGATCGAGCCGAACCCCGACTGGCCCCTGGTGATCGGCGCCGACGCAGGGCTTACCCCCGGCGCCGTGCTGGCGCAGCAAACGCCGCTCGGTCAGTGGCTGATCCTCGACGAGCTGGTGGCGGCCGACATGGGCGCCATCCGCTTCGGCGAAGCCCTGAACCGCCTGCTGGCCGAACGCTATCGCGGCCTGGCGAAGATCGCCCCCTGGTGCGACCCCGCCGCCGCCGCCCGCGCGTCGACCGACGAGAAGAGCTGGGTCGAGGTGATGCGCGCGGTCACCCAACTGAAGTTCCGCCCGGCGCCTTCGAACGACCTGGTGCTGCGCCTCGATGCCGTGAACCGTCCCCTGTCGCGCCTGATCGACGGCAAGCCCGGCCTGCTTCTCTCCCCCCGCTGCCGCGTGCTGCGCAAGGGCTTCAATACGGGCTATCGCTTCCGCCGCGTCCAGCTGACCGGGCAGGACCGCTTCGAGGACAAGCCGGAAAAGAACGAGTTTTCCCACGTCATGGACGGGTTGCAATACGCCCTCCTCGGCGGCGGGGAATATGCCGAGGTCACCGGGCGGAAGGCCCGGCGCGACAGCGCACGACGTGCGCAGGCCGGGGGCATCGCCGCCGGCACGTCATCCGCTTACGACTGGTAGGAGAGCCGCCATGGGTGCCCTGTTTTCGACGCCTAAGACCCCGAAGGTAACGGCCCCGCCGCCGGCGCCGACGATCGACGATGCCGCCGCCGCGGCGGATCAGGCCGACCGCGTGCGGCGGCGGCGCGGTGCCGGCGCCACCACGCTGGCCGGCGCGCAGGGCGTGACCACGCCGGCCGCCAGCATCGGCAAGGCGATCCTGCTCGGTCAGGCCGGCGCCGCCAGCGGGAGGGCGTGACATGGCGACGGTCGACAGCCGCGCGGCGGAGATCCTGCGCCGCCAGCAGCACTACGAGAGCGAGCGCGGCACCTGGGAGCGGCACTGGGGCGAGGTCGCTCGCTATGTCCTGCCGCGGGAGAGCCTGTTTCAGGGCCAGGCGCGGAACCCGGGCGAGCAACGGACCGAGTACCAGTTCGACGCCACGGCGCCCCTGTCCCTCGACCGCTTCGCCGCCGCGATGGAGAGCCTGCTGATCCCCCGGCAAAGCCTGTGGCACACGCTGCGCCCGGCCGACGAGGCACTGGCGGAAAACGCCGGGGTCATGGCCTGGTGCGAGCATGTCAACCGCCGCCTGTATGCCGCGCGCTACGCGCCGCGTGCCAATTTCTCGTCGCAGGCCCACGAGACTTTCCTGTCGCTGGGCGCCTTCGGCACGGGCTGCCTGTTCATCGACGATGATATCGGACACGGCACCCGCTACATGGCCATCCCCCTGTCCAGCCTGTGGATCGACGAGGACGCAGCCGGCCGGCCAGACACGACGCACTACAGGTTCCGGTATACGACCCGCCAGGCTGCGCAGGCCTATGGCGACGCCCTGCCCGAGGCGATCGCGAAATATGTCGACAAGGAACCCGACCGGAAGTGGGACTTCATCCAGCGCGTTGCGCCGCGTGAAGACTTCGACCCGCGCCGGGCTGATTTCCGGGGCATGGCCTTCGGCTCCTACACCGTCGCGGTCGAAGGCAAGTCGATCGTGCGCGAACGCGGCTTTCGCACAAGACCCTTCTGCCCTTCGCGCTACATGACTGCGTCGCGCGAGAAATACGGCCGCGGCCCGGCGATGACCGTCCTGCCCGACATCAAGATGGTCAACGAGATGTCCAAGGCCGTGATCCGGGGGGCGAACATCGCCACCGATCCGCCCTTGCTTTTGCCGGAAGACGGCATCCTCTCCGCCTTCTCGATGCGCCCGGGCGCCCTCAACTATGGCGGCGTCGACGACATGGGGCGCCCCCTCGTCCACGCGCTGAACACCGGCGCACGGATCGACATCGGGCTGGACATGATCGAACAGCGCCGCCGGGTGATCGCCGACGCCTTCCTGGTCACCCTGTTCCAGATCCTGATCGAGACGCCCCGCATGACGGCGACGGAGGCCCTGATCCGCGCGCAGGAGAAGGGCGCCCTGCTCGCCCCCAACATCGGGCGGCAGCAGTCCGAACTGCTCGGCCCTATGATCGCCCGGGAGCTGGATATCCTCGATGCCGCCGGCCTGTTGCCGCCCATGCCCGACGAGCTGGCGCACGCCGGCGGCGCCCTCTCGGTCATTTACGACAGCCCCCTGTCCCGCCTGGCGCGGGCGGAGGAAGGCGTCGCCATCATGCGCACGCTCGAAGCCGTCACGCCCTGGGCGCAGATGGACCCCACGGTGATGGACGCCTTCGATCCCGAACAGGCGGTGCGGGCACTGGCTTCGGTCAACGGCGCACCCCAGCGCATCCTGCGCACCCCCGAGGCCATCGCCGCGCTCAAGGAAGGCCGGGCGCAACAGGCCCAGGCCGAAGCCCTGCTGCGCGCCGCCCCCGTCGCCTCCGGCGTCGCCCGCGACGTCGCTCAAATGCAGGCCCAGGCCGGACAGGCGCCCTTCTGATGGTCGATATCCCCCTGATCACCCGCAACCGCCGCCGCGCCCGTGCCTACAAGGATGCCTTCCTTGGCGGCAGGGGCGGCGGCCCCAATCTCGCCGGGGCGGAGGTATTGGCCGACCTCCGCCGCTTCTGCCACGATACCCGTACCACCGCCCGCGTCTCGCCCGTCACCGGTACCCTCGATCCCGTCGCCATGGCCCTCGCCGAAGGCCGGCGGGAAGTCTGGCTGCGCATCCAGCAGTTCCTGCAACTCGACGAAACCGCCCTCGCCCAACTGACCGAACAGGAAGGAACCTACAATGGCTGACCCCGTCCAGACCCCCGCCACCCCGCCCGCCCCCGGCGCCGGCGCCACCCTCCTCGCCGGCCAGCCCCCCGCCACCCCGTCGGCCACCCCGCCCGCCGGCGCCACGCCCGCGACGCCGCCCGCCGGCACCACCCCTGCCACCCCCTGGTACAGCGAGACCCACAAGGACCTTGTGGCCCTCAAGAAATGGTCCGGCCCCGACGACGTGCTGCATTCTTACGCCAGCCTCGAAGCCCTGGTCGGCGCCGATAAGATCGCGATCCCGAAGCCGACGGACGAGCCGGCCGCCTGGGACGCGGTGTGGAACCGCCTTGGTCGCCCCGTGACCCCGGCCGACTACAAGCTGCCGGTGCCGGAAGGCGACAACGGCGAATTCGCGGCGACCATGGCGCCCATCCTGCACAAGGCCGGCCTCACCCAGGGGCAGGCGAACACCCTCGCCACCGCCTGGAACGAGATGCAGGCAGCCCAGGCCCGCGCCGCCGACGAGGCGCGCAAGACGCAGGGGCTGAAGGAAGTGGCCGATCTGCAAAAGGAATGGGGCGCGCACTATGACACGAATGTCGAGCTCGGCAGCCGTGCCTTTCGGCTGTTCGCGTCGGATCAGGATGCCGAACTGATCCACAAGGTAGAGACCGCGCTGGGCGCCGGCGGCCTGATCAAAATGTTCAACCGGATCGGCGCCGCCATGGGCGTCGGCACCCTCGAAGGCGGCGCGCCCCAGCCCGGCGGCTTCGGCGGCGGCGCCGCGGCCGCGAAAGCCGAGATCGAGACCCTGAAGGGCGACAAGGCGTTCATGGACGCCTATCTGTTCGGCACCGGCCCCGCCCACAAGGAAGCGGTCGCGAAGATGGAAACGCTGCAGAAACTGGCGGCGGGAGGGGCGTGACCATGAGCGATCCCGCCGCCGTCCGCTGGGCCAGGGAACAGATCCTGCGCGACCGGCACAAGCGCGAGGAGGCAGCCGCCGATGTGCGCGCCGCCTGCTGGAGTTCGTACTCAAGTGGTTACGCCGCAGCAGCAAAGCAAAGCATCGACAAATGGCTTGCGGAATATGGCATGCCCAACAAGAACGTGGCGATCCAACAGGCAGCCAGGCGCGCGCTGGAATACATCATGCACGAACGGATGGCGTCCGTGATGGACCAGATCGCCGCTATGCAGGATGTGTATGAGCGGCAGGCCCGATACGAGCGAACTCAAAGCGGCCAGGAAGCATTCATGCGGGCGTTTCTCGATATCTTTACGCGGCAATTCGCCAGCTCCTTCGAATTCGGAATTGATCGTCGCCCCCTTGATTGCCTTCACATCATAGAATTGTCGCTACCGGCAGCGACGTATAAGGTCGCCATCTATGATGAGGAAATAAAAAAAGCAAGGGTCAAACAATAGTTTTGCCCTGACCTTTGACGATTTGACAGCAGCGCCGGCCAGACTCATCGTGGCCGGCGTTGCAGCGGGAAACCTCACGCGGGTCCGCTACAGGTGGGTAAGACCCCCGTCGACGGTCGACGTTAAACCCTAGAACGGGTCTGTGGCACATCCGCCTTCATGGCGGGTGTAACCCGGCAGGCAACCCCTTCGAGACAATCCAATCGTTGTTTCGCAAGGGGATTGCCCATGAGCGATATCATTCCCGCCCACCTCGCGCCCACCTTCAACACCGCGCTCGAATTGCTGTTGCAGCAGCGCGGCTCCCTGCTGCGGGCCTATGTCCAGCCCGGCAACCAGATGGGCGAAGGGGCGCAGTACATCAACCAGATCGGCAAGGCCGATCCCGCCGAGAAGAACGCGCCGCGTCTCTCCGCCACCCCGAACATGAATGTGCCGGGCACGGCGCGCTGGGTGTATCCCAATACCTTCGACTGGGGCACGCTGATCGACAAGCGCGACAAGCTGTTCCAGATCACCGACCCGCAGTCCGGCTATCTCGAAGCGGCCTCCCTCGAAATGGGCCGGCAGATCGACGGCGAGATCATCCGCGCCGTGTTCGACGTCGCCCGCACCGGCAAGAACGGTGCCACCACCGTGCCTTTCCCGGCCGGCAATGTGGTCGGCAAGGATGTCGGCGGCACGGCCTCCGGCCTCAATGTCGCGAAGCTGCGCGCGGCGAAAAAACTCTTGCTGAAGAACTTCGTGAACATCAACGAGAAACCCATTCTCGTCGTCACGGCCGAACAGCACGACAACCTGCTGGCCGATCCCCAGATCAACTCCAAGGATTACAACGAACGGCCGGTGCTGGTGGATGGCCAGATCAGCCAGTTCATGGGCTTCCAGTTCGTCCATTGCGAACTCTCGGCCCTGCCGGACGGCGATACCTGGACCCTGTCCGGCAATGACCGCAAGTGCCCGTTCTGGGTGCCCAGCGGCGTGCATCTGAACGCCTGGCAGGAAGTCCAGACCAAGATCGACCAGCGCCCGGACCTGAAATACGCCACCCAGCTCTACACCGACATGGTCCTGGGCGGCTCGCGCTGCGAGGAAGGTAAGGTCGGCGCCATCACCTGCGTCGAGCCGTAAGGAGACCCGCCATGGCCAAGACCTACGCCAACAACCTGTCCGAATGGGGCGCGATCCCGCCCGGCCTGCCGTCCGGCACCCTCGCCGGCGGCAAGGTGCGCGCCCATACCGCCATCGTTACCCTGGCCGGTCAGGCTTCCGGCGATACCATCGTGCTCGGCCGGCTGCCGCCGGGCGACGCCTTCTTGGGCGGCATCATCACGTCCAGCGTCTCGCTCGGCACGTCGACGCTGGCCATCGGCGACGCGGCGACCGCGGCCAAGTTCCGCGCCGCCGCTGTCTTCACCGCCGTCGACACACCCACCCTGTTCGGCAAGGCCGCCGCGGTCGGCGTGCGCCAGACGGTCGATGGCGAGCTGCTGGCCACCGTCGGCGCCGCCGCGCTGCCGGGCGCCGGCACGCTGGCGATTACCTTCCTGGTGGGCAACGCCTGATGGCGGCGATCTACCTCGGCCTCGACGTCGGCAAGGAATTCCGCACCGTGGCGGTCTCGGATGTCGCGGCGCCGTCGACCGCCATCGTGCTGACCCTGGACGACACCAAGGTGACGGACAAGCAGCAGGTCATCGTCGCCCTGCAGGACCTGCGCAACTATCTGGTCGGGGCCGACTGGCCCCCGCCGGAAACCTGACCGCAGGCGCGCGAGGGCGGCATGGCGCTGACCGATATCGACATTGCCAATGCCGCCCTGGTCAAGCTGGGCAACCCCCACCTCACGGCCTGGGAAGAGGCCTCGAAGGCCGGGCGCCTGATCCGGGGCGCCTACGCCCGCTGCCGCAACGCGGAACTTCAGCGGGCGCGCTGGTGCTTCTCCCTCGGCCGGGCCATGTTGCCGGCCCTGGCGGAGGCGCCGGCCTTCGGCTTCGCCCGCGCCTTCCGCCTGCCGATCGACTACCTCTCCCTCGTCCAGATCGGCCTCGACGATGTGGGCTATCTCGCCGTCGGGCCGGAGTATCGGCAGGGCGATCCCGCCACCTGGTCGATCGAGGGCCGCGACCTCCTGACCGATCTGCCGGCACCCCTGCCCCTGCGCTATATCCGCCGGATCGAAGACCCGACCCTGTTTCACCCGCTGTTCGACGAGGTGCTGGCGATCGCCATCGCCCTCGAAATCTGCGAGGCCCTGACCTCGTCGACCGACAAGCGCGAAAGCCTCCACCAGGATTACAAGCTGGCCCGCCGCGACGCCGCCCGCATCGACGCGATCCAGAAGCACCCGGCCTATCCGCCCGATGGTCCCTGGTTGATGTCCCGGGTGATGGCATGAGAACCCGGCCGATCCTGACCGCCTTCAATGGCGGCGAAGCCTCGCCCCTCATGGGGGCGCGCACCGATTTCGCCAAATATCCGACCCTGTGCCGGCGCTTGGAGAATTTCATTCCCCTCGTTCAGGGCGCGGTCACCCGCCGCCCCGGCACGGGTTTCGTCCGCAAGGCGAAGGGTAAATGCTGGCTGGTGCCCTTCGAGTATTCGGTCGATCAGGCCTATATGCTCGAGGCCGGCGACAGCTACCTGCGCATCCATCTGAACCATGGAACCCTGCTCGACGGCGCGGCGCCGCTGGAACTCGTGACGCCCTGGACCTTGCCGCTGTCGACGGATGGCGACGGCGCCTGCCGCCTGCGTCATGTGCAGTCGCGCGATGTCATGTACTGGGCTTGTGCCGGCGTGCCCCAACAGAAACTGTCGCGCCTCGGCGCGACGAACTGGACGCTGGAACGCCTGAAGACCCGGAACGGCCCCTTCAAGGATTTGAACGACGACAAGGCCGTAACGGTCTATGCCTCCGCCGCTTCGGGCAGCATCACCCTCACCGCCAGCGCCGACATCTTCCTGCCCGGCCATGTCGGCGCGCTGTTCTTCATCGAGATGAAGGACGGCGGCGGCCTGCTGCCGTGGGAACCGGGACAGGTGATCGCCGTCGACGATCTGCGCCGCAGCGATGGCAAGATCTATCGCTGCACGGCGGTCGAGGATGTCTCGGGGGCAGCCGAGGTCACCGGCACGGTCAAGCCGGTGCATACCTACGGGCGCGTCTGGGACGGTCACAACATCACGGGCGACGATCAGGACAACGGCGCCGAATGGGAATTCATCGGCTGCCCCTATGGCTTCGTCGAGATCACCGCCGTTGCCTCCGGCACCTCCGCCACGGCGACCGTGACCGGCGACTGGGATCTGCCGCCGGGCGTGGTCGGCGCCGGCAACGCCACCTGGCGCTGGGCGCACGCCGCCTATTCCGATGTCGAGGGCTGGCCCGAGCAGATCGCCTTCTTTCGTAACCGCCTCGTCTTCGCCCGGGGCAGCCGCGTCGACTGCTCGGTCGCGGCGGACTATCAGAATTTCGCGTCCAAGGATTACGGCGTGCTGACCGCCGAAATGGCTGTCGCCCTGCAAATCCAGTCGCAGCGCAACAACCGCTGCCAGTGGCTGGCCCCGACCGGCGCCGGTCTGTTGATCGGCACCGCGGGCGGCGAATTCCTGTTGTCGGAACAGACTTCCTCCGAACCCTTCGGGCCGGAGAACGCCAAGGCGGCCCCCGTCACCGCCTACGGCAGCCGGGGCATTGTGCCGCCGCTGGTCGGCGCCACCTCCCTCTTCATCGCGCGCGCCGGGCGCAAGCTGCGCGCCGCCGCCTATTCGGTCGAGGCGGACGGCTTCACTGCCCCGGATCAGACCTGGGTGGCAGAGCACATCACGGCCTCCGGCGTGATCGGCCTTGCCTGGGCCGACCAGCCCCATGCCCTGCTGTGGGGCGTGCGGGTTGATGGCCAGCTGATCGCCTTCACCTTCGATGCCGACCAGCAGGTCTATGCCTGGTCGCGCCACCCCATGCGGGGAAAGGTCGAGGCCATCGGTGTCATCCCCGCGCCGCAAGGCGACGCCGACGAACTGTGGCTGTCCGTCGCGCGCGAGATCGACGGCGAGACCGTGCGCCATATCGAATATCTGACGCCGACGCGGGATGCGACGGCGGCGCGGGACGAATGGTGGCACGTCGACGCCGGCCTGATGCTGCGCTCCGACGTCGATGTAACCTCGGTCACCGGGCTCGATCACCTTGAGGGCGAGACGGTGCAGGTCGCGGTCGATGGCGCGAGCCATCCCGACGCCGTGGTGACCGCCGGTGCCATCGCGCTGGTCACCCCCGGGCGCACCATCCTCGCCGGCCTGCCCGCCCCCGCCGTGATCGAACCCATGACCCTCGACGTCGGCGGCGGCGCCGGCACCGCCCAGACCCTGACCCAACGCATCGCCAAGGTTTCACTCCGCCTCGTCAACACAGGCGGCCTCAAGGTCGGCCCCGACACCGCCCACCTCGATCAGGCGTGGTTCCGCGAGCCGGCCGACATCATGGGTGCCGCCGCGGGCCTGTTCACCGGCGATTACGAGCTGGATTTCGACGGCCCATGGGGGGCGGGCGCCCGCTTCACCCTGGTCGCCGATGGCGTTCAGCCCTGCACCCTCGTCGGTGCCGTCATCGACATCACGACCAACGGGTGATCGCGTGATCGAGATCGTGCCCTTCATCCCCTCCCACCTCGCCCTGGTCGATCTGCAACCGGCCCAGGCCGAGGCGCGCGCCCTGATCGCGGGCGATTACGCCGCCGCGCTGGCCGAGGCCGGCCCGGCGGTTTCGCTCGCCGCCGACCGGCAACTGCGCGGCTGCATGGGGCTGGCCTGGCAATGGCCGGGCCGCGCCGTCGTCTGGGCCATGCTCTCGGACCGGATCGGCCCTTCCGGCATGGTCGCCCTGTCGCTGCGCGCCGCCCGCTGGCTGGACAGTCACGACTGGCGCCGGATCGAGGCCCATGTCGCGCCCGATCACGCCGCCGGCCATCGCTGGGTGAGCCTGTTCGGCTTCATCCACGAAGCGCGGCTCCGCCGCTACACCCCGACCGGCGGCGATGTCGACCTCTACGCCCTCACGCGGGGGGGTGTCTGATGGACCCGTTCACCGCCTCGGCCCTGCTGGCCGGTTCCGCCGGCCTGCAGGCGGTCTCGTCCATCCAGCAGGGCAATGCCGCCGCCTCGGCCGCCAACTGGAACGCCGGCCAGATGGACGCGGCCGCCACCCGCACCCTCGCCGCCACCAATGCCGAGGAAGACCGCCTGCGCCGCCAGCAGGCGCAGGAACTCGGCCGCCAGCGCGCCGCCTTCGCCGAAAGCGGGCTGGCCCCGTCCGGCTCCGTCCTCGACGTCATGACGGAGAGCGCGACCAATGCCGAGCTGGACGCCCTGACCCTGCGCTATCGCGGTCAGGTCGAGGCCAACGACCTGCGCAATCAGGGCTCCATCACCCGCTGGCAAGGCCGCCAGGCCCGCCGCGCCGGCTACATCGGCGCCGGCGCCGCCCTGCTGTCCGGCGCCTCATCCTTCGCCGGAATGCCCGGTCTTGGCAGCGCGGGTGGCATCGCCAAGGGCGCCAAGGACTTCGGCACCGTAGCCGGCGCCTATTCCAGCCTGCCCAAGGTGATGTGATGGCCACGATCAACACCTATCAGCCCCGCGTCGCCCTGACCGGCGCCGGCCGCGTGCCGCAGATCGACCCGGGCGCCGCCGCCGCCCCGGCCCGTGCCCTCGCCGGCGTCGGTCAGGCCCTCGGCCAGCTGGGCGATGCGGTCGATAAGGCGACCGAACAGGACGAGGTCCTGTGGGCGACCAGCGAGGTCGCCGCCGCGCGCGAGCGCTGGACGCGCGAAGCCCTCGACCGGCAGGGCAAGGTCGCCCCCGGCGCCCCCGGTTACACCGGCGGGCTGATCGCCGATTTCGACGCCGATCTGGCGGACCGCGTGAAGGCCGCGCCCAGCGGCCGAGCCGCCCGCTATCTGGAAGCGCGGATGGCCGATCTGCGCGGCGGCCTCTACGGCTCCGCCCTCACCTTCGAGGTGGGCGAGCGCCAGCGCAATCGCGCGGCCGTCTTCGGCGACCAGATCGACGCCGCCAGCCGCACGGTGGGCGCGGACCCGGGCCAGTACGACGCCGTGCTGCGCGACCTGACCGGCGCCCTGACCGGCCTCGACCTGCCGCCCGACCAGCGCCAGCGCCTGGCCGATCGGGCGCGCGACGAAGTCTCCTTCGCCGCCGCCGTCACCGCCGGCCTGCGCGACCCCGCCGCCGCCCTGGGCGCCGCCGGCGCCTCGGGCGCGCCCCTGCCCCTGCCCCCCGCCTGGCAGGCGCCGGCGGCGACGGTCATGAAGATCTTCACCGATGCCGGCTATTCGCCCGCCGCCGCCGCCGCGGTCGCCGGCCGCTTCGGTCAGGAAAGCGGCTTCGATCCGAACGCCGTGCATGACGGCGGCACGGGCCTCGGTATCGGCGGCTGGCGCGACCCGCAACCCGGCGAGGGGCGCAAGTCGGCCCTGGCTGCCTATGCCGCCGAACGGGGCCTCGATCCTCGCAGCATCGAGACCCAGGCCCGTTTCGCGCTGTTCGAGATGCAGACCGGCGAGAAGGCGATCGGCGACCGGCTGAAGGCGGCGGCCACGGTCGAGGATGCCGCGCGCATCATGATGGATTACGAACGCCCGGCCGGCTGGACTGCCGCCGACCCGACCAAGGGCGCCGGCTGGGGCGAAGGTCTCGGCTATGCGCTCACCCTCGCCGGGGTCGATGCCGCGCACGCCGTGCGCAACCCCGCCGCCTTGCCCGGCTTCGACGCCCTGCCCTGGGACAAGCAGCAACAGGCCATCGCCACCTTCCGCGCCGAGGCCAGCCGCCGCGAAACCGCCATGCGCGAGGCTCGCAGCCTCTACGCCGCGCAGGCGACGGAATTCGAGCGGATGATGAAACAGGGCTGGCAGCCGTCCCGCGCCGACCTCGCCACCCTGCGGGATCAAGCGACGGCGGCGGGCGACGCCGCGACCCTGACCAAACTCGCCACGGCCGAAGACCTGCTGGCCTTCCAGACCGTGGCCCGCACCTGGTCGCCGGCCGAGCTGCAGGGCTTCGTCAATCAGGCGCGGTCCGGCATCGGCGCTTCGGGCGAAGTCTCCCCCGCGGCCGCGCAGAAACTCGACCTCGCCGAAGGCCTGCTGAACACCATGCGGTCGGAGCTGAAGGCCGATCCCCTGTCCTGGGCCGCCCGCGTCGGCCTCGTGCGGGTGCCCCCCCTCGATGCGGCCGACCCGGCCGCGCTGCGCACCCGCGTCGTCGCCGCCGAAACCGTGGCGCAGAAATACGGCGTCCCCACCCGCCTGCTGACCGCCGACGAGGCCCGCCAGATCGTCGCGCCGGTGGAGACCGCCCCGCCGGAGGGCAAGGCCCAGGCCCTCTATGGCGTGCTGGCCGGCGGCGCCCGTGATTTCGGCGAACACTGGCCCCGGGCCTTCCCCCAGCTCGAAGCGGCAGGCCTGCCCCCGGGCAGCGCCCGCGTCGCCGACGCCCTCGGCCGGGGCGACGATGCCGCCGCCCGCCGCCTCGTCCGCGCCATCACGGTGAAGCCGGGCGACCTGCCGGGCCGGCCCGCCAGCAGCGACAAGGATATCGCCGAGACCATTCAGGACGAGATCATGGCCGAAGGCCAGATCGGCGATGCCGTCTATGCCCTCGGCACCTCGGGCGATGGCGCTGCCCGCGCCGCCACCGACGGCGACGTGCTGCGCGCCGCCGTCCGCCTCCGCCTCGCGGACGGGGAGGACCTGACCAAGGCCGTGCGCGCCGCCGCCCGCGACCTCTATGGTCCCATCCACGCGGTCGACAATGGCGATGCCGGCGTCATCGCCCTGCCCGATCAGCTGGACGGCTACGGCCGGCCCGACAGCCGGGCGCAGCGCGCCTTCGACGGAAGGGTGACCGACGGTCTCGAACTGCTGCGCGCCGAAGCCCGCAAGCGCGCCGGGGCGGCGGTGACGCCGCCGGACGCGGCCAACCCGGGCGATGCCGACCATCTCCGCCGCTCGTCCGAACGCTGGCTGGATCAGCTGGTCGAGGATGGCCAGTGGCGCAACGTCGGCGCCGGCTTCGGTCTGGTCGATCCCGCCTCCGGCCTCGTCCTGTCCGGCCCCGGCGGCCCGATCATCTTCTCGGTCGACGAGGCCGTGAAGGCCTCCGATGCCGGGCTGGCGAACACGGACGCGGCGATCGGCGGCGCCCTGCCCGCGCTGGTGCCGGCGCCATGACCGGCTATACCCCCCTCGTCCCCCTCGGCTCGCGGATCGACGCCATGACGCCCGCCGACTTCTGGCAGGGTGCCCTGACGCAGCACTATTCGACCGGCGGTGCCATCGGCGCCAGTCTGGCCGACGGGTTTCGGTCGTCCTTCGGCCTCGGCACCATCGTCCGCGAAGGGGAATTGCCGGCCGGCGCGCCGCCGGCGGTGACCGATGTCGGCGACAGCGCCCCCCTCGATCCCGGCATGACGCGCGAGGCCGGCGGCTGGGGGCCTTACCGCCTGCAACCGGACGAACGCGCGGCCTACGAGGCCCGGCGCGCGGCCGCCCAGCCCCTGACCGAGGACGCCTGGAAAGCCTCGCCCTGGTATCGCGAGGCGATCCGCTGGGACAGCCGCATGAACCCGGCCCGGGCGGCGGCCCTGGCCGAACAGTGGGACCGCGACAATTTCCGCCGCACCCTCGCCGACCGGACGCCGACCTTCGCGGTGCAGACCATCGCCTCCATCGCCGGTCAGGCGCTGGACCCGGTGAACTATGTCCCCTTCTTCGGCCCCGCCGCCAAGGCCGCCGCCGCGGCGAAGGCGACCGCGATCCTGGGCAATGCCGTCGCCGGCCGGGTGATCGGCACCGGCCTCGTCGCCTCCCTCGATGCCGTCGCCAACACGGCCGCCTTCGGCTTCGCCAGCCGTCAGGCCCGGGGCGCCCTGGGCGACGATGTCTCCTTCAACGCCATGCTGGCCGAACTCGGCGGCGCCGCCGTCATCGGCGGCGTCTTCGGCGGTATCGAAGGCCTGGCCGGCTCCCGCGCCGCCGCCCTCGAACTCGCGGCGCGGCGGCCCGCCGCCGTCCACGCCCCGCTGAACGAGGCCGTGGGCGCGCTCGCGACAGGCCGCGACGTCGCCCTGTCGCCCCATGCCCAGGCCGCGATCGGCGAGGCCGGCCGCGCCGCTGGCGACCTGACCCTGAAGCCGGAGCCGCCCGCGCCCAGCCTGCCGCCCATCGCCGCCCGCGCGATCCGCGACGATGTCGCCATCACCCCGTCCGGCCGCGACGTGCCCGTCCGCTACGCCCTCGTCGAGGCGCGCGACCTGATCGCCTCCCATGGCGACGACCTGCAGGTGAACCCCCGCTATCCCGCGGCGATCCAGCCGCGCGACCGGGGCCGCGATGCCTCCCGCCTGCAGGTCGAGGGCATCGCCCGCGACCTGCGGCCGGAATTGCTGATGGAACAGCCCCAGGCCGATCAGGGCGCCCCCATCGTCGGCGCCGACGGCGTCGTCGAAAGCGGCAACGGCCGGGTGATCGCGCTCCGCCGCGTCCTGGCCGAGGGCGGCGAGCGGGCGCAGGCCTACCGCCAGGCGCTGGCCGGGCGGGGCTATCCGGTCGACGGCATGGAAGCGCCGGTCCTCGTCCGCCTGCGCACCTCCCCCCTCGACGAGGCCGGCCGCGCCGCCTTCGCCCGCGACGCCAACACGCGGGCGACCGCCGCCATGTCGGCGACGGAACAGGCGCTGGCCGATGCCCGCAACCTGCCGGACACGGCCCTGAACCTGCACGAGGGCGGCGCCCTCACCCTCGGCGCCAACCGGGCCTTCGTCCGCGCCGTGATGGACACGATCCCCGAGACGGAACGCGGCGCCCTGCTCGACGCCAAAGGCAATCTCTCGCGCGAGGGGTTGACGCGGATCGAAAATCTGCTGATCGCCCGCGCCTACGGCGCCCCGGACCTCCTCGCCCTTTTCACCGAGGCGACGGACCATAACCTTCGCGCCATAGCGGGCGCCCTGCTCGACGTCGCGCCCGAATGGGCGCGGATGCGCGCCCTTGCCGCCACCGGCCAGATCGACGCCGCGATGGATGTCACCCCCCGGCTGGTCGATGCCGTCCGCCTGGTGCGCCGCGCCCGCGCGGAAGGCCGCAACGTCGCCGAACTGGCGCAGCAGCGCGACATGTTCGGCGGCGACCTCGACCCGGTGACCCGGGCTTTCCTTCGCCTGATGTTCCGGGACGATAGCTTCATCCGCCCGGTCGGCCGGGACCGTCTGGCCGAGGCGTTGGCTTTCTATGTCGGCGAAGCGGAAAAGACCCAGCCCGGCCCCGGCCTGTTCGGCGAAGCGGCCCAGCCCCTGCGCGTGCTCGAAACCGCGCGTGAAAAGCTCTATGGTGGCCCCGCCCGCGCGGACGAAAGCGACACGGCCGAGGCCCCGCCGCCCCGCCCCGCCAAGGGCGAAGCCGGCTGGCGCATCACGCCGGAAGAAATCGCCGCCCATGCCCCGATCGAGCCGGTGCGCCTGGCGCCGGAATGGGGCGACCTGACATCGCAACAGCGTCGGCAGCAGGCAAAGGACTGGATCGACGCCAACTTGCGGCATCGAAACTTGAGCAATGCAGAAATGGGCTGGAGCGACATTACGGTCGGCTACAAGGCTGCGTCGAAACTCGTTTCGGACAGGCACAAGGAAGACGCCATCAGGCCCGCGGTCGAGCAGGAGGCTGTGCGCGCTTTGCCCGAACTGCTCGATCGCGCCATCTTGATCGAAACCCGGGCCGACCGTAAGAAAGATAGAAACATTCTGGCTGTGCATCGGCTCTACGCGCCGCTGCAACTCGACGGACGTCTGTACCGTGTTCTGCTGACGATCAAGGATACGACCGCCGGCAGGCGGTTCTACGATCACCGGCTGACGGAGATCGTAGAGGTCGGTGCCGTCACTACTGAGGGGGGGGCGCCATCCGCGGAAGGCGCTGCCCGTCTCGGCCCGTCACCGACCTCCTCTGTCAGTTTGGAAAATCTTCTGGCCGGTGTCAACTTCGACGACGCCGTGCCCGTCCTGCCCGACCGCCTGTCCGACCTCGCCCCTGCCCGCGACGTCTCCTACGCCGCGCCGCCGCCGCCGCCGCCCGATGCCGGCGCCGCCGCGGCCGCGGCCACCACGGGCAAGCCCGAAGCCCTGACCGACCTCGCCGCCGACCTCGGCGTCGATCCCGCCTCGGGCGCCTATCCCGAAGAAATCGAGATCGAGAACCTGCGCGCCGAGGGCCGGCTGACCGAAGAACAGCGCGCCCTGCTGGACGAGGCCGACCGGGCCTTCGATCAGGCCGGCGCCAGCGCCGACGCCCTCGAAGCCGCCATCGCCTGCGGAAAGGTCTGACCATGGCCCGCATGAAACCCGTCACCCGCGCCGCCTGCATCGCCGCCGCCCGCGCGGTGACCGGCGACAAGCTGAACGAGTGGGAACTGAACCGCGTGCTCGACCGCGTGGACGAAGTCCGCGCGAAGCTCGGCGCCGAGACGGGCGCCGCCGGACTGAACGACAAGCTGGAAAATGCGATCAGGGAAGAGGCGGAGGGCATCCGCATCGAGGCCGCCCGCCAGCGCCGCAACGCCGCCCTGACCATCCTCAAGCGCGACCGGCTGGACAACCAGATCGCCACCATGGTCGGAGGCGGCATGAACCGGCCGCAGGCGGTGCTGTCCCTCCTCGAGGGCAGCCAGCAGGGTATCGAGATGGGCCGCTTCAGCGCCGGCGCCGTGGTGAAGTCGTGGGACAACCGCCTGACCGGCGGCCTGATGGCCGAGGTGTTCGAGGCGCGGCCGCATCTGGCCGACATCATCGACGACGACACCCTGAACCTCGACATCCGCCGCGAGATGCACGAGCTGCGCGACGGCGGCACGCCCGGCATCACCGGCAATGACGACGCGGTTCACATCGCCCGGGGCTTCGCCGCCTGGGCCGAGCTGGCCCGCAAGAGCGCCAACCGCCTGGGCGCCGTCATCGGCAAGCTGGAGGGCTGGGCGCCGCAGATCCACGACGCGGTGAAGCTGATCAAGGCGGGGCAGGACAAATGGATCGACGCCATCCTGCCCCGCCTCGACCTCACCCGGTCCTTCGGCAAGGACGCGACGCCGGAAAGCGCGCGCACGGCCCTTGCCGATATCTATCGGACGATCACCACCGGCGTCGCCCGCGCGCCCAATGCCGCCGCGAAGGGCGAGCATCAGGGACCGTCCCGCATTGCCCGCCGGCTGGAACACGAACGGGAACTGCATTTCATCGACGCGGCGGCGCAGCACGAATATCAGGGGCAATTCGGCTACGGCAATATCTTCGCCGCGATGATCCTGCACCAGCGGCGCGCCGCCGCCGTCATCGGCCAGATGGATGTCTTCGGCCCGAACCCCGAAGTGATGATCCGCAGCCTCCTCGAAGCGCAGAAGCGCGCCTTGCGCGACGATCCCGCCCTCGACCCCGCCCGGCGGGAAAAACTGGTCAAGCGGCTGGATTTCGACGGCTCCGCCATCGGCGATGCCTACAAGGAGCTGACCGGCGTCACCCGCCAGGCGGTGAACATCACCGCTGCCCGCTGGTTCGCGGGCATGCGCAACTTCACCATGCTGTCGAAATATGGCAGCGCGATCATTTCTGCCGTGCCGACCGATCCGGTCATGGCCGCCGCAGCCGGCATGTTCCGGGGCAGCGGCTTCTTTCGCACCTTCACCCGTCAGATCGCGGGCTTTCTCGACGGGCGCCCCAAGGGCGAGCGCCAGCAGGTCGCCTTTCTGGCCGGCGAGGGCTATCAGGGCCTGATCGAACATATCCTGGGCACCCAGCACACACTGGACGGCCCGGTGGGCTATCTCTCCAAGATGACCACGGCCCTGTTCAAATGGCAGGGCGCCCAGTGGTGGGACGACGTGCTGCGCGCGACCGCCGCCCGCATCGTCTCGGCCGACCTCGCCCTGCACGCGCATCGTGCCTGGGGAGAACTGCCGCCGCGGTTCGCCCATGTCCTCGGCCTGAACGGCATCACCGCCGAGAAATGGGAGATCATCCGGACCAGCGTCCAGCGCCTCGACGAGGGCGGCACCGCCTATATCACCCCGGATCGCGCCGGCGCCCTGGCCGACGACGCCTATCTGCCGCTGATCGCCGATCGCCTGAAGGCGATCGCGGAGCGGATGCGCGGCCCGGACAAGGACGTGAAGATCGCCGCCGCCCGCGCCCGCCTGATCGCCGAGGCGCGCGACGAGGTCCTGATGGACGTGCAGCGTTTCATCGCGGACGAGGTGGACTACGCCCACATGCGGCCCGACGCCGCCTCCCGCCGCCTCGCCCTGCAGGGCACCCGCGCCGGCACGCGTGCGGGCGAGGTGATGCGCTTCATCACCTCCGGCCGCAGTTTCATGATCGCCTTCACCAACCGCGCCCTGGGCCGCGCCTTCTTTGGCGGCGCCGGCGCGACCAGGGGCCAGCGCGCCGCCGGCAACTGGCGCCACATCGGGACGCTCACCGCCGGCCTGCTGCTGGGCGGCTACGCCGCCCTGACCATGAAGGACGTGCTGAAGGGCCGCTGGCCGCCGCGCGACCCGGGCGATCCGGCCACCATCCTCGCCGCGCTGGTGCAGGGCGGCGGCGCCGGCATCTTCGGTGACTTTCTCTTCGCCGATGTCTCGCGCTTCGGTAACACCGTGCTGGACACAGCCGCCGGCCCCGCCATCGGCTCCGCCTCGCAGCTGCTTCAGGTGATCCTGAAAGTGTCCCATGGCGACGCCAAGGCGGCGGATGTCCTCAACGCGGTGATCAACAACGCTCCCTTCGCGAACATCTGGTGGGGGCGCCAGGCCTTCGACGTGCTCGTTCTGAACTCACTGCGCGAGTTTGTGACGCCCGGCACTCTGCGCCGGCAGGAACAGTCGATGAAACGCATCTACGACCAGCGCTTCTACCTGCCGCGGGAGACGATCTTCAAATGACCATCGCCGCCACCTCCCCCCGGATCGACTATACCGGCGACGGCGCCTCCACCGTCTTCGCCGTACCCTTCCCCTTCCTCGCCGCCGAATATCTGGTGGTCAGCCGCGTGCTCGCCAATGCTGAACATGTCCTGGTCCTCGGCCCTGACTATGCCGTGACCGGTGCCGGCGCGCCTCTGGGCGGAACGGTCGTCTTCGCTGTGCCGCCCGCGCACGCCGTGCGCATCGTCATTCGGCGGCGAACGGCGCCGATCCAGCTCACGGAATGGCAGGAAGGCCAGAAATTCCCCGCGGTTGCAACGGAAGATGCCCTCGATCGCCTGACGATGATCGCGCAGGATCACGCCTTGCTGATCGGCCGGGCAATGGCCCTCGACGCGGGCGACCGATGGGATGCCGCGGGGCATCGCATCATCAACCTTGGCCCCGGTGAAGCCGATACCGATGCAGCCACCCTGGGCCAGGTGCGCGACCTGATCGCCGAAGCGCAGTTGCCGGCCGGTGGTGGCGGCGAAGAGCCCTCGACCGGCCCCGTGCCGGACATCATCGCCACCGTGCTGGCAGCTGAACAGATCGACCTGAGCGCGCCGCCGACGCTGGTCGACGATTACGACCTTGAGGTCGGTGATATCGTTCTTCTGCCCAACCAAAGCCCGTCCAAGGATCGCGGTCCGTGGATGGTCGACGCCCTCGACGCCCCGTGGGTCCGCCCGCCTGAATTCCTGTCCGGCGGCACCTTCGCCGCCGGCTTTCTGGTCGCCATCCAGAACGGCGAAAGTTACGCGGGCGATTTCTGGGAGATCAAGTCCCCGGCCGACGGCATCATCGACGCCAACGGCCAGACCTGGGGCGTCTACACCGGGACCTATGGCCTCTTTCCGGCCGGGTCGTTTCTGGCCGGCTTGCAGAAGCCGTCGGGCAAACCCTCGATCCCCGTGCCGCGACGCCTTTCCACGACCGATCTGCCCAAGATCGACTCCCCCTGGGCCGACATCCTGCATCCCCGCACCATCGCGCAGCACCTCGCCGAAGCGGTGTACGTCGAAGATTACTGGGTCCCGACGGATCCGTGGAACGGCGGCCGGATGCTGGAGCGCGCGCTGGCTAATGCCAACGTCGTAATCATCACGGTGCCGCTTCCGATCATCGAAGACCTCGATCTTGGCACCTTGCGGGGCAAAACCATCATCTCCCGCGTCGGGCTGGGCCTGCCCACACTCTACGCGGCGGCGCCCGGGGTGACGATCCTGTCCTTTGCGGCCCAAAACTGCGTCATGGCGGGCGAATGGTTCCTGCGCGGGTGGCCCTGTGACGATGTGGCCGCCGATCCACCGATCGGCACCGGCCTTCTGGTCAAGGGCGGCACAGACACGCTGCTGATCACCTATCTCCGTGCCGAATACCTCGACATCGGCGTGCGGGGCACGCCGGCAAGCGGCCGCGTCTATGGCGTTCATATCGGGCTGGAACAGCTGGATTACATCACGACATATGGCAACCTGCTGCTGGGCGAAAACCAATCGAACGTGGTCACCTACTGGACCCGCGAACGCCTCTATGCCGTCTCCTCGCCGACCGATCTGAACCCCATCTGGGATGCGGTCGGGCCGAACGTGGGTTCTGGCGGCAGCCCGGGTCTCGTCTCGAAATGGGCCCGAACCTATCGCGGCGCCAAGTCGGTCTGGACCTTCTCGACCGGCCTGGATACGGGCTTTGCCGATATTCAGGCCCCCCGAAAATGTTACTGGCACGATCATAGCGCGCGCGCGCAAACGAGCCACGGCTTCCACCTGTCGGCTGGCGAGGACATCACGATCGATCATGGCACCGCTGATGGACCTCAGAACGATGTCGGCTACCTGATCGACGTCAATTTTTTCGGCAACTTCAGGCTGATCAACCCCATTGCGAAAGACTGCAAGAAATGGGGCATCGCCGTTCTGGCGCAGGCGCCACTGCCGTCGTACATCAAGCACCCCCAGGTCAACGGCAACAGCCTTGAGAGCCTCGGCAGCTACTCCGGCATCTATGTCGCCCCCGGCGTCCGATCCCTGATCATCGACGGCGGCTGGTCCGGATTTTCGGCGTCAGCACGCAACAATTCCGGCTGGTTCAGCTTCACAGCCAACCCGGCGGCGGGGGAAACGATCACCCTGAACGGGCGCGTCATCACCTTCGTGGCCTCCTTATCGATGGACATGCAGGTGCAAATCGGCGCGACACTCGACGACACCGTGACCGCGCTGGCCGCCTTCTGTAATGCCAGTGCTGACGCGGAAATCGCCAAGCTCATCTACATCCAGCGCCGCGCCCATGCCCGCCTGACGCTGATCTCAGACCCCGGCGGCACGGTCTATTCCGACATGTGGCTGGCCTGTTCCGGGACCGGCGTGTCCGTGTCCTCGCCCATCGCACTTTCGGTCGAATGCCACATCAAGTTCGAGGTCAATCCGAGTGCTGGCGATTGGATCAGCATTGGCGGCGTCCGCGTGACCTTTGTGTCCGGCACGCCGGGCGATCTGGAAGTGCAGATCGGCGCCACCGTCGACGATACGATGACGGCGGCGGCAGCGGCTCTGAACGCCAGCGCCAATGCCACCATTGCCAAGATGACATGGGGCACACGCGCATGGCAGGCCCGCCTTGCTCTTGCCGGTGACTATCCCGGTAACGCCCATGATGCCTTTACGCTCGCGGAGACAGGGGCTGCCATCACGCGGTCTAGCACCACGCTGTCCGGTGGCGGCGGTCAGGTCACCCAGAAATATGGCATCGAAGGCATCGTCCATGGGGTGAACGGCTGCGAAATTCGCAATGTCGTCACCGTCGGGAACCAGGCGGGAGGCATTGGCTGATGGCTGAGATTCACTACCCCAAGGCCGGACTTGTCGTCTACGGTGGCTCGGCTGCTTCCTTCAAGACCGTTGAGGCTTTCGCTGCCATCGATGGCGGGGAACGCACGGCAATTCTGGTAACGCCAGACGATCACATCGGCGCCATGTCGATCAATTCGCTTACGGCGACGGACTATGGCACCTACGGCGGCAAGACCATCGGCGATTTCGTCACCGGAAATTTTTTCAAAGACATCGCCGCGATGTGGGGATCGACGGCCGTCAACCTTCGGGGGCAGTCCGCCGCGACGGAATATCTGGTCGGCCGCCGCCTGCGACAGGTCCCGCGCATGATCCCGAAGACCGGCCTTCGCCTGCTGTCGGTCAATATGACCGGTACCGTCATCGATGCGATCACCTGCGCCGACAGCGACGGCAACCATCACATCTTCACCGCCGATATCTTCGTCGAGGCGACGGAGGAGGGTGACCTCATGCATGCCGCCGGGGTGTCGACGATCCTTGGCCGCGAAGCCGATACGGTCTATGGCGAGACACTGGCCGGCTGGGGCAAGCATCTGGCGACCTCGTCGATCATCCCCTACAACCAGGCCGGCGAAAAGCTGTTCGGCGTCGAGGATTACCCCATCGGCCTGACGGTCGGCGATGCCGACGACAGGGTCATGCCGCTTGGCCTGCGCACTACGATCACGCTTCGCGCCGGCAAGCGGGCAACCCGATTTTTCGAGCCGCCGGGGTATGACGAAAGCCTGATCGAGCTTCTGATCCGTCAGGCCCCGTCGGAGTGGAAGCCCGGATCCCCGACGCAGGAGGGTGAATTCGACCACAACAGCGACCTCTGGGCCTATTCCGGCCGCGAGTGGGTTGAAGCCTCTTGGGCCGAGCGAGACGCGATCTATGACAAGGCCTATGCCTACTGGATCGGCTGGCACTGGTGGCAGTCCAACTCGCCGTCCTCCCCTGCATCCCTGCGCGCCTCGATGCTGCCCTACGGTTACGCCATCGGTGAATTCCCCGACAATCACCGGATTGCGCGCCAGCTCTATGTGCGCGCGGGCCGCCGCCTCATCGGCGAATACGTCCTGAACCAGAACGATACGCAGCAGTTCATCACCAAGAGTGACGCCATCGCGGTCGGCACCTATTCGCTGGACACCCACATCATGGGCACCTTCGCGCAGGGGCCAGGGCTCCCGATGATCGTCGAGAACGCCCGCTTCGGCGTGCCCGGCACAAAGATCCCGTTCCCGATCACCGGTGCCCCGCCGCTCACCTATCGGACCCTGCCCTATCAGGTCCCGGCCCGCTGCCTGCTGCCCAAGGAAGCGGAGGCGAGTAACCTGCTGGTGGCATCGAACATCAGTCTCTCCGCGGTCGCGCAGTGGTCTTTGCGGATGGAAAAGGACAGGATGAACACGGGCGCGGCTGCTGGCGTCATCGCGGCGCTGGCCCTCGATGGCGGGCGCACCGTGCACGAACAGGCCAAGGACGAAATCGCGCAGGTTCAGTCAGCGCTGACCGGTCGAGGCCATGTAATCGCCCTCGACCCCTATCACCTGTGAGGCCGCCATGCTGAACCGGATTTTCTCCGACGCCACGGCACGCTGGACCTCGCAGGTCTGGTGGTGCGGCATCGCGGGCGGTACCGCCAACGCGCTCGAGCTGTCGCGCGGCGGCCTGCCCGATCTGACCGACGGCATGACGCTGCGCTTTCGCGCGGCATGGACCAATACTGGCGCGGTCACCATATCGTGGGGCGGCCGGACGGCTGTGCCCGTGATGACGCCCGCCGGGGCGTCCCTGCCAGCCGGCACGATCCGCGCCAACGCCATCTATACAGTTACATGTTATTCCGGCGTCCTTGTGATGCCGGACAGCTCGATGCCGGAAGAGGGGGCATGGACCCCTTCTCCATCCTTCTCCACGCCCGGCGATCTCGCCGTGACGTCAAATACCCTGAGCGGAAAATATGAGCGGGTCGGCAACCGGGTCGAAGCAACGCTCGATGGCAATTTTACCCCGACGTGGACGACGGCCGCCGGCAATTTCATCATCAATGGCCTGCCTTTCCTGTCTGGGGCTGTCATCGGCGGTGGCCATATCCAGCTGCTCAACGCGCGCTTTACGGGTTACACGGGTACGCCTGTGGCGCGCGTATCGCCCAACCAGGCGTACATCATGCTCCAGACCAATATCGCCGCAGCGTCGACCGCGACCATGACAATCGCGAACCTTTCGTCGGGTCTGCCTCATACCATCAACCTCGCCGTTAAATACTGGATTTGAGCCATGCTGATCGACCTTATCGAGCGCCACACCCTCGGTCCCATTCAGCTCCGCGAGGTCGACGAGGCCGGCGACTATCACCGGCGCGTCATTTCCCCCGGTGCCGACGTATCTGGCGAGACGCCAGAGGTTCAAGCCGCCTGTGCCGAGCACTGGACGCCGGAGCGCGTCGCGGCGTGGCTGGCCGCACAGGCCGTGAGCGAGGAGTAATCCCATGGAACCCGAGGAGCGTGATCGTTTGACCCGTGTCGAGACCAAGGTCGACAACATCGAGGAAGAGCTGCGGACGCTGAAAGCTGACGTGAGGGAGATCAAATCGCTGCTCACCGAAGCGCGGGGCGGCTGGCGGATGCTGCTGCTGGTCGGCGGCGCGGGGGCGGCGTTGGGCGGCCTCGTTCTCAAGCTTGTCGACTGGATGCGGCTGTGATCTCGCGCCTGACCCCCGATGACCTGACCGCTGCCGCCGGCGCCCTGGCCTGCGACCTGCCGGCTGTCAAGGCGGTGATCGCCGTCGAGAGCGGGGGGCGCGGCATGGGCGATGATGGGCGCCCGATTATCCTGTTCGAGCCGCATGTTTTCTCGCGATTGACGCAGGGGCGCTTCGACGATCAGGCCCCCGATATCTCTTATGAGAAGTGGGGCGCACTGCCCTATCCGAAGACGCAGGCGGAACAATGGGCGCGGCTGAAACGCGCCTCGGTGCTCGATCACGAGGCGGCGCTGTCGGCCACCAGCTGGGGCCTGTTCCAGATCATGGGCCACAACGCGGGCTTCTGCGGCTTCGGCTCGCTCGAGGAACCCGATGTGCCGGCCTTCACCCTGGCGATGGCTCGCGGCGAGCCGGCGCAGCTGGCGGCCTTCGTCGCCTTCCTCAAGGCCAAGGGTCTCGACCAGCCCCTGCGCCGCCACGACTGGTCTACCTTCGCGCGCGGCTACAACGGACCCCGTTACATGGTCAACGCCTACAACACCAAACTCGCCGATGCCTGGCGCAAGGCTGGCGGCAAGGAGACGTGAATGCCCGTGCTCGCTGCCCTCTTGCCGGTGCTTGGCCCCATCCTTGGGGACGTGCTCAAGAGCCTGTTTCCCGATCCCGCGCAGGCCGCCCAGGCCCAGCTGCAGATACAGATGAAGCTCATGGAGCAGAGCGCGTCCATCGAAGCTGCGGCCGCCGACATCATCAAGACCGAGGCGGCGTCCGAACACTGGCTGACCGCCACCTGGCGTCCCATCGTCATGCTGCTTTTCGCCGGCCTGATCACCGCGCGCTGGTTCGGTTGGGCCGCGCCCGACCTGTCGGAGGCCGAATACACGCACCTCTGGGACATCGTGGAATGGGGCATCGGGGGCTATGTGATCGGCCGGTCGGCGGAGAAGACGCTGCCCGCGACCGCTGGCGCAGTAGCCGCCAGTCTCAAAAGGTAGTCGGCAGGCGCTCGCCGACTGCGGACGAAATTGTGCAACTCTTCGTCCAAATACGCTCGAACGGGAATGGGTTGACGCTCTAAGGCATTGACATGCAATGACTGCACGCTCATTCGTAATCAGTAGGTCCGCGGTTCAATTCCGCGCGCCGGCACCACGGGGCACTTCCCGCCCCTGCCTCGAAGTCTCTCAGCCCATGTGCGGTCGCTACACCTATCGTCTGAGCTGGCGGGATATTCACAGGCTCTACAGCCTGACAGCGGACGCGCAGCCGTCCAACCTGCAACCCCGCTATAATGTCGCGCCGACGCAGATCGTGCCCATCGTGCGCGCGAACCGCGACCTCGCCTGGAGCCGCTGGGGCATGATTCCGCCCTGGGTCGGCAGCATTGCCGACATCCGCATCGCGACGATCAATGCGCGGGCCGAGGGGCTGGAGCAATCCCGACTCTATCGCGGCCCCTGGTATCAGGCGCGCTGCCTCGTGCCGGCGTCGGGCTGGTACGAATGGCATACGGTCGGGCGCTCCAAGCAGCCGTATCTGATCCAGCGCCCGGGAGCGGAGACGATCAGCTTCGCCGGCCTGTGGTCGCTCTGGCGCTCGCCCGAGGGGCGGGAGATCGTCTCCCACACCATCGTTGTCACCGATGCCGCGCCTGCCCTGCGCCACATCCACGACCGGATGCCGGTGATCGTCCGTGCCGAAGATCACGCGGAATGGCTGTCCGCGCCGACACCGCCCGCGCATCTGCTGCGCGCCGACCCCGGCCCGTGGGACGATGTGCTGGTCGATGCCCGCGTCGGCCGCGTGGCCGATGATGACGAAGGCCTGATCCAACCCCCGCGCCGGCTTCTCTGACCTTCCTTCAGTGGCAAGATCATCGGCTGCGGGTTGGCCCACTTAAATTAACATTTTTAAATGGTTATTTATATATTTTAACATTTTATTCGAATAGGTATTTCCAATATCTACGTTCTCATTGTAATTTGGTCCGGATCACTCGACGGAGTCCATCGTGTCCGCCCAGCAGAACGTCGTCAGCCTCGAAGCCTATCGTCTCGCCCGTCGGCCGGCCGCCGCCAGGGCGGTGGATTGCGCACAGCCTGCGACGATGCCCGTGGTGTGCTGGGTGCCGTTCTGGATCATGGTGCCGTCGCCCGTGGGCTATTGGCCGACAGCTTCATGGTAAGTGAGCCGTCGCGGGGCGCCGACGCCGAGCCGCTGCACGATGCCGAAGCCTCTCCCCTGCACGAGGAGGAAGGCGACATCCTGATCGTCACGCTGGCGCATAACCTGAAGCGCCTGCGGACCCGGCAGGGCCTGTCGCTGGAGCGCCTGTCCGCCCGATCCGGTGTCAGCCGGTCGATGCTGGGGCAGATCGAACAGGGGCGCTCCGCCCCCAGCATCAGCATCCTGTGGAAGATCGCCCGGTCGCTGAACGTACCCTTTTCCGCCCTGACCACGCCGAGCGGGGACAGTGGCACCGTCGTGCTGCGCGCCGATCAGGCGAAAAGCCTGACTTCTCGCGACGGTCGGTTCGTCTCCCGCGCTCTGTTTCCCTTCACCGCGGAACGGCGGACGGAATTCTACGAGCTGCGTCTCGCTTTCCTCGGTCACGAGGTCGCCGATCCCCATGCGCCCGGCACGACCGAGAATCTGGTGGTCACGCGCGGCCGGGTCGAGATCACGGTGGACGAGCAGCGTCACGAACTGTCCGCCGGGGACGCCATCCGTTTCGAGGCGGATGTTCCCCACGCCTATCGCAACATCGGAAGAGACGACGCGGTCATGTATCTGGTCATGACCTATGTCGATCCGCAGGACTGAAGGCCGCGCCATGACATCTGCTCTCGACCCTCGGCCGCTCGTGCGGCTCTTCGCCGAGCACCCGGGCCGGGCCGCTGCCCGCTTCGCGGCCGCCCACGATCTGACGGGCCCGACCCGGGTCGAGGTTTCGACCGGCTCCGGCCATCGCTTCACCGTCGATGAACCGGCCAGCCTGGGCGGCGCCGATGCCGCGGCGAACCCCGTGGAATATGCCCTTGCCGCCCTCGGCTCGTGCCAGGCCATCACCTATCGTGTCTGGGCGGCGCTGCTCGGTATCGCCTTCGACCGGCTGCATGTCGCGGTCGACGGCGATATCGACCTGCGCGGCTTCTTCGGCGTCGACGACGGCATTCGCCCGGGCTTCGGCGCGATCCGCGTCAAGGTAACCATCGACGGTCCGGAAACCGCGGAACGCTATGCCGAGCTGACCGCGGCCGTAAATCGCCATTGCCCCGTGCTCGACCTGTTCAGCAACCCAGTGCCGGTGACCCACGAGTTGCTGATCCCGCCCCCGGCCTAAGTCCGCCAGCGCGGACCGGACAAGCGAAAGGCCGGAGGACAACCCCCGGCCTTTTTCCGATGCTGCGGAAGACGTGGTCAGGCCACGCACATCATGGCCATGCCACCGCAGGCCATCATGCAGGGCATCCCCATCTTCATCATGTTCATCATCTGCTCGCAGCAGGTCTTGAACATCGCCATGTCCATGCCGGCCATCGGCTCCATCTTGCACATCATGCCCTGCGGCGTCATCTCGCAGGTCATCTTGCACATCATCATCGGCATCATCATGGGCATCATGCCGTTCATCATCTGCGGCATCATGCCGTTCATCATGCCCATCATCGGCATCTGGGGCATCTGCATCATCGGCATCATGCCGTTCATCATCTGGGGCATCTGCATCATCGGGGCGGTCATCATGATCGTTTCTTTCTGGCTGTATCGCCGGTCAGCACCGGCCTCCCCCTCTGATTAATTCGCCAATCCCCCGCCGTGAAACGTAACGGCGCCATGATCACCACTTTCCTCCGCTCGAATGGAGGAACGGCCGCCACAACGGACGGGCTGTCGGCGCGCGCGGCCGAACATCCGCCTTAGCGGATGTGGGCGCGGCGCGTCTCACCGGGCATCGCGGCCCCTGCTGCGCGATCAACACGGGTGATCGCGCCCTGCTGATTTTCGCGCAGGCAGACGTCGGCGCATCGAGGCGCCGGGCCGCGAACCAGACCGCCGCTTCTTGGCACGGAGATTGCTTAATACACTCTGAAATCAGAATATTTTTGATTTCACCTCATTATGACGTATTAGGGAGACCTTCCATGTCCCACCCGCTTCGCTTGACCTGCCGTCTTCCGCTTCCCTGTTGTCGCGGAACGGCCCGGCACGGGCATGACAGGCATTCTCCTTCCTCACAAGATTTCGGGCAGACCCCATGACCATCATTCCCAGGATCGACCCCGCTACCGCCCCGCGGGTAAATACACCGGAGTCCTTCGCGGCCCGGCCTAAGCCGGTGACGCCGGCCCATGTCATCGCCTCCGATGCCGAGGCCCTTGCCGTTGCCGGGCAGCTGGCGCCGCTCTTCTCCGCAGAGGCCGCACTGCGCGACCGCGAAGGCCTGCTGCCCATCGCCGAACTCGACGCCTATTCGCAGAGCGGCCTCTGGGGCATCAACATTCCCAAGGCCCATGGCGGCGCCGGGGTTTCCTACGCGACCCTCGGCAAGGTCATCGAGATCATCTCGGCCGCCGATCCGGCGATCGGCCAGATCACCCAGAACCATCTCGTGCTCTCGGTCCATCTCGCCCTCGACGGGACGGAGGAGCAGAAGCGTGATCTCTTCGGTCTCGTCCTGAAGGGCTATCGCTTCGGCAATGCCTTCTCGGAGCTGCACAGCAAGACTGTCGCGGCTTTCGAGACGATCATCCGCTTCGAGGGTGACGAGGCCGTCGTGAACGGCCGGAAGTTCTACACGACGGGTGCCCTCTTCGCCCATATCGTGCCGATCATCTCGGTCACCACGGATGGCAAAGGTTACATCGCCTTCGCCGACCGCGAGGCGCCGGGCCTGACCGTCACCAACGACTGGTCGAGCTTCGGCCAGCGCACCACGGCCTCCGGCTCGGTCACCATCGAGAATGTCCGCGTGCCGAAGAGCCGCGTCATCCCGATCAAGGTGTTCGAGCGGCCGACGGCGGCGGGCGCCATCTCGCAATTCGTCCAGGCGGCCATCGACACCGGCATCGGCGCCGGCGCCATCGCCGACGCCATCGACTTCGTGCGGACGAAATCCCGCGCCTGGATCGACACCGGCAAGGAAAGGGCGAGTGACGATCCCTTCACCATCCAGGCCGTGGGCGAACTCGAAATCGGCCTGCACGCCGCCGAAGCCCTGTTGGAGCGGGCGGGTCGTCTGATCGACGAGGCGCTGGCCGATCCGACCGAGGAAAAGGTCAACGCCGCCACCGTCGCCACCGCCGAGGCCAAGGTCCTGTCGACCCGCATCGCGCTCGATGCCTCCAACCGCCTGTTCGAGCTGGCGGGCACCCGTTCCACCCTGGCCGAGCATAACCTCGACCGGCACTGGCGGAACGGCCGGGTTCACACCCTGCACGATCCGTCGCGCTGGAAGCCCTATCACATCGGGAATTTCTACCTGAACGGTGTTTCGGCCCCCCGCCATCCCTGGAGCTGATCGACGCTTTCGCCGGTGCCCCGCGCGGCACCGGTCCTGCCTTTGGAGTTTTCTCATGTCCAAGTTTGTCACGCGCCTCGCCGGCGCGACCGCCCTCGCCTTGCCGCTTCTCGCCGGGGCCCTGCCCGCCCATGCGGGCGACCTGTTCGATTCCGCCCGGCCGACCGCGACCGGCGGCGTCAACACCATCGAAGGCGCCGGCGGCGGCGGTCTCGCCGCCTGGGCCCTCATCACCGGTTACGGCTCGGGCGAGGCCATCGGCGGCAGCGCCTATACGACCTTCGCCAAGACCGACGACTACACGCTGACCTCGAGCGGTGTCGCCATCGGCCTGTTCAACCGGGTCGAGCTTTCCTTCGCCCAGCTCGGCTTCGACACGGAAGCCGTGGGCGGGAAACTCGGCATCGGCAAGAACAAGACCTTCTTCACCAATATCGCCGGCCTGAAGGTGCGGGCGTTCGGCGACGCCCTCGACCAGGAAAAATGGTGGCTGCCGCAGGTCGCGGTCGGCGTGCAGTACAAGGATTCGGGACAGGAGAACATCCTGAAGGCAATCGGCGCCAGGGACAGCAGCGGCGTCGACTATTACCTCGCCGCCAGCAAGGCCTTTCTCGACTGGAAGCTGCTGGTCAATGGCACCCTGCGCCTGACCAAGGCCAATCAATTCGGCCTCCTCGGCTTCGGCGGCCCGGGCGAGGACAGTTACAAGCTGCAGCCCGAGATTTCGATCGAGTATCTGCTGACCTCCAACTTCGTCATCGGCGGCGAATATCGCTTCAAGCCCGACAACCTCGGCTTCGCCAAGGAAGACGACTGGCAGGACATCCATGTCGCCTATTTCCCGGTGAAGAATGTCTCCTTCACCGTCGCCTATGTGAATGCCGGCTCCATCGCCAATGAAGACGACCAGCAGGGCCTCTATGCCTCGCTGCAAGTCTCCTTCTGAAGGATACGCCCATGTGCGAGAGCAAGATCCTGCATGAAGTCACCGCCGCCAACGACGCCTATGCCGCCGATTTCGGCGACAAGGGCAAGCTGGCCCTGCCGCCCGCGCGCGGCTTCGCCATCCTGACCTGCATGGATGCCCGCCTCGACCCGGCGAAATACGCCGGGCTCGCGGAGGGCGACGCCCATGTCATCCGCAACGCGGGCGGCCGGGCATCGGACGACGCCATCCGCTCCCTCGTCATCTCGCACAAGCTGCTGGGGACGAAGGAATGGTTCGTCATCCATCACACCGACTGCGGCATGGAACTCTTCACGACCGAGATCATCGGCGACCTGCTCGCCGATGATCTGTCGACCGCCCATTTCGACGGCAAGAGCTGGAGCAACCCGCAGCACAAGGGCGGCTCCGTCGCCGGGCGCTACATCAACTGGCTGACCATCCGCGACCTCGCCGGCAGCGTGATCGAGGATGTCCGGCGTATCCGCAGCCATCCGCTGGTGCCGGGCGACATCCCGGTTTATGGCTTCATCTACGATGTCCGCACGGGCAGGCTGATCGAAGTGCCGGATGCAACGGCGGCGGGCAAGATCGTCGCTTGATCCCAGGCAAAAGGAAACCCCCGGCACCGCGCGGTGCCGGGGGTCTTTCTTTGCGCCTTGTCAGCTCCAGGCGTGGAACGGCGGCTTCACGTCGTTCAGGACGTAATTGCCGACGATGGCGTATTTCCAGCGCACCGGATCGTGCAGCGTGTGGGTCCGGGCGTTGCGCCAATGCCGGTCGAGATTATGCTCGGCGAGGGTCGAGCGGGTGCCGGCCAGCTCGAACAGGACATTGGTCGCCTCGATGGCGATTTCGGTCGACAGGACCTTGGCTTCCGCCGTCACCACCTGCGCCCAGGCGACCTTCTCGGCGGTGGCGTCGATCAGGGCGTCGTCGATGGCCTCCGCCGCCTGATAGAGCAGGGCCTGCGCGGCGTGGAGCCGGATGCTGAGGCGGCCGACGGCCTGGATCGTGTAGGGATCGTCGCTCGCCTTGTCGAGGCCGCTGTCGATCCACGGCCGGCTCTTCGATTTGACGAATGCGATGGTGTCGTCGAGGGCCGCCTTGGCGATGCCGGTGTCGACCGCGACCTGGATGATCTGGAAGATCGCGCCGTCGGCCGACGGCTTCTCGTAGCCCTTGTAACCGGGCACGACATGGCTCTTCGGCACCTTCACATTGTCGATGATCACCGTGCCGGAGAAAGTCGTGCGCTGGCCGAAGGCGGACCAGTCGTTGATCACGGTGAGGCCTTCCGCGTCGCGGTCGGCGATCACATACCAGGCGCGGCCCTGGTCGTCGGTCGCGACGATGGGCACCAGATGGGCGAGGATCGCGCCCGAGGAATAGAATTTCTTGCCGGTGACCACCACGTGATCGCCCGCGTCGACAAAGCTGGTCTCGAAATCGGCGGCGCGCTTCGAGCCGAATTCCGAGAAGGCGTTGCCGAAGCGGACGCCCTTCAGCACTTCGCCGAACAGCTGGGCCTGCTGCGCCTCGTCCGAGACCGTGCGGATGGCGGCGACGATGCCGAGATGGTTCTGGGTGATCTGACCGATGGACGGATCGGCGGCTGAGATGATCTCGATCACCTTGACCAGGGTCTTGTAGGACACTTCGGCGCCGCCGAACCGCTTCGGCACATTGATGCCCCACAGCCCGCTCTGGGAATAGAGGTCGAGTTCGGCCAGCGGCAGGCTGCGGTTCAGGTCGCGCTCGGACGCGCCCTTGACGATTTCGGCCGCGACCTTATGGGCGACCGCGATCGCCTCGGCGTCGGACGCGATCACATGGGCCGGGGTCGCCGGACGGGGCACGCCGGGAACGCCGGCCGGCGCCTTGATGGATTCATGAACGGTCATGTCGGATTTCCTGTTGATGGTGACGGGACGGGATCAGGGCGATTCCGTCAACACCGGGGCGCCGGGCGCATGGGGCGTCCTTTCGCTGCTGGCACTGAGACCGAAATAGAGGTCGCGCACGTCCGGCCGGGCGGCGATGTCCGCCGCGGGACCGTCGACGACGGCGCGGCCGTTCTCGACGATATAGGCATGGTCGGCATGGCGGAGGGCGACCGCCGCGTTCTGTTCGGCGATCAGCAGGCTGATCCCCTCCTCGTCGCGCAGGCGGTGCAGGATGTCGAAGATTTCCTCGACGACGAGGGGGGCGAGCCCCATCGACGGCTCATCGAGGGCGATGAGGCGCGGCCGCGCCATCAGCGCCCGGCCGATCGCCAGCATCTGCTGCTCGCCGCCCGAGGTGTAACCGGCATTGATACCCCGCTTCGGCACCAGACGCGGAAACAGGTCGTAGACCCGGTCGAGGGCGGCGCGCAGGGCGCGGCCCCGCAGACGGCGCGAGACGGCGCCGCTGATCAGGTTTTCCTCGACCGTCAGCTGCGGGAAGCAGTGACGGCCCTCGAGCACCTGGATGACCCCCGCCTCCACGAGGTCGGCGGTATCGAGACGGCCGATGTCCTGCCCCTCGAACAGGACACGGCCCCGGGTCACCCGGCCGCGCTCGGCCCGGAGCAGGTTCGAGACGGCCTTGAGGGCCGTGCTCTTGCCCGCGCCGTTGGCACCGAGCAGCGTCACCGCCTGCCCGGCGTCGACGCTCAGGGACAGCCCGCGCAGGGCGAGGATCGCCTGCTGATAGACGACCTCGATATCGTCGACGACGAGAAGCGGCGTGCCGGTCATGGTCCCGTCCTCAGCTCGGGTTCGCCGCCGAGCAATCGCGAAGCTGGATGCCCTTTTCCTTGGCGTAGGCCTCGGCCGACTGCTCGATCAGCGGGCGCAGCAGGGCGCGGTCGGAGGCGACCCAGTCGCTGACCACGTTCCACGTCTTGCCGTCCCATTGCTGGAACTTCACCGCGCCGCCGCCTTCGTGGTCGGCGCAGGTCACCTGCAGCGGCTGGACGAGGCCGGTGGCGCCCAGTTCGGCGATGCGCTTGTCGTCCAGCACCAGATGATCGAAGCCCCACTGCACTTCCTCGCCGGTCAGGGCGCGGTTGCCGAAATGGGCCTGGGCGATGCGCACGGCTTCCACGTTCAGGATGCCGTTCACGATGCCGAGGTTGTGGTAGACGCTGCCGATGCGCCCCTTGTCCTCGAGATTGCCGACGCCCTTGCCGTAGACCTTCTCGACGATTTCCTTGACCACCGGGAATTCGGTGCCCGAGGGATGGGTGGTGACCGAGACGTAACCCTTGGCGGCATCGCCGGCCGGGATCACATCCTCCTCCGAATTGGACCAGACGTTGCCGATGATGTGATCGACCGGGAAGCCGGTCTTCACCGCCGTCTTCAGGGCAACCGGATTCATCACGCCCCAGCCGCGCAGCACGACATATTCCGGCTTCAGGCGGCGGATGGTCAGCCACTGCGCCTGCTGTTCGTTGCCGGGGTGCGGCACTTCGATCTGGGTGACCTCGAAGCCGTATTTCTTGGCGAGGAGATCGAAGATCGGGATGGTTTCCTTGCCGTAGGGCGAGCCGTGATAGAGCACGGCGATCTTCTTGCCGGCCAGCTTGTCGAGGCCGCCGAGCTGCTGGCCGATGTAATTGACCGTGGCCGAGGCTTCGGACCAGGGATTGAGCTGGAGCGGGAAGACATAGGGGAAGACGCGGCCGTCGGTCGAATCCGTGCGGCCGTGGTTGATGGTGATCAGCGGGATCTTGTCCGAGGTCGCGCGGTCGATCAGGGCATAGGCGATGCCGACCGAGAGCGGATTATAGGCCGCCGGGCCGGCCGGCTGATGGGTCGAGCGGGTGCGCTCGTAGCATTCGACGCCGCGCTCGACCTTGTATTCGGTCTCGCATTCGTCCCAGACGAATTTGACGCCGTTCACGCCGCCGTCGCGCTCGTTGATCAGGTTCAGATAGTCGATGAAACCGCCGAAGAAGCCGGTGCCGCCAGCGGCATAGGGGCCGACGCGATAGGATTGCAGCGGAAAATAGATCTCGCCGTCGGCTTTTGCCGCGACACTGCCGAGGCCGCCGAGCAGCGCGGCGGCCAGCGCGAGGCGGCTGATGGTCTTCCTGAAGGACATGAAACGACTCCTGGGGGTGTCCGGTATCAGTTGAGGTTACGCCGGGTCAGCCGCGCGACGAGCGCGGAGAGACCGGCGGGTTCGGCGATGAGGAAAGCGATGATCAACCCGCCGACGACGATCTTCTGGGCGTTCTCGAGCACGCCCGAATCGAAGGTGTCGCCCAGCAGCGCCTGGCCGAGACGGCTGAGGATCAGCGGGAAGATCACGATGAAGCCGGCGCCGAGGAAGGCGCCCCGGATCGAGGCGAGGCCGCCGATGATGACGATGAAGAGGATCTGGAACGAGCGGTCGAGGTCGAAGCCCGCCGGCTCCACCGTGCGCAGGTAGGCGAAGGCCCAGAGCGCCCCGGCGACGCCGACGATGAAGGACGAGACGGCGAAGGCGAGCAGCTTCACCCGCAGGACCGAGATGCCGAGGCTGGACGCCGCCACGTCGCGGTCGCGAACGGCGATGAAGCTGCGCCCGATCTCCGAGCGGGTGAGACGCCAGGCGGCCAGGGTGAGCAGGGCAACGACGATGAGCGAGAACAGATAGCGCCCGACCGAGCTGTCGAAACTGATGCCGAGCACGGTCAGCGGCGGCGCGGTGATGACACCCGAGGCATTGCCGTTGGAGAACCAGTCGAATTTGGTCAGCGCCCACTGCACGAAGAATTGCGCGGCGAGGGTCGAGACAGCGAGATAGAAACCCTTGAGCCGCAGCGACGGCAGCCCGAAGACAAGGCCGACCGCCGCCGCCGTGACCCCGCCGAGCGCGAGCCCGGCGAGCAGCGGCAGCCCCTCGATCCGCAGGATGAAATTGTAACTCGCGAAGGCCCCCACCGCCATGAAGGCGGCGGAGCCGAGCGAGACCTGCCCTGCATAGCCGGTCAACAGGTTGAGGCCGACACCGGCGAGCGAGAGCGCCAGGAACGGCACCAGGATCGCGTCGAACAGATATTGATCGCCGACGAAGGGCACGACCCCAAAGGCGACGGCGAGCAACAGGGCCACCGGCAGGCGCCCGGCCCAGGCGGGCAGGCCCTGACGGGGCTGGGACAGGGTCAGATCGGTCATGGTCACACCCGCTCCACCAGCTTCTGGCCGAACAGGCCGGAAGGACGCACCAACAGGAACGCGAGGGCGGCGACATAGGCGAACCAGCCCTCGATCCCGCCGCCGAAGAGGGGACCGATGTAAACCTCGGCCAGTTTCTCGGCCGCGCCGATCAGCAGGCCGCCGACGATGGCGCCGGCAACGGAATCGAAGCCGCCGAGCACCAGGACGGGCAAAGCCTTGAGGACGACGAGGGAGAGGGAGAACTGTACCCCGAGCCGCGCGCCCCACAACAGGCCGGAGACCAGGGCGACGACACCCGCGGCGATCCAGACCGCGACCCAGACCCGGGGCAGGCGGATGCCGACGGAGAGCGCCGCCACCTGATCGTCGGCCACCGCGCGAAAGGCAAGGCCGGTGCGGGTCTTGCGGAAGAACAGCACGAGCGCGAGCACCATCGCCCCGGCGATACCGGCGGCGAAGAGATCGAACTGGCTGATGAAGATGCCCGCCGCCTCGATCGGGGCATCGTCGATGCCGAGGTCGAGGCCATGGACCTGCGCGCCCCAGAGCAGTTGCGACGCGCCTTCGATCACATAGGAGAGGCCGAGCGTCGCCATGAAGAGGGTGATCGGCGGCTGATTGACCAGCGGCCGCAGCACGAAACGCTCGATCGCAAGGCCGATGACGACCATGGCGCCGAGCGTGATCGCCAGCGCGGCGACGAAGGGCACCTCACGCTCGACGAGGCTGACGAAGGTCAGCGCGGCGAAGAGCAATTGCGCCCCTTGGGCGAAATTGAGCACGCCCGAGGTTTTGTAGATCAGCACGAAACCGATCGCGACCAGGGAATACATCACGCCGGACAACAGGCCGCCGACCAGCACTTCGAGCAGGAAATCCATGGCTTCAGCCTTTCAGTGACCGGCGCCGAGATAGGCTTCGATCACGCGGGGGTCGTCGCGCACCGCGTCCGGCGTGCCGTCGGCGATCTTCTGGCCGTAGTCGAGCACAAGGATGTGATCGGACAGGTTCATGACGACGCCGATGTCGTGTTCGATCAGGACGACGGTCATGCCGAAGCGGGCCTTGGCGGCGAGGATGGCGTCGGACAGGTCCTGCTTCTCGCCCGCGCTCATGCCCGCCATCGGCTCGTCGAGCAGGAGGAGCCGGGGCCGCGCCGCGAGCGCCCGCGCGAGTTCCACCCGCTTCTGCAGGCCATAGGGCAGCGCGCCGACCTGACGCTCGGCGAAGGCGCCCAGCTGAAGGAAATCGAGCAGGCGGAGCGCCTCCTCCCGCGCCTCGGCTTCCTCGCGGCGGGCGCGCGGCAGGCCGAGGATCTGCTCGAAAAGCCCGGCGCGATGGGCAAGGCTGCGGCCGGTGACGATATTGTCGATCACCGACAGGCCCTTGAACAGGGCGATGTTCTGGAAGGTGCGGGCGATCCCTGCGCGGGCGGCATTCCGCGCGCCGCGACCGGTCAGGTCCAGGCCCCGGAACAGCACACGTCCCGACTGCGGCCGGTAGATGCCGTTGATCACGTTGAGGAGCGAGCTTTTGCCCGCGCCATTCGGCCCGATGATCGCCAGCGTCTCGCCCTCGCGCGCGGCGAAGCCGATATCGGACAGCGCCCTCACCCCGCCAAAGGCGAGGCTGACGCCCTGCAGGACGAGGAGTGCGTCGCCCCGATACACCGGAGGCGCCGCTTCCTCCTCCTCGCGGCGCAGGAAGGCGGGGGTTACCCCGGCCTGTTCCAGCGCCCAGGCGGTCGCGATCTGTTCAGACATCACCATCATCATCTTCATCCCGGTAACCGGATCGGTGCCGCTTTGGCACCGATCCGGCCTGCCGCCCTCGTGGTTTCGGGGCAGCGATCAGGCGACGGCGGCGGTCGCCGGCAGGGGCTTCGCCCGCTCCAGCTCGCGCACCAGCGGCAGCACCTTCTCGCCGAAATAGGCGACTTCTTCCTGGAAGTGCAGGAAGCCGCCCAGCACCAGATTGACGTCCAGCGCCTTCAGGGCGTAGATGCGCTCGGCGATCTGTTCGGGGGTGCCGATCAGATTGGTCTTGAAGCCGTCGTTATACTGGACGAGATCGTTGAAGCCCGACTTCGACCACATGCCCTGCCCGTCGGGCGAGGCCTGACCGGCCTGTTTCACCGCGCCGCCAAAGGCATTCACCGCCTCGGCGTCCGCCTGGTCGATGATCGCCTGGAGTTCCGCCTTGGCTTCCTTCTCGGTATCGCGGGCGATGATGAAGGCGTTGACGCCGAACTTCACCTGACCGGCACGGCCGTTGCGGGCGGCGATCGCGTTCACGTCGTCGATCTGGGCCTTGTGGCCTTCGGGCGTGTTGCCATTCATGAAGTACCAGTCGGAGACGGCACCCGCGTTCTCGCGCGCGGCCTTGCTGTTGCCGCCCTGGAAGATCTCGGGATGCGGCGCCTGCACCGGCTTGGGCCGCAGGTTGAAGTCGTTGATCTGGTAGAAGTCGCCCTTGTAGGTGAAATTGTCCCGGGTCCAGATGCCCTTCACCACCTCGATGAACTCGCGGCTGCGGCGGTAACGCTCGTCGTGCTCGAGCCAGGGCAGGCCGAGCGCCGTGAATTCGCCCTTGAACCAGCCCGAGACCACGTTGATCGCCCAGCGGCCGCCGAACAGCTGATCGGCGGAAGCGCCGAGCTTGGCGATGACGGCGGGATGCCAGGGACCGGGCAGGATCGCGGCGATCACCTTCAGCTTCGTCGTCGCCGCGAGCAGGGCGGTCGAGAAGGTGGTCGATTCATGCTGGTATTCGGCGCCATAGGAGCCGATGAAACGGATCTGCGACAGGGCGTAATCGAAGCCCGCCTCCTCGGCGATGCGCGCCAGCTTGATGTTGTAGTCGAGGTTCCAGTCCGTCCGCTGCGGGATCTTCGAGACGACGAGGCCGCCCGAGACGTTGGGCACCCAATAGGCGAATTTCACGGCGTCCTCGGTCTTGGCGGCGATGGGAGCGATGGCGTTCATGGCGATGGTTCCTTGTGTTTCCGGTCAGGCGGTACGGGCGAGAACGACCGGCGACGGCACGACCGTCGCGCGACGCTCCAGAAGGCGGGCGGCTTCGCTGGCGGCACGGTCGATGCGGGCCGAAATGGCAGGATTCGACAGCTGGAGATCGGTGAAATCGGTCTCGGTCGCGAAAATCGTGGTCGGCACCGTGTAGGCGCCGAAGAAACCCAGCAGCGGGCGCAACTGGTGCTCGGTCACCAGCCCGTGCAGAGGCGAGCCGCCGGTGGCCGAAAGCACCGCGATCTTCCCGGCGAGGGCGTCATGTGCGACGAGATCGAACAGATGCTTGAACAGCCCGGTGTAGGAGCCGCGATAGACGGGCGTGCCGAGGACCAGGATGTCCGCGGTCTCGATCCTGCGGACCAGTGCCTCCCCTTCCGGCGGGAGGTCCGCGCGGCCCGGCGCGGCCAGCAGCGGCCCCGAGACCGCACCAAGGTCGATCGCCTCGTGGATCACCGGAATGCGGACCGAAACGGCATCGGCGATGGCCCGCACGAGATGGCCGGTCCGCGACGGCTGCCGGGGACTGCCGTTGACCGACACGAGACTGAAAGGCTGAGAGTGAGGCACGACGACATCCGGGGGCAATTTACACACCCCGATCACCTATCAATAATCATGCCAACACATAATGTTCGTAGTTTTCCTTAATTAACTTATTTAAAAAGTACAAATGCTGCTGGATTCTCGACAAACGATGCTGACCCCCTGCACCGATTTCAACAGATCGAGCCTGGGCCGACATGCGAAAGGGGCACCGTCTCGCGACGATGCCCCTTTCCTTCCGCTGTATCGCGAGCGATATCAGGGCTCGCGGTTCGTCGGCTTCAACAGTCCGTGACGCTGCATCAAGGTACGCAGCACATTCCGCGTGACGCCGAGATTGGCCGCGGCGCGCACCTGATTGCCGTGGCAGGCCGCGAGGGCGCGCAACACCAGCAACTCCTGGACCCGTTCGAACAGATCGGGTGTGTCGAAGGCCAGCAAATCGTCAACGAGGCCGGAAAGCAGACCGAGACTGTCGGGCACCACTTCAGGCGCGGCGGTCGCGCGCCGGACGGTCAGGGTCAGGTCAGCCGGCGTGACATGGGGCGTTCGCAGTCCGACCAGCGCCGCCTGCACGACATTTTCCAGCTCGCGGATATTGCCGGGCCAATCGTGGCGCAACAGGGCGGCCTCCGCTTCCGCCGTGAAGGGGATCCCCCCGGGCTGCGCGGCGTAATGCCGGCTGAAATGGCGGGCCAGGGGCAGGATATCGGCGGGCCGATCGCGCAAGGGCGGAATGCGCAGCGTGGCGACCCTGATGCGATAGTATAGATCCTCGCGGAAACGGCCGTCGGCGATGGCCTGTTCAAGATCGACGTTGGTCGCCGTGATCAGGCGAACGTTGATCGGCCGCGCCACACGGGCGCCCACGCGCGTTACTTCGCGTTCCTGGATGACGCGCAGCAGCTTTGCCTGCATGGCCGGCGCCAGTTCGCCAATTTCATCGAGGAACAGCGTGCCGCCGTCCGCGGCCTCGAACCAGCCGGCGGTCGCAACGAAAGCACCGGTGAAGGCCCCTCTTTCATGGCCGAACAATTCGCTCTCGAACAGGCTCTCGGACAGGGCGGCGCAGTTGACCGCGACGAAGGGCCGGCCTTGCCGGGCACCCAGCGCATGAATGCGCCGCGCCACCAATTCCTTGCCCACGCCGGTTTCGCCGCGGATCAGGATATGGACGGATGACTTCGCCACCCGCTCGATCTCGGCCTCGAGGCCGAGCGAGACGGGATCGACGAATATGGCTGAGGCCCCGTCGCTACGCTGCGTTGGCATGGCGACCACCTTGTTAACAGACATGTCATTACCCGATACAGAAGCTGAAGCGCCCGGGAAGGCGCCCATGGCGGTCGACGTCGACAATCCTCGCCAGTCGGCAATGCCGACTTGGCATGATGGTCAACATCGCGCCGCGTGATGGGCCCCTGTGGCCCCGGAGCTTCCGGCGAAGGCGACATGGCGACCGGACATGACCTTCCTCCTTCATGATCGGAACAGATTCCATGTTGTATCTAAATTATTCACATCAATTTCTCAATTATTATAAATATCAACACTATTATAATGTTATTTATGCTCCGCCACGATCCAGCGCGCGTGCCGCGACATTCTCCCACGAAGGAAATGCGGCAACGGGATAATCCCGTCGGGATCGGTTCTGCTGGAAAGGGATGGTGTCCCCGGCGGGATTCGAACCCACGGCCCCAGGATTAGGAATCCTGTGCTCTATCCTGCTGAGCTACGGAGACACGCGGGCAGTTTTAGCGGTGCCGGCACAGCCTGTCAAAGGCCGAAGGCGTTGCCGGGCAGTACCTCGCCGAACTGGCCGAGGCGGTTGCTGTGGCAGCGGTCCGACGAGTTGAAGGGGCATTCGCCGTAGTAGAAGGCCATCTTCTTGTCGACGTCCTGCACCCGGAAACAATCCTTGGCGCCGAGGTCGATGATCTTCTCGAACTTCAGGCACATGCGGCCGTTCTCGAGGCTCCACACCCCGCGCTCGGTCACGACCTTCTCCTCCATCGCGCCCTTCTTGCCGATGGCCTTGTAATAGATGCGGGCGATCACCGTGCCGTCCGGCTTCACATAGGCCTGCCAGGTCACGTCGAAGCGGCCGGCGGCGCCGTCGCGGCTGCCCATCTGGCCCGACAGCGTGTTGCCGATCAGCCGGTTGCGCAGTTCCTCGGTCCCGACATCCTTGCCCCGGGCGACGCGCGGCACGCCATTGCCGACGACGCCGCCATCGCCCGCCACCTCGCCCGCGGCGGCATTGGGATCGGCGGCACCGGCCGCCGTCCCCCGCCCTTCCCCGGTTGTAACCTGTCCCGTACCCGTGCCCGGCAGGCTGGCCGGCGTGGGCGGCGCGGGCGCGGGCCGGGCCGGGGCGGCAACCGTCGGCCGGGGCGGGGTCGGCGCCTTGGGCTTTGGCGGCGGCGGTTTCTGCACCACGGGCTCGGGCACTTTCGAGACCGGCTCGGGCGGGGGCGGGGGCGGCGCCTCGGGCACGGGCGGGGCCTCGGCCACGACGGGCGGCGCCGGCGCGGGCGGAACCGGTGCCGGCTCGACCGGCGTCACCTCGGCGGCGGTCGGCACGGCGGAAGCCGCGGCATCGTCGCCGTCGCCCCTGGTGGCGTCACCCGGCACGTCATAGACGATGTCGATCGCCATGCCGCCCGCGCCATCCTGCGCTTCGTCGGGCAATTTCAGCAGGATGGCCAGCAGGATCAAGACATGAAGCAACGCAGATGCAAAAACCGCGAGCCGATCCATGCTGCGCCTGCGGGACGCAGGTGCGGTAACTTCTGATGTTGCATTCAGTACCGACATGACGTCATGATGCCCGTCAGCAAGAAAAAGAAAAGCGCCAGCTGCGAATCACGTCGAACACATCGGCGACCTGCTGGCGGGGGAGAAATTCGGCGGCCCAACAAAAAGAAAAGGCCACCGGAACAACCGAGGGGATAAAAAAACAACCCCCGGTGATCGGTTGAAGGCACGCTGGGGAGGGTGTCGGCAATCGGCAGGGACTATGGGATGGACCCCGGGAATGGGCGGTCCGGCGACACTCCGCGCCGGGCCGCTTTTTTTTGGCCGAAAGCCCCCTCGCCCGCCTTAGGCCGCGACCGGCATCGGCCCCGTTTCGCCCCCGGCGTTCATCAGGCCCGACGCGTGATAAAGCGCGGGCGTGCCGACATTCAGCTGGCGGCGCACCTCGTCGAGCGGCAGCGGCAGCAGGGCTTCCCAGTCGGCGCCGGGCAGGAAGGTGGCGGCGCGGCCGATCTTCCACGCCTGCCAGGCCATGCGCGCGACGGGCTGACCCGGCAATTCCTTGCGGAACTTGCCGATGCCGCCGAGGATCACCAGCAGGATGCCGGGATTGCCGGAAACGCCGTGGGTGAAGGACAGCACGCAAACCTCGCCCATGCCGTCGCGGCCGAACTGACCGACGACGTGGTAGAGATCGTGGGAATCGCGCAGGCGCTCGCCAAAGCGGCGCATCAGGGGATCGACCTCCTCGCGCTCGCCATAACCTTCGTCGCTGGCGGCGACGAGACCGTCGGCCGTCAGTTGCTCGCGCTCGACGAAGCCGAGATAGGCGCGGCCGAGGCTGCCGTCGGGCAGGCTGGCAAGATAGGCCCGGTCGGACAGCACGTCGCATAGGGTACGCGGCCGCTCGAGCAGGGCAAGGGCATGGGGCAGGCGACGAAAGCGGTGATAGAGCGCCTCGAAGGCGGGACCGCCCAGGGCGTCGATGATGCGGAAGACCTGAGCGGTATCTTCCTTGTCGCGCAACAGGATGCGCAGGGCCCGCAGCGCCTCGAGCGGGCGATAGCGGCGATTGCCCGCCAGCTTGCCGATCCCGGCCTTTTCCTCACCCTTTACCGCCATGGTCATAGCCCCGGTCTTATTTTTCGTGTAACAGAAACCTATAGTCGGTTGACATAATTGTCAATTCGCGGGGCGATTCGGGATCGCGGCGGGGAGAGCGGCATGGCAGCGGTCATCGGGAGCAAGCGCATCCGGCGCACGTCGGAAGAAGCCCGGCGCCAGATCCTCGACGCGGCGGAAGCCCGCCTGACCAACCTCGGCCCCGAAGGCTTGCGGCTGCAGGATATCGGCCGCGACGTCGGCCTGTCCCATTCCGCCATCCTGCACCATTTCGAGAGTCGCGACGGCCTGGTGAAGGCGCTGTCGATCCGGGCAACCGAACAGCTGCGCGCCGACGTTCTGGCCGCGCTGGCGACACCGGCGGGCAAGACGCCGGACGCGACCCAGGTCATGCAGAAAGTCTTCGAGGTTCTGTCCGAGCGCGGCTATGCCCGCCTCGCCGCCTGGCTGACGCTGGAGCATGACGGCGGCAATCAGGGTTTCTCGCAACAGATGATCGCGGAGCTGATCCGCGTCATTCACAGCATCCGGATGGAACATCACGCGACGGCGGGCGTCGCCCCGCCGTCAGAGGAAGATACGTCCAATATCGTGCTGCTGGTCGCGACCGTCGCCTACGGCGACGGCATCATGGGCCACGCCCTGCGCGGGGCGGCAAGGCGGCCCGACGACCCGGTTGCGCGCAAGGATTTCCGCCTGTGGTTCGGCCATCTGATCCAGGCCCATATGGACAGCTATTTCCCGCCCAAGGACGCTGCCCGGCCAAAGGCCTAACATGGAAACGGGGCGCCCGTTGGGGCCGCCCCGTTTTTCACCATTCGCGCCTGTGTGACTTGGGTCTGCAGCTTGGCTCAGACCAGTCCGACGACCAGCGCCATCAGAAAGGTGAAGACGACACCGGTGAGAAGATGATTGGCGGTCATTGACCTTCTTTCCTTTCTCGTCGGTGAGGTGGCTTCATCGTTACTTAGAAATCCGTCACTGAAAACCCGAATTCGTCGCTGCGCCGCAATGCTGCCCGGGCCTTACCACGGCACTTCGTTTCCGTACAGATTCAGGAACTTGCCGTTATCTCTTGAGGTCAGACCTTCGATGGTGCGGTGCATGGCCGAGACAGATTCTTCGATCGACAGCGGTGCCTCGGCCCCACCCATCGCCGTCCGCACCCAGCCGGGGTCGAGGGTGACGACACAGAGTCCCCGCGAAACGACATCGCGCGAGAGCGAGCGCATGGCCATGCTCGCCGCCGCCTTGGACGAGCGGTAGATATAGTCCCCGCCCGAGCTGTTGTTGGTGATCGAAGCCATGCCGCTGGTGATGGTGACGATCCGCCCCCGCCCCCGGGCTAGCGGATCGAGCAGCGCCTCGGCGACGTAATAGGGGCACATGGCGTTCACCCGGAAGGCGTCCAGCCAGGCGTCGGCGTCGATGGGGCCGAGGTCTTGCGCCTGCGGTCCCCAGATGCCGGCATTGTTGATCACAAGGTCCAGCCGCGCCTCGGCGAAACGGGTGCGCAGGGTGGCGATGGCCTTGCGGTCGGTGATTTCCAGCTCGTGCGCGGTGATGCCGGACACGGATTCGAGATCGCCCGCCTGCCGCGCCACGGCGTGAACCTGCCAGCCCGCCCGGGCATAGGTCTCGGCCAGCCCGCGGCCGAGGCCCCGGCTGGCGCCTGTGATCAACATGGTCTTCGGCATCGCCCTCTCCCTCGCTTCAATCTCGCGGCCGGCCGAAGCCGCCGCCGCCCGGTGTCTCGATCTCGATGGCATCGCCGGGCGCGACCGCGACCTCGGCGCAAGGCCCCAGCAACTCCACCGTCCCATCCACCCGCAGGCAGCGGTTGATCCCGGGCGCGCCCGCATCGCCGCCGTCGAGGCCGAAGGGCGGTACCTCCCGCCGGTTCGACAGAATGGCCGCGGTCATCGCCTCAAGGAAGCGAATCCGGCGAATGACGCCATCGCCGCCCCGGTGGCACCCGGCCCCGCCGGAGCCGCGACGGATGCCGAAAGCCTCCACCCGCACCGGGAAGCGCCATTCCAGCACCTCGGGATCGGTCAGGCGGGAATTGGTCATATGGGTGTGGACGGCATCGCAGCCGTCGAAATCGGGGCCGGCCCCGGCACCGCCGCAGATCGTCTCGTAATATTGATAGCGGTCGTTGCCGAAGGTGAAATTGTTCATCGTGCCCTGCGCCGCCGCCATCACGCCGAGGGCGCCATAAAGCGCGTCGCACAGCGCCTGGCTGGTCTCGACATTGCCGGCGACGACCGCCGCCGGATAGACCGGCCGCAGCATCGAGCCTTCCCCGGCGATGATGTCGAGCGGTTCGAGACAGCCCTGGTTCAGCGGAATGTCATCGTCGACCAGGGTGCGGAAGACATAGAGCACGGCGGCCTTCACCACGGCGAAGGGGGCATTGAAATTGCTGGGCACTTGCGCCGAGGTGCCGGTGAAATCGACCCGCGCCCGCCGCGCCGCCCGATCGACCGTGACCGCGACATGGATCACGGCGCCATTGTCGAGCCGGCAGGTGAATTCGCCGTCCGACAGGCGGTCGATCACCCGGCGCACCGCTTCCGCCGCATTATCCTGCACATGGCGCATATAGGCGTGGACGGTGGCGAGGCCATAAGTCCCGACCATCGCCAGCAATTCCTGCGCGCCCTTCTCGCAGGCGGCGATCTGCGCTTTCAGGTCGGCGACATTCTGCGCCGGATTGCGCGCGGGGTAAGGCCCGGACGAGAGCAGCGCCACCACCTCGTCCTCGAGGAAGCGGCCCTTCGCGAGCAGGGGCAGATTGTCGATCAGCACGCCTTCCTCGATCACGCTCGTCGAATGGGGCGGCATGGAGCCGGGCGTGATGCCGCCGATATCGGCCTGATGCCCGCGCGCCGCGACGTAAAAGATCACATCGCGGCCCGCCCGGTCGAACACTGGCACGATCACGGTCACATCCGGCAGATGGGTGCCGCCGTTATAGGGCGCGTTCAGCATGAAGGCGTCGCCCGGCTGCATGGTGGCGCGGTGACCGCGGATCACCGTCTCGACCGATTCCGACATGCTGCCGAGATGGACCGGCATATGCGGTGCATTGGCGACGAGGCCGCCCTTGCCGTCGAACACAGCGCAGGAAAAGTCGAGCCTTTCCTTGATGTTCACCGAATGCGCGGTCTTCTCCAGCGTCAGGCCCATCTGTTCCGCGATCGACATGAAGAGGTTGTTGAACACCTCCAGCATCACCGGATCGCGGCCGGTGCCGATGTCGCGCCGCGCCGCCTCGCCCGTGCGGTCAAGGAACAGGGTGCCGTTGCCGTGCATCCGCGCCCGCCAGCCCGGTTCGACCACCACGGTCGAATGGGCCTCGACCAGGATCGCGGGGCCGTCGACGATATCGCCGGCGAGCAGGCCCGACCGCTCGACCACCGCCGCGTCGTGGAACCCGCCCCGACTGAAGATGCGCGCCGTCTCCGCCACGTCGACGGTGCTGCCGTCGGCACGAGTTGGCAGAACGGGTTCGGCGACGGCGCTGCCGCCTCCCGCCGCCTCGACCGAGATCGCCTCGACGATCAGGCGCCGGTTGCCGGAAATGAAGCCGAAGCGGGCACGATGCGCCGCCTCGAACGCCGCCCTGATGGCGTCCGGCGTGCCATGGGCCACAATGAGGGCGGTATCCGTTCCCTCGTAACGCAGGTGGATACGCCTGTGCAGGGCGATGGCGTCCCGCGCGATGCCCTGACCCGCGACCTCGTCGATCGCATCCGCGCCGAGGGCATCGAGGCGGGCCTCTGCAGCGGCGAGGCCGGCGGCGTCCAGCACCGCCTCCACCGCCTCTTCCCGCGTCGCCGCGATATCGGCGAGGCCCATGCCATAGGCGGACAGCAGCCCCGCCATCGGGTGCAACATCACGCGGCCCATGCCCAGCGCCTCGGCGACCAGACAGGCGTGCTGCCCCCCGGCACCGCCGAAACATTGCAGCGTGTAGGTCGTCACGTCGTGGCCGCGCTGCACCGAGATCTTCTTGATCGCATTGGCCATGTTCTCGACCGCGATGGCGACGAAACCGTCGGCCATGGCCTCGGCCGTCGTGGGCTTGCCGGTCGCGGCGGAAACCTCGGCCGCCAGCGCCTCGAACTTCGCCCGCACAGCAAAGGCGTCCAGCGGCTGATCGGCGCCCGGACCGAAGACGGCGGGGAAACGGTGCGGCAGCAACTTGCCCAGCAGCACATTGGCGTCGGTCACCGTCAGCGGCCCGCCCCGGCGATAGGCGCAGGGGCCCGGATTGGCCCCGGCGCTTTCAGGGCCGACCCGCAGGCGCGCGCCGTCGAAGCCGAGAATGGAGCCGCCGCCCGCGGCGACGGTGTGGATTGCCATCATGGGCGCGCGGATGCGGACGCCCGCCACCAGGGTCTCGAAGGCGCGCTCGAAGCTGCCGGCGTAATGGCAGACGTCGGTCGAAGTGCCGCCCATGTCGAAACCGATGATCCGCCCCTCCCCCACCTGCGCCGCGGTGCGGACGGCGCCGACGACACCGCCGGCCGGTCCGGACAGGATGGCGTCCTTGCCCTGAAACAGATGGGCGTCGGTCAACCCGCCGGAGGACTGCATGAACATCAGCCGGCTGTCGCCCAGCGCCGCCGCCACCCTGTCGACATAGCGCCGCAGGATGGGCGAGAGATAGGCATCGACCACCGTGGTATCGCCGCGCCCGATCAGTTTCATCAGGGGGCTGGCGCCATGGCCGGTCGAGACCTGGGTGAAGCCGATCGCCCGCGCCAGCGCCGCCAGCGCCCGCTCGTGCGCGGGAAAGCGATAGCCGTGCAGCAGCACGATGGCGATCGAGCGGATGCCGGCCTCGAAAGCCGCCTGCAATCCCGCCCGCGCGCCTTCGAGGTCGAGGGGATGCAGCACCTCGCCCCGGGCCGACACGCGCTCGTCGATCTCCACCACCTGTTCGTGGAGGAGTTCCGGCAGGCGGATGTCGAGGGCGAAGATATCGGGCCGGTTCTGATAGGCGATGCGCAGGGCATCGGCGAAGCCGCGGGTGATCGCCAGCACCACCCGCTCGCCCTTCCGCTCGAGGAGGGCGTTGGTCGCGACCGTGGTGCCCATCTTCACGGCATTGACCGGGCCGGGCAGGCTCGCGCGCAGGCGGCGCACGCCCTCGACCGCGGCATCCTCGTAATGTTCCGGATTCTCGGACAGCAGCTTTTCCGTGACGATGACGCCGTCCGGGCGGCGGGCCACGATATCGGTGAAAGTGCCGCCGCGGTCGATCCAGAAATCCCAGGTGCTCATATGCCCTCTTGTCTTCCCTGCCCAAGGCTTCACACCATGGCGGCGGTTCACGAGTCAATCACGGGTCGGGCAGGACAGCCATGAGCATCTGGGGCAAGATCATCGGCAGCGCGGCGGGCTTCGCCCTCGGGGGGCCGATCGGGGCTCTGCTGGGCGGGCTGGCCGGCCATGCGGTCGACACGCTGGCAGGAGGTCTGCCTGGCGCCCCGCGCGAGGCTGCCGGCCGGGAACAGACAAGGCGCGTCGCCTTCACCGTCGGCGTCATCGTGCTGGGCGCCAAGATGGCCAAGGCTGACGGCACGGTGACCCGGGACGAGATCAAGGCCTTCCGCGAAGTCTTCCATGTGCCCGAGAGCGAGGTCGGCCAGGTCGCCCGCATCTTCGACCGCGCCAAAGAAGACGCCGCCGGCTTCGAGCCCTATGCCGCGCAGATCCGCGCCGTGATGGGTGACGACCGGACCGTGCTCGAGGAATTGCTGGACGGGCTGTTCCACATCGCCAAGGCGGATGCGGTCGTCCATCAGGCCGAGCTGGATTTCCTGATCGCGGTCGCCCGCATCTTCGGATTCTCCGACACGGAATTCGCCGCGATCCGCGCCGCCCACCTCGGCCCCGACCGGGGCGACCCCTACACGGTGCTGGGTGTCACCCGCGACCTCGACGAGGCTGCGCTGAAGGCCGCCTATCGCAAGCTGGTGCGCGAGCATCACCCGGACATGCTGGTCGCCAAGGGCATGCCCGAGGAATTCATCCAGATCGCGACCGAGCGCCTGGCCAAGATCAACGCCGCCTGGGAACAGGTGAAGAAGGAGCGGGGCATCGCCTGACGCCCCGTTTCCCGTAAACCGTCAGTCGTAGGCGCTGGTCTCGCCGCCGGTCGCGCCGGTCTGCACCTCGATGAGGCGCAAGGGAAGCTCGCCCGGATTGTCGATCACCCGCTTGTCGCCCACCGGGATATGCACGGCCTGACCGGCCAGCACGGTCTGGCTTTCCGCGCCGGTGCCGATGACCGCCGTGCCGCCGACCACGATCCAGTATTCGGGAATACGCAGGCGGCTCTGCAGCACGAGGCGGCCGCCCGGCTTCACCGTGATTCGCTTCACGCTATAGCCGTCGCCCGCGTCCAGCGCCTCGAAGGCGCCCCAGGGCCGCAGGGTCTCGCGGTGATGGCTGGCCTCGCTGCGGCCGCCCTTCTCCAGCTTGCCGACGAGCTGCTTCACATGTTCCGAATAATCGCGCGAGACGACGAGGACCGCGTCCTTGGTCGTCGCCACGATGACATTCTCGAGCCCGCCGACCACGGTCAGCTTGTCCGGGGAATAGACGAAGCAGTTGCGGCTGTCGGCGACGATGCCGTCGCCGACCACGGCACAGCCGTTCTCGTCGGCGGGGGAGACGCCCTGCACCGCCGACCAGGTGCCGACGTCGGACCAGTCGAAGCGGGCGGCGATCACGGCGGCGCGCGCCGTCCGCTCCATCACCGCGTAGTCGACCGAAATCTTGGGCGCCTGGCCGAAGGCTTCGGGGTCGAGCAGCACAAAATCGAAATCGCGCGCGGCCTTGGCCACCGCGGCATCGGCCGCCGCCAGCACGGCGGGCTGGAAGGCGGCGAGTTCGGACAGGAAGACATCGGCGCGATAGGCGAAATTGCCCGAATTCCACAACAGGCCTTCGGCGACATAGCGTTTCGCGGTCTCGAGGTCCGGCTTTTCGACGAAGGCGCCGATTTCGTGGACCTTGCCGCCCAGCAGCGGCCGGCCCGGCCTGATATAGCCGTAACCCGTCGCGGGCGACGTCGGCTTCAGGCCGAAGCAGACGAGCAGGCCCTGCCCCGCCGCCTCGACCGCGAGGGCGACATCGGCGAGGAAGACATCCGTATCGGGAATCGCATGGTCGGCGGCGACGACGACCATGGTCGCGGCCGGATCGCGGCGGACGGCGAAGGCAGCGGCGGCGGCGATGGCGGCGCAGGAATCGCGGCCGAAGGGCTCGAGCAGGATATCCGCCTCCACCCCGATCAGGCGCAGCTGTTCGGCGACCAGGAAGCGATAGGCGGCATTGGTGACGATCAGCGGCCGGCCGATGCCGGCGACCCTGGCGACAGCCTGCTGGAACAGCGAGGTCTCGTCGGCGAAGGTCAAGAACTGCTTGGGGTAGCTGCTGCGCGAGGCGGGCCACAGCCGCGAGCCAGAACCGCCGCACAAAACGACGGGAACGATAGTCGACATCAAATCCTCCACCCCTTGGAAATGCTTAAGCGAACCGGACCCGCCGCTCAGGGCCCTCCTCCCGTTCGGCGCATCCTTTTTCCGGCCGTCCGGCAACGGCGGGAAGCCCCTGTTTGACCACGGCGGGGCGGCAGAGACAATGCCCCGAATAGGTCTAACGAATCCATCTCCCCTCGCTGTGGACAGCAGGCTAGGCTGCGTTAATATCCGCCCGCTTTTCCAGGAGACCGAACAGCCATGGCGACCGAAGCGCCCGAGACGAAGAAAGTCGACACCCCCATCGTGGCCTGCGACGGCGGCGAAGGCGCCCTGGGGCATCCGCGCGTCTATCTGAACATGGAAGGCCGGGGCGAGGTGCAGTGTCCCTATTGCGGCAAGCTCTACATCCTCGAGGGCGATTCGCACGCTCATGCCCACTGAGACGGGCGCGGCGGCCGGGGGCGAGCATCTCTATCTCGTCGACGGCTCGGGCTATATCTTCCGGGCCTACCATGCCCTGCCGCCCCTGACCCGGGCCGACGGCACGCCGGTCAACGCCGTGCTGGGCTTCGCCAACATCATGGCGCGCTTCCTCGCCGATCTCGACAATGGCGACCGGCCGACCCATCTCGCCGTCGTCTTCGATGCCGGCCGGCGGACCTTCCGCAACGATATCTATCCCCAATACAAGGCCCACCGGCCCCCGGCGCCGGAAGACCTGATCCCGCAGTTCGCCCTGATCCGCGAGGCGACGGCGGCCTTCAACGTCCCCGCGCTCGAACTCGAAGGCTATGAGGCGGACGACATCATCGCCACCCTGGCCGCCACCGCCAAGGCGCGCGGCGCCCGCTGCACCATCGTCTCCTCGGACAAGGACCTGATGCAGCTGGTCGGCGGCGGCGTCGACATGATGGATCCGGTGAAGATCCGCTCGATCGGCCCGGATCAGGTGATCGAGAAATTCGGCGTGCCGCCCGAGAAGGTGGTCGACGTCCAGGCCCTGATGGGCGATCCGACCGACAATGTGCCGGGCGTGCCCGGCATCGGCCAGAAGACCGCGGCCGAGCTGATCAATACCTATGGCGATCTCGACACGCTGCTGGCGCGGACGGGCGAGATCAAGCAGCCGAAACGGCGCGAGAATCTGGAGACCCACGCCGACCTCGCCCGGATCAGCCGCGAGCTGGTCCGCCTGAAGGCCGACGTGCCGATGGACACGGGCTTCGACGACCTGCGCATCCGCGCCATCGACAGCGCCAAGCTGCTGCCTTTCCTCGAAGAAAACGATTTCCGCAGCCTGCGCAACAAGCTGGGCAGCCGGCTGGCCGCCCCCCTCGCCGGCACCGCCGCCCGCGCCGCCGACGCGGCCGCCGTCGCGGCCAAGCCGGCCGAGGCCCCGGCGGCGCCCGGCACCACGGCTTACGAGACGGTAACCGATCTTGCCGCGCTGAAACGCTGGATCGCGCGGGCGCGCGCCGCCGGCATCGTCGCCTTCGACACGGAAACCACCTCGCTCGACGCCATGCAGGCGGAGCTGGTCGGTTTCTCCCTCAGCATCGAGGCGGGCAAGGCGGCCTATGTCCCCTTGCGCCACCGGGCGCGCGGCGGCCTTGCCCTCGACGGCGAGGTCGCGGCGCAGATCCCGGTCGCGGACGCGCTCGACGCGTTGAAGCCGCTCCTTGAAGCGGACGATGTGCTGAAGGTCGGGCAGAACCTGAAATACGACATGCTGGTGCTGCGCCAGCACGGCATCGCCATCGCGCCCTTCGATGACACGATGCTGATCTCCTACGCCCTCGAGGGCGGCGCCCACGGCCATGGCATGGACGAGTTGGCCAGCCTGCACCTCGGCCACCAGACGGTGAAATACGACGAGGTGACGGGCACCGGCAAGGATCGCATCGGCTTCGACGAGGTCGGCCTCGCCGAGGCGACGCGCTACGCCGCCGAGGATGCCGATATCACCTTGCGCCTCCATCAGGCCCTGAAACCCCGCCTGTTCCGGGAAAGGGTGCTGACGGTCTACGAAACGCTGGAGCGGCCACTGTCGCCCGTCCTCGTCGACATGGAAGCGGCCGGCATCCTGGTCGACCGGGCCGAACTCGCCCGCCTGTCGGCCGATTTCGCCGCCCGCATGGCCGAGATGGAGGCTGAAATCCACCAGCTCGCCGGGCGCAGCTTCAATGTCGGCAGCCCCAAGCAGCTGGGCGAGATTCTGTTCGACGAGATGAAGTTGCCGGGCGGCAAGCGCATGAAGACCGGCGCCTGGGGCACTGGCGCCGATGTGCTGGAAGAACTGGCCGGCCAGGGTCATGCCCTGCCGCAGAAAATCCTCGACTGGCGCCAGCTCGCCAAGCTGAAATCGACCTATACCGACGCGCTGCAGGCCCAGATCAACCCGAAGACCGGCCGGGTCCATACGTCCTACGCCATGGCCTCGACCTCCACCGGGCGCCTGTCGTCGACCGATCCCAACCTGCAGAACATCCCGATCCGCACCGAGGAAGGCCGCAAGATCCGCCGCGCCTTCGTCGCCGCGCCGGGCACCGTGCTGATGTCCGCCGACTACAGCCAGATCGAATTGCGCCTGCTCGCCCATATCGCCGACATCGGCGCCCTGAAGGACGCCTTCGCCAGGGGCATCGACATTCACGCCATGACCGCGTCCGAAGTCTTCGGCATTCCGGTCGAAGGCATGGACCCGATGATCCGGCGCCGGGCCAAGGCGATCAATTTCGGCATCATCTACGGCATCTCGGCCTTCGGTCTCGCCAATCAGCTGGGCATCCCGCAGGGCGAGGCCGGCGCCTACATCAAACGCTATTTCGAGCGTTTCCCCGGCATCCGCGCCTATATGGACGCGATGAAGGAACTGGCGCACCGGCAGGGCTTCGTCGGCACGATCTTCGGCCGCAAATGCCATGTCCCCGGCATCAACGACAAGAGCGCGGCGCGCCGCGCCTTCATGGAACGGGCCGCGATCAACGCCCCGATCCAGGGCTCCGCCGCCGACATCATGCGCCGCGCCATGATCCGGATGCCGGACGCCCTGCGCGAGGCCGGCCTCGCGGCGAAGATGCTGCTGCAGGTCCACGACGAACTGGTGTTCGAAGTGCCCGACGCCGAGGTCGCGGCAACCAAAGCCGTCGTCGTCCGCGTCATGCAGGGCGCCGCCTTGCCCGCCGTCGACATATCCGTTCCCCTCGTCGTCGAAGCCGGCACCGGTCATTCCTGGGCCGAGGCGCATTAAGAGCGGAATCGCGATCACGCGTTTCCACTCATGGCGCCTTGACTTCAATCGCGGCGTTCAGCCTGCTGGACTGCCCCGCCCCATTGGTCGCAACGATATCCCAGGTGCCCGTCGCCATGTCGGCCGGCGGATCGAATGAGAAGGCCACCTCGCCGGGTGCGGCCGAGACGACGGTCGCCGGCAGTCGCAAACTGCCATTGGCGAGGTTCAGTTCCGTGACCCCGTCCAGAAATTCGCCGAGCAGACGCCCCCTGGCCTTGCCGCTACCGGGGGCGAAGGCCTTGGGCTCCACCGACTGGACCTGCGGCACCGCGTCTTTCTTGCCCTCCTCGGGCAGCAGGGGCCGGTTCTTTCCTTCGCCTCCCGACCTGGAGCCGAAATAGAAGCTGGATATCGACGTGACGAGGGTGCCGACGAGCACCAGGACCTGCTTGGCGAAATCATTGCCCTCGGGCGTCACGCCCAATTTGATCCAGACATTCTGGAATCCGCTCCTGCCCGGAACATCCACCGCGACAATGTAACCTTCTGGGAATCGCGCCTTCAGCGTCTCGACGGACGCGGACGCGACTTCACCCAGGGCGGAGAACTGGCCGGACGATATGCTGCCATAGAGATAAATCGCCAGAATGGCGAAGAGCACAACCAGCATCAGCGCGATCACGGCACGGATCGACCCTTCAGGCAGGGCCAGAGCCTGTGACTTGTCCTGGAGATTATAGGCCGCGTAAAGCACGGACATCACGCCGAGCAGGCAGAGCATCAGGGCGACTGCGGCGATGGCCAGCATCGGCAAGCCGACCGCGGCCGACACATCCTTGAACATCAGCACCCCGGCGCTCACCACCAGGATCGTGAAGATCAAGGCGATCAATCCGGCAAGGACCTTTCCACTTTGTGTTAAAACCCCTTCACCTTTCATCGCAGACCTCCCCCCATGCTGTGGATGACGGCCCCCAGACCACCGCCGTCCCGGCGATAGGGCACGACGAACTCGCGCGTGCCATCCCCATCGAGATCGACGACCATGAACGGCCCGCTCGCGATATTTTGAGTTTCCGACGCGGTCAGTGGCGCTTGCCCGGCGGCGGACTCGCTCTCCGCCCTCTCCGACATGCGGCCGCATCCGAGGCGAACCGGCATCCCGCCGCTGCCCACCCGCCAGAATGACCACTCCAGGGTCAGCCCGGGTCCCTCGTCCGGCCAGGTCACCCGGGAGAAATAGATCGTGCTTTCTCCCCGCTCGGTAACGACGACCGGCGGCCGGATCAGCCATGACGCATCGAGGCCGGAAAAGATCGCGGCGTCATCCAGCGGCTCGACGAGGATTCCTTTGTCGCGATCCACCGCCTCGGGCGCAGGCAGCGGCCAGCGGTCGAGATGGAAGTCGCTGTCCTTCGTAACGAAAGCCGCCATGACCGGATGGTCCGTATGGCGTCCCAGCAGGAAGGCCGGGTCATGCCCCTGCGTGAACCCCTTCAGCCGCAGGTAGCCCTCGGTTCCGCCGGTCAGTCCATGGCCATCGCTCCGCGGAACGACCGCGAGCCGACGCAAGATCGTCTCGTGCTTGAAATCTTTGGCGGAGCGGAACCACATCAGCGACGGCTTCGCCGCGCCCGGCCACTGGCTCGCGATCGGCATCGCGACGAAATTGCCGTAACGGAGTTCCTCATTGAATTTGCTGACGTCCTCCTCCGCCTTGCTGAAACTATCCCGGGCAATGAGCTGATCCTGCCTCTGGACGCCGAAGGTGTGCTTCAGGTCGATGTCGAACAGGGCAAAACACAGGGCGTTACCACCGGCATTGCAGCCGTGCTGCGGCCTCGCCATGAAACGCAGCACGTCCCCATCGGCGAAGACGCCGGGCACGGGCAGGAGTTCGGACAGATTGGGGTCAGCTTCGGTCAGGTCGCTATATCCGACCTTGAGATCGAGCAAAGGGGCACGCACCTTCCTGCAATCCGCCTGGGGCCGTCGTCCACCGAGGCAGGCCCAGTCCGCTGTGGTCGCCCGTCCCGGGGCGATGCCCACCAGTTGCCCTTTGGTCGACAACAAAGTCTCGCGGCGCCACCAGATCAGCCAATCCTCGCCATTGCCGGCGCGCATGACGAGGGGGGCGGTGGTCAGGAAATTCGGATTGCCGTCGAGTTCGTAACTGACGCGGGCCTTCCCCAGGGGTCCGGTGGCGCTCAGGGAATAGATGTCGACGATCATGCCCGATGGCCGGACCCAGAAATCGTACAGCGCCTTTGGCGTCGGGCCGTCGGCCGGGGCATCGGCGATCCGATAGATGTGATAACTCGCCGATTTCAACGGATAGGGATCGTAGTCGAAATAGCTCGACCCCACTTCGTGCGGGCCGCGATCGGGCGGAAGTTCGGCCGTGCGAAAGGCACCGCTGCCCCCGAAAGTAACACCCAGCGACATGAGCCGCGCCCGATTCAGGCACGCTTGCCATTCGGGTCCCTGATTGTCGACCTCCTCTTTACTCACGATAAAGACACATTGCTTCAGTGCCTGGTCCAGCAGTGCGCGATCGCAATCGGCTTGCGTGTAGTCGTAGGTCGCCGCCCCATGCCTGTAGCAATAATCGTGTGTCACGCAGGCTTGGCGCATTTCCAGGACCAACGGCTGTCCCTTTGCGCCAGGAGGAAGCACCAGGGCGGACGCCAGCCAGGGGACCGAGCAGTCGATACCTTCCCCACGACCGCCAATGACCTGCACATCGTCACTGGAATAGGGCCGATCTCCGCTGGTTTGGGGGGGCTCCCTCACATCCGGGGGCTTGGCAGTGGACATGATGATGCCCGCGCCGCTCAGGGCCAACGGCTCCGCGAAGATCAGCCCGGCAACGAGGGTCAGGATGACCGCGCCGCCGATCACCGCCGTGGCCACACGGATACACCGCCAGAGCCTTCGCAAAATGGCCATGGCCACGCTGAAACATCGCTGGACCGCCTGCGGAATGACCATTTGCCACCATTGGTTTATAATTATATCTGAAATAAATTATATCGAATCAAAACACATTAAACACAACCATGAATTTACATTTGCTCAGCCGCATCCCGCCCTTCCATCCCCGTCCCCCGCCTGAAAAGACCTGCTGGCGTCGCTTTTCCGAACGGCCTACCCTCGATCCAAAAGAACAATCGGCCATAAAGACCGATTGGGGGGGAGGAACGTCATGGCGACGCATTACCGGGCCTGCCATCTGTGCGAGGCGATCTGCGGGCTGGAAATCACGGTCGAGGACGGCAAGGTCACGGGTATCCGCGGCGACAGGGCCGATGTGCTGTCCCATGGCCATATCTGCCCCAAGGGCGTCGCGCTCAAGGACCTGCATGAAGACCCGGAGCGCCTGCGCCATCCGGTGAAGCGCGTCGGCGACGACTTCGTCGAGATTTCCTGGGACGAGGCGTTCGAGACCGTGGGCACCCGCCTCGCCGAGATCGCCAGGGTCCATGGCCGTGACGCCATCGGTGCCTATCTCGGCAACCCGACGGTTCATTCCGTCGGGATGCTGACCGGGGGCGGGCCGCTGCTGCGCCTGCTCAAGACCAAGTCGGTCTATTCCGCGACCTCGGTCGACCAGTTGCCGCACCAGTTGATGGCCTATTGGATGTATGGCCATCAGAACTACCTGTTCATTCCCGATATCGACCGTACCGATTTCCTGCTGGTCTTCGGCGGCAACCCGATGGCTTCCAACGGCAGCCTGATGACCGTGCCCGACTTCCCCGGCCGGCTGGCCGCGCTGAAGGCCCGGGGCGGGCGCATGGTCGTGGTCGATCCGCGCCGCACCGAAACCGCCCGCGTCGCCGACGACCACCATTTCATCCGCCCTGGAACCGATGCCCTGGTGCTGCTGGCCATGATCCATGTCCTCTTCGCGGAAGGACTGGCCGATGCCGGGCGGCTGGCGGTGTTCACCGCCGGTCTCGACGCCGTGCGGGCGGCGGTCGAGCCCTTCACCCCCGAATTCGCCGAAGACGGCAGCGGCCTTCCGGCGGCGACCATCCGGCGTCTCGCCCGCGATCTCGCCGCCGCGCCCCGCGCCGCCCTCTATGGCCGCATGGGCACCTCGACACAGGCTTTCGGCACCCTGTGCCAATGGGCGATCCAGCTCCTGAACCTGCTGACCGGCAATCTCGACACGGAGGGCGGCACGCTGCTGTCGCATCCCGCGATCGAGGCCGGCATGGCGCCCCGCGCGGCCGGCGGCTTCGCCCGCTGGACCAGCCGGGTGCGAGCCTTGCCCGAATTCGCCGGCAGCCTGCCGGTCGCGGCGCTGGCCGAGGAAATCGAGACCGGGGGACCGGGTCAGATCCGCGCCCTGCTGACCGTCGCCGGCAATCCCGTTTCCTCGACCCCGAACGGCCGTCGGCTCGATGCCGCCTTCGAGCGGCTGGAGTTCATGGTCAGCGTCGATTTCTTCGTCAACGAGACGACGCGCCACGCCGACATCATCCTGCCGCCCTGCTCGCCGCTGGAGCGGGGGCACTACGATCTCGCCTTCCTGACCCTCGCCGTGCGCAATGTCGCGCGCTGGTCCGATCCGCTGTTCGAGAAGCCGGAAGGCGCCCTGCACGATTGGGAAGTGCTGGCGGGCATCGCCGAGGCCTTCGCCGCCGCCACGGGGCAGGACGCGCCCCACATGATGTCGCCGGAAATGCTGGTCGACATGGGCCTGCAGGTCGGCCCTTACGACCTCGACCTCGGGAGGCTGCGGGCGGCGCCCCATGGCGTCGACCTCGGCCCCTTGCGCCCGTCCCTGCCCGAAAGGCTGCTGACCGCCAGCGGCCGGATCGAGGCGGCGCCGGCCGGCTGCCTCGCCGATCTGCCGCGCCTGATGGCGGCGGCGGGGGAGCGCCACGCCCTCGTCCTGATCGGGCGGCGCCACGTCCGCTCGAACAATTCGTGGATGAACAACAGCCAGCGCCTGATCAAGGGACCGATCCGCAACCGCCTGCAGATGCACCCCGCCGACATGGAATTGCGCCAGATCCGCAGCGGCCAGACCGTCGCCATCACCAGCCGCATCGGCGAAGTGCGGATCGAAGTCGAGGCGAGTGAGGATGTGATGCCGGGCGTCGTCTGCCTGCCCCATGGCTGGGGTCAGGGGACGCGCGACGGCGTCCGCCTGTCCGTGGCCAAGGGGGCCGGCGGCGTCTCCTTCAACGACCTCTCGGACGAGGCGCTGCTCGACGCCGCCAGCGGCAACGCGGTGCTGAACGGAATGCCGGTCGAGGTCCGCGCGGTCGCTTAAGGCGCGAGGCCGTCGACGGTGCGCACCAGCTGGACGAATTCCGCGCGGTAACCTTCGGGGTCGCGACCGCGCGCGCCGTCGGCCAGATTGGCGATCTCGTCCCACGACAGGTCGGCGACCTGGCTGGCCCCCGCCAGTTTCTGAGCATAGGCGGCGACGGCGGCCTGGAATCGCTGATCCTCGCTCGCCTGCGCGAGGCTCGAAACTTCGTCCCGGCTCGTCACCGGGCGCTCGATCAGGCGGCTGGTGCTGTTGCCCGGCAGCTTGTAGCGGATGCGCAGCAGGGCGAATTCGTCGCCATGCTTGCGCACCGGCAGCGGCCCGGCGAAACCGTAACGCAAGGGGTCGATGGCGGTGCGGCCGCCCGCCGGCACGATCTCATAGATCGCGGTCACCGAAGCGCCCGAGCCGACGTCGCCGGCATCGACCTTGTCGTCATTGAAATCCTCCCGCGCGAGGGCGCGGGTCTCGTAACCGATCAGGCGATATTGCGAGACCCGGGCGGGATTGAATTCGACCTGGAACTTCACGTCGTCGGCGACGGGGATCAGGGTCGAGGCGGCTTCCTCCCGCAACACCTTGCGTCCCTCCAGCGCGGTATCGACGTAATAGGCATTGCCGTTGCCCTTCTGGGCGATGGCCTGCATCAGCAGATCGTTCATGTTGCCGACGCCGACGCCGATGACGGAGAGATAGATCCCCTTCTTCTTCTGCCCCTCGACGAAATCGGCGAGCGTCGACGGATCGGTGTTGCCGACGTTGAAATCACCGTCGGTCGCGAGGATGACCCGGTTCACCGCGCCCCGGGCGTAGTGGCGGCGAACGAGATCATAGGCTTCCTTCAGCCCCGCGCCCCCGGCGGTGGAGCCACCGGCGGAAAGTCCGTCGATGGTGTCGATGATCTCGTCCTTGTCCGAGGTCGGCTCCAGCTTCACCTCGGCCGCGCCGGCATAGACGACGATGCCGACCTTGTCGCCCGGCCGCAGGTCGCGGGCGAAATCGCGCAGCGACGACTTGACCAGATCGAGCCGGTCAGGCCCCGCCATCGAGCCCGAGACGTCGATGACGAGCACGAGGTTGAGGGGCGGCCGCGCCCCGGCCTCGAGGCTCATCGCCTTGATCGAGACGGTCATCAGCTTCGCCTCGGCATTCCACGGCGCCGGCATGATGCCAACGCGGGCCGAGAAGGGCTGATCCCGGTCCTGAACCGCCGGCAGCTCGTAGGGGAAGTAATTCACCATCTCCTCGACCCGCACCGCTTCGGCCGGCGGCAACATGCCCTGGCGCAGGAAGCGCCGGGCGACCGCGTAGGACGCGGTGTCGACATCGGCGGCGAAGGTCGAGACCGGTTCCTCCGTCACCAGCTTCACCGGATTGGCCGTTGCCTCCGGGAAACGGTCGCCTGCGGGCTGGGGCATGGGCGCCAGGGTGGCGGGTCTCGATGCCATGGATGCGACGGAAGGCGCGGCAGCCCTATCGTACTGCACCCCCGCGCTCCCGACGGTAGCTTCCCCCACCGTCGAGGGACTACATCCCCAGAGGCCGCCAGCCAGCGACAGGGGCAAAACCAGCGCCGGGACGAACCCGGACTTCATCGGCGACATGATGCAATCTCCCATGGAAAGGCGAAGATCACCTTTCGCAGGGATTGAGGCGGAGACCCGGATAAAGCGCGGCGGATTTGCGGCAACAGTGGTCGAGACGTTCTTAACCCCTGACTGTTATCCTGATGCAACAGTGGCCAGATCGACCACGGGAGTCTTGTCTTGGAGCCGAGTGATTTCGCCCTGTCCGTCGTCGTGCCGGTGCGCAACGAAGAGGATGCCCTGCCTCTCTTCCTTGCCTCGGTGCTGCCGGTACTGCGCGACCTGACCCCATCGTTCGAAATCATCTTCGTCGACGACGGCTCGACCGATGGGACAGCCCGTGTCATCGAAGCGGCCCGGGCGACCGAGCCGCGGCTGCGCCTTCTGTCCCTGTCCCGCAACTTCGGCAAGGAGGCCGCCCTGACCGCCGGTCTGCATTTCGCGACCGGGGACGCGGCGATTCCGATGGATGTCGACCTGCAGGATCCCCCGGAGGTCATTCCGCGCCTGGTCGAGAAATGGCTGGCGGGCTGCGACATCGTCTATGCCCGCAGGCGCAGCCGGCCGAGCGACACGATGCTGAAGCGGGTTTCGGCCGGACATTTCTACACGCTGTTCAACCGCCTGTCGGACATTCCGATTCCGAGCAACGTCGGCGACTTCAGGCTGATGGACCGCCGCGTTCTCGATGCGCTGCAACAATTCCCCGAGCGCAACCGCTTCATGAAGGGCCTGTTCGCTGCCCTCGGCTTTCACCAGGATGAAGTGCTCTACGACCGGCCGGAACGCGCGGCCGGGCAAACCAAGTTCCGCTTCTGGCGGCTGTGGAATTTCGCCCTCGACGGCATCACCTCGTTCTCGTCGATGCCGATCCGGGTGTGGAGCTATATCGGCGCGGCCGTCGCCCTGCTCGGCTTTCTCTATGGCGGCTTCATCGTCGTCCACACGCTGGTCTACGGCCGGGACACCCCGGGTTTCGCGACCCTCGCCGTGCTGGTGACGGTGCTCGGCGGGCTGCAACTGCTGTCGATCGGGATCATCGGCGAATATGCCTCGCGCATCTTCGTCGAGACCAAGAACCGCCCGCTCTACATCGTGCGCGATCTTGCCGGTTTCGACGGTGCCCTGATCGAGGAGCGGCGTGCCGAGTTGTCGCGCCTCGCGGTTCTGCCACGGCGCCCGTCCCGCCGCGCCGGCAATGCCGGGAAGGACTGCTGATGGACCTGAAGGAAGAGAATATCCTCGGCGAATCCGTGTCACGGCACTGGTATTACGCCTCGAAACTCGGTGCGGTGCGGCGTCTGTTGCGCGGCCTCGGCATCCGGTCGATCCTCGACGTCGGGGCCGGCTCCGGCTTCTTCGGCCGCAGCCTGCTGCGGGAGACGAAGGCCGACCGCTGCCAATGCGTCGACATCAACTACCCGGCGGATCGCGACACGGTCGAGGCCGGCAAGCCCGTCCTGTTCCGCCGTCAGCCGGAAGACATCGCCGCGCATGATTTGATCCTCTTCATCGACGTGCTCGAACATGTCGAGGACGATGCGGGCTTCCTCGCCCACTATGTGGCGGGGGCGGCCGAGGGCACGCATGTCCTGCTGTCCGTACCGGCCTTTCCTTCGTTGTGGAGCGGACACGACGTCTTCCTCGGCCACCATCGGCGCTATCGGCTGCGTCAACTCGAAGAGCTGGCCCGGCGGGCCGGGCTGGACGTGGTGCGCGGGCGCTATTTCTTCGGGCTGCTGTTTCCACTGGTCGCCCTGGTGCGCATGGCGAAGCGGGGGGTCGGCACGGTCAGCGAATCCGACCTGCGGCCGGCGCCCACCCTCGTCAACGGCGCGCTTCGCCTGTTGTGCGACATCGAGGCGCGGCTGCTGCTGCCCGTCAACCGGCTATGCGGCGTGACCGCCTTCTGCCTCGCGCGGAAGCCGCGCGGCAAGCAGCAGCGAGACCATCAATAGCGGCGCCGCCACCGGCAGGCCGGCGATATTCAGGATCATGCCGCAGAACGGCAGCAGCCAGAGCATGACCTGGAACCGGCGCTGCCCCGCGGATTGCGCCCCCCCACTCTCCCGGCAGGCAAGGATCTGAGCCCCGGCGAGAACCGCGAGATCGTAGAAGTGCAGGTAAGGCAGGATCAGCGCCGTCGCGAGGGCGACGACCAGCAGATCGCGTCCCTGCCCCGCCCGGCCGCCGCGCCGCCGCCACAGATAGACAAGCGCCGTGCCCAGCGCAAAGACCGCCACCGCCGCCTGCACGCCGTAAGCGGCGGGAAGATCGAGGCCCATCTGACGCGCGGCCATGAAGGCGGTCAGCTTCATGCCCTGGGCGAGGCCGGTACCCTGTTCCAGCAGCTGGCGCTGGAACGGCGCCCCCTCCGTCAGATAGGCTTCCCATATCCCCGGCCCGAAGATCAGCAGGGACGCCAGACACAGGACAAGCACCGTGGCCGTCGCGGCCCCGATCGCCCGCCAGCGCTGGTCGATCAGCAGCACCAGCGGCAGCATCACCGCCAGCATCGGCTTGAAGATCAGCAGGCCGATCAGCACTCCGGCGAGAATCGGCCGACGCGGCGCCAGTCTCAGCCCGCCGATGATCAGGGCAGCACAGATCAATCCGTTCTGGCCGAGCGCGACATTGGTGACGGTCAGCGGCGCCGCGAGCGCGAGCAGCACGGACGAACGGCGGAAATCCGGGGCCGCGATGGCGGCGGCGAATGCGATGGGTCCGGCCAGCGACCACAAGGCCAGCGCCACGGGATAAGGCAAGGCCCCGAAGGGCGCCAACAGCAGCAGGGCCGGCGGTGGATAGGGAAAGACGTGAAGGCCGGCTTCAGGCCCGAGCGCCGCGTTCACTACCCGCTGGAACGCGGGATAATCGTAGATCGACGAAAGGTCGCCCGCGAGGCCGAGCCGGCCGGCGGTCCAGAAGACATAGGCATCGCGCCCGATGACCTGACCGCGGCTGAACCTTTCGGACAGAAAGCGCCATTCGTCCATCGCGACGATGAGCAGGATGAACGGCAGGATGCCGAGAGCGAGGCGCCACAGATTCCGGGTCGCAGGGGTCTCGGGTCGGTCGACGGTCAAGGCAGCCTCGGACGGGACGAAACAGGCGCCGATCCTGACGTAAAGAGGTTAACGCCGGCCGACGGCCACCAAAGAAAAAGGGCCGCGGTTCCCCACGGCCCTTTCCTTTATTCGATCGCGCGGCGATCAGGCGGCCTTGGGGGCCGCCGACTTGATCGCATCGTCGACGTGATCTTCGAACTGGGCGAAGTTGTCGATGAACAGCTTCACCAGATGCTTGGCCTGCGCGTCATAGGCGGCCTTGTCGGCCCAGGTCTGGCGCGGATCGAGGATTTCGGTCGGGACGCCCGGCACGGCGACCGGCACCTCGAAGCCGAAGTTCGGGTCCTTGCGGAATTCGACCTTGTTCAGCGAGCCGTCGAGGGCGGCGCGCAGCAGGGCGCGGGTCACCTTGATCGGCATGCGCTGGCCGACGCCGAACACGCCGCCGGTCCAGCCGGTGTTCACCAGCCAGCAGGAGACGCCGTGGTTGGCGATCTTTTCCTTCAGGATGTTGCCGTAGACCGTCGGGTGACGGGGCATGAAGGGGGCGCCGAAGCAGGTCGAGAAGGTCGCCTGCGGCTCCTTGCCGAGACCCTTTTCGGTGCCGGCGACCTTGGCGGTGTAACCCGACAGGAAGTGGTACATCGCCTCTTCCGGCGACAGACGCGAGATCGGGGGCAGCACGCCGAAGGCATCCGCCGTCAGCATGATGATGTTCTTCGGATGGCCAGCGACGCCGCTGAGCGAGGCATTGGCGATGAAGTCGAGCGGATAGGCGCCGCGCGAATTCTCGGCCAGGGTCGCGTCGTCGAGGTCGAGCTTGCGGGTCTCGGGGTCGATCACGACGTTCTCGAGCACGGTGCCGAAACGCTTGGTGGTCGAGAAGATTTCCGGCTCGGCGGTTTCCGAGAGACGGATCATCTTGGCGTAGCAGCCGCCCTCGAAGTTGAACACGCCCTCTTCCGACCAGCCGTGCTCGTCGTCACCGATGAGCTGACGCTCCGGATCGGCCGAGAGAGTGGTCTTGCCGGTGCCCGAGAGGCCGAAGAAGATGGCGGAATCGCCCGCTTCGCCGACGTTGATCGAGCAGTGCATGGGCATGACGCCCTTCACCGGCAGCAGGTAGTTCAGGATGGTGAAGACCGACTTCTTCATCTCGCCGGCATAGGACGTGCCGCCGATGACGATGGTCTTGGCCGCGAAGTCGACGACGATGAAGGTCTCGGACCGGGTGCCGTCGGCCGCCGGATCGGCCAGCAGGTTCGGGCAGTCGATGATGGTGAACTCGGGCACGAAGTCCTCGAGATCGCCGGCGACCGGACGGACCAGCAGGTTGCGGATGAACAGCGAGTGCCAGGCGTATTCGGTCACCACGCGGACCTTCACCCGGTTCGCCGGATCGGCGCCGCCGTAGAGATCCTGAACGAAGATTTCCTTGTTCTGCAGATAGGCCTTCACCTTCTCGCGCAGCGCCGCGGCCTTGGCCGGGTCGATGGCGACGTTGGACTTGCCCCACCAGACGTTGTCGGCGGTGGTCTCATCCTTCACGGTGAACTTGTCGCTGGCGGAGCGGCCGGTGTGCTGGCCGGTCTTGACCACCAGAGGACCGCCTTCGGCGACGACGCCCTCCTTGCGGCGGATGGCCTCCTCGTAGAGGGCGGGGGCGCCCAGGTTCCAGTAGGCGGCCGCGACGTTGCGGATGCCCTGGAGTTCGAGGCCGTGTTTCGAAACATGGGTGCCGATCTGGCGCAATGTATTTCTCCGCAAGGTTATTCGGCGCGGGATGACGATCCCGCTGCGGCTGATCGAAGACGACGTAGCAACACGCGCCGCCTATTTCGGTTGCATGACGGCCGGAAAATAGATTCCGGCGACCGGGTCCGCAACAACCGACTTGGCCCCCTGTTGTGACAAATCATACAGGATTTTCCGAATTCCGGGCCCGGCGCACCAGATCGACCAGCGCGACACGCGCCTCGGTGGCATTTCCGATCACCCGATCGAAGAAAATCCGGCCCCGGGTGCCATCGGGCGCCATCAGGTCGGCCCCTTCGGGGTCGAGGCCCGTCATGCGCCATTCTGCCGCAGGCAGGCCCAGCAGCGCCGTCGCGTAGAGACCGACCGCATCGGCATGATCGGCGTTCATATGGCCGACGATGCCGGCCTCGTCCTCGGCCAGGGCGACGCAGGGCCGGTCGTCGAACAGGAATTCCGCCGCCGGGATCCAGTGGATGCGGCCGAAGCCGGCGACGAGATGCGCCCTCTCGGGCTCCATGCGCCACAGGCTGAAATCGGGAAAGTCGCGGTACATCTGCGCTTCGGCGTGGCGAGCGATGAAACGGTCCTTCAGGCCCTCGTCGTCGATGCGCACCATGCGCCCGACCAGGCTGACCCGCGCGCCGGTCAGGCGGGCGAGATGCCCCGCCGTGCCATCGAACAGCAGCGATGCGCGGGGCTCCGCCAGCAGCGCCTTCGTGTGCTCGGCGAGACCGGAGATGAAGATGAGCGGCCGCCCGGCGTGATCGACGGCGGCAAGCACCAGCGAGACGTAGGGACCGCCATCCGGCAGCAGGACGCCAAGCGACGCGGTCGGCGTGCGGCGGACGAGATCGCGCGCCATGCGGGCGGGGGACTGGGGATCAGCGGTCAAGGCCAGCTCCTGCGGTCGTGACGATCCGGCGTCGCCGGTCGATTGGCCGAGAATGGTCCCCACAGCCTCCCGGTTTCAATCCTTTAGAACTGCCACCATAGCGGCATAAATAAACAATTACAGGTTGTTTTCACTGTGGAACTCTGTTCTCCGACTACGGGGCGGTAACGGGGGCAACCATGAGGCATCGCATTTCAGGGAAAATTCCTTCCGCGGTCTTGCTGGCGCTCTCGCTGGCGGCCTGCTCGACGACAGCGCCCTCGCCGGGGGCAAGTCCGGCCGTGCCGGACGTCGGGCCTGCCGCCGACGGGGCAAAACAGGACGTGGGGGAAAAGCCGCTCCCCGAGGCACAGAAGCAGAAGGCGACTTTGTTCCTGCAAATGGTCTCGGCGCCCGGCGGAGAAGAACATTACAGGCAGCTGAAGAATTTCTATGTCCGCCTGTTGGTCGAACCGGCGCCCGAATCGGCCGGCGGCCCTGGAGCCGCCCCCCCGATGATCCGTGACTACGAACACGAACGGCGGGATATCCTCAAGCGACTGGTATGGGGCCGGAGCTGGTCGGTAAATCTGTCCGTCGAGCTGAAAGTTCCGTCGCGCAATCTCGATCTCAAACTGCCGCTGATGGTCTGGAGCCACGGCAGCAACGCGACCGTTGGCGAAGTCTGGCTGACCGAATTGAGCGGAAGCAGGCTCATGAACGGTCACTTCCTGGTCTCGCCCGACATGGCGATCCAGATCGGGCTGGTACACACGCAGGCCAGCGAAGTTTCGACCGAGGCGATCCGAACGGCGGTCAATGCCGCCCGCACCATCCTCGAGATCGCCGATCCGGGCGTGAAGGCCATCACGATTCTGAGCGATCAGAAGCTCAACAGCGCTTCGAGCGCGGTCGACCGCACCATCGGGCAGCTGTTCTCGTCCTCGCTCGAGGAGAGGCTGACCAATTCCTATACCGTCAGCCGGCTGCTCGGCAATGAACCGCTCACCTTCGAATCCGGGGTTCCCGGGGACGAATGGCGCGATGGCAGCAGCTATCGCAGGGTCGGAACATGGAGCATCAGGCTATCCACCCCGAAACCTTCGATTTTCTCCAACGTCGAATATTGTGGGGACGGTGAACATCAAGACCGTTCGTGCGTCGCCGACGAGGCCGCCGCCACTCTTGCCGTGATGCAGAATCTCGATCCCTTTGCGGTGCTCGCCACCAAGGTCGCGGCCGAGAAGTCGATCGGGGAATATCTGTCCGAAGCGCCCTGGTACAAGACGCTGTTCCCCCTGATCAAGAAAGCCGCTGACCTGAATCAGCGCGACGCCCTCGGCGGCATGTGCGCGGCGACATTGGAGGAAATGGCGAAGCTCCCCCTGTCCCCGCTCGACGGCAAGATCGTGCTCTGGGCCGTCCTCAAGACCTCGGCCCTGACACCGGATGCCGCCGACGAGGCCGCCAGTCGCGACGAATGCAAGGAGGCCTTGGCCCTGCATCCATAAGCGGCAAGGGTTGTGCGACAGACATTCCGGAGCAATCGCCATCGCGAGACGCTGGCCACATCGCCCCACGATTGCCAAAATCACCGTTCAGGACGTATGTGACCGTCCAAACGGCAGGAACCATGTCGAAAAATCCTTCGAAGATCGCCCTCGTCGACGACGACCGCAACATTCTGACGTCGGTATCCATCGGCCTCGAGGCCGAGGGCTTCGCGGTCGAGACCTATACCGACGGGGCGACCGCGCTCGCCGCTTTCGGCCGCTCGCCGCCCGACCTCGCCGTGCTCGACATCAAGATGCCGCGCATGGACGGGATGGAGGTGCTGCGCCGCCTGCGCCAGGCTTCCAGCCTGCCGGTGATCTTCCTGACCTCGAAGGACGACGAGCTGGACGAGGTGCTGGGCCTGCGCATGGGCGCGGACGACTATATCCGCAAGCCCTTCTCCCAGCGCCTGCTGATCGAACGGATCAAGGCCCTGCTGCGCCGCGCCGACGCCGCCGGCGAGGGCGAGGACGCAAGGCCGGAGCCCCTGATGGTGCGCGGCCGCCTGACCCTCGATCCCTTGCGCCACGCCTGCACCTGGGATGGCCAGCAGGTCACCCTGACGGTGACCGAATTCCTGATCCTGCAGGCCCTCGCCCAGCGCCCGGGCCATGTGAAGAGCCGTGACCAGCTGATGGACGCCGCCTACGACGATCAGGTCTATGTCGACGACCGCACCATCGACAGCCACATCAAGCGCCTGCGCAAGAAGTTCAAGACGGTCGATCCCGACTTCGGCTCGATCGAGACGCTTTACGGCATCGGCTACAAGTTCGACGAGGTCTAGGGCCGGCACCATGTCCGTCTCGGCGCCACATCGCCGGCATCGCGGGCGCGGGCCCTTTTCCTCGCTGACCCGCCGTATCCTGGCGGTCAACGTGGTCGCGCTCGCCGCCCTTGTCGGCGGCGTGCTCTACCTCGACCAGTTCCGCGCCAGTCTCGTCACCCAGCGCGCCGATTCGCTGCTGACCCAGGGCGAGATCATCGCCGGCGCCCTCGGACTCGCCGCCTCCTCCGGGCCGGAGGCGACCGATCTCGACATCCTGCCGGCCCGCGCCCTGCTGCTGCGCCTGACCGATCCGACGGCGACCCGCGCCCGCCTGTTCAACAACGACGGCCAGCTCGTCGCCGACACCAACGACCTGCGCCCCGACGCCCAGGTCTCCCGCGTCGAGCTGCCGCCGCCGGACGACGGCCCCGGCATCGTCGAATTCCTTTACGACCTGCTCGAGCCGCTGCTGCCCGCGGCAAGGCCCCGCTCGCTCTATGTCGATTATCCGCTGCAGCAGGCCCGCGACTATCCGGAAGCGGTCGCCGCCCTCTCCGGCAGCGCGGGCGCGATCGAGCGCATGACGGCGGACGGCACGCCGCATATTTCCGTCGCGATTCCCGTCGTCCGCTTCCGCAAGGTACTGGGCGCTCTCGTCCTCTCGGTCGAGGCGCGGGACATCGACCAGGCGATCCGGGCCGAGCGGCTGGCCATTCTCGAAGTCTTCGGCGTCGCCCTCGCCGTCACCGTGCTCCTGTCGATCTTCCTCGCCCGCACCATCGCCAGCCCGGTGCACCGGCTGGCCGAAGCCGCCGAACAGGTGAAGGCCGGTCGGGGCGAGCGCATCGCCATCCCCAATTTCAGTCGGCGGCGCGACGAGATTGGCGACCTCTCCGTCGCCCTGCAGTCGATGACCGAGGCACTGTATGGCCGGATCGACGCCATCGAATCCTTCGCCGCCGATGTCGCGCACGAACTGAAGAACCCGCTGTCCTCGATTCGCAGCGCGATCGAGGTCTGGGGCCGGACCAAGGACCCCAATGCCCGCCAGCGCCTGACTGAAATCATCGAGATCGACGTCCGCCGCCTGGACAAGCTGATTTCGGAAATCTCCGACGCCTCGCGCCTCGACGCCGAAATGGCGCGCGACCGGCGCCAGCCCATCGCCCTCGATGGCCTGCTGAAGGGTCTTGTCGACACCTATGCCGACCTGAAGCGGGAGGGCTGGCCGAATTTCGAGCTGAGCGTCGCGCCCGAGGCGCGCGACCAGCAGATCATGGCGGCGGCCGAGCAGGTGGGCCGCGTGTTCCGCAACCTGATCGACAATGCCATCTCCTTCTCGCCCGAGAACGGCAAGGTCCGAATCGCGTTGACCCGGGACGGCAACGACCTGGTGGCCAGGGTCGAGGACGACGGGCCGGGCATCCCCGACGAAGCCCTGACCCGCATCTTCGAGCGTTTCTACACCGAACGGCCGAACGAGCAGATCGGCAGCCATTCGGGCCTTGGCCTTGCCATCGTGCGCCAGATCGTCGAAGGCCATGACGGCACCATCGCCGCCAGCAACAGGCCGGGGCCGGCCGGCGGCACCGCCGGGGCCTGTTTCACCGTGCGCCTGCCCGTCTTCACCGACCGGCCGCGCCGGGGCAGCCGGACCGCCGTCGCCGACCTCGATTGACGGGACATGGATTGACGGGACCGAAGGCTCAGCGCACCTTGCCGCCATGTCGGCACCCGTTACCCTGCTGCTTCACGCCACCTGCGTCGCCCTCGGCGCACGCGGGGTACTGCTGCGCGGGCCATCGGGCGCCGGCAAATCCGATCTTGCGCTGCGCCTCGTCGACCGGGGTGCCTGGCTGGTCGCCGACGATCAGGTGGAACTGACGGTCGAGGCGGGCACCCTCGTCGCGCGTTGTCCCGCCGCCATCCGCGGCCTGCTCGAGGTGCGGGGCCTTGGCCTCGTCGACATGCCGGCGACCCGTTCGGTGCCCCTCGCCCTCGTCGCCGATCTGGTGCCGCCTGCCGACGTGCCGCGCCTGCCGGCCGACGAGCGGGTCAGCCTCGCCGACATCAACCTGTCACGGATAGCCCTTAATCCCTTCGAACATTCGGCGCCGATCAAGCTGGAGATGGCCCTCGCCCTCGCTTGCGGCAGCCTCGAGGTAAAACGATGAACGACGCCCCCAAGGGACTGGATATCGCCGGTTCGCAGCGCCGGCCCGGCACATTGCCGGTCATTCTGGTCACCGGCCTGTCGGGTGCCGGCAAGCTGACCGCCATGAAGGCGCTCGAAGACCTCGGCTACGAGACCATCGACAATCTGCCCCTCGCCTTCCTCGCCGCCCTGCTCTCCCCCGGGGCCGAGCATCCGGCGCGCGGCGTCGCCATCAATGTCGACATCCGCAGCCGGGGGTTCGACGCCGAGCAATTCCTGCGCCGGGTCGAATCGCTGCGGGCGCGGCCGGATCTCGACCTCCAGGTCCTGTTCCTCGACTGCGCGGAGGGTGTGCTGGCGCAGCGTTACACCGAGACGCGGCGCCGTCACCCCATGGCGGAAGAGCGGCCGGTGACCGACGGCATCGCCCTCGAGCAGCGCCTGATGAGCGATATCCGCGACGACGCCGACGAGGTGATCGACACCACCCTTCTCAGCATCAACGACCTGAAGCGCCTGATCGCCGGCCTGTTCCCGCTCGACGTCCACGCCGGTCTTTCGGTCTCGGTCATGTCGTTTTCGTTCAAGAAAGGCCTGCCGCGCGAAGCCGATCTCGTGTTCGACGTCCGCTTCCTCGCCAATCCGCATTGGGTGCCCGCGCTGCGCCCCGGCACCGGCAAGGACGTCGAGGTCGGCGCCCATATCATGGCCGATCCCGTCTTCGCCGAATTCGACGAACGGGTCTCGGGCATGCTCACCTTCCTCGTCCCGCTCTACCGGCGGGAGGGGAAATCCTACCTTACCATCGCTTTTGGGTGCAGTGGCGGCCGTCATCGGTCGGTCTTTATGGCCGAACGCATCGGCGGGGTCTTGCGCGAAAGCGGCCATCGCGTCACCGTCATACATCGCGATACGGTGTTCGCTTGAGGTTGTCTTGTCGAATGGAGCCATAATCGGCCTGGTGCTGGTGACTCACGGTCGCCTTGCCGAAGAGTTCATAGCGGCGACGGAACACGTCGTCGGACCGCAACAGGCGATGCGGGCGATCTGCATCGGCGCCGAGGACGACATGGAGCGGCGTCGCGGCGACATCGTCGATGCGGTCGCCGCCGTCAACCGGGGCAAGGGGGTCATCATCCTGACCGACATGTTCGGCGGGACGCCCTCCAATCTGGCCATTTCCGTGCTCGGTGCGGGGATCGAGGTCATCGCCGGGGTGAACCTGCCGATGCTGATCAAGCTCGCCTCGGTCCGCACCAAGATGACCCTCGCCGAGGCCGTCGCCGCCGCACAGGACGCGGGCAAGAAATATATCTCCGTGGCATCCGCCCATCTCGCCGGGGAACAGGCTTGACCGCAGTCGACAATCCCCGCGTGCTGAAAATCTGCAACAAGCGCGGCCTGCACGCCCGCGCCGCCGCCAAATTCGTCAGCACGGCCAGCCGATTCGATGCCGAAGTGAAGGTCACCAAGGACGGCACCACCGTCACCGGCACCTCGATCATGGGCCTGATGATGCTGGCCGCCGCCATCGGCACCTGCATCGAGGTCGGCGCCTCGGGCCGCGAGGCCGATGCCGCGCTCGACGCCATCGCCGAGCTCGTCGCCAACCGTTTCAACGAGGAAGAATAGCCAAGGCTCAGCCGGGCTCGCGGCGCTCGATCGCGATCACCCGTCCGTGCTTCAGGCGATAGGTGCAGTGGCCCCAGTGCACGCGACGCCGGTCCATGCTCAGCACGAAGGCGAGCAGATGGACGCCGTGCACGAGCGGCAGCACCAGCGGCATCAGACGCAGCAGGGCTTCTGCCCTGCCCCGCCCCGCCCCCGCGATGCCCGCGCGCCGCGCCAGCCGCCGCCGCATCTCGTCGGCCAGGGCAACCATCCCCGCCGCCCCGAAAAACAGCACCGCCCCCCAGCCGCCGCGCAGCGCCAGCAGCCACAGGCTGACCGCGCCGAAGACATTGAGCGCCAGCGTCGCCCCGGCCCAGAGCCACAGCGCCGGCTGATAGAGCAGGAACATCTGGTACTGCCGCCGGCCGAAGGCGAGCAGCGAGCCGAGGGAATGGCGAAACGGTGTCGGCACCAGCACGGCGCCGCGAAAGATGATTTTCAGCCCCAGACGCCGCGCTGCCCGCGCCAGGGCGAGATCATCCGACACCTCGCCCTCGAAAAGCGCGGCGAGGTCGAGTTCGCGCACCGCGTCCCGCTTCAGGGCGATGGAGCCGCCCCAGGTCAGCCAGCCGCGATTCGGCTTGGGCAGACCCGCCACCGCCCGGTCGGCCCAGGTGCCGCACAGGGTGCCGAGGGCGGCGTCGCCGGGCACAGGCCAGCGATAGCCGGTGACGATATCCGCCGCCCCCCGGGTCAACGGCCGCAGCAGATGGGCAAGCCAGTCGCGCGGCGGCTCGATATCGGCGTCCGCCAGCACGATGAAAGGCGATTCGTCGCCGTATCGCGCCAGCGCGGCGGCAAGGTTGCGGCATTTCTGGCTGCCCGCGACGGCATCGCCCGCGACGACGAGATGGAGCGGAAAGGGCGCATCGAGCGCGGCGATCCTGTCGTGCGCCGGATCAAGGGCCGATTCGACGGTAAACACCACAGCGCCGGGCGGGCAGCTCTGCCCGGCGAGGGCGGCGATCAGCCGCTCCAGCCGGGGCAAGGGACCGGTCGCGGGGATGATCACCAACACTTCCGCCGCCACAGTCTCGGTCAGCGGCGGCACCCGGCGGCGCATCAGGTCGGCGCACCACAGCGCGGTCAGGGCACCGGCAAGGCCGATGCCGCCACCGGCGGCGAGAAGCGCGTCGCCAAGGCTCATTCGGCGGCGGCGGACGAATCGGCCGCCGCGTCCCGGCGGCGCAGCCTCAGCATGACGCCGTTCTCGGAGCGGAGCGTGAGGCGGGCGACCGGCTTCGGCGTGTGGCCCGGCACGGTCTCGAAGCGATAACGGCGCACGAGGCTGGCAAGGATCAGCGCCGCTTCCTGCTGGGCGAAGGCGGCGCCGAGGCAGACGCGCGGCCCCATGCTGAAAGGCAGATAGGCACAGCGCGCCGCCTCGATGCCCCTGTCGGTGTTGAAGCGGTCGGCGTCGAATTCGTCCGGCGCGTCCCAATGGTCGCGGTTGCGGTGAAGCATCCAGGGCGAGATGAAGACGATGGAGCCGGGCGCCACCGTCTTGTCGCGCATGCATTCCGTCGTCGCCGGTTCCCGCGCGAAGAAGGCGACCGGCGGATAGAGCCGCAGCGACTCGCGGAACACGTCGCGCAGAAAATCCATGGCGCGCAGATCGCCCAGCTCCGGCTCCCGCTCCGGGCCGATGACGCGGAGGATTTCCTCATGCAGGCGCTCCTGCACGTCGGGCTGGCAGGCGATGAGGTAAAGTGTCCAGGCAAGGGCGCTGGCCGAGGTCTCGTGCCCGGCGAGAAACAGCATCGCGACCTGTTCGTAAAGCTCGCGGAAGCCGAAGGGCGCGCTGCTCTCGGGATCGCGGGCCTCGATCATGGCGGCGAGGAAATCGCGCTCCGGCGGCGTCTTGCCGGCGGCAATCAGGTCTAGCCGCTCCTGGATCAGCGGCTCGAGCAGGCCCTTGATCTCGCGCGCGACCCGATTGGCCTCGCGGTTGCGCCGGACATAGAGAAAGGTCGGCACCCGGAACACCCGCAGCATGCCGAGGGCATAGGCGATTTCCTGGAAAAGGTTGAAGGCGGTGAAAATCTGCTCCGCCTTGTCGCGCGACAGGGTCTTGCTGAAGATCGTGCGCAGGATGATGTCGGCGGTGACATGGGTCGTCTCGACGTCGATGGCCTGCGGGCTGCCGTCGGCGACCAGGTCGAGCCGGCCGATCATGGCCCGCGTCGCGTCCTGCATCTGGCCGAACACCAGCTTTACCCGCGTCGCCTCGAAGGCGGGGTTCAGCATCGCCCGCTGGCGCCGCCACAGCGCGCCGTTCGAGGTGAAGATACTGTCGCCCATCAGGCGCTTCAGCATGAAGCCGAGGATGTCGCTCTTCGGGTAATTATCCGCCTGATCGACCAGCACGCGGCGGATCAGCGGCGGATCGTTCAGCATGAAGAAATGCCGCGTGGGCAGCCGGAACTGCCCCATCTTCATGCGGTACGCCTTGTCGGACAGTACCGAGAGCCCGTCGTGCAGCCAGGCCGGCAGCACGCGCCAGAAGGGCAGTCCGCCCGGCTTGGGTTCGGGTTTCGGGGGCTTGAAACCGGCCATTTCCCTATCTCCGCTTGCGCGGCGCAGTGTCGGGGAAGCGGTCGGCCAAGGCAAGCGGTCCGGCGCAGAGGGCGAAGAAGTCGCACCTGCCCTGCCGCTGGGTCGCCATGAGATAGAGCGTGTGCATCATGCCCCGGTCGCGCTTCAGCGGCGCATAGCGGTCGGGATCGAACAGTTTGTGGAACTGGGGCGAGGTCAGCAGCGGACTGACCCGGTCGCCCTCCTTGCGGCTGTGGCCGGCGAGGGTCAGCGGATCGACCAGGGGAAAGCAGACGACATCCGCCCCGGCGCAGGCATCGACCCAGGTGACGGCGGGGTCGAGGCCGATGGCCGCGACCTCGTCGCGGAACCACCCGCAGCGCGGCTCGGCGGCCAGAAGTGGCGTCATCGCGCCGAGGGTGACGAAGCCCACCCGGGACAGGCCGGCGAAATCCGCCCGGCGGCGCATCAGCGCGCGCCCCAGGGCCGAGATGGCCACCGTCGTGCCCACGCTATGGCCGATCACCAGAAATTCGTCGCAGTCGCCCTTGGCGGCGGCATCGGCGATCAGATCGGCCATCTGGTCCATGCGCGCGTCGAGCGGGGCGGCCTTGTGATGGATCTGCCGGAAATAGAAATTCACCAGCTGCCCGCGCCAGAGCACGCTGCCCGTCCTCCCGAGGAAGGCGAGGGCCCGCGGCACGCCGAGCAGACCGAGGGGGATGCCGGCAAGGATGGCGAAGCCGGGCAGCGGCGAGAAGGCGACAATCGCCGCCAGCAGGGCACAGGCGATCAATGGCAGGCCGAGCAGGAGCAGGCACAGGACCGCCACCGGCTGCAGGATGGTCAGCATATAGACCGGCCGCACCTGGTAGATGCGCCGGAAATAGCCGGCCCATGTGGCCCACACGACGGTGCGAAAGGTCTCGGTGACGAAGGACCAGTCGGCTTTCGGCCACATCTCGCGCGCGACATCGTCCCAGCGCAGGAAGCCGAAGCGGGTTTCGGTCTCGACCGTCTGCCCGTCGATCCCGGCCTTGCCGGTCATGGTCCATTCGACGAGATGCGGCCCGGCGGACTTGCGGGAGCCGATGCCATATTCGACCCGATCGCCGGCAGAAGCGGCGGCTTTGGGCGCCTCGCCCCGCCACAGTTCGTGGTAGTGGCGGGCACCGCGCGGGTCGAAGCCGCTGACGAACAGCACGCGCCGGCGGCGGATGCTGCGGTCGGCGGATGCTGCTTGGCTCGTCGTCATCTCAACGCCTCTTTCCCCATCGCGGCATCGGGGAATGCCACCCCGCCCGCCTGTCCCGCCCATGCCATCACGGCGCGCCAGCCCGCGGCGGCGCCGTCGATCAGCGCGAGGCGACGTTTCTCCATCCGCCCGACGAAGGCGCCGGGGCCACCCGGCGTCACCACCGACAGGGCGGCACCACCCGGCAGCCGCGCCGCCCCCAGCAAGCGGGCGAGCGCCGCGTATCGCTCGCCCCGGGCGGCGAAGGCGGCGCCAATGGCCGGCGACAGGCGCCGCACCAGCAGCCGGCGCATCAACGCCCCGCCGCCACCGGGCGCGGGCCGCGCGGTCGGCCGCGTCAGCAGGACGAGGACATGGCTCGCCCCTTCCCGCTCGGCGATGCCGACCGGCACCGGCGCCGACAGGGCGCCGTCGACCAGCAGGGCGCCGTCCGGGCCCGGAACCGGCGGCCCGCTCAGCAGGGGCACCCGGCTGGTGGCGCGCAGGGCCCGCATCACCTCGCCATGATCGCGAAAGCCGGTGAGCGGAACGGGCGCGGCATCTGCGACACGGGTCGCCATCATGGTCAGGGGAATGGCCGCGGCGATCAGCCGGGCCGTATCCAGCGGCTTGACCGCGGTCATCACATGATCGACCAGAAAATCGACATCCATCGCCGGCCGGCCGCGGGCCAGACGGGGTAAGCTGATGAAGCGCCGGTTGTTGATATCCTCGTAGAAGATGCGCGTGCCCGGCAAGGCCTGTCCCGCCAGCAGGTAGGCCCCGGCGCAGGCCCCGGCCGAGGTGCCATAGACCGCGTCGAATGCCGTCGTCAGGCCGAGATGTTCGAGCGCGGAGACCATGCCCCCGGCAATGACGCCGCGCATCCCGCCGCCTTCGATCACCAGCGCGAGACGCTGGCCATCCGCCCGCGCCCCCGGCCGGGAGCCGGCGCGCCGCCGCGCCAGCGCGAGGGCGGCGACCGGATCGGGCCTCCCGGTCATCCGCCCCGTCAGAAATTGAAGGTCAGGGCGGCGCTGCCGTATTCGAAAGCCTGCGGCTGGCCGTCGAATTCCTCGGACCGCTTCACATAGGTCGCGTTGAAGCGCATCCCGACGGCATAGACGACGAAGCCGACATTGAATTCGGCGACCAGCGGCTTCTTGTCGACGCTGGGCGAATCCTCGAACGTATTGCCGTCGAGGAAGACATCCCGCGCGCTGGCCCAGCCCTCGACGCCGGTGAAGACGTACCAGCCGCCGCCGCGCCGGACGACCGGCACCGGCGCGCTGCCGGCCGGCCGCACCCGGGGCAGGCCGAAGTCGGCGTCCAGCTTGTTGCCGAGGCGCAGCAGGGCGCCCGCGCCGGCATAGGTCTGCACATTGCCGACCGCGACATTCACATGCGGCACGAGGTCGAGGCCGATGCTGCGTGTCAGCTCCAGCGGCGGCGTGCGCCAGCGCCGCGACAGGCCGATCAGCAGCCCGGGCTCGTCGGAGAGCTGATGATCCCAGCCCATGGACTTGTTGGAGCCGATGAGGTTGTGGGTGATGTCCTGGATCTGCTCGCCGAGAGCGGCGGGGCCGACCACGCCGGCCTGGATTTCCAGCGTGTTCTGGGCGTAGCGATTCTCCGTCACCGCCAGCGCCGAGAGATAGAGCCAGCCGGCATAGGGCCGGTCCTTGGGGTCGGGCGGGTTCAGCGATTCGTCGGAAGGTTCATAGATGTTCTGGCCGAGGGCGAGTTCCCAGCGGCTGCGCCCGGCCTCGCCGAAGGTCCAGCGATTGGCCGAGACGAGGGGCGCGAAGACGAAATCGGGCGCGGGCGCCGGCTTGCTGAAGATCAGCTTCACGCCGCTCGTGTACCATTTGTCGGTGCCGTTGAACTTGTCGTTCTCCATCACCACCGTGAAGCTGGCACGGCGGAAGGTGGAACCCGAGGACGCACCGACATCGTCGTCGTCTTCCGCGAAGGCCGGCGCGGCCATGGACACGGCCGTCAATCCAGCCAGCAGCACAGCCCCGAAAACGCGCGTCAAACCCATGTCGATACCCCCAGACAAGCGCGCGGATGTTACGGGTGCGGGCGCCACCCCGTCAACGGAGGCCCCCTGCTTTGGGACTTGCGGCCGACGTTATCTCTGTCACCCTCCCGGACATGCCAGTCTGATATAGCCGTCGCCGGAGGTGCGGCACCGAAATGAGCACGATCGTCGGCACTGTCTTTGCGATTGCGGGCCTGCTCGCCCTGATCAGCGTGTTGCCCGCCCTGGCCCAGCGCCTGGCGGTGCCCTACAGCGTGGTGCTCGCCGTGGTCGGCATCGGCATCGGCGCCCTTTCCTCGGCCGCGGCGGCGACGGCGATCAGCGGCCCGGTCGGCGACATGCTGCTGGAATGGCGCGACTTCACCTCGAGTTCCGTCGTCTTCATGGTCGTGTTCCTGCCGATCCTGCTGTTCGAGGCTTCCCTCGGCATCGACGTCCGGGAATTGCTGGACGATCTGTTCCCCGTGCTGTTGCTCGCCGTGGTCGCCGTGGTCGCGGCCACGGTCGCCGTCGGTTTCGCCCTGTCCGTCGCCGGGCCCTTCGGTCTCGTCCCCTGCCTCCTGCTCGCCTCGATCATCTCGACCACCGATCCCGCCGCCGTTGTCGCGATCTTCCGCGATCTTGGCGCGCCGAGGCGCCTGTCGCTGCTGGTCGAAGGGGAATCGGTGTTCAACGACGCCGCGGCCATCACCCTCTTCACCATGCTGATGGGGGCGCTGACCCGGGGCACCAGCCTCGACGGCATGGACGGGCTGTGGCTGTTCCTCGAGCATTTCGCCATCGGCCTTGCCATCGGCATCGGCTTCGGCTGGCTCGCCACCATGGTCGTGCCCTACCTGCGCGACAATCGCCTCGCCGAATTGACCCTGACCGTGGGCGGCGCCTATCTCGCCTATATCGTGCCCGAGACCTATCTCCATGCTTCGGGTGTCGTCGCCGTCGTCGTCTTCGCCCTGACCTTCGGCGCCATCGCCCGCCTGCGCATCGCGCCCGAGAACTGGCGGCACCTGCATCATTCCTGGCAGACCCTCGGCTTCTGGGCCAATTCGCTGATCTTCGTGCTCGCCGCCATGCTGGCGCCGAAGACACTGGCGACCATGACCTGGGCGGATTTCGTGCTGCTGCTCGTCCTCGTCGGCTCGGCGCTGGCCGCGCGCGGCCTTGTCATCTTCGGGATGCTGCCGCTGATCACGGCGACCGGTCTCGCCCGCAAGGTGGCGTGGAGCTACAAGTCGGTCATCGTCTGGGGCGGCCTGCGCGGCGCCGTCACCCTCGCCCTCGCGCTGGCGGCGACCGAGAATCCCGCCCTCGCCCCCGAGCTGAAGCGTTTCATCGGCGTGCTCGCCACCACCTTCGTGCTGTGGACCCTGCTGGTGAACGGCCTCACGCTGAAGCCGCTGATCCGCCTGCTCGGCCTCGACAAGCTCTCGGCCGCCGATATCGCCACCCGCGACCGGGTGATGGCCCTCAGCCTGACCGAGGTCAAGGATCACGCCCAGCAGGTTGGCCACAACCACCGGCTGGCCGATGCCGCCGTGCGTCAGGTCACCGGCTATTACGAGCGCCGCCTCGGCGAGCTCGAGGTCGCCGCCAGCCTCGACCCCGGCGCCGGCAAGGGTGACGATGTCGGCAGCGCCGCGCTCGTCACCCTCGCCCGGCGCGAACAGGCGGCCTATCTCGAAATGTTCGAGGACCGGGTGATCGGGCGCGAGCTGGCCGCCCCCCTCGCCGCCATGGCCAGTGGCCTTGCCGATGCCGCGCGCGACGGCGGGCAGGCCGAGTACCTGAAGGACTGCGGCCGGGTCGCGGCCTTTCCGCCGCCCTTCCGCATCGCCCTGTTCCTGCAGCGCCGCCTCGGCTGGAGCCGGCCGCTGGCGACCATCCTCGAAGCGCGGATGGAGCGGCTGCTGATCATGCAGGCCTCGCTGCGCGACCTGCAGACCTATGTCGAGCATACGCTGGCGCCCGTCTTCGGCCGTGCCGCGGGCGACCTTCTGCTGCAGACGCTCGAACTCCGCCAGAAGGTTCTCGCCGACGGGCTCGACGCCCTGAAGCTGCAATATCCCGATTACGCCGCCGATCTCGAGGCGCGCTATCTGGCCCGCGCCGCCATGGGGCAGGAAACCGTCGCCTATCGCCACATGCTGGAGGAGGGCGTCATCTCGCAGGAGGTGATGAATGCCCTGCTGCGCGATCTCGAAACCCGCCGCGCCCTGATCAGCCGGCCGCCCCGGCTCGACCTGCGCCTGTCGCGGGACGAGCTGGTCAACCGGGTGCCAATCTTTGCCGGCCTCGGCCTTGGCCGTTGCGGCGCCGTCGGCGCCCTGATGAAGCCGCATCTCGCCGTGCCTGGCGAGCGGATCATGGCCCGGGGCGAGCGGGGCGACACGATGTATTTCATCTCGTCCGGCGCGGTCGAGGTCTCGGTCGGCGGCACGCCGATCCGCCTCGGCTCCGGCGCCTTCTTCGGCGAAATGGCGCTGTTGTTCGACCAGCCGCGCAATGCCGACGTGACCGCCCTCGGCTATTGCCAGCTGCTCGAATTGTCGCGCCGGGATTTCGAGCGCCTGATGGCTTCGGACGAGACCATAAGGCGCACCATCATGGCCGCGGCCGAGACCCGCGCGCGCGGCCACCGCGAGGCGAAACCCACCCCGGGCTGAGGCTCGGCGCCTCCCGTTTCGTCATCCCGGCGAAGGCCGGGATCCTGGGCCGGCAAGGGCGCCTCTCTCGTCCAAAGGCCCCGGCCTGCGCCGGGGCGACGAATGTCCCGATAAAAGGCCTCAGCGCAGGGGCAGGTCGAGGATGGCTTCCAGCTCGCGCAGGGCCTGGTCGGCGCCATCGACCTTGATCGTCGTCATTCCCATTGCCCTGGCCGGCTTCAGGTTGATGCCGAGGTCGTCGAGATAGACCGCGCGCCGCGGATCGACACCGACAATCTCGCAAGCCATTTCATAGAAGCGCGACTCCGGCTTGCGGCAGCCGACGCGCCGGCTCTCGATCACCGCACCGAATTCGGCCATGACCGCCCCGACCTCGCGGGCGTAAGCCTCGCCCGCGCCCGAATCATTCACGTTGTTGGTGAGGCAGGCGGTCTTGTAGTGCTGCTTCACCCGGCGCAGCGCCTCGACCATCTCGGGCCGGATCGCACCGTGGATCACCGCGACGACATCGCGCCCGCGCAAGTCGTGACCGAGGGCGCGGGCCTCGGCGGCGAAGGCTTCGTCGAAGCCGTCGAGGTCGATTTCGCTGCGCTCGAACCTGGCCCAGGCATTGTCGTGGGGATTGGCTGCGTTGATGCGGCGGATCGTGTCCGGCGGCAGGCCGCGCGCCACTTCCAGCGCGTTGAACGCCTCGAACGGCGACGACAGGATGACCCCGCCGAAATCCCACAGGACGGCGTCGAATTCCCGGCTCGGCATGTTCACTCCCCTAGCGTTGCGCCGGGCGATGGGCCTTGAGGAAGACCGCCACCGCCGTGTCGGCGAGGCGCGAAATGTCCGTCCTTTGCAATTGGTCGGCAAGCCCCAGCATACGGCGCATGTGCAGGTCGCCGCGGATCATGCCGAAGAACAGTTCGGCCGCGATGCGCGGATCCTCCATCTCGAGATCGCCGCGCGCCTTGGACCGCTCGAGATAGGCGGTCAGGGCGGCCAGCACCCGGGCCGGCCCCGCCCGGTAGAAGCGGGCGGCGAGATCGGGCCGGCGCCCGGCCTCGGCCATGACGAGGCGCAGGGTCTTCAGCGATTGCGGGCTGGTCAGCACGCCCATGAATTCATGGGCGACGGTCGACAGCGCCGCCTCGACCCCCAGCGTGTCGAGATCGGCCGCCATCAGGCTGGCGAAACGCTCGACCGAGCCCTGCGCCACCATGGCCTCGAACAGGTCTTCCTTGGAAGCGAAATGGGCATAGACCGTGGCCTTGGACACCCCGGCCTTGCGCGCGACCGCATCCATCGAGGTGCCGGCGAAGCCCTGGTCCATGAACAGTTCGGACGCCGCCGCCATCACCTGGCGGCGCTTGGCCGACGTGCAGGCGCCGTCGTCGGGAATGGCGGTATCGACCGCCGGATATGCCGTGGACTTCATCACAGAAAACCTTGCCGCCCGGCCGCCACACGACCTGCCATGCGCATGATGCATGACGTGGGGAGGTGTGTGCCAGCCTCGTTGGTGCTATATCAACTGAACTGAACCGTTTAGTCTAGTTCCGGAAATGCGAGACTGATGCCATGAAACCGCATGTGAAGTTCGGCCTGCTGGGCCTCGTGGTTCTGGTCGCGGCCGGCTTCCTGGGCTGGCTCTATCTGACCCGGCATCTGATCAGCACCGACGATGCCTATGTCGCCGCCGATATCGCCCCGATCAGCACCAAGGTCGAGGGGACGGTGGCCGAGGTGCTGGTGACCGATAACCAGACCGTGCGCCCGGGCGACGTCCTGCTGCGCATCGACGATGCCAATTACAAGGCGCAGGCCAACGCCGCGCGCGCCGCCAGCGCCGCCGCCGCCGCCGATGTCGAGACCCTCTCGCAGCAGCTGGCACAGCAGGCCTCGCATATCGCGGCAGCCAAGGCCGACGCCGACAGCGCGGCCGCCGAGGCGGAACGCGCCGCCCGCGACCTCGCCCGCCAGAGCAAGCTGGTCAGCAGCGATTTCGCCACCCGCCAGAACGTCGAAACCGCCAAGGCGGATGACGCCAAGGCGCGCGCCGCCCTCGACCGCGCCAGGGCCAATGTCGCCCTCGCCGAATCCGATACCGCCGTGCTGCAGGCCCGCCTCGTGGAAGCCCGCGCCGCCCTCGACCGGGCCAAGGCGCAGCAGGATCTCGCCGAGCGCAATCTGGCCGACACGGTGATCCGCGCGCCGTCCGCCGGGGTCGTCGGCAACCGCGGCGTCGTCGCCGGGCAATATGTCCGGCCGGGCGTCATCATGATGTCGATCGTGCCGGTCGAGGCGTTGTGGATCGACGCCAATTTCAAGGAAACCCAGCTCGCCGCCATGGGCCCGGGCCAGCCGGTCGAGATCGAGGTCGACGCCCTGCCCGGCCTTGTCCTGCACGGCAAGGTCGAGAGCTTCAGCCCGGCGTCGGGCGCGCTGTTCAGCCTGCTGCCCCCTGAGAATGCCAGCGGCAATTTCACCAAGGTCGTCCAGCGCGTGCCGGTGAAGATCGTGCTCGACCCGGCGGAAGGCCACGGCCGTCTGGTGCCCGGCCTGTCGGTCGTCGTCACCGTCGACACTTCGGTCGAGCCCGCGCGCAGCGCCTATATCCCGGCGCCGGCCGCGGTCGCCCAGGGCCAGTAAGGCACCGCCATGTCGAGAAGCAGCGCCGCCGCCGCCGCGAAGCCGCCCGCAGCGCCCGCGCCCGCCCAGGCCGCGACCACGATCCGCGTGGACGCAGCCGGCAACCCGAGACCCGAAAGACGCCATCTGATCGGCTTCTTCGTCATGGTCATCGGCATGTTCATGGCGATTCTCGACATTCAGATCGTCGCCTCCTCGCTGTCCGAGATTCAGGCCGGCCTCGGCGCCGCGCCCGACGAGATCGGCTGGGTACAATCGTCCTATCTGATCGCCGAAGTCGTGATCATTCCGCTGTCGGGCTGGCTGTCGCAGGTGATTTCCACCCGCTGGCTCTTCGTCATTTCCTGCGGCGGCTTCACCCTCGCCTCGCTCGCCTGCGCCTTCTCGTGGTCGATCGAGTCCATGATCTTCTTCCGCGTACTGCAGGGCTTCCTCGGCGGCGCGATGATCCCGACGGTCTTCGCCACCTCCTTCTTCGTGCTCGGCCGCAACAATCCGCGCGCCTCGATCCTGATGGGCCTGATCGCCACCATGGGGCCGACCCTCGGCCCCACATTGGGCGGCTGGATCACCTCGGCCCTGTCGTGGCACTGGCTGTTCCTGCTGAACATCATTCCGGGCATCTTCGTCACCCTGTCGACGGCGACGTTGATGGACATCGACCGGCCGAATCTGAAGCTGCTGAAGGGCTTCGACCTTCAGGGCATCGTCGCGGTCGCGGTCTTCCTCGGCTCGATGCAATATGTCCTCGAGGAAGGCGCCAAGGATGACTGGTTCCAGTCGGATACCATCGTCGGCTTCACCGCCGCCGCCGCCTTCGGCGCCTGCTGGTTCTTCTGGCGCTCCTTCACCTTCGCGCGGCCGGTGATCGACCTCCGGGTCTTTTCCAACCGCAATTTCGCCATCGGCTGCCTGATCGCCTTTTCCATCGGCTTTGGCATGTATGGCTCGGTCTATGTGCTGCCGCTGTTCCTTGCCCGGGTCTCGGGCTATGACAGCTATCACATCGGCACCGTGCTGGCGGTCACCGGCCTGTGCCAGTTCCTGGCGACGCCGATCGCCGGCATCCTGTCGCGCAAGCTCGACGCCCGCGCCGTGCTCGGCATCGGCGTGTTCTTCTTCGCCCTTGGCGTCTATCTGAACACGTTCCTGACCTCGGAATCCGGCTTTTCCGATTTCGTGCTGCCGCAAGCGGTGCGCGGCTTCGGCATCATGATGTGCATGATCCCGGCCAACATGCTCGCCCTCGGCGCCCTCGACATCCATCAGATGAAGAACGGCTCCGGCCTCTATAACCTGATGCGCAACACCGGCGGCGCCTTCGGCCTCGCCGCCATCAACACCCTGCTGACCGACCGGCTGGCGCTGCACGTCTCCCGCCTCGCCGAGGCGGTGAACCCGGCCCGGCTGGCGGCCACGGCGAAGCTCGAAGGCCTGTCGAGCTATGTCTCGACCGCGGCGGGCGGCACCATCGACGGCGACAAGGGCGCCCTCGCCCTGGTGCGCCAGATCGTGCAGCAACAGGCTTCGGTGCTCGCCTTCACGGATGTCCTGCTGATCATGGCCGGCGTCTTCGTTTTCGTGCTGGCCTTCGTGCCGCTGATGCGCCTGCCGAAGGCCACGGCGATCGTCGCCGATCACTGACACCCGTCCTAAATGTGAGGACGGTTCGCTTTTTCATTGCCACGCCTGCACCCTCGAATTAGTCTGACAGAAAATCAGATCACCCCGACTTAAAAACAACACGGGGGATTCCCTAGGGAGGGTAATGGTATGAATGCGCTGGTCTCCCAGATCACGAAGGACCCCGCCTATAACACGGTGCGGCCCAACGACTTCGGCGCCATGATCGCCGTCGATCGTTACGGTCAGCGGTCGAGTGCCTTCGACAAGATCATCACCGCGACCCACGACCATTTCTGGGACCCGCTCGATCCTGCCTATATCGACTTTTCGCAGCCCTTCGACATGGAGAACCAGCCGCTGCTGCCCTTCGACCTGATGGTCGAGCTGCAGTCGGCGGTCGCCGACAAGCTGGACGAAAAGCAGAAGATCCAGCTCGTCAACATGAACACCCATTGGTCGCTGTCGTCGATCCTGCATGGCGAGCAGGGCGCGCTCGGCCTGTCGGCCAGCCTGTGCCACATCCTGGTCGATCCGGGCGCGCAGGAATATGCCGCCAATCAGGCCCGGGAAGAGGCGCGCCACGTCACCGCCTTCACCCGCTACATCCAGGCGCGCTGGGGCAAGCCGGCGCCGGTCGGCCCGATCCTCGGCAATCTCCTGAGCGAACTCGTGCTGGCGGAAGAGGTCTACAAGAAGCTGGTCGGGATGCAGATGCTGGTCGAGGGCCTCGCCATGGGCGCCTTCGCCATGCTGCATTCCAAGACCTTCGATCCCCTCCTGAAGAAGACCACCCAGCTGGTCATGACCGACGAGGCGTTCCACCACAAGTTCGGCAAGATCTGGGCCGACCGCACCATGCCCAAGCTGAGCGCGGAAGAGCATGACAAGGTCGAGGACTGGGCCTTCAACTGCTTCCAGTCGCTGTTCTTCAACCTGGTCTCGCCCGACCAGAAGGGCTGGATCTACGAGCGCCTCGGCCTCGATCCCGCCTGGGTGCAGGGTGCCGTGCTCGAAGCCGCGACCGACGATCTGCGCCGCGAGCGCATGAAGGACGGCACCGACATCTTCCGTGTGCTGATCAAGACCCTGCTGAACGCCGGCATCATCACCGACCGCACCCGGTGGTTCTACGAACAGTATGTCGACATGGTCCAGCTGAAGGCCGAGGGCGACTACATGGTGGGCGACGCCATCGCCGAGGAAGGCATCGAATACCTGAAGGGTATCAACAAGAACCGCAAGAGCTTCGGCAAGGCGGTCGCGTAAGGGCTTACCCCTCTGGCGAAGGGCCGTCGGCACGAGCCGGCGGCCCTTTTTCTTTTGCGCACGTCAATAAGGCAGGCTGTCGAGGCAGCGATCCTCGTCCAGGCGGAAGCCCTCGGCATTGCCGGGGCGAGAGCGCCAGGCGACCATCGCCGGCCGCTCGTCGAGACCGGCCACGGGATAATACTCCGGCTGTCCCGGCGCCCCCGCGATGCGATAGCAACTCCTCGGCTGGCCCGGCAGGTCGAGGCACAGCGCCTCGCCACCGGTTGCCCGATTGATCGACCAGCGGCCTACACGGGCACAGCGGCCATCGAGGCGCACGAAACGCCAGTTTTCGTCATAGAAATCGACGATGGCTCGGGGATCGCCGTCGATCGAGTGAAGGTCGAAGGTCCGGCCGCGCAGCGTCGGCGCCAGCGGCGAGGCCGAACGGTCGGCGCCGTCGACACGGGCCACGCTCGGCAGCCAGCGGCCGCCGTCACGCGACTGACCGGACAGGCGCGCCGCCAGTTCGGCCATGAAGCCATCCAGCACCTCGGTCGCGACGGCGCCAAGGGCATCGGTCGCATTCTCGCAGGCGAACTGCAGGCCATCCGGGTTGCGATGGCGCCGTTCGGCCGCGACCCGCGTCTCCACCATGGAGCCGGCCGCATACTGGACCTGAACCAGGGCCGAGAGATCGAGCCGCGCGGTCGAGGCATGGTGCCAGAACTCGGCGATATGCTTGCGGTCCAGCCAGAACCGCCGCTCGAACGACAGATCGGTCACCGGCGGATCGACCGTCACCACGATCTGCCCGGCATAGCCCGCGGCCTTCAGTTCGTCCGGCGGCAAGATATCGGCCCCGACCACGACCGCCTCGACATTGGCGGCGACAGTACGGCGGACCGACAGGTCGAAGGCATCGCGCAGGTCGAAATTGATCACCTCGGCGTTGCAGTCATAGGCCGAGGGCACGACCCGGGCCGCCAGCGCCTGCCCCTGCACCACCAGAAGGAATTTTCCAGGATGGGGTGAAGCCCTGAGAGCCGGTGGTGCCTGCACCGCTTCGACCTGCACGTCGACCTCCGTCCCCCAGCCATAGCCGAGATCGAAGGCGCAACCACCCAGCATCAGCGCAGCCATCGCGGACAGAATCACCGAGATCTTCAATTGGCCTTCCCCCATCAACCGGCGGATTCTACGCGGAACCTGCGACGGCGGCGACCCCCGACATTCCTGCATGGCGGCCACGACATCGCGATGTAACCCGGCGGCAACGACCGGCGAACTACAGGGCAAGGACGAGACGACGCCGAGGACCGCAGACGATAGCCCCCTCACCCGACTGAACACCCGGCCCGACCGCCTTGCCCGAAACGCGCATCCCGCGCAGCCTGAAGATGCACACCCCGATCATCCGCCGCCACGGGACAATCCGGCCCGGCGAAATCGACCCATCTTTAGTAATCAGAAAGGTTACAAAATGAACACGCGCCTTCTCTTCGCCTCCCTCGCCGCCCTGTCGCTCGGCACCATCGCCTCGACCGGCAGCTTCGCCGCGCAGCAGTCCGGCGGCAAGGACAGCTATGGCCCTGGCATCACCTACACGCAGAAGGCCGCGCCCGGCAGCGCCGAAGCCTTCGCCCTGATCGACAACGAGAATGCCGCCGGCCCCGGCATCGTGATCGCCACGCCCCCCACGGCCCACGCAGGCGGGACCGGTCCCGACAGCGAGCTGGCCATGGCGTCGGCATATCCGGTTGACAACCGCAACGGTCACTGAGGGCTGGAGCCACCGCCAGCCGGACCGCCAGCCGCGGTCCGGCTCAGCGCGGCGAATGCTTGGCGAGGATGCGCTGCAGCGTGCGGCGATGCATGTTCAGCCGGCGCGCGGTCTCGGAAACATTTCGCTCGCACAGTTCGTAAATGCGATTGATGTGTTCCCAGCGCACCCGGTCGGCCGACATCGGACGATCCGGCGGTTCGGGCTTGGTGTCGCCCGAGGCTTGCAGCGCGGCGTCGATATCGTCGGCGTCGGCAGGCTTCGCCATGTAGTCGACGGCGCCGGCCTTAACCGCGGCGACCGCCGTCGCGATATTGCCGTAGCCGGTCAGCATGACGACGCGGGCATCGGGGTTGATATCGCGAATGGCCGCAATGACGTCGAGGCCATTGCCGTCGGCGAGACGCAGGTCACAGACGGCATAGCGTGGCGGATTGCTGCGCGCCGCCGTGATGCCGGCCGCGACCGAAGGTGCCGTGGTGACGGCATAGCCGCGCTTGGCGAGGGCCCGCGCCAGACGCTCGCGCAGGATATCGTCGTCGTCGACGAGCAGAAGCGTGCGGTTCGGGTCGACATTCGAGGGCGCAGGTGTGGTTTCCATGGACTTTCTGTCTCCCGTGCTCACTCGTTCCGAGCGCCGACGGCTTCGGCCGCCAAACCGGAGCCCGCGATATCCAATATGCCCCGAGGCCAGCGAATCGCAACCTCCGCGCCACGACCGACGCGGTTGAAGAAACCGATGCGCCCCCCGGAATGTTCGATCAGGGTCTTGGCGATGAAGACACCGAGGCCCAGCCCCTCGCCCTTCCTGGTCGTCACGTAAGGCTCGCCCAGCGATTCGAGGATTTCCGCCGAGAAGCCGGGGCCGTCGTCGCTGACCGCGACCACGATTTCATCGGCATCCCAGTCGATGGTGATGATCACCTGCTCGCGGGCGAAGCGCATCGCGTTCTCGACCAGATTGCCGAGGCCATGCAGGATTTCCGGGCTGCGGCGGACCTGCGGTTCCGCCCCCTCGCCCACATCCTCGATCTGGAAGCCGATCTGGCGCCGCAGGTGCGGCTCGGCCGCGGCCTCGACCAGCGCGGTCAGGCCAAGGACCGAGAAGGTCTCGTCGCGCATGTCCTCCGGCCGGCGCGACAGGCGCGACAGGATATCCCGGCAGCGCGCGGTCTGGCTGCGCAGGATCGCGAGATCGTCGGCATGGGCACTGTCGGAAAGTTCATTGGCGAGTTCGCCGACGACGATGGCGATGGTCGCGAGCGGCGTGCCCAATTCATGGGCCGCCGCCGCCGCCAGCGTGCCGAGGGCGGACAGCTGCTGTTCCCGGGCGAGGGCGTCGCGCGTCGCGGCAAAGGCGCTCGACAGGCGCCGCGCTTCCGCCGCCACCCGCCAGGCATAGGTGACGATGAACACCATGCCGAGGGAAAGGCTGGCCCATATGCCGATCATGTAGATCGGGTCGATATCGAAAGGCTGGCCACGCCAGGGCAATGGCAGATGCAGCACCGACAGCATGGTGATGCAGGCGAAGGCAAGCGCCCCGAGACCGACCGTCAGACCGAGTTCGAGAATGGTCGCCGAAATCGTCACCGGCACCAGGATCAGGAAGGAGAACGGATTCTGCAGCCCCCCGGTCAGATACAGCAGGGCAGCGAGCTGCAGGATGTCATAGGCGAGATAGAGACCGGCCTCCCGGTCCGACAGGCGCTTGGCCGCCGGATAGACCGCCTGCAACACGATGTTCAGCAGGATCGACGCGGCGATGGGGATCGCGATCGCGACCATGGGCAGTGGAAAATCCAGCACCACGGCGACGACGAACAGCGCCCCCGTCTGGCCCGCGACGGCAAGCCAGCGCAACAGGACAAGAGTGTGGAGGCGCAGGGGCGCGCCCGCCGCCGCCTTGGTCAGCGAGGTCGCCGGATTTTCGGGCTCCGCCTCTTCGCGCGGGGACTGCATCATGATCGCCATGGCGCCACATTAGGGGGGCTGGGTCCGCCCCGCCACCGCATTGAGGACGTCAGGCCCCTGACTTTGTGTTGAAGGCGGCGAGCTGTTCCGCCGTCGCCTCGCGCTGATGGCGCCGCTTCCATTCGTCGTAGGGCATCCCGTAGACCTCGGCCCGTGCCTCGTCCCTGGTCAGGGCGACGCCGGCCTCGTCGGCCGCGTCCTTCAGCCAGTTGGACAGACAGTTACGGCAGAAACCGGCAAGATTCATCAGCTCGATGTTCTGGACATCGACCCGCTCGCGCAGGTGCCCGACAAGGCGGCGGAAGGCCGCCGCTTCCAGCTCGGTCCGGGTCTTATCGTCCATGGCTCTTCGCCCCTTCGGTTGAGTCGCATAGGGTTGATTAACTTTTCGCAGCGAATATCCCGTCATGCAACCGCTCCGCCAGCGTCCATGACTGCGTCCGCTGCATCCCGCCTGCGGATCTTCCGTTCGCCGCCTCATGTCCTCATCTGGCGGCTGTCGGTGCTCATCGCCGTTCTCGGGCTGCTGTTCGGCACTCACCTGATGCTCGACCGGCGGGCCTATCTGGCCGAGACGACGGCCACCACGCGCCTCGGGGCCACGGTGCTCGCCGACTGGACCGCCCGCACGTTCGATCTGATGAACAGCCTGCTCGCCGCCGCGGCCGAGGTGCGCGAAGCCGATCCGGCACCGAGCGATACCGCGAACCGGAAAGACGTCCTCGAAACCGCCTTCCGCCGTCTGCTCGGCGCCGATCCCGCCGTGATTGACATCGGGCTCTATTCGCCCGAGGGGCGTCTGATCGCCTCGGCCGGCGGGGGCGAACGCCTGCCGGCGGAGTTGTCCCCGCTGATCTGGACATCGGCCCTTTCATCGCCCGGAGAAGGCCCCGCCGCGATCGGCAAACCGCAACGGGACCACCAGGGCCGTCTGCTCCTCGTCGCGGGCTTTCGCCTGGGCGACGGCGCAATGCTGGTCGGCGCGATCGAACACGACTATCTGAAGGCAGCCTATCAATCGGTGCTGCGCCGTGCAGCCAGCGTCGTCACCCTGACCGACGGAGGCCATCTTGTTCTGGCGCGAACTCGGGACGACCGTTTCGCCGCGGGCAGCCTGCTGCCCTTCACCCCGGCGCAGGCCGACGCGGAGGTCGACGGTGTCCCGGACGCCGATCCCCGGCTGGTCGGCGAGCGGCAGCTCTCGCCACTTGGCCTGACCGTCACCCTGACCACCTCCAGGGCTGAAATCGCCGCAGGCTGGTGGCATCGGCAGGCCCTGTTCATCGCCATGTTCACCGCCGCGATGCTCGTGCTCATCGTCGGCGGTCACGCCTTCTATCGCCGGTTGCTGGACATCGAGAACAATCGGATCGCCCTGCACCAGGCGAGGGACCGCGCCCATGACGCCAGCGAGGCGAAATCCCGCTTCCTCGCCATGATGAGTCACGAGCTGCGGACCCCGATGACCGGTGTGATCGGCACCCTCGACCTGCTGCGCCAGAGCCCGTTGAACGGCCGTCAGGCCCAGCTGGTCAAGGTTCTGACGACCTCGTCCAACGCCCTGCTTGAAGTCCTGAACGATATTCTCGACTTCTCGAAGATCGAGGCAGGGGCCGTGCAGATCGAGGAGGTCGATTTTCGGCTGGAAGACGTCGTCGGCGCCACCGCCGACATGTTCCGGGCCCGCTGCGAACAGAAGAACATCCGCCTGATCGCCCGCATCGACGCCGATGTCCCCGGTTGGCTGAAGGGCGATCCGACGCGCATCCGGCAGGTTCTGACCAATCTTGTCGGCAACGCGGTCAAATTCACCGAAGGCGGCGAAATCAGCCTTCAGGTCAGCCACCAGTCGCTGAACGACAAGCCCACCGCAGGGCCGGTCGAGCTGCGGTTCAGCGTGCAGGATACCGGCGTCGGCATTTCCCGCGCGACCCAGGCCCATCTGTTCGAGCCTTTCGTCCAGGCCGATGCCTCGACGGCCCGGCGCTATGGCGGGACCGGGCTCGGCCTTGCCATCTGCCGCCGGCTGGTCCAGGCCATGGGCGGCGAGATCGGCCTGACCAGCGCCCTCGGCAACGGCAGCCGCTTCTGGTTCACGTTGCGCCTGCAGGCCACCGAGGCACCGTCGGAAGCGGTCGCGGAGGCCGCCGCGGCCCCCGGCCCCGTGGCTCCAGCCGCGCATCACGGGGCGCATATCCTCGTGGCCGAGGATAACGAGATCAACCGCTTCCTCATTCGCGAGCAGCTGACCCGGCGCGGCTATCGCGTGACCACGGTCGAGAACGGCTGGCAGGCGGTCGAGGAGCAGCGCGCCAATCCTCACGACTTGGTCATTCTCGACATGCGGATGCCGGTGATGGACGGGCCGACCGCCCTCGCCCATATCCGCGCGCTCGACGGCAGGGCCGCGACCTGCCCGGTCGTGGCGCTGACCGCCGATGCCCTGCCCGAGGAAATCGAAGTCTATATCCGCAGCGGCGTCGACGCCCTGCACACCAAGCCGATCGACTGGCAGGCGCTCGACGACAGCCTGCGCCGCCTGCTCGACAATCGGATGACACTGCCGGCGAAATCCGCGACGCCACCCGACGGCGGCGCCGCCAACGTCAACGAAGCCGCCGGGGCGAAGCCCCCCACCGCGCAGACCCTGCTGGGCCTGAGCGGCGCCAATCCCGGCTTCAATCCGGCAATGATCGAGGATCTGCGCGATGTGATGGACGCCGCCGCCATCGGCGACCTCATCGCCTCCTTCCGCTGCACCCTGCTGAAGGAAGGCGCCGCCCTGCGCGAGGCCGCCCTCGCGGGGGATGCCGCGCGCCTGCGCGAGGTCGCACACACCATCCAGGGCATGGCCGCCCAGATGGGCGCGGACGGCATCGCCGCGGTCGCGCGGACGATCCGCCTCGACGGGCCATCGCCGATTGCCCCGCGAGACCTGCCGGGCCGGATCGAGTTCTACGACACGATCGTCGCTGCGACCCTGTCGCGGCTCGACGGTTTCACCAACCTAGGCGCCGCCTGACCTCGGCCGCGATACGCGGCATCTCGTCGAGGGGTTCGTACCCCCAGCTGTCGAAACGGCCGTCGAACCAGCGGACATAGCCATCGGCCACGAGATCGTCGACGAAACGACCGAGGCGCTTCGAGCGGCCGGGCAGCCGCGCGACATGGACAGGCCGACCCGTCACCAGAGCCTCCGAAATCATGGACACGGAATCAGCGGTGATCACCAGATGGTCGGCGAGGCCGAGCAGGCCGAAATAGGGATTGTCGCCCTTGCCGTCCCAGATGAAACGCGGCCGGTCGCCGAGCGCCTGGCGCAGCCCCTCGAGCGCGGGTGCGCCGGTGCGCCGCGACGGCGTCACCGCGAGACTGCCGCCGACCCGCGCCGCCGCCGCCGCGAGCGACGCCCCGAGCGCCGCGCCCGAGCGGGCATCGAGCCGATAGCGCCGGTTGGAGCCGCCGAGCAACACGCCGATCAGCGGCCGCGGCATATGGGCGAGGCGGTCGCGCCACTGGCCCGCGCCGGCCTCGATCTTGGCCGGGGTCACCCGGTGCAGGCCCGCCCGCGTCTCGACCACATTCTCGCCCGCCAGCCGGTCGTGGCGCGGCGCGATGACGACGTCGAACAGGCGCAGCGGCAGCTTGGGGTTCTGCAGATGGACGAGGCGGGTGTGGCCGCCGCTCGCCCGGCGGATCGCGACCGCGAGGGGGGCGGCAACATTGCCGGTCGATATGACGAGGTCGGGCCAGGGCGGCGTCAGCGGGTCGCTGTCGGCGGTCGGCGCCTTCAGCGGAAACGGCCACAGGCGCCCGGGCAGCCAGTCCCACGGCCGGCGCGCCCGCACGCGCTTGACCACATGCGGCAGGCCGAGCGCCTCGGCGAGGCCGACGATCTGCGTCTCCATGCCGGCATGGCCTTCGCTGAGGCACCAGACCAGTGCCGGCGCCGCGCTGGGCGACAGGGCCGTCGTCACCACCACTCTCCCCGCCGGCGGCAACGCAACTCTCGGGCGCCGGATCTTCGGCGCAGAGGTTTAACGAGACCGGCGCCCGGCACAAGCCCGCAATTGCCAATCGGAAGAGGCGGCCCGCCCACCGGCCCGCTATAAGACGGCATGACCGCCCCTGCCCTGCCCCGGCCGGCCCCCGTCTGGGCCCTGCCCGCCCTCGCCCTCGGCGCCGCCTTCATCGGCTGTTCGCCCATTTTCGTGCGCCTGTCGGAACTCGGCCCGACGGCGACCGCCTTCTGGCGCCTCGCCCTCGCGCTGCCGCTCTACTATGCCTGGATGAAGGTCGCCGACCGCAACCGGCCGGCGGCGCCGCCCCGGCTGCCTGCGGGATCGCGCCGACGCCTCCTGCTGGCCGGCCTGCTCTTTACCGGCGACCTGTTCTCCTGGCACTGGTCGATCCACATGACGACGGTGGCCAACTCGACCCTGCTGGCCAATTTCGCCCCGGTCTTCGTCGTCTTCGGCGCCTGGCTGCTGTTCGGCGACCGGCCGCGTCCTGTCTTTCTCGCCGGCCTTGCCCTGACCGTCGCCGGGGCGGCCTGCCTGATCGGCGACAGTTTCTCGATCGGCGCCCAGAACGCGGTCGGCGATGGCCTCGCCCTCGTCACCGCCTTCTTCTTCGGCACCTATCTTCTCACCGTGAAGGATCTGCGCGAGCGGATCGACGCCCCGCGCCTGATGCTGTGGTCGAGCCTGGTGACCGCCCTCGCCCTGTTGCCCCTCGCCCTGCTCTCGGGCGAGTCGATTTGGCCGACGAGCCTCGATGGCTTCCTCGTCCTGCTCGGCCTCGCCTGGATCAGTCAGGCGCTCGGTCAGGGGCTGATCGCGGAGGCCTTCGGCCACCTGCCGGCCGGCTTTTCGTCGCTCGTCATCCTGGTCGAGCCGCTGTCCGCCGCCATCCTGGGCTGGCTCCTGCTGAACGAGGCGCTGGGGCCGTGGCAGGCACTGGGCGGCGCGCTGATCCTGTTCGGCATCCTGGTCGCGCGGCGGGGGGCCTGACCATGGCCGAGAAAGACCCGCGGGACCGTCTGTTCGCCGCCGCCCTCGCCGCCGCCGATGCCGGTGCGGCGACACTGCGCCATCTGCCGCCCGTGCCCCGGGGGCGCACCGTCGTCGTCGGCGCGGGCAAGGCCGCCGCCGCCATGGCCGCCGCGCTCGATTCGGCGTGGCGGGGGCCCCTGAGCGGGCTGGTCGTCACCCGCCACGGCCATGGCCTGCCCACCGGCCGGATCGAAGTGGTCGAAGCCGGCCATCCGCTGCCCGATGGCGCGGGGCAAGACGCGGCGCGGCGCATCCTCGATGTCGTCCGGGGTCTCGGCCCCGACGATCTCGTGATCGCCCTTGTCTCCGGCGGCGGCTCCGCCCTGCTCGCCCTGCCGGCGCCGGGGCTTGCCCTTGCCGACAAGCAGGCGGTGACCCGCGCCCTGCTGCGCGCCGGCACCCCGATCGGCGAGATCAATGTCGTGCGCAAACATCTGTCGGCGATCAAGGGCGGCCGCCTCGCCCTCGCCGCCGCGCCCGCGCCTGTCCACACGCTGCTGGTCTCGGACGTGCCGGGCGACGATCCTTCCGTGATCGCCTCCGGCCCGACCCTGCCCGATGCCTCGACCCGCGAAGAGGCGCAGGCGATCCTGCGCCGCTGGTCGGTCGACGCACCGGAAGCCGTCGCCCGCTGGCTGGACGATCCGGCATCGGAGACGCCGAAGCCGGGCGACCCGCGCTTTGGCCCGCTGGCCCCGGCCATCGTCCTGCGCCCGGCCGACGCACTGGCGGCGGCCGCCGCCGAGGCGAGGGCGGCGGGCTATCGCGTGATCGACCTCGGCCCCCGGATCGAGGGTGAGGCCCGGCAGGTCGGCGCCGCCCATGCCCTGCTCGCCCTCAGCCTGTCGGGTGGCGGGCCGACCGCCATCCTCTCGGGCGGGGAATTGACCGTGACCGTGGCGGGCGATGGCGCGGGCGGCCCCAACAAGGAATATCTGCTGGGGCTCGCCCTCGCCCTCGGCGGCGCGCCGGGCATTTCCGCCCTCGCCTGCGATACCGACGGCATCGACGGCACGTCTGACGACGCGGGCGCGCGCATCGACGAAACCACCCTCGGCCGTGCCGCCGGCCTCGGCCTCGACGTCGCGGCGATGCTGGCGGCCAACCGCTCCCACGAGGTCTTCGCCGCCCTCGGCGATCTCGTTTCGACCGGCCCGACGCGGACGAATGTGAACGATTTTCGGGTTATCTTCGTCACCTGAAAGCCATCGTTTCGTCATGGCGCCGGCCATCTGCCGGCGCTAACCTGCCGCCATGATCGAATATCGCAGTCGCCGCGCGCGCATCATCGCCACCCTCGGCCCCGCCTCCTCCGACAAGGCCGTCATCCGGGCCCTCGCCGAAGCCGGCGCCGACGTCTTCCGCCTGAACATGAGCCATGGCGCCCACGAGGACGCCCGCGCCCGCCACGCCGCCATCCGGGCGGTCGAGGCGGAGCTGGGCCGGCCCATCGGCATTCTCGCCGATCTTCAGGGGCCGAAGCTGCGCATCGGCCGCTTCGCCGAAGGCGCCATCGACATCGCCCCCGGCCACCGCATCCATCTCGACATGGACGAGACCCCGGGCGATGCCGGCCGGGTCTGCCTGCCCCATCCGGAAATCTTCGCCGCCATGGCGCCGGGCACCGAGCTGCTGCTCGACGATGGCCGCGTCCGCCTCATCATTGAAGAGGTTTACGAGGGCCGCGCCTTCGCCCGGGTGGTCGAAGGCCGGCGCCTGTCGGACCGCAAGGGCGTGAACGTGCCGAACGCCATCCTGCCCCTCGCCGCGATGACGCCGAAGGACCTGCGCGACCTCGACTTCGCGCTCGAGATCGGCGTCGACTGGATCGCCCTGTCCTTCGTCCAGCGCCCGCAGGACGTGCGCGACCTGAAAGCCATCGTGCAGGGTCGTGCCGGCATCGTCGCCAAGATCGAGAAACCGTCCGCGGTCGAGGATATCGACGGTATCCTGGCCGAATCCGATGCCATCATGGTCGCTCGCGGCGATCTCGGCGTGGAGCTGCCACTGGAAACCGTGCCCGGCATCCAGAAACGCCTGACCGCCAAGGCCCGCGCGGCCGGCAAGCCGGTCGTGGTCGCGACCCAGATGCTGGAAAGCATGGTCTCGGCCCCTGTCCCGACGCGCGCCGAGGTTTCGGACGTCGCCACCGCCGTCTATGACGGCGCCGACTGCGTGATGCTGTCGGCCGAGTCGGCGGCGGGCAGTTTCCCGGTCGAGTCGGTCGCCACCATGAGCCGCATCGCCGCCCAGGCGGAACAGGACATCGTCTACGACGAGCTGATCCATGCCCACCACGAGGAAACCGGCGATTCGATCGGTGACGCCATCACCACCGCCGCCGGCCGGGTCGCGGCCATGGTCGGCGCCGCCTGCATCGTCACCTTCACCTCGAGCGGATCGACCGCGCTGCGCACCGCGCGGGAGCGGCCGGAGACCGATATCCTGGTGCTGACGCCCAACCTGAACACGGCGCGGCGCCTCGCCATCGCCTGGGGCCTCAGCTGCGTCGTCGTGCCCGATGTCTCGAATTTCGCCGAAATGGTGCAGCGCGCCGGGGCGACGGCGGCGGAGCATGGTTTCGCCCGGCCGGGCGACCGTATCGTGATCACCGCGGGCGTGCCCTTCGGCTCGCCCGGCACCACCAATATCCTGCGCGTCGCCATCGTCGGCCAGCCGGGCGGCCCCACCACCTGACGGGGCGGCGCCTCAGCCGGTCAATGCAGCATGGTGCCCGTGGGCGGGCCGGCGTCGTCGCCGGTCTCGTCGGCGGGGATCTGCGCCGCGTCGGCCAGCGGGCTGGCCTGGTGGTGGACGATGTGCCATTCGCCATCCTCGAGGACGAAGACATTGGTCGCCGCCAGCGGGTTGTCGCCGATCATCTCGATCAGCACGACGAGGGCCTGGCCCTTGCCGATCATGCGCACCTTCTCGTCGCGACAGGCGACCGCGGGCGATTCGGGGTGGGAAAGGATGCCTTCCCACGACCCCATCACCTCGTCCCGGCCGATCAGCGGCGGCCAGCCCGGATGGACGCAGGACACCGGCGCCACCCGCGCCCAGAGCGCCCGCATCGCCCCGATATCGCGGCGGCGGAACACGGCATAGAAGGCCCGGTTGGCGGCCAGCACCGCCGCTTCGTCGTCTGCGCTCATCATGGCTCCGGGAGGGACAGGCTGACCACTTCGAGGTCGCGGCGCCCACTCGGCCTTGACCAGGTGACCGTGTCGCCGACCATGGCGCCGACGAGGGCGCGGCCGAGCGGCGAAGTGCAGGACAGGCGCCACAGCGCGGGATCGGCCTCGTGCTCACCGACCAGGGTGACGGACAGGGACTGGCCGTCATCGTCGACGACACCGACGGTGCAGCCGAAACAGGCAGCCTCCGGCACCGCGGTCAGGGCCGGCACCACCTCGGCCGCGCCGATCACGGCATCGAGCCGCGCCCGTTCATTGGACGCTTCGAGACCGTCCTGCCCGGCAAGGGTATCCCGCCGTGCCGTCAGCAGCGCGAGGCCGCGCGGCGAGATACGGTGCGGCGCGACCGCGGGCCGCTCGACTTCGGCTGTCGCCGTATCGTCTTCCTTCACGAATGCCCGGCTCACCCCTCGCCCTCTCCCCGTTGCCGCGTAGCGCGGCCGGTCATCCTAGCAGCCTGTGGCGCGGATCATAGACGGGAAGCGGAGCGACATGGTTTCCTGCGCCTCGGAACATCAGGACCCCCACCATCATGAAGATCATGCCGGCCCGCCTCGCTCTTGTCCTGTCGCTCGTCGTGGCGACGGGCAGCCCGCTTCGGGCCGACGACCGCGGCGGCCGCTTCGGTGCCGCGCCGGACGCGGGTGCCGATATCGCCGATGTCGCCCCCCTGCCGAAATTTCCGGGCGGCGCCGCCCCGCCGGCCGGCAAGCCCGACCGGCGCCACCGCGACCGCGCGGGTGGCGACCCGGCCGATATCGCCGGCCTGCCGGACCTGCCGCTGTCGGCCATCGGCGTCGTCGATTCGCCGAACAGTTTCTGCACCGGCACCGTCGTCGGCCCGCGCATCGTGCTGACCGCGGCGCATTGCGTGTTCAGCGAATACGGCGGCGTGAAACTGCCCGACACCTTCCTGGCCGGCCATGGGGACGACGGCACGCTGGTCGAAGCCAGGATCGTCGAGGCTTTCGTGCCGCCACGCTTCAACCTCGAAACCTTCAACAAGACCAACGACATCGACGGTCTCGACTGGGCCATCCTCGAACTCGACCGCGACATCGGCGATGTCACGGGCATCGTCGAGATCGCTGCCTTCGATCGCAAGGCGCTGAAGTCCTACGACGGCGGCAGCCGCACCTTCGTCCAGATCGGCTATGGCGAGGAGGACGGCGAACGGGTGACGATCCGGCGCGGCTGCACCGTGATGGAGGCCTGGGACGACGGTACCTTCGGCCACAATTGCGGCAGTGTCTCCGGCGATTCCGGCGGCCCCGACCTCGCCCTGATCGACGGCCGCTGGCAGATCATCGGCATCGAATCGGCCGAGATCGACACCGAGAACATACGTGGCGTCGACATGGCGGTTTCCGCCACCTCCTTCGCCCGGGAGGCGGCGCGCCACCGCTGACGGCGCGCCCCGGGGGATGGCTCAGCCGTTGCCGTCGCGGCCGAGCAGCGCCGTGGTGCAGCCCGGCGCGCCGCTCAGGGTCGCGCGGAGGGCCATGTCGTCGGACGACAACTGCAATTCGAATCCGACCATGACATAGCCCGGCGGCCGCTCGATCCAGCCGTCGGGATAGAAGATCAGCGCCCGGTCACCGGGCGCGGGCGCCGTGCCGGTGACCCGGAAGCGGCCGGACGGCACGCCCGGGTTGGACGCCACCGGATAGAAGGCGACGACGGCCGAAATCTCGCCACCCGCAGGCGCGTCGAAGGTGAAGGTGACGCCGGTCAGCCCCTGCGCGCAGGTATAGGTGCCCGACCACACGCCGGCGAAACCACGGGCATCCACCGTGGGGGCCGGCGCGGGCGAAGGCGAGGGCGCGATACCCTTGCCGGGCGACGTCGGCGCCGGTGCCGTGGCGGAAGGACTGGTGGGCGCGGTCGGGGTCTGCGGCCGGCTGGGCCGCAGCGAGGACGACGAGTCGTCGGCCGGGGCGGGCGGGGTTTCGGCGGGCGGGGCTTCCGGCGCGGGGCTCGCGGGCGCGGTCTTGCCGGTCAAGCCGCCGAGAAAGCTGCCCTGGGCCAGCGCCGGACCGGTGCCGAGCATCAAGCAGAGGCCGATCGCCGACCATTTCCGAATCGTCACAGTCCCCGTCTCCCCGCAACGGCGCGCCATCCCGACGCTATCCCTTCACGCCGCAGGCCACCATACAGCAAAGCCGTGTCGCGTCACAGCAAGCCCGACTTGACGACAGCGGAAGCGGGTCCATAAGGTCGATATCGCGCGCACCTTCTTGTGATCAACCGGGGTTTTTGTGGCCCGGGTCACAGCGGGGGGAAAGGCCGCGTGATCAAATGGTGACCGTCCGATTTGTCGGCACCCATATCAGGAGTGGACGGGATGAAGATCCGTTCTGTCGCGATGGCGGCGCTTACGGTTGCGGGGGTTGCGACCGTCACTGCCCCGGCCTTCGCCGAATACAAGGTTTGCAACAAGACCAAGCAGACCACGTCCGTGGCCGTCGGCTATTACGACGACAAGACCCCTGACGGCGTCGAAAACGGTGTCTGGGTCTCGGAAGGCTGGTGGAACGTCGACCCGGGCAAATGCGCGACGCCGATCACCGGCCCGCTGAAGGTCCGCTACGTCTATGTCTATGCCGAGCATCCGGACGGCACCGGCTGGACCGGCGAGAATCCCTTTTGCGTGAAGGACGCGGAATTCACCATCCGCGGCAACGAGAATTGCGAACGGCGCGGCTTTGCTTCCAAGAATTTCTCGGAAGTCGACACTGGCGCCGAAGCCAAGTCCTATACGACCAACCTGACCGACGATTGATCGCTCAGCGTTGCTCCGGCGGCAGGTGACGCTTCGTCCTTGCCGTCGGCAGCGCGGTCAGCGGGTCTTCGGGCCAGGGGTGCCTCGGATAGCGTCCGCGCAGGTCCGCCCGGACATCGGCATAGCCCCGGCCCCAGAAACTGACCAGATCCTGCGTCACCTGCACCGGCCGCCCCGCGGGCGAAAGCAGGTGCAGCGTGACCGGGATCTTGCCCTTCGCGACACTGGGCGTCTCGCGCGCGCCGAACATTTCCTGCAGCTTCACGGCGAGCACCGGCGCCTCCCCCGCGCCGTAATCGAGGGCGTGGCGGTTGCCCGACGGCACCTCGAGATGGGACGGCGCTTCAATATCGAGCGCCTGACGCAGGGGCCAGTCGAGGCCGGCCGATAGCACCTCGTGAAGGTCGAGGCGCTTAAGCCCCTCGAGCCGGGAAATCCCGCCGAGATAGGGCAAAAGCCAGTCTTCCAGTCCGGCCAGCAAGGCATCGTCGGACCAGTCGGGCCAGCGCCCCGACGCGGGGTCCAGGCGATGAAGGAAATTGACCCGTGCCTTCAGCGCCGCCGCCGCCGCCGTCCAGGGCAACAGGGTCAGGCCACGCGCCCTGATCGCGGCCAGCAGGGCGGCGCTGACCGCATCGGCCGGCGGGTCGGACCAGACCGCATCCTCGATCACGATTTCGCCCAGCCGGCGACGTCGGCGGGCCCGGACCTGACCGCTGGCCTCATCGAAGGCGACCTCTGCTTCCGCCACGATGCGATCGGCGAACAGGGCCTCGACCTCGGCGGCATCGAGCGGCGCGGCGAGATAGACGCGCCCATCCTTGCGGCTGCCGTCGAGCGAGGCGATGGCCAGCCATTCGCGACCGGCCAGCGGCTCAACGGGGTCGAGACGGGCCGCCGCGCCCGAAGCCATGAGGTATAGGCTACCGCCCCCCGGCCGGCGCCGCGCCACCCGTTCAGGGTAAGCGAGGGCGACGAGCTGGCCGGTCAGCGACCGGTCGTCCAGAGCCCGCGCGTCGACGCCGAGACGCCGGCACCATTGCCCCGCCGCCTGTTCGATCTGGCGCAGCAGGCCCCGGTCGGTCCCGCCGCCGCCCCGCCCTTCGATCGCTTCGAGGCGGAGGGCGAGGTCGCAATCCCGGTTGCCGGGGCCAAGGCGCAGGGGATCGCGCCCCTCGATCAGGGCGGCGATACGGGCGGCCTGCGCGCCCTGCCCCAGCCGTTTGCCCTCGATCATCAGATGACCGAGGCGGGGATGGGCACCGAGCCGGACCAGCGCCTTGCCATGATCGGTGATGTGACCCTGGCGGTCGAGGGCGCCGAGACCTTCGAGCAAGGCGCGGCCCTGCGCATAGGCGCCCGCGTTCGGCGCATCGAGCAGACGGAGGCTGGACGGGTCGGCGATGCCCCACAGCGCGAGGTCGAGGGCGACGGGCGCAAGGTCGGCCAGCAGGATCTCCGCCGTTGTATGGGGCAGCAGGGCACGGTGTTCCGCCTCGCTCCACAGGCGGATGCAGGTGCCGGGGCCGAGGCGGCCGGCGCGGCCCCGGCGCTGTTCGGCCGAGGCCGCGGAAATACTGCCAAGCACGAGGCGCCCCATGCCGGTGCCGGGGTCGAAGGCGGCGTGGCGGGCCAGACCCGAATCGATCACGACGGCGACGCCTTCGATGGTCAGGCTGGTTTCGGCGATATTGGTCGCGAGCACGATCTTGCGCGTGCCCGGCGCGGCGGGGGCGAGGGCCCGGTCCTGCTGGGCGAAATCGAGGTCGCCGTGCAGCCGGTGCAGGAGGATATCCGGCGGCAGGCCGCCCTCCTCGATCTGGCGGGCGGCCTTCTCGATCTCGCCCCGGCCCGGCAGGAAGACGAGGATGTCGCCCGAAAGCTCGGCCAGCGCCCGGCGCACCGCCCGGGCGATGCGCGCCTCGAGTGGGGCATCGTCCCGCCCCTCGGCCCAGCGGAGCGCAACCGGATAGGCGCGGCCTTCCGAACGGACCGTCGGGGCGCCGCCCAGCAGTTCCGCCACCCGGGCGCCATCCAGTGTCGCCGACATGACGACGAGGCGGAGGTCGGGCCGCAGCGCCTCCTGCGCTTCGAGCGCGAGGGCAAGGCCGAGATCGGCATCGAGGCTGCGCTCGTGGAATTCGTCGAACAGCACGGCGGCGATACCGTCCAGCCCCGGATCGTCGACGATCATGCGGGTGAAGAGGCCGTCGGTGACCACCTCGATCCTGGTCCGGGCGCTGACCTTGCTGTCGAAGCGCACGCGGTAGCCCACGGTCTCCCCCACCGCCTCGCCCAGCGTCGCCGCCATGCGCCGCGCGGCCGAGCGGGCGGCGAGACGGCGTGGTTCGATCATGACGATGCGCCCGCCCGTGGCCCAGGCCTCGCCGAGCAGGGCGAGAGGCACCCGCGTCGTCTTGCCGGCGCCGGTTGGCGCTTCGAGCACCGCCGAGGGTCCAGCCCGCAGCACGGACAGAAGTTCGGGCAGGACATCGTCAATCGGCAGATGATCCACGCGTCTCCCCTTCCCGCCACCGGCACGCATTCGCCGTCGCTGCCGACCGACTAGCGCAAAGCGCGTCGCCCGATCAAGCGGTCATGTGGCGGCCTCTGTTCCCCCTGCGGGTCTCCGGCGCTATCCTCGCCTGCGATCCCGCTGGCGGCGTGCCGAAACGAAACCGCGCGCGAGGATGGATGATGGGTGTCCATGAATTTTCGACCGGTGACATCACGGCTCTGGCCAAAGGGATCGCGGATGGCCCGATTCGCGGCGGTCGCCATCGCCCTGGCCGTCATCGGGGTTGGCGCCGGTCGCGGCGAGGCCCCCCCACCGAATTCCGACGCCGCCCAAATCACGGCGGCCATGCAGGGCCAGACGGGGCTGGTGGTGGCGAGCGCCGACGACATCGCCCGCCGCATTCCGCGGCGACTGACGCTGTACCGGGCTGCACACAACCCGCGGGTGCTGATCCTCGATTTCCCCGATGCCGCGCTTCAGGCGAGAACCTTGAACAGAATCGCCGTCTTCGCCGAAATGAAGGGGGCTCCGCACGATCGGGTGCCGGACGAGGCCGAGACCCGCCGCCTGATCGCGGAGGCTGGCCGCCCCTTCGACCACTTCTATCTGGGTCATGATTACGATGCCGCGACCCTCGCCCGCTTCTTCTCCCTTGCCGGGGCCGATGGCCTGTCGCCGGAGGAAGCAAGGCTGCGCAATATACTCCTGCATTACCATGTGCTGCGCACCGCCGCCGACGGCTTCGTCGCAACGACACCGGTGCAGGCCCTGATCAGCATCGCCGACCTCGGCGGAACTCCCGGCGATGCCGTTGCATTGCGCCGGCAGGTGCTCCGTCACGAACTCGCCCACGGCGAATTCTTCACCCGTCTCTTCTATCGGGCAGCCTGCGACCGGTTCTGGCGACAGGGACTGAACGGCTACGAAAGAAACCTGTTCCTGCGCTTCCTGGATCGCGAAGGTTACGATATTCGCGAGACCGAACTGGTGATCAACGAGGTTCAGGCCTATCTCGGCTTCACCGCCGGTCCGGGGCTTTTCGATGCCCGGCAGCTCGGCATCGACGATATTGCGTTCGACGAGTTGAGGCAGCGCTTCCACCGCGCGATGAACGCCACCCCCGCCTTCTAGTCTCGATGCTTGACGCCCCACGCGTAATATTCTGAAATCTGCCGCCACCCGGGGGGGTGAATTTGGCCGGTGTCGGCCTGTTCCGGGTGACTCGGCGATCTGTTGGATGCTTTGCCCTGCGCCAGCTTCCGGCAGCCGCCCAGGGGGAACAATGAAGACAGTGGTTCAGGGCCTGCTTGCCAGCGCAAACGGTTCTCGCGGTCGCGCTCGCGGCCATATCGGTGGCGGCCAGCGCCCCATGTTGGCGCTCGCGACGGCCGCCTTGCTGCTTCACGCCATGCCGGCGGCCGCGCAAAGCCTGCCCTCCGCCGCCCGCCCCGCCGTCGCGCCCGAGGCCCTGACGCCGCCCGCTCCCGCCGCCCCCGGCGGACTGGACCTGGTGACGGCGCCCGCAGGACAGCCGCCGACGGGTGCCGAGAGTGTGAAACTGACCCTGAGCGCCCTCGCCGTCGACGGCAGCACGGTCTATGACGCCGAAACGCTTTCCGCCTTCTATGCCGGGAAGATCGGCACCGAAGTCTCGCTGGCCGACATCTTCGCCATCGCTGCCGCGATCGAGGCCGCCTATCGTAGCGACGGCTATTTCCTGACCCGGGTGGTGGTGCCGGCCCAGCGGATCGAAGGCGGCGCGGTGAAGCTCGTCGTCGTCGAAGGTTATATCCATTCCGTCGCCGTGGTCGGCGACGCCGGGGGATCCCTCGATCTGGTCAAGGACATGGCCGCCCGCATCTCGGAAGATCGTGGTCCCGCCCGTCTCGCCACGGTCGAGCGGCAGTTGCTGTTGATCAACGACCTGCCCGGCATCAGCGCCCGGGGGGTGCTCAGCCCCGTGGCGGGGGAGCGAGGCGCCAGCCAGCTCACCATCGAAGTCGGCCACAAGGCGATGGACGGATTCGTCGCCGTCGACAACCGCAGCTCCGACCTGCTCGGTCCCTGGGGCGCCACCGCTTCTGCCGGGGTGAACAGCCTGACCGGCATGGGCGAGCGGCTGGACCTCGTGTTGTTCTCGTCCGTCTTCAGCGATCATCAGCGCCTCGCCCAGGTCTCGGGCGATATCGCCCTCGGCAGCGACGGGCTGCGCCTGCGTGCCTATGCCGGCTATGCCCCCGGGCGTCCGGGCGGCGCGCTCCAGGTTCTCGACGTCGAGACGGCGGCCACCCGCTTTGGCCTCTCCCTCGCCTATCCGGTATTGCGCGGCCGCACGCTTTCGCTGTCGACCCGCGCCGCCTTCGACTGGCTGGACGAGGATGACGAACTGCTGGGTGTCACCAACACCAGCGATCGCCTGCGCGTCCTGCGTCTGTTCGCGGATGGCGAATACCATGACGAATGGGCCGGCGTGACCCGGGCCAGCCTTGGCCTGCACATGGGTGTCGACGCTTTCGGCGCGACGACGGCCGACGACCGCAACCGCTCGCGCGTCGACGGCGACGGCACCTTCGAGAAGGCGACGCTCGAGGTGTCCCGTCTGCAGGGCCTGTTCTCGGGTGAGTTCGGTTCGCTCAATCTCTTTGTCGAGGCGACGGGGCAATATGCTCCGGGCGCCCTGCTGGCGGACGAGGAGTTTCGCCTTGGCGGCTATCGTTTCGGACGGGGTTACACGCCGGGCGAGATCAGCGGCGACCGCGCCCTCGGCGCCAGCGCCGAGTTGCAGCTGAACGGGATCATCGACCACAGCGACGAGGCGGGCCAATTCCACCTGCCGTTCCAGCTCTATGGTTTCTACGATGCCGGCAAGGTCTGGGACCAGGGCCGCACGGAAATATCCAGTGCCGCCCTCACCTCCGCCGGCGCCGGTGTCCGCCTCTATGTCGGCGATTCCATCCAGGGCGAGATCGAGGTGGCCAAGCCGCTGACCCGCGACCGCGGCGACCGCAGCGACGACGACAAGCGCAATCCAGGCGTCTTCCTGCGCCTCGTCGGCAGCTTCTAGGAGGAATCGAATCATGACTTTCGCATTCTTCCCGTCGGCGCGACGCGCCGCCCTGTTGGCATCGACCGCGCTCGGCATCGTTCTCGTCGGCGCGCCCGTCGCGCCGACGCGCGCCAACCCGACCGGCGGCACCGTGGTCCGCGGTGAAGCCACGGTCACCACCGCCCCCGGCACCGTCACGGTCCGCCAGACCACGGACCGCGCGGTGATCGACTGGCAGGACTTCTCGGTCGGCGGCGGCGAGAGCACCAGTTTCGTTCAGCCGGGGCGCGGCTCTGTCACCCTGAACCGGGTGACCGGCGACGATGCCTCGGTGATCGACGGCAAGCTGACCGCCAATGGCAATGTCTTCCTGGTCAACCGGAACGGCGTCCTTGTCGGTGCCGGGGCGCAGATCGACGTCGGCGGCCTGGTCGCCAGCACCAGCGATATCGCGGACGATGCCTTCATGGCCGGCCGCGACCGCTTCGACCGGCCGACCGACAATCCGAATGCCCGCGTCGTCAATGAAGGCCGCATCACCGTCGCCGACAAGGGCATCGCCGCCCTCGTCGGCCCGACGGTCGCGAACGATGGCGTCATCGCCGCCCGTCTCGGCACGGTCGCCCTCGGCAGCGCCGAGACCTTCACCGTCGATCTCGCGGGCGACGGGCTGATCGCCTTCGACACGGGTCAGACCGTGGACCGGGCGACAGGCGCGCCTCAAGTTGCCAACAGCGGCGTCATCAGCGCCGCCGGGGGCACCATCGTGCTCGACGCCCGGCAGGCTTCCAGCGTGGTCGACCGCGCCATCGACATGACCGGCGTCATCGAAGCGGGCAGCATCTCGACCGAAGGCGGCACCGTCATCCTCTCCGGCGGGGCGGGCACGACCGCTGTTTCCGGCACGGTCGATGCCTCGGGCACGACCGGCGGCACCATCGAGATTACGGGCCGGCAGGTCGCCGTCGCCGGCAGCGCCAGCCTCGATGCCTCGGGCGCGCGGGGCGGCGGCACCGTTCGCCTCGGCGGCGGCCCGCGCGGCACTGGTGCCACCCCGCGCGCTGAAACCACCACGGTCGCGGCCGGTGCCCGCGTCGACGTCTCGGCGACTGTGCAGGGCGATGGCGGCACGATCGCCGTCTGGTCCGACAAAACGACCGATTTCGCCGGCACGGCCCGGGCGACCGGCGGTGCCTCGGGCGGCAACGGCGGCCTGATCGAGACCTCATCCGCCGGCAAACTGTCGGTGGAAGGCGCAAGCATCGACGCTTCGGCGGCATCGGGCAAGGCCGGCGAATGGCTGCTGGACCCGGCCGACATCGCCATCGTCAATCGCGGCTCGCCCATTCCCGCCGACGGCGTCTTCATTCCGGCCGACGCCTCGCTGGTTTCGATCGACTCCATCTTCGACGTGCTCAAGACCGGCACCAACGTCAGCATCGTCACCAACGATCCGGCGATCAAGGGCGACGGCAACATCTCCTATCTCGCCAATGCCGCCTATGACCTCGGCGGGGTCGGCGCCAGCCTGCGCCTCGAGGCGGCGGGGGCGATCGACTGGTCGGGAACCCTTCAGGTCTCGAACGGCACGCTGTCGATCGACGCTGTCGCGGGTCAGGGTCTGATGTGGTCCGGCACGCTCGACGGCGCGGCGGCGGACCTGACCCTGCGCGCGACGGCCGGCGGCTCGATCAAGATTTTCGACGGCAGGCTCGTCGCCGACACCATCGACCTGCGCGGCTGCATGACCGGGGCCGGCGGCTGTGGCACCGACGCCGATCCTTATGGCGTCGGCATCCAGCCGACGGCCAGCGGGACTTCCGGTTCCGTGCCCTCGATCGTGATCGACGCCGGGCAGCTCACCCTGCTCGGCGGCTACGGCGGTATCGGCATTGATCACGGCGCGGATTCCGAATCCTCGATCGACATCGCGGTCGGGCGCCAGCTGCACATGCAGGGTTACGGCCTGGACCCGTTCCACATCGGGAACGGGGTGTTCTCGCCGGCATCGACGGCGACCGTCCTGATCACCGGCGCCTTCCGCAACTCGAACCTCGGCGCCATCGTCGGCGCCCCCCCGGGGATTGACGTTCCGGGTCTCAGCGAATCCGAACTGGCGGCCATCGGCGGTTTCCAGTCGCTGACGCTGCGGACCGGTGCCGCTTCCGCCACCTTCGACGCCGACGAAGCCAGCGGCAGCGCGAGCGTGCTCGTCGTCGGCGCGGTTCCCGGTCAGGTTACCTTCAACGTACCGTTCGACGTCTTCGTCGAGGTCAACGACGGCGGGGACTTCTATCTCGCCTCGAATGTGACGATCAAGAGCGCCGACAGCATCTCCATCGTCACGTCGTCGCCATCGTCCAAGGCTTCCTTCCTCGGCGCGGCGGATATCGGGGGCGATTTCACCATCGATTCCCCGGACATCATCCTGGCGCGTGGCCTCGACGTCGCGGGACGCATCCTGCTCGATGGCGATGTCGCCGTCGCCGCGCCGGCGATTGCGGTCACGGCCGGAACCAATCTCGACATCACCGGCACGCTCGACGGTCTGGTGGCGCCCGGCGGCCCCGTCTCCCCCCATGTCGGACTGACGGCCAAGGCGGGCAGCGTGCGCATCCGCGGCGATGTCGGCTTCGGCGTCGGCCTCGCCTCGCTCACGGTCCTGGGGGGCGCGGTCGAAATCGCCGGGGTATCGACGCTCGGCGACCAGAACTATCTCGCGTCGGTGATCACGCTGTTCGGCAGCGACAGCGCGGGCAACGACTACCGTTCGGCCGCGGGCGACATCACCTTCGACGGCACGACCATGCTGGCGGGGACCACCGCCATCGCCGCGGCGGATGGCGGCATCCACTTCACGCGGGACATAATGCGTCTCGATTCGACCCTTGAAACGGCGCTGACCCTGACCGCGGGCGGTGCCTCGGGCGATGTGATCGTCGACGGCGACATCGGCAGCGTCGAGGGAATGCTCGACCGGGTGACCGTGGCGGCCACCCGGTCCTTCACCCTGCACGATGTGCTGACATCGGGCGACCAGACCTATGCCGCGCCGCTCGGCCAGTTCTTCGGCGAGACCTACCGCTCGTTCTCGGGCAGCATCGTCGCGGCGGCGACAGAGGCGGCCCTGGTTTCCGGCCCGACCCTGTTCGACGCCGGGCGTGGCGTGAGCTTCGGCAAGGTCGATTCGACCGACGAAGGCTTCGGCGGCCTCAATGTCGTGGCCCGCGCCGGCAGCATCGGTTTCTTCGGTGCTCTCGGCGGCACCACCCGGTTGAGCTTCCTCACCGCCAAGGCCAGTGAACGCATCACGGCGGACGACATCGGAACCACGGGCGACGCCATGCTCTTCGCGCCCGACATCGCCTTCACGGGCGCGAGCTATGACGCGGGCGGCGCCTTCATCGCCCATGGCGCGATGACAATCGCGCGCGACCTGAGCATCGCGGGCCACGATCTCGTCGACCTGAACGGAGACATCGACCTTGCCTCGGCGGTCGGTGCCGGCCTGTCGGTCGGCTCGGCCGCGGGCGACATCCTGATCGGCGGCGATGTCGGCGGCATGACCGCCATTGCCTATCTCGACGCGACGGCGGCCGGGGAAATCTCCCTCGCCAATGCCGCGACCGAGGGCGACCAGCGTTTCTCCGCGAGCCGGGTCAATCTCGGCGGCGCGACCTATGACGCCGGCGGTGCCTTCGCCATCTCGGGCGAGGCGGTGGCGAGCCGCACGCTGGCCATCACCGCCGGTGACGACATCGTGTTCGACGGCAGTCTCGATGCCCGTGGCGATGCCGTCGATATCGTCGCCAAATCCGGTGGCGATCTGACCATCTTCGGGCCGATGGGAGGCATCGACGCCTTCGGCTCCATCGAATTGTCCGCTCTTGGCGTCGCCGCCATCGGTGCCGTCGATGCCATCGGTGCCCTGACTGTCACCGCCGGGGATCACATCCACCTGCTCGACACCCATGTCGCGGCTGGCGGCGACATCGGCCTGTTCGCCGATCTTCGCCTTGCCCAGGATGCCCGCATCGTCTCGGGCGGCAGCGTGACCATCGGCGGCAAAGTCGACGGCGATGGCCTGTCGGACGGCATTCCCTCGCTCAATGTCGCCGGCAACGGCGGCTTCGTCCGTATCGACGGCGCCATCGGCGGCCAGTCGGCCATGCTCGACGTCACCCTTTCTGCCCTCGACCGCGTCTCCATCGACGATGTCACCACCGAAGGCAGCCAACTTTACGATGCCCCGCTTGCCCTGCTCGGTGGCGCGACCTACAGCGCGGGCCGTGACTTCAACGTGACCGGCGATGCCGGGATCGTGCATGGCGCAAGCATCGAGGCCGGGGGCGACATCCACTTCGGCGGCACCATCGAAGCGACCGATGGCGGCGGAGCCTTGCGCGCCGCGGCGCCGGGCCTGACGGCCAGGGCGGGCGGCGATCTCGGCATCGACGGCGACATCGGCGGCACGAAGACACTCGGCGCCATCGACCTGACGGCGACCGGCGATATCCTGCTGCAGTCGGCGCAGGCGACAGGCGGCATTTCCGTCGTCGCGGGCGGGCTCGTCCGCCTCGCCGGAACCCTGGACGCGGGCGGCGACCTGTCGCTCCGCGGTGCGCTCAAGCTGCTCGGCGACACGCGGCTGCTCGCGGCCGGCTCGGTCCTGATCGCCGGCACCGTGGACGCCGATTGCACCACCTGTCTGGTCGCGGCCGCGCCCGGCCTCGACATCGAGGCGGCGACCGGCTCGGTCGAGGTTACCGGCGCCATCGGCAGCCTCTCCGCCCCTGGCAATGTCAGGATCGGTGCGGCCGGCACGCTCGACGTCGCCGCCATCGACGCCGGCGGGTCGCTCACCCTCGCCGGCAATGGCATCACGCTGAACGGGGCCAGTTACACCGCCGCGGGCGATATCGACATTCTGGGCGACACCCTGCTGACCGGCGTGACCACGCTCGCGGCCGGGGGCGGCATCGGCGTCCGCGGCACCATGGACGCTGCCGACGGAACCGGGCGCGACCGCGTGCCGGCCCCCACCCTGACGGCCCGGTCGAATGGCGATCTGTTGCTTGCCGGCGATATCGGCAGCCGCGGCGCCCTGGGCGACATCATGCTCGAAGCGGGGGGGAGCGCCACCGTCGCCGCCATCGACAGTGTCGGCAGCCTGAACATCGAGGCGGGCGACCATATCCATCTGTCGGGCAACCATATCGTGACGGGCGGCGACATCGACCTGTTCGCCGATGTCCGGCTCGCCCAGTCCATCTCCATCGCCTCGGGCGGCAGTGTGACCGTCTACGGTCGCATCGACGGCGATGGCCTGTCGGACGAGACACCTTCGCTCGACCTCATCGGCAATGGCGGTTTCGTGCGGGTCAATGGCGCCATCGGCGGCCTGTCGGCGCTGCTGGACGTTACCATGATCGCGCCCGGGCGCATCACCCTCGGCGACGTGACGACCGAGGGCCGGCAGTATTACGATGCCCCCTTGGCGCTGCTGCGCGGCGCGACCTACCGCGCCGGGCTCGGCTTCACCGTCACGGGCGATACCGAAATCGCCCGTGACGTAACGGTGACCGCCGGGCGGGACGTCCGCTTCGGTGGCCGGATCGACGCCATCGACGAAGGCGCCGGCCGGCGTGGACACGCCCCCCTGCTGACCGCCGACGCCGGTGGCGACCTGCTGGTCGACGGCGACATCGGTGGCTCGGGCATTCTCGGCGGGATCGACCTGACCGCCGCCCGAGACATCCTGCTGCACGGCGTGACCGTGGCCGACGGCATATACGCCGCCGCGGACGGCTTCATCCGCCTTGGCGGCAGGCTGGACGCGGGCGGTGGCCTTTCGCTGCTGGGCACGGTCCGCCTCTTCGCCGACACCCTCCTGCGCGCGGGGGAATCGGTCTTCGTCGACGGGACCATCGACGTCGACGACTGCTACGGCTGCCTGGTCAGCGCGTCCCCCGGCCTCGATATCGAGGCGGCGGCCGGCACCGTCGAAATTACTGGCGCCATCGGAGCCGTGTCCGCGCCGGGCGACATCTGGATCAGCGCCGACGGCTCGATCGACGTCGCCGATATCGACACGGACGGCTCGATCTTCATGCGCGGGAACGGCATCACGCTGAACGGCGGACATTACAGCGCGTCGGAAGGCATCAACATCCAGGGCGACACGGTGCTGACCCGGGCCACCAGCGTCACGGCGGGCGGCGACGTCGACATCGTCGGCACCGTCGACATGCTGCCCGGCGCGGATGGCGGCGATGCCCTGCCAGTGCCAACAAAAGGGCCGGTCGAGATCATTTCGCGCGGCGGCAATGTCAGCCTGGCGAAGGCCGTCGGCGCGGCCGGCAGCCTCGGCAGCCTGCTGGTTTCGGCGGCCGAGGAGATCTTCCTGGCGCGGGGCGTCTGGACCGATGGCGGCCAGACCTACGATGCCAGCCGCGTCACGGCCACCAACGCGATCCTTGCCAGTACCTCGGCCGGCATCGCCATCGACGGCAGCCTCGAAGCCAGCGGCGACGTCACCTTGCAAGCCGCGACCGACATCGACATCGCCGGCACCATCGACAGCCTGCGTGGCGAAGGCTCCGGCCTCGCCCGGGTCGGCATGACGGCCGGACGTGAAATCCGCCTGCTCGGCGCGGTCGGACAGGGTGCCGCGCTCGGCTCGTTCGAACTGGTGGCCGGGGTCAGGATCGACCCGTTGTCGGTGACCACTTTCGGTGCCCAGTCCTACAGCGCGCCAATCGTCATCCTCAGCGGCAGCCGCTACGAGACCAATGGCGGCACGTTCACGACCTCGGGCAATCTCAGCCTGACCGCGCCCGAGGTGACCATCGTCACCACGGGCTCGGGCGGCGACGGCGACATCCTGCTGGAGGGAGCCGCCGATGGCGCGGACGTGACGCTGGATGCCGGCGACGGCGATATCACCGGCCTCAATGTTACTTTCAACAGGCTGACGGTCATGAGCACGACCGGTTCCGCCACGATGGGCGGCAGCCTCGGGGACATCTCGGGTGTCGAGGCCGCGGCCGACGTCCTGCGCCCGGATGGCATCGCGGCCACCTATCTGTTCAACGATTGCGTCATGGCCACGAGCTGCGGCGGCCCGCCGCCGCCGGTCGGCAGCATCGACCCCGAGGGCACGATCAAGGTCACGCTGCCGCCGCCGCTCGTGCTGCCGCAACTGTCACCGACACCGCTGATCGTTCTCGCCACCGACGATCCCCTGGACGACCCGCGTTTCGTCCTGTCCAACACCGGCAAGGATACCCTGTGGCGGCTCGACCTGTTGCTTCCCGATGCCACCCGGGAGGGCGGGCAATGACCGGCCCGCGTCTTCGCGGGGTGGCCTGGATGGCCCTTCCCCTGATTCTCGCCGCCTGCGCCAGTACTGGCGACGGCACGCGGGACATTCCACGCGATGCCGGCAAGAATCTGGTCGGCGAAGCCTGCACCCTGACCGAAACCGCCCCGACGGGTGCCGCGCGGCGCGGTTTCACCATCCAGTGCGGCAGCTGGCAGCAGCCGTCGGCCCGGCTTTCCGAGGTCGAGAGCGCGTCCGATCCGGCCGCCCTCCTGTCCGGCGGCGCCTGGCGCGGGGAAATCGACACGCGCATGGCCTGCGCCAAGGCGCAGCCCGCGCATTTCGCCGACGGTCTGTCGGGCGCGATGGCGCAGTGCCGTCTGCTGAACGGCGGTTTCCCGACCGTCATCGCCGCCATGGCCAGCGACGACGGCCGCCTGATCCTCGCGGACGGCATTCCGGCTGCCCTGCCCGTCATCGAAAGATCTGCCCTTGCCGCCTTCGGCCGCACCGCCCTCGGCGTGCAGGCAGCGGATTCGCAGGCAATCGAACTCATCCGTCAGTCCACCGGGCGCCCCCTGACCGGGGCAGGTACCCTCGACGTCTATTACGCCGCCATGTCGAAGGCGCAATACGAAGACACGATTCAGGACTTCGCCGCCTCGGAAGACAGTTACCGCGCGGCCATGCTGGCGCAGGCCGAGGCCCTCGGAGCCGACGACCCCGGCGGCGCCGATCCCCTGATGCATGTCGCGCTCGAGATGTCGAACCAGGGCCGCTTCGACGACGCGGGTCCGCTGTTCGACGAGGCCCAGCGCCTGGCCACCGCCAACCCCAATCCGGCCAGCCTGCCCCGCCTGCTATCCTACCGGGCGATCGACGCGGCCAACCGCAACAAGCTCGACCTCGCGCTGTCCTACGCCGAACAGGCGACCGAACAGCGGCGCAAGCTGGCGCGCGAACTCGGCGGAGTGCCGGGCGGCGGCGGAGGCGACCTGCTGGTCTTCGCCGGCGCTTCCGCTTCCTCGGTCGCGGTCGACATCGCCCAGAGCCTGCACACGGAGGCGGCACTGCGCCTGCGCCTCGGCGATCTTGCGGGGGCGGCCGACAAGGCCGACGAGGCGCTGGCGATGGCGGCAGGCAGCCGCGCGACGCCGCCCTGGTGGCGACCGCAGTTCCTCGAGACCCGCGCGACCATCGCCAGCGCGGCCGGCAATCCGGCCAGCGCCATCGCCATCCAGGGCGAGGCGGTCAGCCTCTGGGCGCGCATTCTGCCGCAATCGACCCCGGAAGGCCTCGCCCGGCTCGGCCTTGGCCGCCTGCTCTTCGCCGGTGGCGCCGAGGACCAGGCCATCGACAGCTACCGGCAGGGGCTGAGCATCCTCAAGGCCCGCAACGCGGAAATTCGCCCGCGTGACCTGATCGGCTTTCTCGACGTCGCGAGCACCCTGGCTGCGCGTCGGCCGGATCAGGCAGACGGCCTGCGGATCGAGATGTTCGAGGCGATGCAGTTGATGCGCTCCGGCGTGACCAGCCGCACGGTCAGCCTCGCGACCGCGCGGCTCGCGGCCGGCGATCAGGCGGTGGGCGGCGTCATTCGCGCACAGCAGGAGAATGAGCGCAGGCGCTATGCCCTCGTCGCCGAGCTGAACCGCGCCCTCGCCGCGCCGTCCGACCTGCGCGACACGGCGAAGATTACCCGCCTGCGCCAGGATCTGGACACCGTTGAGCGCGAGGGGCGCGGTCTCGACGAGACCCTGCAGGCCGCCTCGTCCGGCTATCGCCAGCTGCTGGCGACGCCGGTCGGCGCGGCCGAGCTGCAAGGCCTGCTGAAACCCGGCGAAGCCGTCGCCGCCTTCGCCAGTTCGGAAAACGCCACCTACGGCTTCCTGGTCGCCGCCGACCGGTTGCGGGTGTGGCGGATCGACATCGGCGACCAGGGCCTTGGCGACGTCGTGGTGTCGCTGCGCCGGGGTGTGCTGCCCGCCGCGGGGGCGAGCGGGCGTTTCCCGGTCGATCTCGCGCAGCAGCTTTATGCCGCCCTGTTCGGTCCGATCGCCGACGATCTCGCCGGCATCGACCGCCTCGTGACCACGGCCAACGGGCCCCTGGCCAGCATTCCCTTCGGCATACTGGTCGTCAGCCCGGGCACGGCCCCGGCGGGCGACTATCGCGGAATCGACTGGATGGTGCGCCACCAGGCCCTATCGGCGGCGCCTTCGGTGCGGGCCTTCGCCGACCTGCGCAAGGTGCCGACCGCCGCCGCCGGCACTTCGGCCCTGATCGGTTTCGGCGACTACCGCCCGCCGCAGGATATCGGCAGCCTGTTCGCCAGCCTGCCCGCGGGCTGCCAGCGCGACCGCAAGGTGCTGGGCAGCCTCGGCGCCCTGCCGGCGACGGCGGGCGAGGTTCGGCGCGTGGCACAGCTCGTCGGCGCGGGTGCCGATTCCCTCCTGCTCGGTCCCGCTTTCACCAAGGAAGCGGTACTGGCCAAGCCTCTGTCCGACTATCGCATCCTCTATTTCGCCACCCATGCCGTGCTTGCCAGCGAGATTCGCTGCTTCTCGGAACCGGCCCTGCTGGCCACGCCGGGCGCGGGCAGCGGCATCGACAGCGCCCTGCTTCGCCTCAGCGATATCCTGAACCTGAAGCTCGATGCCGACCTCGTCGTGCTTTCCGCCTGCAACACGGCGGGAACCGACGGCAAGAGTGGCGGCGAGGCCCTGTCCGGCCTCGCTCGGGCCTTCTTCTATGCCGGGGCGCGGCGTCTGGTCGTCTCGCACTGGCAGGTGCCAGACGACTCCACCGCGGCCCTGATGCTCGGCGTGTTCGACCGCCACGGTCCGGGTGTCGGCGGGGCTGAAGCCCTGCGCCAGGCACAGCTCGCGATGATCGACGGTCGGACGGGCGGCATCGGCGCAAGCTGGTCCCACCCGTTCTATTGGGCCGGCTTCACCGCGATCGGCGATGGCACCGGCGTCAAGGTCCCTTGAGGCGGGCCGACGATCGTGAAATTGGCGGCCCGCTCTGGCCCCTTTGAATAGCGGCTTCCAGCGGCCGACGGCCGGGATGGATGGTCGCCTTCCGCGCCGGAACACCGATCCGCCGACGCGAAATTTTGTAGGTCAACCGAGACAGAAGGAAAACTTCCCTCTGTCTCGGTTGCCCCCCTAGGATATTCATATGTCCGCGTCGCTTCACCATCCGTCGATCCACGATTACCGGCAGCCGGTACCCAGTTGGTGGGCGGCCTCGGCGGGTGTGGCCCCGTCGGCGCCTCGTCTCGACGGTGAGCTGAAGGTCGATGTCGCGGTCATCGGCGGGGGCGTTACCGGCCTCAACGCCGGGATCGCCATCGTCCGCGAGGGCGGCCTGTCGGCGGCGGTGCTCGATGCGGCGCCGATCGGCTGGGGGGCGTCGGGGCGGAATGGCGGCTTCTGCTGCCTCGGGTCGGCCAAACTGTCCTGGCCCGCCATCATCCGTCGCTTCGGCCTCGCCGAGGCGCAAGCCTTCTTCCGGCTGCAAGTCGCGGCCATCGCCCATGTTCGTCAGCTGCTGGCCGAATTCGCCATCGACGCCGAAGCCGGGCCGGAAGGTGAAGCGGTGATCGCCCATCATCCCCGCGCCGTCGAGGGCCTCGCCGAGGAGGCCGCGCTCTATGCCCAGGCCTTCGATACACCATGCCGTGTCCTTTCCCTGTCCGAGGTGAAGGAGCGCGGCCTCTTCACCGCCGAGGCGGCGGGGGCGCTGCTGGTACCCCACGGCTTTCCGCTGCACCCGCTGAAATACGTCCAGGGGCTTGCCCGGGCCGCTGCCGATGCGGGGGTGAAGCTGCATGGCGAAAGCCCTGTCGTCGGCTGGTCGCGGGAGGGGCATCGGCACCGCTTGACGACACCGACGGGCAGCGTGCTCGCCGACCGGGTCGCGGTGGCGACCGCCGGATTCACCCGTGAGAGCCTGCACCCGGGCCTTTCCGGCCGGCTGCTGCCCGTGCTCTCGAATATTATCGTCACCCGTCCGCTGACGGCGGCGGAACGGGCCGAACAGCGGTTCGACACGCTGACCATGTGCGCCGATACGCGGCACCTGCTGCATTATTTCCGGCTGCTGCCAGACGGGCGCCTGATGTTCGGTGCGCGGGGCGGCATATCGGCAGCCCCTGCCGCGGAAGATGCGATGAAGGCACGGCTGCGCGGCGATCTCGCCCGCATGTTCCCGGCCTTCGCCCGGGCCGAGACCGCCTATTTCTGGCGCGGCCTGACCGATCTGACGTTCGATCTGCTGCCCCACTTCGGCACGCTGGACGATGAAAGCGCCCATTTCCTGCTGGGCTTTCACGGCAATGGCGTCGCCATGGGCAGTTTCGGCGGATCGTTGCTGGGCCGGCGCGTCGCCGGTCTGCCGGTGGACCTGCCCTCGCCGGTGTCGCGCCCTCTGCGTCGTTTTCCTCTGCCCTGGTTGCGCCAGACGTATTTACGCGCCGCCTATATCGCCTTTAGTCTTCGGGACGGAGTCGGAAAATGACACCAAGAACGCCACCGGCTTTATTTCCAATCTGAAATCATATATTCCCAATCTGGAAGCAGATCGTGCCCAATGCCTAGCGTCAGGACCAGCCCGGACTCATGAGCCACAAATTCTCACCGGGGCCGCTGCTGCGGGACCGGCAGTGGCTTGTCGATCGTCTCGATAACGCGCTGCCGGGCGGACGCCGCGGCATTCTGGTGATCAAGATCGTCGGCCTGTCGAATATCGAGGATCTGCTGGGCTTTTCGGGCCGCGATCTGGTGATCGAAGGGGTCGGCCGCCGTCTCGGCGAACGCCTGGGCGACGTACCGATCGGACATCTGTTCGCCAATGAATTCTTCGCCCTGATCGAGGCTCCAAGCGGTGACGCCGATGTCTCCGATCTCGTCGAACGCGCGCTGACCTGCACAGCCGAGCCGATCAAGGCCGGTGACGCCTCGGTGCGGGTCGACATCCGGATTGGCGTGGTGTTCTCGCCGGAGCATGGCCACTCCAGTGAAATCCTGTTGTCGCGGGCGATCACCGCGCTGAACGCCGCAGCGCGGCAACGTCAGCCGGTCGTCTATTTCGACGAGATGGTCAATCGCAACGCCAGGGAGCGGGCGGCGACCCACGCGGAATTGCGGCGTGCTCTGACCGAAGGTCAGTTCGAGCTGTATTTTCAACCCAAGGCCGCCCTGCCCGACCACCGGCTGGTCGGTTTCGAGGCGCTGCTGCGCTGGCGCCAGCCCGGCCACGGCATCGTGCCACCGGCCACCTTCGTGCCGCTGGCCGAGGAAACGGGCCTCATCCGCGAGATCGACGTGTGGGTGGCGGAACGGGCCTGCGAAGCCATCATGCGCATCAACAGGGCGCTGAACACCGACTTCAGCGTATCGGTCAACGCCTCGGCCATGGCGCTCGAATCGGGTGATTACATCCGCCACCTGCGCCGGCTGATCGCCGAAAACCATATTCCGGTCGAATGGCTGGAAATCGAAATGACCGAGACCACGATCGGCGACGACACGGTGGCGGCGGCTGCACTGTTGGCGGAATGCCGGGCCATCGGCCTCAAAGTCTCGATCGACGATTTCGGCATCGGCTATTCGTCCCTGCACCGGCTGCGCCATTTCCCGGTTTCGGGACTGAAGATCGACCGCTCCTTCGTCGGGGAACTGGGGCAATCGAATGTCGCCCGGCTGATCATCCGGGCGACCATCGAACTTGGCCATGCCATGGGCCTGCAAATCATCGCAGAAGGGGTCGAGACCCTGGCCCAGGCCGAAGACCTCGCCCTGCTCGGCGTCGATGTCTATCAGGGCTATGTCTTGTCCCGCCCCCTGCCGGAGGCGGAACTGATGCGCTGGATCGGCAATCAGGATCTGGGGACGCTGCTGCTGCGCTGACAGCGCCCCCAGACCTTCAGCCCTTACGCAGGCCCTCCCGGCACGGGCAGGTCACTTGCGGGCGAGCTTGCGCTTCGCCGACTCGTCATCGACCAGCTCGTACCACATGGCGTTGAGGACGGCGAAGGCCGCCGCGAGCGGCAGGCCGAGCATCCAGGCGAAATACCACATTGTCGTTTCTCCTTGTTTCCCGGCCGCTCAGTAGGCGTGACCGCCCTTGCGGGTGATGGACTCCGGCCGGACCTTGCCCCACAGCACCTTGTAGACCCAGGCGGTATAGGCGAGGACGATCGGCAGGAAGATCAGCGTGACGACCAGCATGATGAACAGGGTCATATGGCTGGACGAAGCGTCGAACACGGTGAGGCTGGCCCTGGGATCGGCCGACGACGGCAGGATGAAGGGGAACATCGAGACGCCGACGGTCGAGATGATGCCGAAGATCGACAGTTTGCTGGCCAGCACGGTCAGGCCTTCCTTGCGCGCGCCGAAGCAGACGAAGGTCAGGAACGCACCGCCGAGACCGAGCGCCGGCGCGATCAGCAGCCAGGGATGGGCGCCGTAATTGGCGAACCAGGCCCCGGGCAGCATCACCGCGTCCTTCAGCAGCGGATTGGACGGGCCGGCCCCGTCGACGGCGCTGGTGATCGCATAGCCGTTGACGAAGAAATAGAGGCAGACCCCGCCGAGGACGAAGAGCAGGAAACTGGCGAAGGAGGCGAGCTGGCCATAGGCCCGCGCCCGCTCCGCCACCCGGCCCTCGGTCTTCAGGACGATCCAGGCGGCGCCGTGGGTGACCAGCATGGCGACCGACAGGAGCCCGCACAGCAGGGCATAGGGGTTGAGCAGGCCGAAGAAGGTGCCGTCGTAGAAGATGCGCAGGTCGTCGTCGAGGCGGAAGGGCACACCCTGCAGCACGTTGCCGACGGCGACGCCGAAGATCAGCGACGGCACGAAGCCGCCGACGAACAGCGCCCAGTCCCAGCCGCCGCGCCAAGCCGCGCTATCCCGCTTGCTGCGGTACTTGAAGCCCACGGGGCGCAGGATCAGCGCCGCGAGGATCGCGAACATGGCAAGATAGAAGCCCGAGAAGGACACGGCATAGAGCGGCGGCCAGGCGGCGAAGATGGCGCCGCCGCCGAGGATCAGCCACACCTGATTGCCTTCCCACACCGGGCCGACGGTGTTGATCACCACCCGGCGCTCGATATCGGTCTTGCCGACGAAGGGCAGCAGGGCGCCGACGCCGAGATCGAAACCGTCGGTCGCGGCGAAGCCGATCAGGAGGACGCCCAGCAGCACCCACCAGATCAGGCGCAGGGTTTCATAGTCGATGAGTTGATGGAGGATCATGTCGGTTACTCCGCGGGCACGATGGCAGGCGAGATCAGCTCGGCCTGCGGGTCGGTGTCGTCTTCGGGGCCCTTGCGGATGGCTTTCAGCATCAGGCCCATTTCGATGACGATGAGGACGGTGTAGATGGCGGCGAAGCCGACGATGGTCAGCAGCAGCGTCCCGGCGCCGAGGCTGGAGACCGCGGCCGCCGTCGGCAGCACGCCTTCGATGATCCAGGGCTGACGGCCGAATTCGGCGACGAACCAGCCGAGTTCCGCCGCCAGCCAGGGCAGCGGGATCGCCAGCACGGCGACGCGCAGCAGCCAGCGCCGGGCCAGCAGGTTGCGCCGGGCCGACAGGACGAAGAACACGCCCGTCAGCAGGATGAAGAAGAAGCCGAGACCGACCATGATCCGGAACGACCAGAACAGCGGCGCGACCTGCGGCACCGTATCCCAGGCCGCCTTCTCGATCTGTTCGGGCGTCGCCGCCGCCGGATTGTCGGTGTAACGCTTCAGGAGAAGGGCATAGCCGAGGTTGGCGCCATTGTCCTCGAAGGCGGTCTGGGCCGCCGGATCGACGGCCTTGGCCTTGCCGGCGGCGCGGATCTTCACCAGCGCGTCATAGGCGATCATGCCGCTCCTGATGCGTTCCTCGGCCTTGACCACCAGATCCTTGATGCCCGGCAGTTCCTCGGTCAGCGAGCGGGTGGCGATCAGGCCCATGACGGCGGGGATCTTCACCGCGTAATGGGTCTCGCGCGCTTCCTGGTCGGGGAAGCCGATCAGGGTGAAGGCGGCGGGGGCGGTATCCGTCTCCCACATGCCTTCCATGGCGGCGAGCTTCATCTTCTGATGCTCGTTCGCGAGATAGCCGCTTTCATCGCCAAGGACGACGACCGAGAGCGAGGCGGCGAGGCCGAAGGAGGCCGCGACCGTCATCGAACGCTTGGCAATGTCTATGTGCCGGCCCTTCAGGGCATACCAGGCCGAGACGCCGAGCACGAAGATCGAGGCCGTGACATAGCCGGCCGAGACCGTGTGGACGAATTTCGCCTGCGCCACCGGATTGAACAGCACCTCGAAGAAATTCGAGACTTCCATCCGCATGGTCTGGATGTTGAAGGTCGAACCCACCGGGTTCTGCATCCAGCCGTTGGCGATCAGGATCCACAGCGCCGACAGGTTGGAGCCGAGCGCCACCGCCCAGGTCGCGGTCAGATGCCCGACCTTGGACATGCGGTCCCAGCCGAAGAAGAACAGGCCGACGAAGGTCGCCTCGAGGAAGAAGGCCATCAGGCCTTCGATCGCCAGCGGCGCGCCGAAAATGTCGCCGACATAATGGCTGTAGTAGCTCCAGTTCATGCCGAACTGGAATTCCATGACGATGCCGGTGGCGACGCCCAGCACGAAGTTGATGCCGAACAGCGTGCCCCAGAATTTCGTCATCTGCCGCCAGATCGGACGCCCGGTCATGACATAGACCGTCTCCATGATGGCGAGCAGCACGGACAGCCCGAGCGTGAGCGGTACGAAGAGAAAGTGGTACAGCGCCGTCATGGCGAACTGCAGGCGTGACAGCCCTACGATATCCAGTTCCATGTCGATCAACGCCGGACGAACCGGCGCCCTCCTTTTGAGTTCCCGCCCGTCACCGGGCGAAATGGCTACAGACCTTTTTCCCTCACCACCGGCCCCGGGAGGGCCGGCCAGCACCTTCGCTGTCCGGCCCGTGGGCCGGACGGCATCTCCCCTGGCCGGCCCGCAGGCCGGCCAGCGTATCCCCTAGCCGGCCCGCAGGCCGGCCAGCATGTCGTCATATCCAGGCGTGCCCTTGCGGGCCTCGCGCTGGATGCCACCGCCGCCGACGGCGATCAGCCGGTCGGCCAGTGCCGCCTCGCGGCGCAGATGGGTGGCGATCACCAGGGTCCGGTCGCTCGCGGCCGCGGCGACACGGGCAAGGACGTCGGCCGCGACCGCGCCATCCAGCGCCTCGGTCGGCTCGTCCAGCAGCCACAGCGGCACCGGCCGCAGCAGCAGCCGCGCCAGCGCCAGCCGCCGCCCCTGCCCGCCCGACAGCCCGAGGCCGCCGTCGCCGAGCCTTGTTGCAAGGCCATGCGGCAGGGCACGGATGTCGGCACCAAGGCCGGCTGCGTCCAGCGCGGCCCACAACTCGGCCTCGCTCGCCCCGGCGTGGGCGAGGCGCAGGTTGCCGGCCACCGTGTCGCGGAACAATTCGCTGCGCTGGGTCAGCAGGGCCGAGGGCAGCGTGGCGACATGGCCCGCGCTCTGCGGCAATTCCCCGGCGATGGCCTGCATCAGGCTGGATTTGCCGGCGCCGCTCGGCCCGATCAGGGCGACCCGCTCGCCTTTGGCAATGGCAAGATCAAGGGCGGTCAGGACCGGCGCGGCGGCGCCGTCATGGCGGCAGGTCGCGCCCCTGATCTCGACCGCGAGGCGCTGGTCGAGCGGCAAGGGCACCACCGAAGGGACGAGCGGCGACAGAAGTGTCGGCGCCAGCCGGTCGACGGCCAGCAGACTGCGACCGATCTCGACCGCGCCCCGGCGCAGCGCGGCGAAAGGCTCCATCGCGGCGAGGGCGAGCAGCAGGGCGAAGGCGGCGACCGGCGTGCCGATCGCGCCCTGTTCGACCAGCAGCGCGCAGGCCAGCAGGACACCCACGAGGCCAAGGCAGCCGGCGATGCCGAGCAGGAAACCGGCGCCGCATTCAGCCCGGTTCAGCCGGTCATCGGCCGCGGCGAGATAGGCATCGGCCCGTTTGGCCGCGCCCAGCTGGGCCGGCATCCGCCCGGCGAGCAGAAGATCGGTCTGACCGTCGACAAGGTCGATGGTCCGCACGCGCAAGGCCTCGAGGCCAAGGGCGCGGCGCCGCGCCGCCCGCCGCCCGACCAATGCCGCCAGCAGCGGAACGCCGAGCCCGGCGAACACCAGGAACGGACCGAAGCCGAGACCGAGCCAGCCGTCGATGAAGGACAGCGCCGCCCCGGCGACCAGCGCCGCGCCGACGGCGGCGATGGCGGGCACGCCGAGGCGCAGGTAGAAGGATTCGAGGGCGTCGATATCGCTGGTCAGGCGGAACAGCATCCGCCCGGGCCGGGCCAGCAGGCCGCGCGCCGCCCCGGGCAGGGCATAGGCCCGGAACAGGCGGACCCGCAGGGTCTCGAGCGTGCGCAGGGTCGCGTCATGGGTCACCAGCCGCTCGCCATAGCGGGCGGCGGTGCGCACCAGCGCCAGCAGGCGGATGGCGGCGGCAGGCGCGAAGACATCGAAGACCAGCGCCGTCGCGGGGACGAGACCCGCCAGCGCCGTCGCGGTAATGAACCAGCCCGACAGGCCGAGCAGGGCGATGCCCGCCAACACCGTCGCCGCCGCCAGCAGCGCGCCGAGGGCGAGCCGACCCCGATGACCTTCCGCCAGCAGGCGGAGAATGGCGGGGAGAAGACGAAGCGCGCTCATGACCGTGCCCCCGTCAGGTCGATCTGCCGGTCCATGGCGGCGATCAGCACCGGATCATGGGTGGCGAGGATCAGGGTCCGCCCCTCGGCGAGGGCGAGCAGCCCCGCGGTCACTTCCGCCGCCGTCGCGCGGTCGAGATGGGCCGTCGGCTCGTCGGCGATGACAAGGCCGAGGTCCGGCGTCGCCGCCGCCCGGGCAATCGCCAGGCGAAGCTGCTCACCGCCCGACAGGCCACCGCCGCCTTCGCCAAGATCGCGCGCCGCGCCCGGCCCGGCCACGCCCTGCAACCGGGCCAGCGCCACCGCGTCGAGCACGTCCATCAGACCGATTTCCGGCCGGCCGAGGGCGATGTTGCCCCGCACCGTGCCGGCGAAGAAATGCGGGCGCTGGCCGATCCAGGCGATGCGGGCGCGAAGACTGGCGGCGCTCGCCCCGGTCAGCGCGGTGCCGCCGATGGCGATGCATCCGGCGCCGACCGGGGCAAGCCCCGCGATCAGCGACAGCAGGGTGGATTTGCCCGCGCCCGACGGCGCAGTCAGCGCGACATGCTCGCCGGGGCGGATATTCAGGCTGAAATCCGTGAATACGGGCTTCGCCGCACCTTCGTGGCTGAAATGCAGATGCTCGATCTCTACCCCCGGCACCGGGCCGCTTGCCGCGCCAGCCCTATCGAGGGCACCGGGCACCTCGAGGCCGGGGGCGGCGAGCCGGGCCAGGCTGTCGGCGGCGGCAACACCCGCCGCGCGGTCGTGCCAGACCGCCGAGAGATCGCGCAAGGGCTCGAAGAAGGCGGGGGCCAGCATCAGCACGAACAGGCCCTGAGCGAGGTCGAGCCGGCCGCCCCAGGCGCCGAAGCCAAGCTGGCCGAGCAGGTGGAAGCCGACATAGACGGCGACCATGGCGACACCGAGGGCCGAGAACAGCTCGAGCACGGCGGACGACAGGAAGGCGATACGCAGCACCGCCATGGTGCGCTGGCGCAGGCCCCGGGCGCTGGCCGCCAGCCGCTCGGCCGTCGCCTCGATGGCGCCGAGGCCGCGAATGGTGGCAAGCCCGCGCAGCCGGTCGAGCAGGAAGGCGTTCATGCCGCCCATTTCGACCATCTGGGCTTCGCTCGCCGCCTTGGCGCGCCAGCCGACGAGGGCCATGAAGACGGGGATCAGCGGCGCCGCGGCGAGGAGAATCAGCGCCGCCACCCAGGACTGGCTGAAGACGGCGGCGAGGATGAGCGGCGGCACCAGCGCGACGCGCAGGCGTACCGGCTCGAAGCGCGAAAGGTAGGGCAGCAGGGTTTCCGCCTGTTCGGCCAGCACGGAAGCGGCGAGACCAGCCGGATGGCGCCGGGGATCGAGCGGCGAGCCGGTGGCGAGGCAATGCAGGGCCTCGCCCCGCGCCTCGCCCAGCAGCTGCCGGGCCCGCAGGTACGACAGGCGCGCCCCCGCCGCCTCGGCTCCGGCGCGGAGAACGCCGAGCCCAAGCACGAAACCCGCCAGCACCACGACGGCGCCAAAGCCGCCACCGTCCGCCAGCGCCTGCACGGACAGGGCGAGCAGCGCCGCCTGCGGCAGCCAGATCAGCGCGGCCAGCGCGGAAAGCAGGCTTCCCGCCGACAGACGGCCGATTTTCGGGGCGCGAGGATGGGTCATGGCATCAACCCGCGATCACCCGGCAAGGGGCGGACAGGGACGCGATGACCGACATCGGGGGCGGAGGGTTCATGGGGGTGTTGGCTCCACGCTCGCCGCAATTTCAATTATTATTGAAATTACAGTATGCGCATATGATGACAGGAACAAGCGCAGCGGGCCCTGCGGCATTCTCGTTTGAAGGGTGGATGGATTGGGGTCGGAGCCGGAATGCCGGTCGCCCGAAGATGAATGACCCGCCCGCGATGGCTGCCCGCCGATCCGAAATCGGCGAAACACCCGAGGTTTCGGCAAACCTTCGGCGTTACAGGATGCGGATATTCATCGTGTTACCGGGCACGATCGCCCGCGCAAGGGGAGGACCACGCGGCTGGACGTCGGCGACATGGATCAGGTCCGGCGCAGTGAGGGGCTGCTGGTGCCAGTCGAGATGACCATGTCCCCCGGGCACGACCAGCGCCAGGGTGACGGGGATAAGACCGAGGCCGGCGACGGCCTGGGTGATGCAGACCTGACAGTCATGGCCCGGCAGGGCTGGCGCGGGCCGTTGGCCCGGCGCCTTTCCGTCGATGCTGCAAAGCTCTTCAAGGGCCGCCTGCAGGGCCGCCAGCGAATTGATGCGGCCGCCATGCATCGGCGACAGCGGCGCGATCACCTGCAGGCACAGGGCAAGCGCGGCCAGCAGCGTCATCATGTGACGCCGGCCGATCCGCCGATATGCCGAAAGTGACCGCATGGAATACAATCCGCCGCTGGGATATTTTCGAGGTAAGCCCTCGTCCCGGCTCCCGGCAATGGGACAGAAACGCACAGCGACGCAAGCGCGCAGCGACAGATGAACGCAGCCGCCCCCTCTGCGCGGCGCACAGTTCCGCCCTGCGCCGCGCTCATCGCCAGCCCTATTCCAATTTACATTTTATGATTATATATAATGATACAAACCAGCGGACACGGGACAAACGCCATGGATCAATTCATTTCGCCGACGCTCGGCGGCGCGCTCATCGCGCTCTCGGCCATCCTGATGATGGGCTTGCTCGGCCGCATCACCGGCATCAGCGGCATCCTCGGAAATCTGTTGCCCCCGGCCCCGGCGCGGGGCGGTGAAGCCATGTGGCGCGTCGCCTTTATCGCCGGCCTGCTGGGCGGCCCCCTGCTGCTGCAGGCCTTCACCGGCGACAGCGGCATCGGCGCCCCTGTCGTCGGACTGCCGATGATGATCCTCGGCGGCTTCATCGTCGGCGTCGGCACCGCGCTCGGCTCGGGCTGCACCTCGGGCCATGGCATCTGCGGCCTGTCGCGCCTGTCGAAACGCAGCTTCGTCGCCGTCGGCACCTTCATGGCGACCGGCGTCGCGACCGTCTTCGTCGTCCGTCACCTGCTCTGATCACGGGGATCATCGTCATGGCACGCATCATCGCCGCCCTCGCCGCCGGGCTGATTTTCGGCCTCGGCCTTGCCCTCGCCGGCATGACCGATCCCGCCAGGGTCATCGGCTTCCTCGACCTTGCCGGGGCGTGGAACCCGGCCCTCGCCTTTGTCATGGGCGCGGGCGTCATCGTCACCTTCATCGGTTACCGGCTGGTGCTGGCGCGGCCGAAGCCGGCGCTGGACGCCAAGTTCCAGATCCCGACAAGGACCGACATCGACCTGCCGCTGGTCGGCGGCGCCGCGCTGTTCGGCATCGGCTGGGGCCTCGCCGGCTATTGCCCGGGGCCCGCCCTGTCGTCGCTGATCGCCGGCAATGGTGATGTCTTCGCCCTGGTCGGCGCCATGATCGCGGGCATGATCGTGGTCCGCTTCGCCCGGATGCGCGGTTGACCATGCTGTCGGCGGACGTCTGGCGCTGGCTCGCCCTCGCGGGGGCAGCCATCGCCATCCTTGCCTTCGAGCGGCATCAGCGCCGCCGCCAGACCGCCCGCCAGCGCCATGTCACCATGCGCGAGCGCTGGCTGGATGCCCTCATGGCGCGGCCGGGTCAGGAGATCGTCGCGGTCCAGACCCTGCGCAATTCGCTGATGGCGGCGAGCATCGTCGCCTCGACGACGGTGATCGCGATCATGGGCACGATCAGCCTGGTCGGCCCGGTCGCCGCCCATCTGGCGCTGCGCATCGCCGAAAGCCCCGAGGAAGCGGCGGTGCGCCCGGTACAGCTGACCATCGGCGGCCTGCTGGTCATCGTGCTCTTCTCGGCCTTCCTCTTTGCCACACAGTCGGCGCGCTTCTACAACCACCTGTCCTATCTGGTCGGTTTCGGCGCCGCCGCCAGCGACGACGACCGGGTCACGGCCCGGCATTATGTCGCCCTCGCCGGGCGCTATTACAGCGACAGCCTGCGCACCATGGTCTATCTGGCGCCGCTCGTTGTCGGCCTGTTCGAGCCCATGGCGGTGCTGCCCGGCGCCCTCGCGGTCATCATGGTGCTGGCCTATTTCGACCGGCGGCATCCCGCGGCCTGATGCCCCAAATGAAACGGCCGGGGCATTCCCCGGCCGTTCCGCATTCCAGATCGAGCGGGGCTCAGTTGGCCCAGCCGGGGGTCAGCCCCTCTTCCTCGCCCTCTTCGCCCTCGGCTTCGGCCAGGGCCTCCAGCGTCTCGGGCGCATTGGCCTCGTCGTAATCGTCCTCGTCGTCCGGGCCGCCTTCGCCCTTCACGCGGTCGGCGGCCTTCTGCACCGCCTGATCGAGTTCGATCTGGCTGCACAGGCCAAGGGTCACCGGGTCGACCGGCTTGATGTTCTGGCTGTTCCAGTGGCTGCGGTCGCGCACGGCCTTGATCGTCGGCTTGGTCGTGCCGATCAGGCGGCAGACCTGGGCGTCCGACAGTTCGGGGTGGTGGCGCAGCAGCCAGGCGATGGCATCCGGCCGGTCCTGCCGGCGCGAGACCGGGGTATAGCGCGGCCCCTTGGAGCGGGCGCGCGGCGACGGATTGGTCGATTCGCTGACCTTCATCTCGTAGCGCGGATTGGCCTGCGCCTTGTCCAGTTCGGACTGGTTCAGCTGGCCGTGGGCGACCGGATCGAGACCGACGATGCCCTGAAACACTTCGCCATCGGCGATGCCCTTCACCTCGAGCGGATGCAGACCGCAGAATTTCGCGATCTGGTCGAAGGTCAGCGCCGTGTTTTCCACCAGCCAGACGGCGGTGGCCTTGGGCATCAGGGGCAGGGTCATGTCAATTCTCCACCGTTGCGACCGGCCTTCCGGCCTGCCGCTGCCATGATCATGGCCTTTAGCGATAGGGCTATATAGTCGCGGTGCGCAGCGACGTCAAACCCCGCACGCGACCGGCAACCTCACATCTCCAGCACAATCTTGCCCAGATGATCCCGGTCGTCCATCCTCTCGTGCGCGCCGGCGGCATCGGTCAGCGGGAAGGTGCGGTCGATCACCGGCCTGATCTTGCCCGCCGCCAGCAGCGGCCAGACCCTGGCCTCGAGCGAGGCCGCGATGGCCGCCTTGTCGGCGATGGAGCGGATGCGCAGGGTGGAGCCGGTGATGGTCAGGCGCTTCAGCATGACCGGCATCAGGTTCACCTCGACCTGCGCGCCCTGCAGGAAGGCGATATAGACGAGGCGCCCGCCCGTCGCCATGCAGGCGATATTGCGCGCGACATAATCGCCGCCAACCATGTCGAGGACGACGTCGACGCACTTCTTGCCGGTCTCGGCCTTGATCACCTCGACGAAATCCTCGGTCTTGTAGTCGATCACCCGCTGCGCGCCGAGCGCCATCAGCGGCTCGCGCTTGGCCGCGCCGCCGACCGTGGTGAAGACATGGGCGCCGAGGGCGGACGCCATCTGGATCGCCGTCGTGCCGATGCCGCTGGCGCCGCCATGGACGAGGAAACTCTCACCCGGCTGGAGGCCGCCCCGATCGAAGACATTGGTCCAGACGGTAAAGAAGGTCTCGGGGATCGCCGCCGCCTCGACCATCGACAGACCGTCGGGAACGGGCAGGCATTGGGCAGCCGGCGCGACGGCATATTCGGCATAGCCCCCGCCCGCGAGCAGGGCCATGACCCGGTCGCCGACGGCGAAACGCGAGACCTCGGCCCCCAAGGCGACGATGGTCCCCGCCCCCTCCAACCCCGGGGTCTCGGGCGCGCCGGGCGGCGGCGGATAGACGCCGAGGCGCTGCAGCACGTCCGGCCGGTTGACCCCCGCGGCGGCGAGGCGGATCAGGACTTCGCCCTTGCCCGGTTGCGGCACCGGCAGGCTGACCGGCTTCAGCACCTCGGGACCGCCGGGGCTGGCGATGGCGATGGCGGTCATGGTTTCGGGGACGGTCGACATCGCGCACTCCATGCTATGGTCATCGTTGGTTAGGCGAGGACAAGGCACGAGGCAAGGATGGTATTCGATCCCGACGAGAGGCCGCGGCCGAAAACGGGGGTGGCGATCGAGCCGATCCCCCTCGATCCCCTGTCGATCGAGGATCTGCAGGCGCGGATATCCAGCGCCGAGGCGGAAATTGCCCGCTGCGCGGAAGCAATCGCCAAAAAGAAGGCGAGCCGCGATGCGGCGGCAGCCTTTTTCAAGAGTTAGGCGAAAGAATCTTGTGCGCGCCCGCATGTGGCGGGTTGACGCAGGCATCGCGCTTCAGCATGATCCGGCCAGCAAGTCTGACAGGGACGGCATCACAATAGAACGGGCTGCCCATTGGGCAGCCCGTCGCCATTTGGGGGTATCGCCACCCCGCGGTCCTGGGATCAGGCGGCGTGCTGATGCTCGATCTGCGGGCCGGCCGCGACGGCGCGGGTCTCGATGGCGATCTGGCGCGGCTTCTTGGCTTCCGGCACCTCGCGCACGAGTTCGATGTGGAGGAGGCCGTTCTCGAAACTGGCGTTCACCACCTTGATCGTGTCGGCGAGTTCGAAGCGGCGCTCGAAGGCGCGGGCGGCGATGCCGCGATGCAGATATTCGACGCCGGTCTTGTCCTCGCGCGCCTTGCCGGCGATCACGAGCATGTTTTCGTTCACCGTGACGTCGAGGGCGTCGGGCGCGAAACCGGCCACCGCCATGGTGATGCGGTAACGGTCGTCACCGGCCTTCTCGATGTTGTAGGGCGGATAGCTGTTGGCCGCCTCGTCCATGCGGGCCGCGCTGTCGAGCAGGCGGGACACCCGGTCGAAACCGATGGTCGAGCGCATGAGGGGCGAGAAATCAAAGGCAGAGCGCATCGCAATTCTCCTGATGAGCAAAGGCGAGTTTCGTCTTGCGGCGGGCCCCCCGAAACCGGGCGGACCTGCGCGCCGAACCCCGATCGGGCATCCGGCAACACTCAGGTAGGTGCGGGAAAAAGCCCCTTCAAGGGGGCCGAAAACGAAAAAGGGCGACCCGAGGGCCGCCCTTTTCCAAAACCTGCGCCGCCAAGCGGCGCACTGTGTCCGATGCGCCGCAGAGCGGCGCGGGATCACTTGATGCCGAACTTGGAGAAGCGCTTGTTGAAACGCGCGACCATGCCGCCCGTGTCGATGATGCGCTGGCTGCCGCCGGTCCAGGCGGGGTGCGAGCTCTTGTCGATATCGAGCTTCAACACGTCGCCTTCCTTGCCCCAGGTGGTCCGGGTCTGGAATACCGTGCCGTCCGTCATTTCGACCGTGACGACATGGTAGTCGGGGTGAATGCCTTCCTTCATCACTCTGCTCCTTGACCACGGAACCTGCCGCCGGCCACGAGAAAATCTGATCGACCTTGTGTCGAGAAGCCGCGTTCCTAACGGAATTGGCGGCCCTTGGCAATGGTCATTGCTGAAAATCGCCCGGCTGATCAGAGCCGGGACAGGAGCTCCGCCTTCTTCGCACCGAATTCCTGATCGGTCAGGATGCCCTTGGCGTGCAGCGCCGCCAGTTTCTCGATCGCGGCGAAGATATCGCCCTCAGCGGGAGACGGCGGCGGCATCGGCGCGATGGGGGCTGGCGATTCGAACACGGGCGCGGGCGGCGGCGCGAACACGGGCGCGAACACCGGCGCGGGCGCGGGCGGGGCCATCGGCGCCTGACCGTCGATGGAAACGATGGGCAGGCTGGCGACGTCGATCAGGCCATACTGGCTGGTGAAACTGAGGGTGCCTCCATAGGACTGCTGCTGCGAGAAGCCGCCGATATTGTGGTCCAGCGTGTCATAGACGGTGACGTGGCCGCCCATGGCGATGGCGAGGCGGCGGCTATCGGCGAAATAGGCGTAGCGGACGTCGTTCTGCGCCCCGGTGGAGGAGGCGAAGCCCAGCTCCGCCGGCCACCAGTTGGCGCCCTGCCCCGGCGGCGGCGGCACGAACAGGCTGGCCGCGCCAAAGCCGGCGGACGCGCCGCTGCCCTGATACTGCGTGTTCTGGTAAGGCCCGCCCTGATACTGGCTGCCCTGGGACTGCGACTGGAACGAGCCGGTGTGGATCAGGTCGGGCTGGTTGGCGACGAGGTTCGACAATTCCGTGCACAGGCTGTCGACCCGGCCCTTCAGGTAATTGTTGAACATGTCGGAGAGCATGATCATGCCGCCCCGCATCCACTGGCCCGAACCGGCGAATTCGGGGTGATTGAACTGGGCCATGCTGCCATTGCCGTCGATCACGCTGCCCAACATGCTGGCGACCGCGTCCGGGCTGAAGCCATGGCGCTGGGCGATGTCGTTGACCGCCTGCTGCCCGGCAGGTGAAAGCTGTCGCATTGTCGATCCCGAATACTGAAAGGCGGCCGTGCCGCGTGTCGGCGCCACCATGCGCCCCTTCACCGCCCTTGGCGAGGAAACAACGAGGCTTCGCGGCAGATTCCGGCAGGCTGTCAGGTTCCGGTCAGGAAATGTCACCAGAATGGGAATGCTTGATTTCAGAAGGAAATGAGCATGAGAGTCTCCGCGCAAACGACCATTCCTGAACAGAGGCCGCAACAGATCGCCCCGACGACCGAAAGGGTCGGCGAGCGTGAGAACGACGGCGACAGCGACGACGGTGGCCACGTCGCCGCCGCCGCCCCGGCCAAATCCGGCTATCTGTCCCCGGGGGTGGGCGCCAGCGTCGATATTTCGGCCTGACGGGTCGGGACGGGCCCCGCGCCCGTCCCGATGGCGCCCGCTCCGGTCCCGGGATTGGCACGGCGGCAATTGCTGGCTATTACTGGCGGCCATTCGCGTAACCAGATGGTCATGACCCATGAGCGACAGCCTGCCCGACCGGCTTTCCACCAATCCGAAGAGCCCCTATTACGATGAAGAGCTGCTGAAGCGCGGCATCGGCATCCGCTTCAAGGGCGTCGAGAAGACCAATGTCGACGAATATTGCATCAGCGAGGGCTGGATCCGCGTCGCCGCCGGCAATGCCCGTGACCGGTTCGGCAATCCGCTGACCATCCTGCTCAAGGGGCCGGTCGAGCCGTTCCTGCGCGACAGCCAGGAAGGCTGATGCCCCCATGCTGAGCGACGAGCAGCTCGACCGCTATGCCCGCCACATCATCCTGCGGGAAGTGGGCGGGGCCGGTCAGGCCAGGCTGCTTGCCGCGCGCGTGCTGATCGTCGGGGCGGGCGGCCTCGGCGCGCCGGCCGCGCTCTATCTCGCGGCGGCGGGGGTTGGCACCATCGGCCTCGTCGATGCCGACACGGTTGCCCTGTCCAATCTGCAGCGCCAGATCCTCTACCGCACGGAAGATGTCGGCCGCCCCAAGGTCGAGGCGGCGGCGGCGGCCCTGCACCGGCTGGACCCGGCGACGGCCCTCGAACTGCATCCCCTTCATTTGGACGAGGCGTCCGCCCACGATCTGGTGAAATCCTACGATCTGGTGCTGGACGGGACCGATAATTTCGCCACGCGCCACGCGGTCAACCGGGCCTGCGTCGCCGCCGCGCGCACGCTGGTCTCGGGCGCCGTGTCCCAGTTCGAGGGGCAGGTCGCCACCTTCCGCGGCCGCCCCTGTTACCATTGCTTCGTTCCCGAGGGCACCAATGCCGCCGCCGATTGCGCGGGCCAGGGTGTCCTTGGCGCCATGACCGGCGTCATCGGCAGCCTGATGGCGGTCGAGGCGCTGAAGGAACTGGTTGGCATGGGCGAGAGCCTGGCTGGCCGTCTCGTGCTGTACGACGCCTTGTACTCCCGCTTCCGCACCCTCCGTCTTGCCAAGGACCCTGCCTGCCCGGTGTGCGGCGGGGGATAGGACCCCCGTCATGAGCGAAGCCGCCGCCCCGCCCGTCAGACCTTACAGCGACGAGGATTTCGGCCGGTTGCGGCGCCTGGTCGGCCCCGCCGTCGACCTGTGGACGGCGCTGACCGATCCCGTGTTCGAGGGTATCGAGAACATACCGCTGGACGGGCCGGTGCTGATGGTCGGCAATCACGGCATGATGGGCACGCTCGATGCCGCCATCATGTGCTTTGGCCTGCGCCAGCGGCTGGGCATCTGGCCGCGCGGCCTCGCCGATCACGTCCATTTCCGCATTCCCGCCTGGCGCGACCTGTTCAGGGCCGCGGGCGCGGTCGAGGGCACCCACGACGGTTTCCGCGCCCTGATGCGGATCGGCGCCCATGTCGTCGTCTATCCGGGCGGGGTCGGCGAAGTGTTCAAACGCAAGGGCGAGCAATATCACCTGCGCTGGAAGGAGCGGATCGGCTTCGCCAAACTGGCCATCGAAGCCGGCTGCAAGGTGGTGCCCTTTTCCGCCGTCGGCGCCGATGACAGCTATTCCGTGCTGATGGGCTCGGACGAGATGCTGAAGATCCCGGGGGCGGCCGCCCTCGCCCGGCGCCTGAAGCTGAAGCCCGATTACGTCGGTCTCTACCGGGGTCTCGGCCTGACCGCCCTGCCCCGGCCTGAGCGTTATTACTTCCGCTTCGCCCCGGCGATCGACGCCGGCCGTTTCGCGGGCGCGGTCACCGACGAGAACGCCTGGACCCTGCGCCGCGAGGTCGAGGCGGCGGTGGAAGCCGGGATCGACGATCTGCTGGCGCTCCAGGCCGAAGACCCGGACCGCCGGTTCCGCCGCCGTGCCCTGCCGCTGGCGAAGGGCCTGTGGCGGCGGCTGCGCGGCGGGCCCGATCAGACGCCGCGATAGGCCGGCGGACGCTTTTCCTTGAACGAGGCGACGCCTTCCGCCGCATCCGCCGTCGCCGCGAGGCGGGCCGTCACCGCGCCGAGATCGCCGATTGCCGCCTTCGGCCCGTCGAGCAGGGCAAGCCGGGCGTTGGCGAGGCTGGCCTGTACCGCCAGCGGCGCCTGCAGCGCGATTCGGCGCGCGATGGCCAGCGCCGCGTCGAATTCCGCCCCCGGCTCGACCACCTCCTGCACGAAGCCATAGGCGCGGGCGGTTTCGGCGTCGAAATCGTCGCCGGTGAGAATCAGCTTCATGGCATTGCCCCAGCCGGCGCGCTGGGCCATGCGGATGGTGGCGCCGCCATAGGCCATGATGCCCCGCTTCACCTCGAGCTGGGCGAAGCGGCTGTTGCTGGCGGCGACCGCGATATCGGCGGCGAGAATCAGCTCGATGCCGATGGTGAAGCAGATGCCCGCGGTCGCGACCACCACAGGCTTCGACGACCGCCGCCCGTGCAGACCGAGGGGATCGACGAGACCGTCGGGGAACAGAGGATCGCCGTCACGCTGCGATGCCGCCATCTTCGGCAGGTCGAGGCCGCCGGTGAAATGCCCGCCCGCCGCATGGAGCAGCCCGACCCGCGCCTGCGCCGATTCCTCCAGCGCCGTATAGGCTTCCGCCAGCTCGCGCAGCATCTTCGGGGTGAAGCCGTTACGCTTCTCCGCCCGGTCGATGCAGATGGCGAAAACCCCGCCTTCCAGCAACGCTGTGGTGATCTGGCCGTCCTCGTGGCGCGCGCTCATCGCTTGCTTCCTTGTTCTTGTGCTTGATCTTTCGGTCCGAGGCATGGTCCATAGCGGCCGGGCTTATGCAAGGGGCTTTCCCCGATCATCGTCCAGCGCCGCGCCGCCGTCCTGACGGATTGACAGGCGCGGTGACGGACAGTATGGTCCGCGCTCACTTTTCGGCGCCTCGGGCGCCGCTCTCGTTTATGGCCGAAGGGCCGGGTTGGTTGTCATGAAGATCGTCAATTCCCTCAAGACTCTGAAGACCCGTCATCGCGATTGCCGCGTGATCCGTCGTCGTGGCCGCGTCTATGTGATCAACAAGACGCAGCCCCGCTACAAGGCCCGCCAGGGCTGAGGCCGAGGCCGGTCGATCCATGGTTGCCGCGGTCGTCTTCGATCTCGGCAAGGTGCTGATCGACTGGGACCCGCGTTATCTCTACCGCCGGCACTTCGGTGCCGACGAGGCGGCGATGGAGGAATTTCTTTCCTCCGTCTGCTCGATGACATGGCATACCCGCTGCGACGCTGGCGTGCCCATGGCCGAGAATGTCCGTGAGCTGGCCGCACGCCACCCGGACAAGGCCGATCTGATCCGCGCCTGGGACGAGGAATGGCCGGCCATGTTCGCCGGCGCCATCCCGGGTTCGGTCGCATTGCTCGAGCGGCTGCACGAAAGGGGCATCCCCCTTTTCGCCATCACCAATTACCCGGCGGACAAGTGGTCGCACGGGCTGTCGCAATTTCCCTTCCTCGGCCGTTTCCGCGACGTGCTCGTCTCCGGCATCGAGAAACTGGCCAAGCCCGATCCGGAAATCTTCCGCCGCGCCTGCGACCGTTTCGGCATCCGCCCGGAAACCAGCCTGTTCATCGACGATCTCGCGGCCAATGTCGCCGCCGCCGCCGCGCTCGGCTTCGATACCCATCGTTTCGAGGGCGCGCCGGGGCTGGAAACAGCCCTGAAGTCCCGCGGCCTGCTCTGATCCGCGCTCTGGCCTTAAGGGGCCATTAAGCCCATTTCGCGTAAAACCGCCTGAGGGGCCACCCGGAGCGCCAGGGGGCGGAATGCACAACGACCAGGAAAGGGCCGCGCAGACGGCCCTCGTTCAGATAGCGAAAGATGCCGGGCATCTCGGCATCGAAATCGCCGACGTCGCCGGCCTCGTCGAGACCGTCGCTGGCGAAATGGAAGGCCAGGCGAATGCCTTCGGCCAGCTGCGAAGCGACGCCGACGAACTGGCCGGGTCGAACCGCACCATTCTCCACGCGGTGACCGAAGCCCGGGCGACCAGCCGCGACGCTGCCGAAGCCATGCGCCGCAGCGAGAGCGAGGTCGGCATGTCGCTCGCCGAGATTCGCGGTCTCGTCACCAATGCGGTCGCCGTCGCCGCGGAATTGCGCAAGCTCGTCGCCTCGCTGGAGGATGTGCGCAAGGTCGCGCGCGGCATCGACAGCATCGCCCGGCAGACCAATCTTCTGGCCCTCAACGCCTCGATCGAAGCCGCCCGGGCGGGCGATGCCGGCCGGGGATTCGCCGTTGTCGCCGCCGAGGTGAAGGCCCTCGCCCGCTCGACCTCGCTTGCCACCACGGAAATCGACGCCACCCTCGCCATGCTGGGCAGCCAGAGCGCCCGGCTGGTCGAGGAAAGCGATGCCGCCAGCCAGCGGGCGGAGGCGGTCGAAAAGGGCACGACGACCATCGGCACGGCCATCGGCGAGCTCGCCCGCCGCTTTGCCACCGTCGACAATGGCATCGGCGCCATTTCGGGCGCCGCCGACAATATCGCCCGCCGTATCGACGGGCTGGTCGATACGGTCAGCACCATGACCGATGGCGTGCAGCGTTCATCGACCTCGCTGAGCGCGGCCAAGGAGCGCAGCAACGCCGTGCTCGGTATCGCCGAGCGCCTGCTGGGCCAGACCGTGGTGCCGGGGATCGCCACAACGGACACCCGCGTGCTCGACGTCGCCCTGGCCGCCCGGAATGCCATCGAGGCAGCCCTGGCCCGCGAGATCGCCGCCGGGACCATCGCGGTGGCCGACCTGTTCGACGAAGACTACAGCCCCATAGCCGGCAGCGCGCCCCAGCAGTACACGGCCCGCTTCACCAGGCTGACCGACCGCCTGTTGCCCTCGATCCAGGAGCCGGCGCTGACCGCCGACCCGCAGATCGTCTTTGCCGTCGCGGTCGACCGCAACGGCTACCTGCCGACCCACAACGCCGCATTTTCCCAGCCACAGGGCAAGGACCCGGCCTGGAATGCCGCCCATTGCCGGAACCGGCGCCTGTTCACCGACCGGGTCGGCCTTGCGGCCGCGCGCAACCGCGAGCCCTTCCTGTTGCAGTCCTATCGCCGCGACATGGGGGCCGGAAAATTCGCCCTGATGAAGGATATGTCCGTGCCGATCACCATCGGCGGGCGCCACTGGGGCGGCTTTCGTGTCGGCTATCGGGTCTGACCGCCGGTCTTCCCAATTTGTCCCGGCTCGGTGACGGCGTGGGAGGAGTTGCTGTTGCGGGCCGCGCCCCCTGCGTGATTGCGTTGTGTCCCTGAACCTGTTTCAAGGAGTCGATTGTCCGCCATGAACTCGACCGCCCAAACCCCACCGAAACAGCCCGCCCCCGGGCAGGCCGCGCGGGTGGTCCTGGTGCTGGACGACCACGTCGCCCTGCGCGAGGAACTGGCGGAATATTTCGGTTCGATGGGCTACCAGGTGATGCAGGCGGGCGATGGCCCCAGCCTTTCGGTGGCCTTGCGGCAGCATCGACCCGATCTCGCCGTGCTCGACATCGACCTGCCGGGCTGGAACGGCATCGAGATCGCGCAGGCCATTCACCGGCGCGATCCGTCGATCCGTATCATCCTGATGACGGGCAACCCCAACTGGGTGACCCCTGCCCTGAGCACATCGTCGGGCGCCTTCGCCCTCGTGGAAAAGCCGATCGAACTCGCCCGCCTGTCGCGGGTCGTCAAGGCCGCGCTGCTCTAGTTACCAGGTCGGGAAGTCGGCCTGCTGACGCGGCCCGTTGGCCTCGGTCGCCGTCAGGCCGATATCGGTCAGCAGATGACCGGACGTCGCGCCGAGGCGCGCGACTTCACGCCGCGCGACACGCCGCGCCCGGCGGGCTTCATGATCCTGGATCATGTCGCGCAGGCTGCGGCCGATGAGCGCCAGCAGGCGGCCGGCAGGGCGGGTGGTGGAGAAAACGACGGTGGACATGGCTTGCATCCATTGCTTCAGGCCCTGAAAATGAGCCTTCGGCGGTGTTTTCGCCAGGGAGTTCTGGTCATGAACTTATCAGCTTTTCTCATGGGCTTCGCGCCTGCGAGAAGATCGCCATGATCGGGCGCGGCCACCTGCCCTCGCTGAATGCCCTGCGGGCCTTCGAGGTCGCGGGCCGGCTGCTGAGTTTTTCGCGGGCGGCGACCGAACTGGGCGTGACCCAGGGCGCCATCTCGCGGCAGGTGAAGCTGCTCGAGGGGCAGCTCGGTGTCGAATTGTTCCATCGGGGCGCGACCGGCGTCACCCTGACCGACGAGGGACGCCAGCTGCTGCCCGTGCTGACCGAATGCTTCACCAAGATGGCCGAGGCCTCGGCCTCGCTGCGGGACGATCCGTTCCGCCTGTCCATCGGCGCGCCGCCATCCTTCGGGATGCGCTGGGTGATGCCGCGCCTGCCGCGTTTCCAGGCCGAGAATCCGCGTATCGACGCGCGCCTGACCATCACCACCGACGACCTGAACGATCTCGCCGGTTTCGATGCCGGGGTCCATTACGGGGCCACGCCGCCGCCGGGGCTGCACGCCCTGAAACTGGCCGCCGAACGGCTGGTCCCGGTGGCCGCGCCGCGTCTGATCGACGATCCGGCCCGGCCGCTGAAGACGCCGCAGGACCTCGCGCGCCACACGCTGATCGACACGGTGCCTGACCGGCGGTACTGGCGGCTGTGGCTGCAGGTGGTCGGCCACGACAGCCTGACCGGCGAGCGTGCGCAGGTCATCACCATTCTCGACATGGCGCTGCGGGTCGCGGAACAGGGCCTTGGCATCGCCATCGGCGATGTCGCCATGATCGCCGACGACATCGCCCTCGGCCGGCTGGCGGCGCCCTTCCCGGTCGAGGTGCCGTCGGGCTTTTCCTATTGGCTGGTGGCCCGGCCGGAAGCCTCGGCCCGGCCGAAGCTGCGCAGCCTGTTCCGTTTCATGGAGAAGGAGGCGCGGGCGACGGCGGCCCTGAAATTGAGGCCGCCGGCCGCGCCTTGAAACTTACTCGGCCGCCATCGGCAGGGCGGCGACGATGCCGCCCTCGACATCGGGCTTCAGCCGGGCCAGCCCCTGGGCGAGGCGGCGCCAGCAACGCTCGCCGGTCGCGCCCTTGCGCCAGACGATGCCGATGGTGCGGCCCGGCGCCGGATCGGGCAGTCGGCGGACGACGGTACCGTCGCCCAGATGGCTTTCGACCGCGACCGCCATGGCCGGCAGCAGGGTCACGCCCCGGCCCCGACCGACGAGACGGGCGAGGGTCGACAGGGAAGCGGCGCGCATGGGCGCCCGCAACTGGCCATCGTCGCACAGGGACAGCGCCTGATCGGCAAGGCAATGCCCTTCCTCGAGCAGGAGCAGCGGACGATCGGCCAGCGCCTCCACCGACACCTCGCCCGAGGCGGCGAGTGGGTCGGCCTGCGGCAGCAGGGCATAGAAGGGTTCGGCGAAGGCGATGGCGGTTTCGAGATCGCGGCCGAGCACGCCACTCTGCGGCAGGGCCAGCAGCGCGGCATCGAGCGTGCCCGTACGCAGCGCCGAGACCAGCTCACCGGTCCGGCCTTCGATCAGTTCCAGCCCCTCGGCGGCATAGGCCGTGCCGAGATCGACGACGTCCGGCCCCAGATAGGGCGCGATGGTCGGGATGACGCCGAGACGCAACGGCCGGGCCGCCGCGGCCGCGCCAAGGGCACGCAGGCCTTCAACCTCGGCCAGGATGCCGCGCGCCTTGGCGATCACGGCCTCGCCCAGCGCCGTCGGCGTAACGCCCCGGCGCGAACGGGTCAGCACCAGACCGTCAAGCGACTGTTCGAGCAGCTGGATCTGGGCCGTCATCGCCGGTTGGCTGACGTTCAGCGCCGTCGCCGCCTTGCGGAAGCTCTGATGGTCGGCGACGGCGACGAGATAGCGGATCTGGCGCAGCGAAATCGACATGGACGTCATTCCTTCGACGGGGCGGGCGACCGGTTGCGGTTTGCACCACGAACCCCGGCCACCCTCCCGGCCCGGAGTCCGCCCGGCCCAAAGCCGGCCGGAAGCTCACCGGCCTTTTGTAGCGTCTTTGCGAATGACTTGCAATTGCGTTTTTAACGCCGCGATCAGAACCTCAATTTGCCGGCCTGGATGTCAGCATGGATCGCGGGGGTCAGGGCCGCGATACCGCCGAGGTCGGGATGACGGATATAGAGCGGGTCGGCGACCTGCCCGGGATCGAACCCCTCCTTCACCAGATCGACCTTGCGGTGCTTGAAGGTGCCGGTGATTTCGATCTCGCCCTGCAGGCGCAGGAAATAGGGCTGGGCATAGGCCGGCAGCGACTTGGCGATATAGGCATCGAAGGCGGCAAGATCGAGGCTGTCGCCCGCGACCATGGAGGCCATGCCGGCGCGCCCGTCGCAATTCGGCACCTGCACGCCGAAGACATTCACCTCGCGCACGCCGGGGAAGGTCGACAGAACCTCGGCCACCTCGGCGGTCGAGACATTCTCGCCCTTCCAGCGGAAAGTGTCGCCGATGCGGTCGACGAAATAGAAATAGCCGTGCCGGTCGCGGCGCATCAGATCGCCGGTGCGGAACCACATGTCGCCCTTGGCGAAGACGTCGCGCAGAATCTTCTTCTCGGTCTCGGCCTTGCCCTTGTAGCCCTCGAAGCGGCCGACCGGCTTGTTCGGGTCCTGCGGGATGAGGCCGATGGTCTCGCCCGGCTCGTCGGGCGCGCATTCGATGCAGAACCCCCGTTCATCGCGCACCGGCTGTTCAGCGACCACGTCGAACTTGATGATCTTGGTGTTGAAGACCTTGTCCAGATAGAAGGGAATCCGGCCGATCGCCCCCACCTTGCCGTCAGCATTGATCAGGGCGACGTTGCCTTCGGTCGCCGCGTAGAATTCGACGATGCGCGGAATGCCGAAACGCTCCTGGAAGCTCGGCCAGATTTCCGGGCGCAGGCCATTGCCGCAGGCGACGCGCAGGCGGTGTTCCCGTTCCTTGGCGTGGGGCGGCGTGTTCACCAGATAGCGGCACAATTCGCCGATATACTGGAAGCAGGTCGCGTCGTAGCGCACGACATCGTCCCAGAACTGGCTGGCGGAGAATTTCCGCCGCAGGATCACTGTGCCGCCGACCGACAGCATCGAGCCGACGGCGATGATGCAGCCCGCCGAATGATAGAGCGGCAGCACGCAATACATGCGGTCGTGGCGCGTCGCGTCCATCTGGGCGGCGAAGGCGTTGCAGGCCTGCAGGAAGCGGTAATGGCTGATATGGGCCGCCTTGGGATTGCCCGTGGTGCCCGAGGTATAGATGTAGAAGAGATTGTCCTTGGCGATGAGGTCCGGGCGCTTCGCCTTGGGCAATTCGCCGGTCGGCTGGGCGGCGATGGCTGCATCGAAATCGCTGGCGCCCTGGATCGCGCCGGCCGAGGCATGGACCGGCGGCAATTCCGCGATCAGGCCGCGGATCGAATCCAGCGCCGGGGCATATTCGCCGTCGATGATCAAGGCCTTGGCCGCGGCGACCGTCAGGCTGTGGTTCAATTGCCCGCCGGTCAGGTTGGTGTTGATCAGGGCGATGCAGGCCCCGGCCTTGGCGAGGCCGAGCCAGGTGATGATGAATTCCGGCCGGTTGGCCATCATCAGGGCGATGACGTCGCCCTTTTCGATGCCGTGGGCCTGCGCCCAATGGGCGACCTGATTGGCCCTTGCGTCGAGACTGGCCCAGCTGACCTCCTGCCGCTCGAACAGGATCGCGGTGGACTTCCCGGCCCGGCGCGCCTGCTGTTCGACCATCTGGACGACGGTATAGTCGCCGTCGAGGCGAATGGAGCTGAGCCGCATGAGCACCGAGACCATGCTCTCGACATAGTTCAGCTCCATCCGGGTCCTGCCCACCAGACCCGTCGGGTCCAGCCGCGTCGCCAGATCCAGAATACCGTTCAGCATGACCTGTTCTCTCCCCTTTTGCCGTTTTCCTTACCGAACTCGCCTGTCCGGGTCCAGCGGCAAGTGACATTTTGTCATTCGACAGACACGGGACCGCGATGGCGCGGCCACGCGTTTACGCAACGGGAAGCGAACGGAACGGCGATGCCGGATCAGCCGCGCGGAGCGGCCAGGGCCTCGATATAGAAATGGCGGACCGAGGGTTCGGCCGCCTTCACGCTGGCGGCGAGTTCGTGGATCGCCCCCTCGACATCGTCGCCGCTCTGTCCGTCGCGGAAATCGACGGTGGCAAGGACGATCAGATCGTGCGGCCCGAAATGGACCGAGAGGATTTCGCCCACGGCCTCGATCCGGGGATCGGCCGCGACCTTGGCCCGGATCGCCTCGAGCACCACAGGATCGGCGCCTTCGCCGATCAGCAGGCCCTTGCATTCGACGGCCAGGATGACCGCCGTCAGCAGCAGCACGCAGCCAATGACGATGGCGGCGATACCGTCGAACACGGGCATGTGCAGGTAATAGCCGATGAGAATACCGGCCAGCGCGACGACAAGCCCGATCATCGCCGCCGAATCCTCCAGCAGCACGGTGACCAGGCTGGGATCCTTGGTATCGCGGATGGCGCGGATCATGGACTTGCGGCCGCGCCCCTTGTTGAACTCGCCAATGGCGACCGAGAAGGAATAGGCCTCGAACACGATGGCGACGCCGAGCACGATCAGATTGACCAGCGGATCATGCATCTCGCCCGGGCTCATCACGGCCTGGATGCCTTCATAGAGCGAAAGACCGCCGCCCAGGGCGAAGATCAGGATCGCGACCAGGAAGGACCAGAAATACAGCTCCTTGCCATAGCCGAAGGGATGCCGCGAATCCGAAGGGCGCGCCGCCCGGCCGAGGCCATAGAGCAGCAGCAGCTGATTGCCGACGTCGACGAGGGAGTGGATGCCCTCGGACAGCATGGCGGAGGAGCCGGTCCAGATGGCGGCCGCGAATTTGGTCACGGCGATGCCGCCGTTGCCGAGCGCCGCCGCCACGATCGCCTTCTTCGATGAACCCGCCATGATTCCCCCAGAACCTCGCCACAGGGGCCCAATGTAGAATCTCGCGCCCGCTTTGTGCAGGCCCGCGCAACAAAAAAGGGGAAGCACGAGGCTTCCCCTTCTTGCACCGACCGAAGCAGGGCGGACGCGAGGCGCCCGCCCGCCGGGATCAGTTGTAGGCGCGTTCGCCGTGTTCGGCGACGTCGAGGCCTTCGCGCTCGGCATCCGCCGGGACGCGCAGACCGATCACCAGGTTGACGATGAACAGCAGGATCGCCGAACCGATGCCCGAGACCAGGATCGTGATGATCACGCTCTTGAGCTGGATGAACAGCTGGGCGCCCATGGTGACGCCTTCGGCATAGCCGACGCCGCCGAAGGCGGAGCTGGCCGCGATGCCCGTGCCGATCGCGCCGACGATACCGCCAACGCCATGGACACCGAACACGTCGAAGCTGTCGTCATAGCCGAGAGCATTCTTCACCACGGTGACGAAGAAGAAGCAGAACACGGCGGCGACGGCGCCAAGGACGATCGCGCCCAGCGGACCGGCGGTGCCGCAGGCCGGGGTGATCGCGACCAGACCGGCGACGACACCCGAGGCGAGACCCAGCAGGCTGGGCTTGCCCTTCGCGATCCATTCGACGAACAGCCAGGCGAGGCCGGCCGCGGCGGTGGCGACGAAGGTGTTGATCGCGGCGAGGCCGGCGGTCGAGCCGGCGCTGAGGGCCGAACCCGCGTTGAAGCCGAACCAGCCCACCCACAGAAGGGCCGCACCAACCATGGTGAAGACCAGCGAGTGCGGGGGCATGGCTTCCTTGCCGAAGCCGATACGCTTGCCGAAGAAGAAGGTGGCGACCAGCGCGGCGACACCCGAATTGATGTGAACGACGGTGCCGCCGGCAAAGTCGAGCGCGCCATCGTTGAACAGCAGGCCCGTGCCCGCCCACACCATGTGGCACATCGGGAAGTAGATGAAGGTCACCCACAGCGCCGAGAACAGCAGGACCGCGGAGAACTTCGCGCGTTCAGCGAAGGCACCGACGATCAGGGCCGGGGTGATGCAGGCGAAGGTCATCTGGAACAGGACGAAGACATATTCCGGGATGGTGCCGCTCAGGCTGTCCGGGGCCACGCCCTTGAGGAACAGCTTGGAGAAGTCGCCGATAAAGGCATTGCCTTCGCCGAAGGCGAGGCTGTAGCCGTAGACGACCCAGATGATCGAGACGACGCACAGGATGCCGAGGACCTGGGTCAGGACCGACAGCATGTTCTTGGAGCGGGCGAGGCCGCCGTAGAACAGGGCGAGACCCGGCACGGTCATCAGAAGGACGAGGACCGAGGACACCAGCATCCACGCGGTATCGCCGGCGGACAGCGTCGGTGCAGCTTCGGCCGCCGCTTCAGCGACCGGAGCCGCCTCCGCCGCCGCGTCCTGCGCGAAGGCGGCCATTTCGGGCACCATCAGCGCAGCCCCGGCCGCCCCGAGCAGCAGAGGAAGTTTCCAGTTGAGTTTCATGGGAAGGACCCTCTCGTCGGCACGCACTCAGAGCGAATCCGGACCGGTTTCGCCGGTACGGATGCGGATGGACTGCTGAAGGTCGACAACGAACACTTTGCCGTCGCCGATTTTGCCCGTGTGGGCGGCCTTCTGGATCGCCTCGACGACCTGCTCGACGATTTCGTCGGCGACCGCGGCTTCGATCTTGACCTTGGGCAGGAAGCTGACGGTGTATTCCGCACCGCGATAGATTTCGGTATGGCCCTTTTGGCGACCGAAACCCTTCACTTCACTTACCGTGAGCCCGGGCACACCAACAGCGGCCAGAGCTTCGCGCACGTCATCGAGCTTGAACGGTTTGATGACGGCCATCACGAGTTTCATGGTTTTCCCCTCACGATTGACCTCAGGGCCGCGCCAGCCCCGACCGTGCCCGAAACGAGCGAAGGCCGGACGCGCCACCCCGGGTCCTGCTAGAATCAAGAACCGTGCCAATTACGGCTGTCGGCGGGTTTCGCGCTGCAACAGGGCTATGCGCCTCGTGATCATCGTCGCAATTTCGACAAAATGCTGCACAAAAGACCAGCAATGCACAGATTTTAGCCAACATGCGTCTGACCCCGGGGCCCGAGCCCTGAAACAGAGATGGCGCCCAGCCGCGGCGACCATTAGGTTGCGCCGATCATGAGCTTTTCCAGGCCCCCCCGTTCCGGTGCCCCCGGCCCCGCCGCCCCGGTCCATCGCCGCCCCCGCCCCAAGCCCGAGGCGGAGATCGCCGATGCCGTCATCGACGCCCTCGTGGCGGTCGAGAGCGGCCGCGCCGCCGACAAGGTGCTGAAGGCGACCTTCGACCGGCGCAAATGGCCGCCGCCGATGCGCAGCCGGATCGCCCGCCTCACCCTCGGCATCATCCGCTGGCGTGCCCAGCTGGACTGGTGGCTGGAGCGGGCCGGTTGCCGGCCGCAGCCCATGTCCCGCTTCGTCGCCGCCCTCGCCCTGATCGAGGGTGCGGAGAAGGGCGTGATCCGCAAGCATCTGCCCCGCATTCCGACGCCCGAAGCCCATGCCATGGACGAGCTGGTCGGCCATTCGCTGGATCATCCGGACCAGCCGACGGCGATCGCCGCCAACCTGCCCGACTGGCTGATGCCGCGCCTCGCCGCCCGCTTCGGCAAGCGCCTGCTGCCCGAGGCGCAGGCCCTCTGCGCCGAGACCGGCCTCGACATGCGCGCCAATATCCTGAAGGGCAGCCGCGACGGCGCCATCGCCGCCCTGGCGGAAGACGGCATCATCGCCGTGCCCACCCCCCTGTCGCCCGTCGGCCTCAGGGTCGAGGGCCGGCCGGCCATCGCCCGCAGCCGCGCCTGGCGCGACGGCCTCGTCGAGGTGCAGGACGAAGCGTCGCAGCTCGCCGCCCTCATCCTCGGGGCGCGGCCGGGCGAAAGGGTGCTCGATTTCTGTGCAGGCGCGGGCGGCAAGACCCTGGCCATCGCCGGCACCATGGCCAACAAGGGCCGCCTCATCGCCACCGACAGCGACGAGCGCCGGCTGGAACAGGCCGTGCCCCGGCTGCGCCGCGCCGATGTCCATAATGTCGCGCGTCACGCCATCGGCGCCGAGGGCGACCGCTGGCTGAACCGCCAGAAGGGTGCCTTCGACCGGGTGCTGGTCGATGCCCCCTGCACCGGCACCGGCACTTTCCGTCGCAACCCGGATGCCAAATGGCGGACCAGCCCCGAAGAGCTGGAGCATCTGACCGCCCTGCAGGCCCGCCTGCTCGACCGGGCGGCGACCCTGGTCCGCCCGGGCGGCCGCCTCGTCTATGCCACCTGTTCCGTTCTGATCGAAGAGGACGACGCCCAGATCGAGGCTTTCCTGGCCCGGCACCCGGATTTCCGGGTGGTTCCGGTCGCCGAAGCCTGGGCGGCCATCGGTTCGCCCCGGCCGGTGCCGGTCGATGGCCCCTATCTGTCGCTGAGCCCGGCACTGCATGGGACCGACGGTTTCTTCGCCGCCGTGCTCGAGCGGGGAGCGGCCGCACCGCCCGCCGTCTGACCATGAACTACCGTCACAGTTTCCACGCGGGCAACGCGGGCGATGTGCTGAAGCATCTCGCCCTCGCCTTCATCATCGACCGGCTGAAGGCGAAGCCCGCGCCGATCACGGTGATCGACAGCCATGCCGGCGCCGGCCTCTACGCCCTCGATACCGGGGGCGGCGAATGGCAGGACGGCATCGGCCGCCTGCTGGGCCAGGAGGTCTCGACCTGGCCGGCCGCGGCCCGGCCTTATGCCGAGGCGCTGGGCGGCGATCCGATGCTCTATCCGGGTTCGCCGCTGATCGCGCTGCGCCTGTTGCGCGATCAGGACCGGCTGATCGCCTGCGAAACTGGGGAGGAGGTGGCGGAGGACCTGCGCTTCGCCCTCGCCCATGATCCGCGCGCCGCCGTGCACCGGCGCGACGGCTGGTCGGCCCTTCGCGCCTTCCTGCCGATAAAGACCGGGCGCAGCCTCGTCCTGATCGACCCGCCCTTCGAGGCGGCGAATGACTTCGCGCTGCTGGCGGAGCACATGATCCAGGCGGCGCGGCGGGCATCGACGGCAATCATCGTCGGCTGGTATCCGGTCAAGGGCCGGCAGGCGGCGGACCGGCTGCACGAGGTCCTGCGGTCATCGGGCATCGCCAAGATCCTGGCGGTGGAACTCCTGACCCAGCCCGATCACGACCCCCTGCGCTTCGCCGGATCGGGCCTCGTCGTCATCCGGCCGCCGTGGCATTTCGACACGGCAATGGCGGAGGACCTGCCCCGTCTGCTGACCCTGATGGGTCAGGCCCACACCGGCTCGGTGCGGGTCGACTGGCTGAGCGGGGAAACGGTCGAGGCCGAATGAAAATCGGCGCCCGGAAGGGGCGCCGATATCAAAACATTGGGACCGGGAATGCCTTATTCGGCGTCCGAGGATTTGTCGCCTTCGGTCTTGCGGGCGATGCCGTCGAGCTGACGCTGCATCGATTCGATCTGGGCGCGCAGGGCCGAAATCTCGCCTTCGGCACCGGGCGGCGGCGGAGGCGGCAACTCGCCGGGAGCCCCGCCTTCGCCGGTCGCGACGCGCAGCGCGGCGAAGGGCGGGAAGGCGCGGATCGCCCGCTCGAACAGCGAGAAATTCTGCCGCGCCATTTCCTCGAAGGTGCGCAAGGGATTCTTGCCCGAGAAGGCTTCGGTGATGACGCTCTTCACCTGTTCCTGATTCTTGGAGAAAGACTCCATCGACAGCTCGAGATAATTGGGCAGCACGCCCTGGAGCTGGTCGCCATAGAACCGGATCAGCTGACGCAGGAAGCGGATGGGCAGCAGGTTCTGGCCCTTGCCCTCTTCCTCGAAGATGATCTGGGTGAGGACGGAGCGGGTGATATCGTCGCCCGTCTTCGCGTCATAGACGACGAAATCCTCGCCGTTCTTCACCATCTGGCACAGATGGTCGAGGGTGACGTAGCTGGAGGTCGCCGTGTTGTAGAGCCGCCGGTTGGCGTACTTCTTGATGGTGACGGGAGCCTCGCCGGTCGTTTTTTTTGCCACAGCCGTACCATTCACTTCTGGAGGACGTTCGTCCCCCATTCTCGCTTGTTGCGGTGCCGTCACGCAAGCGCCGCGTGAGGCTTGATCTGCAGCAAGGACGGTTGCGCACCCGCGACTAATTTCTCGTTTACCGGCGTCGGGCCGTCATGCAAATGTGGCGCCCGCGACGGCCCAAGCCGCCCGAATATCAGATGAAGGTGCCGGCCTGATGCGGCGCCGCAGCAAATCTGGGAGTGAACAATGACCGACGTCGTCATCGTCGCCGCCGCCCGTACCCCGGTCGGCTCCTTCAACGGATCCTTCGCCGATGTGCCGGCCCATGTCCTCGGGCAGACCGTCATCAACGAGCTTCTGAAGCGCAGCGGCGTTTCGGCCGCCGACGTGTCGGAAGTCATTCTCGGCCAGATTCTCGCCGCCGGTCAGGGCCAGAACCCGGCGCGTCAGGCCGCGGTGAACGCCGGCCTGCCGGTCGAAGTCCCCGCCTGGGGCATCAACCAGCTTTGCGGCTCGGGCCTGCGCGCCGTCGCCCTCGGCTTCCAGGCGGTGAAGAACGGCGATTCGGCCGTGGTCATCGCGGGCGGCCAGGAAAGCATGAGCCAGGCGCAGCACGCCGCTTATCTGCGCGCCGGCAGCAAGATGGGCGACGTGAAGTTCCTCGACACCATGCTGCGCGACGGCCTGACCGACGCCTTCTACGGCTATCACATGGGCGTGACGGCGGAGAACGTCGCCCGCCAGTGGCAGCTGACCCGCGAGGAGCAGGACGCCTTCGCCCTCGCTTCCCAGAACAAGGCCGAGGCCGCGCAGGCCGCCGGCAGGTTCAAGGACGAAATCGTCCCCGTGACGATCAAGACCCGCAAGGGCGATGTCGTCGTCTCGGACGACGAATACATCCGCAAGGGCGCGACGCTGGACATGATGGCCAAGCTGCGCCCCGCCTTCGACAAGGAAGGCACCGTCACCGCCGGTAACGCCTCGGGCATCAACGACGGCGCCGCCGGCGTCGTGCTGATGAGCGCCGAAGAGGCGAAGAAGCGTGGCCTGACCCCGCTCGCCCGCATCGTCTCCTGGGGCCAGGCCGGCGTCGATCCGAAGATCATGGGCACCGGCCCGATCCCGGCGTCGCGCGCCGCGCTGAAGGCCGCCGGCTGGTCCGTCGACGACCTCGACCTGATCGAGGCGAACGAAGCCTTCGCCGCCCAGGCGCTGGCCGTGAACAAGGATCTCGGCTGGGACACCTCGAAGGTGAACGTGAACGGCGGCGCCATCGCCATCGGTCACCCCATCGGCGCCTCGGGCGCGCGCGTGCTCGTCACCCTGCTGCACGAAATGCAGAAGCGCGACGCCAAGAAGGGCCTCGCCACCCTGTGCATCGGCGGCGGCATGGGCATCGCCCTGACGGTCGAGCGCGACTGATCGGGCGCAGCGCCCCACAGAAACCGTAAAGGCTTAAATCCGGCCGGGGATGAACCCCGGCCGGCCCCACCTCAAGCATCAATCTAGGGCATTGGAGGAAAACATGGCTCGGGTAGCGGTCGTCACCGGCGGCACGCGTGGCATCGGTCACGCCATTTCGGTCGCGCTGAAGGAGGCCGGCTATATCGTCGCGGCGAATTACGCCGGCAACGACGAAGCGGCGGCGAAGTTCAAGGCGGAAACCGGCATCGCGGTCTACAAGTGGAACGTGGCGAGCTTCGCCGAATGCCAGGAAGGCCTCGCCCGTATCGAGGCCGAACTCGGCCCGATCGACGTCGTCGTCAACAATGCCGGCATCACCCGCGACGGCGTGCTGCACAAGATGTCGCTGGAGCAGTGGACCCAGGTCATCGACACCGACCTGAACTCGCTGTTCAACATGACCCGTCCGGTGATCGAGGGGATGCGCGCCCGGGGCTTCGGCCGCATCGTCAACATCTCGTCGGTCAACGGCCAGAAGGGCCAGATGGGCCAGTCGAACTATTCGGCCGCCAAGGCCGGCCTGATCGGCTTCACCAAGGCGGTCGCCCAGGAGAATGCCTCGAAGGGCATCACCGTGAACGTGGTCGCGCCCGGCTACATCAACACCGAGATGGTCGCCGCCGTGCCCGAGCCCGTGCTGCAGAAGATCATCGGCCAGATCCCCGTGGGTCGTCTCGGCAAGGCCGAGGAAATCGCCCGCTGCGTGGCCTTCCTCGCCAGCGACGACGCCGGCTTCATCACCGGCGCCACGATCTCGGCGAACGGCGGCCAGTATCTCGCCTGATCCCGACATGACATCAGTGACGACGCGCGGCCCCGGTGGCCGCGCGACGCTTTTCGGGGCCGGGGCCATCGTGCTCTGGTCCACCCTCGCCCTGCTGACCACCCTCGCCGAGATCCCCGCGCTCGAGAAGACCGCCATCACCTTCGCCATCGGCGGCCTGGTGCTGGCCGGGCTGAACCTCGTTCGCGGCGACGGGCTCGCGCTTTACCGCCAGCCGTGGCGCGTCTGGGCCATCGGGCTGGGCGGCATGTTCGGCTATCACGCGCTCTATTTCTTCGCCCTCGGCATCGCGCCGCCGGCCGAGGCCAGCCTGGTCAATTACCTCTGGCCGCTGCTGATCGTCGCCGGTACCGCCTTCCTGCCGGGCGAGAGGCTGCGCCCCCTCGCCGTTGTTGGCGCCCTGATGGGCCTTGGCGGCGTCGGCTTCCTGATTGGCCCCCGCGCGCAATTCTCGATGGACGCCATGGGCGGCTATATCGCCGCCCTCGCCGCCGCCGTCACCTGGGCGACCTATTCCCTCGCCTCGCGCCGGATGGCGGGCGTGCCCAGCGGCATCGTCGCCGGTTTCGCCCTTGGCACCGCCCTGCTCGCGGCGATCGGCCACCTGCTGTTCGAGGATTTCGTCTGGCCGGCGGGCGGCCTCGCCTGGGCCTCGCTGGTCGCCCTTGGGCTCGGTCCGGTCGGCGCCGCCTTCCTGCTGTGGGACATCGGCATGAAGGGCGGCAATCCGCGCCTGCTCGGCGCCCTCGCCTATGCGACGCCGCTGACCTCGACCGTGCTTCTCGTCCTCGCCGGCAAGGCGGAGGCGAGCGCGGGCATTTTCGTCGCCTGCATCGCCATCACTTTCGGCGCCATTCTCGCGGGGCGAAAGGGATAGGCTTGCCACGGCGCCGTCCTCCCCTAGTGTTTAGGAAAACACATGGGGAGATACAGGCATGTCCGCGATCACCGTCCATCATCTGAACGATTCCCGCTCGCAGCGCATTCTCTGGCTGCTCGAGGAACTGGGCGTGCCCTACACGGTCGTGCCCTATGCCCGCGACACCGAAACCCGCCTGGCGCCGGACAGCCTCAAGGGCGTGCATCCCCTGGGCAAGAGCCCGGTGATCTTCGATGGCGACCTGCGCGTCGCTGAATCGGGCGCCATCGTGACCTATCTGATCAACAAATACGGCAAGCGCCGCTTCGGCCCCGGCCCCGACATCGAGGCCGAGGTCGCCTATGAGGAATGGCTCCATTTCGCCGAAGGGTCGGCCATGCTGCCGCTCATGCTCGCGCTTTATTGCAGCCGGCTGGGCGAGGCCGCGGGGCCGCTGTGGCCGCGCATCCAGTCGGAAATCGCCAATCACCTCGGCTATATGGAAGACGCGCTGGGCGACAAGCCCTTCTTCCTGGGCGACGAGCCGAAGGGGCCGGACTTCCTGCTCGTCTTCGTCGTCGAGGTCGCCCATGTCCTCGGTTTCGCCGGCCCCTATCCCCGCCTGATCGCCTATGCGAAACGCATCAACGCCCGCCCGGCCTATCACGCCGCCATCGCCCGCGGCGGCGCCTATGCCTTCGGCATGTGAGGGCATTGCACGCCTACGCCAATGACGTATAGTCATAACCATGAGCAGCGAGGGCGCCCTTCATTCGGTCGTCGAGACGCCGGAGTTTCTCCGGGCGGCGCAGGGCCTGCTCGACGAGGCTGAAAAATCGGCATTGGTCGACTATATCGCCGCGCATCCGTCAGTTGGCGATCTGATCGTCGGCACTGGCGGCGCGCGCAAGTTGCGGTGGGCGATCGGCAACCGGGGCAAGGGCGAGAAGGCCAACCTGACCAAGGCCGAACGGAACGAACTGCGCGACGTCTTGTCCGACATCGCCGCGATCTATCGGAAAGGACGGGAGAGATGAGCAAACTGGGCAAGAGCATCCTGACCGGCGCCCGGGAAGCCCTCGCCTTCGCGAAGGGGGAACGCGAAGGCTTCGTGGAACATGCGCCGGACCCCATCAACGTGAAGGCCATCCGCGAGAAGCTGGGCTTGTCGCAATCCGCCTTCGCCGCCCGTTTCGGCGTCTCGCTTCGCACACTTCAGGGCTGGGAAGGGGGATCGCGCCAGCCGACCGGGGCCGCGAGGACTCTGCTGCGCGTCGTCGAGCACGAACCGGAAGCGGTGCGCCGGGCACTTCTCGGCTGATTGCCTAGCGGCCCGTCCTTGGACGCGGGCGCCAGTCGGGGGGCGCCATTTCGAAGCCGGCGAAATCGAAGCCCGGCGCCACCGTGCAGCCGACCAGGGTCCAGCGGCCGAGGCTGACCGCCGCCTGCCAGGCGAAGGCGGGCACGACCACCTGCGGCTGCTGGCCAAGGTGAATGTCGGGGCCGAGGTGATGGCCCGAGATGTCGTGACCGTCGGGCGAGATGGTCAGGGCAAGCGGCGCGCCGGCATACCAGTGCCAGACCTCGACCGCGTCGACCCGGTGCCAGTGGGAATTCTCGCCATGCTGCAGCAGGTAGTAGATGGCGGTCGAGGCCGATCGGCCCGGCCCCGCGTCGCGAAACGTCTCCCGGTAGTGGCCGCCCTCGGGATGGGGCTGAAGGCCGAGGCGGCGGATCACCTCGGCCGCGTCGAGGTCGGCGCTCACACCGGATCCCTGGGGATGGTCGCGAGGAAGGACGGGCGCTTGGCCGCTTCCTCGAACCAGGCGGCGAGGGCCGCGCGGCCTTCCCGCCAATCGTCGGCGGGGAAGCGGAAATCGAGATAGCCGAGCAGCGCCATCACCGTGATCTGGCCGACGTCGAGCGCGGGACCGAAGCCGAAGACCGCATCTTCGAGCGCGTCGAGCCCGCGATTGGCCGCGCGCATCTGCCGCTCGACCCAGGTCGCGGAACGCTCCGCTTCCGGCCGCCGGCCCTCGAGCAGGCGCAGCACCAGCGCGTCGAGCACGCCATCGGCGAGCGCCTGCACGGTCAGCACCCGCGTCCGCGCCGCGCCGTCGGCCGGGATCAGGGCGGGACCGCCGTGCAGCCGGTCGAGATGGTCGAGCACCACGGGGCTGTCGAAGATCACCGTGCCATCCTCGAGCAGGAGGGCCGGCACCTTGCCGAGGGGATTGACCGTGCCGATGTCGGTGTCCGGCGCCCAGACATTCTTGGGCAGGAGTTCGATATCGCCCGCGAGGCCCGTCTCATGGGCCATGATCATCACCTTGCGGACGAAGGGCGAGGTCGGCGACCAGCACAGGCGAAGACGGCTCACCGGAAATTGTCCTTGGCTTTGCGCAGGGCCGTGAAGACGGCGAGCGGCGAGGCGTCGGCCAGCTTCAGTTCCTTGGCGATGGCGCGCTGATCGGCGCGCAGGAAGGGATTGGTGGCAAGCTCGACGCCGATGGTTGTGGGCACCGTCGGCTCGCCCAGGCGGCGGGCCGCCTTCACGCTGACCTCGCGCACGCGGAGCGCGGGATTTTCGAGATCGACGCTGAGGGCGAAGCGGATGTTCGCCTCGGTATATTCATGGGCGCAGTAGACCTTGGTCAGGCCCGGCAGATCGGCGAGCTTGTTGAGGGAAGCCCACATCTGCTGCGGCGTGCCCTCGAACAGGCGGCCGCAGCCGGCGGCGAACAGCGTGTCGCCGACGAAGACCGCCAAGGCCGCCTCGAACCAATAGGCGACATGGCCCGCCGTGTGGCCCGGCACATCTAGCACCTTGCCGGCGATCGAGCCGATGGCGACCTCATCCCCCTCGCCCACCGCGCGGTCGATACCGGGGATCTTGTCCGCCTCGCCCCGGGGACCAACGATGGTGAGGCCGTAACGCGCCTTCAGCTCGAGATTGCCGCCGACGTGATCCGGGTGATGGTGCGTGTTCAGGATCAGCGAGGGCCGCCAGCCCAGCCGCTCCAGCGCCTCGGCGACCGGGCCGGGATCGGCCGGATCGACGATGGCGACGGTGCCCGTCGCCGGGTCCCGCACCAGGGGCACGTAATTGTCCGTGAAGCACGGGATGAGCTGGATGTCGAAACCGGTCATGGGAACACTATAGGCAGAAGGACGCGGATCGGCCACGATGCCGGGCATCCGGATGGGACAATTATGCGGCTGGACGTTACCGAATTTCGAGCCTTCTACGATAGCCCCCTCGGCGCCGTCACGAGGCGCCTGATGCGGCGCCGTCTGAAGGAGCTGTGGCCCGACGTCCGGGGCAAGTCCGTGCTCGGCCTCGGCTACGCGACGCCTTACTTGCGGCCCTTTCGCGGCGAGGCGGAACGGGTGATCGCCCTCATGTGCGGTGCGCAGGGGGTGACGCGCTGGCCGCGCCGCGGCCCGGCCGCGGTCGCCCTGTCCGAGGAAACCGCCCTGCCCCTCGCCGACGATTCGATCGACCGCATCCTGCTCGTGCACGAACTCGAACTGGCCACCGACCTGCGGCCCCTGCTGCGGGAAATCTGGCGGGTGCTGGCACCGGAAGGGCGCGTCATCGCCGTGGTGCCCAACCGGCGCGGCATCTGGGCCCGCCTCGACATGACGCCCTTCGGCGCCGGCCGGCCCTTTTCCCTGCCGCAGATCGAACAGACCCTGCGCGGCGCCATGTTCGAGCCCCTGCGCAGCCACCCGGCGCTTTATCTGCCGCCGACCAAGCGCCGCTTCCTGATCCGCACCGCGCCGTTCTGGGAAAAGATGGGCAGCCGCTGGTGGCCCAGTTTCTCGGGCCTGCTGCTGGTCGAGGCGACCAAGAGCCTCTACGCCCTGACGCCGCCGGGCGAGCGGGTCACGGCCAGGGCGAAGGCCAAGGCGATGATCCCCTCGCTGGAGCGGCGGGTCGGCTTAGCCCCGGGCGAGCTGGAACACGGCCTGTTCGCCGAAGAGATTGGCGAGACGCCCTGCGCCGCGGATCGGCCGTGAGCCGCCGTCGCTGTTGACCGCGAGGCCGCGCTCGATCGACAGGCCCATGTCTTTCGTCAGATCGACGAAATCCCGAATGGTGCAGAGGTGGATGTTCGGGGTCGAATACCACGGTTCCGCCAGGCAGGAGGTCATGGGCATGGTGCCCCGGCACAGCAGATGGGTGCGCACCTTCCAGAAGCCGAAATTCGGGAAGGAGACAATGGCGTGCCGGCCGATGCGCAGCAACTGCTCGATCACGAGGCGCGGGTTGCGCGTCGCCTGCAGGGTCTGCGACAGGATCACGTAGTCGAAGGCACCGGCCGGATAATCGGCCAGATCCGTGTCGGCATCGCCCTGGATAACGGAAAGCCCACGCGCGACGCAGGCGTTGACGCCCTGCTGCGACAGCTCCATGCCCCGGCCGTCGATGCCCTTGCGCTCGGTCAGCCAGGCCAGCAAGGCGCCGTCGCCGCAGCCGACGTCGAGCACCTTGGTGCCCGGGGTCACCATCTCGGCGATGACGCCGAGGTCGACGCGAATGGATTCGGTCCCGCTCATGCCCGCACCGCCTTCTGCCGGGCAGCCCAGGCGGACGAGATGAAGCCACTGACCGTGCTGTGAAACTCCGGCTCGTCGAGCAGGAAGGCGTCGTGGCCCTTGTCGGTCTCGATCTCGACGAAGGAGACGTTGGCGGCGGCCGCGTTCAGGGCATGGACGATCTTGCGGTTCTCCGCCGTCGGGAACAGCCAGTCCGAGGTGAAGGAGACGACACAGAAACGGGTCTTCGTACCCTCGAAAGCCTTGGGCAGCGAGCCGCCATTGGCTTCCCACAGGTCGAAATAGTCCATCGCCCTGGTGATATAGAGATAGGAATTGGCGTCGAACCGCTCGACGAAGCTCGACCCCTGATGGCGGAGATAGGATTCCACCTGGAAATCCGCGTCGAAGGAAAAGCCCAGCCGCTCGCGCGATTGCAGGCGCCGGCCGAACTTGCGGTGCAGCGCCGGCTCGGACAGATAGGTGATATGGGCGGCCATGCGGGCGACGGCGAGGCCGGCGCGCGGCCGCGTGCCGGCGTCGAGATAGGCCCCGCCCCGCCATTCCGGATCGGCCATGATCGCCTGACGCCCGACTTCGTGGAAGGCGATGTTCTGGGCCGAATGACGCGCGGCGGTCGCGATCGGCACCGCGGCGAAGAGCCGTTCGGGACAGGCCGAGGCCCATTGCAGCACCTGCATCCCGCCCATGGAGCCGCCGATGGCGCAGAACAGCGTCTCGATCCCGAGGTAATCGAGCAGCAAGCCTTGCGCCCGCACCATGTCGCCGATGGTGATCACCGGGAAGTCGAGGCCATAGGGCCGCCCGGTCGCCGGGTTGAGGTCGCGCGGCCCCGTCGTGCCCATGCAGCCGCCGAGGACATTGGAACAAATGACGAAAAACCGGTCGGTGTCGATCACCTTGCCCGGGCCAATCAGGTCGCCCCACCAGCCGGGCTTGCCGGTCACCGGATGGGTCGACGCGGCATAGTGGTCCCCGGTCAGCGCATGGCAGACCAGCACCGCGTTCGATTTCAGGGAATCGAGGGTGCCATAGGTTTCATAGGCGACGGTGAAGGGGCCGAGAGTCGCGCCGGAATCGAGCCGCAGCGGCGCGTCTACCCCAAGAAGGGCGCGCTTTCCGGCGGTGGCGGCGATACTGGCGCCAGCCTCCGGATCGGGTGCGGAGGCCGGATTTTCGGGTTCGGCGGACATGGTCATGATCGAGGCACAATCGGTTAGGCGGCGGCCCCACGCAAGTCAATGTTTTCTTTGCGTTCCCGTGGCCATCCGTCTAAAACCGAGAAGCCTTCGGACGGCCCGTCCGGCCCTCTTTTCAGTACCCGCGAATGAGCGAGAAACCCCTCGACCTCGACGACCTGCGGCGCGAGATCGACCAGATCGACGACCGCCTACACGACCTGCTGATGGCACGGGCCGATATCGTGCAACGCGTGGCTGTCCTGAAGCGCGGCACCGCGGCCATGCGGCCCGAACGCGAGGCCAGCATCCTGCGCCGGCTCGTCGCCCGCCATCGCGGCTCGCTGCCGGTCGGCATCCTTGGCCGTATCTGGCGCGAGATCATTTCCAGCCTGACCCGCGGCCAGTCGCCGCTGTCGGTCGCGCTCTATGCCCCCTACGGCGTCCTTGAGTTCTTCGACGTCGCGCGGACCCATTTCGGCGCCGCCCGCATCGACCTGCACGATACGCCGGCGCAGGCCCTGCGCGCCGTCGCCGAAAGCGGCAATCAGGTGGTCGGCGTGCTGCCCCTGCCAGCCGGCGACGAGAATGCCTGGTGGCCCAATCTCGCCTCGACCGATCAGGCCCGGCCGCGGATCATCGCCCGCCTGCCCTTCGTCCGCGACGGCTCGAGCGCGGTCGAGGCGGTGGCCGTCGCCCCCTTCGACCCCGGGGTGTCGGGCGACGACGCCGGTTATCTGATCATCGTCACGGGCTATGGCACCGAAATCAGCCGCGGCCGCCTGAGCGACCGCCTGACCGCCGTCGGCATCAACGGTCAATGCATCGACAGCCGCCAGCGCGGCGGTGACACGCTGCATCTCTTCGAGGTCGACGGCCCGCTGTCCGATGGCGACGCGCGCCTTCATTCGCTGCTGGCGGCCCATGGCGACGAGATCGCCCAGGCCATCCCCGCCGGTGGCTATGCCCGGCCGATCAGCACGTCCGGCTATTGATCCGTACAGATTCCGAGGAGAGGCGTCATGCCCCCGGTCGATTCCAGGCCCCAGCCCCGTTCCAGCATCCTCGGCATCGCCGCCTATGTCGGCGGCCGTTCCAAGGCCGAACCGGGCCAGCGGGTGATCAAGCTCTCGTCCAATGAATCGGGTATCGGGCCCAGCCCGAAAGCCATGGCCGCCCTGAAATCCGTGGCGGGCGAGTTGCACCGCTATCCGGACGGCGGCGTCGCCGACCTGCGTCAGGCCATTGCCGCCCGGTTCGACATTCCGGCCGACCGCATCGTCTGCGGCGCGGGCTCGGACGAGCTTATTCACCTGCTGACGATTTCCTACGCCGGGCCGGGCGATGAAGTGCTCTATTCCGAGCATGGCTTCCTCGTCTATCCGATCTCGGCCCGTACCGCCGGGGCGACGCCGGTCAAGGCGCCGGAAAAGGACCTGCGGCTCGATGTCGACGCCCTGCTGGCCGCGGTGACGCCCGCGACCAAGATCGTCTATATCGCCAATCCCAACAATCCGACCGGCACCTATGTCCCGCCGGAGGATGTCGCGCGGCTGCACGCCGGCCTGCCGCCGCATGTGCTTCTGGTGCTCGACGCCGCCTATGCCGAATTCGTCGATGTCGACGATTACGAGGCCGGCCTGCGCGCGGTCGAGGCGGCGGAAAATGTCGTCATGCTGCGCACCTTCTCGAAGCTGTACGGCCTCGCGGCGCTGCGCCTCGGCTGGGCCTATTGTCCGGAAGGCGTCGCCGACGTGCTGAACCGGGTGCGCGGGCCGTTCAACATCTCGACGGCGGCGCAGGCAGCCGGCGTCGCCGCCCTTGGCGATGACGAATTCCTCGAGGAGGCGCGGCGCCACAACAGTCAGTGGCGCGCCTGGCTGACCGGCCGGCTGAGTCAGCTCGGCCTGAAGGTGACGCCCAGCGTGACCAATTTCCTGCTGGTCGAATTCCCGCAGGAAGCCGGCAAGACCGCGGCCGAGGCGGACGAATTCCTGACCGCGCGCGGCATCCTGCTGCGCCGGGTCACCGCCTATGGCCTGCCGCATCACCTGCGCATCTCGATCGGCACCGGTGAGGAATGCGAGATCGCGGCGGCCGCCGTCGCCGATTTCCTGCGGGGCGATCATGGCTGAACACCCCCTGTTCCGCCGGGCCGCGCTGATCGGCATCGGCCTGATCGGCTCGTCCATGGCGCTCGCCATGCGGCAGCATGGTCTTGCGGGTGAAATCGTCTGCGCCGCCCGATCCGAGGCGACGCGGGCGACCGCGCTCCGCCTCGGCCTCGTCGACGCTGCCTTCGCCACCGCCGCCGAGGCGGTGGCTGGCGCGGACCTGATCGTGCTCGCCACCCCGATCGGTGTCTTCGGCCAGATCGCCGAAGAGATCGGCCCGGTGGTCGAAGCCGGCGCCATCGTCACCGACGTCGGCTCGGTCAAGGCCATGGTCCTGCGCGAGGTCGGGCCGCATCTGCCGCTCAACGTGCACCTCGTCCCCGGCCATCCGGTCGCCGGCACCGAACATTCGGGGCCGGAAGCCGGTTTCGCCGAATTGTTCGAGAACCGCTGGTGCATCCTGACCCCGCCCGAAGACGGCGATGCCGCCGCCCTCGACAAGGTATCGCGCCTGTGGTCCGCCATGGGCGCCAAGGTCGAGATCATGTCCGCCCAGCACCATGATCTGGTGCTGGCGATCACCAGCCATGTGCCGCATCTGATCGCCTATAACATCGTCGGCACCGCTTCGGACCTCGAAGCCGTCACCCAGTCGGAAGTGATCAAATATTCGGCCGGCGGTTTCCGCGACTTCACCCGCATCGCGGCCAGCGACCCCACCATGTGGCGCGACATCTTCCTGAACAACAGGGAAGCCGTGCTCGAGATGCTGGGCCGTTTCGTCGAGGATCTGACGGCACTGCAGCGCGCGATCCGCTGGGGCGAGGGCGACACACTGTTCGACCTCTTCACGAGGACGCGGGCGATCCGCCGCTCCATCGTCGATGCCGGCCAGGAGACGCCGGCCGCCGACTTCGGCCGCCGGGTTCCGGGCAGCGGGGAGTAACCCCCTCCACCTCGTCGCTCCGGCGAAGGCCGGAGCCTTGGGACCGGTTGGCAACCCTCTTCCGTCGGGATGCCGGCCTTCGCCGGCATGACGAGTGAGAGGAGTGCCCTTCCTAGAACAGAGGCCGCAACTCGCCGAGCTGCACCGGCCCCATCGAGACCCGGCCGTCCTGGAAGGTCAGGGAGAAGGGCACGCGGCCTTCGGCGTCCTTGGTGATGAAGCCGAGGGCGCCCAGCGCCTTCTTGATGCTCTGCGCCTGCGCCGGGGTCATGCGCCCCTGCGCCGCCGCGCCGTCGATCAGCGGCTCCAGCCCGCCGATCCGGCCCGACAGGGCGCCGAGCGGGCGCATCTGGTCGTCGACCGAGAAACTGCCGGTCACCAGTGAATTCAGCGGCCCCCAGCGGGTCTCGCCCCTTGTCAGCTCGATGGTGCCGCCGGCCTGCGCCCAGGCCGCCACCATGTCGCGCGGCGCCGTGCCCGGCAGATAGCGCGGCGGTGGCCCGGCGAGGCCGAACGTATAGCCGAAGGACGTGATCTCGTTGCCGAGCGTGCCGCCGGGCAGCGGCGGCAGCACCACCGCCTCCCCGTCGAAGGCGATTTCGCCCGACAGCGGCGCCGTCGGCGCGACACCGTCGGCGGTCGGGGCGGGGCCGCCGTCCAGCAGGCGCGCGTGAATCTCGAAGACCTTGGCCGAGACGGGACCGGCCAGCACACTCGATTCGAGGCGCGGGCGATCCATCGACAGGGCGAAACGCTTGGGCCGGCCGGCTTCGAGACCGACGGAGATGCCGGTCGATTCGGCGCGGAAGGTCGCGCGCTGCTCATCGCCCCTCGCGTCGGTCCAGCGCGTGACCGTCTCGCCGTCGATCCGGGCGACGACGAGATTGGGGTTCCACGGCAGGCCGAGGACGACCAGCTTCGGCACGGCGATCGCGGGCTTGCCCGGCTGGCGCGGCGCCGAGACCGTCAGATTGTCGACCTCCGCCTCGATCCGGTAGGGATAGCCGCCGATCGAGAAATCGGTATAGGCGATCTCGAAACCGGCGGCCGCCTGCTGGTCGATGAAAGCCTGGGTCCGTTCGCGCACCTGGCCGGCGAGAATGAACCAATAGGCGGTCCAGGCCCCGATGGCGGCGAGGACGAACAAAGTCAGGTAGAGATAACGTCTGGACTTCACCACAATGTCTCCCGTGCCCCCGCCGGTCCCTCTATAGGCAAGGACGGCCGGCGGCGGAAGAGGTTGTGGCGTGCACGGGGATGGAATGGCGGATTTGTCGGGTGACCTGTTCGTGTTCGGCTATGGCTCGCTGATCTGGCGGCCGGGCTTTTCCTATCTCGATTGCCGGCCGGCGACGCTGCGCGGCTATCACCGCGCCTTCTGCATCTACTCGCACCATTACCGGGGCACCTGCGAGCGGCCGGGTCTCGTGCTCGGCCTCGACCGCGGCGGCTCGTGCCGGGGCGTCGTCTTCCGCGTCGCCGCGGCGGAACGCGACGCCACCCTCGCCTATCTGCGGGAGCGCGAGCTGGTCACCAATGTCTATATCGAGAAAGTCCTGCCAGTGCGCAGCGACGCGGGCAGCCACGCCGCCGTCACCTATGTCGCCGACCGCGCCCACGAGCAATATGCCGGCGGCCTCGATTTCGAGCGGCAGGTCGCCATGATCGCAGGCGCCGAGGGCATCGCCGGCCGCAACCGCGACTATCTGGCCGCCACGGTCGACGAGATCACCCGCCTCGGCCTCGGCGACAGCGCCCTGCACCGCCTGCGCCAGGCGGTCGACGCGGTGCCGGCCGAGGCGATGGGCGACCACGCGGTCGCCCATCTTCAGGGCTAGTTCAGCTTGCCGAGCGACTGAACACGAACAGTCGTCGCCCCGGCGAAGGCCGGGGCCTTTAGACGAGAGAGGCGCCCTTGCCGGTCCAAGATCCCGGCCAGCGCCGGGATGACGAAATGGGTCGGCCGCGTCTTGACCGTCAGCCGCACTTGGAATAGCCGCAGGAGAAGCAGGCGTCGCAGCCTTCCTGCCGGACGAGACTGGGCTGGCCGCAGCGCGGGCAGCCGCGCATACCCTTGAGGCTGCCGGCCGGCGGGCTTGCTTCGGCGGCGCGGCGGAATTTCTCCGGCACCTCGACCTCTTCCTTGTGGATGAAGCCGATGTCGATCATGTGCTGCTCGATCACCTCGCCGATGGCGGCGAGGAGCGAGGGGATATAGCGCCCCTGCATCCAGTGGCCGCCGCGCGGATCGAACACGGCCTTCAATTCCTCAACCACGAAGGCGACGTCGCCGCCGCGGCGGAACACGGCGGAGATCATCCGCGTGAGCGCCACGGTCCAGGCGTAATGCTCCATGTTCTTCGAGTTGATGAAGACTTCGAACGGCCGGCGCCGGCCGTCCTGCACGACGTCGTTCACGGTGATGTAGAGCGCGTGTTCCGATTCCGGCCAGCGCACCTTGTAGGTCTTGCCCGGCAGCACTTCCGGCCGGTCCAGCGGCTTCGTCATATAGACGACGCCGCCCGCCTCGAACATGTCGTCGGAACGGGCATGGGCCGCCGCCGATTCCAGCGGCAATTCCGGCTCGGCCTGCTTTTTCTCGTCCTTCTTCGGCTCGACCGAGAGGACGGAGCCGGTGATGTCGTTCGGGCGATAGGTGGTGCAACCCTTGCACCCTTCCGCCCAGGCCATCAGATAGACGTCCTTGAAGGCTTCGAAGGAAATATCCTCGGGGCAGTTGATGGTCTTGGAAATCGAGCTGTCGACATATTTCTGCACGACGGCCTGCACCCGCACATGGTCGGGCGGGGTCAGGACCTGGGCATCGACGAAATAGTCGGGCAGCGGCGCGTCGCCCTTCAGCCGGCGCCACAGGCGGTAGGCGTAGTCGGTCACCTCCTCCTCCCTGCGGCTGCCGTCGGGCATCAGCACCTTGCGGGTATAGGCGAAGGAAAACACCGGCTCGAGCCCCGACGAGACATTGTCGGCGAAGAGCGAGATCGTGCCGGTCGGCGCGATCGAGGTGAGCAGGGCGTTGCGGATGCCGTGCTGGCGGATCGCTGCCTGGACATCGGCATCGAGGCCCTGGATCGACGGTCCGGCCAGATATTTCTCGGCGTCATAGAGCGGGAAGGCGCCCTTCTCCCTGGCGAGATCGACCGAGGCGAGATAGGCCGCGCGCTGGATCGCGCGCATCCAGCCGCCGATCAGGCGCAGCGCCTGCGGCCCGCCATAGCGCGCCCGGCACATGATCAGCGCATCGGCGAGCCCGGTGACGCCAAGGCCGATGCGGCGCTTTGCCTTCGCTTCCGCCAGCTGCTCGGGCAGCGGGAAGCCCGAGGCGTCGACGACATTGTCCATCATGCGGATGGCGAGACGCACCACCCTGTCGAGTTCAACAAGGTCGAGGTCCGCCTCCTCCTCGAACGGGCGGCGGACGAAACGGGCGAGATTGACCGAGCCGAGCAGACAGGCGCCATAGGGCGGCAGCGGCTGTTCGCCGCAAGGATTGGTCGCGCTGATGTTTTCGGCGTACCAGAGATTGTTCAGCCGGTTGATACGGTCGATGAAGATCACGCCCGGTTCGGCATAGGCATAGGTCGCCTGCATGATCGTGTCCCACAGGGCGCGGGCCTTCACGGTCTTGTAGACGACACCGTCGAACACGAGATCCCAGGGCTCGTCCCCTTCGACCGCCTTCATGAAGGGATCGGTGACGAGGACCGAGAGGTTGAACATGCGCAGGCGCCCCGGATCGCGCTTGGCCGCGATGAAGGCCTCGATGTCCGGATGGTCGCAGCGCATGGTCGCCATCATGGCGCCCCGGCGCGAACCGGCCGACATGATGGTGCGGCACATGGAATCCCAGACATCCATGAAGGGCAGCGGACCCGAGGCATCGGCCCCCACGCCCTTCACCGGCGCGCCCTTGGGCCGCAGGGTGGAGAAATCATAGCCGATGCCGCCGCCCTGCTGCATGGTCAGGGCCGCCTCGCGCAGATGCTCGAAAATGCCCGACATGCTGTCGGGGACCGTGCCCATGACGAAGCAGTTGAACAGGGTCACCTTCCGGTCGGTGCCGGCGCCGGCCATGATGCGCCCCGCCGGCATGTAGCGGAAATCGCTGAGGGCGCCGAAGAATTCGGCTTCCCACTTCGCCCGCTCTTCCGGCTTCTCGACCGCCGCCAGCGCCTTGGCCACACGCCTCCAGCTGTCGTCGATGGTCGCGTCGATGGGCGTGCCGTCGACCGCCTTCAGGCGGTATTTCATGTCCCAGATCTGCTGGCTGATCGGCGCGATCGACACCATGGTTTCGGTCCTCGGAGATTCGCTAAAAACGGCACAGGAAGCAGCGACGGTGACAGCCCGTCACGTCCCGGTCAACCATGCCCCGGCTGACCCCGTTCTATTTTTGTTTCCACAATGTTCGCAAGCACAAGATGCTGATTTCATTGGGGATTTGAACTTATCCCAGAAATCAACACATCGCGGCGGCAAACTTATCCACAACCAGTGCTGGGGATCATGGCTCATGTTCCCGATTCGTATGGTACCCCATATCTAGGGGCCTGACGATGGCCGGGCCAGTGCCGCGAGGGCATCCGACGCCGCCTCGACCCGGGCTTCGAGCGTGGTCATGAAGGGTTCACGACGCAGCCCCGGCGGGATCGGGGTGAGGAATTCGACGGTGATCGTGCCGGATGGGCGCAGGAACTGCCGGCGCGGCCAGACGAGGCCAGAATTGAGCGCGACCGGAATGCAGGGCAGGCCGAGCTGGCTGTAGAGCGCGGCGACGCCCGGCTGGTATTCGAGCTTGCGGCCGGGCGCGACCCGCGTCCCTTGCGGGAAGATCAGGACCGAGCGCCCCTGCGCCACGGCCAGCTTGGCCTGGCGCACCATGTCCTTCAGCGCCCTGGCCCCGGCCGAACGGTCGATGGGGATGCCGCCCATCGCCATGATGTACCAGCCATAGAGCGGGATCCAGGTCAGCTCGCGCTTCAGGACGACGGCCGGCATCCCGCAGATGGCGAGCAGTTCGATCGTATCCCAGGCCGACTGATGCTTGGCGGCGATCAAGACCGGGCCTTCAGGCATTCGCTCGCGGCCACGCACCTCGACCCTGACGCCGCAGATGAGGCGAAGCCCGACGTTGACGCCGGCGATCCAGCCCTTGGCCACCTTGACGCCGAGCACGCGCGGCCACAGCAGCGCGGGCAGCATGGAGACGCTCACGAAGGCGGTCCAGGCGTAGAAGAACAGGTTGAACAGGGCCGAGCGCAGCCAGAGCAGGATCATGGGAGTGACTCCGGCCGGTTGGTGGCCTCGGATGGGGGCGGGAGACCCTCGCCTTGCGTTTCGTCGTCGAGGGTCGCGACGCGCAGACGGAACAGGGCGAGGACATATTTCGCGAATTCGAGCGGTGCTGTCACCGGCGGCAGCGTGCCGCTGTCGAACACCCGCTCGGGGAAGACAGGGTGGGGCACGACCTCGACTTCGGGCAGGACCCGGCGGAGTTCGACCAGGGTGCGCGGCATGTGATAGGCGGCGGTGACGACGCGCAGCGTCTTCATGCCATTGGCCCGCGCCCAGGCCGCCGTCTCGCCCGCGTTGCCGATCGTGTTGCGCGCCTGATAGCCAAGATCGACACAACAGCGGAACAGATCATCGTCGAGGGCAGGCAGACGCTCGCGGATGTCTTCCGGCTTCGTGTCGATGGAGACGCCTGAAATCAGCAGCCGCCGCGCCCGCCCGTCGGCCAGCAATATGGCCGCCTCGTCAAGGCGAAGCGCACCGCCGGTCAGCACGACGATGCCGTCGGTCTGGCGCTGGGGCTCGGCCACCACGGTCGGAATCTGGCCGAGGAACCAGCCATAGGCCCCGAGCAGGAAACAGACGATCAGAAGGAAAAGACGCAGGCTGCGCATCACGCCCTTCCCTCGCCTCCCTCGACGCCGAGCAACCGATTCACCGCCCCGACGATATCATCGACGAGGCGCAGCGGCATCACCTCCGCCGGAATGCCCGCGCCCTGCGTCGCCCGGCCCTGCCCGCTGCGAACGAGGATACGGGCGACGCCGGCCGCCGACGCCGCCTGCAGATCGTCGAGACAATGGCCGATGAAGACCGCATCGTCCGGTGCCACGCGCAGGAGGCGCAGCAACTCGCGCAGGGCAGGCGCCGCCGCCGGTCCCGGATCGCGCCCCGTCGCGCCGCCGACATGACCGATGTGATCGAGCCGCGCGCCCGCGGGCGCCAGCAGGTCGCGCAACTGCTCGTGCTGGCGCAGCAGCATCGCTTCATCCAGCGGCCCCCGGCCCAGCAGCGGCTGACGCGTGAGCACGGCGACCAGCGTGCCGGCGCGGTTCAGCCGGGCCAGTGCCGCGCCCGCGCCGGGCAGCAGCCGCATCTCGCCCGGATGGCGGATCGCGGGGGCGACCGGCTCCAGCAGGACACCGTCGCGCTCGAGGACGACCAGCCGCGCCACGGCTAGACCATACGGCGCAGGACGCGCGAAACCGTCAGTCCCGCCGTCGCCGTGGTCAGCGCCGCGACCACGGGCGGAATCGCCAGCAGCGGCACCAGCCCACCCAGAAAATCATCGAGCGAGGGCAGGAAGGGCGAATCGAAAGAGCCGGCGAACAGGGCGAGGCCATAGACGACGCCCGCTGCCAGCGCGACGCCGACAACCCCGCCAATGCCGCCGAGGACGAGGAAATGGACCTGGAATTCGCGGGCGACCGCCGCCTCCCGCGCGCCCAGCTGATGCACGATCTCGATGATGCCGTGATGTGCCTCGAGACCGGAGCGCGTGGCGAAGACGACGACGGCGACGAGGCAGAAGCCGACGAGGCCGACGACGGCATAGGCCGCGAGTTCGATGGCGCCCGCGACATCGGCGATTTCGTCCATGCTGTCGATGGCGGCCTCGACCCGCGCGCCCTTGACCAGCGTGTTCAGCCGCGCGGCCAGCGCGGGCGCGTCCAGCACCGCCCCCGGGGTCGAGGCGATGTCGATCAGCACGGGCAGCGGCAGGTCACCCACGGCGGCGTCGCGGCCCAGCCAGGGCTCGAGCAGGCGCTGCATGGTCGGCATGGGCACGACTTCGGCCGCGATCACGCCGGGCGTCTCGGCCAGCAGGTCGACGACCCTGGCCACCGTCTCGTCATCGACGGCGCCGGCGTCCGCGGTCGGCAGTTCGACAGTGTAGCGGCCGGCGAGTTCCGCCTGGAAACTGGCGAGGGAGCGGTCGATGCCAATCGCCCCCGCCGCGGCGAGGGTGAGCAGCAGCACCATGACGGCGATGATCGCCGGCACGAGCCGGGTGGACAGCGCCCCCCTGGGCAGCAGATCGAGACGAGCGAACATGGCGCCCCCCCCTAGAGCCGGCCGGCGGAGCGGCTGAACGCCAGCTCGCCCTGCACGAGACGCAGCACGGGCGCGCGGTGGCGCTCCATCATGGCGACGTCGTGGGTGGCGATCAGAATCGTCGTGCCGATGCGGTTCAGCTCGAGGAAGAGATGCATCAGACGGTCACCCATGTCGGGATCGACGCTGCCGGTCGGCTCGTCGGCGAGAAGAAGGCGCGGCCGGGCGATGACGGCGCGGGCGATGGCCACCCGCTGCTGCTCGCCGCCCGACAGCTCGGCCGGGGTGGCGCGAACCTTGTCGGCGAGGCCGACCCAGCTCAGCAATTCGTCGACATGGGCCTTCACCTCAGCCTTCGGCGCCTCGGCGAGGCGCAGGGGCAGCGCGACATTGTCGAACACGGAGAGATGGTCGATCAGACGGAAATCCTGATAGACGACGCCGATCTGGCGCCGCAGCTCGGGCAGCGCCTGCCGGGGCAGGCGGGCCAGATCCTTGCCGAACATCTCGATCAGACCGCGCGATGGCCGGTGGGCGAGATACATCAGGCGCAGCAAGGATGACTTGCCCGCCCCGCTCGCCCCGGTCAGATAGGTCAGCGACCCGCGCGGCAGCTCGAAGGAGACGTCGCGCAATACTTCATGGCCGATGCCATAGCGCATCCCGACATTGTCGAAGCGAACCATACCTGCTGCCTGCTGCTGGAGTCGGCACCATGGCACGAAGCGACCCGCGAGGCCAACCCCCTCGACAGCCGGCCCGGAAGGGCCGATCCTGTTCCGCCTCTCCGCCGTCGTCATTCCCTCTCGCTAGGGCTGGCAGCCCGGCCCGGGGTCGCCTATAAACGCCGGTACCCGCTTCTTCAAGTCGATCGCGCATGATCATCACCTGCCCATCCTGCAGCACCCGTTACCTGCTGCCCCCGGCTGCCCTCAGCCCGGCCGGGCGCGAGGTGCGCTGCGCCCGCTGCGGCAATGTCTGGTTCCAGCAGCCGCCCGACGACATGCCGCATACCGTCAACCTGATTGAGCCGACGCGCAGCGCCGGTGGCGCCGCCATGAATGTGGACGCGCCGACACGCAACCTGCCCGGCCCGCCCCTGACCCATCCGCGACGCGGCGCCGCCCTCGGCTGGCTGCTGTTCTTCGTCGTCATCGCCGGTGGCCTCGCCGCCGCCGCCGCCTTCCGCGAGCAGGTGGTCGAAGCCTGGCCGCCCTCGGGCAAGCTCTACGAACTCGTCGGCCTGCCGGTCGCCGCCTATGGCCTGTCGCTGTCGACGCCGACGACCGAACGCTCGAGCGAGGGCGGGGCCGAAATCCTGACCGTCGCCGGCAGCATCCGCTCGACCATCGGGCAGGAACGGCCGGTGCCGCCGCTCTGGGTCAGCCTCCTTGACGATCAGGGCCGCATCCTGCGCCGTGAACTGGCCAGCCCCGAACCCAACCTGCTGCCCGCCGGTGGCGAGGCCCGCTACAAGGTGCGCTTTGCCGCGCCGCCCACCGAGGCGACCAGGATCGCCGTCACCTTTGGAGAGTCCCCATGACGAGGCCGGTGCCCCAGGGCAAGGCAGTGCGCGTATTGTTCGACGCGGAAACGATCGACGACCGGACCCGTGTGCTGGCCAAGGAAATCGTCGCCGAGATGGGCACGGAATTCGCCGTCGTGCCGGTCCTGAAGGGCAGTTTCATGTTCGCCGCCGACCTTCTGCGCGCGCTGCACGCCGAGGGCGCGGAGGTCGAGGTCGATTTCGTCATCCTGTCGTCTTACGGCGACCGCACCACGAGTTCGGGTCAGGTCACGGTCCAGCGCGATATCTCGATCATCGTGCGCGGCAAGAAGCTGCTGATCGTCGACGACATCCTGGAATCCGGCCGCACCCTGTCCTTCGCCAAGGATCTGATGTCGGCGCGCGGCGCCGAGGTTCAGCTCTGCGTCCTGCTCGACAAGCCGAAGCGGCGCGAGAACAACCTGCAGGCCGATTTCGTCGGCTTCGAATGCCCGGAGCGTTTCGTCGTCGGCTATGGCATGGACGTCGCGAACTGCTTCCGGGAACTTCCCTTCATCGGCGTCGTCGAGGATTGAGGGCCCGGCCGTGGCCCGCGTCCTTGTCGCCGAGGATGAGGCCGCGGTCGCCCAGTTCATCCTGCGCGCGTTGGGCGGGGCGGGCCATCAGGTCACCCTGACCGGCGACGGCGGCGCCGCCCTGCGGGCCGCGACTTCCGCGCCCTTCGATCTCGTCCTCTCCGACATCCGGATGCCGGTGATGGACGGCATCGCCCTCGCCCTTGCCCTCGCCACCGACCGGCCCGGGCTGCCGGTCGTGCTGATGACCGGCTATGCCGCCGAATACGAGCGGGCGGAAGATTTCGACGGCCTGGTCGCCGGCCTGCTGCTGAAGCCGTTTTCCCTGTCCGATCTGCTGGCGGCGGTCGAGGCGGCGCTGGCGCGCTGATCAGGGGCCGCAGGGCGCCAGCGTCACAGCGACACCGTCGGCGATACCGCCGGCCAGACGGCCAAGCGGCGCACAGTTCCCCCCGACGCAGAGCCGGTAATCGGGCACCAGGCCGGAACGGGCGAGATGAACCTCCCGCTGCCTCGGCAGGGCGGGGCGATAAGTCCAGCCGCCGTCGATCCGGCGCGCGTCCGCCGGCACGTCCATCCCGGCGCCCGAGCCGGCGACGCGGGCCTCGACGATCTCGAGACCGTCGGCCGTCACCTGCCAGTCCTCCTGCCATTCGATCTTCTCGATGGAATGGACCCAGGACAGGGTGAAGCGATCGGTCTCGAGCCGCGCCGCCAGCACATGGCCAGCCAGCAGCAGGCAGAGCGCGCTCACGCCCCTGCCCGCCGCCGCGCCAGCACCTGCAGCAGGACGAAGACGGCGGCGAGGGCAAAGCCGATCTCGTCCGAGAAGGGCGTCGACAGCACAAGGCCGATGGCCCCGCCCACGGCGACAGGCATCTGCCAGACCGGCACCCGCGTCAGGCCCCAGCGGATGGCGACCGCGCCCCACAGGCCGATGGCGACCAGCGCCCGCAGCATGGCATAGGCGATGGCCAGCGGATCGTCGCTCTGCCCGATCAATGCCGTGTCGTAAACCGCCATGAAGGGCACGACATAACCGGCGAGAGCGATCCGGGTCGCGATCCAGCCGATCTCCATGTGGCCGGCCCGCGCGATGGACGAGGCGGCGAGCGCGGCGAGGGCGACCGGCGGCGTCAGGTCGGCCATGATGCCGAAATAGAAGCAGAACATATGCGACGCGATGGGGGGCACCCCCATGTGCATCAAGGCGGGGGCCGCGATCGACGAGGTGATGATGTAATTGGGAATGGTCGGCAGCCCGGTGCCCAGCACGAGGCAGGCGACCATGGTCAGCACCAGGGCGAACAGAAGATTGCCGTCCGCCAGGGCAACGATGCTGCCGGCGAGGCTGGAAGCGATGCCGGTCAATGTGGTGACGCCGATCAGCACGCCGACGAGGGCACAGGCGACGCCGACGCCAAGGGCATTGCCCGCGCCATCGGCGAGGCTGGAGAGGACGAGACGCAAGGCCCCTCGTCCGCCCCGGACGAAAGCCGCCATCCCCGCCAGCACTAGCAGGGCGACGCCGCCCACGGTGACCGGCGGCACGCCCGCCTCGATGGCGCCACCCGCGAGCAGGCCGAGCACCAGCCAGAACACGAACCGCTGCGCGTTGGCACCGAGGGCATCGCGCGCGACCGACTGGCCGAGGATCAGGCAGACGGTGGCGAACAGGCCGATCACCCCGGCGAAGAGCGGCGTGTAGCCCGAGAACAGCAGGGTGACGAGGGCGACGAGCGGCAGCAGCAGATACCAGCCCCGGCGCAGGGCGCGCAGCGCGCTGGGGCATTCCTCGGGTGCAAGGCCCTTCAGGTCGCGCCGGCCGGCCTCGAGATGGACCATCCAGAACACGGAGGCATAATAGAGCAGCGCCGGCACGATGGCCGCCCGGGCGATCTCGGCATAGGCGACGCCCAGGGTCTCGGCCATGATGAAGGCGACGGCGCCCATCACCGGCGGCATGATCTGGCCGCCCATGGAGGCGGTCGCCTCGACCGCGCCGGCGAAGGCCGGGCGATAGCCGAAGCGGCTCATCAGCGGGATGGTGAACTGGCCCGTGGTCAGGACATTGGCAACACCCGAGCCGTTGATCGTGCCCATCAGGCCGGAGGAAATCACCGCGACCTTGGCCGGACCGCCCTTGGCCCGCCCGACGAGGCCGAGGGCGACATCGTTGAACAGTTTCACCATGCCGGCATGTTCGAGGAAGGCGCCGAACAGCACGAAGAGGAAGATATAGGTCGCCGAGACGAAGGTGGGCGTGCCGTAAATCCCTTCCGTGCCGAGGAAGAGCTGGTCCACCACCTGCTCGAAGGAAAAACCGCGATGGGCGAGACCGAAGGGCAGATGCGGCCCGAGCAGGGCATAGGGCACGAACACCCCGCACAGGATCGGCAGCGCCAGCCCCATGATGCGCCGCGCCGCCTCGAAGACGAGGAGGATGGTGGCGCAGCCGGCGATGATGTCCATCGTCTCGGGCTCGCCCGCGCGCAGGATCAGATCGCGCTCGAACACGACATGATAGAGACCAAGCAGGAAGCCGAGCGCGGCGAGGCCCCAGTCCCACCAGGGCACGCGCCGTGTCCCCTGCCCCGGCCGCAGCCCGAACAGCATGAAGGTCATGGCCAGCAGGAAGCCGACATGGATCGAGCGGACGGCGAGGCTGGACAGCGGGCTGAGCGCCGCCGTCCAGATCTGGAACAGCGAGAACAGCGTGCCGACGATGGCGACCACCAGCGCCGCCCGGCCTTCCGGCCGGGCATGGGCCGGGGCTTCGCGGTCGACGACCCCGGCCGCCGTCACGCCAGCCCCTTTTCCTTGTAGAAGCGCAAGGCGCCCGGATGCAGCGGCATCGGCCCCGCGGCGGCCCCGGCATCGAGCACGATCCCCTTGGCCGCGGCGTGCGACGCGACGAGGGCGTCGAGATTGTCGAACAGCGCCTTGGTCATGCCATAGGCGAGATCGTCCGCCACCCCGTCGTGACTGACGAGGAGATTGCGGATCGAGGCCGTGGGTACGGCGGCCTCCTGACCCGAATAGGTGCCGGCCGGAATCTCGCCCGGCAGATAGGCGGCATCGCCGACCGCCGCGACGGTCTCGGCCGGAACCGGGACGACAACGATGGGGATCGAGGCCGCGAGATCCTTGATCGAGCCGACACCAAGGCCGGCGGATTGCAGGGTGACGTCGATCTGGCGGTTCTTCATCAGGTCGACCGACTCGCCGAAGGGCAGATATTCCACCTTGGCGAAATCATCGTAAGTCAGGCCCGCCGCCTTCAGGATGGCGCGGGCGTTCAGCTCGGTGCCCGACTTCGGCGCGCCGACCGAGATGCGCTTGCCCTTCAGATCGGCCAGCGTCTTGATGCCGCTTTCGCCATTGGCGACGATCTGGACGTAATTGGAATAGATCGCGGCGATCAGGCGAAGCTTGTCGAGCTTGGCCTTGAAGCCCGCTTCCTCATTGCCGGCGACGGCGGCGCTGGCAGCGTCGGCGAGGGTGAAGCCGATCTCGCCCTGGCCCTTCTGCAGGAGGTTCAGATTCTCGACCGAGGCCTTGGTCGCCTGCACGCTGGTCTTGGTGCCGGCCACCGTCTTCTCGATCGCCCCGGCGAGGGCGACGCCGATCGGGTAATAGGCGCCGGAGGTGCCGCCCGTCAGGACATTGACGAAGGTCTCCGCCCGCGCTGGCGATACGCCCCGCGCCCCATAGGCCAAAAGCCCGGCGCCGAGCGCCATGAGCCCGCGCCTGTTCATCGACGGCATCTGTCCCATCCCGCTTCCTCCCTTGCCGGTGCGTCTTGTGGCGCCGGTCGTGTCAGCCCGTGGGCTGCGTCAGCCTGTCGCAGCCGGGGACAGGGTGCGACCCCGTGGCGCCTCTGTCCAGCCTCAATGGGTGAAGGGTCAGAAACGCTCGATCAGGCGGCGGATGTAATCCAGCTCTTCCTCGCTGCGGCTGCGGTCGCCGGCCCGGCGCTGCAATTCCTCGAGGATTTCGCGCACGCGTTTGGCCTCGGCTTCGGTCGGCACGCGGACATCGTCGCCATTGCCGAAATTCTGCCCCGGGCGCGGCCGGCCCAGGGGATCGCGCTCGCCGCCCGGCTGATCGCCCGCCCCCCCCTGCCCGCGCGAGACGCCGAGTTGCCGGGCCATCTGCTCGCCCATGGCCTGTAGCCCTTCGCGCAGGGCATCGAGCGCCTGGCCCTGGGCCTGTGCCGCCGCGGCAGGATCATTGCCGGCGAGCGCGGAGCGGGCGGCATCCATCGCCCGGTCCGCCCGGGTCAGGGCATCGGGCAGCGGCAGGCCGGATTCGCCAAGACGGCCAAGAATATCGCCGAGCTGGCGGCGCAGGGCTTCCTGCGACCGGGCGAGATCGGACAGCGAACCGCCCTGCCCCAGCCCCTGACCCTGACCCTGACCCTGACCTTGGCCGCGCGGGTCGGCTTGTCCGGCGCCCGGCCGGGGCCTGCCCTGATCGCCGGGACGGGGCTGGCCCTGATCGCCCGGCATGGTGCCACTCTCGCGCCGTTGCTGTTCGGCGAAGGAGCGATCGCGCAGCTGGCTCTGCTCGCGCAACAGGCTGCCCATCTTTTCCATGCTCTCGCCCAGCGCCCGGCCAGCCTCGGCATCGCCGGGCTGGGCCGGCATGGCCTGCAGGTTTTCCAGCATCTCGCGCAGTTGCGACAGCATCTGGCGCGCCGCCTCGCGCGAGCCGGTCTCGGCCGCGCGCTGGGCCTCGTCCAGCATCCGCTGGATATCCTCGCCGGTGATGGCGCGCCCGTCCGGCGAGTCGCGCAATTCCCCGGCGTCGACGCCGCCGCGCAGGGCTTCCTCGGTCAGGGCGCGCAGATATTCATCCATGGCCGCGCGCATTTCCGCCATCAGACGGGCAATCTCCGCGTCCGAGGCGCCGTTTTCCAGCGCCTGTTCGAGGGCATCCTGCGCCGCCCGCAGCTGGGCCTGCGCCCCGCCGACCCGCCCCGAATCGAGGTCGAGGGCGATGGCCCACAGAAGATCGACGACCTCGCCGTCCTGCGCGCCGTCGCGGTGGCGCAGCAGCTTCAGCACCGCCATGCCAAGGCCGAGATAGACCGCCTTGCGCTCGTCATAGGCTTCGACATTGTCGGCGATGCCGGCCAGCACCTCGGCCACCTTGCGCCGCTCGGCCGGTCTGGCGACCAGCTCCTTGCGCGCGGCGACGATGGCGCGCGCCACCGGGTGGCGGAACGCCCGCTCGGGCAGGGCGAGGGTGACCGGATCGGACTGGCCGGTCTGGCCGAGGGCATCGCTCGCGACCAGCGTCGCGGTGACGTCGAGCCCGGCCCAGGGGCTGGCGGTCAGATCGCGGAAGGCGATGCCCTTGGCTTCCGGCCGGCCGGTCGCGCCGCCCAGCGGAATGACCAGCGGCTCGCCCACACCGCCGAGGCGAAGCTCGAGACTGACCGACTGCACGCCGTAATCGTCGCTGGCGGCGAAAGCGATGCGCAGGGATTTCTGCTCGGTCGCGGCCGGCGGCTGGGCGAAGACGACGACGGGGGGCGCATCCGCCACCACCTCCATCGGCCAGGCCGCCATTTCACCGCCACCGCCAAGCAGCACCAGCCGGTCGGCCGGCTGCACCGGCACTTCACCCGCGAAGGTCCCGTCCTCGACCGTGTCGAGCGGCACTTTCGTCTCACCGAAAGCCACCGCGCCGCTGCCGACACCATAGAGCCGCGCCATCACCGTGGCGCCCGCGGTCACGCGCAACCGCTCCCCCGGGGCAAGGCCCTGACCGCCGAGATAGATGGGCGCGAGGCGGGTATAGGCGGGCGGCGTGATCCAGGCGGTAAAGCCCGGCTCCACCCCCGGCGTGCCGGCGTCCTTGCCGAAGCGGGGCACCAGCGCCTCGCCGAGGCGTTGCGGCGCCGTCGCCCCCGACGCCGCCATGACGACGACGAGGCCGAGCAGCACGGCAGCGCGCAGGCCGAAGGGATCGTGCCGGGCGATGACCGGATGGGGTGCGTGCAGGCGCAAGTCCTTGGCCCGCTCCGCCGCCCGGTCGCGGTGGGCCTGCCACAGGGCCGCCGTCACCGGATCGGCCGCGCTGCCCGCCAGCCGATCGTCGAGGGCTTCGAGGGCGCGGTGCGGAATACGGTTGTCACGCTCCAGCCGGCGCCGGGCCGACGCCTCGTCCGGCAGGGTCAGCGCCGCGGGCAGGCGGCGCAGGGAAAACAGCAGCGCGAAGCCGAAAAGGCCGAGCAGGATGGCATGGACCGTGCCCGGCAGGGCCGCGAACACCCCCGACAGGGCGAGGATCAGGAACAGGCCGGCCACCCCGGCCCCCGGCAGCAGCGCCGGCACCAGACGCTCGCTGAACAGGGCGAGCCGGGTGACCCGCAGCCGGCGCCGCAGCGCCCGATCCGGGCCGCCCGCCATCTCAGGCGTGCTCCGGCTCCAGCCAGGGCGGCAGGCTGTCGAGGCCGATGATGGTCTCGGCCGGCACCCGCTCGCGCACCACGGCGAAACTGTCGCCCTTGACCAGAACCTCCGGGATCAGGGCCCGCGTGTTGTAGGTGGAGGCCATGACCGCGCCATAAGCACCGGCCGAGAGCACGGCGATGGCGTCACCCGATTTCAGCGGCGTCATCGCCCGGTCGAGGGCGATGAAATCGCCCGTCTCGCACACCGGGCCGACGATGTCGACCGGCGCCACGGGCGCATCCGGGTTGGGCGCGACCACGGGCAGGATGCCGTGATAGGCCTCGTAGAGCGTCGGGCGGATCAGGTCGTTCATGGCGGCGTCCACGATCACGAAAGTCTTCGCCGTCGCCTTCTTCACATAAAGGACGCTGGTGACCAGCACCCCGGCATTGCCTACGATCAGGCGGCCCGGCTCGAGGATGATGCCACAGCCGAGATGCCCCGTCGTCCGTTTCACGATGTCGGCATAGGTCTCGGGCGCGGGCGGGACCAGGCGGTTTTCCTCATAGGGAATGCCGAGGCCGCCACCAAGGTCGAGCCGGTCGATGCGGTGACCGTCGGCGCGGAGGGCGACGACGAGTTCGGCGACCTTGCGGAAAGCGGCCTCGAAAGGCTCGAGCGCGGTCAGCTGGCTGCCGATGTGGACATCGACGCCGACGACGCGCACCCCCGGCAGGGCGGCGGCGCGGGCATAGACCGGGCGCACCCTCTCCCAGGCGATGCCGAATTTATTCTCGGCCTTGCCGGTCGAAATCTTGGCATGGGTCTTGGCGTCGACATCGGGGTTCACCCGGATCGTGATCGGCGCGACCATGCCCTTGCCCGCGGCGACCTGCGACAGGCGCTCCAGCTCGGGTTCCGACTCGACGTTGAACTGGTGGATGCCGGCATCGAGCGCAAGGGCCATTTCCGCCGCCGTCTTGCCGACGCCCGAAAAGACGATGCGCGAGGGCGGAATGCCGGCGGCCAGCGCCCGCTTCAGCTCACCGCCCGAGACGACGTCGGCCCCGGCGCCGAGACGGGCCAGGGTCGAGATCACGGCCTGATTGGAATTGGCCTTCAGGGCAAAGCAGACCAGAGCGTTCTGGCCGCCGAAGGCATCGGCGAAAACGCGGAAGTGCCGCTCCAGCGTCGCCGTCGAATAGCAGTAGAACGGCGTCCCCACCGCCTCGGCGATGGTTTCCAGCGGCACGTCCTCGGCATGGAGCCGGCCATCGCGATACTCGAAATGATTCATGGGCGATGCGGTCTCTCAGTTGCTGGTCCGGCTGCCGGGCAGCGGATAATCGGTCTGGGGCGACGACGACGTGGGGTGGATGGTTTCAGGAATGCCGGCGGCAGGCCCCGTGGTGCCGGGCCGGATCGGCGCCCCCCGCTTGCCGCAGGCGGCAAGGCCGGTCAGGGTCACGATCATCAGGCAGAGCGCGAGTTTTCTCATCGCCATATCCTACTCAAAGACCGAGGCGGCCGCGCGCGGCGGCGATCTGGGTGCGCACGCCCGACGGCGCCGTGCCGCCGAAGCTGACCCGGCTGGCGACCGAATTGTCGACCGAGAGCACACCGAAGACGGCATCGGTGATGCGCGGCTCGACCGCCTGCATCTCGGCAAGGCTGAGGGCGTCGAGGTCGATGCCCTTGCCCTCCGCCAGTTTCACGATGCGGCCGGTGACGTGATGGGCTTCGCGGAACGGCATGTTCAGCGCCCGCACCAGCCAGTCGGCGAGATCGGTCGCGGTCGAGAAGCCGGTGCCGGCCGCGGCCTTCAGCACCGCCTCGTTCGGCTTCAGGTCGGCGATCATGCCGGCCATGGCGGCGACCACGAGTTCGATCGCCTCGGCGGCATCGAAGGTCGGCTCCTTGTCTTCCTGCATGTCCTTGGCATAGGCGAGCGGCAGGCCCTTCATCACGATGAGCAGCGTGTTCAGGGCGCCGATGACCCGGCCGACCTTGGCCCGCGCCAGTTCCGCCGCATCCGGATTGCGCTTCTGCGGCATGATCGAGGAACCGGTGGTGAAGGCGTCGGTCAGGCTGACGAACCGGAACTGGGCCGAGGTCCAGATGACGATTTCCTCGGCGAGGCGCGACAGGTGGACGCCCAGGATCGAGGCCGCCGCGAGATATTCGAGGGCGAAATCGCGCGACGAAACCGAATCGAGCGAATTGGCGGTCGGCCCGTCGAAGCCGAGCGACGCCGCCGTCATGTGCCGGTCGATCGGGAACGACGTGCCGGCCAGCGCGGCGGCGCCCAGCGGGCATTCGTTCATGCGCGCGCGGGCATCGCGCAGGCGGCCGATATCGCGCTCCAGCATGGCGACATAGGCCATCAGGTGATGACCGAAGGTGATCGGCTGGGCGACCTGCAGATGGGTAAAGCCGGGCATCACCACCTCGGTGTGGGCGTCGGCCTGGGCCAGCAGGGCGGCGACGAGGCCCGTGGTCTGGCCGATCAGCCCGTCGAGCGCGTCGCGCACCCACAGGCGGAAATCGGTCGCGACCTGGTCGTTGCGCGAGCGGGCGGTGTGCAGGCGCCCGGCGGCCGGGCCGATCAGTTCGGCGAGGCGGGCCTCGATATTCAGGTGGATGTCTTCCCGATCCTTGCGAAAGACGAAGCGGCCTTCCTCGATCTCGGCCTTGACGGCGTCGAGACCGGCCTGAATCTGATCGCCGTCGGCCCTTGTCAGAATACCGGTCGCGACCAACATGCCCGCATGAGCCTTTGACCCGGCGATGTCCTGGGCATAGAGCTTGCGGTCGAAATCAATGGAGGCGTTGATCTTCTCCATGATCTCGGCGGGGCCACGGTCGAAGCGGCCACCCCACATCGCGTTCGAGGAAGTCAGTTTGTCGTTCTGGTCGTTGGGCATCGAAAGCTACTTGGCTGTTGTCACGACCGCAGCACCATCGGGGAGTATTGAAGCATGAAGCTGGTGCCGGTTGTCGTCGTTGTGGCCGCCCTCGCGGGGCTCGCCGGGGCGGTCGCCGTTCGGGCACCCTGGGGCGAAGATGCCCCGGCGTCCCGGCCGGCTGGGATCGCCAACTTTAGCCCGAGCGACGAGCCGAAGCCAGCACCCGCTGCGACCTTCAAGAACGCCGAGGGCGCCGACGTCTCGCTGGCGGCCTACAAGGGCAAGGTTGTCGTGGTGAATTTCTGGGCCACCTGGTGCGGCCCTTGCGTCGAGGAATTGCCCTCGCTCGCCAAAGCCGCGGAAATCCTGCGTCCCGAGGGGATCGAAGTGCTCGCCCTGTCGGTCGACCGACTGGAGAACGATAAGATATCCGCCTTCCTCGCCGCGAATCAGGCCGCGAAGCTCGGCCTGTTCAGGGACGAGGGCATGAGCCTCGCCCGCGCGCTCGACGTGAAGGGCCTGCCGACGACGGTCGTGATCGGGCCGGACGGCACCATCCGCGGCACGCTGGTCGGGCCGGCAGACTGGGCGTCGGAGGGGGCTCTGAACCTGATCCGGGGCTTCAAGGCGGGCTGAGGCGCCCGCCCAACTCCGAGCCCGGCGCGCCCGAGCCGCCCGCCGCCCGCACCCGGGCGAGGAACATCTCGGAAAGGGCGTGGTAGATCGGCTGGTGGCAGATCATGCGCGAGGTGCCCGCGGCGATGATCGCGACCGCCATCAGCGGAATGACCATGGCGTGATTGTCCGTCATCTCGAAGACGATGACGAAGCCGGTGATCGGCGCCTGCATCACCCCGGCGAACAGCGCGACCATGCCAAGGGCCGCCAGCGCCCCGGGCGCGACGCCCGGCACGATGTCGCCGACAGCGGCGCCGAGCCCGGCGCCCACCGCCAGCGTCGGCGCGAAGATGCCACCGGCGATGCCGCTCGCCTGGGTCAACAGATTGGCGAGCAGCTTGGCCGCGACGAAAGACCAGGGCTCGGCCAGGTCGCCGGCCAGCGCCGCCTTGGCCTCGGCATAGCCCGTGCCGTTGATCGGCAGGCCGCTGCCCCAGGCGAGCAGCGCGACGAGAAACCCGCACAGCATGGCGAAGACGATCCGGTGGCGACCGATCCGCCCCCGCAACACCCGGGGGATGAGGCGGGCCTGACCGATCATGGCCCGGGCGAAACAGGCGCCGATCACCCCGCCACCGACGCCGAGCAGCGGCACGACCAGCCAGTCGGTCCAATGGCCGAGCTGGGCCATGGTCTGGCCGAAATAGGAGCCGCTGCCGTGGACGAGCGCGGCCGCGCCCGCCGCGAGGAGAACGGCGGAGAGAATAAGCGTGCTCACCCGCTTCTCGAACGCCCGGCTCATTTCCTCGATCGCGAAGATGATGCCGGCGAGCGGGGTATTGAAGGCGGCGGCGACGCCGGCCGCGCTGCCCGCCAGAATGACGCCGCGCATCCGGCCGAGGCCGGCGAAGCGGCTGCAGGCCAGCATGATCGAGGCGCCGACCTGGACCGACGGCCCCTCGCGCCCGACCGAGGCGCCGAAGCCGAGGGCGAGGGTCGTCAGCATGACCTTGCCAAAGCCGATACGAAGGGACAGGAGGCGATTGCGCTGTCCGGGCGAGTCCAGCTTGCGGGCAGCGATGGCCTGCGGAATGCCGCTGCCCTCGCCCCCGGGAAAGAAGCGCATGAGCAGATAGGTGCAGAGCCCGAAGCCGAGCGGCGTCACCACGAGACCGGCGAAGGGCCAGGCCGCCGTCACCATGCGGAACAGCTCGAAGGCATAATCGGCGGCATAGGCGAAGGCGACGCAGACGAGGCCGGTCAGGATCGCGCCCAGCCAGAACACCAGCCGCCGCCGCCACAGCAGCGACGACAACCACAGTGAAAGGGAGGGCCGGAGCTGGCGACGCAGCCGATAGGCCATGGACCGGGGACGCATGGCCTATCCTAGAGAGGCCCGCCCCCCGATTTCAATGCAGGCGGCGCCCCGGCGTGACGAAATCCGCCCCTCAGCCGAGGCCGGCGGCCATGGTCATGCGCACCAGCGCCGCGAGATTGTCGGCCTGCATCTTGGCCATCACCTTGGCCCGGTAGATTTCGACCGTGCGCGGACTGATGCCGAGGTCGCGGGCGATGATCTTGTTGGGCCGGCCGGCGACGACCCCGTCGAGCACTTCCCGCTCCCGCTCCGACAGGGTACCCAGCTTTTCGACAATCTCGCTGTTCGGTGCCTCATCGACATCGGTGCGCAGCTTGTCGCGGGCAAGGCCGAGGGCTTCGAGAATCCGCTCTTCTGGGAAGGGTTTCTCGATGAAATCGACGACACCGGCGCGCATCGCCTCGATCGCCAGGGGGATGTCGCCATGCCCGGTGATGACGATGACCGGCAGGGTCACCTTCAGGGCGTTCAGCCGGTGCACGAGTTCGATACCGGTCAACTCCGGCATCCGCACATCGGTGATGATGCACCCCTTCGGACCGACCGGCAGGCCATCCAGGAAGGCCTGGGCCGAGGGATAGGGTTGCACGGTGAAATCGGCGGATTCGAGCATGAAGGCGAGACTGTCCCGCGCACTGTCGTCATCGTCGATGAGATGGACCAGCATCTCAGTCATCGGTGGCGCCCTCCGTGGGTACTGGGGGTAGGGTAAATCGAAACACGGTACCGCCCCCCGCATTGGCTTCGGCCCAGATCCGCCCGCCATGCGCATCGACGATGGAGCGGGAAATGGACAGGCCAACCCCCATGCCCTGGGGTTTGGTGGTCATGAACGGCTGAAACAGCTTTTCCCGAATCTCTTCGGCAAGGCCGCTGCCGGTATCGGCGACGCTGACGACGACGAACTCGTCGTCACGCCGCGCGGTCGCGATGGAGAGCTTGCGCCGGGGCGTATCCTGCATCGCCTCCATGGCGTTGCGGATCAGGTTCAGCAGCACCTGCTGGATCTGCACCTTGTCGACGAAAATGGCGTTGGCCTCGACATCGAGATCGAAACCGACCTCGACATGGCGCTCCTTCGCGCCGACGAGGCCGAGGGCCGCCGCTTCCTCGACCACCTTGGACAGGTTTTCGATGCTGCGCTCGCCGTCGCCCCGGCTGACGAAACTGCGCATCCGGTGGATGATGTCGCCGGCACGCAGGGCCTGCTGCGCCGCCTTCTGCAGGGCGTCGCGGATCTTGGGCTCGTCCTCGGCCCGGCCGCGCTCGAGCAGGCGGCGCGAACCGGTCAGCAGATTGGCGACGGCCGACAGAGGCTGGTTCAACTCGTGTGCGAGCATGGACGCCATTTCGCCCACCGCCATCAGGCGCGAGACATGGACGAGTTCCGACTGCAGGTCCTGCAGCCGCGCCTCGACCTGCTGGCGTTCGGTCAGGTCGCGCACGAAGCCGGTGAAGAAGGGCACGGCGCCGCCCGTCTCGCCGACATGCAGTTCCATCGGGAAGGTGGTGCCGTTCTTGCGCAACCCGACGATGATGCGGCCGATGCCGATGATCCGCCGCTCCTTGGTGCGGGCGTAGCGCTCGAGATAGGAATTATGGGCGTCGCGATAGGGCTGGGGCATCAGGGTGCTGACGTTCCGCCCGATGACTTCGGACGCGGACCAGCCGAACAAACGCTCCGCCGCCGTGCTGAAGGAGCGCATGATGCCGTTGCGGTCGATGACGATCATGGCATCGGGCACGGTGTCGAGGATCGACTGCAGATGCTGCTGGGTGGTGGCGGCCGTCCGCCGTGCCTTCAGCGCGGAACCGCCCCAGAAGGCGATGCCGAAACCGACGGCGATATAGACGACGAGCGCGACCCCGCCCGACATGCCGCCAAGACCGGAGAGCACGGGAACGGCGATGGCGCCCAGCCCGACGACGATCACCCCGGGCAGGAACCCGCCGAAAGCCGAAGCCAGCACGACGCAGGCGACGAACGGCAGATAGCCCGCCTGCCCCGCGAAGATCGAACCTTCGACGTTCAGGGCCACCGCGAGGGCCACAGCCAGAGCCGTCAAGCCATAGACCCGCAGCGACCGCCCGTTGTCTGCAGCAGACGGTTGCCGGAGACCGACCATCAATGCTCGCCCCTCGCCAGAATCACACGTCGAGGATAGTGCGGGCGGTTGGGAGAACAAGAAAAACTCTAAACGGGCTGGGACGGCCGGCCTTGAACCCGCCCTGGATTGCCCCGAGAATGACGATGACGAGTGGCGGAGGTCTGGCGAGATGGCAAAGCTGAAGGTGGTGGCGCTGCTGGCGCGCCGACCGGGCCTGCTCGTCCTCGAAAACGCCCTGCTGGCCGACCCCGAAATCGAGATTACCGCCCTCTTCACGCATGGCCGCCTGCCCAGGGCGGAGGGCGGCGCGACGCGCGGCGATCTCGCCGAATTCGCCCGCAGCTGCACGCGCGGAGGGGTTGCCCTCAACGCGGTCGACGGCGCCGAGGCAAGGGACATCAGCCCCCTGTTGCCGGCGGGGCCGCTCGATCTTCTGGTCGCGCTGTCGTGGCGTTATCAGGTGCCGGCTTCCGTGCTCGGCCGGTTCAGCCTTGGCTGCATCAACCTGCACCGGGGCGCCCTGCCCCGCTATGCCGGGGCGCTGCCGGTCCAGCGCGCCATCGAGGCGGGCGAGGACAGCGTCGCCATCACCGCCCATGAGATGGTGCCCGAAATCGACGCCGGGGCCGAGATCGCCCGGGTCTGTCTGCCCATCGCCCCCCTGCCGACGGGGCAGACGGCGGCGGATTATGCCGAAGCCGTCAAGGCCCGGCTGGAGCCGCTCTACGCGCCGCTGTGCCGCCTCGCCATCGCCGCCCGCCGCGCCGAAAGGGAGGCCTGACAGGTGGCCTGCGGCTTGTTGCTCGATCTCGACGGCACGCTGGCGGATTCCCTTGCCGCGCTGCGGGCGGTCTACGACGATTTCCTGGCGAGCTTCGGCATCGCCGGCAGCGACGAGGGCTTCGCCGCGCTGAACGGCCCGCCGCTGGCGGAAGTGGTGGCGCGGCTGCGGGTCAGGCACGGTTTGCCTGGCACCCCGGCCGAGTTGCTGGCGCTTTACCGCCGGCTGGTCGATGCCGCCCATGGCGTGGCTCCGCCTGCCGCGGGGGCCGAGGCCTTGCTGCGACAGGCGCGGGCCGGCGGCTGGCGTATCGCGGTCGTCACCTCGTCGCCCCGGGCCGCCGCCCTCGGCTGGCTGGCGCGGCAGGGCCTCGCGCCGCTCGTCGATGCGGTCGTCGGTGGGGACGAGGTCGCGGCGGGCAAGCCCGCGCCCCTGCCCTATCGTCTCGGCCTCGAACGGCTGGGCTGCGCGGCGGCACAGTCGCTGGCGGTCGAGGATTCGCGGCAGGGCGCGACCGCGGCGACCGGCGCCGGGATCGAGACACTGGCGATCGCCGCCCCCGGGGACCGGACCGGTTGGCCCGAAGGCGTTCGCTTCATCGCCCGGCTGGCGGAGACCGCCGCCTTCCTGCAGCCCTGCCCATGATGCGCGGCACCGCCCTGACCGGCCCCCTTGCTGTGCGCGGCGATGCCGCGCCGCCCGATCCGCCGCGCGCCGCCCTCGACCGGGTCGCGGCGATCTGGCAGGCGGAAAAGGCGCGGCGCGGCGATGCCCTGTTCGACGGCCGGCTGTTCAGCATCCGGACCCTGGCGCCCGGCCTGATCACCGGCTGGCTGGCACCCTACAGCTGGTATGTGGCGCAGCGGCGCGACGCGGCGCTGGCGGCGGCGCTGGACATCCGCCCGCTGGGCGTCACCGGCATCATGATCTGCGACGACGGCATCGTTCTCGGCCGGCGAGGCGGCGGGGTCGAGACCGATGCCGGTCTGTGGGAACTCGCGCCTTCGGGCGGGGTCGATGGCGAGTTCCGCACAGGCGACGGCAGCCTCGACCTTGGCGCCCAACTGCTGAACGAACTGGTCGAGGAGACCGGCCTGCCGGCCGCGCTGGCGACCGCCCCGCCCCGCCCGGTCGCTCTGGCCGAAGACGGGGAGAGCGGCATCACCGACGTCGGCCTTCTCCTGCGCATCGCCTGCGACGCGGCGGCGGTCCGCGCCGCCTTCGCGCCGCTGGCGGGGCAGGAATATGCCGAACTCGCCGTCGTGCCACGAGACGCGCTCGGTGCTTTCATGGCCGGGCGCGCGGCGCAGTTCGGCCGGGTGTCCCGCTGCCTGATCGAGACCCTGGGCCTGACCGCGCCCTGACCGGACGGTGCCTCAGGGGGCCGCCGACTGGCCGACCATGTCCGCCAATGCCGCGTATCCTTTGGCCTTGAGCAGCTCGACCTGATCCTGCCCCGCGCCTTGCCGGGTGAGGCCGGCGGTGATCGTCGTGTCCTCGACCGGTTCGGGGATATAGACGCGCCAGCGCCCGGTTTCGACGTCGATCAGCACGGCCTTGAGGCGGATGCGCATGCGTTGCGATTCATCGGGCACGACCGAGCCGACGATGGGCACCCAGGACACCAGCTTGGCGGCATTGGCCGATCGCTGGGTCTCGAGCGCGCCCCAATAGCACAGAACCTGCCGGAACCCGCCCTGTGCCGCCATCAGGCGCAGGCGAGGGCCGTAATCGTCGGTTTTCGCGGGCGGAATGCCGCTGAAGGGCTGCGCCGCGAAATAGCGGGTCAGCTGTTCCATCATCTGGGTGTCGGGCACCAGCGCGCCGGACTGGATCGCCAGCAGCGCCTGACCGCGATGGGGCACCAGCGCGCCCTCCGACACCCGCTTGAGCGCGGCCGCGACATCGGCGTCGGTCACAGTGGCGCCGACCGGCGCGCCGATGATGTCGACCTCCTGCAACTCGCCGCGGTAGAAGTCGTTGCGCCCGGCATAGCCGTCATAGCCGCTGTTGGAAATCGACGCGGTCGAACATGCCCCGAGGAGCAGCCCGAGGCCGAGAATGATGATCGCCGTCTTCTTCATGGAGCACCTTGTCCTGTCGTGACAAAGGCTGTCCTAGGGGGCGATGGTGGCGAGCCGGCCGCCGGATTCAGGCGAAAATATGCCGCCGGACAAGAAATGCGACCTGTGGCTGCCGCGCATCAGCCCCCGACCCCGCCGCCACGAAAAAAGGCCGGGGATTCCCCCGGCCTTTTCCCTGAAAGTTCGATGCCTCAGGCGCGCTTCAGCGCCGCCTTGTCCGACAGGGGATGGGCGAGGCGATTGACCATTTCCTTCGGGCAGATCTGCCAGAAGCGGTCGATCTCGCGTTCCCAGTCCGACAGCATCCGCTGGGCGAGCGGCGAGCCGGTCTCGGCCTCGTGGCGGACGACGAGGTCCTTCAGCACACCTTCCCAATGGGTGGAGGCGAGACGCTGGAACACCACGCTTTCCTCGTTGACGCGCAGGGGGAACTGGTCCTGCGGGTCGTAGATGAAGGCCATGCCGCCCGACATGCCGGCGCCAAAGTTGTCGCCCACCGGGCCGAGGATGATGGCCGTGCCGCCGGTCATATACTCGCAACCGTTGGAGCCGCAGCCTTCGATCACCGTCGTGGCGCCCGAGTTGCGGACGGCGAAACGCTCGCCCGCCTTGCCCGCCGCGAACAGATAGCCGGCGGTGGCGCCATAGAGCACCGTGTTGCCGATGATCGTGTTCTCGTGCGGGACGAGCGGCGACGACGTCGTGGTGCGGACGACGATGGTGCCGCCCGACAGGCCCTTGCCGACGTAATCGTTGGCATCGCCATAGACCTTCAGCTTCACGCCCTGCACCGCGAAGGCGCCCAGCGACTGGCCGGCGGAGCCGCGCAGCGAGACCTCGATGTGACCGTGGTCGAGACCGGTCATGCCGAACTTGCGCACGACATGGGACGACAGCCTCGTGCCGATGGCACGCTGGGTGTTGCGCACCGTATAGGTCAGCTGCATCTTCTCGCCCCGGTCGAAGACCGCGGCGGCGTCCTGCACCATCTGGGCGTCGAGCGTGTCCGGCACCTCGTTGCGGCCGACGATGACCGAATGGCGGGCATAGGGCCCGGAATCCGGCGTGACCAGCAGCGGGTTGAGGTCGAGGTCGTCGAGGTGGTGATGACCGCGGCTGACCTGACGCAGCAGATCGACGCGGCCGATCGCCTCCTCGAGGGTGCGAAGCCCGAGCGAGGCCAGGATCTCGCGCACTTCCTCGGCGATGAAGGAGAACAGGTTCACCACCTTGTCGGCGTTGCCGTCGAACTTCTCGCGCATCGCCGGGTCCTGGGTGCAGACGCCGACCGGGCAGGTGTTCGACTGGCACTGGCGGACCATGATGCAGCCGAGGGCGACGAGGCTGGCCGTGCCGACGCCATATTCCTCGGCGCCCATCAGCGCCGCCATGACGACGTCGCGGCCGGTCTTGATGCCGCCGTCGGTGCGCAGCTTCACCGAATGGCGCAGACGGTTCAGCGTCAGCACCTGGTTGCTTTCGGTCAGGCCCATTTCCCACGGCAGGCCGGCGTATTTGATCGAAGTCTGGGGCGAAGCGCCCGTGCCGCCGACATGGCCGGAGATCAGGATCACGTCCGCCTTCGCCTTGGCGACGCCGGCCGCGATGGTGCCGATGCCCGAGCCCGAGACCAGCTTCACGCAGACCTGCGCGGTCGGGTTGATCTGCTTCAGGTCATAGATGAGCTGGGCCAGATCCTCGATCGAGTAGATGTCGTGATGCGGCGGCGGCGAGATCAGGGTCACGCCCGGCGTCGAATGACGCAGGCGGGCAATCTCGACCGTGGCCTTGAAGCCGGGCAGCTGGCCGCCCTCGCCGGGCTTGGCACCCTGGGCGACCTTGATTTCCAGCTCGCGGGCCTGGTTCAGATATTCGGCGGTGACGCCGAAACGGCCCGAAGCCACCTGCTTGATCGGCGAATTGGCGTTGTCGCCGTTCGCCCGCGGCACGAAGCGTTCCGCGCCCTCGCCGCCTTCGCCGCTGTCGGCCTTGGCGCCGATGCGGTTCATGGCGATCGTCAGGGTCTCATGCGCCTCGGCCGAGAGCGCGCCGAGCGACATGCCGGGCGTCACGAAGCGCTTGCGGATCGAGGTGATGCTCTCCACCTCCTCGATCGCGATGGGCTTGCCCGCCGGCTTGAATTCGAGCAGGTCGCGCAGCGAGATCGGCGCCCGCGAATGCACCCCTTGCGAATATTTCTTGTAGAGCGTGTAGCTGTCCGTGCCCACCGCCTGCTGCAGCGTGTGGATGAGGCCGCCTTCCCAGGCGTGCAGCTCGCCGTTCTTGCGGAAACGGTAGAGACCGCCGACCGGCAGCGCCGCCGCTTCCTGATCGAAGGCACGGCCGTGCAGCTCCAGCACCTTCTTCTGGATACCGGCGAGGCCGATGCCGGAGATGCGCGACTGCATCCCGGGGAAGAATTCGGCGACGAGGGCGCGCGACAGGCCCACCGCCTCGAAGTTGTAACCGCCGCGATAGCTCGAGACGACCGAGATGCCCATCTTGGACATGATCTTCAGGAGGCCCTGATTGATCGATTCCTTGAAGCGGGCGATGCAATCCGCGTGGGTCAGGCCGGGGAACAGGCCCCGGGCCAGCCGGTCGGCGATGCAGGCTTCCGCCAGATAGGCGTTGACGATTGTCGCGCCGCAGCCGATCAGCACCGCGAACATGTGGGTGTCGAGACATTCGGCCGAACGCACGTTCACCGAGGTGAAGGTGCGCAGGCCGCGCCGCACGAGGTGGCTGTGCACGCCGCCAACCGCGAGCACCATCGGAATGGCCGCGCGGCTTTCCGAAATCTTCTCGTCGGTCAGGATCAAGTGGCCGTAGCCCTGGCGCACCGCGTCTTCCGCTTCCTGACGGATGCGGGCGACCGCGCTGCGCAGCGCGTCGGTGCCGCCATCCGCCGGGAAGCTGCAGTCGATCTCGGCGACGGAATCGCCCATGAACTTCTTGAGTTCAACGAGTTCACCCGACGAAACCACCGGGCTTTCCAGCAGGAGCACATTGGCCTGGCTGGAATCCTGGGCGAGGACGTTCTTCAGGTTGCCGAAGCGCGTCTTCAGGCTCATCACCCGATGCTCGCGCAAGGGGTCGATGGGCGGATTGGTGACCTGGCTGAAGTTCTGCCGGAAGTAATGGTGCAGCGGCCGGTACTTCTCGGACAGCACGGCGAGCGGCGTGTCGTCGCCCATGGAACCGATGGCTTCCTTGCCGTCCTCGACCATGGGCTGAAGGATCAGCTCCATGTCCTCGTGGGACAGGCCCGCGGCGAGCTGGCGCACGCGCAGTTCCTGCTTGTCATAGGGCGTCGGCTCCGCCGCCGGCTTGATCTTCTCGTCGAGTTCGACGATGGACTTCGTCCACTCGAGATAGGGATGCTCGGCCGCCAGCTTGTCCTTCACCTCGCGGTCGTGATAGAGCCGGCCCTCGCCGAGGTCGACGGCGATCATCTGACCCGGGCCGAGCGCGCCCTTCTCGACGACATTGGCTTCGGGCAGCAGGACCATGCCGGTTTCCGAGCCCATGACCAGCATACCGTCGCGCGTGATCGTGTAGCGCATGGGACGCAGGCCATTACGGTCGAGACCGCCGACGATCCAGCGCCCGTCGGTCATGGCGAGGGCGGCCGGGCCGTCCCACGGCTCCATCACCGAATTGACATAGGCATACATCGCCCGATGCGCGTCGGGCATGGACGATTTCTTCGACCAGGCTTCCGGCACCAGGAAGGTCTTGGCCAGCGGGGCCGAGCGACCGGCGCGCACCAGCACCTCGAAGACGTTGTCGAGGGCGGCGGAATCCGAGCCGCCGGGCTGGATCACCGGCTTGATGTCGTCGGAATATTCACCGAAGGCTTCCGAGACCATGCGGATCTCATGGCTCTTCATCCAGTTGATGTTGCCCTTCCAGGTGTTGATCTCGCCATTATGGGCGAGCATACGGAACGGCTGCGCCAGCTTCCACTTGGGGAAGGTATTGGTCGAGTAACGCTGGTGGTAGATCGCGAAGGACGAGACGAAACGCTCGTCGCGCAGGTCCGGATAGAAATTCTCCAGATCGGCGGCGAGGAACATGCCCTTGTAGATGACCGAACGGCACGACAGCGAGCACAGGTAGAAATCCGCCGAAAGGTTGGATTCCAGCGCCCGGCGCTCGATCCGGCGGCGGATGATGAACAGCTTGCGCTCGAACTCGTCGGCGGTCAGATGCGCCGGGTGCTCGATCATGATCTGCTCGATCTCGGGGCGGGTCGCATTCGCCTTCTCGCCGATGACCGAAATGTCGACCGGCACCTGACGCCAGCCGTAGATGTAGAAGCCGAAGTTCAGGATTTCCTGCTCGACCAGGGTCCGGCAGGCTTCCTGCTGGCCGAAATCGGTGCGCGGCAGGAAGACCTGGCCGACGGCGAGGCCGCGTTCGGACGGGGCATGGCCGGTGGAGCGGACATGGTCGGTAAAGAAATCCTGCGGGATTTCGATGTGGATGCCGGCGCCGTCGCCGGTCTTGCCGTCGGCGTCGACCGCGCCGCGGTGCCAGACCGCCTTCAGCGCGTCGATGCCGGCCTTCACCACCTCGCGGCGCGGGCGGCCGTCGATGGCGGCGACGAGGCCGACGCCGCAGCTGTCCTTCTCGTCCTCATGGGCATAGAGCCCTTCGGCGTCGAGACGCGCGGATTCCGCGAGCCAGTGGGCGACGAAATCCGAACCGCTTTCGATCTTCTTGCTCATGTCCGTCCCTCCGACGCTCAGGAGGCCTTGGCGAGGCCGGCTTCGGCCTTCGCCTTCAAATAAAGGTGCATCTGCTCCGCGACATCGCGGCCGTCGCGGATCGCCCAGACGACGAGCGAGGCGCCGCGCACGATGTCGCCGGCGGCGAAGACACCGTCGAGATTGGTCATCATGGTCTTGAAGTCGACCTTGAGGGTGCCCCAGCGCGACACGCCGAGTTCCGGCGCGCCGAACATCTTCGGCAGCTCTTCGGGATCGAAGCCGAGGGCCTTGATGACGAGATCGGCCGGCATGTTGACCGACGAGCCCTCGATCACCTCGGGCGCCTGACGGCCCGAGCTGTCGGGCAGGCCGAGGCGCATCCGGTGCGCCTTCACCGCCGTCACCTTGTCGTCACCGAGGAAGGCCTGCGGCGCCGACAGCCAGACGAATTCGACGCCCTCTTCCTCGGCGTTCTTCACCTCGCGCATCGAGCCGGGCATGTTTTCCCGGTCGCGGCGATAGAGGCATTTCACCGATTTGGCGCCCTGGCGGACGGCGGTGCGCACGCAGTCCATCGCGGTGTCGCCGCCGCCGATGACGATGATGTCCTTGCCCTTGGCGTTCAGGTCGCCACTCTCGTATTCCGGCACGGTGTCGCCCATGCCGACCTTGTTCGAGGCGGTCAGATAGGTCATGGCCGGCAGCACGCCCTTGAGGCCTGCGCCCGGAACCTGCACGTCGCGCGCCTTGTAGACGCCGGTGGTGATCACCAGCGCATCGTGGCGGGCGCGCAGCTCTTCGAGGCTGGCATCGGTGCCGACGGCGAAGTTGAGGTGGAATTTGATGCCCTGGTCTTCCAGCAGCTTGGCGCGGCGGGTGATCACGCTCTTTTCCAGCTTGAAGCCGGGAATGCCATAGATCAGCAGGCCGCCGACGCGGTCATAGCGGTCGTAGACATGGACTTCATAGCCCTTGGCGCGCAGCTGCTCGGCCGCGGCGAGGCCGGCAGGCCCGGCGCCGATGACGCCGACCGACTGGCCGAGTTCCGTCTTGGGCAGGCGCGGCTTCACCCAGCCGTTTTCCCAGGCGGTATCGGTCAGGAATTTCTCGACCGAGCCGATGGTGACCGAGTTGAAATCCTTCTCGATCACGCAATTGCCTTCGCACAGGCGGTCCTGCGGGCAGATGCGGCCGCAGACTTCCGGCATCGAATTGGTCGCCTGCGACAGCTCGTAAGCCTCCTGCAGGCGGCCTTCGGCGGTCAGCTTCAGCCAGTCGGGAATATTGTTCGAGAGCGGGCAATGCACCTGGCAGAAGGGAATGCCGCACTGCGAGCAGCGCCCGGCCTGATCCTGGGCCGAAGGCTGGACGAAGGTGGCATAGATCTCGCCGAAGTCCTTGATCCGCTCGTCCGCGCTGCGCTTGGGCGGCATTTCCTGCTCGCGCGACACGAACTTCAGCATTTTGTTCTCAGCCATGGGCCACTCCATCACGGCCAGTGTCTCGGCGCGGCCGGTGTCTGGGGCAGACGGGCGCGCCACGGGGCAGTCCGGCGCTGTCGCCCCGGGGTCTAGGGTCTAGATACGCGCAAATTTTCTGATCGCAAAGCGAAAAAATGCAATTAGGGCAGCTTTACTGACCATTTTCCGCCAGGTCGCCTATATTCTTCGCAGGGCAGCACTGAAAATAGGCAAAAATAGGTCCGGTTTGCGAACTATACCGCGGCGCCGCTGCGCCGCGCCATTCCCCGGAGAGTCCGTGACCCGATTGATTTGAAACGAATTTTCGGTGCCCGTCGAGAATGATTCAACGTCGGCGCGTTCGCATCCGCAAAACTCCGCCCCTTACTCCCTGCCCGACAGCAACAGGATGCATCTTGAGTGGGCAGGCACGCCACGGTAGCGTGCGCCGGCAGGGGGAAAATCAATCATGCCGATCGAACAAGACGAAGCCGCGGACGCGCCCGGAAACATCCAGATGGGAAGCGAGGCGCCGGACGCCCCTTATCAGTGGTATCGGTGGGACGGCGCCCCTGGCGTCGACGGACCGTCCCAATGGGTCCTCGGCATCCCTGGCGACGATGGGGAATTCTGGGTCGTATCCTACGCCGAGACCAGCCAATCGAAGGTGTTGGGCACGCGGCTGGCCGACCGCCTGACCAGCGGCGCCGGCGACAACGAGACCTGGGGCAAGGGCGGCGACGATCGGATCGAGGGCCGTGCCGGCCATGACCGACTGAGCGGCGGCGATGGCGACGATGTCGTCATCGGCGGCGACGGCGCCGATCGTCTCGAAGGCGGGCGGGGTAACGACCGGTTGATCGGCGGTGCCGGTCAGGACTTGCTGGTGGGCGATGCCGGCAACGACACCCTCAATGGCGGCACGGGCGACGACGTGATCATCGGCGGCCGGGGCACCGACCGGCTGATCGGTGGGACTGGCGCCGACATCTTCGTGTTTCAGGCCGTCACCGACAGCCGCGCCACCGGCAGCGGCGCCGACCGCATCGTCGACTTCAACCGCGCGGAAGGCGACCGCATCGAGTTGTCCGCCCTCGCCTCGGACCCCGTCAGCTTCATCGGCACGGATCGCTTCAGCGGCACCGGACCCGAAATCGGCTATGCCGTCAGCCGGCACGAAGTCGTGCTCTCCGGCGATTTCGACGGCGACGGCCGCGTCGATTTCACCCTCCGCGTCCACGGGGTCGAGGCGCTCTATGCCACGGACCTCGTCCTCGCCTGAGAGTCAGCGCGCGCCCCTGTCGGACAAAGGCTCCGGCTTTCGCCGGAGCGACGCGTCTGTTTATTCAATCACTTGACCTTCCCTCGGCCCGCAACAGGGGATGGCGCCCGAAGACCGGGATGAGCACGGCGCAGAGGGCGAGCGCGGCAACATAGGCGCCGATCAGGCCGAGGGTTTCGAGGCCGGGCTTCCCCGTCGCGATCAGGCGGAAGGCCGCATGGGCGGCGGCGAAGCCGAGGCCATAGCCGATCAGATTGAAACTCGCGCGCTGCAGGCGTGCCGGCAGGATCAGCAGGGGCGACAGCAGCAGAAAGGCGAGGAAGCCGTATTTGGTCTGAACTGCGACCTCGTCGAAGGGCGTGACCGCATCGAAACCGATGCGCTCGTAACCAGCCTTCGCCCGCGCGCCGCCGAAACAGAGCCGGGCCAGGAACAGGCCGAACATCAGGGCGAGCGCGGCCAGCAGGCGCGGATCGACACCGCCGATGCTTGGCCCTGCCCCTTGTATGAAGGCAAGGGCGAAGAACAGAAGTGTGATGAACAGCGCCGCCGCGAGTTCTGTATATCGCTGCCCGTCGCCGCGCCGCTGCAGGCGCAGCATGACCCGCGTGCGCGCATAGTGACGGATGGTGACGAGATCGAGGACGAGGGCGAAGGCGACGAAGACCGCCGCCACCGGCCAAGGCCAGAGACCGCTCGCGGCGAGCGAGAGGGCGAGCAGGCTCAGGAATGCCCAGGACGCCCCGGCGACGCCTCGCGCCAACAGCCTGCTCATCCGCCCTCCGCCGAAAGCCGGGCGGACGTCGCCCGGGCCTTCAGCACATGGTTGCGGCGCCGGCCACTTTCAACCGGCCGCGCTCAGTTCTCGACCGCGTCGCGGATTTCGTACTGGCCGGCCTTGCGGAAGCGGTGCAGATAGGTCGGCACGATGGCCTCGACCGAGGTCGGCGCGATGCCGAAGGCGGCAAGGCCCGGCGCCCCGGGGGCGACGACATTGTCGACCTCGAGCAGCTTCACCTGGTCGGAGGTGATGGGCGCGCCCGGCAGCCAGCCGATGGCCGCCGCCTGCAGCTTGGCGACGGCAAAGGGAATGGGCAGCAACAGCGCCTTCCGCTCGGTCACCTTGAGCACGATCTCCATCAGCTGGCGGAAGCTGTAGACGGTGGGGCCGCCCAGCTCGTAGGGCTGCGCCGCGGCGCCGACCGTGCCGTTGGCCGCCGCGACCACCGCATCGGCGACATCGCCGACATAGACCGGCTGAAACTTCGTCTCGCCACCGCCGATCAGCGGCAGCACGGGGACATAGCGCGCCATGTTGGCGAAGCGGTTGAAGAACTGGTCCTCCGGCCCGAAGACCAGTGACGGGCGCAGGATCACCGCCTCGGGGAAGGCGGCCTTCACCGCCGCCTCGCCGAGAGCCTTGGACCTGGCGTAATCGGCGCCGGATTTGGCGTCAGCGCCGATGGCCGAGACCTGGACGAAGCGGGAGACGCCGGCTTCCCGGGCCGCGGCGGCGATCCGCTTCGCGCCTTCGGCCTGGATCATCTGGAACTTCTGGCTGCCCGACTCGGAGAGAATGCCGACGAGGTTGATCACCGCCTCGGCACCCTCGACCGCCAGCTTCACCGACGGAGTGTGGCGGACATTGGCCTGGACGATGGCGATCTGGCCGACATCGCCCATGGGGCGCAGGAAGCCCGCTTCCTGCGGCCGGCGCACGGCGACGCGGACGCGAAAGCCCTGCTTCGCCAACCGCTTGACGACATAGCGCCCAACGAACCCCGAACCACCGAATACCGTCACCAGCCTGTCGGCCATGGGAATACCCCGCAAACGCATGAAGCCTGTTGGGCCGCACAATATAGAATCCGATCGCCCGCGCCAATGGCGCCGCATCCGACCTTTGCAGGGGTCGATAGGCTTTGGCATGATGCCCCCGTGCCCCCCTCGCCCCGCCCCATCCTCGAGATCGAGCATCTGTCCAAACGCTTCGGCGCGGTCGAAGCGGTGCGCGACGTCTCCTTTTCCATCGCGGCGGGGGCGATCACCGGCCTCCTCGGCGGCAATGGCGCCGGCAAGACGACCAGCATCGCCATGATTCTCGGCCTCGTGAAGCCAAGCGCGGGCACCATCCGGGTCGATGGGCGGGAGCTGGCGCGGGAGCCGGTCGCGGTCAAGGCGATGATGAATTTCTCCTCGCCCTATGTCGATCTGCCGCATCGCCTGACGGTGACCGAGAACCTGACGGTCTTCGCGCGGCTTTACGGTGTCGCCGCGCCGCGCCGCCGGATCGCGGCGCTGGCTGCCGATCTCGACCTCGAAGGCCTGCTCGACCGGCCGGTCGGGCGCCTGTCGGCCGGACAGAAGACGCGGGTCGCCCTGGCGAAAGCCCTGATCAACGAGCCGAAGCTCCTCCTCCTCGACGAGCCGACGGCGTCGCTCGATCCCGATACCGCCGACTGGGTGCGGCGCTATCTGACCGACTACCAGCGCCGCTCGGGCGCGGCCATCCTGCTCGCCTCCCACAACATGGCCGAGGTCGAGCGCCTGTGCGCCGATGTCGTCATGATGCGGGCCGGGCGCATCGTCGATCACGACACGCCCGCGGGACTGCTCGCCCGCTATGGCCGCGACACGCTGGAAGACGTCTTCCTCGACATCGCCCGCGACCGCCGCAAGGGAAAGCCGTCATGAGCCCGCTGTCGGCCGGGCGGATCGGTGCCCTCATGCTGCGCCACGGGTACCTGCTGCGCTCGTCCTGGCCGCGCCTCCTCGACATGATCTACTGGCCGACGGTGCAGATGCTGACCTGGGGTTTCATCACCCTGTCGCTGCCCCTGCCCGAGGGGGTTGCCGGTCAGGGACTCGGCGTGTTGCTGGGCGCCGCGCTGCTGTGGGACGTGCTGCTGCGCGCCCAGCTCGGCACCTCGATGTCGTTTCTCGAGGAAATGTATGCCCGCAACCTCGGCCATCTGCTGGCCAGCCCCTTGCGCCCGATCGAGCTGCTGATCGCCATCGCCTGCGTCGGCCTGCTGCGCACCCTCGCCGGCATGGTGCCGACCAGCCTGCTGGCGATCTGGTTCTTCGGCTTCTCCGTCTACGACATGGGCCTTGCCCTCGCCGGCTTCTTCGGCGCCCTCGTTTTGATGGGCTGGGCCATCGCCCTGTTCATTTCCGGCCTCGTCATGCGGGTCGGCATGGGGGCCGAGGCGTTGGCCTGGGGCTTCGTCTTCGCCATCGCGCCCTTGTCGGCGGTGTTCTATCCGGTCTCGGTGCTGCCGCCCGCCCTGCAGGTCGTCGCCTGGGGCCTGCCCTCAGCCCATGTCTTCGAGGGGATGCGGCAATTGCTGCTGACCGGCACGGTCGACGGTGCGGCCATCGGTCTCGCCTTTGCGCTCGATGCGCTCTATCTCGCGCTTGGCATCTTCGCTTTCCTGCGATTCCATGATGGCGCGCGCGACAAGGGCCGGTTACTCCAGACAGGCGAATAACGGGAACCCTCGTCCCGATCCCGGCGTTGATCGACCGGGGACGCGAGAGAGAAGGAATGCCAGGATGCACATGATTTCGCGCCGGGACCTGATGGGCGGCGCCATCACCGCCATCGCCCTCGCCGGCACGGGCCGCGCCGCCTTCGCCGCGACCGACCAGCAGGAAATGGTCGACAAGGCCCGCATCACCATCGAAAGCCTGGGCACGGACCCATCTTACGGCGACATGCGCGCCTATCTCGCCCGCTCGGTCGGTTGCCTGATCGTGCCGCAATTGCTGAAGGCTGGCTTCATCATCGGCGGCTCAGGCGGCGATGCCCTGCTCGCCGGCCGGCGCAAGTCGGACGGCAGCTGGTCGGCCCCCGCCTTCTATACGCTGGCCGCCGGCTCGGTCGGTCTGCAGATCGGCGCGCAGGCGTCGGAAGTCGTGCTCGTCATCAACAACGACCGCGGCCTCGAGGCGATCTTCAAGGACGAGATGAAGCTGGGCGCCGATGCCTCCATCGCGGTCGGTCCGGTCGGATCGGGTGTCGAGGCGGCGACGACGACCAATTTCCGCGCCGACATCTATTCCTACGCCAGGGCCAAGGGCCTGTTCGCCGGCGCCTCGCTGGAAGGCGCGGGCATCCTGTCGTCGACGAGCTGGAACAAGGCCTATTACGGGCGGGCGGTGAACCCGCGCGACATCGTGCTGAACCGGATCGTCGACAATGCGGGCGCCAACAGCCTGAAGGCCACGCTTGCCCGCATCGCCAAGGTCTGACGCTGGCCCGATAGAGGCCTCAGCCGAGGGCAGCGGCGGTCACGCCAGCGACGACAAGGGCCAGCAGCCACAGGGCATGGGCCCGGTCAACGAGGACGAGGGCCGCCGCCACCCGCTGCGCCGGCAAGGCGAAACCTCGCCGGCCGAGAGCCGCTGACAGCGCCGCCGCCGCGGGGTTCAGCCCGCGCGGCGGCAGACGGCCGAAACCGATCAGCACCCCGGCGATGAACGAGGCCGGCAGGGTGACGACAGCATGGCAGGCGCGCACCGCCCGGCCGAAGGCGCCATCCCGGTCCGCCTCGACGGCGGCGACCAGCCATTGCCCGGCCTTCAGCAGGAAGAGACCGGGCAGGCCGAGCGCCAGCCAGCCGAGGATCAGGGCGACCGGCCCGTCGGCGAGACGGGTCGCCAGCCGGTCGCAGGCGACGCGGGCGACCTCGCCTGCCCTTGACGGCGCGAGGCCGGCGACGCCGTCGACCGCCCGGCCGGCAGCCGCCCGCGCGCCGTTGAAGCCCATGCCTGCGGCAAGCAGCAACAATTCGGCGAGGCTGACGAATTCAGGCGGCAACAGCGCCGGCAGGGCACGGGCGAGACCGAAGCCCGCGCCGAGGGCGAACAGCGCGACCACGGACCACAGCAGGAATCCCCGCATCTGGCGCGTCGCCGCGGGCCGGTCGGCGCGGTTCAGGCGCCCGACCAGCCCTGTGGCGAGGCGCTGGACGGAGGCCGGCGGCCGGGCGCTGGCGCGGGGCCAGACCCGGTCGACGAACAGGGCCAGCACGGCGGGCGTCACCGGCTGGGCGGCAAGGCCGATCAGAAACGCTTCGAGCACGGGCTGCGCGGTCCCATTCCGACGAGATAGACTGCAGGCGATTAGCCGAATCGCCGGAAGCGCCGTCAAGTGCCACAGCATCCTCCCGCCCGATCATGCGCCGCCTGCTGTTGCTGATGGGTGCACTTCTGCTGCTGGCCGGCCTCGGCTTCGGCGGGCTGTGGCTGGCCCATGTCCGGGGCTGGTTGCCGAAAGGCGACGATCCCTGGGGCCGCCTCGACCTCGCGGCACCGCCAGGCCTGTTCACCGGGCGGCAGTTGCGCGCCCTGATCGACGATCCTCTGGCCTGCGTCGCCGTGCTGAAGGCCGCCCGGATCGACTTCACGGCGATGGCCGACCAGCCGATCAGCGAGGGCTGCGGCTATGCCGACGCGGTCCGGTGGCAGGGCGAAAAGGCGCGCTTTCGCGAGCCGCTGGCGCTGACCTGCACCATGGCCGCGGGCCTTGTCCTGTTCGAGCGGCAGGTGCTGCAGCCGGCGGCGACCGCCATGCTGGGCAGCCCGGTGACCCGGATCGAGGATTACGGCACCTACAATTGCCGCAACATCGGCCGCGAGGAGAGCCGGCGGCGCAGCGAGCACGCCAAGGCGAACGCCATCGACCTCGCCGGATTCACGCTGGCCAACGGGCACCGCATCACCGTCGCCCACGACTGGGGCCGCAAGACGCCGGAAGGCCGCCTTCTGGCCCGGCTGCGCGACGGCGCCTGCGGCCTGTTCAAGGTCGTGCTCGGCCCCGACTTCAACGCCGATCACCGCGATCACTTCCACATCGACATGGGGCCTTTCGAGGCCTGCCGCTAACGGCTAGGCTGCGCGATCCCTTTGCCGAGTTGCCGTCTTGCGCCCAGTCCTTCGTCTCGTTCCCGTCCTGGTCGCGCTGCTGTGCGCCGCCGGCTGCGCCCGCCAGACCCCGCGCGCCGCTGCCCCGGCACCCGACCGGACGGCGCCCGCGCGCGCGGCCTTCGGCGATCACATGGAAAAATATCAGGGCCAGCCCCTCACCGCCCTGATCAGGGACTTCGGCCCACCCAGCCGCCAGCGTCCGGCGTCCGACGGCGGCACCATCGCCGTCTGGTCGCGCAAGGGCGAGACAACGGTCGACGGCAAGACCTTCGCCCAGGATTGCGAGGTTACCGCCTTCGTCGATCCCGCCGGCACCGTCTCGGGCATCTTCGGCGGCGGCAACATCGTTTATTGCGCCAAGGAATTCGTGCCGCCGACCGCCGTCCGCGATTCGGCGGGCGAGCTGTTCTCGGGTCCGCAGGCAAGCCCGCCCGGCGCGGCCTTGCCGCCGCCCGGTTTCTGATCCGCTGTTATTCGGCGGGCGGGGTCTGCAAGGGGGCGGCGTCGAGCGGCTGGGCGCCGATGCGGGTCGCGATCCGGGCAAGGACAAGGGCGCGCAGGGTCGGCTCGGACAGGCCTCGGGCCGCTTCCAGCCCGGCGACCGCATTGCCGGCCGCGAGCTGCGCCAGGGCGAGATTGGCCGTGCCGATCTCGCGGTTCTCGGTGCTCTGCACCTCGGCGACGGCGCGTTGCACCGCCTCGACATTGCCGCTGTCGGCGAAAATGCCGGCGAGTTCCAGCGCCACATCCTCGCGCTCCGGTGATTCGGTCATGCGACCGAGAGCATCGAAGGCGCCGTTCACATCGCCGTTGCGCGCCAGCCGCTCGGCCACGGCGCCAGTGGCCGATTGCCGGGCCTGCTGTCCGGCGATGGCCTCGGCGGCGGCGGCGGCAACCTGAACATTGGCCGCCTCGGCCGCGCCATTGACGATATATTGCAGCGCCGCGTCTCGAATCTGGCCATCCTGAATTTCGCCCGCGATGGCCTGCGCCTCGGCGAGACGGCCGGCATCGACGAGGGCGGCGACGGCACCGCGCAGCGCGATGTCGCGCACGACGATATCGGGCAGGGCGCGGGCGAATTCGATGCCGAAACCCGTCAGGTTGCCGGCGATGGCCGCGCCGGGGACATAGCCCTGAATCTCGCCCAGGGTCTCGGGCGTCAGGCCCCGCACCGCCTCGACAGCGCCGGCGAAGGCCTGACGAGCCCGCTCGCCGTCGCCGGCCAGACCGAGCGCGGTGCCGAGGTCGAGCAGGACGAATGCCTGTTCGCGGGCATCGGGCGCATCGCCCAGATGCTCCAGCGCGCGGTCGGCGGCGGCGACGGCGCCCGCCGTCTCCCCTGCGCGGGCAAAGCCGAGGGCGGCATTGCGCAACACCTGAAGCCGGCGCGCGGAATCGGGGATACTGTCGGCAATGGCGAGGGCGCGCGGCACGTCGTACATGCCGACGGCGGCCTGCGCCGCGCTCTGCCGCAAGCGGCCGAGCAAGCCCGGGTCGCTGACCTGCGCCAGCACAGCCATCGCATCGTCGAGAATGCGGCCCGCCGCCGGGTCCTGGCGCGCGGCCATCGCCCGGGCGACATCGACGAGGGCACGGAAACGCTGTTCGGTATCGTCGACCGCGCGGGCGAGGCCAATGCCGACCGAGACCGAGCCCTGACGCACCAGGGCGGCGGCGACCGCCGCCGTCGCATCGCGCTGACCATCGACATCGGACAGGCGGCCGACGAGAGCCATCGCGCGTTCCGCCTCGCCGGCCGCGGCGGCGATGATGGCGGATTGAGACAGGGCATCGTCCCGCACCGAGACATCGGCGATATCGGCGAGGATGCGGTCGACCGCGCCCCAGTCGCCAGCCTTGGCCCGTTCCTCGGCGATGGAGGAAACGACCATGCCGCGCTCGTTACCGTCGGGGATCTGGTTCGCGCTGGCGAGGGCGGCGTTGATCAGGTCATCGGACGAGATCGCCGCCTGCGCCGGGCCGGCCCCGATGGACAGCCACAAGCCGGCGAGGCCCATGGTACTGGCAAGGAGACGGCGAACCACCGAGGGATAGAGCTTGGAAAACATGAGGATACGGTACCGCTGGACCGGAGTCGAATTCGGGGCGCCATCATGCCCATTGCCCCGGCGCTTGACCAGAGGGGCCAATGGGGGATTTCAAACCGCTGGAAATAGGCTCGAATTATCTGTGGGAACCGGTCTAGTCTTGACGGTGGCGGGGGGCGCGCCGCGGCGGTTTGCCGACCCGCATCAAACACGGAGGCATTCATGAACCTGCGATCCGGCACTTTGCGAACGAAGGCGCGGCGCCTGGCCCTGGCCACGGCGGCGGCGACCACGCTTCTCGCCGGCCTCGGCGGCCCGGCCTTTGCTGCCAAGACTCTGGTCTATTGCTCCGAAGGCAGCCCCGAGAATTTCAATCCGCAGCTGAACACGACGGGTACATCCTTCGATGCCGCCCGCCCCGTTTACGACCGTCTGGTCGATTTCGTGCCCGGCACGACGCAGACGCGGCCCGGTCTCGCCGAATCCTGGACCGTTTCCGAAGACGGCCTGACCTATGAGTTCAAGCTGCGCCGCGGCGTGAAATTCCACACGAGCAAGACCTTCACGCCGACCCGCGACTTCAACGCCGACGACGTGCTGTTCTCGTTCAATCGCATGTGGAAGAACGACAGCCCCTACCACGGCGTCTCCGGCGGGGCTTACGACTACTTCGGCGACATGGGCATGAACGAGATGCTGAAGTCGATCGACAAGGTCGACGACTACACCGTCCGCTTCGTGCTGACCGCGCCCAACGCGCCCTTCATCGCCAATCTGGCGATGGATTTCGCCACCATCCTGTCGGCCGAATATGCCGATGCCATGCTGAAGGCGGGCACGCCCGAAAAGGTCGATCAGGAGCCGATCGGCACCGGCGCCTTCACCTTCGTGCAGTACCAGAAGGATGCGATCATCCGCTTCAAGGCGTTCGACGCCTATTGGGCGGGCAAGCCGAAGCTGGACAATCTCGTCTTCGCGATCACCACCGACGCCTCGACCCGCTGGGCCAAGCTGAAGGCCGGCGAGTGCCAGGTCGCGCCCTATCCCAACCCTCAGGACATCGAAGTGATGAAGGCGACGCCGGGCGTCGTCCTGATGCAGCAGCCGGGGCTCAATGTCGGCTATCTCGCCTTCAACACGCAGAAAGCCCCCTTCGACAACAAGCTGGTGCGCCAGGCCCTGTCGATGGCGATCGACAAGGCGGCGATCATCAAGGCGGTTTACGGCGCCGCGGGCCAGCCGGCGGTGAACCCGATCCCGCCCACCATCTGGTCCTACAACAAGGACATCACCGATTACCCCTATGACCCGGAAAAGGCCAAGGCCCTGCTGGCCCAGGCCCAGGTCACGCTGCCGCTCGAGACCGATATCTGGGCGATGCCGGTGCAGCGCCCCTATAATCCGGACGCCAAGAAGGTCGCCGAACTGATCCAGGCGGATCTCGCCGCGGTCGGCTTCAAGGCCAAGATCGTCACCTATGAATGGGGCGAATATCGCAAGCGCTGCCAGAACGGCGAGCACCAGATGTGCCAGCTGGGCTGGACCGGCGACAACGGCGACCCGGACAATTTCCTCTACACGCTGCTCGGCTGCGACGCGGCGCGTCCCGGCGGCGGCAATCTCGCCAAATGGTGCAACAAGGAGTTCGACGACCTGGTGCGCAAGGCCCAGCAGGTCCCGGACATGGCCGAGCGCACCAAGCTCTACGAACAGGCCCAGGTCATCTTCCACGAGGAAGCGCCGTGGTTCGTCATCGCCCATTCGCTGGTTTCGGAGCCGGTGAGCGACAAGGTGGTGAACTACAAGCTCAGCCCCCTCGGCAGCCATGAGTTCAAGGAAGTCGACCTGAAGTAGGAATGGGGGCGCCGCCCACTCCGGCGGCGCCCTGTCCACCGCTCGCGGAAGGGCCTGAATGCTCCGCTACATCGCCTCGCGCCTGCTGGTGCTCGTCCCGACCGTGCTCGGGATCGTGCTTCTCGCCTTCTTTCTGGTCCGCCAGCTTCACGGCGATGCCGTCGAGGCCCGTTCGGGCGAGCGCGGCATCACCGCCGAGCAACTGGCGGAGCGGCGCCACGCCCTCGGTCTCGACCGCCCGCTCTACGAACAGTTCGGCGCCTATCTTGGCCAGTTGATGCAGGGTGACCTCGGGAAATCCTATGTCACCCAGCGCCCGGTGATCGACGAGTTCCTCGAACTCTTCCCGGCGACCATCGAACTCTCCATCGTCGCCATGATCTTCGCCGTCGTCATCGGCCTGCCGGCGGGCATATTGGCGGCGCTGACGCGGGGCAGCGTCCTCGACCACGGAGTGATGGGGGCCGCCCTCGCCGGCTATTCCATGCCCATCTTCTGGTGGGCGATCCTGCTCATCGTGCTGTTTTCCAACATTCTTGGCCTGACCCCCGTCTCGGGCCGGCTCGACGTGCTTTATTACATCGAGCCGACGACGGGTTTCATGCTGATCGACACGCTGTTGTCGGACGAGCCGGAATCCTTCTGGTCGGCGCTGCGCCACCTGATCCTGCCTTCCGTTGTGCTCGGCACCATTCCCCTCGCCGTGATCGCCCGCATGACCCGTTCGGCCATGCTGGAGGTATTGGGCGAGGATTACATCCGCACCGCGCGGGCCAAGGGCCTGTCGCCGTTTCGCGTGGTCTGGGTCCATGCCCTGCGCAACGCCCTCATCCCCGTGATCACGGTGATCGGGCTGCAGGTCGGCACGCTGCTGGCGGGGGCCGTGCTGACCGAGACGATCTTTTCCTGGCCCGGGGTCGGCAAATGGCTGATCGACGCCATCGGCCGGCGCGACTTCCCCGCGGTGCAGGGCGGCATATTGCTGATCGCCGTCACCATCATCGCCGTCAATCTGGCCGTCGACCTGCTCTATGGCCTGATCAACCCGCGCATCCGGCACCAGAAATGACCACGACGACCGACAGTGCCGGGACCGGCCACCACCCCTCCCCCCTCGCCGCCTTCTGGCGCGATTTCCGCCGCAACAGGGGCGCCCTCGGCGGCCTCGTCTTCATCGTGATCGTCGCCCTCGCCGCGCTGCTCGCGCCCGTGGTCGCGCCCCATCTGCCGGATGTGCAGGACCGCAATGCCTTTCTGGTGCCGCCGGTCTGGGTCGCGGGCGGCGACTGGCGTTACATCCTCGGCACCGATGACGTCGGCCGCGACATCCTCTCGCGCATCATCTGGGGCGCGCGGCTGTCGCTGTCGATCGGGGCGATCGTCGTCACCCTGTCGCTCGCCATCGGCGTGCTGCTCGGATTGCTCGCCGGCTTTCTCGGCGGCCTGTTCGATCAGGGCATCATGCGCCTGATGGATGTGCTGATGGCGTTGCCCAGCCTTTTGCTCGCCGTCGCCATCGTCGCCGTGCTCGGCCCGTCGCTGGCCAATGCCATGATCGCCATCGCCATCGTCGTGCTGCCGCATTACGTGCGCCTGACAAGGGCGACGGTGCTGACCGAGCTCGCCAAGGATTACGTCACCGCGAGCCGCATCGCCGGCGCCGGCCTGTGGCGCATGATGGTCATCGTCGTGCTGCCCAATTGCCTCGCACCGCTGATCGTGCAGGCCAGCCTCGGCTTTTCCTCGGCCATTCTCGATGCCGCCGCCCTCGGTTTCCTCGGTCTCGGCGCCCAGCCGCCGACGCCGGAATGGGGCACCATGCTGGCCGATGCCAAGAAATTCGTGCAGTCCGGGCAATGGTGGGTCGTCACCTTCCCCGGGCTCGCCATCCTGCTGACCGTGCTCGCCTTCAACCTGCTGGGCGATGGCCTGCGCGATGCCCTCGATCCCAAGCTGAAGGAGCGATGAGCATGGCGCTTCTCGAGATCAGCGATCTTTCCGTCCGCTTCGGCCAGTTCCGCGCCGTCTCCGGCGTCGACATGACGGTCGATGCGGGCGAGATCGTGGGCGTGGTCGGCGAATCCGGCTCGGGCAAATCGGTCACATCCCTCGCCGTCATGGGCCTGATCACCGAGCCGGGCAAGGTCAGCGCCGGCGCGATGCGCTTCGACGGGCGCGACCTGCTCGCCATGCCGGCGCGGGAACGTCGCCGCCTGCTCGGCCGCGACATCGCCATGATCTTTCAGGAGCCGATGACCAGCCTGAATCCGTCCTATACCGTCGGCTTCCAGATCGAGGAAGTGCTGGCGGTCCACGGCGCCGGCAACCGTCGCCAGCGCCGCGAACGCGCGGTCGAACTGCTCGAACTCGTCGGCATTCCCGATGCCGGGCGGCGCCTGTCGGCCTATCCGCATCAATTGTCCGGCGGCATGAACCAGCGGGTGATGATCGCCATGAGCGTCGCCCTCGACCCCCGGCTGCTGATCGCCGACGAGCCGACGACTGCCCTCGACGTCACCATCCAGGCGCAGATCCTGCGGCTTCTGGTCGAGTTGCAGCGCCGGAAGGGCATGGGCCTCGTCTTCATCACCCATGATCTCGGCGTCCTCGCCGAAATCGCCGACCGGGTCATCGTCATGTACGCGGGCGAGGTGGTCGAGACGGCGGCGACCGCCGATCTGTTCACCACCCCGCGTCATCCCTACACCGCCGCCCTGCTGGATGCCCTGCCCGACCGTGCCCTGGCGACCGCCGCGGCGGACGGCAGGCGCGGCCGCCTGCCCGCCATCCCGGGCATCGTGCCCGGCCCCTTCGACCGGCCGGCGGGCTGCCTGCTGCAACCACGCTGCCGCTTCGCCGACGACCGCTGCGTCACGGAACATCCCATGTTGCACCCGCTGCACCCCGGCGCCGCCCGCTGTCACCGCCCGCTGGGCGCCGACGGATTGCCGGCGGGCGAGATCGGGAGGGTGGCATGACCCGGGTGCTCGAGGCCGAAGCCCTCGGCAAGATCTATCAGGTGCCGCGCGGGCTGTTCCGCGCGCCCCGGCCACTGCACGCGGTCGATGGCGTGTCCTTCACCCTCGACGCCGGCAAAACCCTCGCCATCGTCGGCGAATCCGGCTGCGGCAAGTCGACCCTCGCGCGGCAGGTGACCCTGATCGAAAGCCCGTCGTCCGGCCGCCTGCTGATCGACGGCAAGGACGCGACGGCACCGACCCCGGCCGAGCGCAAGGCGCTGCGCCGGGCGGTGCAGATGGTGTTCCAGAACCCCTATGGTTCCCTGAACCCGCGCCGCACCATCGGCGCCGCGCTGGCCGAGCCGCTGGTGATCAACACCACTCTATCCGCCGCCGAACGGGACGCCGCGGTCGCCGCCATGCTGTCGCGCGTCGGCCTGCGCCCGGAGCACGCCGAGCGTTACCCACATATGTTCTCGGGCGGGCAGCGCCAGCGCATCGCCATCGCCCGCGCCCTGATGCTGCGCCCGCGCATCCTGGTCGCCGACGAGCCGGTTTCCGCCCTCGACGTCTCGGTACAGGCGCAGGTGTTGAACCTCCTGATGGACCTGCAGGACGAGATGGGCCTCGCCATGGTCTTCATCAGCCACGATCTCGGCGTCGTCCGCTTCGTCGCCGACGAGGTGCTGGTGATGTATCTCGGCCGGCCGGTGGAACAGGCCCCGGCCGCCACCCTGTTCGAGAGCCCGCGCCACCCCTATACGAGGGCGCTGCTGGCCGCGCGGCCGAAGATCGACGCCGACGAGCGCGCTCACCGTCCACCGCCCCTGACCGGCGAATTGCCCTCGCCGCTCAATCCGCCAAGCGGCTGCGTCTTCCGCACCCGCTGCCCCCTCGCCACCGACCGCTGCGCGGCGGAACGGCCGGAATTGCGCGAGATCGCAGGCGCGAAAGTGGCTTGCCATTTCGCGACCTGACGGCCCGCGCACACTCCCCCCTGTATCAACCCCGACGAGATGACACAAAACCGGCACAATTCTCGCTATTGATCGGGCAACGAAAAGAACTCAAATAGGGTTCGAATCTCCTCGCCCCCCCGGGCGTCGTCCAAAGTCGGAGCGCAGCGCAATGGCCATCGTCAACGGAACCCCCGACAACGACATCCTTCGGGGAACGGGCGATACCGACGAATTATATGGCTTCGACGGGGCCGATATCCTGGATGGCCGGGCCGGCGCGGACGTCATGGCCGGTGGTGCCGGAGACGACACTTATGTCGTCGACGACGCAGGCGACATCGCACAGGAAGCGGACAGCGCCGGAACGGACAAGGTCGAAACGTCGGTCAGCTACACGTTGGGCAGCAACATCGAGAATTTGCGGATGGTGGGTGACCGTGGGCTGACCGCCACCGGCAACGCCTTGTCCAACACGATGTCGGGCAACGCCGCTGACAATCGCCTGTTCGGTCTGGCAGGAGACGACATGATGACCGGCGGCGGCGGCGAGGACACGCTGCTCGGCGGAGATGGTGACGACACGCTGAGCGGCAATGCCGGCAACGACAAGCTGGTCGGCGGCACCGGCAACGACAGGCTCGATGGCGGCACGGGCGATGACCGGATGCGGGGCGGCGCAGGCGACGACACGTACATCGTCGATTCGGCCGGCGACATCGTCAGTGAATCCGGTGGCTCCGGCACAGATACCGTCCGGTCGAGCGTGAGCTTCACGCTGTACGGCGGCGTGGAGAATCTGGTGCTGACGACCAATGGCGCCGCGGACGGCCGGGGCAACTCGGGCGCCAATGTGATGATCGGCGGCGCGGGGGCCAACAGTCTTCAGGGCCTGGGAGGCGACGACACGCTGTACGGCCGCGACGGCAAGGACACGCTGGACGGCGGCACGGGCGCGGACAGGATGTACGGTGGAACCGGCAACGACATCTATGTCGTCGATAACGCTGGCGATATCGTCGACGAGACCGGGGGCGACGGCACCGCCGATCTGGTGATGACCAGCCTCGCCACCTACACCCTCGGATCCGGCATCGAGAACCTTGCCTTCATCCGGACTGGCAGGTCCCACGGGACCGGCAACGCCGATGCCAATATCCTGACGGGGGGGAGCGGCAACGACACGCTGAGCGGTCTTGCAGGCGACGACACGCTCGATGGCGGCATCGGCAGGGACACGATGTTCGGCGGTCTCGGCAACGACACCTATGTGGTCGACGATATCGGCGACGTCGTCGACGAGAGCAACGGCGGTGGCAAAGACACGATCCGCGCGATGCTGGCGGCCTTCGTGCTGACCGAGCCGAAGATCGAGAATCTGGAGGCGGGCCTTTCGATCGACACCAGCCTGACCGGCAATGCCCTCAACAACCGGCTGAGAGGAAATATCGGCAACGATGTCCTCGACGGCGGCGCCGGCAAGGACAGGATGTTCGGCGGTCTCGGCGACGACACCTATGTCGTCGACAATGACGGCGACGTCGTCGACGAAAGCAATGGCGGCGGAACCGATACCGTCCGCACGACGCTCGCCGCCTATACCCTGGGCGAGGGACTGGAAAATCTCACGCTGACCGGCAGCACCGGCTCGGTCGGGACTGGCAATGAACTCGGCAATATTATCGTCGGCACCGCAGGCGACGATACGCTCGCCGGTGCCGATGGCGACGACATCCTCATCGCCGGCAGCGGGCTGGATACGATCGTCGGCGGCTTCGGCAACGATACCTATGTGATCGCGAGCGTGAGCGAGTTCGCCGGCAAGATGTTCGATGCGGGCACGGGCGAAATCGCCACCACCGACACGCTCCGCCTCGACGCCGCGGGCGCCTACGACTGGTTCTCTGCCGCTGGCCTCTACGATATCGACCAGGTGATGCTGAACGAGGACGCGGCCGGCTGGAACCTGACACTCCAGTACTATGGCCGGTGGGCGGACGAAGACCACGATGGCGTCAAAGGCGATCTGCGCATCACCGCCCCTGGCCCCCTGACCCACGGCGTGACCATCGACAGCTCCAACGGACAGGCGGCATTGCGCATCGACGGCAGCCAGTGGTCGGGCAACGATGTCATCGTCACGTCCTTCGGCTATTTCCCCGTGGAGCAGGACGATATCGTCACCGGCCTGGGCGCCGATGTCGTCGCGCTGCACCATTTCACCGCAGGTTCGACCATCGACGGCACCTGGCAAGCCGCGACGGACGATATTCTGCGCCTCTTGTCGAGCGCGGAATCCTATGATCTGACCACGGGGGCCGTGCGCAATTTCGATATTCTCGAGATCGGCGCGAACCGTGGCACGACGAGTGTCGTGCTCAGCGACCAGCTCCTATCGACGGCCGATGCCAATCATGACGGGGTCGGCGGGGATCTCCTGATCCGGGGAAACACCGGGATCGGCGACAGCACGAGCTTCGATCTTTCCGCCGTTTCCGGCGGCGCCATCAAGGTCGATGCGACCAATCTGCGCGGAAGCGAGCTTTTCGTGATGGGGGCCGCTCGCGAAAATCTCGTCGGCGGCCTCGGCGGCGATACCTTCGACGTCTCGCTGGCCGGGCTGCAGGCGGGCGACAGAATCGACGGCACGCAAGAGTCGGGCACGCGTGACACCATCCGCCTGAACGGTGCCGGCACCTTCGATTTCGCCGGTGTTGCCATCGCCAACATCGACCGCTACAGCTTCGCCACGGATGATGGTGCCAGCCTGATCGTGTCCGCCGACATGGCCGCGGGCGGCGATTACGACATGTCCGGCAGCACCAGGAGCGACATTGGCTTGACGACGGCCGTCACTCTCGCCAAAGGGATCACGGTCGACCTGTCGGCCATGGCGGCCGGCCAGCGGTTCACCATGCAGGCCAGCGATGGTCACCAGTTCAACGGCGATGACCTCGTCATCGGCGGCGCCGGGACCAATAGCATCGAAACTCATGGGGGCGACGACGTCATCATCGCCGGCCTCGGCAGCGACCTGGTCTATGCCGGCGACGGCGACGACACCTATGTCTACACCGTCGGCGCGCAAGGCAGCGATGGCTTCTATGGTGGCAATGGCTTCGATACGTTCCGTCTCGATCAGGCCGGGATCTACAACGGAGTAAACGGTACCAACGTCGAGCGCGTGTTGCTGAGCGACAGCGCGGCCGGCTTCGATGTCACGCTCGGCACGTCCCTGCAGGATGGCGATGGCGATGGCGACGGCCTGCCCGGCGGTCTTCTCGTAACCTCGGACGTGGTGATGACCGAGGATGTCATCATCCGCGCGAGCAGCTACGGCGAGGGAATCGTCTTCGACGGCGCGACATTCCGCGGCAACGATACGATTTACGGAGGGCGCACCAAGGATGTCATCTTTGGCGGCGCCGGCGACGACACGATCGAAGGCCGCATCGGGGGTGACAGGCTGACCGGCGGCGCCGGTCGGGATGTTTTCGTTTACAGCTCGGCCTTGGACGGATTCCAGCACCCGTCCTTCACCAATACCGGCGACCACCTCGTTGATTTCGATGCCGGCACGTCGACGACGTCCGTCGATCGTCTGGCGTTCGATGCCGACGGCACCAACTTCAGTCTCTATATCGGCGACAGGGATCTCAAGGTCGAAGGTTTCCGCACGGGCGATAACGCGGCCCTGAATGTCTGGGGCACGGAAATCGCCGTGAAGACCGACGCCGCCGTGACCAACGAGACGATCCAGAGCCAGATTGACACCTTGGGCAATCTCCGGAACGGCCTGATCTATGTCGCCTTCAACAGCTCTGCGGGCGTGAACAAGGCTCAGGTCTGGTACGACGACTCGCCGTGGGCGGCTGGCGGGGCGGTCCTGATGGCCAATATCGACACCATCACCAGCCTTGCCGGCCTCGCCAGCATCGACGCGTCGGACTTCCTGTTCGTCTGATCTCGCGCCGTCATTGCCGCGCCTCCCTCCCCCCGAGGGCGAGGGCGAGGGCGAGGGCGGGGGCGGGGGCGCGGTCCGGCTTTCCCCCTTGGCTTGGCACACGCCCCGGCCGATCATGGCCGACGGAATCAGGGGAGGGTCAGGGTGCAGGGGTTCGATGTCGACGTGGTGGTCGTGGGGGCGGGATTTGCCGGTCTGAATGCCGCCGCCCGCATCGTCGCCGCCGGCCGCAGCGTCTGCGTCGTCGAGGCGCGCGACCGGGTCGGCGGGCGGACCAAGCCGGGCACGCTTTCGGGCCATGTCGTCGATCTGGGCGGGCAATGGGTCGGTCCCGATCATCGCCGGCTGATCGCCCTCGCCGCCCGCCACCGCATCCCCCTGGAGCCACAGTTCGAGGCCGGGGGCAAGCTGATCGACTATCGCGGCCGGGTGCGCCGCTACGAGGGCCTGATCCCGGCCCTGCCCCTCCTCGCGCTGCTCGAGACCGACCGGGTGATGAAGCGGATCGAGCGCATGGCCGCGGCCATCGCCGTCAGCGCGCCCTGGGCGGCGGCGGGGGCGGCGGACCTCGACCGGATCACGGTCGCGGGCTGGCTGGACCGGAACCTGCGGACAAAGGGCGCCAAGGCGATGATGGATATCGCGGTGCGCGCCGTGTTCTCGGCCGAGCCGTCCGAGATTTCCATGCTGTTCCTGCTGACCTACCTGCGCGCCTCCGGCGGGCTGGAGCCGCTGATCTCGGTCCGGGGCGGGGCGCAGCAGGACCGGGTGAAGGGCGGCCTGCACCCCTTGTCCGAGCGCCTCGCCGACGAAGTCGGCCGGGGCCGCCTGCGTCTGTCGTCACCGGTTTCGGGTATCGAGCAGGACGGTGACGGGGTGACGGTCCATGTTTCGGGCGGCGAGGCGCTGCGCGGCCGGCGGGCGATCCTCGCCGTGCCGCTCGCCCTGCTGTCGCGGATCGGGGCGCAACCGGCCTGGCCGGCGCTGAAGACGGGCCTGGCCCAGCGCAGCCCGATGGGCAGCGTGATCAAATGCCATGTCGCCTATGAGACGCCGTTCTGGCGCGCGCGCGGCCTGTCGGGCGAGGCGGTTTCCGATGCCGCGCCCTTCTCCCCCGTCTTCGACGGCACGCCCGAAGGGGCGCGCCACGGCGTGCTGTCCGGCTTCCTCGAAGGCGATGCCGCCCGCACCTTCACCGGAAAGCCGCCCGCCGAGCGCCGGCAGGCGGTGATCGCCACCCTGACCCGCCTGTTCGGCCCGGAAGCCGGCCAGCCCATCGACTATGTCGACAATGACTGGCTGGAGGAAGAATGGTCGGGCGGCTGCTACGCCGGCCTGATGGCCCCCGCCACCATGACCTCCTACGGCCCCGCCCTGCGCACACCCGCCGGCCGCGTCCATTTCGCCGGCACCGAGACCGCGCTGGAGGCGACCGGTTATGTCGAAGGCGCGCTCGAATCCGGCGAGCGCGCGGCGACCGAGGCCCTGCGGGCGCTCAGCTGACGATACGGCCGAGGGTGGCGAGGAAGCGGGAAACCTCCGCCTCGTCGTTGTAGTGCGCGAGGCTGACCCGAATCACCCCGCCCGACGGCGAAAGGCCGAGGGCATCGACGCAGCGCCGGGCATAGAAATCGCCATGGCCAACCGCGATGCCGGCCGCCCACAGCCGGCTGGCGACCGCCTCCGGATCCTGGCCCGCGACCGTGAAGGAGAAAGTCGGCGCGCGTTTGCCGTCCATCGTCTGTTTGCCGATCACGCGAACCCCCGGCAGGGCGAGCAGGCCGGACAGGAGACGCTGGCCGAGCACCTGCTCATGCCGGTCGAACATGGCATAGAGCCGTTCCATCCGCGCCCGCAGGCCATTGGCCGGCAGGGCGAAATGATGCAGGTCCAGCGCCTCGAAATAATCCGCGATGCCGGGCAGCGAAGCGGTGAATTCGTGGGACGGGCCGCCGGGGTTCAGGGTCTTCGGCGGCTCTGTCAGGAAGAAATGGTTCTGCGGCGCGAGGCGCAGCGCGACCGAGCGGCGGACGTAGGCCGCGCCGACATGGGGACCGAAGGTCTTGTAGAGGCTGAAATAATAGAAATCGACGTCGAGCGCCTTCACATCCGGCAGGCGATGCGGGGCATAGGCGACACCGTCGACCGCGATCAGCGCCCCGGCGGCATGGGCGATCCGCGCCGCCCCGGCGACATCGTTGAAACTGCCGACGATGTTGGAGCAATGGGGCATCACCACCAGCTTGCAGCGCGGCCCGACCAGCGATTCGAGCACCGCGAGGTCGAGTTCGGCCGTGACCGAATCAATCGGCCATTCGCGAATGACCACCCCCTCGCCCGCCAACCGGCGCCACGAGCCGGAATTGGCTTCGTGATCCTGATTGGTGACCACGATCTCGTCGCCCGGCTGCAGCAGCGGCCGCACGGCCTGCGCCAGCACCAGGGTGTTCACCGTGGTCGACGGGCCGACGAAGACATCTTCGGGATCGGCATTCAGGAAGGCGGCGGCGACCGCGACACCGTCGCGGATCAGCCCGGCCGCCTCGGCCGAGGCGGTAAAGCCCCAGGCCGGCTGGACCTGGAGCGCCGACATATAATGGGTGACCCGCTCGACAACCTGCCTCGGCACATAGGTGCCGCCGGCATTCTCGAGAAAGGCCGTGCCATTGGTCATGGGCGGGAACTGATCCCGCGCGAAGGCGACGTCGAGATCGACGTCGCTACCGAAACCGGAAACCAAGATCATCTCCCCGGTGGCTGCACCGGGGATGGAGCCTATTCCGCGTCGACGATGGTTGTCACGCGCCGAGGCGCCTGCGGCCCCTCGCGGCTGTCGGTGGAGCGCGAGCCGGCGAAATGATCGGTCGTCGCCGGCAATTCCAGCACTTCCAGCTTCACCTTGCCAACACCCCGGCCGCCGAGGCCGATGGCCTTGGCCGCCGCCGCCGACAGGTCGATCATCCGGCCCCGGACATAGGGACCGCGATCATTGATGGTCACGATCACCGAACGGCCATTGGAGACCGAGGTGACCCGGACCCTCGTATTGAACGGCAGGGTCTTGTGCGCCGCCGTCAATTCGTTCTGGTTGAACTTCTCGCCATTGGCGGTGCGCCGGCCATGGAAGCCGGGACCATACCAGGAGGCGACGCCGGTAAACTCCTGCACCACCTTCTCGCTCTGGGCGCCGGGGATCTTGCCCCGGTCGGTGATCGGACCGCCGACGTCGGCAAGACCGGTCATGGGGCCAAGTCCGGCCATGGGGGCGGTGGCGCCGTCCCGCTCGCTGGCGGCACGGGAGGAAACCATCGTCGATGCAGCAACCGCGTGTTCGCGAATACTGACCGGGTCGTCGGCACTTTCAGTCGCCCGTGCGGCCGCGGGGGCCATCACGGAAACGGCCGCCGCCATCGCGGCTGCCACGATCCAATTGGACGCGAGCAAACGGGTTGCTGCCATTGTTCCTCCGCTCCTTCATCGGCGCGCGAGCACGGAGGCTGTGTCGCACGCGAACTGGATGGACCCCTGCATTAAAGGTCATGAACACACCTGGATGGGTTCGGTTTCATCGAACCGCATCCGCCGATACCGGAGCCGCCTGCTTATCGCTGCGGGCGTCGCGCCGCGGTGGCTTTCAACCGCCACCTCATGCCGACAAGACACATGGCCAGGCCAAGTGCCACGACATAAATTTCAGGACTCAAACGTCCCATACCTTCTGGGCCGGCGGTGACCGTACCGGGCTTTATGGACATGCGGCGGCGCTCGCTGAAAGCAGGCCGCAGGGGTCACCACGAGCGGACTTTGACCGAAAATTGCGCGCTTGGCAACCCCCGGCCGACTTCCGCCGATTGCCGCCCCCCGAATGCACAGCCGATAAGTTGCATCCGAATTGGAAAAATTGAGATAAATCAACATCTTGCCGGGCCACCGCGCCACCCCCTGCCGATGGCGTTTCCCCCCTGACATGGCCATTCCCCCGGCCCACCGGACAGGGCAAGATGCAAAAGTTGCGAGTGCCGAAAGCCATAAAATGCGTATTGCCACGGCCGTCCTGGTGACGGCACTGACCGTGACGGCGGCCCGGGCTGAACAGGCCTCCGACCGTTATGCGCCGGAGGCCGGCAGCGTAACCGGCATTGTCGCGCCGCAGCAGGCGACGGCGCGCCGCCACATGGTCGTCGCCGCCCATCCCCTCGCCGCCCGCGCCGGGCTCGAGGTGCTCGATGCCGGCGGCAGCGCCGTCGATGCGCTGGTCGCAACGCAGATGGTGCTCGGCCTCGTCGAGCCACAGTCGTCGGGCCTTGGCGGCGGCGGTTTCCTGCTGCATTACGCGGCGGCGAATGGTGGTGTAACCTCCCTCGACGGGCGGGAAACCGCGCCAGCCGCGGCGACACCCGACATGTTCCTGGGGACCGATGGCCAGCCCCTGCCCTTCTTTACCGCCGTCGTCGGCGGTCGTTCGGTCGGCACCCCCGCGACCTTGCGCCTGATGGTCGAGGCACACCGCCGCTTCGGCCGCCTCGCCTTCACCGATCTGCTGAAGCCGGCCATTCGCCTGGCCGAGAACGGCTTTCCCGTCTCGCCCCGCCTCGCCGATCTGATCGCGGCCGAGGGCGAGCGCCTGAAGCACGATCCCGTCACGGCTGCCTATTTCTTCGATGCCGCGGGCGCGCCCTTGCGCGCGGGCGCCACCTTGCGCAATCCGGCCTACGCCGACACATTGCGCCGGATTTCGGACGGCGGCGAAGACGTCTTCTACCGCGGCGAGATCGCCGCCGACATCGTCGCCAAGGTCATGGCCGATCCGGTCAATCCCGGGCGCCTGTCCGCGAGCGATCTCGAGAATTACACGGTTATCGAACGTGAGCCGGTCTGCAACACGGTCTTCGCGGTCGAGGTCTGCGGCATGGGCCTGCCGTCGTCCGGCGGCATCGCCACCTTGCAGATCCTCGGCCTGGTCGAGCCCTGGGGCATCGAGCATATGTCGCCGCAGGCGCCCGAGACCTGGCGCCTGATCGGGGACGCCTCGCGTCTCGCCTTCGCCGACCGGGAACGCTGGCTGGCCGACCCCGCCTTCGTGCGGGCGCCGGTCGCCGGCCTGCTGGCCACCGGTTATCTGTCCCTGCGCGCGAAACTGCTCGACGGGCCGAATGCCATGCCCGAGGTCACGCCCGGCCAGCCCGCCTTCGACGATGGCGCGCTGTGGCCGATGCCGCCGGCCGGCGTAACCCCTGAACTTCCATCGACCACCCAGGTCGTCATCCGCGACGATGCCGGCGACATGCTGTCCTACACGGGCACGATCGAGAACGGCTTCGGCTCCCGCCTCATGGTGCGGGGGTTCCTGCTGAACAACGAGCTGACCGATTTCTCCTTCGCCCCGACGGGCAAGGACGGCGCCCCGGTCGCCAACCGGGTCGAGGGCGGCAAGCGGCCGCGGTCGTCGATGGCGCCGACCCTGGTGCTGCGCGACGGCGTGCCCGTGCTCGCCATCGGCAGCCCGGGCGGCAGCCGCATCATTGGTTTCGTCGCGCAGGCGCTGATCGCCCATCTCGCCTGGAAGAAGCCGGTGGCCGAGATCGTCGCCATGCCCCACCTCCTCAACCGCTTCGGCCCCTTCGAGGTCGAGGCGGGCACGGCGGCGACCGCGCTGGTGCCGGGGTTGCAGGCCCTCGGCTACCGGGTCGAGGTGCAGGAGCTGAACTCCGGCCTCGCCGCCATCGCGGTGACACCCGCAGGCCTCGAAGGCGCGGCCGATCCCCGGCGCGAGGGCGCGGTTCTCGGCCGCTGAGGCTCAGAGGCCCAGTGCCCGCTCCAGCTCGGCGAGGGCATCGCCGGTATAGACGGCGATCCGCTGCATATGGGGCAGGCTGTCGCGATCGCCGGTGAAGCCGAGGTTGAACTGCCCGGCATAGGACAGGACCGTGATGTTCAGCGCCTGGCCGTCGAACAGCAGCGAGACGGGGTAGATCTGTTCGAGCTTCGCGCCATTGAAATAGAGCACCTGCGATGGCCCCGGCACGTTGGAGATGACGAGGTTGTTCATCGGCCGCGTCATGGTGCCGAGGCCGAGCATGAGCTGGACCATATAGGGCGTCATCAGGACGAGGGTGTAATTGTCGATGGCGCCCCGGGTCATCGACTGCAGCTTGTCCTTGGCCGGCGCCGACGAGGCACCGATGGCCTTCAGCCGCGCCAGGGGATCGGCGATGTCGGTGTGCAGATTGACGAAGATGGTCGAGATCGCATTGCCGACCGAGGCATCGTCGGCCGGCCGCACCGAAATCGGCACCGAGGCGGTGAGCGGCTTTTCCGGCAATTCCTCCATCTCGGCGAGATAACGGCGGAGCGCCGTCGCGCAGAGGCCGAGGAAGACGTCGTTGACGGTCACCCCCGCCGCCTTGGCCAGGGTCTTGATGCGCGAAAGTTCGTAATATTGGGTGGCGAAGCGACGCTTGCCCCTGATCTTGCCGTTCAGGATGGTCTGCGGCGCGCCGTAAGGAAAGGCCGGTCCATCCGCCTCGCCCTTGCGGGCTTCAAGCGCCAGTTTGCCGAGGGCCTTCGCCGCCTCGAGACCGGTGCGGAACTGTTCCTTGCCGAGGCCGATCATGCGCTCGATCAGCGAGCCCTGATCCGCCCCCTCCTCGTCGTCGGCGCGTTTCTTGCCGGACGACAGGCCGACTTCCCACGGCGGGGGCAGGTCGCGCGCCGCCGGATCGGGGGAGAGGAAGCGTGACAGCAGACGCATCCCGCCCATGCCGTCGATCTGCGAATGATGGACCTTGGTGTAAACGGCGAAGCGGTTGTTCTCCAGCCCCTCGATGACATGGCATTCCCACAGGGGGCGCGAGCGGTCGAGCGGATTGGAATGGAGGCGCGAGACGAGCACGCCCAATTCCCGCTCCCCGCCCGGTTTCGGCAGGGCGGAATGGCGGAAGTGATAGTCGAGGTCGATATCCTCGGCCTTCAGCTCCTGCCAGGCGGGCAACACAGTCGAGAGCAGGCCGGGACGCAGGCGCAGGTTGAAGGGCGGCGCGAAACGGGGCCGCGCCCGCCATTCGGCGACAAGGTCGGCCAGATAGCCGGGCGGGGCATCGGGCGGCAGCGAGAAGGTGGCGAGCGAGGCGACATGCACCGGCTTGTCGCGCTTTTCGATATAAAGCCAGGCCGCATCCGTCGGCCGCAGCACCCGAGTCGCCATATTCCCGTCTCCCCCGTCGTTTTGCCCATGCGACAGGGGCAGCGGGGCGGCGTCAAGGGGTCTGCCGTCTCAATTCAGGGACAAGTGCCGCCGCGACGACGGCATGAAAAAGGCCGGCCCCGAAGAGCCGGCCTTGTTCCTGAAGACGGGTGCCACTCAGGGCATGACGATTTCCACCCGGCGGTTCTGCGGCTCGCGCACACCGTCCGGCGTCGGCACCAGCGGCGCGGACTCGCCCTTACCCAGGGTGACGATCTCGGCCGAGGTCATGCCGATTTCCAGCAGCTTGGCCTTCACCGCCTCGGCCCGGCGCACCGACAGGGCCTGGTTGTAGTCGGTGGCACCCGAACGGTCGGCGTGGCCGGTCAATTCGATCCGGCTGACACCCCGCGTCAGCGCCGACTGGGCGGCGTCCTGAATGATCGCGGCGGCATCCGCCGTGATTTCGGACGAATTCCAGTCGAAGAACACCATGTAGGAGCGGTCGAGCACCGGCGCGGCCACCGGCGCGGTATCCGGCGTCGGCACCGGCGGCGGCGGCGGGTCATAGGCGCTGAAGGCATAGACGAGGCCGGCCTGCACGCTCTGCAGCGCGTAGGACGACTTCAGCTCGTTCACCTGAATGTCCGAGGTGCCGAGGTAGCGGTAGTCGGCGAAGGCCGACAGATTGTCGTTGATCGCGACCTTGGCGCCGACGATGCCCTGATAGGCGAAGCCGACATCGTCACCGGAAGCGATGGTCACCGGGCCATTGCCTTCGTTCACGAAAACCCAGGCCGCGCCGAGACCGGCGCCGATATAGGGCGTGAAGGCCGACGAGTTCTCGTATTCGTAAAGGACGTTGCCCATCACGGAGAGCACGCCGAAATTATTGTCGGTCGCGGAATCGCCGACGTTCGTATAGCCGCCCGCGCCATCGCCCAGGCGCAGGTTCTTGATGTCGCTCGCATCGAAGCTGCGGTAACCGATATCCGCCTCGACCCGGATGGCGCCGTAGTCGTAACCGAGCAGGGCGCCGACGCCCCAGCCATTGTCGAATTCGACCCTCGCCTTGTCGTCGATGCCGTCGCCATCCGCGTCGCCTTCGACGTCGATGCTCTGCGGGATCACGAAGGCGCCATAGCCGCCCAGATAGGGGCCGGGGCCGAGGTTGCCATCGGCGAAGGCCGTCGAAGCCCCGCCCGCCAGCACGAGCGCCCCCAGAACGATGCGAGACAGACCGCGCATGTAACCCCCGCCAGAAAAACCGCCACCATTACGGTCGTTCTACCACCCGGAAAGAGCAGGCTCAATCCGTGTCACCACTTTTCTGTCCCGCAACTATGGTTAACCACCGTCGCGGGAACATCAGCGGATGATATGACCGCCGTCGATGACCAATTCGCTGCCCGTGACATATTTCGAGGCATCGGAGGCGAGATAGAGGATGCCCTCGGCGATATCCTCGGCCGTGCCGACGCCAAGGGGGCAGATACGGTTCCATTCCGCGCGGACCGACGAGGTATCGGACAGCCCCCGCTCCGCCGCGACGTCGACGATCTCGCGCTCCAGCATCGGGGTCCAGGCGAGGCCGGGATGCACCGAGTTCACCCGGATGCCATAGCCCCGGTCGGCGCAATAGAGCGCGGCGGCCTTGGTGAAATGGCGCACCGCCGCCTTCGACGCGCAATAGGCGGCGTTCAGACCGTCGGCGATGATGCCGAAGGTCGAGGACAGATTGACGATGGAGCCGCCCCCCGTCCCCTTCATCAGGCCGATGGCCGTTCTGGTGCCGAGGAAGGCGCTGTCGGCGTTGACGCTCATCACCCGGTGCCAGTCGTCGAGGCTGGTTTCCTCCAGCCCACGGGTGAGCTGGATGCCGGCGTTGTTGACGAGAATGTCGAGCCGGCCGAACCGCGCCGTCACCTCGGCCATCACCGCCTGCCAGGAGGCTTCGCTGGCGACGTCATGGGCAAGGAACAGGCCACCGGGCAGCGCCGCGGCGGCGGCGGCACCGCCTGCCTCGTCGATATCGGTCAGGATGACGGTGGCGCCTTCCCGGGCGAGCAGGGTGGCCGTCGCAAAACCGATGCCGGCGGCGGCGCCGGTGACCATGGCGATGCGGCCCTGGAGCTTTGACATGAGAGGTTCCGTCTTCAACCGATGAAACTGCCGCGGTCGACGTTGAGCATCTGGCCGGTGATATCGGCCGCCCCGTCGGAGGCGAGGAAGAGATAGGCGGGCGCGACCGCCGCGGGCTGCATCATGCCGGGGATCGGCTGGGCGCCCAGATAACGCTCGACCAGTTCGGGCACGGGAATGCCGAGTTCCGCCGCCTCGGCCCGGATCGTCCACATGGAACCTTCGGTCTCGACCCAGCCGGGGCAGACCGCGTTCACCGTGATGCCCAACGGCCCGAGTTCCATGGCGAGGGAGCGCATGAAGCCGGCGACCGCATGTTTCGAGGCGGCATAGCCCGAGAAGCCGGCGGCCCCGGTGCGGCCCCAGATCGACGAGGTGACGATGATCCGCCCACCCCGCGTCATCAGCGGCAGCGCCGCCCGCGTGACGTAATAGGTGCCGAGGACATTGACGGAAATGCAGCGCTCGAAGGCGGCGTCGCTCGCTTCGGTCGCGCCGCTTAGCGGGGTCATGGGCTGGAAGCCGGCGTTGTTGATCAGCACGTCGATGGCGGGCAGCGCACCGATGGCGGCATAGACGGCGGCGCGGTCGGCGATGTCGCATTTCAGCGCGCGGACCGGCCGGCCGCAGGCGGCCGCGACCTCGGCCCCGGCGGCGTGGATCGCCTCGTTCTCGGCCATCAGGGTGAGATCGGCGCCCGCCGCCGCGAAGGCGTGGGCGATGGCGAGGCCGATGCCCATGCTGGCCCCGGTGATCACGACATGGCGGCCGGTGAAATCATGGGCGGTCATTTCAGCCTCGGTAACGGGTCAGGCGGAGGGCGATCAGGCTGGTGCCGATTGTGGCGACCAGCACCAGCGAGCCGAGGGCGTTGATGCTGGGATCGAGCGCCTTGCGCAGCATGCCCCAGATCATGGTCGGCAGGGTCATGCCGCCGCCGATGGTGAAATAGGTGATGATGAAATCGTCGAGCGAGACCGCCATCGCCATCAGGGTCGCGCCGATCAGGGTCGGCCGGATGATCGGCAGGATCACGGTGCGGAAGATCGTCCACGAGCCGGCGCCGAGGTCACGGGCGCTGTCGACGATCGCCATGTTGAAGCCGGCCATCTGGGCATAGACCACCAGAATGACGAAGGGCTGGGTGAAGACGAGATGGCTGGGGATCACCGTCGAAAGGCCGAGCGGCAGGCCGAGGGACGAATAGCCGGTGGCGAGCGCGAGAGCGAGCACGAGCGGCGGCAGCATGATCGGCAGGGTGATCAGGGCGATCACGCCATTAGCGAGCTTCGGCCCCGAGCGGGCGAGCGCCATGGCCGCCAGCGTGCCGGCGATCATGGAGACGAGACCGACGGACAGGGTGACGATGGCGCTGTTGCCAAGGGCCTTCCAGAAATCGGCGTTGTCGAACAGCACGCCGTACCAGTGCAGCGTGGCACCGCCCGGCGGGAAGGTCGCATTGGCATTTTCCGCCAGCGAGAAGAAGACGACGAGGACGAGCGGCGAGAGCATGAACACCAGCACCGCCGCGCCGAAAGCGGTCCAGGCCGCCTGCGCCTTGGCCGCCATCTCAGCGCCCCCACTTGGGCGTCAGCGCCCGGCCGAGCAGCCAATGCGCGGTGACGAGCACGATGCCGCAGGCCAGCAGCGTCGTGAACGCCAGCGCGGCGCCCATGGGCGCGTTCATCCGCCCGACGAAGAGATTTTCGATGAAATTGCCGACCATGAAGGTCTCGGGCCCGCCGACCAGCCGGGGCGTCACATAGTCGCCGGCCGGAATCAGGAAGGCGAGGGAGAAGGCGGAGAACAGGCTGCCCCGGCACTGCGGCAGGACGATGTCCCTGGTGATCTGCCAGGGCTTCGCGCCGAGATCCCGCGCCGCCTCCAGCGGGGCTTCGGAGACGCCGCGCAGACCCGCGAGAATGGGCAGCAGGGCGAAGGGCAGCATGAAATGAACGAGGGTGATCACCACGGCGGCCGGGCTGTAGAGCAGCCAGGAAATCGGCTCGTCGATCAGGCCGAGGTTGATCAGCAGCAGATTGACGCTGCCCTGCGCGCCCAGCATCGCCTTCCAGGCATAGATCTTCACCAGATAGCCGCCGAACAGGGTCGCCAGCGCCGACAGCAGGATGATCTGACCGAACAGACCGGAGCGAAAGCGGATCAGATAGGCGATGGCGAAGGCGAGCGCGGTGGTGATCAGGGCGATCACGAGGGCGATCACAAGCGTGAAGCCGAGGGCGTGGAGATAATCGCCGAAGACATCGGCGTAATTCGACAGGGTGAAATCCGGGGTTAGCCGGTAACGCTTGATGCGCCAGAAGGTGACGACCAGCAGATAGGCCATGGGCAGGGCGAAGAACAGCCCGAAGATGGTCAGCGCCGGGGTCAGGCCGAGACCCCGGCGCAGGGCGGGCGACAGGCTCATGGCGCGACCACGCTGCAGGCCGCCGCCGGCAGGCCGAGGGTAGCCGTGCTGCCCATCGGGGGCGGCGCCGCGCCTTCGGCGCCCGAAGGACGGTGCACCGTGACCGCCGTGCCGTCGGCGAGCGTCACCACGAGGCGGAGGTAGGGCCCCATGAAGCGGCTTTCCGTCACCGTGCCGGCAAGTGTCAGCGGCCCGTCGCCGGCAAGGGCGATATCGTCCGGCCGGATGACCACGAGGACGGGACCGTCCGGCCCCGGCGACGGCAGCCGTCCGCTGCCGATCTCGACCTCGCCACCCTTCCGCACCGCCGACAGCATGTTGGCGTCGCCGATGAAGGAGGCGACGAAACGGCTGGCCGGGCGGCGGTAGACATCCTCGGGCGTGCCCTGCTGGACGATGCGCCCTGCCTCCATGACGACGATCCGGTTGGCGAGGTCGATCGCCTCGCCCTGATCGTGGGTAACGAAAATGAAGGTGCCGCCGATTGCCCTGTGCAGGGATTTCAGCTCGTCCTGCATCGCCTTGCGCAGCTTGAGGTCGAGCGCGGCCAGCGGCTCGTCGAGCAACAGGATCGAGGGCCGCATGACGAGGGCGCGGGCGAGCGCGACGCGCTGCTGCTGCCCGCCCGAGAGGGCCGCCGGCAGCCGGTCGGCGACCGCGCCCAGATGGACGAGGTTCAGCATCCGGACGACGTCGAGGTCGATCTGTTCGGGGTCGCGCCCGGCGATCTTGGGGCCATAGCCGATGTTCTGGGCCACGGTCATGTGGGGGAACAGGCCGTAACCCTGGAAGACCATGTTGGTGTTGCGCTTCTCGGGGCCGAGGGCGGTCACATCCTGGCCGCCGATCTCGATGGTGCCGGTGCTGGGCGGCAGGAAGCCGCCGATCATGCGCAGCAAGGTGGTCTTGCCGCAGCCCGACGGCCCGAGCAGGGCGACGAAATCCCCCCGCTCGACATCGAGGTCGAGCGGGTGAACCGCCTGGGTTTCGCGATAGTTCTTGGAAATATTCCGCAGACGCAGCAGGGGATCGCTCATCCGGTCAGGCCTTGAGCACCTTTTCCCAGGCTTCCTGGTAATCGTCCCAGATCGCGTATTCGCCGTCCTCGTCGAGCGGATACATTTCCATCACCAGGGTCTTCCTGGTGAAGTAACCTTCAAGGTCCGTATAGTCGTAGAGCGCCTTGTTGGCGGCCCCCGCCTTCTCCATCGCCTCGCTCGTCACCACGGGGATCGAGCTGAGGTCGGCGCCGGCGATCTGCCCCTCGAGCGAGAGGGCGTTGTTGATCAGGGCGTGCGCCTCGGCCGACTTGGCCGAGCCCTTGCCGATGGCATAGCCTTCGATGAAGCCGCTGCTGCCTTCCTTGGGATAGGCGACCTTCACCGTGGTGCCGTCGCCGATCCAGGTGGAGACCGGCTCCCAGCCCTGCGAGATGACGATTTCCTTGTTCACATACATATTGATCAGGTCGCCGTAGGACGGGGCGATGGCCTTCAGGTGCTTCTTCTTCAGGGTGATCAGCAGATCGGTCGTCTTGGCCAGTTCGTCGCGGGTCATGTGGTGCGGGTTGGCGATGCCGAGCACCCGGGCCATGGCAAAGATATTGCCCTGATAGTCGGCGGTGATCGCCGCCTTGCCCTTGTATTCGTCCTTCATCAGGTCGGCCCAGGAGGTGGGCGCCGCGATCTTCGTGCTGTCGTAGAGCATACAGATCGAGCCGAAGGTGAAGGGACAGGCATACCAGGTGCCGTCCGTCGTCATGTTGCTTTCGGCAAACTGCTTGATGGTCGGATGCAGCTTGGCGAAATTGGGGATCTGCGCGAGATCGAGCGGGGCCAGCAGGCCTTCCGCCGCGAGGAAGTCGTCATTGACGAAATAGGGCGTGCAGACGTCGACCGCGCTGCTGTCGAGGCGCAGCTTGGTGATGATCTCGTCGGTCGAGGAAATCAGCGTCTTCTGCAGGGCATAGCCCTTGGCCTTGTCGAATTCGCCGCCGGTCAAGAAGGTGTCGTAGCCTTCCCAGCCGATATAGTTGATGTCGGTCGCCGCCGCAGCCTTGCGCATCCCGCCGAAGCCGAGCGCCCCCGCGGCACCGAGCGCCGCCGCGCCGCGCAGCATGTCGCGCCGGCTGAGGTTGAAATAGCGGCGAACGCGCAGGATTTCGTCTTTGCTGCTCATGGTACTCTCCCTCGGAAGGTTACGCCGTCTCTGCCGCCATTACGCCCGTCCAGCTTCGGCGCGGGAGTGCTGCGGTGCAACAACGGTTTGTTTTCGACGTGTAAAAGGACACTTTGACCGGGCCGCTCAGTCGCGCACCCAGACCCGGTCGTCGGCATAGGCCACCTCGCCCGGCCCCGCCGCCAGCGCCCGCCACAGCCGTGCCTGGAAGCCGAGATAGGTCATGCTGTTGGGGGCGATGTTGTTGCCGTCGAAGATTTCGCGGTGCAGTTGCGGCAGGCGATGGAACGGCACGCCGGGGAAGGCGTGGTGCGCCGTGTGATACTGCATGTTCCAGCAGATCAGCCGCATCAGGGCATTGGTCCGCGTCGTCCGCGTGTTCACCAGGATGTTCTGCTCGTGCGAGAGGCCGAGATGCTCGATCGTGTTCTGCATCTGGTGGACGAATTTGGTCAGCACCAGCGGCGCCAGCCAGTAGGTGACCGCCGCCCAGCTGCCGGCCGCGACCGAGGCGGCGGCGATCAGGGCATAACCGGCAAGATGCAGCCGCGCCTCGCGGATGACATCGGCCTTGCGCGCCTCGGGGATATAGGGCTCGGTCACCCGGCCGGCGGCCATGCGCAGGATGCGCGCGATCCGTGTGTACCAATAGGACGGGCCGAAGAACCACATGAGGTAGGAGAGAAGCGTATATCTCGGCCGGGCCAGTTCGCCGTCCTTCGCCCAGTCCTGGGTGTGACGATGGTGGGCGGTGTGCTGGATCAGGTCGAAATCGCGCGGGTAGATCATCAGGAAGCCGATCAGCCGGCCGAAGACTTCGTTGAGCGGGCGTGTACGAAACACCGTCCAGTGACAAAGCTCGTGCTGACCCGCGTAAAGGAAATTCAGCAGGATGCCGTGGACAAGAAACACCGGCACCACCGCCCAAGTCCCTTGCGTGAGATAGAGCAGCCAGCCACTGATCCCGATGGCGCCGAAATGACCGCACAACTGGATGGCGCCCTTGACGTTGGAACGCGCACTCAATTCATGAAGACGGCCGGGCTTTATCAAATTCGTGCGAACGAATACTTCTTCCATGGACGCGGTACCCTGTAATCGTTCTGAATTGAATCAACGATCACCCGGATGGTGCCCTGCAACAGATACCGGTGGTGACAAGTTCAGTTGAGGATTCCGTCAAGCGACGGCGGAGGCGGCGACCGAGGGTGGACAAAGCGGCGCCGGCGCTTCACCTTGCCCGCCATCGACCCGCCCGATCCCGCCGAGCCTGCCGCCCCATGACCACGCCTACCACCGACGATCTGGTTGCCCGGCACTACGAGGCCCTGCCCTACCCCAGCCGCAACCCGCGCGACGAGGCGAAGCGCCTGATCGAAGGCAGCCCCAGCGCCTTGCCGGAGATGCGCCACTGGATTTTCGGCGGACGCCTGCCGGCGCGCCCGCGCGTGCTCTTCGCCGGGGGCGGCACCGGGGACGGCTGCATCATGCTGGCCCAGCAACTGGCCGATGCCGGGATCGCGGCGGAGATCACCCATCTCGACATGTCGGTGGCGGCGCAGAAGGTGGCAGCCGAGCGGGCGGCGGTGCGCGGCCTCGACATCCGCTTCGTTTCAGGATCGCTGCTCGAGGTCGAGCGGCTGGCGCCCGGGCCTTACGATTACATCGACTGCTGCGGCGTGTTGCACCATCTGGCCGAGCCGGCGGCGGGCCTTGCCGCCCTGCGCGCGGTACTGGCGCGGGGCGGCGGCATGGGCCTGATGGTCTATGGCCGGATCGGGCGCAGCGGCGTTTACGACATGCAGGATGTCTTCCGCCTGCTGGCGCCGGAGGGCGATGCGCCGGCCGCGCGCCTCTCCGTCGCCAGGCGCCTGCTGCCCGCCCTGCCCGGCACCAATCGCCTGCGCCGCAACGACGCCGTCACCGACCACATTCAGGGTGGCGATGCCGGCATCTTCGACCTGCTGCTGCATTCGCGCGACCGCGCCTATGATGTCGAGGCGTTCGTCGCCCTGATCGAGGATGGCGGCCTTGGCCTCGCCAGCCTGATCGAGCCCGCCCGCTACCAGCCCGAGACCTATCTGGTCGATCCGACCTTGCGCCGGCTGGCGGGCGAACTCGACCCGCGCGGCCGCGCCATGCTGGCGGAGCGGCTATCCGGCAATATCGCCCGCCATGTCGCCTATGTCGTTCATCCGGATCACGAGGCACTGCCGCCCGATCCGCTGGATGTCGACGCGATCCCGGTGTGGTCGCGCACCGACGGGGCGCAGATGGCGGCGGCCATGGGCGGGGACCGGGTCCTGAAATTGACCCTCGACGGTCTGGCCTATCGCTTTCCCCTGCTCCAGGCGGCGCCCGCCATCGCGCGCGCCATCGACGGCAAGTCCAGCGTTGGCGAAATCGCCGCGCGGGTGAAGATTCAGGGTTTCGAGCGGGCCTGGCCCGCCACTTTCGCCGTGCTGAACGGGATCAGCCGGCTGTTCCTTCGTCGCGCTTGAACTTGTGGCCATAGATGAACCACAGGTTCCGCGCATAGATGACGAGGCCACCGGCCTGGCCGGCGATGAACACCGGGTCTTCCCGGTGGATGGCATAGCCGAGCAGGACGACGCCGCCGCCGATGGAGAAGAACCAGAAGGCGACCGGCACCAGGCTCTGCTTCGCCTTTTCGCTGGCGATCCACTGCACGACGAAGCGCATGGTGAAAAGCGCCTGTCCGGCGAAGCCGATGATGATCCACAAGGTCGTGTCGTTCACGATGCACTCCGGGGGGCGAAGATGCGGCGCCTTATAGCCGGAATTGGCTGCCGTGTCCCCTGCCTTAACTGCCCGGGCTGGCCAGCCAGACATCGGCGCTGGCGGCCCGGCCGCTGGCGTCGAGCACGGTGACGCTGGTCCGGCCGATGCCATCCGGCTGCCATTCGGCCTGACGGCGGAAGGCGGTGGTGGCGATGGGCCGGCCGTTCACCAGGAAGGTCAGGGGCATGGTGCCGCCGCTTGCCCGCAGCAGCACGGTGGACAGCGTGCCGTCGGGAAGGCGCGGCACCTCGATGGTACTGCCGTCGAGCGGCGCGGCGAGGCGCAGGGTGTCGCGCCCGGCGGCGATGGCGGAGACATCGCCGCCCCGGCGCGGCCGCAGGCGCTTCAACCCGGGCGGCAGTTCCGACTGGCTGGCGACCAGCGTGCCGGGCGGCGGCGGTGGGCGGCGCAGGGCGTCCGGCCCCGGCGGCGGCAGCATGGAGAAGGCGGCGAAGACGAGGGGCGCGGCAGCATCGCGCCCCATGCGCCCGGGCGAGAAGGACCCGTCCGGCCGCCCAACCCAGACCCCGACGGTATAATCCTTGTCGTAGCCAATGGCCCAGGCATCGCGGAAACCATAGGACGTCCCAGTCTTATAGGCGATCTGCCGCCCGTCCGAGGTCGCTTCCCCGGGCAGGAGATGGGGCGGCGGCGGCGTGTCGCGCAGGATCGACGAGACCTGCCAGGCAGCGGAGGCGGACAGGAGCGTGGCCGGCACGCCCGCCTCGTCGTGGATGCGATCGCGCAGCGGCAGGGCGCGGCCGCCGTCCGCGAGCGCGGCATAGAGCGTGACCAGATCGCGCAAGGTGACGCCGACACCGCCGAGGGCGATGGGCAGGCTGGGTTCCGCCCCCGGATCGGGCAGGCGCAGGCGCACGCCCACGCCCGCCAGCCGGGCGGCGAAGCGGCGCGGCCCGACGAGATCGAGCACGGCGACGGCGGGAATGTTGAGCGAAAGCTGAAGCGCCTCCGCCAGCTTCACCTCGCCCCGGTAGAGCCGGTCGAAATTCTTCGGGGCATAGCCGCCGAAATGGGTCGGCCGGTCGACGACGATGGTTTCCGGGTGGCACACCAGTTCCTCGAAGCCCATGCCATAGATGAAGGGTTTCAGGGCCGAACCGGGGGAACGCACGGCCATGGTCATGTCGATGGGGCCCGCCCGCCGCCGGTCGAAATAGCCGGCGGAACCGACGCTGGCGACCACCCGCCTTCCGTCGTTGGCGACGACGAGAATGGCGATATTGGCCGTCGCCTCGAACTGGGCGACGCTGCGCGCGGCGAGGTCTTCCAGCTTCTGCTGCAGGTCGCGCTCGATGGTGCTGGCGATGACCGAGGCACCGGGATCGGCCATGTGCAGCCGCTCGGCCAGATGGGGCGCGAAGAAGGGCGCGGGCAGCCGGGCGACCGGCACCTCCTCCTCCATCGCCTCGCGGGCGGCGGCCTCGGTGATGACGCCGGCGGCGGCGACCCTGGTCAGCACCTCGTCGCGCATCTGCCGGGCGACATCCTCGTGGCGGTCGGGGCGGCGCCGTTCGGGCGATTGCGGCAGGGCGACCAGCAGCGCCGCCTCGGCATCGGTCAGATGGTCCGGCTCCTTGCCGAAATAGAACAGCGAGGCCGCCCGCACCCCTTCGAGATTGCCGCCATAGGGCGCGAGGGTGAGATAGAGACCGAGGATATCGTCCTTCGACAAATACCATTCGAGCTGCAGCGCCCGCGCCATCTCGATCAGCTTGGAGCCGAAGGTGCGCGGCCGCGGCTCGATCAGGCGGGCGGTCTGCATGGTCAGGGTCGAGGCGCCGGAGACGATGCGCCCCGACAGGAGCGCCTGCCCCGTCGCGCGCAGCACGGCGATGGGATCGACCCCCCAGTGATCGGCGAAGCGCCGGTCCTCATAGGCGGTGAGCATGGCGAGATAGCGGGGATCGACATCGACCGGCCGCGCGGTAAAGCGCCAGCGCCCATCCCCGGTCTGAAAGGCACGCAGGGGTTGGCCGCCGGCATCGAGGACGATGGTCGAGCGTGCGGCGACGAGATCGAGCGGCAGCGGATAGAGCCGGTCAAGCAGGATGGCGGCAGCCATCAGAGTGACGGCGGCGACACCTGCGCAGAAAGCCAGCCGGCGCCACCCGCGCCCGAAGTTCAACCGCTTCATCCGTTGCCTGTCGCCCAAACCGCCGGCCCGCGCCGACAGGGGCCAGATAAGCACGGGGAAGGCCCCGAGGCGATGGCGTCGATCACATCAAGGGCTGGGGCCAAAAATAAAAAGAGGCCACACCCGCCCATCGGCGCGGTGTGGCCCCCAGCCGGTTACGGCCTGGAATTCAATGAGTGGGCAGACGACTGATCTCGTCCTTGATGCGCAGCTTTTCGCGCTTGAGCTTGGTGATCACCGCCGGATCCGGCATCGGCCGGTGGGCCTCGGCCTCCAATTCCCGGTCGATCGACGCATGGCGTTGGGACAGGCTGCTTGCGCGTGCTTCAAGGCTCATTCGCACATCCTCCCTTCAAGTCACGGGACTGACATGAAAGCACATGGGGATGGCATCGTCAGCCGTCAATGATGGATGCAGCGCATTGATTCGATGCCGCATCGCACCATGTTCCAAAACCGTTGACCCGGCCCGTCTCTGCCCCCACCCTCCGCCCTCGAAACCGTCGAGAAAGCACCGCTGGACCATGGCTGCGCCCGCTTCCCAGAAACCCCGGATGATCGTGGGCATTTCCGGCGCCTCGGGCGTCATGCTCGGCATCCGCCTGCTCGAGCAGCTGCGCGCCCTCGATGTCGAGAGCCATCTGGTGATGACGAAGGCGGCGGAAATGACCCTCGCCTATGAGACCGATCTGAAGGTGGCGGATGTCCATGCCCTCGCCGACGTGGTCTATCCGGTCGCCGATATCGGCGCCGCCATTGCCTCGGGCAGTTTCCGCACCCTCGGCATGGTGATCGCGCCCTGTTCGATCCGCACCCTGTCGGAAATCGCCACCGGGGTAACCTCCAGCCTGATCAGCCGGGCGGCCGATGTCGTGCTGAAGGAGCGGCGCCGTCTCGTCCTCATGGTGCGGGAGACGCCGCTGCACCTCGGCCACCTGCGCACGATGACCGCGGTCACCGAAATGGGCGCGGTGGTGATGCCGCCGGTCCCGGCCTATTACGCCGAGCTGGAGACCATCGACGACGCGACGCGGCAGAGCGCCGGCCGCGTCCTCGACCTGTTCGATCTCGATTCGGCGCCGGTGCGGCGCTGGGGCGAGGCGAGCCGGCCGCGCGTCCGGCCCCGGCCGCGCCCCCCCGCGGCAGGCCCGCGCAAGAGCAAGGCCAAGTAGCTCACAATCCCGCCAGCAGCACCCCGGCCCCCGTGACGCCATAGGCGGCGAGACTGGCCGCGGCGATTTCGGGCGCCGGGCGGGAATCGCGCCCGAGCCGCGGCGCGGCGGCCAGCATCTGGCGCTGTGATTCGCGTTCCAGATCCAGTTCGGCCGCCTTGGCCGCGGCATATTCGGGACCTCCCGCCGCCTTCAGGGCGCGGCGGCGCGCCCGCGCCGGCAGCAGCGCCCATTGCCGGAAGGGCGCGGCCGCGCGCTCCACCGCAGCGATTTCCGTTGGCGAAAGCGGCCGAAACCCTTGCCCGGCGAGGAAAACCAGTAGCAAAACGAGGTTCACGTCCCGCCCCAGCCGGTCCTGCAGATCGAGGCAGAAGGCGGCGACGCCGGGGCGATCGTAACAGGCGATCGACCAGCGCCAGAATTCCGCCGCGCCCGGCCCGTCAGAAACATTCATGGTCGCGCCCAGACATGGTATAAAGCCCCTCTTTCCGGTGTGGGGATCGCGGCGCGCATGGTGGACGAGGAAGAGCTTCAGCGAAAGCTGACCGAATTGATGCAGGAACACCGTGACCTTGATGCCGCCATCGACGCTCTCATCGCCACACCGCCCTTCGATCAGATTCAGGTGCAGCGCCTGAAAAAGCGCAAGCTGCAGCTGAAAGACCTGATCCTGAAGATCAACAGCCAGCTCCTGCCCGACATCATCGCCTGACAGGCTTCATCCATGACCTCCCCTTCTCCCGTCGTCGGCATCATCATGGGCAGCCGGTCGGACTGGCCCACCATGATTCATGCCGCCGAAACCCTGGCCAATCTCGGCGTGCCGCATGAGGTGAAGGTGGTTTCCGCCCACCGCACGCCCGAGCGCATGTTCGATTACGCCAAGGGCGCCAAGGCCCGGGGTCTGAAGGTGATCATCGCCGGGGCCGGCGGCGCCGCCCATCTGCCGGGCATGGCCGCCTCGCTGACCAGCCTGCCGGTGCTGGGCGTGCCCGTCGAAAGCCACAGCCTGAAGGGCCAGGATTCGCTGCTGTCGATCGTGCAGATGCCGGGCGGCGTGCCCGTCGGCACCCTCGCCATCGGCAAGGCGGGGGCGATCAACGCCGGCCTGCTGGCGGCGTCGATCCTCGCCCTGTCGGACCCGGTGCTTGATGCCCGTCTGGTCGAATTCCGCCGCCGCCAGACCGAAAGCGTGCCGGAGACGGCGGAGTGAGCACCAGCCCCAAGCCGGCCCCGCTGACCGCAGCGGCCCTGCCGCCGGGCGCCACCCTCGGCATCCTGGGCGGCGGCCAGCTCGGCCGCATGATCGCCATCGCCGCCGCCAATCTCGGCTACCGCTGCCATATCTTTGGCCCGGAGGCCGATCCGCCGGCCGGCCTCGTCGCCGCCGCGACCACCATCGCCGCCTATGAGGACGAGGCGGCGCTGGCCGCCTTCGCCGACGCGGTCGACGCCATCACCTATGAATTCGAGAATGTGCCGGCGGCCACCGTCGAATTCCTCGCCGCGCGGAAACCCGTGCGGCCGGGCGCCAAGGCCCTCGCCGTCGCGCAGGACCGGATCGCCGAAAAGACCTTCGCCAACGACCAGGGGGCGGAAACCGCGCCCTTCCGCGCCGTCGACGACCGCGCCGGGCTCGATGCCGCGGTCAAGGCCCTCGGCCTGCCGGCCGTGCTCAAGACGCGGCGCTTCGGTTACGACGGCAAGGGTCAGGCGATCATCCGCACAGTGGACGATATCGAGGCCGCCTTCGCCGCGATGAAGGGCCAGCCCGCCATTCTGGAAGGCTTCGTTCCCTTCACGGCCGAGATTTCGGTGGTGGCAAGCCGCGGTGTCGCCGGTGATGTCGCGGTGTTCGACCCGGTCGAGAACCGCCACAGCCACCATATCCTCGACGTCACCATCGCGCCGGCCCCGGGCCTGTCGCCCGCCCTCGCGCTGCGGGCGCAGACCATCGCCCACGACCTGCTGATCGCGCTCGATTACGTCGGCGTGCTGGCGATCGAATTCTTCGTCACTGGCGATGGCCGCCTGCTGGTCAATGAAATGGCGCCCCGGGTGCATAATTCCGGCCACTGGACCATCGAAGGGGCGGAGACCAGCCAGTTCGAGCAGGCGGCACGCGCCGCCCTCGGCCTGCCGCTGGGCTGCCCGATAAGGCGCGGCCGTTCGGTCATGCTGAACCTGATCGGCGACGATGCGCGCGCCTGGGGCCGGCTGCTGCTGGCCGAGGGCGCGCATCTTCACCTCTATGGCAAGGCAGAGGCCCGGGCCGGCCGCAAGATGGGCCATGTCACCCGGGTGCTGACCGACGATACCCCGGCCGAAGCCGCCATCGCCTCCCTGCGCCGGGCCATCGCCGGCGCCTGATCCCGCGTCAGCCGAAGGCGGCCAGGTCCCCGGCATCGTCGAGGGCCTGCGCCTGCGCGAGGCTGTCGCCGATGGCGATCAGGATCGGCTCGTCAAGGCCGAGGGTGGCCGCGCCTGCCGCGAGCCCGTGGAGCGGCCCGGCCCAGCGCGCCTCGGTCGGGCGCGAGACGGCGCAGACCGCGACCGCGGGCGTTACCGCCGGCAGGCCCGCGCCGGTCAGGCGGGCGACCATGTCCGCCACCGTCCGTCCGCCCATGTAGATGACGAGGGTGGTGCGGGGATCGGCCAGCCCCTGCCAATCCAGCGTGTCCGGCAGGGTGCCGTGGCGCGAATGGCCGGTGACGAAGCGCACCGACTGGGCGTGATCGCGATGGGTAAGCGAGACGCCGAGGGCCGACGCCATGGCGAGGGCGGCGGTGACGCCCGGGATCACCTCGACCGCGATGCCCTCGCGGCGCAGACGCTCGATCTCCTCGCCGGCGCGGCCGAAGATCATGGGATCGCCGGATTTCAGGCGCACCACATGCTTGCCCTTGCGGGCGAATTTCACCATCAGGTCGTCGATATCCTGCTGCCGGCAGGAGGCCCGGCCGCCACGCTTGCCGACGGCGAGGCAGCGCGCCTTCTCGTGCACCAGGTCGAGAATGCCGTCGCCGACGAGATCGTCGAACAGCACGACATCCGCCGCCTGCAAGGCCTTCACCGCCTTCAGGGTGAGAAGGTCCGGATCGCCCGGCCCCGCCCCCACCAGGGTGACCCGGCCCGGACCGTCGGACGGGTGGCCCGCCGCGCGGCCGCCCTTCAGCAGGGTGACGTCAACCGGCTTTCGCTGTGGCGCAGGCATCAATCAACCTCCCGATTTCCATGCGGCACGAGCCGCAGTTGGTTCCCGCCTTCAGGCACGCGCCGACGGCGTCGATGGTCCGGGCGCCGGCCTTGGCCGCCGCCACGATCTGGTTCACGCCGACCGAGAAACACGAACACACGATGGCGCCCGGATCGGCCCCGGCTTCCCCGCCCCGCCCGGCGAGCAGGCGCAGGCGCTCCGCCCCGTCGAGGCGCTGGCCCAGCCGGCCGATGAGCCAGCCCCGCGCCGTCTCCACCGGCCCGGGCGCGATGAACAGGGCGGCGACGAGCCGGCCGCCCTCGAACACGGCGAAACGGTGGGCGCCATGGGCCGTGTCCCGATAGGCGAGGATTTCGGCTTCCGGCCCCGGCGAGACCAGATGGGTGACCATCTCCCGCCAGTCGTCCGGATCGACGCTGCCGGCGATTTCGGCGCGGTAACCGCCCTCGCAGGGCGCGACCGCCCAATAGTCGAAGTCGTGAACCTGCGGCCGCGCCGCGCTGACCAGGAAACCGTGCCAGCCGGCTGCGAAGCGGCGCACGGATACGGGCGTCGACTTCGACGCGGGCTGGCCCGACACGGGATCGACCCGGGGCGCCACCAGCGCGTCGACCCGCGACAGCGAGGCCTGCTGGCCGGTCCAGTGAATGGGCGCGAAGACCGAACCGGCCTGTTGGCGCTTGGTGATCAACACGCGCAGCAGCGCGCGGCCGTGATCGCTCTCCACCCATGCGAGGTCGGCGGCGCCGAGGCCGAGGGTGCGGGCATCGTCCGGATGGACTTCGACGAAGGGTTCCGCGTAGTGGCTGGTCAGACGCGCGGTCTTGCCCGTCCGCGTCATCGTGTGCCACTGGTCACGCACCCGGCCGGTGTTCAGGACGAAGGGGCGTTTCGCGGTGGTACGCGCGAGGGGCGCGCGCCACGGCGTCGCCACGAAACGCGCCCGCCCGTCGGCGGTGAAGAAACGGCCGTCGGCGAAGAAACGCGCGCGGGCCGGCCGGCCGGCCGGTTGCGGCCACTGGAATGGCGCGAGGGCATCGTAACCCGCGTCGTCGATTTCGGCATGGGCGCCGATATCGAAATCGCGCCGCCCATCGTTGCCATAGGCCGAGAGCGCGGCATGTTCGCGGAAGATCGCGGCGGGACCGTCCCAGTCGAAACCGGCATGGCCCATGCGCCGCGCGACCTCCGCCATCTGCCACCAGTCGGGTTTCGCCTCGCCCGGCAGGGGCAGGAAGGCGCGCTGGCGCGAAATGCGGCGTTCGGAATTGGTGACCGTGCCATCCTTCTCGCCCCAGGCGGCCGAGGGCAGCAGGACATCGGCAAAGCGCGTGGTATCGGTCGCGCGGACGACATCGGAGACGACGACGAAGGGACAGGCATCGAGGGCGGCGGCCACGCCGTCGGCATCGGGCAGGCTGGCGACCGGATTGGTCGCCATGATCCACAGCGCCTTGATACGGCCGTCGCGCACCGCCTCGAACAGCTCGACCGCCTTCAGGCCCGGGCGTTCGGCGATACGCGGGGCATCCCAGAAACCGCGCACCAGGGCGCGGTGGTCGGCATCGCCGATTTCCATGTGGGCGGCGAGCTGGTTGGCGAGGCCGCCGACCTCGCGCCCGCCCATGGCGTTGGGCTGGCCGGTGACCGAGAACGGCCCCATGCCCGGCCGGCCGATGCGCCCGGTCAGAAGATGGCAGTTGACGATGGCGTTCACCTTGTCGGTCCCGGTGGCCGACTGGTTGACCCCTTGGGAATAGACCGTGACCACCCGCTCGGTCGCGGCGAAGAGGCGGAAGAAATGCTCGACCTCGGCGGGATCGAGCCCGGTCCAGCGCGCGGTGGTGCGAATATCCGCGCCGGTTGCCGCCGCCAGCGCCTCGACGAGGCCATTGGTATGCGCGGCGACGAAAGCTTCGTCGACCTGGTGAACCCCGGCGAGGTGAACGAGAAGGCCGTTGAACAGCGCGACATCGCTGCCCGGCGCGATCGACAGATGCAGGTCGGCGAGTTCGCTGGTCGCGGTGCGCCGCGGGTCGATGGTGACGACACGCAGCTCCGGCCGCGCGGCCTTGGCCGCGGCCAGGCGCTGGAACAGCACCGGGTGGCACCAGGCGAGGTTGGAGCCGACGAGGACGACGAGATCCGCCTGTTCCAGGTCTTCGTAAGTGCCGGGCACCGTATCGCTGCCGAAGGCGCGCTTGTGCCCCGCAACCGAGGACGCCATGCACAGCCGGCTGTTGGTGTCGATGTTGCCCGAGCCGATGAAGCCCTTCATCAGCTTGTTGGCAGCATAATAATCCTCGGTCAGCAATTGGCCCGAGACATAGAAGGCGACGGCATCCGGCCCGTGTTCCTCGATCGCCGAGAGGAAGCGGCGGGCGACATGGTCGAGGGCACTATCCCATGTCGCCCGCACACCACCGACTTCCGGGGCCAGAAGCCGGTCTTCGAGGCCCAGGGTTTCCCCCAGCGCCGAGCCCTTGGAACACAGCCGGCCGAAATTGGCCGGATGGTCCGGATCGCCCTTGATGGTGACGCGGCCATCCGCCTGCGGCGAGGCGAGAACGCCGCAGCCGACCCCGCAATAGGGACAGGTCGTGCACGTCACCCCGGACATTACAGGGTGCCCCCGATGCGCAGACGCACGCGGCCGTCGACGACCTCGACCGGCACCTTGTGGGCGCAGCCCTCGTCCGCGCCGCGGGCGCGGCCGGTTTCGAGGTCGATCACCCAGTTGTGCAGCGGGCAGGTCACCCCCGTGTCATGGACGATACCCTGACTGAGGGGACCGCCCTTGTGCGGGCAATGATCGTTCAGGGCGAAGACGCGGTCGTCGGCGGTGCGAAACACCGCGATGTCGCCGCCCGGCGCCTTCACCACCCGGGCACCGCGCCGGGGGATGTCGGCGACGGCGCAGATATCGGTCCACATCGGCATCATGGCATTCATCACTCGGCCGCTTCCTGGGGCATGAAGGGGGTCAGGGGGTTGAATTCATGGGCATCGACACCGGAGACCCGCTCGGCCCAGGGATCGACCTGCGCGAAACGCTGGGCGTGCAGGAAGCGGGCGGCCAGGGCCTTGCGCTTGTCCACGTCGTCGATGACCTGGGCGCGGATGGAGTCGTTGCCGACCCGCTTCGCCCATTTGTAGATACGCTCGAGGTAACGCGCCTGCTCGCGGTAGGCCTGGGTCAGGGCGAGGATGATTTCCACCGCCTCGTCCTCGCTGCCCGCGTGGCCGAGGGCTTCCGTCCCCTTGATATCGAGGCCGGCGGCCCCGGCGAACAGGATATCGTAACCCGAATCGACGCAGATGACGCCGATATCCTTGCAGGTCGCCTCGGCGCAGTTGCGCGGGCAGCCCGAGACGCCGAGCTTCACCTTGGCCGGGGTCCAGGCGCCCCACATCACCCGCTCCAGCCGGATGCCGAGGCCGGTCGAATCCTGGGTGCCGAAGCGGCACCATTCCGAGCCGACGCAGGTCTTCACGGTGCGCAGGGCCTTGCCATAGGCATGGCCCGAGACCATGCCCGCGGCGTTCAAGTCGGCCCAGACCGCCGGCAGGTCTTCCTTCTTCACGCCGAGGAGGTCGATGCGCTGGCCGCCGGTCACCTTCACCGTCGGGATGGCGAATTTGTCGACCACATCGGCGATGGCGCGCAGCTCGGTGGCGGAGGTGACCCCGCCCCACATGCGCGGCACCACCGAATAGGTGCCGTCTTTCTGGATGTTGGCGTGGACGCGCTCGTTGATGAAGCGCGACTGGCCGTCATCGACATAGTCGCCCGGCCAGGCGCAGAGCAGGTAATAGTTCAGCGCCGGCCGGCACTTGGCGCAGCCGCAGGAGGTTTTCCATTCCAGCTCCTGCATGACGGCGGGCACCGACTTCAGGCTCTTGGCCAGGATCAGGCGGCGGACGTCGTCATGGCCAAGGTCGGTACAGGCGCAGACCGGCTGCACCGCCGCCCGGGCGAATTTGTCGCCCAGCGTCAATTGCATCAACTGCTCGACAAGGCCGGTGCAGGAGCCGCAGGAGGCGGACGCCTTGGTGTGGGCCCGCACCTGATCGAGGCTGGTCAGGCCCTTCTCGACGATGGTGCCAGTGATCTTGCCCTTGCACACGCCGTTGCAGCCGCAGATCTCCGCCTCATCCGGCAAGGCTGCAACGGCCGCCATAGGGTCCAGGGGGGTGCCCCCGGCGAAGCTCTGGCCAAAGATCAGGGTGCCGCGCATGTCGGTGATCGGCGTCGCCTTCTTCAGCAGGTCGAAGAACCAGCCGCCATCCGCCGTCTCGCCATACATGACGGCGCCGATGATGCGCTCGTCCTTGATGACGAGGCGCTTGTAGATGCCGCGCGCGGCATCGCGCAGGACAATTTCCTCGCGCCCCTCGCCCTCGGCGAAATCGCCGGCCGAGAACAGGTCGACGCCGGTCACCTTCAGCTTGGTCGAGGTGACCGAGCCTTCGTAGGCCGCCGTCGCGTCGCCCGCGAGCTGCGCCGCCAGCACTTTCGCCATGTCGAACAGGGGCGCGACCAGGCCATAGCATTGGCCCCGGTGCTCGACGCATTCGCCGACGGCGAAGATGTCGGCATCGTCCGTGCGCATGTGATCGTCGACCAGCAGGCCCCGATTGACGGCAAGGCCGGCGCCCTTGGCGAGGGCGGCGTTCGGCCGGATGCCAACGGCCATGACGACGATGTCCGCCGGGATTTCGCTGCCATCGTCGAGGCGGACGCCGGTCACCTTGTCCTCGCCCAGGATCGAATGGGTATTGGCGCGGCAGATCACGCGGATGCCGCGCGCTTCCATCGCCTGCTGCAGCAGATAGCCGGCGGCGGGGTCGAGCTGACGCTCCATCAGGGTCGGCATCAGGTGGAGGACGGTCACCTCCATGCCGCGCATCTTCAGGCCGGCCGCCGCCTCGAGGCCGAGCAGACCGCCGCCGATGACGACCGCGCTGCCGCCCGTCTCCGCCGCCGCCAGCATGGCGTTCACGTCGTCGAGATCGCGATAGGCGACGACGCCGGGCAGCTTGTGACCGGGCACCGGCACGATGAAGGGGCTGGAGCCGGTGGCGATCACCAGTCGGTCGTAAGGGGTCACGCTGCCGTCGCGCGCGGTCACGGTATGGGCCGCGCGGTCGATGGCGACGATCTCGCCACCCTTGACGAGGTCGATGCCGCGCGAGGCATACCAGGCGTCGTCATGGGTGACGATCTGCTCGAAGCTCTTCTCGCCCGACAGCACGGGGGACAGCAGGATACGGTTGTAGTTCACCCGGGGCTCGGCCCCGAAGACGGTGATCGCATAGGCGTCGGGGGCGGCCTCGGTCAGATGCTCCAGCATCCGGCCAGCGGCCATGCCGTTACCGACGACGACGAGACGGGCGGTCATGTCAGGCGGCCTCCACCTTGTTGAGCGCGTGACGGGCGTAGAGGAATTCCATGACGGCGGTGCGGGCCTTCACATAGGTCGGGTTGTCCGCAAGGGTCAGGCGGTTGCGCGGACGCGGCAGCTCGATGGTCAGGATCTCGCCGATGGTGGCGGCGGGGCCGTTGGTCATCATCACGATGCGGTCGGACAGGAGCACGGCCTCGTCGACGTCATGGGTGATCATGATCACCGTGTTGCCGAGACGGGCCTGAATCTCCATCACCTTGTCCTGCAGCTGGGCGCGGGTCAGCGCGTCGAGCGCGCCGAAGGGTTCGTCCAGCAGCAACACCTTGGGTTCCATGGCGAGCGCCCGGGCGATGCCGACGCGCTGCTTCATGCCGCCCGAAATCTCGCCGGGCTTGCGGTCGACCGCGTGGGACATGCCGACGAGGGCGAGATTGTGCAGCACCCAGTCGCGCCGCTCGGCCCGGCTCTTGGTCTTGCCGTGAACCTTGTCGACCGCCAGCTTCACATTGTCGTAGACCGACAGCCAGGGCAGCAGGGAATGGTTCTGGAACACCACCGCCCGCTCCGGCCCCGGCTCGGAGACTTCCTTGTCCTCGAGCAGGATGGCGCCGGTCGTCGTCTCGAGGAGGCCGGCGACGAGGTTCAGCAGGGTGGACTTGCCGCAGCCGGAATGGCCGATGATCGAGATGTATTCGCCCTTCTCGACCTTCAGGTTCACGTCGCGCAGGGCGACATAGGGGCCGCGGTCCGTGTCGAAGGAGACGCCGACCTGTTCGATGGAGAGATAATTGGCCATGATCCGCGCCTCCTTCAGGACTTGACGTTGCCGGCGACGAGGTTGCCAAGGGCGCCGATCAGCCGGTCGAGGATGTAGCCGACGATGCCGACCGCGATCAGGGCGACGATGATTTCGCTGATCAAGGAGGAATTCCACGCATCCCAGATGAAGAAGCCGATGCCGACGCCGCCGATCAGCATCTCGGCCGCGACGATGGCGAGCCACGAGAGGCCGATGCCGATGCGCAGCCCGGTGAACATGAAGGGCACGCTGGCCGGCAGCATGATCTTGAAGAAGAATTCCGGCCCCGACAGGCGCAGCACGCGGGCGACATTGCGATAGTCCTGCGGGATGTTGCGGATGCCGACAGCGGTGTTGAGGATGATCGGCCAGACCGAGGTGATGGCGATGACGAAGATCGCCGACGGATTGGCCGCCTGGAACGCGGCGAGCGACAGGGGCAGCCAGGCGAGCGGCGGCACCGTGCGCAGCACCTGGAAGATCGGATCGAGCCCGCGGAAGGCGAGGCTGGACTGGCCGATGAGGACGCCGAGCGAAATGCCGACGACGGCGGAGATCAGGAAGCCCTCGGCGACCCGGGAGAGGCTGGCGGTGATCTGCCAGAACAGGCCCTTGTCGGTGCCGCCATTGTCGAAGAAGGGATCGGAGATCAGATCCCAGGTATCGGCGATCACCTGGCTGGGCGCCGGCAGGGGCGCGTTGCCGCCCCGGCACAGCAATTCCCACAGCCCGATCAGCAGCGCGAGCATCACGAGGGGCGGCAGCGCCGCCGCCAGCCGGCGACGCAGCCAGCGCAGCACGGCCGCGCGGTCGAGGGTGGGGAGACGACCGGACAGGCCGGCGAGAAATTTAGGCATGGGTTCGGTCCGCACGGTCATGGCACGCGCCCCTTCCGGTCAGGCGGCCTTGATGGCCAGGCTGGCCAGATAGGCAGCAGGGTTTTCAGGGTCGAAGGTCTTGCCGTCGAAGAAAGTCTCGACGCCGCGCGACGTGCCGGCCGGCAGGTCGGTAACGCCGAGGGTCTTGGCCGCATCGCGCCACAGGTCCTCGCGGTTCACCTTGGCGATGGTCGCCTTCAGGTCGAGATCGGCCGGCTGGTAACCCCAGCGGATATTCTCGGTCAGGAACCAGAGGTCGTGGCTCGGATAGGGATAGGAGGCGTGATTGGCCCAGTATTTCATGATGAAGGGGCTGTCGGTGACCGAGCGGCCGTCGCCATAGTCGATCTCGCCCTTCGAGCGGCCGAGGATGTCCTCGACCGGCACCTTGAAATAATCGCGGCCGCCGATGATGGCGCACATCTCTTCCTTGTTTTCCATCTTGTCGCACCACTGCGCGGCTTCCTGCACCGCCATCAGCATGGCCTTGGCCGCCTTGGGGTTGGCGTCGACCCAGTCGGCGCGCATGGCGAAGGCCTTTTCCGGGTGGTCGGCCCACAGTTCGCCGGTGGTGAAGGCGGTGAAGCCGATGCCCTGACGCACGAGCTGGGCATTCCACGGCTCGCCGACGCAGAAGGCCTCCATCGTGTTCACCTTCATGTTGGCGACCATCTGGGGCGGCGGCACGACGATGGTCGAGACATCCTTGTTCGGGTCGATGCCATTGGCCGCCAGCCAGTAGCGCATCCACAGGTCATGGGTGCCGCCGGGGAAGGTGACGGCGCATTTCACTTCCTTGCCCTCGGCCTTGGCCTTGGCGAAAGCGTCCTTCAGCGCGGTGGCATTGGTGGTCACGCCCATGCCCTTGTAGGCGGCGGCGACCGAGATGCACTGGCCGTTCACGTTGAGACGCGAGAGGATATACATGGGAACCGGCACATTCCCCTTGGTCACCTTGCCGGTCGAGATCAGGTAAGGCATCGGGGTAAGGATATGGGCACCGTCGATGCCGCCGCCGGCCGAGCCCAGCTCGATATTGTCGCGGGTGGCGCCCCAGGACGCCTGCTTCTGCACGGCGACGTCGGTCATGCCGTATTTGGCGAAGAAGCCCTTTTCACGGGCGACGATCAGGGGCGCGGAATCGGTCAGCGCAATGAAGCCGAGCGTCGCCTTCGGCGTCTCGGGCCCCGAGGTCTCGGCGAAAACGCCGGCCGGGAAGGCGCTGTTCACCGCGCCGAACAGGGCGGCGGTCGCGCTGGTCTTCAGCACATTGCGACGGGTGATCCCCTTGGATACGAAGCTGCTCACCTGCTGTCTCCCCAAAAACGTGAAGCCGAAACGAAAAAAGCCGCGCGACAGAACCCGTGAGACCATTGAGGTCTTGAGACTGTCGGCGGCGGTGCCGGTGGGCCCATCGCTGGACCCGGATATGAATGAGGTGCCCTGAGGCTATGATCTTCGTGCGTTACGTCGCCGGGTGAATAACCGCCCGGGTTCCCTCGCTGCGAAGCCGGCGGCCGTCGTTGGCACTGCCGGGGATCGGGCCATCGTTGGCCCTGTGATCAGTTTTGCAGAAACCGTGCCAAACTGGGACAATCCAGAAAAATTATTATATATCAATGGCTTGAAAAACACTGCCGGAACCGTCGGGGTTCCGGATTGACGCGATTTTGGCCAAATGCCTGTTCAAAAATTGTGCAGTGCGATGATTTTATATCCCTCAGCCTTCCTGCGGCCCGGGCCCCTTGATCTCGAACCCGGCGACGTAGTCCCCGATCAGATCGGGATCGAAGACCTTGCCGTCGAAGAAACCGTCCGGCCCGAGGAACAGACGCCCGTCGGCGGTGGCGACCGGGGTTTCCATGGTCAGCGTGCCTTCGACCTTGGCGCTGGCATTGGGCAGGGCGACGCCGAGCGGACCGAGCGCCTTGCGGTAGAGATCGGGCCTGATGCTGCGCCGGGCGATGTCGAGCGTCGCCGGGGTCAGCTCGATCTGGCCCCAGCGCGCCATCTGGCTGAAGAACCACAGGCCGTGGCTGATCCAGGGGAAGGTGGCGGCGCGCTTGGCGAAATAGCGGAAATCGGGCACCGCCTGCGGCTGGCCGTCGCCGAGGGCGATGCGCCCGGTGACCCCCGCCAGCATGGCCGAGGGCGCGACGTCGAGATAGCGCGACGAGGACAGAAGCTCGACCAGTTCGGGCGCGTTCTTCGGCGCGTCGCACCACAGCGAGGCGCGGTGCATGGCGCGCAGCAGGGCGGAGAGGGCTTCGGGATTCTGCTCCGCCCAGTCGGCGCGGGCGCCCAGCACCTTTTCCGGGCTGGATTTCCAGATCGCCGAGGTCGTGGTGACGATATGGCCGACACCGGCGACGACCGAGGCGCTATTCCACGGCTCGCCCACGCAATAGCCGTCGATATGGCCGCCGGCCAGGGCGTCGGACATATAGGGCGGCGGCACCACGGTCAGCGTCACGTCGGTGCGCGGGTCGATGCCGCAGGCGGCGAGCCAGTAGCGCAGGTAGTAGTTATGGCTGGAGAAGGGATGGACGACGGCGAAGGTCAGGCGCGACTGGCCCCTGCGCCGGCGCTCCGCGACCACGGCGCGCAGCGCCTCGCCCATCCGTTTCGGATCGCCGCTGTTGTCGGCGCCCGCGAGGCTCATGCCGTACCAGACCGCGTTGGACACGGTGATCGCATTGCCGCCGAGGCCAAGACACATGGGCGTGATCACCGCCCCGCCGAAGGGCGTGAGCCCGAGGGAGGCGGCGATGGGCATGGGCGCCAGCATGTGGGCGACATCGAAATGGCCGAGGGCGACCCGGTCGCGGATGCTGGCCCAGGAACTTTCCTGCACGAGGACGAGGTCGATCCCCTCCTCCTCGGCGAAGCCCTTGATCCGGGCGAGGATCAGGATGGCGGCGTCGAGCAGCGGGATGAAGCCAGCGCGAATGGTCACGGTGGGGCGGGATGCGGTCATGGCTTGCCTCCCGACAGCAGATCGGCTGCGGTCAAAACACTTTGGGCAACTTCGGCGATACGGCGATTCTCGTTCATGGCGGTGCGGCGCAGGAGGGCATGGGCCTCGTCCTCGCCGATGGCGCGCAGGCGCATGAGGACGCCCTTGGCCCGGTCGATCACCTTCCGCTCCTCGAGGGCGCGCTTGGTGCGGTCCAACTCCTCCCTCATGCGGGAGAAGGCGTTGAAACGGCTGATCGCGGTATCGAGGATCGGCTTCAGCCGCTCCTTCTTCAGGCCGTCGACGATATAGGCGGAGACGCCGGCATCGACCGCCGCCTCGATCATGTCGCGGTCGGAGCGGTCGACGAACATGGCGATCGGCCGGCTGATCGCCCGGCTGACCTGGAACATGTGCTCGAGCACGTCGCGATTGGGATTCTCGAGGTCGATGAAGACGACGTCCGGGTCGGCATCGACGATGGCCCGCACCATGGGCCGGCTGTCGGCGATCACGCGGACATTGGCATAGCCCGCCTCACGCAAGCCCTCCTCGATGACGGACGCCCGGATCCGGTTCTCGTCGATGACCAGAATCTTGATGTCGGCATCTACCATCGCACGTCGTCACCCCGGGCGGCCGGAGTCGATTCAGGCCGCCTTCAGGGTCGATGGTTGCAGTGCGGCAATCAATTGGCAACAAGGCCAATGACGGCGTCACTCCGAGGGACAGAAGCCGAACAGTTCCTCTGCGCTCAGGCTGCCGCCGCGGTCGGTATCCAGCCGGTCGAAGCGGCTCTTGACCCTGGCTTCCAGCTCGCCCTTGTCGACCCGGAAATCGAGCCCGGTATCGGCCGCCATGATCGGGTCGGGCTGGCCGCGCAGGCCGGAATCGAGGCGGCCGGCGGCGCGGCCGCCTTCGTCTTCCGGGGAGCCGCCGCGATGCTTGCCGCCGGTGGGGGCCGCGTCGTCCTGCGACCCGCCGGGTTGCCGCTTCAGCCTGCGATCCGCATAGGCATCGGGCGCGACGCGCTCGCGCCAGGCCTCGATCTCGATCGGGGTCGCGAAACCGTCGCGGTTGGTGTCGATCTCGGCCAGCAGCCGGTCGGCATCGGCCAGGGCCTCGGCGAGGGACAGAGAACCGTCCCTGTCGGCATCGGCCGTGGACAGCCAGGCCCCGAGCAGGGCCGGACAATCGGCCTGACCGCCATCGGACAGGGGCCGGCCGGCCAGCGTCGTCACCGGCGCCTCCGGCGGCGGCCGGCGGTCGGCCATGCCCGGCGGCGGGCCGCGTCGGCTCGGGACATCGTCGTCGGCACAGGCGGCAAGGCCGCCTCCTGCAGCGAGGGAAAGCAGAAGAAGGGTCGCGGTCGTCCGGACGGTCATGGCGCTCTCGCAAGGCAAAAGACCCCGGCCGCGGGGCCGGGGTCGCAATGTAAGTCGGAGGGAGCGGCGATCACTTCACCGGCGGCGGCATGTCGTCGGGCGCGTCCGGCGCACCGGCGTCCGGGCCGGCCGGCGGCGGCATGTCCATGCTGGCGCGCTGGGGCCGGCCGTGATGGCCGCGCGGCGCCGGCTCGTCGAGCATGGCGCGCTGTTCGGGCGTCAGCACGGCGTAGAGCTTCTGCAGTGCTGGCAGCGTCGCCTTGCTGCGGTTCAGTTCGGCCTCCAGCCGCTTCACCTTCAGCGTTTCACGGGTCACGATGTCGGGCGGGCCGGGGGGCTGATCGGCCTTCGCCGGAACGGCGGCGACGCAGGCATCGCGATTGGTCGCCTCGGCCGCCTCGACCGCCGCCTTGTAGTCCTGCCATGCGGGCTTCTGCGCCTCGGTCGGGGCAAGGCGGGTCTCGAGATAGGTCAGTTTCGCCGCGGCCCCGGCATATTGCCGCTTGCAGCGATCGGCCATGCGCTCGGGGGTCATCACGCGCTCGGCCCGGGGCTTGTGCCCGCCGTCGGGCGGCGAGCCGGCAAGACCAAGGCCGGTGCCGGCGGCGGTCGCCCCCATGAGGGCGGCGAAGCCGAGCGCGGCCAGCGTCATACGTTTCATCGGGAGTTCCTTCTGTGTCCTGAAGCGGGGGCCCCTTCGCTTCAAGAAACGAAAGACTGCCGTGTTTCCTGCGCGGCGGTCAGGCGACCGCGCGCCAGACCACGAGAAACAGGATGGCACCGAGCACGGAAATGCCGATCGAGCGCAGATCGAGGCTGCTCGCTTCGCCCCAGCCGATCCTGGAGCCGATGTAGCCGCCGATGAAGGCGCCGACGATGCCGACGATGGTGGTCCAGATCAGGCCACCGCCATCGTGACCGGGAACCAGAAATTTCGCGATCAGGCCGGAAATCAGCCCGAGAACGATCCATGACAGCCAACCCATGACGATCTCTCCTTCTATCCCGGCGCGGCGCGGCGCCTGTTCAGTCAATGGCGCCACGGCCGGGCAGTTCCACACTCCCGCCTTGCAAGGGCGGTTGCAAGACGGCACATCTGCGCCATATTCCCTATATGGGCATTCGACCGATCCTGCGCATGGGCCATCCCGTGCTGCGCCGCGCCGCCGACCCCGTGGGCGATCCCACGGCCCCGGTGGTGCGCGCCCTCGTCGCCGACATGGTCGAGACCATGCGGGCCGCGCGTGGGCGGGGCATCGCCGCGCCGCAGGTCGGCGTGTCGCGCCGGCTGGTGATATTCCATGCCCCGCTCGGCGACGAGAATGCCCGGGGCATCGACGACGCGCCCCTGACCGTGCTGGCCGATCCGGTGATCGAAATTCTGGACCCGGCGCAGGAACTCGACTGGGAAGGCTGCCTGTCCGTGCCCGGCCTGAAGGGACTGGTGCCGCGGGCCCGCCACATCCGCTATCGCGGCTTCGACCTCGATGGCCGCCTGGTCGAGCGCGAGGCGCGGGATTTCCACGCGCGGGTGGTGCAGCACGAATGTGACCATCTCGACGGCATCCTCTATCCCCAGCGGATGACGGATCTGTCGAGCTTCGGCTTCGTCGACGCCGACAATTTCGAGGACTGAGTTTCATGACCGATGCCACGGCCGACGATCTGGCCCTTCGCCTGCTCGACGCCATGATGATGCATGTGCCCTTCGACGGCTGGTCGCAGGCGGCGATCGACAATGCGGCGAAGGACCTCGGCGTCGATCCCCTGCTGGCGCGCAATGCCTTGCCGCGCGGCGCTTTCGACGCCATCGCCCTGCATTCGGCCCGCGCCGACAAGCGGATGATCGAAGCACTGCAGGCCAGGGGCCTCGATGGCCTGAAAATCCGCGAGAAGATCGCCCTCGCCGTCCGCACCCGCCTCGAGCAATGCGAGGCGGAGCGGGAATCGGTGCGCCGGGCCGTGCAGTTCCTTGCCCTGCCGCCGGGCGCGCCACTGGCCGCGCGCCTGCTCTACACCACGGTCGACGCCATCTGGCGCGGCATCGGCGATGCCTCGGGGTCCGAGGACTTCAGCTTCTATTCCAAGCGGGCGATTCTCGCCGGGGTCTATTCCGCCACCCTCGCCTTCTGGCTGCAGGACGACAGCGAGGGCCGGGCCGAGACCTGGTCCTTCCTCGACCGGCGGATCGACAATGTGATGCAGCTGGGCAAACTGCGCACGCGGGTCGATCCGCTGCTGAAGGCGCTGCCGTCACCGCTTTCCGCCCTGATGCGGCTGCGCGACGCGGTCAGCAGCCGCAAGGCGGGCTGATCGAGCCAAATTGACGCAGACAGGGGTCTTTGTCCTTATGTAGGCGTTGACCATATTTGGACTAGCCTTATTCAATAAGCGATCCGCCATTGCGATCGCTTGCCGGCAGTTTGCTGCGCCTCTGCTTTCGAGGGGTGAACCATGGTTAGTCAGCTGCCCTTCTCCCCGAGCCGACCGGCCGCGCCGCCCGGCATGGCCCGCGGCCCGGCCACAGGCGCCAGCGCCGAGAGGGCCGAAATGGCCCTTTACGGCATTTACGAGATTTCGAAGCTGCTGGCGATGCCTGCCCGGCTGGAGGTCAATCTCGCCGGCGTGCTCTCGCTGCTTTCGTCCTTCCTCGATATGCGGAACGGGCTGATCGCGCTGCTCGACGATACCGGCGCGCCCGAGGTCGTCGTTGGCTCCGGCTGGTCGGAGGCGACGGCCAAACGCTATTTCGAGCGCCTGCCCGAGCGGGCGATCGGCCGCATCGTCGTCACCCAGACCCCGCTGGTGGTCGAGAATGTCGCCTATGACCCCTTGTTCTCGGAGGTCGATTTTTCGACCTGGGGGCCGCGCGGCGTTTCCTATTCCTTCATCGGCGTGCCGATCAAGGTCGAGGACAAGGTGGTCGGCACCCTGACCATCGACCGGAACTGGAGCGGGCTGCCCCATTTCCGCTTCGACCAGGATGTCCGTTTCCTGACCATGGTGGCCAATCTGGTCGGCCAGTCGGTGCGGCTGCAGCGCCTGATCGCCCAGGACCGCCAGCGCCTGATCGCCGAACAGCACCGGCTGGCCAAGGCGGTCGAGGATACGGTGCGGCCCCTGCGCCCCATCGCCGCCCCGACCGAGAGCCACGGCATCGTCGGCGACAGCCCGGCGATCAAATCCGTTCTGGACAAGGTGCGGATCGTCGCCCGCTCCCATACCACCGTGCTGTTGCGGGGCGAATCCGGCACCGGCAAGGAATTGTTCGCCCAGGCCCTGCACGAGATGTCGCCGCGCAAGAACGCGCCCTTCGTGAAGCTGAACTGCGCCGCCCTGCCGGAAAGCGTGCTCGAATCCGAACTCTTCGGTCACGAGAAGGGCGCCTTCACCGGCGCCCATGCCCTGCGCAAGGGCCGCTTCGAGCTGGCGGACGGCGGCACCCTGTTCCTCGACGAGATCGGCGAGATTTCGGCGATGTTCCAGGCCAAGCTGCTGCGCATCATTCAGGAAGGCGAATTCGAGCGCGTGGGCGGCTCGAAAACGATGAAGACCGACGTCCGCCTGATCGCGGCGACCAACCGCAATCTGGAAGAGGCGGTGGCCAAGGGCGAGTTCCGCGCCGATCTGTACTACCGGATCAGCGTGGTGCCCCTGTTCCTGCCCCCCTTGCGCGACCGGCCGAGCGATATCCCGAAGCTGGCCCGCGAGTTCCTGCGGCGTTACAACGACGAAAACGCCACCCGCCTCGCCCTGACCGACGAGGCCTTGCAGGTTCTGACCGGCTGCTATTTCCCGGGCAATGTGCGCGAGCTGGAAAACTGCGTGCGACGCACGGCGACCCTCGCCCATGGTCCGAATCTGACCGGGCGGGACTTCGCCTGTCGCAACGACGGCTGCCTGTCGGCCATGCTGTGGAAGTCGACCGCGCGGGAAGTCGTGCCGCCCGCCGGTTTCCAGCCGCTGCCGATCGCGCCCCAGGCCGCGCCACGCCCGGCCCAGGCCCCGGCGCCGACCGCCGCCGCGCCCGAGGCGGAATGGCCGACCGGCTGCCCCGCGCCCGGCAATTGTCCCGCCAGCGCCGCCGACGGCAAGTCGGAGAAGGAGCGCCTGGTCGAAGCGATGGAAACCGCCGGCTGGGTCCAGGCCAAGGCGGCGCGCCTGATGGGTCTCACCCCGCGCCAGATGGGCTATGCCCTGCGCAAGCACGACATTCCGATCAAGAAATTCTGATGCGACACCCCCGACGTTTTGTCGGGGGTGCGACACGGCGGTCCGACAAAACGTCGCCCCCCTGACAGACGCGATTTCGCGTCGCCAGCGATCACCCAAACAAATCAAATACTTGCCCCCTTGGCACGCTGCTTGCGAAGGGGGTGAGCGGGGATCTCTTGCGACGGAGGAAGAGCGTGGCACAGTTGATACCGCTCGGCAGCCTGGGGGCGCCGACTTCGGCCGAAACCATGCGTGAGGCCCTTTCGGGCGGCGGATGCTCGTCGTCTTCCTGCGGCTCGTCCGACGGCGCGGGCGACCTCCCGCCCGAGCTGTGGGACCGCATCAAGGACCATCCCTGTTACTCGGAAGAGGCGCATCACTATTTCGCCCGGATGCATGTCGCGGTGGCGCCCGCCTGCAACATCCAGTGCAACTACTGCAATCGCAAATACGACTGCGCGAACGAAAGCCGCCCCGGTGTCGTCTCCGAGAAGCTGACCCCCGAACAGGCCCTGGGCAAGGTGATCGCGGTCGCCAACGAAGTGCCGCAGTTCTCGGTCCTCGGCATCGCCGGGCCGGGCGACTCGGCCTATGACTGGCGGAAGACCAAGGCGACCTTCGAGCTGGTGTCGCGGGTGATCCCGGACGTGAAACTGTGCCTGTCGTCCAACGGCCTCGCCCTGCCCGATCATGTCGACGAGATCGCCGGCATGAACATCGACCACGTCACCCTGACCATCAACATGGTCGACCCCGAGGTCGGCACGAAAATCTACCCCTGGATCTTCCACCGCGGCAAACGCTGGACCGGGCTCGACGCGGCGAAAATCCTGCACGAGCGCCAGATGGAGAGCCTCGACCTCCTCAAGGCGCGGGACATTCTCGTCAAGGTGAACTCGGTCATGATCCCGGGCATCAATGACGAGCACCTGATCGAGGTGAACAAGGTGGTGAAGGGCAAGGGCGCCTTCCTCCACAACATCATGCCGCTCATCTCCGATCCCGCCCATGGCACGCATTTCGGCCTGACCGGCCAGCGCGGCCCGACCGCGATGGAGTTGAAGGCGCTGCAGGACAGACTGGAAGACGGCACCAAGCTGATGCGCCACTGCCGCCAGTGCCGGGCCGATGCCGTCGGCCTGCTGGGCGAGGACCGGGGCCAGGAATTCAACCTCGACCTGCGGCCGGAAGAGGTCGTCTACGATCCCAGCCAGCGCGAGACCTACCGCGAGATCGTCGCCGTGGAGCGGGGCGAACATGTCGCCGTGCGCAAGGCCGCCAGCGCCGAAGTCTCGGGCCTGCAGGCCGGAGCCTCGGTCCTGGTCGCGGTCGCGACGCGGGGCGGCGGCCGCATCAACCAGCACTTCGGCCATGCCACCGAATTCCAGGTCTATGAAGCCTCGGCCAAGGGGGTCGCCTTCATCGGCCACCGCAAGGTCGAGCAATATTGCGAAGGCGGCTGGGGCGAGGACGCGACGCTGGACGGTGTCATCGCTGCCCTCGAAGGCGTCACGGTCGTGCTCTGCGCCAAGATCGGCGACTGCCCGAAGGACAGCCTGACCGCCGCCGGCATCGAGGCGACCGACGAACACGCCTACGACTGGATCGAGGCCGGCATCGCCGCCTGGTATGCGGCGCGTTACGCCCCGGCCGAACAGCTTCTCACCGCCTGACCCCATCCCGACGAAAGGAACCCGACCATGGCCTACAAGATCATCGCTTCCCAATGCACCGGCTGCTCGGCCTGCGAATTTGAATGCCCCAACGCGGCGATCCGCATGAAGGGCGACATTTTCGTGATCGACCCCAACAAATGCACCGAATGCGAAGGCCAGTTCGACAGCCCGCAGTGCGCCGCCGTCTGCCCGGTGCCGAAGACCTGCGTCCCGGCCTGAGCCACCGCCCCGAGGGCCGGTCATGGAATTGGCGGGGGAGTTGACGGGCGAGGCGCTCGACTGGCTGGGCCGGCCGGTATCCTGCCGGTCGTGCCCGCATGAGGCGATGCATCGCGACGGCCGCTGCCGCAAGGGCAAGACCTGCGTGCGCGACCGCCGCGCCCGCCGGGTCGAGCGCTTCTTCATCGACCACCCGGAGCTGGCCGGCCAATACCTCGACCATCCTTATTTCGAGGTGCGGGCGATCGCGGCGAAATATGTCGATCTGTTCCGGCTGCCGCCCCTGCTGGCCGATCCGGAGCCGGAAGTTCGGGCGATGGCCGCGCTGCGCCTGCCGGCTGGCCGTGTCGCCCCCCTCGCCCATGACCCGGACCGGCGCGTGCGCATCGCCGTCGCCAGCCGGCTGAGCGGCAAGCCCCTGCTCGATATGCTGGGGGACGAGGACTACTACGTCCGCCTGATCACCGTGCGCCGCCTGCCGCCGGAATTGCTGCCCGCCGCCATGGCGGACGAGGAAGCGGAGGTGCGCCGCTGGGTCGCCCGCCGCCTGCCGGAACACCGCCTGATCGACATGGCCTTCGACGCCGACCCCATGGTCCGCCAGGAGGTCGCGGAGCGGCTGGAGCCGAGACGCCTCGGCCTCTTCGCCGACGACGCCGACCTGCGCGTCCGTTTCACCGCCGCCGAGCGCATCCCGGTCGAGGGCCTGATCGGCTTTCTGGGCGATAGCGATCCGCTCATCCGCGAAACCGTCACGCGGCGTCTCGCCGCCCGGGAGGAATGATCATGGGCCTTGGCCGCGAAGAAGAGATCGAAACCCGGGGACCGCCCGCCTTCAAGCCGGGCACCAAGGTCCGGGCGACGAAATACGTGAAGAACGACGGCACCTTCGCCGGGCGCGACGTCGGCGAGATCCTGATCCGCAAGGGCGATGAAGGTTACATCCGCGACATCGGCATGTTCCTTCAGCGTTACTATATCTACGCGGTCGAATTCATCGACCGGGGCATCGTCGTCGGGATGCGCCGGCGCGAGCTGATTTCCCTCGACGATCTGCCAAAGGAAGGCCAAGGCCGATGAAAGTCATGATCCGCAGGGCCGCCACGGGCCTGTCCGTCTATGTCCCCAAGAAGGACCTCGAGGAGCATGTGACCGAGACCGAGCACGAGGCGCTGTGGGGTGGCTGGGTCCGCCTCGCCAACGGCTGGATACTCGACCTGCCCGAGATGGCGGCCGATACCCGCCTGCCGATCACCATCAACGCGAAGAAGCGCGGCGGGGAGGATTGAGCCATGAACGCCGCGGTTCCCCCCCTGCCGCTGGCCGACCGCGCCAGCGTGCTGCCCGCCATCCGCAAATGCCTGGCCGAGGAGCGGCTGGTGCCCTTCCTCGGCGCCGGCATCGCGGCCCTGTCGGCGCCGGTCGTGCCGACCGATTACGACGCGCTGGCCGCCGCCCTCGGCAAGCGCGTCGCCCTGCCGAAACGGGCCCGCGGCAACCCCTGGGCCTCCGCCCAATATATCGAGAGCAGCCGGCACCGCTCCAGCCTCGACGCGCTGCTGCGCGAGATTTTCGCCGCGCCGGTCGCGCCCGGGCCGCTGCACCGCTTCCTGGCCGGCCTGCATCTGCCGCTGATCGTCGACAGCTGGTACGACGGCGCCATGCGCGCCGCCATGGAGGACGTGCTCGACTGGGGCGAAATCCAGGGCATCACGCGCGCCGGCATCGGCGAGGACCGCTGGTTCCGCGCCTATGACCGCAAGGGCGCGGAAACGCCGGTGGTGAACGCCGGGGGCTGGGCCACCCTCCTGTACAAACCCCATGGCGCCATCGCGCCTGTCGGCAATTTCCTGCTGGCCGACAGCGACTATGTCGAGGTCCTGACCGAGATCGACATCCAGAACCCGATCCCTGACGCGGTGAAACTGCGTCGGCAGGGCCGCGGCTTCCTGTTCCTTGGCTGCCGCTTCCACGACCAGCTGCTGCGCACCTATGCCCGACAGATCATGAAGCGCAGCCGCGGGCCCCATTTCGTCGTCATGGGCGACACCGAACTGACCCGGAATGAAATCCGCTTCCTGCGCGGACAAGGCATCACCCCCATTGGCGGCAGTCTCGCCGATTTCGTGAGCGAACTCGTCGCCTGACCCCATCGTCAGGGCGAGACCTGGAAATCCCGGCGGCGACGCCGGGATTTCTGTTTTCGAGGGACAGCCGCCCGTCACCCGGAGCATTACGCGCGGCCCGGCGACCGACCCGACAGGCCTGTCGGATTTTGTCGGGGTTGCAACAGCGGTGTCGGGCCCCGCCACAAGCCGCCAACCCGACATAACATATTGATTTTCAATATTTTTTTACCCTGAACGGCACTTGGCACGCCCCGTGCAAAGAAGGGAATGCGAGGCGAGATGCCCGCGTGATCATTCCCGAACGAGACAGGATACGAACATGAGCGCACTTCGTCAGATCGCGTTCTACGGGAAGGGGGGCATCGGCAAGTCCACCACTTCCCAGAACACCCTCGCCGCGCTGGTCGAGATGGGTCAGAAGATCCTCATCGTCGGCTGCGACCCCAAGGCGGATTCGACCCGCCTCATTCTGAATTCCAAGGCCCAGGACACCGTCCTGTCGCTCGCCGCCGAAGCCGGTTCGGTCGAGGACCTGGAACTCGAGGACGTGCTGAAGCTCGGCTACAAGGGCATCAAATGCGTCGAGTCCGGCGGTCCGGAACCGGGCGTCGGCTGTGCCGGCCGCGGCGTCATCACCTCGATCAACTTCCTCGAGGAGAACGGCGCCTATGACGATGTCGATTACGTCTCCTACGACGTGCTCGGCGACGTGGTCTGCGGCGGCTTCGCCATGCCGATCCGCGAGAACAAGGCCCAGGAAATCTACATCGTGATGTCGGGCGAGATGATGGCGCTCTATGCCGCCAACAACATCGCCAAGGGCATCCTGAAATACGCCCATTCCGGCGGCGTGCGCCTCGGCGGGCTGATCTGCAACGAGCGCCAGACCGACCGCGAGCTCGACCTCGCCGAAGCCCTGGCCAAGCGCCTGAACTCCAAGCTGATCCATTTCGTGCCGCGCGACAATATCGTGCAGCACGCCGAGCTGCGCCGCCAGACGGTGATCCAGTACGCCCCGGACAGCCAGCAGGCCGCCGAGTACCGCCAGCTCGCCCAGAAGATCCATGCCAACTCGGGCCAGGGCACCGTCCCCACCCCGATCACCATGGAAGAGCTGGAAGACATGCTCCTCGACTTCGGCATCATGAAGACCGAGGAACAGCAGCTCGCCGAACTCGCTGCCAAGGAAGCGGCCAAGAAGGCCGCCGCCGCGCAGTAACCAGTGACATCCCCGGCCGCCACAGGGTGGCCGGGGGCACGATCCGGCACCAAGGAGGGCATCATGAGCCTCGATTATGAAAACGATTCGGAATTCCATGCCCGCCTCATCGAGGAGGTGCTGGAAGCCTACCCCGACAAGTCCCGCAAGCGCCGCGCCAAGCACCTCTCGGTCGCCAAGACCGTCGAGGGCGAAGAGGCCGCCGAGCCGCTGACGGAATGCGACGTCAAATCCAACATCAAGTCGGTCCCCGGCGTGATGACCATCCGCGGCTGCGCCTATGCAGGTTCCAAGGGCGTGGTCTGGGGCCCGGTCAAGGACATGGTCCACATCAGCCATGGCCCGGTCGGCTGCGGCCAGTATTCCTGGTCCCAGCGCCGCAACTACTATATCGGCAAGACCGGCGTGGACACCTTCGTGACCATGCAGTTCACCTCCGATTTCCAGGAGAAGGACATCGTCTTCGGCGGCGACAAGAAGCTGGAAAAGATCATCGACGAGATCGACGAGCTGTTCCCGCTGGCCAAAGGCACCTCGATCCAGTCGGAATGCCCGATCGGCCTGATCGGCGACGATATCGAAGCGGTCGCGCGCAAGAAGAACAAGGAAACCGGCAAGACCATCGTGCCCGTGCGCTGCGAGGGTTTTCGCGGTGTTTCCCAGTCGCTCGGCCACCATATCGCCAATGACGCGATCCGCGACTGGGTCTTCGACAAGAAGGATGTCGAGTTCGAGGCCGGCCCCTATGACGTCAACGTCATCGGCGACTACAACATCGGCGGCGACGCCTGGGCCTCGCGCATCCTCCTCGAGGAGATGGGCCTGCGCGTGGTCGGCAACTGGTCGGGCGACGCGACCCTGGCCGAGATGGAGCGCGCGCCGAAGGCCAAGCTCAATCTCATCCACTGCTATCGCTCGATGAACTACATCTGCCGGCACATGGAAGAGAAGTATAATATTCCATGGATCGAATATAACTTCTTCGGTCCCTCGCAGATCGCCGCCTCGCTGCGCGCCATCGCGGCGCAGTTCGACGAGACGATCAAGGAAAACGCCGAAAAGGTCATCGCCAAGTACCAGCCGCTGGTCGATGCCGTGATCGCCAAGTACCGCCCGCGTCTCGAAGGCAAGTCGGTCATGCTCTATGTCGGCGGCCTGCGCCCCCGCCATGTCATCACCGCCTACGAGGACCTCGGGATGCAGATCGCCGGCACGGGCTATGAATTCGCCCATGGCGACGACTACAAGCGCACCGGCCACTACGTGAAGGACGGCACCCTGATCTATGACGACGTGACCGGCTACGAGCTCGAGAAGTTCATCGAGAACATCCGCCCCGACCTGGTCGGCTCGGGCATCAAGGAAAAATACCCGGTGCAGAAGATGGGCATCCCGTTCCGTCAGATGCACTCGTGGGATTACTCGGGCCCCTATCACGGCTACGACGGCTTCGCCATCTTCGCGCGCGACATGGACCTCGCGATCAACAACCCGGTCTGGGGCCTGTTCAAGGCCCCCTGGACCAAGGCTGCCTGAACCGGAAGACCGCGGGGCGTGCCTTCGGGCCGCCCCGCCCCCCAGACCAGACAAGGAACTGACCCATGCCCCAGTCCGCTGAAAAGGTGCTCGACCACGCACCGCTGTTCCGCGAACCCGAATATCGGGAAATGCTCGCGAAGAAGAAGGCCCTGTTCGAGAACATGCCGGCGGACGACGTCGTGCAGAAGACCGCGGACTGGACCAAGTCGTGGGAATACCGCGAGAAGAATTTCGCCCGCGAAGCCCTGACCGTGAACCCGGCCAAGGCCTGCCAGCCGCTGGGCGCCGTCTTCGTCGCCGCCGGCTTCGAGAAGACCATGAGCTTCGTCCATGGCTCGCAGGGCTGCGTCGCCTATTACCGCTCGCACCTGTCGCGTCACTTCAAGGAGCCGTGTTCGGCGGTCTCCTCGTCGATGACCGAGGACGCGGCGGTGTTCGGCGGCCTGAACAACATGATCGACGGCCTCGCCAACACCTACGCGCTCTATGACCCGAAGATGATCGCGGTCTCGACCACCTGCATGGCGGAAGTGATCGGCGACGACCTGCAATCCTTCATCCAGAACGCCAAGAACAAGGGCTCGGTCCCGCAGGATTTCGACGTTCCCTTCGCCCATACCCCGGCCTTCGTCGGCAGCCATGTCACCGGCTACGACAACATGCTGAAGGGCATCCTCGAGCACTTCTGGAAGGGCCAGGAGTGTAACCCGGGCACCTCGATCAACATCGTTCCCGGCTTCGACGGTTTCGCCGTCGGCAACAACCGCGAACTGAAGCGGATGCTGGACCTGATGGGTGTCGACTACACCATCCTGTCCGACGTCGCCGACCAGTTCGACACCCCGTCGGACGGCGAGTACCGCATGTATGACGGCGGCACCACCATCGACGCCGCCAAAGCCGCGCTGAACGCCAAGGCGACCCTGTCGATGCAGGAATACTGCTCGATCAAGTCGCTGGAATATGCCGCCAGCCTCGGCCAGGAAACCGCCTCGTTCCATTATCCGATGGGCATCGCCGGCACCGACGAATTCCTGATGAAGGTCTCCGAGATTAGCGGCAAGGAAGTCCCGGAAGAACTGACCAAAGAACGCGGCCGTCTGATCGACGCCATGGCCGACAGCCAGGCCTATCTCCACGGCAAGACCTATGCGATCTTTGGCGATCCGGACTTCGTCTACGCCATGGCCCGCTTCATCCTCGAGACCGGCGGCGAGCCGAAGCATTGCCTCGCCACCAACGGCAACAAGGCCTGGGAAGCCCAGATGGCGGAGCTCTTCGCCTCCAGCCCCTACGGCGCCGGCTGCAAGGCCTGGGGCGGCAAGGACCTGTGGCACCTGCGCTCGCTGATGGCGACCGAGCCGGTCGATCTGATGATCGGCAGTTCCTACGCGAAATATCTGGAACGCGACCTGGACACCCCGTTGATCCGGCTCAGCTTCCCGATCTTCGACCGTCACCACCACCACCGTTTCCCGGTCTGGGGCTATCAGGGCGGCCTGCGGGTCCTCGTCACGCTGCTCGACAAGATCTTCGACAAGCTCGACAGCGAGACCATCGAGGCCGGCGTCACCGACTATTCCTACGACCTGACGCGGTAACGAGCAACGTCGCCCCGGCCCGCGCCGGGGCGACGCCCCCTTTCGGTGGAGAGCGGCAACAACGACAGGAGCAGGATCATGAGCGACGCCTTGAAAGCCAAGATCGCCGATGTCTTCAACGAGCCGGGCTGCGACAAGAACGCGGCCAAGGACGCGAAGGCGAAGAAGAAGGGCTGCTCCAAGCCGCTGACCCCCGGCGCGGCCGCCGGCGGCTGCGCCTTCGACGGCGCCAAGATCGCCCTGCAGCCGATCACCGATGTCGTCCACCTGATCCACGGCCCCCTCGCCTGCGAGGGCAATTCCTGGGACAATCGGAACTCTGCCTCGTCAGGGCAGAAGACCTATCGCGTCTCCTTCACCACCGACCTTTCCGAACTCGACATCGTCATGGGCAATGGCGAGAAGCGCCTGTACCGCGCGATCAAGGATGCCATCGCGCAATATGCGCCGCCCGCCGTCTTCGTCTATCAGACCTGCGTGCCGGCGACCATCGGTGACGACATCGACGCCGTCTGCCGCCACGCCAGCGAGAAATTCGGCACGCCCTGCATCCCCGTGAACGCACCCGGTTTCGCCGGCTCCAAGAACCTCGGCAACAAGCTGGCCGGGGAGGCGCTGCTCGACCATGTCATCGGCACGCGCGAGCCGGAATTCACCACGCCCTGCGACATCAACATCATCGGCGAATACAATCTCTCGGGCGAACTGTGGCAGATCAAGCCGCTGTTCGAGGCGCTGGGCATCCGCGTGCTGTCCTGCATGTCGGGCGACGGACGTTACGAGGAGATCGCCACGGCGCACCGCGCCCGGGTGAACCTGATGGTCTGCTCCACCGCGCTGATCAATGTCGCGCGGAAGATGGAGGAGCGCTGGGGCATCCCCTATTTCGAATGTTCCTTCTACGGCATTTCCGACATGAGCGCGACGCTGCGCACCACCGCGCGCCTCCTCGTGGAACGCGGCGCGCCCGCCGATCTGATCGCGCGGACGGAAGCCCTGATCGCCCGCGAGGAGGCCCATGCCTGGTCCCGCATCGAGCCCTGGCGGGACGAGCTGAAGGGCAAGCGCGTGATGCTTTATACCGGCGGCGTGAAGTCCTGGTCCATCGTCGCCGCCCTTCAGGAAATCGGCATGGAGATCGTCTACACCTCGGTCCGGAAATCGACCGAGGAGGACAAGGAACGGGTCAAGGCCATCATGGAAGACCCCCATATGGTCGAAAGCGTGCCGCCCCGCGAGATGTACGCCCAGCTGAAGCGCGGCGATGCCGATATCCTGCTGTCCGGCGGCAAGAGCCAGTTCGTCGCCCTGAAGGCCAAGGTGCCCTGGCTCGACATCAATCAGGAACGCCACCACGCCTTCGGTGGTTACGACGGCATGGTCACCCTGGTGCGGGAGCTGGCCAAGTCGTTGCACAACCCGGTATGGCGCGACATCAACCGGCCGGCGCCCTGGGACCTGCCGAATGCCGCCTTCCCCTTCGCCGAAATCGAACCCCGGCGCGTTTGAGGGAGGCTGACATGGCAACCATCCGCATCCCCAAGAAGAACCTGTCGGTCAATCCGCTGAAATCGTCCGCGCCCATGGGGGCGGCGCTGGCCTATCTCGGCATCGACGGCGCGGTGCCGCTGTTCCACGGCAGTCAGGGCTGCACCTCCTTCGCCCTCACCCTCGCGGTCCGGCACTTCAAGGAAGACATGCCGCTGCAGACGACGGCGATCGACGAAGTCTCGACCGTGCTTGGCGGCGCCGATCATCTGGAAGAGGCGCTGATCAACCTGACCAAGCGCATGAAGCCGAAATTCGTCGGCATCGCGACCACCGCCCTAGTCGAGACGCGGGGCGAGGATTTCGTCGGCGACCTGCAAGGCATCATCGCCCGGCGCGACGAACTGGCGGAAACGAAGATCGTCCTCGCCTCCACCCCCGATTTCGCGGGCGCGCTGGAGGACGGCTGGTCGAAGGCGGTCACCGCCATGATCGAGGCCCTGGTCACGCCCGGCGACCGGCGCGACAACCCCTTGCGCCAGATCAATGTGCTGCCCGGCGTTCACCTGACCTCGGCCGATATCGAGGAACTCCGCGAGACGATCGCCGCCTTCGGTTTCACCGCCGTCGTCTTGCCCGATGTCTCCGGCTCGCTCGACGGCCACGTGAACGATGCCTATTCCGGGCCGACCAGCGGCGGCACGAGGCTGGGCGACATCGCCGAGATGGGCCGGGCCCTGCACACGATCGCCATCGGCCACCACATGCGCGCGCCCGCCGAGGCGCTGCAGGGCCTGACCGGCGTGCCGACCACGCTGTTCGCCAGCCTGACCGGCCTTGCCCCTACCGACAGCCTGATCACCCTGCTGTCCCACCTTTCGGGCCAGCCGGTGCCGGCCAGTGTGAAACGGCGGCGGTCTCAGCTGCTGGACGTCATGCTGGACGGCCATTTCCATTTCGGCGACCGGCGCGTCGCCATCGCCGCCGACCCGGATCTGCTGCACGGCCTTGCCCTGTTCTTCGGCGGTCTCGGTTCGGAAGTCGTCGTCGCCGTCGCCTCGACCGGCAATTCGCCCGCCCTCGCCGATATCCCGTCGGACGAGGTGATCGTCGGCGATCTCGCCGATTTCGAGGCCGCGGCCGCCGCCAACGGGGCAGAGCTGCTGGTCACCCATGCCCATGGCCGTCAGGCGGCGGAGCGCCTCGGCCTGCCGCATTACCGGGCGGGCTTTCCGATCTTCGACCGGCTGGGGGCGCAGCACCGCTGCACCATCCTCTATCGCGGCACCCGCGACCTGATCGTCGACATCGCCAATCTCTTCATCGCCGCGCGGCCCGAAAAGCGCCCGGCCGATTTCGCTGACGTGCTGGCGCCCGTGCCCGCGTCGCTCAAGGGGGAAACAACCCATGCGCCGACTGCAACTTGTTGAGACCGAACCCGTGCCGGTAACGGACAGCGTGCCGCGCCTGCGCATCGCCATCGCGACGCAGGACATGAAAGCCCTGAACGCCCATTTCGGCTCGGCGAAGAAATTCGCCGTCTACGACGTGACCCCGCTGGAAAGCCGCTTCGTCGAGGCGGTCGAATTCGGCACCGTCTCGGATGAATCCGGCAAGCATCGGAACGAAGGCGATGACCGCATCGGCCCCAAGGTCGATGCCCTGCGCGGCTGCAACCTGCTGTTCTGCCTCGCCATCGGCGGGCCGTCGGCGGTCAAGGTGGTGAACGCCCGCATCCATCCGGTGAAACTGTCGGCGCCCGAGCCGATCGAGACGGTGATCGCCAAGGTCCAGACCATGATGGCCGGCAACCCGCCGCCCTGGCTGCGCAAGGTGATGATGGCGCAGCAGGAACGCTCGATGGATTTCCTGGACGAGGAGGATTGACCATGACCGCCCTTGCCGAAACACCCGCCGACGCCTTCGACAGCCCCTTCCTTCAGAGCCTGGTCAGCCTGATCCGGGCCGAGGACAGTTACGGTGCCTGGGAAAAGCGCAGCGACGCCCGCCTGATCGAGGATTTCATCGTGACGCGCGCCGAGAAGCGCGCCATGCCCATGATGGCCGATCCCGATCCCGACACCATCGACCGGGTGGAAAAATTCTACAAGGCGGTCGGCCTGACCATCGAGAAGCGTTGCGGCCTGATGGCCAGTCCGATGATGAAGATCAGCCATGAAGGCTTCGGCCGCGTCGTCCTGCTGGTCGGCCGGCTGGTCGCCTTTTCCAAGTCCCTGCGGGACGTCCATCGTTTCGGCTTCGAGGATTTCGAGACGCTGGCGGCCGAGGGCATGAAGGCGGTCGATCAGGCCATCGCCCTGATCGAGACCCATCCCGACGTCGCCAAAATCTGAGGGAGGACAGCCATGACCGATATCGACAGTCTGAAAGCCGAGCTGAAGAAACTCTCGGCCAAGGCGGTAAAGGCCAAGATGGACCTGCACGACCTGTCCGAGGATCTGCCGGTCAACTGGCAGCAGATTCCCGAGGTCGCGGCCCGTGCCCTCGACGCCTTCAGCACCCTCGAGGCCAAGCGGGCCGAGCTGAAGCAACGCGAAACCGCCTGAGAAGGACGATTGCCATGCAAGCGCAGACACGCGACGGCCGCGCCTGGACGCCGGACTATCTGCTCGCCATCGACGCCAAGCTCTGCATCGGTTGCGGCCGCTGCTACAAGGTCTGCGGCCGGGGCGTGATGACCCTGATGGGCGTGACCGACGAGGGCGAGATGGTCGACCCGGACGAGGACGACATCGAGCGCAAGGTGATGGCCCTCGTCGACGCCGGGGCCTGCGTCGGTTGCGGTGCCTGCGCCCGGGTCTGTCCGACCAACTGCCAAAGCCATGGCGCGGCCTGACGGGGAGGCGGCGATGAACGCACAGGATCTCTATGACTGGCTGATGGGGGCCGGCGGCCGTCCGGCCTGCGAAGCCTTCGATGCCCATGTCGTCGCGTCCATCCTCTCGCTCTCCCTGGCCGAGGCCTTGCACGACAAGGTCCTGCCGAGCGAGCGCATCGGCCTTGGCGAGGCGGAGTTGCTCGCCCTCGTCGACGCCGTGTTCCCGGCGACGCGGCCGCAGTTCGAGCGCTTCCCCTTGTCGGACATCGTGCTGCCGGACGACGAGGCTTGCCTGCGCGACCTGCTGCTGCGCTGCGCGACCGACGGCAGCCCGCTCGAATATGCCCTCGCGTCCATGCTGGCGCGGCGCGTGCAGCGGCCGAACCACCTGTGGCAGGACCTGGGCCTGCGCAACCGGCGGGAGCTGTCCTGGCTGATGGAGCGGCATTTCGAGCCGCTGTCGCGCAAGAATTCCAGCGACATGAAGTGGAAGAAATTCCTCTACCGCATGATCTGCCGCGACGAGGGCTATCGCCTGTGCACGGCGCCGAGCCGCAGCGAATGCGACGATTTCGAGACCTGCTTCGGCACCGAGGACGGTGAAAGCCTGATGGCGCGCAGCCGCCGCGAGATGGAGAGCCGCGCCAGCGCCTGACGAGACCCGCGGGGTTCCCGATCCCCAGATACCCGCGGCCGGCCCCGGCCTTTCCCCTCAGCCCCGGGAAAGGCCGGGGTTACTTTTGAGCGGCTGTCGCATCCCGCCCCTGTCGGAAACCCGACAAAGGCATAAAGCCGACAATCAGCCAATCGGCAAAACCTATTATAAATCAACACGATGCCGTTTGGCACGGGGCTTGCGATGTCCCCACCAGTCCACATTTGGGGAACATCGCCATGATCCATCTGACCGAAAGTGCCGTGAATGCCGTGCGCACCGCGATCTCGGGCTCGACCGAGCCGGTCGAGGGCCTGCGCGTGATGGTGGAGGCGGGCGGCTGCGCCGGCTTCAAATACATGATGGGCCTCGTCTCGGCTTCGGAGCCGGGCGACATCGTGACCGAGCAGGACGGCGTGAAGGTCTTCATCGACGAGAAGAGCAAGCCGGTGATCGAAGGCACGACGATCGACTTCGTCGTCGCCCTCGAAGGTTCGGGCTTCACCTTCGACAACCCCCAGGCGACGTCGCAGTGCTCCTGCGGCAAGTCCTTCGGCTGAGGAGACGGGCCATGTGGGAATACAGCGAAAAGGTCCAGGATTACTTCTACAATCCGAAGAACGCGGGCGTGATGGAAAACGCCAGCGGCATCGGCGACGTCGGCGCCATCTCCTGCGGTGACGCGCTGCGCCTGATGATCAAGGTCGATCCCGCGACCGATGTGATCACCGACGCCAAGTTCCAGACCTTCGGCTGCGGCTCGGCCATCGCCTCGTCCTCGGCCCTGACCGAGCTGATCATCGGCAAGACCATCGACGAAGCCCTGAAGCTGACCAATCAGGATATCGCCGACTTCCTCGGCGGCCTGCCGCCCGAGAAGATGCACTGCTCCGTCATGGGTTACGAAGCCCTGCGCGCCGCCGTCGCCAACTACCGGGGCGAGGCGTGGGAGGACGACCACGAGGAAGGCGCCCTTGTCTGCAAGTGCTTCGGCGTCGACGAAGGCATGATCGAGCGCGCGGTGCGCAACAATGCCCTGACCACCCTCGAACAGGTCACCCATTTCACCAAGGCGGGCGGCTCCTGCGCCACCTGCATCGAGGGGATCGAAGAGGTTCTGGCCAAGACCAACGCGGCGATGGTCGCCGAAGGCCTGCTCGACGCCGCCGAGGCTTTCGACCCCAGCCAGGCGCTGCGCGCGGTGCGGCGGCCGAAGACCGGCAAGTCCCCCCTCGCCATCAAGCTGGAGCCGGTGGCCCGGCCGAAGCTGACCAATCTCCAGCGCATCCGCCTGATCGAGGAAGCGATCGAGGGCCTGCGCCCCTTCCTGCGCCAGGACGGCGGCGACTGCGAACTGGTCGATGTCGAGGGCGACCGGGTGCTGGTGAAACTGTCGGGTGCCTGCATCGGCTGCCAGATGGCCAGCGTCACGGTGAACGGCGTGCAGGAACGGCTGATCGAAAAGCTGGGCCAGCCGCTGCGCGTCATTCCGGTCTGAGCCGGGGAAGGGAGATCGCCATGCGTCCCGTCTATCTCGACAACAATGCCACCACCCGGGTCGATCCGGCCGCCGTCGCCGCCATGCTGCCCTTCTTCACCGAGCAGTTCGGCAATGCCTCCTCCATGCACGCCTTCGGTGCCTCGGTCGGCGGGGCGCTGAAGACGGCGCGGCGGCAGTTGCAGGAGCTGCTGGGCGCCGAGCACGATCACGAGATCGTCTATACCTCGGGCGGCACGGAATCCGACAATACCGCCATTCTGTCCGCGCTCGAAACCCAGGTCGGGCGGAGCGAGGTGATCACCTCGGTCGTGGAACATCCGGCGATCCTCGCGCTGTGCGACTGGCTGGAAAAGCACAAGGGCGTGACCGTCCACCGCATCCCGGTCGATGCCAAGGGCCGCCTCGATGTCGAGGCCTATCGCAAGGCGCTGGGGCCGAAGACCGCCATCGTCTCGATCATGTGGGCCAACAACGAGACCGGCACCCTGTTCCCGGTGGAACGCCTGGCCGAAATGGCCCATGAGGCCGGCGCCCTGTTCCACACCGACGCGGTGCAGGCCGTGGGCAAATTGCCCATCGACCTGAAATCGACCGAGATCGACATGCTGTCGCTGTCGGGCCACAAGCTGCACGGACCAAAGGGCATCGGCGCGCTTTATGTCCGCAAGGGCGTGCGCCTGCGCCCGATGATCCGGGGTGGCCATCAGGAGCGGGGCCGTCGCGCCGGCACCGAGAACGCCCCGGCCATCATCGGCCTCGGCAAGGCGGCGGAACTCGCCCTCGCCCATATGAGCGACGAACAGACCAGGGTGAAGGCCCTGCGTGACCGGCTGGAACAGGGTCTGTTGCAGCGGATCGGCAACAGTTTCGTGACCGGCGATACCGATCACCGTCTGCCCAATACCGCCAATGTTGCCTTCGAATTCATCGAGGGCGAGGCGATCCTGCTCCTGCTCAACCGGGCGGGCATCGCCGCCTCCTCGGGCTCGGCCTGCACCTCGGGCTCGCTCGAACCCTCGCATGTCCTCCGCGCCATGAAGGTGCCCTATACCGCCGCCCATGGCGCCATCCGCTTCTCCTTCTCGCGCGAGAATGGCGAGGAGGATGTGGACCGCGTGCTCGAGGTGATGCCCGGCATCATCGCCAACCTGCGCTCGCTCTCGCCGTTCTGGAAGGACAAGGGCGCGGCCAAGGCAGCGGCGGACACCGCCTTCAACCCGACCTACGCCTGACCTCGAGAGGAGAGAGTGCCATGACCCCCGCGCATCTTCCCGCCGTCGTCATCAATGACACCACCCTGCGTGATGGCGAACAGGCCCCCGGCGTCGCCTTCACCCTCGAGGAGAAGCTGGCGATCGCCCGCGCCCTCGACGAGGCCGGCGTCGACGAGATCGAGGCCGGCACCCCGGCCATGGGCAGCGCCGAGATCGACTCGATCGCCGCCGTCGCCGAAACCCTGTCCCATGCCGAGGCCATCGCCTGGTGCCGCATGACCGAGGCGGATGTCGACGCCGCCCTGCGCACCGGGTTGTCGCGCGTGAACCTGTCGGTTCCGCTTTCCGATCTGCAGATCAGGGCGAAATATCACAGCGACCGGGCCGACGTGCTGCGCCGGATCGACCGGGTGATCCGCTATGCCCGCGACCTCGGGCTCGAGGTCGCCATGGGCGGCGAGGACGCGAGCCGGGCCGACCTTGGCTTCGTCTGCACCGCGATGCAGGTCGCCGAAGAAGCGGGCGCCCATCGCTTCCGCTTCGCCGATACGCTGGGCATTCTCGATCCCTTCGCGACCTATGCGGTCACCCGCCGGCTCTGCGCCGAAAGCGACCTCGAGATCGAGTTCCATGGCCATGACGACCTCGGCCTTGCCACCGCCAACACGCTGGCGGCGGTACAGGGCGGGGCCAACCACGCCTCGGTCTGCGTGCTCGGCCTTGGCGAGCGGGCGGGCAATGCCGCCCTCGAAGAAGTGGTCGCCGCCCTTGCCCAGACGCAAGGCCGGCGCACCGGCGTCGACCTCGCCCGGTTGCAGGGCCTCGCCGATATCGTCGCCGCCGCCTCGTGCCGGCCGATCCCGACCGCCAAATCCATCGTCGGCGCGGGCGTCTTCACCCATGAATCCGGCATCCATGTCCACGGCCTGCTGCAGGACCCGGCGACCTATGAAGCCCTGTCCCCCGCCCGCTTCGGGCGGCGGCGGGAAATCGTCCTTGGCAAGCATTCGGGCCTGTCCGCCGTCTTCGCCGCGCTGTCCGGCCTTGGCCTTGCCGCCGACGAATGCCGCGCCCGCGCCGTCCTTGCCGAAGTCCGTGAAAAGGCCAGCCGGACCAAACGCACCGTCGGTAACAACGAACTTCTCGAAATCTACGCCCATTGCGCCCGCCCGGGCGTATTGATGGGGGCGGAGTGATGGTGGACATCACCGCCATCCCCGACACCATGCAACCGCGCGCGCCCGGTCTTCTCACCAGCTGGCGGCAGGATATCGCCTGCGTGAAGGCGCGCGACCCGGCCGCCCGCTTCGGCCTCGAAATCCTCTGTACCTATCCGGGGGTTCACGCGGTGATGATCCACCGGGTATCCCACCGCCTGTGGCGGGCCGGGGTGCGCTTTCCGGCCCGGCTTCTGTCGTGGTTCGGACGATTCATGACCAATGTCGACATCCACCCGGGCGCCACCATCGGCCAGCGCCTGTTCATCGACCATGGCGCCGGCGTCGTCATCGGCGAGACCGCGGTGATCGGCGATGACGTCACCCTGTATCACGGCGTGACCCTGGGCGGCACCAGCTGGTCGCCCGGCCGGCGCCATCCGACGCTGGAGGACGGCGTGCTGGTCGGCGCCGGGGCCAAGATCCTGTCGCCCATCACCGTCGGCCGGGGCGCCCGGGTCGGCGCCAATGCCGTCGTGATGGAGGACGTCCCGCCGGGCATGACCGTTGTCGGCATTCCCGGCCGCATCGTCCGCCCCGAGGGCGAGCGCCGCCGCATCGACGGCCGCATCGACCTCGAACATCACCTGATGCCCGATCCGGTGGGCGAGGCGATCTCCGCCCTGATCGACCGTATCGACTTCCTCGAAGCCCGCCTCGCCCATTACCAGACCCGGGACCGCAACCCCGCATCGGAGGACCTGTCATGAGCCTGATCGACACGTTGAAGCAGATGTCGGCCGCCGAGGATTTCTTCGACTTCCTCGGTGTCGACCACGACCCGGCGGTGCTGAATGTCGCCCGGCTGCATATCCTGCGCCGCATGGGCGAATACCTGCGCCGCGAAGACCTGGGCGGCCTGTCGGACGACGAACTGTTCCTGCGCGCCAAGGCCGATCTCGAAAAGGCCTATGCCGATTTCACCGCCTCCTCGCCGCTCGACCAGCGGGTGTTCAAGGTCTTGAAGGACGCGGTGCGTCCCAAGGGCCGCGGCTTTGTCCCGCTGTCATCGCTTGCGTTGCGAAAGGCCTGATGTTGTCGGGAAGCCGACAACCCTGTCGGCTTCCAAGTCATTGATTCCATTGAATTTCCATCTGGCACGAGTTTTGCGAAACATCACATGCGGCACAAGGCCGGCAGCAGGAGGAGCGGATGCATATCGTCGTTTGTATCAAGCAAGTGCCCGACAGCGCACAGATCCGCGTCCACCCGGTGCACAACACGATCATGCGGCAGGGCGTGCCGACCATCATCAATCCCTATGACCTCTTCGCCCTCGAGGCGGCGCTCGCGCTTCGCGACAGGCAGGGCGGCGCGGTCACGGTGTTGTGCATGGGCCCGCCCATGGCGGAAGATTCGCTGCGCAAGGCACTGACCTTCGGCGCCGACCGGGCGGTGCTGCTGACCGACCGTTACTTCGCGGGTTCCGACACGCTGGCGACCAGTTTCGCCCTGGCCTCCGCGATCGCCAAGATCGGCGAGACCTTCGACCCCGTGGACATCGTCTTCACCGGCAAGCAGACCATCGACGGCGATACCGCCCAGGTTGGCCCGGGCATCGCCAAGCGGCTCGACCTCAATCAGCTCACCTATGTCTCGCGCATCGCCGGCCTCGATCTCGAGACGCGGGAAATCACGGTGGAGCGCAGGGCCGAGGGCGGCGTTCAGGTGCTGAAGACCGCGCTGCCCGTGCTCGTGACCATGCTCGAAGGCACCAACGAGATCCGCCGCGGCTCCCTCGCCGACGCGTTGCGGGCGGCGCGGGCCGAGATCACGACCTGGAACGCCGCCGATGCCGGCATCACCGACCTGCTGAAATGCGGGTTGCGCGGCTCGCCGACCGTGGTGAAGAAGGTCTTCGCCCCGACCCCCCGCGCCGAAAAGGCCGCGCTGATCGAGACCGAGGGCAAGTCCGGCGCGCAGCTGGCCGATGCCCTGATCGCCGCGATCCTGGATCGCAACCCTGCCCTCGACGCCGACCTGCGGCGCCTGTCGGCCGGCTTCTGAGGAGGATGGAAGGATGAGCGACGCCCCCCGCCAGACCCAAGCCACGACCCCGGCCCCGGCCGCCGGTCGCGCCGGCATGAAGAAGGAATTGCCGGAACGCTTCAAGTCCTACAAGCATGTCTGGGTATTCATCGAATATGAACACGGCCATATCCACCCGGTCTCGCTCGAATTGCTGGGCGAGGGGCGGAAGCTGGCGGACAAGCTGCAGGTCGAGCTGGCCGGCGTGCTGATCGGCGGCGATGCCGCCGAACTGACCGAAGCCGCCCATGCCTGTTTCGAGCATGGCGCCGATCTCGCCTATCGCGTCGCCGATCCGGTGCTGACCCATTACCGGAACGAGCCCTATACCAAGGCGCTGACCGACCTCGTCAATACCTACAAGCCGGAAATCGTGCTCCTCGGCGCGACCACGCTGGGCCGCGACCTGGCCGGTTCCGTCGCCACCACGCTGCTGACCGGCCTGACCGCCGACTGCACCGAACTCGCGATCGACGACGAACGCTCCCTCGCCGCGACCCGGCCGACCTTCGGCGGCTCCCTGCTGTGCACCATCCACACGCTGAACTTCCGACCGCAGATGGCGACCGTGCGGCCGCGCGTGATGGCGATGCCGCTGGCCATTCCGGGCCGCGAGGGCCGGATCGTCGACCATGCGCTCGACATGAGCGAGCTGGATGTGATCACCAAGGTCCTGCAGTTCATTCCCGACCGCCACACCCAGAAGGCCCAGCTCGCCTATGCCGACGTCGTCGTCGCCGGCGGCCTTGGCCTGAAGTCGGCGGAAAATTTCCAGCTGGTGAAGGACCTTGCCGCCGTGCTCGGCGCCGAATATGGCGGCTCCCGCCCGCTCGTCCAGAAGGGCTGGATCACGGCGGACCGCCAGATCGGCCAGACCGGCAAGACCATCAGGCCCAAGCTCTATATCGCCGCCGGTATCTCGGGCGCGATCCAGCACCGGGTCGGGGTCGAGGGCGCGGACATGATCATTGCCATCAATACGGATGCGAAAGCGCCGATCTTTGATTTCGCTCAAATCGGGATCGTCGCCAATGCCGTCGAATTGCTGCCCGTGCTCACCGCAGCATTCCGTCGGCGCCTTTCTGTCCACCGTCTGGCGAGCTGAAGGAGGCCTGGCATGAGCGAGGAACGTTTCGACGCCATCGTGGTCGGGGCCGGGCCTTCGGGCAACGCCGCCGCCTATACGATGGCCAAGGCGGGACTGAAGGTTCTGCAGCTGGAGAGGGGTGAATACCCCGGCTCCAAGAATGTCCAGGGCGCCATTCTCTATGCCGACGCGCTGGAGAAGGTGATCCCCGACTTCCGCGAGGACGCGCCACTGGAGCGGCACGTCATCGAGCAGCGCATGTGGATGCTGAACGAGAGTTCTTACGTCGGGATGCACTATCGCTCGGAAGACTTCAACGAAGAGAAGCCGAACCGTTACACGATCATCCGCGCCCAGTTCGACAAGTGGTTCAGCCGCCGCGTGCGCGAGGCGGGTGCCACCGTCCTGTGCGAAACGACGGTGACCGACCTCGTCCGCGACATCAAGGGCAAGGTGATCGGCGTCCGCACCGACCGGGGCGGCGGCCTGATCCATGCCGATGTCGTCGTGCTGGCCGAGGGCGTGAACGGCCTCATCGGCAATCGCGCGGGTCTGCGTCCCGAATTGAAGCCCGAGGCGGTCGCCCTCGCGGTCAAGGAAATGCATTTCCTGCCGCAGGAGGTGATCGAGCAGCGCTTCAACCTGAAGGGCGACGAAGGCGTCGTCATCGAGGTGATGGGCACGGTGACCGACGGCATGACCGGCACCGCCTTCATCTATACCAACAAGGAAAGCCTGTCGGTCGGCATCGGCTGCATGGTCTCGGATTTCGCCAGGAACGAGACGACACCCTATGCCCTTCTCGAGCAGTTCAAGAACCATCCGAGCGTCAAGCCGCTGCTCGAAGGCTCCGAGGTCAAGGAATATGCCGCCCATCTGATCCCCGAGGGCGGCTACCGGCACATTCCGGAAATCCATGGCGACGGCTGGCTGATCGTCGGCGATGCCGGGCATTTCGTGAACGCGGTGCACCGGGAAGGTTCCAACCTGGCGATGACCACGGGACGTGTCGCGGCCGAGACCGTCATCCGTCTGCGCCAGCTGCGCTCCGACTTCTCGAAGGCCGACCTCGCGCTCTACCGCAAGACGCTGGACGAGTCCTTCGTCATGAAGGACATGAAGAAATACAAGGACATCCCGAATTTCCTGCACGGCAATGCCGCCAATGTCTTCGGCACCTATCCGCGTCTGATCAACGAGGCGGCGCAGCGCTGGTTCCGGGTCGACGGCGTGGCGAAACGCGAGAAGGAGCGGCAGATCATCGCCTCCTTCCGCAAGGGCCGGGGCCTGCGCGGCCTCATCGGTGACGCATTCAAACTGGCGAGGGCATGGCGATGACGACGGTCGTGAAGGTCGAGGAAAAGCTCTACGTCAACCGCTACCTGGTGGATGCCGGGCGGCCTCACATCAAGGTCCGGCCGCATGAGACGCCCTCGGCGGCACTGGTCGCCCTGACCCATGTCTGCCCCGCCGGCTGTTACACGACCAACGACCGGGGTCAGGTCGAGGTGGCGCCGGACGGCTGCATGGAATGCGGCACCTGCCGCGTGCTGACCGCCGACAGCGGCGAGGTCGAATGGAACTACCCGCGGGGCGGCTATGGCGTGCTGTTCAAGTTCGGTTGACGATGCCTATCGCCGACGCCGAGCTTGACCGCCTGATCGCCGAGGATGTGCCCTTCGGCGATCTGACGACCGAGGCCCTCGGCCTCGGCGACTGCCTTGCGCGTATCACCTTCGCCGCGCGCACGCCCCTCGTCGCCTGCTGCACCGAGGAGGCGGCGCGTCTGCTGACACGCCTTGGTGCCGCCATCGAAGGGCCGATCCTGGCCAGCGGCACGATGGCGCCGCCGGGCACGCCGCTGCTGGCGGCGACCGGTCCGGCGGAAGCCGTCTTCGCCGGCTGGAAGATCGCCCAGACCCTGGTCGAATGGGCGTCCGGCATCGCGACGGCGACGCGCGAACTGGTCGACGCCGCCCGCATCGTCGCCCCCGGCATCCAGATCGCCTGCACCCGCAAGACCGTGCCCCTGACCCGGGCCTTTTCGGCCAAGGCGGTGAAGGCGGGCGGCGGCATCCTGCATCGTGTCGGCCTGTCGGAAACCGTGCTGGTCTTTCCCGAGCACCGCGCCCTGCTGGGCGGCGAGGCCCCGGCGGCGATCCTTGCCCGTCTGCGACAATCGGCACCCGAGCGTGCACTGGTCATCGAGGTCACCACCGTCGATGATGCCCTGGCCGTCGCGGAAGCCGCAGATGTGATACAGTTGGAAAAATTCGCCCCGGCCGAGGTCGCTCGCACCGTCGCCGGGATCGAGAAGCGGGCCGACAGACGCCCGATCATTGCCGCCGCCGGCGGCATCGGGCCTGGAAACGTCGCCGCCTATGCCGCCTCCGGGGCCGATGTCCTCGTGACTTCCGCCCCCTATACGTCCCGCCCGGCCGAGGTGCAGGTGCGCATCTCGGCCATTCACTCACTTGACTGACAGGGGATCACCGTCATGAAGACCAGCGCACGCAATCAATTTCCGGGCATCGTCGAATCCGTTGCCCTTGGCCCCGTCAACGCCGAAGTGGTGCTGAAGGTGGCGGAAGGCGTCACCATCGCCGCCATCATCACGCGGCGCAGCGCCGACGACCTCGGCCTCGCCGCGGGCGTGCCGGCCACGGCCCTGATCAAGGCGAGCTTCGTCATCCTGGCCAAGGACGGCGAGATCGGCCGCACCTCCGCGCGTAACACGCTGAAGGGCACCATCGTGCGCCGGATCGACGGCGCGGTGTCGACCGAATACGGTCTCGACATCGGCGGCGGCCTGACCCTGACCGGCGTCGTCACCAAGAGCAGTGCCGAAGGTCTGGTGCTCGATGTCGGCGACAAGGCGATCGCCCTCGTGAAGGCGCCGCATATCATCATCGCCGTCGACTGACCGCGCTGGCCGGCGGTGCGATCAGGCCTCGCCGCCGACCGCTGTTCTGTGAGACTGTCCCGACCACCCACGGTTCCGGAAAGGTATCCCATGCTGTTCTCGCGTCGCTCCGTGTTCGCTCTCGTCGCCGGCCTCGCCCTGGCGGCCCCGCTCGTGCCGTCCAGGGCGGAAGAAGCCCCCGTGCTCGTCTTCGCCGCGGCTTCGCTGAAGGAATCGCTGACCGGCATCGCCACCGCCTTCGAGAAGGAAACCGGTCAGAAGGTGCAGATCTCCTTCGCCGCCTCCGGCCCGCTCGCCAAGCAGATCGAGGCCGGCGCCCCCGCCGACCTGTTCATTTCCGCCGACCTGAAGTGGATGACCTATGTCTCCGACAAGGGCCTGACGGTGAAGGAGACGGAAAAGCCGCTGCTGGGCAATACGCTGGTCCTGGTCGCGCCCGCCGATTCCGACAAGGCGCCGGTCACCCTCGCCGAGGGCTTCGACCTCGCCGGCCTGCTCGGCGACGGCCACCTCGCCATCGGCGAGATGACCTCGGTCCCCGCCGGCACCTATGGCAAGGCCGCGCTCGAGAAGCTGGGCCTGTTCGATGCCGTGAAGGACAAGCTCGCCCAGGCGGAAAGCGTGCGCGCCGCCCTCGCCCTGGTCGGCCGGGGCGAAGCCCCGCTCGGCATCGTCTATGCGACCGACGCGGTCGCCGACAAGGCGGTGAAGGTTCTCGCCACCTTCCCCGAAGGCAGCTATCCCGCCATCGTCTATCCGGTTTCGATCCTGAAGGAATCGACCAATCCGGCGGCGGCGAAGTTCCTCGCCTATCTGCAGTCGGCCCCGGCCGCCGCCACCTTTACCGGCGCCGGCTTCACCGTGATGCAGGCCCCCGGCACCAACTGAGGCCGGGGTGCTGGACCTCAGCCCGGAAGAGCTCACCGCCATCGGGCTCTCGCTCAAGGTGGCCTTCTGGGCGGTGGCGGCCAGTCTGCCGTTCGGCATATTGACCGCCTATGTCCTGTCGCGGGGGCGGTTTCCGGGGATTTCGATCCTCGATGCCCTCGTCTATCTGCCGCTGACCCTGCCGCCGGTGGTCACGGGCTTCATCCTGCTGATCCTGTTCGGCCGGCGGGGGCCCATCGGTGCCTTCCTGGCCGAGCATTTCGGCATCGTCTTCGCCTTCCGCTGGACCGGCGCCGCCCTCGCCGGGGCGATCATGGGCTTTCCCCTGCTGGTGCGCGCCGTCCGCCTGTCGTTCGATACCGTCGACCGCCGGCTGGAAGCGGCGGCAGGCACCCTCGGCGCCTCGCCTGTCTGGGTGTTCCTGACCGTGACCCTGCCGATCGTGCTGCCCGGCGTGCTGGCCGGCGTGATCATGGCCTTCGCCCGGGCCATGGGCGAATTCGGCGCCACCATCACCTTCGTCTCCAACATTCCGGGCGAGACCCAGACCCTGCCCACCGCGATCTATACCCTGACCCAGGTGCCCGGCGGCGACGCCGCCGCCTTCCGCCTCGTTGGCATTTCGGTCGCCATTTCCATGGGGGCGCTGATTGCCTCGGAATATCTGGCGCGCCGCCTGGGCAAGAGGGTGGAATGAGCCTTTCCGTCGCCATCGAGCACAGGGCGGGCGATTTCCGTCTTGCCGCCGACTTCACCACCCAAGGCCGTGTGACCAGCCTGTTCGGCCCCTCCGGCTCGGGCAAGACCACGGTGATCGACGTCATCGCCGGCCTGACCCGGCCCTTGCGCGGGCGGATCGCCATCGACGACCTCGTCCTGCTCGACACCGACAGGGGCATCTGCCTGCCGCCCTGGCGCCGCCGCATCGGCTATGTCTTTCAGGAGGGGCGGCTGTTCCCGCATCTCAGCGTGCGGCAGAACCTGCTCTATGGCCGCTTCTTCGCGCCGAAGGGCGAGGGTCTGGCCGACTTTGCCGCCATCGTCGACATGCTGGGCATCGGCCACCTGCTGAAGCGGCGGCCCCGCCTGCTCTCGGGCGGGGAGAAGCAGCGGGTGGCGATCGGCCGGGCGCTGCTGGCCAATCCGCGCCTCCTGCTGATGGACGAGCCGCTCTCTGCCCTCGACGAGGCACGGCGGCAGGACGTCCTGCCCTTCCTCGCCCGCATCCGGGACGAGGCGAAAGTGCCCATCGTCCATGTCAGCCACGATCTGTCCGAGGTGATCGCTCTCGCCGACCATCTCGTGGTGCTTGACGCCGGCAAAGTGGCCGCGGCCGGCCCGCTGGCGGCGGTGATGGCCCGGCCCGATGTCGCCCCCCTCGCCCGGCGTCAGGACGCGGGCGCGGTGATCGAGCTTTTCGTCGCCGGCCATGACGCCGCCGCCGGCATGACCCTGCTCGAAGGTGCCATCGGCCAGCTGGCCGCCCCCCTGCGTCCGCTGCCCATCGGCGCCGCCTGCCGCATCTGGCTCCACGCCCGCGACATCATCCTGGCCCGGGAAGCGCCCCACGGCCTCAGCGCCCGCAACATCCTGCCCGTCACCATCACCGGCCTGCTGCCCCATGCCGACGGCAGCCGCGACGTGCTGCTGGATTGCCGGGGCCAGCCGCTGTTCGCCCGCGTCACGCCCGCGGCCGTTGCCGATCTCGGCCTGGCGCCGGGCCAAAGCATCCACGCCATCATCAAGAGCGTGGCGCTGGCTTGAGACCGGCGCATTGATCAAATAATAGGCACCGCCATCGAGATGGCTTGAAATTGGGCGCCCGGATGCGCCATGTTGGGGTTTGTCCGCCCGCGAGGCCCGAAGGCCATGACCGAACTTTCGCCCAGCCACTACCGGACCGCGTTCGAATACGCCAGCGACGCCATCTTCCTGCACGATCCGGACGATGGCCATATCATCGAGGCCAATCAGACCTCGGAACGGCTGACCGGCTTTTCGCGCGCCGAATTGCTGAACCAGACCGTGGCGGCGATCAGCCCGCCACGTCCCGCCTTCAGCATCGAGGAAGCCCAGCGCCGCATCCGCCGGGCGACGGAAGAAGGCGGCTATACCTTCGAATGGGTGTGCATTCACCGCTCGGGCGGGGAATATCCGGTCGAGGTCAATCTGAAGCTGATCACGGTCGAGGGGCGGCGCCTGGTGCTGGCCCTGTTCCGCGACATCCGCGAACGCAAACTCTACGAAGACCGGCTGATCGCGCGCGAGGCGCATTTCCGCCGCCTGATCCAGCATTCCTCGGACGGGATCGCCATCGTCAACCACAACGGCCGGCTGCGCTATGTCTCGCCCTCGATCTCGACCGTGCTCGGCTATGACGAGCGGCGGGCGACCGGGCGCAATGTCCTGCATTACATCCACCCCGAGGATATCGACCGCCTGCGCCAGCTGCTGCGGCGCGAGGCGACGGGCTGCGGCGAGGCGGAAGTGGCGCATCACGTCACCTATCGCATCCTGCATCGCGACGGCCACTGGCGCCACCACGAGGCGACCTGCAAGAACCTGCTGGCCGCCCCCGACATTCAGGGCGTCCTGATCAACTACCGCGACGTGACCGAGCGGATCGAAGCCGAGCTGCGCGCCCGCGAGCGGGAGCGGGAGCTGGAGCATGTCGCCCGCTGCCGCTCCATGGGCGAACTCGCTTCCGCCCTCGCCCATGAACTGAACCAGCCTTTCGCCGCCATCGGCAATTATGTCGGCGGCTGCATCCACCGGCTGGAAAGCGGCCGTTTCGACCGGGACGAGACGCTGGACGCCCTGCGTCTCGCCAGCGCCCAGGCCGACCGCGCCGGCCGCATCATGGTCAGCATGAGGAACTTCACGCGGCGCAGCGATCCGACGCGAGCGATGGCCGATGTGAACGCCATGGTGCGTGACGTCGCCCCCTTCATCGACCTGAAGGCGGCGCGCGAGGGCGTGCGGGTCGTCTACCGCCTGTCGCCCCGGCCGCTGGAAACGCTGGCCGATCCCATCCTGATCGCGCAGGTGATCCTGAACATCGCCTTCAACGGCATCGAGGCCATGGCCGAGACCCCGGCGGAGCGCCGCAGCCTGGTCATCGCCACGGACCACCTGCCGCGCGCCGTGCGCATCTCGATCGAGGATCGCGGCCACGGGCTGCCCAAGATGAATCCGGACAAGATCTTCGACGCCTTCTACACGACGAAGAAACAGGGCCTCGGCATCGGTCTTACCCTGTGCCGGACCATTGTCGATTCCCACCAGGGCCACATGTGGGTGACCTCGGGCAATGGCGGTACCCTGTTCCATGTCGCCCTGCCCGTCGGAACGCCCGAGGAGGGCACGGCATGAATGCGCTGAAGGCGGCTCCGCCGACGGAGCGCGACGTCAAGCCCATCGTCTATATCGTCGATGACGACGACGCGGTGCGCGCCTCCCTGCGTTTCCTGCTCGAATCCGTCGGCTGCGACCTGCGCACCTGCGCGGGCGCAGCCGAATTCCTCGACACCTACGACCCGCGCCGCCCGGGCTGCCTCGTGCTCGATGTGCGGATGCCGATGATGGGCGGTTTCGACCTGCAGAAACTGCTGGCCGAGAGCCATATTCCCCTGCCCATCGTCTTCATGACCGGACACGGCGACGTGCCCATGTCGGTGCGCGCCATGAAGAGCGGCGCCTTCGACTTCGTCGAAAAGCCGTTCAACTACCAGGTGATGCTGGACACGATCCAGGCCGCCCTCGCGACCGGCGTCGCCCTGTTCGCCGAGGCCCAGCGCAGCTCGAAACGCAGCGCCCGGCTGCTCTCGCTCTCCCCGCGGGAGCGGGATGTGCTCGACCTGATGATCGACGGCAAGCAGAGCAAGCAGATCGCCCATGCGCTGGGTATCAGCCCGAAGACGGTGGAAGTCCACCGCGCCAACATCCGCCAGAAGCTCGGGACCGACAGCCTCGCCCAGATCGTCCAGATCGTCTTCGGCGTGAAACCGCCGGGCGCGGGCATTCGCTGAAGCCGCCCCGTCACAGGACGACGGCAGCTTCCGCAGCCAGGGTACAATCGACCGTCTGGCCGGGCACCAGATCGAAACCGCCGAGACTGAGAGCCTCCAGCGTCGTACCGGCGATCTCGAGCGTGAGGCGGCTGGTGCCGCCGGTATTCACGACACCGGCCAGCCGCGCATCGCGCCAGGTCGGCGCCGGCTGGCTGCCGGCCGGGCCGACCTCGACGTGCTCGGGGCGGACCAGCAGCCGGGCCGAGGCCCCGACCGCAACGCGACTGCGCGCGACCACGAAGGCTCCCGCCACCTCGAACAGGGGCAAATCGTCAGTCCCGCCCGCGCGGCGCCCCTCGACGATGGTGCCGTTGCCGAGGAAGGTGGCGACGAATTCGGTCGCCGGCCAGCGATAGAGTTCGGCGGGCGGGCCGTATTGCTCGAGCTTGCCGCCCTGCATCACGGCGATACGGTCGGCCATGGTGAAGGCCTCTTCCTGATCGTGGGTGACGAGAAGCGCGGTGACGTTCAGGCGGCGCAGCAGGCGCGCCAGCTCTTCCTGCAGCCGCCCCCGGATCTGCCGGTCGAGCGCCCCGAGCGGCTCGTCCAGCAACAGGATGCCGGGGTGGACGGCCAGGGCGCGCGCCGTCGCCACGCGCTGACGCTGGCCGCCGGACAATTGCGCGATGTTCCGGTCCGCCAGGGCTTCAAGCCCGACGATGGCAAGCATTTCGAGCGCCCGCTTCCGCGCCTCCGCCTTCGCCACGCCCCGGACGCGGAGTCCGAAGCCGACATTTTCGAGCACGGAGAGATGGGGAAAGAGGGCATAGTCCTGGAACACGGTCGCCGCGTCGATCTTCTCGGGCGGCAAGCCCATGACGGAATTGCCGCCGATCCTGATGTCGCCACCATCGGCCGCGATCCGCCCGCCGACCATGCCAAGCAGCGCCGTCTTGCCCGAGCCCGACGGGCCGAGAATGGCGACGATTTCCCCCGGTTCCACCGCCAGGCTGACATCGTCGACGGCCAGGAAATGGCCATAGGCTTTCGAGACCTTGTCGATTTCGAGGGCATGGCCCTTGCGCAGAGGGGACACGGTCATTTCGAGCCTCGAAGCAGACGGGTGACGAGCGGCAGGACAGCGAGCGCGGCAATGGCGACCACGGCGGTCGAGAGCGCGGCATAGGCGAGAACCGTGGGCGGCAAGCCGTTCCGCTGCAACGAATAGACAAGCATGGGCAGGCTGTTCACGCCCCGGCCGGTGAAGAAGGCGATGGCCCATTCATTGAACGACAGCAGAAAGGCGAGCAGCGCGCCCGAGCGGATGCCGGGCCAGAGAATGGGCAGGGTAACGAGGCGCAATGTGGTGAAGGGCCCCGCGCCGAGATCCCGCGCCGCGGCATCGAGCGCCGGATTGTAGCGATAGAGCGGCGCCATCACCATGAGCGTGACGAAAGGCGTGGCATAGATGACATGCCCGAGGATGACCGTGCCGAAGCCGAGCGGCAGACCGATCTCGACGAAGGTGACCTGCAGCCCCGCGGCGAGGACGAGGACCGGCACCACCAGGGGCAGGAAGCCAAGGCCGGCCAGGACGCGCTTGAAAGGCACGGCGGCACGCACGACGAAGAAGGCGAACATGGTGCCGATGACGGTCGCCGCCACCATCACCGACGCGGCGATCGTGACCGAGGCGACGAGGGAATCGCCGATCCGGCCGTCCGCAAGCAATTTCACGTACCAGTCGGTGGTGAAACCGGTCAGGGGGAAGGCGTAAAAGGGGCTCGGATTGAAGCTGAAGAGCGTGAAGGTGACGATCGGCAGCAGCGAATAGACCAGCATCGCGCCGGTCACGGCGGCCGGGAACCAGTGGAACTCCCGCCTCATCGCGCACTCCCGGCACCGGTGGACCCCGCGCGCATGGCGATGCCGATCCGCCCGGACAGGCGGGCCAGCGCCGCCGTCACGAGGGCTAGGGCGAGGATGGCGACGCCCCCCGCGACGATCAGCACGATGGTCAATGTGCTGCCCATGGGCCAGTTCAATGCGTGGAAGAACTGGTCGCGGATTTCGGTCGCGGCCAGCCGGCCCGAAGTGCCGCCCAGGATTTCCGGCTCGAGCACGGTCGAGATCGTCGGCACGAAGACGAGGATGGCCCCGGTCCAGATGCCCGGCGCGGCGAGCGGCAGCACGATGCGCCAGAACACCGTGGCCGGCCCGGCGCCGAGATCGCGCCCGGCCGCGAGATAGCGGTCGTCGATCATCTTCATGGCGAGAAAGACGGTGAAGAGCATGAAGGGAAAGGCGTTGTAGGTCATGGCGACGATCACGGCCGGCCGGCCGTAGAGCAGGGCCATGATCGGCTCGTCGATCACGCCAAGGCCCTGCAACACCGTGTTGACGAGACCGCTGCGCCCGAGGATGCCGCGCCAGGCCACGGTGCGGACCAGCGGTCCGACCAGGAAGGTCACGGCGACGAGCGCCAGCACCGCCGCCTGCACCCGCGCGGAGAGAACGCATTTGGCGAGGTAATAGGCCGCCGGCACCGCGATCGCGATCGAAAGCAGGACAACGCTCAGAGCCGTGCCGATGGTGCGCAGAAGCACCGCCGGCCGGTCCGACCCCTCGCCCAGCACCACGCGGTAATTGTCGAGCGAGGGAAAGCCCCCCTCGCCCGAAAACGACATGAGCAACAGTCCAGCCAGCGGCAGGATGAAGAAGCAACCGATCATCAGCAGCCAGGGGGTGCCGGACAGCCAGGATCGCCAGGTCTCGTTCATCGCGTCTCCATCCCTCCGCCGGTGGCCCGTCAGGCGTTCAGTACCTTGTCCCAGGCCTTCTGATAGAGGTCCGGCTGGGTCGGCGAGGTCCACCATGCGGCCTTGGCGAGGAAACTGTCGTAATCGTCAAGGCCGAGCGTCTTCACCAGATCCTTGTCCATGGCGGCGATGGCCGAGGTCGATGTGGTGAGATAGCCGATGCTCTTGCCGAGCACGGCGCCATAGGTATCGCCGATCAGATAGTCCATGAAGGCCATCGTCGCTTCCTCGGTCTCGCCTTCCGCTTCCTTGGTCATGAAGGCGGCGTCGTACCAGGCCAGTTCGCCCTGCTTGGGGTGCGCCCAGCGCACGTCGATGCCATGCTGCTTGATGTCGAGCAGCATTTTCCAGCCCCAGCAGATGGTGACCTCGCCGGTCGCCATCAGATTCTTCAGGTCGCCGATGTCGTTCCAGTAGGAGCGCACCAGCGGCTTCTGCTTGATCAGAACCTTGGTGACCTCGTCCAGTTCCTTCTCGCTCATGGCGAAGGGCTTTTCGATGCCGAGATAGAGGGCGGTGGCGACCAGACTCTCGAACAGGCCGTTCGGCATCGCGATCTGGCCCTTGTACTTCGGGTCGAACAGCGCGCCGAGATCGTCGATTTCCGTCTTCAGGGCGTCGAAATTGTAGACGACTGAATCCGTGCCCCAGGCATAGGGAATGCCATGGGGCTTGCCGTCGAAGGCAAGGCCGCCCGCGGTCTTGAAGGCGGGGATCATCTTGTCCCAGTTCGGCATTTTCGCGGTGTCGATCGGCTTCAGGACACCTTCGCCGTAAGTGATGTCCGAATGGTAGGAGCCGTCGGTCATCACATGGACGCCCGCCCCGCCGGCCCGCAGCTTGGTCACGAGTTCGGACGGGTCGGAGAAATATTCCGTCGCCACCTCGATGCCCGAAGCCTTCTGGAACGGCGACAGCATGTCCGGCTGGGCATAGTCGGCGTTGGTGCCCCAGACGATCTTCGACGCCTTGGCGAAAGCCGGCCGCGCGCCAAGGTGGCCCGCGGCGATACCGGCGACGCCGGCCAACGCCGCCGTCTTCAGGAAGTCTCGGCGCGACTGGGCCCAGGGGCCCGGGGCGGAAATCAGATGCGTGTTCCGTTTCATGTCTTACTCCCCAAATGGATCAGGCCCAGGTCTCGATTCCAGACATTCCTCCGGATATGCGCGGCTTATGTGCTGTGTGCCGCTTTCAGTGCCGCCCGGCGGGCGGTGGTGGCATCGGCGTCGACGGTCGGCTCGCCGTCAGCACCGCCCGCGACGAGGGTGACGCCATAGATCGCCTCCGCCCGCTCCACGGTTTCCCAATGTTCGATGACGTCGTGCAGCACCCGCGCCGGATCGCGATCCAGCGGATCGCCATAGCCGCCGCCCGAACAGTCCAGCCCCCGGATGCTCTCGCCCGGCTGCAGGGTGATGTTGGTCGCGGGTGGCAGTGGCGCCGTGCTGCCGTCCGCCCTGATGTGCCAGGCGACGGCCCGGGTGCCGTCGTGACCGCCGCGAACGCCCTTGGGCGGCGTCACCTGGCCGTCGCAGGGAAAGATCACGGTCATCGGCCGGTCGATGGGACCATAGGCGACATCGCCTCCGGGCGCGCCGCGGAAGCGCCCCGCCCCGCCCGAACCGGCCACGAGACGGACATGATGAAAGCGCATCGGGTGCTTCAGCTCGTCGATCTCGACCGAATCCCGATAGGTCAGGCCACTGCCGTCGGGCAATTCGTAGGTCACCCAGCCATCGGCCCGGGGACTGGCCGGGCCGCCGTTGTTGGCGATGATCAGCTGGTTCACGTAATCGCTGCCATCGCGCGGGTCGCGGCCCGAGATCACGGCCATGCCCGGCCCCATGCCGATGCCGCCCTCGGCGACGCCGTGGCCCTCGCCCAGGCTCGCCATGGCGGCCCCGACGCAATTGACCAGCCGGTCGGCGACATTGGTGGTCGCGACCGAACAGGAATGGGGAAAGGACGGGCGACCGATCACCTTGCCGTCGCCGAGCAGCATCTTCACCCGGCGGAAGGTGCCGGCATTCTTCGGGATGTCGGGCGGCAGGGAATTGAAGATCCCGGTCAGCACGGCCGAGATCGTGCAGGCTTCCGAGACATTCAGGCCGCAATCGACATTGTCGATATTGTCGCGCAGATCGACGGTGATCAGCGCCGCTTCCGGGTCGATCGCCATGTCGACCTTGATCGGGATGCCGTCCGGGATCACGCCTTCGATCGGATCGTGCGCACCATGATTGACGACATGGGCCGCCGGCATCCGGCGCACCGCATGGATCATGCGCTGCTCGGAATAATTCAGCCAGTCGGTGACGAAGCTCTTCACCACGTCCTTGCCGTATTTGGCGCAGAGTTCCTTGAGCCGCCGTTCGGCGATCCGGGCGGCGCCGAGGCCGGCCAGGAAATCGCCGTGCCATTGCGCGGGGGCACGGATGCGGGCCTCGCACATGCGGACGATGTCCCTGTTCATCTCGTAGGCCCGCTGGATGCGGACCGCCGGGAAGATCAGCGCGCCTTCCTCGTAGATGTCCTTTGCCGTGACGTGATAGGTGGTCGGCAGGGAATTGCCGATGTCGGCCTGATGGGCCTTGGCCACGGCGGTGAAGAGATGCTCGCCCTCGACGAAGACCGGCACCAGGAACGTGTGGTCGGCCGGGTGGGTATTGCCGCTGAAGGGATCGTTGTGCAGGAAGGCGTCGCCCTCGGCGATGTCGTCGTGCAGCCGGCACATGGTCGCCGTCTGCAGGCTGGCGCCGAAGGAATGGATCGGCAGGCCGTCGGCGCAGGCCAACAGCTCGTTGTCGGCGGTACAGATGCCGCAGGAAAAATCGCGCGCCGAATTGATCACGGCGGAGCGGGCGGCACGCAGCAGCGTGTTGGTCATCTCGCGCACGATGCCGTCGATGCGGTTCGAGATGACGGCGGTCAGGATCGGGTCGATCGCGGGCTTCGTCTCGCTCATGGCCTCTCTCCGATCACAGACAGGACAACAGGTAATTGCCGGTCGGGCTGACCGTGGCCGCCGTGCCCGGGTAGACGACCAGGGTGGTGGTCGCCTCCTCGACGATGGCGGGGCCTTCGATCCGGTGCCCGGGGGCGAGGTCGGCACCGCGATGGATCGGTGTTTCGACCGCGCCCTGACCGAAGAAACAGCGCCGCGTGGCAGCGACGGGCGGGGCGCCGTTGGCGACCGCGAGCCGCCGACGGCCCGCCTCCGTCGGCAGGGCGACACGCAGCCGGGCCTTCCAGTTGACGAATTCCACGGGACTGCCCGGATCGCGCACGGCGAAGACCCGCTCGTGCACACGGTGAAATGTCCCGACGAGCGCCGCGACGTCGCCAGCCGCCAGCGGCCGGGGATCGTCGATCGGCGTGTCGAGCTGCCAGACCTGCCCGAGATAGCGGGCCTCGGCGATGAAGGCGATTTCCGCCCGCGTCGCCGCTTCGGCCCCCAGCGTGGACAGGAAGGCGCGCAGCCGCCCGGCCAGATCGTCCAGCACCGCCGTCACCCGTGCCGCCTCGAAGGCGGCCGAGGAGGTGATCAGGGTCGCGGTTTCTTCCTTCACGATGTCCGCGAACTGCATCCCGGCGGCCGACAGGGCGGAAGCGGCCTTGGGCAGGACCACTTTCTCGCACCCCAGCTCCCGGGCGATGGGCATGATGTTGATGCCGGCGGCGCCGCCCCCGGCGACAATCGTGCTCTCGCGCGGGTTCACCCCCTCGGCGATGGTGATTTCATGGATCGCCTTGATCATCAGTTCGTTGGCGATGCTGATCATGCCCCAGGCGGTTTCCTCGATACCGCGGCCCATGCGACCCGCCAGGGGCGCGATCGCGTTCCGCGCGGCCTCGACATCGAGGGTCATGCGGCCGCCGAGGAAGGCGTCCGGATTGAAATAACCGAGCACGCAGGCGGCATCGGAAATCGTCGGCTCGGTCCCACCGCGGCCATAGCAGGCGGGCCCCGGCTCGGAGCCTGCGCTCTGCGGCCCGACGCGCAACATGCCGCCGTCGTCGAGCCAGCCGATGGAACCGCCGCCGGCCCCGATCGAGCGGATGTCGACCGAGGAAATGCCAAGCAGGTGGCCGGTCCAGGCCGGACCCAGCCAGGTATCGCGGCTATAGGTCAATTCGCCATCACGCACCAGGCCGACGTCGAAGGTGGTCCCGCCTGTGTCGCAGACGATGGCGTTGTCGCCCAGCCCCTCGATCGCGCTGAAGGTCGCGGCGGCGACGGGCGCCATGGCGGGGCCGGATTTGACCGTGTGGATTGGGGCGGCGATCAGCTCCTCGATCAGCATGACGCCGCCGACCGTGGTCGAGACCAGGATGTCGTTTTCGTAACCGCTGGCGCGCAGATCCTGTTCGAGCCCGCGCAGGTGCTCCTGCATCAGGGGCTTCAGCGAGGCGTCGATCGCGGTCGCCGAGGCGCGGCGATACTCGCGCACCACCGGCAGCAGCCGGTGCGACAGCGTATAGGGCACGCCCGGCAGCAACTCGTCGAGCAGCTGGCCCATGCGGGTCTCGTTGGCGGCATCGGCGATCGACCACAGGAAGCAGACGGCGACCGCCGCGTAGCCTCCGGCGGCGATCTCGCCGATCACCCGGCGCGCATCCGCCTCGTCGAGAGGCGTGGGGCGGGTGCCATCGGCCAGCGTCCGCTCGCTCACCTCGAACGTGTGACGCCGGGGGATATAGGGCGCGGGAAAATCCTGCGAAAAATCGTGGGCATTGGCCCGCCCGCCTTCGCGCAGCACCAGAATGTCGGGAAAGCCCCGGGTGACGAGCAGCGCCGTGCGGGCGGTCTTGCCCGTCACCGTCGCATTGGTCGCCCGCGTGGTGCCATAGGTGAAGAGGGTCGTTTGCGCCAGCAATTCGCCGAGCGACAGGCCGATCTCGGCAGCGGCGACACTCAGGGCTTCCCTCATGCCGTTGAAGATGCGGGCGTGGGTGGTCAGCGCCTTGCCGATGGTCATGCGGCCGTCGCTGCCGGTCACCAGCACATCGGTGAAGGTGCCGCCGGTGTCGACCGAGATGCGGAAGCGGAGCGCGGTATCGGTCATCGGGTCGCCTCCAGTCCGAAATCGAGGGCATCGAACAGGCGATCGAGTTCCGCGTCGGAGACGATCAGGGCCGGCGCCAGGAACAGGGACGTCTGTTCGCCACTGGTGCCGATCAAGGCCCCGGCCTCGGCCGCCCGGTCGGAAACGCGGGTTGCCACCGGGATATCGGCGCTGTCGCCGCGCCATTGGCGCCAGTCCGGCCCTTCCAGCTCGATCGTCCAGTGCAGACCGCGGCCGTCGATCCGCGTGATGGCCGGATGGCGCGCGGCCAGAGTCGCCATCCGCGCGGCGATACGCGCCTCGAGCACCCGCACCCGGTCGAGCAGACCATCGCGCACGAGCACGCGGAGGTAGGCGCGGGTCGCGGCGATCATCAGGGGATGGGCGCGGAAGGTGCTGTAACTCTGCCAGGTGCAGCCGGCCAGTTCGGCCATCATGTCCTTCGACAGGACCACGGCGCCGCAGGGCATGGCGCCGCCGGCCAGCGGCTTGCCCAGGGTCACCATGTCCGGCCGGCTGTCACCGCCCTGAAAGGCGAACCAGCGCCCGCTGCGGCCAAGCCCGGTCACCACCTCGTCGGCGATCCACAGCGCGCCGGCCGCGCGCGCCGCCGCCGCCGCCCGGTCCTGGTAATCGGCGTCGTGATAGATGCCGCCCTGGGTGTAATCGAGGATCAGGGCCGCGCAGCCCGCCAGCCTGTCCCCGGCATCGGCCAGCAGGCTGGCCGCGGGGCGAAGGTCGGCGCCCCGTCCCGCCCGCGCGCCTTCGGGCGCCGGCAATCGCCGGACATCGAAGGGGATCGGCGCCGGCCGGATGCCACCCGACAGGCGGGACAGGCCGCCATGCCATTGCGGCTGGGTGGTGACGGCACGCGACAGGCCGGTGAGGCCGTGATAGGCGCGTTCGCGCGTCGCCAGCGGCGTTCGCCCGGTGATGGCCTGGGCAAGCGACAGCGCCTGATCGTTCGCCTCGCTGCCCGAGAGGAAGAAGCGCACCGCGCCGACCCAGCCGTGTTCACCGGCGAAGGCGAGGTCGATCAGCTCTTCCGCCGCCGCCTCGCGCTCCCGCCAGTCCCAGCCTTCGCTGATCACCGGGGCGATCTCCAGCGTCTTGCGCAGGGCTTCCAGCATGTCGGGGTGACGATGGCCGAGCGGGCCGCCGGTGCTGCTGCCGTCGATCAGGCGGCGACCGTCGGAGAAGGTGAAATAGACCCCCTCGCCGCCGACGATCTGCGGGGCATCCCCGCTTTCGACATTCAATCCGGTGCGCAGCAGACGCTTCATCAGACGAGGCCTCGGTTCATTGATGCCTCGCAGCATAGTATCGAGTCTGTCGCCTGTCGACAGGCGACAGACGGTGGTCGACAAATTTATTTCCCTGTGTATGATCCTGCCATCGGACTTGGACGCCCCCCTGCGCCGCGGGCATGATGCCCGGGGCGCCGAACGGGGCGGACCCGCGTCGAGGGGAGTCGTTCTATGCAGCAGGCCGTGGTTCCGGACGAAGAGGTGTCGGTGGCGCCCCTGTCCACCGCCCGCCTGGCCGATCAGGCCTACGAGCAACTGCGGGAGATGATCGTCTCCGGCCGCTTCGCCATGGGCACCCGCCTGATCGAGGTGCAGCTGGCCAAGAATTTCGGCATCAGCCGCGCCCCCGTGCGTGAGGCGATGCGCCGCCTGGTCGAGGACGGGCTGGTCGACGAACGCCCCCGGGTCGGTTACACGGTCGCTGAATTCGATGCCGCGGCGGTGATTGATCTCTACAATGTGCGCCTGTCCCTCGAGGCGACCTCGATCCGGCTGGCGACGCGACGGGGCATGGCGACGGCGCCCCTGCGCGATCTGATCGACCGCATGGCGGCGGCGGCCCGGGCTGGCGAACAGGCCCGCGTCTCGCGCTATGAACTCGATTTCCACGCCGAAATCTGCCGGGCCAGCGGCAATGCCCTGATCGCCCACCTGTTCCATACGCTGGAGGGCCGGCTGCTGATGGCGATCGCCCTCGACAACGAGGGCCAGGCCGATCTGCAGGCGATCGCCACCGAGCACACCCCGCTGATCGCCGCGATCGAATCCGGCGACGAGCAGGCGGCTGCAGCGACGATGACCGGCCACATCCTGTCCACCGTGAAGCCCCTGATCCTGCGCCTCGGCGGCGATCCGGGGCAATTGCTCGTTCCCCTCGATCATTCGGAACCCGCCTGATGCCCGGACTCGATTTCGTGAACCCCGCCAGCCTGCCCGCGCCGGTCGGCCCCTATAGCCATGTCGTGCGCATCCCGCCCGGTTTCGAGCAGATCCATGTCTCGGGCCAGGTCGGCACGGCGTCCGACGGCAGCCTGCCCCCCGATATCGAAGGTCAGGCGGAAAATTGCTGGCGCAACCTGGAAGCTGCCCTCGCCGCGGCCGGCATGGAAGTCGGCGATCTGGTGAAGACCACCGTCTATCTGGTCGACGAGGGCGATCTCGCCGCCTATGGCAAGGTGCGGGCGCGCCACCTGGGCGCCGCCCGGCCCGCCTCCACCCTGATCATCGCCAAGGCGCTGGTCCGTCCCGACTGGAAGGTCGAGATCGAGGCGGTGGCGGCCAGGCCCCCCGCCCCCTGACGAACGGAAGCCGTCGCGGCGGGGTCTCGTCAGCATCCCCGCCATCATGGTCAGGCCGCGATGTTGAGCAGGCCGCGGGCGGCCGCCGGGGTCATCGGCGGGCGCTGGGCCAGGGCACAAAGGTCGGCCGCCCGGCCCACCAGTTCCGCGTTGTCGCGGACCGGACGGCGAACGGCGAAATGGATCGTGTCTTCGATCCCGACACGCAGGTTGCCCCCGGCCGAGAGCGCGGCCAGCATCACCGGCAGGGACGCCTTGCCGATCCCCGTCGCGGACCAGGATGTAACCTGCGGCGGCAGGGCCTGCAGCGCGGCCGCCAGCGTGGCCAGATCGCCCGGCATCCCGCCCGGCACGCCCATCACGAAATCGCAATGCACGCGTCCCCCATGGGGCAGGCCCTTCTCGTCGAGCAGCCGGCGCAGGTTCGCCAGATGACCCAGGTCGAAGATTTCATATTCCGGCACGATGGCGAGATCGCGCGCCCGCTGGTGCAGGGCGACGATGAAGGGCCAGGGATTGAGGAAGACCCCTTCGCCGAAATTGACCGTGCCCATCGAGATCGAACAGGAGTCGGGCCGGACGTCGAGCACGCGCAAGCGGTCGGCGTAACCATCTTCGATACTGCCGCCGGTCGAGAGCTGGACAATCAGCCCGGTGCGCCGCCGCAGTGCCGCGACCGCCGCCCCCAGCAGCGCCGGATCGAGGCTGGGCCGCCCCGCGCCATCGCGGACATGGACATGGATCATGGCCGCGCCCGCCGCTTCGCAGCTTTCACCGGCCGCGACAAGCGCGTCGAGGCTGGCCGGCAGGGCAGGAACGGCAGCGGCGTCCAGTTCCGCCCCCGTGGGCGCGACGGTGATCATGGTGCCCGGAGGCCTGGGCGCCCCATTGAAAGACTGCGGCATTTCCCCGTTCATTATAGGCTCTTTCGATAATCGAGGGCGACGGAGTCGGGAATACGGTGGACAAGCTGAACTGGAACCTGCTGCGGACTTTCGTCGCCATCGTCGAAAGCGGCGGCCTGTCCAAGGCCGCGACGCGGCTGCGCCGCAGCCAGCCGACCATCAGCACCGCCCTGAAGCAGCTCGAGGATCAGGTCGGCCACCGCCTGATCCGGCGCGGCGGCACGGTGTTCGAGGTCACGGCCGAGGGGATGGAGCTGTTTCGCGAATGCCGCGAGATCCTGTCGCGCATCGACCGCCTGAACGAGCGGATGGACGATGCCGGCCGGCTGGTCGCCGGCACCGTGAAGCTGCAACTGGCGAGCGGCATCGTCGCGCCCTTCTTCGATGCCTTCGTGACCGGCTTCCACCGCCGCTACCCGGGGGTGGATTTCGAGATGACGGTCGCCCCCAGCGTCGATATCCAGGAGGCGGTCGCCCGGGGCGACGCCACGGCCGGCATCTGTCTCAGCTTCAAGGAGCGGGACGATCTCGCCTATCGCCCCTTCACGCGGGAGCATTTCGGCTTCTTCTGCGGGCGCGACCACCGCCTGTTCGGACGGGCGGATGTGACGGTCGAAGACCTGCGCGACGAAGCCTTCGTCTCGTTCCAGACCGACCGCTTCAACGATGCCCTGTGGCCGGTCGCGCATCTGCGCATGAAGCTCGGCTGCCGGGGCAGGATCGCCGGCGTCTCGCCCTATCTCGAGACCATCCGGCGCATGGCGATCGCCGGCCTCGGCATCGCGCCCTTTCCCGTTCATGCCATGACGGGCGACGTCCGCCTCGGCCTGCTCCGGCAATTGCCGCCCTACGAGGGCCTGCCGGCGATCGACCATTTCCTGGTGACCCATCCGGGGCGCAGGCCGACAAGGGTGGAAGCCGTCTTTCTCGACGAACTCGACGCCGAATTGCTGCGCCTGCCGCTCGCCCTCAGAACCTATCCGCAGGACTGATCCGCTCATGCCCCCGTCTCCGGAAAGCGACGGTGCATCAGGTCCAGCAGGGCGCCATGACGCCGGACGAGGTCGAAGGTCGCGTCGATCCAGCCTTCGGCATAGCCATTGCCGATCAACATGGTGACGTCCCGTCCCAGGCCTTCGGCGCCCAGGGCCGCCGCCTGGAACGAGGTCTGCATCCCGAAGAACAGAATGCGGCCTCGCTGGCGCGCGGACAGGATGCTGGCGCCCTCTGTCCCCGCGACATTGGTGGTGTTGACGACGAGATCGGCGAGGGCGCCGTCCGTCGCCGTGGCGACCGTCCGCCAGGTGCCGAGGGAATCGCGAAGGTCGGCGACGGCGACCGTGTCGGCGACGCCGAGGCCACGGACCTCGTCACATCCGGCCGGAGACTGGTCGAGCGCGATCACCCGCCCCCCGGGACCGACCCGATCCCGCGCGGCGAAGAGGGAAAGGACACCCGCCTTGCCCGCCGCGCCCAGCACGGCGACGGTCTCGCCCGGCCCCGCCTCGCGCAGGACCGTGGCGGGGGCCCCCGCGACATCGCAAAGCGCGAGCGACAGGACGAGCGGCAAGTCGTCGGGGATGCGGGCGTAGAGCCCGCTGGCGAAGAGATAGGCCCGTCCCCGTGCCCGTACCTGGGCCCGGGATACGTCGACCCCCTCGATCGCGTCGAGCACCAGCGGGGTCAGCGACAACGAGACCATGGTGCAGATTCTTGTGCCGGGGGTCAGATCCCGATCGGGAAAATCGGGGCCGACGGCGACGACGCGGCCCACCAGCACACCGCCAGATCCGGTCACAGGATTGTGCATCTTGCCCCGTTCGCGCACGATCCCGGCGATGCGGGCGGCGATGGCGGCACGGTCGCCACCGCAGCTTTCCGCGATCTGGCGCATACTGGAGCTGTCGAGATTCAGACACTCGACCTCGATTTCCAGCTCGTTGGCCTGCATCGGCAGGGCCGTGTCGAGGCGGGGGGCGGGCTGGGGCAGCAGGCCGCCGGCGCGATGGGTGCCGAAGGGACAGGGCGCGTCAGTCATGGCGACCTCGGACGGAGAGCCAGCGCCGCAGGGCCCAGGAGTCCCAGAAGGCGAGCGCGCGGCGATTGTCGAAGGGCGTGTCCAGGGAATGGCCGGGGGCAGGCTCCGCCCGGGTCGCGACGATCTCGGCGATGGCCGCGATCTCGGCCCGGGTGCGGGTGTCCGGCTCGCTGCCCGCCGCGCGCTTCAGGGCCGCGGAAATCAGGGCTTCGTAATCCCCAGCATCCCGCGCCCCGGCAAGGCGTCGGCGGAGCGCCGCCGTCGCCTGCGGGTCGAAGCCCGACGCCTGCTGCGTCAGGACGACACCGTAGATGCTGGCGGCCGCGCCGGCACTGACGAAACCTTCCCGGACATCTTCGACCACGCGCGCCGGATCGCGGTCCAGCGGCGGGCCGAAGCCGCCGCCACCCCCGGTGACGATGCGGAAGCGGTCGCCCCGTCCGGCCTTGAGGCCATGGAATTTGGAGGGGGAGGCGCAGCCGAAAGCACAGGTCAGGTCCTGCCATTCGCGGCCGCCATGCCGGCGGAATTCGAGCTGGTTGAGCCCCCCCGGCCGTCCCCCTTCGAGACCGAAGGGCGGAATCACCATGCGCTCGCCAAGGCCGTTCAGCTCGACCTCGTCTTCCAGCAGCTCGAAGCTGCGGATCGCGCCGACGCCGCCCCGGAAACGCCCCGGCCCGCCGCTGTCCGGGTTCAACCGCGCCTCGAGGTAGCGCAGCGGCATGGTCGCCTCCACCCATTCGACCGGATAATCGTTGAAGTTGGAGGTCGGATTGGGCGTGCAGTTCCAGCCGTCACGCCAGGCCGTCGCCCCCCAGCCGCCTTCGCAGAAGAGGTAAAAGCCGAAATCCTGCTGACGCGCCCGGTCGTAACCGCCCCCCGAGAAATTGATGCAGGTGCCATAGGTCCCTGCCCCCAGCCGATCCGGCGCCGCGGGCGCGAGCGCGCCGAGCACGGCGTCGATGATCCGGATCGAGGTTTCGGTGACGCCGCCGAAACAGGGAGCCGGTGGCACCGGATTGAGCAGGCAGCCGCGCGGGGCGATCACCTCGATCGGCCGGAAACAGCCGGAATTGAAGGCGACTTCCGGGCCGACCAGCTGCATCAGTGCGTTATAGGTGCTCGACAGCGTATTGCCGTAGGATGAATTGATCGGCCCCAGGGCCTGGGCGCTCGAGCCGGTGAAGTCGACCGTGACCGTGTCGCCCGCGACCTTCAGGGCGACCTCGATCCGATAGGGCCGGTCGTCGTGGCCATCGTCCTCCATGAATTCGGTGAAGCGCCAGATGCCGTCCGGCAGGCCGGCGATCACCGCCCGCATCAATTGTTCCGAATGGTCCTGCACGGCGGCCATGCAAGCCGCGACCGTATCAACGCCATATTTTCCGATCAGCCCGGCGAAACGCCTCTCGGCCACGCGGGTGCTGGCTTCCTGGGCGCGCAGGTCGCCGATCTGATCGCGCGGAAACCGCACGTTGAGGGTGATCAGCTCCAGGATGTCGCGCCGCTCCTCGCCCGCGGCGAACCATTTGACCGGCGGAATGCGCAGGCCTTCCTGATAGGTCGATTTCGCCGTGCCCGGAAAGCCCGCGACCGCCATGCCGCCGATATCGACGTGGTGGGCGCGGTTGACCGCGAAGGCGAGCAGACGCTCGCCGCAGAACAGGGGCCGGATCAGGGTGATGTCGGGCAGGTGGCCGCCGCCCCGATAGGGATCGTTCACCAGGAAGACGTCGCCCGGCAGGATCGCCGCGCGGCCGAAATGCAGCATGACATACTCGACCGTCAGCGCCATGGCCGAGAGGTGGCTGGGATCGAAATTGGCGGTCGCGACCAGCCCCGCCTCGGCATCGACCAGGGCGCAGGAGAAATCCCGCCCCTCGACAAAGACCGAGGAATTGGCGGTGCGCAACATGGTGTGCCCCATCTCGGCGCAAATCGAGCCAAAGGCGGAGCCGAGCACCCGCTCGGTGATCGGGTCGAGGGCGCCGCTCATGCCGGGCTCCTTTCGAGGACGAGATGGCCTTCGGCCGCGAGGCGCAGGCGAAAGCCGGGCGGCACCACCGTGCTCGACTGGTCCTCGGTCACCACGGCGGGCCCCGCCAGCCATCGGCCGGGGACCAGCGCGTCGCGCTCGACCACCCGCGTGTCGAGGGCATCGGCATGGCCATGGAAATAGACAGGACGGCAGACCGGGGCCGCCTCTGGCCCCGTCGGGGGTGGCGCGATGGCCGCTTCCCCGGCGGCGACGGCGACCCGCGCCTGCAGCCGGACGGTCGTCACCTCCCGCGGATCGTCGGGACGCCGGTGGGCATAGGCGGCTTCATGCAGCCGCTCGAACTCCGCCTCGGCCTCGCGCAGGAGCGCGCGATCGGGGGCGTCGGGGCGCCCCAGGGGCACGGCGATCTGATGCGATTGCCCGGCGTAGCGCATGTCGAGGGCGGCCGTGTAGCAGGCCCGCGTGGGATCGCAGCCATCACGCCGCAGGTCGGCTTCCGCAGCCGACCGCAGCGCCGCCAGCCGCTCGGCCAGACGGGCCGGATCGAGGCTGGCCACGGCCGAGAACAGAGTCTGGGCGTAATCATGCACAATATCGGCGTTAAGCCCGCCGCAGGCGGACCAGACCGAGGGAAAGCGCGGCACGATCACGCCCGCCGCGCCGATCTCTTCGGCGATGCCGGCGACGAAGAGTGGCCCCGCGCCGCCAAAGCCGACCAGAGTATAGTCCCGGGGATCCAGCCCTTCCTGCACCGTCATCTCGGAGACGAGCTGGGCCATGCGGGCGGTGGCCAGATGCAGGATGCCGGCCGCCGCCGCCGCGACCGAAAGGCCGAGGGGGGCGGCGATCTCCCGTTCGATCACGCGATGCGCGGATGCGACGTCGAGCGTCATCCGACCGCCGAGGAAGCGGGCGGGGTCGATCAGACCGGTGACCGCGGCGGCATCGGTCGTGGTCGGCTGCGTGCCACCCCGGCCATAACAGACGGGCCCTGGGAAGGCGCCGCTCGACCGCGGCCCGACATGGAGCCGCCCGGCAGCGTCGAGCCGCGCGATGGAACCGCCCCCGGCACCGACCGAGCGGACGTCGGCCATGTTGGCGCGGACCGGAATATCCCACTTCAGCGGCATCTCGCTGGTATAGGTGACCTTGCCGCCGGTGATGACCGCGACATCCGCCGTGGTGCCGCCGATATCGACCCCGATCAGATTGGGCAGGCCGAGGCGCGCCGACAGACGGGCCAGGGCGGCAACCCCGCCGGCCGGGCCGCTGCGGATGATCTCGAGCGGCTTCGCCCGGGCCGAGGCGGCCGACATGGTCCCGCCGTTCGACTTGATCACCTGCGGCTTCGCGGCGATCCCGGCGGCCGAGAGCCGGTCTTCCAGCTCGCTGAACAATTCGTTGGCCAGCCCGCTCAGCGAGGCGGCGACCACGGTGGTCGAGCCGCGCTCGTAATCCTTGATCTCGGGATCGACCTCGGACGACAGGAAGACGTCGATACCGGGTGCCCGGCTGCGGAAGCGGTCGCGAACCTTGCGCTCATGCACCGGATTGAGGAAGGAGAACAGGAGCGAGACCGCGACGGCGCGGATGCCGCGCGCCGCGATCGCGTCGATGATGGCATCGAGGGCCGCGAGGTCGAGAGGTTCGATCTCCTGCCCCCGGTGGTCGATCCGGCCGGGAACGCCGAAGCGGAGATCGCCGGACACCAGCGCCACCGGCCGTTCCCAGCGCCAGCCGAACAGATGTTCGCGCCAGACCCGGCGAATTTCCAGCGTATCGGAAAAGCCCCGGGTGGCGATGAAGGCGACCGCGGGCACCTTGCCTTCGACCAGGGCATTGACGAGCCGGGTCGAGCCGAAGACGAAACGCCCGATCTCGGCGGGGGCGATACCGCTCCGCGCGATGGCGTCGATCACGCCGCTGACCGCGTCCGGCGTCGTCGTCGCCTTTTCCGTGATCACCGCGCCTTGCGCCGGATCGACCGCATAGAGATCGGTGAACGTACCGCCGACATCGACACAGACCTGATACATGGCGCCGCCTTCCGCAGGGCAACCTTGGCAAAGGCTACCGAAGTGCTCGTCTCACCAGATCATCAAACCCCCTTCCGTCCACCGTCATCAAATTGATAATTGGCAATTACATTATAGATATATCCAATGATGAATCGCGACCGTCAGGCTTCGGGCAAGGGGCGGCTCGCGTCGACAAGGACGAACACCTTGCGCACGGTCTCGACGGTGTTCCAGACCCCGGTGAAGCCCGGCCCCAGCACCACCGTGTCGCCGGCGCGGTAAGTCACCGGCGGATGGCCGTCCTCGGTAATTTCGACGACGCCTTCCAGCAGGGTGAAAATCTCCCAGGTTTCCTGCTTGATCGAACGGAAGGAGCCGGGCGTCGCCAGCCACAGGCCGGCATCGAGAAAGGCCTGCGGCGCCGCGCCCATCGACCAGGTGCGGAATTCGGGCGTGCCGGCGATCAGCCGGCCGGGCAACGGACCTTCCGGCGGCCGGCCATCGAGATCGGACAGTTTGAAATGCTTGAGATTGGACATGGCCCCTCCGAAATTCCGGGCGACAGACGATGGCGGCACGACGGCCGTCATACCGGCGAAGACGCGCCGATCACGGCGCATTCGCGTATCGGGAATGAAACCGTCACGGTCGCGCCGATATCCTGCGCCGCCCCGCCGCCGGCCCGGCTGTAAACGAGAAAGCGGTCGAGACCGGGCGCCGCCAGCGTGTAAAGAGTGCGGTCACCGGAATAGGTGCTCTCGCACACCCGCGCGGTGAATTCGACATCGCCGCCGGTCGCCGCCGCCGGGCCGAGCGCCGCATCCTCGGGCCGGATCATCAATTCGACCGGACCGTGGCTTCGTCCGGCCCCCGGCACCGGAAACGCCAGGCCCCCGCCCCTGAAGCACGGGCCGCCGGCGCCGGCTTCCAGCACGCCTTCGAGGATATTGCTCTTGCCGAGGAAGTCGGCGACGAAGCGGCTGGCCGGGCGCCGATAAAGCGCCGCCGGGGTTCCGAACTGTTCGATCACGCCCCTATTCATGATGGCGATGCGGTCGGACATATGCATCGCCTCCTCCTGGTCGTGGGTGACATTGACGAAGGTGGTGCCGAGGACGCGATGGATATCGCGCAATTCCTGCTGCAGGTCGCCGCGCAGCTTCTTGTCGAGCGCGCTCATCGGCTCGTCCAGCAGCAGCACCTCCGGCCTGAACACCAGCGCCCTGGCGAGCGCGACACGCTGCTGCTGCCCGCCGGACAGGGCGGCCGGGCGGCGTCCGGCGAGACCGGACAGTTGCACGAGGTCCAGCAATTCCCCGACCCGGCGGGCGATCTCCGCCCGGGGCACCCGCCGCACCCGCAAGGGATAGGCGACATTGTCGAACACGGTCATATGCGGAAACAGCGCGTAGCCCTGGAAGACGAGACCGAAGTCCCGCCTTTCGGGAATGAGACTAGTAATGTCCCGGCCGTCCAGCAGCACCTGGCCCCCAGTTACCGTCTCGAAGCCCGCGAGAATGCGCAGGAGCGTTGTCTTGCCCGAACCGGAGGGGCCGAGCAGCGTGACGAATTCCCCCCGCCCGATCGACAGGGAGACGTCCCGCAGCGCGTGAAAGGCGCCGTAATGCTTGTCGATGCCGACGATGTCGAGCCGGCCCGCCGCGCCGCTCATGCCCGGTCCCTCCAGCGGGCGAGCATGTCGCCCGCCCGGTAGAGATTGCCGACGATGCCGAGGAACCAGGGATTTCCCGTATAGCCGGGCACCGCCGGATAGGGAATGCGGCCGAGGCCCCGCGCCGGCTGGCCACCGTCGAGCACCCGCTCCGCCACCTTGTGACCGAGATAGGTCGACATGACGATACCCGAGCCATTACAGCCGCCGGCGTAATGGATGCCGTCATGCACGCCGTAATGCGGCAGGAAATCGAGACAGAAGGCGACATTGCCGAGCCACGAATGGGTGATCGCGACATCGCCCAGTTCCGGGAAGACCGAGCGCATGAAACCGCGCAGGCCCACCGCCGACCGCTGCTCGTCGATCGCAGTGAAACTGGCGCGGCCGCCGAACAGCATCCGCTGGCCGTCGGGCGAGAGCCGGTAGTAGTAAAGCACCTTCTTGGTGTCGGCGACGGCCCGGTTGCCCGGGATCAGTTCCCGCATCCGCGCCGCCGGCAGGGGCGCGGTCGCGATCATGTAGCTGGCGACCGGCACGAGACGGCGGCGCAGCCAGGGCATGACCGGCCCGGCGTAACCGTTCGGTCCCATGATCACCTGCCGGGCGCGGATGGCCCGCCCGCCGCCGAGATGCAGCCGGAAGCCCTGCCCCTCGCGCGCCACGCCCGTCACCTCGACGCCGGAATGCAGCGCGATGCCGAGGCCGCGCGCCCTCTCGCGCAGGGCGCGGTGATAAAGCGCCGGATGGATCAGCCCGCCCTCGTCCCGCACCAGCGCGCCGCGATAGATATCCGTCCTGATTTCCCGGTGCAGCTGATCGGGCGGAACGAGGCGGTATCGTCCGCGCTCCGCCGCCGGCAGGCCTTCGACCGCCGCCGCCATCTGCCTGTAGTCAGCGGTGCAATGGGCGCCGACGACCGAGCCGGTCATCTGCAGATGGCATTCGCCGGTCAGGGTCGCGAAACGCTCGAGGAAGAACGGCATGGCGGCCCGGAAATCCGCCTCGACCTCGCGGGCGACGTCGCGGCCGTAACGCTTCTCGAGATGGGCGGTGTCGACCTTGGATTCGGCGCCGAGCTGGCCGCCGTTGCGGCTGCTCGCACCTTCGCCCAGGCGCTGGCGGTCGATCACGGCGATCCGCGTCCCCCCGGCCTCGGCCAGGGTGATCGCCGCGTTGAGGCCGGTATAGCCGGAGCCGACGATGGCGACATCGCAATCGCCGAGGGCATCGGCCGGCAGCCCATGTTCGGGCGGCGCCGCCTCCCACCAATAGGGCGTGGTCGTGATCGGAAGCGTGGCGGAGGTCATTGGTCTTTCCCCAGGGGCGCCGCCGACCGCCGCAGTCGGGCGAGCGCGAAGATCAGGAGCCCCGAGAGCAGGGTGAGCGAGAGCGCGACGACGACAAGCGTCGGCTCCAGCCGGTCGCGCAGGGCGGCGAAAAGGGCGATCGGCAGGGTCTGCGTCTCGGGCGAGACGAGGAACAGGGCGATCACCACCTCGTCGAAGGACATGACGAAGGCGAAGATCGCGCCGGTCAGGAAGCCGGGCAGGGTCAGCGGCAGGATGACGGTGCGAAAGCGCATCCAGCGCGACGCGCCGAGGGAGGCCGCTGCCTGTTCGAGTTCGGGTGGCAGGCCCCGCAGACTGTTCAGCACCGACACGAAAACGAGCGGCGCCCCCAGCAGGGCATGGGCGATCACGAGGGAGAGATAGGTTCCGTTCAGTCCCAGGCGGGCGAAGGCGAAATAGAGCGCGACCGCCATCACGATCGACGGCACCGCGAGCGGCGAGACGAAGAGCGCCCACAGGACGATGGCGGTCAGGCGCCGGCTGGCCATGGTCCCGATCGCCGCCAGTCCGCCCACCACGAGGGCGAGGGCCGTCGCCCCGAGCGCGACCCGGAAACTGTTGGCGATCGCGGCGAGCCAGGGCGGATTATGCAGCACCGCGCCGAACCAGCGCAGCGACAGGCCTTCGAGCGGATAGCTGAGATAGCTGCCACCGTTGAAGGCCAGCGGCATGACGATGGCGAGCGGCACGATCAGGAAGGCGAGCCCGAAGCCGACGGACAGGGCCATGACGATCCTCGACATCACGGCCGCCTCGCCGACGGGGCCGCGAAGAGACGCGGCACGAACCACAGGGCGAGTACGGCCGCGACCGCCGCCAGCAGCATGATGCCGAGGGCCGAGGCCATGCCCCAGTTCAGCTGCTTCTGCATGAAGTCGGCGATGTAATAGGCCAGCATCTGGTCGCCCGGTCCGCCGACCAGCGCCGGGGTGACATAGAAACCCAGCGCCAGGATGAAGACCGTGCCGCCCCCCACGGCCACGCCGCGCAGGGTCTGGGGCAGATAGACGCGCAGGAAAGTCTCGATCGGCCCCGCGCCCAGCGAACGCGAGGCGTCGCGCTGCGCCGCCGGGATCTGCCGCATCACATTGACGATGGGCAGGATGGCGAAGGGCAGCAGCACATGGGTGATGGCGACAACCGTGCCAAAGCGGTTGAAGATCAGCGGCAGCGGGGCATCGACGAGACCGAGGCGCAGCAGCAGGCCGTTGATCAGGCCGTTGGTCTGCAAGAGGACGACCCAGGCCGTCGTCCGCACCAGGATCGAGGTCCAGAAGCCGAGGAGCACGGCCCCCAGCACCAGCCCACGCAGCCGGGGTCCGGCGTTGACGACGGCATAGGCCAGTGGATAGCCGATCAGCACCGTGAGGGCGGCGACCTCGAAACCGATGACCAGGGTACGGAGCATGATACGCAGATAGATGTCGCCGCCCTCGACCCGGGTGATCCCGCCATCGGGCGAAAGCCCGAGCCCCAGCGCCTTGCGGAAATGACGCCAGGTCACGGGCTCGAGATTTTGCCGGAGCGAGAACCAGAAGCGGTCCTCGGCCCAGCGCGCGTCGAAGCTGCGCAGCGCGGCGAGGCCAGGACCGATCGTGCCCGCCGCGTTGCCCGTGGTCATGATCAGGGAGCGAAAGCCCGGCTGATCCTGGTTCAACATGCGGGCGGCTTCCGCCCGTTCTTCCGGTCGAAGGACGCCGAGGTCGGCCAGCAGGGCCACCGCCGCCGCGTCGTCGACCGGGGCGGCCGAAGCCGCCCAGGCCGCCAGGCGCGGGAAACGCTGGCCGAGCACGCCGTTGTCGACGCTGGCGCCGCCGAAAGCCAGCATCGGCAGCAGATAGACGCCGACATAGAGCGCCAGCGGCGGCAGCAGCAGGAGCAAGGTGGCGAGCGCGCCGCCCTTCGACCGGATCATCGGGTCAGCCGCCGGTTACTGGGTGGCCCAATTGTTCCAGCGCACGGAAATCTGGTCGAAATGATCGGCCCAGAAGACATCGTCCATGAACAGCGCCGTATCCATGTTGACCCCGGCGGGCAGATTGGCCCGCAGATCGGGCGCCATCAGGTCGGCGGCCTTCACGTTGCTGGTGCCATAGGGGATATATTTGGGGAATTCAGCCTGCGGTGCCGGCGTGTTGGCGAAGGCGATGAACTCCATCGCCAGTTCCTTGTTGGGAGCCTTGGCGGGAATGGCCCAGGAATCCATGCCGTAGATATTGTTGGTCCAGACGAAGCCGAGCGGCTTGCCGTCCGCGACCGCGTTGGAAATGCGGCCGTTGTAGGCCGAGGACATGGCGACATTGCCGGTCGACAGCCAGTCGACGGGCTGCGCCCCCGCGTCCCAGAACTGCAGCGACGGCTTGATCTCGTCGAGCTTGCGGAACGCGCGGTCCACGCCTTCCGGCGTCGCCAGCACCTTGTAGACATCGGCCGGCGCGACACCGTCGGCGATCAGCGCCAGTTCCATGTTCATCTTGGGGCCGGCGCGCAGGCCGCGCTTGCCCGGCCAGGTCTTCAGATCCCAGAAATCGGCCCAGGTCTGCGGTGCCTTGCCGGCGCCGTTCTTGTTGTAACCAATGCCGTAGGAGACGACGACAGCACCCGCGCCGCAAGGATGGATCGCGGTGGGCAGCAGGTCGGCGGCGCCGAGCTTGGCCCAGTCCAGCTTCTCGAACAGCCCCTCGTCACAGCCGAGGATGAGGTCGGCGCGCTCGACCATGACCAGATCCCATTTGACCTGACCGGTCTCGGCCATCGCCTTGATGTCGGCGAGACCGCCGAGATAGGTATCCTCGGCGAAGGAAATGCCCTTCTGCGCGGCGAAGGGTTTGAAGAAGGCGGCGCGTTGGGCATCCTGATAATTGCCGCCCCAGGAGGCGAAGGTCAGATCCCTGGCCTGCGCCCCCGCCGACAACCCCACGGCCAGCATGACCGCGCCCGAAAACAGCTTCAGCATATTCGTGCCCCTTCTGATATCGCCAAAACCGGCGATGGCCGACCGGCGCATCGCCGCCATCCCCATTGGGACAGCACCGCCCATGGCCTGGCGCGGCTTGCGCCCAGGCTGAAAAAACCTCACAAGTTCTAAAATCGTGATATAAACCCTATACCCGAACTAAAAATGTTCAATGATTTTTTTAGTAAGCCTGCAGAAGACGAGGGATGAGGCGCCTATGGACCAGAACGCACCGAGCGGGGACGGCATCGCGGGCAACGGTATCGGGCAGAAGCTGCGCCTGCGCCGGAAGATGCGCGGCCTGTCGCTGAGCGATGTCGCGACGCGGGCTTCGGTCTCGATCGGCCTGCTCAGCCAGATCGAGCGCGGCCTGACCATGCCGTCGGTCAAATCCATGGGCGCGATCTGCGCCGCGCTGGATATGCCGGTCAGCTGGCTCTTCGCCACCGAGCCGCACGAGAACGCGGCCGACAGCGACATCGTCGTCCGCCATCCCTACCGCCGCCGGCTGGATCTCGGCAGTCACGGCATGATCAAGGAATTGCTCACCCCCGATGCCTGCCCGGACATCCAGATGATGCGCTTCGTCATCCAGCCGGAAGGTCATTCGGGGGAGCCCTATCGTAACCAGCAGGGTGGCAAATGCGGCATCGTCCTGCGCGGCTGCCTCGGGCTCGAGATCGACGGCCGCGTGCTGCGCATCGAAGCGCAGGATTCCTTCGCCTTTCCGGCGACCTCCCTGATCCGTTTCTGGGCCAACGACGGGGAAGAATGCGAAGTCCTGTGGATCGTCGCACCCGCCGTCTATTGATCGGGGGCCGAAAGGCCCCCTTGCCCGCTCCCGGCCCCCACGGCACCGATCCAGCCCGACACGGCGAGCCACTCCCCCTCGACATATGACCCGGCGACAGGAAACGGCGACACCGTTTCCTGTCGATATGAATTTGTTGACGACGCATTTGCTGAGTGCATTACTGTCTACAGATATAAATTACGAACTGCTCGGGGGCGCTTGAATGCATGTCCTGGTGATGGGCGGGGGTGTCGTGGGGGTCACGGCAGCCTGGGAATTGTTGAGGGACGGTCACCGCGTGACCCTGGTCGAGCGCCATCCCGGCGTCGCCGAAGACACCAGCTGGGGCAATGCCGGCATGGTCGCGCCGGGCCATTCCTTCACCTGGTCCTCGCCCTCCGCGCCGATGACCTTGCTGAAGTCGCTGTTCGCGCGAAATCAGGCCCTGCGCTTCACCCCGTCACTCGACCCCCGGCTCTGGACCTGGTCGCTGAAGTTCCTTGCCCAGTGCACTAAAAGCAGGTCTGAATACAACACGATCCGCAAACATCGGCTGGCGGCCTATTCGCAGGCCGTGCTGCAGCAGACCCTGGCCGAAGCGCCGATTGCCTATGACCGGATCGACCGCGGCATCCTCTATTTCTACCGTCAGGCGGCGAAGCTGGAGACCGGCATCGCCCATATGAAAATCCTGGCCGACGACGGGCAGAAGATCGAAGTGCTGGACCGGGCCGGCGTGCTCGCGCTCGAGCCTTCGCTCGCCGCGGTCGGCGACAAGATCGCGGGCGGCATCTATTGCCCGACCGACGAAACCGGCTCCTGCGCCGCCTTCACCCGCGAGATGGCGAAACTCTGCCGGGGTGCCGGCGCCGAGTTCCGCCTCGGCGAGCGTATCGAGGCGATCGAAGCGGTCGGGGACGAGATCATCGGCGTCCGCACCGACCGGGGCACGATCCGGGCCGATGCCTATGTCATGGCGCTGGGCAATGGCAGCGCGGCGCTGGCGCGGCGGATCGGCGTCGATCTGCCGATCTATCCGATCAAGGGTTATTCCCTGACCATTCCGATCGGCGAACAGCCGCATCCGCCCACCATCGGTTCGGTCGACGAGGAAAATCTGGTCGCCATCTCGCGCTTCGGCGGCTCCATGCGGGTGACTGCGACCGCAGAATTCGCCGGCTACGACACCAGCCACAAGCCGAAGGATTTCGCCTTCATGGCGGGCGTGGCGCGCGAGCTTTACCCGCAAGGCGCCCATTACGACGAGGCGGAAATGTGGGCGGGCCTTCGTCCCATGACCCCGACCAACCTGCCCATCATCGGCCGGAAGAAACACCGCAACCTCTGGTACGACACGGGTCACGGCCATATCGGCTGGACCATGTCCCATGGCTCGGCCCGCATCCTCGCCGATCTGATCGGCGGCCGGACGCCCGCCCTGCCCATCGAAGACATCGCGGCGTGAGGGACGGACGATGAGCGACTGTCTCGATCTTGGCCTGCTGCCCTGTGAACTCGACGGCGGCGTCGCCGCGCGGGCCGCCATCGGGCTGCTGGTGCTGGCGACCGACCAGACCATGGAATATGAATTCCGCCGCCTGCTGCCGCTCGACGGCATCGGCCTCTACGCCGCCCGTCTCTTCAACGACGCGGACATCACGCCTGAGACGCTGCGCGCCATCCGCGACCGCATCGCGCCGGCGACCGAGCTGATCCTGCCCGGCCTCGATCTCGACGTCGTCGGCTTCGGCTGTACCTCGGCGACCATGACCCTGGGCGAGGACGTGGTCTTCGCCGAAATCCGCAAGGCGCGGCCGGGCATTCGCTGCACCACGCCGATCACTGCCGCGCTCGCCGCCTTCGAGGCCTTCGGCGCGCGCCGCATCGGTGTCGTCACGCCCTATGCCAAGCCGGTCAACGACATCGTGCGCCGCTTCCTCGAGGACAAGGGGATCGAGGTCGCCGCCTTCGGCTCCTTCGAGAAGCTGGACGACCGGGAAGCCGCGCGCATTTCGCCGAAGTCCATCGCCGACGGCATCGCGGCGATGGCGGAGAAGGCCGACCTCGACGCGGTCTTCATCTCCTGCACCAGCCTTCGTCTCGCCGACAAGGCGGCGGAGATCGAGGCCGCGACCGGCCTGCCGGTGACCGCCAGCGACCATGCGCTGGCCTGGCACTGCCTGCGTCTCGCCGGGGTCGGCGATGTCATTCCGGGGGTCGGCCGCCTGTTCGAACTGCCGGCACCGATGTGATCACCTGCGTTTTTCAGCGTGCAACTGGGGACTGAAAGGGAGAGCTTGCGATGAATGGGTTGAACCGCCGTCACTTCATGGCCACCGTCGCCGTCGGCAGCCTGGCCGCCGCGCTGGGCGGCCGCCGGGCCTTCGCCGCCGACGAAGGCGTCGTCTTCGGCGCCGTGCTGCCGCTGACCGGGGCCAGCGCCTCGATCGGCGAGGATCAGCGCCGCGGCATCGAACTCGCGGTCGAGAAGATCAACGCGGCCGGCGGCGTGCTGGGCAAGCCGCTGAAAGTCCTGGTCGAGGATTCTGCGGGCAATGCCCAGACCGCGCTCGATGCCGCCAAGAAGCTGGTTTCCATCGACGGGGCCAAGGTCGTGATGGGCGAATATTCGTCGGGCATCACCGTGCCGCTGCGTCAGGCGATGGAAAAGGCCGGCGTCGTCCACATCAACTGCGGTTCGTCCTCGGTGAAACTGCGGAAGTCCGGTGGCGGCCTCGCCTTCTCGGTCATCGGCCTCGACGACGTCATGTCGAAATTCGCCGCCACGGCCCTGAGCGCCAAGGGCTTCAAGAAGGCGGCGGTGATCCTGCCCAACAATGCCTATGGCGAGAGCATGAGCGGCGAATTCGCCAAGGCGTTCACGGCCGCGGGCGGCAGCGTCGTCCACACCCTGCTCTATACCGAGGGCCAGTCGAGCTATCGCCGCGAGTTGCAGCAGATCGCCAAGTTCGAACCCGACATCTATGTCTATTCGGCCTATGGGCAGGAAGCCGCGATCATCAATCGCGAGGCCTTCGAACTCGGCCAGAAGAAGACGCCGTGGTTCGGCATCTATCTGTCGATGTGTATCAGCGACGCACCGAAGGAAACGGTCGAAGGCCAGCTCGGCGCCGAGGTCAATTTCATCGGCCCGAACAGTGCCTGGTATCAGGACGCTTACACAAAGAAATACGGCGAAGCCTTCCGCTCGGCCTTCAACGGCTATCTCTACGATGCCGTGACCATGGCGGCGCAGGCGGCCAACGCCGCGGGCAGTGCCGACGCGGCCGCGATCCTGAAGGCGGCCCATGCCCTCGACTACGACGGCGCCACCGGGCCGATCAAGCTCGACGCCGACGGCGAGCGTTCGCAACAGGAATATCTGCTGGTCACCGTCAAGGACGGCGCCCTGGCCACCCTGTAACGCAACCCGACCGAAACCGGAGAGAGCAGCCATGCAGTTCGTCGTCGACGCCCTGCTCCGCGCGGGCGACCTGATGCTCGTCACGCTCGGCCTCAGCACCGTCTATGCCCTGGTTCGCTTCCCGAACCTGGCGCAAACGGAATACGCCACGGTCGGCGCCTTCATGGGCCTGCTCTTCGCCGGTTTCGGCCTGCCGCTGTGGGCGGCGGCGCTTGCCGCCTCGGCGATCACCGGGGCCTTCGCCGTGGCCCTGCACCGCCTGACCTTCGCGCCTTTGCTGAAGGTCTCGCCGGTGATCGCCATGATCGGCTCGCTCGCCGCGGCGATCATCGTCCGGTCGGTGATCCAGGCGACCGCCGGCACCCGTTCGACCCGTTTCGATCTGCCGATCGAGGCGCCGATGACGGTGCTCGGCGCCGCCATCACCCCGACGCAGGCAGTGATCCTGACAGTTACCGCCGTCTTCGTCGCCGGCTTCCTCCTTGTCCTTTATCGCACCGGCCTTGGCCGTTCGATGCGGGCGGTCGCGACCCAACCCGAACTGGCGCGGGCCTGCGGCATCGACTCCGCCCGGGTGGTCGACGCCATCGGCTTCATGGGCGGGGCCTTCGCCGCCCTGGGCGGCGTCTTGCTCGCGGTCGGCAGCCAGGTTCATTTCAACATGGGCCAGGACCTGCTGCTGCCGGTCTTCGCCGCGGCCATCGTCGGCGGCCTCGGCAGTCCGGTCGGCGCCGTCTTCGGTTGCCTTGCCCTCGCCATCGTCGAGACGCTGGTGACCAATCTCAACTTCGGCTTCCTGACCGGGGACGACTTCCTCTATGTCCCGCTCGCCTATGGTCCGGCCGCCGGCTTCTGCCTGCTGGTGCTGACCCTGATCGTCCGGCCGAACGGCCTCTTCTTCCGGGAGAGCGCACGTGTCTGACTTTATCGTCCACATCCTCATCATCGCCGCGACCTATGGCATCGCATCGGCCAGCCTGAACCTGCAGATCGGCGTCGCCGGCCTGATGAATTTCGGCCAGATCGCCTTTTTCGGCATTGGCGGCTATGCCGTCGCCATGACCGCCAGCGCAGGTCTGCCGCCCGTCGCCGGTATTCCCCTCGGCGTTGTGCTGGCGGCCGGGGCCGGCGCCGCCATCGGCCGGCTGGGCCGCAACCTGAAAGCGGAATATTGGGCCATCGCCACCCTTGGCATCGCCGAGATCTTCCGCATCGTCCTGATCAACGAAGGCTGGGCGACCGGCGGCGCCGGCGGTATCGGCGGCGATCTCTCGCTGCTTCCCGGCATCAAGGAACCTGAGGCGACCTGGGCCATGCTGGGCATCGCCCTCGCCGGCCTCGTCCTCGCCTTCGCGCTGGTGCGCGGCCTGACCGAGCGGCAGTTCGGCCGTATCCTCCGCCTGATGCGCGAACAGCCGGACCTCGCCGTCTCCTTCGGTCACGACATCGTCGCCTACAAGGTGAAGGCGATGGCGGTCGCCGGCGCCATCGCCGCCTTCGGCGGGGCGCTCGCGACCTCCTACATCGCCTATATCAGCCCGGGTGACCTCGTCTCCTTCGGCACCTTCATGCTGTGGACCATGGCGATCATCGGCGGCATGGGCAATAACCGAGGGGCCGTGCTTGGCGCCTTCGTGGTCCAGTTCATCTTCGTCGGCGCCCTGTTCCTGAAGGATGGGCTGGGCCTGCCGTCGGAACTCGCGGGCGCGCTCCGCATGTTGATCGTCGGCGTGCTGCTGCTCGCCTTCCTGATGATCCGACCCGAAGGGCTGCTGCCCGAGAGGCTGCGCAAGATCCATGCTGAAGACTGAAGCCATCGCCAAGCATTTCGGCGGCCTCGAAGTGCTGTCGGATGTCAATCTTTCGGTCGGTGCCGGCGAGATCGTCGGCCTGCTCGGGCCGAACGGCTCGGGCAAGACCACCCTCCTCAACATCCTGTCGGGCTTCCTGCGCCCGTCCGGCGGCCGCATCCACTATGGCGGGCGGGACATCGGCGGAATGGCGCCCGAGGCCATCGCCCGCCTGGGCATCCGGCGGACCTTCCAGCTGCCCCGGATGCCGGAGAAAATGTCCTGCGCCGAGCTTTTGCTGACCGCGGTGGAGCAACCGGCCGGCGCCCGCCTGCTCGCCTGGCCGGGCCGCGCCCGGGCGGAAGCACGCGATGCCCGCAAGCGCGCCTTCGAGATGCTGGAGCATCTGGAGCTGACCCGCGTCGCGCATCAGCCGGCCTCGGGCATTTCCGGCGGCCAGCAGAAGCTGCTGGCGCTGGGCGCCGCGATCCTGGGCGGCGCCCGCCTGCTGCTCCTCGACGAGCCGACGGCCGGGGTCAACCCCACTTTGCGCCTGCGTCTGGTCGAGACCCTGCAGGACATCCGCCGGCAGGGCGTCACACTCGTCGTCGTCGAGCACGACATGGGTTTCATCGGCCGGCTGTGCGACCGCTGCGTCGTCCTTGACCGGGGCGTACTGATCGCCGACTGCAAGCCCGAGCATCTGATGGAGAACGAACGGGTGGTCGAAGCCTATCTCGGCAAGCGCGAGACGCGGCCCAAGGCGCCCGACGCCCTCCTGCGCACGGCGGAGGCCTGAACATGGCCCTGGCGTTGAACGGCATCGCCGCCGGCTATGTCCCCGGCGTCGACATCCTGCGCGGCCTCAGCCTGACCGCGGCACCGGGCGAGATCGTCACCATCATCGGCCCCAACGGCTCGGGCAAGTCGACCAGCCTCAAGGTCGCGGCCGGTTACCTGCTGCCCCATACCGGCACGGTCGCCATCGACGGCGAAGCGGTGCAGGCGCGGCCCATCGACCAGCGGGTGCGCAAGAATGGCATCGCCATCGTGCCGCAGTCGAACAATGTCTTCGGTGCCCTCACGGTCGCCGAGAACCTCGACCTCGGCGGCGGTTTCCTGCCTTCGGCCGAACGGCGTCGCCGGATCGAGGAGTTGATCGAGGCCTATCCCCTGCTAGGGCGGAAGCGGCGCGAAAAAGCCTATACGCTGTCGGGCGGCGAGCGCCAGATCCTGGCACTGGCCCGGGCCCTGATGCCTTCGCCCCGCTATCTGCTGCTGGACGAACCTTCGGCCGGCCTGTCGCCCCTGATGCTGCACGAAGTCTTCCTCGCCGTGCGCGAGATCGTGCGGAAGCTCGGCATCGCCGTCCTTCTGGTCGAGCAGAACGCGGCCGAGGCGCTGGCGATTTCCGACCGCGCCTATGTCCTCGTGCTGGGGCAGGTCGCCCTCGAGGGACCGGCCGCATCCGTGTTGGCGGACGATCAGGTCCGCCAGCTCTATCTGGGCGGCGCCGCCGTCTGATCCACCCCCTGAGGAGAAGAGAATGACTGCCATCGAACGGCTCGACATGGGCCCGCGCATGAGCCAGGCCGTGATCCACGGCGATACCGTCTATCTGGCCGGCCAGGTCGCGCTAGGCGCCCCCGGCCAGTCGGTCACGGCGCAGACGACCGATATCCTCGCCCGGATCGACGGCCTGCTCGCTCGCGCCGGCACCGACAAGACGAAGATCCTGTCGGTTACCATCTGGCTGGCCGATATCGCGAGTTTCGCCGAGATGAACGCGGTCTATGACGCCTGGGTCCCGGCCGGGCACACGGCCGCGCGGGCCTGCGTCGAATCGAAACTGGCGGCACCGGATTTCACGGTCGAAATTCAGGCCGTCGCCGCCCGCTGACCGGCGGAACAAAGGGTTTAGGGATGGAACGCGCGGCGAAACCGATATCGCTCGACGACAAATACGATCTGGCGAAGCACCAGGTCTATCTGACCGGGACGCAGGCGCTGGTGCGCCTGTGCCTGATGCAGCGCGAGCGCGACCGCCGCGCGGGCCTTGCCACGGCGGGCTTCGTCTCCGGTTACCGGGGCTCGCCGCTGGGCGGGGTCGACACCCAGTTCACCCGGGCGGGCAAGCTGCTGGCGGCCTCTGACATCCGCTTCCAGCCCGGCCTGAACGAGGACCTGGCGGCAACCGCGATCTGGGGCACGCAACAGGCGACCATGCGGGGCGAAGGCCGGGTCGACGGTGTCTTCGCCGTCTGGTACGGCAAGGGCCCCGGGGTCGACCGCACGGGGGACGTATTCCGTCACGCCAATCTGGCCGGGACCGATCCGAAGGGCGGTGTGCTCGCGCTCCTCGGCGACGATCATGTCGCCGAATCCTCGACCACCGCGCATCAGAGCGAATTCGCCCTGGTCGACGCCATGATGCCGATCCTCTCGCCCGCGGGCGTGCAGGAAATCCTCGACTTCGGCCTCTATGGTTTCGCCCTGTCGCGCTATTCGGGCTGCTGGGTCGGCCTGAAATGCGTGAAGGACACAGTCGAATCGACCGTCGCCGTCGACGGCGACGTGGAACGGGTGGCGATCCGTCGGCCCGAAGACCTGACCCTGCCCGAGGGCGGCCTCGGCATTCGCCCGCGCGACGGTTTCCTCGCCATGGAGGAGCGGCTTCACGCGGCCAAACGCCCGGCGGTCGAAGCCTTCACCCGGGTGAACCGTCTCGACCGCGTGGTGTTCCGGGGCGGCGCCCGCCCGCGCATCGGCGTCGTCACCGCGGGCAAGAGCTATCTCGACGTGCGTCAGGCCCTGCAGGACCTCGGCATCGACGAGGCGGCGGCGGACAACCTCGGCCTCTCGCTCTACAAGGTCGGCGTGGTCTGGCCGCTGGAGCCGCAGGGCATCGCCAGCTTCGCCCTCGGTCTCGATCTCGTCATCGTGGTCGAGGAGAAGCGCGGCCTGATCGAAGGCCAGATGCGCGACATCCTTTATGGCCGGGATGGCGCGCCCATGATCGTCGGCAAGCACGACGAGACGGGCGCCCTGCTGTTCCCCGCCCATGGCGCGCTCGACGTGAACGAGGTTGCGATCGCCATCGGGCGCCGACTCGGGTCCGGCACGGCCGCCCTGGCCAACCGGCTGGCGGCGATCGAACAGGCGCAGCAACGGCTGATCGAGGCCGGGGATGTCAGCAGTCGCACGCCCTATTTCTGCGCCGGTTGCCCGCACAACACCTCGACCCGCCTGCCCGAGGGCGCGCGCGGTTACGCCGGCATCGGCTGTCACTACATGGCGCAGTGGATGGACCGCTCGACCGAAGGCTATGTCCAGATGGGCGGCGAAGGGGCGAGCTGGGTCGGCGAAGCCTCCTTCTCCACCCGGGGGCATATGTTCCAGAACCTGGGCGACGGCACCTATAACCATTCGGGTTCGCTCGCGATCCGCTTTGCCGTCGGCGCCGGTGTCAATATCACCTACAAGATCCTGTTCAACGACGCCGTGGCCATGACCGGCGGCCAGCCCCACGATGGCGGCCTGACGGTCCCGAAGATCGCCGCGCAGGTCGCGGCCGAGGGCGTCGCCCGCATCGCCGTCGTCACCGACGAGCCGGAGAAATATCCCCCCGGCACCACCTGGCCCGCCGGCACGAAGGTGCATCACCGTAGCGAGCTGATCCCGGTCGAGGCCGGGCTGGCCAAGGTGCCCGGCGTCACGGTGGTGATCTACGACCAGACCTGCGCCGCCGAGAAGCGCCGCAGGCGCAAGCGCGGCACCTTCCCCGATCCCGACCGCCGCGTGATCATCAACGAACAGGTCTGCGAAGGCTGCGGCGATTGCGGCGTGCAGTCGAACTGCGTCGCGGTGCAGCCGGTGGAGACGCCGCTCGGCCGCAAGCGCCGGATCGACCAGTCGTCCTGCAACAAGGATTTCTCCTGCGTCGAGGGCTTCTGCCCCTCCTTCGTCTCGGTCTCGGGCGCCAGCCTGCGGAAGCCGAAGCCGGTCGCGACCAGGGCCGACCTGTCGGAGCTGGCGGCCCCCGTGCTGCCCGTGATCGACGGCACCTACAATATTCTGGTCACCGGCGTCGGCGGCACCGGGGTGGTCACGGTCGGTGCCATCCTGTCGATGGCGGCCCATCTCGAGGGCAAGGGTTTTGGCGTCATCGACATGGCCGGCCTCGCCCAGAAGGGCGGCGCCGTTTATTCCCACATCCGGCTGGCGGCGACGCCGGCCGATATCACGGCGATCCGCATCGGCGCCGGGGGCGCGGACCTGCTGCTCGGCGGTGATATCGCGGTCGCGGGCACGGCCAAGGCCCTGACGGCGCTGGAACGGGGGCGGAGCAAGGTGGTGGCCAACACGGCCGAAGTGCTGCCCGGCGATTTCACCCGCGACGCCGATTTCTCCCTGCCGGTGGAGCGGGTGAAGAAGGCGCTGGAAGGTGCCGCCGGCAGCGATGCCTGCCGTTTCGTCGACGCCAATCGCCTCGCCCTCGCCCTGCTGGGCAACACGATTGGCGCCAATCTGTTCCTGCTGGGCCTTGCCTGGCAGGCCGGGGCGGTGCCGCTGGCTTACGCTTCGCTTATGCAGGCGATCGAGGTGAATGGCGAAGCCGTCGCGATGAACAAGGCAGCCTTCGACTGGGGCCGCCGCGCCGCTGTCGATCCCGCGGGCATCGCCACCCTTGCCAGCGCCAAACCCGCCCCCGTGGCGGCGGAAACGCTGGACGCCCTCGTGGCGCGGAATGCCGAATTCCTCACCGCCTATCAGAATGCCGCCTATGCCGCCCGTTACCGCGATTTCATCGCGGCGGTGCGCAAGGCGGAGCCGGTGGGGCGCGACGAGCTTGGCCGCACCGTCGCCCGCAACCTGTTCCGCCTGATGGCCTATAAGGACGAATACGAAGTCGCCCGCCTGTTCACCGATGGCGCCTTCGCCCGGCAATTGGCCGAGACGTTCGAGGGCGAGACCCTGCGCCTCCGCTTCCATCTGGCGCCGCCGCTGCTGGCCAGGCACGATCCGGTCAGCGGGCGGCCGCGCAAGATGACCTTCGGCCCCTGGGTTCTGCCCGTCTTCCGCCTGCTCGCCAAGGCCAAGGGGTTGCGCGGGACCTGGGCCGATCCCTTCGGCAAGACGGCGGAACGGCGCATGGAACGCCGCCTGATCGCGGATTACCGGGCGACCATCGGCGACCTGTTGCCGCGGCTGGGCGGGCTGGACTACCAGACCGTGGTCGCCCTGGCCGCCCTGCCGGAGAAGATTCGCGGTTTCGGTCCCGTGAAAGACGCCGCGGTCGCCGCGGCCACGGCCGAACGCGGCCGGCTGCTGGTCCGTCTGGCTACGCCGGAAGTGCCCTTGCGCGAGGTCGGGACTTGACGGTGATCACCTGAATACAGGCGTGTCGAACGGTTTGACAGAAGGGGTGCCGCGTGCCATCACCGGCGCGAACAAGGATGCGAAACGCATGACCGCAGCAAAGCGCCCCGCCGCCACCGGCATTCCCCCCGAGAACGCCCCCGCATTCCCCACCGGCGCGGCCCGCCGGGGCCGGGCGGCGGCCGGGGCCGACAAGCCCGAAGGCACGGCCGTCACGCGGACCTATGACGCGCTGCGCGGCCTGATCCTGAACTACGAGATCAAGCCGAACGAGCGCCTGAACGAAGTCGAGCTGGCGGCGCGTTTCAACGTCAGCCGCACGCCCCTGCGCGAAGCCCTGAACCGTCTGGTGGTCGAGCGGCTGCTGCGCTTCGAGCCGTCTATCGGTTTCTACCGGGCCAAGATCGACGTGCAGGAGATCGTGAACCTCTACGAGTTCCGGGTGATGCTGGAGACCGAGGGCGTCAAGCTGGCGGTCGAGCGGGCGACGGACGACGAGATCGCCGAGGTCACCGCCTTCTGGAAGAATGCCTTTGCCCGCCGCGCCACCGTCACCACGGCGGAGCGGATCGCCAATGACGAGCAGTTCCACGAGCGGGTCACCGCCCTTGGCCATAACGACGAGCTTGTCCATGCCCTGCGCGGCGTCAACGCCCGCATCCATTTCATCCGCTGGGCCGACACGCAGGGCGGTGACGAGCACGAGGCGAGCTATCACCGCCACCTCGAACTTCTGACCGTCCTGCGCGAGCGCGATCAGGCGCGGGCCATCGCGGTCCTGCGCAACATCATCGTGATGCGGCAGGAGGAAATCGTGGCGATCCTGAAGGAAGGCGCCGCCCGGCTCTATCTCGCCAACGTGTGACCGGCTCGTTCTTCACGCCGATCATCCGCGTCTCGTCAGCGCCGGGCGAATGCCCGGCGCGCGATGATGACGAAGGCGATGATGATCAGGACCGTGAAGAGCAGGGCCGGTGCAAGCCCGATCCAGGCGATCCAGTTGCTGTCACCGTGGCGGTTCGCGCCGAAGGTCAAGGCGCGGTTGGATGAAAGCAGCGCCGCCCAATAGAACAATGTGTTCGCCCAGCCGGTGCCGACCAGCATGAAGCCGACGGTACGGGCGCCCCGCTCGCCGAAATCCAGCACCGGCAGGGCGAGTGCGATGACGATCACCAGGATCGCGTTCAGCATCCCGCCCAGATGGGCCCGCACCCAGGCATCGGTCGTGCCGAAGATGTCGATGGGCGTGATGCTGCCCGGTATCAGCTCGAGCCCGCCGAGCAGGCTGATCAACAACCCCACGCCCGCGCCGAATGCCACGAGCATGATGAGGGCGCCATGCCCGATCATGCGCGCCTGAAGACTGCTGCTCATATAAACCCCCGATTCAAGGAAACGGGCCGGGGCAAACGCCCGGCCCGAAGATTTCACTGCCGCTGGAGGCGGTCAGGCCGCCTGCGACGCCCCTGCGGGCTTGCCGCCGGCCTCGGCTTCGTCGAACCAGTCGGGCCAGCCGGCCAGGCGGTTCTGTTCGCGGGCGATCTTGCGCTCCTCCGCCGAGGCGAACTCGTTGTCCCACCGCTTCAGCGCCGGCTTGATGATCATGTTGTGCCAGAGCGGCGGGATCAGCGCCGACAGGAAGCAGACGAAGACGCTGGGCATCCGGATGGCGGTGCGGTCGGGCACCAGATTGTAGAAGGTCTGGTAGGAGTCCAGGTGATGGTCGGCGTGGTTGGTGATCTCATAGGCCATCACGCGCGAGAAGAAACCGAGATGGTTCCAGACGTGACGCCGGGCGATGGGCGCGCCTTCGACCCGGATCAGGCCATAATGCTGGAAGTAGTTGAAGGATTCGACCCAGACCCGGGCGATCAGCACGCCGGCGATGCCGACCGCAAGGGCGGTCCACCCGCCGATCAGGAAGATCGCCAGCTGGAACAGGGTCTGCGCCACGATCGCCTTGTACAGGCGATGGCCGATCGACCAGCGGCCCTTGCCCCGCTTCTCGAGCGCGTCGCTTTCAGCGCCCCAGGCTTCCCGCGTGCTGCGGAAGATGGCAGGACCGGTGAAGCCGTAAAGGCTCATGCCGCGGGCCGCGGTATCGCCATCCTTCGGCGTCGCCACGTCGATGTGATGCCCGATGACATGGGCGATGTCGCGCGTGCAGTCGAGATAGCAGACCTGGGCGTAATGACCGACGAAACGGGCAAGGGCGCTGCGCTGATGGTAAAGTTCGTGCGACGACGGCACCAGCGGCACCACGCCGAGCCAGGCGCAGCTGAGGGCGCAGCCGACGAGCTGCCAGCCGGTCAGTTCGCCCTGACCGATCTGCCAGGCGGCGACGAGATAGAGCGCGGGCGACAGGATGGTGCTGAGCCAGACCGGGATATAGGCAATCGACTTGCTCTTGATGCGCCGCACCGACATGTCGTCGGGCAGGATGCTGTCGAGGAGCGCGAAGAACGGAAAGCTGGCGATACCGATGAAGACCCAGTCGCCACCGGCGACGAAGCCGGCCGCCGTCGCCAACTGGACGAGCACCGGCACATAATAGATCAGGTATGAATACATCCTCGCGGTCCTCCCGTGCTGTGCCGGCGGGCTTTCGTTACCCGACTTCGGTCCGGCATCCATGATGGCGGCGGGGCGATGCACGCTCCGCCACACACTGCCGGCGAGTGTGGGGCATCCCCTCGCCCGCCGCGCCCGACGGAAGGTTGGCCCGATCACCGGACCCGCCGCGCCCGTATTTCGGTCCGCCATCCTTTCGTCGGTTTCCGCCATTCCCGGCGCGGTCTTCCATCCGTCGAGCCCTGTCCGATTCCATAGGCCAGGCAGAAGAGAACAATGGGAACGCTGGAAGGGAACCTCGCCATGAACACAGCCGCCTTCACGACACAGCAGCGAGAGCTCGAGCGTCTGCTGCAGGTCCAGAAAGCCGCGCATCTGGCCGCGGGCCCCCTGAGCGCCGAGACGCGCATCGCCTGGCTCGACCGCCTGATCGGCCTGATGGTCGACCGCCAGGACGACATTATCGCCGCCGCGAACGAGGATTTCGGCAATCGCAGCGGCGTCGCCACCCTGCTGGCCGATGTCTTCGCCGTGATCGGCTCGCTGAAATTCGCCCGCGAGAACCTGCGCGACTGGATGCGGCCGGAGTCGTTCGAGGCTGCCTTCCCCGACGCCGTGGCCCGCGTCGAATATCAGCCGCTCGGCGTCGTCGGCATCCTCAGCCCGTGGAATTTCCCGTTCAACCTGACCTTCGCCCCCCTCGCGGGCGTGGTCGCCGCGGGCAACCGCGCCATCATCAAGCCGTCGGAATTCACCCCCGCCTGTTCCGAGCTGCTGCGCGACATGATCGCAGGCGCCTTCGACGAGAGCGAAATCGCCGTGGTTACCGGCGATGCCGGTGTCGCCGCCCATTTCGCCACCCTGCCTTTCGATCACATCCTGTTCACCGGCTCGACCTCGGTCGCGAAGCATGTCGCCCGGGCGGCGGCCGAAAATCTGGTGCCCCTCACGCTCGAACTGGGCGGAAAATCCCCAGTCATCGTTTCAGAAAGCGCGCCCATCGCCGACGCGGCCGCACGGGTGATGACGATCAAGACCCTGAACGCCGGCCAGATCTGCCTCGCGCCCGATTACGTGATGCTGCCCGAAGGCAAGGTGGAGGAGTTCTCCACCGCCGCCGCCTCTGCCGTCGCGGCCATGTTCCCGACGCTGAAGGACAATCCGGATTACACCTCGATCATCAACCAGCGCCATTACGACCGGCTGCGCTCCTATATCGACGACGCAAGGGTCAAGGGCGCGCGGATCGTCGAGATCAATCCGGCGGGCGAGGATTTCAGCCAGCAGGAAGCCCGCCGCCTGCCCCCGACCCTAGTGATCGACGCGCCTGACGACGCGAAGATCATGCAGGACGAAATCTTCGGCCCCCTGCTGCCCGTGCGCACCTATCGCGCGGTCGAGGAGGCCATCGCCTATGTCAATGCCCGGCCCCGCCCGCTCGCGCTCTATTTCTTCGGCCAGGACGAGGCTGAGGAACGGCTCGTGCTCGACCGCACCACCTCGGGCGGCGTGACGGTGAACGACGTCATGAGTCATGCCTTCGCCGAGAACATGCCCTTTGGCGGCGTCGGCGGCTCGGGCAGCGGCGCCTATCACGGCAAGGCCGGCTTCCTCGCCTTCAGCCACGCCAAGTCGATCTATCGCCAGAGCAAGGCGCCGGAAGCCGAGTACTTCCTTCGACCGCCCTATGGCGATGCCATCCGGCAGTTCCTGGCCAGCGCGATCTCGCGCTGAGCCCTTACTTCCGTCAACGGTGAATTGCGACAGAGAACCATGGCAAGTCTGCTCAAGAAACTCTTCGGCCGGAGCGAGCCGCGAGTGGCGAAAATCAACCCGCTCGGCGTCGAAGTCACCGTTGACGGATCGCAGACCCTGCTCGAGGCGGCGCTCTCTCAGGGGGTCGCCTTCCCGCACAACTGCACGGTCGGCACCTGCGGTTCCTGCAAGTGCCGCCTGACCGAGGGCCGCGTCTCCGCCATCACCGATTTTGGCTATACCTTGTCGAAACAGGAGCTCGACGCCGGTTACATTCTCGCCTGTCAGGCCCTCGTGAAGGGTCCGATCACCGTCGAGATCGAGAGCGCCGGCAGCGACCTGCCCGCACCCGCGCAATTCAGCGGCCGCATCGCCTCGGTCGAAGACCTCACGCATGACATCAAGGCCGTGACGATCACTCTCGACCGGCCGATGGAATTCGTCGCCGGGCAATACGCCGACCTGACCGTGGCCGGCCTGCCCGCCCGCTCCTATTCCTTCGCCACGGCACCGGAGCGCGGCGGCCGCCAGGACATCAGTTTCTTCATCCGCAAGGTTCCCGGCGGCCAGTTCACCGAGAAGCTGTTTTCGGGCGCGCTCGACGGCGCCGAGGTCGCGGTGAACGGTCCCCACGGCCATTTCTACCTGCGGGGCGGCGAAGCCCCCATCGTTTGCATCGCTGGCGGCAGCGGTCTCGCGCCCCTGCTCAGTCTGTTGCAGCACGCGCGGAAGAACCGCGTGCGGCGGCGCTGCGTCATGCTGTTCGGTGCCCGCACGCAGGCCGATCTCTACAAGGTCGAGCAGATCGAGGAGATCGCCCGCGACTGGCTGCCGTCCCTGCGTTTCATCCCCGTGCTCAGTCACGAGCCGGCGGACAGCGGCTGGACGGGCCTGCGCGGCCTCGTGACCGAACATGTCGCCGCCGCCCTGCCCGAAGGCGAGCGCGCCGAATTCCAGGGTTACATGTGCGGGCCGCCCGGCATGATCGACGCCGCCATCGCCGAACTGACCCGCCTCGGCCTGCCGCTGGCCTCGATCCATTACGACAAATTCACGGACGCCAGCACCGGCAAGCGCTGACACCCGTGGCGGCGCCGGGGTTCAACGTCCCCGGCGCTGCATCGCGCCCTGATTGAGATAGAGATCGTAAATCTCCTGATCGTTCACGCGCATCCGGTCCCCGGACGACAGTTTCGCCACCTGTTCGATCCGGGTCATGCGGCCGGTCTGGACGTTATAGGCATGGACGTGGGTCCACGACCAATAGGGATGCTGGCCATCCATCACACGCGATGATCCGTCATCATAGAGCGAATAGGCGCCATCGAACGAGCGGAACAGGTCGCCGCGCCGGTCGAAACTGATCATGCCGATGGGCAGCATGGTGCGCAGGTCGAAACGCACCTGCTTCTTCGAGACGGGTGCGCGCGGAAACTTCACCGGTTCCGCCTCGACCGTGATCGTCTGCGGCACCAGTTCGACCGCCGTATCGTAGAAAGTGTTGCCCCTGGCGCCGCCATGGGTCGGTACCTGCCAGTTCTCCCGCGCGCTGGACCAGTTACCGGACAAGGGCGCCAGCGCCGGCCCGGTGGCGACGACCTTGTAATTGCCCCAGGTCAGGAACGGATCGCCCGCAGCCCAGGCATCGGACAGATAGAGATCGGAGCCGGGCAGCATCGGCTCGAAACGCTGGTTGGTGGGATAGCGGCGGATGCGCTTGAAGGTCGGCACATAGCCGAAAAGATCGGGAAACTCCCGCTGGTCGTAGGGCCAGATGTTGAGGAAGGAGCCACCGCGCACATCGTCGGGCGACATGAAGAAGATCGACTGGTAACGCAGCTTGTCCTCATCGCCCTCGAGATAGGGCCTGGGGTCCATGGCGACGCGGGCCACCGGCGACATCTCGGCCCAGATCGCCTCATAGCGGTAGTCGACATCGCCCTTGGTGCCGACGTCGCATTCCTTGATGGCATAAACGCATGAATCGTGCCGTCCCCACGACAGGGTGAGGCCGGCGAAAGCCTCGAGGCCATTGGTGGTCGCGGGAAACGGATTGCCACCGATCCAGGGGCGCCCGTCCTCGTTGACGACATTACCGTTGGCGTCGAACCGTGCCTTGCCGGCGTTGCGCAGCGTCGCCTCCATGTATTCCCAGGGCGAGAGACGCATGACGTCTTTGGTCTCCGGTGCCAGGCGCAGGCGCCGGCCCATGGTCCTGATCTGCGCGATCTGGATCGGATCGAGCAGGTCGGCCACCAGATCGACATTGCCGGCGTCGATGTCCTTGCCGGGAGCGAGCTTGCCCTTGGTATAGGCTTCAATCGACAGCAATTCGTCCGGAAAGGCGGCGTCGGCCGTGCCCTTGGCCGCGATCGCGGGCCAGAGCGGCGCGAGAACACCGGCGGTAACCACACCCCGCGCTATCTGATCGAGGAAATGCCGGCGTGTGAAGCCCGCGTCGAAGCGACGGATATGCATCTTGTCTTCCCGAAAAAAAAAGGAGGGGAACCGGCAAGGCCGGTCCCCCTCGAGGTGAGCCGGGGGAGATCCGGCCTTGGGAGAAATGAGCCCTCCACGTTTCAAAAAGAGAGGGGAACGGAACAGGTCCGTTCCCCCCAGTGGAGCCGGAGGAGGGCCGGCGATCAGAACTGATAGGTCACGCGCAGCGAAATCTCGTCGGCGAAGTCGATCGACGAAACCGCATTCTTGTTGTCGTCCTTGCCCGCGATCACCGTGGCGTGCAGATCGACCTGCCACTTGTCGTCGGGCTTCCACCGCACACCCGGCTGGATGTACCAGCCGCCGCGCAGGTCGTAGAGCACGGCCCACTCGAAACGCCATTCAAGCGATGGCGACGGCTGGAAGCCGGCGAAGGCGACCGCCTGATAATTGGAAATCCCGCCGTGGAGGCCGTTCTCGTCGCCGCCATAACCCTGAAGATTACGGCTGAACAGGTCACTGGCCGACTTGTAGATATATTGCGCGACCAGATAGGCGGCCGGGAAATCCTCGCTCCAGCGATACCATTTCTCGGCCACCGCGGCGAAGGCCCACTCGTCCTCGACCAGGAAATCCTTGCCGAGCGAAGGGGCCGTATAGACCTTGTTCGGCGTGTAGGTCAGCTCGACGCGGCCGATCAGCTGCTCCATGAACGAGCCCGGCGAGCCGCTGAAGACATAATTGGCGCTGGCGCCGAAGACATTCTCGTAGGGGAAAATCCGTTCGATATGACCGCGCAGGCCGCCGGACAGCCAGAAGAACGTATCGAGTTCCGCGCGGGCCAAAGCGGGATCTTCGCCGACGTTATAGGCCGTGAGCGCGCCGGTCGACGGCTGGAAATCGTCGACCGCGGAATTGAGCGCCTGCACGCCATCGAGGCGGACCGCCCCCGCGTAATAGAACCATTCCTCCTGGCTCTTCACGCCGCGCTCCTGATCGACCTCGAACGGGGTTTCGGCCAGGGTCTTGCCCGAGCCGGGCAGGATCGGAATATCCTTGTCGACGCCGGATTTCGTCCAGCGGATGGCACCGTCCGGGTTATGACGCGAGACGGCGATGAACTGCAGGCCGAGATCGCCGAGCTGGGCCCGGATACGACCGCCGACATTCCACAGGTCATCGGCATAGCCCCGATAGCGTTCGTGCAACGTGAACTGGTCGGGAATGAGGTTGTAGGGCGACGACGGCGTCGGGAAGATCGAAGGCTCGAACTTCTGGATGAAGCCTTCCACTTCCCAGTCGGGCGTCAGCTGATAGGACATGCGCAGGCCAAGGCCCGGCACGCGCTTGTCGGAATATTCCTCGAGCCCCGGGTCGAGGATCAGGTGGCGCCGCAGGTCGAGCCCGTTCGGCACGTCCATGACACGGAAGAACACCGCCTCGCCCCAGGCGATCTGCTGATTGCCCAGCTTGGCGTAGAAGGAGCCGTTGGTGTAATTGATGGTCGCGTTCGGCAGGTCGACCATGAAGTCCTTTTCGGCGTATTCGAGCGGCGTGCCGCCCCCGCCGCTGTGGAACTGGGTCTCGTAGAAATTATTGTTGCCCGAAACGTCCTTGTACGGGTTCCAGTCATAGACCGCGCGCACCGTCGCCGACGCACTCCAGTTCGCGTCGATCGCCGCCTGCATGTTGACCTCGATGCGGGTCATCATCAGGTTGAAATCGTTGCTGGTCGAGCGCACGTCGCGGTACCCGGTCGGCGGCACGGTCACCGACGAGCCAAGGAGCGGATTGGTCAGATCGTTGAGCTGCGGCAGCGACAGGGACGACAGGAGGTTGTTCACGGCCTGCAGGCTGCCCAGGTCCGCGCCCAGCGGCTCGAGCGGCACCTTCTTGCCGTTGAAGGGATCGCCCGCCTGATTGTTCGGATTCTCCTGGTCCGTGATCTTCACGGCGATCTGCTGCTGGACGAAACCCGATATCGAGAAATCGACACCAAAGGCAGGCATCACCAGACCGACCAGCGCGCAGCTTCCCATAAGGCCGGCGATCAACCTTTTTTCAGAACGCTTCATGTTTCATTCCCCCTGACGTCCCCGCTCGTTTTCGTTCGTGTTCGGCGCTTATTCCGCGGTCACCCTGACCACGCGCCCTGCCTGCCCACCGAGCAGCCAGGCGCCATTGCCGCCCCGGGCGATGCCCTGGTACCAGCCGGTCGCGATGTCGCCGGGGGCGATGGGCGCCAGCGCCGAGCCATCGTCGGCACCGACAAGCAGCGAGCGAAGCCCGGTCACCAGCACCTTGCCGGCGCCGTTGCGCCTGACGCCGAGGAGATTGGTGGTGACATTCGTGTCGACCACGCTCCAGCTGACGCCCTTGTCCGCGGTCCGCAACACACGGCCTTCCTGGCCGACGGCGTAACCGATGCCATCCTCGCCGATCGCGATATCGAACAGCGACGCCGTGCCCTTGTGCACCAACGCCCAGGTCTTGCCCTGATCGGTGGAGCGGAGGATCGACTCGAATTCCGCGGTCGCGACAATCGTCCCGTCCTCGGACACGGAGACGGCATAGACGTGCGGCTCGAAACCTTCGGTATTGGTGGTCGACCAGTCATAGCTCACCGGCGCCCAGCTGCGACCAGCGTCGGTCGAGATCAGGATGGTGCCGAAGCCGCCCACGGCGACAGCGAGACCGGCCGCGTTCATGTCGACGGAAAACAGGCGCGCGTCGCTGACCTTGGGCACGACCGACCAGGTGCCGCCGTCCTGCCACAGGATCAGGCCCTGCTGGCCGACGATGAGGCCCATGCCGTCCTTGAGCTGACAGCCGAAGGGCGCGCCGGTGAAGGAGGCCGTCGCGTCCCGCTTCCAGGTCGCGCCACCGTCGGCGCTGTCGAAGATCAGGTTGGGCGCGCCGACGGCGACCATGCGGTCGTTGTCGCGGCTGAGGCAGTAAAGCGCTTCATGCGCGGTGCCCTGATTCAGGACGTCGAAGCCGATGGTCCCGGCCGAGGCCCCCGCCGGCGCGAGGCCGGCGAGGGACAGGGTCAGGGCCAGGGCGAGATGGCCACGGATACGCATGGACCTCTCCCCCCGCCACATCACGAGCTGCCGAGGCGGCGGATCGCCTGGATGGTGAGGAACTGTTCGTAGAGATTGCCGCTGTTCCAGCTCGGCTTGTAACCGCCGCCGATTTCCTCCGCCATGTAGAACCGGCTGAGGCGATTGGACTGGATGTCGTGGGCCATGCAGGACTGCACCGACCACACCACCTCGCCGTTGCCATCCTTCACGGTCTTGCCATTGCGCTCGTAACGGCCATAGGGCGCCTCGACCAGCTTCCACAGCTCGCCGCGGCGGTCATAGGTGTTGCTGACCAGGCCCTGCATGTTGCGAACGTCGACATAGGTGCGGCGCTTGCCCACCGGGGCGCGGGGGTAGCCGGTCGGCTCGGAATCAATGACCAGGACTTCAGGCTTCAGCTCATACTCATATTCATAGAAGCTGATGCCCTTGGGGCCGCCATGCACTTCCGGCTCCCAACCCGGCCGGTCACCGTGCCAGTTGGAGCCCGCCGCCGCGAGATGCGGCTTGGTGTCGACGATCTTGTAGTTGCCCCAGGTCAGCATCGGATCGCCCGCGTGCCAGGCGTCCGACAGGAACAGGGTCAGACCCGGCACCAGCGGCTCGAAACGCTGGTTGGTCGGGAAGCGGCGTTCGCGCTTGAAGGCCGGCAGGTAACCGAACAGGTCGGGGAACTTGCTCTGGTCGTAGAAATGGTTCGACAGGAAGGAGGTGCCGCGCACGTCGTTCGGGGACGAGAAGAACACCGTCTGGAAGCGCAGCATGTCGTCGAAGCCCTCGAGATAGGGCTTGTTCGGATCGCTGGTCAGGCCGGCAACGTTCTGCTCCACCCAGCAGAAATCGTATTTGTAGGCGATTTCGCCCGAAGGCGAGATGTCGCAGTCGCGCAGGGCGTAGAAACCGACATCGTTACGGCCCCACGACAACGACAGATTGGCGTAGACCTCCTCGCCGGTCTTGGCATTGGGGAAGGGATTGCCGCCGATCCAGCGCTTGCCGTCCTGGGTAACGACATTGCCAGCGCCGTCGAGCTTGGCCTTGCCGGCATTGCGGACGGTCGCCTCCAGATACTTGTTGCTGTTCAGCACCAGGGGATCGGTCGCGGTCTTCACGATCTTGATCCGCCGGCCCATTTCCTTGATCTGCTTGAAGGTAATGGGATCGAGCAGGTCCTTGACGATATCGACATTGCCGGCATCGACGATGTCGCCGGTCTTGATCTTGCCCTTGGTATAGGCGTCGATCGACTGCAGCTCTTCCGGATAGGCCTTGGCGGTGTCCTGCGCATTGGCGATCAGCGGCCACAGCGGCTGCAGGACACCGGCGGCGACCACGCCCTTGGCAGTCCGTTCCAGGAACTGACGACGACTGAAGCCGGCATCGTACTTGCGGATATGCATGTTTATTCCTCCCGATGGATATGGATTCTGGTCGTGCGGCGCATTACTGCGCCGCCGCCATGGGCTTCAGCTCGGCCTGCTCGAGGGCGCGGCCTTCGGTGTATTGGGACAGGTCGATGGATTCGCCGACCAGCAGGTCGTCGCGGGTTACGAAGTGCGGCTTGAACAGCCAGACCATCAGCGGCACGACGACAATGGCGAGGACCATGTTGATGGTCATGACCATGACGAGGAGCAGGCCCATGTCGGCGAGGAACTTCAGGTCCGACAGGAAATACCAGGGCAGGATGCCGACCGCGACGATGGAGGCGGTGAAGAAGATCGCCTTGCCGGTGGTCATGATCGCCGCGCGGATGGCGTGATCGTAACGCTTGGTCGCCTGATATTCCTCGCAGATGCGCGAGAGCAGATAGATGCCGTAGTCGATGCCGACGCCGATGCCGATCGAGGCGATGGGCAGGGTGTTGACGTCGAGGCCGATGCCGAGTTCGACCATCACCGCGCCCAGATACAGGTTGGCAAGGTTCACCGGGATCAGCAGGAAGAAGCCGGCGGTGATCGAGCGATAGGCCAGCGCGCAACCGATCAGGATGACGAGGTTGAGCGCGCCGAGGATGATGTATTCGTAATGCGCGACGGTGTCGTTGATCGACTGCTGCAGGGCGATCGTGCCCGTCGCCAGCCGGATGGTGAAGGCGGGGTGATCGGCACCCACCATTTCGACCGCCTTGCGCACCTGGGCCAGGGCGTGATCGACCGTTTCCTGCTTGTTGTCCTTGTACCAGAGCGAGACCGTGGCGTTCTGCTGCTCGAAGTCGGTGACATGCAGGAAGGCCTTCGGGCTGGTGCCCAGCATGACCGCGCCCACCGCCGCGCCCGTCGCCTCGTTGGTCGGATCGAGCGGCGACCACTTCGGGTTGCCGCCGGCGAACAGGCGGTTGGCCTCGGGCAGATAGTCGGCGAAGGACAGGCTCGCGCGGGGCGGATTGTCCATGTGCTCGATCAGATACTGCAGCTTGGCCATGATCGCGATCGTCTCGGCCTGGCGGGCGACGCGGTCGGGATTGGTCTGGTTCTTGGCCTCGAGCACGATCTCGAGCGTGTTCACGCCGGGGAAGCTGCGATTGATCGCCGCGACCGCCGTGTTGAACTCGCCATCTTCCTTGAGGATGTTGCTGCCCTCGACCGGGTTGCCGACCTTCATCTGCAGGAACTCGTAGGTCGAGACCCCGGTGATGATCAGGAACACGACCGTCGTGACACGGGCCGCGCGGCCATAGGTCAGCGTGGCGACATGGCCGAGGAAGCGCTTGATGGCAGCGTGCAGGCCGTGGTCGCCGTCGGCGCCGGTGATCTGGCGCACATTCTTCGGCGGCGGCAGGAACGAGAGCACCAGCGGCGACAGGAAGACGTTGGCCGGCACCAGCATGGCCGCCCACCAGCCGCAGAACACCGCGAAGCGTTCCATGGCAGGGATCGGCGCGACGGCGATGAGCAGCAGGCCGGCGACATCGGTGAAAATGCCGAGCACGGAAGGCGCCATCATGACCGAGAGCGCGATTTCCGCCGCCTTCCGGCGGTTACCGACATGCAGATAAATCTCGTAATAGCGCTCGGTGAACTGCACGCAATGACTGAACGAGCGCGCGACGAGCAGCAGCGGCACGACCATGATCAGCGGCTCGATCGCAAGGCCGAGCCAGCCGACGAAGCCGAAGCCCCAGATCGCCGTGACCACGGAGGTGACGAGCGGCGAGAGCACGCCCGCGAGATTGCGCATGTAGAGCACGAGGCAGAGGATGAGAGCGATGCCGGTGATGGCGAAGATGCCGATCATCTGCTGCTGGTAGCGATAGACCCATCCGGTCAGGGCCGGCATACCCGCCATATGCACTTCATGCTGACCGTCGCGCGCCTTCTCGACGATGCCCTGGAGATATTCGAAAGTCTGACCGTAATCGAGCAGGCGCTCGATGAAGGTCGCCGTGATGATGGTCGCGGTACCGTCCTGCGAAATGTAAAAGCGGCGGGCCAGCGGCGCCATGTCGACCCGGCGCTTGAACTCTTCGATGTCGGCGGCGCTCTTCGGCGCCGAATCGCCCATGACCGGCTGGGTGTCGATGCCATAGGGGGTCGCCTCGGCGTAGCGCACTTTCTCGGTCGAGATCGAGATCACCTGGTCATGGTCGACCGCGGGCGCCAGGTCGACGTCACGGGTCAGGTTCCAGATCTTCTGCAGGGTCTCGACGTTATAGATATCGCCGTCGGTGCGCTTGACCATGATGGTCACGGTCAGCGGATTGCCGAAATTCGGGTGATCCTTGAACGTCTCGACGAAGGGATGCTCGGCCGGCAACAGGTCGGAGAAGATGGTCTTCAGCTCGACATTGCGGCAGCCCCACCCGAAGAAGGCCGTGATGAGGGCGATGACGAGAATCGAGATGCCCCGATTGTTCATGATCGCGTGTGAGAGGCGGTAACTGAAGTTCTGCACCTTCGCGAACCTTCCGCTGGAATAAGCACGAGATGGGGGCTAACCGTCGTCGATGGCGACGGCCGGCGCCGGGGGATGCCGCGCCGCGGGGCGCGCCGGATCAGGCGAAGGCTTCGGCCCCGCCGGTGGTAATTGATCTGATTACTGTTCGGAACCGGGCAAACCGATGCCCCGCGCGCAGACGTCCCGTCATCGCTTCCTTCCCCAGCCGCATGTCTTACGACTTATGTTGTTAGTTCGATTCCCGCCGATGGTACGCATACGAACGGAAATCATTCTTGCCTGCAGAATGGCCGTCGCGGTTGGGTATTGGACCAGCCAGAAGGTTGGCCCCTGCCCCCGTTTCGGTTTGAACCGCGGGAGCCTGGCGGCAAAAAGAAAGCGGCGCGGGAATGACCCGCGCCGCACGGCGTTACTTCAGGAAAAAATGAGGATCAGGCGAGGTCGGCGAACTGGCTTTCCGCGAACTCCTGCGGAGCGGATTGCTCGCCCCTTGCCTCTTCAGTGCGGCGCAGATCGACGCGGCGGATCTTGCCAGAGATCGTCTTCGGCAACTCCTCGACGAATTCAAGGCGGCGCACCCGCTTGTAGGGTGCGAGGCGGGCGCGCAGATGGACATAGATCGAGCGCGCGGTGGCTTCGTCCGGTGCCGCGCCCGCGGCGAGAATGACGAAGGCCTTGGGCACGGCGAGGCGCAAAGGATCGGGCGACGGCACCACTGCCGCCTCGGCCACCGCCTCATGTTCGATCAGAATGCTCTCCAGCTCGAACGGGCTGATGCGGTAATCCGATGCCTTGAAGACATCGTCCGCCCGGCCGACGAAGGTCAGATAGCCTTCCGCGTCGCGCTCCGCGACATCGCCCGTGCGATAGACCTCGCCATCGGTTGCGGTCATCCGCCCCTCGACCTCGTAACCGAGCATCAACCCGGCCGGGCGCGCGTCGCCCGATAGCGGCAGGCAAACCTCGCCCTCACCCGCGACATTGTCGTCGGCGTCGAGCAGCACATGGCCGTAGCCCGGCAGGGACCGACCCATGGAGCCGACCTTCAGCTTCTGCCCCGGCGGATTGCCGATCTGCGCCGTGGTTTCGGTCTGGCCATAGCCATCGCGGATGGTCAGGCCCCACACGCGCTCGACATGTTCGATCACCTCGGGGTTCAGGGGTTCGCCCGCCGAACACAATTCCCGCAAGGCGGTCTTCCAGCCGGCCATGTCCTGCTGGATCAACATGCGCCAGACCGTGGGCGGCGCGCACATGGTGGTAACGCCTGTCGTTGCCAGAACGTCGAGAAGCTGACGCGCATTGAAGCGCGGCTGGGTGACGATGAAAACCGTCGCGCCCGCGTTCCAGGGCGCGAAGAACGAGCTCCAGGCATGTTTGGCCCAGCCCGGCGACGAGATGTTCAGATGCACGTCGCCCGGCTGCAGGCCCAGCCAATACATGGTGCTGAGGGCACCGACCGGATAGCTCTGGTGCGAATGAACCACCAGCTTCGGCTTCGCCGTCGTGCCCGAGGTGAAATAGAGCAGCATCGGATCGGTCGCCGGGGTCGGCGCATCGGCGACGAAAGCAGAATCATGGCTGCCGTCATGAGCCGCGGCGAGGCTGGTCCAGCCCGGCGCGCTGCCGTCGACGACGATGCGGCCGACCGCGTCGACACCGGGCAGGCCGGAGAATTTGCCGGTCTGGGCGGCGTCCGTGACGATGTGGCGGACACGGCCCCGGGCGAGGCGATCGGCCAAATCCTCGGGCGTCAGCAGGGTCGTCGCCGGGATGATCACCGCCCCCAGCTTGATCGCGGCCAACATGCATTCCCACAAGGGCACGACGTTACCGAGCAGCAGCAGGATGCGCTCGCCACGTTTCACGCCCTGCGCCCGCAGAAAATTCGCGACCCGGTTGGATGCCGCCGACATCTGCGCGAAGGTGACGGAGATTTCCGCCCCCTCCGGATCGTGGATGCGCAGCGCCGGACGGTCGCGGAATTCGGCCTCGGTCGCCAGGACGGCGTCGAACCAGTCGAGCGCCCAGTTGAAGTGCCGCGGCCGGGGCCAGCGGAAGCCGGCGAAGGCGGTATCGTAATCGGTGCGGTGGCGCAGCAGGAAGGCGCGCGCCTCGGCGAAGGTGGGGGCCTGTTCGATGGCCATGATCAATCTTCCTTGTTGGCGGCGAAGGCGGCCCGGACCATGCCCAGCCCTTCGATGGCGGCCTCGTAGCAACGGCCGCGTTCCACGGTGACCATGGGGCCGAGGGCCCCGGACAGGACGGTATCCCCGGCCAGCAGCGGCCGGCCGAGCCGCGCCATGGTCTGCGCCAGCCACAGGGTGGCATTCAGCGGGTGCCCGAGGCAGGCGGAACCGACACCGGCGGAAACCTGCCGGCCGCCCTCGGTCATCGCCATCTTGGCGTCGCGCAGCTCGATATCCTTCAGGAGGCGCGGCGTGGTGCCGAGGACATAGAGGCCGGATGAGGCATTGTCGGCCACCGTGTCGAGGAAGCTGATCTTCCAGTCGGCAATGCGGGAATCGACGATCTCGATCGCCGGCAGGGCGAAGTCGATCGCCCGCAGCAGGTCGGCGACGGTCAGGCGCTCGTCGGTCAGATCGCGGCCGAGGACGAAGGCGACCTCAGCCTCCACCTTCGGCTGGATCAGCCGGTCGGCGGCGACGTCCCAGCCATCGGGCACCGCCATGTCGTCGAACAACATGCCGTAGTCCGGCTGGTCGACGCCGAGCTGGCGCTGCACCGCGGGCGAAGTCAGGCCGATCTTGCGCCCGACCAGTCGCCGCCCCTCGGCGAGGCGCCGGTTTGTGTTGACCTCCTGGATCGCATAGGCGCCCGAAGGGCCATCGGCAATTTCGGTCTTGATCGGCGAAATGGCGGCGCGGTCACGGCCGGCGGCGTCCAGCCGGTCGGCCAGCGCCTGAATGATGCTGTCGCTCATGATCCGGTCAATCCGCGATGAAGTCGGCGACGAGCTTGTTGAAACGCGCCGCGTGCTCGATCTGCGCCCAGTGGCCGCACTGGCCGAAGACGTGAAGTTCCGAGCGCTCGATCAGCCGGTGCAGCCCGAGCGAGACGTCGAGCGGCACCACCTTGTCGTCGCGGCCATGGATGATCAGGGTGTGGTGCTGCACCTTGGCGATCTCGGCCGGATCGCTGCCCAGCGCGTCGAGCCAGCGCTGATGCGGCTTCGGGAACAGGGCGGCGAAGGATTCCTGGAACCCCGGCCGAATGCTGGCCTGATAGCGCAGCTCGGCCAGTTCGTCGGTCACCAGCCGGCGGTCATAGGCGAAAATGTCGAGAAGACCCTTCATCGCCTCGAAGGACGGCTCGTAACCCCAGACGGCGGCGAGTCCATCGGTCACCGGGAAGGTGAGGCCGGCGCTGCCCATCAGGACAAGGCGGCCGACCCGGTCGGGATACTGGATCGCCATGGCGAGGGCGATGGCCCCGCCGAAGGAATTGCCGACGATATCGACCTGCGGCAGGCCGAGTTCGTCCATCAGATCGACCAGCTGCCGGATCCAGGCTGCGCGGGAATAGGCGAAACCCTCCGGCCGGTCGGTGTAACCGAAACCGACCATGTCGGGCGCGAGCACGCGCACGCGCTTGGCGAGGTCCGGCATCACCAGGCGCCAGTTGGCCCAGCCGGTCACGCCGGGGCCGGAGCCGTGGATCAGCACCACGGGCTTGCCTTCGCCAAGGTCGTGGCAATTGGTGTTGAAGCTGCCGGTCCGGATCGAACGGGCGATTTCGGGGCTTTGCGTCGTCATGGTCGTTTCCTCTGGTTTCCTCTTGTTTCGCTCAGGCGCCCTTGATCAGGCCGCCGGGCCTCGCGCCCCACATGCACAGGCTGGCGGGCTCGAACGAGAAGCTGCGCGGGCGATGGCTGGCCTCGTCCTTGATCTCGTCGACGCCGCAGGAATATTCGAAGACCATGCCGTCCGGTCCCCGGAAGTAGATGAAATTGGCGCCCGAGGTCGGGTGGCGGCCGGGGCCGAAGACGATGGGCACGTTATTCCGGCGCAGCAGGTGATAGTTGCGCAGCACGTCGCCGCGCTCTGCCACCTGATGGTTGATGTGCTGGATACCCGGCCCCGCCGCCCGCACCAGGGCGAGCGTGTGGTGGATCGCGTTGATCCGCATCAGCGGAATGTCGCCGATGCGATCGCTGACCCGGGCGTTACAGACCCGGGTCCAGAAGATCTCGTCGCGCACTGGATCGGTCGAATTCAGGCCGATGTGGTTGAAACCGGTGATCGCCGCGTCCCGCGCGCCGACATAGCGCGGCCCGCGATATTCGGGCTTCAGCACGAGTTCGATGCGGTTACCACTGGGATCGTCGAAGGCGATGAAATCCTTCACCTTGCGCTCCGCCGCCCCGCCGGCCGTGCCGGCGCTGACCCTGTGGCCCAGGGCTTCGAGGCTGGCGGCGGCGGCCTCCAGTTCGGCGGCATCCGCGACCTCGAAGGCGGCGGTCTGATCGGCCGGATCGCCCGCGACATAGCACAGCGTATGCGCCCGCGCGTCGGAGCGGAGATAGAGCGACTTCGCCGTCCGCTCCGTCACCTCGAGGCCGAGGACACGGGTCGCGAAATCCTCGGCCAGCGCAAGGTCGGGCGTGCCGAGGCGGATATAGGTGATATCGTCGAGACGGATCATCGGCCGGCCTCCGTGCGCCATTCGGGAACATCGGTGCAGACGCTGCCCCAGGTGCAGAGCGAGCTTTCGGTCAAGGCAAAGCGGCGCGGCCGCAGCGGCTTCGGCCCGACCTTGTCATCACCGGCCAGCAGGGTGAAAATATGCCCCTCCGGCCCCGCGAGATGCAGGAAGGCGAGGCCCGAGACTGCCTGACAGCCCGGCCCCTGCAGCACGCGGACCTGACGCTCGCCCGCGAAATAGAGCGCCTGCATCACATGATCGAGGCCTTCGACCGTGAAGGCGACGTTCAGGATGCCGGGGCGCGCCGCCGGATGCAGGGCGATACGGTGGTGGTGCCCGTCGATACGCAGATAGGCGATATCGCCGACATAATCGCTGATCACGGCGCCAAGGGCCTGCCAGAAGGCGAGATCGCCGGAGAGATCGGTGGAGCGCAGGCCAATGCTGTGCAGGCCGGTGATGCCGCTGTCGCGCAGCAGATGGCAGCGCCGGCCGTTGAAATGGGGTCGCAGCACGAGGTCGAGCGCATTGCCGCTGCGGTCGGCGGTCAGCAGGGCGGCATCGACGTGGCGCGCGCGGCATTCGGCGGGGCTGGCCCGGCGGGCGGCAAAGCCGGCGGCGGTCAGGGCCGCCTCCGCCGCGTCGAGGGCGGCGTCGTCCCGCAGCTCGAAGCCGGCGGCGGCCTTGGCGTCGGCGGCGATGAAGGACAGGTCGTTCTGGTGCTGGCTCGCCCTGAAGCAGGCGGCGCCTTCGGTGGCGGGGCCGGGCGGCAGCCCCAGGATATCGCCCGCGAACTGGCCGGCGACGGCGCGATCCGTCACGGGCAGGCGCGCATAGGCTGGCGCGACGAGAAGGGGTTCGGTCACGTCTTCTTTTTCCTTGGCTTGATATCGGCTGCCGGTACCCGCGCCGCGACATAGGCACGGACCATGTCGCGCAGCAGGGCGAACTGGATTTCGTCCTTCTTCGGGTCGTCGTCCCAGAATTTGCGCAGCGCCTGGCCGCGCACGATGCCGAGCACGATGGACAGAAGGCCGGGCGCGGTCTCTGCCGGGATGCCGGCCTCGACCAGGGCTTTCGTCCAGGCCACCTCGACCGGCAGGCGGGCGGTGCGGGCGATTTCCAGCACCTCGTCGCGCACGGAAGGATCGGTCGCCGCCGAGACGACGATATCGACCGAGACGAGAAATGGCTTGCTGAAGAAGAAGTCGCGGGCATCGTCGATCAGTTGGTCGAGGATGTCGCGGCCGGGGTCGATGGCCGCCGCGCGTTCGCGGCTGCGCTCCAGCGCCTCGCCATAGACATGGCGCAGGGTCGCGACCACCAGCTGGTCCTTGGTCGGGAAGTGATGCAGCTGCGCCCCGCGCGAGACCCCGGCGACGCGGGAGACCTCGGCGGTGCGGAAGCCGGCATAGCCATGCGCGCCCATGACCTGCGCCGCCGCGTCGACGATCCGCCGCCGCATGTCCTCGGACCTTTCGGCCTGGGTGCGGGCGCGCTGGTCGGGCACCGGATTGATCCGGGGCCGGCCGCGCGGACGGCGGGTCGTGGACGTGGCGGCGTTGTCAGACGACGACATGGATGTTTCCTTCGATCAATTCGACCGGATAGGTCTTCAGGGCTACCTCGCAGGGCATCCCCGTGGCCTTTCCAGTCGTAATGTCGAATGTGCCGAAGTGCCAGCTGCACTCGACGGTGCAACCGTCGAGCGTGCCTTCCTCGGACAGGGAAACTTCGCCATGGGTGCATTTGTCGGCGGTGGCATAGACCGTGCCGCCGACCCTGTAGAGGGCGATGCGCGAGCCGTCGGGCAGGGTCTCGCCCCGGATTTCGCCTTCCGGGATATCCTCGAGGGCGCAGAGTTTCACGCTTTGCGTCATGTTTCTTCCCTTCAGAGCATCGTGCTGCCGCCGTTGACGCTGATCACCTGCCCGGTCACGAAACTCGCCTCGGCCGAGGCGAGATAGGCGACCATCGAGGCGATCTCGGCCATTTCGCCGGCGCGGCCCATGGGGATGACGTCGATGAATTTCCGCGCCACGTCCGGGGCTTTCGCCACGAAGGCGGCGAGTTGCTCGTTGTTCACCGCGCAGGGCGCGACGGTGTTGACGGTGATGCCGTCGCGGGCGAATTCGCGGGCAAGACCGCTGGTCATGCCGTGAACCCCGCCCTTGGCGGCGTTATAGGCGGCATGGTCCCACAGGCCGTTGCGCACGGAATCGGCGCCGAGGTTGACGATCCGCCCATAGCCCCGCCGCTTCATGCCGGGCAGCGCGTGATAGCTGCACCAGATAGCGGTCCAGAGATTGCGGTCGATGGTCGTCCGCAGCGTCTCGGGCGTGTGGTCGAGGAAGGGGCGGATGATGCCCCCGCCCGCGTTGTTCACCAGGATGTCCAGAGCGCCGATGCCCTCCTCGGCCCTGGCGATCAGGCGTTTCGCCACCTCTTCCTGCGACAGGTCGCCGGCCTCGGTCGCCGGCATTTCGCCGTGACGGTCGCCGAGTTCCGCCGCCGCGGCCGCCAGCGCCGCCTCGTCGAGATCGGCAAGGACGAGCCTTGCCCCCTCGGCGGCGAGGCGGTCGGCGATGGCGAGGCCGATGCCCCGCGCCGCCCCGGTCACCACCGCCACCCTTCCGGCGAGTTTCCCGCTCATGCCGGCGCTCACAGGATGAAGCTGACGCGGCCCTGCGGGCGCAGGCCGTCGCTGGCGAGGATGCAGCGCTTCTCGCGGATGCGGAGGCCGTCCCCGGTCTTCACCAGCTTGTGGATGTTCGAGCCGAAATAGACGTCGGTCTGGCCATCCTTCGAGCGGTAGGTGACGAAGACCGAGCCGACCTCGATCAGGTCGCCTTCCGCCTTGCGGATCAGCACGTTGCTGATCAGATGGCGCAGCTTGGAGCGCGGGTATTCGGCATGGGCCGTCCGCTTCATCAGCCGCGTCACCCGCTCGCCGAGGCGGAAGCGGTCGTCGGCGATGTAGAACAGATTGTTCTCCGCCGCCGCGTCCTCGGCCACGTCGGTCGAGGGGACGTAGTAATGGGCGTCGTCGGTGAAGAGTTTCAGCCAGTCCGGCAGCTGCCAGTTGTCGATCAGCAGGGCTTCCTGGAACAGGAATTCCTCGAGGTCGGCGCGGTTCACGTTGGTCATCGCTGTTTCCCCCGTCACGCCGCCGTGCCGCCGATGCGGCTGTTCCATTGGGTCCAGAAGGCGCGCATCTGGGCTTCGTCGTCATAGGCGGGCGGGTTGCGGTTCATGCCCTTGGAAATGTCGTTCCAGGCGACCTCGCCCGCGTTGGCGTAGCCGCGCTGGCACTGTTCCAGCGCCTCGATGTCGTCCGGGGTGGCGAAGCCGCCCGGCCCGAGGAATTCGAGGAAGTTGAACAGGCGGTATTCGCGCGCCCAGCTGCTTTCCTCGCTCGGGCCGAGGGCCCAGGCGTTGATCTGCATGTAATCGGTCGAGACCGGATAGAAGGTGCGGATCGTCACCGCCATGATGTCGTTGATGACGAGATTGGGGAAAATCACCAGATTGCGGTTGCGGGTAGCGATGCGCTCCGCCCGCTCCTGCCCGTGGCGCTCGACGAGGCGGGCAAAGATCGCGTCGATTTCCGTCTTGCCCTGCTCGCCCCACATCGGGATCCACTGGGCCACCGGCCGGCCCCAGGGCGCCTTGTATTCGACGACGGCGTGGCCATTGCCGAGGTCCCGCCCTTCGCCCACCAGCGCGACATTGGCGAGGCCGCCGTTGGTATTGCGCAGATAGTCGAGATAGGTCGCGTGATTGGTCGCGGCGTGATAGCCGTCATAGGAATTCTCGGCCAGCAGCTTCCAGTTGGCGCGGATCGAATATTCCTGCGTGCCGCCGACGACGGTCATGCCGGCTTCGGACTGATCGGCGACGATGTCGATATATTCCGTGGCCTTGCCCAGATAGTCGGTCAGGGGCACCGCGTTCTCGTCGAAGCAGACGAAGGCGAAACCGCGGTAACGCTCGAAGCGCGGCACCGGCTTCAGGCCTGACGACGGCCGGTCCTTGAAGCCTTCGGGATAGGCTTCCTCATCCGGCAGATGGCGCAGGTTGCCGTCGAGGCCGAAGATCCAGCCGTGATAGAAGCACTGGAACGATTTGGCGTTGCCGCTGCGCTCGCGGCAGACCCTTGCGCCGCGATGGGCGCAGGTGTTCAGCAGGGCGCGGAATTCGCCCTTGGGATTCTTCGCGAAGATGACGTGCCGGCCGCCGACCTGGCGGGTGACGAAATCGCCCGGCTTCGCCAGCTCGGATTCATGGCCGAGATACAGCCAGCAGCGGCTGAAAATACGCTCCCGCTCCGCCTCGAGGATCACCGGATCGACGAAGCTGCGCCGGGCGACGCTGAAACTGTGGTTTTCCCGATCAACGAGGACCAGGGGATTCTGGCCGTCCAATCCGCTCATCTGCTTCTCTCCCTGTGATTATCGTGTCGCGGCCTTGCGCAGGTCGAAGGCGGTATCGCCGGCCTCCTGCGCGCTGAGGGGACGGCCCGCGGCGACGAGGCGGCGCAGCGACGCCATGTCCTTCGGCGCATTGACGGTGACCGCGCCGATGACGGTGCCGCCCGCCAGCGTCAGCGCCGAAAACCGCCCGGTCGCCGGATCGCCCCGCAGCACGGTGGTGCCCGGCGCGGCCGCGTGGCCGACCACCTGGATGTTCAGATCGTATTGATCGCTCCAGAACCACGGCGGATCGCGATAGGCCATCGCCTCGCCGACCATGGTGCGGGCGGCGGCCGCCGCCTGATTCTGGGCGTTGGCCCAGGTCTCGATCCGCAGCACGCGGCCGTTCCACGGACAGAACCGGCTCGCGACATCGCCGGCGGCGAAGACATCCGCGACGGAAGTCCGACCACATTCATCGACCAGGATGCCCTGGTCGATCTCGGCGCCGAGGCTGCGGGCCAGCGCCAGCTCGGGCTCGACCCCGATGCCGACGACGATGACATCCGCCGGCACGGTCTCGCCGCCTTCGATCTCTACGCCCGCGGCCGATTGACCGACCGGCGCCCGGCCCAGCCGGAAGGTGACACCTTCCCGCTCGTGGCGTGCCTTGACGAAATCGGCGACCACCGGCGGCAGCGCGCGGGCCAGCAATCCCGGCGCGGCCTCGATCACCGTCGCCGTGGCGCCGGCCTTGACCGCCGCCGCCGCCACTTCCAGCCCGATCACGCCGCCGCCGACGATGGCGACGCGGACGCCGGGCGCGAGATGGCGGCGCAGGGCCTGCGCATCCTCGATGGAACGCAAGGGCAGGACCGGCAGGGGGCCCGCCTCCACCGCCGGCAGGCGGCGCGGCGTGGTGCCGGTCGCGATCAGCAACTTGTCGTAGGGGAACTCCCGCCCGTCGTCGGCCACGACGACATGGCGGCCGGCATCGCCCGTGACGATGCGGGTGGCGGGCACGACATCGACGCCGAGCGCGCGCCAGCCTTCGCCGTCGCGGATCATGATCACCGGCGCGCCGTCCTCGAGCAGGGTCGCCTTCGACAATTGCGGCCGCTCATAAGGCATGTGGGCTTCGGCGCCGATCAGGGTGATGGTCCCGGCATAGCCGGCGCCGCGCACGGCTTCCGCGGCCCGGGCGCCGGCCTGGCCCGCGCCGACGATGACGACGCCGGGCGTCGCATTCCTGTTGCCCTGCATGATGGCTTCCATCCCCTTAGCCGCGCCCCTGTCCATCGGCGCTTGTTCTTATTTTTCTACAAACAGTTCGGACTGCTTGTAAATAGAAAAAATTACAGCATAGTGGGCGCCGACGAAATCAAGTGCGGGAGGAAACCGCCGTGCCGCCAGTCATCGACACCCATGCCCACTTCGTGCCGGCGTATTTTCCCGCCGGATCGGGCCGCACGCCGCTGTGGCCGGCGATGGAGCATCGCGCCGACGGACAGGCCGCGATCGTGATCGGCGGCAAGCCGTTCCGCGTGCTGACCCCCGCCAATTGGGATGTTCCGGCCCGCCTCGCCGAAATGACGGCGCAGGGCATCGACCGTCAGGTGCTCTCCCCCATGCCCGAGTTGCTCTCGCACTGGTTCCCGGCCGATGACGCGGATGATCTTTGCCGTTACATGAACGATTCGCTCGCCGCCATGATCGCCGCGGCACCCGACCGTCTGAGCGGTATCGGCATGGTCCCCGTTCAGGACCCGGCCCGCGCCACCCGCCGCCTCGCCGAGATCAAGGCGCTCGGACTGCGCGGCATCGAACTGGGCAGCCATGTCGACGGCGTCGCCCTCGGCGATCCCCGTTTCGACGAACTCTATGCCACGGCGGAAGACCTCGACCTCTGCCTGATGATTCATCCCCTACATCCCGCGGGGAAGGACCGCCTGCCCGGGCATCCGGCGCTGGCCGCCGCGGCCGCCTTCCCGCTCGACACCGCGCTGGCCGGGGCCAGCCTGCTGTCGGCGGGGATACCGGCGCGGTTTCCCCGATTGCGCATCATGCTGTGCCACGGCGGCGGTGCCCTGCCGTGGATTCTGCCCCGTCTCGACCGGGTCTGGTCGCTGGGCGGCCCCCTTGGCGCCGTGTTCCCGGAAAGGCCCAGCGCCATGGCCCGGCGCTTCTTCTACGACAGCGTCGTCTACGACCCGGTGACCTTGCGCTACATCGCCGACGCGCTGGGCGAGGACCGGATCGTGATCGGCTCCGACTTTCCCTTCGTCATCCAGCAGGACCAGCCGGGCGATTTCGCGGCCGGAGTCCTGCCGGCCGCGGCGCTTTCCCGCGCCGCCCTCGCCTTCCTTGGCCTGCCGGCCGAACATGGTGGCTGACCTTTCCCGTCAGCCGCCGCCGGCATACCAGTAGCCGCCCAGCACGATGACGGTGACGAGCGCCAGCCAGACCTCGAACACGAGGCGCCAGGGCATCACCCGGCCGTGAAGCTCCATGAAGCGGGTGAAGACCAGCCTTATCTTCACGGCGGCGATCAGGATGACGAGCGTCACCGCGAGGCCCGGCGCCCCCGCCTCCTCGAAGACGAGCCAGCTCGCCACCGTCGCCCCGGCCAGGGCCAGCCATGTGCCCCACAGGGGGGGCGCGAAACCGTCCCGCATCACACCCTCATCAGATAGAGCATGGGAAAGAGCATCAGCCACAGGAGATCGACCATGTGCCAATAGCTGGCGATGGATTCGGTCCAGATCACCTCGCCCTCGCGCGCGGTCCCGAGGCGCAGGAACAGCACCACCAGCATGACCATGCCGCCGATGAAATGGAGGAAATGCACGCCGGTGAAGACGAAATAATAGGTGAAGAAATCACTGGTCAGCATGGTGATGCCGGCCGCGATCTTGCCCGCATATTCCGACAGTTTCAGCACGCCGAACCCGGCCCCGGCGAGGAAAGCCAGCACGATGTGCCGCCGTGCCGCCCTGCGCTGTCGGTGCCGCACCGCATGGGCCGCGCCGACCATGAACCAGGACGCCGTCAGCAGGAACAGCGTGTTCACCATGCCGATGGTCGGATCGAGCAGCCGGCGCGCTTCGTCGAAGGCGGTGACCGCCTGCGCCCTCTCCCAGACGAAGATCAGGAAGAACAGGCCGAACATGAAGATATCCGCGGCGAGGAACGTCCACAGTCCCGCGTCGCCCGGTGGCGGCACACGAGGTGCCGCCACCGTCGCACGCCCGCTCATTCAGCGGCCTGGGGCATCAGACCGGGGGCCGGCCGGCGCAGGCCGTGGCGGGCCAGCTTCTCGTCCTCAAGCCGGCGGATGGCGCGCAGGACATGGAAGGTCAGCGTCGGACACCAGACGAACCAGACCGAGAATTCGATCCAGAAATTCAGGATGCCCGCCCGCTCGAACGGGCCGCTCTTGAAGAAGGGCATCAGGCATTCGGCGGCGAAACTCACCCCGACCCAGATGCCATACCAGGCGAGCCAGCGTGGCACCAGCGGCACGTCCCGCTTGTCGCCGAGGAAGGCGACACCGAGGGCGATCATCTGCAGCGTCGTCACCGAGTAGCCAAGGTCGATCAGCAGCCACGACCAGTCGTAGAGCAATTGCAGCACGGCATCGGGCAGCGCCTCCGGCCGGTAGGCGCCGGCGAGCCAGCCCGAGCAGGAGACGAGGATCGGCACCACGGTCAGCCCCGCGCCCCAGACCGTCAGGGTCGAGAGAATATTGCTCTCGCCCTCCACCTTTTCGACCACCTTGGCGATGGCGAGGCCCCAGACCATGTAGAGCACGGCGAAGCTCATGGCGATGACCATGCCGAGGCGCACCGTGTTGGCATTTTCCCGGAAATAGGCCGCGATGTCTTCCGCCGGCAGGGCGCCGGAGAACGGGGGCAGGTTGAAGCCCATGATCCCCCAGAACACGATAAAGACAGACATGAAGGCCGGACCGGCCCAGGCGCACAGGCGCCAGTATTTGAATTCATCCAGCACGATGCGTCCTCCTCTATAGGGCTCCCCGGCCCGTGGTTGGTTACGCCTGCACAGGAAAGGGCGGGCGGCACCGCCGCCCGCCGGAACATCAGAACTGACGGGTTACGCGCATGAACACTTCGTCGGCATAATCGACGGTCGAAATGGCGTTCTTGTTGTTGTCCTCCGCCGCGAAGAGCGTGGCGTAGAGATCGACCTGCCAGTCGGTGTCCGGCTTCCATTTGACGCCCGGCTGGAACATGGCTCCGCCCTGAAGGTCATAAAGCGCGGTCAGATCGAAGCGCCATTCCAATGTCTCGGACGGTTGCTGGATCGCGACGGCGAGGGCGTTAAAGCCGCCGTCGATACCGGTCGAGGCCTGCGAGGCGGTTCCGCCGTAACCATCGAGGGGCCGGCCCAGAAGATCACTCGCCGATTTGTGCAGATACTGGAAGACGATATAGGTCGCCGGGAAATCCTCGCTGAAGCGATGGTATTTCTCGAACACGAGGGCGAAGGCGAGTTCATCCTTCTTCAGGAAATCCTGCGACAGGTCGGGACTGGTGAAGGTCTTGTCCGGCGTATAGGTCAGCTCGAAGCGACCGATCAGCTGATCGAGCAGCGTGTCGGGCTCGCCGCTGAAGATGTAGTTCGCGCCGAAGCCGAAGACGTTCTCGTAAGGATAGAGCCGCTCGATATGGCCCCGCGTGCCGCCCATCAGCATGAACAATGTGTCGAGCGAGCGGCCGACCTGCGCGAAATCGTCGGTCTGGGTGATCCCGAGGGAGCCGGCAAGCGCCCCCGCCGCCGCGAAATCGCCCAGCGCCGCATTGAATGCGCCGACGCCTGAAAGCCGCACCATGCCCGCATAGTCGAACCATTCGGTCGCCGAATAGACGCCATTGGCGCCATCGACCTCGAACGGTGTCTGGGCCAGGATCGCCCCCGTGCCCGCTAGGCCGGCGATATCCTTGTTCACCCCCGAGGCGGTCCAGCGATAGGCACCGTCGGGATTACGCCGGCTGGTCGCCATGAACTGCAGCCCGAGGTCATCGAACTGCGCCCGCAGGCGACCGCCGACATTCCAGCTGCCATCGACCTGGGAATAGCGATCGTGAACGGTGAACTGATCGGGGATCGCGTTGTAGGGCGTGGAGGGATTAGGCACCACGGAAGGCGAGAATTGCTGAACGAAGGCATCGACCTCCCACACCGGGTCGATCTGCCACGACGTGCGGAGGGCGGGCGACGACACCCGCTTGTCCGAGAATTCCTCGGCCGCCGGATCGAAGATCAGATGGCGCCGGAGATCGAGGCCGCTGGGAACGTCGAGCACCCGGAAGAACAGGGCCTCGCCCCAGGCGATCTGCTGGTTGCCCAGGCGAAAGAACAGCGGCCCGGTCGAATAATCGACATAGGCCGCCGGCAAATCGACCATATAGTCCTTGCCCGAGACCTCGAGCAGCGTGCCCCGCTCGCCACCGCGGACCGGCGTCTCGAAAAAGCTCGTATCGCCGTTGTCATCGTAGACATTCCAGTCGTAATAGCCCCGCAGCGTGGCATGGAACTTCAGCGACGGATCGAACACAGCATCGAGGTTCACCTCGAGCCGGCTGGCGAAGAGATTGAAGTCGTTTTCGGCCGAACGGGTCGGGCGGGTGACCGAATTGCCGATCGGGATCAGCGGATCGGTCGCGACGGCAACCCCATTGTAGGGATTGCCCGCGGTGTTGAACGGATTCTCCCGATCGTCGACCTTGACCGCAACCTCCTGGCGAACGAAGCCTGAAATGGAAATATCGACAGCGCCGGCAGGCGCCGACATCAGCAGGACGGGTGCAACACCAAGAGATGCAACCATCCGGTTTCGAGTAAAGGACATCGTGATTTTCCCTTATGCGTGTTTTTGTTTTTTTGGACGCACGAACCCGGCCGCCGCCGATGGTCCGACGGCGGGCGGGACGTTTCATTCACGGGCGAAAACGCCCGTAGAAATCAGATCACGAGGACGGGCTTGATCGCACGGCCGGCAACCGTGTCGTCGAAAGCCTCGTTGATGTCCTCGAACCTGTAACGCTTGACGAGGCGGTCGAACGGCAACCTGCCCTCGAGGTAATAGTTGACGAGCTGAGGAATGAAGACCTCGGGATCGCTGTCGCCTTCGGTATAGGCCTTGACCCCGGCGCCGCGCACCAGCATGTCCATGATGTTGACGGGCAGCATGGCGTCCGGCGGCGGCATCCCGACGAAGCCGAGCTGGCCATTGGGCAGCAGGGTCTGGAAGGCATTGCCGATGACGGCCGGAATGCCGGTCGTGTCGAGCGCGTGGGTGACGCCGCCCGGCCCCGCCGCCTTCACCGCCGCGACCACATCTTCGACGCCGCGCGGGTCGACGACGGCCGTCGCGCCGAGTTCGAGCGCGAGGTCGCGCCGCGCCGCATTGGGCTCGACCACGACGACATGGCTCGCTTCGGCGATCCGCGCCGCCATCACGGCGCTGAGGCCGACCGCGCCGGCGCCGAAGATCGCGACGGCATCGCCACGGCCGACCTTCAGCGAATTCAGGATGGAGCCGGCACCGGTCTGGATGCCGCAGCCGAGCGGGCCGAGAATCTCGAGCGGCGCCTGCTTCGGCACGACGACAGTGTTGCGCTCCCGCGCGATCAGATGGGTTGCGAAGGACGACTGACCGAAGAAGCGGGCATTCACCGCCTCGCCACCGCCCCGGCTCATCGGGGTGCTGCCATCGCCCGGGCGCACGGCGCCAAAATTGGACGCCATGAAATTATAGCAATAGGACGGCGCGGAGCGCGCGCAATTGGGACAGGCGCCGCAGGAATCGAAACTCATCACGACATGATCGCCGGGACGGACATGGGTAACACCGCTGCCCACCGCCTCGACGATGCCCGCGCCTTCATGACCGAGCACGACGGGCATGGGCATCGGAAAGTCGCCACGGCAGACGACATCGGTGTGGCAGACTCCGACGCCGACGACGCGCACCAGGATCTCGTCCCGGCGCGGCTTCTGCAGGCTGACATCCTCGATGGTGAACGTGCCACCGGGCGAAGACAGCACGGCCGCCCGGCCGGCCACGACTCCGCGCTCGGCGCCCGGGGACTCCCGGAGCGCATCTGCAATAGACATGTTTTTCCTCCCTTGATCGAGCGGCACGCAACAAGCAGACGACCGCCGTCGATTCACTCCGGAGGCAAATGTCCGGCCCCTTCGGCCGGGCTGTCGCCTGACGAAAGGTTTGGCCGTCTCCGATACGGGGCAAATTTAGCCGCCAACCCGAGGCAATTTTCTGGAACGGCTGACGATCCACGGCAGCGCGGCAGACATAAAAGTGATATGTTTTGAATTCTTTCTGAAGAGAAAGAGCACAACCGGATAGCCACGGCATTGCGACCATAAAAACGGCGACCGGAAACTGGGGGGTAAGGAGGATGCACCCATGCGAGGACAATCGCGTCTGGCTGAACACGCGGCAACGCAACAATCGCGCCCCTGCACGACGGACAACCGGCGGTCGTCGATGAGCGAGGTCACGGCGGAGGCGAGCGGCGCCCGCTCGATAGACGAGAATTCATTCATCGGCGCCGGCCGCTTCGAGCCGCCCCGATACGCCTTCACGCTTGCACCGACGCGCGTCATGCAATCTTTCGAGGCGGCGGGGCCGTTGCCGAAGGTAACGACCATCGTTGCGCCGACGGGTTATGGCAAGACCGTGCTGATGACCCAGATCCATCGTCTGGCGACCGCGAGCGGCGCGCGCACCTTCTGGCTCGGCATCGACGATCGCGAAGCCGATCTGCCGATGATCCTGACCCTGGTCGAACATGCGATCGGCCTGTCCCGCCTGGACCTGAACAGCGCGTCGATCGAGGACCCGCGCGGCAGTCTTCCCCACCGGGTCGACCGGATGATCGCGCATCTCGCCCGGCTGCCGGGCGAGGTCGTGATCTTCATCGACAACATCAACAGTTGCAGCGACCCTGGCCTTTCGCTCCTGCTCGACGCGCTGACCTTCCGCACCCCGAACACGGTGAAATTCTGCGTGACCTCGACGGACCCGGTGCCCTTCGATTCCGGGCGGGCCCGGATCGAAATGAAGCTGCGCCGGATCACCGTCTCGGAACTCGGCTTCGACTTCAGCACCACGGCCGCCATGCTGCGCGCCTCCGGTCTCGATCACCTGAGCAACGAGCATATCGCCACCGTCGTCTCCAAAACCGAGGGCTGGCCGGCCGCGATCCGCCTGATCCAGCTGATCCTGAGCAACGAGGGCGACAACACGGAAGGCCTCGAGCATTTCTCGGGCGCCGACGCCGATCTGGCCGCGCTGTTGTCGCGGCGCCTGATCGCCAGTTTCGATCCCGATCTGGTCGATTTCCTGCATGACATCGCCGAATTGCGCGGCTTCTCCGTCGAGCTGGCGGCGGCGGCGACCGGCAACCCGCGGGCGGCGCATTGGGTTCGTTTCCTCGTCGAGCGGAACGTGCTGATTGTCCCGCTCGACCGGGGCCAGACCTGGTTCCGTTTCCACAGCCTGTTCCGGCAGTTCCTGCTCGCCGATGCCGCCGGCCGTCAGACACCGGAGCGGCGCCGGCAGGTTCTGCTCGCCGCCACCGAATGGCTGCGTGCCAAGGGCGATCGCGCCTATGCCCTCGAACTCGCGCTGGCGGCGCCGCTGCCCGAACAGGCTTCCGCCATTCTCGAGCAGCTGGCCCGCCCGATGGTGCGCGACCGCGGCGACCTTTCGACCTTCACCCAATGGGTGGAACAGGCCAAGACCCTGGGCGCGACCCTCGGCCTCGACACGCTGCTCTGGTACGCCTGGGCCCTTGCCTTCAATCGCCATTACGAGCGGGCGGGTGTAACGCTCGACGAGCTGGCGGGCCGTATCCGCGAGGTGGCGCCGGACGACGACGGCAAGGGGCCGCTGTGGTCGCCCCACCGCATGGCGCAGATCATCTTCAACTTCCACCTCGACCGCATGGACGCGGTCCGGGCCGAGGCGCCGGGCTGGCTGGCCGATTACCCGGATGCGGGAACGTTCGACTTCGCCGCGGTCGCCGGCGCCTATGCCATCGCCAGCGCGATCATGCATGATTTCCAGACCGCGCGGCGCGCCCTCCGGCTCGCGCAGGATTCGATCATCCGGGTCAGAAGCGATTACGGCCTGTCCTGGGTCGCCTCGGTCAGCGCCATCGTCGAGTTGATGCAGGGCGATCCCATCGAGGCCGAACGTAATCTGCGCGATGCCGAGGAACAGGTACGCTCCAACATCGGCGATTCGGCGGCCATCGTCTCCGTCCTCACCCTCGGCCGGGCCCGGGCGGCGGCGGACACCGGACGCATCACCGAGGCGGTCGAGATGGTCCGTCAGGCCATCGAACAGGGCATCAACGAGGGCATCCTCGACACCGCCTGGTTCGGCATCGAAGTCGCGCTGCAATGCCCCGACAGCGGCGAGGACCAGCGCAACATCGAGGTGCTGCAATCCATGGCGCGGCGCTATGCCCGGCGCCTGCCGTTCCTGGTCGAACTGGCCCTGATCCGCTGCGCGCTGCGCCATGGCCGCACCGCCGACGCCATGGACAAGGCGGAAGCCCTGTCGATCTGGTCACGCCCCGCCGGCTTCCATCCGGAAGCCCTGACCGGGTTTTCGGCCATGGAGCGGTCGGCCGCGACACTCGCCGGCATCGACCTGCTGATGGCCGCCGGTTCGCTGAGGGAAGCGGAAACCCTGATCGAGCAGGAACTGAGGAGCGCCCAGGATACCGGTCGGCGCCGCGACCAGATCGAGCTGCATCTGCTGCAGACAGCCTTCATGCTGCGTTCCGACAATCAGGACGGGGCGATCAAGGCCCTGGCGCGGGCTGTGGTCACCGCCTCGAAACGCCATCTCATGCGTTCCTTCCTTGAACAGCGGGATCTCGTCGTTCAGGTCATCCAGTCGACCCCGATGAAGAAGTTCGGCCTGACCCTGCCGGCCGATCTCGCCTTCTTCGCCAAGATCTGCGATGCCCTCGGTGTCAGCCCGGCGGCATCCCGGCCACAGACGGCGGATAACGACGGCTATATCGTCGAGGCCCCCACCCCGCGCGAAATCGAGTTGCTGCAATTGCTCGATTCCGGTCTCGACAACAGCCAGATCGCCTCGCGCCTGTCGCTGTCGGTGCCGACGGTCAAATGGCACCTCTACAACATCTACTCGAAACTCGGCGTCAAGAACCGTGCCGGCGCCCTGGCCAAGGCCCGGGCCCTGCGCGTCCTGCACCGCCAATAGAGCAGAAAAAAAGCCGGCGGTCCCAGGGACCGCCGGCCAGTGACCTCCTTCGCCGACCGGGGCTCAGTCGGCGATACGCCGGAGGTTCGACGGCGTGTAGAAATCGTCATCTGCACGCCAGTCGAATTTGATCTCGTAAGGCTCGTTGTTGTTCATGCCGAAGGCGATGTAGCGATCGCCCAGCAGGTCGTAGAGCGTCTCGACGCAGTAGAACGGCACCGTCGCCTCGGTATACTGGAGCAGATGCGCCTCGGAGACGCGCCACAACTCGCCTCTTCCGTCGTAATGCTCGCCCCCAACGATCGACCAGCTGTCCTCGTCGAGATAATAGGTGCGCCGGGCATAGAGATGGCGCATCCCTTCCTTCAGCGTCGCCTCGACCACCCAGACCCGATGCAACTCATAGCGTAGCAGCTCCGGATTGAGATGGTTGGGCTTCAGAATATCGGTATAGGGAATACCCCGGGCATCGAGACGATTGGCGTTATAGGGAATATAGACTTCGCGCTTGCCGAGCAGCTTCCAGTCGTAGCGGTCGAGACCGCCGTTGAACATTTCGTAATTGTCGTTGGTGCGGGCACCGTCCGAGCCGATGCCCGGATTGTCATAGCCGATTTCCGGCGCCCGCATCACCCGTCGCGCACCGGCGTTGTACATCCAGGCCTGACGCGGCTGACGCACCGGGTTCAGCCGGTCAATGCCGAGCAATGTGGTGCCGGAAAGCTGCTGCGGCTGCAGGATCTTCTGCACGATCTTCAGCACGATATCGGCATTATCCGGGGTCTCGGGCGTGCCCGAGCGGAAGGTCAGCAGATCGTGATAGATCATCGGCGTGAAGCCGCCGTCGCGCTTGACCACAGCCTGGATCACCCGGCGGTCGAAGGCCTGGCCGCGATAGCGCACGAGATGGTTCCAGATCGCTTCCTGACCGGTCTTCGGAATGGGAAAGGGCACCGTCGACAAGCCGAGGTTGGACAGACCGTAACCGCCGTCCTCCAGCTCGACCTTGGTCGCCTGTTCCTTGATCCGCTGATAGACCTCGGGCGGCAGGGCCGCCGTCCGGTGCGTCGGATAGACGTTCATGTAGAATGTGTCGCCATAACGCTTCAGCAGCGCGATCTGGCCCGGCGTCAACCTGTCCTTGTATGTCTCGACATTCGCCGCCCGGATGGTGAAGAGCGGCTTTTCGTTCGGGAAGGGATCGGGCCGCGAAATGCCGGGCACGACACCGGGCAACATTCCGGTCAGGCCGCCGTCCCAGGCCGGAATGCTACCGTCAGCATTACCCGCCTTTTCGGCGCCGAGCGGCGTCAGATCCTGACCGAGGCGCGCCGCCTCCGCTTCCGTGATCTTGGCGAGGGCCGGACCACTGCCGGCCATGAGCGCGACCAGCGCCGCGCCCAAGAGAGTTTTCCTGTTCACGCTTGCAATCCTCCCCAACTCAGAACCGGGCCGTCGCGTTGATCGACACGAAATCGCGATCTTTGCCATAGTTGTAATCGCCGCCCATGAAGCGGACGTAGGACGTGCCGAAGCCGTAACCGCCGCTCTCGAAATCGACACCAACGCCGAGCGCCATGCGCCCCTCGACATAAGTGCTGTCGGACGCGGTGCCGGTGACGTCATGAGCCCAGGACACGAAGGGTTTCATGTTCCAGCCGAACACAGCATCCGGATAGTCGAGTACCCCGCGCGCGCGGTAACCCCAGGAGAAATCGGTGACGTAACCATCATCAGCGCATTTCTTCGCGGTCGTCTCGACGCAGGTTCCGGTGCGGTTGTAGAGACCGTAAACCGCCGTGCGGCCATAGCGCCGGTCGCCCGGCAGGCCTTCGAGCGCCTCGAAGCCGACTTCGCCGATCAGCGTGATGCCGGCGGCGCCAAGCGCGGGCGGCAGCAGCTTGAAGGCCGCGACCTGCGCGCGATATTGCTCCGCCTCGTCGTAACCATGGAACAGCTCGCCCGAGCCGACCTTGACAGCGGAGGACAGCGGCGACTGGGCCGAGGCGCCGCCGCTGCGGAAGGCGGCGAGCAGGTGATTGGCGTTCAGCTGCACCGGCATATCCGGCCGGAAGGACGCCTCGCCGAAGACGGAAACGCCGCCAAGCACGGTCGAGAAACCGACGCCGAACAGATTGATGTCCTCGGGGAACTCGATCACATAGCGGAAGTTGCCGCCGAGCGGATCGCCGACGATGAAGGAGGAGGCCCCATTGGCCGGGGTCGAGTTGTAGACGCTGATATAGGGCGCCCGGCTGTGGTAGCGCATGTAGTAGGTCGAAAATTCGACATCGAGTTCGGCCGCGTAGTAACGCAGGGCGAAACCGAACTGGCCGTCGTCGCGCGCCTCGATATCGGCGCCGCGCTTGGCGACATTGCCGACCGTGATGCCGGTCAGATCGTCCTGCGCGGCGCTGAGGGTGAACAGGGTGCAGCCCCGCGCGACCGCGTCGACGGTCGAGAAATAGGTGCCGCAGCCGTCAATGACCGTGGGCGCCCATTTCAGCTGGTAGAAGGCCTCGAGCGAGAGATCGCCGGTGAGGCCGAGGTTGCCATAGACCATCTCGACCGGCAGCAGGCCTTCCTTCAGCTCGGCGCCCGGCCGGCGGAAGGCGGAAACGTCGATCGGATTGATCGAATTGATGCCGCCGCCAATGAACAGGCCCTCGCCCCAGCTCACCACCTGGCGGCCGAGGCGAAGCTCGAGCGGCCGGTCCGCGACATCGACCTTGCCCCGGACATAGGCATCCATCAGCGAGATGCCCTTGAACTTCGCGAGGTCGTCGAAGGTCGCGTCGCTGAGCGGCCGCCCGGCGGCATAGCCGTTGACGAGATTGCCGTGCCGGCGGTCGCCCGAATCCAGTTCGTGGTCGTACCAGGCCTTGGCACTGATCGTGCCGCCGAAGTCGCCGTAATCGACCTTCAGTTCGCTGAAGATTTTGTAGACGTTGGAGACGACGTCGCCCTTCTTGAAGTTCAGCGACGGATCGTCATAGGCGCTGGTCGACGAGAAGCCGCCCGGCATGTTGCCCGCGGCGACGAATTCCGTGCTGGGATCTTCCGCGCGGATCAGCACGCCCGCGCTGATCACCGTCGAAAAGGTGATGTCGGCACCGGCGGCCTGGAATTCGACCGCCCCGGCCGGCGACGCGACAAGCTGCCCGCAGGCGCAAAGCACGGCCACCGACAGGACGGATGTCCTGAAGTACGATTGCATCGCTAGTCCTCCCTGTCGGCCCGAAGGCCACCCCCAGCCGGGCGGTTGAACTCCGCCGGCAATTGTACGCTTTGTTTTGGTACGCTACCGCACTATTAATATGGACACTAGCTCACTTCCGCAGATCGAAGCAAGTGCCCATCGAAAGTATTGGCTACATTCCCTTTCCCTCTGCATCCTGGCCCCGGCGGGCGTATGCCATGGCCCGAGGCGGCCCGCCCGGAGATCAGGATCCACCACCCACGACCGGGATTTTAATGCGCATGTGCACTAAATACAGGAGGCCAGGGGCCATCCCCGCCAAGGATCGGTCGCGGGATCACTGTCTTCCGTATTTAAACAACATACAAGCCGTTTAAACTGTTTTTATTAAAATAAACATCCCCACCACGAGGAAACCATGCCCAGCCCTTCGCCCCTCAATCGCCGCATCCTGCTGACCGCTCGCCCGCAAGGTGTACCCCGGCCGGAGCATTTCACGATGGACGCCGCTGAAATTCGCCCGCCCGCTCCGGGTGAATTTCTGGTGCGCAATCACCACCTGTCGGTCGATCCCGCCCAACGCGGCTGGGCCAACGACGAAGGCAACTACAGCGACCCCGTGCCGCTGGGCACGGCGATGCGCGCGCTCGCGGTCGGCGAGATCGTCGAGAGTCGGGCGGATGGCTTTTCGGCCGGCGATTTCGTCTATGGCTGGTTCGGCTGGCAGGACTATTGCACCGCGACGCCAGCCGCCGTGCTGCGCCTTGTCACCGAACGCGACCTGCCGCTGACGGCCAGCCTCGGTGTGCTCGGCATCAACGGGCTCACCGCCCATATCGCCTTTCACACCCTCGGCCGGCCCCGGGCGGGGGAAACCGTGGTGGTCTCGACGGCGGCGGGCAGTGTCGGCAGTTTCGTCGGCCAGCTGGCCCGGATCGCCGGCTGCACCGCCGTCGGCGTCACCGGTTCGGACGACAAGATATACGCCGCCACCGGCCGCTACGGCTATGCCCGGGCCGTGAACTACCGCGCCTCGCGCGATATCGCCGCCGACCTCGCCATCGCCTGCCCGGGGGGCATCGACATTTTCTACGACAACACGGGCGGCGAGATCGGCGATGCCGCCCGTGCCCTGATGAGGACGGGCGGGCGCATTGTCCAATGCGGCACCGCCTCCATTCCGCATTGGACGCCACTGCCCCAGGGTCCGCGTTGCGAGCGGCAGGTACTGACCAAGCGCCTGTCCTGGTCCGGCTTCGTGATCTTCGATCACCTGGCCGATTTCCCGCAGACCGCGGCGAAACTGGCCGATCTGATCCGGGCGGGGCAGATCACCTATGACGAGGATATCACGAAAGGGATCGAGCGGGCGCCCGAGGTTCTAGCCGGTCTCTATCGCGGCGAGAACCTGGGCAAGGCCATCGTTTCGCTGGTCTGAAACGACGTGCGGGGCGGTGGCCGGCGCCGCCCCGCTTTCGCCCCTCAGGCGACCAGCCGGGCTTTCGCTCGCTCGTCCCGGTAACGCGCGAGGGCCAGCGGCCCGCCGACATAGGCGGGATAGCCGAGGCCGGACACCATGGCATAATCGACCGTGCGCCGGTCCGCCTCGGCCACCGTCACCTTTCCCGCTGCCGCGGCGGAGGCGAGCAGGAGCCGGGCGGCGAGCGCCCGCTCCGGCCGGTCCTGATCATTCTCGAACCAGAAATGACCGGCCTTCGCCGGCATCTGCGCGGCAGCCTCGACCGGCGCCGCCGCGCGGATCGCCGCCATCGCGGCGCCAAGACCCAGAACGTCGAGGGCAGCCTTGGCCAGCGCCTCGTCCCCCGCCCGCTCGCATTCGAAGCGAAGGGCACCCAGCACGGCCGCCTTCACCAGATCCAGCGACGGCGGCAGGGTATCGGCCTTGGCCCGCCTGTCATGCTCCAGCTTGCCGAGGAACAGGGTCTGGATCATGTTCCGCGGCTCCGGCCGCTGGATGAGGCCGGCGAAGACCGTCATTTCCCATGCGATGGCGCGGTCCATGTCCTGGCCGATACCGCCCCGGATACAGTCCAGAATGGCGAAGGGCGCCGGGTAGAATTCACCGGGTTGGCCCAGGGCGCGCGACCAGGCCGCGTCGATCAGGGCCGACACCGCCTTCAGGTCGATGGCAGGCGCATCCGTCCTGTCCCAGGGCTGGGAGGCTTCGGGGGCCGACAGAATCCAGTGTTCGGCCGCCGCCACCTCCTCACCCGGCGCCACCACGGCGTGGGCAAGGCCGGCGGCAAGGGCCGTCGCTGGGGTGAAGCGCCCGCCGTCGAGCAGGATCGGCAAGGCGGCCTCGACCCCGACCACGCGCGGCATCCTCTGGGTGCCGCCGGCACCGGGCAACAGGCCGACCAGCGATTCCGGCAGGCCGAGGGCCGTCTTCGGGTTGTCGGTCAGCACCCGGTAATGGGCGGCCAGGGCGAATTCGCAGCCACCGCCGAGGGCAAGGCCATCGACCGCCACCGCGACCGGCTTGCCCGCCGTCTCCAGCGCCCGCAGGCCCCGGCTCAAGGGAAAGAAGTGATCATAGGCGACCCGCGTCCGCTCCTCGGCCGGGCTCGCCATGATCATGTCGTAGGCGACGCCCAGTTCGTTCAGATCGGCGCCGGCGCAAAAACCCGTCGCCTTGCCCGAGCGCAGCACGACACCCCGAACGTCGCTGCCGCGCAGCCAGTCGGCGAAGCGGCCGATTTCGTGGATCGCGGCGTTGGAGAAGACGTTCATCGTCCGGCCCGGCATGTCGAAGACGAGATGGATGATGCCGTCGCGGCTTTCCTCGATCCGGAATTCGCGCAAGTTCGGATAATCGGTCATCTGTGCCTCCCCTGGGCTTCGGTCTTGTGGCGGCGTGCCCCGCCATATGGTACGCATACGAACTATATGGCGGGAGGAAAAGCAAGATGGAACTTCAGAACCAGCGTGTCCTCGTGATCGGCGGCTCCTCGGGCATCGGGCTTGCCGTCGCCCGGCGCGCGGCCGCTTCCGGCGCGGATGTCACCATCGCCGGCAGGTCGGCGGCGCGGCTGGAAGAGGCGGCGAATGTCCTCCCCTTCCCGGTCGCCACGCTGCCCCTCGACATCGCGGACGACGTGGCCCGGGAAGTCCTGGCCGGCACCACCCCCTGGCACCATGTCGCGGTCACGGCCGGCGACGTCCGCACCGGCCCGATCCGCAAACAGTCGACGAGCGATGCGCAGAGCGGAATGAACGCCAAATTCTGGGGCGCCTGGCGCGTCGCCGCCGCCACGCCGATCATCCAAGGGGGCTCGCTGACCCTGACGTCCGGCGCCTTCGCGCTGCGGCCGGCGCCGGGCCGCGTCATCGCTGGCGCGATCAACGCCGCGATCGAGGGACTGGCGCGGGGGCTCGCCCTCGAACTGGCGCCGACCCGGGTCAATGTCGTCTCCCCCGGTCTTGTCGACACGCCTTTGTGGTCCGCCCTGCCGGACGACAAGCGCCGCGCCTATTTCGAGAGAACCGCCGCCGCCCTGCCGGCCCGGCGCATCGCCACAGCCGACGATATCGCCCGGCTGTATCTCACCGCCATGACGACCCCGATCCTGACCGGCACTACCCTGCTCGGCGACGGCGGTCATGTGCTGATCTGAAGGCACCCCAACCTTTCGGTTCTGTCCATCATCATACGCATCCATACGATGATGACTTCCGGGAGGAACAATCATGCAAGAACAAACAATCGACAGCGGGATCGCGAAAACCTTCGCCTATACCGGCGTCGCGCTGGTCCTGTCGCTCGTGGTAACGCAAGGCTGGCTGATGGGCTTCATTCCGCCCCCCTCGCCCGCGCTGCCGGCGGATGAACTGGCCCGCATCTTCATCGAGCGCAAGGTGGGCATCCGCATCGGCACCCTGATCCAGTGCATCTGCTACACCTTCTGGTCGACCTGGGCGATTTCGATTGCCTTCTACATCCGCCGGATGGAACGAGGCATTCCCGTGCTGACCTATGCCTCCATCGCCAATATCGGCGGCGGTTACGTCTTCTTCCTGCTGATGCCGATCACCTGGGCCGCGCTGGCGTTCCGGCCGGAGGAACTCGATCCCCATTTCCTGCAGGTGATGAACGATCTCGTCTGGTTCATCTTCATCCTGAGCTGGCCGCCCTTCGCGCTGTTCATGATCTTCATCGCGGTGGCGATCTTCAAGGATTACAATGTCCCGACGATTTTCCCGCGCTGGGTTGGCTTCTTCAACCTGTGGACGGCCGTGCTGATCATCCCGGCCGGGCTGATCGAATTCTTCAAGACCGGGCCCTTCGCCTATGACGGCCTGATTTCCTTCTGGTTCGTCTTCGCCGTGTTCTTCGGCTGGATGCTGGTGATGAGCACGGTCACGCTGCGCGCCATCGCCGCCGACAAGCGCGCCCGGGCCGCGTGATGAGCGCCCTTCCATCGGCAAGGGCCATGCCCCGCCAGCCCGGCCATGTGCCGGGCGAAGCGGGCGTGTGGCTGTTCATCGCTGGCGACCTCGTGCTGTTCTCTCTGCTCTTCGCGACGTTCCTGTCCTATCGCGCCGACGCGCCCGAGGTCTTCGCGGCGGGGCGCGCGCATCTCGATCAGACCCTCGGCCTCGTCAATACCCTGTTGCTGCTGACCAGTTCCTGGTTCGTCGCGACCGGCGTTCGGGCGGCACGGCGCCGGGCAAGTCGCACGGCGGTCGCCTGTTTCGCCTTCGCGCTCGCCTGCGGTCTTGGCTTCGGCACGGTCAAGGTTCTCGAATATGGCGCCAAGTTCGAGGCCGGCCTGACGCCCGAGACCAGCGATTTCTTCATGTTCTATTTCGCCTATACCGGCTTCCACATGATCCATGTGGTGATCGGCATGGGCGTGCTGCTGGCCATGATCGCCTATCTGCGCGGTCGGCCGCCGCAAGCGGTAAACCTTCAGCATATCGAAAGCGGCGCCAGCTTCTGGCACCTCGTCGACGTGCTGTGGATCGTTCTCTTCGCCCTCCTCTATCTTCTGGTGTGATCATGCGCGCGCTGCTCCTTCATCGCCTCTCGGCGATCTGGCTCCTGCTCGTGCTGGCCACCGTCGCGTCGTGGGAAATCGGCCATGGCCTCGGCATTTCCGACCATCGGCTGGCCAGCGTCGCCATCGTGGTCGTCGCCATGATCAAGGTCCGTTTCGTCGCCCTCGATTTCATGGAACTGCGGGACGCCCCCCTGGCCTTCCGCGTCGCCGCCAATCTGTGGACCGCCGGCATCGCCGCCGGCCTGTCCGCCATGATCCTGACGGCCTGATGACAAACAAAAAGGCGGCGGGTCCGAAGGTCCGCCGCCTTTCGTTTGCCGCTCAGATGCTGCGGCTGAGCAATTCCTTCATGATCTCGGAAGAGCCGCCATAGATGCGCCGGACGCGGGCATCGCGCCACAGCTTGGCGATGGCATATTCGTTCATGTAACCGGCCCCGCCATGGAGCTGGAGCGCGGCATCCATGATCTCCCACTGGACCTCCGTGTGCCACAGCTTGGAAGCCGAGGCTTCGGCGGCGGTCAGCTTGCCCGCGACATGGCGCCCGATCGCCCAGTCGAGATGGGCCCAGCCGACCTGCAGCTTGGCCGCCAGATCGGCGAGGGTGAAGCGGGTGTTCTGGAACTGGAACACTTTCTGGCCGAAGGCGACCCGCTCCTTGGTGAAGGCGACGGCCTCGTCGAAGGCGCGCTGGGCCGCGGCCTGCGCGGTGATCGAGATCGACAGGCGCTCCTGCACCAACTCGTTCATCAGGACGGCGAAGCCCCGGTTCTCGGCCCCGAGGACATGGGAGACCGGCACCCGGACATCGGCGAAGAACAGCTCGCTGGTGTCGGACGAGAACTGGCCGATCTTGTCGAGGTTGCGCCCGCGCGAGAAGCCGGGGCGATCCGCCTCGACCAGGATCAGGCTGGTGCCCTTCGCCCCCTCGCCCGGGTTGGTCTTGGCGACGGTGATGACCAGATCGGCGTTTTGACCGTTGGTGATATAGGTCTTGGAGCCGTTGACGATGTAATCGCCGCCATCCCGGATCGCCGTGGTGCGCACGCCCTGAAGGTCGGAGCCGGCGCCCGGCTCGGTCATGGCGATGGCGACGATGGTTTCGCCCGTCACCATGCGCGGCAGCCAATGGGCCTTCTGCTCCTCGCTGCCGTGGTTCTGCATGTAACCGACGGTGATGTCGGACTGCAGGGTCACCGTGTCGGTCGAGCCGGCATAGGTCAGCTCTTCGTTGAGGACGGCGTTATAGCGGAAATCGAGGCCGAGGCCGCCGTATTCCTCCGGCACCGAGGGGCAGAGGTAACCGGCCTCGCCCATCTTGCGCCAGAAGCTCTTGTCGACGATGCCTTGCTCTTCCCAGCGGGCGAGGTTCGGCGTGAACTCCCGCTCGAGGAAGCGGCGGAACTGGTCGCGGAACAGGTCGAGCGAGTCGTCGCCGCTCGTGCGGGTCGCGGTTTGCAGCATGATCAGAACGCCACCTGGTCGGCGCCCTTGAGCGCGAGGATGTCCCGGGCTTCGGCCGGCGTCGCGATCTCGAGGCCAAGGCCTTCGAGGATCTGGCGCACCTGGGTCACCTGGGCGGCATTGCTCTCGGCGAACTTGCCCTTGCCGAGCCACAGCGAATCCTCGAGGCCGACGCGGACATTGCCGCCCATGGCCGCGCCCATGGCCGCGACCGGCATCTGCGCGCGGCCGGCGCCCAGCACCGACCAGCGGTAATTGTCGCCGAACAGGCGGTCGGCCGTGCGCTTCATGTGCAGCACGTCCTCCTGATGGGCACCGATCCCGCCGAGCAGGCCGAACACGGTCTGGATGAACAGCGGCGCCTTCACGAGGCCCATCTGCCAGAAGTAATGCAGATTATAGAGGTGACTTGTGTCGTAACACTCGAACTCGTAGCGGGTGCCGGTCTCGTTCAGGGTGCGCAGCGCGTATTCGATATCCTTGAAGGAATTGCGGAACACGAGATCGCGGGAATTCTCCAGCATCTGGGGTTCCCATTCGTGCTTGAACTCCTTGAAGCGGTTCAGCATCGGGAACAGGCCGAAATTCATCGAACCCATGTTGAGGCTGGCCACCTCCGGCTTCCACACCGTCGCCGGGCGGATGCGTTCCTCCACCGACATGAAGGGCGAGCCGCCGGTGGTCAGGTTCACGACGAGGTCGGAGCGCTGCTTGATCACCTTGAGGAACGGCTCGAAAGCTTCCGGCGACTGGTCGGGCCTGCCGTCGACCGGGTTGCGGGCGTGCAGGTGGACGATGGCGGCGCCGGCCTCGGCCGCGCCAATCGCCGCTTCCGCGATTTCTTCCGCCGTCACCGGCAGATAGGGCGACATCGAGGGCGTGTGAATCGACCCTGTCACCGCGCAGGTGATGATGACCTTGTTGGCCGTGGCCATGATGCTTCCTCCCGGTGCTTCCTGGTTATTCGGCGGCCTGTGCGCGGCCGCCCTTTCGCGACGAGAACAGGTCGCGGGCGATGATCATCTTCATCACTTCGATGGAGCCGCCGGCGATCTTGATGATGCGGGCATCGGCATAGGCGCGGCAGATCGGATATTCCCACATGTAACCCCAGCCGCCATGAAGCTGCAGGCATTCGTCCACCGCCTTGCAATGCAGGTTGGCGGTGATCATCTTGGCGATGGCGGCGTCGACCGGATCGAGCTTGCCCTGCATGAACAGCTCGATGCATTTGTCGGTCAGGACCCGGGCCGAAACCGCCTCGGCCTGAAGCTCGGCCAGCTTGAACTGGGTGTTCTGGAAATCCGCCACGGTCTGGCCGAAGGCCTTGCGCTCGGCGGTATAATCGGCGGTCCAGCCGATCACGGTTTCGGTCACCGTCGCCGAGCGGACGGCCTGGGCCAGACGCTCCTGCGCCAGCTTGGTCATCATCTGCTGGAAGCCCCTGCCCTCCTCGCCGAGGATGGCGGAGGCCGGCACGCGCACATTGTCGAAGAACAGCTCGGAGGTGTCCTGGGCGTGCATCCCCAGCTTGTCCAGGTTCTTGCCCCGGCGGAAGCCTTCGGTATGGGTATCGACGAGGAACAGGGTGACACCCTTCGCCCCCGCCGCGCTGTCTGTCTTGGTCGCCAGCACGATGACGTCGCACAGCTGACCGTTGGAAATGAAGACCTTCTGGCCATTGATCAGGAAATCGTCGCCATCCCGCGTCGCCCGGGTCCGGATCGCCTTGAGGTCGGAGCCGGCATGGGGCTCGGTCATGCCGAGGGAGCCGATCGCCTCCCCCTTCACCATCTTCGGCAGCCAGTGGCGCTTCTGCTCCTCTGTGCCGAAGGACAGGATATAGGTCGCGACCAGATCGGTATGGATCAGGAAGCCGGGACCGGAGGCGCCGACGCGCCACAATTCCTCGAACACGACGACATCGAACAGGTAATCGAGGCCGAGGCCGCCGTATTCCTCCGGCACGGTGCAGCACAGGAGGCCGGCCTCGCCCGCCTTCAGCCACAGCTCGCGGGGGACGATGCCATCCTTCTCCCACTGGGCATGAAAGGGCACCACTTCCCGCTCCATGAAGCGGCGAACGGTTTCCCGGAACATGTTATGCTCTTCACTGAAGAGAGACCGCTCGATCATCGTGTTTCCCGCCCTTGATCGGTAGTTTATCGTACGCTTGCGTACTATTAAGACAGAGTCGCGCCCATGGCAAGACCGCTCAGAGGCGGCGGGCGAACTCGCTGTATTCCCGTGCCAGTGATTCGCGCTGGTCGGGCGCGGCGATGGCGATCAGGGCCGCGGCCCGGCCGCCATGGTCCCGCCCCCGCAGATCGGCGACGCCCTGTTCGGTCACCACGAGGTCGATATCGAACCGGCCGAGGGAGACCGGGCCACTTGCCGCGCCCGGCATCACGATCCGGCTGACGCCCCGCGCCATCGACGGCAGGGCGACGATGCGCAGGCCCCCGTCGCTCAACCGCGCCCCCCGTGCGAAATCGGAGGCGCCGCCGGGGCCGGACATCAGGCCCTTCGGCGTCAGCTCGGCATAGGCCTGACCGAAGAGATCGACCTCGATCGCCGAATTGATCGCCATGAAACGGGGAATGCGGGCGATGACATCGGTCGCATGTGTATGGGATACGCCCTGAAAGGCGAAAGCCTCGCCCCCGACCGCGGCATAGAGCGCGGGCGCGCCGATGGCGACCCCGCCCTTGACCGCGACGCCGGGCGCCAGCGCGCCCGCCTCGAGAAGGTCGAGCACGCCGTCGCCGATCAGGCCGGAGTGGATGCGCAGATCGCGGTGACCGGTCAGATTGCGCATCAGCGCGCCCGGCACCTTGCCAAGGCCGGTCTGGATCGTCGCGCCGTCGGGAATGATATCGGCGATGTGGCGGGCGATGGCATCCGTGTCCGGATCGCTGCCACCGGTCGCCATGCCCGGCAGGTCGAAGCCCTCGTCCTCGATGACCGCGGTCAACTCGGCCCAGGGAATGCCTGCATGGCCCCTCGTCGCGGTCATGCGCGGGTTGACATGGGCGATGCGGACGGGAATGCGCGGCCAGATATCGGCGAGGAAGTCGACGATGGGGCCGAAGCTGCAATGGCCCGTGCCATCGGGCGGCGCCACCGGAAACAGCGCGGCCGCGATCGGCGCGCGGCGCAGGTGGCTCAGGATATCGGCATAGCAGAAGGGCAGGAAACGGACCCTGTCGCCCGCCGCCCGCAATTCCGGGGTCAGGAAGAAGGTGTCGACCCGGCACCTCGGGTTGGCCAGATAGCTCGCCCGGTTCAGCCCCGAGACGAAGATGCCCGTGAAGGTCATTTCGCCCAGGGCGTCCCCGGCGGCCATGACCGCCTGGTTCAGGACCGCGGATTCCCCGGAGCAGCCCTGAACGTAAACAAGGCCGCCCGGCGGCAGCACCCTGGCCAGTTCGCCTGGCCGCAAACGGACCGGTGCCACCGCCGCGCCTTTCCCCAAGCCTTAGCGCAAATGCTTGTGGAAATCGGGCGCCCGCTTCTCGTTGAAAGCGGCGACGCCTTCCTTGGATTCGGGCGTGTCGTAATAGAGTTTCACCGCGTGCAGGGCGAAATTGGCGATGCCCCGGATCGAATCCGAATCCGCGTTGAACGAGCGCTTGGCGAGGGCGAGGGCCGTGGGCGAGCGTTGGGCCAGCTTGTCGGTCCAGTCCTTCACCGCGGCATCCAGCTCGGCCAACGGCACCACCTTGTTGACGAGGCCCATCTCCTGGGCTTCGCGGGCGGTGTAACGCTCGTTCAGGAACCACATCTCGCGGGCGCGCTTGTCACCGATGTGACGGGCGAGGAAGGCCGTGCCCCAACCGGCGTCGACCGAGCCGACCTTGGGTCCGACCTGGCCGAACTGGGCGCTTTCGGCCGCGATGGTCAGATCGCACAGGGTGGCCAGCACATTGCCGCCGCCGATGGCGAAACCGTTCACCCGGGCGATCACCGGCTTGTGCACGTCGCGGATCAGGCCCTGCAATTCGTCGATCGGCAGGCCGACCACGCCGCGCCCGTCGTAGGAACCTTCATGGGCCGACTGGTCGCCGCCGGTGCAGAACGCCTTTTCCCCGGCGCCCGTCAGCACGATGCAGGACACCTCGCGGTCGTTGGCGGCGCGGTGAAAGGCCTGGATCAATTCCTCGATGGTCTGGCCGCGGAAGGCGTTATAGACCTTGGGCCGGTTGATGATGATCCAGGCGGCGCGGTCGCGCACGTCGTAGATGATGTCTTCGAAAGCCTTGTCCTGGCTCATGGCGTTCCCCTGTGTTCGCTTCGTCTGTGATCGGTCAGATCATGTTCATGCCGCCGGAGACCGAGATGGTCTGGCCGGTGATGAAATTGGCGTCTTCGGAGGCGAGGAAGGCGACCATGCCGGCGTAATCCTCGGGCTCGCCCATGCGCTTCAGCGGAATGCCGCGCACCATGGCGTCCTTCCACTTGATCGCGTCGTCGCCGGTGCCGAGCACGGACTGCATCATCGGCGTGTTGGTCGGGCCGGGGCAGACGGTGTTCAGCAGCACGCCCTTGCGCGCCAGTTCACGGGCGATCGACTTGGTGAAGGAAATCACCCCGCCCTTGCAGGCCGAATAGACCGCCTCGTCGCTGGTGCCGACGCGCGCCGCGTCGGAGGCGATGTTGACGACCCGTCCGCCGCCCCGCGCCACCATCAGCGGACAGACCGCGTGATGGGTGTTCAGCGGACCGTAGAGGTTGATGCGGATGATCTTGTCCCACAGCGCCTGATCGGACTTGAGGAAGGCGAGCGGCTTGTCCCAGCCGGCGTTGTTGCACAGCAGCCAGATCGGGCCCAGATCGGCCTCGACCGCGGCGACCGCGGCCTGCACGGCGGCATAGTCGCCAACATCGACCTGATAGGTCTTGATGACCGCGCCGCTGCCGGCCAGGGTCGCCGTTTCCTCGCCCGCCGCCGGGTTCAGGTCGAAAATGGCGACCTTGGCGCCCTCTTCGGCCAGACGCAGGCTGATGGCACGACCGATGCCCTGACCGCCACCGGTGACGATGGCGACTTTATTCGACAGTCCACGCAAGTTTCTTCCTCCCTCGGAACATGATCTCTAGGAGGCGTCGGCCCCGACCTCTTCTTCGTCGTGCTCGACGCGCTCCCCACCCAGCAGCTCGAGAAGGTTCTCCTTCATCGCCCGCAATGCCTTCACCATCACCTGCAACTCGGCCTCGTCGATGCCGCGCAGGATGTCCTCCTCGGCCCCGGCGACGCTGTTCCTGATGTCCTTGATCAGCTTGGTGCCGACCTTGGTCAGGAAGACCCGCTTCACCCGCCGGTCGGTCTGATCCGCCCGCCGCTCGACGAGGCCGTTGGCCTCGAGCCGGTCGATCAGCCCGCCCAGCGCCACCTTGCCGAGGTCCAGTTCCTCGGCCAGGGCGACCTGGGGCATCCCGTCCCGCCGGGACAGGAACGCCAGCACCCACCACTGCGAACGGGTCACGTTCAGCGGCTTCAGAACCCGGTCGGTCACGTTGCGGCGCAACCGCGATACATCGTGCACTAGGAAACCGAGTCGCAATCTCCAATTCAGATCCGGGCCCATGGACTTCTCCTTCAAAAACGGCAGAATCCATGTACTAGCGCCAATCTGCTCCTTCTGCATCAATCACTCGCGGCACCTTTATCGTACACTTGCGTACCATAAGCAAGCGAGTTATTAAGTCGATCCAACGGGACTGGAAACGGATCGACGATGGCCACCAGAAGCATCACGGGATTGGGCGCCTATCTGCCCCTGCTGCGGCTCGACCGCCAGACGGCGGCGAAGGCCTTGCGCTGGTCGGGCCTCGGCGGCCCCCGCACCGGCCGCCGCGCCGTCGCCGCCTTCGACGAGGACGCGCTGACCCTCGCGGTGGAGGCGGCGCGCCTCGCCACCGCCCCGGCCGGCGCCATCGCCAAGGCCGTGGTCGCCACCACCTCGGCGCCCTTCTTCGAGCGGTCCCAGGCCGGCATCCTGATCGACGCGCTGCATCTGCCGTCCGCGACCCGGGCGCAGGATGTCGGCGGCAGCCGGCGGGCCGGCGTCTCCGCCCTGCTCGATGCCCTGCTGGGCGGCACGGGCGATGTCCTGATCGCGGCCGGCGAGCGTCGCCCGACCCAGGTCGGCAACGGCCTGCAACTGGCCTGGGGCGATGGCGCGGCCGCCGTCCTTGTCGGCGATGGCGAGGGCGCCCGGCTGCTCGGCCATGCCTCGCTGGCCCACGACCTTGTCGATGTCTATGCCTCGCGCGAGCATCCCACGCCCTATCAGGCGGAGGAGCGTTTCATCCGCGACACCGCCGTCGCCGCCATTCTCGTGCCGACGATCAGCGCCGCGCTCGACGCCGCCGGCCTTGAGGCGGGCGACATCGCCGCCGCCGTGGTGCACGAGCCGGTCACCGGCACTTACAAGGCCGTCGCCGGGGCCCTCGGCCTGAAGGTCGCCAATCTGGCGGAGGCGGTGACGGAAGGCGCGGGCGACCTTGGCACGGCTCATGTCTTCTTCGCCCTCGGCCTCGCGCTCGAAAAGGCGGTGGTCGGCGACCGCATCCTGCTGGCGGGATTCGGTGGCGGCTGCGACGTGCTGGTGCTCGAAGTGCGCGCGCCGGTCGCCGGGGCCGGCCATGCCGGGGCGGCCCTCGGCCAGGGCCTCGGCCTTGCCGACTACGTCCGCTTCCTCAGCCTGACCGGCAGCCTCGACCTCGACTGGGGTCCGCGCTCGGAGCTGGAACAGAAGACCTCCGCCTCGGTGCTGGAGCGTTACGGCCGCGACATGGCCGGTTTCATCGGCGGGCGCGACGCCGCCGGCAATACCCAGTTCCCCAAGACGCGACTGCCTGTCGCCCCCGGCGTCGAAGCGGCGCCGATGACCGATGTCCGTCTCGCCGACGAGACCGGCACCATCGTCTCGATCACCGCCGACCGGCTGAACTACTGCCCGGACCCGCCCTTCTATTTCGGTCTCGTCCAGTTCCCGGGCGGCGCTCGCGTGTTGATGGAAGTGACCGACATCGCCGGCACCCCGCCCGCCGTCGGCGATCCGCTGGCCATGCGATTCCGCGTGAAATCCGCCGACCGGCGCCGGGGCTTCCGCACCTATTTCTGGAAGGCCGCCCCGGTGGCCCGTCCGTCGCTGGAGGGTTGAGACATGGCAACAGGCATTCGCGACAAGGTCGCCATTCTCGGCATGGGCTGCACCAATTTCGGCGAGCGCTGGGACGCAGGTTCTGAAGACCTGATGGTCGAAGCCTTCACCGAGGCGCTGGCCGACGCCGGCATCGCCCGCGAGGATATCCAGGCCGCCTGGCTGGGCGCCGCGCTCGACGATGTGAATGTCGGCAACTCCGCCCTGCCCCTCGCCTTCGCGCTGCGCCTGCGGCCGATGCCGGTGACGCGGGTCGAGAATATGTGCGCGACCGGCACCGAGGCCCTGCGCGCCGCGGTCTATGCCGTCGCCGCCGGGGCCTGCGACATCGCCCTCGCGCTTGGCGTCGAGAAGCTGAAGGACACCGGCTATGGCGGCCTGCCCTTGCGCACCAAGGGCCTCGCCAATGACCTGTGGATGCCCTATGGCTCCGCCCCCGGCTCCTTCGCCCAGCTGGCCGGGGCCTATGCGAGGCGCCACGGCATCGAGGCCGGCGACCTGAAGCGGGCCATGGCCCATGTCTCATGGAAGAGCCACCAGAACGGCGCCCTGAACCCCAAGGCGCATCTGCGGAAGGCCGTGTCCATGGACACGATCCTGAACGCGCCCCTGATCGCCGATCCGCTCGGCCTGTTCGACTGCTGCGGTGTCTCGGACGGCGCCGCCTGCGCCATCGTGACGACGCCCGATATCGCCCGGGGCCTTGGCAAGCGCGACATCGTCACGGTGAAGGCGATCCAGCTGTCCGCCAGCAACGGCTGGGAAAGCCAGCATGGCACCTGGGACGGCTCCTATGTCCGCAACACGCGGGAAGCCTCGCGCCGCGCCTATGCCGAGGCCGGCATCAACGACCCCCGCGTCCAGCTCGGCCTGACCGAGGTGCACGACTGTTTCTCGATCACCGAGCTTGTGACCATGGAAGACCTCGGCCTGTCGGACGAGGGCCGCGCGCCCTTCGATATCCTGGACGGCAGGTTCGACCGGGACGGCACCCTGCCCTGCCAGATCGACGGCGGCCTGAAGTGCTTCGGCCACCCGGTCGGGGCATCCGGCCTGCGCATGGCCTATGAGGTCTACAGCCAGTTGCTCGGCCGCGCGGGCGAGCGCCAGCGCGCCACCGTGGACTTCGGCCTGACCCACAATCTGGGCGGCGCCCCCTTCAATAGCGTGGCCGCGGTTTCGATCCTCGGCCGGCTCGACTGACAATAACGGGAGGAAAACATGGCAGGGCGTTATTTCGAGGAATTCGAGGTCGGCCAGACCTTCGTGCACGAGGTCCGGCGCACGGTGACGGAGATGGACAACATCCTGTTCTCCAGCCTGACCTATAATCCGGCGGCCATTCACATCGACGCCGAATACGCCAAGGGCACGGAATTCGGCAAGCCGCTGATGAACAGCATCTTCACGCTGGGCCTCGTCGTCGGCCTGTCGATCTATGACACCACCCTCGGCACCACGGTCGGCAACCTCGGCTGGGAAGAGGTGCGTTTCGCGAAGCCCGTCTTCGCCGGTGACACGCTGCGTTCCGAATCCGTCGTCGTCGGCATCCGCGAGTCGAAATCCCGCCCGACCCAGGGCATCGTCACCTTCGAGCACCGCGGCTTCAACCAGCGGAACGAGGAAGTGGCCTATTGCCGCCGCGTCGCCCTGATGCTGAGGAAGCCGGCATGAGGCTGCGCTCCCTGCTCTTCGTGCCCGGCGACAGCGAGAAGAAATTCGCCAAAGCCGCCACCGTCGGCGCGGACGCCCTGATCCTCGATCTCGAGGACGCGGTGGCGCCCAGCCGCAAGGCCGAGGCCCGCTTCATCGTCCGCGACCTGATCGCGGCGGCGACCGACCGACGCTGGCATTGCGTCGTCCGCGTCAACGCCCTCGACACCGGCCTCACCCTCGAGGACCTCGCCGCCGTGGTGCGCCCCGGCCTCGACGCCATCCTGGTGCCGAAGTCGAACGGCGCCGCCGACATAATGCGCATCGGCCATTATCTCGACGCGCTGGAAGCCCAGGCCGGCATGGCGCCCAGCACGGTGAAGATCCTCGTCGTCGCGACCGAGACGCCGAGCGCCATGTTCAACCTCGGCACCTATGCCCCTGCCCATCCCCGCCTCGCCGGCCTGACCTGGGGGGCGGAGGATCTGGGCGCCGCCATCGGCGCGACCGCCAACAAGGACGCGGATGGCGACTGGAGCTTCCCCTACCGCGTCGCCCGTTCGATGTGCCTTTTCGCCGCCGCCGCCGCCGATGTCGCGCCCATCGACACGCTCTATACGGACTTCCGCGACCCCGAAGGTCTCGCGGCGAGCTGCCGGATTTCGCGGCGCGACGGTTTCACCGGCCGCATCGCCATCCATCCCGATCAGGTCGAGGTGATCAACCGCTGCTTCACCCCGGCGGCCGAGGACATCGCCCATGCAAGGCGCATCGTCGACGCCTTCGCGGCGGCGCCCGACGCCGGCACCATCGGCATCGACGGCAAGATGTACGACATCCCCCATCTGAAGCAGGCGCGGCGCGTGCTGGCCGCCGCCGAAGCCTGAGGACGCGCCATGAACGCCTTTACCCCGACCGACCTGACCGACAACGAGGACCACCGCGCGATCCGCGAGGGCGTGCGCGCCGTCGTCTCCCGCTTCGACGACGAATATTGGCTGGAACGCGACGAGGACGGAAAATTCCCCTTCGAGTTCCACCGCGCCATGGCCGAAGCCGGCTGGCTCGGCATCACCATGCCGGTCGAATATGGCGGCGCCGGCCTCGGCGTGACCGAGGCGGCGATCATGATGCATGAGGTCGCCAGCCACGGCGGCGGCATGGCCGCGACCTCGGCCGTGCACATCAACCTGTTCGGGCCGCACCCCATCGTCGTCCACGGCACGCACGAGCAGAAATCCCGCTGGGTACCGCGCCTGATCTCGGGCGAGGATCAGGTCTGCTTCGGCTTCACCGAACCCGACGCCGGCCTGAACACGACCCGCATCAAGACCTTCGCCGAGAAGGTCGAGGGCGGTTACATCGTGCACGGCCAGAAGGTCTGGACCTCGACCGCGCAGGTCGCCAACAAGATCATGCTGCTGACCCGGACGACGCGCTACGAGGATGCGAAGCGCCCGACCGACGGCATCACCATCTTCTATACCGATCTCGACCGCTCCAAGATCGAAGTGCGCAAGATCCCCAAGATGGGCCGCAAGGCGGTCGATTCCAACGCGATCTTCATCGACGGCTTGTTCATCCCCGACGAAGACCGCATCGGCGAGGAAGGCAAGGGCTTTTCCTATATCCTGCACAGCCTGAACCCGGAGCGGGTGCTGATCGCGGTCGAGGCCATCGGCATCGGTCAGGACGCCCTGCGCCGGGCGGCGAAATACGCCCAGGACCGCGTGGTGTTCGACCGCCCCATCGGCCAGAACCAGGGCATCCAGCACCCGCTGGCGGAACGCTGGATGTATCTCGAAAGCGCCTGGCTGATGGCGATGCGCGCGGCCCAGCTCTATGACGCCGGCAAACCCTGCGGCGCCGAGGCGAATTCGGCGAAATTCCTCGGCGCCCGCGCCGGTTACGACAGCTGCCTGCAAGCGGTGCTGACCCATGGCGGCTTCGGCTACGCCAAGGAATATCACGTCGAGCGCCTGCTGCGCGAGGTGACCGTCACCCGCATCGCCCCGATCACGGAACAGCTCATTCTCTGCTTCATCGCCGAGAAGGTGCTGGACCTGCCCAAATCCTATTGAAGCCCGCGAGGTCCAGCATCATGACATCGACAATCGCCAGCATGGCGGGCAAGACCGTCCTCGTCACCGGCGCCGGCCGGGGCGTCGGCCGGGGTATCGCGCTCGAGATGGCGGCGGCCGGCGCTGCCGTCGTCGTCAACGATCTCGGCACCTCGCTGAAGGGCGAAGGGGCGGAGGATGGCTCCCCCGCCGAACAGGTGGTCGCGGAAATCCGCGCGGCGGGCGGCAAGGCCATCGCCAACCACGGCAGCGTCGCCTCGAATGCCGACGCGAAGGAGATGATCAGGGCGGCGGTCGAGACCTTCGGCCGCATCGACGCCGTGGTGAACAATGCCGGCAACCTGCGCGACACGCTGTTCCACAAGATGGAAGAGGCGGATTTCGACGCCGTTCTCGCCGTCCACCTGAAGGGCTGCTTCAATACGAGCAGCGCCGCCGCGCCCTATTTCAAGGAACAGGCCTCGGGCGCCTTCGTCCATATGTCCTCGACCTCGGGCCTCATCGGCAACATGGGGCAGGCCAATTACATGGCGGCCAAACTCGGCATCGTCGGCCTGTCGAAGTCGATCGCCATCGACATGGCGCGCTTCAACGTCCGCTCCAACGCCGTCGCGCCCTTCGCCTGGACCCGCATGGTCGATTCGATCCCGGCGACCACGCCCGAGCAGATCAGGCGGGTGGAGGGGTTGAAGAAACTCGTGCCCGAGAAGATCGCCCCCTTCGTCGTCGCCCTGACCTCGGATGCCGGGGCCAAGGTCACCGGCCAGATCTTTGGCGTGCGCAACAACGAGATCTATCTGTTCTCGCAGCCGCGCCCCATCCGCACCGCCCACACCAGCGACGGCTGGACCCCGGACACCATCGCCGAGCGCGTGTTCGCGATGTTCGAGAATGACTTCTATCCCCTGCACCGCTCGGGCGACGTCTTCACCTGGGCCCCGGTCTGAGGCCGCGATGACCATCTCCGCCGAACGGCTTCTCGACTGGGTGTTCCCGGTCAGGAGCCAGTCCTATGACGCGCGGGACGCGATCCTCTACGCCCTCGGCCTTGGCCTCGGCCGCGATCCGCTGGACGCGGCCGACCTCGGCTTCCTGCTCGAGGACCGGCTGAAGGTCCTGCCCACCTTCGGCGTCACGCTGGCGACGCCGGGTCTCTGGGTGAAGGAGCCGGAACTGGGCATCGACTGGGTGCGCCTCGTCCATTCGGCGCAGGCCGCGACCTTCCACGCGCCCCTGCCGGCCAGCGCCCGCGTAACCTCCCGCGCGCGCATCGTCTCGGTCGCCGACCGGGGCGCGGGCAAGGGCGCCGTCGTCGTCCTTGAGCGCCGGATCGAGAGCGAGCTGACCGGCCTTCTGTTCTGCACCCTGCGCCAGACCCTGCTGCTGCGCGGCGACGGCGGCTTCGGCGGTCCGCCGCCGGTCCGGGACGAGCTGCCGGCGCGCCCGGAGCGGGAAGCGGATGCCGTCGTCGCGGTGCCGACCTCGCCCCGCGCCGCGCTCATCTACCGCCTGTCCGGCGACTGGAACCCGCTCCACGCCGATCCGGCGGTCGCCGCCAGCGCCGGCTTTTCCCGGCCGATCCTGCACGGTCTCGCTTCCTATGGCATGGCCGGGCGCGTGGTGCTCGGCGCCTTCGCCGGCAACGACCCCTCTGCGCTGCGCCATCTCGCCATGCGCTTCTCGGGCATCGTCCTGCCGGGCGATACCCTGAACTTTCGTCTGTGGCGCGAAGGCGACCACATCCATTTCACTGCCCACCTCGGCGAGCGCCTGGTGCTCGACCAGGGTTACGCCGAACTGAACGGGGAGAGCACGCCATCATGACCGTCATGCACAAGGGCTCGCGGGAACTCGCCCATTCCCTTCGCCGGGGCCTGCGGCTGCCGGTCTTCGCCGGCCCCATGTTCATCGCCTCCACGGCGAAACTGCTGGTCGAGCAATGCAAGGCCGGCATCATCGGCTCCCTGCCCGCGCTCAACCTGCGCTCGACCGCCCTTCTCGATCAGGCGCTGACCGAAATCCGCGCCGAGCTCGCCGCCCATGACGCGGGCCATCCCGGCAAGCCGGCGGCGCCCTATGCCATCAACATCGTGGCGCATAAGTCGAACGACCGGGTGGCCGCCGACCTCGAGGTGATCGTCGCCCACAGGGTGCCCATCGTCATCGTCTCGCTAGCGGCGCCGGCCGAGATCGTCGACGCCATCCACGGTTACGGCGGCCTCGTCTTCAACGACGTGATCAACAACCGCCATGCCGTCCGCTGCGCCGAATCCGGCGTCGATGGCCTGATCGCCGTCGCGGCCGGGGCCGGCGGCCACACCGGCAATATCTCGCCCTTCGCCCTGATGCAGGAAATCCGCGCGTGGTGGGACGGGCCGCTCGCCCTGTCGGGCTGTATCGCCAACGGTCGCAGCGTGCTCGCCGCGGAAGTGCTGGGCGCCGACCTCGCCTATATCGGCTCGCCCTTCCTCGCCAGCGAGGAAGCGAATACCCAGCAGGGCTTCAAGGACATGATCGTCGCCTGCGGGGCTTCCGACATCGTCGTGACCAATTGCTTCACCGGCGTGCCGGCGACCTTCCTGCGCCCCTCGATCGAGGCCAACGGTCTCGATCCCAAGGCGCTGGTCCGCGCGCCCGACGCCGAGATCAACATCAAGGACGGCGGCAGCAACGCCAAGGCCTGGCGCGACATCTGGAGCGCGGGACAGGGCATTGGCGCCATCGACCGCAGCGAAAAGGCATCCGAGTTCATCGGTCGTCTCGCCCGTGACTACGAGCAGGCGAAACAAGGCCTGGCGGGTTACTGACTCTCCTCCCCCGCCAGGGCCTAAACTCGAACGCCCACCGGAGATGATCCGGTGGGCGTCTTTTTTTGTCCGCTCGTCGTCAGGGTTACAGCGATGCGAGCGATGCCAGCGGCAGAGACAGCGGCGACGGCAGCGGCACGTCACCGAGCACACCGCCCAGCAGATTGCCGAGCGACCCCGTCCCGAGATTGCCCAGCATACTGGTCAGGGTCGCCGGGTCGGTCAGGCCGCCGAGCAGGGACGGTACCAGGTTCTCGAGAACGAACTGCGGCTGTAGGCTGCCCAGCAGCGCCGGCACGCCCTGAGCGGGCAACAGGCTGACGAGATCGCCAACCAGCGGCAGATTCGCGAGCGCGCCCGGCGCCGTCGGCAGATCGCCGACCCGTGTCGTCTCCGGCGACAGGAGATTGACCACCGAGCCCAGCAGATCGCCGACGACGGGCACGCCGTCCAGCGGTGTACCGGTATCCGTGGTGGGAAGGACCGAGTTCAGCACATCCGTGACCAGCGACAGCGGATCGCTGGCCGCCGCGGCCGCGTTGGCCCCGACCGACGAAGAGGGCGTGGAGACCGGCTGGATTTCACCGAAACCATCGCCGCCCGAGAGCGCACCAGCCGCCTGGCCGATGAAGCGCGTGCCGACCACGGACGACGACGCCAGGAAGATGTTGCGCCGGCCGAGGTTACGGTGAATTTCCTTCAGCGAGGGCAAGCCGGATTCGGTCTGCCCCTTCATGTCGTTGAGGTAGAAGCGCACCCCGGCGAGGCCGAGATCGCCGTTCTTGTCGAAGGCGCCCGAGGCAAAGAGCGCGATGCCGTTCTCGGGCGCGATGCGGTACTCCATCTCGACATCGGCGCCGAGCTTGTTCTCGTCCGAATAGCTGACCCCGCCACCGAAGCGGAAATCCTCGCCGCCATAGAACGAGAAGCCGACACGGGCGAAGGCGCTGCCGTCGAGCAGATCGCCGCTGTTGAAGCCGGCCATGGCCTCGAGCGTGACTTTATCCAGGTAATATTCGCCGATCGCCGAGACGCTGAATTGCGTCTCGCCGTCGACGACGAGGCCGGTCACCGCCGCGCCGAGCAGGAGTTGCTGCGGGTCACGATAGAACAATTGCGCCGCGCCGCCGTAGTAATCGACGGAATCCGAGGCCATGCCCCCGATGCCGTCGATCTGCAGCCCGAGGTTCTGGCTGAGCGGCACTGTAACGCTGGGCGCGCCGCCCCAATAGCCGCCGTTCTCGTCGCCGCCACCGAAGGCATCGAGCTGGAAGCTGGTCTGCGCCACCGCGGCAGTGCTGGCTTCGCCCGTGCCCTGCGCGGCGACCCAGGGCGCCCCGATGACCATGGCGCCCGCGGCGACCGACGCCCAGATGTGTGAGAGTCGCATTCTTTCCCGTCCCCTGTTCCATCCCCAAACCGGCTCCTGTGCGGCCGGCATTTCGATGGCTTATTCTAGCCGAGCATGGCCCGGGCAGACGGGGGTTCGTGCCGAAACGGGACTAACCTAAGTATGGGAGTCCAACCGCTTTGTGGCACGAAAAAGGGCGGCCGAAGCCGCCCTTCCGGACTGTTCGCCGTCAGGCGACAGAGCGTTGCAGGCCGGACCAGTATTTGGTCCGAAGATCCTTCTTCGATATCTTGCCGGTTCCCGTCATCGGCATGGTCTCGACGATGTCGAAGCTCTTCGGAACCTTATAGGTGGCGAGATGCTCGCGGCAGAACGCGGTCAGCTCGGCCGGGTCGATCTCGGCGCCGGCCGCCGGCACCACGACCGCCTTGATCGCCTCGCCCCAACGCTCGTCCGGTACGCCGATGACGGCAACGGCGCCCACGGCGGGATGGACCGACAATACATGCTCGATTTCAGCGGAATAGACATTCTCGCCGCCGGTCACGATCATGTCCTTCGCCCGGTCGACGATGTAATAGAGACCTTCGGCATCCTTCAGCGCGATATCGCCGGTGCGATACCAGCCGTCCCTGAACACCGACTGGGTCGCCTCCCTGTTCCGCCAGTAGCCGAGGGCAATGGCGGGGGAGCGGACGAAAAGCTCGCCCGGGCAGCCGTCGGTCACCTCCTCGCCCCTGTCGTCGAGAATGCGCATCTCGATCAGCGGCAGAGGCCGGCCGCAGGATTTCAGCTTGGCCTCGTCGGTCAGGTCATGCTCCTCGGGCCGCAGCAGCGAGACGGCGCCCGCGGTCTCGGTCGCGCCATAGAACTGCATGAAGCGGCAGGGCATGGCGGCGATCGCCCGCTTGATCAGGCCAAGCGAGATGGGCGAGCCCGCGTACATGGTCAGGCGCAGCGACGAATAATCGGTCTTGGCCGAATCCGGATGGTCCAGCAGCATCTGGATCATGGTCGGGGTCAACACCAGCAGGGTCGGGTGCTCCTTGCTGATCGCCGCCAGCGATTCAGCGGGATCGAAGCGGCGCAGGATGGTCAGCGACAGGCCGTTGTAAAGGCACTGCAGCGACAGACCGATGCCGAGCAGGTGGAAGTTCGGCAGCGCGAACAGGAAACTGTCGTCGTCACGCCACTGATAGGCGGCTTCGAGATGCTCGCACAGGCGCATCCGGTTGATGCCGCCGTGGGACAGCATGACGCCCTTGGGCCGGCCGGTGGTGCCCGAAGTATAAAGCAGGATCGCCGTGTCATCCTCGGACACGAAGAGGTCGGGCGCCGTCGCCGCCTGATCGGCGGCATAGGAATCGAGCGCCAGCCCCTCGCCGATCCGCATCATCGGCGGCAGGACGAAGGGCGCGCCCGGCAGCTGGGCCTGATGCTCCTTGTCGGCGATGATCAGCCTGGGCTGGCTGTCGGCCAGCACATCGGCCAGTTCCCCGGCGGCGAGGCGCCAGTTCAGCGGCAGGAAAGCCGCGCCCACCTTGGCCACGGCCAGCATGGCGACGAAGAACTCGTCGCTGTTCTTGCCGAGGAAGGCGACGCAATCGCCGCGCACGATCCCTTCCGCGATCAGGCGATGGGCGAGGCGGTTGGCGCGCTCGTCGAGCGCCTTCCAGGTCACCTCTCGCCCCTCGAACGAGAAGACGCGGCGGTCGGGGGCCTTGCGGCCGTAATAGGTGCTGAGATCACCAAGGGTGCGGATTTCGGGATAGACCCACATCGTTTCTGTCTCCTGGCCTTTCGTCGCCGTCAGCGGCCCGCGAAGGTCGGGCGTTCCTTGTCGCGGAAAGCCAGCAAGGCCCCCCGCGCATCCTGCGTGCCCGCCGAACGGGCGATCGAAGCCGCCTCGAGGGCGAGCTGCGCCTCCAGCGGCTCGTGGCCGACGGTCTGGAACAGGCGCTTGATCTCGCCATAGGCGAAGCTGGGGCCGGCGGCCAGCTGGCGGGCCAGGGCTTCGGCCCGGGCGGTCAGCTCTTCCGGCGCGGTCACCTCGTCGGCGAGGCCGGCCGCCTGCGCCGCCGCGGCATCCAGCGTCTCGCCCAACAACAGGAAACGCTTGGCCCGGGCATGGCCCAGCCGGCGCGACAGCATGATCGAGGCCCCGGCGTCGCAGCTGTAGCCGATGCCGGTATAGGCCGAGACGAAACGGGCCTTGTCGGACGCCAGCACCACATCCGCCCCGGCGACGAAGGCCGTCATGCCCCCGGCACAGATACCGTGAACGGCGGCGATCACCGGCGCGTTCAGGCGCTGCAGGCGGGCAATGCCGTCATGCAGATCGCCGGCCCAGCGCGTGACCTTCGCCGGCAGGCCATCGAGGTCGGCGGTGAAGGCATTGATGTCGCCGCCGACGCTGAAGGTCTTGCCCTCGGCGGTGACAAGGACGGCGCGGACGTCGGCCCGGGCGCCGAGTTCGATCGAAACCGTGCGGATATCGGCGCAGAAATCGCCGTCGATCGGATTGCCGCGTTCGCCTTGCGTGAAGGTCAGGTGGGCGACGCTGTCACGCACGTCGAGCCGCATGGACGGCAGGTTCATGGTCATTCCTCCTCAGCCGACGGTGCGCTGCTGCTTGTCGCGTTCCGACGCGGCGCGGATTCTCTCGCGCGCGGCCGACCATTGCATGTCGGTGAGATCGGAGAGCCCGGCGAAAGTACTGGGGGCCGCGAGATGGTGACCGCCGTCGACGGCGATGGTCTGGCCGGTCAGATAGTCGCAACCGTCCGACATCAGGAAGATCATCAGGTTCTGCAGCTCCGGCATCCGGCCAAAGCGGCGCAAGGGCACCTGATCCGACTGGGTCGCCCCGGCCGAGGTCTCGGGGATGGGGTTCAGCTTCTCCCACGCGCCTTCCGTCGGGAACGGCCCCGGCGCCACGGCGTTGAGGCGAATGCCATAAGGCCCCCATTCGACGGCGAGGGACATGGTCATGGCATGGATCGCCGTTTTCGCCATGGCGGCGGGCACGACGAAGGCGGACCCGGTCCAGACCCAGGTGACGAGATTGCTGATCACCGAACCGCGGAGGCCCTCCGCGATCCAGCGCTTGCCGAGCGCGAGGGTGACGAAGAAGGAGCCGTCCATGACGGTCGAGCGCACGGCCTCGTAGCCGCGCGGCGACAGGGTCTTGGTCGGCGCGACGAAATTGGCCGCCGCGTTGTTGACGAGACCGGTCAGCGGCCCGTCGGCCCAGATCCGTTCCAGCATCTCGTCGATCATCTCGGGCCGGCGCAGATCGCAGACCACCGGCAGAACCTTGCCGGACACACCTTCCGCGGCGATTTCCGCCGCCGTTTCCGCCAGCACGGCCTCGCGCCGACCGCAGATATAGACCGTCGCGCCATGACGGGCGAACCCCCGCGCGATTTGGGCGCCAAGGCCGCTGCCACCGCCGGTGACCAGGATACGCTTGCCCGCCAGGGCATCGTCGCGGAAAGGCAGGCCGACCGGCGCCGCCGCATCACTCTTCGTCATTTCCCCCCCATGGGCCCGCGGGCCATTAGGACATATGATTATTGTTAGCTAGTGTATTATTTGTTATGCCCCTGTCAACCTCCCCGTCCGGGAGCCTGTGGACAGCCTGAAAGGACGACATGGTGACGCGAGCGAAAAAGGTCTACCCGGACGCGGTGACGGCCCTTGCGGGGCTGCTGCGCGACGACATGGTGATCATGGCCGGGGGCTTTGGCCTCTGCGGCATTCCCGAGAACCTGATCGAGGGCATCCGCCTGTCGGGCGTGAAGGGGCTGACCTTCATCTCGAACAACGCGGGCGTCGACGGTTTCGGCCTCGGCGTCCTCCTCGAGACAAAGTCGGTCAGGAAGATGATTTCGTCCTATGTCGGCGAGAACAAGCTGTTCGCCCAGCAGTATCTGTCCGGCGCGCTCGAGCTCGAGTTCAACCCGCAGGGCACGCTCGCCGAGCGCATCCGCGCCGGCGGCGCCGGCATCCCCGCCTTCTTCACCAAGACGGGCGTCGGCACCCTGGTCGCCGAGGGCAAGGAGCTGCGCGAATTCAACGGCGAGACTTACGTGATGGAGACCGGCCTCGTCGCCGATCTCTCCATCGTCAAGGCCTATTGCGGCGATACCGCCGGCAATCTCGTCTACCGCAAGACCGCGCGCAACTTCAACCCGATGATGGCGACCGCCGGCAAGGTCACCGTCGCCGAGGTCGAGAATCTGGTCGAGCCCGGCAGCATCGACCCCGACCATATCCACACGCCCGGCATCTTCGTCCAGCGCATCATCAAGGGCGCGGCCTACGAGAAGCGTATCGAGCAGCGCACCACCCGGAAGAAGATCTGAGGAGACCGCCCATGGCCTGGACCCGTGAACAGATGGCCGCCCGCGCCGCCAAGGAGCTGCAGGACGGTTTCTACGTGAACCTCGGCATCGGCATTCCGACGCTGGTCGCCAACTACATCCCCGACGGCGTGCATGTCACCCTGCAGTCCGAGAACGGCATGCTCGGCATGGGGCCCTTCCCCTTCGAGGGCGAGGAAGACCCGGACCTGATCAATGCCGGCAAGCAGACCATCACCGAGCTGCCGGACAGCTCCTTCTTCTCCTCGGCCGACAGTTTCGCGATGATCCGCGGCGGCCATATCGACCTGTCGATCCTCGGCGCCATGCAGGTCGCCGAGAACGGCGATCTCGCCAACTGGATGATCCCGGGCAAGATGGTCAAGGGCATGGGCGGCGCCATGGACCTGGTCGCCGGGGTGAAGAAGGTCGTCGTCGTCATGGAACATGTCGCCGGCAACAGCCCGAAACTGCTGAAGGCCTGTAACCTGCCCCTGACCGGCACCAAAGTCGTCGACATGGTCGTCACCGACCTCGGCGTCTTCAGGATCGACAAGCAGGGCGGCACCGGCCTTACCCTCATCGAACTCGCCGAGGGCGTCACCCTCGACGAAATCACCTCGAAGACCGAAGCCGCCTTCGACGTCGACCTGTAAACGAGCCGCTTCGCGTGCCCGTCACCAGGCGGGCGCGCGAAGCAGCCTCAATCCGCCATTCCCTGCCATGGCAGACGATAGCCGGTCTCGTGCAAACCGTAACCGATGGTGCCGTCGGCGAGGCGATATTCCATCATGTGTTCGCGCAGGACGAAAGTATCGAAGGGGAACAGCCAGCCGAACAGGGGGCGGGCGGTCATCTCGTGGCGGCGCCCCAGTTCGTCGGTGAATACCCAATGCGCATGTTCGACCGCGAGACCGTCCGGCGAGAAGGTCAGGCGGTCCTCGATCGCCGTCACCCTGCGCCAGGCCTCGCCATCGTGCATCATGCGCATATAAGCCGAGCCGCCAGCGGTCGAAATCCCCCGGATGCCGCAAAACGCCATGCCATTGTCGAACACCGGCCAGGCCAGCCGATAGTGAAGCAGGGCGTCCCAGTTGCGCGGACCGGCGGCGATGTCGCGAAAGCCCTTGCCGTCGAGCGCGGCCATTTCGCCCCGGTGAGTGATGCTGCCCGTCACCGTGCTGGTGCCTTCGAGGTGGATGTGGGCGACCTCTCGGGCGAAGGCGCCGTCCTTGTCCTGCGTCATCGCGATACAATCCGCGAGGGGATGCAATTCGCTCCACACCAGATCGAAGCTGCAATCGGGTGAGGAGAAGGTGATGCGGGTGCGTTTCAGCGGCACCTCCGCATGGATGCGCATTCCCGCGATCTCGACCCCATCGGCGGGCCGGGCCAGCGTATGGGGCAGGTTGAGGTTGGTGCGCGTGAAAAGGGGGGAGCCATTCCTGAACACGATCACCCAGCTGTTGGCCTCCCCCTGGTTTTCGAGAAAGCCGAGGCGGATGAAGACGCCCAGGCACCGCACGGGATCATAGGCATTATAGTAGTAGCTCTGACCCCAGCGCGGATGGCCGTCGCCAGGGATGAGGCCTTCAAATTTTTCGTAACTCTCGCTCATGATGAACTCATATCCCTGAATGGCGGATCAACGGACAGTGTCTGCAGGCAGAAGCAGGGCGATATCGGGCGGCGCGCCTGGCCCCGTTTCCCAGCCCTGCGTCGCCATCAAGGCGCGGTCGCGCAGCAACTGCTCACGCGACTGGGCCAGGATTGGGGCTTGCAGGCGCTCGAATTCCGCGGTGCTTGCCTGCGGGGCAACCCTGTCGATCACCTGGGCGAGGGCGGCATTCAACCGGCGCAGGCCACCGCACAAATCCTCCGGTCCGGCCTGACAACGGGCAAGCAGATCGCGACCGGCCTGCAGGGCCGCCGTCAGGTCCGCCGCCGCCTCGGGCCAGGGAGCCATCGCTTCCGCCAGACCATCGCAACAGTCGAGCAGGCGGGACAATTCGTCCCGGTCGAAGGCGAATTGCAGCGGCAGCTGGCACGCCATCAGTTTCAACATGCCGACGACGAGGCGGCCCTGTTCGGCCGCGAGGCCCTGCCCGGCCGGGATCGCCGGCAGGATGGTGTCTTCCAGCGCCTTGATCATGCTGGATATCTGGACATCGGGACGCATCTGCATGATCAGGCCCCCTTTTCCAGCTGGTCGCGCATGTCGTCCAGGATCGTGTAACCGATACCGATCAGCCAGGCGACCAGCACATCCTGATGAGTCTTGCCGGCACGGGCGACCCGGTAACCGGTGGCGAGCAGGAGGACGACGAGACTGAAGGCGTTGTAAACCTTGTGCCAGTGCAGCGATTTCGGCTGGACTGTCAGACCCGAGGCTATCTCATAAGCCTCGAAGAAGGCTGCCTCCGGCATCATTGAACAGATCAGCGGCGTACTGCCGTCGTCGGCCGGGGTCGAGAAGGCCCGGCTGGTGGTCCAGGCCAGATCCTGGTGACGGTCGCCGATCCGCCCCAGTTCCCAGTCCAGCCAGGCGGAAATCCGGCCGTCCTCCTCGGTGAACAGGAAATTGCCCAGGCGATAGTCGGCATGAACGATCGATGCCCGGTCGAGTGGCGGCATGTTCCGGCGCAGCCAGGCCGCGGCGAGGCGCAGCAGCGGAATATCCTCGTCGCCATCCTCCGCCCACACACGCTCCCACCAGTCGAGACCCCAAGCGGCACATTCCGTGGTCCCGGTTGCCGGACGGTCGAAGGCGGAGAGATCGGCGCCCGAGAAGTCGACCGTATGGATACGCGCGAGATGCTCGACGAATTGGGGCGCCAACCGCGCCCGCAGATCGGCATTCAGCACCGAGCCGACACCGGAAACCCGGTCGCCGTCGTGCCGCGGCTTGGCGACACCGGGTGCGAAGCCGTAGACGAGACCTGGATAGGGCAGGAAATCACCATCCTCGTCGCACCAGAAGACCGGCGGCACGGGCACCACGCCCTCCATCGCCCTGATCAGCTGGAATTCGCGCAAACGGCTGGTCTCCACGATGGATTCGGCCGGTTCCATGCGCAGGACCATGGCGGTGCGCTCCCGCCCCACCCCCGGCCGATCCCATTCGAGGGTGAAGGCGACCTGCAATTTCGACGCCCCACCCCAGAGCCAGCGCGTATCGCGAATGGCGAAGCCGCCGCCGATGCGGGCGGCCAACAGCCGCCCCAGCGCCGCTTCCATTTCCTCGAGTGCCAGCGGCCGGAAACCTGGGCCGGCCCGCCGTTCCAGTTTGCGGGTCAGCAGACGGTCGATATGCCCCTCGGTCCGGTAACGGCGTCGCAAGGCAGCGATCCAGGCCGGCGAAGGCCTTGCCTTGTCGACCGCGGGCAATCTGTACATTTCGTTCATCTCGTGTCCTCACCCTTGCCGGTGCTCCGTCACCGGCCCTGTCCGGCGGGATCTGCGTCCCGCTTGGCCCGTGCAGGATAGGTTGGGCCGGAACGCGAAAACCCATCCTCGCGGCGGGGGTGGAGGCCGGCCCGGATCGGTAGAGTACGGACAGGAAACGCTGACCCCTAAGGTGCGGAGACACCGAGATGGCGCGGAAAGAACAGATTCAGAACCGCAACATGGGTGAAGGCCGGCACGAGCCGCCCGTATTCATGTTCACCCCTGTCGATCTGGCGGCGCTCGGCAGCCTCGCCAGCCCGGCGGGCCTGTCGCACAAGGCTGTGGCTTTCGCCGCCCCGGCCGGCTTCGGCAAGACGCTTCAGATGGCGCGCATCCACGAGACGCTGCGGCAAGCCGGGCATGATTGCCGCTGGCTCTCGCTCAGGGAACAGGAGCAGAGTGTCGATGCCCTGCTCTCGGCCCTGGTTTCTCTGATCACACCCGGCGGCGCCCCCCGCCATCCGACCGAGGCCCTGTTCAGCGGCGAGCCGCTGGACAAGCAGATCGAGCGCTGTCTCGCCCCGCTTGCCCAGGCGGGCCGTCCCGTCACCATCTTCATCGACAATCTCAATTTCTGCTACGATCCCGGCCTGCCCAGGCTGCTGAACCGCCTGCTGTTCGACACGGACCGCGCCGTCCGGCTGGTGCTGGGTAGCATACTGCCGCTGCCGCTGGACCGGACGCGCGCCCGGCTGGAAGGCCATCTGCTCGAAATCGGACCTGCCGACCTGTCCTTTTCAAGGGCCGAGGTCACCGCCGTCCTGGGCGACAGGCTCTGCGAACAAATCGAAAGGGATGGCATCGCGAAAGTCGTCACGCTGACCGAAGGATGGCCAGCGGCCGTCCGCCTGTTCCACATCATGCTGGAGCGCGCGGCCGTCCCCCGCGAGGCACTCGCCGCCATCGCCGGTCCGGACGAGAACATTGCCAGCCTGCTGAACGACCGTGTGTTGTCCAGTTTCGATGATGCCTCGCGGCTTTTTATCGTCGGCCTCGGCCAGTTCGACCGCTTCTGTCTCGAGTTGTGCCGCGACGTGGGCGGCGGCGTGGTCGCCGACAAGGTTCTCGGTCAACTGATCACGGGCAATATCCTGATCGCCCCGCTCGATCCGGATCGACGCTGGTATCGCTTTCACGGCCTGTTCCGCGATCACCTGCGGCAGGAGGGCCTCAGGCTGATCCCGCCCGACGCGCGGCGCGCGCTTCACTGCAGGGCCGCCGTCTGGTTTGGTGGACAAGGGCTTTGGCAGGAGGCCATCGAACACGGCCTTGCCGCCCACGATCTCGACTTCGCCGAAAACTTGCTGGAATCCCTGGCCGCCCGTTTCGTGCGGAACAAGGGCGATGTCCTCAACTTCATCCGCTGGATGGAGACGCTTCAAGAATGGGGCCGAGGCGCGACACCCGAAGCTTCCTATTGGTACACTTGGGCGCTGGCCCTGTGCCGGCGCTATGACGACGCCCGGCGCCACGCCGACCGCATGGCCGGGTCCACCGGAAACACAGCGCCCGATCTCGACCAGCGCCTGACCATGCTGCGCGTCTCGCTCGACAGCATCGCTGACCGCATGGCCGAAGCCAGCGATGGCGCGCGGCGCTGGATTGACCGCCGCGCCGGTCCCTCCGACCCGTTCGACGGCACTGCCGCTCATTGCATCGTCGCCTATCACCTGACCGCCAGTTTCGCCTTCGCCGACGCGCGCCGGATCCTCGTCGCGGCGCGGGAAGCCGCCTGCCAGTCCGGCAGCGCCTATGTCCAGGGCTGGGCCGCCGCCTACAGCGCGCTCGTCACCATCTGCGAGGGCCGGCTGGACATCGGCCATCACGAACTGGGCGCCGCGCTGGGCCGGGCCCGTGCCGGCCTCGGCGAAGACGGCGGCATTACCGGCACCCTCGCGCTGATGCAGGCCAAATGCGCCCTCGAACTCGGCCGCGACGACGAAGCCCGGCGATTGCTCGACTATGGCTTGCCGACGGCGCGGACGCATGGCTTTCTCGAATCCGCCGCCTGCGGCCTCGAGGCGGCAGTTAAACTCGCTCCGGCCGATGGCGGGGACAGCGCCCTGTCCCTGGCCAACCTGAGGGATGTGACGACCGCCTATCCTTCCCGCCTATCGGACATGCTGTCGTGTTTCGTGGTCCGCCGCCTCCTCGAGCGGGACGATGTCGAGGCCGCGACGGCGGAAGCCCAACGCTCCGGTCTCGTCGGCAAGGCCCGCGTCACAGGGGTCATGGCCACGGTCTGGTCTCGCCTGCCCCTGATGCGCGACCTGATAAGGATCACGGAGACAGAATTGATGATCGGGGCCGGACGCCTGAAACAGGCACTGCCCCGGCTCGACGCCGACCTGCGTCAGAGCCGGCTGGAAGGCCGGGCGGCGCGGGCGGTCGAGCTCGCCCTGCTACGCGGCATCGTCGCCAGCCGGCTCGACCAGCGCGACCAGATGCTGCGCAGCCTCACGCTGGCGCTGCGGCTGGCGACGCCGGCGCGATTGCTGCGGCCCTTCCTTGTGCGGGCGGAGGCCCTCGTTCGCTGCTTCGAGGCGGTTGGCCTTGGCGAATGGGCATTTCCCTCGCCGGACGAACGCGGCTTCTTCCTCCAGGTCTGCCGTGCCCTGCCGTCAGCGCCGAAAGGCCTGCACGATCTGTCGGCTGGTCCGACCCTTCTCGCGCCGCTGACGCGGCGCGAAATGGAACTCGTCACGCTCATGGCTTCCGGCCTCAGCAATCGTCAGATGGCCGAGCGAATCAATCTCTCCGTCCCCACGGTGAAATGGCACCAGAACAATCTCTACGCCAAACTGAATGTGGGCAACCGCCAGGCCGCGCTCGCCAGCGCGAAAGCCCTCAACCTTCTGCGGGAGTGATCAATGGCCTCGGCCCGCCGCGAGGGGATGATCGAAGCCGATGCTGGTGATGCTCTGGATCAGGTGATCAATCAGGCGATCAATGGCGCTTTCCTCGCCGCCGGCAAAACGGAACAGAGCCACCGTGTGGCCGCCGCCGACGAAAAGCTGTGCTCCGGCCCCGGGATCGAGGCCGGCTGACAGTTCGCCAGACCGGCGCCCGCGTTCCAATGCGCCGCGAACGATGGCATACAGGCGCTCCTGCATCTGCAGATAGCGCGGCCAGACATCGGCCCGAAAACCAGTGCTCCAGTCGAGCCAGATCTTGACCACGTCGGGATCGTCCTGCGCTGCCTTGTCGAAGCCGCGCACCATGATGGTCAGGGCTTCCCGTGCAGAAACCTCGGCGATGCGAGGGTCGGCGAGGATCGCCAGCAAGTGTTTCTCCACCTCGACCAGCGTCTCCGCGACCAGATCCTCCCGCGTGCGAAAGTAGGAATGGACCGCGGGGACCGAAACCCCTGCCCGCTCGGCGACATGAGCGTGCGTGGCCCGGGCGATGCCATGTTCTGCAAAAGCGGCGAAAGCGCAGCGGATCAGCTGCGCCCGGCGTTGAGCCGGAGGCAGGCGGGTTCTCGAAATACTACGGGTCATGTCCAAGGGGGGCTGAGCTTCCATCGGTGTCTTGGCTTCAGTGTGCCGCATTCCAGCCGGCAGCGAAACCGTTCGCAAAATATTATTGACTAAATACTCAATATCATTATTGATATTTTAATCAATAAGGCACGGCAAGCCACAGGGAGGAACCATATGGATATCGCCGTCTCCGACATCGAACGCGCGCGCAGCATCCCTCTGGACAAGATCGACGTCAGCGCCCCCGATCTCTACCTGCGGGACGCGGCCCATCCCTATTTCGCCCGCCTGCGGAACGAAGCCCCCGTGCATTACTGCCGCGAAAGCCTTTATGGCCCCTACTGGTCGGTCACGAAGTTCAACGACATCGTCGAGATCGACACCAACCACAAGGTCTTCTCGTCGGACGCCAGCGTCGGCAGCTTCGTGCTCGACGACACGACGCTGAACCCGGTCGAGGGCGGCATTTATCTGCCCAATTTCCTCGGCATGGACCCGCCGAAACACGATATCCATCGCCAGACCGTCAGCCCCATCGTCGCCCCGCAGAATCTCGCCAATCTGGAAGGCCTGATCCGCCAGCGGACGCGCGGCGTACTGGACGGATTGCCGGTCGGCGTGCCGTTCAACTGGGTCGACAGGGTCTCAATCGAACTGACCACCATGATGCTGGCGACCCTGTTCGACTTTCCCTTCGACGAGCGACGCAAACTCACCCGCTGGTCGGACGTCGTGACAACCCGCCCTGGCGACGGCGTCGTTGACAGCTGGGAACAGCGTAATCAGGAACTCTACGAATGCGCCGCCTATTTCCAGCGCCTCTGGGCCGAGCGGGCGGCGGCGGCGCCGCGGCCGGACCTGATCTCCATGCTCGCGCATTCCCCGGCCATGCGGACGATGTCACCGGAGGAGTTTCTCGGCACGCTCGCCCTCCTGATCGTCGGCGGTAATGACACGACCCGCAATTCGATGTCGGGCGGCGTTCTCGCCCATCACTTGTTTCCGGCCGAATGGTCCAGGGTCAAGGCGGACCGCGCGCTAATCCCGAACATGGTTTCGGAAATCATCCGCTGGCAGACCCCCATCGCCCACATGCGGCGCACGGCGCTTGCCGATTTCGAGTTCAGGGGCCAGCACATCCGCAAGGGAGACAAGGTGGTGATGTGGTACCTCTCGGGGAACCGGGACGACAGCGTGATCGACCGGCCCTTCGATTTCGTCGCCGACCGCCCGCGCGCGCGCCATCACCTGTCCTTCGGCTTTGGCATCCACCGCTGCCTCGGCAACCGGTTGGCCGAGCTGCAACTGCGCATCCTCTGGGAAGAAGTATTCGAGCGTTTCAGCGCCATCGAAGTCGTCGGCACGCCTGTCCGCATTCCTTCCAACCTCGTGCGCGGCTACGCCGACCTCCCGGTCGTCGTTCACGCCTGAAGCCAATCCCAGCGGAGAGCGACGCTCATGGTCAAGATCACCTATATCAGCCACGCGGGCGAAGCCCGTCTTGTTGAAGCCGCCTCGGGGCAATCGGCCATGGAGGCCGCTGTCCACCATAATATCGCCGGCATCGACGGCGATTGCGGCGGCGTCATCGCCTGCGGCACCTGTCACGTCCATGTCGACGGCACCTGGACCGACCGCCTCGCCCCGCCCGGCGAGAAGGAACGCGACATGCTGGCCTATATCGACAATGCACGACCGAACAGCCGCCTGTGCTGCCAGATCGTCCTTGGCGAAGAGCTGGACGGGCTCGTGCTGCATCTGCCAATCGCCCAACACTGAGCCCGCGACCATGCCCGACTATGTCATCGTTGGCGCCGGTTCTGCCGGCTGCGTGCTGGCCAACCGGCTGAGCGCCGACCCTTCCATCCATGTCACCCTGATCGAGGCCGGCGGGCGCGATCGCTCCTTTCTCTACCGGATACCCGCAGGTTTCTTCGCCCTGATGAAATCCGGAAAGGGCAACTGGAACTACGAGACCGTGCCTCAGCCGGGCCTCGGCGGCCGCACCATGTATTTCCCGCGTGGCAAGGTGTTGGGCGGCAGTTCGTCGATCAACGGCCTTGTCGTTTCACGCGGCAACCCGGGTGATTACGACCGCTGGTCCCAACTCGGCAACCCGGGCTGGTCCTTTCGGGATTGCCTGCCCGATTTCCGCCGGATCGAGGCCTATGCCGAAGGCGATCCCGAATGGCGAGGACAGGCCGGTCCGATCACCGTATCGCTTACACCGGTCGAGGCGATGAATCCGATCTCGCGCGCCTTCATCGAAGGCGGCCGACAAGCGGGCTTTCCCCTCAACCGCGACGTCAACGCCGCCAATCCACACGGCATGGCACAGATGCAGGGCAATTACGCCCATGGCGAGCGCCAGAGCGCTGCGGCCCGTTACCTCCGGCCGGCGCTGACGCGGCCCAATCTCAGGGTGATAACTGGGGCACTGGTCACCCGTGTCGTCGTTCGGGCGGGGCGGGCCGTCGCTGTCGAATACCGGCATGGAGGCCGACTGAACACGGTCGAAGCCGAACGCGAAGTCATTCTGGCCGGAGGCGCGGTCAACTCACCGCAACTTCTGCAACTGTCGGGGATAGGCGATCCAGGCGACCTCCGGCCCCACGGCATCCGGGTGATCGCGGAATTGCCGGGGGTCGGAAGGAATCTTCGAGATCACCTCGCCATCTCGCTCAAACAGCGCCTGAAACAACCCATATCTCTGCTCTCTGGCCTGAAACCCTTGGCGATGGCGCGGGCCCTCGGCCAGTATCTGCTGTTTCGCGGCGGCCCGGCGGCGGTCAGCGCGCTGGAGGCCTGGGCCCACCTCAAGTCCCGCGAGGGCCTCGAATACCCGGACTTGCAGCTTTATTGCGTGCCCCTGATGTACAACGACCACGGACGCGATGTGATCCCCGTCGAAGGCTTCATGACGACTATCACGGGCCTGCGCTCTGAAAGTTGCGGAAGGATCGCCATCCGTTCCGCCGATCCCGCCGAAGCCCCGGCTATCGACCCACGATATCTCTCGGCCTCCGAGGATCTGCGCGTATTGCGTGACGGCATCCGTCTGTCGCGCCGGATCGTCGCGCAGCCGGCCTTCGATGCCTTCCGGGGCGACGAATATGCCCCCGGCGCGGCTTGCACCTCCGATCAGGAGCTCGATCACTATATCCGCGACCAAGCGGCAACGCTTTATCATCCCGTCGGAACTTGCCGCATGGGATCAGACGACAAGGCTGTGGTCGATCCACAGCTGAAGGTCAGAGGCATCGACGGCTTACGCGTTGTCGATGCCTCGGTAATGCCGGATATTGTCAGCGGCAACACCAACTTCCCGACCATGATGATCGCGGAAAAGGCGGCCCGTTCGATACTTGGCCAGACTGCCGGCCCCTGACCGGGATCGCTGCCGCGATCCCGGCGACCAGCCAGACATGTTCTGGCCGTACGGCCTGCCAGGTCGACGAATCGCAGCCAGGTCAAGCCTCACGCAAGATCCGAGCCCTGCAGCCTGTTCGGCGCGGGGGCTTTGAACTGGAGATTTCGACGACCCAATGGGCTGGGCGCCGACTTGTCCGGGACCATCGTGCGGATCGGCCTCCCGCGAATGATGCTCTGCCGGCTCATCAACCTCATCAGCTCGCCGGCGGCGCAACGGGCGACATAAAATCTCGCCACGGTCGCCGCCTCCAACACGGGGAATGGTGTTTGTCCGCTCTAGCTTCCCAGAATCGCCCCGGCACCGAGGCCGAGCCGCGCCAACGCACGCCGGTATTCGATCGACATACGATCCGCGGGGATATGGATCTCGTCCCGAAGATCGAGAGGTAACTCATGCGGTGATTGCGCCTCGACGAGGGGGGCGTCCTCTGAATTGATCCTTTGCTGAAAGTCGATCATATCCCGTTCGGAAAGCCCGCCCGTCATGTCGACGAGAATCTGGAAGATCTTCGACACATCTGTGGAGACCGGGGAAGCCACGTCGAAGATGTGGAATGCCGAGCCCTTGGCCTCGTCGGTAATCTCCAGCCAGGAGGCAAAGGGCAAAGTCAGGTGGTAGTTGTAACGGCGACGGTTCAGTGGATGGAGGCCGCCGTCCTGGCGCTGGCCGGCGTACCTAGTCTGCTCGACATATTCCGTTTGGAAGGTCAGGCAACCATCCCCGATATCGACGCCGTAGGCCTCGATGGTACGATCCTCTTCGCCGCCGAACGTGCCCCGGTGGACAAAGGGGATGTGGCAGAGATCGTTGAAATTCTCGACATGCCTCGCCGCCGCCGCACGCCAGACGCCGGGCGGCACGACGACGACCTTTCCCTCTCCAGCCTCGATCAACGACCAATCGGGCAACGGGAGCGGCTGTTCGTCCGACAGGCAGACCCACACGAGCCCGTAGCGCTCCTGGCACGCATAGCTCTCGATCCGCAGCTTCTTGGGAATGGGTACCGCCGGCGCCAGTGCCGGAACCTTGCGACAGGCGCCATCACCGTCGTAGCGAAAACCGTGCAATGGACAAACGATCATCCCGTCGCACACCTGCCCGAGGCTCAATTGGCCACCGCGGTGCGGACACAGGTCTCGTGCTGCGTTAACGCCATCGCCATCGCGCCACAACACGAGTTGCCGATCGAGAAGCCTGACGGAAGCGGGCTTGTCGACGATGGCCGCCGACGCCGCCACCGGGTGCCAGTAACGCGAAAGGATCGTCCAGTCCCCGGGACAGAATCTGGTATCCGCAGGAATGCCGGACGTGGGGGTATCGTTTTTCGCTGGCAGGAACATGTGAAGACGCCCTATCAAAGGTCAAGAATGAGGTTACTGCCCGGCTTTGCCCGGGAGACGCAGATGACGATTGATCGCCCCTCCGCCTTCTCCATGTCCGACAGGAAATAATCCTGGTGCAGAATCTCACCGGCGATCACGGCCGTCCGGCAGGTTCCGCAAACACCGCCCTCGCAACTCGTGTCAGGGTTACAGCCATGCGCGCGCAGTACCCCCAGAATGGTGCTGCTCTCATCGACCCGGAAGCGGCGTCCGTCCGACGCCAGAGTGACCTCGAACGCCTCGCCGGATCGTGGCGGCGCGGCTGAGAACCGCTCGGTGAAGAGCGTCAAATCCCAGCGCGCCTCTAGCGCCGTCTCGACCGCCTCCAGCATACCCGTCGGTCCGCAGACATAAATGTCCGCACCCTGGGGCGCTGCCGCGATGATGGCGGGAATATCCAGCCGGCTTTCGCTGTCGACATGAAATGCCACGGTTCCCATCGCGTCCGTCGACAGTTCGTCGGCAAAGGCGAGATGCCGTCGGCTTCTGGCGGCGTAGTGCGTCCGGGTCAGGCAGCCCGCGTCGGCCAGGGCCCGCCGGATCGAGAGTATCGGGGTGATGCCGATGCCACCGACGATCAATAACGCCTCTCTGGCCTTGCCGAGGGGGAAATTATTGCGGGGCGCGGAAACTTCGATCTCCCGTCCCATTTGCCAGAGCCGGTCGATGGCGCGGGAGCCACCGCGGCCATTCTGGTCGATCGCGACGGCGATGTCGTAGCGCGCGGGATCATCGCCGGTCAGCGAATAGTGTCGCAAGCCGACACCTTCGACCCGAACCTCGATATGGCTGCCCGGACCATATGCCGGCAAGCATGTGCCGTCGGCATGTGCGAGGCTGAAGCCGACGATGCCTTCGGCGACCGTGCGGCGGCCGACCACTACCAGCTTCAATTCAAGTGCCCTCATCGTCTAAATTCCCGTCGCGACGCCAAGCTCCTCGATCCACTTCTGATATTCGATCAGCGGGAGATCGCCGGGGCCGAGTGGCAGTTCGATTTGAGTCCAGAACGGGGGAAGCAGCCATGGACGCTGGCTTTCGATCACCGACCGGTCCTGCTCGCGCACATGCGCTGACATGTTCCGGTAGACATCGTCCTGGGCCGGATCGAGATCGTAGTTGCGTGCCGAGACCCAGAAATTGGACGTGATATTGTAGTCGACCGGGCAGGTCGCCAGCCATACGACATAGCGGCCGGCCGGCATATCCTTGACCAGACGGATCACATTCGGCATTCCGACGTGGTCGGTATAGGTAAGCCGCACCTGCGTTTCGCGGTTCGAGCCCGATTGCGACATATCCGCCGTCATGAGGCCGGCAGGTTGCTCGACCTCATATTGGACAATTAGTTCGTTGCGCTCGCGCCAGGCCCGGTGCGAGGGCGGCTCGGGCCGGTCCCGGCTGCCCAGGATGCCCTCGTGCACCCAGGGAAAATGTGTGTCGTCCAGCGTTCCCATGATCATACGCGTCGCACTGGTTCGCATCGGTTGGCCTTCAAGCAGCCGTACCTTGCGGAAGGCCGGATCGTCCATTTCGGGGAAGTCCGGAATCGGGAACATCGCTTCCGCCGCCAGGCAGACCCAGATGATGCCGTGCCGCTCGGAAACGAGATGAGACGCGATACCCGCGCCCTTCGGAATGGCACGGCCCTCAGGCAGCTGCGGGATCAGCACGCAACCGCCATCCTTGCCAAAGCTCCAGCCATGGTAGCCGCATTGGAGCGCCGCCCGGCCGTTCACGCGAACGACCCGGCCCAACGACAATTGGGCCTGGAAGTGCCGGCAGGTATCCGGAAATGCGGCCAATTCGCCGTCAAGCCGCACAAGGACGAGACGGCGGCCGAGCAGTGTCACGGAAACCGGCGTGTGACCGAGATCCCCAGCCAGGAATACCGGATGCCAGAATGGCGCCATGCCCTTGCGGAAGGCGTCGATCGCTTCGGCACTCGGCCCATCCTCTGCGTTCAGGGCCGGTCCCTTTGATCCAGCCTGCATCATCGACATCATGAAATTCTCCCAGCAAAACGCATTGCACTGGCGCACCACGGGCTCCGGAACAGCGGCGCGGCGTCCATGCCGATGTCGGCGGCGCCGTCCCGGGTCGCGGCGGCCGCCTTGCGGATCGTGCCGAGTTCCGCGACAACGCCGGAGTAGTCGAGAGGCCATCTGCGCATAACGGCCTCACTTGCCAATATCGCGAAGGCCGAGATGGGCGGGCTGTCCGGAGCGGCTGCGAAAAATCATCAAGGTGGCGAGCGACGCGATGTAGGGCAGCGCCAGCAAGAACTGATAGGGCACAGGCAGGTTCAGGACCTGGGCGTGACTGGCAATCGCCTGCAGGGCGGCAAACGCGAAGACGGCGGTAATCGTGCCGAAGAGGCTCCAGTTTCCGGCAACTAGGGCCACCACCACGAGCCATCCCCGGCCGGCGGTAATCTCGGGAATGAAGCGGTCGGAAAGGCCGAGCACAAGGAAAGCCCCGCCAAGGCCCGTCAGGCCGGAACCGGCGACGATGATGAGCCAGAGCCGGGGCGCGACGGCGATGCCACGCGTCTGGAGCACTTTCGGATTCTCTCCGAGAACACGCAGCTCGAGCCCCTGGCGCGTCCGGTGCAGAAAAAACCACGCCAAGGGTATCAGGGCCAGCGCCAGATATGTGGGAAGCCGTTGCTGGAAGAAAATCCGGCCAATGACCGGGATGTCGGCGAGAAACGGGACCGCCACCGGCGCAAAACCTGTAAAGTTACCTGCGCTGAACACCGCATGATTGCTTCGAAATAGGTAGAGCGTCAGGCCACTGGCGACGAGATTGATGGCGAGGCCGGTCACGAATTGGTCGAGTTTGAGCGCGACGGTCAACATGGACGTCAGCGCGCCCACAAGAGCGCCCACGAGAACCGCCGCCACGGTGGCGAGCGGGAGCGACCCGGTCGCGACGACGACTGCATAGGCCGCGAAGGCGGCCGACAGCATCGTCCCCTCGACACCGAGATTCCAGATGCCGGCTCGCTGGATCGCCAATTCCCCGATCGACGAAAGCAACAGCGGTGTCGCCGAACGCAACATCGTCACGAAAACCGATATCAGCAGCGCATTGTCCAGAAGGGCATCCATCATCAGGCCCTCTCGATCCGGTAGCGGCGAACGGCGCCCGCGATCAGGAACAGGATCAACACCACGCCCTGGATGGCGGTCACCAGCGCCGTCGGAACACCAGTGATAACATTCATGAATAGCGACCCATTATGAAGTGCGCCGAAGAACAGGCCCGCGACGAGAGTTCCGAGCGGTGAAAGACCGCCGATCAATGCAATGATGATGCCGTCGAATCCCATGCCGCTCAGGTTGTCGCCCGTGAGACGGTGACTGACACCAAAGACTTCGCCGACCCCAGCCAGCGCGGCAATGACACCCGAGATGACCATCACCGTCAGGACCAATCGCCGCTTGTCGACGCCACGCTGCGACAGGGCCGTAGCGTTGAAACCCATGGCGCGTATCTCGTAGCCGAGGGGCATACGCTTGAGCAGCACCTGCAGCCATATGACGACAATGAGCGCCAACACCACGCCGATGTGCATCTTGCCGACATCGACAATGTTCGGCAGCCAATAGGCCCGCTCCAGCAGCCCCGTTTGCTGGTAGCTCGCCGTGCCGCCGCTCGCCATCCAGGGGCCCGAGATCAGCCAGGCCAGCGCAAAGAAGACGATATAGTTGAGCATCATGCTCGAGACGATTTCGCTGATACCGAAGCGCGTCCTGAACCAGGCGACCAGGGCGCCGAGAGCGGCTCCACCGGCGAGCGCCGCCAGAACACAAAGGACGATGACGACAACAGGCGCCATGCCGGTCGTCCACAAGCTCATCTGCCAGGCAGCCGCCGCTCCGGCGACGACCTGCGACTCTTGCCCGACCGTCCAGAGACCGGCCCGATAGGTCACGCAGGTCGCCAGTCCCGTCAATATCAGGGGCGTCGCCTTGACGACCGAGGATGCGATCGAGGCCGGGCTTCCTGCCGCGCCTTGCCCCAATGCGACGAGGGAGGCTCCAACCGGAGCCCCTGAAATGGAAATCAGCACGATGGTCATGAGCAGGCCGACCACCGCCGCAGCGCCATAGACAGCGATCGACCAGGTCACGGACGGCCCGGATCGGGTGATTATGCGCATGTCGCGCCCCCTGCTGGAGCGCGGCCGACCATCATGCTCCCGACAATATCCCGCGACGTGGTTTCCGGGCTGACGATCCCGACGATCCGTCCGGCGAACATGACACCGATACGATCACAAAGATCGAACAGGTCGTCGATATCCTCGGAAACAAGAATGACGGCGACGCCTTCGTCGCGTTTCCGACGCAGCTCCTCATGCACTGTCGCGACAACGCCGATGTCGAGGCCACGCGTCGGTTGATTGGCGAGAAGCAGCACGCTTGCCTGATCGAGTTCACGCGCCAGCACGACCTTCTGGGCATTTCCGCCCGACAGGCGGCTGACAGGGGTGTTGATGGCCGGCGCGGCGATGCTGTATCGCCGCATCGCCTCTTCGGCCTTGGCGACCACTCTGTCGCCCGCGATGAAGAGCCCCCGGCACAGATCCTTGCTGCGGTGCCGCCCCAGTATGATGTTCTCGGCGATCGAAAAGGGACCGACGAGGCCTTCGGCATAGCGGTCCTCGGGAATGATACCGACGCCGGCCCGCATGAAATCAGCCGCGCTCAATCCCTCGAGTTGCCGATCTCCGATCAGAAGCGATCCGCTTTCGGGCTCGCGGATGCCCGCGAGCATTTCCAGCAGGGGCTTCTGGCCGTTGCCCGCCACCCCGGCAATGCCGAAAATTTCTCCCGAGCGGACCATCAGGGAAACGTCATCGACGATGGTTTCCCCCCAGGAGCCTTTCGCCATCAAGCCGGTCGCCTGAACAGCCACGCGCCCCGGGGAATTTGACGACCGGGCTGGAGATGACGCGAGATCGCCGCCGATCATCAACCTTGTCAGGCTTTCCACCGTGGCATCCCGGCCATCCAGCGTCCCCACCTTCCGGCCTCGCCGGAGGACGGTGATGGTATCGGCTTGCAGAACTTCCCGCAGCTTGTGCGTGACGATGACGACCGCGAGTCCCCGGTCGCGCATCTTGCCGATCATCCCGAACAGCTTGCCGGATTCCTGCGGTGTCAGAACCGCGGTCGGCTCATCCAGAATGAGCACCCGGGCGTCGAGATAAAGCGCCTTGAGGATCTCCACCCATTGCTGCTCACCGACCGACAATTGCCACAACGGCGCATCCAGTTCGATCGCAATGCCGAGATCGCCACATAGTCTGGAGAGACGCTCACGCGCCTCGGTCAGCCCGAGACGCCATCCCGACCGGCTGGTGCCGGCAACAATGTTCTCGATCACGGTCAGGGCGCGCGCCAAGACGAAATGCTGGTGAACCATGCCGATGCCTTCGGCAATAGCATCAGCCGGCGAACGGAAATCGGTCCGTCGCCCGTCGACCTCGATATGCCCCGCGTCCGGCTGCAATTCGCCGTGCAGCATGGCGGAGAGGGTGGACTTACCCGCTCCGTTTTCGCCGAAAAGGCAATGCAGCTCGCCGGCGGCCACATCGAGGGAAACGTCGTCATTTGCGACGACGCTCCCAAATCGCTTCGTCAGTCCCACGGCACGCAGGACGGGGCGATGCAGGGTCATTTGGAGACCGGCAGCGAAACGTCCAGCGGGATCTGCAGCTTGCCGGCGTCATACGCCGCCTTTGCCGCCTCGAAGGCGGCGATCGCCTTGGCCGGCACCAGGCTTTCGCGGCCATGGAAAGACGCGACGGCGGCCCCCCCTTCGGCCATCGTGGACCACAGCATCTGTGTATTGCCGGCGTAGGGCGTGCCGTTGGCCTCGTGGTCATACCAGACGTCGACCAGTCGCTCGATATCGGGATCCCAAAGGGCCAGCGGCGCGGACAGAATGCGCGGCGAACGCTGCCAGTCGTCACGGAAGTTGCCGATGCAAACCACCGTCTCCTTGTGCTCGTCGCAAGGCGAGAAGTTGTCAACGAGCGAGAACATGACATCGACGCCGGCGGCGATCTGGCTGTTCATGTATTCGGCGGCCTTGGCCGGATCGTACCAGCTCTGAATAAACGCCACCTTGGTCACGATGCCGGGATTTACCGACCTGGCGCCGGCGAAGAACGCGTTGATCTCGTCGTTCACATCGTCCGCCGGCAGCGTGCCGACACTGCCGACGACACCGCTCGTGGTCGCGTGGCCGGCGAGGACCCCGAGCAGATAAGCCGGCTCATGCACGCGCTTGTAGTTCCAGTAGACATTACCGCCCAGCGGCGCATTGCCCGAGCCGGTCATCACGAACATGAGATCCGGAAACTCGTCCTTCAGCTGCGCGATCTGATCGCTATAGGTGGAGTGGCCCCAGATGATGTCGAACTGGCCCGACTGCGCGTAAAGGCGCATGGCGCTCTCGACGTCATTGCCCCACAGGGGATCGGAGACTTTCGTCGTGATCGTCAAGTCGTGCGGCTTGGCCTTCTTCACCCGCTCCAGCGCCTCGAGAAAAGTTCCGTCCCAGGCGGATTCCGGGCCATTGCCGATGATCACGGCAATGCGCAGCTGCTTGGGCGGGTCCGCCTGCGCAAGCGTCACCGGGGCTGTCGAGAACAGAAATGCGGCGATGAAGGCTTTCCATTTCAGGCGAATTTGCATGATGTCCCCTTAAGATCAGGAAGAAGGCGGCGTTACGGCGGGTGTCTCGGGAAGGATCGGTCCGTGGACGAGCTTTAAGCCGCCATGGGAGCCCCCAGGCCGAAGCGCTCGATCAGGCCGCGGCGATACTCCAGCGATACCCGGTCCGCCGGGATGTGTATTTCAGCACTCAGGTCGAGCGGCAGATCTTCGGGCCGCTGCTCTTCGACCATGGGCCGGTCCTCTTCGTTGACGAGGGCCTGGTCTTTCACCCAGAAGTCGCGATCCGGCATACCGGCGGTATCGCTCAGAACCTGAAAGATGCGGGAGACGTGGGCCGACTCGGGACATACGACATCACCAATGAAATAGCGGGCCGCGGACCCCTCGGGTTCCATGATCAGCAGCGTCGCGAAGGGATACGTCAGCTCGTAGGTGTATCGGACCTCGCGTTCGGCGCCCTCGAATCCGTCCTGATACCGGTTGGCGCCCTCGACATAGTCAACGACGAAGCGAAGTCCGAAATCGGTGCGTTCGACCTCGTGCCGCGGAATGGCCACCGCCTTGTCACCGCCGAAGGTGCCGGCATGGACCCAGGGGAAATGGGCGAGATCGTTGAAATTCTCGACATGGCGGGAAGCCGCCGCCTTCCAGACGTCGTTGGGCAGAAAAATCGGGCGCGCGGCGCCTCCGACGGCGGCGTCCCAATTCGGCATCGGATGACGAGGTTCATCGGCCAGGCAAACCCAGACCATGCCGTATTTCTCGACCGCCTGGCAGCTTTGCAGACGCAGCTTGTCGGGCACCCGGTAAGGTTTCGGCATGGACGGAATTTCGGTGCAGCGGCCGTCAGCGGCGAAATGCAGGCCATGCATCGGACAGACAAGGTGGCACCCTTCGACCCAACCGGCAGAAAGGCGCGTACCGCGATGAGGGCACAGGTCGCGAGCAACGCCGATGCCCTCCTCTGTCCGGTAGACGACCAGATCGACATCGAGCAATCGAGCGCGTGCCGGTTTGCTTGTAACTTCGCTCGAAAAAATGACCGGGTGCCAAAACGACGACAGGATATGCCAATCGCCTTCTGCGAAAGTGCACTGGCGCGGCAGCGGAGAGGCGCATTTTTGGGCGTCTCGAGGGCCGAACATGTCGATTTTTCCTTCGCTATCCGTCTGGTGACATGACTAGGGTCGAGCAGCGCAGCCGAATTCACAATGACCCGCTCAATTGAGAATTTGTCTAAAACTACGATTCAAATGCCGACCCACTTCGTGCAAATTTAGCCGGTTCGGGCACGAGTCCCGGTTGACGGAAAACCAAGACAAAAGGAGATCGAGGTCCATGGAGGAGCGGATCATGGCCGTCCTGAATGAGCAGCAGGCGGGCATTTCGCCTACCGATTGCACCATTGGCGCTGAGACGCCGCCCCGTTCGTCCGTCGCCACAGGTACGACTCCGCCCACCTTGGCCAGACGCATCCACCTCGGGCAGATGACGAGCGAGGCAGCGCAGATGGATCGAGTGAATGTCCATCATTGAGCTGATCGAAACAGGCCGCGGCCTGACTTTCGGAACGCGGAGCTACCTCAACGGCGGTGTTTACGGTGCCCTGCCGCCCGGTTTCATGACCCTTCTCGTCGTGCATCGCGGGGCGGCCAGCGTTACCTACGACGGCCGGCAACTCGTCCTTGTCGGCGGCGAATGTGGCATCATCGTCAACGAACAGCTCGCTCACTTCACCTACCAAAAACATCTGCGCACCGAAGTCAGCTGGTGTGAGGCGCGGCTTGGCGCGAGGAAGCAGGATGAGGCAGTTTCCGGCAGAGGGGTGGCGCCGAAGCTCCCGATCTCCGACAGGATCAAGTCCATTCTGGACATGGGACTTGAGACCGGTCTCGAATCCTCGACAACGCGCAACGAGCTGCGTGACTCTCTCGGCCGCGCCATCTTCGCCGCCTATCAGTTCGAAAGTTCGCAAAGCGAGTCGGCGCAAAACACGTCACGCGGATTGCTGCGGGTGCGGACCTTCATCGACGAGCACTTCTCGGAGGACATAACCCTGCTGAAGCTCGCGGACGTCGCGGCCATGACCCCCAATCATCTCGTCTCGGCCTTTGGCCGCAAATTCGGCACGACGCCGATACGCTATCTCTGGAAACAGCGGGCGGCCCACGCCGTGCGATTGCTTGTACACACCGCGATGACGGGCTCCGAAATCGCCTATGCTTGCGGCTACAAGAGCCCCTATCACTTCTCGCGCAGCATCCGCCTCTCCTACGGCAGTACCCCGACCGAAATTCGCAAGCAGAAAGGCTTCATCGCCCCCAGCGATATTCGCGAGAACGTTCAAAACGTGCTGTTCTGACCACCTCCACCGATTTTCGTCCGGGTCGCCCAACCCGCCCCGCGGCCTCCCGCCGTGCCGGAAATGTGGCCGTGTCGATCGGTCGACCTTGGCCACGGCCTTTCCGCATGGCCTGCCCCCTGAGAGGACTTCGCGGGTGGAGCAGAATCCGACCGTGCGGGAAGGATTTTGAGATGAAGCGGAAGCCGCTCGGCGGCAAGGCCGATCATCTCGCGCAGGAAATCAGTATCGCGGCTGTTCTCCCCCAGGCCCGATTAATCTCGGTCGGAGGTGGGGGGGTCAATCCTCGGTGAAGGTTCGGGCGATCTGATCCTGCAGGGGTCTGACGAGGAAGCTGAGCACGGTGCGGGGCCCGGTCTCGACGAAGACTTCGGCCGGCATACCCGGCCGCAGTTCGGTGGCGACGGTGTTGGGCAGATCGGCCCGCTCGACACCGATCCGCGTCAGATAATGAGTGAGGCCGGTCTGCGGATCAGTGACCGCATCGGGCGAGACGGTGAAGACACGGCCGGAGATTTCCGGCGTGCGGCGCTGGTCGAAGGCGGTCAGGCGGATGCGTGCGACCATGCCCGGCTTGACCTGGTCGATGCCAGTCGGATCGACCCGGGCTTCGACGATCAGGCGGTCGTGCTCCGGTACCACCTGCATCAGGGTCTCGCCAGCGCCGACCACGCCGCCGGGGGTATGCACGGTCGATTCATGCACGATGCCGCTGGCCGGCGCCAGGATGTCGATACGGTGCAATTGGTCCTCAGCCGCAACCCGGCGCTCCGCCAGTTCGGCCAGCCGGGTTTCGACGTCGCTCAATTCCGCCAGCACGTCGCGTGTGCGCAGGGTATCGACCTGAAGGATCTGGAGTTCGATTTCGGCGATGCGCTGGTGGGTCTGAGCCACGGTCGAGCGTAACTGACCGCGTTCACCTTCGATGCGGGCCTCCTCGCGTTCCAGCGCCTTCAGCCGCGACAGGGGCACCAGGGCCTTGTCGCGCAATTCGCGGACGCCCTGCAATTCATCAGCGATCAGGGCCAGTTCCCGGCCCTTGGCGGCAATCTGGAGTTCCTGCCCCTCGACATTGCGTCCCGCCTGGGCGATCTGTTCGCGCAATTGCGCGATCTCGCCGTCGCGGGTCTTGCGGAGCGCCTGAAGGATGCGGGCTTCCGCCGTCCAGGCCTCCAGGGCCGGACCTGGGGCCGCCGGCCGGTCGGCTGGAACCGGCAGTTGGTCGCGTTCCGCGATCAAGCGGATCCGGCGAAAGGCAAGGGCTGTCGCCTGGCTTTCGATGATGCCGAGGCTGGCACGGGGCTGGGTCGCATCCATGCGCGCCAGCAGGTCGCCGGCCTCGACCCGGTCGCCGTCGCGGGCGTGGATTTCACCGATGATGCCGCCTTCGAGATGCTGGACCCGCTTCACCTCGGATTCGACCACGATGCGCCCGGGCGCGACCACGGCGCCGGCGATTTCGGCGAGGGCGCTCCAGGCCAGGAAGCCGCCAAAGATGCCGACGACGAGCGTGACGCCGACGAGCGCGTGAAGGCGCAGGCCAATGTCGTCGCCGGTCATGCGAAGCCGCCCGCAGGCACGGGCCCCGCGGCCCGGCCCGGCGCCAGCACCCGCCGCAGGACCTCGTCCTTGGGACCGAAGGCGGCGACGGCGCCATCGACCAGCATCAGGGCCTTGTCGGCATGGGTGAGGGCCGATGGGCGGTGGGTGACGATGATGGTGATCGCGCCAGAAGCCTTGGCGCCTGCAATGCCCCGGGACAGGGCCGCCTCGCCTTCGCCGTCGAGATTGGCGTTCGGCTCGTCCAGCAGCAGCAGGAAAGGACGGCGGAACAGGGCCCGGGCCAGGGCGATGCGCTGGCGTTGACCGGCCGAGAGTGCCATGCCGCCCTCGCCGATCTGCGTCTCGTAGCCATCGGCGAAGCCGCGCACCAATTGGTCGACGCCGGCCGCCCGGGCCGCCGCCAGTATATCTTCCGTCGTCGCCTGCGGGTCGAAGCGGGCGATGTTTTCAGCGATGGTGCCAGCGAAAAGGCCGACGGATTGCGGCAGAAAGCCGATGAAGCGGCCTGCCGCCGATGGCGACCATTGGCGCAATTCCGAACCATCGAGGCGGATGGAGCCCCGCAGCGGCGGCGACAGTCCGGCCAGGGTCCGCAGCAGGGTCGATTTGCCGGCACCGCTCGGCCCGATGATGCCGAGCACATCGCCAGCCTCAAGCTGAAAGGCGACGTCCTTGAGGACGAGACGGTGCCCGCCCGGCACGGCGACGGCAAGGCCGTTCACGGATAGTGCCCGCGCCGGTGCCGGCAGGTCGACCGAGACATGGGGTTCCGGGTGGGCGGCGAGCAGGGTCTCGATGCGGCGCCAGGCCTGTCGGGCGGCGATGAAGCCGCGCCAATGGCCGATCGCCAGTTCGACCGGCGCCAGTGCCCGTCCCAGCATGATTGAGGACGCAATGATGACGCCGCCCGTGGCATCGCCCCGGATCACCAGATAGGCGCCGAGCGCCAGCATCAGGGATTGCAGCAGCAGCCGGAAACTCTTGGACAACGTACCGAACAGAGCCGCGCCGTCGCCCCCCGTCAGATGGGCGGCGGCGGCCGAGGCCGTCGCCTGCCGCCAGCGTTCGCGCAGCGGTGCCTGCATACCGAGGGCGATCGCGGCATCGGCATTCAGGGCGGCGGCATCGCCGATGTCCTGGGCGGCGGCGGCCAATTGGTTGGTTGCGGCCTGCGGCCCCCGCCCCAGCCGGTCGGTCAGCACCGTCAACAGGGTGAGCACCAGAATGCCGAGCAGCCCGAGGGCGCCGAGCCAGGGATGCAGCACGAACAGCAGTCCGGCATAGAGCGGCATCCAGGGCAGGTCGAACAGGGCCCCCGGCCCCCCGCCCGCGAGAAACGCACGAATCTGTTCGAGATCGCGGAGCGGTCGGCCACCCCGCCCCCGCCCCACGGTCACGGTTTGGCGCAGGTCGGCATCGAACAGGGGCGGGCCCAGTGCCGCCGCCAGCAGGCCGGCGATGCGTGCGAACATGCGCGTTCGCACCAGATCAATGAGCCCCTGCACCAAATAGAGGAAGACGACGATCACGATCAACGCGACCAGGGTCTCCAGGCTGTGACTGGCGAGGACCCGATCATAGACCTGCAGCATGAACAAAGGGCCGGTCAGCATCAGCAGATTGATCGCCCCGCTGAGCAACGCGATCAGGCCGAGCCAAGGACGGCAGCCGCGAAGGGCCGCCGCCGTCGGTCGATCGGGATCCGCCATCACCACGCCCACGCCGCGTCAAAAGATGTGGAAATGGTCCTGGCCGACGGCGGCCAGACCCTTGTCCTTCATCGCGCTTGCGCCGAGCCAGCCGAAGAGCCCCGGCACGTCGCTGGTCACCACCTCGCCGACATCCGCCAGCAGGCCGCCGACGGCCGAGCCGGCGGCACCAGCCAGGGCGCCGATATCGCCAGTCAGGGCGGGGGCAAGACCGTCGACCAGGATGTCGCTCACAATCGGCAGGACATTGCCGGCCAGAAGGTCGGTCGCGACATCGGTCACGCCGACGATCGCGGCGGATACCGGCGGCAGCACAAAGTCGAAGATGTCGTCGGCGACAGCTTCCGGCAATTCCGCATCCATGGTCAGGGCCGGGGCCACGTCATGGGCCAGTATGTCGCCGACCACAGGCAGGGTCGTCGCGACGAAATCGGCGGTCGCCGGCAGGGCGTCGGCCAATATCCGCGCGATCGCCGGCGCAAGATGACCCCCCGTACCGTCCGCGATCGCGCCTAACCCCGCAAAAATATCGGCTCTGAGCGTGTCGAACCAGGCACCGGCGTCATCCTGCGCCGCCCCGGTCAGGATCGGCGAGACACCGTCGCGCAGCAGGGCGCCAATGGTCGGCAGGACATCGTCGACCAGCACCTCGGTCACCGGACCGACCAGCGTGTCGACGGCACCGGTCAAGGTCGGCACGGCGAAGGTCAGGGCTTCGCTCAGCAGGATGTCGAGGTTCTCGAAATCGCCGGTAAGGGCGGGGACCAGGCCGTCGACGATGAACTTCTGGTTGATCGCTGGAACCACGTCGTTCAGCAGGAAGTCGCTCAACACTGGCAACAGGATTGAAAGGACGTCGCCCGTCGCCGGCAGCAGCAGATCGGCGATTCCATCGACCACCAGCCCGGCGGCGCTCAGGGACGCGGCCAAGGCGGGACCAAGGGCGGCGAAATCGCCGGTCAGCAGGGGCACCACGCCTTCGCCGACCAGGGCTACGAGGAAGGGGCTCAGGTCCTCGACCACGAATTCCGTCAGCACCGGCACCAGGAGTTCCACCACCTCCAGCACGGCGGGCGCGACCTTCTCGTTCATCGTGCCGATCGACTGGGCGAAGTTGGCGACGATCAGATTCAGCGCGGTCAAAATGTCGAGATCGCCATTTTCGAGCCAGACCTCGAAGGACGTCGGCGACCATTCGGTGCCATCGTCGAAACGGATCACCTCGATCCCGCCATAGCTGCCGCCAGCAAGGCCGCCCTTCAGGGTGATCACGGCGCCGTCGCCGGCCCCTTCGTGGCTCGCCGCGATGGTGATCAGGATATCGGTGCCGTCGGCGGTGAAGCGGACCGCCGACGTTGCCACCCCGCGCAACTCGAGGACGTCGGCCTTGTCGGCCTCGCCCGTCTCCGCGATCGTATCGTCGCCGTCACCCCTCATGTAACGATAGATGTCGTCGCCGGTACCGCCGCGCAGCAGGTCGGCGCCGGCCCGCCCTTCGATCAGGTCACCGATCCCGCTGCCGTCGAGCGTATCGTCGTGGCGGGTACCCCTATGAGTGACGATCGTCCCGTCGCTCGCTTCGGCCCGATTCAGCAGATTGGCCCGACTCCAGACCCGCCCATCGTCGAACACGATGCGCTCAATGCCGCCGTCCGGATCGAACTGGTCGGTCAGGTAGATGCGGTCGCCCGGGCTGTCGCTGAACAGCAGGATCATCCTGTCCGCATGTTCGATCACGCGGACCCGTGCGGGCAGGATGTGGGCGAGGATCAGGGTATCGATGTCAGATGATGACCCGCCATCCGCGATCTGGTCGACGCCATCGCCCTTGGCGAAGTAATATGTATCACTCCCTCGGCCGCCGACGATGCCATCATCGCCCAGTCCACCGGCGATTTCGTCGTCTGTTCCAAAGCCCCGGATCGTATCGTCGCCACCGGTCGATGTCCGGTCGAGCAACTCCCGGCGCAGGTCTGCCTTGCTCCAGACCACGTCGTCGTCGAAGGCGATGCGATCGACCCCATAACCGTAGTCCCAGTCGAGCGACAGGCTGAGAAAGATGGAGCCTGCATCATTCGCTTCCGTCGACGAAGCCGGTATTTGGAGCGTTACATTATCGCCGTCTTCGCGCGACAAGGATATCTGATGGGAGGTGACGCCCTGAAGCACCAGTGTATCGGCGCCATTGGAATAGGACGAATCCGAAACCGTGTCGTGGCCGTCGCCCCTTGTATAGAGATAGATATCGTCGCCGGCACCGCCCTGCAACTCGTCGTCACCGGCGCCGCCCGCCATGACGTCCTTGCCGGAAGTCCCAGTGAGATGGTCATTCCCCGGCGTACCCGCCGTCACCGGGACACCCTGATATACCGCCTCGAAGACGTCGGTGACGGCTTGCGAAACGCCGTAATCGCCCATGATCCGGATCGCGACCTGGGCCAGGGCTTCATCGGACCTGGCCGCGAAATCGGTCTGCAGCATGGCGGCGATGGCGGCGATATCGGTAATGTCGTCGATGCCGAGGCTGGCAGGGCCGTAATCCTCGTCCGCGTAATAGGGGGTGGCGCCATCGATCACGATGTGGCGGATCACCGCCTCGAAATCGCCGAACAGGGAATCCGTGGCGTGGTCGTAAACCAGCCACATGAAGGCCGTCGCCGGTGGCTCGAAGCTGCCGGTCTCGCCGTCCTCGACCCAGAGCTGATAGGCGGCGACATTGACCTGCGCCATGAAGCGGGCGGTCATCGAGCCGACGATGGCGGCATAATAGGATTCGAGGGCATTGCCCGCGTTCCAGCGCGGATCGCTGGCGCCGCCATAGGCGACGAAGGGAACGCCGTGGACTTTCTCAAGGAAGGCCAGGTGGCGGCCGTCGACATAGGGGCCCCGGCCATCGCTCGGTACATCCTCGACCCCGGCCCAGCGCAGCAGGAATTGCTCCACCGTGTCGGCCATCACCTGATAGTCGCCGTCATGGGCATTGCGGACGAAGGCTTCGACGTCGGCGCGCAGCGATTCATCCGCCGCCATGGCCGTCTGGAAACTCGACAGGTCGCCATAGCCGACCAGATTGGGCAGCACCGCGACGTCGGCGGGGGGCGGCGTCTCGTCCTCGTCCGGGTCGATGGCATTGGTCTGGTCGTTCTCGAACCAGACATCGTAGATGGCGCCAGAGCCGCCCGCTCCCTGATAGGTGCCCTCATGGCTGATCCAGTTGCCGCCGACCCAGCGATCGACGAAGGCGGCGCCGAGGTCGATCGAGGTCACGCCCGCGCTCGCCAGGGACGTCAGTTCGCCGGCGTCGGTAACACCGTCGCCATCCTGGTCGCGCCACAGCACAAGATCGGCGAAGATCGCGTCCTTAGCGTCGATCACGCCGTCGGCATTCCCGTCGTGGACCGCCAGCGCGGCGAAACCGTCCTCGTCCTGGCCGCCGAAGAGTTCGGAGAGATCGTCGATCTTTCCGTCGCCGTCGACGTCATGGGCCAGGAAGGCATCGTCCGCGCCGATCCAGGCCGTCGCCTCGGCACGGCCGTCCTCGTCCAGATCGAAATGCGCCGAACTGTCGTCGAAGGCGATGAGATCGAGGCCGTCCCCATCCATGTCGAGAACCAGCGGCGAGATCACCGGGCTGTAGAAGATGTTCGCGAGACCCTGCCAGAAGGAGCCGAATTCGCCGTTCGCCATGTCGGTGAGGATCTTGTCCCCCAGTTCGGCAAGGTTGGTGATGGCATCATAGACACCATAGGCCGCCCAGAAGGCGGACATGGCCGCGGCGCCGATCGGCCCCGCGACGGCGCCCGCCAGCGCAATGCTGGAAAAAGCGAGGCCGGCGCTGAGAACCGCCGAAGCACCATAATTGATGACATTCTGGCGGAAATCGCTCCAGTCACCGGTATTGATGCCCTTTTTCAGCGAGTCATAGGAAACATTGAGGAATTCGCCGACATCGCCGATGAACCCGCCCCCCACGCCCGTCAGGATATGATTGAAGCCCGCATGGATATCGGCGCGGACCTGGGGCGAGAAATCGCCGAGATGCTGGGGCAGGTCGCCGTCATAACGCTCCATGCGCGAGATGTTCTCCACCAGGGCGTCCATCGTCCGGTCCGGATCGAGATGGTTCGGCAAGGGGGTGTCGAGCGCGTGCTGGGCGACGGCGTTCTCCAGTGCGACCCTGGTGCTGTCGTAGTCAATATGGTTCGGAAAGACGTCGCCATGCTTGCCGGCATCATAGGTCGCGGCGCGCCCGAGGGCGGCGACCTTCTGCCGGACGTCAAGCGAGTCGCGCTGCCCGTCGGCGATCAGTCCCCGGACCTCGGCGATATCTGCGGCGTATTTATTGTATTTCGCCTCGGGCAGGTCGCCCGCCGCATGGGTGGTCTCCACCAGACTCTCGATGGCGTCGAGGCGCGCCTCACTGTTGCTCCCGCTGCCGGCATCGGTCAGGGTCGCATCGAAATTGGACTGGTGGCCGCCCTGCTCGAAACTGGGAACGAAAACCTTCAACGGGTCGTTGTGACCATTGTAGTTCCCGTCCTTGAACAGGGCATAGGCCTCCTTTAGCGTCGCCGCATAATCCAACTTGCCCGAGATCGGCATCAGGTTGCCTTTGTAGGTCATGGTGCCCATCGAGACGCGGGTGGCGAACTCGTGCAGATTCCAGAGTGCGTTCTGTTTTTGTGTCTTGCCCAACGACGCGTCGTCGATGATGGCGGAAATCTGCTCACGTATGAAACCGTTGTACCCTTGATGGCTGCCCGACGGGTGCAGCCCGCCGCCGAAGCCGGCGTCGGCAAGCCTGGAATCGCCATTCAGATAGGATTGAAGTACCTGCGCGGCGGCTGCCGGATCGGTGAAAAGCGCGATCTTGTTGCCATTGGCGTCGAGCAAGATGGATTTGCTGGCACCTTCGAATATCTCCTCCAATGCCATGGCAAACGTCGGGTTGCTCAGAATTTCTCTCGGAAAAATATGGTGAATCTGAAAGGAGAAGGATGTCACCGAATTCGTTCCAGAAACCATGACCATCCTCCTCGTTCAATTCATGTGGTCGCAGCCGGATCTCAATGGGACCGCGCGGGTGTCGTCACTGCCCTTCGATCCGGCATCGAAACAGGCCGAGATATCGTGTCAATTTGGCATCGCGGAGCGCGGTCACCAGCCGATCGCTCAGGAAGAAAGCCCGCGTGAATCTTGGCTCCTCAGTCCAGAGATCGACACCTTCGAGCGCATTGGCGCTCAAGGCGATGTCGTCGTTCTTTGGGGCCAAGGAAAGCGCCCAAATGTCCTGATTGGGATAGACCTTGTTGGCCCGCGGCGAGGCGTCAGCCAGAAAGCTCGCTTTCCGTTCTCCGAAGTTGAGGCAGTAATATTCGCCCTCTACCGGTGTCTTGCGGTCGTGTTGATAGACCCTGGTGGGATAGAGCGACGTGTGCCCCAGATCGAACTGGCGAAGAACATCCGCCATCGCCGCCGACACCACCCAGTAACCAAGTGCATCGCAGAAATCGGGAAGTTTATTTATTTTCTTGAGCGAGTACTTGCCATAGAGTTCCGCCGGAAACCGTTCTGCCGGCAGGGCTTCACCGCGTTGATTGCGGGTCATCGTGTCGGCCAGCCAGCGCAGGTCATTCCAGCGCGGGTCGATCAAGTTTCCCTCGGGTGTCACATACCGGACGAGCATCGTATTCATGAACGCGCGGCTGACCCAGGCGCAGGGTTCGGTCTTCTTCATCGGGGGGCTCCTTCTCCTGGACGGCCACGGCCGGAATCGGCTGCCGGCCGGGAGAAGCCGATCGTACGGCGCACAGCCGATTCCTTGCCTTCAGGGCCATACAGGGACCGGTCGCGATGGGCAAGCCCGCACCGAAGCGGCCGGGGACAGCCGAAGTCCATACAGACGTATTCGGATGTTTCACAGGCCGAAATCTCAAGCCGGAAGTCCGCCGAAAGCGGCCCATCGCCGCTGTTCGGGGATGTGCTTTTGCGCGTCCCGCAAAAGCAATGCGCGCAGCCGCTCCCCATCGCGGATGGCCTTTCGGCCGGCACTGGCAGGCGCATACCGGATTTGACGATGGGGCTCATCGAGAAGCCATTCCGAATTGTCATAAAGCGTTTCACGGAACAGATCGGCTGCATCATTGAAATCGAAACTACCTTAGGAACTCATTCGTGGGCGCAGAGTCCCGATTCCCCCCATATCACCGACGAAATCGGAATTTTAGACCACTTTTGGTTGTTTCGCGGTTAATCGAATGGGACATGCAGCGTTATGGACCCAGACAAGGGCGGGTTCCCGACAGGCCCCTATTGTCAGATCTCAGGGATGATCCGGCATCGAAACAGGCCGAGATATCGTGTCAATTTGGCATCGCGGAGCGCGGTCACCAGCCGATCGCTCAGGAAAAAGGCCATGGTGAACCGTGGCTCCTCGATCCAGAGAGCGACGCCTTCGAGCGCGCGTGCACTCAAGGCGAGATCATCGTTCCGCGGATCCCCGGTGAGCGCCCAAATGTCCTGATTGGGATAAACCTTGTAGGCCCGCGGGGAGGCGTCAGGCAGGAAGCTCGCCTTCCGTTCTCCGAAGTTGAGGCAGTAATACTCGCCTTCCACCGGTGTCTTGCGGTCGTGTTGATAGACCCTGGTGGGATAGAGCGAGGTTCGCCCCAGATCGAACTGGCGAAGAACATCCGCCATCGCCGCCGACACCACCCAGTAACCAAGTGCATCGCAGAAATCGGGAAGTTTATTTATTTTCTTGAGCGAGTACTTGCCATAGAGTTCCGCCGGAAACCGTTCTGCCGGCAGGGCTTCACCGCGTTGATTGCGGGTCATCGTGTCGGCCAGCCAGCGCAGGTCATTCCAGCGCGGGTCGCTCAAGTTTCCCTCGGGTGTCACATACCGGACGAGCATCGTATTCATGAACGCGCGGCTGACCCAGGCGCAAGGTTCGGTCTTCTTCATCGGGGGGCTCCTTCTCCTGCACGACCAGGGCCGGAATCGGCGACCTATTGCTTGCCTTCAGGTTCCGACAGGGGCCAGCCGCGGCGGGCGGGCCCGCACCGAAGCCGCCGGGCGCAGCCGAAGTCCATATAGATGCATTGGGTCGTTTCGCGGGCCGAAATCTCGGACCGGAAGTCGCCGGTGGGGAGCCATCGAGAAGCCATTCGGAATTGTCATCAAGCGCCTGGCAGGCACCATTCGCTGGCATCGTTTGAGTTTAAACTACCTTAAGAACGCATTCCTGGGGCACGCCCCCCACTTCCCCCACATCGTCGACGAAATCGGAATTTTAGACCGCTTTTGGTTGTTTCGCGGTTAATCGAATGGGACGTACATCGTTATGGCCCCAGACAAGGGCGGGTTCCCGACAGGCCCCCATTGTCAGATCTCAGGGATGATCCGGCATCGAAACAGGCCGAGATATCGTGTCAATTTGGCATCGCGAAGCGCGGTCACCAGCCGATCGGCAACATCCCGCCAGCCGAGGCCGAACAACGCAGGCGGGACGAGCAAGAGCAGGCGGCCTTCGCCGCCTGACTCAAAACACCAAGCTCCCGACAAACCCGGCGCGGTTCGGCAGCGATCTCCGTGCGGATTACCTCTGCATCATGCCCCTTGTCGGCGGGCAGCGCTCGATACCGTCGGCCAGCATTCGGGACAGCAGGCCCGTGGCATCTGGCGCGCGACCTGAAGGTCAAGCCACCGCGCGACAGGCCCGAGCCCCTCGTGCTCCAGACTCCCTTTATTTTTTGAAGCTCAGGCCCCGACGATGCCGTCGAGGATCTCGAGATCGGGGCGCCCGGCCAGAACACTCCCCAGGGCGGGGCCAGCGGCCTTGAAATGATCACTTGCCCCATGGGCCTTGAACGCGGCCTCGTCGCTGTAGATTTCCAGCACCTTATAGGTATTGGGTTCCGCGCGGCTGCGCGTCAGCTGGTAGGTGAGGTTTCCCGGTTCATTGGCGCGAACCTTGGCGGCGAGATCGAGGAAGACGCGTTCGAACTCCGCTGTCTTCCCGTCCTGGATACGCATGGTCGCAATCAATCCAAGCATCTGCTTCTCCCCTGTCTGATTTCCCGCTTCCCGATCCGGGAAGGGTTCCGTTGGCCTCACGTCGGCATGACCATATAGGTTATCCGCCCGCAACATGCGGCGCGCCACCATTCCTATGCCTTCTGCCGCCATCCCCCGCCGACGGCGCGAGCATGATAGTCGGCATCGCCGAACATCGCGTCGATGACGAGCAGCCGCTTCAGAAGATGTCCGATCGACAGTTCATCGGTCATTCCGATGCCGCCATGGATCTGCACCGCGGCCTCACCGATGGCGACGCCTGAGCGCCCGACCAGGCCCTTCAGCACCGATAGGGCTTCCGGCCCCGCCCGTCCGGCCTCCGCCAGGGCAGCGGTATAGAACAGGCAGGCCTGTGCCTGGACATAGGCCATCTTCATGTCGGCCAGACGATGGGCGGTAACCTGAAAGGCGCCGATCGGCCGACCGAATTGTTTCCGGGTCGCGGCATAGGCGGTTGTTGCGTGCATCAAGGCCCCCATCGCCCCCACGGCCTCGGCGGCGAGCGCGATCATGCCGTCGCCGATGACGGCAGCGATCGCCTCGCCGCCATCACAAGCCAACACCGCGGACTCCGGCACCTCGACATTGTCGAAACGAACATGGGCGGCACCCCGTCCGTCGATCAGCCGCAGGGGCGTCGCGGCGACCCCGGCCGCGCGGGCACCGATGGCAAGGAGCACGAACCTGTCCGTCGCACCGCTCGACCGGGCTGAAACGATCAGCACATCCGCATCGGCGCCCCCAAGCACCAGGCGCTTTTCCCCGCTCAGGCGGAAGCCGCGGCCAACGGCTTCGGCGCGGGTCCGTATCGCCGACGCATCGGGACAGCCCTTGCCCTCGTCATGGGCAAAGGCGGCCAGCGCCTGACCCGCCAGAATGCGGCCAAGCCAGCCGGCGGCATCGCCATTCGCCCCCGCCCGGGCCAAGGCCCGGCCCGCCATCACGATGGACGAAAGATAAGGTTCGACGACCAGATGCGCGCCGAACAGTTCGGAAAGCGCGACGATATCCACGATGGACCCGCCGAGGCCTCCGCCCTCCTCGCCGATCGGCAAGGCCAGGATTCCCTGATCGCGAAAATGAGTCCAGGTTTCTCCTGAATGCGCCCCACCAGCCGAAAGCGCCGCCTGTCGCTGGCTGAAGGCATAGTGATGGGACAGGTACCGATTGATGCCGTCCCGCATCATCGCCTGCTCCGCCGTGAAATCGAAGTTCATGCCCGCCCCCTCCGTCAGGACCGCGTGAGACTGCGGGCGATCAGGTCGCGCTGGACCTCGTTTGTCCCGGCATAGATCGACGTTGCCCGGCTGTTCAGGTAATAGGGCATGGCGATCAGCTCGAAATCCGATGTCAGGGACTCGGGCCCGGATCCGATGTCGAAAGCCGCCAATTGCATGGCCAGCGCGTCGATCCCCGCCGTCCGCCTCATCAGCACCGAGATGCGCTGGGTCAACTCGGCGCTGACCGTCTTGTTGATCGACGGAAAGGCCGGGTCATCGCCGAGCGCATGACCGCTGAACGCCAGCAGCTCGAAATGCTGGAAGGCCGTGACGTCGATTTCGAGTGCCCCCAGATCGCGCTGAAACACCGGGTCGTCCACCAGCAGCCCCCCGGTGGGCCCCGGCGTCGTCGCCGCCGCATCCCGGATCATGCGCAGATAGCGACGCAGTGACGGACTGACCGCACCGCCGCCCCGCTCGTATTTCAGCAAGTGCTTCGCCACCGACCAGCCGTCGTTTTCCGCCCCGACACGCGCGGATTGCGGCACGCGGACATTGTCGAAGAAGACCTCGCATTGCTCCGGCACGCCGTCGAGGCCGACGATCGGTCTCACGGTCATGCCCGGGAAATCCATCCGATCGAGCAGGAGAAACGTGATCCCGTCCTGTTTCCTGTCCGAGCGAAGCGTGCGAACCAGCATGAACATGCGGTTGGCCTTGTGGGCCAGCGTCGTCCAGATCTTGCTGCCATTGATGATGTAGTCGTCGCCTTCGGCGACGGCGGCACATGAAAGCGCCGCCAGATCCGAACCGGCGTTCGGCTCCGAGTATCCTTGAGCCCAGTAGTCCTCACCGGAAAGAATGCCCGGCAGGTACTTCATCTTCTGTGCCTCGGTCCCGAGGTCGATGATCAGAGGGCCGACCATGCGCAGGGCATTCGGGAGCAAAGGCGGCAGATCGCGTTTCCCGTATTCCTCGGCAAAGACGTATTTCTGTTCTACGGTCCAGCCCGTTCCCCCGTGCTCAACCGGCCAGTCCGGCGCGGCCCAGCCACGCCGGAACAGCATCCCCTGCCATTCCATGACCGCCTCGAAGGGCGCGAAAATGCTGGTGGTCTTGCGCCCTGCCTCGAGGATGGCGGGCGTGGGCGCCGTATCGAGGAACGACGCCACTTCGAGGCGAAACGCCTCCAGTTCCGGAGCCGGGTCGATGTTCATCCCCGCCCCCTATCGGCCCTTGGCCGCGAAGGCCGCGATCCTCTCGGCCATATCCGGCCCCACGCCTTCCCACTCCATCACTTCCCATTGCAGACCCGCATCGAGCGGCCGGCCATCCGTCGCATCGAGAAGCCGCTTGTTGGCGGCATGGGAGAAGGGCGAATTGGCAATGATGCGCTGGACAAGAGCCGCAATCGCTTCATCGAAACCAGCGATCGGAACGACCAGTTCGGCAAGGCCAATGCGGGCGGCTTCCGCCGCGTCGATCATGTCGGCCGTGAACATCAGGCGTTTCGCCGTGGCGACCCCGACCCGGCGGGGCAACCGCTGGCTCATACCCCAGATGGGCGTCAACGCCCATTTCGCATGGGTATCGCCGAAGCGGGCGTTGTCGGCCGCCACGATGAAATCAGCCGCCAGCGCGACCTCGAGCGCCCCGGTGTAGCAATGGCCATGCACCGCCGCGATCACCGGCTTCGGCAGCTTTTCGAGGAGCCTCAGGGTCTCGCTGTGCCAACCGCGCGAAGGAACATCCTCGCCATCGGCAATATCGGCAAGATCGTGACCGGCGGAGAAACATTTGCCGGCGCCCCGGAGCACGACGCAGCGTATGGCGTCATCGCTGGCCAGGGCTTCGACATGACCACGCAACTGTCGAAAGAGATCGACCGTCAGAGCGTTCAGTTTCTCCGGGCGGTTCAGCCAGAGCACGCTCCACCCGTCGCGATCCTCGCGCCGCACCAACTCTTGCATCTCAAACTCCCCCCGGCGCGGCGACACGCGCCGGCACCCGATATTTGGCGGCTTCCCCGCTCTTTTTACTCGACGGAATCATCGTCGCCCAATTCCATACCCCATGGTATTAATATGATCAATACGATGGAATTCCTTTCTTTCCGAATTCCGGGCGGCGTGACCGCAGCCCGTTCGGCCTGATAGGAGCGCATCTCCGGCGCCCTGCCCAACAGGGACAGGGTCAAGCGAGCGGGGCCCCGCCCGATCCGCACACCGCGAAACACGAGAGGGTAATGCTGTGAGTTCATTCGCGTCTCATGCACCGACACTGATCCAACCCGGAAACAGCCTGCTTCGCAGAGGCATCGCCGCCGTCATCGGCTCCCTCGCTCTTTGGCTTTCGGCCAAGATTCAGGTGCCGTTCTTTCCGGTGCCCATGACGATGCAGACATTGGTCGTGCTCGGCCTTGCCATGGCCGCCGGTCGTCGACTGGCGCTCTCGACCTTTGGCCTCTATCTGGTCGAGGGCGCGCTGGGCCTGCCCGTTTTCGCCGACGGGGCGGGGCTCGCCTACATGGCCGGCCCGACCGGGGGATATCTGTTCGGCATGTTCGTGGCATCCGGCATTCTCGGTCACCTCGGCGAGAAGCGGTGGGACCGGTCGCCGCTGGGCACGGTGATGGCGATGGCGATCGGCACGATCGCGATCTACGCCTTCGGCCTTGCCCGGCTGGGCACATTCGTCGGCTACGATCAGGCGCTGATCGAGGCCGGCCTCCTGCCTTTCGTTCCCGGGGATATCTTCAAGATCGCACTGGCAGCCCTGTTGCTGCCCGGGGCGTGGCGTCTCTTCACGACGCTGCGGGGCTGATTTCGCCGGACCGGCCCCACCTGCGCGGGGCCGGTCCGAAGCCTGGGCTCGTCAGAGACCGCCCGCGCACTCCAGCACCTGCCCGGTTATATAATTGCTCTCCGGCAGGCAGAGCAGATAGACGGCCCCGGCCGCTTCGTCCGGCGTCCCCAGCCGTCCCAGCGCCGTCCGTGCGAGAAAACCGGCTTCCTCTTCCTCCATGAGGCCGACCTTCAGGGGCCGGCCTGCGACGCTGATGGTTTTCGGGCCGGCATCGACGCGCTGGGTCAGGCGCGTCTCGATCAGGCCGAAAGCCACGCAATTGACCGTGACGTTGAAGCGTCCCCAGGCCTGGGCCAGGCTCTTGGTCAATCCGACAAGAGCCGATTTTCCAGCGGCATAGGCCACCATGGTCGCGGCGCCATGGGTTCCGGCCACCGATGTCACGTTGACGACCTTGCGCGCGCGGACCCCGCCAAGACGGGCCATGTCGGCCTTGGCCGCCTTGCGGAAATAGTCCCCCGTGACGCGCAAAAGCCGAAACGGCGCGCCGGCGTGGATGTCGAGCATGGTTCGCCACTGCTCGTCCGTCGTGTTCTGGATCATCGAATTCCAGATGTAACCCGCATTGTTCACGACGATGTCGACCTCGCCGAACCCGTCGAGCGCGGCCGAGAGGATGCGATCCGGAAATTCCGCCTCGGTCACGTCACCCGCCACGGCCAGCCCCTGTCCGCCGGCATCGCGGATTTCCGCCAGCGTCTCCGCAAGCGGGGCTTCGTCGAGGTCATTCAGGACCACGCGGGCCCCGTCCGCCGCGACCTTGAGCGCCATGGCGCGCCCGATCCCCCTGCCGGCCCCTGTGATGATCGCGACTTTTCCATCGAGCTTGCCCAAGTGTGCCTCCCTTTGCCTTGGCCGTTCCCTAAATTTCAGTATTGGTCCATACTCACTGGTATCGTTGACGTCGAACATGCCCTTCGAGAATAGTGCCTGGATGAAGCCCGAGACCGCATCGACCAAGCCTGCACGCCGAGACCTCAAGTTCGAGATCGGCCAGATGAAGCGCGAGAGCATCCTCGCCGCCGCCGCGGAACTCTTTGCCTCGCGGGGTTATCACAATGTCTCGATGGGCGAGGTCGCGGAGGCCCTGGGGGTCACCAAACCCTTCGTCTACGCCAAGTTCCGCGACAAGAACGATCTGCTTTTCGCCATCTGCCGGCGCGGTGCCGACCTGACCGTGTCCGCCATCGAAGCCAGCAAACTGGAGCATGGCCCCCCGCTGGGACGCTTCACGTCCTTCTGCCGCGCGCTGAGCGACATCATCATCGACAATCGCACCTTCATCACGATCTACTCCCGCGAGGAAGTGAATCTGACCAAGGAACAGCGAAGCGAAATCGCCCATCTCCGCACCGAAATCGACCGTCATCTGGCCCATCTGATCTGTGAGGCCGTGAATGCCGGCGATGCCGATGCCCTGGACCCGATGACGACGGCGACAGCGATCGGTGTGATGATCTCCGCTCTCTGGTACTGGTACCGCGAAAGGGGCGAGGAGCATCGCAGCCATATCGTCGACACGCTGAGCGGTCTGGCGCTGCGCATGATCGGCGCGCGCAGCGCCTGAAGCTCCGCCGCTCGGCTCACACCTGGGCGTCACGCCCAAGCTGCTCGATCGCGAAGTCCCGGGCCAGCCTGTAATCCGCCTTGCCGTTCGGCGCCCGGAACATCCTGTCGACGAAAACGACGCGCTTCGGCGCCTTGTAAGCCGCCAGATGCGCCCGCACGTGGCCTCGGTAGAGGTCTTCCGTCCGCTCCCCCCGGTCCGCGAGTTCGATCACCGCAGTGACGGCCTGGCCCCATTTTTCATCGGGCAAGCCGACGACGAGCACATCCTCGACGTCGGGATGAAGCTTCAGGACTTCCTCCACCTCTTCCGGAAAGACCTTTTCACCGGCCGTGTTGATGCAGCCGCTGCCGCGCCCGATGAGCGTGATCGTGCCATCCGCCTCGACCGTGCAATAATCGCCGGGGATGGCATAGCGGACGCCGTCGATCACCTTGAAGACCGCGGCGGTCTTCACGGGATCCTTGTGGTAACCGGACGGGATCGGCTCGCCCCGCGCGACCAGGCCGATCTCGCCGCTGCCGGGCTCGACGGCCTTGCCATCGGTGGTAAAGACGCGAGTCTGTTCGCCGATCTGGAACCGGGCGGTGCCAACCTCGCCCGCCGCCGTCATGATCGACATGCCAAAGCCCATCGCCTCCGACGATCCGAAGGAATCGACCAGCGCGACCTTTGGCAGATGTCCGAGCAGCGCCTGCTTCACCTCGACGCTCCACATGATGCCGGACGAGATGATCGCGACCAGCGACGACAGGTCGAAGCCTGCGGCCGCGCCCTGAAGCCCGCGGAGCATGGGCTTGGCGAAAGCATCGCCGACGATGATGATCTGCTCCACCCTGCGATCGCGCACGGCACACCACAGCTCGTCGACATCGAGGTGGGGCGATGTCAACGTCACGACCGTGCCGCCGACGATCATGGCCGAAAGCGCGGTGAATAATCCCGTGCCATGCATCAGGGGGCACGCCGGCAGGCAGACCGGACCACGGCCCGTGGCCTCCACCATCGCCCGATGCTGTTCGAGATCGGCCGGGATGACGGGTGACAGCGCGGGGTTCAACAGCACCTTGCGGGCGGCATCATGGCGCCAGATCACCCCTTTGGGCAGGCCCGTGGTGCCGCCGGTGTACAACATGATCTGATCGTCGGGAGAGCGAGACAGCGACAATGGCGCCCCGTCTCCGCCGTTTGCGAGGGCCTCGTAGGGGATGGCGAAATCGGGAACATCCGCCGTGCTGCCATCCTCGACACAGAGCCACAACCGCACCCCCGGCAGATTGCCGGCGATGGCCGCGACGGCGGGTGCGAACGCGCGGCCGAAGATGACGATGGCGGCATCGGAATTGTCGAGGATGTAACGAACCTCGTCCGCCACATAGCGGTAGTTGACGTTCACATGAACGAGACGGGCCTTCAGGGCGGCCGCCACCCCTTCCATGTAGGCGGGATGATTGCGGAGGTAGAAGGCGACCCTTTCCCCCGGCTCGAAACCGCGTGACAGCCAATTCGCCGCCATGGAGTTGGTGCGGTGGCGGAACGCCCCCCAGGTGACGACCTGATCCCCATGGATCAGTGCCGGATTTTCCCCGGGGATGACCGCTTCGACCGCGTCGAAGAGATCACCATAGTTCCATTCGAAAGCCTTGTCCGGCTGCCCCATTTCTTCCTCCCTTAGCCTTTTGGCGGCTTATTCTCGTTTCACGCGCACTCGAGTCCCTTCAGGCCACCGTCTTCGCGCCAGGCTTCCAGGAGCTTCACGAAGGCGATCGGCCCCCTCCAGTACTGGCTGTTCTTCGTTTCACGCAGGTCGAATCCGCCCCCCTCGTTGTTGTAGTAGCCGGGGGTACAGTCCTGGAGATAGGCTTGCCGTCCCCGGGCGGAGCGGATGATCTCGTCCACCCAGGCCTTTTCCGCCGCGGCGCTCGGCTCGAGACGGCTGAGGTTCAAGGCCCGGGCGCGCTGGATGACATAGGCGACATGCTTCGACTGCTCGTCCAGCATGTGCTGGAAGTTGGCGCTCTGACCGGACTGTGTCGGCGAGATGATCATGAAGTTCGGAAAGCCGTGAACGAAGAAACCATGCATGGTTTCGGCGCCGTCCTGCCATTTCTCGCTCAGGGTCAGGCCGTCGCGGCCATGAATCTCGAAGCCCATGCGATGGGTGAAGTCCGTCCCGACCTCGAAACCCGTCGCGAAGATGAGGCAGTCGAGCGCGTATTCGCGGCCGGCGACGACAACGCCCTGCTCCGTCACCCGCTCGACCCCACGCCCCCGGGTATCGACGAGATGCACATTCGGGCGATTGAAGGTCTGGAGGTAACCATCATGGAAGCACGGTCGCTTGCACAGCGCGCCATACCAGGGCTTCAGGGCCTCCGCCGTCGCGGGATCGCGGACGATGGCGTCGACCCGCGCCCGGATGCGCTCCATCATCTCGATGTCGGCGATTTCCATGAGGCGGGCGGGATCCTCGACGGGCGCGCCGGTGGCGGCCCGGCGCCGGGCCGCCAGAACGATCTCGCCGATCACTTCGGTCCAGCCGTCGTTCACCAGATCAACGTCGAAATCGCCGCCCGAGATGACGGCGGTGAAATTGTCCATGCGCTGGCGTTGCCAGCCCTTGTGCAGCGACCGGGCCCATTCAGGGTCGGTCGGCCGGTCGTTTCTCGCCCCGATGGCCGAGGGGGTCCGCTGCAGGACGAAGAATTCCTTCGCCGACGCCCCGAGATGCGGCACGCATTGCACCGCCGTCGCGCCGGTTCCGATCAGGCCGACGCGCTTGTCGGCGAGACGGTCCAGCCCCCCTTCCGACGAGCCGCCAGTATATTCGTAATCCCAGCGGCTGGTGTGGAAGCTGTGGCCCTTGAACGTCTCGATCCCCGGGATGCCCGGCAGCTTGGGCAGGTGCAGCCCGCCGCCCGCCAGGATCACGAAACGCGCCCGGATCACATCCTTGCGACTGGTTTCCACATGCCATCGGCCCTCGCTCTCGCACCAGCGCATGGCCGTGACCGCGGTCTGGAACAGGGCCCGGTCATAGAGGCCGAAATGCCGGCCGACGCGCCTTGAATGCTCGAGAATTTCCGGGGCCTTGGCGTATTTCCGCACCGGCATGTAGCCGGTTTCCTCGAGCAGCGGCAGATAGACGTAACTTTCGGTATCGCAGGCTGCCCCCGGATAGCGGTTCCAGTACCAGGTGCCGCCGAAATCCCCCGCCTTTTCGACGATGAGGAAATCATCCACGCCGCCGAGCCGTAGCCGGGCACCGGACAGCAAGCCACCGAAGCCGCCACCGACGATCACCGCCTCCACCTCGCCGGTGACGGGCGCGCGGTCATGGCCCGGCTCGACATAGGGATCTTCGAGATAGCGGGCATATTGCCCGCTCATCGCCACATATTGGTCATTCCCCTCCGCCCGCAGGCGCCGGTCCCGTTCCTCCCGGTATTTGCGGCGAATGGCTTCCAGATCAACCGTTTCATTGCCTTTGTCGTCGCGGCTCATGGCGCTGCTCCCCGTCGTGGCCGCGCCGGACTGTCAGCGCGACATTGCATTGTTCTTATTCTCCATTTTCATACCCGTGAGTATTTTTTCGGTCAATAGGAACATGGCGGCGCCCCGCATTGCACCTTGCCCGCTGCTGGAAAGCGCCCGAAAAGACCCGGCGGCCTCCTGTCCGGCGATGGCACCCGGGCCCGCATCATTCGGCAGACAGCGGGTCCGCGCCCGCCAATCTCCCGATTGCATGGCGGAAATCATCGCTCGCCTGTCCGCCGCCACCCAGGTCGAAGGCGGCGTTCGGCCCGAGGTCGCCCCTCCTGCTGTCCCGCCGCGGCCCGACATATACCGGCCGGGGCAGCGATCTGGAACGCGAGCTGGTGATCCTGGGCATCACAGGCGACCTCGTGTCGTTGTGCCCGGATCAGTCTTGGTGTGACAGGGGGGAAGGTGCGAATCCGACCGGCTCGCCCTTCTTTCCCTTGCGCTTCAGATGTTCAACTTTGCCCGCAGCGCCGCCTGTAGGCACTCGGCGTTTCGCCGAAGCGGCGGCGGAAGGCGCGCGTGAAATTGGCGGCGTCGCTGTAACCGAGATCGTGGGCGATACGGGTAATGGCGAGCGGGCTCGAGCGCAGCAATCGACAGGCCCGCTCGAAAGCCTCCTCCTTCTGAAGCGTGCGGAAATCGCAGTTCTCCCGCTGCAACCGCCTGATCAGCGTCCTGGTGCTCAGGTCGAGCAGGCGCGCGAGGTCTTTGAGCGACGGCAGCGTGGCGTCCGCCTCCCGGAGCATCATGCGCACCCAGTCCGCGAAACGGCCTCGTGACCCCAGCAGGCTCATCACCGCCTCGCAGCGGGCTTCGGCCACGCGGCAGGCCGCCGCATGGGCCAGTCTGGGCTTGTGCATCATCTCCTTCGCGGCGAAGACGATCGTCATGCCGAACGCCTCGCGATCGCCGAAAGTGCAGGTTGCCCCCTGAATGCCGCGATAGCGGGCGACATGGGGAGGCGGCGGAAATCCCAGTTCGATCCTGTGGCCGGGCAGCCAGTCGTCGAAGAGGTCGCGCAGGATGCCATGAGTTCCCATCAGCACCGCTTCGATATGGATCATGAGGCTGTCGTGGCCGAGTGGGAGCACGGGATCGAATTCGATCCGGCCTTCCGTTTCGTCGCGCCGGTATCTCATCCGCAGGACCGGCGTGATCAGACTGAAGCAACGCGCCATGAGGCGAAGCGCGGCATCGACCGACGCGCTCGTCAACATCGCATAGCCGATCACGCTGTGTGAACTGATCCGCAGTTTCTGGCCGAGGTCGAAACCGATGTCCCGTCGCCCCAGCGCGCCGACCAGGCCTTCGAGAAAGCGGTCGACCTGACCGAGAGTCAGCAAACCCTCGGCATGACCCAGCAGCCGCCGGGAAATTCCGGCATCACGTAGAAGAACATCGGTATCCAGTCCCTCGCCACGCAGGATCTCGTCGAGTTGCGAGAAGTAGCGCGCCGGAAGCTGCGGCACCCCCGCGGTCATGGCCAGACGCCCCGTCCGAAGGCGGCCCTGCTGTCACCGGATGACAAGTCCGCGTCCTCAAATGACAGGCGGCGGCGCGGGCCATCATGTGACCCTGCACGGGCGTCGGCCGTCAGGTGGACAGGAAACGACGCGGGAAAAGAGGCACGGCGCCCCACGGACAAGGCGGCGGTGCGGCCCCTCTTCTCCAAGAACAAGGCGTCCATCCTGGAAGGAGACCGACATTGCAGACTCTGGAGACATTGAACCGGCAGGCGCTCGCGGCCGCGCATAAGCGGATGGGCGATTTCGCCTGGCTCACCGTCCTGCTGGCCGTCGGCGTCGCCGCCGCCCATATCGCCACGGTGTGGCTTTTCATCAGTGGCGCGATGCCGCCCTGGCTCGCCTTCTTCGCCATCGCGGCGCTGACCTATGCCTCCTACACGCCCCTCCACGAGGCGGCTCACAGCAATATCCAGGGACGGCACGCAGGTTTCCGGTGGGTTGGCGAAATATGCGGCTACCTCTGCGCGCCGATGATCATGCTGCCCCATTCCAGCCACCGGTTGGAGCATCTCGATCATCACCGCCACACCAACGACCCGGACAAGGACCCGGACTTCCACATCAGCACCATGGGCTCCGGGATCGGGACTTTCCTGCTGGCGCCCTGGAAACTGCTGTTCATTCACAGCACCTATATCTTCCGCCATCATTGGCACACCCGGGCGACCTTCGCGGCCAAATGCGTCTATGTCGCGGAACTCGTCTTCGGCCTGGGCTGGCGCGTCGCCGTGCTGACGCAGGTGCCGCTGGCCACCGGGCTTCCGGTGATCGTCGGCGGCTATGCCGTCGGCGCCTATTTCACGATCTACTGGTTCGCCTACCGTCCTCACTGGCCCTATGACAAGGTCGGCCGCTATGTCGATACCTGCAGCATGATCGTTCCCGGTTGGGCGGCGCCGCTGTACTGGATTCTGCTCGGCCAGTCGCTGCATTCCATCCATCACGCTTTCCCCCGCGTGCCCTTCTATCGCTATTACGGCGTGTTCCGGGAGGCCGAGGCCGCGATGCGGGCCCATGGCGCTCATGTCGTCGACATCTTCTCCAGTGCCCCCGTCCCCGCCGCCGCGTCGGCCAGTGCACACTCCAGCAAAGCCGCCGCCCCATGATCGTCCGCGCCTGTCGCGAGGGACCGGGTCATTCGCGTCCCCCCGGCAGGCCTTGTCGAGGCGCCACGTCCGCGGAATGGTGTATATACACCTATTAGGCGACAGCGTCACGGGAACACCGCCCATGGCCTGGCTCAATCGTCGCGGTCCCGGCTCTCGCCGGGATCGAGGCTCGCCAGCAGCCGCAAGCCCTTGAAAAGGTCACCCCATTGCTCGCCGCCAAGCCGCTCGTGCAACACCCGCTGCGCTTCCTGCCAGCGCGGGATGGCGATCTTCAGGGAATCGAAGCCCTTGTCGGTCAGCCGGACCAGGCGCTTGCGGCGGTCCTCCCCCTCGACCACCGCGACATGCCCGGAGCGTTCCAGAAGCTGCACGTTGCGGGCGAGCGTGGTCCGGTCGGTCTCGAGGTTGCGGGCGAGGCGGGACATCGTCACCTCGCCGAAATAATAGAGCCGGATCAACAGCGAAAGCTGGGCAATGCCGATATCCGCGTCGCCCAGATGCTCGGTATAGAGCTTGTTGATGGTCCGGTTCGCCGCGCGCAACTGCTCGGCGAAACAGACGTGCCGCTGGCTGCGGACAGCCTCGAGGTAATCGAGATGATAGCGCCTGTCGGTCATTTCAGTGTATATACACCAATAGAATAAAAATGTCTTGCGCGCCGGAGCGAGGGGCGCAGGGACGGGAGGAGAGATTAACATGCCGGGCGCACCGTCGGTCACGCCATCCGCTGTGGGCAGCCGCAGCATTCCCCGATCGAATCCTCGGCCCGGTGTCGAGACACGCAAGGCCCTGTGCGCCAGTTGCGATATCGCCTGCAGCGTCGTCACCGAGATCCAGAAAGGGCGGGTGACCCGCGTCCGCTCGTCGGACAATCCGCTGTTCAAGGACAATATCTGCGTGAAGGGGATCGTCGCCCCCAAGAATTTCGCCAATCCCGACCGCGTTCTCCATCCCCTGAAACGGGTTGGCGAACGGGGCTCCGGCCAATGGCAGCAAGTGACCTGGGACGAGGCCATGGCCGACATCGGCGCCCGGCTGACGCGGATCATCGACACCCACGGGCCAGAGGCCTGGGCCGTCTCCACGAGCCAGTGGAACACGGGCACCGATCATGGCCTTGGCCGCCGGCTGATGAATCACATCGGCTCGCCCAACTGGATCAGCGGTGTCGCGCTCTGCGCCGGCAACACCGCCGCCGTCAACCGGCTGACCTATGGTTGGTATCCCTGGCCGGATTACGACAACACGAGCTGCATCGTCCTGTTCGGCCATAATCCCGGGCGTAACTCCTGGGTGCCTGTCTACAACCAGATCCAGCGCGTGAAGGCCCGTGGCGGCAAGCTGATCGTGCTCGATCCACGCAAGAGCGAATGCGCGGAACTGGCCGATCTCTGGCTGCCGCTGAAGGTTGGCACGGATGCCGTCATGATGTTCGGCTGGCTGAAGGTCATCTTCGACGAGGGGCTTTACGACCGCGCCTTCGTCGACCGCTGGTGCACCGGCTTCGACGAGCTGCGCCGGCGCGTCGACGAGTTTCCGCTGTCCCGGGTCGCCGCGATCACCGGCTGCTCGCCGGAGCTGATTGCCCGGGCAGCCCGCATGTATGCCACCATGGGGCCGTCGGTGATCCCCTGGACACCGATCACCGACCAGCAACGCAACAGCACCTCGGGCATCCGCCTGCAGAGCATCCTTCGCGCCGTCTGCGGTTACCTGGACGTGCCCGGCGGCGAGGCGATGATGGGCTTTCACCCGAAGATCGTCTCGGAATCGGAAATCGAGATGCATCACGTCCTGCCGGAAAGCCAGAAGGCGAAGCAGCTCGGTTCGGACAGGCACCCTGCCTTCACCTATCGCGGGCAGGCGGCGCTGCGCGAGCCGTGCAAGCGGGTCTGGGGCCATGAATATGCCAATCAGGTCACGGGCTGTTACATGGCCAACCCGTCCGCCCTGTTCCGCGCCATGGCCGGCGACGGCCCCTATCCGGTGAAGGCCCTGTTCTCGCTCGGCAACAACACGCTGATGAGCTACGCCAACATGCCGCTGATCCTGCGGGCCTTCATGAATCAGGAACTGATCGTCGTGCAGGAGCATGTGATGACGCCGACCGCCCAACTGGCGGATTATGTCCTGCCCGGCGATTCATGGCTGGAGCGCCCCTGGATGTTCGATGGTTACGGCTGGCTTTCGCTTTACAAGCCGTCGCAGAAGTCGATGGAGCCGCCTGGTACCTGCAAGAGCACATTCGAATTCTGGAAGCTGATGGCCAATGCGCTCGGCCGGCCCGAGATCGTGCCCTGGCCGACCCTGGAAGCCTTCTACGACTGGCGCATCGCCGGCCTCGGCCTCGATTTCGAGACATTCGCCCGGACCTACGACGTCCACGCCGACAAGCTCGAATTCCGCAAATACGAACGCACCGGATTCGCGACCCCCAGCGGCAAGGTCGAGCTTCGCTCGTCCATCCTCGCCGACCTCGGCTTCGATCCCCTGCCCTATTGGCGCGATGCACCGCCGCCCGATCCGGACTATCCGCTCGAAATGTTCACCGGCGTGCGCGAAGCGGAATATTTCCAGACCGGCGGGCGCCATATTCCGGAAATGCGCGCCCGCAAGCCGGAGCCCGTGCTCTTCGTCAGTCCGGCCACCGCGGCGGCTGAGGGGCTCGGCGAAGGCGAATGGGTCACGGTCGAGACCCGCACCGGCGCAATCGAAATCACGGTCGGCATTCGCGCCAACATGCCCGATGGGCTCGTTCGCATTCCCCATGGCTGGTGGAAACCGGAAATGGAGCAGGGCGCGGGCAGGCTGTCCGGCGCGCTGCGCTATGCCGACGCCCTGCTTTGTCCCGACGACGAGGATTTCCTGGACGCGGAGCAGGGCATCCCGCACCTGAAGGGCGTCCCCTGCCGGATCGTCAGGCGTTCGGGAGGCGCGGCATGAAATCCTATGCCCTGCGCGCCATCGCGGCCAAGGCGGGCTTCGCCCTGGCCAAGAAGGCCTCGCGCAACATCACGCTCGGCGACCGCCTGGCCCGGCGTCTGCTGGAGCGCGTCCTCCGTTTCAACTTCGATCTCGACGACATGGTCCTGAACGATCGGGGCTATGACCCCGACGAATTGGAGCGTTACCAGAAACGGCTATAGCCCGCCGCCTTCCGCGATCGCTTCGGCCAGGAACGTCTCGAGTTCCTGGCCTACATCGTCGAGGGCTTGCGGACTTCGCGACGATCGGCAGAGCGCCACCGTGCCCTCGACAGAAGCGATGACCAGTGTGGCCAGGCGACGCGCCCGTTCCGTCGCCACGCCTTCCCGCGTCAACCCCCTGGCCAGGACATCCTGCCACTGGCCGAAGATTCCTCGGGTCATGTCGAGCAGGCGAGCCTGCCCCTCCGCATGGGGAAAGCCGTCCTCGCCGATGAATTCCTCGACGGCAACGGCCAGCACCGGACAACCGGCCTCGAAAGCACTGTCCGTCAGGATCTTGCGCCATCCCGCGATAAAGGCGCGAAGCCCCGCCCTGACGCCATGAGCCTCGACCAGCAGGGCCAGGGGTTGACCGGCCTCGTTCCCCGCGAAAGCCAGCGCCTCCTCGACCAGCTGCAACTTGCCGCGCGGGAAATGATGTCCCACCGATCCCCGGGGGGTTCCGGTGTGCCGCACGATTTCCCGGATACTGGTGGCATTCAGCCCGCGACGCCGGATCAGGTCCGCCGCGCCAGCCACCATCCGGCCTTTCGTATCGCCTCTCATGCCTACCCCGCACGATGAATAGGTCGCACCGCGAACAAGATTGACTATGACGCATGGCATAATCTACCGTCCAGGCACTATGCCATGCGGCATAGAACCACGAAACCATCACGGCAGGAACCGCCCATGGCCTGGACGCTCAGGATATACAAGGCCCTTATCTGGCTGTCGCTCTATGGCGCCGCCCTGCATTTTTTCGATAATGTCTATTTCTTCGATCAGTATCCGGAGCCGGCCTGGTTGAATCCCGTCGCCGTCGCGGCACTCCTGATCCCCTTGGTGCTGCTGGCGCATCGCGCGGTCGACTACATCTATATCGGCAAAGCCGACCGCAGCTACTCGCTGGTCCACGGTTTCGTGTCGGGCAGCTGGCTCTCGCTCGGGCACTATCTATTCGCCAGCCCGGCGCAGATCCTGCCACGCATCAACATCATCATCGCGATCCAGGTCGGGCTGGCGACCGTTCTGTTCGTCTATGCCCTCTGGCTGCAGCTCTCGCGTTCGCCCTCGTCGATCCGCTACACCGGACGCGCCTGGGCCAAGAATATCGCGCTTTACGCGGTGGCGATCGTCATCCTCGAGACCCTGTGGCCGTCCAGATTCAGCGACTGGTGGACGTTCTGGTGACGGACAGTCTCTACGACCGGGTCCTGATCTTCTTCGCCTGGGCGGGGCCGTTATGCCTCGTCGCGCTCGGCGGCTGGCAGACATCGCTCGAAACCTGGTACTTCACCCCAGCGCGTGCAGCGACGGAGGCCTTCGCCGGCAACTTCGTTGCCGACGTATCGCGCTGGATGAATGCCCATGCGGATGACGAAACCCGCATCACCCTGATCGTCGACCGGGAATGCCCCTGCACGCGATCGACGATCATCAAGATCGAAGCCGAACGGCGCAGGATCGGAAACCTGCCACCGCTGCGGGTCGTCTATCTCGACGACACGGCAGGGCCGGATCGGGTCGCCCTCGCGGCGGTGCTGGACGGCATCCCCTCGACCCCAACCCTGATCGTCATGGATGGGGCCAGCCTGCGATACGCCGGCCCCGCCGTCAGCGGCGGGACATGCACCGGATCGGAGCAACGCATCCTCGGCCTCGCCACATTGACGGCCCGGCCCGCATCCCCCGTTCTCAACCCGATCGACCGCGGCTGCTATTGCCCCCTGTCCAGAGGGTGAAGGCGGACCTGCACTTCCTCGTAGCCGTTGACGAAATTCGACAGCACGCGCCTTGGCGGCGCCACGAGCTCGATGCGGGAAAAGCGCTTCATGATCTCTTCCCAGAGCACGCGAAGCTGCATCTCCGCCATGCGATTGCCCATGCAGCGATGGATGCCGAAACCGAAGGCGATGTGATGGCGGGCGCGGGTCCGGTCGACGCGAAATTCCTCGGGGTTTTCGATCACGCCATCGTCCCGATTACCCGAGCAATACCAGAGCACGACCTTGTCCCCCTTCCGCATCCGCTTGCCCTTGAAGGTGAAGTCCTCGGTCACCGTCCGGCGCATGTGGGAAAGCGGCGTCTGATACCGGATGATTTCCGAAACCATGTTGGTGATCAGGGCCGGGTCGGCGCGCAGCTTGTCGTATTCTTGCGGGTTCTGGTTCAGGAACACGACGCCGCCCGAAATCGAATTCCGCGTCGTGTCGTTGCCGCCGACGATGAGCAGCATGACATTCCCCATCAGCGCGTTGGGATCCTGGACCAGATTTCTCGTTTCGGGATTGTGGGCGAGCAGCGAAATGAAATCCAGCGATGGCGGCGCCGCGGCCCGCTGGTGCCAGAGCCGCGTGAAATACGCGAGACATTCCATCAGGATCTTCTGCCGGGCCGTCATGTCGGTCTGGACACCGCAGGCTTCCGAGTTCGTCGACACATCGGACCAATAGGGCAGCAGGTGGCGATCCTCGAAGGGGATGTCGAACAAGGTCGCCAGCATTTGCGCCGTCAATTCCTTCGACACCCTCTCGACCCAGTTGAAGGTGGGTCCGACGGGCAAGCCGTCGAGGATGGCACCGGCCCGGCGCCGGATCAGATCCTCGAGTTCGGCAAGCCGGGGCGCGCCGACGGCGGGCGCCGCCGCCTTCCGCTGCACGTCATGCACCGGCGGATCCTTGGCGATGAACATCGGCATCAGGTATTCCGCCGGAACGTCGCCGATCACGATCACCGGTTCGGACGAAAACACTTTCGTGTTGGTCTCGATCTCGACGATGTCGTCGAAGCGCGTGATCGACCAATAGGGGCCGAAGGCACTGTCGGCGCAGTAATGCACCGGGTCCTCCCGGCGGAGCCGGCGGAAATATTCTCCCTGGGCGTTGTTCAGGAAAATCTCCGCCTGGCTCGGGTCGATCTCGGCCAGCGGCAGCGCCCAGGGATCCGGCACGCCCCTATCAGAAATACGCAAGGTCTCCATTCGTCTCCTCCGTTGTCTTCTTCGTTATGATCGGATCAGAGCGCATTGGGGTCGGGCGGCTGGCCCCCCGCCGCCCGACCCGTCAATATCCCGCGCGGCGGGCGATCTGGTCGGCCAGGAAGTCCGTGTCACCGAAGCTTTCCGCGAGGACACGACCACGCTTCATGTAAAAGCCGATATTATATTCATCGGTCATGCCGATGCCGCCGTGCATCTGGACACCTTCCTGAACCGCCAGTGTCGTCGCCAGGCCCGCCATGGCCTTGGCGACCATGACGGCCTCTTCGGCCCGGGCATCGGCGGCATCGACAAGCTGCTGGGCCTTGAGGATCGCGGCCCGCGCCACCTCGAGTTCGGCATAGAGATGAGCCGCCCGGTGCTGGAGCGCCTGGAACGAGCCGATGGTCTGGCCGAACTGCTTGCGCTCCTTCAGATAGCCGACGGTCATGTCCATGGCGCCCGCGCCGACGCCAAGCAGCTCCGCCGCCGCGCCGACGCGCACACTGTCGAGGATCGCGGTCAGCGGCCCCCAGCCCCCGTCGATCTCGCCGATCACCGCGTCGGCCGAGACCTCAACGCCGTCGAAGCGAAGGTCGGCCACGATGCTGGCGTCCGCCAGCCGCCGCGGCTCGGCGTGAAGCGCCGCCGCGCCCTTTTCAATGGCGAACAGCGTAATGCCCTCGGTATCGCCGGCACGTCCGGCGGTCCGCGCCGCGACCACGACGAGATCGGCGACATGGCCGTGCGTAACGAAGGTCTTGGCCCCGGACAGCCTGAAACCGTTACCGGCGCGCTCGGCCGTCAGCGCGGTCGCGGCCGGCCGGTGCTTCGCCCTCTCGTCGATCGCGAGGGCCGCGACCGCGTCCCCCGAAAGAATGGCCGGAAACCAGCGCCCGCGCTGGGCGGCGCTGCCGGCCTTCAGGGCCTCGACCGCGCCGATCGCCGTGGACAGGAACGGCGACGGCGTCAGGTTGCGGCCGATTTCCTCCAGCACGATGCCGGCCTCGACCGCGCCGAGGCCAAGGCCGCCCTCCGCTTCCGGGATCAGCATCCCGGTAAAGCCCATCTCGGAGAACTGCTTCCAGAGGGCGGGCGCGTAACCCTTCGGCTCCTTCGCGTCGCGGAGACCGCGCATATGCGCGATCGGCGCGGTTTCACCCACGAAGGCGCGGGCACTGTCGCGCAGCATCGACTGCTGATCGTCGAGATACAGGGGCATGGCGATCCTCCTCAGGCGCTCGGCAGGTCGAGAATGCGTTTGGCGATGATGTTGAGCTGAACCTCGCTGGTCCCGCCCTCGATCGAATTCGCCTTGGTGCGCAGCCAGGCGCGGGCCGCGGCACCGCCATTGGAGGCGGCGCTTTCCCAATCCAGCGCACCCGAGCCGCCGGCGGCCATGATCAGCTCATGCCGGGCCTTGTTCAGTTCGGTGCCGTAATATTTCATCATCGACGGTTGCGCCGGATGGGCCTTGCCGGCCTTCAATTCGTCGATGAAACGCTCCGACATGGCCCTGAAGGCGGCCGCCCGCACCTCGAACAGCGCGATGCGGGCGCGCAGCACCGGCTCGTCCAGCAGCCCTCGGTCGTCACGGCCCATGGACTGCAGGGCGATCTCGGGCAAAGGCACGCCGGCCTCGCCGAGGCCCATGGCGCTGATCATCTCCCGCTCGTGGCCGAGCAGATATTTGGCGACGTCCCAGCCCTTGTTCAGTTCGCCGACAAGGTTTTCCTTCGGCACCTTCACGTCGTCGAAAAAAGTCTCGCAAAACGGCGAATAGCCCGAGATCAGCAGGATCGGCTTGGTGCTGACCCCTGGCGAAGCCATGTCGAAAAGCACGAAACTGATGCCGTTGTGCTTGCTCGTCCTGTCGGTCCGGACGAGGCAGAAAATCCAGTCCGCCTTGTCGGCATAGCTGGTCCAGATCTTCTGGCCGTTGACCAGGAAATGGTCGCCCCTGTCCTCGGCCCGGGTGGCGAGACTGGCCAGATCGGACCCCGCGTTGGGCTCGGAATAGCCCTGGCACCAGCGGATTTCGCCCCGGGCGATGCGCGGCAGATGTTCCCTCTTCTGCGCTTCGTTGCCGTATTTCAGCAGCGCCGGCCCCAGCATCCAGATGCCGAAGCTCGACAGCGGCGACCGGCAGCCGAGCCGCGCCATTTCCTGTCGCAGGACTTTGGTCTCCGCCGGATCGAGGCCGCCGCCGCCATATTCCCGGGGCCAATCCGGTACGGTCCAGCCCCTGGCCGCCATGCGCTCCAGCCACAGCTTCTGTTCGGGACAGGAAAAGACCGGATTGCGCCCGCCCCAGCACATGTCCTCGTCGCCCCTGGCCGGCTGCCGCATGGCGGCCGGGCAGTTTTCCTCGAGCCAGGCCGCCACCTCGGCCCGGAAGCCTGCGAGATCGCTCATGTCCTCTCCCTCCGCCCCATTGTTTTCGGGTACATACCCATATTTCTAAAACAAATTTTCGAGGCCGCACAAGGTGAACGTCTCAAGCCGCGGGGACGCGACGTAAGGCAAAGGGCACAAGCACCAATGGCGATCAGGAGCCATAAGATATACCTGCGCCGCCGACATACCGATTCTCTGAATTGGCAAACGACCGGCAATCATCGAGACTGGCGCGATCGCGGCACGCGCGGTCGCGGCGCTTCGGCCGCGCCCCACTCCCGCCCTAGCGAGTAGAATCCGTGACCCCAGCGACCGCAGAAACCCGGCAATATCTCGCGAAGCGCGAGCGCATCCTCGACGCGGCGGCGGCCCTGGTGAACAGCAGCGGTGTCCGCGCCCTTTCGATCGCCGACGTCGCGGACAGCGTCGGCCTCGGCACGACCAGCATCACCTACTATTTCCGCCGGAAGGAGCTTCTGGTCGCGGCCTGCTTCGATCGCGCGCTCGACCGGCTCGACAGGCTGGTCAGCCTGGCGGAGCAAGAGCCCGATGCCGAGCGGCGGGTAACCCGCTATGTCGAGGAGAATTTCGCCATGCTGGGCCGCGTGGCCCGGGGGGAGGAGACCCCGGTGGCCCGCCTGTCGGATCTGCGCGCCCTCGATGAACCCCTTCGAGGCCAGCTCATCGGCCGGTACCTGACCATCTATCGCCGCGTCCGGCATTTCTGGGACAGCGACGGCAGTCCCCTGCAACGCGCCAGACAGACCGCCCGCGCTCATATCCTGCTCGATACCGTGTTCTGGATGCCGGCCTGGCTGCCGCTCTACGACCCTCGGGATTATGGCCGGGTCTGCCATCGCCTGCTGGAGTTGCTGCGGCACGGCCTGCTGCCGGCGGGAGCGCCAGCGGCAGGATTGGAGACGGGAAGCCTCCAGGTCCCCGATCTCGCCACCTCGCCCTTCCTGGCCGCGGCCATCCGGTTGATCAACACACGAGGCTACAAGGGTGCCTCGGTCGATCTGATCGCCGCCGAACTGGGCGTCACCAAGGGCAGTTTCTACCATCACCTCGACGGCAAGGACGATCTGGTGCAGGCCTGCTTCGAGCAGAGCTTTCAGTGGATCGACGATGCCCAACGCCAGGCGGACGCCGCCGGAGGGCCGCATGGCGAGCGCCTCGTGAAAGCGATGCTTTCCCTGGTGACGCGCCAGCTGTCGCCGTCGGCGGCCCCACTGCTGCGTAACATCGCGCTACACACGCTGCCCCAGGCGATCAGCGCGCAGGTCATGGCGAAATCCCGGCGCATCACGGCGCGTTTCGCCGGCACGATGATCGACGGCATCACGGACGGCTCGATCCGGCCGATCGACCCCTGGATCGCCGCCCAGACGCTGATGGTTACACTCAACGCCGCCTATGAGTTACGGCATTGGGCGGCGCGCTGCGGCCTGGAAAATGCGATGGCGACTTACGCCCAGGCCTTCCTTTTCGGATTGTTCAACGAATGAACCGCTGCGAAATGCTCCTGCCGCCGTCGGCGGGGCTGACCCGTCCGCTCGGCACAGAGGACCTCCGGTCCGAGGGTTAAGATCTCTGACGGCGAATGAGGGGCCAGACCGGCTTCAAGCCCCCTGGAGTCGTCGCAGCGTCAGACGGAGCAGTTCTTCGTAGCGAGCCCTAAGACAGTCCGGCTCGACGATCTCGACACTGTCGCCCCAGGTGAAGAGGTGCCAGCACATCTCGAGAAGTCCGCCGGCACGAAACCGCACCGTGACAGAACCATCCGGTGCCGTGGTCACGGTCTGAGCGGGATGGAAGGCGAAGGCGGCCGCATCTCGTGCCGCGTCGCCCCGGAAGCGCCAGACGACGTCGACCGGATCCTCATGAAAGACGCCAAAGGATTGCGCGACGAAACCCGCCATGGAGACAGCGGGATCGCGGACAAACGGCATGTCCTCGAGGCTCGCCTGCTCGATGCCGCTGACGGCGAAGAGGCGCAGGAACGGGCCCTTGTCTTGGCCGACATCATGACCGACGAGATAGGTGCGGGCGCCGAGTAACAGGCCATAGGGCTCCACCGTCCGCCGCTGGCGGGGGCCCACCCCCCGCCTTGCCCGGTAGCTGACGGAAAGACGACGGCTGGCCTTGATCGCCTGCCGGATCGTCGACAGCACGTCGCCCGACACGATGGGCCTCGGCCCGGGCCGATGGGCGATTCCTTCGGCCTCCATCAGGGCTTCGACATCCGGCTCCAGCCGCATGGCCAGTTTCGGCGGGATCAGCGCGGCAATCCTGCTCGCCAAGCGGCGCAGGCGACCGGCACCATCGTCGTTCCCCTGGGCGGCCATCATGCCGGCGGCACTCGCGAGCAGGGACAGATCGTCGGCGCTGACATCGACCAGCCGATCGACCGTCTGGGGCGGCAGATACCAATACTTCCGCCCGTCATCGCCCAGCCGGAAGTCCAGCGCCGGAAAGACCTGCGCCACCGCGTCGCGCAGTCGATGCGCCGTCCGTTCGGAGACCCCGAGGCGCGCGCCAATGTCGTCGAGCGTGAGCCCGGCATGGCTGGCCCTCAGCGCCAAGGCGAGGTCCAGAACTTTGGCGACTTTTTCCTGACGCATGTCACCTGACCGAATCTGGCAGTTCACAATGGTACTTGAAGATCGCGGCGGATGACGAGCCAAAGTTAACGTCAATGAAACCATGGGTTAAGAAAAATAACTCAGCGCCACCCTTGGCATTAATCGAACGCACGCCTCCGCCAAAAATGGAAGCTTGAAGGAGAACGAAATGGCAATCGGCAGCGCGGTGGAAAAGGGACCCACGGTCTATGTCTATGACGAACGGGGGCGACAGCTCTTCACCAAGTCGCGGGGCAGCCAGCCGACGGATGGCCTCAAGGGTTACACCTCCGGCACCGTGAGCATTCGGCATGGCTTCACCATCTTCACCTATGACGACAAGGGCCGGCAGGTGTCGAGCACGAGCGCGCGGTAATGCCCACGTCCAGGCAAAGGTCAGAAGGCATGACGATCTTCTCTCGCCGGTTCCGCCCGCTCGATGCCGCGACCGTGGAAAACGACGGCCTGTTCACAGCCTTGTCGAGACATTGGCAGCCGGCTGGCTGCGATGATCCGCGGCAACCGGGATTGCGGCTGGCGGTCCGAAACGGTTACCTGAACTTCTACCGTCTCGGCCAATCGGTCGCGAAGCTCGGCTTCGACAGGCGTGGCCGGCTTCATGCCGAAGTCCATCACAAGTATCTCGACGGGAATGCCGCCGGCCAGAAGTACGAAAAACTGACGACCGCCGACGGTTTGTCGGAATGGATCGAGCGATGCGAGGGATTTACGTCGAAGGAAAAATGCTTCGTCGACAGGGTCGTCGGCCGGAACGCCGGGGTGATCGACCTCGAGATGGCCTTGCCGGCCGGCCATGACAGCGCCGGACGCAAGATCGCACCCCGGGTCGATCTGGTCGCCCTGGAGCGCACGACCGCAGGCCACCGCATCGTCTTCTGGGAGGTGAAGCTCGCCACCGACGCCCGCGTCCGGCGCCAGGGGGATGCACGGCCCGAGGTCGTGGAACAACTGGAGACCTATGGGGGCTGGCTGCGCGACCACGCCGACATGGTCGCCGAAGCCTACCGCGAGAACTGCCGCGTGCTGCGTGATCTCCACCACGCCGCCGCGACACGCCATCCGCTCGGCGAGACGATCCTCGATGTCGCGAACGGCGACCTGCCCCTCGAAGTCGATCCGGTGCCCCGCCTGCTGATCGCCGATTTTCGGGGCGACGATCAGAAGGGTGCTGGCAGTTTCGCGGCGAACGGCCACGAGGCAAAGCTGCGGACGGCCCGATGCCGCCTCCATGTCGTGCGGAACGAGAGCGATCTCACCTTGCCGGTCCTGCCATGACCGTCGAGTTGATCGTTCATCGCGGCACGCGGGAAATCGGCGGCTCCTGCATCGAGATCCGGCATTCGGGCGGCGACCGCCTGATCCTCGACGCCGGCCGCCCGCTGGACGCGCCGGACGGCGCGAGCGGACTGCTGCCCGCCAGCCTCGACCGGCGTGGCCTCGCGACCGTCCTGATCAGCCATCCGCATCAGGACCATTGGGGATTGAGCGAAGAATTGCCGGCCGCCTGGCCGGTCTGGACCGGCGCCGCCTCGGCTCGCCTGATCGGCCTGACCGCGGACACGATGCGTCGTCCCCTGTCCCGCACCTTGTCCACCTGGGACAGCCGCGGCGGCCCCCTCGCGCTCGGGCCTTTCACGGTCACGCCGATCCTGACCGATCATTCGGCCTTCGACGCCCATATGCTGCTGATCGACTGTGACGGCCGGCGCATTCTCTACACGGGGGACTTCCGGCGTCACGGCCGAAAGTCGGTGCTGGTGGACCGCATGATGGCCACCCCGCCGTCCGCGATCGACGTGATGCTGACCGAAGGGACCAATCTCGGCACCGACAAGCCCACCGTCTCCGAAGCCGATCTCGAAAAGGATTTCGCCACCCTGATCGACCGGACGCCGGGCCGTCTCTTCGTCTCCTGGTCGGCGCAGAACATCGACCGGACGGTGACCCTCTTCCGGGCGGCGCGGCAGTGCGGCCGGACACTCGTCATTGATCTCTATACCGCCGATGTCCTCGACCATGTGGCTCCGGGAACCCGGCTTCCCCACCCCGGCCTGCCCGATATCAAGGTCGTCATGACCCACGGACTCGCGGCCGCCTATCGGCGCCGGGGCCGCGAGGATTACGTTCGCCGCATGGTGAAGCAGGGAATTTCGGCGGCACGCCTGCAATCCCGCCGCGATGTCGTCATGCTTCGCCAAGGGTTGCTGCACGACTACCAGCACAAGGGCGTGGTGCCCTGCGCCGACGACGCCCTGTGCTTCTCCATGTGGCGCGGCTATTTCGACGATCCGCGTTTCGCCGGCCCGCTCGACTGGTGCCGGTCCCATGGTGTTCCGATCCACCAGATCCATACCAGCGGCCATGCTTCGCCCGCCGACCTCCGCGCCTTCGCCGGCGCCATGAAGCCCGGGGTCGTGGTGCCGGTCCACGGGGTGAAATGGGACGAGGCGGCAGAAGGGTTTCCGCCCCTGCGCCGCCTTGATGACGGCGACATCATGAGACTGCCATGACCGGTCGGGGGCCTTGTGTCGGCATTTTCTGGAAAGTCGGCGCCTTCGTGCCGCTCGACCGGACGCCGCTGGCGCAGGCCGCCCCCTATGGCGACGGCCTGACGCAGGGCACCGATCATGCCGACCGGCGGCTTCAGGCTCGTGCCCTCATCACGCGCCTCGCAGCCCTCGACGTTACCTCGGGCACGGCCGGCGTCAGACAAAGGCTGGCAGAATTGGTGGCGGATCGGGTGAATGCGGCCTGACACGGGGTCAAAGGCCGAGGCGGTCGCGCAGCCTGTAATAGGCCATGCCGGCTGCCAGCAACGGGGCTCGCAGGGCAGGCCCTCCCGGAAAGGCCTGCGCGGGCAGGCCGGCGAACAGATCGAAGACCGCCGAGCGGCCCAGGGCCGCCTCCGCCAGGACCTGTCCCATATAGGGCGCCAGCACGACACCCCGGCCGGAGAAGCCACCGGCGGCCAAGCCCGCCTCGCCGATTCGCCGGACATAGGGCATACGGCTCATGGTGATGCCGAGCGTGCCGCCCCAGGCATGGGCGACAGCGACGCCGCCGAGTTGGGGAAAAACCCGCAGCATGTGGCGGCGGACGAAATCCGCAAGGTTACGGGGATCGCGATAGGAATAGGTTTCCCCCCCGCCGAAGACGAGGCGGCGGTTGCGATCGACCCGGAAGTAATAGACGACGAAACGGCTGTCGCTGGCGGCGGCCCCCCCGGCGATCAGACTGGCGGCCAGCGGGGGCGGCAGCGGCTCGGTCGCCAGGATATAGTTGCGGATGGGCATGACGTGCCGGTCGATCGCAGAGACCAGCCCGCTCGTCATGCCGTTCCCGGCATGGATCACCTGGCGGGCCGTGACCTTGCCGCCGGGGGTCACGATCCCGGCGGGCACGCCGTCCCGGACCGCCAGCGCGGGTGTCGCCTCGAAGACGCGGACGCCGGCCTCGAGCGCCCGCCGGGCAAGCCCGAGCGCCAGCTTGAGCGGCTGGACATGGCCCGAGGCGGCATCGTGCAGGCCGCCGCAATAGGCATCGCTCGCCACCCTTTGCCGGATATCCGCCGGCCCCAACGGCGTAAGCGCCTCGAAGCCATAGTGGCGGCGCATGTGTTCCGCATGGCGGGACAAGGCCTCCACCGCCCGCGGTCGGTGTTCCAGGCGATAGACCCCCGGGGTGTAGTCGCAGTCAAGGCCGGAAGCGATCAACCCCTGGAAATGGGTCATGGCGTCGAGCGCGACATCCCACAGGCGATGGGCGACCTCGAGACCATAGAGGCGTTCCAGCTCCTCCTGTTTCAGGCGCAATCCGGTGCTGGCATGGCCGCCGTTCCGCCCGCTGGCGCCGTCGCCGACACGACCGGCCTCCAGCAGGACGACATCCCGTCCCGCCTGCGCCAGGCGAAGGGCCGCCGCCAGTCCGGTGAAGCCGCCGCCGATCACGCAGACATCGGCGGTCACGGCCTCGCGCAGCACGGGCTGCTCCGGCAGGGGGGGACAGGTCGCGGCATACACCGTGCCTGGCGGCGGCGCGGGGCTCACAGATACCATTCGTATTCCACCGGCGAATAGAAGGACAGCAGGCGGCGATATTCACGCGCCCGGACGTCGACGAAAACATCGACCAGCGACGGGCCGAGCGCCTCCCGCAGGGCCGCGCTGCCCGCCAGCACGGCGAGGGCGGCCGGCAGATCCGTGGGCACCGCGGGGTCGGCCAGCAGATTGGCGTTGCCGGTCGACGGCGGTCCGGGGTCGATCCGCCCCTCGATCCCGTGCAGCACACTGGCAAGGACCGAGGCCATGACCAGATGGGGATGGGCGTCGCCACCAGCGACGCGATGCTCGATCCGCCGCGCCGACGGGTCGCCACCAGGCACCCGAAAGGCGACGGAGCGGTTGTCGAAGCCCCAGCTGCGGTTGATGGGCACGAAATTGCCCGGCACGAAGCGGCGATAGGCATTGTGATGGGGGGCGTGAAGCGCCAGGCAATCGGGCATCAACGCGCGGATGCCACCGATGGCGTGGCGCAGCAGCGTCTCCCCGCCCTCGGCGGCGAAGAGATTGCGCCCCGCCCCGTCGACCATGGAGAGATGAAGATGCAGGCCGTTGCCCGGCTGGTCGGCGAAAGGCTTGGCCATGAAGGTGACGTCGAGATCGTGGGAACGCGCGGCATTCCACAGGATCTGGCGCAGCAGCAGAACCTCGTCGGCCGAGCGGGCGGGATCGTCGCCGTGGTGAAGATTCAGCTCGAACTGGCCGATTCCGGTCTCTGACGTCACCCCGCCGAGGCGCAGCCCCATCGCCTCGGCGTAACGGCGCACCGTCTCGAAGAACGGATCGAGTGTATCGAGCACCGGCGTGCCATGTGAGCGCGACCAGGCCGGTACGTCGCGGAACAGCGGCGGCAGCACGGGCGAACCGTCTGGCCCGCGCTTGCGGTCGATGACGTGAAATTCGACCTCGAAGGCCGTGACCGGCCGGAGACCCGATGCGCGGAGACGCGCCAGCACGCGATCGAGGACATTGCGGGGATCATGGCCGAGCGGATCGCCGTCGCCCCACACCATGCGCATCAGCACCTGGGCGGTGGGCCGCGCCGTCCACGGCAGGCGGGTGACGGAGCCGGGCACCATGACGCCCGCGCCGTCGGGATCGCCGTCGGAAATGCCCCGCCCGTCGGCATCCAGGCATTCGCCCGGTGTCGTCAGGGCCATGATCGCCTGGGGAATCCTCAGTCGTCCGCCGGACAGCGCCGCCGCCTCGGCGCGGGGCAGACGCTTGCCGCGCAGACGGCCGGAGAGGTCCGGGAAGACGGCGTCGATTTCGACGATATCGGGATTGTCGGCAAGGAAACGGTCGATCGTCGCGTCGTCCATGATTACTCCGCCGCCCGGCCCGGGCCATAGGCGGCCCGGGCCGCCGCCGGGGAGACCTTGCCTTCCCGCAAGTCCCGGGCGATTGCCTCCAGGTCGCGGCCCGCCGGCGGACCCCAGCCGCCGCCGCCGCCGGTCACCGTGACCAGGCGATCGCCCGCCTCGACGATCAGACGATTCTTGGTGATGGCGACCGAGCTGCCGTCCGCCCGTTCGAGCACGAGGCGGGCCGGCGCCCCCGGCTGACCGCCCCCCGCCCCCCAGGCGGCGAATTCCGGCCTGGTCTGTTCGGTGTAGAAGACGACGTCGCAACGATCGAGGAACTCATAGATGCGCCGGATGCCGAGACCACCGCGATGGCGCCCCGGGCCGCCGCTGTCGGGTTCGAGTTCGGTCGTCACGATGCGGATCGGATACTGCCGCTCGCAGATTTCCATCGGCAGCAGGCCGACATTGCCGAGATAGGGATCGACCGCCGACAGCCCGTCGAAGGCTCGGTTGCCGCCCATGCCGCCCCCCAGGTCGTCGGCCATGACGACGGTCAGGCCGGTGCGCGGGTGCCGGCATTCGGCGGCGAGGCTGGAGAAGCCCACGAAGGCCCCGGCGACGGCGAGATCGGGCCTGAAGCCGGCAATCGCCCGCACGATCGTGTCGGTGATGCGCTGGGCCGCCAGATGGCGCAGGCTGACCGCCGCCGGGAAAGCCGGGTTCACCGCGCTGCCCGGCGGCAGCAGGATCTTCAGCGGGCGCAGGCTGCCCGCCGTCTGTTCGGCCTCCGGATCGAAGGCGGCCTTCACGGCGAAAATGACGGCCGAGAGCGTCGCCGTCCGCGAACAGTTGAGGCCGCCCGCCATCTGCGGATCGGTCCCGGCGAAATCGACGATCAGTTCGTCGCCCCGCTTCTCGACCGAGACGGCGATGCGCACCGGCGCCATGCCGATGCCGTCATTATCGAGGAAGCCTTCGGCCGCGGCCTTGCCATCCGGCGCCGCCGCCAGGACATGGCGAATGCGCCGCTCGCCCTGGGCGAGGCGCTCGGTCATCGCCGCTTCGAGCACATCAATGCCAAAGCGCGCGACGATGTCGGCCATGCGCCGCAGGCCGAGGCGCGCGGAAGCGATCTGCGCCCGCAGGTCGCCCATGCTGGAGGCCGGATCGCGCGTGTTGTTCTCGAAATAGCGGATGAGCGCGGTGTTCTCTCGCCCTGCCTCGACCAGCTTGACCCAGGGAAAGCGCAGGCCTTCCTCGAAGATCGACTGGTTGGCGAACCCCTCCGTCCCCGGATTGCTGCCGCCGATGTCGGTGTGATGGGCGAGGTTGCCGACCCAGGCGATCAGCCGGCCTTCCGCGAAGACCGGCGCGAAGACATGGATGTCCAGCGTATGGGTGCAGCCGCGATAGGGATCGTTGCCGATGAAGATGTCGCCGGGCTGAACCGTCTCCCGGGGATTTTCCGCCAGGAGATGGGGCATGGAATAGGTCATGGAGCCGAGCAGGGCGGGAATATTCGCATCCTCCGCCACCGCGTCGCCCGCCGCCGTGAACAGGGCGCAGGAGTAATCGAGCATTTCCCGGATGATCGGCGAATGGGCGCTGCGCCGGAGCGAATCCCCCGCCTCGCCGACAAGGGCGCGCAGGGCGCTGCCGATCACCGCGACGGTGACCGGATCAATGGTGGCCGTCATGGCGCGATCTCCTCGATGATGAGGCAAAGACTGTCGTGGACCGTGGCCCGCCAGCCGGGCGGCACGACGGTGGTGGTATCGAGCTGTTCCAGAATGGCCGGACCGTCGATGGTCTCGCCCCGCGAAAGGCCGAAGCGCGCGATCACCGGCGTCTCGACGAAGCCGCCCGCTTCGGTGAACCAGACCTGCCGCGTGGCCTTCGGCGGCGCGGCATGGGGCGCGACCCGGGGCATCTCCCGGCTCTCCGCGACGCTGCGCCCGGTGACGCGGATCGCGGTGATCTCGACCGGCGTGCCGGGGGCCGCGTGACCGTAGATGCGGGCATGGATTTCGTGGAAACGCCCGACCACGGCCTCGATCGCCTCGCCCCGACCGGCGGGCACCGGCAGCGAATATTCCTGACCGACATAGCGCAGGTCGAGCGCGTGGTCGCAGCGCCAGCGCCCCGGCGCGATGCCGTCCTCGACCAGATCGCATGTCACCCGGGCCTCGAGTTCGGCCTGTTGCCGGTCGACCAGGGCCTCGTCGGGCGCCAGGGCATCCATCATCACCGGCAGGGCGAGATCGTGGCGCAGGTCGGCGGTCAGCAGCCCCGTCGCGCTGAGGAGGCCCGGATGGGGTGGAATGACCACCCGGGGAATATCGAGGGCCAGGGCAAGAGCGCAGGTCGAAAGCCCGCCCGCGCCCCCGGCCGCGACAAGGGCGAAATCGCGCAGATCATCGCCATGGCGCGCGGCGGAACGCCGGATCGCCCCGGCCATGTTGGCCTCCATCACCGCGACGACGCCGATCGCCGCTTCCTCGACGCCGAGGCCAAGGCGGGTGGCGAGGCCGGCGATGGCGGCCCGGGCGGCCGCTTCGTCGACCTTCAGCCCACCATTGAGGAGACCGGCAGGGTTCAGCCGGCGCAGCACGACCTGGGCATCGGTCACCGTCGGCTCGGTACCGCCGAGACCGAAGCAGACCGGCCCCGGCCGCGCGCCCGCGCTCTGCGGCCCGACACGGAGAGCCCCGCCGGCGTCGATCCAGGCGATCGAGCCGCCGCCGGCGCCAATCGTCTCGATCTCGAGATTGGGGACATGGAGCGGCATTCCGTTCGGCAGCTCCATCTCGAAGCGGACACGGGTTTCAGCGCCCGCGACGATGCCGATATCGGCACTGGTGCCGCCGACGTCGAGCGTCACGAGGTGAGTAATGCCCGAAATTCCGCTGGTGACGACGCCGCCAATGATGCCCGCCGCCGGCCCCGACAGGACGAGATGATGCGCCCGCTCGCCCATCGAGCGACGGGCCGTGGCGATGCCGCCGCTGCTCTGCATGACATAGAGCCGGGCGGTAAAGCCGGCTTCGGCGATCTTCGCCTCCAGCCGGCGGATGTAGGGATCGAGCTTCGGCGCCAGGGTGGCGTTCACCGCCGTCGTCGCGAAACGCGGATATTCCCGCACCTCGCGCGAGATGTCCGACGAAATGACGACATAGGTTCCAGGCGCTTCCTCCGCCACCAGTTCGGCGATGCGCCGCTCGTGCACGGGATCGACGAAGGAGAACAGGCCGGTCACCGCGATCGAGCCGATACCCTCGGCCGCGAGCGCGCGGACCGCCCGGCGCGTGGCGGCTTCATCGAGTGGAACCACTTCCATGCCGTGCGCGCCAAGGCGGCCGGCCACTTCGTGGCGGCGGTCGCGCGGCACCGGCACGGGCTTCGGCCGGTGCAGGAGATCGTAGGGGCGCAGGCGCTGCTGGGTGCCGATCTCGACCACGTCGCGGCAGCCGGAGGTCGCGATGATGCCGGCCGGGGCGTAGGTCTCCTCGATCACGATGTTGGTCGCGATCGTGGTGCCGTGGATCACCGCGTCGATGTCGCCGGGGCGGAGCCCCGCCCGCGCGACAAGGCGCAGCAGGCCGTCGAGAATGGCGAGTTCGGGACTGGCCGGCTGGGATGGCACCTTCTCGACCGTGATCGTGCCGGCCTCGTCGTCGATCAGGACGCAGTCAGTGAAGGTTCCACCGGTATCGACACCAATTCTACGCAAGGGCCTGGCTCCCGTTCCGGCATGGGGCGGCAGCGATCCGGTCGGACGAACGACCTGATTTCCGGCGCGCCATCACCTCGAAAAGTGTGGTCATCTGATCCTGCTTCGAGGAAACGGGATTTTTTATTTCTGGTCAATAGACCAAAAAATTAATGCGCCGCGTTGCGCCAACCGCGAATGCCCGTCGCCACGCACCGCGTATTTCACTATAGAGAAGGATGCGACGAGAGCAGGAGAGTCGGGGATTGACGACGAGCGACGCGCCCGAGGCGGACGATGCCGGCCAGGAAGCGGCCCCGGCGCGCCGCCGCGCCGGACGCAAGGCCCGGGAAACGCGGGAACGGCTGATCGAGGGCACGTTGCTCGCCCTCTGCGACGAGGGCGTGACCGGCATCACCACGCGCAAGATCGCCGAGAAGGCCGACGTTCATCTGGGCACGCTGCATTATCATTTCGAAAGCAAGGACGCCCTGCTGATGGCCGTCCTCGACACGCTGGGCGCTCGATTGGCGCAGCAACTGCGCCTCGGCGTCGCCGGCAGCCGAGACCTCGACGAATGCATCGAGCGGGTGCTGGAAACCGACTGGATCATCGCCGAACGCAATCTGGCGATTCAGATCGTCCAATACGAGTTGACGCTCTATGCCCTGCGGACCGAAGGCGCCGCCTGGATGGCCCGGCGGCAATATGACGACTACATCAAGGCCCATGACGACGCCTTCGCGGGCCATGCGTCCGGCGCCCCGGCCGAGGCGATCCGCCGCCTGTCGCAGGCGGTGATGGCGGGCATAGACGGCATCATCCTGCAGGAACTGGCGGCGCCCGATCTCGCCCGTTCGCGCGGGGCCGTGCGCGACCTGATCGCCGCCATGCAGGCCCTGGCACGCACCCTCGGCCTCCACCGGCCGCGCTAGAGCATCTTCAGGCGAAGTGGAAAAACGCTCCGCCGTCCGAAGATGCGCAAAGCAAAAGGGTAGAGCATCGGCGGCACGACGCTCATGTCGCCGATGCTCTAGTCGCCGGCGTCGATCCGGTAGCGGAACTTCCGCACCTCGGCCATCAGGAAGACGTCGGCGTCGACGAAGCCGTCCATCGCCGCGAACAACTCCTGCTTCAGGCGGGTGAAAGCGGGGGTACTGGCCGCCGCCACCTCGATCATGACGTCATAGCCGTTCATCATGACGCCGACCCAGGCGACCTCGTTGCGCGCATCGAGGACCGCCACCGCCTGATCAATCGTGCCCGGCCTTAGCCTGATGCCGATGGTGGCGTGGCACGCGAGACCGAGACGCCAGTGATTGGGCACGGCGATGACGTCGATGATGCCCTGCTCCTGCAACTGGTGATAACGCGCCCGCACCGTGTTGGGCGACACGCCCAATCGTTTGCCGATCTCCCGGAACGACATGCGCCCATCTTCCTGCAGGGCGACGATGATGCCCCTGCTGAGCGCGTCGATTCCACCATTGCCTTCGTCCGCCATCGTCCCCCGCTGCACCCTCGTTGAGCATTTGCGCAAAATTTGCGCTTTTTTCTGACCATATGCTTCACATATTCGAGTTTGCTGGAATTTTTGTTCTTCGCAATCGCAGAAAACGGATTGACCAATATGATCAAATGACCAAAAAATTATCCGCCCGCCGCCCTTGCAGGCGGAAGCCGCCCCAAGCGGGGCCCCGGGCGCGGATCGTCAGTGCTCAGTACGGAGGGGATCGAATGCGTCGGAAATCCGAGGATCGTGATCATTGCGGCCGCCCGGCAGCGGCCTCCGGCGTTTCCCGCCGCGCCTTGCTCCAGGGCGCCGCGGCCGCGGGCATCGCCGCCGGCCTTGCCCTGCCCTTCCGTCCGGCCCAGGCCGCGACCAGCCGGATTTCCTTTGTCGGCTGGGAAGGCTATGACGCCGCCTTTGCCGTCGGCGACATCCTGGCGAAGAACGATGCCGCGCTGGACACCACCTATATCAATGCCAGCGAGGATATGATCACCAAGCTGCGCTCGGGCGGCATGGGCACGGTGGATTTCACCACCTTCAACCACATGTACAACCCGGTGATGGGCGAGGTCGGCCTGGTGACGCCGCTCGACACCGGTCGCCTGACCAATTTCCCGAAACTGATGCCCAAGTTTCAGTCCATGGCCAAGGAAGCGGACGGCAAGGTCTACGGCATTCCCTTCACGTTCTCGTCCTGCGCCCTGCTCTATAACCCGAAGCTGGTCACCGCACCGCCGACCTCGTGGAAGGATTTCCTGAAGCCCGAATACAAGGGCAAGGTCGCGCTCTTCGCCGACGTGCTGACCAACATCCTGGTCTGGGCCCCGGTCGCCACCGGCGTGAAGGATGCGACAAGGCTGACCCGCGAACAGCTCGACGCGACCATCGAATTGCTGATCACCCTGAAGAAAGGCCACATCAGGGCCATGCCGGCCAGCCTCGGCGACGGCGCCGAGTTGCTGATCCGGGGCGAGGCCGCGATGATCATGGGCTGGGAGCCCATGGTGCTGTGGTGTCGCGACAAGGGTGTCGAGGTTTCGATCGCCAAACCGGTCGAAGGCACCTGGGCCTTCGTCGATACCTATAACATCGCGGCCGAGGCACCGAACCTCGAGCTCGATTACAAGCTGCTCGACCATATCATCGGCGCCGAGGCACAGGCCAAGTTCGGCAACGACAATTTCCTCGGCGTCGCCAACGCGGACGCGGTCGCCCTGCTCTCGCCCGAGGCCAGGGCGCTCTACGACTACGACAATCTCGAGGCCTATTTCGAACATGCCCACATCTATCCGCGCATGTTCCCGACCGAGAGCGACGGCACGCATGTCACCTACGATCAGGTCCTCGACGGTTACGACCGCTTCCTGAAGGCCTGAGCGCGGTGATGTCGGACCGCCCCCTGCTGGAGCTTCGGGATCTGAGCAAGCGTTACGGCCGTTACCAGGCCGTGGCGCCGGCCGGGCTCGAGATCGGGGCCAACGACTTCTTCGCCATCCTCGGCCCGTCCGGCTGTGGCAAGACCACGCTGCTGCGCATGATCGGCGGCTTCGTCGAGCCGAGCGGCGGCACCATCCTGATCGACGGACAGGACGTGACGCATCTCCCGCCCGAGAAGCGCCCGACCGGCATGGTGTTCCAGAACTACGGCCTGTTCCCGCACATGACCGTGCGCCAGAACATCGCCTATGGCCTGAAACTGCGCCGACGCCCCCGGCGCGAGATCGAGACCGAGGTGGAACGCATGATGGACCTCGTCCATCTGACCGCCCTCGCCGACCGACCGGCCCCCGCGCTGTCGGGTGGCCAGCGCCAGCGCGTCGCCCTTGCCCGGGCTCTCGTGCTGAAACCCAAGGTGTTGCTGCTGGACGAGCCGCTGGCCGCCCTCGACCTCAAGCTGCGCAAGGCCATGCATCAGGAACTGCGCAGCCTGCACCAGGCGATCGGCGGCACCTTCATCCTCGTCTCCCATGATCAGGCGGAAGTGATGACCCTGGCCAATCGCGTCGCCGTGATGAACCATGGCCGGATCATCCAGGAAGGGCCGCCGCGCGAGATCTATTCGCGGCCGGCCGACGCCTTCGTTTCCGGCTTCGTCGGCGAAGCCAACATGATCCCGACCGAACGTCGGAGCGGTCGGGTCGAGATCGGCCCCGGCGCCAGCCTGCCCAGCCCGGGCGCGGATGGCCCGGTCACGGTCATGATCCGGCCCGAGCACCTGCGGCTCGGGGCTGTCCAGCCCCCCCTGCGCCTCGAGGCGCGGGTGCTCGACGCCATTTTTCTGGGCGCCCACGCCCATGTGATCTGCGCCGCGGCGAACGGACGCCCCCTCACCATCCAGATCGGGGGTGAGGCGATCGACACCCTGCCGGCGATCGGGGAAGGCGTCACGATCGGCCTCACCCCCGAAACCGTCCTCGTGCTCGAGGGACATTCATGACGGCGCGGCGTGGCACGCTGGCGACCGGCCTGCTGCTCCTGCCGGCGGCGCTGGCCTTCCTTGGCCTGTTCGTCGCGCCCCTCGGCTATTTCTTCGTGCAGAGCTTCTGGAAGGCCAGCAGCTTCCGCATCGTGCCCGATTTCCAGTTCGACAATTACGCGCGGGTCTTCACCGATTACGGCGGCGCCCTCGGCTTCACCCTCGGCGTCGCCTTCATGGCAGCGACGGTCGCCACCACGATCGCCTTTCTCTTCGCCTATGCCGTGCGCTTCTCGCTCGGGCGCGCCGGCAATGTCCTGCTCGTGATCGCCCTGATCACGCTGTTCGGCGGCTATCTGGTCAAGATCTATGCCTGGCGCACCATCCTCGGCCTCGACGGGATCCTGAACTCGGCACTGCTTTCCACGGGCCTGATCGCCGAACCCTTGCCCTTTCTGCTGTTCAATACCGGGGCGGTGATCGTCACCCTGACCCATTACCTGCTGCCGCTCGCCATGCTGCCGCTGTTCGGCGCCCTGCGCGACATCGACGACAGCGAGATCGCGGCCGCCCGCGACATGGGGGCGGGCGTGACCCGCGTCATCATCGACGTCGTCCTGCCCCAGATCCGGCCGGCGCTGCTCGCCGCCTTCGCGATGTGCTTTCTTCTGGCGGCCGGCGACTATGTCACGCCGTCCCTGGTGGGCAGCCCCGGGGGCGCCATGTTCGGCAATTTCATCCAGTCGCAATTCGGCCTGCGCATGAACACGCCACTGGGCGCCGCCATGGCCTTCAGCCTGATCGGTGCAAGCCTTCTCGTGCTCGGCGCGACCGGGCTTGCCCTCCGCCTCGGGTTTCGCGCGCGATGACGATACGGCGTCTGGTCCCAATCGCCTTCACCGGCGCCATCGTGCTGTTCCTGCTGGCGCCGCTCGCGCTCTGCATCCTTTTTTCCTTCACCACGGGGCCGAATGCCGCCTTCCCCCTGCCCGGTCTCGGCCTCGGCTGGTACCGCGCCCTGTCGGACGACCCGCAGTTCGGCGCGGCCGTGGCGACGACGGCGCAGATCACCCTCGGCTGCGGCCTGCTCTCGACCCTGATCGGCCTGTCGGCCGCCCTCGGTCTGGCCCGGCTGCCACGGGGAGCCGCCGCGGCCCTGCTGCTCGTGCTGTGTCTGCCGCTGATGCTGCCGCCCCTCGTGCTCGGCCTGTCGCTGCTCACGTTCTTCAACGCGATCGGACTGAAGCCGGGCGTGCTCGCGACCATGCTCGCCCATCTTCTTTTCACCCTGCCCTTCGTGACCGCGGTCATTCACGCCCGGCTGGTCACTCTCGATCCGGCCGCGCTCGAGGCGGCACGGGATGCCGGTGCCTCGCCCTTTCGCGCCTTCCTCGGCATCACCCTGCCGGTGATCGGCGCCACCATCGTCGGCGCCATGCTGATCGCCATGGCGCTGTCGCTCGACGATTTCGTCATCACCTTCTTCACGACCAGCAGCAACACGATGTCCACCCTGATCTGGGGCATGATGCGGACCTCCATCTCGCCCTCGATCAACGCCATCGGTACCGGCGTCATCGTCGTGTCGCTTGCCGTTACAGCCCTCGCCCTCCACGCCACCCGCTATCGCGGCTGACCTTCTGACAAGAGGAAACAATCATGACCAAGCGCTTCCATCTCGGCTGGTTCCTGGGCTTTTCGCCGGACGAATGGAACGAGCCCTTCGCCAACGGCGGCTCGCCCTGGAACGGCGATTTCTACGTCGAGATGGCGAAGTCGCTGGAGCGGGCCTGCTTCGACTTCATGATGGTCGAGGATACGCTGATGGTCTCGGAAGCCTTCGGCCATTCGATGGAGGTCTATCTGAAGCACGCCCTGATGGCGCCCAAGCACGACCCGGCGCCGCTGGCCGCGCTGATGACGGCGGCGACCCGCCACATGGGCGTCGTCACCACCATGTCGACCATGGCTTATCCGCCCTTCATGCTGGCGCGCCTGTGTTCCACCCTCGATCACATCTCGAACGGGCGTTTCGGCTGGAACATCGTCACCACGGGCGAGAATGCCTCGGCGCAGAATTTCGGCATGGAGGCCCTGCCCTCGCGCGAGGTGCGCTACGACATGGCTGACGAATATGTCGACCTCGTCTGCAAGCTGTTCGAGACCTGGGAGCCGGACGCGGTGGTGAAGAACCGCGAGACCGGCTATTACGCCGACCACACCAAGGTCCACACCATTGATTTCGAGGGCAAATACTACAAGTGCCGGGGGCCGCTGAACACGGTGCGCTCGCCCCAGGGCCGGCCCGCCTTCGTCCAGGCCGGCGGCTCGCCGCGGGGCAAGGATTTTGCCGCCAAGCACGCCGACGCCATCGTCGCCGTCGGCAACGGCATCGAAGGCATGAAGCGCTACCGCGACGACATCCGCGCCCGAGCCGAGAAATTCGGCCGTAATCCGGACGATATCAAGGTCTTCTTCTGCATCACCCCGACCCTGGGCGAGACCGAGGCGGAAGCGCGCGAGCGCCATGCCCGCATGATCAATTCCGACCGCTTCATCGAACAGTCGCTCGCCTTCATCGCCGGCGTGACCGACATCGACTTCTCGAAATTCAGCCTGGACGACCCCCTGCCCCATCTGACCACCAACGGCGAACAGGGCTCGCTCGACAAATTCGCCCAATGGGGCAGCGGCAAGACCCTGCGCCAGCTCGTCATCGAGGCCTCGGGCGGCCTCGTCTCCTCGATCGAGCTGATCGGCACGCCGGACCAGGTCGCCACGCGCATGGGCGAGGTGATGGAGGAGGTTGGAGGCGACGGCTTCCTGATCACCTCGCCGTCCCTGCGCATGAACCGGCGCTACATCGTCGAAGTGACGGATGGTCTCGTCCCTGCCCTGCAGCGCAAGGGCCTGGTCCGCACCGAGTACACGACCCAGACCCTGCGCGAGACCATGAAGGAGTTCTGAGCCGCAGTCCCGGTGACCTGACCGCCGCGAATTCATGCAGCTCGGCGCTGGAGACCAGACCCCGGCGGCTCGCGCCGCCGGGCTAGAGGCCATCAGCCCGGACTCGGCGCCGCGGCGGAGCAGCGGGCCGGACAGCAATGGCGCCTGCAAAACCGTATGGCCTCAAGGGGTTGAATTTGTTTGCGGGGGGGGGGGAGGCGCCACCGCTGTGGCCGGAAACGGATGGCCGGCACGAGGGCGCCCCCAGGCGCTGCCGGCCTTGCCGAACCAGTGCGGGAGCCTGGACTTCGTGCACCATCAGCTCGGTGGCCTGCTGACGGTTTCGGGTGCTGAACATCGTCGATGACGTGACGCGGGAGTGCTTGCCGGCCGTGGTCGATAGCTTGCTCTCCGGCCGGGGTTAACCCCGGCAGATGAAGGACCGAAATTCTCATTCAGACCGGACACGAAACCGGGAGACCGTCACATACGGTGGAGATGCCTCATCACACCGAGCGGCAGCGCCGCTTCTCGTCGGATACCGAGCGCCGTACGCTATTGCGCGAGATGCGGCGCCACGGGCTCGCCAGTGACGTGGAACAGGCGACGGACTACGTCTGCTCCCGCTTCCTTCTTTCGACGCCCCCCTGATGCCGGACTATTTCAGGCCCTTGGCGACGATATCCGCCGCCTCGCCCTCGCCGCCTTCCGCGCCGTCGGCGCCCAGCGAATAGAGGCGGTAGTCCTTCGCGCCGGCGGCGCGCTTGTAGAGATAGGGCCGGCTCCAGGGATCGATGATGCCGTCGGCCCTGTTGAGATAGGGGCCGTTCCAGACGCGGGCGCCGTCCGGCTTTTCGATCAGGGCCTTCAGCCCCTGCGCCTCGCCCGGAAAATCGCCGAGATCGAGGCGATAGAGGTCGAGCGCGGCGTCGATCTGGGCGAGCTGAATCTCCGCCGTCTTCACCTTCGAGCCCTCGAGATAGCCGACGACCCTCGGCACCGCGATCGCGACCAGAAGGCCGAGGATGGCCAGCACGACCAGCAATTCGATCAGCGTGTAACCGTCCTCGCCCGTCGCCACGCGATACCGCTTTTCCGTCGTCATTCCTGATCCTCGATGGCTACACGTTCGACTTCCGCCCGCGAGGTGATGCCGGCGGCGACCAGCCGCAACCCGCAGGCGCCGAGGGTTTCCATGCCCGCCGCCCGGGCGATCGCTTCGATCTCGCCCGCCGTCGCCTTGGCGACCACGGCGCGGCGCAAGGGCTCGTCGACCGTCAGCAACTCGTGGATGGCGATGCGACCGCGATAACCGGTCATGTTGCAGGTGGCGCAGCCCCCGGCCCGGAAGGCGCCCGCTTCCGCGACCCGGCATTCGGGGCAGAGCTTGCGCACCAGGCGCTGTGCCAGCACACCGCTGACGGTCGAGGCGATCAGATAATCGTCGACCCCCATGTCGAGCAGGCGGGTGACGGCGGCGGCGGCGGAATTCGTGTGCAGGGTCGCCAGCACGAGATGACCGGTCAGCGCCGCCTGGGTCGCGATCTGCGCCGTCTCCGGATCGCGGATCTCGCCGATCATGATCACATCCGGATCGAGCCGCAGCACCGAGCGCAGCACCCGGGCGAAGGTGAGGCCGATGTCCGGTTTCACCTGGATCTGGGTGATGCCGTCCAGCTTGTTCTCGACCGGGTCCTCGACGGTGACGATGTTCCGCTCCGGCCCGTTCAGCTGATTGAGCGCGGCATAGAGCGTGGTCGACTTGCCGCTGCCGGTCGGCCCGGTGACGAGCAGAATGCCGCTGGGCCGGGCCAGCAGCCGGGTCAACCGGTGCCGTACATCGCCGGCGAAGCCGAGGGCATCGAAATCGAGCGCGACATGGCCGCGGTCGAGAATACGCACCACCACCGCCTCGCCATGGACCGCGGGCGCGAAAGCGATGCGCAGATCGATCTCGCGCCCGCGCACCACCAGTTTCACCGCGCCATCCTGGGGCAGGCGCCGCTCGGCGATGTCGAGGCCGGCGAGGATCTTCAGGCGCGAGACCACCCCTTGCGCCAGCTCGCCCGAGACCGGCTCGAAATCGCGCAGCACGCCGTCGATCCGCATCCGCACCCGCAGGCGCCGCTCCTGCGGCTGGAGATGAATGTCCGAGGCCCGGGCTTCGACCGCGCGGGACAGCAGCCCGTCGACGAGGCGGATGACCGGCGCGTCGCTCGCCCGCTCGCGCAGCCGGGCGAGGTCGAGTTCCGTCGTGTCGCCGTCGGACGCCGGGCCCTCGGACGCCCGGGCATAGAGCCGGGCTAGCGCTTCCTCGACATCGCTGGCCGCGGCGATCTCGAGCACCACGCGCCGCCGCGTGGCGAGGCGAAGCCCGTCGGCCGCCGTGCGGTCGAAGGGATCGACCACCGCGAGATGTAAGGCGTCCCCCGTCATCGCCAGGGGCACCACCCGCCGCTCGCGCAGGAACTGGGGCGAGACGCGGCCGATCTCCACCGCTTCGGCCGGCAGCCGTTCCGGCCCCGCCACGGCAAGGCCCAGCATCCGGCCGAGGTGACCGGCGAGTTCCCGCTCCGCCAGCAGGCCGAGTTGGGTCACGGCGTCGACGAGGGCGATCGGGCTCCGCCCGCGCACGCGCCGCAGGCGCTGCACGGCATCGTCGTCGAGCACGCCCTCCCCCTGAAGGCGGGCGAGCACGCCGTCTTCGTCCGCCTCCGCCTGTTCGGGAAAATCTCTTGCCTGCGCCACGACTCGGTCCCCGCTGCCCGCCCGGATTGTGGCGCCGCCACCTCCGCTTGCCAAAAGAATTCAGCCGATCAGCAGCGGGCCATGAAGGAAGCTGAGCCAGATCCCGAGCGCGAGGGCGGGTCCGAACGGCAGGGCGGTATCGGCCGTCACCGCGCCCCCGCGCAGGCGAAAGGCGAACACCGCAAGCAGCGCCGCGACGGCGGCGATGAACAGGATGCCGCCGAGCCCGGCCCAGCCGACCCAGGCACCGCCCGCCGCCAGAAGCTTGGCATCGCCCCAGCCGAGCCCGTCGCGCCCGCGAAGGGTTCGGTAGGCAAGACCAGCCAGCGCGATCACGCCATAGCCCGCCGCCGCTCCGATCACATGATCGGCAAGCGTCCCAGGCACCACGACGGCGGCGAACAGGAGCCCGCCCGCCAGGAGCGGCAGGGTCAGCGCGTCGGGTAGCCGCCAACAGCGCAGGTCGACCAACGCCAGCACCAGCAGTCCCCAGCCGAGACCGCAGGCCCAGCCGAGGACCGGCGCCGGCACGACACTCCCGGCCCAGAGACCGAGGGCCGCGCCAGCCCCGCCCGTCAGCAACGGCGAGGCGCCCGCCGCCGGCCATACGCCCCCGCCGTCCCGGCCCAGCCACCCGGCGACGTGGTCAAGCGCCCCGCCGACGATAAGGCCAAGGGCGGCGGCAAAGACGAGGGGCCAGGGCGCCGCCATCACCGGGCCGCCGGCCCCAGCCCGGGCGGACAGGCGGCCTCCGCCGCGGCTTCGAGCGGGCCGAGGTCGCGGCGCTCCAGCACCTGGACGGGTTCGGCCATGTTGCCGGTGATGCGCAGGATCCAGCGCCGGCTGTAGCGATCGACCCCGGCCTCGCCGGCGATGCGGGCTTCGAGCGCGACGACATCGCCCGGCATCGGCGCCTCCACCGGCGGGGCCGCGCCGGCCTCCGGGGCAAGGCCGAGGGCCCGGCGGATCAGGGGGGAGGCCCCGGCCGGCACCAGCGGCCCCGAAGGGTTGAACAGGGTCAGGTCCGGCAGGATGCAATCGGCGACCGCAGGCGGCAGGCCCAGCACGTTCCGTACCTCGAGCACATCCTCGAAGGGCCGGTTGGGCGGCAGGCCGGCCAGGCCCCGGGCGGCATAGGCATCGGCCTCGGCGCCGCCGTTGCGCAGGAAACCGTCGGCATCCCGCCAGTCGGCGATCGCGGCGGCGACGCCCTGCGCCTCGCCGTCACCGAGGCCGGCGGCGCGCAGCAGGGCGGCCAGCTGGACTTCGTCCGCCCGGTTCAGGTCTAGTTTGGCGGCCTCCGGCCGAACCCGGACATGGACCGCGACCTCGCCCACCATCAGGTCGATCCCGGCGGGCGACATCTCGGGCAACACGCCGCCTTCGGCCCCCGCCCCTAACCCAGATCCAGCTCCGGACCCGGCAGCGATCAGGCGCCCGGCGACCCGCCATACCGCCCCTTCCAGCGCGGCATCGGCGCTCACACCCGCCAGATCGCGGCGCGCGACATGGGCCTGCTGGCGGACGGCGGCGATGACGCCGGCCGCCAGCACCACCATGACCGCCAGCGCGCCGACGACGATCAGCAGGGCGACACCCCGCTCCCCCCGCCGTCCCGGATATCGCCGCCCCGGATCTCGCCCCACCCAATCTCGCGGCACCGACCCCGGCGTCATCGCCCGCACCCGAGCTCGCCCGGCGCGACGGAACAGGCGGAAACCGCCCCCACCGGCAGGCGGATCAGCACTTCGCGTGCCTGACCGTCTGGCGCCCGCCAGCGCAGGCGCATGAGATCGGGCAAGGGCCAGTCGGCCCGCCACAGCTCCGACCAGCGCCCGGGCACCATGCCATCGGCCCGCCAGGCAAAGTCGATACTCGCCGCCGTCAGTGGCAGCCATTCCGCCACCGCGTCGCCCCCCGCCCCTGTGCCGGCCCCGATCGCGGTCCCGGCCAAGACCCGGCGCAGGCGCAGCCCCTGCCCGCCCTCGCCCAGCGTCTCCCGCCGCAGGGACCAGTCGACCAGTTCGCCCCCCTCACGGGTGCGCAGGGATATCGCCTCCCCCCCGGCCTCCAGCCCACCGCGCAAGCCCCCGGGATCGCGGCGATCCGGCACGGCATTGCCCACGGCCCGCTGCAGCCTGTCCACCGTCCCGCTCACCGCCGCCTCGGCCGCCATCCGCCCCGTCACCTGGTCCCAGGCCCGCGAGCCAAAACGCACACCACCACTCGCCAGCAGACCGATCAGGCCCAGCAGGACTGCGACGACGAGAAGCTCAACCAGCGTGAAGCCGGCATCCGGCGGATGGCGCCGATGCTTGGGGAAGGTGGAAGGGGCGGGGATTTGGCGCGGCATGGACCCGACGATGCCGGAAGGCGGGTGGGAAGCATAGGTTTGTTGGGGGACGAACATCTGCCGGTGTACCTCGATGTCGAGGTGTAGGCCGAACTATCAGCACGCGCCAACGCTCTCAGCGTCGAGATCGGCAAACCTGTCAATGAATTGCTCGGGAACGACTAGAATTTCAAGAAGTTGCGCGATGATGGTCAATAGGTATTGACGCCCGCGCAAGGCGGGTGCCAATTCAATTTTCGCCTCGATTAATAATTTTGCAGTTCCGCCTCAAGAGCCGACTTCAACTCATCTACCGAAGGCGTGACCCCCTTGCTCGTCGGCGTGAAGAAGACTCCTGGCAAGACACCATCCAGTTCCAGCTTTGGTAACAGCACCTCCAAGAAGTCACTTAGGCTGATCGAACGCGGCTCGTAACCAGCCCACTCGTTGGCAGCACATACTTGCGCATATTCCTTGGCAGGCCACAGCGGGAATACGGTCGCCCCATCATCCGCCAGCGCAAGAGCCCACCCGTCCTGGTACAGGCCCCAGACCTCTTGCCAATCTGCAATGACCTTGATGAAGTGCTGGAAGCGCTTGATGCCCGGTAACGCAAGCACCGCCTCCATTTGCTTTGGATTCACCTTCATCGCTTACGCTCCTCAAGGCAGAGGCCGCTCAGTATTTGCTCGACCGAAATCATCGTACTTGTGCTGCAAACGATGAAGGTCTCGATCCTGAAGATTCGAGTGACTGTAGTCATAGCCTTTCGCCGCCTCTCTGCCCCGCTCGTGGGCAAGATCCTTACCGGGTGGATTGCGAATCGTCGATCGTTGTCCTCGATCGATGGAGTTTAGCTCTTGCCTGATCCAACCACGGTCCGCGGCGCCAAGCGTGTCGTCATTGACGAGTTCTCGCAACCGAGCTTGCCTACCGAATCGCCCGACATCCGCTGCCTCCATTGCGGCCCTGCGCGCCGCCCCGAAAAGAGCTTTTCCACCGGGGACCGCACTCGATATGGTCCCCAAAAAGGCAAGAGCAGCCATTGCAGGATCATCTTCAGCGAGATAGGCCATGACCTGACCCCCGCGAGTTCATCCGCTGTGGAGTAGAGTCCGACCGAGAAGGAAGGGCTTTGAGATGAAGCGGAAGCAGTTCAGCGAAGAGCAGATCATCGGGATTCTGAAGGAGGCCGAGGCGGGAGCGGTGGTGACGGAGCTTTGCCGCCGCCACGGGCTGTCGAGCGCGACCTTCTATGCCTGGAAGGCGAAGTACGGCGGGCTGGAGGTCTCGGAGGCGAAGCGTCTGCGGGCGCTGGAGGACGAGAACGCGAAGCTGAAGCGGTTGCTGGCGGATGCCATGCTGGACAACGCCGGGCTGAAGGAACTTCTGTCAAAAAAATGGTGACGCCCGCCGGCAGGCGAGAAGCGGTCGCGCATC